>NZ_JAEPBG010000023.1 GCF_016632335.1 Noviherbaspirillum pedocola
GTTGCTGGATGGCGTGCCGTTCAGGGATGGCATCCCGGTGCAAGACAATCCGCCGGAACAACAGAAACTCGCCGCCTGATATTCCTATGCTTCAGACCGGCCATACACCAGAATTGACATTAGCTCGCGCTGTCCTGTACCGGGCTCGATGCCGTCATGTCGGTGGATGGCGCCACCGATACGGCGGTGTTCCGGGCCTATGTGGAGCAGGTGCTGGTGCCCACGCTGGTGCCTGGCGATATCGTCATCATGGACAATCTCAGCACGCATAAGGTCAGCGGCATCCGGGAGGCCATTGAAGCTGCTGGAGCGACTCTGCTTTACTTGCCGCCATACTCGCCGGATTACTCGCCCATCGAAAGCTGTTGGTCCAAGCTCAAAGCCAGTCTGCGAAAAGCCAAAGCCCGCACGCGCACCGCCCTCGACGAGGCGCTCAAACAAGCTATTGACCACATTACCGAGTCCGATGCCAAAAGCTGGTTCCAGCTCTGCGGTTATACCCTACATTAATTCGACAACCGCGCTAGGCATGAAGGCGATGTCGTCTCGCTTTATCGTTTTCACGCTGCTCTCCCGCATGCCAATGCTTTGTGCGCTGCACGCCGTTGCCGCTCGCGGCACGGATTCCAGCTCGGCAGCTAACGTCGTGATGCTCTCGGCAATACACTTTAAGCTCTGATCACTAAGTCCTTCGATTTCCTCCAGCGCCTTTAGTATCATGCCAAGGCGGTTTTCTAGCTCGCGGCCAGCACGACATCGCCGCTGTGTCCGCCGGCCACAAGCCTCGTCTCTCAACTCGCGCCTAAAAGAAAAACCTTAACCATTCTTGCATCCGCCGCGCGCGCCATCTGCAGCGTAACCTCCAGCCCAGTAATCGGCTGGCTAGGATTGTTGAGGTTGCCGGGTGTAATCGCTTGCGTAACCTGTGCAGGAGGAGAGCTCGCTACTGATGGAAATATTTGTGGCGAGTTGATATCAACAGTTTGCCAAGCGTTAGCGTTGCTTTGCCAGAAACGCAAACTCATTTGACTGACGCCGTTTTCAAGTGCGACTTCCTGTTCGTTATTCGTTACTCCGCCTGCTTGCCATGCCAGATCAATCGTGGCGAGATCCCGAGTCGGAATCGATTCTCTTCGATAAAGTATTCCATTGCTTATTCGATAACTAACAACTTGTAGGCGCAGTGTCTGGTTTTCGGCGAACACTTTCCTGATAAACAGCAATCGCCCTCCGCCAGCACTCAGTGGTGGACGATTCGGCAGTAAGTCTTGCGACGCTAAATTCGCCGCATCCCTTTGCATCTGGGCGAAGGCGATTTGTATCCCGCGCGTGCGTTCCATCTCTTGAGTCAGTGCAACGCGGCTGCGGACGATGCCATCCAAGCCTCGCCAGCCAAGAACGGCGACGACTGCTAGCACGGTAATGGCCACAAGCAACTCGATCAAGGTAAGACCCGAGACGGTTTTGCTGCGGCGTGGCTTGAATGCTTTGGAAAACGAGGTCATGAGCGTGATCTGATAAGCGCGACGATGGACATGAAGTCCATGTCGAAATGTAGACGGCATTTTAGCTCGCATGGCATGGGAAGATGTCGTCATTGCCTTTCGGACGATGCGCTTGTCTTGACTAGCACGGATACGCCCCGCACCACCACTTCGCCAAAGGAACCTCATCCGGTCGATGTGTTTCACAAAAGGTAAAAGTTGGCACGAGAAAAGATGTTGCAATTAGCAAGTTCTTGGTGCGCCCGTTGACACATAGGAAGAACTTCCATGCCTTCAACATACTTCGATAGGCCAATCCGTTCGAATTTTTTCTGTGAAATCGAAAAGTTCTAAGCGGATCTGCAGGATTTTTTAGTCAACGCAAATTCGCAGGAGAAAAAGTATTCTCTCCGGGCAATGACGAAGCGGGAAATAGATGCCAATGGCAATGAATGTGTCACTTATTATTTATTTAAAAGAGATGGCACGGAAAGTTTTCTTCAGAAGATAATTAACTGGTATTACCAGGATGAGCAACGTAAAAATGCTCGAGAAGCAATTAAAGCTGGGTTCCATTTTTTGAACATAGATCAAAAAAAAGATTTTGATAGTGAAATAGATAGTCTACAGCACTTGCTTCCAGGAAAAGGCCTAGGGGAAATATTGTGTCGACGTCAGTTGAAACTCGATGACCCGGACTATCCTTACGGCACACCAGGCAAGTTGATTGAAGAGAAGAATGTGGATCGTAAGGATTCATCTTTATGTAAAAAAATACTGTTTGATTATAAATTGTCCTCGCCAGATAGAAGTGTTAAGTCGTACATGGAAAAAGGCACAATTTCGGAAAGTGTCGCCGTTGGAAACGTATCGACTGAAAAGGCCTGTAGAAAAGATAACTCATCCAACCATGCTGGTGAACCGGGCGACATTGTCGTAACTTATTCTTCAGTTGTGCCGTGCTCTGTATTTCCGAACGCGAGCCTTCACGAAAAGCAGAAGTCACTAGTAAATAAGTTCTCTTTGCAATCCATGTTCGAATCCATTGCGCCGTTCGCAAGGTCAAATCGAAATGGAGGAAAGCCCGCTCTTTCGAAGGCGGCTGGCACAGTAGCGAGATTTGTGGGGCAAGCAAAACAGCGGCAGACAAGCCGTGATACCAGTGCGGTGCCCAATAAGGCACTACCTGTTGCGGAGCCGAGCGGTAACTACCGTCCATCGAGAGCGCGGTCCATCAAGGCAATCGAAGTAAAGCATATGACAGATCTGGACGTACAGGACTTGCATCCTTCGGTCGCGGTACTGATGCGAAATACTGATGACCATTTCGCAATGACAAAGGAATGTCGCGCGTGGCTACAAAGAAGGGGAAGACAAATTCCTCAGGGTCCTCGAAGCATTCAGAACGGCAAGGTCACGGTTATAGAAAGCGGCGACAATATTGCTTATCTTGCTCCTCATGCTGAAAGTGATCCGAACAGGAAAAATTTCAGGAAACATCTTGCTGGAATCGCCTCCATTTATAAGCAGATCATTGATGATGCGGTGGCAAATGGGCGCCCGATTGTCTTGACGCCCTTGTTCCATTATGACGATAAGACGATCGATCAATATCTCAGCGCCATGCTGCGTCCGGTATATGCACATTTGAAAGCGAACAAGGACCTCAGGTTGGAAATAAGAACGACTTGCCAGCGAACCGCCGCCGCTCTCGAAAAATATCAGAGACAGTACCCGACTAGCCCACTCACTGAAAAAGGGAAGCCTGTTCCTCAATTCAGGAGTCGTTTGCATGAGGCAGACCTGGCATTGGAAGGAATGATCATGATGACGCCGGAAATTCTCGATCTGGCTGGCAAAAGGTCACGCAAGATTTTAAGTGAAGCAGGCGCACGTTTCAGCGCCGACCCAAATATGGAAAGAGTTCAACCACGAAAACGCCTCGCGCAGGATGCTTTCTCGAAGTGCTATTTTTTCTCGGACAACGTTTCCGAAGGTCCCGATCAAGAGAAAACGCGAGCTTCCAGGCAGGGAAATGCATCGAAATTGGAATCGGCGGACGCCGCTGCAATACAGGGAATCACAAATGACATCGCCGCGTCCTATCGCGCTGCATTTGTGGCTGCACGCGAAAATGATTGCCGGTTCCTTACATTGCCGTCGCTCGAAAAGCGCTTCGGTGCAATGCTAAGTGAAGAACTTGCCGCCGTGCAGCTCCTTGGTATTCTCAGGAAGCTTAAAGCAGAGTTTCCGGATGTCTGCGTTACTGTCTTGTCGAAAAATCCGCATATCAGGGCAAATTTCGCCTTGCTCGCAAGCGCGGGCTGACGCTCGCTGTGCAGGGCGCTGTGCTCAGGCGCCAATTCAAACAGGGCGTTCCAACATGTCGCGCCTCGCCAGAGCGGCTGCGACCGGCTACCATGGCGGTTTTCGCAGCGAGCGCGTTTTCATTCATATCGATGCAACAAGAGTTTCCCCTGGTCCGATGGACCGAAGCCGATGCCGAACATACTGCGCGCTGGCGTTCGCAGGCCGGTAATCCGCCGCCGAAGCGCATCGTGATTGCGGACGATCGCATGAAGGCTGACGCAGCTTTTCGCCTGGCTTCGGAAGGTACCGCGCTGCTCTGGCGCGGCGATTTTCAGAATGCCAGGCAATTGCTGCAGGCCATGGCACGCCGGACCGAGCGCCGGGTGCGCAAGCCGGCGGCGACAGCACGTGACGCTTTCAATCAGCATCGACAGGGGCAAGCGCAGCGTGCCCGAACGCTGGGCATGTTGCTGATTCCGTTCGAAGCCGGACACCGCATACCCTTGCGCCGCGCACCAGAAGTCAGCGGGGCCTGCGAAGAGGTTTATGGCACGGCGAACGAACCCTATATCACTTCCCTGCGCGAATTGCAGGGCTTGATCGGCGCCCATGAGTGGCGGCGCAAGGGCGTACCGATAGCAGCGCTCGGCGGCGAGCGCATTCATCCGCATTACGGCGTGTTTTCTCCTGTGCGCGGCGAGTATGTGCGCCTGGTTGCCGATGCGCCGCTGCCGTCAACCGCATTGGCTTTCGATGTTGGCGTTGGCACGGGTGTACTCAGCGCGGTACTGGCGCGGCGCGGCGTGGCGCATGTCGTTGCCACCGATCAGGATGCGCGCGCGCTCGTTTGCGCCCGGGAGAACATAGACCGACTGGGTTTGTCAGCGCGCATTGAACTGCGGCAAGCCGACCTGTTTCCTGAAGGACGAGCGCCTTTGATCGTCTGCAATCCGCCATGGTTGCCGGCGAAGCCCAGCTCTCCGCTCGAGCATGCGGTGTACGATCCGGATAGTCGCATGCTGCGCGGCTTTCTCGGCGGCGTGGCTGCACACCTTGAGCCGGGCGGAGAGGCCTGGCTCATTCTGTCCGACCTGGCCGAGCATCTTGAACTGCGCAGCCGTGATGATCTGCTGGAGTGGATCCGGAACGCCGGCTTGCGGATTGTCGCGCGCATGGACACCAAGCCCCATCACCCGAAAGCCGTCGATCCGGACGACCCGCTGCATGCAGCAAGAAGCCGGGAAACCACTTCCTTATGGCGACTCGCGCTTGCGTGAAGCGCCGCCGGTGTGCGGCAGGCTCGCGTATCATGCCTGCCTTTACCTTTCGCATAGATAAAAACATGGCTGCCAAACCCGCTCGCTTCCTGACCTTCAAATGCAAGCAGTGTGGAAAACCGGTGCAGGTTCGCTTGCAGCAGGTTTCCGCGTGCTCGCATATCCAGCCTTATCAAGGCATCTGCAAATGCGGCGAAGTCATGCGCCACGCTACTGGCGATAAGGAAGCAGTTGCTGCTTTCCTGGAATCGCCGCTTGGGTCCTGGACGCATCATCACCACTAAGTCAGGAAAATGTAAGCAGGCGTAATAAGCCGACACTTTTCAGCGTCAGCCCGCTCAAAGCATCATGGACTTTTGCGCGAGGACCGCAATGAAACGCCTGCTGCTGCCACTGGCAGTGTGCGCCGCGCTTAACGGATGCGCTGTTTATGACAGCGGCTATCCGTACTACGACGGCGCAGCTTATTCCGCTGCTCCGGTATATGGTGCGCCTGTCTACCCCGCGCCAGTTTATGCCGCACCGCCCGTCTATGCGCCTCCGGTTTTTGGACTTGGCTTTGGTTACAGTTCCGGTTGGGGGCATGGCCATGGAGGCGGTTGGCAAGGTCACGGTGGCGGAGGCGGTTGGCAAGGTCACGGTGGCGGAGGCGGCTGGCAAGGTCATGGTGGCGGAGGTGGATGGCAAGGTCATGGCAGCGGAGGCGGATGGGGCGGCGGCGCCATGCCGGCGCCGCGTCATGGGAGCGGCGGCTGGCGTGGGCGTTAGCCCATGACTGCGCAACGCTGCGCGCGGACGGCTTCCAGGCCCACCGCGGCGATGCGATCCGCATCGTGATACGCCGCTTGCTCCAGTTCCTCGCCAAATACATCCGGATCAATTTCCGTATAGCGCCATGCACAGCCGGCCTCGTCGAGCAGCATGCGCATCTCTTCCAGAAAACCATCCACGCCATCGACGATTGCCACGCCTGTGTAGAGCAGCAGGCGCCCGCCCGGCGCAAGGCGGCGCAGCGCCGATTCGGCGATGCGTACGCTGAGTTCACGCCCCAGCCGGCTGCCGCCATGCCGGTAAGTGCGTTCCGACGCGTCCACCAGGTACGGCGGATTGGCGATGATGCAATCGAATTCGCCACCACGATCGGCAGTGCCATCGCCCTCGAGAAATTCCGCCGCAATGCCCGCCGCGCGCGCATTCACCGCGGCCAGTCGCAAGGCCAGTGGATTGATATCGTTTAGTACCGGGCGGGCGCCATGCCTGGCCAAGGCCAAGCCGCCAGCGCCGCTGCCGCAGCCGATGTCCAGGATGCGCGCTTGCGGCGGCAGCGGATGCCTCTCCACCGCATCCTGCATGAAGCGCACGAAACGATAGGTATCGGGACCGAAAAAGACAGCGTCCTCGGCTTCGGTTGGATACCCCGAGTGCAACAGCAGCGCATCATCCAGACTCGATACCCGCAGCAGACTCTTCGCCAGGCCATCCCGTTCCAGCAGGATGCCGGCGCGTCGCATCACGGCCAGTATTTCCTCAGGCAACACTTGCGGCGCGAAAGTCATGTTCCAGCCAAAGACATCAGCCAGGCTGCGCGCATTGCTTCGCTGCGCCAGCACGCGCGCATGGGTCGCCGGCGTAACAGTAATGTGGCGATAGCCATGTTGCCTGAGCAGGATCAGCAGTTCGAGCAGGGCGTTGTCATCGAGATGGGATGCGGCTGGCGTCATGGAAATAGTCGTTGGAATAATGAAAACCGTAACTTACGCCAGCCGCCCGCACATCGCATGGCGCAAAAGCGAAAAGCTTGCGTTCAAGCGCCATCGGTCATGGCGCGCAGCGCGCTGGAATGGAATTCCCGAAAGTACAGGATCAGCACCACGACCGAAGTTGCCAGCATGTAAGCCAGCGGCTGCACGAACCAGGTCAATGCGGCAATGGCGAAGTAATAGCCGCGCAAGCCATCGTTGAAACTCTCGCCGGCCAGCGCGACCAGCTTGCCGGTGCGGTTGGCGAAATCAATGCGGGCCGATTCCGGCAGCTTCAGGAAATCCTGCATGTTGGGCGCCGAGCCGATCATGATCGAGCAGAAATTGAATTGCCTCAGCGCCCAGGTGAAACGGAAGAAGGTGAACACGAATATGCACACCATGACGATGATCTTCACGTTCCAGACTTCCTCCGGCACATCGACGGCGAATGGAATCTCCTGCACCACGTGCACCACCTTGCTGGTAGTGCCGAGCATGGCAAACAGGCCGCCGATGACAATCATCGTGGTGGAAGCGAAAAACGTTGGAGAGGAAGACAGATTCGCCATCAGCGCCACATCGGCAATGCGGTTTTCGCGGAAGGTCAGCTGATACATCCAGTCGCGCCGCGCCAGATTCACCCGGTGCAACATGCTCGGATGACTACGGGCGCGCAGTTCGGCGAAGCGGTCATAAGCGATCCACATCACGAGGAACCAGGCGAGGGCCAGCCAGTCGAGCGGGGAAAGGGTCATGGAGCGCATGCGGGTAGCCGGAATGCGCGTAGTGTAGCCGCAGAGTGGTCTTGCGGAGAAGCATGAAGCCGGGAACGTTTCAGGGGAGGGCGGTTACGCAGCGGCCGGGTGTACCGAAAAAAGGTTTGAGCCCATTCAATCATTGAATCAAGCAATGGAGCAAAGAAATGCGCAAATCCACACTGATCGCAAATCGGGATAATCGCCGCCTGGACGACGCCGAGCTGGCCGGCATCACCGGCGGCAAGCTTCTGGTCAGCGATATTGATTGCCTGGAGCAGGAAATCAATCGCTGGACCGAACTGATTCCCACCGAGGAGCGGATTCCGCTCGTACCGCTTGAGCCAGCCAGGCAGAAGTAAGCAGGCAAAATGAAAAGGCCAGGCATGATGCCTGGCCTTTTCACTTCCGCGCGGCTACCCGCTTCAACCGTGGCTGCGCTCGAATTCCTTCATGTATTCCACCAGCCGCTGCACACCTTCGATCGGCATCGCATTGTAGATCGATGCGCGCATGCCGCCGACCGAGCGATGGCCTTTCAATTGCACCATGCCGCGTTCCTGTGCGCCCTGCAGGAAGGCATCATCCAGGCTGGTATCAGCGAGGCGGAACGGGATGTTCATGCGCGAGCGGTCTGCCTTTGCCACCGGGTTACTGTAGAACGCGGTCTGGTCCAGATAGTCGTACAGCAGATTCGCCTTGGCGATGTTCTTCTGCTCCATCGAGGCCAGTCCGCCCTGTTCCAGCAGCCACTCGAACACCAGGCCGGCGATGTAAATGCCATAGGTCGGCGGCGTGTTGAGCATTGAATCGTTTTCCGCCTGCAGTTTCCAGTCGAAGGCAGAAGGCGTAATGGCCAGCGCGCGACCGAGCAAGTCTTCGCGCACGATCACCAGTGTCACGCCGGCCGGGCCGATGTTCTTCTGCGCGCCGCCATAGATCACGCCGTACTTCGACACATCCACCACCCGCGACAGGATATGCGAGGACATGTCCGCCACCAGCGGCACAGCGCCGGTGTCCGGCACCCAGTGGTATTCGACGCCGCCTATGGTTTCATTCGTGCAGATGTGCACATAGGCCGCGTTCGGATCGAGCTTCCATACAGACTGCGGCGGCACATAGGTGAAATCGCGGTCCTCGGCGCTGGCGGCGACATTGACCTTGCAATACTTCTTCGCTTCCTTGATCGACTTCTTCGACCACTCGCCGGTATTCACATAATCGGCGCCGGTCTTGTCCCCCAGCAGGTTCATCGGAATCAGCGCATTCTCGGCCATGGCGCCGCCCTGCAGGAACAGCACACGATAGTTGTCGGGAATGGCCATCAGCGTACGCAAATCGGCCTCGGTCTTCTGAGCGATGCTGATGAATTCCTTGCCGCGATGGCTCATTTCCATGACCGACATGCCGCTGCCGTGCCAATCCAGCATTTCATCCGCGGCGCGCCGCAATACCTGTTCCGGCAGCACCGCCGGTCCGGCGCTGAAATTGAATACTCGCATGGGTGATTCCAGAAGGGGAGGGTCGATGTGGGCGGACATTATGACGGAATGGACAAGCGCTGTGCAAGAACGCAAGATTCCGGCGCTGAAAGAGACCAATGCCGGCCGGCGCTAGCCGGCCTGCGCTGCAAGCCCCGCTCAGGAAGATTTGCCCTTGCCGCCTTTCTTCGCTTTGGCCTGCTCGATCTCCTTGTCCAGGGCCGGGCTCGATGCCTTGGTGTCCAGCGAGCGGTTCTGATGATCCTCATGCGCATTGATCGGCTCCGGCGCCTTTTCGATGCGGGTAATGCTGTTCGGATCCAGTGAGACCGGATCGCTCGCGGGGAAAGTCATTTCCACGGCGCTGTCGATCAGGCCTTCCTCGGCCTGCTCCTTCGCGGATACCTCTTCCTTGGGCATGCACTCGGCCACCGGATCGCTGGCCGGGAACGTCGCTTTCAATGCATGATCGAGCGTCTTTTCATCTTCCGCTTCACGCGCAGGACTCTGGCTTTCCTGCGAGTAGCGGTCATCGTGTCCGTATTTGCCGGTGTCCTGCGGATCCTTGGTGCCTTTGCTGCCTTTCTTGCTGGTAGTCATGCGCGAACTCCTCAATCTCATCGAACTCCAAGTCAGACAGCGACGTTGTGGAATCATTCCTTGCCGACGGTTTGCAAAGGAACGAAGCTTAGTCCGCGACAAGCCATGGCCATGCGCCTGCGTGCTGCGTGCGTTGCCGAACCGAAGCCGCTAGCGCGATCGCCTATGGTTGAGCCAGGCCAGAAGCCATCATCCCAGCCGGCATGCGGCGATGCCGCCATACTCTTCTTTCCACGGGAAGCAATCATGCAGACAAAGCAGATAGAGAAAGCGCAGCATGTGCATGCAATGGAATGAAGCGACCAGGGGAAGTTGCCGCGCCTAGCCTGCCATGCCACCTCAACCCAGCCCAGCCGACGGCCTGCGCCTGATTGCGCATCAGGCGCGTTATGTGCTCCGAAATCCGGGGCGCTTCATGCTGCAGACCATCAAGGCCTTCCGGGCCAACCAGGGGCTGCTCCTGGCCGGCGCAGTGGCCTACTATGCGCTGCTTTCCATCGTGCCCTTGCTGATTCTGTTCATGATCGCGCTGTCGCATGTGATCGACGAACGCGAACTGCTGACCACGCTCGGTCGCTACCTCGAGTGGCTGTTGCCCAGCCAATCGCATGCGATCCTGCAGGAATTGGCCGAGTTCATGGCGCATCGGGACGTGGTCGGCTGGCTGGTATTCGGCACCATGCTGTTCTTCAGTTCGCTTGCCTTCACTGTGCTCGAGAACGCGATGTCGGTAATCTTCGTGCATCGCGTCGCGATACGGCGCCGGCATTTCCTGGTATCGGCGCTCATGCCTTACTGCTACATCCTGTTTCTCGGCATGGGCCTGCTGATCGTGACCGTCGTGGCCGGCGCGCTGCAGAGCGTAGGGCAGGAGAACGTGGCAGTGTTCGGCTACGTGTTCTCGCTGCACGGCGTATCCGGCGTGCTGCTGTACCTGCTGGGCGTGCTCGGCGAGATCCTGCTGCTGACCTCCCTGTACATGGTGATGCCGGTCGGCCGTCTGTCATGGCCGCATGCGCTGCTGGGCGGCGTGACGGCGGCGCTGTTATGGGAAATCACGCGGCATCTGCTGTTCTGGTATCTGTCCACGCTGTCGCAGGTGGCCGTGGTTTATGGTTCGCTGACTACGGCGATCGTGGTGCTGCTGAGCCTGGAGCTGGGGGCGGCGCTGCTGCTGTTCGGCGGCCAGGTTATTGCCGAGTTTGAGCGCGTGGCCATCGATGGCGAACAATGCGAGCCGGAACCCATGCAAACAACCGAGCCCTTATAGATGCAGATCCTGCGGCGTATCGATATCGCGCAGCACTCCCGGATCATCGACTTCGATGGCCATCACCGGATGCGTGGCAAGCAGCGCGCGTGCCCCGGCATCGCCGGACAATGCGCGAAGGGCAGGGAGATGCACGCGGGAGAAGCCGACCGGATTGCCACGCCTGCCTTGATAAAACGGCGCGACGATTTGCGCGCCCGCCGCAAGTGCTGCGGCCAGACGCTGCACAGTGGCGAGGTGGATATGCGGCATGTCGGCCAGCGCGATGATCCAGGCATCGGCATGCGCTGCATACACGATGGCATGCGCAAGCGAGGCACCCATGCCTGATGCGGCTTCAGCACAGACGGTGATGTCGCAGCCGGCCGCTGTAAGCTGCTCGGCGAGGGAATCGCTGCGCGGCCGCAGGACCGCAATGACTTGGGGAAGCGCCGCGCACATCACCTCTGCGGCCTGGAGCGCTACCGGCTTGCCATGCGGTAGCGCCTGCAAAAGCTTGTTGCGCTTGCCGGTAGGATCGAAGCGCGTGCCACTGCCTGCGGCAAGCAGTATGCCGGCGCAATGAAAAGCCTGCGCCGCGTCTTCAGGCATCAGAACAGCTCTTGCTTATTGTTGCGCAGCTCGCGCGCATCCTCGAGCATGCGCCGCGCGCGGATGCGCTTGCGGTTGATTTCGGCGTGCCGTTCCGCCGTCATCGGCCTTGCGGTCATCAATTCCTTCAGCTGTGCATGGTTCTGGAGATCTTTTGTTTGCTTGCCCAAGATAACCCCTTTGTTTCGTTATTGATTGTTAATGGTAACCGGCATCGCCGATGCCGTGGCGTCCAGCTTGACGCATGAACGAGCGGCTGTCCATAAAGCATGGATCGCGACAGCCGTGTTGAGGCAACGCAGATAAAGCTTCTGTCCCTGAAAAAAAGCCGCGCCGGAACGATCCGGCGCGGCTCCTCTTCGCAAAGCGCTGCGTTCAGAACATGTGCTGACCGCCGTTGATGGCAATGTTGGCGCCGGTGAGGAAGGCAGCCTCGTCCGAGGCGAGATAGGCAACCAGGCCGGCCACTTCTTCCGGCTTGCCCAGGCGCGCCATCGGAATTTGCGGAATGATCTTCGACTCCAGCACCTCGCTCGGAATGGCCATGACCATGCGCGTGCCGATATAGCCCGGCGAAATCGTGTTCACCGTCACGCCGCGCCGCGCCACTTCCAGCGCCAGCGCCTTGGTAAAGCCATGCATGCCGGCCTTGGCCGCCGAATAGTTGGTCTGGCCGAACGCGCCTTTCTGCCCATTGACCGAAGAGATGTTGATGATGCGGCCCCAGCCGCGCTCGACCATGCCATCGCACAGCGGCTTGGTCATGTTGAACACCGAGTCCAGGTTGGTACGGATCACCGCATCCCAGGCGCTCTTGTCCATCTTCTTGAAGGTCATGTCGCGCGTGATGCCGGCATTGTTGACCAGCACGTCGACCGGGCCGAGGTCGGCTGTGATCTGCGCGATGCATGCCTGCGCTGAATCGTAATCGCCCACGTCGCACGGATAGGCGCGGAACTTGTATCCCTGGTCTTCCATGCTCTTGAGCCATTCCGCGGACTTGGTGTTGCCCGGCGAATAGGTCGTCACCACCTGATAACCCAGCGCCGCCATCTTGATGCAGATCGCTTCACCAAGTCCGCCCATGCCGCCGGTGATCAATGCAATTCGTGCTGCCATCTCTCTCTCCTCGTAGTGCGCCCGCGGCGCGCATGACACGCCGGGGCTCATTCGTTCGCGTTGATTACCGTTCCACTGCCAGCGCCACGCCCATGCCGCCGCCGATGCACAGGCTCGCCAGGCCGCGCTTGGCATCGCGGCGAACCATTTCATGCAGCAGGGTGACAAGGATGCGGCAGCCCGAAGCGCCGATCGGATGGCCAATGGCAATCGCGCCGCCATTCACATTGATCTTGCTGGTGTCCCAGCCCATCTGGCGATTGACTGCGATCGCCTGCGCGGCGAAGGCTTCGTTGATTTCCATCAGGTCCAGATCTTCATGGGTCCAGCCAGCCTTTTCCAGGCAGCGGCGCGTAGCCGACACCGGACCCATGCCCATGATCGACGGATCGAGGCCAGCCGAAGCATAGGCGCGGATGCGCGCCAGCGGTTTCAGGCCGAGCTGCTCGGCTCTTTTCGCGGACATCATCATGACTGCAGCCGCGCCGTCATTGATGCCCGATGCATTGCCGGCAGTCACGGTGCCGTCTTTCGCGAATGCCGGACGCAAACCGGAGAGCGATTCGAGCGTGGTGCCGTGCTTTGGATATTCGTCGGCATCGAAGGTGATGGAACCCTTCTTGTGCGGAATCTCGAGCGGAACGATCTCATCCTTGAACTTGCCTGCCTTCTGCGCCGCCTCGGCCTTGGCCTGCGATGCAAGCGCAAATTCGTCCTGCTCCTGGCGCGACACCTCATACTTCCTGGCGACGTTTTCGGCGGTCACGCCCATGTGATACTGGTTATAAACGTCCCAGAGGCCGTCGACGATCATCGTATCGACCAGCTTCGCGTCGCCCATGCGGAAGCCATCGCGCGAGTTGTTCAGCACATGCGGCGCGGCGCTCATGTTCTCCATGCCGCCAGCGATGATGATGTCGGCGTCACCGCACTTGATCGCCTGCGCGGCAAGATGAGTCGCTTTCAGTCCGCTGCCGCAGACCTTGTTGATGGTGAAGGCGGGAATCGCGTCGGGAAGTCCGCTCTTGATGACTGCCTGTCGCGCCGGATTCTGACCGACGCCGGCGGTCAGGACCTGACCGAGAATGGCTTCGTTGATGCTGGCTGGATCGACGCCGGTTTGCTGGATCAATGCCTTGATCACGCTGGCGCCGAGTTCGGCGGCGGGAATCTTGGAAAGCGTGCCGCCGAATTTGCCGACCGCTGTTCTCAATGCTGAAACAATAACGACATCGTCCATTTCAAGTCTCCATGGGGTACGGCAGAGAAAAGCCGCGCATCCGAAAAGCGGGCGCAACAGGCCTAGCGGCGGGCGCGGTTGTAACTATGATATCCCCAGCCTCAAGCCGTAGAGAAGCGATTTTTAATGAGGCAGGTCATAACCCGGAGTAACTTCTCGTGTATGTGCCGGGTGGCAAGGCGTGCCTTTGCGCGAGGCATCGACAAAGCGAGAAGATGTGAAGATGGCTGAAAATTACCATCCTGAAATTTGGAACGATCGTGCGGGAACGATGCGAACGACGGCGTGCGAGCCGTCTCCCTAGAAATCAGAGCGATGTCGCCTCGAAGGTATTGCAGGCATTGACCTGACCGCTTTCGAGACCGCGTCGGAACCAGCGGACCCGCTGGGCCGAGGTGCCGTGGGTGAACGAGTCCGGTACCACATAACCCTGCGCCTGCTTCTGCAGAGCGTCGTCGCCAATCGCGGTGGCGGCGTTGAGCGCGGTTTCCACATCGCCCTGCTCGAGTATGCTGCGGGCGCGGTCCGCATTCTTCGCCCAGACGCCTGCGAAGCAGTCGGCCTGCAATTCGACCCGCACCGACAGCGCATTGGCTTCGCGCTCGCTGGCACGCTGTCGCGTCGCGTCGACCCGGTTCATGATGCCCATCAGCGTCTGCACATGGTGTCCGACTTCATGCGCGATCACATAGGCTTGCGCGAATTCGCCGGATACATGAAAGCGCTGCTGCATCAGCCGGAAGAAGTTGAGATCGATATAGATCTTCTGATCGCCAGGGCAATAGAACGGGCCGGTCGCGGTCTGGCCGGTGCCGCAGGCGGTTGGCGTGCGGCCGGAGAAGATCACCAGCCTTGGCTTCACATAGTTTTGCCCCGCCTTCTGGAAGATCGCGCTCCAGGTGTCTTCGGTGTCGGCCAGCACGGTGCGCACGAAGCGGGTCTCGCGGTCTTCGGTTTGCGGATTGGGCGGTGGCGCGGTCTGCGTCGTTTGCGGCGCCGGGCCGCCGCCATTGAGCAGGCCGATCACGGTGCGCGGATCGACGCCGAAGAAATAGGAAGCGACCAGCGCGATGGCGATGGTGCCGATGCCGATCGAGCGGCCGCCGATGCCGAACCCGCCGCCACCGCCGTCAGCGCCGCGCCGATCTTCCACATTGTCGCTTTCGCGATTGCCTTCCCATTTCATGTCGACTCTCCAGCTCTCTCATCCTCGTACGCAAGTCTAGCCGGCCTTGGCCGCGCCGCTCGGTACGCCATGTCACATAGGCCCTTGATCATTCCAATGGGCGATGCAGGCGCGCGCCAGCTCCAGCGTCGGATCGATGCACAGCGGCAGCACCGCCGAGCCGATATGCTCGAGCCCGACCGGCACTTCGGTGCAGGCGAGGACCAGCCGTTTCGCGCCGCGCGCCATCAAAGCGTGCGCCGCGCGCTCGAGCAGCATGCCGCCTTCCTTGAGTTGGCCGCGCTTGATTGCATAGCAGCCGGGCACGAAGAGTCGGTCCGTTTCCTGCGCATCACTGACCAGGCACGGGATGCCCGCCGGCTCCAGCAAGTCCTGGTAGAGCCGCGCGGCGATGGTGCCATGCGTGCCGATCAACCCGACCGCTTCATCGATGCCGTCGCGCTGCAGCGCCGCCAGCGTCAGCCGGGCGATATGAAAGATCGGCGCGGCGCTGTCAGCCTGCAATTGCGCATGCCAGTGATGCGCAGTGTTGCAGGCGATCGCGATGCGCGTCGCACCGGCATGGTTCAGCTGCGCAATGCCTTCGCGCATTGCCGGCAGCGGCGAAGGACCGCTGCTGGCCAGCGCCTGTTGCCGGTCGGGCACCTGCGGCACATTCCATACCACCATCGGCACATGGTCCTGGTCGCGCGCGGCCGGCGTTTCCAGGATGATCTTGCGCATCAGGTCGGCGCAGGCCAGCGGGCCCATGCCGCCGAGAATGCCGATCAGGCGGCCCGCGCTCATGGCGCGAAAGTGCCGCGGTAGCCGAAGAGGCCGGCCGAGCCGCCGGTATGCACGAACACCAGGTTCTGGCCTTGCTTGAATTCGCCGCGACGAATCAGGTCGATCAGTCCCGCCATGCCCTTGCCGGAGTAGACCGGGTCGAGCAGGATGCCTTCCAGCCGCGCGAGTATTTCCACCGCTTCGATCATGCCCGGCGTCGGGATGCCGTAGCCATCGCCGACGTAATCGCAATTGGCGCGCACCGTTTCGCGCGCCGGCTCGCCGGGCAGGCCCAGATGCTCCCACGTCTGTTTCAGGAGCGCGTGCACATTCGCCTCCTGCTTTTCGCGCGGCGCGCGCACGCCTATGCCCAGGACCGGGATGCCGCTGTTCATGCCCAGAAGGCCGGCGAGCAGGCCGGCCTGGGTGCCGCAGCTGCCGGTGGCATGCACGACGTGATCGATGCGCAGCCTGCGCTCATTGGCCTGCATCAGCAGTTCCTGCGCGCAGGCGACATAGCCGAGCGCGCCGATCGCGTTCGAACCGCCGCCCGGAATCAGGTAAGGCGTCTCGCCGGCCGCCGACAGGCGCTCGCCGACGGCGACCAGTTCCTGGTTCATGTCCAGCCCGGCGGGCCGCGTCTCGAGCGCGCAATCGAAGAGGCGGTCGAGCAGCACATTGCCGTTTGCATAGTATTCCGGCGCCGCATCCGCGACCCGGGTCTCGAGCAGCGCGGTGCAGCGCAGGCCGAACTTCGCCGCGGCGGCCGCGGTCTGGCGCACATGGTTGGATTGCGTCGCGCCCTGCGTCACCAGATGCGTCGCGCCTTTCTCGAGCGCATCGCCGAGCAGGAATTCCAGCTTGCGTGTCTTGTTGCCGCCGCTGGCAAGGCCGGTGCAGTCATCACGCTTGATGAAAATTTCGGGGCCGCCCAGATGGCGCGACAAGCGCGGCAGGTGCTCCAGCGGCGTGGGTGCGTGGCACAGAGTGACGCGGGGAAAGCGGGACAGATGCATGATGTTCGAAGCCTCTCGTTGAATCGAATGAAAAAGGAATCGGCGCGGCCGATCAAGGCCGCGCCGCGATAAGCCGGAAAGTCAGGTTGATGCGCGGCCCGCGCTCGCCACGCTCCTTGGGCACTGTATGTTCCCAGTGGCGTTGAGTCGAGCCCGCCATCAGCAGCAGGCTGCCATCAGTGAGTTGAATATCCACCGGCGCATGCAGGCGGCGCTTGTGCCGCAGCCGGAACAGCCGCGTCTGACCCAGCGACAGCGACGCGATCGCTGGCGTTGGGCCAAGCAGCGCTTCATCGTCGGCGTGCCAACCAACGCTGTCATTGCCGTCGCGATACAGGTTGAGCAGCACCGAGTTGTACGCATGACCGGTCGCGGCTTCGATATCGCGCCGCATGCGCGACAGTGTCGGCGTCCATGGATGAGGATCGAGGCGGATGCCGGAATACGCGTAATCGGCGCCGAGGTCGCCATGCCAGGACGTGAGCCGCGGCTGCCAGCGCATCTCTCCGGCAATGCGGATGCGCTCCTGGCGCCATGGCGTCTCCTCGAGCAATGCCGCCATCAACGTGGCCGCTTCATCGCGTGTATAGAAGCCATGGGCAAAGCGCAGATCCGCATCGGGCACGGCAAGAGCCTGCAGTTCACGCGGCGAATCGAACAGATCAAGGTTCGCGCTCATGCGATGTGAGCCTCGTAATGGACCTTCGCATTGCCGCGCAGGCTACTACGCATGCACCCGGATGCGTACATCGCCAAGGCCCACTTGCTGACCCGCGCGTATCTTGCAGGTCTTGCGCAATTCGGTCTTGCCATCGACCTGCACTTCGCCGCTTGCTACCAGCATCTTGCCGGCGCCACCGCTGTCAACGATACCGACCAGCTTCAGCAACTGGTTCAGTTCCACATATTCGCCTTCGAGGCGGAAGTCTATTGTTTGCATCGCGCGATTATAAGCCCCTGCACGCGCGGGGCAGCGGCATGAAGAGACGCCACGGTGACGATGCGCAGTTGCACGATCGATATGGTTGTGTTCGGTATCGCACTGACGCTGCCGTGCCGCAAGACTATTCTGACAACTCGAGTTGGACGGTTGTTCATCACGCACTTCCGGATCAGCACGCCGCGTTCATCCCGCCTTCGCGATGTCGAAAGTCAACCGAAGACAAGGACGCGGCATCCTGCAAATCAATCAAAAAAGGAGTCTTCCATGAAGAACCTGCGCAACTTGCTGTTGGCCGCTTCGGTCGCCGTTATTTCTTCCGCCGCCATGGCTCAGGCCAACCAGGCGCCGAATCCGGTTGGCCCGCCGACCACCGGCACTGGCGCCACCACCACGCCGACGCGCGGCAATGGCGCGCCGCTGTCGGCCCCGAACGAAGTGAACCGCACCGCGGTGCAGAGCTCGGGCCAGTCCAACGATCCGTACGTGCAGAAGCGCCAGTCCGATTCGGAAGCCAAGGCTGAGTACAAGGCCGAAAAGAAGGCGATCAAGAAGCGCGCCAAGGCGGCAAAGAAGGAAGCCAAGGCTGACCTGAAGGCCGAGAAAGCGACATCTACCGCCGAGCGCAATGATGCGCTGGCGCCGGCCGCGACCGTGAAGTAATCCACGCATGCGCCAAGGGCCCCGCGCGGCCGCCATTTTTGGCGGCGGCGCGGGGCCTTGTCGTTTATGGATGCAGCACAGAGCTGAAGAACCCGATCAACGCGAAGAGTGCAGTCATGCCATGATGTCGTTCCCGCAAAGAACAAGAACCCGAGACATCCTTCATGCATGATGCAACCCCCCGGGCGCTGCGCGCCTGGCTGCCACTGGCCTTGGCCGGCTGGTGCGCCACCCTGGCCGGCATAGGCATCGGCCGCTTTTCCTATGTGCCGCTGTTGCCCCTGATGATCGACGCTGGCTGGACGAGCCCGGCTGGCGCTGCCGGGCTCGCTGCGGCCAATCTGCTCGGTTACCTCGCTGGCGCGCTGGCGGCGCATCCGCTGGCACTGCGTATTGGCGCAACGCGCGCGATACGCTTTTCACTCCTCGTGCTGCCGCTGTCCTTCCTGGCCTGCGCTCTGCAGCCAGCCTTCGCCTGGATGTGGTTCTCGCGCCTGGCTGCCGGCGTGGCCGGCGGCATGCTGATGATCATCGCCGCGCCCTATGTGCTCACGCGCGTGCCGGCGGCCTTGCGCGGCAAGGCGGTAGGCATCGTGTTCGCGGGCATCGGCGTGGGCATCATCGCGGCTGGCTTGGGTGTGCCCGCCGCCGGAGCGGTGCATCTGCGCGCGGCCTGGCTGGCGCTGGCCGCATGCGGTTTTCTTGCGCTGGCTTATGCCTGGCCGAAGTTTGCCGGCGACGACATCCACGTGGCTGCCGAAGCGGGGCCGCTGCTGCCGCGCGGCCCGATGCTCGCGCTGGCCTGCGCCTACGCACTCGATGCGATCGGCTATCTGCCGCACGCGGTGTTCTGGGTCGAATACCTGGTCCATGGCATCGGCTTGCCAATGTCCATAGGCGGCGTGTCCTGGGCCGTGTTCGGCGTTGGCGCCACGCTTGGTCCGCTGATTGCCGGTTACGCTGCCGACCGTTTCGGCTTTCGGCTTGCGCTGGTGGGTTCGCTGGCGGTGAAGGCGGCCGCGGTGGCGCTGCCGCTCGCCTCCTCTTCGGTTCCTGCGCTGCTGCTGTCAGCCTTCTTGGTCGGCGCGCTCACGCCGGGGCTGGTGGCGGTGACTTCGGGACGCGTGGTCGAGATCGCCGGCGCTGCCGCGCATCGGCGCAACTGGGCAATGCTGACCTTTCTCTGGGCGCTGCTGCAGGCAGCAGGGGGCTATGCGATGACGGCGCTGTATGCCGCCCTGCATTCCTTCAGCCTGCTGTTTGTGATCGGCGCCGCGGCGCTTTCACTGGCCGCCGTCATCGCAGCCGGCGCGACAAATGCCAAGCCATTGCGGTGATGTTGCTGTTGCAGGAAGGCACATGCACCGGGATGTGGCGCGCGCGATCCACTATAATCCCCGCTTCGCGCCGCGCCTCTTCCCGCCGGCATAGGCATTTCCTCACGCCTTCCCTCTTTCTGACCGAGCCTTCCTTCCCATGACCTGCCGAGTTTTTTCATGAAGCTGCCACCGCATTTCCGGCGCGCTCTCAGCATGTTTCATCCGTATCGCGGCCGCCTGGCGCTGGCCCTGATCGGCATGCTGTTTACCGCCGCCACCGAGCCGATGTTCCCGGCAGTGATGAAGCAATTGCTCGACCGTGGCTTCATCGGCAAACCGACGCTGCAGCTGTGGATGGTGCCCGTAGCCGTCATCGGCATCTTCGTGTTGCGCGGCATGTCGACCTTTCTCACCAATTACATGATGACCTGGGTGACGAGCACGCTATTGAACGAGATGCGCGGCAAGATCTTTTCCCGGGTGCTGGCGGTGCCGTCCTCGTTCTATGCCAACAGCACCGTGGGCAAGGTGATCAACTCGATGATGTTCGAGACGCAGATGATCATCGACATGGTGCGCAACGTGCTCACGTCCGCCATCCGCGACACGCTCACGGTAACCATGCTGCTCGGCTTCCTGTTCTGGCTGAACTGGAAGCTGACCTTCATTGCGCTGGTGCTGCTGCCGCTGACGGCTACCGTGATTCGCATCACCGGCAAGCGGGTGCGCAAGCTGAACCGGGATTATCTCGAAGTGAACGCCGAACTGACCCGCGTGATCGAGGAAACCGGCCGCGGCCAGGCAGTGATCAAGATCTTCGGCGCGCAGCACTACGAGCTCGACCGCTTCCAGCAGCGCGCCTCGGCGCTGCGCCGCTTCACGATGCGCATGAACATTTCCACCGCCGCCATGGTGCCGGTCACCCAGTTGATGGCGGCGACCGCGGTGGCGATCGTGATCGTGATCGCGCTGGTGCAATCCTCGCGCGGCGAATCCACCGTCGGCGACTTCGTTTCCTTCATCACCGCGATGCTGATGCTGCTTACGCCATTGAAGCATCTGGCGGAAATGGCCGGACCGATGCAGCGCGGCCTGGCTGCTTCCGAAGCAGTGTATGCATTGCTCGATACCGAACCTGAAAGAACGGGCGGCCGTACGCTGGAAAAGCGCGCCGTCGGCCGGCTCGAATTTCGTGATGTGAGTTTTGCGTATCCAGGGCACAAGGAGTTCGCGCTCACCGACATCAGGCTGTCGATCGCGCCGGGTGAAACCGTGGCTTTCGTCGGCATGTCTGGCGGCGGCAAGTCGACGCTGGTGTCGCTGGTGCCGAATTTCTACTCGGTCACCGAAGGGGACATCCTGCTCGATGGCGAGCCTATCGAGAACATTTCCCTGAAGAGCCTGCGCGCGCAGATGGCAATGGTGAGCCAGAACGTGGTGCTGTTCGACGACACCGTTGCCGCCAATATCGCCTATGGCGACAGCAATCCGGATCCGGAACGCATCGAGGCCGCGGCGCGTGCCGCGTACCTGGAGGACGTAATACGCGCGCTGCCGCAAGGCATGCAGACACGCATAGGCGACAACGGCAACCGGCTCTCCGGCGGCCAGCGCCAGCGCATGGCAATCGCGCGCGCCATTTACAAGGACGCGCCCATCCTGATCCTGGATGAAGCCACATCGGCGCTGGATACCGAGTCCGAGCGCGCAGTGCAATCAGCGCTCGAGGTGCTCATGCGCGGCCGCACTACGCTGGTCATTGCGCATCGCCTGTCCACCATCGAGCGCGCCGATCGTATCGTCGTGCTAGCCGGCGGCAAAATCGTGGAAGAGGGCTCGCACCAGGAACTGCTGGAGCGTAATGGCGCGTACGCCGGGCTGTATCACTTGCAGTACGGCGGGGAAATTCCGGCGTAGACCTGCTGGCGTTCTCGTAGGTTGGGCTGACAAGCCCAACGGAAGCCCGATCCCGAGCGGTCTCCCGTTGGGCTTCCTTCGTCAGCCCAACCTACCTACCATCACATCAGGATGATGTCGTACTGCTCCTGCTGATAGCCGCTATCCACCTGCAGCGAAATCGTCTTCTTGATGAAGTCGCCGAGCTGCGCCAGGTTGTGCGACTCCTCTTCGAGAAAGAGGTCGATCACCACTTGCGACGCAAGGATGCGGAATTCCCGTGGATCGAATTGCCGCGCCTCGCGCACCAGCTCGCGCACGATCTCGTAGCACACCGTGCGCGCCGTCTTTACCTGGCCCTTGCCGTGGCAGGCCGGGCAGGGCTCGCACAGCACATGGGCCAGCGATTCCCGGGTGCGCTTCCTTGTCATCTCCACCAGTCCCAGCGTGGAAAATCCCGACACCGATACCTTGGTGCGATCGCGCGCGAGCGCCTTGTGCAGCTCGGCCAGCACCGCGCTGCGATGCTCGGCATTGTCCATGTCGATGAAGTCGAGAATGATGATGCCGCCGAGATTGCGCAGCCGCAGCTGGCGCGCAATCGCCTGCGCCGCTTCCAGGTTGGTCTTGAAGATGGTGTCGTCGAAATTGCGGCCGTGCACATAGCTGCCGGTGTTGACGTCGATCGTCGTCATCGCCTCGGTCTGATCGATGATCAGGTAACCGCCAGACTTCAGGTCCACGCGGCGACCGAGCGCCCGCTCGATTTCTTCTTCCACGCCATACAGGTCGAACAGGGGACGCTCGCCGCTGTAATGCACCAGCTTCGATGACACCGAGGGCGTATAGGTCGCCGCGAATTCCTGCAGCTTGACGAAGTTTTCGCGCGAGTCGACCTGTATCGTCGTCGTGTCGTCGCCGGCGAAGTCGCGCAGCACCCGCTGCGCCAGGTTCAAGTCCTGGTACAGCAGCGTCGGCGCCGGGTTGCCCTTGGCTCGACTGGTCACCGTGGCCCAGGTGGTGCGCAGATAGTCGACATCCATCTGCAGATCGGTTTCGGAAGCATCCTCGGCCATGGTGCGGATAATGAAGCCGCCGCGTTCTTCCGGCGGCAGCAGCCGCTGCACCGTTTGCCGCAGCGCGTCGCGCTCG
Source organism: Noviherbaspirillum pedocola (assembly GCF_016632335.1). Lineage (GTDB taxonomy): Bacteria > Pseudomonadota > Gammaproteobacteria > Burkholderiales > Burkholderiaceae_D > Noviherbaspirillum_A > Noviherbaspirillum_A pedocola. The sequence goes on from NZ_JAEPBG010000023.1 coordinate 22,810, forward strand.
GCGCTGTTCTCGATCTTTTGCGAAATGCCGATGTGCGGGTCCTGCGGCAGATACACCAGCATGCGGCCAGCGATAGAGATCTGCGTCGACAGCCGCGCGCCCTTGGTGCCAATCGGGTCCTTCACCACCTGGACCATGATCGACTGGCCATCGAAGAGCAGGCGCTCGATCGGCTTGGGTGGCGCATTGCCGCCGTCATGCGGCCGCGCTTCCCAGATGTCGGCCACGTGCAGAAAGGCCGCGCGTTCCAGGCCGATGTCGATGAAGGCCGACTGCATGCCTGGCAGCACGCGCACTACGCGGCCGAGATAGACATTGCCGGCATAGCCGCGCGCCACCGTGCGCTCGATGTGGAGTTCCTGCACTGCGCCCTGCATGATCAGCGCGACCCGCGTTTCCTGGGGGGTGATGTTGATGAGGATTTCGCTGCTCATAAGGTCCGGATCCCGGCCTGTTGCAGCAGTTGCGCGGTTTCGAACAGCGGCAAGCCCATGATGCCCGAGTAGCTGCCCGCGATATGGCGGATGAACTGCGCTGCATGGCCCTGGATCGCATAGCCGCCGGCCTTGTCATAAGGCTCGGACAGCCCGCAATACGCGCGTATCGTGTCGTCCGACAGCGGCGCGAAGCTGACGTCGGAAGTTTGCGTGGCCTGCCAGTGCTCGTGCTGGCTCATCACCACTACCGAAGTCATCACCTGGTGGGTTCGGCCCGAGAGCGACCGCATCATCGCGATCGCTTCATTGACGTTTTCCGGCTTGCCGAGGATGCGAGTATCGATGGTCACCGTGGTGTCCGCAGTCAGCACCAGCCGCTGCGGCAGGCGGCGCGACAGCATCGTCTGCACCGCCGCCTCGGCCTTTTCGCGTGTAACGCGCTCGACATAGGTCAGCGCGGATTCGCCGGGCTGCACCAGCTCCGGCACATCGGGGCCGCGCGCGGTGTTTTCGCGCAGCAGCATCAATTCGAATTCAATGCCGATCTGGCGCAGCAGCTCGCGCCGGCGCGGGCTCTTGGATGCCAGATAGATTTTCTGGTCGGAGGCTTTCATTGGCGTTTGCGCTTTCGATTCCGGGCCATTTGGTGCATGGCTCCACTGGTCCATTAGTCCATACAGGCTCGCTACAGCGACGCCCGGTGATAAGGATGATTCTGCGTGATCGACCAGGCGCGATACAGCTGCTCGGCCAACAGCACGCGGACCATGCCGTGCGGCAGCGTCAGGCTGGACACGCGCAGCAGCAAGCTCGATCGGCGCTTGAACTCGGCGTCCAGCCCATCCGCGCCGCCGATGACGAATGTTACATCAGTCCCGCCTTGTTGCCAGCCGGTTAATTGTCGAGCCAGATCCATCGTGGTCAGGTCGCGGCCATGCTCATCCAGCGCTACCACCTTCGAGCCTTTCGGGATCACCGCTTCGATGCGCTCGCGCTCCATCGCCATCACGGTTTCGGCGCTGCGGCTGCCGGAGCGGTCGACCGGCTTGATTTCCTTGAGCACGAGCCGGCATTCCGGCGGCATGCGCTTGGCGTATTCGGCATAGCCGGTTTCGATCCAGCCCGGCATTTTGTGTCCGACCGCGGCAATGACGAGCTGCATCCGGCGTCGCGCTTACGCTGCCTTGGCGCGCTTGGCCGCGGTCTTCTTCGAAGCCGTCGCGCTCTTGCTCGATGCGACCTTGACTGTCTTGCCTACGGGCGTCTTTGCGGCGGCGGTCTTCTTCGCGGCGACCTTCCTGGCGGGGCTCTTCTTGGCCGCGACCTTTTTTGCCGCCGGCGCTTCGGCGTCCGCGCCGCTCTTCAGTGTGCCGCGGCGCGCAGTCTTCTTCGGCGCTTCTTCGTCGGCAGCAGCGGCCTTTTTCGCCGCTGTCTTCCTGACCGCAGCGCCGAACTTCACCTGCTTGTCGCCCCAGATTTCTTCCAGGCGGTAGTAGGCGCGGATCGCGGGCTGCATGATGTGCACGATCATGTCGCCCAGATCGACCAGCACCCATTCGCCGGTGTCTTCGCCTTCCAGGCTCAGGATCTCGCCGCCGTTTTGCTTGACTTTGTCGCGCACCGAAGCGGCGAGCGCCTTGGTCTGGCGGTTCGAGGTGCCGGACGCGATCGCGATGCGGTCGAACAGGCTGGTCAGGTGCGTGGTGTCATAGACCACGATGTCCTGGCCCTTCACGTCTTCGAGAGCGTCGACGACCACGGCTTGCAGTTTCTTGATATCCATTAGGTTCCGTACAGGTGATGTTGTTCAATAAAGTCTAGCACTGGCTCTGGCAGATCCCGCAACGGCCGCTGTCCATGCGCGAGCGCATCCCGTATCCCGGTAGCTGAGACATCGATGGCAAGATTCAGTGCCAGCAACATGAGGCCACAGGGCGACTCGCGCAATTGCGCGGCGCTCGCCTGCCGACGCTGCAGCTCGCGCGCGACGGCGCTCGGCAGCGCGGTGATGTCAAAGCCTGGCCGTGATACCGCCAGGATATGGGTCAGGCCGAACAGGTCCTGCCAGCGGTGCCAGGTGTCGAGTTTCAGCAATTGGTCGGCGCCGATCACAAACACCAGCGAGACCTCCGGCCCAAGCTCGTCGCGCAGCTCGCGCAGCGTGTCAACGGTATAGCTGGCGTCGTTGCGATGCACTTCGCGCTCATCGATGACTACGGGCACCGGCTGATGCGCAAATGCCAGCCGCAGCATCGCAACCCGATCCGCGCCCGAGGCCACCAGGCCGCCTTTCTGCCAGGGATTGCCAGCGGGCAGGATACGCAATTCTTCGGGTCCAAGCAGCTTGACCGCATGGCCCGCCAGCGCCAGGTGCGCATTGTGGACCGGGTCGAAGCTGCCGCCAAGAAGCGCGATGCAATGCCTCACGCGGTCCAATCCTTGTGCACCAGAAAATCGCTATAAAGCCGGGCTTCCGGCGTGCCGTCTTCGGGATGCCAGTTGTAGCGCCATTTCACGACCGGTGGCAGCGACATCAGGATCGATTCGGTGCGCCCGCCCGACTGCAGGCCGAAATGCGTGCCGCGGTCGAACACCAGGTTGAATTCGACATAGCGGCCGCGCCGGTAAGCCTGGAAGTCGCGCTCGCGCTCGCCATGCGGCATGTCCTTGCGACGCGTGAGGATGGGCAGATAGGCGTCGAGGAAATGATCGCCGACGCTTTGCATCATGCCGAAGCTGTGCGTGAAGTCGCGCTCGTTGAAGTCGTCGAAGAAGATGCCGCCGACGCCGCGCGGCTCCTGCCGGTGCTTCAGGTAAAAGTATTCATCGCACCAGCGCTTAAAGCGCGGATGCAGGTCGTCGCCAAAAGGCGCAAGCGCCTCACGGCAGGTGAGATGGAAATGCCTAGCATCCTCTTCGAAGCCGTAATAGGGCGTGAGATCCATGCCGCCGCCGAACCACCACACCGGCTCCAGGCCTTCGGCCAGCGCGGTGAAGAAGCGCACGTTCATGTGCACTGTCGGCGCATAAGGGTTGCGCGGATGCAGCACCAGCGACACGCCCATCGCTTCCCAGCGCCGCCCGGCGAGCTCGGGCCGGTTGGCCGCGGCCGACGGCGGCAGATTGCGGCCAGTGACATGCGAGAAGCCGACGCCGCCGCGCTCGAGCACATTGCCTTCTTCGATCAGCCGCGAAATGCCGCCACCGCCTTCCGGGCGCTGCCATACATCCTTGATGAATGGCTTGCCGTCGATGGCTGCGAGCGCCTCGACGATGCGCGACTGCAGGTCGAGCAGATAGGTCTTGACGTCGCTGAGGGAGGAATCGGGCTTGGACACGGCGGGCTTGGCGAGAATGGCAAGCCGCGATTGTACCTTGCCGGGTGGGCATAGGGAAAAGCGCGCCGCGGTGGCGGGCGAGTGGCATTTGATTTCTTGTATTGCACCTGCGGCGCCGCCATGTGTATCGCAAGATACGAAACGCGAGCCCAAAAGCATCGCGCCCGTGCTGCGGGATCGCCGCAGCACGGGCGCGAACGGAAAGAAAAAAGGAAACTCAGCCGTGCCGCTTGATCGCGCGCCAGCCGATATCGCGCCGGAACTGCGCGCCATCGAAATGAATGCGTTCCACCGCGGCATACGCGGCCTTCTGCGCCATCTTCACGCTGTCGCCCAGGCCAACGACGCACAGCACGCGGCCGCCGCTGGTGGTGAGCGTGTTGCCGTTGAGCGCGGTGCCTGCATGGAAGGTCACGCATTCGGCACTCTCTTCCGGAATGCCGGCGATCACATCACCCTTGCGCGGCGCGTCCGGATAACCGGCCGCGGCCATTACCACGCCGAGTGCTGTGCGGCGGTCCCATTCGAGCTTGACCGTGTCCAGCGTGCCGTTGACCGCATGCTCCATGACCGAGACCAGATCGGTCTTCAGCCGCGCCATGATCGGCTGGGTCTCGGGGTCGCCCATGCGGCAGTTGAATTCCAGGGTTCTTGGATTGCCTTCCTTGTCGATCATTAGGCCGGCGTACAGGAAGCCGGTGAACGGGATGCCGTCATGCGCCATGCCCTGCACCGTGGGCACGATGATCTCGCGCATCACGCGGCCATGCAGTTCGGGCGTGATGATCGGCGCCGGGGAGTAAGCGCCCATGCCGCCGGTGTTGGGGCCGGCGTCGTGATCGAGCAGGCGCTTGTGGTCCTGGCTGGTGGCCAGCGGCAGGATGTTCTTGCCGTCGACCATCACGATGAAGCTGGCTTCCTCGCCATCGAGGAATTCCTCGATCACCACGCGCGCGCCGGCGTCGCCCAGGCGATTGTCCGACAGCATCATGTCGACCGCGGCATGCGCTTCTTCCAGCGTCATCGCCACCACCACGCCCTTGCCGGCGGCCAGGCCGTCGGCCTTGATCACGATGGGCGCGCCGCGCTCGGTGATGTAGGCGTGGGCGGCATCCAATTCGGAGAAGGTTTGATAGGCGGCGGTAGGAATGCCGTGGCGCTGCATGAATGCCTTGGCGAAATCCTTCGAGCTCTCCAACTGCGCGGCTTCGGCGGTCGGTCCGAAGATCTTCAGGCCGCGCTCGCGGAACACATTGACGATGCCCGCGGCCAGCGGCACTTCGGGCCCGACCACGGTCAGCGCCACATGCTCCTTCTGCGCAAAGTCGGCCAGCTGGGACGGATCGGTCAGCGGCACGTTCCTCAAGCGCGTATCGAGCGCGGTGCCGCCATTGCCGGGCGCGACATACACCAGCTGGATACGTTCGGACTGGGCCAGTTTCCAGGCCAGCGCATGTTCACGGCCGCCGGAGCCTACGACAAGAATTTTCATGAAAGCTGTCTTTTGGTTGATGCGCAATGGCGGCATGCCGGTTGGCGCCGCCGGGTTCAGGCCGGTCTTGCTTATTCCTCGATGACCGCGTTCGTATAGACTTCCTGCGTGTCATCAAGGTTCTCGAGCGCATCAAGCAGTTTCTGCATCTTCACTGCATCTTCGCCGGTGAACACGGTCTCGGTGGAGGGCTTCATCGTGATCTCGGCCACCTCGGGCTTGAAGCCGGCCGCTTCCAGCGCATCCTTCACCGTGGCGAAATCGTTAGGCCCGGTCAGCACTTCGAAGCCGCCTTCCTCGTCGGCCACTACGTCTTCGGCGCCGGCTTCGAGCGCAGCTTCCATCAACTTGTCTTCGTCGGTGCCGGGCGCGAACAGCATCTGGCCGCAATGCGTGAACAGGAAAGCCACCGAGCCTTCGGTGCCCATGTTGCCGCCAAACTTGGAAAACGCATGGCGGACTTCGGCCACGGTGCGCACGCGGTTGTCGGTGAGGCAGTCGACGATGATGGCTGCGCCGTTCAGGCCATAACCTTCGTAACGGATCTCTTCATAGTTCGCGCCTTCCAGGCCGCCGGTGCCGCGCTGGATCGCGCGGTTGACGTTGTCCTTCGGCATGTTGGCGTCGGCCGCCTTTTCCACCGCCAGGCGCAGCCGCGGATTCGCATTGACGTCGCCGCCACCCATGCGCGCGGCGACCGTGATTTCCTTGATCAAACGCGTCCAGATCTTGCCGCGCTTGGCGTCAGTGGCGGCCTTCTTGTGCTTGATGTTGGCCCATTTGCTGTGTCCTGCCATGGTGCTTTCCAGATGAGGTTGGTGGATGGCGGTGCGCGGCGTCGCGCTGTGCTTGTGGTGGTTTTCAGCCCGTCCGTCCGGGGAAAAATGCCGGCGATTTTACCATACGGCCCACTTGCCAAAATCCCTGCCATGGGCGCTTGCCACATCCCGCTGCTTCTGCGGCAGAAGGCATTTCCATATTGAAAACAGAACGTTCGAAATTTCATTACAATCCGCCGATGACTTCTTCCGCATCGCCGCTGTCGCGCCAGGCCTATCTTTCCGGACTGGCGATCGCCATCGTCGGCGCCATCCTGTTTTCCGCCAAGGCCATCGTCGCCAAGCTGATCTATCGTTACCCGGTTGACGCGGTGACCCTGATCGGCTTCCGCATGCTGTTCGCGCTGCCGTTTTTCGCCGTCGTTGCGGTGTGGAAGATGCGCGGCGCCGCGCCCTTGTCCTGGCACGACCGCATGCGCGTAACGATTCTGGGCCTGCTCGGCTATTACCTGTCGAGCTTTCTCGATTTCCTCGGGCTGCAGTACATCACCGCCGGCCTGGAACGGCTGATCCTGTTCCTGACGCCATCCTTCGTGCTGCTAATCTCGGCGCTGTTTCTCGGCAAGCGCATCGCGCGCCTGGAATGGCTGGCGCTGTGCGTGTGCTATGCCGGCACGGTGCTGGTGCTGCTGCATGACGCGAAGACTGGCGGGTCGAATGTGCCGCTGGGCGGCGCCTTCGTGCTCGCCAGCGCGGTATCGTATGCGGTCTATCTGCTGATGTCGGGCGAGCTGGTGCGCCGCATCGGCGCGCTGCGGCTGGTGGCCTATGCCATGTGCGTTTCCAGCGCGGCGTGCATACTGCAGTTCCTGCTGCTGCGTCCGGAAGCGCTGGCGCAGCCGGGCGCGGTGTACGGGCTGTCGGTATTCAACGCGGTGGTATGCACCGTACTGCCGGTGTTCCTGACGATGATCGCGGTGGAGCGCATCGGCGCAGCCGGAGCATCGCTGTCCGGCATGGTCGGCCCGGTGTCGACGTTGTTCCTCGGCGCGCTGATCCTCGGCGAGCCGATCACCGCGATACAGCTCGCGGGCACGGGGCTGGTATTGGCCGGTATTTATTTGCTATCGAAAAAGAAAGGGTAGAGGACGACATGGATCTGGGAATACGTGGCAAGAACGCGCTGGTTTGCGGCGCGAGCAAGGGATTGGGGCGCGGCTGCGCCGAGGCGCTGGCCGCCGAGGGCGTGAACCTGACGCTGGTGGCGCGCAACGCCGAGCAGCTCAATGCGACCTGCGACGCGATTCGCGCGAAATACGGCGTGACGGTCAATGCAGTAGCGGCCGACATCACCACGCCCGAAGGCAGACAACAGGCGCTGGCCGCCTGCGGCGAGCCGGACATCCTGGTGACCAATGCCGGCGGACCGCCGCCCGGCGACTTCCGCGACTGGGGCCGCGAGCAATGGATCGCCGCGATCGACGCCAACATGCTGACGCCGATCGAGCTGATCAAGGCCACCGTAGACGGCATGATGGCGCGCGGCTTCGGCCGCATCGTCAACATCACCTCGAGCGCGGTGAAGGCGCCGATCGATATCCTTGGCCTGTCCAATGGCGCACGCTCGGGTCTGACCGGTTTCGTCGCCGGCATCGCGCGCAAGACCGTGGCAAAGAACGTGACCATCAACAATCTCCTGCCCGGTCCCTTCGACACCGACCGCCTGGCCGCGACCATGGTCGGCGCGGCGAAAGCCTCCGGCAAGAGCCTGGAAGAAGTGATGGATGCGCGCCGGCGCCAGAACCCGGCGCAACGCTTCGGCACCCCGGCCGAATTCGGCGCGGCCTGCGCATTCCTGTGCAGCGCGCATGCCGGCTACATGACCGGGCAGAATGTGCTGCTCGACGGCGGCGCGTATCCGGGGACGTTTTGATCGTAGGTTGGGCTGATAAGCCCAACGCGAAGGTCGAGTCACTGGCGGCCAAAGCGATGTTTCAAACCGGGGCAATTGCCGTTGGTTGATCGAGCTTCACGTTGGGCTTCCTTTCGTCAGCCCAACCTACGCCCCAAGCCATGTGATCACAAGAAGACTGCAACCCAACCACAGCGAGGCACTCATGAGCAAGGCAATCAGAATCTCCCGCACCGGCGGTCCGGAAGTACTGGAGTACGTGGATGTCGAAGTCGGCGAACCCGGCCCCGGCCAGGCGCGCGTCAAGCAGCATGCCTGCGGCATCAATTACATCGATGTGTATTTCCGCACCGGCCTGTATCCGCAGCAGCTTCCGGCCGGCATCGGCATGGAAGGCGCGGGCGTGGTCGAAGCGGTGGGCGAGGGCGTGACGCATGTGAAGCCGGGCGACCGCGTCGCTTATGCCGGCCATCCGCCGGGCGCGTATGCCGAGTCGCGCGTGATGCCGGCGGCGCCGCTGGTGAAGCTGCCGGACGACATCGACTTCGAGACCGGCGCAGCGATGATGCTGCAGGGCATGACCGTGCAATACCTGCTGCGCCGTACCCACGAAGTGAAAGCCGGCGACACCATCCTGTTCCATGCGGCCGCCGGCGGCGTCGGCCTGATCGCCTGTCAGTGGGCGCGGGCGCTGGGCGTGAACCTGATCGGCACCGTGGGTTCGGATGACAAGGCCGAACTGGCCAAAGCCCATGGCGCGGCGCACGTGATCAACTACAAGACGGAGAACTTCGTCGAACGCGTCAAGGAAATCACTGGCGGCAAAGGCGTTCCCGTGGTCTACGACTCGATCGGCAAGGACACCTTCACCGGCTCGCTCGACTGCCTGTCGCCGCTGGGCACGATGGTGTCCTTCGGCAGCGCGTCCGGCCCGGTGCCGCCGTTCTCGCTGCAGGAACTGGCCTCGCGCGGCTCGCTGTTCATCACGCGGCCGACGCTGTTTACCTACGTCGCCAAGCGCGAAGACCTGGAGTCCACCGCGAAGGACCTGTTCGACATGGTTTCGAGCGGCAAGGTCAAGATCGAAGTCAATCAGCGCTATGCGCTGAAGGATGCAGCCCAGGCCCATATCGATCTCGAGGCGCGCAAGACCACCGGCTCGAGCATTCTGCTTCCGTAGGAGGTGATGATGGACGCGCCGCATGGCAATCCGATGAACCATCCCGAAGAGCAGCCGACCGGCACCGACGGCACGCCGAAGTTCGGCCGGCTGCTGATCGTGCTGCTGCTGGTGGTTGTGTTCATCGCCCTGATCACCTGGGCTTCGGAGGCGTATTACAGCTGACGGGGCGCGTCACTGCACTTGCGCTGCCTGCGCAAGCGCGGCGACGACTCGTCGGTTCAGATGCTTGCTCACTGCTGACTGGGCGCGCGGTTTACTAGCATCGCCGCCCGGCCCATCTTTCACTTCACCACCAACACATAAACCAGCAGCAGATTCAACACCATCGACACCAGCGCCACCCCGCGCCACAGTAGCGCCGGATCGCGTTGCGCCAGCGGCAGCGGCGCCGGCGCTGCCAGCGGCCGGCTGGCGCCGCGTTCCAACGCGAGCAGGAATTCCTCGGCGGTTTCGAAACGCTGCGCCGGATCACGCGCCACCGCTTTCAACATAACGTTCTCCAGCCACAGCGGCAAATCGGGCCGATAGCGCGTTGGCGGCACTGGCTCGCCGAAGCGCGGCCGCTGGAAGGGCTCGATCTCGCCATACGGATAATGCCGGGTCAGCAGCAGATACAGCGTCACGCCGGCCGCATAGATATCGGTCTGGCGCGACGGCGGCGCATGGCCGAACTGTTCCGGCGCCAGGAAGGAAGGCGTGCCGGCCTGCGGCGCATTGTTGCCATCCTCGGGATTGATGCCGGACTGGGCCACGCCGAAATCGAGCACGCGCAGCTCGCCATCGGCGCCCAGATGTACATTGGCCGGCTTGATGTCGCGATGCAGGATGCTGCGCCGGTGCAGCGCGCCGATGGCCCGCACCAGCCGCATGCCTTCAGCAACCGCTTCCGGCGCCGTGAAGTGGCGGCCGGCATCGAGATGCTGTTGCAGCGTCGCGCCTTCATGCCAGGTCGTCAGCAGATAAAGCCAGTTGCGCTGCGCCGGCGTGAGCACCTGCGGAAAGAAGCGCGCCACCGCGCGCCGCGCCAGCCACTCCTCGTGCGCAAAGGCAGAGCGCTCGGCTTCATCATTGCCACGCTCCGGCTGCAGCGTCTTCAATACCAGTTGCCGGCCGCTCTCGGCATCCTTTACCCGGTACAGCACCGTAGCGGCCGACGCATGCAGCTGCGCTTCGACTTCGAAGCCGTCCAGCGTTTGCCCGGGTTTGAGCAGCGGCGGCAGCGGCAGATGCTGCAAACCCGATACCGCGTCGCGCAAACTGGTGTCCGGCAAGGCGTCGATTCTGAGCGTCAGCGCGCTGGCATTGTCGGCGCTGCCGGCCGCCAGCGCCGCTTCGGCCAGGGCTGTTGCGCAATCGGCCGCGTCGCGCTGCCCCAGGGCCAGCTCGGACAACAGCCGGTTGATGTCGTACTCAGGCAGCGCCGCCCACACGCCATCGGATGCGAGCAGGAACACATCGCCTTCGCGCAGCTCGCCCATGCCATGGTCGAGATGCAGCCGCGTATCCAGGCCGATGGCGCGCGTGAGCACATGCTGCATCTCGGGCCGGTCCCATACATGGTCGCTGGTGAGCCGCGACAGCACGCCGGCGCGCAACAGGTAAAGCCGCGTGTCGCCAACATGCGCGAAGTGATAGAAGCGGCCGCGCAGCACCAGCGCCGTGAGCGTGGTCGCCATGCCCGCCAGCTCGGGACGCGCCGCGCCCTGGCGCTGCACCCAGCTGTTGATGGCCTGGATCACCCGCTCCAGACACTGCGTCATCGGCCAGGTGTCAGGCGTGGCGTAGTAATCGGCGAGCAGGCCGCGCACCGTGTATTCTGCCGCCTCGCGTCCGCCTTCATTACCGGAAACACCGTCGGCGATCGCGGCCAGCAAGCCCTTGGATGACAGCTCCGGCTCGTTTGGCGTGACCATGCCGACGAAGTCTTCGTTGCGTGCACGCTTGCCGGTCGCGCTTGCATGTCCGGTGGTGACGGTCAGTGGCATCCGTTGCCCATGGAAGAAAGATGAAAAACAGCCCGGCTGCGGCCGGGCTTGCGAAAGAAGGGGAGCATGGCATGCATCGCGCCGCCATGCAAAGCCGGCATCAGACCTTGGCGCTGGTCATCGCGGCGCTGCCCCAGGTGGTGCGCCAGCGGGTTTTCACCAGTGACAGGCCGATCAGGGCCAGCAGGGCCAGCGCGGCAAAGATCAGGAAGCCGGTCTGGTAGCTGCCGGTGGCCTGCTTGGAGAAGCCCAGGCTCGAAGCGAGATAAAAGCCGCCAACGCCGCCGGCCATGCCGACCAGGCCAGTCATCACGCCGATCTCGCGCTTGAAGCGCTGCGGCACCAGTTGGAACACCGCGCCATTGCCGCCGCCCAGCGCCAGCATCGCGGCCATGAACAGCAGCAGCGCCGTTACCGATGAGGCCGGGCCGAAACTGATCACGAACAGCAGCAACGCTGCGGCAAAGTACATCATCGACAGCGTACGGATGCCGCCGATGCGGTCGGCCAGGCGGCCGCCGAGCGGGCGCACCATGGAGCCGGCGAAGACGCACAGTGCGGTGAAGTAGCCGGCGGTAACCGGCGGCAGGCTGTACTGACCGTTGAAATAAATCACCAGCGAAGAGGCCAGGCCCGAGAAGCCGCCAAAGCTCACGCTGTAGAAGAACATGAACCACCAGGCATCCTTGTCCTTCAGCACCTTGAGGTACTCCATCGCCGATTTCGCCGGCGGTGCCGAAGGCGCGTCTTTAGCCAAGACCAGGTAGACCACGAAGGCCACGGCCAGCGGCACCAGGCACAAGCCGAAGACATTGTTCCAGCCGAAGGTGATGGCAAGCGTCGGCGCAAACAGCGAAGCCAGCACGGTGCCGGAATTGCCGGCGCCGGCGATGCCCAGCGCCGTGCCCTGATGCTCGGCCGGATACCAGCGCGAAGCCAGCGGCAGCGCGACGGCAAAAGCCGCGCCGGCCATGCCGAGGAAGATGCCCACGATCAGTAGCTGCGTATAGTTGTGCAGCCCACCGAGCCAGGCCCAGGCCAGGCCGGCCATCACGAACACCTGGCCGATGATGCCAGCCTTCTTCGGTTTCAAATGATCGACCAGCACGCCCATGACGATGCGCAGCATGGCGCCGGCCAGCAGCGGCGTGGCCACCATCAGGCCCTTCTGCGCAGCCGACAGGCCGATGTCCTTCGATATCTGCACTGCCAGCGGGCCGAGCAGCACCCAGACCATGAAGGAGAGGTCGAAATAGAAGAAGGCGGCGAACAGCGTCGGCTTATGGCCTGCCTTCCAGAATGAAGTCTTTTGCATGATGGCCCTAGGAAGTGAGTGTGCACGCCGGCAATGCAAGCGGCGTGCCACGGGCTGCGGGCAGTCGTGGAAGGTGGGCATATCGTAGGGTGGGCGCAGCCCACGCGGTCCATCGTCGGTCCGGGTATGACCGCGTGGGCGCAGCAGGCCCTACGAGGCGACGATGGGCCGCGCTGGTGCGAACAACCGTCACATGCACCGCAATGCGCAGTCCGGCGCACAGCCAGGGTGCGCTTCGCATGGGATGCGGTGTCGCATTGGTGAACCCGCCATTCTTCTCCGATGGCATCGCTCTTGCATAAAGCACTCGCATGTTGACAGGCGCGCTCGCAGGCACGAGCCGCCGGCAAGAGCAAAGGAGCAGGAATGAAGAAGCTGAAGCTGGTCGTGGTTGGCAATGGCATGGCGGGCGTGCGCACCATCGAGGAATTGCTGAAACTCGCGCCCGAAGCGTATGACATCACGGTCTTCGGCGCCGAGCCGTATGCGAATTACAACCGCATCCTGCTCTCGCCAGTGCTGGCAGGCGAACAGGGCATCAAGGACATCATGCTCAACGATGTCGACTGGTATGCACAGCATGGCATTACGCTGCATCTCGGCAAAAAGGTCGCGCGCATCGATCGGGTGCGCCGCATCGTCGTCACCGAAGACGGCATCGAAGCCGCATACGACCGCCTGCTGCTGGCCACCGGCTCGCAGCCTTTCATGCTGCCGGTGCCGGGGCGCCAGCTCGACGGCGTGCTGTCCTACCGCGATATCGGCGACACCAACGCCATGATCGAAGCGGCCAGCCGCTATACCGATGCAGTAGTGATCGGCGGCGGCCTGCTCGGCCTGGAGGCAGCCAATGGACTGAAGCTGCGCGGCATGCGGGTGACGGTGGTGCATCTGCCGCAATGGCTGATGGAGCGTCAGCTCGATCCGGTCGCTGGCGGCATGCTGCGTGAAACGCTGGAAGCGCGCGGACTGCACTTTGCCCTTGGCAGGAACACGAAGGCGCTGCTCGCCGATGATGCCGGCCGGGTGCGCGCGGTACAGTTCGAAGACGGCGGCGAGATCCCGGCGCAACTGGTGGTGATGGCCGTGGGCATACGACCCAACACGGCATTGGCCGAAGCCGCCGGCCTGTTCTGCCAGCGTGGCATCGTCGTCAACGACACGATGCAGACCTATGACCCGCGCATCTACGCGGTCGGCGAATGTGTGAACCATCGCGGTACGGCATATGGCCTGGTGGCGCCGCTGTTCGAGATGGCGCAGGTCGCGGCGAATCATCTCGCCAGCTTCGGCGTCAAGCGCTATCGCGGCTCGGTCACCTCGACCAAGCTGAAGGTCACCGGCATCGATCTGTTCTCCGCCGGCGAATTCATGGGCGGAGAGGGCGCCGAGGAAATCCTGCTATCCGACCCGGTCTCGGGCGTCTATAAGAAGCTGGTGATCAAGGACGACAAGCTCATCGGCGCCTGCCTGGTCGGCGACACCGTCGATGGCGCCTGGTATTTCCGCCTGCTGCGCGAGGGGCAAAGCATCGCCGATATCCGCGACAGCCTGATGTTCGGGGAGGCAGCATGAATACGGTCACGATTTCCCCCTTGCGGAAAAAGCCGATCGAGACGCGCGCCACCTGCTGCTATTGCGGCGTGGGCTGCGGCGTGATTATCGAGAGCGATGGCGCGCAGGTCACCGGCGTGCGCGGCGACCCGGAGCATCCGGCCAATCTCGGCCGCCTGTGCACCAAGGGCAGCACGCTGCATCTCGCCGCCGCGCCCGAGCTGCAGGCGCAGGCGCGCGCGCTTGTGCCCGAGCTGCGCGCGCGGCGCGACGAGGAAAGAAAACCGGTCTCGTGGGCCGAGGCGCAGGACCAGCTCGCGCGCCGCATTGCCGACACCATCCGGCGCCACGGTCCCGACAGCGTCGCCTTCTACATCTCGGGCCAGTTGCTGACCGAGGACTATTACGTCTTCAACAAGCTGGCCAAGGGCCTGATTGGCACCAACAACATCGATACCAATTCGCGGCTGTGCATGTCTTCCGCGGTGGCCGGCTACAAGCGCACGCTGGGCGCGGATGCGCCGCCAGCCTGTTATGAAGACCTGGAGCTGGCCGACGTGCTGTTCATCGCCGGCTCGAACACGGCCTATGCGCATCCGGTGCTGTACCGGCGCATCGAGGAAGCGCGCCGCCGCAATCCGGCCATGCGCATGATCGTCGCCGATCCGCGCGTGACCGATACCGCGCGCGACGCCGACCTGCATCTGCCCATCCTGCCCGGCACCGATGTCGCGCTGTTCAACGGCATGCTGCACCTGTGCATCGAGGAAGGCACCATCGACGCTGCCTATATCGATGCGCATACCGAGGGTTTCGACGCGGTGAAGCGCCGCGTGGCCGACTACACGCCGGCATTCGTTGCCGCAACCTGCGGTATCGCCGAGCGCGACCTGCTGCAGGCGGCGCGCTGGTTCGGCCAATCGCGCGCGGCGCTGTCGCTGTATTGCCAGGGCCTGAACCAATCTGCGTCCGGCACGGCGAAGAATGTCGCGCTGGTCAACCTGCATTTGGCCACCGGCCAGATCGGCAAGCCGGGCGCGGGGCCTTTCTCGCTGACCGGCCAGCCGAATGCAATGGGCGGACGCGAGGTCGGCGGGATGGCGAACCTGTTGTCGGGGCATCGCGACCTGGCCAATGCCGAGCATCGCGCCGAGGTGGCGCGGCTGTGGGGCGTGGACGCGGTGCCGGCCGCGCCGGGCAAGACCGCGCTGCCGATGTTCGAGGCGGTCGCGAAGGGCGAGATCAAGATCCTGTGGATTGCCTGCACCAACCCGGCCCAGTCGCTGCCGGACCAGAAGCTGGTGCGCGAAGCGCTGCAGCGCGCGGAACTGGTCATCGTGCAGGAAGCCTATCGCCATACCGCCACCGCCGACTATGCCGATGTGCTGCTGCCCGCAACGACCTGGGGCGAGAAGGAAGGCACGGTGACCAATTCCGAGCGCCGCATCACCCGCGTGCGCGCCGCGCTGCCCGCGCCTGGCGAGGCGCGTCATGACTGGCGCATCGTGGTCGAGGTGGCGCGCCGGCTGGAAAGCCTGCTGGGCCGCGAGCGCAGCCTGTTTCCGTATGAAGGGCCGGAAGCGATCTGGAACGAGCACCGGGAAACGACGCGCGGCCGTGATCTCGATATCACCGGGCTGTCGTGGCGCATCCTGGAACAACGCGGTCCGCAGCAATGGCCTTATCCGGAAGGCGCGCGGACCGGTCTCAAACGGCTCTATGAAGACGGCATATTCCCGACGCCGAGCGGCCGCGCGCGCTTCGTCGACGCTGCGTATGAGCCCGTGGCCGAGCCTACCGATGCGCGCTATCCGTTCCGGCTCAATACCGGAAGGCTGCGCGATCAGTGGCACGGCATGAGCCGCACCGGCACCGTTGCGCGGCTCTATGCGCATGCGCCCGAGCCCGCGGTGGCGATGGCGGCGGCGGACATGCAGCGTCATGGCCTGCGCCAGGGTGACCTGGTGCATGTGACCAGCCGGCGCGGCTCGCAGATAGTCCCGGCGCAGTCGAGCGAAGACATGAAGAGCGGGCAGGTGTTCATCGGCATGCACTGGGGCGAGGAATTTCTGTCCGGGCGTGGCCCCGGCGGCGCGGGCAGTCATGGCGTGAATGCGCTGACGCTGCCGGCGCTGGATCCATATTCCTTCCAGCCGGAGTTGAAACATGCGGCGGTGAAAATCCTGAAGGCCGAGCTGCCATGGCGTTTCCTCGTCTTTGGCTGGGTCGACGCCGCGCGCGCGCTGCAGCTGCAGGCGGCGCTGCGGCCATTCATGCGGCGTTTCGCCTATGCGTCATGCACGCTCTTTGGCCGCGAGCGCGTTGGCGTGCTGCTGCGCGCGGCCGACGACTACGCTGCCGATGCGCAGCTGCTGCATGATATCGAACTGCGCTTCGGTATCGATGGCGCGCAGGTGTTGCGCTATGACGATGCGAAGCGCGGCATTGCGCGCCACCTGCGCATCGAGGATGGCCGCCTGGCCGCAGTGTCCCTGGCCGGCGATATCGCGGCCGAAGCGTGGCTGCGCGATTACCTCGAGAACGAGCAGCCGGTCGCGTCGCTGGGGCGCATGCTGCTGTCGCCTTCGGCAAAGGCGCCGCAGGGTGTGAAGTCGCGCGGCCGCATTGTCTGCAACTGCCTGAACGTGGCGGCATCCGAGATCGATGCGGCGCTGGAGGCGATGCTGGCCTGCGAGCCGCGTGAAGCGCTGGCTGAGTTGCAGGGCAAGCTGCGCTGCGGCACGAGCTGCGGCTCCTGCGTGCCGGAGTTGAAGCAGATCGTGATGCGCATGGGGAATCGGGCGAAGGCGGCGTAGGTTGGGCTGACAAGCCCAACATCAGGCGCTTGCGGGCCGCGAACATGTTGGGCTTGCAGCCCAACCTACGAGCCCAAAAACCGCTGTTCCGTAGGGTGGGCGCAGCCCACGCGGGTGTTCAATAAACGCGTGGGCTGCGCCCACCCTATGAAGCCATTTGCAGATCAGGCCAAGTCGCTCTTGCACGCGCATCGCCGTGTCGGCTGCCTGGATGCATTCACCCTCCGCTTGCACGCCCCATCCTGGCGCACCTGCGCGGTGCGCCGCCTCATGATCGCCCCCCGCTGTGAGGCATTCGCCCTTTGCCGCGAAACCGGGCCCCGCTTTTCCGCCCAGCCATGGCGCTTTACGCGTCTTTCCAGTGCAAAACCCCTTGGCACGCCGATTGCAAAGCAGATGCATGAACAAACCGCATACACAGCGGCTCAGGATGATTCGAAACCCGCGCCTCAACTGACACCGGATAGCCCCAATGAAGATCGTCGTTATCGGCCATGGCATGGTCGGCCACAAATTCCTCGAAGGCCTCGATGAAGCCGGACTCTCCGGCGCACAGGTGACCGTGCTCTGCGAAGAGCCGCGCGCTGCCTATGACCGCGTGCATCTGTCCGAATACTTTTCCGGCAAGACCGCCGAAGACCTGTCGCTGGTCGCGCCTGGTTTCTTCGAGCGCGACAACCTGCTGTTGAAGCTCGACACCCGCGCCACCGCGATCGACCGCGCCGGCAAGACCGTCACCCTTGCCGATGGCGATGTCCTTGCCTACGACAAGCTCGTCATCGCCACCGGATCCTATCCGTTCGTGCCGCCGGTGCCCGGTCGCGATCGCAAGGACTGCTTTGTCTACCGGACCATTGAAGACCTGGAAGCCATGCTCGAATGCGGCAAGCGTTCCGAGAGCGGCGTCGTGGTCGGCGGCGGTCTGCTGGGCCTGGAATGCGCGAAGGCGCTGCATGACATGAAGCTGCAGACCCATGTGGTGGAATTCGCGCCGCGCTTGATGACGGTGCAGGTCGACGAAGCCGGCGGGCGCATGCTGAAGAAGAAGATCGAAGATCTCGGCGTGACCGTCCACACCGGCAAGAACACGCTGGAAATCGTCGACGGCCGCACCGCGCGCCATCGCATGGTCTTCGCCGATGGCAGCCATCTCGAAACCGACATGATCGTCTTCTCGGCCGGCATCCGTCCGCGCGACGAGCTGGCGCGGCAATGCCATCTGACGCTGGGTCCGCGCGGCGGCATCGCCATCGACGCGCAGTGCAAGACCTCGGATGCCGACATTTATGCGATCGGTGAATGCGCAGCCTTCAACGGCCAGGTGTTCGGCCTGGTCGCGCCGGGCTACGAGATGGCGCGCATCGTCGCACGGCAGCTCGCCGGCGAAGAGCAGGCGTTCAACGGCGCCGACATGAGCACCAAGCTCAAGCTCATGGGCGTGGACGTGGCCAGCATCGGCGATGCGATGGGCGCAACTGCCGGCAGCCGCTCGTATCAATTCACCGACGAGCGCAAGCAGGTCTACAAGAAGATCGTCGTTTCCGACTGCGGCAAGCGCCTGCTCGGCGCGGTGCTGGTCGGCGATGCCGCCGAATACGGCACGCTGCTGCAGATGATGCTGAATGCAATGGAGCTGCCGGCCGATCCGGAATTCCTGATCCTGCCGCAAGCCGATGGCAAGGCCAAACCGGGCCTGGGCGTGGACGCGCTGCCGGCATCGGCGCAGATCTGCTCGTGCAACAACGTCTCCAAGGGCCAGATCTGCGACGCGGTCGCGGGGGGCGTGACCAACATCGGCGAACTGAAATCCTGCACCAGGGCCGGCACCTCGTGCGGCGGCTGCGTGCCGCTGGTCACGCAGATCATGAAGGCTGAGATGAAGAAGCAGGGCATGGCGGTCAACAACCATCTCTGCGAGCACTTCCCGTATTCGCGCCAGGAGCTGTTCCATCTGGTGAAGGTCGGCAAAATCAAGACCTTCGATGCGCTGATCTCCGCGCATGGCAAGGGCATGGGCTGCGATATCTGCAAGCCGGTGGCGGCCAGCATCTTCGCCTCGGTCTGGAATGACTTCGTTCTGAAACGCGAACATGCCAGCCTGCAGGACTCGAACGACTATTTCCTCGGCAACATCCAGAAGGACGGCACCTATTCGGTGGTGCCGCGCATGGCCGGCGGCGAAGTCACGCCGGACGGGTTGATCGCGGTCGGTCAGATCGCGAAGAAATACGGCCTCTACACCAAGATCACCGGCGGCCAGCGCGTGGACATGTTCGGCGCGCGTGTCGAGCAGTTGCCGGCGATCTGGGAAGAACTGATCGCCGCCGGCTTCGAGTCCGGCCATGCGTATGGCAAGTCGCTGCGCACCGTGAAGTCCTGCGTCGGCTCGACCTGGTGCCGGTATGGTGTGGATGACAGCGTTGGCCTCGCGGTTGAATTGGAGAACCGCTACAAGGGCTTGCGCGCGCCGCACAAGATCAAGTTCGGCGTGTCCGGCTGCACCCGGGAATGCGCGGAAGCGCAGGGCAAGGATGTCGGCGTGATCGCCACCGAGAAGGGCTGGAACCTGTACGTTTGCGGCAACGGCGGCATGAAGCCGCGCCATGCCGAGCTGCTCGCGTCCGATCTGTCCAAGGCGGATCTGATCCGCTACATCGACCGCTTCCTGATGTTCTACGTGCGTACCGCCGACCGGCTGCAGCGCACCAGCGTCTGGCGCGACAACCTCGAAGGCGGCCTGGACTATCTGAAGGATGTCGTCGTCAATGACCGCCTCGGCGTTGCCGCCGAGCTCGAGGCCGATATGCAGCATGTGGTCGATACCTACGAATGCGAATGGAAGAACGCGGTCACCGATCCGGCCACGCGCAAGCGCTTCCGCCAGTTCGTCAACAGCGATGCGACCGATCCCAACGTCGTCTTCGTCGAGGAGCGCGGCCAGATCCGCCCGGCCAGCGTGGAAGAGAAGAAGTCCGTGATCCCGATCGCCATCGCCGAAACCGTCTGAACGCCAAAGGAGAGCAACATGAAAAACGACATCACCTGGTCCGCCGTCTGCGACATCGATGACATCCTGCCCAACACCGGCGTGTGCGCCCTGGTGAAGGACAGGCCCGTGGCGATATTCCACCTGGCCGGCGCCAACGAGGCGCTGTATGCGATCGATAACTTCGATCCGAATGCGAAGGCCAATGTGCTGTCGCGCGGCCTCATCGGCAATCTCGGCGAACGCATCGTCGTCGCCTCGCCGATCTACAAGCACCACTTCGATCTGAAGAGTGGCGAATGCCTGGAAGCGCCTGAGAACTCGGTCAATGCCTATCCGGTGCGCGTCGAAGGGCGACGGGTGCTGGTGGCGGTGCACTGAAGAAGAGTCAACGAGCGGCGCGGCAAGACGCCGCAGTCGCAACAGAATTCATAGCAATAACGAAGGGAGTAGCATGGCTTATCTCGCGCCCGCCGAATTCGTCACCAAGATGGTCGACGCCGGTGAATCCAAGATCTACATGTCGACCAGGGACACCCTGATCCGTGCCTACATGGCAGGCGCCATCCTCGCGCTGGCCGCGGTGTTCGCGGTCAGCATCAATGTGCAAACCGGCCAGCCGCTCCTCGGCGCGGTGCTGTTCCCCGTCGGCTTCTGCATGCTGTACCTGCTGGGCTTCGACCTTCTGACTGGCGTCTTTACCCTCACGCCGCTGGCCTATATCGACAAGCGCCGCGGCGTCACCATTCCCGCGATTCTCAAGAACTGGGGCCTGGTCTTCATCGGCAACTTCGCCGGCGCCCTGACCGTGGCGCTGCTCATGGCCATCATCTTCACCTACGGCTTTTCCACCGAGCCGAGCAAGGTCGGCCAGGTGATCGGCCAGATCGGCGAATCGCGCACCCTCGGTTATGCGAAATACGGCGCGGCCGGCATGCTCACGCTGTTCATCCGCGGCATGCTGTGCAACTGGATGGTGTCCACCGGCGTGGTGGGCGCGATGATCTCGACCCATGTCAGCGGCAAGGTCATCGCGATGTGGATGCCGATCATGCTGTTCTTCTACATGACCTTCGAGCATTCGGTGGTGAACATGTTCCTGTTCCCGTCGGGCCTGCTGCTGGGCGGCCATTTCTCGCTGATGGATTACCTGATCTGGAACGAGATCCCGACCGTGCTGGGCAACATGGTCGGCGGCCTGGCTTTCACCGGCCTGACCCTGTATGCCACCCATGTCCGCACCGCACCGAAGCGCAGCTTCAACTGAGGCGGCGCACCCCGGTGCGGCGCATCGCGCCGGGGATAATGCCGCTGCCCATTCCGGCCTGAGGGTCAGCCTCGGCCAGCATTCCGAGCGCGGCCGCAAGGACGTCAACCAGGACTTCCACGGCGCGCTGGTGCCCGGCGAACCGCAGCGCACGTCCAAGGGCATTGCGCTGGCGATCGCCGACGGCATCTCCAGCAGCGCCGTCAGCGATGTGGCCAGTGAGACTGCGGTGTCGGGGTTTCTCGCCGATTACTACTGCACCTCGGATGCCTGGTCGGTCAAGACATCGGTCGAGCGGGTGCTGGCCTCAATCAATTCCTGGCTGTATGCGCAGACCCGCGCCGGCGAAGGCCGCTTCGACCGCGATCGCGGCTATGTCTGCACCTTCAGCGCGCTGGTGCTCAAGTCCGCGAGCGCGCATCTGTTCCATGTCGGCGATGCGCGCATCTACCGCTTGCAGGGAAAGACCCTCGAACAGCTCACGCGCGACCATCGGGTATGGGTATCGCCGCAGACCAGCTTTCTCGGCCGCGCGCTGGGCATAGACACGCGACTCGACATCGACTACCGCGTGCTGCCGCTGGCCCTGGGCGACATCTTCCTGCTGGCCACCGATGGGGTGTATGAACACATCGATGGCGCACGCGTCGCCGCTGCGATCGATGCCTGCGACGGTGACCTCGATGCCGCGTCGCGCGCCCTGGTGCAGGAAGCCTTCACGCGCGGCAGCGCCGACAACCTCACCGCGCAGCTGCTGCGTATCGACGCGTTGCCGGCGCCGCAGGCCGGAGAGATGCGCCGGCGCTTCGCCGAGTTGCCGTTCGCGCCGCCGCTCGAGCCGCGCATGGACATCGATGGCTGGCGCATCGTCCGGGAAGTGCATGCAAGCAGCCGCAGCCATGTGCATCTGGCGATCGATGAAGCCAGCGGCAGGCCGGCGATCATCAAGACGCCCTCGGTCGATTTGCGCGAGGACCCAGCCTATCTCGAGCGCTTTCTGATGGAGGAATGGATTGCGCGGCGTATCGACAGTCCCTTCGTCGCCAAGGCCGGACCGGCGAACCGGCAGCCCAGTTGCATCTATACCGTCCTCGAATACATCGAAGGCCAGACGCTGGCGCAATGGATGCTTGACCATCCGAAGCCGGACCTGAGCGCGGTGCGCAAGCTTATCGAGCAGATCGCGAAGGGATTGCGCGCCTTTCACCGGCTGGAGATGCTCTATCAGGATTTGCGCCCGGAAAACATCCTCATCGATGCCACCGGCACGGTGAAGATCATCGACTTCGGCGCGGTGCGCGTGGCCGGCGTCGTGGAAGCCGGCGGCAGCGAAGACACAGTGCCGGGCGAGCTGGCTTATGCCGCGCCGGAATACTTCACTGGCGACGCGCCGAGCGTGCAGTCGGACGGTTATGCATTAGGCGTTTTGGCCTATCAGATGCTGACCGGCAGAACGCCCTATGGAACCCGGGTACCGCAGGCAACCAGCCGCGCGGCGCAACGCAAGTTGACTTATGCATCGGCGCGCGATGTGCGTCCGGATATTCCGATCTGGGTGGATGGCGCGCTGCGCAGAGCGGTGCAGATCGATGCGGGGAAGCGCTACGCCGACCCCGATGAATTCGTGCATGACTTCACGCATCCGAACATGGCTTACCTGACCGGCGGGCGCGCGCCGCTCATTGAGCGTAATCCGGTCGCGTTTTGGAAGAGTTTGAGTGCGGTATTGATCGTGTTGGTGGTGAGCTTGCTGCTGAGGCTGAATCTTGGGTGAGGCGCATTTGCAGTCGAAATTGCAGTTGCCGTTGCAGTTGCAGTTGCAGTTGCAGTTGCCGTTGTAGTTGCCGTTGCCGTTGCCGTTGCTTTTAACCCCCGTTGATTGCGCCGTGACGGCGATGCCCGGAGCGGGAAAAGGTGCGGCGTCTGTTTGAGCGAAGCGCAGCGTAGCGAGTTTAGCCGCGCCCCGCTCCGGGCGTCGACGGCACGGGGACCCCGCGTAGCGGGGCGCAATCTCCGGGGGCGCCTTTTCTTGCCTACTTCTTTTGGCGCGCAAAAGAAGTAGGCCGGCTGCCGGGCCGGGACCCGGCTAGGTCGAGAGGGAGCTGAAGGTATTGCATCACCGGAGTGATGTCGTTGAGGGGGCAGGCTCTTGCCTTAGTCGTCGTCGCGTTGATCGAAGCTCGGATTGAAAGGCCCGCCCGGTCGAAATCTGAGGCCCAGTGACCCAAAACGGCCATCCCACTTGGCGAGCTAGCCGGGTCCCGGCCCGGCAGCCGGGTCACTTCTTTTGCTTCGCAAAAGAAGTAACCAAGAAAAGGCGACCCGGAGATCGCGCCCCGCTGCGCGGGGTCCCCGTGTCGCCGGACCCTGAAGCGGGGCGCGGCTAAACTCGCTACGCTGCGCTTCGCTCAGACAGACGCCGCACCTTATCCGCTTCAGGGCCCGGCGCCACGGCGCGATCAACGGGATTAAAAGCAACGGCAACGGCAACGGCAACGGCAACGGCAACGGCAACGGCAACGGCAACGGCAGGATCAATATCAGTACGTAAGCCGCCTCCCTATACCTGCAGACTTTGCCTGCTGCCGAACGCATTAAACCTGAACGTCCCGTACCTTGGCCGTAGCGTTGCGCCCCTGCAGCGTAGTGCCATTACAGGCTATGCAGGGGTTACCGCGCGGACCTTGAAAGAGCTGGCTAGCCAGCTCAGCCTACGGCCGCCCCGTCACCCGCTGCACCATCGCATACAGCACCGACATCTGCGCGCCGCTCTTGAGCGCGTAATTCGGATCAACTCCATTGGAATAGCCCCACCAATCGAAGCAGGCATTCGGGTTGGTCGGTCCCGGCGCGGACGAGGCAATCGTGTCGGGATATACCACCACAAGCCGGTTCGTGTCGGCCCATTCATTGATGCCGGCCTCTGTTACCCAGCGATTGCCGATCAGCGCCGCCTGTTGCAGACAGCCATGCATGGCGAGCACCAATCCGCAGGTCTTGCCCTGCGCGCAGGCCTTGGGCACAAAGACGCTGCCGGTCTGGCTCATCGACACATTCTGTGAGGCGCCGAACTCGGTCTGGTCGAAGGCGGACAGCGTGCCCGACAGTTTTCCGTTGTTGCGCGGGCTGAGCGGGCCGAGGAACATCGTCAGCCAGGTCTTCACCGAGTCGTACGCGGCGCCGTTCGTCGAGCAGTTCACCATGTACGGGCTGCCCTGCGTGCCGCATGCCAGCTCGCCATCCGGCGATTCCCAGCCATGCGCGGCCGGATAGCCATTGTCGAAACGCACCCTGGCGCCGTAATGCAGGTATTCCGCATTGAGGTCGGCCATCTCGAGCGGATTGACCACGGTGTCCTTGGTCCCAGACCAGAGATAGACGGGTTGCCCGCTCAAATTCGATGCCGGATCGATGGTGCCGAGAGCAGATTGGGTATCCAGGTAGGTTTCCGATGCCGCGAGCGTGCTGTTGTACGAGGCCTGGTTCGTGGGCAGGGTTTCGCCGCCGCAGTTGGCCAGCGCTGTGGCGGCGCCGCCAGTGCCGGCGCACCAGTAGACGCCGCCCGCATAGACGGCGGCGCCCTTGAAGGTGGAGGAATGGGCGACGTGCATTTGCACCGCGGCGAAACCGCCGGAGGAAATGCCTGCAACGAAGACCTTGTTCGGGTCGATCTGATACTGCTGGAGTTTGGCGATCGGCGCCGCTGTCGTGCCGGCATGGGAATTCGTGCCGGCGGCGAGGGCAAGTGCGAAAGCGAGCGGTAATACCGCGCGGAAATGCGATGTCCTGATCATGTTGTCCCCTTATGTCAGCCAACGGAAAACACATTGCGGTTCATGCTGCACCGCGTGCGTAGAGGAAGCAACTTGCCTGCCTCTCCTTGTTGATCCGGAACAGCATTCTCGGGCGACATTGTTCTAATCTGGAAATGCGCATGACCTTGCGCAGCATGAACAGATAACGACAAATCAGGAGACAACATGAGATTGCGAACTTCGTGCCTCGCCGTTGCGAGCGTACCGCTGCTTCTTGCTGCCTGTGGCGGCGGCAGCGACGACAACAATGGCGGCACGACCGCCGCGCCCGTTGCCCGGGTGGAAGCCGAACGCTGCGCCGCGCTCGCCCAGGCAGCCTTGCCCGAATCCTCGACGGTAATATCGGCGACCTACAATGCCCAGCCGGTGACCGTGAGCGGCACCAGCGTCACGGTGCCGTTCTGCCGCATCGTCGCCGCGTCCAAGCCGACCGCGGATTCCAATATCGGTTTTGAAGTCTGGCTGCCGCCGGCAGCGAGCTGGAACGGCAAGTTCCAGGGCGTCGGCTCCGGGTCGTCCGCCGGCTCGATCGGCACGGCCGCCATGCTGGTGGCCTTGCGCGACGGGTATGCGGTCATGGCGACCGACAATGGCCACGTGACCGATGCCAGCCAGCCCAACGGCGCGGCCGAACAGACCTGGGCTCTGGGACATCCGGAAAAGATCATCGACTTTGCCTATCGCGCCCAGCATGTGAGCACCGTCGCCGCGAAGACGCTCACGCAACGCTTCTACGACAAGGCCGCCGACAAGTCCTACTTCGTCGGCTGCTCGCAGGGCGGCCACCATGCATTGATGGAAGCTTCGCGTTTTCCGGATGATTACGATGGCATCGTCGCCGGAGCGCCGGCCTGGCAATGGGCGAATCTGATGGTGGCCGAGCTGTGGAACAGCATGCCGAACCTGCAGAATCCCGGCGCCATCACCGCGGCCAAGATGACGCTGCTGAACAATGCGGTGATCCAGGCCTGTGATGCGCAGGACGGCGTGACCGACGGCGTCGTCGACGATCCGCGCCAGTGCAACTTCAATCCGGCGATACTGCAATGCAGCGGCGCGGATGCGCCGAACTGCCTGACCGCCCAGCAGGTGGATGCCGCGAACCGCATCTACAGCGGCGCGCGCAAGTCGACTGGCCAGCAGATATTCCCCGGCTACATGCGCGGCAGCGAACTCGGATGGACCGGCCTGTACACGGGCGCCACGCCAGGCGGCAGCGGATGGGATTTCTTCCGTTACTCGGTGTTCCAGAACGCGAGCTTCAACAACGCCACGTTCAACTTCGATACCGATCCCGATCGCGCCTTCAACACCCTGGTATCCGGGCAAACCGTCGCTTCGGTCTACAACGCCACACCGAACCTCGCCGCCTTCCGCGCTAGAGGCGGCAAGCTGATCATGTACCACGGCTGGGCGGACCAGCAGATCACGCCGCTGAGCAGTCTCGATTACTACCAGCAGGTCCAGACAGCGCAGGGCGGAGCGGGAACCGACAGCTTCCTCAAGCTCTACATGTTGCCGGGGATAGGCCATTGTTCGGGTGGACCGGGCGTGGCCAATATCGGCGGCAGCACCGGCACGGCAGCGGCAGCGGATCCGCAGCATGACGTGGTTCGCGCTCTCGACCAGTGGGTTGCCCAGGGCACGGCGCCATCCACTCTGATTGGTACGCGCGTGGCAAACGGCGCGGCCAACCGGACCCGTCCGCTGTGTCCGTATCCGCAGGTTGCCAGGTACAAGGGCAGTGGCAGCATCGACGACGCGGCCAGCTTCTCCTGCGCGAACCCCTGAGCGTCTGAGGCCAGCATTCAAGGTCAGGAGAAATCGCTCGGCACGCGGTCAATGGTTGAACCCTGCCGTGCATGGCTCGGGACAACAGTTATCCGATCGTGCAATGAAGTTGTAGGGTGGGCGCAGCCCACGCGGAACGGTGTCTCAACCGCCGACCGCGTGGGCTGCGCCCACCCTACGAGATTGAAACGTTTGCTGCGCTCTTCCGGCTACTGCTCCCGTATGCCTGGCAGCGCTCAATACGGCGAAGCGCTCAACTGGCCCGCCACGGCGTCCACCGTCTTGTAGATCGGCAGGCCCGACCAGTCCGACAGGTTGAACGTGGCGTTGGAATCGGCAAGCTTGCGGATCTCCACCGAGTACATCGCCAGCGGCGTCTTTGCTGCGCAGCTCGACGGCGCAACCGACGGGCGGACAAAATAGACGGCGCTTTCCGTGGTGGTAGAGGGATTGGTGATGCGCCTGGCTGTCACTGGTCCGCCGTTTCCATTTCCCTGCACCAGCAAGGCCGTCTCGACATCGACACCAATGCCGCGCGCCGCATTGCCGGCGCTGCCCGCAGGGAGGATGCCGCCGGCGCAGCCGGTGTTGCCGCTTTGCGCGACGAGCCGCGCGGTAAAGGCAACCAGGCGGCCCATGCGGTCGCGCGTGTCGAGATGGGTATCGGTAATCGTGTAGGCCAGTGCCGCAGGGGTGATGAAGCCGCGGCCGGCAAGCGGGTTCGGATCCAGCGTCATGTATTTGTTGAAGGGATCCGACAGAGCCTGGCTGGTGGTGACTGAGCCATTCAATGCGGCGTAGTCGAACTGTCCCAGCACCGCGAGCCCGGCGCTGGTGCCGCCCAGTGGCACGTTCTGCGCCATCAGCCGGTTCAGCGTCGCTTCGAGCTTGGTGCCCTTCCAGAACCGGATGTAGTCGCTTTGATCTCCGCCGGCGATGAATACCGCATTGGCGCGGCCGACGATGCTGTTGACGAAGTCATCGTTGGCGGCCGATACGCTCGGAATCACCAGGGTCTCGACGGAGCTCACGCCGAGCGCGGCGCCGCCTACCCAGCCGTCGGCCGCCGTGCTTGATGTCGTCGATGCGGCATCGCTGTAATAGATATAGGGATCGTAGGCATCGGTGCCGGTCGCGCGGATGATCACGATACGTCCGCCGCTGCCGGGCTTGATGCCGGCGCGCTCGATCATCCAGCGAAAGGCGCTATCCACATCGGGACCGCCGCCCATCAGCACGAAGGAAGGCGCGGAGGGCGCCGGCACCGAGACCGGCGCATCGGCATTGCCGGTGACGTAATAGCTGTACGGCTTGTTGCCGGCCTGCGCAGCGCCGGCGCTGGCGAGCGCGATGCCGAGCATGACGCAGGCGTTCGCGTGGCGGAGCTGCAGGGCGTAGCGGCGTGGTTTCGGGGGTGATGCTTTCATCGGCTGGGCTCCGGGACAGTGAAAGATTATGCGAAGACGCGGTCGATTCTCGCACGACCAGAATGTCGGCCCCAGTGCAATGCGGACCAAAAGGTGAAAAGCAGCCGACTGGCGGAGCTGCGGCGATGTGTGCCGCCTGGTGGCAGCAGCAGCGACGGTGCTGCGCGGCTTTCGTTTCCGAATAGAAAATCTCGATGATGGTTCTTCGGGGACATGATTCGAATCGATGCAATCCCTGCATTGATCAATAAAAACAATGCAATTTACTTATCCATTCTTCTCGCTGATGATCTCGCCCCATTACACAGACAAAAATGGAGACATGCATGACGCATTGTTTTTCAACTCGCAGAAGCGCAGCCTGGCTGCTCGCTGTCTGCTCCTTTCTCTTCGCCACCCAGGCGCTGGCCGCTGAAGTCCACGTCGTCAGCTCGGGCGGTTTTGCCGAAGCCTATCGCCGCCTTGCGCCGGAGTTCGAGCGGATGACCGGCAACACGCTGGTGACCGGATGGGGCCCATCGATGGGCGACACGGCCAACGCCATACCGAACCGGCTGCGTCGCGGCGAAGCGATCGATGTGGTGATCATGGTCGGCAGCTCGCTCGACAAGCTCGCCGAACAAGGCAAGGTCAAGCCCGACAGCATGGCGCTGCTGGCGCGCTCCAGCATCGGCATGGCGGTCAAGGCTGGCGCGCCCAAGCCCGACATCTCGAACCTGGAAGCCTTGAAGAAGACGCTGCTTGCGGCGAAGTCGATCGCCTATTCCGACAGCGCCAGCGGCGTATATCTCGAGAACGTACTGTTTCCACGCTTGGGCATTGCTGACGCGCTCAAGGGTAAGGCCCACATGATCCCGGCCGAGCCGGTCGGCCAGGTCGTGGCAAGGGGCGATGCTGAAATCGGCTTTCAGCAGATCAGCGAACTGATGCCCGTGCCCGGCATTACCCTGGTCGGCGCGCTTCCCGCCGAAGCCCAGCATGTGACGCTGTTTTCCGCGGGCGTCGTTGCAGGCACCAAAGAACCGGAGGCGGCGCAGTCACTGATCCGATTCCTTTCCTCCCGTGACGCTGCCGGCGTCATCCGTGCAACTGGCCTGGAAGCGCCGGATGCCGTCCGTCATTAATCAGGATCCACCATGAGCACTGTCAACTCTGTACCTGCCTCCAGGATGGCAACGGTTTTCCGCGTCACCAGCGGCAACTTCCTGGAGATGTTCGACTTCTTCCTGTACGGGTTCTATGCAACTTACCTGTCCAAGGCCTTCTTCCCCGCCCACAACGAGTACATCTCGCTGATGATGACCTTCGTCACCTTCGGCGCCGGCTTCCTGATGCGGCCGCTGGGCGCGGTGATCCTGGGCAGCTATATCGACCGCATCGGCAGGCGCAAGGGCCTGATCGTCACGCTCGGCATCATGGCATGCGGCACGGTGCTGATCGCCTTCGTGCCTTCCTACAATACGATCGGCATCCTCGCGCCCATCCTGGTATTGACCGGGCGCCTGCTGCAGGGCTTTTCCGCCGGCGTGGAACTGGGCGGCGTGTCGGTCTATCTGGCCGAGATGGCCACGCCGGGGCGCAAGGGTTTTTACGTGAGCTGGCAATCCGCGAGCCAGCAGGTGGCGATCATGTTCGCCGCGATGCTCGGCTTCCTGCTGAACCAATGGCTGGCGCCAGCGCAGCTCGATGCCTGGGGCTGGAGGATTCCGTTCTTCATCGGCTGCTCGATCATTCCCTTCCTGTTCATCATTCGCCGCTCGCTGCAGGAGACCGAAGAGTTCCTGGCGAAAAAGCATCACCCGAGCTTTGGCGAGATCCTGCGCTCCATCGCCGACAACTGGCGCATCGTTCTGCTCGGCATGATGCTGGTGGTGATGACGACGGTTTCCTTCTACCTGATCACCGTCTACGCGCCCACCTTCGGCAAGAGCGTGTTGAAGCTCAATGCCCGGGACAGCCTGCTGGTGACCTTCTGCGTCGGCCTGTCGAACTTCTTCTGGCTGCCGGTGATGGGCGCGCTGTCGGACCGCATCGGCCGCTGGCCGCTGCTGGTCGCCTTCACGGTGCTGTCCATCTTCACGGCGCATCCGGTGTTGTCCTGGCTGGTCGCCCATCCGAGCTTCGGCAACATGCTGATCGCCGAGCTCTGGCTGTCCTTCCTCTATGCCAGCTACAACAGCGCCACCATCGTGGCATTGACCGAGGTGATGCCGGCGCATGTGCGCACCGTGGGCTTCTCGCTTGCCTACAGCCTCGCGACCGCGATCTTCGGTGGCTTCACGCCGGTGGTCTCGACCTGGCTCATCGAAGTGACCGGCGACAAGGCGGCGCCGGGATACTGGATGAGCATGGCTGCGGCCTGCGGCCTGCTCGCCACCCTGCTGCTATTCCGCAAGCGGCCGGCCAGACAGGGCGCACGCGTGGTCGCCTGAGCGGCGTCCACGCCAACAACAATCATCAAAAAAGGGAGGAGATATGAAAGCCAGCATACTGGCAGGCATCGTCACGGCCATAGGTTGCCAGGCGGCCTGCGCCCAGAGCAGTGTCGAACTGTACGGCATCATCGACAGCGGCATCGTCATCGGCCGGGGCGGGCCGAAAGGTTCAGACCTGAAGCTCGAAGGCGGCGTTTCCAATGGCAGCCGCCTGGGCTTCCGCGGCAAGGAAGACCTGGGTGGCGGCGCGTCCGCGATCTTCGTCATGGAGTCGGGCCTGCTGAACGACACCGGCGCACTGGACCAGGGCGGCCTGCAGTTCGGGCGCCAATCCTACGTCGGAGTGAACGGCGCGTCGGGCAGCCTGACGATGGGCAGGCAATACACGCCGATCTACACGACGCTCCTGATGGCCGATCCCTTCGGCAACAATTTTGGCGGCGCATCCGGCCAGCTGATGTCCGGGGAAAAGGCCGGCGTCCGGATGAACAACACCGTGATGTATGGCAGCCCGGTCGTCGGCGGCTTCAATGCCCAGCTTGCCTATGGCTTCGGCGAGGTCGCTGGCGACGCTTCGAAATCGAGGCAGCTCGGCGCGGCGCTCGGCTATGCGAATGGCCCGTTGTCACTGCGCGTCGGCTACAACCGGCAGAACAATGCCACCTCGACCGACGCCGCGCGCAATACGCTGTTCGCGGCGAAGTACGACTTCGGCAGCGTCATTACGACGCTTGCCTGGGGCAGCAATCGCGGCATCGGCGCCATCGACAGCAGGGATGTATTGGCCGGCATCTCAATTCCATTCGGGGCGAACCTTCTCATGGCCAGCTATATCCACAAGAGCGACCTGTCACCGTCGCATGCGGCCGACGCCCACCAGCTTGCACTGGCCTGCACCCATGCGCTGTCGAAGCGGACCGCCCTCTATGCCGCCGTTTCAGGACTGAGCAACACGCACTTCACCACCACCAAGTTCGCCAGCGGCAGCCGCGAACTCGACCTCGGGGTCCGGCACACCTTTTAAGCGGCGCGCGGCGGCATCCCGGCATCGCGGCATCGTGCCAGCGGCCGCCGCTTGTACCATCCGGGAAAGCATGGCGCTCGTGAGAAAATGCCGCTTTGCTCAACTCCTGGTGGTCAGTGCATGAATCGGATCGATGTCGACATGGGCGACCTTTACGCCTTCGTCGCCGTAGCGGAGAAGCTGCATTTCAAGGCCGCGGCCGAAGAGCTCTTCATATCGCAGCCCGCGCTGAGCCGCCGCATCGAAAAGCTGGAAGGCGCCACCGGCGTGCGTCTTCTCGACAGAAGCAGCAGGCGGGTTGCGCTGACCGAGTCCGGACGCCTGTTTCTGCAACATGCGCATTCCATCATTGGCGAGCTGGAAGCCGCCGTGCATGGCGCTTCCGACAGCATGCGCCAGCGCGCAGCGCTGGTGACGGTCGCATGCGTGCCCTCCGTGGTTCACAACGTGCTGCCCAGACTGCTGAAGACCTTTGCCCAGCAGTTTCCAAAGACCCGGGTGCATATCATCGATGAGCGTGGCGAGGAAGTGCTGCACAGCGTGGTCTCCGCCGTCGCCGACTTCGGCATCAACTTCACCGGCGCGCAGGAAGCCGATATCGATTTCACGCCTATCTACGGCGAGCGCTATGTCCTGGCCGCGCGCAAGGATCATCGCCTCGCCCGGCGCAAGTCGCTGGCATGGAAGGACCTGGTCGACGAAACCTTCATATCGGTGTCGTCGCGAAGCAGCAACCGCATATTGCTCGATCATGCCCTGGCCAAGCTCACAACGCGCCCAACGGTCACCTATGAAGTCAATCACGTGACCGGCGCGCTCAGCATGGTGGTCGCCGGCCTGGGCGTGGCGGCTGTTCCCGCGTTGGCCATGTCGAAGGAGGAATATCCGTCCCTGGTCGGCATCCCGCTCACTCATCCCACGGTCAGCCGCACCCTGGGCATCATCGTTCGCAAGGGCAGCCTGCTAGCGCCGCCGGCACAGGCGCTGCTGGATCTGCTGCGCAGGGAAGCGAAGAACGGTTTTGCCGGCGGACAGGCGCAAGGCTGATGGCAGTGGCGATGGCAGGCATACGCTCCGCGCGCCTGGCGCAGGTCATGCGGCGGCCGACATCCGATATCGAACGAGAGCGCCCGGATGCCGCTTCATAAATCGCTTTACTTCCAGGTGCTGCTTGCCGCGGCCGCTGGCATCGCCGTCGGCCGCTTCTGGCCGGAATACGCTGTCGCCTTGAGACCGCTGGGAGACGCATTCGTCAAGCTCATGAAAATGATGATCGCGCCCATCGTGTTCAGCACCATGGTGCTCGGCATCGCCGGCATGGAAGACATGAAGGGGTTCGGCAAGACCCTGGCCAGGGCCATGGGGCTGTTCTGCCTGCTGACATGCATCGCGCTGGGCACGGGCCTGGCCGCCGTCCTTATTCTGCGGCCCGGCGCCGGGATGCACGTCGACCCGGCGACCCTCGATGCCGGGATCGCGACAAGGTATGTCAACCCCGACGCGCCGCATGGCCTGGTCGCCTTCCTCATGCAGATCATTCCGCATTCCTTCGTCGGCGCCTTCGCCAATGGCGAGGTGCTTCCCGTACTGCTGCTCGCGGGCTTGACCGGCCTGGCGATTCCACGCAGCGGCCTGGGCGGGAAAGCGACGATGGAGGCGCTCGCGTCCTTCTCCCATGTGCTGTTTGCGGCCTTCGGTTACCTGCTCAAGCTGGCGCCGCTCGGCACCTTTGGCGCGATCGCGTTCACGATCGGAAGATATGGAATCGGGTCGATTGCTTCGCTCGGACTGCTGATCTTTACCTTCTATCTCGCCTGCCTGCTGTTCGTGCTGGTCGTGCTCGGCACGCTGGCGCGCCTGCACCGGTTCAGCATGTTCAAGCTGCTGCGCTATTTCGGCGAAGAGATCGTGATCGTGCTCGGCACCTCGTCTTCCGAGTCGGTCCTGCCGCAGATGCTGACCAAACTGGAGCGACTGGGCTGCAGGAAGGGCGTATCGAGGCTGGTGCTGCCGCTGGGATATTCATTCAACCTCGATGGCAGCGCCATCTATCTGACGCTGGCGACGATGTTCATCGCCCAGGCTTGCGATATCCATCTGTCGGCCGGGCGCATGCTGGCCATGCTCGCCGTCATGCTGTTGACCTCCAAGGGCGCGGCCGGCGTCAGCGGCAGCGGCTTTGTCGCGCTGGTGGCGACGCTGAGCACGATGCCCGATATACCGGTCGCCGGCGTCGCCCTGATCGTCGGCATAGACCGCTTCATGTCCGAGGCCCGGGCGCTGACCAGCGTGGTGAGCAATGCGGTGGCGAGCATCGTCGTGTCGATCTGGGAAGGCGCATGCGACCGGGCGATGCTGGCCAGCGAGCTCGATCGCGGTTCCGTCCGCGAAGGCTGAGCCGCGACGCCGGGTTCGCAGCCGCCTTCGCGCATCAACTTACCTGCGCTCGACCTGCGACACGTCGCGCACCGCGCCGGTATCGGCGCTGGTGGTCAGCGCGCCATAGGCACGCAGCGCCGCCGACACCACGCGCTGACGGCGGGTCGGCTTCCAGGCCGCCGAGCCGCGCGCTTCCATCGCCGCGCGGCGTGCTGCCAGGGCTTCATCGGACAGACGCACGTTGATGCTGCGGTTCGGGATATCGATGTCGATGGTGTCGCCGTCTTCCACCAGGCCGATCGCGCCGCCTTCTGCCGCTTCCGGGCTGGTGTGGCCGATGGACAGGCCCGAGGTGCCGCCCGAGAAGCGGCCGTCGGTCAACAGGCCGCAGGCCTTGCCCAGGTCCTTGGACTTCAGGTACGAGGTCGGATACAGCATTTCCTGCATGCCCGGTCCGCCCTTCGGTCCTTCGAAGGTGATGACGACGATGTCGCCGGCCACGATCTGGTCGCCCAGAATCGCTTCCACTGCTTCATCCTGGCTCTCGAACACGCGCGCGCGGCCGGAGAACTTCAGGATCGATTCATCCACGCCGGCGGTCTTCACGATGCAGCCGCGCTCAGCGATGTTGCCGTACAAAACCGCCAGGCCGCCGTCCTGCGAATACGCATGTTCCTTGCTGCGGATGCAGCCGTTCTCGCGGTCGTCGTCCAGCGTCGGGTAACGCATCGCCTGGCTGAACGCGATGGTGGTAGCGATGCCGCCGGGCGCGGCGCGGTACAGCTTCGCCGGCTCGGAATCGGCCGGCTGGCCTTTTACATCCCAGTAGTCGATCGCATCGCCCAGCGTCTTCGCATGCACGGTCGGCACATCGCGGTGGATCAGCCCGGCGCGGTCGAGTTCGGCCAGGATGCCCATCACGCCGCCGGCGCGGTGCACGTCTTCCATGTGGTACTTCTGCGTAGCTGGCGCGACCTTGCACAGGCAGGGCACCTTGCGCGACAGGCGATCGATGTCGGCCATCTTAAAGTCCACGCTGCCTTCGCGCGCCGCGGCCAAGAGGTGCAGCACGGTGTTGGTGGAGCCGCCCATGGCCACGTCCATGCTCATCGCATTCTCGAAGGCTGCGAAGGTGGCGATATTGCGCGGCAGCGCGCGCTCGTCGTCGCCCTCGTAATAGCGCTTGGCCAGCTCGACGATGGTGCGGCCGGCCTTGAGGAACAGTTCCTTGCGGTCGGCGTGGGTGGCGACCAGCGAGCCGTTGCCCGGCAGGCTCAGGCCCAGCGCTTCGGTCAGGCAGTTCATCGAGTTCGCGGTGAACATGCCCGAGCAGGAACCGCAGGTCGGGCAGGCCGAGCGTTCCATGTCCGCGACCTGCTCATCGGTGACCTTGTCATTGGCCGCTTCGATCATCGCGTCGATCAGGTCGACCTTGCGGGTCTGGCCGTTCCAGTTGACCTTGCCGGCTTCCATCGGACCGCCGGAGACGAAGATCACCGGGATGTTCAGGCGCATCGCGGCCATCAGCATG
This sequence comes from Noviherbaspirillum pedocola, assembly GCF_016632335.1. Taxonomy (GTDB): domain Bacteria; phylum Pseudomonadota; class Gammaproteobacteria; order Burkholderiales; family Burkholderiaceae_D; genus Noviherbaspirillum_A; species Noviherbaspirillum_A pedocola. The sequence continues at coordinate 58,276 of NZ_JAEPBG010000023.1, forward strand.
CCCGGGGTGATCTTGTCGCAATTGGAGATGCACACCAGCGCATCGGCCATGTGCGCATTGACCATGTACTCGACCGAGTCGGCAATCAGGTCGCGCGACGGCAGCGAATACAGCATGCCGGCGTGGCCCATGGCGATGCCGTCGTCGACGGCGATGGTGTTGAACTCCTTGGCCACGCCGCCGGCGCGCTCGATTTCACGCGCGACCAGCTGGCCGAGGTTGTGCAGGTGCACGTGGCCGGGGACGAACTGGGTGAAGGAGTTGGCGATGGCGATGATCGGCTTCTGGAAGTCTTCATCCTTCATGCCGGTGGCGCGCCAGAGTGCGCGGGCGCCGGCCATGTTGCGGCCGGAGGTGGAGGTGCGGGAACGGTATGCGGGCATGGGGTGGGTTGGGGTGGTTAAAGGTGGCTGGGGCTTTAATTGGGACGCGGGTTGGGCGCTGGGTGGTGCTGTTGTCGGACCGGGAAGTATACCGAAACATTGCGGAGGGGATATAGAGCAGGTGTGCCGTTAGGGTTAGGACTTTTGCGGCTTAAGGATGGTGACTCGGATTGTGGTAAGGCGGGAAGGGGCGGCGTTATTTGAATTGATGGCCGGGGATTCAAATTTATTTCCGCCAAGTCCCCGAATTTTTAGAATGGCCAAAATTCAGAAAACGATTTTTCCTTCCGGTTGAATCGCAACTCTTGGTGGTGCCAGGTTGTGCTTTTTCGGTTGGCGTATGGGTAGGATGAATTTTGCTCTCTTGAGCTGTTCCTGATTAGGACGGGCACATAGTTGACAGCTTCAGACTGAAAGCGGACGTTTTTGAACATTTCGATAGAGGCCGAAAACGGGTCGATAGCTGTCCTTATAAGAATTTCTCGGACAACCGGAATCAGCTACAACGGGCGGCTACCTCTAGCCTTGCTCTCTCAACTACTCATTAGCCAGTCGCGTCCGCCCGACTCCATTGCAGCGGCAATGAATTCGGGTGAAAGACTATAGACCGTCGCCCAAGTGGCACGGCCATCGGCGGAATTGGATGGGAAGCTTGTTGTTTCGATCGGCCAGTGATATTTGCGTTTCAGGGCTCGAATGATCGCGGCAAGAGTTACACGTCCACGAAGGGGCTCGGCGCCGCTTTGGTCAGCGTTTGAAAGAAGTACGGCTAGTACAACACCGCGTGCCGTACGCCGGCCAGGATACGAAGGAGACTTGATAGCCATCCTGATATTCTAGCCGCCTTGTCGATTTACATAGCAAGCCTGAGTCTCGTTCCGGTCGTTTTGCTATCGACGCAGCCAAAAGTCGCCACTCGATTTTCCAAGATAAGTGCTTGCTCCATGCTAGACAGGGCATGCAAGCTGACAATCTCGCTTAACGAAAACCATACTTCTCATCATTATGCTGATTGTCGCAAATCGATACTGCGGTGTGGCTGCTGATTTACGTCAAGTTTATAGCTTACCCTTCCGCCATCATGATGAGAGAGATTTAAGGGAAATAACGAAGGAGGCGAAATGACAACCTATGCCGTACAAAAGAACGCTGCAGGGGATTTCAATGGAACAGCTAGCTGCCGCACAAAAATCTGCCATATAAGCGAGTAAAGAGTCCACCGATCAAGGAAATCCAGTTTCTTATATTCGCAGTAATTTTTATCCGAATGATCAACGATGTACATGCCTGTTCGAGACGCAAACTCGAGAGGCTGTAGAGAGCGTGAACAAAGCGGCATCAATTCCATTTGATAAGGTGGAAGAGGTTATTGATATACCACCGTTATCTTGAAAAACGCAGTTCGAGAACGGCAGTCCTTCTTTCTCTCAAATGCCTTTCATGACTCGTGAAGCGCTACCGTATCTGTCGATGCCTTTGGGGCATCGCATGCTTGCTGGTGGGTGGCTCTTTTTGCGAACCTGCTACGTTCGCTTTGGGTCGGTCGCGACCCTCGCCGAAGTGTGTCAACGGTAAAAAGCGGCCTGGTATGAAAGCTACGGCGAAGAATGGTTTTTCCAGGCTTGCGATATACATGGGCGAAGCGCCAGATAGACAACAAACAGCTTATCGGGCTGTGTTTCGTATTCTTGTGGTTCTACGTCGGCGGCATCATGCACTTTGTCGCAACCGATTTCGAGGCCAGTATCGTTCCGCCGTGGATCCCATGGCCGCGAGCGGTTGTAATGGTCAGTGGAGTGCTTGAGCTGGCTGGTGCGCTCGGAATCATCATTCCTTCGACACGAAAGGCCGCCGGTGCCGGCCTGTTCATGCTTACGCTAGCAGTGACACCGGCGAACATCTACATGCTGCAGCGGCCGGAGTTGTTCGGGATATCGATGTGGTTGCTATGGATGCGCCTACCGCTGCAGGTAGCGCTGTTGTGGCTCATCCTATGGAGCACTCGCCGTCTGCATAGGCGTCGCTGAGTGATCGTCACAAGCGCTAAACATGCTGGAGCTGCACTGTGTTGCGCGGGAAGGTCTGCTACGGATTCACAGTCAGGGCGCCATGCACGGCTGGCTTCGGCCAAGAGCGGTCATTACTTGTCTTGAAGTAAACGTCCGCTTTCCTCCGCATTGCAGTCTTCAGGTAGCTATTCAGCATGCAACTTGTTCAGAATCGTTGCGTGATCTCCCCAAGGGAAAATCGGATGGAAAGACGGTTTGTGCGGGAAATTTTCTGTGCCATCTTACTTTCCGGACGCCGCCAAGGAGAGTCAAATTAGAGCACGAATGCTAGCTTATTCGCTGGTAGGCCTTCTGCTTATGGCGGTTTTTTAATTATCTGAATTGAGTCTTTATGTCGCAGACAGAGCAATAGATGCCTTTTTGCATAAAAGAAAAGTCCATGATCATTTTGACTTGGGTCAATGGCCGGGGTCGGTTGCATTCCTAATATTTGCGCGTCGTACATGCCATTTTGATGCGCATAGTGAGGGCGCACTATCAAATTTGGTTCGCTTCCCAAGTGCCCGTCCTCCGTGCTGACGCTTACTCATATTGTTTTCCATGCAAGCCGCTAGTGGCCGTGCCGATGTAGCGATCCGGAACGCCATGATAGTTTGGAAGAAGCCATCCATACCTCTTAGGAACCTTCAGTGATGCTGGCACTTCATCAACAGGGATCAGCGCAGAAAATCAGGGTTGGCAGTCCGCTTACTCATCCGGAGAAGGGGCTCTCGGAGGATGAGGCCGCCGCGCGTCTTCAACGTCTCGGCTACAACGAGCTTGCGTCGGCTAAAACGCGCGGCGTGCTTGCCATCGCCCTAGGTGTCGTAAGGGAGCCGATGTTTGTCCTGCTGGTCATATGTGGCGCAATTTATCTCACCCTCGGCAACCGGCAGGAAGCCCTGATGCTTCTGGGATTTGTATTCGTCGTCATGGGGATCACCTTATTCCAGGAAAACAAGGCAGAGCGGGCGCTGCAGGCATTGCGCAACCTCGCCAGTCCCCGTGCCAGGGTCATTCGGGGCGGAGAGTCTCGCACGATCTCAGGGCGGGAGGTCATTCCCGGGGATATTGTCCTGATTGCGGAAGGTGATCGCGTCCCGGCCGACGCGGTGCTCCTGGAGGGCACGAACCTAATGCTCGATGAATCCTTGCTTACCGGCGAATCAGTACCCGTACAAAAACTTCCCCGCGCCGCTGGTGACGACGCGGTTCCGCAGCCTGGTGGGGACAACTCGCCGTTCGTCTTTTCCGGCACGCTCGTGGTGCAGGGAAACGGAATGGCACAGGTGATCGGCACTGGACCGAACACGGCAATCGGCAGGATCGGCAAATCACTGTTCACCATCAAGCCGGAAGTCACTCGGGTTCAACGCGAGACTGCCACCGTCGTCAAGCGATTCGCTTTTGCCGCTGGCGTACTGGCGGTAGTCGCGGCAGGTTGGTATGGTGTCACGCGCGCCGATTGGTTCAACGGATTTCTGGTCGGGCTAACGCTTGCCATGGCGATTCTGCCGGAAGAACTGCCCGTCGTACTCACTATCTTTCTCGGCTTGGGAGGCTGGCGCCTCGCGCAGAGCAATGTGTTGGCCCGCCGCGTTGCTGCCATCGAAATGCTGGGAGCCGCCACCGTGCTGTGTGTGGACAAAACCGGGACCCTGACCCAGAACGAGATGACCTTGACAAAGCTCGCCGTCAACGGCGAGTCGATCGAGTTGACAGAGCTTCCTCACGGACTGTTACCCGAGACTTATCATGAATTGCTCGAATTCAGCATACTGGCGAGCCATCGTGATCCTTTCGATCCCATGGAGAAGGCCATCCACAAGAGTGCGCAAGCCACGCTCGCGCAGACGGAACACCTGCACAGCGACTGGGAGCTTGTGAACGAGTATCCGCTGTCGCCTGAACTGCTCGCCATGTCGCGCGTATGGCAGTCCAGCGAACGTCGGCAATATGTCGTTGCCGCGAAAGGCGCCCCCGAGGCCATTGCTGATCTCTGCCACTTCGATGCCGGAAAGACAGCCGAGCTTGATCAACAAGTGCGACTGCTGGCGCAACAGGGCCTACGTGTGCTGGGTGTGGCGAAGGCATCGTTCCAGCGTAGCACCATGCCTGCCGTGCAGCATGATTTCGCATTCGAATTTTTGGGACTTATCGGGCTTAGAGACCCTGTGCGCCCAACGGTACCGGCAGCCATCAGGGAGGCCCAAGCCGCGGGCATTCGCGTGGTGATGATGACCGGGGATTATCAGGCGACCGCAATGAGCATCGCTGCGCAAGCAGGGCTGGACACGAAAGCGGGAGCGGTTTCGGGGCAGGAACTCGATAGCCTGACCGATACGCAATTGAGCGAGCGTATCGCTGGGGCGAACGTGTTCTATCGGGTCGCGCCGGAGCAGAAGCTGCGCTTGGTGAGCGTGCTCAAGGCCCGGCATGAAGTCGTCGCGATGACGGGCGACGGAGTCAATGACGCCCCCGCGCTCAAGGCCGCCCACATTGGCATTGCAATGGGAGGGCGCGGCACAGACGTCGCACGGGAAGCCGCGGCGCTGGTGCTATTGGACGACGACTTTTCTTCGATTGTCAGGGCAGTGCGGCTGGGCCGCCGCATCTTCGACAACCTCCGTAAAGCCATTACCTTCGTCGTGGCTGTTCACGTTCCCATCATCGGTTTGTCGTTGATCCCTGTTGGCCTCGGCTGGCCCCTGGTGCTGATGCCGGTACATATCCTGTTTCTCCAGCTGATCATCGATCCCGCCTGCTCGATCGTGTTTGAAGCGGAACCTGATGAGGCAGACCTCATGGCTCGACCGCCGCGCTCGCCCACGGCCTCCCTGTTCGACCGTGCCACACTCACGCTCGGTTGCCTGCAAGGCGGATTGCTGCTGGCAATCGTGCTGGGAATGTATGGCCTTGTTCTTCAACATGGCAAAGGCGCCGAGGAAGCGCGTGCGCTTGCATTCACCACGCTGGTCGTCGCCAATCTTGGTCTGATTTTTGTAAACCGGTCTCGTTCCCGCCAGATGCTCGAAGCGCTGGCCATGCGCAATCCCGCGCTGTGGTGGATCAGCGGTCTGACCGTAGTGTTCCTGGGACTGGTCGACGGTGTTGCGCCGCTGCGCGAGCTCTTCTATTTCAGTCGCTTGCACTGGAATGACCTGGCCCTCTGCATTACCGCGGGCCTGTTCTTTGTCGTTACGGTAGAAGTCTGCAAACGTGTGGTGCCTGCGCCGACCGCTTAAGGGCTCCGGACGTGCCTAGCCATTTGCTCCTTGCCGCCTTACTGTTCCTCCTGGCGCTGCTGGGCGGGATTGTGCTGCAGCCCTTCGCGGTTTCCGTCATCTGGGCGGGCATACTGGCTTACGTCACCTGGCCGGTATATCAGTTATTGCGCCGAAAATTTCCCGGGCGCGAGACGATCACCGCAATGATCATGACCGCATTCTCCGTGCTCGTTCTGATCCTCCCATTATTGTGGCTGGGGGTCGCGCTGCAGCAGGAAGTAAGCGATGGCTACCGGGCATTGGTCGCCGGCGGCAGTCGATGGGGTTGGAGGCTGCCCGAACCGGTACGGAACATTCCATGGTTAGGCAACCGCATCCAGGAATGGATCGCGCTCTACACCAGCGACCCGACTGCGCTGAATCGGCAGGTGATGCAGTGGGTGCAGGCATGGGCGGGCGAACTGATCTCGCTTGTCGGCGATATCGGCAGGAATGCGGCCAAAATCGTCTTCATGGTCCTGACTGTGTTCTTTCTTTATCGCGATGGGGATCAACTCATCATGCAAGTCCATGTCGTGCTGAAGCGCTTCTTCGGTGACCGGGTATTGCCCTATCTTCATGTCGCGGGCGTGATGACCCGGGCAGTGGCATACGGGCTTTTCGTCACCGCCTGCAGCCAGGGCCTTGTCGCGGGGATCGGATACTGGATCGTGGGCCTGGACGCCCCCGTGTTGCTGGGAGCGTTGACTGCCGTTGCCGCCAGCATCCCCGTGTTCGGCACTTTCCTGGTGTGGGGAGTCGCGGCAATCTGGCTGCTGGTGTCGGGCCACCTGTGGGCAGGTTTGGGATTGCTGGCATGGGGCACGCTCTTTGTTCACCCACTCGACAACTTCATCCGGCCGCTGATGATCACCAGCGCTACCCGGATTCCCTTTCTGTTGTCCCTTTTCGGTGTGCTTGGCGGCCTGCGTGCGTTCGGACTGGTCGGCATGTTCGTTGGACCGGTTGTACTGGCGGTGCTGGTTGCCATCTGGCGTGAATGGGTCGGCGGCGCAGGCGAACACGCGAAGTTCTGATTTCCCGGCCGGCGCGCCATCCCAGGAGTGTCCTGATGTCTGAAGTCTTCGGTTTTGACGCTTTCTCTCCGAAAGAGATCGCCCGGAAAGTGGAGGACGTCGGCGCGACGAAAGCGCGGCTGCCGCTTCGCTCGATGCTGATGCTCGGTATTCTCGCTGGGGCCTTCATCGGACTGGGGGCGCTCTATTACGTGATCGTTCGGTCCGACGCATCGCTCAGTGCTGCCATCAAGCAGATACTGGGCGGCATGGCCTTCGCGCTTGGCCTCATCCTGGTTGTCGTCGCTGGCGCGGAATTGTTCACCGGGAACAATCTGCTCGTCATGGCATGGGCTGACCGGAAGATCACGACATTCGAACTCCTGCGCAGCTGGGCCATCGTCTGCGTGGGAAATTTCATTGGTGCCGTCGGCTTGGCGATACTGGTATTTCTCGCCCGCCATGCGGAAATCAATGAGGGTCTCATCGGCCAGGAATACCTGCGGATTGCTGCGCAAAAAGTCTCTTTGCCGTTCTGGACCGCATTTTTCAGAGGCGTGCTCTGCAATGCGCTGGTGTGCCTGGCGGTATGGATGGCCATGGCCGGGCGGAGCGTGGTGGACAAGGTTGTCGCCGTCGTGGTGCCTGTTTCGGCGTTTGTCGCCGCCGGCTTCGAGCATAGCGTGGCCAACATGTACTTCATTCCGATGGCCATGCTGTTACAGATGGGAGGCGGGAATGAAAGCCACGGGGCCATTACCTGGCTGACTTTTATGCATAACCTCATTCCGGTCCTGCTTGGCAACGTCGTGGGCGGAAGCGTTCTGGTGGGCTTGGTGTATTACCTGATCTATGGAGTCGCGCGGAACACCGATGATTGACCGGCGCAGGAAGGCGGCGTTATCTTGAGGGCCAATGTCACGCCACGACGGCTCACGGTGCGCGTGACCAAACAAAAGCCAGAATGAAAAAGAGTCCGCTTTCAGTCCATCATCTCGAGCTTCGAGTCATCGAGCTGATGCAGCTGTTCAACTCGCTGGACCCAACTCCTTTCCTCAACAAAGACCTAGATCGGTCGGCCGAAGCCTATATTGAAAATTGGGCGTTGCTTTTCCCGGCTAACAGTCGTCTGCACATCACCATCCACGTCGAACACCTTCCCGGCGACAGCAATGCAACGGCACTCATGACCGAAGCCATTCATAACCACTTCGCCTACAAGGCGGAGCTTGCCCATGGCGAACTGCGGCAGTTGCTGAGGCGCGGACGCGCCAGCCTGTTCATCGGGCTCGCCTTCGTTGCGGCCTGCCTGATCGCCGCCGATGCCATTGCACAGATTGGCACGGGTAGCGTGGCAACGATTGCCCGCGAAAGTCTCACCATCATTGGCTGGGTGGCGATGTGGCGGCCGATAGAGATTTTTCTATACGACTGGTGGCCATTGGTGCGGCGAATCGACGTGTACAAGAACATCCGTTATGCGCGGGTGCGTGTTATGCAGGGAAATAAGACATCGTCTTTACACGCTGGGACCGATACCGCGGGCACGTCGCCACTGAGGACTGGCCAGGTCAGGGATCACTGACCTGTCTTAAGATTTCATTCAGATTTGCCCTGCAAGATGAGATTGCAGGAGGCTTTATGAAGTCACTTTCGAATCACTGTGTTTTGGTTCGAGGCATTGATCTAGTGCTGAGCGTAACGCTGGCGCTGCTCGCGGCCGTTACCGTCCATGCTGCAAGCCCCAATGTCCTTTTATCCGGTTATGCCGCCAAGGCGGGAAGCCCGCCGCAACCAACGCGCGGACAGGAATTCTTTACGCAACGCCATGGCCGTGAATGGAGCTGCGCATCCTGCCACGGCTCGATGCCGACGCAACCCGGAAAGCATGCGGCCACCGGCAAATCCATTGGTCCGATGGCTCCAGCGTTCAACCCCGAGCGGTTCACCGATGCCGCGAAAACCGAAAAATGGTTCCGGCGCAATTGTAATGATGTAGTTGGTCGCGAATGCACTGCTGCAGAAAAGGCTGATGTACTGAGCTGGCTTCTGACCTTGAAGCCATGACTATTGCTGCTTACGTTACTTCATGGAGGCCTTGTGATGACCATTCCATCCCCACTCTGCCTGCGGCTCATTGGTTGCGGTCTGTTTTCCGTCTTTGGCATGGCCTCGATTGCCGCTCATGCTGATGGCAGAGAGAAGTCGGTGGCACTGCTGCCGAAGTATCAGCAGGAATGTTCTTCCTGCCATGTCGCTTATCCGCCGGACATGCTCCCCGCTGCCTCGTGGCAGCGGCTCATGAATGGCCTGCCACAGCATTTTGGCGCCGACGCTTCCCTGGATCCCGAAACCGTGAAACAGGTGTTGACCTGGCTCACGCAGCATGCCGGCACCGGCAGGGATATCGGCAAGCGTCCGCCCGAGGACCGGATCACCCGGTCAAGCTGGTTCGTCAAGGAGCATCACGAAGTTTCGGCGGCGACATGGAAATTGCCGGCAGTGAAGAGCGCGTCCAATTGCGCGGCATGCCACACCCGCGCGGAACAAGGAGATTTCAGTGAACGATTTGTCCGCATCCCCCGCTAATGCCCGCTCCAGCACGGCCGGCACGGTGAGGGTACTGGTTTGGGATATGCCGATCCGTGTGTTCCATTGGCTCACGGTTCTCAGCTTCGCAGGTGCCTACCTGACTGCCGAAAGCGAACGCTGGCGTCTGCTGCACGTCACCCTGGGTTATACGATGGGCGGCCTCGTGGTGTTTCGCCTCGTCTGGGGCTTTGTCGGCACGCGCTATGCGCGCTTTTCCGACTTCGTACAACGGCCGGCTCGCATCTGGTCTTATCTGCGTGGGCTGATTCGCCGGCGTCCCGAACACTATGTCGGGCACAATCCAGCCGGCGCACTGGCGATTGTGGCAATGCTGACACTTGCGCTCGCTGTGACGGCGTCAGGCTGGGCGCTGTACAACGACATTGGCGGGGACGCGCTGGAAGAGATCCATGAAGCCGCCGCCAACATCATGCTGGCCATTGTTGGGCTTCATGTAATGGCGGTGCTGCTTTCCAGCTGGCTGCATCACGAGAACCTGATCGGCGCGATGTTTACCGGGTACAAACGGGGCATGCCGGAAGAGGCCATCCGGCATGCTTGGCGCAGCGTAGCTGCATTGATGCTGGTCGCGGTGCTGGGGTTCTGGTGGCTGCAATGGCACAATGCGCCGCCCGCCGAAAATCGACAGACCATTTCGATGAAGACAAGCATGGAACGATGACGCCTTGTCCCCTTTGGCTGGGTGTCTGCCGACGTGCATTGCCTCGCACAGGGAATGAAATGGATGCGATGAAGAAGTCCACTGCCGTGCGGATTGCGCTGGTCAGTGCGTTATTGGCAGCTGTGGCAAGTCCGGGCGCCTGGCTGGTTGCGCATCGAAAGGCTGAGCAGGGCACGGTACTGCTTGCGATAGAGGAATCCCGCCGGCTCTTGCGTCATTCCGACGCGCTGGATTTGAAAGGTCCGGATGCCGTGGCTCATGCTCGCCGGGGTGTTGATATGCTGGCCGGTGGCTTGTTCGACATTGCGGAGCTCTATGACGCAACCGGACAGAAACTGGCGACAGCAATGACCCCCGAAGGCCGTGAAGTGGAGAAGCGGATTCCTGAGCATCCACGTCTGCACAAGGACGAAGCATCTTTCGAGAGCCTGACACTCAGTGACAAGCGCTGGCTGCTAAGGGTGTTTGTGCCATTGCACGCGGTTGGTGCGGGCGGCTCAGCGGAGGTTGCCGGCTATTTCGAGGGAGTGCGGATCATTCCTGTTTGGCAGCGCACACAAATACTTCAGAATGCGCTTGCCGCTGCATCGATGGTTGCTCTTGCTTCCCTACTGTGCGGTGCTGCCATTTATCCCGTGGTCATGCACTTGTCGGCTGAAAACGAGCACAAGGCCAAGGAAATCCTCGATGCACATATCTCTCTGATCAAGGCATTAGGTCGGGCTATCGCAAAGCGCGATTTCGAAACAGGTGCGCATAATTATCGGGTGGCATGGGTGGCGGCTCGCATAGGCGAGCGTCTCGGCCTCTCAGCAAAGCAGATGCAGTCGCTGATCGTGGGGAGTTTTCTGCACGACATCGGAAAAATTGGCATTCCCGATGCCATCCTGCGCAAACCAGGCAGCTTGGACACGGGTGAGGCGGGAATCATGCACGCACACGTTGCACACGGCGAAGATGTGATTTCCGATATTGCATGGTTGAGGGAGGCGAAGTCCGTTGTTTCCGCCCACCATGAGAAATGGGATGGATCCGGTTATCCACATGGGCTGTCTGGCAACGCAATTCCTCCCGCAGCGCGTATCTTCTCTGTAGCGGACGTCTTCGATGCATTGATCTCCGAGCGTCCTTACAAGAAAGGCGTTGACTTCAAGACCACGATGTCAATGATGGAAAAGGAAACGGGGGGCCATTTCGATCCCGCTGTGATGGCTGCCTTCAGGCCGATTGCTGAAGACATATTTACCGTGTTGACCTCTTGCAGCGAAGAGAAAGCTTGGCAGTTGATGGAGGAGCGTCTGAGGTTTTATTTTGGACTCTAGTCGAGAGAGTAATTCTCAATGTGGCTCCGTGCATTCTTGAATGGACGGCATGGAGACTAGCCAGGGTGAAACGAGCCTCATAAACGATGTCGCGACACTGAATCCGGCCGCGGCTGCACTTCTGGGAAAGGCTCGGCAATCCAGCAGATTTGAGATTGAATGCGCGGTGTACAGCAAAGCGGGTTCAACCCAGTGGAAAGGAGTCAAACCGTGTACAAGCGTATTTTGGTAGCCATTGATGGAAGCGCAACCTCTGAGCGGGCATTGAAGGAGGCACTAAAGCTCGCAAAGAACTCAGGAGGCCAGCTCCGCATCGTGCATGTCGTCGACTTGGCCGGCATGATTTACCCGGAGTATATCGGCCCATCTTCGGATATCTGGGCCTCACTGTTAAAGCAGGGGCATGAGCTGCTTGACGGTGCACGGCGCGCCGCCGCGAACGCTGGAGTCCCGGCTGAGATCAGCCAGCTCGAAAACAGTACGCCTGGCAATCGAGTCGCGCAACTCATCGTACAGGAAGCAGACGCTTGGCCAGCCGACCTTCTTGTGGCAGGTACGCATGGTCGGCGAGGGACAAGCAGGGTGTTTTTAGGCAGTGTAGCCGAACAGATTGCGCGTATTTCGAACAAACCTTTGCTCCTCATAAGGAGCGAATGAGCCAGCGAAGCCCCCGGGTAGCTGTCAACATCGACAAAAACAGATTGCGCCATGTCGCCAATATGGCGGACGGGCATCAGCCGATATGGCAAGGTACAAAACGTGTCTATAGCTGAGGCCAGGAGCAAAAGGACGACCGATTCGAAACACTATCTGCCAATTGTGCCGACTTGCTCGATCGATGCCATTGTGGCCGCTGCCACGTTTCTAGCTCTGGGCACTCAGCAGCAGTTGCGAAAGTGATGGTTCTACTCCCGCTGCCGCACAGAGGCCGGAGTCGAAGGCTCCCGGCACGCCGGGGCCGAAGCTATTCTGTCCAGCAAGCAGCAGATCTGGAACGGGTGTGCGTACTCGGAGGGCCTGGCCTACCAGCTGGTCTGTGCTCCGTTCGATACTGTAGATCGCTCCTGCCGGAGCACGGACGTAGCGATGTTGGGTCACTGGTGTAGCCAGCTCATGAAACCGGATCATCGGCGCCAGTTCGGGGAAATGCCGTTCGAATTGCGCGAGCATGCGCGTTTCGATCATGTTCTTGAAGGTGCGTAGTCCGAAGGTCGCGTACCGTCGACTTTCTCCATCCATCGCGAAAACAAAGCGCCATCGACTAAGGCTAGCACTTCCGCCGTGGGATCGCCGGTATAGGCCGGATCCTTAAGCGACTGGAGGGAAACGAACAAGGCGGGAGCTTCTTCAATCAACGGTGCATTCCAGATGCCGCTGATATCGTTGGTCTCATGTTTGGGACGTACGTCTGCTTTCTGCTGCGTTCCGGACATTTTGTTCAGCGCATGCAACTTCTCCTTGGGGCCGGACTTGGCCTCTCTGCTTCGGCAATAGCCTGCCAGGAGCAGACCTCCAGTGGTCCTCACCGAATGACTGTCATTGAGACGATTTACGATGGAAGAACGACCTTATCTGCGCTTGAGGCAGAATTTCGCTTAATGATTGCGCGCCTTGATGCAGAACCGTACTACAAAAACATTTCATACGACACCCCAGCACGATGGGACGCCCCATGTTGAGATGAAATTTGGAAAGTTCGAGTACGTAGTCACGGAGCGGGGTTCAGAACTCGAAAGAATATCCGGTCTCGATAGTGATCAGGTGCACATCCCATTGCTTTGGGGCCCGTAAGCAGTTGTTGCGCGTTAGATTCGTATGGGACGTCGCCATGGACATCACGCTCTGGTTTGCTTCACCACAGATCTCGGTGTTTGAGTATCGTTGCAGCGCGAGCTCTACCGATAAACCTTTCACCGAATACCATGAGCAGCACTCGTTGTCGCTAGTGCGACGTGGATCGTTTGGCTTACGCTCTCGCGGCACGAGGCAGGAACTGGTTCCGGGCGCCACGATGATCGGTTGCACCGGCGACGAGCATTGCTGCGTCCATAACCATCATGATTGCGGTGATCAATGCATATCGCTCAAGTTGTCACCCGCCTTCGTGTCAGAGACCGCATTACGGGCAAGCGTCTGGCGTTTGGGCGCAGTGCCACCACTGTGCGCGCTGATGCTACTCGGTGAACAGATTCACGCCGCAGCCACAGGACGAATTGGCCTGGCGGTCGATGAACTTGCTCATGTTTTCGCGAACCGCTTCGCCAGACTCATCAGCTGCTACACGCCATCTGCGCCTGGAGTCGGTGCTCAGGACGAGCGACGGGCAGTCAAAGCTGCCATGTGGATAGCCGCCAATGCTGGGCAAAATATCACGCTTGACAGCGCAGCGGCCCAAGCCAATCTGAGCCCGTACCATTTCCTTCGCATGTTCCAGCGCGTGCTCGGCGTGAGTCCCCACCAGTATCTGCTGCGCTGCCGATTGCAGGAAGCTGCGCGTTTGCTCAATGACGGCTGCAGTGTGACAGATGCCGCATACGGCGCTGGGTTCGCCGATCTATCAAATTTCAGCCGTACGTTTCATCGCGCAGCGGGCGTCACGCCGGGCGTGTTTCGGCGCTGTTCATAAGCGTTTGTTGCCGGGAATGGTACGGCTCATGGTGGGAATTTAACGGGCGCGAGGCTCATGTTATAGCCGAGGAGGAAGCGAAGACGATCTTCGTAGAATACTTTCACGCATTAAATAGACTAAGCAATAAGCAAGGCAATGTATGCAATGGGTCGGTTGTGCGCTCACAAACTTGGGCAGCACGCGGCCATAAACTGACCTTGGATGATAGGGTGAAAACGGCGCGGGTTCTTCTTATGCATGATTGACAGCGTGCATCTCTGGTGCGCCTGATTTAATTGAGCGCACAGAGCCTTCTCGAACCACTGCTGTCATGTATGATGACGCGCACATGGAGTGGTTGGAGTGAGACAAAACATAATTACTAAACCGTTTCTCGATGTCCCCCGGAGCTGGCGGTAGGCAGGATGAGGTGTACTGTCAATAATGGACACTGCCGTTTCAAGCGGCCAGCGTGGTTTTGCTGATGTTTCCAGCGAACTGCGCTGGCGAAACGTAGCCAAGGCGTGAGTGACGCCGCTGGCGGTTATAAAAG
>NZ_JAEPBG010000024.1 GCF_016632335.1 Noviherbaspirillum pedocola
CCGCAAACGCGCCAAAGCAGACGCAAACGCAAGGCTGTTTCAGAATGCGGCAACGGCAAGTCAGTGTTTTCATGGCTTTAAGAAAACGGCGACACTCGCACGGGTGGTATTTCAGCAGCCTGTTAGGCGGTAAAAAATAGCCGTCTCTTCATAAACCGCATCTTCTGGAGAAAGGTCATGAAAAAAGTCGGCGAGATTCGAGAGATCTGGCGTTACCCAGTTAAGGGCATGGCGGGTGAGCGCTTGGTACGCAGTCAGATTGGGGCAACGGGTCTGGACGGGGACCGCATTCTCGCAGTCCGCGATACCGCACGACAAGAGATCCAGAGCTGTAAATTCAGACCTGAGCTATTGTTGTGCTCAGCTCGCATCAATACTCGCTCGCCGCTCGCCGTCGACATTATTTTTCCGGACGCCAGCGTCGTTGACTGGACAGATGTCCGAGCCTCCACACAGGTTTCGGAACTGGTCGGTCGCCACTCGACGATTGAACCATTGCGCCCGGTATCGGACGCAGACTTCTACCGGCGTCACAAGACGGACGAACATACCTGGATGGCTGAATTACGCGCAACATTCGAGCGTGAAGAAGGCGAACCGCTGCCGCCGATTCTGGACAACTTTCCCAGCACTGCTGCTGAATATGTGGTGATGCCGGGGAGCTTTTTTCTAGTTACCCAGCTTCACCTGCTAACCACGAGTAGCCTGACCTGGATGAAGGCGCTCAACCCGGAGGCTGATTGGCAGAGCCGCCGTTTTCGCCCGAATGTCGTCATTGATACCGGCAGCAGTCGGGGTATGATTGAGAATAGATGGATCGGGATGCAGATCGTGATGGGCAACGCTGCCGTTTCTTGCGTCGGTTCGACACCGCGCTGCGGCGCCATTACACGACCGCAGGCAGAGCTGCCAATGAATAAGACCATGCTTCGGACAGTCGTAAAACATGCTGACCAAAACCTTGGCGTTTATGGAGAGTCGGCCCTGCCCGGAGAGATACACGTTGGCGACGCCGTGTACGTGCGCGCCCCCCTGTAGCGCACAGTTAGAGCATTTTCCCCCTGACTTGCGTCATTAAAGGACGAAAACTTCGATGTGTAGGGGCAATCAAAGCGGTACTCAGTGACGGGAGTACGGCCATGGTCTGGCATCTGGGGCAAGCCTACGGGCAAGATTTGCGCGATCGCGTACTTAACGCGACGGGCAGCATTCGCGAAGTCGCAGCACGGTTCGGTGTCAGTCAAATCGTATGTGGCCCGGGCACGTTCCCGCCGACGCCGAAACGGCGAGGATACCCCGGGACAGCAATGCAACCATGTGCCGTCCAAACTCAGCGGCTTGGAGCAAGCCTTGGCGGATCAGGTGGCGAGCGTGAACGATCTGACCTTGCAGCAGTTATGCGCCTGGCTTCACGCCGAGCACGGCGTCCGGGTGGGAATCACTACCATCTGGAAGACGGTCGGCCGGCTGGGCTTGAGCCTGAAAAAAATCTATGGTCACCCTCCTTTTTGCAATCAGAGATTTTGGGTTTTGTAGTTGGCTTGCTTTAATCTATCCGGCGTCGATGTGAAGAGTCTGATCTTCGCGCCACGATGAGAGTCGCGCCCGGTAGTCCTAAAAAGTCACTCGGCCTCGAGAGCCGATTTTTTCATCAGGTTATCTGCCGGGCCGTTATGCCGTTTACGTCATCCAATTTCTACAGTCGCAAAACCAGGTAGGTGATTTGGTACAGCCAGAACAGTGCTTCTCAGGTCCCCACAGGCACCGGAGCAGCGTGATATTCGGTGTGTCGAGCAGCAAGTGCCCATACAATACGGGCCAGCTTATTCGCCAGTGCACAAGCTACGACATTGGAGTGCCGCCGTGTCAGCATCGAGCGAACCCAGTCCGCAAGTATTCCCTTGTGCTTGTCCAGGCGCTGCATGAACGCCCTAGCACACTGTACGAGGAGTCGTCGCAGATTCTTATCGCCGCGTTTACTGATGCCGAGAAGGTTGGCATGGCCGCCCGTACTGTACTGGCGTGGCACCAAACCCACCGACGCTGCGAAGTCGCGCCCACAGCCGTACTGCTTGCCGTCTCCAAGTTCAGCCGACAGCAGGCTTGCGGTAATGGGGCCAACGCCCGGCACTTTCAGTAGACGCTGGCCGAGGTCGTCCACATTGAGTTGTTGCACCAATTCCTTCTCCACTTCAGCAATCTGTTCATCCAGGTACTTGTAATGCGCATGCAAGCGCTCGAGGATGGCAATCAGCCGTGCTGGCAGGGCCGTTTCTGCCAGTGCGGAAGGCAAGTGTCTAATGATCGTACGGCCGATGGGCAAGCTAATACCAAACTCCAAAAGAATGCCGTGGATCTGGTTGGAGGTCTTGACGCGATCGCACACCAAAGACTCCCTTACGCGATGCAATGCGCTTACGAGTTGCTGAGCTTCTGTCTTGGGAGTGACGAAGCGCATAGTCGGGCGGGAGGCAGCTTCGCAAATGGCTTCGGCATCGATGAAATCGTTCTTATTGCCCTTGACGAAGGGCCGGACGAATTGTGGATTAATGAGCTTCACTGCATGCCCAAAGGACATCAGAAAGCGCGCCATATGGTGAGCTCCGGCACAGGCTTCCATCACGACGGTGCAAGGGTGGAACGTGGCCAGGAAGGTGATGAGCTGTTTGCGGGTGCATTTCTTGCGGAATATCCCTTTGCCGGCGGCATCCTGCCCATGGATGTGGAAAGAATGCTTCCCCAAGTCAATCCCGATCAGTGTGACTTCCTGCATGATAGTCTCCTCGCTTGTTAAACAAAAAGATCGCGCCAGCGTAACCGCTTGTGGATGTGGATGGTGACCATCTCATTAGTCACTCCATGCGGCCGAGCAAACGCGTCCTGACGTAGCGCAGGCACGTCAAGCTTGGCGGGCCGAGCAGCCTGGTGCAGAGCTTGGCCGACTGGTGTTTCTCGATGAGACCTGGGCCAGCACCAACATGACGCCTACCCGGGGACGCTCGCCCATTGGTCAGCGCTGTATTGGGCAAGCACCTTACGGGCATTGGAAAACCACTACCTTTGTTTGCGCCTTGCGCGCCACGGGGTTGATTGCGCCATTGGTGCTCGATGGCCCGATGAATGGGCCGGCCTTCCGCGCGTGGGTACAACAAGCGCTGGTTCCCGAATTGCAGCCCGGCGATATCGTCGTGCTGGACAATCTTGGCGCGCACAAAGTCGGTGGCATTGCCGAAGCGATTCACGCGGCAGGAGCACAACTGTGCTATCTGCCGCCCTACAGCCCCGACTACAACCCGATCGAGCAGGTGTTTGCCAAGCTCAAAACCCTGCTCAGGAAAGCAGCCAAGCGCACCATTGACGCCCTGTGGTCCGCCATGGGCGACTTAATCGACTGCTTTACTCCAGATGAATGCGCGCGTTATATCCACCATGCCGGCTATGGCAGGTCAGCGTGAAAATGCTCTAGCAAGGCCGCCCGCGGATGTCCCAGCGTGACGACCTCGCTGTGCAGCACCGACTCCAGACGCTGAAACAGTGATTCGATTTGCCAGCGCTGGCGATACAACCGCGCAATCCGACGCGGCGTGAACTGGGACGCCGGCAGATTGCTCAGCAGTCGGATCGTCGTGTCGCCATCTTCGGTCGCACGCTCCAGATGCAATTCCACCCGGCGCAGCCGCAGACGTTGTCCCCATCGTCCTCGACTTCCACCGCTTGCTCATACACCGTGCCGGCTTCAATTCTTCCCCGGTACTGCACGGGCTCCAACGGCTGCGGGTTCGGTGTACGGCCGTGTTCGCGCACGATAAAACTGCTGCCCTGGCCATGCAAACCGCAAAGGATGCGTCGCGTGCTGAAATTGCGGTCGGCAAGCCACAACTCGCCGGGCTGGGCCTGGCGTTACGCCAGTTCCATCAGGCTGCGTTCCTGCGCATGGCCATCCTCACACGGCACCAGATCGACCACCAGATTCAGTTCCGGGTCGTACACCACCAGCGACTGTCCTGGCAAGGCCGCGCCGCGAAAGCCGCGCAATGGCTTCAGCCGTTTCTCCGTGGCCGGCAGATGATTGCCGTCGACAATCCTCAGCCGATAGCCAGGCACCGTGGGCAACTTGTCGCTCATCATGGGCAGCAGCACTTCCTGTAAGCGCACCGCTCTCTGCTGCACCAGCGCCCGCACCAGCGAGGGGTCCGTACGCCGGATCTTGTCGTACAGGGCTTGCACCGAGACCGGCAAGTCCTTGCAAGCCTTGGCGGCCGCGTGCACCGACGGGCGCAGTCCAACTGCCACGACTGACATCAATTCCACCGTGGTGGAAAACAGCAACTCGCGGGTGTACTGGGTGCCACCGGCCCGCTCAAACAGTTCATCTATCCATGCCGGTTCCAGCGCCCGTTGCAGCGCCAGTCTCGCCATGACTGTCACCGGGCTTTGCTCAACACAACGTTCCACCACTGCATCGATGAACATCGCACACCTCCAGAAACCATTAGAGGCAGTTCCGATTGTCTAGTGCGCCGACTTTCGATCAGTCTATGAATTACCTTTAAAGCGGTAGGCCTTTGACCGCAACTGCAGTGGTTGCCACTACGACTGACCATCATGGATTCAGAAGCGGCCGGCAATTTGCTGCATGGCTGGGGCTGACACCGCGGCAGACCGGTACTGGAGGAAAGATTCGCCAGCTGGGCATTTCCAAGCGGGGGGACTCGTATGTTCGGACCTTGTTAATGCATGGTGCCAGAGCCATCATTGCACGATGCAGTCGAACTGCCTGGGTCACTGCGCTATTGCAGCGACGCCCCTACTGCGTGGTGGTCGCAGCGCTGGCAAACAAATTGGCACGCACCGCTTGGGCGGTCCTAGTCAAAGGTAAAGCCTTTGACCAGGGAAAATGGCATCCTGGCGAACTCGCCATGGCATGAGCATGAGCAAGTCCATCGCGAGTTAAGGTAATGAGAGTTGTGTAAAGGAGAGCAGGCACCAGCAAAGTGATGGGTCAACAGGTAATGCAGGGCAAGGAGAATCCGCTAGTCGCACAGGGCATCAAGCCCGTTCTGCAGATAGGAACCTTGTCCGCGAATGCCATCCGGGCCAGCAGGATAAATGCCTGCATGAACAGGCCGTATATAAGACTGCGAACCTCCGTCGACGCTTCATGCTGCCAAAGCTTGCCGTCCCAGAGACGTCCATATAAGGTGCGACTTCATAGCCTCGCGCGAACCGTATTGCTCCAACAGGTCCATGGGCTCAGCCTAGCGCCGAAGTCAGCTGCGGCACGATCTCGAACAGGTCGCCGGCGATGCCATAGTCGGCTACCTGGAAGATCGGCGCTTCCGGATCCTTGTTGATCGCCACGATGGTCTTCGAATCCTTCATGCCGGCCAGGTGCTGGATCGCGCCCGAGATGCCCACCGCGATATACAGCTGCGGCGCCACGACCTTGCCGGTCTGGCCGACCTGCCAGTCGTTCGGAACGAAGCCCGCATCGACCGCTGCGCGCGAGGCGCCCATCGCCGCGCCGAGCCGATCAGCCAGCGGTTCGAGCACCTTGAATGCTTCGCCGGAGCCCATGCCGCGGCCGCCGGAGACGATGATCTTCGCCGCGGTCAGTTCCGGGCGGTCCGACTTTGCCACTTCGCGCGACACGAAGCTGGACTTGCCGGCATCGCCGACCGGGGTGATGTTCTCGGCCTGGGCCGAGCCGCCCTGCGCGGCGGCATCGAAGCCGGTGGTGCGCACGGTGATGACCTTCACCGGATCGGCCGACTGCACCGTGGCGATCGCATTGCCGGCGTAGATCGGACGCTCGAAGGTGTCCGGCGACACGACCTTGGTGATCTCGGAAATCTGCGCCACGTCCAGGCGGGCCGCCACGCGCGGCAGGATGTTCTTGCCATAGGCGGTGGCCGGGGCCAGCACATGGCTGTAATTGCCAGCCAGCGCGATCGCCTGCTCGGCGACGTTCTCGGCCAGGCCGTCGGCGAACTGCGCCGCGTCGGCAACCAGCACCTTGGCCACGCCGGCGATTTTCGCTGCGGCTTCGGCCACCGCGCCGGCATTCTGGCCGGCGACCAGGATATGGACGTCACCGCCGCATTGCGCGGCCGCGGTGACGGTGTTCAGTGTGCTGCCCTTCAGGTGGGCATTGTCGTGTTCTGCGATAACAAGTGCGGCCATGATGTTTGTCTGCCTTTATGCGGTATCTATGCGGGGGTTAGAGGACTTTGGCTTCGTTCTTGAGCTTGGATACCAGCTCGGCCACGTCCTTGACCATGATGCCGGCGGAGCGCTTCGGCGGCTCCGACACTTTCAGCGTCTTCAGGCGCGGCGTCACGTCCACGCCCAGGTCGGCCGGCTTGACGGTTTCCAGCGGCTTTTTCTTGGCCTTCATGATGTTGGGCAGCGTCACATAGCGTGGCTCGTTCAGGCGCAGGTCGGTGGTGACGATGGCCGGTAGCGGCAGCGCCACGGTTTCCAGGCCGCCATCGACTTCGCGGGTGACGGTTGCTTTGCCATCTTCGATGACGACCTTCGAGGCGAAGGTGGCCTGGCCCCAGCCGAGCAGCGCGGCCAGCATCTGGCCGGTCTGGTTGCTGTCGTCATCAATCGCTTGCTTGCCGAGGATGATCAGCTGCGGCTGCTCCTTGTCGGCCAGCGCTTTCAGCAGCTTGGCCACAGCCAGCGGCTGCAGTTCTTCGGTGGTTTCGACCAGGATGCCGCGGTCGGCGCCGATGGCCATCGCGGTGCGCAGGGTTTCCTGGCACTGGGTGACGCCGGCCGAAACCGTGATGACTTCGGTGACCTTGCCCGCTTCCTTCAAGCGCATGGCTTCTTCGACGGCGATCTCGTCGAACGGATTCATTGACATCTTGACGTTGGCAATATCGACGCCCGAGCCGTCGGATTTGACGCGCACCTTAACATTGTAGTCCACCACGCGCTTGACTGGAACCAGGACTTTCATAGATCTTCCCTTGTCGATTTATAAATCCGAAGCTTGCCTTGCAGCCGCAAGCGATGCATCGAGCAATTGCGACAACACCGGCTGCACGCGCGCCGCCAGGTCCTCACGGTACTCGAACGGTTCAGGCTCATTCATATAAATCCGTTGCGACATTTCAAGTTGTACTGCGTGGACATGGCTTCCCGGATCGCCGTAATGCCGGGTGATATATCCTCCCTTGAATCTCCCGTTCAATACCCAGCTGTATCGACTTTGCCCCGCGATCTCGCGCAATGCCTCATTGACCGGCGCTGCGGCACTTTTCCCTGCGAAGGTTCCAAAATTGAGATCCGGCAAAACGCCTTCGAATAATCGGGGCAGTTCGCCGTTGATTGAGTGCGCCTCCCAGAGAATCACGAACCCATGCCGGCTCTTGATTGTCTGGATCTGCCGCGCAAGCTCTTCGTGGTAAGGCTTCCAGTAATGATCGATGCGCGTTTGTATCTCCGTTTCGTCCGGTTCATGCCCCGGCAGATACACGGCTTCACCATGGAAGGTCTCTAGTGGCACCAGCCCAGTAGTCGTCTGCCCCGGATACAGGCTTGTTCCATCGGGCGGGCGGTTCAGATCGATGATGTAGCGCGACAGCTTCGCTGAAATCATCGATGCCCCTTGTTGGGTCGCAAACCCGTATAGCCGATCGAGATGCCAATCGGTGTCGCATACTTTTCTGCCAACTTCAGTCAATGACGCATTGATATGCGCCGGAATACCGGTTCCCAGGTGGGGAATTGAAATCAGGATCGGCAAGTCGCCGACAACCAAGTTAAAGATGGGATCGTTCATATCGTTCTCTTTACAGACATTGGATGGCAGTTGGCAGCAAATCCGGAAGCGCCTTGCGTATCTCGGGAATGGTTTGCTGGTCTAGGACTTGCCGGGTCAGCTGCGCTATCTCGCTGGACAGGCTGGCCCACTCGTTTTCCCTCGACAGTAGATAAAATTCCCGCCGCCCAATATTGCTTTCTGGCAACGACACGACGCTAACTTCCCGCAGATAATGGCGGGCCTGCCACAGGCATAGCGGCGTCGTCACAGCCCAGCCGATTCCCGATGCCACCATGCTGAGCATCGGATCGGTCGCGTCGAACTCGAACCGTCTGGAACTATTAACGTCGATGTGCCTGAGATACCGATCCACCTGCTGCCCGATCACAGAGCGCGGCGTGTATCGAATCAGGGGCAGAGCCTGCAGGATTTGCAGAAGATTTGGCATCTGCTTCTTACGCAGCTTTGGGACCGCCGCCACGAACGCTTCGGAAAGCACCGCTTGCTGACGGATGCGCGGATCACTGATCGACGTCTCCGTTACGATAGCGAGATCCAGCTCGCGTCCCTGAATCTGTTCGCTCAGCATGGGCGTCAGCCCGGACCACATCGTGATCTGTCTACTGGTTCCCGAAATCGCCTTCACCAGCGATGGGCCCACCGTCGCCGCGAACGAGTCGACGCAACCCAGGCGTATCTGGATTTCCTCGACGCGTGACATATCGGCCATCTTCGTGGAGACACGCCGCGCATGGTCCAACAATTCATTCGACAGTTTGAGCATCACCCTGCCGGCGCGGGTTGGGCGCGACGGCCTGAATTCGCGATCGAGAAAAACGATCCCGCTCTGCGCCTCCAGCGACTTGATGAGCTGGCTTACCGCGCTTTGGGTGACACCCAGCAAGCGTGCTGCCTCCATCATGGAACCGCTTTCGCATACGGCGACAAACGCCTGAAGTGCATGCAGGTCAAATGGAATTTCCTCAATCGATTTCATGGTTCATATGCTGTCTGAGCTGGCTCCGCCTCGCTGGAACAGCGCATGGAGCAGATATTGATATAAGTACCGCCGATTCCGAATAACATTAAACAGGCTACTTTAATTCTTTAGTTTTTCTAATGATACTTCGGGGCGGTACCGAATCGCCTATCTTCGATAACGACGGCACACCAACCAGGGAACATGATGGAAAACTTTGATGCAATCGTAATCGGAGCCGGCGTAATCGGCGCATCCGTCGCCTACCACCTCGCGGCGCTAGGTGTGAAAAAGGTGCTGGTCGTCGACCGCTCGATGGTAGGCGCGGGCACGACATCGCAGTCTTCCGGCATTCTGCGTACTCACTATTCGGTTCAGGAGAACGTCGACCTTGCCAAACGGTCATGGCAGGTATTCACCCGTTTTTCCGAGTACCTCGGCGATGAGGAAGCGTCTGCGGGACTGGTGAAATGCGGCTATCTGATCGCGGCTCCCGAGGGCGAGAAGCTTGAGCCGCTGCGCGCATCGATTTCCGGACAGCGGGCGCAAGGCATAGCAGTGCAATTGCTCGACCGGCAACAGGCGGCCGAGCTGTTGCCGATCGCCCGCTTCGACGATGCCGCCCTCATCGGATATGAACCGGAGGCAGGATTCGCCGACGCCTACATGGTTGCGACCAGCTTTGCCAAGGGCGCCCGCCGTCGTGGAGTCGTCATCAAGGAAGGCGTAACGGTTACCAAGCTGCTGACGGAAGGCGACAAGGTCGTCGGCATCGAAACGACCGCCGGCAGCTTCGGCTGCAATGTCCTCATCAGCACCCAGAACATCTGGACCTCGGAACTGGCTGGATGGACAGGCGCCGCGATGCCAGTCAAACCGGAACGCCATACCGTACTGTCACTGGAAGGTCCGCAGCCCTACACCTTTTCCATGCCGGTATTCAAAGATCTCGGCTCGCCGGGCATGCTGTATTGCAGGAGTTACGGCGGCTCACAGATGCTGGTCAGCGAAGGCACAGTGGGAGAAACCCTGGAGGCCCCGGACAATGAGCAGGGGGATATACCGCTAGACTATATCGCCGAGGTCGGCGCGCAGGTGGCGGAGCGCTTTCCCAGCTACGAAACCGCCGGCCTAGCGTCTTCCTGGACCGGCGTCTACGACGTTACACCGGATTGGAATCCAGTACTGGGACGGCTGCCGGGCATTGGCGGCCTGGTGGTGGGATTCGGATTTTCCGGACACGGCTTCAAGCTTTCGCCCGCGGTAGGCAAGGTGCTGGCGCAGGAAGCCATGGGCTTGACGACCGACGTCTCCCTGCAACCCTATTCGATCGAACGCTTCGCCGCAGGGTCGCTGCTGGTGGGCAGATATGGCGCCGGGGCGGTATCGTGAATCGGATACTGGGGCCGAAAATGATGAAACGATTTTCCCTGGATGACTTGCCACGGGAGCCATGGAAAAACGGCGGCGGGACGACCCGCACCGTTTGCACGGAAACTACGAAGAGGTCCGCTAGCCTTTTTGACTGGCGCGTCAGCATTGCCGACATCGTCGAGAGCGGACCGTTTTCCGTATTCCCCGGGATAGACCGAATTGCGGTGGTATTGGAAAACGGCCCACTGCGGCTGACAAAAAACCCGCCGCTCGGCCAACTGGTAGCGCCACTTCTATCCGCCGAACGCTACTGCCCCATTGCGTTCGACGGCGGGAATGCGCTGTTTGGCGCCATCCCTGGCGAGCCGGTGCTTTGCCTGAATGTCATGACCCGGCGTTCGGTAGCCTCAGCGACGATCCGGATATTGGAAGCCGATACCGTTCTTGAACCGGAGACCTGCTCCGTTCTGATCGCTGCCGATGCCGGCTGGCAGGTCGGCCCCTTCACGCTGGACAAGCATGAAGGGCTGATCATCAGGAATGGCATGCCGCTCAATGCGCGCGCGCCCCTCAATGCAAGCGGTCCGCTAATCATGGTCACGATCGGCGCTTTAGAGGGCGGCTGAACCGCCCCCCGTTGTCTGCATGCAGAAAAGGCATCTGCGTTCCCTAAGGAACACGATCATCCGCTTTTCACTATTCCGCCGCCCTTCCCTGCCCATGCGCACGTCCATGGCGTAGGCTTGGATTTTGCTCGTTGTTTTTGGAAACGCTTCGGTGCACCGGCAGAACCCCATTGGCATGCGTTACCGGGAAATACGCCGCACCGCGTTTTCACGCCTGCACACTTTTAGGGAGATAAATATGCTGCATATGTCAAGGAAGATCAAAGTCCGTTCCGCAATCATGGCCGGCGCCATGCTGAGCACTGCACCCGCATTTGCCCATTCCGACGCGAGCCATGGTGTCAGCTTCCTGGCCGGCTTGGCGCACCCGCTTTCCGGTCTGGATCATTTGTTGGCCATGCTGGCTGTCGGTTTCTGGGCGGCCCAGCACAAGCGGTCGGCGACCTGGATGCTGCCAGCAGCATTCCTGCTGATGATGGCGGCCGGCGCAGTCGCCGGAATGAACCACATTCAATTGCCGAATCTTGAAGCCGGCATCGCGGCATCGGTAGCCGTGCTCGGACTGCTGATTGCATATGCAGTCAGGATGCCGGCATGGGCAGGCGCCGGGCTGGTCTCGCTATTCGCAATTCTCCATGGCCATGCGCACGGACTGGAACTGCCTGCCGGCACATCGCCCCTGCTCTACGGCAGCGGGTTCATGACGGCAACCCTGCTGCTGCTTCTGGCCGGCCTTGTCGCAGGCATGCTCGCCGGCCGCAATGCCGAAGGAAAGGCCATGCGCTACACCGGTGCAGGCATTGCGGCCGCCGGCGCCATGCTGCTGGTCGGTGCAGCTTGACGCGAGAAGCGATATCGCTCCTGCAATACGGCGTCGACCCGTTGACGCCGCCTTTCTTTGCCCGCTATTTCTTTTCCCCTTGCGGCAAAGCGATTCGTGCCTGCTCTAGCGCGCAGCAGCCCTGACTAGCGCCTGAGCCACCTGCGCCGGCAATGTCACCGGGTCGCTGACGATCAGGTAATTCCACGCCCCGAAGATCGTGCGTACATAAGCATCGGCACGCTGATCCAGCGTGAGGCAGAAGGGTTTGATCCCTTGCCTCTCCAGCGTAGCGACCGCGTACCGCGCATCCTCGATAAGATAACGGCTGTCGTAGACATCGATGTCGGATGGCTCACCATCGGTCACCAGGAGAAGCACCTTTTTCCCTGCCTGCTCGGACGCAAGGCAGGCGCCCGCATGACGCAACGCGGCGCCCATCCTCGTGGAAAGCGCGCCCTGCTGCCCCATCAGCCGATGCCGTGCACTCTCGGCGAACGGCTCGGCGAAATCCTTGATCCTGGTATATCGGACTTCATTACGCCCATTCGACGCAAACCCATGCACGGCAATGCGGTCGCGCACGCCGTCCACGCATTCGACGGCAAGCGCGGCGGCGCGTTTTTCCATGTCGAGTATGGACGTGAAGCTGCCGCCGACGCGGTCGTTAGTGGATTCGGAAAGGTCCAGCAGCAGCAGGACCGAGGCGTCCTGCCGGCGGCGGCCCGGCCGATGGTAAATGCGCGGGTCGGGCGCCGCCCGGGTTCGGGAACTGATGCGCCATTCGACGGATGCGTCCAGGTCCAGTTCATCTCCTTCAGGCTGGCGGCGTAGACGCACCGAGCGGTCCAGCACTTGGTTCGCGGCGTTGAGCGCGCCCGTGCGCGTTGTCCGTGAATGCATCCCGCCTTTTACGCTTCCTGGCGCACCGGGCGTGGCCATGATCAGCGTCACCCAGTCTTGGCGTTCGATTTCAGCGCGATAATCCCATTCGGGATAATGCAGTCGCTGCTCATTGTCGGGTGGAATCGCGTTCACGGCCATGGCCTCCTGCGATCCCGACTGCTGCGGCGTCATCTGCACCGATTCACGCGCCAACATCTCCTGCGGCGGCGTGTCCTGCCGGTCTTCGTCGAAATGCCACAGGAAAGTATTGTCGTCGCGGTATGCCGGTTCGACGCGGTACCGCTCCGGATCGAATCGCACCCGCATTTGGCCGAGGTCGTTGGCGAGGATGTCTGCCACTTCATGGAAGGGCGCGCCATCCTCGAAACGGTCGCCGCATGCGTCGAACAGTTCCCTGCCCTTATTGACCCAGTGGTTGGGATCGGCATAAGTGGGATCGTGCAATATGCGCGAGAGCCGCGCCAGCAGCGATGCTGCGGTCAGCTCGCCCGCCTCCCCCGAAGCGAGATGGAAGCGTCCCCACAGCCGATGCAGCCCAGGCCAGTTGCGCGCCATCAGGCGCTCGACGCGCGCATCCTCGATCAGGGAGAGCACCGCAAGATGCAGCGGCTTGCGCTTACCGGCGGGCTGATGGCGCGGCGAATAAAAGATGTGCGCCATCGCATGGGCGGCCGCGGCGCGATAGATGTCGCCGCAGTCAGCTCCTTCGATCGCGAGATAGTGCTCGGGAAACAGTAGCACGCCGTCGCTGATCGCTGGCCTCGGCGGCAACGCATTCAATTCGGACTGGCGGCATGCTTTCAGCTCCACGTTATCGAGCCCAAAGCCGGCCAAATAATATTGCAGCGTATCGCGGACCTTCTCAAGGCAGGTGCCGTTGGCTTCGGCGCGAATGCCGTCGGCGGCGGCCGGGTCTTCGAGCCGGAAATAGGCGGCGAGTCGCTCGCGATGATTCGGGTACAGACGCATGCCGGTCAACACCCACCGCTTCAAACCGGCCATGTCGAGCAATCCGAGTAGCGTCTCCAGCCGCATTATCAGGTCATTCGCCAGTCCGGGCACTGCGGCGGCGGCTTGGTCGCATAAGGCAACCAGTTCAGCAAGCGCTGCGTCATCCCGCAGCAGCCGCGCCAGCGACGGCAGCTTGTCGTTGAGACAGGCGCTAGCCACACTGTCGCGCGCTTCCAGCGCGGCCATGTGCGCAACCAATGTATCGCTGAGCAGTTCCATTGGACGCCGATCTCAACGGAAATGCGCGTCGATGAACCCGTCCAGGGCGCGCAGCAGATCGTCGTCGTCGGTCAAGGGCTTGGTCATCGCTAGCCGGCACGCGGCCAGGGGAGCAATGCCGCCGGCAATCAGGCTGGCGGCGCGGATCAGCATGCGGGTCGAGATGCCTTCTTCGAGGCCGCGCCCGCGCAGCGCGCGGGACCGGTGCGCGATGCCGACCAGCCTGGCTGCGGTATCGTCGTCGCAGCCGCTCTCATGCGACACGATTTCCGCCTCCGCCGTGGCTTCCGGGTACTGGAAATCGAGCGCGCCGAAGCGCTGCTTGGTGGACTGCTTCAAATCCTTGGCAGCGCTCTGATAGCCGGGGTTGTACGACATCACCAGCTGGAAATCCGGATGGGCGTGGATCAGCTCGCCGCGCTTGTCCAGAGGGAGGATGCGCCGGTCGTCGGTCAACGGATGGATCACGACCAGCGTATCCTGGCGTGCTTCCACCACCTCATCGAGGTAGCAGATGGCGCCATGGCGCGCCGCGAGCGTCAGAGGGCCGTCCTTCCACACCGTCCCTTCCGCGTCGAGCAGATAGCGGCCGACCAGGTCCGATGCCGTCATGTCCTCGTTGCAGGCGAGCGTAATCAGCGGCCGCTTAAGACGCCATGCCATCGCTTCCATGAAGCGGGTCTTGCCGCAACCGGTTGGCCCCTTGAGAATCATCGGGGTACGCAGCGCGTACGCCGCTTCGAACAGCTCGACCTCGTCGCCGCTGGCGCGATAGAACGGCTCTTCCTTGATCAAATAAGACTGAATTTGATGGTTCATCATGGATTCGGCGGATCGTGACTAATCCGGGCCGACGCCGGTTCAGACGCGGCCCGGAGCGGTTTATCAACGGTGGGTGGCGGGCTCGTTCGGAATCCCGTCGATCGGGCATTCTGCGGTACCCGGAGTCGAGCGCGTGATCGATTCGACCATCTTGCGGGTGCCCTCCGGGTCGTTGATCCATTTCCCGTAGAATTGGTACGGGCAGGCGGCCACGCCGTTAGCGTCTTCGCCGGAATTGATCTTTCCGGTGTAGCCGCGATGCACCAGCTTGTAGAGATGGTTTTGCGACTGCGCATTCTTGCGGAAGTCGCGGATCAATCCCATGGAAAGCTCCGCGTACTGAATTCCCATATCCTCTTCGCCGCATTCGCCGAGGGTGCGGCCGTCGAAGCCAATCAGCGCGGAATGCCCGAAATAGGAATAGACACCGTCGAACCCGGCGGCATTGGCGACCGCCACATAGACATTGTTCATGAATGCCATCGCCTTGGAGACCAGGATTTGCTGTTCCTTGGCCGGGTACATATATCCCTGGCAGCGCACCACCAGTTCGGCGCCGCGCATTGCGCAGTCGCGCCAAATCTCGGGATAGTTGCCGTCGTCGCAGATGATCAGGCTGATCTTCAGGCCTTTCGGTCCTTCAGTGACATAGGTGCAATCGCCCGGATACCATCCCTCGATCGGCACCCACGGCATGATCTTGCGATACTTCTGCACGATCTCGCCATGGTTGTTCATCAGGATGAGGGTGTTGTAGGGAGCTTTTTTCGGATGTTCCTCATGGCGCTCTCCGGTCAGGGAAAACACGCCCCATACATTTGCCTTACGGCAGGCTTCGGAAAAAATCGCCGTTTCCTCGCCGGGGACCGTCGCCGCGGTGTCGTACATCTCCTTGGAGTCGTACATGATGCCGTGCGTCGAATACTCGGGGAAAATCACCAGGTCCATCCCGGGCAAACCTTTTTTCATGCCGACCAGCATGTCGGCGATCTTGCGTGCGTTGTCGAGCACTTCGTCCTTGGTATGCAGCCGCGGCATCTTGTAATTGACGACCGCTACGCCCACGCAATCGTTACTGCTCGAAATATCACCATGTCGCATTGTTTTCTCCTCGGTTGAAAAATATGCCCCTGCGGGGCTTCATGAATTAACGATTCCGATTTCCGGATTCTCTGCGGCGTGCGCGACTGCACGGCGCCCGCCGTTTGACTTGATTGCTTGAACCGCTGGCATTGCATCGGCATTGGGAAGGGCAGCCCGGTGGCCGAACACTCCGCGCATCGCCTCGGTCACGCGCAGCAGCGCCTGTCGCAGAGGTTCCCCGCTGTCGGCAAGCACCCGAACCAGGACGCCGCACCGGTTCGGCAATGCGCCGACGCCGGCATAAACGCCCTTCTGTTCTCCGATGGCCGCATGCAGCACCGATGTCAACTCAACGGAGTCGGCGCCGCGCTGGAGAACGGCAAAACTGCCGTGCGCCCTGAACGAAGCCGAGACGCCGGCCGCTGCGCCGGCCCATAGGACGCCGTCAAGCCGGACCCGGTCGCGCACCAGGATCCGGCCGGTCTCGTCATGCACGGCCAGACAGGTGTCGAGCGCGTCGAACGGCTTGGCCTGCGCCGAAGGGTCGTGCGCGAGAAAGGAATCGGCCAGGATCACAAGCGATTTCTGGTGCAGCACGACATCGACGCTGTTAACCAGCCGCGCGCCCGGGAACAGGATCGTCAATGCTGGCGCGTATTCCAGCCAGGCGTCCGGCTCCGCTTCCAGAAGCACTTTCGATACGGCTTCACCGCCGGTCATGCTGTGCACTACCGTGGCGGCGGCATTGCCGACCCGTGCACCGGCCCCGGCGCATACCTTCACACGCGCAGCCACCCTGTCATGTTCGAACAGGCCGCCGGAACAGGACTGGATCAGCACGGTGGCGGCCGAAGGCGGCGCGTCAGGGCGTCGCAGGATGCGCCCGACATGGAATGGATAGCCCGCGTACTGCCGGGCCAGGAAGGTTCCGCCGCCGGCGCGGCATTCGAAGCGCAGATCGACCTGTGGCGCAATATGCGTTCCGTTCATACGGACCGAGCAAACAGCAGCTCGCGGGTGATGGCATCGACCACTTGGTCCACGCCATCGCCGATCGCGCAGTTGGTCATCAGCACCGGGCGCCCATTGCGCACCTGTACCGCTTCCTCAGCCATGCGCGGAAGATTGACGTTCACATAGGGCGCCAGGTCAAACTTGTTGATAATCAGCAGATCGCAACTGAGCACTCCCAGGCCGCGCTTACGCGGTATGTCGTCGCCGCCGGCGACGTCAATGACGAAGATCCAGTAGTCGACCAGGTCGAGCGAGAACGACGACGCCAGGTTGTCGCCGCCGGATTCGATCAGCACCAGTTCCAGTCCGGGAAAGCGCGCGTCCAGTTCGTCCGCCGCCTGCAGGTTCAGTGTCGGATCCTCGCGGATGGCGGTATGCGGGCAGGCGCCGGTCTCGACGGCCAGCACGCGCTCGGGCGCAATCAGGCCGCTGCGCCGGACGCGCTCGGCGTCCTCCTGCGTCACTAGGTCGTTGGTGATGACGGCGAGGTTGATGCCGCGCTCGATGAAGCGCGGCACCAGTTGTTCGAGCAGACGGGTCTTGCCCGATCCGACCGGACCGCCGATGCCGACGCGGGCTGAACCGAGCGGCCGTGCCGACGCAAGGTCTTGATCCGGCATCGTGGCGATTGCGTTTTCGATTTTCATTTCTTCACTAATCCTTTTTCTTTCTAGCGCATCATGTAGCGCCGGCTGAGTGGCACTTCGCGTACGGGAGGGCAACTGATAATCTGGCCATCGATCATCACGTCGAAGGTATGCGGATTGACTGTGATATTCGGGCAATAGTCGTTGTGCAGCATGTCGGACTTGGTCAGCTTGCGGGTGCCGTGTGCCGCCACCAACTGCCGGCTCAAGCCCAGTTGGCCGCGCAAGCCGCCTTCCATGGCCATGCGATTCACGAAGTTGACGGCCAGCGATTGCGGCGCGCGGCCGAAGGCGCCCCATTGCGGCCGCATCAGCAGCGGCTCGCAAGTCATTAACGAAGCGGCAGAATCGCCCATTGCGCCATACGCAATGAAGCCGCCCTTCACCACGACTTCGGGCTTCACGCCGAAGAAGCCAGGACGCCACAACACCACGTCGGCCAGCTTGCCGGGCTCCAGCGAGCCAACGGTGTCGTCGATGCCGAAGGTGCGGGCGGCGTTGATGGTGTACTTGGCGAGATAGCGCTTGATCCGCTCGTTGTCGCCGTGCCGAGTCCTCTCCTGCGGCAGGCGGCCGCGCTGGTCCTTCATCTTGGAGGCAAGCTGCCATGTGCGACTGATCACCTCGTTGATGCGGCCCATGCCCTGGCTATCCGAGCCCAGCATCGAGATGGCGCCCAGGTCGTGCAGCACATCCTCGGCCGCGATCGTCTGCGCCCGCACGCGTGACTCCGCGAATGCCACATCCTCCGGCACCGACGGGTTCAGGTGATGGCACACCATGATCATGTCGAGATGCTCGTCGAAGGTATTGACGGTATACGGGTTGGTCGGATTGGTCGAAGATGGCAGGCAGTTCTGCCGCCCCGCCACCGCGATGATGTCCGGCGCATGGCCGCCGCCGGCGCCCTCGGTGTGATACATGTGAATGGTGCGGTTCTTCATCGCGGCGACGGTGTCCTCGAGGAACCCGGATTCATTCAGCGTATCGGTATGCAACTGGACCTGGAAATCGTATTCATCGGCGACGCTCAGGCAGACATCGATGACTGCCGGCATCGCACCCCAGTCCTCGTGGATCTTTAAGCCCATGCAGCCGCCACGCAGCTGGTCGAGCAGCGACAGCGGCTTGCTGGAATTGCCTCGCCCCAGGAAGCCGAAGTTGAGAGGCCACTGCTCCGACGACTGCATCATGCGCCCGACATTCCAGGCGCCGCCGCAGTCGATACCGACCGTGATCGGGCCAAGCGAACCACCGATCAACGTGGTTAGCCCCGATGACAGCGCATGCTCGCACAGCTGCGCCGAATCGAAGTGGACATGGACGTCGATGCCGCCGGGCGTGGCGATCATGCCTTCGGCGTCCCGCACCGTGGTCGCAGCGCCGCAAATCAGCTTTGGATGCACGCCGTCCATCACCGCCGGATTGCCAGCCTTGCCGATGGCGACGATGCGACCCTCCTTGATGCCGATATCGCCCTTGACGATGCCCAGCACCGGGTCGATCACGAGGGCGTTGCAGATCAGCATGTCGAGCGAACCCATCGCGCTGTCATAGCCGGCGGCCAAACCCATGCCATCACGCAACGTCTTTCCGCCGCCGTGCAGGCATTCGTCGCCCGGCACCGCGTAATCGTGCTCGACCTCGGCGAACAGCGATGTGTCCCCCAGCCGTACCCGGTCACCCGTGGTCGGGCCGTACATCGCCGCGTATTCCTTGCGAGTCATTGTCACCATTTGGTATTCCCGATGTTCCTCTTATGCCCCTTTGAAACCGGCTTTCCGCGCCCGCTCGATTGCCTGCGCCAAGCTGGCGTCGCCATCGATCGGTCCATCGGTAAGTCCGTTGAGCCCGAAGATTTCACGACTGCCGCCGAAGTCCACCAGCCTGACTTCCTTTTCATCGCCGGGCTCGAAGCGCACCGCGGTGCCGGCCGGGATGTCGAGATGCTTGCCGAAGGCCGCTGCACGTTCGAACTGCAGCGCGCGATTGACTTCGAAAAAGTGGAAGTGGCTGCCGATCTGTATCGGCCGGTCACCGGTGTTCAACGCCTTTACGCTCACCGATTTCCGGCCGGCGTTTAGTTCGATGTTTCCATCCATCGCAATGACTTCGCCCGGCGTCACCGCATCTGACGTGGCGGTCTTGCCCGGCCGAAGAGGCTCATGCACCGTGACCAACTTGGTTCCGTCCGGGAACGAGCCTTCGACTTGCAGCATCGGTAGCAGCTCGGAGACGCCTGGCAGCACATCGTCCTGGGTCAGGATGATGGAGCCGAAGGCAATCAGGTCGGCGACCGAGCGGCCCTCCCGCGCGCCCTCCAGCAATTCATCAGCGATGATCGCCACTGCCTCGGGATAGTTGAGCTTGAGTCCTTTCGCCCGGCGCTTGCGCGCCAGCTCGGCGGCGGTATACAGCGTGAGCCGCTCTAGTTCTGTGGGGGTGAGCAACATGATTTTCCTTAATTGGCGAACAGCCGCGCATCCAGCTGCGCATGCCGCATACCGGCGATATCGATGGCGAAAGCGCAGCTGGACAGCTCATCGAGCGCGGGCGGTTCCGTTTCCAGCACGGCGGCCAGACGGCTCCGCAACGCAGTCAGGGCGCGTTGAGCATCGAGATGACCGACCAGGCTCAGCCGCACCGCGGCGCTGACGGCCCCAGTGCAGGCCGCGTGAGCGGCGGCGGTCCGGCATTCCAGCTCGTCCATTCCTGCCTGCGTCCAGATATATCCTTGGACCACGGCAAGATGTCCGAACATCTGCCCGGCCCCGATATGGCGAAGCAGCTGGGCCGCGCCGGACTGGCCCAGCTTGGCATGCACGGTTGCCAGGGTGCGGCCGAGTCGGCATGACCCTTCCCGAAGTGACGGAATGACGCTCATCGCCTCGGCAAGCGCGTCGATTTCCGCCAGCAGATCGAATGCATCCGGGCTTCCCGCCACCTTGCATGTCGCGCTGAGAAATCCCTGGTCACAGCTTGCCCACCGATGCAGCAACTGCGTCTCGAGAAACTGCACCAGCGTCGCCGCGTCGTGCACGATGCCGTCGCGCCGCAGGGTTTCGAGCCCCCAAGAAAATGCCATCGCGCCGCCCGGAAAAAAGCTGTCGGCCTGTTGCAGCGCTGTCAGCATGCCCGCCACTCGTACACCGTTACCCATGCGCATGCCCGCGCTCATGGCTATGTCCGTGATCATGCTCATGCCCATGCTTGCGCGCAGCTGGCAAAACTTCGATGGCGCCGGCCGACAGCAATGGCTGCAGGCGCTGCAGATAGTCCTCGACTGCCCCCTTGAGGGCCACGAACAGCATGCTGCCTTCGAACCGCACCTGCCAGTGCATGTTGCCCGCGAAATAACCAAGTTCCAGCGCCGCTGCGGCATGGCGCGGGTGCAGCCGCAGCCATTCCGTTTGTGCAGTCCTTACCACCACCGCCATGTCCGGGTCGAGCCGCAATACTGCGCCGTCGTACAGATGTTCGCTGCGGTCGAGCGCGATGCCGCACTCCTGGCCGCCGTCGGTGCGTACCCGCAGCCGGCGGCGCTGAATATCGTCGCCGCTCAATGTCACATAGTCCACCCGTCCCTGGTGTTCCAGCTGATGCAAGCGCTCAGCCAGCGCGGGTTGAGCGGTGCTGCCGATGATCTTCGTATATGTCTGCATTCCTGCGAGCCTTTTGCAAATCAGATGGTCAGATAGCTTTGGATCTTTGTGGTATCCATGTTTTCGCGGGTGTCGCTATGGACGAAACGGCCCTTTTCGATGATCAGGAAGCGGTCGGCGATCTCGAGCGTGAAGGTCAATACCTGCTCCGAGACGATGATCGCGAAGTTGCGCTCGCGCTTGAGGCGGTTCAGCGTCTTGGCAATGTCCTTGATCAGCGAAGGCTGGATGCCGTCGGTGGGCTCGTCGAGGATCAGGACCTTTGGATCGGATACCAGCGCCCGCGCAATGGCGAGCTGCTGCTGCTGTCCGCCGGACAGATTGCCGCCGCGCCGCCCTCGCATTTCCCAGAGCACCGGAAATTCCTGGTACACCCAGTCCGGCACCTTCGGCCGCCGCGCGCCTTCCATGCCGGTCAGGATGTTTTCCTCAACGCTCAGATAGGGGAAGATCAGCCGCCCCTGCGGCACATAGCCGATGCCGGCGGCGACGCGCTGGTAGCTCTTCGTTCCGGTCAAGTCCTTTTTCTTGAGGTGGATATGTCCGGATTTGGTTGGCAGCACGCCGATGAGCGACTTGAGCAGCGTGGATTTGCCCATGCCATTGCGCCCCATGACGGCCAGGGTCTCGCCGGCGGACAAGGCGAAGGAAAGATCGTGCAGGACGTGGCTTTCGCCGTAATAGACGTTGAGGTTTTCGACGTTCAGCATATTTAATGGCCCAAGTAAACTTCGATCACGCGCGGATCGCTCTGCACCTTCTCCATCGCGCCTTCCGCGAGCTTTTTTCCTTGGTGGAGCACCGTGACTTTGTGGGCGATCGCCTTGACGAACTCCATGTCGTGCTCGATCACGACCATGGAGCGGTTCTGCGCGATGTTGCGCAGCAGTTCACCAGTCTTCTCCCGTTCCTTGGCACTCATGCCGGCGACCGGTTCGTCGAGCAGCAGCAGTTCCGGTTCCTGCATCAGCAGCATCCCGATCTCCAGCCACTGTTTCTGCCCGTGCGACAGCAGGCCGGCCTTCCGTTGCAGCTGGTCGTCGAGAAAAATCAATCGCGCGTTTTCTTCGATGCGGTCCCGCACCGTGGCGTCGCATTCGAAGAACAGGGAGCCAAACACATCGCGCTTGCGCGGATAAGAGATCTCGAGATTCTCGAACACCGTGAGGTCTTCATACACCAACGGGTTCTGAAACTTGCGCCCGACGCCGGCACGCGTGATCTGGTATTCGAGCATGCGTTCCAGGTTCAGTCCCTTGAAGGAAATGGTCCCCTTGGTCGGCTTGGTTTTGCCGCAGATCATGTCGAGCAGCGTTGTCTTTCCGGCGCCGTTGGGGCCGATGACCACATGCAGCTCGTTCGGGGCCACGTAGAAATTGAGGTTATCGACGGCATTGAAGCCGTCGAACGAGACCGTCAGGTCTTCCACCGACAGGATCATCTTGTTCATGACACATCCTTTTCGTTGCGGCCGCTGAGCCTGTCGAGCACGCCTGCCAGGCCCTTGGGGAGGAACATCGTAACGACGATGAACAATGCGCCGATGAGATACAACCAGACGCTAACGAATGTTTCGGAGAAGTAGGTTTTCATCATGCCGACCATCAGCGCGCCATACACCGCTCCGACCACCGAAAGTCTGCCACCCACGGCCGCATAGATCACCATCTCGATCGACGGGACAATGCCTGCCACTGAGGGCGACGCGAAGCCGACCTGCAGGGTGAACATCACACCGCCGATCGCCGAAAACATGGCGGCCACCGCGAACACGAAACCCTTGAACATCGCCGGGTCATAGCCAGAGAACCGAATCCGGTCCTCGCGGTCGCGGATGGCGATCAACACCTTTCCCAGCCGGCTGCGTAGGATGAAAGTGCTGACGACCACGGCGCCGAGCAGCAGAACGGCGGTGACGTAGTACATCACCCATACCGCGGTATCGCTTTGCACGCTCATGCCCATGAAGGTCGGCAGGTTTGTGATGCCGTTGACGCCGCCGGTATACCCTTGCTGGCCAATGATCATGATCGACATGATCGACGCTAGTGCCAGGGTGACGATGGAAAAGTACACGCCGCCGACGCGCTTGCGGAAGTTGGCATAGGCCAGCACGAACGCGACTACCGCCGGAATGATCAGCGCGGCGGGCACCGCGAACCATACGTGGGAGAAAGGCTTCCACCACCAAGGCAGGCTTTCGATGCTGTTCCAGACCATAAAATCCGGCAAGGCGGCACCAAACACCGCGGCGGCCGGATCGGCGGCCGTGGCTTCAAGTTTCATGAACATCGCTATCGCATAGCTTCCCAGCCCGAAGAAGATGCCCTGCCCAAGACTCAGGATGCCCCCATATCCCCAGCACAGCACCAAACCCACTGCGCAGAATCCGAAGGATAGATATTTTCCGTACAGTCCCAGCCGGAAGGTGCTGGCCAGCACCGGGAGGACGACCAGAAGCACCAGCGCCAGGATGGCTAGGGCATAACGCTGCAGGAATGCGGCGGCAACCGGTAGGAATGGCTTCGATGGACTAGCGGCCGCGTGCGCCTTCGGCTGCGCATCGTTGCGCGTGGCCGCCGCGCTGGCCGGCGCGGCCACTGGGCCGGATACTGAAGACGACTCGGTGGAGGAAGTAGCTTGCTTGGTGTTCATCGACGCACCTTTAAGGAAAACAGTCCGTTGGGGCGAAAATACAGGACAACGATAACGAGGGTGAGAATGGTCGCCTTTGCCATGGAACCGCTGAGCACGTACTCAAACATCGACTGCATCTGGCCGATCATGAAGGCCGAGAGGAAGGTTCCGAGCAGGCTTTCGACGCCACCGAAGACGACGACGATGAAGGTGTCGACCACGTATTGCTGGCCGGCTCCCGGGCCGGTCGAGGCCAGCATCGTCAGCGCAGATCCCGCGATGCCGGCAAGGCCGCAACCAAGCGCGAAGGTGACGGCATCGACACGAGCGGTATTGATGCCTGCGGCTCCCGCCATCGCCCGGTTCTGCGTGACTGCCCGTATCCGCAAGCCCCATCGGCTGCGGAACAGGAAGAAATAGACGGATGCGGCCACGAACAGCGTGAGGAACAGGATGAAGATGCGGCTCAGCGGCAGCTCGATGCCCTCACCGGCCTGCCACGCGCCCTGCAGCCAGCTCACGATCGGTACGCTGACATCGATCGGACCGAAGATCTGCCGATACAGTTGCTGCAGGATCAGCGAAAGTCCCCAGGTGGCGAGCATGGTGTCGAGCGGCCGCATGTAGAGGTACCGGATCATGACCAGTTCGAGCAGCATGCCGAACGCAAACGTGACGATGAACGCAACCAGTACGCCGACCAGAAAATAGATCCCCATCAGCGCAGGAAAATATTGTTGAAAGACCTCGGCGGTCAGGTACGTCATATAGGCGCCGAGGATCATCAGTTCGCCGTGCGCCATATTGATAACGCCCATAAGGCCGAACACGATGGCCAATCCCAGCGCCATCAGCGCCAGCACCGTGAAAAGCGACAATCCGCCGAAAGCCTGCATTACAAAAGTTTCGAAACTCATCGTCTGTTCCGCAAGATTGATTGAAGATGCTTGCCGTCCAGCACCCGCGGCGCGATGCCGCACGCGCGGGGTGGACGTTCGCACAAGAACAGCGGCCACGCCGCCTTTAGAAGTGCAGCCCTTCCCCTTCCCCTTCCCCTTCCCCTTCCCCTACCCCTCCTTTCATCCCGTGAGCTTCGGGAACGGGTTCGGTTCGATCAACGGTGATTCGTAGATGATCTCGATCTGTCCGTCGGGCTTGAAGGTGCCGACACGCGCGTGCTTCCACAAATGATGATTCGCAGCGTGGAACTTGACCTGCCCTTCCGGAGCGTCGAAGGCAAGATTGGACGACGCGGCCACCACCTTCGGCACATCCAGGCTGTTTGCCTTTTCTACCGCCAGCTTCCACAAGTACACCGCCGTATAACCGGCTTCCATGGTGTCGCCCACCACGCGGTCCTGGCCGTACTTGGCCTTGAATGCGCTAACGAACTTCTTGTTGGCCGGATTCTGGATGCTCTGGAAGTAACCCATGATCGAATGCACGCCGACCAGGTTTTCGGCGCCGATGCCGATGGCCTCTTCCTCCGAGACCGCCATGGCCATGATTGTCGCGTTCTTGCCCGTGATACCGGCGGACGCGAGCTGCTTATAAAAGCCGACGTTCGAGCCGCCCACGATCGTGGAGACGATGACGTCGGGCTTGATCGCCTTGATCTTGTTGATCACCGACGCGAATTCAGAAGCGCCCAGCGGGAAGTATTCTTCGCCGACGACCTTACCGCCCACTCTCGAGATGGTCGGGCGGGCGATCTTGTTCGTGGTGCGCGGCCAGACGTAGTCTGAACCGATTAGGAAGAATGTCTTCGCTTTCTTGTTCTTCGCTAGCCATTCCACGGCTGGGATGATGGACTGCGTCGCTTCCTGCCCGGTGTACATGATGTTCTTGGATTGCTCAAGGCCTTCGTAGTACGTGGGGTAGTACAGCAGCCCGTTGTAGCGCTCGAATACCGGCAACACGGCTTTGCGCGAGGCCGAGGTGTAGCAGCCGAAGACCGCGCTCACTTTGTCGTTGACCAGGAGTTTCTGCGCCTTCTCCGCGAAGGTCGGCCAGTCGCTCGCGCCGTCCTCGACGATCGGCTGGATCTGACGTCCGAGCACACCACCAGCGGCATTAATCTCATCAATCGCCAGCTTCTCCGCATCGACGACATGCGCCTCGGCGATGGCAATCGTCCCGGTCATCGAGTGGAGAATGCCTACCTTGATCGGGTCGGCTGCGCTGGCGGCGCGGCTTGCCATCATCAGAGTACCCGGGACAGCGCTTGCAGCGGCTGTGCCCAGCATGGTCTTCAGGAAATTGCGCTTTGTGATTTTCATGGTTGACCTTATGACTGGTTAAATGAATGCACTGCTTTGATACCGAGGTCTTGCACCGAATTTGGTCGCGTACTATTTCGAGCGGATACAACGACCGCCTTGGCCGCCGAATACGGCCCCGTATCGGGCACAAGTCCTTACTTCCTCACTCCCGTTACGCCGATGTGTGCATACATAAAGATCTATTTGGATACATGAGCAATGTTCGTTCCAGCAACGATGCACTATCCTGAATCGCTATGGCTGCCGCTTGAACATGAAGACACAGTGCGCGCTGCCCGCTTCCTGTTCCGTATTCGTTTCTGCCGCGCGGACCTGATATCTCTTCGTGAAGAAATCGAGGACGGCGCGTGCGGCCGATTGCGACAGTGCCGGCTTCCATATCCAGATGTCTTTGCTCAGATCGACGCCATGGCGCGCCAGCGCCTGGGACGGATCGCTGGATATGCCCATCACCCATTGATCCATCCGCGCCCCGAACTCCTTGATATAAGAAAGGCATTCGAACTTGATCTGCTGCACGCTGTAAGTCGTCATGACGAGTCGTTCCTTATCTGTTCCCTGTCCATTTCTTCTCTGCCCGACATTCGCTCCGGTCATCCGGGGACCGGGACCAGTCTTGCCGGCGACGATACGGCGGCATGCCGGTTGCGCCATTGATTGAACAGGCTTGCGCCGGCCCGTTTTTCCTCCGCCGACATCTCGGCAATAACCGCTTCGAGCGCGCTCAGCGCCATCCCTACGCCATGCTGGGCGGCGAGGGAAAGCCAAGCGAATGCCTGCACCCGGTCCTTCTCGATGCCGCTTCCATTGGCATACATGAAGCCCGCACGGGCTTGCGAGGGAAAATGCCCCTGTTCGGCCGCCCGCAGGTACCAATGTGTCGCGGCGACCTCGTCTTTCTCGACGCCCTTTCCCTTGGCATACAAGGAGGCGAGGTTGGACTGCGCCATCGCATCGCCCTGCTCCGCCGCCCTAGTGGTCCACCGCACGCCTTCGGCGATATCCGCTGCAACGCCCTGCCCGGACAGCAGCATGGCGCCCACATTGGTCTGCGATTGCCGGTGCCCGTTCTGAGCGGCCACCAGATACCAGGCGAAGCCGGCGGCCAGATCGGCTGCAACGCCTTCTCCATTGGTGTACAGCGCGCCGAGCCAGGCCTGCGCATGGACGTTTCCGGCCTCGGCGAGCGCGCCAAACAGACCGAATGCTTCATCGAACCGTCCGTGCTCGTAGGCAGCCACGGCGACTGCGAGGGATTGCGGCGTCTCGTCCTTTTTCTTCAACGGTAAGTTCATTGCATGCTCCTAATGGGAATAAGGTTTCTGGTGATCGAGGAAAGAGAATTGGCGGTCGGATCCAGCGTGCGTTCGAACCGTGACGCGACCATGTCACTCAGCCAGGCGCTCAATGCCTGATTCGCGAATGGCAGGCTGCCAGACCGGGAAGCCGATTCCGATGCGGTGCCCCATGCTTCCATGGCTCGCTGAACCTGCTTGATTTCATCGGCCTTTTTCTGAAGCCGCTTGAGCCATAAGCCGTTTTTTTCCTCTCCGGCGGCATGGAAGATGCTGAGCCGGCAACGGGTGCGGTTGATCGCCACCGGCTGTAGCAATGCGACGCATAAGCTGCCGGGCTGCGCCAGGATCAGCAGATTCGGGAAGGTCCACAAGGCGGTTGTCGGTTCGTCGCATTGCTGACCGTCGCCGGCATCGCATTCCGATTGCAACAACGCCATGCGGTCCGTGAATACGGCGTTCGATACGCTCGTTGCACTACCCGCTGCGAGCATCTGTCCCACCAGCTTCCAGTTGCCGTCGAATCCGAGAAAGGCATGTCCAGTCCGCTCCCACGCGGTGTCGGCGATCGCCGGCATCGCCTGCGCGAATGTCCGCGCGGTGTGATCGAATTCCTCACCGAGCGGATTAAGGTTCACGAAGATCAGCGGGCCCAGCGTGGCGCTGCGCACTGGCAGCAATCGCTCCGGCCGCAAGCCCAGGTATTGGTACATCTCGGGGGTATTGCTACCGACCTCATCGGCGCGCAACGGCATGCGATCCAAGCTGTGGCCGCAGGATGTGAATGAGCATGGCGTTTTCGTCCCCTGCTGGCACTGCAGGGGTACTGTTCTGCAACCGCCGTGCTGGGCCTGGTTGAAACGGCCGATCAAAGTTCCGTCGGTCTGCCTCTGTACATGGACCGCGTGGTCGCCTACCGTGAACGGCAGCAGGTCTCCGGCATTCGGGATGTCGGCATGGCTGCCGATGCATATCCAGTCGAGCGCCCAGATCGCCGCATCTTCGCGCGATGCGAAGGCGAAAGAGCGGTAGGCGTCCGGCATGAGCAATGCCGACGGCGCTGCCAATGCGGACGAAGGAGGAGCACTGCAATCCAGCAGAACAGGATCGTTATCGAGCATACTGATTACCTCTGTAGTGTCTCTTTGGCTGAACCAGGGTC
This sequence comes from Noviherbaspirillum pedocola, assembly GCF_016632335.1. Lineage (GTDB taxonomy): Bacteria > Pseudomonadota > Gammaproteobacteria > Burkholderiales > Burkholderiaceae_D > Noviherbaspirillum_A > Noviherbaspirillum_A pedocola. Next base: position 28,317 of record NZ_JAEPBG010000024.1, read on the forward strand.
CGGGGCGGCGCTCGCAGGATTGGAGCGCCGCCCCGGTTCAGCTCTTATTTCTGCATTGCCATGACTGCCGGCTCCACTGCCGGAGAAACGGCCGGCTCCGCTTTCTGCGACGAGGCTAGCGCCGGCGACTCGTAATCGGCGCGCCCGCGGTGCCTGAAGGCATCCGCCGGAGGCGCCGGCAACGGTCCGTCGGCCGCGAAACGGTCGAGGACGTTCTTCGTCAGGCGTGAGATGTTGTTATCACAGTTATTCCACGGCAACGATCCGCAGTAAGCGATGGAGCTGAATGCGAAGCAGCCGCCGCCATTGGGTGTTTCGTGGAAGGTGATATCGGCGCGCACGCGCGGATGCACCGTGCCGTCGAGGCCTTGCTGGTTGAAGCCGAAGTCTTCCATGACCAGCAGGTAAGCCTCGGTATGCCGGCCGGCCGAAGTTGCCACCGTCAGCGTGTGCGGCGGCGAACCCAGCATGGTGTCGACGATGTCGAGTTCCAGTCCTGCTGCCCCGCCTCCGACCAAGCCAAAATTGCCGAGCTTTTCATCGTAGTCGATGCCGTTGAACGCCCACGCCACGCGTGGATCCATGCTATCGGGGGTGCGCGAAAAGTAGCTCGAGATATCGAAGCCTTCGGACGACATGCCGACGCCAGCCACCGAATGCAGATAGCGGCCGCGATAGCGCCACATGCCTCCAAGCTCGCCGGTCCCCTGATGGTAGTACTCGCCCGGATCGGCGCGCCAGGTACGGATGCCCGATTCGCAGCGCCGCATCTCGGTGACGACGCCCCGGCCAAGTTCTTCATATGCCGGATGATAGGAGTGGACCCAGTACCAGCCGTCCGCGCCCATGTACATCAGGCGCCCGCCGCGCTGCGTGTAGTTATGCAGCGCATCGAGCTGCGGACCCGAATTGTGTTCCGGATGCGATCCGGTGATCACGACGTTGTAGCCCTCGAGGCGGGCCAGGCCTTCGTAGGTCAGATCTTCGTCGGTGAAGACATCGTATTCGTATCCCATCGTTTCCAGCCAGTAGATGAGATGCAGATCCGCCGGATACTGCCAAGGCGCCTGTGCTAGGAAGTGGTCGTATTTCGGGCGGATGCTCAATATCGGCCGCAGACGTGATGAGAGGCTGATGCCACTGCCGTCCGTATGGGTGTCATAGATCGAGCCGCCGTATTCCCGGTGCTCGGCGAGGAACATGTTTTGTTGCTGCATGATCGGCACGCGATACACGAACAGCTCGGCGCCGCCCGCGTTGCAGGCCACATGTTCATTGGCATACGCCATGTAGCTGATGGTGGGAACCATCACGGCGATTTTTTCCTTTTTGGCGCCGAGCTTGGGCACCACCCAGAAAGGAATATAGTCTTCGTCGCCTTCGGGCGTGGTGAGTTTGGCGGCGTAGAACCGGCTCTTGATATCCTCCGGCACTTCCCATTCGAAGCTGACGTCCCAGCGTGCATTGTCAAGATCGTCATCGTGGAAATGGATGGCGCCGTACTCCTTTTGCGCGAATTTCCAGTCGAAATTCTGGCCAGACCAGTTGTGTCCAGTGATGGCACGCACCGGGCAGTTGACCAACGGAGCATCGAATCGATATGGCCCATGATCCTTGCATATAATCGTATTGATGCCGTCAGCGAGGTCCCAGGAAGCAACGATGCATTCGGACAAAGCGCCGGTCGGTCCGGAATTGCGGCGTTCGGTCATCCCCGGCTGCGCACCGGCTTTCATCGTCTCGATCTCGAGCCGGGACAGCGCGCGATTGCACAGGCGCGGGCTGTCGAGCTTGCCGTTGTAGTGTCCTTCAATGATCACGCCCTGCGGCATGGATGAACGGCCGGACTGGCCGGCGTCGAGCTTGCCCACATATCCCGCCATGACGAGCGGAATTGGTTCGTGCGTGATCGTTCCGGAATAGCTGGTCGTCACCGGTTCGATGAGCGGATCGAGCGCATAGACGATTTGCGGCTCATGATAGATCGTGACCTCGCCGGTCTCGGCATCGAATGTCGCTGCGACGAAATGCCAAGCATGGTCGCGCAGCTGCACAGGCACGGCGAATTTCTGCTCGTTGATGCGCAGCTCGATGCAGCCATCTTCATTGATGAAGAGGCCATAGCCCTTGTTGTCGGACCATTTCGTTACAAGGCCCTGCGCCCCATGCTTCCAGTAGCGGGTATCCGTCTTGGGCATGGTGGGCCAGATCCAGCATTGCAGTGTGAAGCTTTCCACCCGCAATTGCGGCGCGTCGGCCACATATGCATGCGATCCGCTGTGTACTACCTGCTTGACGCCGTCGTAGCGCCCTTCGCATTTCGAAGCGATTTTCTTTTCGATGAATCCCGGGCCTCGTGGATTGGTGTCGCCATTGATCATCTGGACGATCGAAACGTCATACTTGGCCGGACCGTCGCAATTCACATAGAACTTGATTGTCTCGCCGGGGTGAACGCTGAATTTATTTGCATAGCCGGTTAATCTCATTGCGCACATATCGAGTCTTTTCCTGTGATGGCCCACCGGCTCCCGGCAAGCGGGTCGGTGAAGCGGTAAATAATCGGTTGCTGTCGAAGTGGATTCTTTCGTGAATCAGGTCACGGGCCAGTTGTCGTCGCGACGCTTGTAGCCTTCGTGATAGTGCTCGGGCATGCCATCGGTCTCCGGCATCTCGTCAAGCCGCATCACGAAGATGGCGTGTTGAATGTCCTGTTCGCTGGTGTATATGTCGTCGTTCACGAAGACGGGCGGCACGCCGCGGACGCCGGACAGCCGTCCAATACGCCATTCCGCATCGGGCTTGGTGCAGATCACTACCAGCTTGCCCTTGACCGATGCGCCGCGCATGCGCAGCAGCACGCGCTTTAAGTCCGGATGCTCATGGGTGCCGCCGGTGACTACCGTCGTATCGCCAGGAGTGGCGCATTTCAAGATGGAGAATCCGGCAACGCCATGCATGGACTCGGTACATTCCTTGTGCAACTGAATGAGGCGTTCGCGTTCAGGCGTTCCCTTCTTGGGAATTGGGATCATGCTTTAACTCCTCGCTGGTTGTTCATCAAAAGAGCGGCGCTATCGACCCCAAGGCGGCATGAGCCTTAAAGCTTTGCGTCGCAGACTGGCCGGATAACCCTGTATCGATTGGTCAGACCGTCGCAAAGTCCAAGCACATCAGGTTTGGATGCACACGAAAATCGCAGTGCCTTGCGACCGGAGATTTAATGCAAACGCTGTGCCATATTTGAATAGAGCGAATTTTTTATTCTCTGTATTAAAAAAGCGCAGATTTGCACCACAGGCGGGAAAAAAGGATTCCAAGGTTTAATGGATGACGGCGGGCCGTTTTTTATGGTGCGCGATGCACGTATTCGAGCGTGCAAAGTGCACCCGGGCCAATCGCCTATCGTATCGACGGCAAAGCTTGGCGTATCAAAGCAGTCCCCGACAAAAAGGAAGCCTCGATTAGCGCCGACTTCATAAACGCCATAGGGCACCGCTTGTCCAATGGCGTCCTGTGGCCAGTCATGTACCAGCACCGGCTGCGCCAGCCTGCGCCACGTTTTGCCGGCATTCTTGAACTCGCCGATCAGCTCTTTTTTCGTGTCGACACTGACGATCGGATCCCCCCATGGTATGGAAGTCGTCGCGCTAAGTGATATGCTCACACTGATCATGACGCTGGGCTGCGGAAGCGCCTCGGACCTCGGTACGCCGCGGCGTTAGCCAATGCACCGGGACTAGCCGGGCGCGTACCGCGCGCAAGGTCTTGGTCCAGCATGGGTAAAGGATTGCGCGGCTGATTTTTTCCGTCCCGTTGACGGCACTGGCGGCAAAGCCGGTTGCTGTGATCGATCGATGACACGCACCGGGTTGGTCTCATATCGCCAGCAAAAGCTGAAGGCGCAATACACCAGGATCCAGTGCCGGCGAATCGAGCGGTCGCTGCGCACCATTAAATCGGCCCAGCGCAATTCATCCTTATTCTGCTTCTAGCTTTGCTCGACCCAATTGCGCAGTCCGGAAAGTCGCACGGCTTCTTCCAGGGACACCTGTTCGACAGGCAGGTTGGTCGTTGGGTACCATGGCCCGGGTGTCTCGGTCCGGACCATAACCAGCAGCGTCAATTCTGTCGCCCACCAACGTCACGAGACACCGCTGCATTTCCCTCTTACTCCGGAAAGAAAAAGCGCGGCCCGTCTTTCGATGACGGGCCGCGCTTCTATGCGCCTCTTGGCATTACCTGGTTACAGGCGATATGCCGCTTCGCCATGCACGCTCAAGTCCAGCCCTTCCACTTCGTGCTCGATCGGCACGCGCAAGCCGATCGTCTTATCAACGACATAGTAGGCGACGAGCGAGACCACGCCAGACCAGAGGATGCACACGGCAACACCCCAGAACTGGCTGACGAGCTGCGCCGTCATGTCGTAATCGCCGACCTTGTTGAGCACATAGTCGTATACTCCCGCGCCGCCCAGCGAAGGCGAAGCGAACACGGCGGTCAGCAGGGCACCAATCACTCCTCCCACGCCATGGATACCAAACACATCGAGCGAATCGTCGGCTTTGAGCAAGCGCTTGAGCCCGTTCACCGCCCACAGGCAGGCAACGCCGGTAATCAGGCCGATTACCAGCGCGCCCATCGGACTTACGAAACCGCAGGCCGGCGTGATCGCGACAAGGCCGGCGATCGCTCCGGAAATTCCGCCCAGCAGGGATGGCCTGCCTTTGAAGGTCCATTCGACGAACAGCCATGTCGATGCCGCAGCGCAGCTTGCGAGGAAGGTGTTCAGGAACGCCATCGTCGCCACACTGTTAGCCTCTAGGTTGGAACCGACATTGAAGCCGAACCATCCGACCCACAACAGCGAGCCGCCGATCAATGTCAGCGAGAGATTATGCGGCGGCATGTGTTCCTGGCCGTAACCGGTACGCTTGCCGATCATGATGGCGCCGATCAATGCGGCGACTGCTGAATTGATATGCACCACCGTGCCGCCGGCGAAGTCGAGTGCTCCCTTCTGGAACAGGAAACCGGCGGTCGCGCCTGCCTTGGCTGCGGCGTCCGCGTCCGTGTAGGCGTCCGGGCCTGCCCAGTACCAGACCATGTGCGCCATGGGCAGGTAGGAAAATGTAAACCACAGGACCATGAATGCGACCACGGCGGAGAATTTGGCGCGCTCGGCGAATCCGCCGATGATGATCGCCGGCGTGATCGCGGCGAACGTCATCTGGAAAGCGATATAGGCGAACTCGGGCACCACAACTCCCTTGCTGAAGGTGGCTGCCATGCTGTCAGCCGTCACGCCCTTGAGGAATAGCTTGCCCAGACCACCGAAGAAGGCATTCCCCTCAGTGAAGGCGACGCTGTAGCCATAGACACACCACAGCAGTCCCAACAGAGAAAACACGGCCAGCACCTGGGTGAGGACAGATACCGTGTTCTTGCTGCGCACCATGCCGCCGTAGAACAGCGCCAGCCCGGGCACGGCCATCATGATGACGAGCAGGGTCGAGAGCATTACCCAGGCTACGTCGCCCTTGTTGACCTGTGGCCCTGCCCCTTGTGCCAGCGCATGCAGCGAGAAGAGCAAGGGTCCGGCAAATAGCAATAACTTGCATAGTCGTTTCACAGTGTTCTCCCCTTCAAGTGGTCTGATTCAATGTCACTGCGCTAATGCTGCGATACTCACGTCCATGAGCGCCGGCGCTGGCTGCCGGCCGGTGGATGCGGCACTCCAGTTCAATACGAAGCGTTCTTTCCCGGTATCCAGCTGGTTCCGGCCAGCGGAACCTGAGCCATCGCTGCTGCCTCGATTGTCAGCGCGACCAGATCCTCGGGCTCCAGGTTGTGGAGATGCGACTTGCCGCAAGCACGGGCAATCACTTGTGCTTCCATCGTCACGACAGAGAGATAGTTCGCCAAGCGCCGTCCGGCGAGCACCGGGTCCAGCCGCTCGGCCAGCTCCGGATCCTGAGTAGTGATCCCCGCCGGGTCGCGTCCGTCCTGCCAGTCGTCGTACGCGCCGGCAGTGGTGCCCAACGCCTGGTACTGTGCCTCCAGCCGAGGATCGTTGTCGCCGAGGGCAACCAGCGCCGCGGTGCCGATGGCCACCGCGTCGGCGCCCAGGGCAAGCGCCTTGGCCACGTCCGCGCCGTTGCGAATGCCACCCGACACGATGAGCTGCACCTTGCGATGCATGTTCAGATCCTGCAGCGCCTGCACGGCGGGCCGGATCGCCGCGAGAATAGGAATGCCGACATGCTCGATGAACACTTCCTGGGTCGCCGCCGTCCCGCCCTGCATGCCGTCGATCACTATCACGTCGGCGCCCGATTTCACCGCGAGGGCCGTGTCATAGTACGGGCGGGTTGCTCCCACCTTGACGTAGATAGGCTTTTCCCAGTCGGTGATCTCGCGCAGTTCGGCGATCTTTATTTCCAGGTCGTCCGGGCCGGTCCAGTCCGGGTGACGGCTGGCGGAACGCTGGTCGATGCCTTCGGGCAGGCAGCGCATCTTCGCTACGCGGGGGCTGATCTTCTGCCCGAGCAGCATGCCGCCGCCGCCGGGCTTCGCCCCCTGGCCGATGACGACCTCGATGGCATCGGCCTTTCGCAGATCGTCCGGGTTCATGCCATAGCGCGACGGTAGATACTGGTACACCAAGATTTTCGACTGGCCGCGCTCTTCCGGCGTCATGCCGCCGTCGCCAGTCGTGGTGCTGGTGCCGGCAATGGTCGCGCCGCGTCCCAACGCCTCCTTGGCGCGCCCGGACAGCGCCCCAAAGCTCATGCCAGCGATGGTAACAGGGGTCTTCAGATGGATCGGCATCTTGGCATAGCGCGTGCCGAGGATCACATCGGTTCCGCACTTCTCACGGTATCCTTCCAGCGGATAACGGCTAATCGACGCGCCGAGAAACAGCAGGTCATCGAAATGCGGCAGTTTCCGCTTGGTGCCGGCTCCGCGGATATCGTAGATGCCGGTGGCGGCGGCGCGCCGGATCTCAGCTAGGGTGTGCGGATCGAAGGTCGCGGAGAACCGTGGCAAGGTCTTTGGGATGGAGGAATGGTCGCTCATCAGTAGGCTCCTGCATTGTCGACGTGGAAGTTGTAAAGAGTGCGGGCGGAGCCGTACAGCGTGAATTCATTGGGACTGACATCGCCATGGCCGGCCTCCTGCAGCAGATCGGCAAGGATCCGGCGGTCCGTTGCGACCATGGGCTTTTCCTCGCAATCCGCTCCGAGGCTTTTCACTTTCCCGCGCACGAAAATCCGCGCCTCGTACAGCGAGTCGCCGAGCGCTTCGCCGGCATCGCCCAGGACGACCAGATTGCCGGCCTGCGCCATGAAGGCGGAAAAGCTGCCGATTGAACCGCCGACCACGATGTCGGCGCCCTTGAGCGAAATGCCGCAGCGCAGCCCGGCGTCGCCGTCGATGACCAGCAGCCCGCCCTGCGCGGTGGCGCCCGCTGCATTGGAAGCGAAGCCTTTCACATGCACCCTGCCGCTCATCATGTTTTCGGCGACGCCGGTGCCGGCGTTCCCCTCGATGGTAACCCGGGCCAGCTGGTTCATCCCCGCCGCGTAGTAGCCTGCGTGGCCCGCGATCTCGATATCGATGGGCGCATTCATGCCGGCTGCGATGCTATGCGCGCCGTCCGGATTGAGGACGGTGACCTTCCTGATTTCGCGCTCCTTGATCCCGGTGTGGAGGAACTGGTTCAGCTCGCGCAAGGGGGTCCGTGTGAGATCGAACGTCAGATTTTCCATACGTACATCTCCTCGGGCGCGGGTTCAAATACGGCGGCGTTCTTTACGCCCGGCAGATGGGCCAGCGAGCGGAATTCGGACGCGATGGCGACGTAGTCGTCGGTCTCGGCGACCACGGCCGGCTTGCAGGCGAACGGGTCGCGGACCAGCGCAAGCTTGTCCTCGGTCCCCATGAGCAGCGTGTAAAAACCGTCGAGCTCATTGAAGGCAGACTGCAATGCGGCTTCGAGGTCGTCCCCTTCGCGCATCCTCCATTCGATGAAACGGCAGGCTGCCTCGGTGTCGTTGTCGGTCTCGAAATGGATCCCCAGCGGCTGGAGCTTGCGGCGGATCGCATTGTGATTGGACAGCGAACCGTTGTGCACGAGGCAGAAGTCTTCCCCTGCCGTGAAAGGATGCGCGCGGTCGGGCGTGACGGCCGATTCCGTCGCCATGCGGGTATGCCCGACCAGGTGCGTGCCCTTCAGTGATGAAAAGCGGTAACGCTCGGACACTTCCGCCGGCGTACCGGTGTCCTTGTACAGATCAATCGATTTGCCGGCCGAAAGCAGATGGAGGCCGGGGTATTGGGCGGCAAGCCAGGCCTTGAACGGTTCTGGCGCGATCGATGCCGTCAGCACCGCATGGTTGCCTTTCGCATCGATCCTAGGCTCGGCATTCAATTGCGTTCGCAGCGCCGATGCCAGGGCGTTCCAGTCGAATTCGTCACCGCCTTCGATCAAGCCGGAATACATGCTGTATTTGCGCGCCTGGCCGGTCAAGGGCTCGGTGAACACCGCGAGACCCGCCGAGTCGGGCCCGCGCCCAGTCATGCCGAGCAGCATCGGGACCATTAGGTCGCCGAGTTGTTCGCGCAGTTCTGATTTCTTGATCAGTAATCCCACAATTCCGCACATTGCGATTTTCCTTTTTTATCAGATGACTTGTCAGGCGAGTAAGCGGCGTCGTCGTGCTGCTCACCCTGTCAGAAGAATTCAAGATAGCTTGTGATTTCCCAGTCGGACACATGACGCATGTATTCGACCCATTCCATCTGCTTGAGCTCGATGAAGGTGTCTGCTATGGGGCCGAGCGCGCGCCGGACGACGTCGTCCTTCTCCAGCGCGGAGACGGCTGCGTGCAGGTTCTGCGGCAGGATGCCGATCCCTCGTTCCTTGAGTTCGGCCGATGAAAGAAGATAGAGGTTGGTGTTTTGCGGTTCGCCAGGGTCTAGATCGTTTTCGATTCCATCCAGCCCGGCGGCGATCACCGCGGCCGTTGCAAGGTACGGATTGCAGGCGCCGTCCGGCAGGCGCAGTTCGAGCCGGCCCTTGGGAATTCGAACCATGGACGAGCGATTGTTATCGCCGTAGCTGATATAGGCTGGCGCCCAAGTGGCCCCGGTGAGCGAGCGCCCAACCACGAGTCGCTTATAGGAATTCACCGTTGGCGCGCACAGTGCGGTGAGCGCGGGCGCATGCTTGAGCACGCCCGCCATGAACTGGTAAGCCAGCCGGGACAGGTCAAGACCGCGCGAATCGCTCTTATCTTCGAACAGGTTGCGTTCCCCGTCGCCGAGCGACATATGCATGTGCATGCCGTTGCCCGGACGGTTGGAAAACGGTTTGGGCATGAATGAACAGATCAACCCCTGCTCATGCGCGATTTCCGACGCGGCCATCTTGAACAGCAGGAACTGGTCGCACGAGCTTAGGCAGTCGGCAAAGGTGTAATTGACTTCGAACTGTCCGTTCGCATCTTCGTGGTCAATCTGGTAGACGTCGATGTCGGTATCCTGCAGGCAACTGACGAGCTTTTCGAGAAACGCACCGGCCCGAGTGAGGCCTTTGTAGTCGTAACAGGGCTTTGCGAGCACATCGGTATTGTCGAACGGAGCGATGTCGCCCTCTGAAGTGCGCTTGAGCAGCGAGAATTCCGGTTCGAGCCCGGTATAGAACGTCAGGCCGCGGCGCTCCAGCCGCTCGATCTGCTGTTGCAGCACGACGCGTGCGTCGTGGTGCCATGGCTTGCCGTTGACATGTCCGTTGCAGACGATGCGCGCATATCCGGGCTGCCAAGGCATAAGCGTCAGCGTATCCAGATCGCCGATGGCCATGAAATCCGGGCCATGCGGTTCGATACCCATGCCGGAAATGGCAAATCCGGCGAAACCGGCGCCTTGGTTGAGTATGTCGTCGAAATGCTTGACCGGAACTGCCTTGGCTTTGGCTACGCCATAGATGTCGACGAACTGGGCCAGAACCAGCTTTACATTGTTTGCTTCAAGATACTGCTTCGCTTCTATGGGCGTCATGACGCTCTCCCTCAAAGATTTGGAACAGAAAATCTGTTTGTGAAAGGCGCCGTTACCTTCCACTCGCCAACGCCGCTTCGCTGCAGCGCAAGGTGCATATGCAGCACTATTTTTGAACAGTGTGCATAATCCTCGGTGAGAAGTCAACTAAAGGGAAATTTTTATTCACGCGGTTAAACTAATGTTGCAGGTGGGGCAATAGTCCTTTGGTATGTTTTTCTGATCAAGGCTGTGCCATCATTGAGCCCCTACTTCACTTCTATTTCACATGACGAAACAACATTCCCTGGAACTCCACCTTGGAAACACCGTGCGTCGCATCAGACAACAGAACCATTTGACGATAGCGGATGTCGCCGATCGCGCGGGCATCAGCCGTGGAATGCTGTCCCGCATCGAGAATGCACAGACCGCCACTAGCGTGGAAACGCTCGCCAAGCTTTCGCACGCGCTCGGCGTATCGATCGCCACGCTGTTTCGCGATTACGATATGCCAGGCGGCAGCGCGCAGCTCGTTAAAAAGGATCAGGCAATGGAAGTGGTGCGTCGCGGAAGCAAGCGGGGCCATACTTATCATCTGCTTGCTTTTGACCAAGGACCAACGAAAATCTTCGATCCTTTTCTAATTACGATCAATCACGAGTCGGAGGTATTTCCCTCATTCGAACATCCGGGTACCGAGTTTATTTATATGCTGAGCGGAAAAATCGAGTACCGGCACGGGGATAAGACTTATGTCTTGTCCCCTGGAGATTCCTTGACCTTCCGTGGCGAGATCCCCCATGGCCCGGAAAGCCTTTTGGAATGTCCAATTACGTTCCTGTCCATTATCATCTACCCGTCCCCACCCCAAGAAACGTGACGTTCGCGACACTGCTGATTAGGCCTGTATCCTCAAGGCGCTAGTTTTGTAATAGTGATGAGCCAGACAAATGATAGGCAGATAAACCACATTATCCATAGTTGAAGTTTTACGCCAGAAACTCTCGTTTTTGATTTCAGGCTCATCCGGTCGATGCTCGACATGGTGCAGGATTTGCCATCGCGTCCGCGTCAATCTTTGTAGGAACAACGACTTATGCGCTTTCCATCCCGCCCAGATGCCTAACTACCAAGTCGTCGGTACCGGCCGCGACACCGGCAGACTGCGCAAACGCGTCTACACCTGCGCCAGCGAAACCGATGCGCGGCTTCAGGCCGAGATCGACGGCACGCTGGTGAGCAGCGTCTACGAGCTTGCGCCTGAGCCGCCTACGCCTGGTCAACTGGACTGTGCGCGCAATCTGGGTATCAGAATCCCCGACGGCGTCTCCGGCGATGAACTAAGCGATCTCATCAGTCTGGAAACTTGGAAAGACAAAATCGCCTCGCCGGAACTGAAATCCATGGCGGATGCATTCGGTGTTGCACACACGCGGTACACCGGAAAAAAACTTATGTTCAAACAGATTTTCATGTGCCTCTCGGTGGCTGGGCGCGAAAGGAATCTTGCGGCGTGGTTCGCTTATCGCGTCTATCGGGAGATGGTCGGCGGCGCCTATGGCAGCAAAATTGCCGGTCCAGGCGACGAAGCGATTCAAAGGGTCGCCGCAATGCTCGCCGGCGACACCAGCGTCATGCAATCGATTCGTCGATACCGAGGCGACGATCTCATCTGGTTTGGGAAATGTAGCTCGCCTAGTGGTGCTGTGCACCAGGGAGGCAGCAACCGGACGACGGCATACAAGCGCGCAAGTGAACTATTGCGGCCGACTGTCGCCGCAGAACAGCGGGCGGAGACCCTTGAACGCGCCCATCGCGAGCGTGAGCGCCCGCCTCCGCCGCCGGTCAAGATTGCCGAAGAGCCTTGGCGGTCCCCTCCTTCGCCTACCGCCAAGGGTTGCTTGCCCGTTCTCTTGATCGGTTTCAGCGTGATTTTCATGCTGGCGGCGGTGACCTCCTCCTTGGTCACGAGGTAAGTTCATCCGCCATCTGCCACTTGTAGCAGTTCGACCTCTTCTTTTGGAAAGATTCTTTTCATGCCCTATTCCTGGACCGATCGCGGCACGGTACTGATCCAGCTCGGACGCCACCACTTCGCCTTCTATCGAGGCTACCTGGACGGAATTAGTCTTCGCGCCTTGGCCGACCGCTATCTGGAAACGACCGAGGATCTGGGCGGCGAAGGTGAATTGGATCTGCGGGTGGCCAAGTCAATGCTGAAGTGGATTCGTGGCCAGTTGATGGTTGCGGCCAAGCGGACGGGCAGCAACGCCCGCCTGATCCGGCTCCCGCCAGAGGCGCTTCGGGTAACGTATGGCGCGCATGTGCCGACGCTGGAAGCGTTCCGCGAGGAGCGCGACCCGTATGAGACATTCACCGAACAGGAGCTGATTGATCTCTTTCAAGAAGAATACGGCAATGCGGCGCCCGGCCTCGATCGGCGAACCGAACGCAACAACCGGCTGCGCAACAAGCAGCTTGCCATTCTGCGGAAGATCGAGGACCTCACCAACGCCGATCCGAGCCTGTCCGATGCCGTGGGCGGCTGGCTCGACCCCGCCATCGCCAAGCGGTTGCAGGCGGCCGGCCTGTACACGCTCGAGCAGCTCGTCGGCGCGGTCAACAACCATGGCTTTCGCTGGTACACCAAGGTGCCGCGGATTGGCGTCAAAGCCGCAAAGCAGATCGTGGACTGGCTTTTGCTACCGGAGACTGAGGCTGCACTCGGGGTGAAAGTCTCCGGGCGAGGAATCAAGCCTCGAAAGGAGTGGGCTGTTGCCCTCACTGCGCCGCGCGCAATGACGACCGATATCGTGCCGTTGGAAAGCTTTCATGTTCCACACGAGCTCAATGGCGCCTTCGGCACCAATCGGGGGGAGCGATCGTCGCTCAACGCGAGAAACGACTATGAGGCCATCCAGGTCTGGCTGGCGCGATATAAGGCCGGCAGCCATACCGTTCGCACGTACCGCAAGGAAGCCGAGCGCTTTCTCCTATGGTCGGTCCTCGAGGCCGGCAAGGCACTCAGCTCGCTGAAGGTGGAAGATTGCATCCGGTATCGGGATTTCCTCTGGTATCTCGGCCGCCAGACGCCCGAAGTCTGGGCGCAGTACAACCGGATCCCGCAGCAGCGATGGATCGGCCAGCGCGGAATCGAGCGGTTTTCTCCTCTGTGGCGGCCGTTTGAGGGCCCGCTTTCGGAAAGCTCCCAGAAGCACTCGCTGGTCGTCTTGCAGAGCATGATGCAATGGCTGACCGAGCAGAAATACCTGCACAACAATCCTTTCAAGGCGATGCCGCACCTGGCCCGACGCGGAACGGAAGGGCTCGACATCTCCAGGTCGCTGACGGTCGCAGAGTGGAGGCTAGTGAAGGCCTATCTGCTGAAAATGCCTCAGGATGCGCGCTATTACCGTCTACGTTTCATTCTCGCTCTCGCCTACAGCACCGGCTGCCGGCTCTCCGAATTGGTTGCACTGCGCAGCGGGAATTTGCGATCGTTTACCCGCGCCGGCGAGTCGGATCTCAGCTGGGAAATTGGCGTCACCGGCAAGGGCAACAAGAAGCGGTGGGTCCAGCTAAATCCTCAGGTGGTAAATGAAATCCGCAGTTATTTCCACTACCGCGGCCACGAAAGCTGGCGCAACATACCGAACGAAACACCGCTCATTGCCGCTCACCCGGTTCCTGGCCGTCCGGGAACGCCCGATGACCCGCTCACCTCTTCGCGGCTGTACCAGGTGCTGAAGGCCTTCTTTGCGGAAGTGGCCCGTTCCGTCTCGCAAGAGGATTTCGATACCGCTCGAAAGCTCAACAGCGCCTCGACCCACTGGCTGCGCCATACCTTTGCCACACACGGCATTCACAATGGCATGACGCTGGAAACCATCCGAGAACTCTTGGGCCATACATCATTGACCACGACGTCCGTCTATGTCACTTCTGAAAAGGACAAGCGCAGCCGGGAGGTAGAAAAGCTAGGCGATTTGGCGACTTTTTAGCTGTCGAGTCGCTCTTGCTTTATCGCTATTGGCGCTTCCTCTTCTCGCGTTCCGGCATTGCACCTATGGTGCAAATGAAAATGGCCGCGAGCTTTCCCGCCCACTCCGACTCGGCTGACCGGCGGCTGATCCTATCGACTCCGTCGCAATCGCGCTTCATGGCTGTCTCCGCGAGCTACAGCATGGAATGAGGATGCAACAGCGCCCTCCCCTACTTGCCACCTGCCCTTCGTTTTCACCAGGACGCGACATCTCTCGAGCTTAATGGGCAAGAGACGGTACGCTGGCTGCGTTACGTTTGATGGAAATAAGCGACCCCGGTGAACGGAGACTCGCACACGAATCAGCCGACTTTCACCTCAATGCGCTGCGGCAGGGTAACCGCATGAGTTTACACCGCACACTCGCGGCAGCGTACGCATGACTTTCGTATACCCTTGATTTTTAAAGAATTGGAAATTCCAACTTTTTAAGAAGGACTTTCATCACCATCGCAATCGACACACGAAGTTTGTAAGTGTCTGATTTTTAAAGAGTTGGAAATTCCAACTTTTTTGCATGTATTCAGGTGAGAACCATAGCGAAGATAGGGGGCGGCGCACTTACTCGGCAACGAGTGCAGTAAATGAAACCACGGTGCCGCTGGCCAGTTTCTATGCTTCCGAATTCTTGCCCACGAAGGCGCGGCATTAGGACGCATGCAGTTCGACAAGCGCCGGACGACCGTCGGTACCTGCCGAAGTAACGCTCATCCGCAATCCGTCAACTCGTGATCGTCATTGCATTCGCCTATCCAGTTCTACGCGTATGCATGCACATACAGATCCTGCGGCGCGCGTAATCGCAGTCCCCCTGCCAAGACCTGCTTTGCAAATGCCAGATTCACGGGGATGGAGCCACGTGCACCAACGATCGCGTGCAGTCCGGATGCACTGGGCTCGAAAACGCCGAGCATAACGCCGTCGGCAGATACCAGCTCGAAGCCACGATATCGTTCGCCAAGAGACTCGAGCATTGCCCTAGCGCGTGTATCCGCATGCTCCTTTGCGGCCGTGTCAGCACACTGCTTCGCAACGAAGGCAAAGTCCATTTTCATGTGGACCATGAACTTGAGGTATGACACGACTTCGCGGCCTCGTAACGAGCGAATTCGATGCCAGACGGTGGCAACGACGTGGCTGAGTCGAACGCCAGCCCCTCGGGCCTGCTTCATGAGCCAGCATATGGCACCCTTGCTCACGTCCAATGCCATCAGCCGCAGTAGGTCCTTCGGTAATCCCGTGTGCGGATCGATGTCATTCACCGGAGCGGATTCGTCGGCTCGTATGCCACAAGTCTGCGGGCTGCTTATTGCGTCTTTTGGCGCTAAGTTTTGCCGAGCGACTTCAGCTTGCTGGACTGTATTCTGTAAAGACTGTTCGGGTTTGGTATGTTCTATATATTGGCCGTCTCTCACTTTGAGAGACCGCTGTTTGTGAATAAGTCCGCTCAGGCCCAGCATAGACAATGCCTTCTTTGTAACCGTTATTGGGGATAGTGAGAACTCCCCGTTATGGACGCGGCGCTCCTGCGAGCGCGTGATATAGCCTGCCACTTCAAGCGCTTTCAGGCCGCGATACAAGGTTGGCTCCGAATTGAGCAGAGACTCTGCGCGTAGCAGGTCACGTCTTGGGAAGACGGCCTTATGCAGCCGCGCCAAGTTGAGAAAAGTTAGGATTCCGAACAGTACGCGCCTGGCGGTCTGGTTCAGGTCCTGGCAGAGCAGAGGGTTAAATACGGCAGCCCGCGCCTCAATAAGAGCCGCGGGGAGTGGACGTGCACAGGCAACCGCCCGTCCCGTCATCACTTGGGGGAAGGTCATCGTTACTCCTTTTCGTTAAGAAAAAGGAGTCCCCGGTTGACAGGCACAGATTTTTGGATAGAATGGGGAACTTGATGGGGTTCCTGGTTCCGACGCCAATCGGAATCTATCGTACTAGTCAGTGCGAGCCAAACCTAATAGACCGAAGCCAGAGGGCCAACTCTGGCTTTTGTCTTTTTGGGACTCACTACTTGCGTTTCAATCTCACATAGCGTTTCTCGCTCTTGATGTAGTGATAGGGGAGGGCGCCGATTACTGCGACGCCTTCAGCTTTCCTCGCAGAAATTCTTCAACTTCCTTAGCCCACTCGACAGTTTTGGCAGGGTCTATCCCAGCCGGAAAATCGACAATCACGCGGTTTTCTTTCGCGACGATTTTCGCAAAAATCTGCTTGCCATCCTTTATGACGCGAGGTTCTGGACGGGTAGGGGGCACGGCTTTCTTTTTCGACGCGTAGCCCACCGCCTGCGCTTGGGTGAAGCGGCTGTCTCGAGCAAGCATTTGCACGGCTTCGATCACCAGATCGACATTGCCGGCTTCAGCAGCTTGGGCCAGTTTCAACGCTGCTTTCGCGCCAAGAATCTCAGGACGTGCATCCAGCTGGCTCAAAACTTCTGCCGGCAGACGCTCGAAGTAGAAATACTCGGTCACTGCGCTCGCGGAAATGCCCGCTTCAGCGGCTAGCTCGACGCGCCTCCTTCCACTTTGCTTTTCCCTCCGCTTGAAGCCCAGGAACTTTTCATAGTCCGGCAGCGAGGGCTGCAGAAGATTCGCATAGAATGCGCTGAGATCGCTTTCCTCATCTGAACCTTGCAGAAGAACCGCAGTGATGGAGTGGCGGCCAAGCTCACGGTATGCCGCAACCCGGTTATTTCCCGACACCACGTCATACTTTCCATCGTCGCGCCTGCGCACCGTAATGGCCTGAACGAGCGGGTTGATCCGGAGATTTTCCACTAATTCGGCGAACTGCCCTTCAGTGAGTTTGCGCCGCCGGCCGGGTATTTCAATCAGTTGATCAAGAGGCACGTCCAGCCCTTGGCCGGCTGTCTGCGCGGCTTCCTGCTGTACCTGTTCCAGTCGAGCCCGAAGCTCGGCGATCTCTTGCTCACCGCCACCCGCTTGTGCGAGCCTGCTTTCTGCCTCGGCGAGTCGCTGCTGCAGTTCCTCAACTTCACGCTCCTTTTCTGCCATAAAGGGCAGGGAAGCCATCAGCTGGCCGGGGGCGGTTTTCGGTATCCGTGGCGTCGCAGCGTCGGATCGCTCCTGCGTTGGCCGAGGCGTGCTGCCGATGCCCGCCGCCTTGGCAGCCAAACGTTCCTTCATACCCATTAAAGATTCTCCTCAGCGGTCCACAGAGCGACTAGCTGCATGTCGATGGTTTCGACCAAGCGGTCGTAACCTTCGCGTGCGCGCTGGTACGTCTTCAGCGAGCCCTCGTATTTCGAAATGTCGTAGACGGTGCCGAACTCCGCGGCCGCGCTCTTGGTAACGGTCGTCTCGGGGATTTCCATCGGTAGCACGAGCCCTTCGTAGGTCTTTTTGATCCACTCGCGAACGACATGAGTGGCGGCATCCTGCGTATTCACACGGGCGAGCAGCACATGGATGAAGTCGAAATTCTTTTCCAAGCCCGGGACGTTCTGCTTCATGTTTGCCGACAGATCGGCGAACAGATTCCAGAATTGTGTGGAGCTCGCATAATCCAGCGCCGAGGGGGGCGTCGGGATCACCAGGCCGTCAGCTGCCATGAATGCGTTAATGGTCATGTACGACAGGGCAGGGGGCGTGTCGATAATGATCGCGTCATAACGGTCGAGCAAAGGCTCAAGACCTTTGTTCAGCACATTCCAGAACTGAAACTTCGAATCTTTGCTCTGCTTGAACGGCAAATAGAATTCGGCGCTGAAGAGCGCCGCGCTTGCCGGAATCAAATCGATGCCATCCCAGTAAGTCTTCTGTACCGCATACTCAAGTGACGTCTGCTCACCGTAGATCAGAGGTAGAACGGTCTGCTCCTCGGTGACCTCGCTGTCTGCAAGTAGGCCGGTCAACGCAGTTAGCGATGCCTGTGGGTCGAGATCAATGATCAGCACATCGCGGCCGCACAGTGTCAAACCCTGAGCGAGCGTCATCGCGGTCGACGTCTTGCTCACGCCGCCTTTGAAATTACCAATAGCAATCTTTTTGCCCAGGGCGTTCTCACCGCGCTTCTTGTATGGACCGACTTTCTTGACCCACTCACGTGCCTCTTCCAACGAGAATATACGGCTGCTCCCTTTGCCGGACAGGGTACCCGTGGGCAGTTCTAGGTCGCTACGTGAAGACACGAAGTAGTTGGCTTTCATGCGATCAATCTTGCATAGAGCCGCTACCTGAGCAGTCGTATAAACTGGAGGATGCTTTCGAGGATGGGGCTTCAACATGCTCTCGCGCACCTCAACCAGCATGTCACTGGCGTGGGTGGCGATGTCAGAGATGGCATCAAGGCTAATCCGATTCACCTTGGAGAACTGGTTAGCGTGGATTGATACCGCCGGCACCTGCGTTTTTGGCAGTTTTGCCTTTGCGGTAGTTGTCATAGGTGCTCTCTAGTTAGTTGGCGTCGTGTTTTACATGCAGCCGCGCATTCTACACATTTCATGGGTTCGGCTGCAAAGTGTATAACTGGCGACAGGTTAATAAGTAAACAACCAGAATGCAAGTAAACTTTCCGATCTGCTAGCGAAAGGTGGTAAGCGGTTAAAGATTGGCTGTGCCGCCTGATCTTTCGACGATGACATGGTGCGCGCCGCCGACTGCATGATTAGCTGCGAATCAGCCTTGCGAAAAAGCCGGCGCGTGGCAGACTTGTGGGGCGGCGGTCATTGACTGAGGGGGAATTTCTGCACCCAAGATACTAGCAATGCGCTGAACATCCATTCAAAATTCCGCTCGTGTGGAGCGGTCAGCCCGGTCCTTCTGCTGCGCCGAAGCATGATACCAAGAGCAGAATGTCGCGTTGGGAAACCCCTGCTTCCTGGAAGATTGCCCGCCATCCCGAGGCAACAGTTCTGACCTGATTGATAATCGCAATCGCTTCGTCGTGGGTAAGTTGGAAGCGGCCGCGCTGAGAGAGCGCGTTCTCTATGGTGCTGGCGCGGCCGTGCGCACCCACGCCGATCCACTGCGGCATCGAGGCAGCATCGATGTGCGGCACGATATCGAATGCCGGCGACAGGCGATATTTGCCGTTGTCGGAGAGGATCAGCCCGTGATTCCGCATATGGTCATCCACGTTGCCCACCAGGATGTTGATCACCATGCGGCGGAACAGCTCATGACTGTCTTCCACCACATGCTCGTTAATGCCTCGCATGGCCTCGGCGATCCCGGCATAGGAATATCTGGTCTTGTAGTCGTTGTCAGTCACGCGACCCATGCCTATCAGGGAATTGGCGCTGATGTAATGGATCCGTTTGCCGTCGCGCGTCCGGTCAAAGCGTTCGATCAAGAGCACTGACCTGCCGCCAATCTCCACATGCTCAAAATCGGGCAAGCGCACTCCAGCGCGGAAGGCCAGCATGAGGGTTGCGTACTCGACTTTCGGAAGATCGAAAGGGTCATCTGGCCGCGAGAATTTCGCGATGTACTCTTTCCCCTCGTGCAATACCACCGTCTTGGGGCGCACGCCGCCGAGGCTCCCACCGGGGAGCGCCAAGCGGATGGCTTCTTGGTCCAGGTCCTCGTCCGGGTGCGTGGCCAGCATCTCGATGGCTTTGACGAGCCGCGCCGACAGCTGTGTGGTGGATTGCGGCACCATGCCGAGCTGCGGCGGTGTGCTGGGCTCTGCAGAAAAACCGAGGCAGCCGGCACCGTAATGCCAGGAGTGTAGCAGCCAGTCCACTGGGGTCTGAGGAACCGGGGTCTTCGTCACGCGGGAAATGCTGGCGGTAAGCTTGACGCCCCACGCGTTCGGGCCCGCATCCGAGATAACCCCGTAAGAGCCATCTGGCTGGCGCGGAATCCGATGCGGTTTCGGGGAGACCGGCAGATGCACCGGATCTAAGGGCAGCGCATTCGCAAGCCGCTGGTAGCTTTTGCCATAGGCGAAAAGGCCGTCGCCGTTCTTATCAAGAGCAAAGCGGGCAACGGGAACAGGACTCCCGGGATCGGCGCAGTTAAAAACTATGCAGCTTTCCATTTAAAAATCCGTGTCCAGTTCAACGACGGCTCCTTCCCGCTTTGTCCTCGGGACATGGGGTTGGCTCAATACCAGCTCCAATTCTTGCAGTTCGCCGAGCGCCTCAAGAACCATGAGCACGACCGCGAAGGTTACGTTCGGATCACCTTTTTCGAGTCTGCTTAATGTAGTGCGGTGAACTCGGCACTGATGTTCCAGCGCCTTCAGGGTGAGGTGTTGCGCTTTGCGCGCTTGACGAATCCGCTCCCCCAGTCGCTTGGCGGCCTCAGATGCTGCAAAGGAAGTGAACTCGTAGGAATGTCGCATATATAGGACTTATCATGATTTTTGTCACATATATGCATTCTACAGAAAGCGATCCATTTGCCTGACTAGCATCGGCACGATTACAGTTTATTTTTTATGACGTCGCCGTGAAGATCCATACAGGACAACATTCCTCGGCGTTTTAGAACCTAATTCCCCTTGATTCCTGTTAATAAGCAAGATATCGTGCTTGTCAGGTCGCAAGCTTTCGTCCCACTGCCGTAGGCCATTCAGCGCGCTGACATGCGCGGCATGTCCTGCGCGGCTAGTCCCGCACTTCCTCCAGATCAAACGGCTGGGCCGTTTGATCTCGACCGCTGGCCGCTCGATCAGGACAATGGCCAGACGGTGAATGACGAACATCCCTGCACGCGGCACGAAATGCATTCGATATATGCCTTACCATGTGCAGCACAGTGTGCTGCACCGTGTACTACACCGTGTGTGCCACTAATTATTGTGCCGCAACGGAAGACAAATGCCGCCTTCAATTTTTCGAGCTGCAATGCGCCGCGATGAGAGCCGCTAGCTTGCTAAGGTAGTCGTCCGCCCAATTGCAGAAAAAATTTCCGGGTGGTTGGGTGCGATACGCTGGCAGCGCCAGCGAAGGAATAAGGAAGACCCGTGTTCCTGTCGCCAGGTCGTAATGGAAGAACTCAGCCGCATGCGTCGGAAGAGGCAGCAAGTCCGGATTGACGTTAAAAACCTTGCCAAATTCCTTTCGGACGCCGGCACCATGGATGACCATCGCCTTCGGCCGAATTACTGTGGTTAGCATGCTGAAAATTGCCCTGCCGCGTTCCTTGCCGCCAGCATGCTCCGGCAAGCGAAGCGCTTTGGAATCCGCGGTGGAGTAGCAAATGACGTTTGTCTCGAGCACTGAGCACACGCCGGCTGCGGAAAGCTTCGCCGCCAATAGGTCGATGTTGCCGCGAGTGCGCGACTCCTGCGTGACCTCGGCATAGAGCCCTCGGCACGACTCTCCATTGCGATTGAAGAGGGCGTCGATATGCCGCTGGTGCGAAACCGCACTAGAGGGGTACGCCTTGGCAGGATTCAGTCCCACTATGAAGACGTCCGCAGCGGCCGGATCGGTCATAGTCGTCATCCACGGCCGCGGAAATTGTCCGTTGATTTCCGCCGTAAGCTCACGTACGGCTTGTTCCAGGTTATTCACTAAAGTCTCGAAAGATGCGCATGAAGCGGTGAGAAAGTGATGCAGTTAGGGCAGAGTGCCCTTGTCATGGAAAGCGATTACATCCCTGTCCTGCACGTCACCCCAGATCTCATTGGCCAGCCACTGTCCCAATGCCGTGCGAACGACTTTCATCTCCAGACCCTTTTTCCTGTAATACCCCTTAATTGTCTTCCCGGCCTGGTCAATGAAACGGTCTACAAGGCCTTTGCGTTCCTCTTCAGACAGTTCAGCCAGATAGCTCATAGCTTGTTCGCTGCGCACTGCGACATATTGCGCGACCAGGTCCTTACGGCTTGGTGCGGCATCGAGATCTCCAACGGCTGCTGCCGGTTGCGCTATGTGCGGGTTGCTTGCATAGCCATTGGCCAGCGCGACTTTAAAGTAGGCAGCCGGCGAGTTGAGGACTGCGCCTGTCTTCATGTTCTGGCGCTTCTCAACCAGATCAAGATGGGACAAAACTGCCTGTTCCCCATGCCGGGCATAAATATCAGTCGCTTCCTCCTGAGGGATTCCAAGCCGCATGATCCGCTCAACGACTTGCATATTGACCAGCGGACCCGGCTCGATATCGGGGATAAACTCCAGTGCGCCCTGCGCCTTGAGGTTGACTTTGAACTGTAGTCCTTCGACTCTTCGCCCCGCCCGGAACTCGACCAGCTCAACTTCAATGTCGGTGGCTGAATTGATTTCCGCTATGACTGGCTTTAAGACATCGCGTTTGAAGTATTTGTACTCCGGGACCGGATCGGCGCCCTCAATAGGCGTGCCGGTTAATACATGGAACCAGAATTCAGGAGTCTGCCTGTACGTGACCTTGGACGGGCTTGTTGCATATCGTCTGCAAACTTCGTACAGGGCAAGGGCTTGCGAACCACTCAGAATACTTTGGTAGTGGAGACTGTATTTTGTGAAATTGTTATCCGGCTTGAGCACAATATCCTGGAACGTCGGAGAGAAGGCGTAACCCAGCCACACCTCTCCGTTTTTATTTCCCATCCCGCCGGAATTCCAGATCTTGATGCCGGATACCATCACCTCGTCGGTCCAAGACTTCGTCGTCGTCTGAAGAACCTTAACCGACTGCATCTCCTGAGCGGTCCGCTTGATCAGTTCCGTGTTATTGCCTGAGTAGTTGAAGCCAGCGACCACATCGGCCATCGGAATCCAGAAATAGCCCTTAGCGCCAGGTTCACCCGCCGGCGCGTTGCGCCCAGGAGCGCCTGCTTTCTGAGCGTGGTAGATGAAAATATTCAGCAGCTTCCTGGAGACGAAGGTGAAGCGGCCCGCCTTTATGCGCAGCCCAACCGCATCGTTGGACTTGCGGAATTCCTGCAGATCACCCGCCTTGTTGCGATCTTGCTCAGAAAGGTTAATTGTCTCAGCCATGTTGGCTTTTTTTAAACGAGCCATCTTCATAGAGATTGTGTTGCCACTGAGAATCATAATGAATCAAAGGTGAGAAACCGGAAAGTTATTTCACCTTTCCGAGTGCGAAAAAATGTCATCCTATACGGGTCGTTACCCAAAACTCTCACCTGAATTTCCTTTCGTTACCCAATCCACTCACCTTCATTACCCAAAACTCTCACCCGTCACGGATTTCGCAACCCAAAACTCTCACCTTCGTTACCCAAAGCTCTCACCTCCGATACCCAAAACTCTCACCTAAAACGCCAGAAAGCCTTATCTGGCGCGGGTTTCAGCGGTCCCTTAAGGTTTTAAGGTTTACCAAGGTGTTTACTTGTAAACAACCCTCAAAGAGCTGCGAACAGGAAATATCGCCGACTTCACATGCTCGAACACAGCCGTCGGTAGTTCTCCTTTCCGCCAGCAAGGAAAATTACACAAGTAGCCGAGATTTTGTTTTTCCTTGCACGCAGCGAAAAATCACTTACGTTCGGATCGCATAAACGCGTTGCGGTGCAAGCAATCCAGAACTATGGCTCGGCCTAGCGACGCCGGTAACGTAATGCTAGGCAGCTATCTCCAGCCGCGTTAGCTCCGCATCTGTGGCTTGGTGGAACCATTTCTAACCGCGGATGCGATTTCGTTACCCAAAACTCTCACCTGAACGCCTAAAGGGCCGGTTTCGTTACCCAAAACTCTCACCTGTCACCTGATTTAAGCGATTTCGTTACCCAAAACTCTCACCTATGGACACAATAACGCCTATCCATAACCGCCAACACGCGCTTATAAGACCAAAATACATTGCATCAAAGTAGCTTCTGTTCCGCCAATTAACGTTTCTATATGCCTTAAGACACACAATCCCCCAAAATCCCCCTATTTTCGGCCTTTCGATACCCAAAACTCTCACCTGTTGCCCGATAGGCCGTTTTCGATACCCAAAACTCTCACCTTTCATTGGCCAGCGAGCCTTTCATTACCCAAAACTCTCACCTATTCGGTCGGGGCGCTTACGAGCCGCTACGCCGAAGACAGTGTCCTCACGATGCAAGTCCAACGCTACGGCCGTCAGCCCATGCGGAAACGTGGCGAGAGCGGGTATCCCGGATTCAGGAAACCGAACAATATGACGCGCATACAACTATGCGTAACGGGTAGTGATAATTCATAGGCTTGCATTGTATTGAGATTCAGGATTAAATCAAGCGCATTGAAGTTTTCTTGTTGGAAATGTAGCGGCGACATTACAAACGCCTGTGCGTCATACCGATGTACCAGGCCCAACGCAAATGTCTGGCATCCCTTAACTTCACTCTGGAAATCAATCATGACTATCGCAATCATCCTCAAAAACGCCGCCGGTTCGCTGTTCCCCGTTGCAAACCCTGGACAGGGCAAGCCGGTCCTCGAAGGCTTCGTCGAGTTTCCTCTCGAAGACAAGAAAGACGGCAAGAAGATGCGTCTCGAAGCCCACGCATGGCTGAAAGAAAAGGACGGCAAGAAGTTCTATTCCCTCAGCATCGGTGGCATTTCCGCTGCCTTGTTCAAGGAAAAGGAGTCGACCAACGATAAGCTGCCGGCATACGCAGGCACTTTCGGCTTCAACCGCGAACTCCGCCTTGCGGCCTGGAAGAAGACCGCGCAAGGATCGGGCAAGCCGTACCTGTCCATCGCCATCTCGGAAAAGACGAGCAACGGCAGTGGCTCCAGCACCAGCGGAGCAGCAGGCAATGCACCGTCGACCGGTTCGCTGCCCCAGCACGAGCCGGCAAGCCAGCAGCCAGCGCATGCTGGAACCAAGGCAGAGGAACCGGACTTTGACTTCGTCTGATTACCTCATCAACTCAACCAACCCCGCGCACGCGGGGTTTTTTTTCGCCTGTCGATTTCAGCGCAGACGTTTCCCTGCCGTTATCGCATCCGTATGCAAAATTGTTGTTAACAAGTGCTTGCAATACTGTTTATAATGCTTTCGCTTCTAACGATAAGCATTTTTTAGCAAAACATGGCGGCGTGCGGCTGATCGAATCCGCACCGAGGGATGGGATAGACACATGCAAAAAGCATCGGTACAGATGGACGGTGTGCTGGCGGCACTTCCGGATACGCGGGCTGGCCAGCGCGTCGGGATGGTGTCAGCGATTGCGCCGGCCGTTGGTCTGCATGCGCATCCCATTCCCCATCTCACGCAACGCGACACGGCCATTCCAAGACAAGACGCGTTGCTTGCGGCGACATCGAGTGCTGCGATGGCATTGCGCGGCAGCGATGAGGTCACCGGCCTGCTGACTCGCAGCCGGTTTCACACGTTGTTGCGAAACGCGCTTTCCGATGGGGAGAGGGCGGACGAGCAGCTGACTGTACTCTTCGTAGGACTCGATAACTTCCGTCGGATCAACAGCTGCTATGGACATGCCGTGGGTGACAAGATCCTGCGCGCCGTCGCCCACCGGCTGCGGTGCCACGTTGTCTCTCGCAGTGGCGTCACCTCTCGCTTCAGCGGCGACCAGTTTGCCGTCTTGATTCAAGGGGATGCCGATGTTGGTTATGGTGCCGACATCCTGAAGGCGCTCGCAGCGCCCTATGACCTCGACGGCGCCAGCATCACACTCTCTGCCAGCGTCGGCATCGCCCGGTATCCCTTCGACAGCCGGGATGCCGACGAGCTTTTGCAGTTTGCCGACACCGCGATGTACGCGGCAAAGGAGTCCGGCGGCCATGGCGCGCGCTGGTTTGCTCCGGAAATGAAAGCAAGCGCGGTAGACCAGATGATGATCGAAGGACGGCTGCGCCACGCGCTGGAGAGCGGTGAATTTGCGCTGTTCTACCAGCCGATTCAGCGCGCAGGGTCGGCCGACATTCCAGTTGTCGAGACGCTGCTACGCTGGAATACCGCTCAAAAGGAAACGATTGCCCCTGATCGGTTCATTCCGGTCGCGGAAAAATGCGGACTGATCCATGACATCGGCCGCTGGGTGCTGCGGGAAGCATGCCGGCAGGCGGGCGACTGGTTCCGGACTCGCCGCAACCCGATTGTCGTCAGCGTGAACGCTTCGCCGCTCCAGTTAGCCGATCCCGGCTTTTGCGATGATGTCGAACATGCGCTTGAAGCAGCGAACCTGCCGCCGAACCACCTGGTGATCGAGATCACCGAGCGTTTGATCGTGGAGGACGACTTCGTCACGGTAGCCAACATCCGCCGTCTCAATAGCATGGGGGTACGGGTCGCACTGGACGATTTCGGCACCGGGTATTCTTCGCTGCGCTATCTCACCAGGTTCCAGATCTACAGCATCAAGATCGACAAATCCTTCATCCGGAACATTGTGACCGACGCAAAGGCGCGTGCGCTGGTCCAGGCAATCATCGGCATCGGGAAAAGCCTCAACGTTTCGATGGTCGCTGAAGGAGTCGAAACTCAGGAACAGGCCGACATTCTGAAAAACTTGGGTTGCGCCTTCCTGCAGGGTTATCTGATCAGTCGGCCGGTCGCGCCAGCTGCCATCTAGCCGGACATTCTTTATGCGGATAAAAAAAGGGCGGGATATCCCGCCCATAGTCGTTGACTGACGCTCAGCCTTTGAATTTGCTCGCAGCTTCCTTCAGGTCCGGTGCGGCGCGGAACTTGGCGGTTTTCGATGCTTTGATCTTGATCGATTCCCCGGTCGCCGGATTGCGGCCCACCCGCGCGGCGCGTTTGCCGACCGAGAAGGTGCCCAGGCCGGACACGGCAAAGCGACCTTCCTTGCGCATTCCGGTGTGGATGAACCCGATCAGCATTTCCATGCCTTCCTTGGCTTGCGCACGAGTGATCCCGGTTTGTGCTGCGATTGCATCGATGATTTCAGTCTTCTTCATGACTTTTCTCCCTTTAAAAGACGGTTCAAGAGCTTATACGCCCAATTTCATTATTTCAACTTGCTTCATCGCCAGTTTCAGCACCAGGTCGGCGGTCAGGAACGGATCATTGGCCAGCATCTGCTTCACGATCATGGTCGTGATCGGGTACGCGTCTCCCGGCGCGATTGCCACGCCGCGAGCACCAGTGCCCTTGCTCTGCACGGACAAATAGAGCTTGCCCTGCTGCGCTTCCAGGGTCATCCACTTTTCGTTGTTCTGGCCGTGTCCCTTCGCTTCGAATTTGTTCGTCCAGAGCATCAGCGTCGCCAGCATCAGCGGCAGCTCCCGTTGCGACAGCTGGATGGCCACTTTGTTCTTCCAATTGTAGGTGCGCTGCCCAACGGCTTCGGTCGCCTCCACGCGGATGGTGTGAATGCCGCGCTGCGTCGTATCCTCGGAAAAGCATGCGGCGAACTTGCCGCCATAGACATGGTAGGACTTGAATCGGTCCTCGCCATCCGGCGCCGGTCCCTGTTCAGGATCATTTCCCGGCCAGCCGGAATCGGAGTAGGGCGCTTCTTCCTGCTGCGCCTGTTGCCCGCGCCCCTGCATCCGCGTGGGCATGGGTTGATTTGCCATGGAATCGGTGCCTTGCTGTTTTGGCTGTGGCTGTGGCTGTGGCTGTGGCTGTGGCTGTGGCTGTGGCTGTGGCTGTGGCGCAGAGTGCGTGCGTGCAGCCGGCGGATTGGTTGCTGCTGGCGCTACCGCCGCAGTCGCGGTACCGGACTTTGACGCCTTTTCCAGATAACGGGCAAGTGTCAGCCGCACATAGCGAGCTTCCGGGCAATTGTCTTGTCCACTCTCGTCCCAGGCCTTGAGCTTGATCGAGAACTCCGGCCCCTCACGTCGGCCGATGGAGACCAGCACGCCAAGACCCGGCACAACAAGGCCGCGGCGCATCAGGCGCTCTTTCGTTGCCGGGGTGACGGCGTACAGAATCCCGCGCAGATAATTCTTCGCCCGTTCATTGCCCGCCTTGAAAGCATCGACAGCCTGGACGATCGCATCACCTTCCACATCGAAGATATCGAACAGCGTATGCGAGTCGGGAACGGGCAACGAAAGTGCGCGAATCGACTGCTGACAGGTGATGGCGTTGAAGTTCATGATTTATCCCCGGTAAATTATGCTATACAATACATCTAATTATAAAACACCAAGTATGAATTATCAATAGCTGTTACTCGTCGGCGCGCACGTTTTTCCCAGTGACGCGCTGTGATGGGACAGGAAAGACGGACTGGCCATGACCACCAAGCGATATTCGATTTCGATCGACGGACAGAACTATTCGGCTGCATTCCAGACGGAGCCGCAATACGCGCTGGCGTGGGAAAAGGTGCTTTCGCAGGCCCATGAGAAGAAATCGCCGGTGAAGTGCTGCTGCATGGGCCGCGGCCAGAAAGTGCTTGTGCCGAAAAAATATGCGAACCGGTATGGATTGGCGCGGTATGGACAATCCGGTCCGGAACACTCGACGGACTGCATTTACCATTCCTGGTCCCACGACCGTAGCGGCATGCAGGCGTACGGCAAGGATGCCATCGAGGACCTGGACAGCGGGGGAGTGCGGTTGAACCGGCCAGTCGGGCTGGCGCTGGACGTTCCGTCGCTGCCGTCCGGGATAGAGCCGGGCTTGCGCCCAGTGCCGACCGAGGTGCGGGATGCGACGCTGTCCCTGTACGGTCTGCTGCACTTGATCTGGCACGTCGCGCAGCTCAATGTCTGGCATGCCAAGATGGAAGGATCGAGAAAGCCAAGGCTGGTGAGCCACTTCATCGAGAAGGCGGCGGCGCGGATTCGGCTGGACCGTGTCGGTCAGGAGACGCTTGGCCAGAGAAGCGTGCTTGCCTGGAGCAGAAACAATCCCGCGAAGATCGAGGAAGCCGTCCAGCAGCGGTCGCGTGTGTTGATCATCGCTCCGCTAGCGCGGTGGAAGGAAGGGATGGACTTGTCCGAGGCAGTGCCTTTGGCCGACCGGCAGGTATTCACGAAGATCTGGATGTCGCGGCAGGCCCAGACGTGGGAACAGACTCAGCGGGATTTCCCGTATGCGCTCGAGGCCTGGCGCCGCGGCGACTGCGTCATGGCGATCGCGCTCGCGCATCCGTATCCCTTCAAGCGTGCTGGCGAGGTCGCTTCTGCGTGGTCCTGTCAGGTATTCAGCCTTGCGCTGATGCCGGTGACGGATGACTGGCTTCCGTATGCGAATGAAGCGGAGCGCTTGCTCCTGACGAAGCTCAAAGCGGCGGGCCGGTCGTTCACCAAGCCGCTGGCATTTGACGCAGGACCGGCCGTGCTGTTTCCGAGCATGATCCTTCATGACTGCGAAGAAGCATCGTTGCTGCCAATGGAAATCATCGACTTCTCCGGTCCGATTCCGCACGGTTATGCGGACTTCCGGCAGCGCTATTTTTCCAACGGCTTTGGTGTCGACACCTGGTGGACATGGAATCTGCGGAACGCGCCCAACGAGATCCCTGAGCTGCCGCCGCAGCGCCAGCGAAAGCCCAAGCACTCCAGCGCCGCGCCGTCCAAGCCGGTGCAGGTTGCTGCGCCAGCCTCGCCTGACGCTTCCCCTGACGATCCGTATAGCGGCATTTTCATCTGAACGAAGACGCCGCATCCCGCCCCAGCGCTTCCTCGCGCTTGTTACGCATCTCCATGAGCACGCCAACGCGGCAACCGCCGCTTTTCAACTCATGGAGATGTATATGAAATCGCAACTGAAAGCATTGCCACGCCGTCCGATCCTGTTTATTAACAGTAAAAGCCGCCCGGACCTGTATTTCAAGGCCGGCTGCATCGACCCCGAGAAGTACCACATCGAAGTCAAGGAGCTGGTCCCGTATGTCGGCGACAAGCACTTCAATTTCCGTGTGCATGATGGAACAACAGAGTACGAAGGCGCAGTCAACGTGCACAAGCTGTACATGGTCTGGCCCGAAGGACGCGAGCGCAGGATGGCGAAAATCACGGCGCGCAGGGCATAACAACATGCGTCGCCAAACCTATCCGCCTCTGAGTAAAGCCGAGCTGGAGAAGTTGCGGGCTGACGCCGGCGATATTCCCGGTGTGGCCAAGCGCAGAAACGTCACCCTCGATGCCTGGGACTTGCGTAGCGAGTCCGCGGCGGCGAAGCAGCATTTCGCGCTTGGGTGCTGGCTGTACTACTACAGTCAGCGTATCGGGCTCACCGGCCCTCAAGGCCTGCGGGACCGCATCGACTGCGCGAGAAGGATCTTCGAAGCCGGCTTTGCCAATCCCGGCTACGCCTTCTTCACCGTCTTTCATTTTGGGGAGCGAGAGTTCGATACGCTCTTCGAGATGGGCGATGGCGCAGCGGTCGTCGACGCGCTTCGGAAGCTTGCACGAAAGTCGCAGCATCAGCACATCAAGGAAGCGTTTGCCGAACTCGGTTGGAGCCTCGCTCCAGTGGTTGTTCAAAACGCCTCGCAGATACAGCTGGCACTCTAGCTGGCCTTTCCCGTAACCCTACATGCCCTCTTTCCCGTTCGAGAAGAGGGCATTTCCTTTGGCGCCGCCGACCGACTTTGCTGCTTAAAAACTAGGCGGAAAACATTCTTGTTCCAATTCAGGGGCTTTAGCAGCCGGGGTGGTGTCCGGGTGCCTAGTTACGCACAAAATCTGTGGAAAACTTTTCCATGGAGTTCCCGCTAGGACGCCTTATCTCCGGGCTTATCTGTTCGCCTATCTGTTCCTTTCTTTCCTTCATGTTCCCCGTTCCTCATCTCCACGGGCAAGGCCAACGGAAAGACAGCAGATCCACCGCTGCCTTCCTCTTCCCACCCCATCGCTGAAGTGCCCATCACGGCAGCTTCAGTCGATATCAACAGGAGCAACCACTTTGAAGACGATTGGAACGGACCACCTTTTCTCCCTGCTGAAGACGGCGTATCCGGACAAGGCTTGGTATCTCGAGCCATACGACATCAACGGCGTAACGCGTCATGCAATTCTGTTCTCGCATGATGGCGCCGGCATCCATGACCCGATGGAGTCGTCGTGCGGCCGCTTTGCACAGCCAGACCGCTATGGTCTGTCCGACGAGCACGCCCGTGTACTGCGCCGTCATAACCGTGACTACGCCAGCCATATCAGCGGCGGCAATGTCGACCTGCAGGCGGTGCTTGCGCGGATCGTGGAAGCATCGAAGGCGCAGCCGCCACACCAGGCTGAATCCTTCTTCGATGACCTCGGCTTCGAGGTTCACGATATCGGAGCGGGAAAGCTTGCTTTCGTGCTCTATGACGCCGATCGGAAGTATCTCTGCATCACCGACCCGAGTGGCAGCACGCTACCCGAGCAGTTGGTCAACCTTCGGGTGCGACTTTACGAGGCTGACGATCAGATTGTGGCCGAGTGCTTCATCTAACCCAGTCCGCGCCGCTTAACTGAAGTTCCAGCCCTCTTTCTCTGTTTCCAGAGAGAGGGCTTTTTCATTCCTCGGTCGATTGCGTTCGGGCGTTACGCATTCCAGGTGATTCCCTAATCCTGCTTGCCAGGCCCTCAATGCTTCCTATCAGGAGAAACAAATGACATTCCAAAGCACCATCGACAACCAGGCTGACCCGGTGCGCGACAAGCCCCGCCGTTAAGGGCGGGGAAGGATAGCGCGGACGGCGCAGCCGTCCATGACTTTAATGCGGAGTTTGCTGCTGCTCGATGTACTGTCGCACGATGGAGATCGGAGCGCCGCCGCACGAAGCTGCAAAATAGGATGGCGAGCACAGGACGCCTTTCCAATACTTCTTTTGGATGTCCGGACGCTCTTTGCGTAACATGCGGCTTGATACCCCTTTAAGGCCACCGCTTTAAAGGTAATTCATAGACTGACCGCGAGGTCACCGCACTAGGCAATCGAAACTGCCTCTAATGATTTCTGGAGGTGTGCGATGGTCATGGATGCAGTGGTGGAACGTTGTGTTGAGCAAAGCCCGGTGACGGTCATGGCCAGACTGGCGCTGCAACGGGCGCTGGAACCGGCGTGGATAGACGAACTGTTTGAGCGGGCCGGCGGCACCCAGTACACCCGGGAGTTGCTGTTTTCCACTACGGTGGAATTGATGTCGGTCGTGGCGGTGGGACTGCGCCCGTCATTGCATGCAGCTGCCAAGGCCTGCAAGGATTTGCCGGTCTCGGTGCAAGCCCTGTACGACAAGATCCGGCGTACAGCTCCCTCGCTGGTACGGGCGCTGGTGCAGGAAAGCGCAGTGCGCTTACAGGAAGTGCTGCTGCCCATGATGAGCGACAAGGCACCGACGGTGCCGGGCTATCGGCTGAGGATTGTCGACGGCAATCATCTACCGGCCACGGAGAAACGGCTGAAGCCACTGCGCGGCTTTCGTGGCGCGGCCTTGCCAGGGCAGTCGCTGGTCGTCTACGACCCAGATCTGAATCTGGTGGTCGATCTGGTGCCATGTGAGGATGGCCATGCGCAGGAGCGCAGCTTGATGGAACTGGCGCAACGCCAGGCGCAGCCCGGCGAGTTGTGGCTTGCCGACCGCAACTTCAGCACGCGACGCATCCTTTGCGGTTTGCATGGTCAGGGCAGCAGTTTTATCGTGCGCGAACACGGCCGCACACCGAACCCGCAGCCGGTGGAGCCCGTGCAGTACCGGGGAAGAATTGAAGCCGGCGCGGTGTATGAGCAAGCGGTGGAAGTCGAGGACGATGGGGGACAACTCCTGCGGCTGCGCCGGGTGGAATTGCATCTGGAGCGCGCGACCGAAGACGGCGACACGACGATCCGACTGCTGAGTAATCTGCCGGCGTCCCAGTTCACGCCGCGCCGGATTGCGCGCCTGTATCGCCAGCGCTGGCAAATCGAATCGCTGTTTCAGCGTCTGGAGTCGGTGCTGCACAGCGAGGTCGTCTCACTGGGACATCCGCGGGCGGCCTTGCTAGCCTTCGGCGTGGCGGTCCTTGCGTATAACACGCTGGCGGTATTGCAGAGTGCAGTCTGGAGTGCCCATGAGTTGCACACCAGTGAGCTGGAACTCTCTTCGTTCTACTTCGCTGACGAAATCCGGACCCACTATGCCGGCATGATGATGGCGGTAGCGCCCGCTGCCTGGGAGCGCTATGACAAGCTGACGACAGCACAACTAGCGCGAGTGCTGTTGCAGATGGCTCGCCATGCCGATCCGAAGGCATTACGCAAGCATCCCCGAAGTACCAGAAACGAGACCAAGAAAGGCTTCGCTTCCGCAGCCCTCGTCCGGCGACATGTCGCAACAGCGCGCGTACTCAAAGATGGACTCGTGAAGTAATACCTTTAAAGCGGTGCCCTTTAAGGCTGTTCACGAGGTTCGATACTGACACCTTGGGCGGATACTCGACCAGCAGATGCACATGATCGTCCTCGCCATCCATCTCGATCAGTCGCGCATCGAAGTCGGCGCAGACCTTGGCGAAGATCATGCGCAGTCGTTGAATGGCATCGCCATCGAATACATTGCGGCGGTATTTCGCCACAAAGACCAAATGCACGTGCATTTTGAATACACAATGCCTGCCATGTCGAATGTCGTTGTTTTCGTTCATGGACCAATAGTATGATCGATGTCATGCAGCGCCTTCAAGCCTTCAAATACGAACTCATGCCAACCGGCGAGCAGCAGCGTCAAATGCGCCGCTTCGCCGGTGCATGCCGGTTCGTATTTAACAGGGCTTTGGCACTGCAGAAAGCGAAGTATGAACATGGCGAGAAGAAGCTCGGGTATGCCGGACTGTGCAAGCTTCTTACGGAGTGGCGCAACAGCACTGAGACAGCATGGCTTGCCAATGCGCCCGTGCATCCGCTGCAACAGACTCTCAAGGATCTGGAGCGGGCTTACACCAACTTCTTCGCCAAACGCGCCAGCTTTCCACGGTTTAAGAAGAAGGGCCAGGCCGATAGTTTCCGCTATCCGGATCCGAAACAAATCAAACTCGACCGGCCCAATGGGCGTGTGTTTCTGCCCAAGCTCGGCTGGATGCGGTACCGCAACAGCCGAGAGATATTGGGCATGGTCAAGAACGTCACGGTCAACATGGCGGGAGGCAAATGGTTCGTGTCGATCCAGACCGAGCGCGAGGTAGCGCAGCCCGTTCCTCATGGCGACGCGGTGGGCATCGACATGGGCATTGCCCGCTTCGCTACGCTCTCGGACGGCACATTCTATGCCCCGCTCAACAGCTTCAGGCGGCATGAGACAGCGCTGCGCAAGGCGCAGCAGGCGATGAGCCGCAAAACCAAGTTCAGCAATAACTGGAAGAAAGCGAAAGCCCGCGTCCAGCGCATCCATACCCGAATTGGTAACGCCCGCCGCGACTATCTGCACAAGACTTCGACTACGGTCAGCCAAAACCACGCGATGGTATGCATCGAGGACTTGCAGGTGCGGAATATGTCCAAGTCGGCGGCAGGCACAACTGAGAAACCACGGACAAACGTTCGGTTGAAAGCGGGCCTGAATAAATCCATCCTCGACCAAGGCTGGTTTGAGTTCCGGCGCCAACTCGACTACAAGCTGGCGTGGAACGGCGGCTGGCTCATCGCTGTGCCGCCGCAGAACACGAGCCGCACCTGTCCGTGTTGTAGCCACGTCTCTGCAGACAATCGCCAGACGCAATCCCGGTTCGAGTGCGTGGCATGCGGATATGAGGAAAACGCCGATGTCGTTGGCGCAATCAATGTTCTCAGGGCGGGACACGCCCGATGCGCCTGTGAAGTGAGCGGTGCAGTCATGCCGCCAGCAGCAGGAACCCACCGAAGCGACTCAAGGCCGGCTCATCGCCGCAATTGAGCGCCGTAGGAATCACCGCCGTTCAGGGCGGTGAGGAAGTCAACTGTTCTCCTTCTTCACGGAGGAAAGCGCCAGCAGTAACCGCCCGGCCGTACTGGACGCGAAAGACCATCCGCTCTATCAGTGCCGCTCCCTTGCCATGGTTTCTGACGAAACCGTTGCGCAAGCCCTGGCGGCCGATGCCACGAGCAAGCGCATCATGAGCAAGGGCATGGTTCCGGCGGTCGGCGATATTGTCGGCGTTCGCCTCAACCTGAACGTCTTCAAAAGCCAGGGCGTCGCCGTCCAAACGATCCATGCGGGAAACCGCTCGGACGGCTACACGCGCAAGAAGGGCTTGTACAACGGATCGGCTGTGACATATCAGAAGGTCGTAAGTCTGGCGAACTGCTATTTCAACGTCAGCCAGAAAGGGCGCGAGCAGATTGCCTCGGGTGAGGCCAGCAAGTTCCCGATGGCCAGCTGCGATGGCGCGTTCATGGAAGTCGAGCCCGACTTCGATGGCATCGAAATCAGCTTCAATCCAAAACGGGTCAGGCTCTTCTGCGATAGCGACAACCGTCCCATCCGGTTCGCGGAATGGGCGACTGTCTATGCCAACCGCATCTACGTGAGAGGGCACATCGAGTACTACACGGCGGATACGGCACGGAGAAAGTCGGCACGGCGCCATGCAGCATCATCTTCTGATGTTTGCCTCAACTTGCAACATCGGGCCCATCTCTTTTTTGAGGTGGGCCTTTTTCTATTCTTCTTCTTCGATGTCGCCCAACTGGTGGAGCGCCTGGAACAGCCCGCTGTAGTCGGCTCGGCGGACGAGGTCATCGAACGGGCCGGTCAGCTTGGCCGGGTTTTGCAGGAAGTATCGGAACTGGAAGTGCTCGCACCAGTCGAGGAAGGTCGCATGGTCGACATTCTCCCGGGTCGTGACGATGCTCTCAGAGGACAGCCTCGGCGCCAGCGACAGATCCATCAGCTGGAGATTGCGCCGGTAGATCGCCCGGCCTTCCTCGCTGGCCAGGTTCTTGTGCGCGACCAACTTCGGCACGAATTCGCCAACGTCGACCTTGGCGAAGAAGCCTTCGACGCTGCCGAATTCAGCCAGGATCTTCGGCGCAGTCTTCTCGCCGATCTTCGCCACCCCCTCGATGCTATCGGAGGTGTCGCCGACCATGGCCTTGATCTGGACGAAATCACGAGCCGTGCGCGCGCCCACGGCGGCCTCCATTTCGTCGGGCGTGGCGATGTGGGTATCGGTGCGGTGGTCGAGCCAGGACGCACCCGGTTGCAGGTTCTGGAGCCAGTCATGGTCGCCGGTCAGGAATTTGACGGTGTGACCTTTGGCAACCAGTGCGTTACCGAGCTGGTGGCCGATATCGTCGGCTTCAGCGTTCGGGTCGTGCAGCTGCATCAGGCCCAATTTCGACAGCATGATGCGCAGGTGGGGCATCTGCCGGGAGACGGACTCGCGCGCAGCAAGCGCAGCTTCCCCTTTTTTTCGGCCGCTTTTGTACTCGGGGTACAGGTCATAGCGCCACTTGGCATGGCCGTCCCAAAGGAGCACCGGGGCGAAAGTGGGGTTTTCCCTTGCACGTTTGGCAATGGTGCGCAGCGTCACATAGATCGCCTGGACCTCGTTGCCGTCCTGGCCCCGCATTGGCGCGGAAAAGTGGGATGCGTATGCGATGGAATAGCAGTCGATCAGGAGGAAATCCATCGTTGGAAAGTCCTTGAACAGGGTAAAGAAAGTCGGGCGGAGACCCGCGAGACGACTTCCACAAATCCCTATTTTATAACCATGTCCGCTGAATGTAAATCTGCCAGTATTGCAAGCGCTTGTTTTTAAACGGCATTTTCTGACGTTTGAGGCCGTCTTATAAATTCGTGTCGCACATTCCCTTCCTGTAAGGACCTCGCAAGTGTCTTTGTCACTTCAACCAAATATTCACATTACAGGAGTTCGCTATGTCGATGCAGATGATTCAAGCCTCCCACGCCAAACAAAACCTCACAGTCGTCGGCTTCCGGCCGGACGGTGCCTCCTACCGGAGCACGGTCATGGAAGCGACTCCGTTCGAAGCGAAGATGGGCCTGTTGGCCGATTTTCGCTACGCGGAAGACGGCGGCGATCTTTCAATCTCTTGTGTGCTTGACACAAGTACCGGCAGGCTGTTGGACCAGGTCGGCGTCTCTTCGGAAGAAGACCTCTTTGACGAGGTCGAAGCCGTCGATACCGTCCTGGCGCATGCCGCGCAGGGTGGAAGACGCTATCGGATGAAGGCGTATCTCAGTTTCTTCGAGTTCGTCCTCTCCGACATGCCGGAGGTGTTTGTTGGGCTGGTAGGTGGTAGCAGGGAAGCAGGGGAGGATTTGGCCGTTCAGTACGAGGATGTGGATGGCAAGGTGTTCGAGTTTTTGCCTTCACAGGCATTGCTGGTGTTGGCTGAAAAGGCCATGAAGACGGACCGGAGCGGCGCATCGCTCCAGGTCAAGAAGTTGGCTGAGCGCGCAGGCGTGGCACTGGACCGGGCCATCGCGGCGGCGCTGGGCTGATGGCGGGGATTGAGGGGTTCCGACGATATTGTCGGAGCCCCTTTTTCCTTTTCCGCTTCTCTTTTTGTGTGCGTCATTTCTGGACCGTCAGGCGATGCAATGGTGCGAAGCCCGAAACTCCGAGGAGAAGTGGATGAAAAAAGTAATTTTTGCAGTAATGATGATGGCCGGCCTGCTGGCTGGCTGTTCGAACGAGCCGTTCAACCTGGTCGCCAATACCGGCCAGCGTGGTGCCGGATCGACGGTGCAGGTGGACGGGAAAGAGGGGGTGATGACGGTCGTGAAGCTGGCGCCGACCCATCCGGAAGGCGTTCAGTACCATGTAACCATGCCGGACCAGGGCGGTCTCAAGACGCTTCGCAGTACGGCCACCGGCAATGTCGTCACGATCCACGTCAACGAACTGAAGATGGACCTGCATTTCACGCAGGCCTTCGACAAGTACGTTTGCCTGGACTGCCACTGGATCAGCTTGCCGGTGGACTGGGCGGCCGCAAAGGCGCAGTAGCCTCCACACACGAACCGACACAAGCCACTTTCTCCTTGAGAGGTGGCTTTTTTCTTTCTGTGTCGATGTGGCGCATCTCCGGAACACACACTAACGGAGGTTTCCCCATGATGCAAAGCCCGCAGTTCTACGTCGGCACGGACGAGCATGTTGTCGTCTGGCGCCTGCGCAAAAACAAGCAATTGGAGTATCTGGCAGTCGTTATCGATTCCCAGCAGATCCATGCGCGCAAGGATGGCGCACCTGTTCGACTGACTGTTCCCGACGGCCGGTGTGCACTGCGCACCGTCACGGAACTGCTCACGGAAGAGGAGCCCGCCAAAGCGCTGAACGAGCTGATCGCTCAAGGCCGGTTCACCGATGTCTCGGATCTGGTTACCGATCCGTTCGCAGCGAACTGGGAAAAGCTGGTCCAGCCGCAAGGCGAAGAGCAACTGTTCACCCCACCACCAACCACCTTCACCATCCTGGAGTTCTGATAATGAAAGCAGCAGAAATTTCGGCTTTGTTCGATAGCGTCACCGGCCAGACATCGACGGCCGAGGACACCAAGCCATTCAAGGCCTGGCCGGGGTTCGGCGTTTTCTGGCTGAAGGCGGATATGACGCAGCAGACACAGGCCGAAGACTTCATGACCAACCAGGCTGTCTCGGTCGCGTCGGAAGTCGTTGCGGCCGGCCACGGTTGCATGGATGGCAGTGGAAGCGCTGTCGCCGTGCAACGGCTGTGGAAGGTGAGCCTGAAATCCGGCGCGCTCTTGTATTTCATGTTCCACGAAACGCCGGCGCTGGTTGGCAAGGAGACGGTGTATCGCATCGGCGGCCAGGTGTGCTTCGTCCCGTCGACGGATGTCGTGTTCGCGAAAGCGTTCGAGACCTACCTGCGCAACATGGTCGTTCACAGCGGGTTTGAAGGCTGTGACACCGTGCTGCAGGCGGTATCGGCGCAGATCAAAGGTCTGCTGGAAAAGATCCCGGCGGATCAGCAGGCGCATTTCACCGCCAAGTTCCAAAAGGCGTTCGCAGAAGTGCTTCCCGTGCAGACCGAGCCATCCCTCTAACCACTGTCCATTTCATCGGGCATCCCGCCGCGGCATCGCTGAACAGAGTTCTGTTCAGCCTGTCGCGGCTTTTTATTTGACGGCGAGGTCTATAGCCGCAACTTTGTAAGTACCCAATGTGGACTACCGCGCATGCCCGGCCGTGGGGGATAATGCCGCAATGGATTTCACGCATGAACAAGCGGGCATCATTCACAGCCAAGCGAGGCATGTCACTGTTCGTGCGTTCGCCGGCGCCGGTAAAACCACGACTCTACGCGGATATGCTGCACTAAGGCCGCGCTCCCGCATCCTGTATCTCGCCTTTAATAAGGCAATGGCAACGGAAGCCGCTGCCTCGTTTCCAGCGAACGTCGACTGCCGCACAATCCATTCGCTCGCCTATGCGGCAGTGGGGCATGCCTTCCGCCACAAGATCGGTGCCTTGCGTGCGATTGATATCACCCAGCTCTACGCAGACGTCCCGCTGATCGTCGCGACCATGCTGGAGCGCACGCTTTCGAATTTCATGTATTCGGCTTCACCCACCGTTGGGGTCGAGCATGCGCCGGAACACTTGGCCTTCTCCGACAGGCAGCAGCTGGGCGCCGCCGCGCAGCATGTCTGGCGGGATATGATCGATCCGGCAACGGCAGTGCCCCTGCCGCACGACGGTTATCTGAAGCTGTACCAACTGTCCGGCCCGGTGCTGTCCCGCCGTTACGACATCATTTTGCTCGATGAAGCGCAGGATACGAATCCCGTCACTGCCGATATCGTCTTCCAGCAGGCGTGCGCCAAAGTGTTGGTCGGTGACCGCCATCAATCTATTTACGGCTTTCGCGGAAACGTCGACGTGATGGGCATGTTGGCGGGTGCCGAGCCGCACTATCTGACGCACTCGATGCGCTTTGGCGACGATATTGCGGCCGCCGCCACCAATCTGCTTCGCTACATGAAGGGTGAAGACCAGACCATCGTCGGCAAGCCTGGTATGGCTCCCAATGTTGGCCGCGTGAACGATGCAAAGCCATTTGCGATCATCAGTCGGACCAATGCCGGGGTTTTCAAGCAGGCGATACGCCTGATGCGGGACCGGCGCGTGCACTTCATCGGCGACATGCATACGACGCTCCTGGGCAAGCTGAGCGATCTCCATGGCCTCTGGGCGGAAGAAACGGACCGGATACAAGACCCGTTCTTCCGCCAGTTCGCAGACTTCGAAGCGGTTTCCCGTTATGGCCGGGAGACAGGGGACAAGGAGGTGCTCTCGTTGGCGGGCGTGGTCAGTCAGTACGGCGCAAAACTGCCCGAACTGATGACCGAGGTTGCTGCGCGCGCCTGCCCGCAACCGGAGCAGGCCGATGTCCTACTGCTGACGGCGCATCGCTCCAAAGGGCTGCAATTCGATCAGGTGATGCTGGACGACGATTTCCAGGATCTCGTGGACAAGAAGGGCCATCGCCTTATCGACCCTTCCCCGGAATTCGAGCAGGAGATCAACCTCACTTACGTCGCAATGACTCGAGCCAGACAAACTCTCCAGGTGAACCTGCAATATCGCGCCTTCGCGAACGCCTTGGCCTCCGGAACGCTCCTGTCACCTCCATAAGACAAGGCGTTGTTCGACAGCCATGCTGTCGTTCTTTCTGTTTCCTAATTGGTGTTTCTCATCTTCCTGAGCCAGGCAAACGCAACGCCTGGATTTACCAATCCTCAGGAGAAGCATGATGAACGCAGAGAAGCTGTTTGAAGGAATGACCTCGATCGTCGAGCAAGCGGGCTACCCGCTGCTCACATCGTACAAGCAAGACCTGTATGTCCACGACCGGGAATATCTTCGGCAGAACGACGCGCCCGGCGTGAAGTTCATGTGGATCGTGCGGGAGTCCGGGACGTATCTGTGCCGGCTCGGTGTTGCCCCGCGCGTGAATGCCGAGGTGGATTACGCGATCGACATCCACGATGCGAACCGGCGCCAGATCTACCTGCTGGATCGCGATGCCGGGACAGTCAAGGCGATTGATGATGCCGCGGCAAAGCGACGCCTCAACGAGTTCGACTACAAGGTCGAGCGCACCACGGTGTCCCGCCGCGGTGAGCCGATTGCCGTCGCCGACGTCCGGCTTACCAGCTGGACGCAAGGCAAAGCACCGACTGGCACGGTGGACTACTACACCAGCCAGGAGCGCTTTGAGCTTGAAACGCTCTATGCGTTGCGTTCGCTGGCCGTATGCATGGTCATCGAAGCTACGCACTCGCTATTCACCACCACCGAAAAAGTCTCGATCGGCGGCGTGAATATCAACGAGATGATCGAGGCGCATCAGGACTACCAGCGCCAGGTAACGCCTCCCCCGCGGAGTGAAGCGCCGCAGCGCACGCTGGAACTCGAGCTTGTCTAGCCGATAGCAACCAACGCAGCACGCAGTCTTTTCCTCAACCACCAGCCCGGATCACTCCCTATGGAGACCCGGGCTTTTTCTTTTCAGCGGCCCTGGTCTTACAAGCGCGTGTAAGGGGCGCGATTACAAGCGCGTGTTGGACATATCACCTGTGCAAAGACAACGCAAAGTCCTTTGCATCCTTCTCTCATCCCTAACGCTTTCAAGGAGTCTTCCATGGCACTCGTATTTACGGCTTGCTGCATCACCGGTTGGGTAATTTCGCGTCCTATCGTGAAGGCCCTTGGCATCTAACCGATCTTTTGTCGTTCCACGACACTGATCTCACGCTCCGAGCACGCATTTGCGTCTCGGAGCTTTTTCTTTTGTGCGAAGTGAAGGGTCAATGGCAGACTTGGCCAAATCCCGCGCTTTGTTCTTCCGTGAACCAGGTAGACATTGCGCCCCCCAGCCGCTATCAGGTGGCCTTCAGTATCAGTGG
Organism: Noviherbaspirillum pedocola; assembly: GCF_016632335.1. Taxonomy (GTDB): domain Bacteria; phylum Pseudomonadota; class Gammaproteobacteria; order Burkholderiales; family Burkholderiaceae_D; genus Noviherbaspirillum_A; species Noviherbaspirillum_A pedocola. The sequence goes on from NZ_JAEPBG010000024.1 coordinate 70,023, forward strand.
TGGCACTGGCGAGGGTATGGGTTCTGCGAGACCTGCAATCGAACTCTATCAACATGTCCGTTTGATAGCCTTTGGCGGCAAGAATGCGCAGTGTAGCAACGCGGTTGCCATTGCCATTTACCTGAATGGTGCTGGTGTTGAGAAGTATTGGCCCACCAGGTGCGTTTTGAGAGATAACGGGAATCCACTTGTCGGCAGCCACTGCCAATACCGGGAGAGCGGAAAGGAGAAATACCAAAGGAATCTTTTGCATGTGGGCGGCGAAAGAAGTGGGGCGAGCCGCATAGTGCCATAAAGCTAATAAACATTGTTGCGCTACAAGGAAAGCCTTTTCATGGCTTTCCTTGTTTTCACGGATTAGCCAGATATAACGCGGTGCTCTGCCGTGCTCCAACGTAGTTGAGAAAGCTTTTCCTTGTCGCGTACCGCCGTTGCAAGGTGGGGCAGCAGATTCAGATTATTTTGGCAAAAGAAGCGCACGGCGTGCGCAAGGCTTTCCTCCACGATCTCAAAAGTCCGCTCTATCTCACCGGCCCAGCTCACCCATTCCTTCCGCGTGCGGGCATTCGCGCCTCTCGCATCAAACGACTCAAGCGCATAGAGCTTGTCCTTAATGTCGGTAAGCAGTTTTTCTGGATGTTGATTGAAAAACTCTAGGCCCGTGAAGTTTCCCACCTTCTCGGTGATGTACTACTTGCTTTTCCCGCGTAAGGCCTGCTGGCGCTGGCGTTCTTCTGCCGTGGCTTCCCTGGTACTTTCTACCACGACTTCCGAACGAGCGGCCCGGTCGCGCACTTGGCGATAGATGACATGTCCAACTGCATCCTTGAATCCCCGCAGTGTAGATTCCGCCCATTTCACGCCAAAGGGTCGATTGAATAAATCCGCAATACGATGCATTAGCTCTGGCTGGCGATGCCGCACGCCATCCAAGACATCGATTTGAGCTTTGAGCGTGGCTCGCTGTTCCTGAAGGTATGCCTTGATTTTGAAGTCTTGGCCGAAATAGGACACGCCACAATCTTTTCCAATATTGGTTTCCTTGTCGTCTTCGGTTCGGACGAGAAAACCTCGCTGGTGCAGTGTGCGGCAATCGGAAATGCCGCAGGGGTAAGGGTCTTTGAAGCGGTAGGGCGCCAGGACTTCGGCCAGTTTCGACTGTGTGATATTGATGCGTTCGTGGTAAAGCGGGCGCTGCAATAAATCGTCTGGGGTTTTGATTGAAACAAGCGTCGAGAAATCGTCAATGGCACCTGGCATCCGACCTCCTGAATTAATGAAGAGGCTTCCGATTATAAAGCACTGTTATACATAGTAGATAAGGTCATAGAACTTTTGATGCAAGAAAGTGCCTCGGCAGGTGAATGGGGCGTTCATATCCTAAAGGCATACGAAAGTGATATGACTGAATTCTTCGGGCCACCGCCTGTTCTTGATGAAAACGGCATACCTTGGTAGTGAAGTGAATTATTTTGAAACATGAGTAATTAGTCGTCCGTGCAAAATCTCTGACGTGCAGTGACGGCAAGGGATTTGCGTAGAAACGACCCTCTGAATTCCTCGAGAAACTACGATATAAGGCAGCGAAAACTGAGGGAAATGCGAGGAAGCGCGC
>NZ_JAEPBG010000025.1 GCF_016632335.1 Noviherbaspirillum pedocola
CGACGCCATCCATGCGGTGTTGTGCGGAGCCGGGCACAACCTGCGCCTGATCATCAACAAGCTCAAAGGTACTTGCCAGACCAATCTCATTTATTGAAATTCGGAATTCTTCAGGGCCGACTAGATAGTTGCACGCTGGGCAAACGGCAAGCGGCTCGATACGCAAGGCGCGCATTTCTTCGTTGGAGACGCGCTTGTCCTGTCCATACTAATGTGGCTAAACAGGCGATGCTCGTTTGGATTCCATTTCGAGCATCTGGCGGGTAGTGCTGCAGCACTCAACAAAGTAACGCTAATTCGAGTTGCGCAGACCTTTCTCAGCAACTGGCTTGACCGAGCTCGTTTCATGACTGGCATTCTTGCTCTCACGGTACAACGCGCCCATCAGCAACAGGACTATGCCTGCCACGAAGATCAGCGCGCCGCTACCCATGAAAATCTGAGTTGGCGTCCAGTGGGCAGCGATCAGCAGGCCGACGACTGACGGTCCTGCAATACCTCCGAATCGCCCGATACCCAGCGCCCAGCCCACGCCCGTCGACCGTATTTCCGTAGGATAGAACAGGGCCGATAATGCGATGACACTCTTCTGGCCACCGCTGACGCAAAAGCCGGCAAGGAAAATGGCAACCATGAGGACCGGCAGCTTCGCGGTGAACATGATGGCAGTGAAAGCCATGAAGAAGCCGCCGCACAAGTAAAGGGTGCCAATGCTAACGTAGGGACCGATGCGATCCATGGCCGGTCCAACCACGAGTGCGGCGAGGATGCCGCCTATCGTTGGAAGGGAAGTCAGCCATACTACAGTGTCCATCGGATACTTTAGCCCAGTCAGGATGGTTGGCAACCAGCTCTGCATGAAATAGAACACGCCCAAGTTAATAAAGAACACCAGCCACAGCAGTAGCGTGCCGCAGGCGCGTCCCATCGTGAACAGGCTTGTTATGGGTGCCCGCCTGGCATCGCTTTGGACGTCCAGGAAATGGGTTCCTGGACGGATATGTATATCGGGGTTAATGCGGCGAACAATCGTGGACAGCATGCTGAAGTCCGATTTTCGACGTGCGAGGTAAGTGATTGACTCCGGCAAGGCCAGAAACAGAGCGACGCTAAGCAGGATGGGGGTCATTCCACCTACCCATAGCAGCGAAGTCCAGCCATAGCGCGGCAGCAAATAGCCCGCGGCAAACCCGGCCACAACGAAGCCAAAGGAGAATCCGCAGTAGATCGCCAGCACGAAGGTGGCTCGCAGGCGCTGCGGACTATATTCGCCTGTCAGGGCGACCGCGCTCGGCGCTGCGGCACCCAGCCCGACGCCGGTGATAAAGCGCAGCGCCAGCATTTCCTGCACGTTTGACGCCCATGTCGTGCCGATAGTAAAGACACCGAACAGGAAGGTGGCGATAATCATGACACGTTTGTGGCCATACTTGTCCGACAAGGGCGAAACGAAAAGATAGCCCACCGTCAGACCGACCAGGGTCGAAGAAAAAATCGGCCCAAGCATCTTGGTCGAGATGTGCCATTCCTTAGCAAGCTGCGGAACGATATAGCTAATTGCCTGCGTATCGAAGCCGTCGATGAACAGCAATAATCCGCAAAGGAGCACGATAATGTACTGGTAGGCACTTACCTTGCGGGATTCGATGATATCCGTAACCCGTATTGAATCGTCTCTCACTGGTGTCTCCTTTACATCCCGATTTGAAAGGCGGACCGGGTTTTCGCCGACGCATAGACTTGTTACCGTTCGAGCCAGACCACAGGGTCGAGCTCGCGCAGCTGTTTGTAATAGGGGTAGGGCTTTCGCAATACTTCATCCGCATACGGGTCGAAGTCGGATACCGGTACATTGACACGAGTGTGTTTTACATTTGCGCTTGCCATTCTTGTCTTCGTTGTTTTGATGAGTCAATGACACGGCCATTATCACTTTCAGCACACGAGTCATAGCCTCGTACTCAGTCCGTGATAACAAGGTCTTGGTATAGATCAATGTAGAAATAGGCAAATTCGACAGTCAGCAAAAGGAGTACCTATGTTCGCAATGTGAACTATTCGTAGAGGCACTGCTACACCACCCGCGCGAATACGCGCTTTTGGCCTTTGTACCTATGAACGAAAGCCTTTACAGCTTCTATGGCTGTTTGATGCTTCTTCAGGCGCATGATCTCGCCGGGGGCGGACATGGCTACCAGGATTGCAGCCAGCAACAGCGACGACAGCAGCGGCGTCTCCGCGCTCGTACGCAGCAGGCAATCCAACGGCGAGATAGAAGAGCACGGTCGCGCCATAGATCCAAGCACGCGATAGCTAGCCAGCCCAGTTCAGCATGCGCGCGGCATCACAGCCATGCTTGCCAGCTTATTTCAGCGCCGCATCCGCTGCGCCGACCTGCGCAGCCGTGCCCGGCAGGTTGCCGCGCCTGCCGTAGATGCGGCCCATGATGGCGGTGCAAAGGCCGGCGGCCAAAATCACCACGGCGGCGGCGTAGAACACGTCCGCCGGACTCCAGTGCGCGCCGATGAGCATGCCGACCACCGACGGTCCGGCGATGCCGCCAAGGCGGCCGATGCCGAGTGCCCAACCCACGCCGGTGGAGCGGATCTCGGTCGGATAGAACACCGCCGCCATCGCGATGACGCTCTTCTGGCCGCCGCTCACGCAGAAGCCGGCCAGGAAGACCGCCAGCATCAGCACCGGCAGCGAAGCGCCAAATGAGGAAGCGGTGAAGGCCAGGAAAGCCGCGCCGCACAGATACAGCACGCTGATCGAAACATACGGGCCGATGCGGTCCATCGCCGGGCCGACGACGAAGGCCGCCAGGATGCCGCCGGTGGTCGGCAATGCGGTGATGAGCACGATCTTGTCCAGCGGGTATTTCATCGCGGTCAGCATCGTCGGCAGCCAGCTCTGCATGAAGTAGAACAGGGCCAGGTTGATGAAGAAGATCAGCCACAACAGCAGCGTGCCGCTGCTTCGCCCCTTGGTGAATAACGCGGAGATCGCCGCGCGCCTGGCTGCGCCGGCGCCATCGATGAACACGGTATTGGCATCGATGCGCAGGCGGGGATCGAGTTTCAGCAGGGTCTTTGCAAGCTCGCCGCTGCGCGCGCGGTAACGCGTCAGGTAAGCCATCGACTCAGGCAGGCACAGTATCAACAGCAGCGTGAGCACGATAGGCGTCACGCCGCCGACCCATAGCAGCGAGGTCCAGCCATAGAGCGGCAGCAGCGCGCCGGCGACGAAGCCGGCCACCACGAAGCCGAGCGAAAAGCCGCAATAGATCGCCAGCACGAAGCTCGCGCGCAGCCGCTGCGGACTGAATTCTCCGGTCAGCGCCACCGCGCTCGGTGCTGCCGCGCCCAGACCGATGCCGGTCAGAAAGCGCATCGCCATGAGCTGCGTCACATCGCCGGCCCAGACCGTGGCCACGGTAAAGATGCCGAACATCAGGCTCGCAATCGTCATCACCCGCTTGTGGCCATACTTGTCCGACAAGGGCGACAGCAGCAGATAGCCGACCATGAGCCCGACCAGCGTGGAGGAAAAGATCGGCCCCAGGGTCTTCGGCGCGATATGCCACTGTTTCGCCACCAGCGGCACGATGTAACTGATTGCCTGCGTATCGAAGCCGTCGATGAACATGATCAGGCCGCACAGAAGGACGATCATGGCTTGATAGCCGCCGACCTTGCGCTGCTCGATCACGTCGGACACGCGTATCACGTTCTGACTCATGGTTTGTCTCCTTCTGTCATTGTCGGGCCGCCCGGGGCATCGCCGTGGGACGACACTGCACATACTTAGTGAGGGGTCTACGCAGCGTCAACCAATCCCACTAAAATGTTCGCATTTCGAACAAGTCCGCGCCTAATGAATGGCATCGAATCCGCACCGCCGACGGACGACAAGGAATATGTCGCCGGCCTGGAAAAGGGGCTGTCGATCATCGAGGCGTTCGGCATCGAGCATCGCGCGCTGATGCTGACCGAGGCCACGCGCATCACCGATGCATACCCGCGCATCGGCCAGGCGCTCGCTGTTGACCCTCCAGCGGCTGGGATACGTAAAATTGGACAGCAAATAATTCCGCATCGAGGCGCGGGTCTTGTATCTCGGCCATGCCTATGTCGCTTCGCACCCCCTGCCCAAGGTGGTGCAACCCATCCTCGAAGCACTGAGCCAGCGCGTGCAAGAATCGTGTTCGCTCGCCGTGCTCAACAGCGTCGAGATAGTATTCGTCGAGCGCATTGAGCCGGCGCAGCTTTAGCACCGGCCTGTACATGGGATCGCGTCTGCCCGCGTTTGCCGCCCCCGGGGCGCGCTGCTGTCAGCATTGCCGAGCGAAAAATGCGAAAACCTGTTGAAGCGCAGCCGGCGCGAAGCGCTAACGCCGCATACCCGCACCTTGATACCGGAACTGATGGCACTGGCTGAAGAAGCACGTGGCCTGGACTATGCATACAGCAATGAAGAGCTCAAACCCGGCCTGTGTTCGATCGCGGTGCCGGTGGCGGATGCCAGCGGTCGCGACGTCGGCGCAATGAGCATCGCCGCCCCTGCGACGCGATACAACGTCGACAAGGCGGTGAATCTGCTTCCGCCCGAGCTGGAATGTTCGCGCTGCATACTCAGCACGCTGTTGTAAGGGGCGCGCATGCGCGCGGTGAGGCTTGCCGCCCCCCGACAGCGCATCCCCGATAAAACACGGTTGAGGAATGTGTTGAAGAAGTTGGTTAGTCCGCCTACTGCGCAGTCTCGGCCGTGGTGACGAAGGCATCGCAATGAAAGTCGTCGGCCGCCAGACCTGCCTGCGTGACGAAGTCGCGCCGCGCCGCGTTGATCATGGCCGGCACGCCGCAGGCATAGACCTCATGCCCAGCAAGCGATGGAAAGTCCTCAAGCACGGCCAGATGCACGAAACCGGTACGGCCGGTCCAGCCCTCCTCCGGCTCGGACAGCACTGGCACGAAGCGGAAGTTCGGATGCTGCTGCGCCCATTTCTGCGCCACGTCGGCCTGGTACAAGTCCCGGCTGCGCCGCCCGCCCCAGTACAGCGTCATCGGCCGATTGTGGAGCTTGCGCTTGAACGCGTCCTCCAGGATCGAGCGTATCGGCGCGAAGCCGGTGCCGCTGGCGACGAAGACGATCGGCTTGTCCGAGTCCTCGCGCAAGTGAAAATCGCCGAACGGCATTTCGAGCTTGACGATATCGCCGGTCGCCGGACTCGCATCGAGATAGGCCGAAAACCTGCCGTTCGGCACATGGCGCACATGCAGCAGCACGCCGTCGTTCTGGTGCGGCGGATTGGCCATCGAGAAGCTGCGGCGTGATCCATCCTCCAGTAGCACCTGCAGATACTGGCCAGCCCTGAACTTAACCTTGGTGCCTGCCGGGAAGCGCAGATGCAGCACCGAGATATCGTCGGCGGCACGACTGACGCGGTACAGCTTGGCCGCCACCTGCTTCTGCGCATTTGGATCGATCTTCGCAATCGAGCGCGGCGCGATCTTCACATCAGAAACCGGCTTGGCCTGGCATAGCAGTGTGCAGCCCGCCCGCCGTTCGTCCTCGGTGATGCCCTCGAGCACGGCTGGCGCATCGATGCCGCCTTCAACCACCCTGCCCTTGCAGCTGCCGCAAATGCCGGTGCGGCAGGAATACGGCAGCTCGTAGCCGGCGGCTCTGGCTGCGTCAAGGATGGTCGTGCCGGGAGCGCACTCGAAGCGGATGTCGCTGCCTTCTACTTCAATCTGGTAAGTCATGTCCTGTTCTCCATAGTCGCGACTGTTGCGGTCGCAAGCAGCGCCAGGGTTTCGATCACGGATGCCGGATCGGCGATGCCGCGGCCGGCGATATCGAAGGCGCTGCCGTGTCCCACGCTGGAAAACAGCACATCCGCGCCGATCGACAATGCGCTCGCGCGCAGCGGGCTCAACAGCTTGACCGGGATATGGCCCTGGTCATGGAAGATGGCCAGATACGCATCATGGCGGCGCTGCCCGAGCAGCAGGTCGGCGCCGGTGGGACCGTCGGCAGCGATGCCCATTGTCCGCAATCGCGCCACCGCTGGCTTGGTGATGGTTTCATCTTCGTCACCGAATAGCCCATCCTCGCCGGCATGCGGATTAATACCGAACACGCCCAGCGTCGGCTGCGCGATGCCGAGCCGGCGCAGCGCCGTCGCCGTTGCGGCGCCGGCCGCCACCACCAGTTCCGGGGTCAAGCGCGCCAGCGCATTGCGTACCGACTCGTGCAGCGTCACATGCGCAATGCGCAGGCCGGCCGCCGACAGCATCAAGAACACCTCGTCCTTGCGTCTGCCGCACAGCTGCGCAATCAGGCCAGGATAACCGGTGAAGGCGATGCCGGCGGCGTTCACCGCGGTTTCCGAATGCGGGCAGCCGATCACGGCATCCACCCGTCCTGCCTGAGCCAGGCGCACCGCTTCACTGACATAAGCTACGGTGGCGCGGCCTGCGGCGGCATCGACCTTGCCGGGCTGGTAGCAAGTCGGATCGAGCGCTTTGATATCCACATGCGCGATGCATCCATCGGCACGGTCCGCTTCATCGAGCGCGCACAATTCCACGCCCGGCGCGTAGCGGCGTAGGCATTCGCGCAGGATGTATTCGTCGCCGACGAGCACCGCCTGTGCATTCGACTCCAGCGTCTGCGCGGCTGCCTTCACCGCTATCTCCGGGCCAATGCCGTTCGGGTCGCCGATGGCGACGGCGATACGCTTCTTCATCGCCTGCTCGCTCAGAGCGGAATCGCCAGCAGCGTATCAACGGCCACGCTGTCGCAGACCACAATGCGCTCGGCGAACTGCAGCTGACCGGACTCGGCGACAATGCGGTCGATGTACTTGCCGGTGGCGAACACATCGGTCTTGCCGCCGCGCATGGTGCGCACCACGATGAACGGGGTTTCCACCGCCGCTTCCGCCTCGCCACTGTTCACGATGAAAGGCGCGCCAGTGATATGGCGATACGAATGGCGCTCGTACACATTCGCCTCCCGCAGCGCGGCCACGCGGTCCTGCAGCATGCCGCGCGAATCGGCGTAGATCATGCCGGCTTCCAAGCCTTCGCGATGATTATCCGCAGTCGTGACCTTGTACAGGCAGTCTTCGCGGAAGAACGCGGGCCAGGACTCGAGCTGGTCGTCGTCGATGCAGCGCGCATAGGCCGCGTTCAGGGTATTGAGTTGTTCGTAATTGATTGCCGCTGCCATGTCAGAGCCCCATGAGATTGCGATAGGCCTTCCAGAAGCCGCGCACCGAAGTCTCGGTGGCGCGGTAGTTCACCGATTCGACGCCGGCCCCGCCCATTTCGACGATGGCCTTTTCGTCGCCGGCGCAGGCCACGCCGCGCTGCACGAAGCCGCCGACCGCGCCGTCTTCCATCGACACGAAGCCTGCCGCGCCGATCAGGTTCGATTGCTTCAGGCGCATCTTGCGCAGCTCCGGGGTGTCGTCCTCGAAGCCGAAGTAGGTCCAGTTCAGCTCGGTGTTTTCCTGCCCTTTGGGCAGTACCTGGCGGATCGCCAGGCAGTTCTGGATCTGCTGCAGCACGAAGCCGGGGAAGACCGACAGGATCTGCAGCGTCACGCCATCGCCGAATTCATCGCAGCCGTCGAGCAGGCTCGGGTCGGCCAGGCGATAGTCTTCCTTGTCCGAGCGCAGCTTTTCGGCGCTGTACTCGGCGTCCTTGGCCGCATTCGGATCGATCGCCGAATACGACACATGATGGCCGCCATCTTCGCTGACGATGACGCCGCCGCGCTGCGACAGGCGATTGATGCGGAAGGTGGTGAAGAACACATGCAGGAGGCTCGCGTGATACGAGTCCTTCACGTTCTCGAAGTAGAGCTTCCAGTTGTTCGGCAGCATCTGCTTGAAGCGGCCGATGACCTGTACCGGCTTGTGCATCACGCGCTCGATGCGCGACGTGATCTCTTCGCCGAGGTATTCCTCGATCGGCGGCACATCCTCGTCGAGGCTGCCAAATACCAGGCCGCAGAAGACAGTCGTGCGTAGCTTGCGCGGGCCATGCGCTTCCATGCAGAAGGACTCCGGCATGCCGCCCTTGCCATTGACGCCGTTCTGGAAGGCCACGCCCTTCAGGTTGCCTTCGAGGTCGTAGCGCCAGGCGTGATAAACGCAGGTGAAGTCTTCGGCGTTGCCACGGTCTTCCAGCGCAATCAGGGCGCCGCGATGCGAGCAGCGGTTTTCGAAGGAATAGATTTCATCGTCATTGCCGCGCACCACGATGACCGGCATCTCGCCGATGAAGGTGGTGCGGAAGTCGCCGCTCTTCGGGATCTCGGCTTCCAGGCAGAGATAGCTCCAGGTAGGCCCGCCGAAGACTTTGCTCTGCTCGGCCTGATAGACCGCGGCGTCCTGGTAGACCCAGTAGGGAATGCGCGTGACGTCCTCTTCCCAGGTGCGGGCGGGCTTGTCGCGCATATCGTGCAGCGTGCTGATGTTCATGATCGCGTCACCTCAAAGTAGCCGGCAGAGAGAAGGCTCTGCATTGCGACGCAGTGTAGGAGCGCGGATTCGGGAGGGTCAATTCGCGGCGGGGTTTAGTTCGCATAGCGAACAGGGTGGGTACTCGGCGTTTCCCAGCGTTTAAAGGTGGGCGAGCGGGTCGAGATCAATGCCGGGAAAATTCCCGGGGGCACACGGCGGCCTATATACAGCCATGGTCTCGCAGGAGCGGAGTATGCTGCGCGCATTTCCAACTGTGCCGAACGAATGGTACGGCAAGGTAGCGGAGCCCGTGCTGGTACATGACTGGTCACAGGACGCCATTGCAACTCAATGGCACTTTTGGCGTACCTAGGTGGAAGTGGCTGTTTCTACTTGAAGGTCTTCCTGCGGTTTTGCTCAGTGTCTTCGGGATGTCTTATTTGACCGACCGCCCGCACATGGCGAAATGGTTGAGCGCTTCCGAGCAACAATGGTTGCAGCAACAAATCGATAGTGAAGTTAAGGCCTCGTCAAGCCATCACGACGCGGGCATGCGCGCCCTCTTGAAAAAGCCTGTCCTCTGGCTGTTAGCTTTCGGCTATATCGGCGTCTTCTTTGGTAACTCCACATTGGGTGTGTGGCTTCCGTAGATTCTCCATTCCAACGGTGTGCCGCTCCGCACGATCGGTCTTATGGCAGCTGTTCCTCCGGTCGCAGGTTTGATTGGAATGATATTGCTGTGTAGAAGATCCGCCCGACGTAACGAACGCGTTTATCACACGGTGTTCGCGATGCTGGTGGCCGCAGCGGGCTGTGGAATAGTGGCGATCTCTAATGGCGTCCCGCTAGCCCTAGTAGGATTTATGCTTGCTAACATAGGTGATTATGCATCCTTGCAAATCTTCTAGGCTATACCGCAGACGTTTCTTCCTCCGAAGGTTAAACCTGCGGCAATTGTGGTGATTGGCTCGTGCGGCGCGCTTTTCGGGGAGTGGTTGACTCCGATGCTTGTCGGTCGCGTCCAAACAGTTACACATAGCCTATCGACAGGAATGGTAATCGTAGCTGTCACGATCTTGGTTTGCGCCATATCGGTCCTGATTGAGGGATCGAAAATAGCAAGACAGAGGTAGTGATGACCTTGGTTTAGTGCCGAACATTATGCGAATGCATGAACCATTGACCACACTCCGGAATTGGTACCGAACATCATTGGAAAATTTTGACAGCGCCCTGCGCTCAGCTTAGCAGTTGCGCCGGGCACCAGCGCCGCCGGTTGCACCTGCGGCGATGTTCTGGCGCTTCGCACCTGCCTCTGATTGATACAACGCGCTCAAACCGTCAAGACACTGCGGTTGCGCATTGCACGCCCTTTGCCGATGGGGGCCTGGCGAAGCTGCGAAGCGCCGGCGCCGTAGTGCCACCGATTCGGGGTCGCTGCGCCGATCTCGCCGCCATGGCGAAGGAAGGTCCGCGACGGTCGTGAAAGGGTGCAGCATGTCCAGCTTCTTGCATACTGCGGCACCAGTGCCTCGCATTGCATGCGGAGTGAGTCTGGCATGCTCATTAGGCTTAGATAAGGCGGGTTGCCGATCACAATACCGGCGACAGAAGTCCTTAGGGCTTCGGCAGAAATCCACGGTTGTGCGCGATGCGCTGAGCGAGGTGCTGCGGCCTTTCACAGAGAAATCGCTTTGATGTGGGCCCGTGCCTAGGCACATGGAAAAGGATGAAATTCCTATCCTTGGATAATTGTGACGAGCGTGTCGTTGGCATAGGTGCGCAGCGCCGGCGCTTTGACCATCGCGGCACACAGGAATGCGACGTCTCTCACAAAGGGTCGAGCAGCTGTGCAGTGTCGTTCGGCCAGTTCACCTTTTCAAGCAGTTCATGAACGATGGCTTCCCTCGTTTAAAGCGCCGTTACCGCATGCAGGCAGGCAATGACTTCGCTGTTGGCCTCGTCTGCGATGGAAGCAAACACAGAAAGCGTCCCAGACGGTTTCGGTATGATTGCGCTGGTTTGCGACATTCCTCAAAGCAAGATTGCCAACTCAAACCCGCATCGCAACATTCCTATGAGGCTTTACCAAGTCTCTCAGAAGCCGCTGCGTTTAGGGACGATAGGAAGTAGAACGCTCAAGAATGGCTTCGTAGGAAGCCATTTGCACAGATATTGGAGATAAGTCCATTCATGGTTGCCGCCTAGGCGTCGCTGGCAATGCCCTCCTCATTGGGCTCAGCGACGGTAGCGGCGGTCGGGCTCCTCTGGGGGCGGGCCTTGGGGCGGGCCTTGGCGCGCAACCAGAAAAAGACCTGCACCAGCACCAGCAACGTGCACACCGCCATGAAGGCTGCGCTGATTGGCCTCGTGACGAAAATCGACAGGTCGCCACGCGATAGCAGTAGTGCACGCCTAAAGTTTTCTTCCACCATCGATCGCGCTACGCCAGGTCCATGCCGTTATCCCCACGCGCACAAATGCGAAGCCCTCGAAGACGGATCCTCCTGGCACGCAAGCGCGCAATGAAATCCTGCACGCGACGCGCCGACTGGGGCGCACGATCTGGAAGAAGTGGAGTGGCTATCACCGACGAAGTCTCATTGAGACGAAAATGCGCTGTTACAAGCTCCTTGGCGAGCGCGTCCAAGCGCGCGACTTCGGTCCTCAAGTGGCCGAATTACAGGTACGTGCTGCCGTGCTAAATCGCTTTACGCGTCTTGGCACGCCCATTACGGTCGCTATGCCATAAGTCCGCCTACGAAAGAGCAAACTCGCCCTTTACTATATTTGTGCAACAAAGCCGTGGTGCGGGCGAAAGTTAAAGGTGCCGCGCTTCTGCGTCGGGTCGAGTTCCCAGTGGCTGATGAGATAGGAGCCGTGGTCATCATGCCCCGGTTCTTGCACTACGGGTTTATCACCGCCAGCAGCAGGTGCCTGGATGCCGGTAGTACGCGCTGGTTCGACTACTGTTCTTGTGCTATTGCGAGTAAGGTCGTCATAGCAGGCAAGCCGCTCGGCATCTGTTTGAATATCCATGCAATCCCGAAACTGCGAAGGCGCTGGCGCTGCGATCGCTTCGCCGACTATACCGATGAGCACTAGCGCAGCCGCTTGCCGAATGATTGCGATATCCATGCTTTCTCCACCATAAATTTTCATCATGCTTCTCATCCTGAAGATATTGACGCTATAGCGCGTCATCGTATTCCTGTGCCGAACCATTAAGCGGCCATGGATTTGTCTGCAAATCATCCCCGCTGCCGCCTTACACAGTCCGCCAGGCACAACGAAAAAGCGCAAAACCTGATCAGTCGTTGCAACGTGATCCCCGCGCATGGAAACCGTATAAGCGTTCGCGTGGAGGACTCTCGACTCATATTTGCCACTCTTCGTGCGTTACGCACATAGCGAATGCCAGTACGCCGCAAGCTTCCAGCGCAACAAAGATTGGCTAAACGAAATTCGTGTGGTAACCTAATGTTTCGTACTCTAATTGTTTTCTCGAAAACATGGCGTTTTCCATCGAAGAGCGGTTCTCTGCTGCGCTCTACCACGCATCGCGCGCGTGGCGACAAGCAATCGACAGAAGACTGAAAGATCTGGGCATCGGCCAAGCCGGATGGATGGCAATCGCGGTAGTTGCCGCGGCCGGCGAGCCTCTGCCGCAAACAGAGTTGGCGCGCCGCCTCGGCGTGGAAAACCCGACACTGGTCGTGACTATCGATCGGCTCACTGCAGGCGGCCTTGCGGTGCGTGTGCCATCTTCCACCGACCGACGCATCAAGCTCGTTGCTTTGACTGAAGCCGGGACCAAGCTATACGAGAAAGTGAAGAGCCAAGCCGATCAGGTACGTAACGAGTTGTTGGCGCATATCGATAAGGACCATTTACAACTCATGACCGAGCTTCTCGAGTCGGTGCGCGAAAAGGCGGAGTCCGCTCCATGAGCACCGTTGACACCTCTGCAGCAAGCCGCCCGGAAGCCGAACTGAACCGGACCATGATCACAGTATCGATCATGCTGGCCACGATCATCCAAGCGCTTGATGGCACTATCGCCAATGTGGCTTTGCCCCATATGCAAGGCAGTCTCTCCGCGTCGCAGGACCAGATCACCTGGGTATTGACTTCCTTCATCGTCGCGGCAGCCATCGCAACTCCACTTACCGGCTGGCTCTGCGACCGCTTTGGGCAGAAAACGATTTTCATGACCTCGGTGGCCGGCTTCACGCTTGCTTCGGTCCTGTGCGGCATTTCGAATTCGCTGACAGAAATCGTGCTGGCGCGGCTGTTGCAGGGCATCTTCGGCGCCGCGCTGGTGCCGCTGTCGCAGGTGGTGCTGCTCGATATCAATCCGCGCGAAAAGCATGGCTCCGCGATGGCGATCTGGGGTATGGGTGTGATGATTGGTCCGATCCTCGGCCCGACCCTTGGCGGCTGGTTGACTGACGCTTATAACTGGCGCTGGGTATTCTTCATCAATGTTCCCATCGGTTCGCTCGCCTTCTACGGCATCTGGAAATACATCCGCAGCACGACGCCCGCGCGCGCAATGCGCTTCGACCTCTTTGGCTTCGCTACGCTGAGCTTGGCCATCGGCGCGCTGCAGATGCTGCTCGACCGCGGTGAACAAAACGACTGGTTTTCCGCGCGTGAGACCTGGATCGAAGCGATCATCCTTGCAATGAGCTTCTCCTATTTCGTCGCGCACACCGCGCTCAAGCCTGCCGGGCAATCGTTCTTCGACTATCGCCTGCTGAAGAATTCGAACTATGTCACCGGGCTGCTGTTCATCTTCATCGTCGGCATGGTGTTGTTTGCTACGCGTGCGCTGACGCCATCAATGCTGCAGGGCCTGATGAATTATCCGGCCGCCGAGGCGGGCCTGGTTACCGCGCCAAGCGGCATTGGCACCATGTTCGCGATGTTGATCGTCGGCCGCCTGGTCGGCCGTGTCGACTTACGGGCGCTGCTGGCATGCGGCTTTTCGCTGACCGCGTTTTCGCTGTGGCAGATGAGTCATTTCACCCTCACGATCGCACCTGCCAATGTGGTGTGGTCCGGCGTGATCCAGGGGGTCGGTCTGGGGTTGGTGTTCGTGCCACTAAGCGCGGCGACTTTTGCCACGCTCACGCCAACGATGCGCGCTGAAGGAACAGCAATCTACAGCCTGATCCGCAATATAGGCAGCAGTATCGGCATTGCGCTGGTACAGACGCTGCTGGTACGAAATACGCAGATCACCCATGCCTCGCTCGTGGAAAAGCTCACCTATGCCAACCCCGCCTTGCAGGATCCGGCTACCAGCACGGTGTACCAGCTTGGCAGCCAGGCTGGTGCGGCCCTCTTGAATGCAGAGGTCACGCGGCAGGCTTCGATGATTGCCTACATTGACGACTTCTGGATGATGACAATCATGACTGCACTGGTGCTGCCCCTTCTGCTGTTGATCAAGGCGCCGAAGAAGGATGCCGCAGTAGCCGTCGACCATGCGGCGATGGAATGAGATACGCGACGAAACGATGAAATCAATCATTCGAAACGACCACGATGGCGGCGCGAGCCGCATTCTGCCCATGACCCGTGGGCTACGCACCAGTCTCGCATGCGCCGCTTTGGTTGGCCTCGGCGCCTGCGCCGTCATTCCACCGGAGCGGCATGTGACCCCACAACAGGATGTGGCCGGCGCACAGCTCGCGACGGACATCCACCTTGCCCGCGAAGGATGGCCCCAGGCGCGCTGGTGGACTGCCTATGGGGATGTGCAGCTCGAACAGCTGATCGATGCGGCGTTAAAGGACAGCCCGACGCTCGAGAGCGCGGCCGCCCGCATCGGAGCTGCGCAGGCGGCACTCGTGCAGAATCAGGCAGCGCGCGACATCGGCGTGAATTTTCAGGCAGCAGCCAATCGGCAGCGTTATTCCGCTAACGGCCTGTTTCCGTCTCCGATCGGCGGCAGCACCTATACGGAAGAGACGCTTGGGATTCAGGCGCGCTATGACTTCGACTGGTGGGGTCGTAACCGCGCAAGGATCGCTGCAGCGGCCGGTGAAGCCAATGCACGCCGCGCTGATTATGCTCAAGCCGAGCTAATACTGGCAGCAGCAATCGCACAGAGCTATTTTCGGCTGCAAGGCGACTGGGCGCTTGCGGTTGATTTGCGCAGGATGGAAGCGCTGCAGCGGGACATGATCAAGGACACAGTGCGGCGCATCGAGCGTGGACTGGCCATTATCGACGAGCAGCGTACGGACGAGACCCGCTTGAGTGAACTGCAGCGCCAGATTGCCCAAATCGATGCTGATGCCGTTCGCGAGCGAGAAGGCTTGCGCGCACTGCTTGGCGCTGGCAGCGATGCGCTGCGTGACCTGCGGCCTCATCCAGCAGCCACGACAGCGGCCCCGTTGCCACGAAGGCTGGGACTGGAGCTTCTCGCCCGCCGCCCGGACCTGCAAGCTGCACGATGGCGCGTCCAGGCGGCGCTGAGCCGTGTCGAGCTGGCGGAGACTGCGTTCTACCCGGATATCAATCTCACCGGCTCATTCGGACTGGACTCAATTTCGATAAGCAATCTGCTGTCCGCAGGAAGCCGCACCTTCTATCTGGGCCCGACGCTGTCGCTGCCGCTATTCAACGGCAAGAGCCTGCAAGGCCAGCTCGGACAAGCGCGCAGCGCGCGCAATGAGGTCATTGCCGATTACAACCAATCCGTGTTTGACGCGGTGCGCGAGGTCGCGCAGGCGGGTGCGGAGATCCAAGGCCTCGACACCGAGCTGGGTCGCCAGGATGATGCCGTGCGCTCGAGTAATGCCGTCCTCAAGAGCGTACAGGCCCGCCTGAAGCAGGGGCTGACGGACCATGGCGCCCTGCTGCGCGCGGAGATGACGTCGTTGAACCAGGCCGATGTCATCGTGCAGCTACGCACCCGACGCCAGCTTGCGGAAGTGGCGCTGATGAAGGCGCTGGGAGGTGGCTATCACGCCAACCAGGAAGGCCGGAACATCGACGGCGCCAAGGTCTCTGTGACGAAACAACCATAAGACAGATCCAAAAAAACTTACCATGTCTACTCCGGAAAACAATATACCAACGCCCCCTGCCGGGCAAAACCGCAAGCGTAGAGCGGTACTGTTAGGCATCACGCTCCTCTTTGTACTCGCCGGCGCGCTGTATGCGGTCTACGACATGCTGGTGCTATCCAAGCGCGAAGAAACCGACGATGCCTATGTCGGCGGCAATCTTGTTACGCTGTCCTCCCAGGTGACCGGTAACGTGCAGGAGATACGCGCGGACGAAACCCAGGCCGTGCAGGCCGGAGCAGAAGTCGTGCATCTGGATCCGGTCGATGCCGATGTCGCGCTGGCGCAGGCACAAGCCCGCTTGGGAGCCACGGTGCGCCAACAGCGCGAGCGCTATGCCAGCGTTGCGCAATACGAGGCGACGGTGGAACTGCGCAAGTTGGCCTTGCAGCGCGCCGAAGCCGATTTCGCGCGCCGCGCGCCGCTGGCCGCTGACCATACGGTATCTGGGGAGGATGTGGCACATGCGCGTCAGGCTGTCGAAGATGCGCGCGCGGCGTTGAAGGTCGCGCTGCGGCAGGAAGAGGCCGCGCATGCGGGTTTGTCTGGCGTGGACCTGGCGCATCATCCCAGCGTGCTTGCGGCGAAAGAAGACTTCATACAAGCCTGGATCGCGTCGCGGCGCAATGCGATTCTGGCCCCGGTATCGGGCTATGTGGCCAAGCGCAGCGTGCAACTCGGCAGTCATGTGACCCCTGGAACACCGCTGATGTCGATCGTACCGTTGAACCAGTTGTGGATCGATGCCAATTTCAAGGAATCCGAGTTGCGCAATATCCGCGTGGGCCAGCAGGCGACGGTTGAAGCGGACGTCTATGGCGGCAAGGTCGAATACCACGGCAAGGTGGCCGGCTTGTCGGCGGGCACAGGCAGCGCATTTTCGTTATTACCTGCGCAGAATGCGACCGGGAACTGGATCAAGGTGGTGCAGCGAGTTCCGGTGCGTATCGCACTCGATCCGAAGGAACTGGAGCAGCACCCGTTGCGCATTGGCCTGTCGACCGTGGTGACGATTGATACCCATCAGACCGACGGGCCCATGCTCGGAACACCGATGCCGGCAACGCCGCTTTACAGCACCGCTGTGCTGGCACAGCCGCTCAAGGATGCAGCAGCTGCCGCGGACGCCATCATCTCTGCGAACAGCAACAAGACTTGATCTACCGGAGAAGTTACCATTTCCCCTTCCCCGGCTCACTGGCACTCACCAAGTGGTTGATTACTCCCTCGATGAAAGCGTTGGATACCTGCTGAAACGTGCGGGGGGACGACTGGCCACGACTATCGACAGGGCCCTTGCCGAGTTCGACATGACGCATGCGCAGCTCGGCATTTTTCTCCTGTTGCTGCATGGGCATGCGAATACCGCCGCCGACTTGGCACGGGGAATGGGAGTGGACACCGGAGCGATGACCCGAGCGCTGGACCGGCTCGAGGGAAAGAGCTTCATCCGGCGGCTACGCAGCGATCGGGATCGTCGCGTGATTGAAGTTAGTTTGACGGACAAAGGAATATCACAGGCAGACGTGATGATGCATGTGGCAGTTGATGCGATGAATCTTCATCTGCGCGGCTTTAGCCCAGATGAAATCGAGCAGTTCAAGGGTTTTCTGCGCAGGATGATCATGAATGCCTGACGCAAGGCGTACCGGTTGTGATTGCCTGCCTTGGAAGCTGACCTAGGCGGAAGTATTAGGCAAGGAATATCGCCCGACATCTGAACTGGGTAGAAAGGCGGCATGTCGGCACCTTTGTCCCTCGTACCGCGGTTTCCCGAAATGATTCGTGGCAAAGACGGGACACTGAGGTGCGTTATCCCGTATTTGGAAAAGTCATGAGCGAAGAAAGATGAATAATCGTCAGGCACTGTTTCTTGAAGGACCGATCCCGCGTGCGCTGCTCTCCCTGGCGCTTCCCATCATCCTCGCCAACATCCTCCAAACCGGCTATCAATTAACCGACGCATTTTGGGTCGGCAGGCTCGGCGCGTCAGCTGTTGCAGCTATTTCAGTGAGCTTTCCCGTAACCTTTCTGGTTATTGCGCTGGGTTCCGGCCTGGCTATGGCGGGTGCGACGCTCACCTCCCAGTACATGGGAGCGGGCCGACAGGACATGGTCAATCATGTAGCTGCACAAACGATGCTCATGGTACTCATCACCTCGATGTTTTTCGGCGCTCTCGGTTACATTCTGTCTCCGTATCTTCTGGAGCTGCTCGGTGTAGCGCCGGAAGTCTATGCCGGCGCCCTTGGCTTCATGCGCGTCTCCTTCATCGGCATCATCTTCGTGTTCACCTATGCGATGTTCCAAGCGCTGATGCGCGGCGTCGGACAGACGAAGATTCCACTCTACATCGTCATCGGCACGGTCCTGCTGAATTTCGCGCTGGATCCGCTCTTCATTTTCGGATGGGGGCCGGTGCCAGGACAAGGCGTCATGGGTGCCGCATTCGCGACGCTGGTGACCCAGGCGCTGGCGAGCGTCATCGGGATCGCCGTCTTCCTACGCGGGCGGCATGGCATCCAGTTACAATGGCGGGCATTCGCGCCCGACCTTCAATACATTAAACGCGCCTTTTTTCTCGGCCTGCCGGGATCTGTCGAATTGTCCACCCGTGGACTTGGGCTGACCGTCATGTCGTTTCTGGTATCGAGTTTCGGCACCCTGACCATCGCCGCCTATGGCGTCGGTTCGAACGTTCTCCAGGTCGTGACGATTCCCGTGATGGGGATGTCGATGGCGGTATCAACGCTGGTCGGCCAGAATATCGGCGCTGGCAAGATTGACCGCGCAGCGCGTGTGGCGCAGCTTGGCGCACTCCTGAGCTTTTGCCTCCTCACCCTGCTCGGTATTGTTGCGTGGTTATGCGCGCCATGGCTGGTGCGCTTTTTTATTCCGGATGATGCCAGTGTCATCGCCGAAGGCGCGCATTTCATTCGCATCATGTGCTTGGCATGGGGCGGTATCGGAATTCAGCTTTGCATCGTGTCGGCCTTCCGCGCCTCCGGCAACATGCTCATTGCCATGATCATCGCAATGGTTTCGCAATGGATGATTCAGTTTCCGCTTGCGTATGTACTGTCCAAGCACACCATGCTGCATGCGCAAGGAATCTGGTGGTCGTTCCCGGTCACCAATCTGGCGGTCTCCCTTATTTCAATCTGCTGGTTCGCTCGAGGCACCTGGAAAGACGGCCGTCTGACTGAAGAAGACAAGCAGGTTGTCCAAACGACCGATGAAACGATTCTCGATGAGGGGATTCACTAATCGAAAAAAGATCCGGCCAGTCCAACCGCTCGTACGATTTGACGATGTAACGACGCAGCGTCAAGCTGAGTGATAATTCCCCACCTCGTACCCGTACCGCGTCCACCCATTGTATGGGTCGACTGAGTTATTCCCTCAGTATCCCCGCATCGAAAACCAGCACCCCTTCGCATTCCGGCAGTACCGTCAGTGGGTTTACGTATGCTTCGCCCACACCCGATTCCGGTTTCATGGCAAGTTAAGATAATGAGGATATTGCCTTGGAAAGGTGTCTAAATCTCCACGTCTCTCACCCTGTAAACCAGTTACAGTCTGCAATGACCATATATGTGATGCTGCGGCGGGAAGACTCGCGAGACAACATAAGCGGATATATCGACTCTATGAGCAGGAAGGCTCGTCATTGCGTTTTAAGTGAACCAATCGGATGCAAAAGGCTATTTCCAGCTTTGGCAACATGCTCTATATCAATTCAACAACCCTGCGAAGCAATATTGATTCAGCTCGTCAAAAAGGGTTTTAGTATTCTCGCCCCTGTCGTTTAGAGTCTTTTATGAGGTTATATATCAAATTTATTTTGGCATCGAATGATTAATTAATATGGCTTAAATTTATGCGAGCTTTGTGAATAATAGTCGTTGTGGTCGTTCTTGTCATAATGTATAATTTTTAATGCGCTAGAAATTATAATTACCTACTAGGCGTGCCTGTGCGAGCCGGGAGCAACTGGTCCCGAACTCGGATAGGTTCAGGTCACCGTGCCGCAGACGATGGCGGTCTTGTTCGGCACGCGCCCGCGGTGCGTCGCAGCACATCGTCAATTCCATGCTGACGAAAGCTCTCCACGGTTTCGCTCTTGGCCGGGTTCCTTGTCGTTATGTTCCCATGCAGCCGAGCTTCATTCATGTTGCCGGATCAGTGCCCATCGAAGCGCGCGGGCCGCCTGCCGAAGTCGGCGGAAATGCCTTCAGCGAAATCGCTGCTTTCCGTACAAGCGTTGAACTTCTCAGCGTCTGCGTCCAGCTGTGCTTGCAAATCGTGGTTATGACGAGCGCAAATCAAATGCTTGAGGCAGTCCAGAACAGGTGCCGGGCCGTCGGCTAGCTAATGCGCCAGCGGTCAGTCCCTTCCTGAAGTTCTTTCACTGGCACCACGCGGTTCACCGGTCCGCGATGCAGCGCCTGCGGGGCATCAGGTGTATCTCCCAGCAGGGCGATCTCCATTGGCTTACGCACGCTGACTAGACGCGGTAAGGCCCATGAGGTGCCGCAGTCGGCGCTTGTGCCAACGTTGACGTAGGCCAGTTTGAAGCGCGTTCCCTCTGCGGCAATGGCAAGATCGCAGGCGCGCGCTACACCCATGCCTCCGCCGGCCACCACGCCATGCAGGCTTGCCAGTACCGCCGCCCTCATCACCGTGAGCAGTCCGATGCCGCCGTGCATTGCGGCGATGAGTTCGCGTGCCGTTCCCACTAGGTTTTCCCTGATAGCGGCAAGGTCACCGCCAGCGACGAAGGCACGCCCTTCCCCGCTGATGACTACGGCCCGTACGCCGTCATTGTCATGAGCGGATCTGCAGGCGGCGAGAAGGGCATGAGCGGTTGGTATGTCGAGGGCGTTCACAACGAGTGGCGGTTGAAGCGGATATGCGCCACACGGCCGTCGCCAGTAGCGTAGTGGGACGCTGCTCTTGGAAACACCCATGCTTCGTCCTGGTAAGTGAGGTAATACGGGAGCGTGTATCCGTGCACCGCCTTCGCCTTGCCGAGCCCGTTGCGCGCGAGCACGAAGATGTACCTCGTACGGTCCAATGATGAATCGCATCGCGCGTCCTCAGGCTCGGCAATCTCCCAGCCCGTGTTGGCGTTGGGAAGGCGTAGCCGCGCGCTCGGTCGCGAACATCGTCTTAAGCGACGACTCAACGCTGCGGCGGCGCATGTGCGCCGAATCGTCGCTTAAGACGAGGCGCAGGCCGTGGTACGCCGTGACAATCCTTCCAACAGCAATTCGTAAGGTATACGGAACACGTTGAAGAATTTCATCCGTTCGACACGCTGTCGGCAAGGCGCGATGCGACAAGTGCCGAGGCCTGCCGTTCGCATGCGCGGGCTGCGGGTCGCCGCGCCCATTTGCCCTGCTGGCTACGCATATCGCTCGGCTGCATTCACGGAAGACGCCGGATCAACACGTGGGGACGAAAATGGGAACACGCCTTAGGAAAAGGCAGGCAAAGTGCTGCCTCATCTTCGAGCGCGGTCGACGAGCCGTGCAAGCCGATGACCTAAATACCGGCCCGGTATGGGCACGAATGGCATTCAGGCGCTGGATTTGCTGCATAGGAAGATGTGCAAGGAAGAAGGTTGCGCATTCCAGCTGTTGGCTTCCGCGCATGGTCGACACAATTCAGGGCACCGCGGCACAACTCTTCTTACGGCGCATGCCTTGGCCGTGCGCGCCGCGCTTGACGCTTCGCTGGCCGCGACAGAGTCCACGTGGACCAACGCCTCGCCGACAGAAGCGCTGGCAAATGCCACACCTTACATGCAGTGCTTTGGCCATGTGGTTATTGCCTGACTATGGCTCGATGTCGCGCTGGCTGTGGAAGGCATTGCCGACGATGCGCTGCGCCACGGCAAGCTCGCTGACGTGCGCTACTTTCATCATTACGAATTGCAGAAGATCCACGCCTTGCTAGGTGTGACCGTAATTAGATCCAGGACCTTCCTGGACACCGATCCGGAATGGCTGTGAAGCCGAACGCAAAGGAGGAAGCGCCAATGAAAGCGAGGACTGTACAAGCGTTATTCGATTTGAGCGGCCGCACCGCGCTGGTAACCGGCGGCTCCCGCGGGCTAGGGCTGCAGATGGCGCATGCGCTAGGAGAAGCCGGCGCCAGCGTGATGATCAGCGCGCGCAAGGCGGATGAGCTGGAGAAAGCGGCAGTCGAGCTCCGTACCGGAGGCATCGACGTTGCCACCAGTGTTGCCGACGTCAGCCGGCATGCGGATGTCATGGCACTGACCGATGCGGCATTGCAGGCATTCGGCCATGTCGACATTCTCGTCAACAATGCCGGCACCACTTGGGGCGCGCCCGCCGAGGAGTTTTCACTCGAAGCCTGGGACAAGGTGATGAATTTGAATGTGCGGGGACTGTTTTTGCTGACCCGCGAAATCGGCAAGCGAAGCATGATTCCCCGGCGCAGCGGCAGGATCATCAATATCGCGTCGGTCGCGGCGCTGGGGGGCAACATCAAGCTGATGCAGGCGGTCGGCTACAACACCAGCAAGGGGGCGGTGCTCACCTTCACCCGTTGCCTCGCAGCGGAATGGGGTCGCTACGGCATCAATGTCAATGCCATCGGACCGGGCGTCTTCCCGAGCAAGATGGCCAACGGCATGATTGAGCAGGTGGGCGCGGAAAACGTCAGGGACAACATCCCCCTAAACCGAATGGGGGACGATGAAGATTTGAAGGGCCCACTGCTACTGCTGGCTAGCGATGCGGGCAAGCACATGTCGGGCGTGTTCATTCCGGTGGATGGAGGGGCATCGGCGGTTATCGCGGGCTAGAGCCTATCCGGTTCACCGGTTAGATGCTGCAGGACGGTTGATCAGAACCATGCCAACTCTGCAGCAAACACCAATCGGGCGGCCGAGCCTCGGCACGTTCGCAGTGATCCGGAAAAATCATTGCTTGCGACGAGGCCGGGCATGGCTGCCCGGCAGAAAATCGGTGATATGAACGGTCCGGGAAGCGCGGCAGGCAATCTGGCCCGCGGGATCCTGCTGAACCACACACATACAATCACTGAGGAAAAACCTGATGAAGACGCGCGTCACCGAAATGCTGGGCATCCGCTATCCGATCGTGCAGGGCGGCATGCGGCGGGTGGGCCGCGTAGAACTGGCCTCGGCGGTTTCGAATGCCGGCGGCCTCGGCATCCTGACCGCCCTCACCCAGCCGACGCTGGAAGATCTCCGGCGAGATCCGCCGCTGCCGCGACATGACCGACCTACCCTTCGGTGTCAACCTGACGATCCTGCCATCAGTCAATCCGCCACCCTATACGGACTACGTGGAAGCCATCATCGAGGGCGGCATCAAGATCGTAGAGACTGCCGGAAACAGTCCCAAGGATTTCATCGGGCGCTTCAAGGCCAACGGCGTACGCATCCTGCACAAATGCACGTCCGTGTAGCATGCGCTATCTGCTGAGCGCAACGGCGTGGACATTATCAGCATCGACGGCTTCGAATGCGCCGGCCATCCGGGCGAGGACGACGTCGGCGGTCTAGTGATGATCCCAGTCGCAGGCAAGGCGTTGAAGATTCCAGTGATTGCCTCCGGCGGCATCAGCGACGGCTGGAGGTTGGCAGCTGCGCTGGCGCTGGGCGCCGAGTTGTCAATATGGGCACGCGCTTTTGCGCGGTCAAGGAGGCACCGCTACACGACAACATCAAGCAGGCGCTGGTGCGCGCCACCGAGCGCGACACCAACCTGATCTTCCGTACCCTACATAACACCGGCAGGGTGCTAAAGACACCAGTTTCGAACGAGGTGGTGTCGATGGAAGGCCGCCCCGAAGGCTGCAGCTTCGAGGATATCCGCCCGCTGGTTTCCGGCCAGAGCGGCCGGCAAGCGCTGGAGACAAATGATATGAACGCCGGCCTGGTCTCGGCCGGCGAGGTGGTGGGCCTGATCGACGACGTCCCGAGCTGCGCCGAACTGATCGAGCGCATGGTGTCGGAGTGTCGCGCACGCCTAACAGTAGCCTTCTCCTATCTCTGAGTGCAGCGATCCGGATTGGCCGTCCCGCATGCAAGAAACTTCGACCGGATCAGGAGACTGGCGGTATCACCTAACGGAGCACCTAACTTGGCTATACCGGCAGGCCGCGCAGCGCTGCTGATGGACTTTTAAGGATTGCTGATTGTCGGCTCAAGCAGCCTGCCGGTCGACCCTCCGCAGATGGCGGTCGACCGGGCCGAACAGGCCTTCCAGCACGGTGGCCCGCTTGAAGAACTGGCCAATCGCCAGTTCATCGGTCATGTCCATGCTGCCATGAATTTGCTCCGCATTCTGGCCGATGAAGCGGCACGCCTGTCTGACTGTTACCTTGGCGGACGATACAGCAAGGCGGCGCACCAGTTCCGGCTCGCCCGGCATGCCAATTGTCGGCTGCGTCACGGCTGATGGCTTTTCCAGATGCATCAGCATGTCGGCCATTCGGTGCTGCAGGACTTGGAACGAAGAAATCGGCACGCCGAACTGCATGCGTTCGCGTG
Source organism: Noviherbaspirillum pedocola (assembly GCF_016632335.1). GTDB lineage: Bacteria > Pseudomonadota > Gammaproteobacteria > Burkholderiales > Burkholderiaceae_D > Noviherbaspirillum_A > Noviherbaspirillum_A pedocola. Next base: position 24,116 of record NZ_JAEPBG010000025.1, read on the forward strand.
CATAGTGCACCGTATCCCGGTAAATCCAGCGCAGCACGCCCGCCGCTTCGGCGCATGCGGCAAGCGTAGCATCGTCGACCGCGCGTTCGATCAGCGGCAGTGCATCGCCATCATGCAAGATAGCATTAACCGGCAACCTCACATCCTCACAAAAGAGTCCGGCGCCGCGGCCGCCGACCACCAGCGGATAGTCGTGGCTGCGCACGCCGGCAGCGTCGCGTGCTACCAATGCCAGCGACATCCCGTCAGCTTCGCGCTGGCCACTCCGCTGCGCGCTGTGACGAGGTAATGGCTGGCCTACGGCGCGCCGCACATAACTGCCTGGTGGCCGGGCATGACATACCCTGATCCGTCGCGCTTCAACAATGTATTGAGGTCGACTAAGTCATAGCGGCCTTGCCGTTCGGCATGCGCAAATGCCAGCATGGCATTGCCGGCGATGATCTGCTCCAGCAGGCCGCACGCGGCCGGCGTGTCGGCGCTCGCCAAGAAGCCGCCGCCGTTTATCACGGTCGACAGGTAAGGCTCGCCGGTAAGGACTGGTCAGCCAGCCCCATGGCAGCGGCTTCGCGTCCGGCATAGGTCGCGAGGTCATCACTATTTCTCGCGCCTTTGATGGGCCAATGTGGCGCGGCAGCCGGTGGCTCCGCCCCCATACCGGCGTCAATACCCACTTGGCGTGGGTGTCCGCGAACTTCGCCGATGAGGCGACAATGATGTCAACGACCAGGGCCAGCCCCAGCGCACCGGTGTAACACTGGCCATCCGCGGCAGTGATCACTGGCTGCGGCAGGTTAGCAAGCTGCTCGACCGGCTGGCAGTGCCGGATGAGGTTCTCCATGCCTTCCCCTTCGCGGATGTCCGACAGGTGGTGACCTGCGGAAAAGCACCTGCCTGCGCCACGCATGACAACCAAACCGATGCGGTCGGTGCAATGTTTGGAAAGCCGCTCGCACATCGCCAAGTCCAGCGCATTTAGTTTGTCCGGACGGTTCAGCGTCAAGACAGTTAAGCCGTCTGGCCTTTACGGATGATTAAGGTCTCATTGTCCATATTGTCTACTCCAAGGATTGTTGTCGGCGGCCTTACTCGGCCAGCGAATGCGCGGCAATGATGTTGCGCTGCAGTTCATTGCTTCTAGCATAGATAGAAGCGGCGCGGTCGTTTAGGTACGAAGACATACCCATTACGGCCTCTTCCATCAGAGATGCCTTCTCGTGCAGCGAATTGCAGAAGGCCGGGCACGCATGCGCCAGATCGCTCAGATCTCGACCGCCAGTTCGGTCAGGTTCTGGCGCAGTTCCGAACCGAGCACCTTGCCAATCGACGGCGCAATGCCGGGTGACTGGCCGGCGACCTGAGCCGCCAGCGCGCGCAGTTCCATTGCCTCCACCGCGTCGACGGCGCATCCGGCGTAAGCCAGCTTGCGGCGACGCTGTCCGCATCGGCAAACACTCGGGCAGCGCTGTTGCATAGCCGACGGCGGCGCAGCAGGAGCGTTCCGCTATAGCCGCGCTCATACTCCAGCAGATATGTGGCGATGCTCCATCCTTGGTTTTCCTCGGGGATTAGCGACGATGCAAGCAGCCGCACATTGTCGAAAGACACCTGGTTCAGTTCGTGGCCGCCCGCTAAGCTAATGATGGGATGGGTCCTATGCACGGCACATTCAGATCGAAACACAGGAAGCTGATGCCTTGCTGGCGCTTGGTGCCCGGGGCCGTGCGCACGAGACAGAAAATCTTGTTGGACCAATGCGCATGGGTGGTCCAGATTTTGGTCCGGTTAATCATGTAGTCGTCGCCGTCGCGCTCGGCGCGGCGTGCCAGCGAGGCCAAGTCGACCCGGCCTAGGGCTCGGAATAGTCCTGCGCCCAGTAGCCGTCGCCGTCGCCGTCGCCATTGCGTATACCCGGCAGCCAGCGCTGCTTTTGTTCCTCGCTGCCGAAGGCGATGAGTACAGGCGCCACCATGCGGGTGGCGTTGGGTGCCAGTACCGGCGCGTCCGCCTCAGCCAGCTCATAAGCTAAAATATAATGCTGTATCGGCGTCCAACCAGTGCCACCGTACTCCAAGGGCCAAAGCGGAACGCTCTAACTTTGTTTCGCCAGTATGCGGTGCCAGCGAACGACTTTTAGGTAGTCGCTGTATATGCCGGCGCAACGTCGCCCGGTTTCGCGCAGCTCGGGCATCAATTCACGCGCGAGGAATTGACGCACCGCCGCCCTGAACTCAGCATCCTGCGAATCCAATACCGCGCTCGCGTTTGCATCGTTCAAAGAAGGCATGTAGTGGGCGAGGATCTTGGCATCGCCGGTATCGGGTGCCTGACAGCCAGATACCACCGGGCCGAAGCGGGAGCGGCCGAGGATCTCGCTCATGAGCGCCAGCTTAATCTGGCCAAAGCCGAGACCTCCGGACCGACGTGGCAGACGCACAGCCCGCGCTGCTTTACCTGTGCCTGCAGCGGTCGCACTAGGCGGTCGTTGGCGGGTTGTGAACGTCCCAGCGGTCGCCCAGCACGTGGTCGAGCGGCTCGACCTCCTCGCGCACGAAGTGTTCGATCCGGTCGAGCTGCTCCTGGAATGCCAGGGCCGTATCGAGATCGATCTGCATACGTGTCTCAGCAGGGTGGTTGGCGTTGCTGCGGGTGAGCGCAGAACCGAGCCGCCGCCGATTTGGGCCGAGTATGGTGGATTGACAATTAAAGCGGATGATTTATCCGCTTGCTTTATAATTTTTGAGATGGGATCATGTCAAGCATGAAAGGCGAAGACACCCGAAATATCATCAAGGTCGCAGCGCGGCGCCTATTTGCGCTGCGCGGCATTGACGGCGTATCGGTGCGCGACATTGCCGCAGCAGCCGAGCAACGCAACAGCGGCTCGATCAACTATTACTTTCGCAGCAAGGAAGCGCTGGTGAGCGAACTGGTGGTCGATGGCGCCAAGGCCATCAACGAGCGCCGCAACGCCATGCTCGATGGTCTGGAAGCGGCGCGCGGCTCGCTGACCCTGCGCAAGGTGGTGGACGTTCTGGTGCGCTCCACCTTCGGACCGGAAGACGGCCTCGAGGACCATACTTATCTGCGCTTCATTGCTTGGCTGCAGATGAACCACCGTGACCTGTTTCTGGCCGCGCTCGACAACACCTGGAACACCGGCTACCAGCGCTGCCTTGCGCACATCCGCGCCCTACTCCCGAGTCTGCCGGCAGCAGTGCTCAACCAGCGCTTGGTTTTCATGGGCCTGTACCTCAACGCTACACTGTCGGCGCGCGAGGCCGCGCTGGATGCGGCCGGCGTCGGCGGGCACGGGTTCTGGGACGCCGCCTACACCATGGACAACCTCACCGATACTGTGCTGGCGCTGCTCGAGGGCAAACCTTCCGCCGCCACCACCAAGCAACTATAAGGAACAAGCCTGTGTCCGCCTACAATCCTGCCAGCTTCACTCAAGCGACCGCGCAGACCAGCATTGCGACGACCGCCGACGTGCAAGCGGTCTACGGCGCCATGCGCACCCGGCGCTCGATCCGCGGCTTCTTGAATACTCCGGTGCCACAGGCGCTCCTCGACGAGATTCTCGAGGTCGCACTGCGCGCTCCTTCCGGCACCAATACCCAGCCGTGGCAGGTGCATGTGCTAACGGGACGCAGCAAAGACACACTGACGGCTCGCCTACAGGCTGTGTTCGACGACCCGGAACGAATGGGGCAGCGCGAGTACAAGAGCGTAGACTGGCCGCAGCCTTACTTGGGCCGGCGCCGCAAGGTGGGCTGGGACTTGTACGGCCTGCTTGACATCGGCCGCGGCGATTCCGCGCGCATGCATTCCCAGCACCGCCGCAACCTGGATTTCTTTGGCGCGCCGGTCGGGCTGCTTTTCACGCTCAAAGAGTTCATGTCGGCATCCAGCTATCTCGACGTCGGCATGCTGATGCAGAACATCATGCTGGCCGCAGCCGCGAATGGGCTCGATACCTGCCCACAGGGCATGTTCATCCAGTTCGCAGATGAAATCGTGGACCAACTCGGTTTGGCGACGGACGACTTGGTGGTCTGCGGCATGGCACTCGGCTACAGGGATCACAATGCGCCGGAAAACCAGCTCGTCACCGAGCGCGAACCGCTTGGCGAGATGGTGCGGCGCTACGATTAGGCATTGACAGACATGCCGGCGGCGCACGCTGCCCTTGAAGTCACCGACGGTGCCAGCGCTGTGGTTCGAAATGACAAAATATTCCGACTAGGTCCAGTCCGCAACATCGCAAACCGCTTGCGCACGACTCCTGCAAGTAGGCTGGCACTAGTTGAGAGGCGTTGTACTGGAATTCTCCTTGTAACAGCTTGGTGCATCGCAGGCGGTCCGCTTGCGGTGCTGAGGCCGGTCAGAGCGGGGCGCTGTCCGCTTTAGCGCTGGCATACTCCCACGCGGTCGCAGCAACCAGTTCCGCCACGTGCATGACGCCGGTAACGCCCGATACCGAATGTCCGGCCGACCATATATTGCTCCACCGCTTCATGCCTAGCGCCGGCGCTTCGCGACCGTAGAGTTTCGCCGCTTCCCCCGGCGTCACTTGCTCTTCAAATCAGTTCAGGGTCTAGGCCGGCGGCTACGATGGACGGCCGCAGCATGCTGCTCGATAGGCCATTAAAAGCGGGGTAAGCAGCACATCATCGGCGTCGGCATTACATACCATGCGCTTGTAATCGTCGGCAGCCATGCTTTCGGCGGTATCGATGAACTTGGCGCCCCTGTAGGCGAGGTCGCAGCCGAGTAAACGGACTGCCTACAGTGCAGCGCCGTCGCTGATGCCACCCGCCAGCACCAGAGGGCCGCCATAGAAACCGCGTACTGCACGCACGAAGGCAAAGCTATTCAGCCATCCGGTATTTCCGCCCGCACCGGCGGAGAGCAGCACCAGGCCATCGACTCCCGCTTCCAGCGCCTTAGGCGCGTGCGCGACGCTGCCGACATCGGCGAACACCAGACAGCCGACGCGTGCAGCGGCGCCACCACCGATACCGGCGACCCGACACTGGTGATCAGCAATTCGGGGCGATGCCGCAACAGTACCTCCAAGTCTCGGTCCATGCGCGGCTGGCGGATAACCAATTGGCGCACTAGGGCGCCAATTGGTTATCCGCCCTTTTGAGCTGTTTGCAGATGTAATCCAGCCAGGCATCAAGTTCGTCAGGCGTGCGCGCATTGGCGGTCGGAAAGGCGCCGATTACGCCGCTCCTGCAGGCGGCAATCACGAGGTTCGGACCGGACAACGTAAACATCGGTGCAGCGATTAAAGGCAAGCGCAAGCGCCGGGCAATACGCGTCGGCAGCCGGGATGTACCGGACGGGATGTTGTCGCGTCGTGCAGAAAGATCCATGAAATTCTCTGACGCAATCAGTTAACATTCCTGGTCTTTCCTTCCCAATACGGCTTCCTCAATAAGTTCTTCAAGAGTTTTCCGCTCGGGTTGCGCGGCAGGCTGTCCATCACGTCCACCGATCGCGGGCACTTGAAGTGTGCCAGCCGCTCCCGGCAAAAATCGATCACCTCGGCTTCCTCTAGCCGGGCGCCCGGCCGCGGGATCACGCACGCCTTGACCGCCTCGCCCCACTTCTCGTCGGGCACCGCGATCACCGCGCAGTCGAGCACCAACGGATGCTTCATCAGCACGTTCTCCACCTCCACCGGATAGATGTTCTCGCCGCCGGAAATGATCATGTCCTTGATGCGGTCCTCGATGAACAAATAGCCGTCCCGCAGCGAGCCGGCATCGCCGGTACGGAACCAGCCCACACCGTCCACCTTCCCCTCTGGATAAGCTTCCCGCGTCGCCTTTTCGTTATGCCAGTAGCCAATCATGTTCTGCGGCGAACGGATCCATACCTCGCCGATCTGCCCGTCCGGCAGATTTTCTCCAGTAGCGATGTCAACGATGCGCAGTTCGACACCTGCGCAGGCCTTTCCCGCCGCGCGCAAAAGGAAGGCGCGCGGGCCGTTCGGATCATGGTCTTCCGGCGTCAGTGCCACCACCGCTCCGGTGGTTTCGGTAAGGCCGTAGTTCTGCACGAACTTGCAGCGGAATAGGCGTAGCGCCTCGCTCAACACCGTCTCGCTGATCGGCGCGGCGCCGTAGCCGATCACCCGCAACGCCGAAAAATCGGTCTTCTCCACGCTTGGCACCTGCAACAGCGCGTGGATCATGGCCGGCACCAGGAAGGAATGGGTCACGCGGTGTTGAGTGAACGCCGCTACCACCTGCGCTGGCACGAACTCCGGGTAGGTAACGCTGGCGCCGCCGTTGTAGAGCACGACGAAGGACAAGCCCAGCCCGCCGATGTGGAAGGTCGGCGCGACGTTGAGCGTTACCGTCGGCCGCTTGCCGTAGCCGAACAGCCCGCGAACCGTCTCGCAAACGCCGATCAGGTTGCGGTGCGAGAGTTCCACCCCCTTCGGCAGCCCAGTGGTACCCGACGAATACAGCTGTAGAGCCACATCCTGCAGGCCGGCTTGGTACACCGGTGAGGCATCTTCGAACTCGCTATTCCATTCGGCGAGCGATTCCCGATTTGCGCCTGGAAGCGTGGTCAGTGTCTTGCGCACGCGCGGGAGGGCGACCTTGTCAAGCAGCGGCAGAAACTCGCCGTCGGCCATGAGGAACACCGCTTCCCCATGGTTGACAATGTACTCCACTTCGCTCGGCGCCAGTCGCCAATTAACCGGCATGCAGACCGCACCGACTTTCTGCGCCGCGATCACCAGTAGCGTGCATTCCGCCATGTGCCTGGTGAGGCATGCCACCCGGTCGCCTTTGCCGATGCCGAGGGTAACCAAACCATTGGCGATGCGATTGGTCTCGCGCTCGACGTCGGCAAAGCGCAGGGTGCGCAGCGGCGTGCGGTAAGCGATCTGTTCCGGCATCGCGTGCGCGATGGTGGCGACGGCACCATGGAACGTGGTGTAGGTCATGATACCTCCTCTGTTGTTATCCTGATCGCATCGGTATAAATCGGATGTCTATCCGAAAGCCCACCTTTCACAACGCCAGCACCGCGCTGCCGACGACCTTCACGTCGCCCTCGTCACTACAGGCCCGCAGGCGCACCAGCACCGACCGATCCGTCCGTTTCTCCACCACCTCGCCGCTGCAAATGATCCGCTCGCCCGGACGGGTCATGCCAGTGAAACGCACTTCGAAGCTGCGGATGCGTTCCGCCGGTACCCAAGCGGAAAGCAGCCGGCCGCCCCATGCCATGACCAGCATGCCGTGCGCGAACACGTCCTGCTCACCGGCAGCGCGGGCGGCACTAATGTCAATATGAATGGGATTGTGGTCGCCAGAAGCGCCGGCATAAAGCGCCATCGTCACGCGGCTGAGGGGCGGTAGCGCCAACTCCGGCAGGCTCTGGCCGACAGCAAGTGCGTCGAAGTCCGGCAGTGGGAGCACTTCAGCCATGGCGCTGGATGATCAGGGCATGCAGGTCGGCCACTGGCGCGCCAGACTCATCTGTCACTCGCGTGCTCTTGACTAGAAATTCCATCAGACCGCCCTTCTTTTCAAAGACGTCGTCGATGCGCGACTCGAACGTCAGCACGTCGCCGCAGAAGCAGGGCCGGTGGTAGGCAAAGCGCTGTTCGCCATGCAGAAGCTTCGGCAGTTCCAGCCCGACGCTGGCGAACCAGTCGCAGGGGTCAGGCCGCTCCATCTCTAGGCAAAATAGAAAGGTCGGCGGCAATGGCAGCCGCTCGCCTGCTTCCCAGTAAGAGTAGGTCTCGCCGATCGCCTTAGCGAACAGCCGTAGCCGCCCCGGCTCCGCCGCCGCGCGATGGCGGCAGACGATGCGTCCGATCTGCTTTCTGTCGATCATCGCTTCTCCGTCACGTGCTAGGCTATCCGGACCGAACCACCTTTAAGCGGTGGGCAGGCGATAGTCGCGAAACTGCTCGCGCAGCTTGGTCTTAAGCAGCTTGCCGGTGGCGGTATGCGGTAGCGCATCGACGAACACCACATCGTCGGGTATCCACCACTTGGCCACCCGCTCGCCGACGTAGCTCAGTAATTCCTCTCGCGTGACCTGCTTGCCAGGACGCTTGACCGCCAGCAGCAGCGGCCGTTCCTGCCACTTCGGATGGGAAGCCGCAATGATGGCCGCTTCCTGAATGGCTGGATGGCCAATGGCGATGTTCTCCAGGTCGATCGAGGAAATCCACTCGCCGCCCGATTTGATCACATCCTTGGCGCGGTCTACCAATTGTAAGTAGCCGTCCGAATCAATGGTAGCGATGTCGCCGGTGGGGAACCAACCGTCTTCGTCCAACACTTGAGCATCATGCCTGAAGTACCCGCTGGCGACCCACGGCCCGCGCACATGCAGATGGCCGTATGCCACGCCATCGTGCGGCAGTTCCTCGCCGCCGTCACTGACGATCTTCAGGCCCACGCCCCAGACCGCCCTGCCTGCCTTCATCTTGATGCCGATCCGCTCCTCCTTGGAAAGCGCAGCATGCTTGGGCAGAAGACGGCCGATGACACCGATCGGGCTGGTCTCGGTCATTCCCCACCCCTGCACGAAGTCGGCGCCAAAGCTGTTTTCGAAGCGCTCGATCATGACGCGTGGCGTAGCTGCGCCGCCGACGCCGACTCCGTGCAGCCCAACAGTCTTCATGTCAATCTCGGGATGCTCATCAAGATATTGGAATAGCATCAGCCAAACAGTCGGCACAGCCTGTGAGAAGGTCACGCCTTCGTCGCGCATGAGTTCGTACATGCTCTTGCCGTCAAGGTGCGGACCCGGCATCACCACTTTGGCACCGACCATGCTGAGAGCATACGGCATGCCCCAAGCGTTGGCGTGAAACATCGGCACTGCCAACAGGGCGCACATCGAGGAACACGCGCCGAAGGTATCCAGCGCACACTCCATCAGCGAATGCAGCACCGTCGAGCGGTGCGAGTACAGCACGCCCTTCGGGTTGCCGGTGGTGCCGGAGGTATAGCACAGGCTCGACGCTGTTCGCTCCTCGAATTTCGGCCAGGCGTAGTCTTGGCTCTGCTCGGCAAGCAGGTCCTCGTAGCAGCGCAGGTTAGGCACGTCGATGGCGGGCATGTGGGCGCGATCCGTCATGGCGATGAAGCTGCGCACCGTCGTCAGCTTCGGTGCCAGCTTTTCCACCAGCGCGGCGAAGGTGATATCGAAGAAGAGTACCTTGTCCTCGGCATGGTTAACGATGTATTCGATCTGCTCCGGGAACAGGCGCGGGTTGACGGTATGTAGAACAGCTCCCGAACCGGAGACGCCGAAATACAGTTCCAGGTGGCGGTGGGTGTTCCAGGCCAAGGTGCCGACCCGGTCGGAGAAGCCGATGTCGAGCGCTTTCATGGCATTGGCCACGCGCTTTGAACGACGGTGGATCTCGGCATAATTGCTGCGGTGGATCGGGCCTTCCACAGTGCGCGACACGATCTCACGATCCGGGTGGTACGTGGCGGCATGCTCGATCAGCGACGAGATTAGTAGCGGGCGGTCTTGCATTAGTCCTAACACGGCGTCTTCCTCTCTTGAATGGGTGGTTATCCTGATTAGCAGCGGGCATGTGAGCGCTCCAGGTGCTGCCGCTGCACACTTCTACATTTTTATAGGGACTTGATCTTAGCCCTCGCTGGCTTGCCGAGCGAATCGAACTCTTTTTCGCTCAAGCGTACCGCCTGCACGGTGTTGACCGGCAGACGGATCCTAGTCGTGATCCAAGCATGATGCGCATGTAAAGCCATAATCGATTCGGATCGCAGGCAAAGGCCATCGGGAGCGACAGATTTCAGGCGGATCGGCGCTGCCGAAGCTTACGCAGCAGTCCAGCGACGCCGCCTGGCATTACGAATACGAATAGAATCAAAACCAGACCGTAAACCGCCCACGGCGCGGCCTTGGACACCTTCTCTGCGGCGCTGGGCACGAACATGATGAACACCGCGCCGTAGATGGCACCAGAAATGGTGCCGATACCACCGACCACGATGCCAACCAAAAGCGAAATCGACAGAAACATGGTGAAGGAGTCAGGCGCCACGAACTGCACCGCGATCGCTGAAAGCGCGCCGCCGATGCCGGTGTACATAGCGGAAACGCCAAACACCGAGGCCTTGTAGTGGCGGTTGTTGACGCCCATGGTTTCGGCGGCGATCGGATTGTCACGAATAGCGACAATGGCACGGCCTACTCCGCTGCCCAGCAGATTGTGCGCGAGCCAAAACATCACCAGCGCCACTGCCAGCGAGAACAGATAGAGCCACTGGTCCTGGCTCAGTGGCAGGCCGAGCGGCGCGTCCGGCTTCATCAAGACGATGCCTTGTACGCCCCCGGTCCACGACTCCAGGTGCTTGTATTTGAGCAACTGCGGTGTAGCCACCGCCAGCGCGAAGGTGGCCAGCGCGAGATACAGGCCCTCAAGCTTCAGAGCAGGCAGCCCAAACACGTAACCGGCAACCAGGCACACCACGCCGGCCGCTAGAACCGTCGCCCAGTATGGCATCCCAGCTTGCTCCATGAGGATTGCACTGGTATAGGCGCCAATGGCGTAAAAGGCGCCGTGCCCGAGCGAAATTTGACCGTTGTATCCGGTCACAATGTTGAGACCAAGCAGCGCTACCGCGTAGGACAGCACCATGGTGGCTTGGAAGATCACGTAGCCCTTGGCCAGGAACGGGAAGGCGGCGGCGACGACCAGAAGCAAGCCGACCAACACGGCCCGCGGCAGAAGGCGCCTTCGGGTGCTTGCAGCGCTGGCGAGGTCAGTGCTGGCGGAAACGGTAGGTAATGAATTCATGCTCGGTCGCTCATCGGTGGAGTTGGTGAAAGGCAGTTACACCTTAGTGACGATGGTTCGTCCGAGAAGCCCAGACGGGCGCACGCTCAGCACCAGCACAATCAACACCAGCGCCACCGAAAGTTTGAGCTCGGTACCGACAACGTAAGTGCCGATGAGATTTTCTAGCACACCGACGATGAAGCCGCCCAGCACAGCGCCGGCTGGGTTATCGATGCCGCCGATCAGCGCCCCAGCAAAAGCATAGATCAGCACACCACTCATCATGTGCGGATCAAGAAACACCACGGGTGCCACCATCATGCCGCCGATTGCGCCAACCGCCCCAGCCAAGCCCCATCCGAGCATGAGCATGCGGCTTACGTTGATGCCGACCAGGCGGGAGGACACCGGGTTCTCGGCGGCGGCGCGCATGGCTAGACCGAGCGGCGTGAAACGGAAGAACAGGAACAGCAGTGCCATCACTGATAGCGTGACGGCAATCGCCCCTATCTCGTGCGGCGACATGTAAGTGCTGCCATACCAGGCGTCGCTCGGGAAGGGGCTCGGGAACTGCTTGATGGTATAGCCGAACAGCCAGCCGGCCAAGCTGTGGAAGATCACCAGCAGGCCGATGAACACTACCACCACCGACAGCACCGGCGCGTTGCGTACCGGCCGGATCACCGCGATCTCGACCAGCGCGCCAAGAGCGAAGGAAAGCGCCACCGTGGCGACGAACGCCCACCAATAGGGCAATCCGGCTTGGATCAGCACCCAGGCCAGGTAGGTGGAAAACATCGCCATCTCACCCTGGGCGAAGTTTACATGGCGGGTGGACTGGTAAATCATCACCAGCGCCAGAGCCACACTGGCGTAGATGCCGCCGGTGGCCAGGCCCGCTAGTAGCTGGTGCAGTAAGGCTTCCATTTGGGTTCTCCTCTTGCTCTATTCGCCGAGATAGACGCGGCGCACCGCGTCGTTGTCGCGCACGTCCTGCGGGGTGCCACTCAGTACAATGCGTCCGGTTTCCAGCAGATAGACGGCGTCAGCCACCTCCAGCGCCAGCGTGGCGTTCTGCTCCACCAGCAAGATCGAAACTTTTTCTTCCTGGTTGATGCGTTTCATGATTTCGAAGATGTCGCGCACGATCAGGGGCGCCAAGCCGAAGGAAGGTTCATCGAGCAGCAGCAAGCGCGGACGCGACATCAGCGCTCGGCCAATGGCCAGCATCTGCTGCTCGCCACCGGAAAGCGTGCCCGCCTGTTGCTGGCGCCGCTCCCTCAACCGCGGGAAATAGGAATACACCCGCTCAAAGTCGTCCGCTACGGCGGCCTTGTCGCGCCGTAGGTAGGCACCAAGCTTGAGATTTTCCTCGGTGCTCAGGGCATGGAAGGTCCCTCGCCCATCGGGCACATGAGCCACGCCGAGGCGAACGATGTCTTCAGTAGCGCGGCCGTCGGTGCGCTTGCCGCCAAGCTGGATCGACCCGCGTGTAGAAACCATCATCTGGCACAGTGCCCGCAGGGTAGTGGTCTTGCCGGCGCCGTTAGCGCCGAGCAGCGTAGTTATCGAGCCTTCGCGAAGGTTCATGCTGATGCCGTGCAATACGCCGGTGGTGCCGTAGGCGGCATGCAACTCCTTGATTTCAAGCAGGTTGGGCATGGTCTCCCCCGAGATAAGCCTGAATTACTTCTGGATGGGACCGCACCTCGCCCGGTGTGCCTTCAGCAATCTTGCGGCCGAAATTGAGCACGACCACCTTGTCGGCAATGCCCATCACCAAGCTCATGTGATGCTCCACCAGCAACACGGTAATGCCGAAGCGATCGCGAATGGCGCAGATTAGTTCGCCGAGCGAGTGCAGTTCTTCATGATTGAGGCCACACGCTGGTTCGTCCAGCAGGAGCAGCTTAGGCTCGGCGGCTAGCGCACGGCCGAGTTCGACGCGCTTCTGTGTGCCGAACGGCAGGTCGGCGACGACGCGGTCCGCTACCGGTTCCAAATCGAGGAAGGTAATTAGCTCGTCGGTGCGCCGCGCCGATTCGCTTTCAATGCGCTCAGCGCCGGGAAGGCGGAACATGGCGCGAAAGAATCCGGCGTGATGGCGGCTGTGGCAACCCATGAGCACATTGTCGCGCACCGTCATGCTGCGAAACAGCGCTAGATTCTGGAACGTGCGGCCGATGCCGATGCCAGCCATGCGGTAACGCGGCAGTTTGGCCAGCGCTTCGCCGTTGAAGGCAATGCCACCGCTGCCACAGGGATAAATGCGTGAAAGGCAATTAAAAAGAGTACTCTTGCCCGCGCCATTTGGCCCTATCAGGGCGCATATCTGCCCTGGCTGGACCGTGAAGGACACGCCGTCGAGAGCGACGATACCGCCGAAGCGGACCGATATGCCGTCAATGGCGAGCAGGGGGGTGTCTCCGTCGTTATTATGGTGTGTTGCCATGATGCCGCGTCCTTAATGGATTTGGGCGTGGGCCGCTACCGAGCGCCGCTCGGTGCTCCCGTGATGCAAGTCCGCGCCCTGGCTACCTGCCACTTTTCCTTTTTCTGAAATGCGAGGATGGGAGTGAGCAGGTTGTACCCGCTATGCTGTCGAATCGACCGCACTACTCCCACACTACCCTCTCCCTTGTAGAGAGAGGGAACCAGTAGCTAAGTTTTGTCTTACCCTGGAAGCGCTTCCAGTACTGCAGGCGCGAGACGGTACCGCGCTACACACTTCTACAGGCGTTCAATGATGGTGACGTTAGCCATGCCGCCGCCCTCGCACATGGTCTGCAGTCCATAGCGCTTGCCGCGCTTCTTCAGCGCATGCACCAGCGTCGTCATCAGCTTGGTGCCGGAAGCGCCAAGCGGGTGGCCGAGCGCAATCGCGCCGCCGTTGACGTTCAGCCGCGCCGGGTCGGCGCCGGTCACCTGCAGCCAGGCCATCGGCACCGGCGCGAAGGCTTCGTTGACCTCAAACAGGTCGATGTCGTCGATGTTCATGCCAGCCCTGCTGAGCGCCTGCATCGTTGCCGGGATCGGTGCCTCAAGCATGATCACCGGGTCATCGCCGATCATGGTCATATGGTGGATGCGCGCCAGCGGCTGCACGCCCAGCGTCTTCAAGGCCTTCTCACTCACTACCATGACACCGGTGGCGCCGTCGCAAATCTGGCTGGCATTGGCGGCGGTGATCACGCCGCCTTCCTGCAGCAGCTTGACGCCGGCGATGCCGTCCTTGGTGACGTCGAAGCGGATGCCCTCGTCGGCGCTGTGCAGCTCGCCAGTGCCGGCGCCGTCGGCGTTGCGCACTTCCACCGGCAGGATCTCCTCCTTGAACAAGCCTTCGCGGGTGGCGACGATAGCGCGCTGGTGGGTGTCATACGCATACTGGTCGAGCGCATCCTTGGTCAGGCCGTACTTCTTGGCGATCATCTCCGCACCCATGAACTGGCTGAAGTCGCCCACGCCGGCATAGCGCTTCCTGATGTTCGGACTCATGTAGTAGCCCAGGCCGTTCTTCTGCGGCAGCGCGCTCGGGGTGAACATCGGCACCCGGGTCATGCTCTCGACGCCAGCGGCAATGACCACGTCCATACTGCCGGACATCACCGCCTGGGCGGCGAAATGCAGTGCCTGCTGCGACGAACCGCACTGGCGATCCACCGAGGTGCCCGGCACCGACTCCGGCAGCTTCGAGGCCAGTACCGCATTGCGCGCCACGTTGGTGGACTGCTCGCCGACTTGGCTCACGCAGCCCATGATCACGTCTTCGACCAGCGCCGGGTCGATGCCAGTGCGGTCCAACAGCTCATCCAGCACCTTGGCTGCCAGATCCACCGGATGCCAACCGGAAAGCTTGCCGCCTCGCTTGCCGCCGGCGGTCCGTACTGCGGCGATGATGTAGGCTTCTGCCATGTCTTTTCCTCGAAAGTAATTGATTGAGATTGCTCGGCACGCGATCGCCATTGCCGCATTATTCGCCGAACGGCGGCAGGTCGGGTCGTCCGAAACGACGATTTAGAGGACGCCTCTTTCTTTCAGCTCATTGATGCGTAGCCGGCTGAAGCCCCAGTCGGCCAAAACTGCCTCGCTATGCTCGCCGGCGCGAGCCGGCGGCATTGGTTCATCCGGTACGCTGTCTGAGAAACGCGGCGCGGGTGCCGGTTGCATTACCCCGTCGATCTCGATGAAGGTGCCGCGTGCTTGGTTGTGGGGATGGCGCGGCGCCTCATCCCAGTCCAGCACGGGAGCGAAACAGATGTCGGTGCCTTCCATCAGTGAGCACCACTCATCGCGGGTACGGGTCTTGAAGACATCGGCCAAGCGGTTCCTGAGCATCGGCCAGCTTCGCTGGTCCAATTGCTCGCGGAAAGCCGGATCGTCGAGGCCGCAGTGTTTCAGCAGCAGCGCATAGAACTGCGGCTCAATCGAGCCGATGGCGACATGCTTACCGTCAGCGCAAGCGTAGGTGCCATAGAAGTGCGCTCCGCCATCAATCAGGTTCTCGCCGCGCTGGTTGCTCCAGGAACCGGCGGCCTTCATGCCATACATCATCGCCGACAGCAGCGCTGCACCATCGGTCATGGCGGTGTCCACTACCTCGCCCTTGCCGCCGCCACGCACCTTCAGCAGTGCGCACAGCACGCCGACGGCCAGCAGCATGGCGCCTCCGCCGAAGTCGCCGATGTAATTAAGCGGCACCGTCGGCGGCTCGTCGGGGCGGCCGATCGCATGCAGCGCGCCGGAGATCGCAATGTAGTTGATGTCGTGCCCGGCTGCCTGCGCCAAGGGGCCATGCTGGCCCCAGCCGGTCATGCGCCCGTACACCAGGCGCGGATTGCGCGCCTGGCAGGCGTCGGGCCCAAGGCCTAAGCGTTCCATCACTCCCGGGCGGAAGCCCTCAATCAGAGCGTCGGCTTGCTCTACTAAGTCAAGCACCGCTTCGGCCGCGCCCGGCTTCTTCAGGTCAAGCGCCAGCGAGCGCCGCCCGCGCGCCAAGATTTCGAAACGGGCTTCATCCTGCCCGCTGAAGCCCTTGCGAGGCCGGTCGATGCGAATCACTTCTGCGCCCATGTCGGCGAGCAACATCGCGCAGAAAGGCGCGGGGCCAAGCCCGACCATCTCAATCACTTTCAATCCGGATAACGGACCTGCCATGGCATCCTCCTTTTTTGCCTCAATGTTCAATTAGCTGCGAAAGTCCAACTTACGCAAGCTGCGGTGCGCCGGGCTGCAGCTGCTGCGTCCGCACGGCGTCCGGAATTTCAACCGGCCGGCCACTGCGCGGTCGACAAATACCATTACATTCTCTGCCACCGCAATGCACTCGTTGCCACTATAGACACCAACGCGCGACACCATAATAGCGAGTGCAAAAGACAGTGACGGCGGCACATGGTGCAATACGCGAATGCCGACATGGGCAACCAGCAAGCCGAGCGCACCGCACTCCGAGTCTTCGCCGGAGCGAGCCATGACGTCATCAAGCGTGCTCACCCGCGCCTGCTCCACGTAGCGCGCCAGCGCAGGCTCAGACAGGAGGCCATCGGCATCGAGGTCGCCGTAGCGGGAGCTAAGTGACAGGCTCCACGGATACTCCGCCTGAACAGAGGTCGCACCGTTGGGCTTAATTGAGTCTTCCAACTGGCGAGCGAAGGACTCTAGCCGCGTACGAACCTGTTCCGGCAGCAGCACTGCATGGCCGTCTTTCCAGGCCGCCATGCGGCACTCCTGCAAGCCAACGCAACGCTCCTCTTGGAACAGCACGCTGGCTAAGGTATAGCCATGCACGTCTATACCAGTCAGGCTGACCCCGCAGCGTAACGGCATAGGGAAATGACTGACTTTTAGGGAATCAGTGGCAAAGGATACCGGCCGTACCGCAGCGGTCATCGCGAGCAAATCGTTGCGACCGAATAGTTCCACATGGAGCAACATGCGTCCCTTGCCGTGTAATCCCTGCAGCGCCACGTTATTCATATGCCGCTCCAAGTCCATGTCGAAGTAGCGGGTTGAAAGATTGGCGCCGAAGCGGTAATAGCCCGGGTTCTGCCGCCATGCATTGCCTTTCATCGGCTTCCTTACGTTTGATGTTGCCATGGTAGGGATGCAACCTCGTGCCGGCATCGTCGGAACGGACGATTGATCAGCTGCGCAGGCAGCCCTATGCTGCAGCCATCCTCGAATTCTTATAGTGCACCCCTCGTCAAGGAGAAAACATGGACGTCTATGAAGCGATCCGCTCGCGTCGCTCGGTGCGTGGCTTTCTCAACACACCGGTTCCGGTGGGCGTGATGCCGCGGATTCTTGCGGCAGCCGCGCGTGCGCCGAGCGGCGGCAACCTGCAGCCTTGGCACATTAAAGTAATATCCGGCGCGGCGATGCAGCGCCTCAAGGCGATCATGCAGCATCGCGTGGAGGATGCGCCGCAGGGTGAGGCTATTGAGTACGATATTTATCCCAAGGAGCTGGTGGCACCCTACCGCGACCGCCGGTTTCAGATCGGCGAAGACCTGTATGCGCAGCTCGCCATCCCGCGCGAGGACAAGGCAGCGCGCCGGAAGTGGTTCGCCCGAAATTACCAGTTCTTCGGCGCGCCGGTCGGCCTGTTCTGCACCGTCGACCGCCGCATGGGGCCGCCGCAATGGTCCGACCTCGGCATGTTCCTGCAAAACGTGATGCTGCTTCTGCGCGCAGAAGGCTTAGATAGCTGCCCGCAGGAGTGCTGGGCCACCTACCCACAGACGATTGCAGAGTTCCTAGGCACTCCGGCGGAGCAGATGCTATTCACCGGCATGGCGATCGGCTATGCCGACCCCGAAGCGCCGGCGAATCGGGTAGTGGCAAAGCGGGCTGAGCTAGGAGAGTTTGCGCAGTTCATCGAGCAATGAAAGCAGGGATCGTAATGGGCACTCGGCGCATACAGGAGGTAACACAACTCGGCTGATGCCTTTTTGTCACTTCTGTAAGGAACCCGCCTTGTGGAATTTCCCTGAAGTTCGGTTTCCGCTAAAAGCGGTCGCTGCCCTAGGGGATCTAATGTCTGCTTATTGAAGGGTTCGTAGAAGGTCCCTCAATTGGGAACCAATGCGCGGGATTGCGTCTATTACAAGATAGTCTTTCCCTAATACTTTCGCTAAAACGAACGGGAATGATGTTGCAAATATAGCATTGACGAAGTACTGACCAGTCCATGTTTCACCCATCGCTTTATTAACGAGTCTTCAAGAACTCGCCCATTGGCGCCTACCTTTTGGTGCCTACAGCGGAAGTCACCATTCTGGATGTTAATGATTCCTTCCTGCGCCGCGTCTCGCTGACACGAGAAGACATGGTCGGAAAGGGGTTGTTCGAGGTGTTTCCGGATAACCCGGCTGACGCGGAAGACACTGGGATTGAGGCTTTGCGCCAGTCGATTGCGAAAGCGGTGTCTACCGGGGAAGTCCAGCATCTGGCAGCTCAGCGTTTCCCTATCAAGAAAACAATGCCGAATGGCAAAGTCATTTTCGAGGAACGTTTCTGGAACGCTTCCAACACTCCAGTTTTCTCCCCGGATGGGGAATTATTGTGCATCCACCACACGACAATTGAAGTTACGAATGAAGTCAGGGCAGTTGCCGCGCTCCAGAAAAGTGAGAAGCGGCTTACCTTGGCTTTGAAAGCGGCCGGAACGGCCGTGTGGGATATGGACACCGCTACGCAGGAGATCATTCCAGCCAGCGACTTGGTCTTTTCGATGTTGGGATACGAACCTGGAGAGATCATAACCTCCTCTGAATGGATTTCTCTCATTCACGAGGAAGACCTCCCGGGCGTACGGGAAATGATTGACGATGTGATTGCAGGCCGGCGAGAGAGTTACTGGCGTGAGCTGCGTCTGCGCGCGAAGGATGGTAGCTGGCGCTGGATTCTTTCTCAGGCCACGAGCGTTGAGCGTGACGCGCACGGCAGGGCAACCCGCCTGGTAGGCATGCATACCGATTTCAACGAGCGCAAGCTGGCTGAACAACGTGTACGCGAGGCCGCGCTGCACGACCCGCTGACCGGCCTGCCGAATCGGGCACTGCTATTCGAATATGGTAGCCATCTCATCGCGGCAGCCAGTCGGAATCATAGCCGCGGTGCGCTTATGTTTATCGATCTCGACCGATTCAAGCCAATCAACGATATCTATGGACACGAGATCGGCGACCGCGTCTTGCAGGAGGTCGGAAGGCGGCTCATCGGTTGCACACGACAGGAGGACGTGGTGGGACGGATAGGAGGTGATGAATTCGTCATCGTCCTTCCGCACGTTGACGCAGGCCGCTATCCAGCCGCAATCGTCGCCCAACACGTTATAGAAAACATCAGTCAGCCCTTTCTAATCAGCAACCTAGAGTTGTCGCTTTCGCCGTCGATCGGCATCAGTTATTACCCAGAGCACGCAACCGACATGAGCTCTCTGATTCATACTGGCATACGCAGCATCGTTCATATGCTAACTTCATCGTCAATTTGATGAGCGGCATCGTCGCTTACTGCTTACTGCCTCCTGCCAAATAAGCCGCGGCTCCCTGTCAGGTCATCTATTCCGGCCTGCCGATAGTCCCTTATCCCGAGCTGACGTTAACTATAGGGAAATTCCTGTATCGGATATCTGCTTTGGCCGCGGCAAAACTGAAGGCCGGCCAGGTTTGCAAATCTCCACTACGCCTCCACTCAGGCACTGGCTAGCACCTAAGACTCCGCGGTTCGCAAGCGGTGTTCGGCGAAATGGCGCTACGTCCAATCCGCCGCTTCTACTGCTCTCTTTGCAAAAATCCCCGCCTGCCCGCCTACCTGCTCGGCATCTGCTGCCGCTGCACTGCCGTCCCGAGCGCGTGCGGCGATGCCTTCCAGGATAACCGCGAAGCGAAACAGCGAGAACGCCAGATGGAAGCCGGTTATGCCGTCCTCTCTTCCGCTCGCGCGGCGGTAATCGTCTAGGTGTTCCTTCATCGACGGAATTCCTTGCGCTTCGAGGTCGGTGCCGCGCAGTCCGCCGAATTCGTCGGGATGCGTCAGCCATGCCATGCAGTTGTAGGCCACGTCCGCGAGCGGATGGCCGAGCGTGGACAATTCCCAGTCCAGCACCGCGATAACGCGTGGCTCGGTCGGATGGAACATGAGGTTACCGAAGCGAAAATCGCCATGCGCAATGGCAGTATCGTCGTTTGCGGGAATATGCCGTGGCAGCCAGCGGATCAGATGCTCGATGTCGGCATTCTCGGCCGTCTTCGACATGTGCCATTGCTTGGTCCAGCGTCCGATCTGGCGCTCAAAATAGTTGCCTGGCTTGCCATAGCCGTCCAGCCCGGCCGCTCGCCAGTCCACGCCATGCAGCGCCGCCAACGTCTCGGCCATCGAGCGGTACATGGCGCGACGCTCGACCTGCGGCGCTTCCGCCAGCGCATAGGCGGGGAAGATGCGGCCGTGCAGCCGCTCCATCAGATAGAACGGCGTCCCGATTACACCGGCGTCTCCGCAATACAGCACCGTGGCCGGCACCGGCACCCCACTGCCGGCCAATGCGTTGAGGACCCGGTATTCGCGGTCCACCGCGTGTGCCGACGGCAGCAGGTTGCCGCCAGCCGGCTTCTTGCGCAGCACCAGCTCGCGGTTGTCGAAGCTAGCGAAGAAGGTCGGGTTTGACTGGCCGCCGCCGATACGCTCCAGCCGCATCCCGCCCTTGAGCCCAGGAACCTGCCGCTGCAGCCAGCCCTGCAGCCGGGCGGGATCGAAGTCGGCTGCGACCGGGTGCATGACCGCCGCCATCATTTTTCCTTGCCTTCCGGTCCCGGACGCGCAAACACCGGCTCGCGCTTCTCGAAAAACGCGCGTACCCCCTCCTGGAAGCTGGGCAGGTCGATCAACTCCTTCTGGCGTTGCCGTTCGTAGTCAAGTTGCTGCGGCAGGTCTTGTCCCAGCGCGGCATGCAATGCTGCGCGCGCCTCGAGTGCCGCATGCGCCGGCAGCTGTGACAGCCGCGCGGCTATGCCCCGCGCTTCCTTCATCAGCGCCTCGTCCTCGACGCAGGACCAGATCAGCCCCCATTCCTGCGCAGTCTGCGCCGGCAGCCGGTCGCCGAGCAGCATCAGGCCGAGTGCCCGCGCGCGGCCGAGGTGATGCGGCAGGAACCAGGTGGCGCCCATGTCGGGCACGATTCCCAGCCGCGGCAGAAAGGGCGTGAGGAAAAAGGCGCTGCGCGCCGCCACCACCACGTCGGCCGCCAACGCGATACTGATGCCGGCGCCGGCCGCTGCGCCGTTCACCGCCGCCACCACCGGCACCGACAGGTTGCGGATCGCTAAGATAATCGGATTGGATAGCTCCTCCATCGATTGCGAGACCCGGTTGCCGAGGCTGTCGCTGCCGCTGGTATCCCCGATGCGACCGAGGTCGGCGCCCGAGCAGAAAGACTTGCCGGCGCCGGTGATAATTAGCGCGCGCGCCTTCCGCTCCTGTTCCACCCGCTTTAGCCCCGCTAGCACTTCCTGCTGCAACGTTTCGGTCAAACCGTTGCGGCTGGCCGGCTGGTTTAGGGTGAGGATCGCGACGTGGTCGCAGATAGCCAGTTCTATGGTTGCATACGTCATTAATGAATCTCCTTGAAACCTGGATGGTTCAGCCGGGGCGATCAGCGCGGTGACATGCGGATGGCACCATCCAGGCGGACGCTCTCGCCGTTGAAGTATTCATTCAAGATCATGAACTCGGCCAGTGCCGCGTATTCGTCCGGCTCACCTAGTCGCTTGGGGAACGGTACAGAATCCGCCAGCGCCTGCTTGACGTTGTCCGGCAAGCCGTGCAACAGCGTAGTGTTGAAAATGCCGGGCATGATGGTATTGACGCGAATTCCGTCGTTCATTAGGTCGCGGGCGATCGGTAGCGTCATGCCGACCAGGCCGGCCTTCGAAGCCGAGTAGGCGGCCTGGCCGATTTGACCGTCCTCGGCCGCTACTGAGGCGGTATTGACGATGACGCCGCGCTCCCCGTTGGACAGCGGCCCAAGCGAGAGCATGCCGGCAGCTGACTTGGCGAGGCAGCGGAAGTTGCCGACCAGGTTAATTTGAATGATCTTGTCGAAGGCGTGACTTGGATAGTGCTTGATCTCGCCGGTGGCCTTGTCGCGGCTGGCGGTCTTGATCGCATTGCCGGTTCCGGCGCAGTTGACCAAGATGCGTTCCTGGCCGATGGTGGCGCGAGCTTTAGCGAAACCGGCGTCAACATCGGCTTCGGAAGTGACGTCCACCTTGCAGAACACGCCGCCGAGTTCGGCGGCGAGCGCCTCCCCCTTTTCTATATTGAGGTCGAACAGCGCTACCTGCACACCGTGGGAAGCGAGGCGACGCGCGGTTGCTTCGCCTAGGCCGGAAGCGCCACCAGTGATGACGGCCGAGATCGTCTTGTCGAGTTTCATGCGAAATTCCTTGAATAAATTTTTTCAGGGCGCGCCGTAATATCTGCTGCCATTGGAAGCCATCGTCCGCATGCGGGTGGTGGCTTGATAGTGTTTGCCGAGATGCGCATAGTGGTCGCAGCGTCGCACTACTGCCTCCAAGCCAAGCCAGTCGGCATACTTCAATGCGCCGCCGAGATATTTCGGAAAGCCGATGCCGAGCAGCAGTGCCATGTCAAGTTCTGCCGGCGTCGCCACCACTTCTTCTTCCAATGCATGCGCGGCTTCCACCATCAACGGCAGCATCATGCGCTCGACAATCTCGGTGTGGCTGAGTTCACACCGCCCGTGCGGCTGGATCGTTGCTAGCAGTGCGGCGGTATCCTCGGCTACATGCTTTCTTGGCTTGCCGGCAGGGTCCAGCTCGTAGCGGTAGAAACCGATGCCGTTCTTCTGACCATAGCGCTCATGCTCCACCATTAGCCTCAGGGCATCGCGCGCCAGCGGCGGCATGCGCTCTGGGTAACCAGCCGAAATCACGTCGCTGACGTGGCTACCGGTGTCCATGCCGACTACGTCTTCCAGGTAAGCCGGACCCATCGGCCAACCAAATTCTTCCATAACGTGGTCGATCAGTAGGTAGTCGACACCTTCAGCCACCAGTTCCATGAAAGCGCGCACATAGGCAGTCAAGATGCGGTTAACCAAGAACCCTGGGCAATCCTTAACCACAATCGGCGTCTTGCCCATGGCCACCGCGTACCCGACGGCGGTAGAGACCACCTCTTCGCTAGTTGCGCTGCCCTTGATCACCTCGACCAAGGACATCACCGGCACCGGATTGAAGAAATGCATGCCAACGAAATTCTGTGGGCGGCGCAGCGCCTGTGCCATGTCGTCGATGCGTAGGCTTGAGGTGTTGGAAGCGATGACTGCGTCCTTGTTTGTCACCTCTTCCACTTCGGCCAGCACGCGGCGCTTGATGCTAATGTTCTCGACGATGGCTTCAATCACCACGTCCACCTCATTAAACCCGGCAAAGTCAAGCTGCGGCGTGATCGATGCCATGACTGCGTTAGCTTTGTCCTGGGTAAGCCTGCCAGCTTTCACCTGGCGTGCCAGCTGCTTCAGTGCTTCCTTGCTGCCGAGCTCGAGCTGGGTGGGCTGGATGTCTTTCATGCGCACCGGCACGCCGCGCAGCGCGCTGGTATAAGAAATACCGCCGCCCATGATGCCGGCACCCAGCACCGCCGCCTGCTTCACTGGGCGAGCCTGCTTCGCGTGGGCGCGAAACAGCTTCTTCAATGCCTGGTCGTTGTGGAACAACTGGACGAGAGAATCGGCGGCCTGGCTCTTGGCGACCGCGCCAAAGGCTTCGCATTCAAGCCGGCGCGCGCCAGCCCGGTCGAGTAGCACCGCATGCGCCATCATGTCTACTGCGACCGTCGCAGCTGGCTGGTGCTTCGGAGCGGTGGCGGCGATCTTCTCTCGCGACGCCTGGAAGACGGCGGCGACTTCCGCTGCCGGCAGCGGCACCGGTTCCAACTTGCGTCGGCGCTGGGCCTGCCAGTCGATCTGGCCGTCGGCTGCGCGGCGCAGCAGGCCCAGCGAGACTTCACGCAGTTTTTCCGGCGCGCAGATCTCGTCCACTACGCCTGCGCGCAGTGCCGCTTCCGCCTTGCTCGGTTTGCCACTCGAAACCCAGTCGATCGCGGTCTGCACGCTCGCCACGCGCGGCAGGCGCACCGTGCCGCCGGCTCCAGGAAACAAGCCGAGGTTGACTTCCGGTACGCCGACTTGGGCGGTGTTCGACATCACCCGGTACACTGCCGACAGCGCGATCTCCAGCCCACCCCCTAGGGCATAGCCGTTGATGGCGGCCACGGTCGGAATTGGCAGATCCTCGAAGGCAGTGATCGGCTGGTTGCTCCAGTTGTTCTCTGCCTTCAATTTTTCCGGTGGCGCCTTGAACAGTTCATGAAACTCAGTGATGTCAGCACCGACGATGAACACATCCTTGGCACTGCT
The DNA here is from genome assembly GCF_016632335.1 of Noviherbaspirillum pedocola. Taxonomy (GTDB): domain Bacteria; phylum Pseudomonadota; class Gammaproteobacteria; order Burkholderiales; family Burkholderiaceae_D; genus Noviherbaspirillum_A; species Noviherbaspirillum_A pedocola. The sequence goes on from NZ_JAEPBG010000025.1 coordinate 48,370, forward strand.
CATAAGCACGCCACGCAGTTCGGGCATGGCGGCGATGGCGCGGGTGGCTTCGCCAAGCTCACGCGACATCAGGCGGTCCATCTTATTTATGGACGCACCTTGGCGATTGAAGCAGAGCTCCACGAAGCCCTCCGCGAGGGCAGTGACGGTGATGGTCTGACCTAGGTACACGCGATTTCCCCTTTTTTACGATAGGGCGAGTCTACGTGCGACGACAGCAGGCAGCATCGTCGGAACCGACGAATGCGCGGTGGTGGTCGACGTGATCCGTCTGAGCACATGCAATGCCGCGTTCACAACGCCAACATCTCAGCTAGAATCGCAAGCGAAATGACAGCCGCTGCCCGTCCCGGTTCACCACCATGATCGAATCCGCCAGCCTTTACCGCCCCTTCCTTTCAACGAAGCTTAATCCGCCCACCACCACGCCAGCCCAAGTGCCGCGTGACGGCATCTGGGATAAGGTCCGCTCGGCGCAGTCGATGAAGCTGATTCTGGTGCGCGCACCGGCCGGCTTTGGCAAGACGACTGCGATGGTGCAGTTCCGGGCGCACCTGGAAGAAAACCATATCGAGACGGCCTGGATGACGCTAGACGGCGGCGATAACGATGCTTCCCGTTTCCTCGCATGTTTATCTGGCGCAGTTTCGGTGCTGACCGGTGACCGCGACGAGCCCGAGGAGGCAAACCTGCTGGCGACTGGCCAACCGCTGGCTGACATGGCGCTCAGCATCATCGACCGCCTGGCCAAGCACAGTGCGCCGTTCGCGCTGTTCCTGGACGACTTCGAAACGCTTCAGGAGCCGACCGTGCTGCGTCTAGTGCGTGAACTGCTCGACAACCTGCCGCGGCGCGGCCAGCTGATCATCGGCTCGCGCGGGCTGCCCGACCTCGGGCTGGGCCGCCTGCGTGCGCGAGGCCATCTATTGGAGATCGATGCGACCCAACTGCGCTTCACGCTTCAGGAAACCACCGAGTTCGTCACCCGCCGCCGCCGAATCGCGCTGCCAGAAGAAGAGCTCTCGCTATTGCATAGAAAGACCGAAGGCTGGGTCGCGGCGCTGTGGCTTGCCTCGATGGCGCTGGAGGGCCGCGACGGAAAATCGGAATTTATCGCCCGATTTTCAGGCTCAAATGAAGCGGTGGCCGACTACCTTGCCGAGGACGTGCTTGCCAGCCAGCCACCGGCGGTGCGCGACTTCCTGCTGCGCACCAGCATCCTGCGCCACTTGAACGCATCACTATGCAATGCCCTTCTGCCCGGCGCCGACAGCGGCGCGGTGCTGCGCCAGTTGGAAGAATCTAACCTATTCCTCACACCGATAGAGGGCGAGGAACGCAGCTATCGCTACCACAGCCTGTTCGCGGGCTTCCTGCGTGCCCAGCTCGAACGTGAACTACCTAGGCAGGCGGCGCAGTTACATCGCGCCGCCTCACACTGGTATGAGTCCTGTAGCCGGCCGGTGCCGGCGATCGACCATGCAATCGAAGGCGGCAACTACGAACATGCGGTAAGGTTGCTCGAACTGCATGCGGAAAGCCTGCTCGAAGGTGGCCGCATGCGCCTGCTAGCGCGCTGGTTCTCAGCCCTGCCCGATGCCGCCATCCGCCGCTCGCCTTTGCTGCAGGTAATTCATGTCTGGGCGGTATGCCTGACGCGAGGCCCTTGGGAGGCAATGGCGGTTCTGGAGGACTCCGGCTGCTTGCAATCCGACGATCCACGCGTACTGGCGCATGTGCTGGCGCTGCGGCCGATGAGTCTGGCGATGATGGACCGCAAGGAAGATGCCCATGCGCTCGGCCGCGAGGCGCTGGCGCGCCTGCCGCTTGGCAATGCCTTTGCCGACAATACCCTGGCCAACGAAATGGCCTACATATTCGCGGTGATGGGGGACTACCAAGCTTCGCACAAGCTGCTCGACTCGGCGCGGCGCGGACAGGGCTTGACTGCCAGCGCCTTCCATAAGATGTATTCGGAATCGGTGGAAGGCATCATCGACCTCGAAGAAGCCCAACTGCGGCAGGCTACCGCTCGTTTCCGGATCGCGGTCAGCTCCACCCATTCGGTATCCTACCGCCATACCGGTGGCAACGCCTGGGCCGGTGTGCTGTACGCCGCCACGCTGTACGAAGCCAACGACCTTGGCCAAGCCGAGCACCTGCTGCAGGTGTACGTGCCACTGGCCAAGGACGTCGGCCTGCCCGACCACATGATCATCGGCTACACTTTGCTATCGCGCGTAGCGTTTCATCGCGGCGACATCGACCAGTCGTTTCAATGGCTGACCGAGATGGAGTACATCGGCCACCGGCGCCAGCTGCCGCGCGTGGTGAGCAGCGCCAAGCTGGAACGCGCGCGCATCCTCGCCCTGCAAGGCAACATCGGAGGCGCCCAAGAGGAGTTTGCACGCGCCAATACGTTTGAGGTGTGGGAACGGGTGCAGCGGCTGCGGCTGCCTGCCCACGACATCGACAACGCTGAGCTGGGAGCGATCCGGCTGCACGTATTCACCGGCAATGGAAAGGCGGCGCTACAGATGGCAGAACCAGCGCTGGCAGCTGCAATCGCGTCGAAGCGCCTTCGCCGCGCGTTAAAGTTGCGGGTGCTGCGTGCCCTGGCAGAGCACCAGTCGGGCGATCTGCGCACTGCGGTAGCTAGCATGACCGACATGCTGAAGGCAACGTGCAGCGAAGGCTTTATCCGCCTGATCGTCGACGAAGGCGAACGGGCCGGGCAGCTGGTGCGCGAGGTGGAGGAAGCCTGCCGCGCGCAGGGAGGAAGATCCGATCCTATCTTTAGTGTCTATCTACAGAAGCTGCTGGAAGCGTTCGGACCGGTGCCGGCAGCCGAGCTAGACATGCCGGCTGGCGATGCGGCCAACGTGCTGGTGGAACAGCTCACGGCTAAGGAGATTCGTATACTGTCACTACTGGCGGAAGGATATTCGAATAGTGCACTAGCGGAAAAGCTGTTCGTGTCTGACAGTACCGTGCGTACGCATCTTAGGAATATCAACGGCAAGCTCAATGCGCATAACCGCACGCAGGCGGTGGCGGTGGCGCGCAAGCTTGGGGTGATACGTTAGTCGTCGGCGTGACGGGGGCTGCCATTGACAACTTCTTTCGTCACCGCATTGCAAAGGGTAGGTCGCTGCACTTTAAACGCGCAAGGCACTAAAATTGTTAAATCGCAGCAGGCAATAGTGATTTAATTGGTTATCCGCTTCGTTTGACTCCGCATATCGACAGCTTGAGCAAACCAGCCTCGCCGCCCTGCAGCCGCTTGCTTTACGCCAGCGGCGCGGCTCCGGCTAAGACCAAGCTCACTTCGGAAAGATCATCCTTTCATAAATTCCGTGACCGCCGGGATCTACCTAGTGATCGTTCCGATTTGCGTATTGGTCATAATAAGGAGAGCGAGGTCGGCAAGGCCTAAAGAGCCATGCACCCGCCATAAGCCAAGGCAAGCTGCCTGAGCGCGGCGGCATTGCGGATGGTGGTCCTGAATGCGGGAGCGCCCAATTTTCTGCCTCTTTTGCTCGGCAACATCAGCCTGACCGCCGGCACGGTGTTCCATTGGTCCGGAATCCACACCTTTTACTGCCGCAAGCCGACACGTACTGGTTGGGTCAAACTCGCCGCTTTCGCCGTCGCCTTCTTGGCGCTACTGCCGTTTCATGCCACCGTCAGGGACCGCCCCATCCTGTCAGCCTCTACCTTGTGCGCTATCCTGACCTTGTGCCTGATCGATGTTGTTCGCCACCGATCGGAATCATTTTCATTTGCTTCGCGACTGGCCGTCTTTGCCTTGCTGCTAGTTATGGTCACCGGCTTCCACCCCTTGGCCCTGCTGGCGCGGGACGGTTCGTATTTACCCGTCACCGATTGTGTCCTCGGCATCATGGTGGTTTACTTCGCGCCGCTAGCCGGCACTCTGCCATTCTCGATAGTGCTCGTCCTGCTGTATTTTGAAAAGCTGGTTGGTCTAAAGCTTCATCTCGCACCGCATGAGGAATTGACCGGGCTGATGAACCGCCGCGCCATCATGACCCGAGGACGCCAGGAAATCGAACTGGCCGTCCGTACCAGCCAACCGGTGGCGCTGGCCTATCTGGACATCGACCACTTCAAGAGCATCAATGACGATCGCGTCCACAAGAGCTGCAATGGCATGCTGGCCCGGTTCGCCGATCTGTTCAAGAAGACTTGCCGGACCACCGATCTGGCAAGTCGCTACGGCGGCGAGGAATTCTGCGTAATGCTGCCCAGCATCCGCGTAAAAGGCGCTTCCCCCTTTGGCCAACGCCTACTGGAAGCCGTTCACGTGTGCGACTTCCACATTGGCCGCCAAGTGACGGTCAGCATCCGCCTTGTGGTATGGACGCCGCTGGACGCGGCGGTTTTTCGGAACAGCCTGATTCGGCAGGCCGACTTGCCCTTGTACGAAGCCAATCGCATGGGCCGAGACCGGTTCCTCGTGCATGTCTCCAGCCAAGATTTAACGCCCGGTCTCGAACGGCTTGCGGGCTAGAAAAGGCGGCCGCTGACACTTGCTGGCACCATCCGAATCACTCCGCGAACTGCGCCGCCCGCTTCTCGATGTTGGCCGTTACTGCCTCGACCTGATTCGGGCTGCCGATCAGTTTCGCCTGCTCCACCGATTCTGCCAGCAGGACCGCCGCCGGGTCGTGGCTGGGCAAGTTGAGCAGGCGCTTGGCGGCTCGGATCGCATCCGGACTCTGGCGCGCGATCATGCTTGCGACCTCCAGCGCCGCCGCGTAGGGATCGGCCGCAAGCGTGGTTGCTAGGCCAATCTTTAATGCCTCCTCGCCGCCCACCTGCCGTCCGGTGTAGGTCAGCTCGCGCACGACGTCCGGCCGCACTAGTTCGCGCAGCAGCCAGATGCCGGCCATGTCCGGCACTAGTCCCCACTTGATCTCCATTACTGACAGTTTCGCGTCCGGGGCGACGATGCGCATGTCGGCGCCCAGCGCCAACTGCAGCCCGCCACCGAAGGCCACGCCGTGTACGGCCGCGATCACCGGCACCGGTAGGTCGCGCCAGATGGTGCAAATGCGCTGGGCGGCATTGGCGATGCCGTGAGTGCGCGCCGACAGTGGCTCATCAAACAAGCCATCCCCGCCCCCTTTGTCGGCCTCGCGCATGCGCTCGAAGGAAGCCATGTCGAGCCCCGCGCAGAAAGCACGGCCTTCACCTGACAGCAACACTGACCGCACCGAGGTGTCCAACATCAATGCCTCGCCGGTGGCCAGCAGCGCATCGAACATGTCCGGGTCGAGCGCGTTCATCTTGGCCGCGCGCATGAGACGCACATCGGCAATGCCGTCGCGCACCGTTAGGCGCACGCGTTCATCGGTATGCTGATTCATCTAATTCATTTCTCCTCCAGCGGTGCTACGCTCACAATGCGCGCGAAATCACTTCCTTCATGATCTCGTTGGTGCCGCCATAGATGCGCTGAATGCGCGCATCGACATACATGCGGCCGATCAGGTATTCGTTCATGTAGCCGTAGCCGCCGAACAATTGCAGGCATTCATCGACCACCTTGTTCTGCAGGTCGCTGGCCCAATATTTCACCATCGACGCGCCAACTGTGTCGAGTTTGCCCGCCACCAGGTCTTCGATGCACTGATCCACATAGATGCGCGCCACCTTGCAGTGGGTCGCGATCTCGGCCAGCTTGAACTTGGTGTTCTGAAATTCCGCTATCGGCTGGCCGAACGCTTCACGTTCGCGCACATACTGCAGCGTCGCTTCGTAAGCGCCTTCCATCGCCGCCGCCGCCGTCACGCCGATGATGGTGCGCTCGTAGGGCAGGTCGCCCATGAGCTGAAAGAAGCCCTTGCCCTCTTCGCCGCCGAGCAGGCAGTCGGCATCGACCTCGACGTCGTCGAAGAACAGCTCCGACGTGTCCTGGGCTTTCAGGCCAATCTTGTCGAGCACCTTGCCGACCCGATAACCCGGCTTGTCCTTGGTTTCCACGATTAGGATCGAGGTACCCTTGGCGCGCTGTGCCGGATCGGTCTTGCACACCACTAGCACCAACCCGGCCAGGAAGCCGTTGGAGATGAAGGTTTTTGCTCCATTGATGACGTACTTGCCGCCGCGATTCTCGGCGCGGGTACGGATCGCCTGCAGGTCGGAGCCGGTGCCCGGTTCGGTCATGGCGATCGCCCCAACCAGCTCGCCGCGCGCCATCTTCGGCAGGTAGCGTTCCTTTTGCGCCTCGGTGCCGTGGTTGGCCAGGTAGTGAGCGACGATGGTGTGCACCGAGGCGTTCATGCCGGTCAAGCTGCGCCTAGCCATCTCCTCGTAGAAGACCGCCTCGTGGCGAAAGTCGCCGCCTCCGCCTCCGTACTCCTGCTTGACGTCCATGCACAGCAGGCCAACTTCGCCGGCCTTGCGCCAGATTTCGTGCCCGACATGGCCCTGCTTGCGCGCCGCTTCGTCGTGCGGCGTCATTTCACTGTCAATGAAGCGGATGGCGGTATCGCGTACCATCTCCAGTTCCTCGTTCATCCAAGAACGACGAAATTCAATTGTCATGGGTATGCTCCTGCGCTTGATGGTCGATCCGGCTTACATGCCGAGCACGCTGCCGAGCGTATCGTAGCTGCTGCCATTGAAGCGGATCATCTGCATTTTCTCGATCGGATAAAAGTCTTGGGGTCCAGTCTTCACATCAATGCCGGGATACAGCATGGGCAGCGTCATGTTTAGGTTGGCGGCTTCCTTCATGATGTTGGCGCGGGTCAGATGGTCACCGGCCTGCTTGAGCACTTGCGCCATGGTTTGGGCCATCGAGTAGCCGATCACATTGAGCGAGTTGGCCGGATCGCCGTCCGGGTAGTATTTCTTCATGAAGTCGAAGTAATCCTTGTACTCTGCGCTGTTCTGCCAGCGCGCCTCTGCCGGGTCGCGCACATATGCGGCGGAGATGATGCCGCTGGCATTGTCCAAGCCGGCCGGCTTAAGTACGGCAGTCACCGAGTTGGACACGTTGGCAAGATAGTGCACCGGCTTCCAGCCGATGTCGGCCGCCTTCTTGATCGACTGCGCGGCGAACTTTGGTGTGCTGAGATTGACAAAGGTGTCGGCGCCCGATCCCTTGAGCGATACTATCTGACTGTCCACCGTCGGGTCGCTCAGTTCGTAGCTGGTTTGCATCACCACCATGGTCTTGGCTTTCTGGCCCATGCCTTCCAGGAAGCCGCGCAGCATATCCTTGCCGAACTCGTCGTTCTGGAACAAGATGCCAATCTTGGCTTGGGGCTTGTTGGCCAGGATGTGCTGGGCGTAGATCTGGCCTTCGGCGTGGTAGCTGACATTCCAGCCCATGGTCCAGGGGAAGTTCTTGTAGTCGCCCCAGCGGTGCGCGCCCGAGCTCACGAACAGCTGGGGCACCTTCTTGGCGTTCATGTACTTCTGGATCGCGGTATTGCTGGCCGTGCCCAGCGGCGCGAACAGTACCAGCACTTCTTCCTGCTCGACCAGCTTCCTGGCCTGCTCCACTGCCCGGGGCGGGCTGTAGGCGTCGTCGAGCGAGATGTACCTGATCTTGCGGCCGTTAATGCCGCCCTCGGCGTTGAGCTTGTCGAAGTATGCGCCGGCCGACTTGCCGACCGTGCCATAGGCCGAGGCTGGGCCGGAATACGGCGCGAAGTTGCCAATCTTAATCTCCGTGTCGGTAGCACCGGTGTCGTACTTCTTCTGCGCCTGGGCTGATAACACCACGCCGGCGATGGCGGCAGCGACGGCGACCTTCGCCAGTGCATTGCGGATAAACGTCTGCATAACGGTCTCCTTAATTATAGGGCAACGATACGGCTTGGCGCTGAGATAGATTGGCTCTCAGCGTCCTGAATACGACGGGGCCCGCTTTTTCATAAAAGCCTGCACTCCCTCCCGGAAATCCTCGGTCTGCGCGCACAGCACCTGGTTGCGGTCTTCCATAGCGATGGCGGCATCCAGGCTGGCGGCATTGACGCTATGGTTCAGGCAGTCCTTGGTCAGGCGCAGGCCGAGCGGCGCGGTGTCCAGCATCTCCTCGACCAAACGCATGCCAGCCTGCTCCAGTTCAGCATCGGGACAGACTTCGGACACCAGCCCGACCCGCTCGGCGCGCTCAGCGCGGATGAAGCGGCCGGTCAACATCAGCTCGGAGGCGACCGATACGCCGACCAGGCGCGGCAGGAAGTAGGACACGCCGATGTCGCAGGCCGACAGGCCGATGCGGATGAAAGCGGCATTCATCTTTGCGCTCTGCCCGGCAATGCGCACGTCGGACGCCAGCGCGAGGGCGAAGCCGCCGCCGCAGGCGGGCCCGTGCACGAGGCTGACGATCGGTTGCGGCACGCGCCGCATGCGCATCACGATCTCGCTGATGCGCCGCTGCAGGCGCAGCATGATAGTCGGGCTGCCCGGGCTCGGTTCGAAGGCTCTGTCGCCGCCGTCGCTGTCGGCTAGGTCCAACCCCGCACAGTAAGCGCGACCGGCCCCGCGCAGCACGATCGCGCGCGTGTCGAGGTCGAAGGTGCGCTCGCCGAAGTAATGCAGCAGTTCGTCGATCATGCAGTGGTTCAGCGTGTTAAGCTGCTCGGGCCGGTCGAGTGTGACCCAGTCGGTCGCACCGCGCTTTTCTACCTTAATGGTCTGGTATTTCCTGGCGTCGTTCATCGCCGCTCCTGGGTTCGATACTCGATCAATCACGGTCGGCTTCCGGCGTTCCGGCCTGGTGCCGACCGCGTCGCTGCAGTGCCTGCCGGCGTGCATTCATTTCCTGCGCTGCCTGCACCCCCCAGCGCGCCGAACGTTCCCGCTCCAGCTGCAGGGCTTCGCCGTAGGGCAGCGCATAACCGTCGCCGATCAGGCGCTTGTAGGCGGGCAGCATCTCAGGCAGAGCCGACAACATGTCGGCGGCAAGACACCGGGCTTCGGGTAGCAGCCCCTCGGCCGGGACTATCCTACTCACCAGCCCGCGTGCGACCGCTTCCTTCGCGCTCATGAAATTGCCACTGAAGGCCAGTTCCTTGGCCCGGGACGGCCCGACGATGCGCGAAAGTTTTTGCGACAGCCCCCAGCCCGGCAGGATGCCGACCCGCGCATGGGTATCACTAAAGCAGGCCTCGGGCACCGCTAGCAGTACGTCGCAGGCCAGGGCTAGTTCAAAGCCGCCGGTGATTGCCGCGCCGTTGACGGCGCCGATCACCGGACCGGCGAAGCGGCCCAGCGCGCGCACCGGATCAAATTCACCGGTGAATGCCGAGAGCGGTACACCCTGCTCCAGTTCCTTGAGATCCAGACCGGTGCAGAAGGCACGCCCGGCGCCAGTCAGGATCAGCACTCGTACCGCCGGGTCGGCGGCCAAGGCGTCGATGCTATCGGACAGCGTCCGGCACAGCGCGGCGGACAGCGCGTTGAGCGACAGCGGGCGGTTCAGTGTGAGCAGCGCGTAGCCGGAACCATCGACTTCGAGCTTGATTGGGCCCTCAGGCATCTCAGGCCTTCAGCGCATACTCTTGCGCGCTCATAGTTGACGCGTCACCAAGCTTGATGCCGCCGTCGCAGTCGATGATGGTGCCAGTGATATATCGCGCACTGTCCGAAGCGAGGAACAGTGCAGTGTCGGCGATGTCGGTGGTGGTGCCATAGTCGCGCAGCGCTAGACGGCCTTTGAGCGCCTGCTCCGCCTCGGGCGTGGCGGCCAGCCGGCGCATGCCCTCGGTGTCGGCAATCGGGCCGGGCGAGATGGCATTGACACGGATGCCTTCATTCCCCCATTCCATGGCCAAGCACTTGGTCAGCATGTTGATGCCGGCCTTGGCGGCGCATACGTGCGCCTGCAGCATCATTGAATTGGTGCCCTGCGGCGCCGTGATCGACATCAGTGCAGCACCCGGCTTGTTGAGATGCGGATAGCTCGCGCGCAACACATGGAAGGTGCCGAGCAGGTCGATGTCCACCACGGTCTTGAAGGCATTGGCCGACATGGCGGCAGCCGGCGCGAGGAAATTGCCAGCGGCGCCCGAGACGACGATGTCGATCGGGCCGAACCGTTCGCGGGCGGCCAGCATGGCCGCTTCGACGGCGGCAAAGTCGCGCACGTCGGCGGCCATGCCATGGGCCTTCAAGCCTTCGGCCCGCAGACCTGCGACTGCAGCCTCGATTTTTTCCGCACTGCGGCTGATTAAAAATACTGCCGCGCCGCGGCGCGCAAATCCGGCGGCGATACCGAGATTGATGCCGCTCGAGGCGCCGGCAAGGAAGGCGACCTTGCCGCGCAGTGCGTCGGGGTTAAACACATCCATGGCGATCTCGTGGTCAGAAAAACTACAAACAAAAAGATACCGCGTGAGCTTGGAATCAGGCGCCACGCGGCAAGAGGAGACTCGGTTCAGAGGCGTTACTGCTTGCCGTCGGGACGCTTCATGGCACAGGTGGTCGGCACTTCGGTCTCTGACGCCGGGATCATAGCCACCGTCTTGAAGCCGTAACCGGTGCCCTCGGTGTCATGCCTGACCTCCTTGCCGTCCTTCCTGCTGTAGACCGACAGCACCATCGGCTGCAGCAGCTGGTGATCTGCCTTGCGCATAGTGACCTTGCCGTTGCCGGCCTGGTACTCCATGCCTTCGAGCGCGAATGACACCTGCTTCGGGTCTAGCGACTTGCTCTTGTTCATGGCCTCGGCCAGCATCTGCACGGTGGTGTTGATGCGCACGTAGGAGAATTCGAGCCCCGGGAAGCGCTTGGCATAGTCGTCGGCGAATTTTTCCAGCGTGTTGGGCGAGATGTTGCGGTGCCACTCGCTGATTTGGTAGACGGTGCCCTCCGGCATTTCGCCTAGGGCGGTGGGCGTGCCGCGCACCGCCGCGAAATAGGTGAAGAACTTGGTCTTCAGGCTGGCTTCCTTAGCCGCGCGCAGCAGCAGCGACAAGTCGTTGCCCCAGTTGCCGGTGATGACGGTATCGGCGCCGGAGTCCTTGATCTTGGCGACATACGGAGAGAAGTCTTTGACCTTGCCGAACGGGTGCAGGTCGTTGCCGACGATCTCGATGTCGGGGCGCTTCTTCGGCAGCATGGTCGTCACTGCCTTGGCGAGCTGCTGTCCATGCGCGTAGTCCTGGCCGAGGATGAACACCTTCTTGATGCTCTTATCCTTGGCGATGTAGTTGGTCAGCGCTTCCATCTTCATCAGGTTGTGCGCGTCAAAGCTGTAGTACCAGAAGCTGCACTTGGCGTTGGTCAGCTCCGGGTCATTGGACGAGTAGTTTAGAAACAGCACCGACTTATCGGGATTGCGCTCGTTCCATTTGTTGACCGCGCCGATCAGCGCGCCGGCCGCTCCCGAGCCCTGGCCCTGGATGATGTAGCGGATGCCCCTGTCGGTGACCTTCTTGAACAACAACAGCGATTCTTCCGGGCTGCCCTTGTTATCCATCGGGACGATTTCGAGCTTCTGTCCGCCCGGCAGGCCGCCTTTGGCGTTGACGTCGTCGGCTGCCGCAATGAAGCTTTTCAGGCCAAAGTCGCCGATGGCGGCGAAGGGGCCGGAAAGCGGATCGATGTAGGCAACCTTGACCTGAGCGAAGACGTTGCTTGATACCGCCAGCGCCAGTACGTGAAACAGGCGGGCAGAACTGATGAAACGGCGCTTGGTCATGCAGTGTCTCCTAAGTCATCGGAATTATTGGTTTTCATTTTTTTCATTTTGCCGACACACGAGCCCATTATTGGGCTAGCACGCGGTAGAGACTTCGTCGGAAGCGACGATTTTCGACGTGGATTCGAATTCTGCACACGCGTCACGAATTACAAAGGTAGTGCCATGCGGAGTTCGCGGAAATTATTTATTGCCCCAACGCCGGGCCGATTGGCGGTTCGACAACATAGGAGCGTGCCTCTGCCTCTGCGCGTTCCTTTCGCTCCGCTCTTTTAGGCACTTCGTGACGGCGAACATTTTCCAAACGTGCTCTGTCAGAAAAACTCTCTAGAGCGGCTCCCTAGCGCGGCAGTAAGCATGCGCCCGGCCACGGAGAAGCGGATTCCTCTCCTCGGCTGTCTTCTCCCGCGATTACTGGTCGAAGCTCCAGCGCAAACAGTCACTGTAACGCTGTCTTGATGGCATTTACCGTTTTCTCGCCTCCCTTGCTTGACATTACAGCGGCTCTTCGCATATAAAGCAATCGTATAAATCATATGCTTTAATAGTATGACCAGATCGCGACGGCAGTCAACTGCTGCTGCACGCAAGGAGATGGCAATGAATGAACTGGATTTCTCCGGGAAGACTGTGCTCGTCGTAGGTGGGTCAAGTGGCATCGGCAACGGCATTGCCCGGGCCTTTCAAGCACATGGTGCGATGGTACATGCGTGGGGCACACGGGCTAGCGTCGCAGATTATGACGGCGTCAACGGATCAGATCTCACCGACCTGCATTACGCGCAGCTCGACGCATCCGACTTCGACGCGATCGAGTCGTACAAACCTCCCTTTGACCGGCTCGACGTACTGGTTCTGGCACAAGGGATCGTGCTCTACAAGCGCGCCGAATTCGAAATGCCGAACTTCCAGAGAGTCCTCAATGTTAACCTTTCCAGCATCATGGCCTGCTGCTCGAAATTCGAGTCCATGCTGGCTCAGACCAAGGGCTCCGTTATAACCATCAGTTCCACTGCCGCCTATCACTCAACGCCCGGCAATCCTGCCTACAACGCGTCCAAGGCCGGTACCTTGGGCCTGACGCGCAGCCTTGGAGATACTTGGGCGGCGAAAGGAATCCGCGTCAACGGCATCGCCCCCGGCTTGGTCGACACCAAGCTCACCAAGGTCACCACCGAGAACCCGCAACGGCTGGAATCCTTCCTGCGCAACATCCCGCTCGGACGACTCGGAACCGTGGATGAAATGGCCGGAGTTGCCCTGTTTCTGGCATCCCCGCTGTCTGCTTACATCGTTGGCCAGACCATTCCCGTCGACGGCGGGCTGATTTTGCGCTGATGCCCCCCACGCGCTGATCAGCAGAAAGCGGTTTGTTGACCCGCCCCAAGACATCGTCACCGGCTCTGCAACTCTCATGCAAACAGACTCCCTCTCGTCTCTTGTCGACCTAGATGCTCTAGCAGCCTGGATGGACACCCAATGCCTCGAACAGGGGCAGATTGCGCAGGCGCACCTGCTGACCGGCGGCACACAGAATATCCTGCTGCGGTTTTGTCGCGGATCGCGCGACTTCGTATTGCGGCGCCCGTCGCGGCATCCCCGCCCTAACAACAACGACACGATACGGCGCGAGGCTCGGATACTGGGCGCGCTAGCCGGCACCGGCGTCCCTCATCCCGGACTGATCGCGGCTTGCACCAGCGAGGCCGTGCTCGGCACCGCCTTCTACCTGATGGAACCCATCGACGGTTTCAACGCAACCATGGGGTTGCCGGCCTTGCACGCCGGCGACCCTGCAATGCGCCGCGAAATGGGGTTTGCGATGGTCGATGCGATCCTGGCGCTGGGCCGTGTCGATCATGTTGCAGTAGGCTTGGCAGACTTCGGTAAAGCTGAAGGCTATCTCGAACGCCAAGTGCCGCGCTGGAGATCCCAGCTGGAAACGTACCGCGATCTCGCCGGTTGGCCGGGTCCAACTGACATTCCCGGCATCGACGTAGTCGCGGATTGGCTGGAAGTAAACCGCCCGCGCAACTTTTCTCCAGGCATCATTCATGGCGATTTCCACGTCTCCAATGTAATGTTCCGCTACGACAGCCCCAATCTTGCGGCAATCATCGACTGGGAGCTGGCAACGATCGGCGATCCGCTCATCGATCTCGGCTGGATGCTGGCGACCTGGCCTTTACCAGGGCAACCCGTCCTTGAAAACTTGCGTATAGAGCCGGACGATGGCTTTCCGATGATCGATGAACTGATAGCCCGCTACGCCGAGGGAAGCACACGCGATATCGCGGCCATCGACTGGTATGTGGTACTCGCCTGCTACAAACTGGGCATCATTCTCGAAGGCACCCACGCGCGCGCGTGCGCCGGCAAGGCGCCGAGAGAAACGGGCGATCAGCTGCACGCACTGACCATCAGTCTATTCAAGCGCGCATTGTCATGGCTTGAAAAGGCGGACAGCAAATTTACAGCTGTTGCGCACACCATCCCGATATGAAAGGAGAACAAAGTGAATTTTGAATACAGCGAAAAAGTGCAGCAATTGATCAGCCGTGTTGATGCCTTCATGCAAAAGCATGTGTTTCCAGTGGAAGAAGAGTATGAAGAATTCATCGAGGCGCCGGAAAATCTGTGGGTAGTGCCGCCGATCCTCGAAGAACTCAAGCAAAAGGCGAAGGCCGCCGGCCTGTGGAATCTGTTTCTTCCGCATGAGTACGGAAAATTCAGCCCAGGCTTGACCAATCTCGAATACGCGCCGCTGGCCGAACTGATGGGACGCATCGAATGGGCAGCCGAAGTGTTCAACTGCAATGCTCCAGATACTGGCAACATGGAAGTTCTGGCGAAATACGGCAGCGAGGAACAGCAGGAATGCTGGCTCAAACCCTTGTTGGAAGGAAGTATCAGATCCGCTTATCTAATGACCGAGCCTGCCGTCGCCAGCTCGGATGCGACGAACGTCGAATGTTCGATCGTTCGTGAAGGCAACGAGTATGTCATCAACGGCCGCAAATGGTGGGGCAGCGGTATGTACGATCCGCGTACGCAGGTCTTGCTGGTCATGGGCAAAAGCGATCCTACTGCTGCCCGACATTTGCAGCAGTCCACCATCATCGTGCCGCGCCATACGCCCGGCGTTACGGTGATTCGGCCGCTCAAAGTGTTCAACTCTGTGCATTCGCCGAGCGGCCATGCGGAAGTCCTGCTCGAAAACGTGCGCGTGCCGGTTGCAAACATGATTCTCGGTGAGGGGCGCGGATTCGAAATTGCCCAGGGACGGCTTGGCCCGGGACGTATCCACCATTGCATGCGCCTGATTGGCGCTGCGCAACGCTGCCTAGACCTGATGTGCAAGCGGGTGAACTCGCGTGTTGCGTTTGGCAAGAAACTCAGCGAGCAAGGCAGCATTCGCGAGGATGTCGCTAGGTCGCGCTGCGAGATTGAACAGGCTCGTCTGTTGACCTTGGCGGCGGCCGACAAGATGGACCGCTTCGGTAACAAGGTGGCAAAGGATCTGATTTCCATGATCAAAATCGTGGCGCCCCAGATGTGCCAGACAGTCGCCGACCGCGCGATACAGGCGCATGGCGGCATGGGCGTATCGCAGGACACCCCGATCACCAACCTGTACACCTACGCCCGCTTCATCCGTATCGCTGACGGCCCCGATCAAGTTCACATGGCACAACTCGGCAGATCGACCATCTCGGCCGCGAACAGCTAGTTTCCTGCCATCGCAGCCATGCGGCGAAAGCCGCTGGTTCAGCAGCGAAGACGCAAAACGATACTTCAATCTGGAATAGGTACATAAACGCGCAACTTTCGCCGGAAGACATCGCCTTGCGCGCTGAGGCAAGGTCGTTTCTGAGCGAGGCATGGACCCCGGCTCTGGCTGCGCTCGTGAACACGCCAAAGACTACCGGCAAGGCATACTAGAATGGCAGCGCCGGTTGCATGCGAAAGGCTGGATTGCACCCGGCTGGGTGCGTCTTACGGCGGCACCGGATGGAGCATGACCCAACGTTTTATTTTCGAGTCGGAACGCCCTGCCGCCGGCGCACCGAATGTGGTGCCATTTGGATTAAAGATGGTCGACACGGTTATCTACACTTTTGGCAACGAGGAACAGAAACAGCGCTTTCTTTCGCGCATTCTCAGAAGCAAAGATTGGTGGTGCAAAGGTTATTCCGAAGCGAGCGCCGGCACTGACCTCACGGCACTGAGCACCCGTGCCGATCTGACGGTCGACGAGTACATTGTCAATGGCACCAAACTTTGAACCAGTTATGCCCAGTATGCCGACTAGATCTTGTGCCTGGTGCGCACCGACAGTTCCGGCCACAAGCATGGCGGCATTACGTTCCTTTTGATGGACGTGAAATGAAGACGCCCGGCATTACTATCTCCCCGATCGATACCATCGATGGTGTTCATACCGTCAATGAAGTGCGGTTTGAAAATGTGAGAGTTCCGGCAGCTAATCGTATCGGCGAGGAAGGCAGCCAGGCGATTCGCCGCTTCATTGGCATCGACCCAACTGTAGATGTCGCTCCGGATGCCACGACGCTATTGAAGTTTCGGCGCTTGCTGGAGACGCACAAGCTGACTCGAGTCGTGTTTGACACCATAAACGCCCATCTGGCCAAGAAGGGGCTGCTGCTCAAGGAAGCTAGGACTGTGGGCGCAACCATCATCGCCGCACCCTCATCAACGAAGAACCAGAGCGGTGAACGTGACGCGGACATGCATCAGACGAAGAAGGGCAAGACCTGGCACTTCGGCATGAAGGTGCATATCGGCGTGGATGCCGATTCAGGCCTGGTTCATACGGTGGTCGCTACAGCAGCCAATACAGCAGACGTCACGCAGGCCCATGCGCTGTTGCATGGCGAAGAAACGCATGCCTTTGGCGATGTCGGCTATACCGGTGTGGACAAGCACGACAAACATCGAGGCAGGACGGTGAAGTGGCATGTGGCAATGAAGCCGAGCAGGCGCCGCTTGCTACCGGATACGCCGTTGGGGAAGCTGTTGGGGAAGCTGTTGGGGAAGATGGAACAAGCCAAGGTCGAGCATCCGTTCCATGTCGTGAAGAACCTGTTCAAGCATCGCAAGACGCGCTATCGCGGCCTGGCCAAGAACACCACGCAGCTGATGACGCTGTTTGGCTTGGCCAATCTGAAGTTGGCGAAGAAGCGCTTAATGGCGTTACCTGCTCAAGGTGCGTCCTGAATACGGAAATGGCCCACCGGGCATCGGAAAATTCCCGTCAACCACACAAAACATCAACCGTAGTAGTCCCGCATCACAGCAAGTCAGGCCAGCGTAACGACCCACTAGAAAAGCTAATACTTCAGCGCGTCCCTAGGTCAGCTAAATATTTTGATGCAAGACTGCAGCTATAAGACGCTTTCTCAGTATGCACGAGTACCCGACTCGCACAGTGGTGTCGACCCCGAATTATTGGTATACGACTCGCGACACGATTGAACCACGATGTTTCGCTGCCCCGGCGGGGCAAGGGCCCAGCTTCTCTTAGCTAGTCGGCCCTGAAGAATTCCGAATTTCAATAAATGAGATTGGTCTGGCAAGTACCTTTGAGCTTGTTGATGATCAGGCGCAGGTTGTGCCCGGCTCCGCACAACACCGCATGGATGGCGTCGCCG
>NZ_JAEPBG010000026.1 GCF_016632335.1 Noviherbaspirillum pedocola
TCCCATAATTCATCCGGCAAGCGCCATCCGTCGTCCTGCTTGACCATGCCCATGATGTCCTCCATCAAAAACACTGGCTTGGACAAGCATTACTTCAATTCTTATCCCTACTGGAATAGGCTCTAAGTGCTGCGCGCTCCGCATTCCGGACGCGAGCTTTGTTTTCATATAAGCAATGTTATCAAAGAAAAAGCCCGCGCCGGAAATCCGGACGCGGGCGAGGACTGGCCATGCAGGTCGACTATAGGGCTACGGTCTTGAAATCGTCGGGCGAGGCGCTGCCCTGCCGCTTCAACTCCCTGCGTATTTCGGCATCCGAGGCGTTTTGCACATAGAAGCTTACGGCCCGGTCGCTGCCGCCGCCGACCGGGTGGATATGGGCGTCAACCCGGTGGGTAAAGCCCTTCGCCTTATGTTCGGCGTCCAGCTTTGCGAAGCGCTCCTTCTCTGCCTGCTGGCCGGCATCGAGCTGCGCCCGCAAATCGCGAAGAAAGCAGCGCTCGCACTGGCCGGCGCGATTGGTGTCGTGATAGTTCGGATCGAATGCCGGCTGGCCGCAGGTCCTGCACGCGCATAGATGCACGCGCTCGAAAAGCGCTTCTACTTGCTGCCGGCTCGCGTTTGCCGGCGTAGTGGCGGGGTCGACCAGCGTGACGGAATTGCCTCCCGCCATCGACGCGTGTACATGCAAGCCGGTCCCCAGGTAGGAGCGCGTTTGCGACGTCACCTTGAGCGTGACGTCGGTACCGGCCACGCTGCGCGTGATTTCCATGCCAGCTATGCCGTCTTGGGCATCTTGCCCATTTGGTTCATTCATCGGAATTCCTTGGAACTGCCGCCGCCGCATGGGCAACGGCAGGGATGTTTTAGTGGACAGTGACGATAGTGATTTCGCCATTGTGGTAATGCGCCTGCTGGTACGGCAGCAGCAGCGGCCTGCCGTCGAGGTCGACCGAGTCGCGCATCAGGTCGGTAATGGCCTGGCTCTCGCACAGGTCGCCGGCGCTCTCGTCGATAAATTGGCGCACGAGGTCCGCGCGCATGGCGTCGGTCGTGTTGGTATGGTCTCGGTCAGGCATGTTCGGGTTTTCCTTGTTCAGGCTTTCGCCAGTTCGTCCGGATGCTGGACGCGCACAACGCGCAGCACACGAATCCAGTTTTTGCAGTAGAAGGTCGTAACGGTTCGCGGCACAAGGCCGTCGTTACGGCTGTTGAAGCAGAGTCGCACACACGAAGCGGCATGCAAGCATCGATCTGAAGCTTTCAGAGGAGTTCCGGCGGATTGGTGAGACTTTACGGGGAGTCTTGAGGCGGGCGGCATGACATGGCGCGCGCAGTCCGGCCCAAGGTGAGGATTTACAGGAAGCGGCGCAGCGCCTTTCCTTACGGTTCATCGCTGCGCATGGTGAGCCTTTAGGGGAACAAGGCAGGCTATCGCGATGGTGAGAACCTGAGGGAACGTGCCACCGCGCCGCTACGATGGTTTGCGGCGGTACGCAAAGACGCCGGCGCCCTGCGCGTGGCCGAAACGGTGCCCAAGCATCCAGGCGTTTAACGCCACCGTGCTCTGGATGGCAGCCGGCGGGATATACATGCCGTCGAAGCCTTTCAGAAACGCGATTTCATACATCGGCTTGTCGGCCGCTGACAGTTCGCGGTACTCGCGCATGGCTTTCTTTTCCAGCGCATCGCACAACGCGGCCTGCGCCTCCTGTGTCGGCTCATAGCCGCGATCCAGCGCACGAGCAATGGCGACTGCGACTTGCGTGGCGATATCCGCGACGGAGTCGGCATACAGGAACGCTGCGTCGCATTCAAGCAAGCTATGGTTCTGGCCGGCGAACAGCTTGCCCTTTCTGACCCACAGAATGACCTTGTGCCGGTCGTTAGAGCCGACCATCTCCGTCTTGCCGTTTTTCTTCAGGGTTCGCTGCTGCCAGAAATACCGCACTTCGATAGAAAACTGCTTGTCGTCGTGCTCATCGCCTTGTGCGCGGTTGATGAAAAACGGCGTGCCGCTCACCGTGGACTGGATCGCGTCGCCAAGGAACCACGCCAGCGCGTCGTGGGCGATATTCCAGACGTGGCCGGCCGGCACCGGCACGTAGCTGCGCAGACGCCTCGTCATCTCGGCATGGCATGCACGGACATACGCGTCGACCTGATCGCGGCTCATCGGCACACGTATCACGGGGGTGTCGTTGCCAGCGTCGTGCTTGGCCTCGGACACGCAAGCAAGGGCGGTGGTTTCGTATTGCATGATGATTCTCCTGTTGAAGATCGCACCGTTGCCCTCTAGGCGTGGCACGATCGATTGCGGGGTGGGTTTGTTCGGGGACACGCCAGCGATTGAGCCTGGCGGTGCGTCTTTCTGCCGCGAGGGCGGCAAGGAATGCATGGGTGACGCTTGCCAATGCGCGCGGGCATTGGACAGCGCGATGCTGTCGGAAGAAAATTCGCCCAGCCGGTACGGCGCCGGGCGAAAGGTTGATCAGTGACGCGGCGCGATCCGCGCCACCGCATCTTCGAAACGGGAATCGGTCGCCTCGAGCATCCGTGCGGCCACCTCCCCTTTCAGGCCAATGTTTCCGGCATTGAACTGGCTGGTGTCGCTCTGCCGCAGCGGCAGCGGCCGAATGGCTTTCGGCAGCCGCTTCGCCGATGCCGTGCCACACAGCGCCCACGTGCTCGCCGGCGCACGTTCGACCGCGTGCAACTGGCACACGTCGAGGTAGCGGTCGCCCAACAGGATGAGCCCGTAATCGGCAGGTTCGGCCAATGCGGATTGCATCTGGTGCGGCAGACCGATTTCCTCCGCCCACCAGCGCGCGACGCTTGGCGTCATGTCGTTGAACGTCACGTCGTACGGATACAAAGGCCGGTGGCCGGGAACAAGGCCATATCCTGCCGAGACGATCCACAACCGCACGTCGATTCCGCGTTTGCGCGCCGCATGCACACCGCGCAGCAGGCGCAGGTGCTGCTCGCCGCGGTAGAACGCTTCGGCGCTGACCGGCTCGCAGTCAAGGCTTTTCTCGCGCTGTGCGAGATGCCCGTAACCCTTCGTGAAATCGTCCTGCGTGAGCTGCGACGGCAGACGGATTGCTTTCGTCCCGGTGCAGGACGTGATGATGGTGATTTTCAAGACTTCTCCTACGCCGCTTCGGCAAGTTCGGTTTCTGATGTGAAGTCCGCTTCGTTCTGTGCCTCGTCGTCGCTGTCGCAATCGAGAGGGAGAGTGAAGGGGTTCTGGCTGTCATCGCCGGATGCGTCGGTGCTCAGAAGTTCGGCCACGGCATGTGCGCGCAGCAGCGCCGACATCTCTTCTTTCGCATAGCTGAAGAAGACGTCATGCAGTCCGAATGTCCAGAGCAAATTCGCTTCAGGGTCGACTGTGTTGAGCACGCTGCAAAGGCCGTCGTCGCGCTCGTCATGGGCGCGAATCCAGCTATTGACCACGGCCGCGTCGCGAATTCCGTAAAAGTGGGCAAGCGCCTTGATCTGCGGCCTGCTCATCCAACCCGGTTCATTGATGACCTGGTAGATAAGCTCGGTTTCCTCGAACGCGCCCTGCCACACATGGTCGCCGACAAGGTCGATCAGGCCATGGTGCAGTTCGGTGAGTTCGTCGGTGCGCTTGCGAAGCAGGTTCGCGTCACAGCTGATGGTGCTCCCTGGGTTATGCTCGAGCACCGCGTAGCAGCGCTGATAGAGCTTCGCACCGAAGCTGGCGCGGCCCAAGATGTGGAAGCGGTCATGCCCACGGATGGTGGCCGCGTCGGCGCAGGACATTGCCGCGGCCGCGCTCGGGATGCCGAGCGTGATGTTGCGCGTGCCGAGGATCGAAAATACCTGCTGCGCGGTTTGCCCGGCGCTTTGCGCGCCGCGTTGCAGCGGCACGATCGCATTGACGCCGGCATCGATGAGATGAAGGATGCGCTCGCGGTATTTCTCAAGAAGTGCAAGGCTGCGCTCTGGCTGCTTCAGCACGTCCGGCATCACAAACGCAAAGCCGCTGGCGAAACCCGGCGGCAGGTCCGCGATCAGGCGATCGTAGGTGTTCAGAACCGTATCGAAGTCGGCAAGTGGGCTGGTCGCTTTGCCTTCCTGCCATTTCTTGTACGCCGAATAGGCGCCGGAATCGACAAAGACGGCACCGCCCTTGAGCACGTAGTCGCGCACCAGACATTCGACCCGCGGCACCAGGCGGTCGGCGACGATGCCGATATCCTTGTGCAGGGCCATGGGGGCAAGCGCGTCGTAATAGGCGGTCGCGCCGGAGTGGAAGACTGCGGTGAAGCGTTCCGGGGACAGGGAATCGGTGAGAGGAAAAAGGCCACCGATATCGACTTGCTCGGGGCGTTTCGGAGTGGAGTTACGGCGTGGCTCGCGCTGCGTTTGCAGCACCGGCACCTCGCCAAACAGGTCCAGCATGATGGCTCCTTGGTAGAGATCCCACGGAGCCAGCCCCTTGCGGAGCGTGGCGTCCGCAAGGGAGGATGGCAATTGAATTTAGTGCGGCAGGGCCGCTTTCGGATGGCGTTGGTAGAACTTGATGGCGTTGAGCTTGCACTGCAGGCGATGCGTGAGCACTGCATTGGCAGCCACGGCACGCGTATGGTCGTCGACGATGCCGGACAAGATCTCGCGGCCGGAGGAGCGCATCAGAAAAGCCTGCTGGCTCAGTTCCTGTAGGCGCTGCGCGATCTGGTTTTCGCTCATGTCCGATTGCACTTCGGCTTCCATCGCCGCGAGCTGCTGCAGGGCGAGGTCAGGCGCATAGAACATCGGGACACTACTGGCTTGTTGGGTATTCATTTTTTCCCTGCTCCAAAAGAAGAAGGAGCAGGCCCATGAGGGACGGCTCCCTGTATGGGTTGATATTCACATTGTTGCCGCGGCGCGGCCAATGGAATGCAGAGCGTTTTTCGCTCACAGATGCCGAAGGCAGCAATGAACGATGCGGAGATTGCGGGGAAAGAGGTGACGCTGCCGCGTGGCGGCGCTTCGATCATAGCGCCAACAAGATGCTCGTGCCAAGCCGGACCTCCTAGTGCATCGAAAACAGTCGTCAAAGACTGGCAAAGATATGCACAATTTATGTGGATAACTGGCGAAAAAACGGGTCCCCGAATCACAAACGTGCTTTGCTGCCAGCACGTTTATTACTTGCGCCAAAAAATAGGCAAACCGTGCGGCGCGCACCGGTCACGCAAAATCTTTTTTTGTCGGCCGAGAGAAAATTCGGCACGCCAAATAGAAGGGCGAACGTGGGAAACGTCGGTACAGCGGGATGCCTGACACGTTGGCATTATGTGGATATTTTCCTGGACAGACTGTCGCAACTCCGCTTCGCTAAATCATTGATTTTATTGGCGCTGAATATGGATGCGGGGAAAACGCGATGTATTTTTCCACGTTTTCCATAACAAGCATTGGTGTTTTTTTGCAATTTTGCGCCGTTAGGGTGCTCGCAAAAAGCGTCATGCGCGCGGTCCCGACTTTCGAAAAGTCACGAGATAACGTTGGCACGCGTCGCGGTGAAGGATGCCGCGTTTGTCGAGATAGATAAGCGCATCAATGAGCAAAGGCATGGAAAAACGGCAGGCGACCTTTCGCGTATCGTACCAAGGGCCGTCTGAAGGAGTCTTAGCGCCGGCGGGCAATCCATCCACGTCGCACATCTGGCATTCCAGTTCGACAGTACTGCGGGCTGCATCGTCGGCAATGCGCTGCGCGCGCAGCAGGTCGTCCAGCAGGGTCTTAGCAAAATCGCTGGTCAAGTGGACGGTCGCGCTCCCGGCCACCATATCAGCCAGCACATCGATGCAAGAGATCGGCTCGGGCAAAGGTAACGCGACCCGTGCCACCAGTTCGGCCGTAACTTTCTCAGCCAAGCGCGTCTGCTCCGACAGTTCCACCATGTGCCTCGCTATTCGATAGAAGCTCTAATTTTGCTCCGAAGCAATGCCGGTGCGTTGTTGTTTTTTGGCTGATTCCTACTGAAATGCGGCCACATTCGCCGGCCCATTTCTCTTCTCGCCTCTACGTCGGCACGAAATCCTCTCCGAAAAGCCGGACCATTCCCCATTTGCTCTAAGGAAAGTTCACCAATACTTCGGACTCAGCACCATGGCACCAAAGCGCCTGTGGCCGCAGACGGCGGATCACAGCAAGACACGCTGTCCGAAGCCAACCCGATGAACACACGACGATCCATCCTTGCCGTAATGCTTTGCGCAAGCTGCCTTGCCGCAGCCAATACGGCATGGGCCGAGGAGCCGGCGAGTCTCAAGCTCAGCTGGTCGCTTGGCGGTGCGATGCCTGCGCCGGTGGTGCCGGTGGAGGCTGCTGCGCCCGTGGAATCGCCGATGCAAGGGTCTCTTCCCTACCGCGCCGCATGGCCCGTGGCAAAGAACGCGACGATTGGCGATACCTTGAAGGCATGGTCTGCGCTGGCGCAGTGGCGCATCGCCGTCGACCCAGAAGTGGTCGACGAACGGGTCGAGCTGCAGGGCGTCGGCAGCGACAGTTTTACCGGCACGCTGTTTGACGCGGTCTCGGGGCTGATGGCCGCCCTCCCGCCGCGCAGTCCGTTAGGCGTAGACCTGTGGCAGGGCAATGAGGTGGTCCATGTCTATGTCCGCTAGGGTTGTGCCGCGCGCACCAGCGGCCATTGCGTTGGCCTGTATGCTGCTGTGTGGCTGCGCTGAACTTACGCAGGGCAGTCGCCGTGCCAGTGACGCCTTCGAAGGCGCCCAGACGCGCTCGCGCCAGGTCGTCGGCACTGCCACGGCATCCGGCAAGAAGTCCGGCGAAATCGAAAACGGCCGCGTGCGCCTTCTGGCCGGCAAGTACATCCCGACCCAGCCGGTGGCGGCGGCGGAAAGCGGCGCGTGGCTACGTGACATTGCAAACGTCAGCCTGAGCGCATCGTCGCGTGGCGTGCCCGTCTCGCAGGTTGTCGCCATGCTCGCCGCGCGCGGCGTCAACATCACGTCCGAACTTCCGCTGTACAGCTACACCTATTCGGGGGTCGTCAATGCGACCGATGCGCAAAGCTTCCTGAAAATCGTACTCGGCACCGTCGGCCTCGACTTCGTCGTGGACGATGACCGCCGCATCGTTGTGATCCAGCCGCTGCGTTCGCGTACCTGGTATTTCAACGTCGGACGCCGCTCCACATCATATTCGGCCGGATCGGCCGCCACTGGAGGCGCGCAGCAGTCTCCCGGTGGAGGCATGTCCCAGCCCGGCAACGCGCTTGCCTCCTCCGGCGCGGGCTTGGGCGCGGCACCGGCGGCGACTTCCGCGGCCATGGGTTCCGGCGCCGGCGGCATAAATGCCATGGGTGCCGGATCTAGCAGCGCCCAGCAATCCGACGGCAGCATGTCCGTGCAAAGCATCGACAGCTTCTGGCAAACGCTGGAAGCGGAAATCAATTCGCGCATGACGATGCTGGTGCCGGCTGCACCGGCAGCGTCGGTCTCGGCCGGATCGCTGTTGCCCGGTATGGTAGCGCCCGACGCTTCGGGAGCGCGGCCACCTTTACCGCCGGCGATGCTGGCGCTTCAGTCGTCGTCGGCAATCGGCCAGTTTCGCGCCACGCCGGCGCTGCCGCCAAGCAGCCCGGAGAGCGGTGTGATCAGCTACGTGCCGCGCAGGCTCGGCACGTACTCGTTGAACCCCGATACCGGGGCTGTAACGGTGCAGGCGCCGACATGGCTGCTCCAGTCATTGGACACCTACTTCACGCGCATCCAGGCGATGTACAACGCCCAGATCTCGTTTGAAGGCCAGCTGATACTGATCACGAACAACGATAGCACCTCCGAGGGCCTGGATCTTCAGGGGTTCGCGCGATGGGTCGGCGGCAAGTACAACATGGTCGCCTCGAGCAACCCGCTTGGCGGCGTGACGCTGTCGTTTCCGACTTCCGCCGGCGGCGTCGTCGGCGCCACAGCGAATGCGCCGACCATCAACGGCCCGCTCTTGGGCATCAGCCGCGCCGATGGCCTTCGGCTGTTCAACGACTATCTGGAAGAACGATCGAAATACTCGGTGATCCAGCGCCCTGCGCTGGCGACGACTTCGGGCGTGCCGGCCGAATTTCGGAAGACAACGACCCGGTACTACAACACTGTGTCGCAGGACACGGCGGCATCGACCACGACGGCGGCGGTGGCGACGAAGAACGTCCTCAATGCCATCGAGCTTGGCACGGTGCTGCAGGTCAACCCGCGCGTGGACATGTCCACGGGCATGGTGCGCACCCAGCTGCTGCTCACCCAGGTCACGCAAACCGGCAACCAGGCCATACCGCAGTCGATCACGAGCGGCAACACGACGCAGACCTACATCGCAAATATCCCGATCGTCACCCGGCTCAAGTACGCGGGCGAGACGCTCATGCGCGACGGTGACCTGATCATCGTTGGCGGCCAGCAGGAAGACTCGTCGAACCTTGCCGACAACGGGCTGCCGGGGCAGAACGGCCCGACTATCCTGGGCGGGCTGACAGGCTCGCGCAACAACAATGTGAGCAGCCAAACCTACTACTTTGCATTGCAGGTCCACATCACAAAGCGCAAATGAAAACCCAACGCGGCTTCACCATGATCGAAATGACGATCGCCATCATCCTGATTGGCGTGGTCACGATCATCGTCGCGCCGCTCCTCGGAGAATTGGCGTCGAGCCAGAACACCGCCTACCGCACGCGGCAGATCACGCTGAACCGCAAAATCGCCAAGGCGATGATTGAATATGCCAAGCGCGTGAGCCCGACCGGCTCGCTGCCGATGTTTTATTCCAATAACAGCGACCTGTTTGCCGCGCCGCTCAATCCGTCCGACAACGCGCAGTCCAACGTGTACCAGATGAATGGCGTGCCGCTCGAGGAAGCGAACGACGACAACCGCGCCGCGCATTTGCTGCGCATTTTTCAGCGCATCGGCGGGTTGACGCAAACCGTGCCGCTGTCGCGCCGCTCCGGCCCTCAGGTGACGATCACTTTCGAATACGGCGCGGTCTACAACACCACCTGTTCCAAGGGCGCTTCCTGCGACAAGAACGCTCCGGACGTCAGCGCGCTGATGACCAGCTCGAACTACGGCACCTGGCAGCCCACGCCGCCGGACTTCGGCGCTTCATATGTGTCGTCGTGGCCGGTGCAAATGGCCATGCTCGCCGACACCGACAAGTTGGCGCAGGCGCTGCAGGATGCGTTCTCCCGCTATTTCGATGCGCAGCAGGCGGCAAATCCGGGATCGACTGCGAACTTCTATCCGAATAACGGCGCAAGCACGGTCGCCTCTGCGTCATCCAACCAGGGGTGCTGGTACTCGTGGATGAGCCTGAACAACTCGTCGCTGCTCGACACGGTTGGCCTGAACCGCACGATGGGCGTTACCGCCTGGGGCGGCAACATCGAATACTGCCGCGACTTCGATGCTACCGGCTCCAGTTCGCCTGACGCCGCGCCGCACTATGCAGCAATCCGCTTCAACAACAACGTATCGGCGGGATCAGCGCCGGACGCTTCGATCGCTTCAAACAACGTAATTCTGAGCTTTTGATAAGGGAAGGCACTATGAAATCGCTTCGCAAGCAACTTCAACGGGGCTTTACCCTGATTGAACTCGCTGTGGTTGTAATCATCATCGGCATTTTGCTGGTGGTGATCGCGCCGTCCATCATCGGCAGCCAGACGGGCAGCAAGGCCACACTGATCCTGCGCATCACGGATACCACGGCCAACAACTGGTCGCTTCTGGCAAGCCAGGCGGGCGTGGGCACCACGGTGGCCAGCAACACGATTGCCGCCACGCCGAGCGCAACGGGCGTGGCCCAAGTCCTGTACGACGGCTCCTCTTACGTCGCGTCGGCCTACCTGCCCGCCTATACCTCCACCGGCATCAAGGCGATGAACCAGCTCGTGGCGAAGAACAGCAATGGCGACTACGTCGTCTCCGGCACCGGTGCGATGACGATTACGCTGGCTGGCGGCGGCTCCGCGCCGATGTCGATCACGTTCGCCAATGTGCCGCCGGAAATCGTGACCAATCTGATCCAGCGCATACAGCCGTCGCTGAGCCTGACCACGGACGGGTCGACGCAGACGGTGGGACAGATGACATACCAATGCCCGTCGAGCGGCCTTTGCACGAGCGTCGTCTTCTACCGTCCGGTCTGATGGCGACAAAGGCCGCCGCATTGCCGATGCTGGCGGCACACGCTACACGGAGACATTTCCGGTGATTGCCAACACCCTTTCCATGCCGCGCAAGGCGCGCGGCTTCAGCCTGATCGAGGTCTCCATCACGGTGATTATCGTAGGCATCCTGCTTGCCATCATCGCGCCAACGCTGATGGGAAGCCGCACATCGGCGCAGGCGCTGGCGATCACCCGTCTGGCCGACGCGGCAGCGGCAAATTATGTAGTGCTGACCAGCGTTCTGGGCGTGTCAACGGACGTGGCGACAAGCCAGATTCCTGCTGTTGGACTGACGGTCGACGACGTGCTGTTTCAGGGAGTGGGTGCGGTTTCGCCGCCGTTCGCCGATGCGTACCTCCAGTCCGGGATCAAGCCGCTCAGCAATCACGTTTCTTACTGAAGGATTTCGCCATGACCGATCTACGCCGATTCCGGCGAGCCATGCAGCGCGGTGCCGTCGCCGTCTTCGCGCTGGCGCTGGCCAGTGCCGAGGCGGCATCGGCGGCGACGCATAAGAGCTACATGGTTGCCGGCACAAACATCGGCGTGACTGTCACCGGCGGCGGCCCCAACCCCCTGCAGATCGTCTTTACCAACGTCACCGTCGAGATTGTCACGTCGCTGCTACAGAAGATGCGCGAGAACGCGGTGGCCGACACCAGCGGCGCGGACGTGACTGTCGGCCAGATGACCTATAACTGCGGCTCATCCGGCACCTGTTCCAAGCTCGTCATCTCCAAGCCGCTATAGCTGACCGCGCGCATCCATGTTTATCGTCCTGCTCGCCCTCTTCGCCAACGTCCTTCTGAGCGTTTTGGGCGGCATGGCGGTCCAGCTCGCCGGCGAGCGCGACGACATGGCGTCCGAAGTGCAGGCCGACGACGTCGCCATTGTCGGGCAGGCGCTGGACGGATATTTCAAGCAGAACGCCGCGTTCCCGGCGTCGCTATCCGCGCTAGCGTCCACTCCCGGGTTTGAATACACCAACGCCTTCGCGCAGGATACGAGCCGCTACGGCTACCAACTGGCTGCGGGCGTGGACGATGGCAAGAACGTCTTCGACCGGGCCGCGGTGTTCGCTCTTGATACGAGGATCGGACAGACCCCCGCCCAATACGTTGCCGCCAACACTGCCTGCGGCACATCTTTCGCCGTCGCGGAAGCGTGGTGCGGCACGGCTGCGATTGCGCCCTGGTCGCGCCTGGAAGGGCGCAATTACATCAACGGGGAAGATGCCATGCAGTACGCGCGCCAGGCGCGCGCGACCAAGAAGATCGCCCGCTACTTCCACGCCAACCCGAGCTTTCCGGCCATGTCGACCAATCCCGACAGTCTCGCGCACTTGGTCGGCTACGGCGGCACAGCGAAAAACTGTGGCGGCACGTTCGTGCTGTGGGGCAAAGTGCAACTCGATTGCGCGGACCTGTTCTCCATATGGGGCGCGCCGGTGTATGTGCAGATGGTGTCCGGCACGCACCTGCAGCTGTATGCCAGTTCCCCAAAGAGCATGCAGCAGTCGCCGGCACCCGGCACGCCGTACCAGCCAACCACTGACCTGACGGTGCCGTGATGGATATGCCTGCCGAACTGTCGGATGTGGAACTATGCGCGTCGTGGGGATGGGAAGACCCGCCGGCCAAGGTAATGACGGAGGCGCGCAGTTTCCTGAGCGCGCGCAGCAAGCGCTCGGGCGACTACCTCGTCGAATGCAACGTCATCACCCGCGATGAGCTTGAGCGCATGCTCAGCACCAAGCCGGACCATATCCAGACGCTGGAATGGATCGTGCAGCACCACGACACGGCCACGCCGTACTACGACCGTTTCCTAGCCTACGCCGACGGCATTGCGTATTACGACACGCTGCAGGGGTTCACGCCGCACGAGTGCATGAAGGAAAAGGCGGTGCTGAACGAATGCGAGCGCGGAGATTTCGTCGTGCTGGCAACCGACCGCAACGTGCCCGTGCTCGTGGCCGGGTCGATTCAGGCCTATTACCTGCGCAAGAGCTTGGGCAGAACCGACCGCGCCAAGAGCGCAGTACTGAGCCATTTGCGCAATCTCGAACAGGTCGACGCCCTGCTGTACGCGGTATCCCGCCGCGATCAGGTCGCAGCGTTCCTGAACCTGGCGCGCAATCGGCAAAGCGATGGCGGCGCCGGTGTCTATGACGAAAGCGCGGTGTGGATCGGCAGCTCGATCGACACCCAGTCCCGCCCGGAATCGCGCGAGCTGGCGCGCATACTCGACACGGCGATCCAGAACAATGCGACCGACATCGACATGCGTACGCAGCCGGACGGCAGCCTGTCGGTGCTGATGCGCCAGTTCGGCGACCTGCGGGCTATCGGCCCGACCTCGATTTCCGCGGAGATCGGCCCGCGCGCGCTGTCGTTTCTGATGCGCCGCTCGGGCGCGAACCCATCCGGTACGCGCATGCGCGAGCCCAACGACGGCCACCTGCACTATCGCGGCTCGAACGTTGATGTGCAGTTGCGCCTGTCGTTCATTCCGCTAAACCACCCGGGCGAGACGGTGCAGCAGATGTCGACGTCGATTCGCATCATGCGCCAGGAACAGTCCTCCATCGAGCTGGGCAAGTTGCAACTCGAGGAAAAGGTCGTCGACGATTTGACCTACGCACTGCGGCTTACACAAGGCCTCATCATCGTGGCCGGTCCGACGAACACAGGCAAGTCGACGACAATCGCCGGCGCCGTGGGCAAGCATGTATCGATGTTCGGCAGCAAGCAAAAGCGCCTGTCGGTCGAAGATCCGATCGAGCGCTGGGTACGCGGCTTGACACAGATCCAGGTGCCGCATCAGGACCACGACAGCGAGGGCGACCGCTTCAACACCATCACCCGCGCCGTCAAGCGACACGACCCGGACCTGATCTGGCTTGGCGAGGTGCGCGATCGCGAGACCGCCGAGGCCTGCGTGCATTACGCCTCCTCCGGCCACATCGTGCTGTCGACGCTGCACGCGACGGATTGCCTGGTGGCGCTCGACGTGTTGGCGAAGATGGTCAAGCCAGACCAACGCTTCCAGCTGGCCGAATCGATGCTGCTGGTGGTGTCGCAGCGCCTGGTCAAGCAGCTCTGCCCGCACTGCAAGAAGGTGCAGGACATCACGGAAGAAGAAAAGCGCCTTGTCGTGAAGTACGCAAAGAGCATCGGCGCGGAAGACTACGAAATTCCCGAGGTCGGCGCCTACCCGGTTGGATGCGACGAATGCACCGGCGGGTACGTGAGCATCCTGCCGATCAACGAAACGCTTCCTGTCACGCGTGACGTCAAGGATGCGTGGCTGGTACTGCTCGAGCGCAGCGACAGCGCCTCGCGCCAGGTCATTTACCGCGCACGATCGGTAACGCTGCTGCAGGCGGCATTGCAGCGCGTGAGGATGCTGCAAACCGATATCGCGCAGGTGCTGGTGTAGCCCAACAGGAACCGACATGAGAACCTCTGAAATCGCCGACGTATGCGCGGCGCTTGCCAACCAGACCGGTGCCGGCATTCCGCTGGCCGAGGCGGTAACGCTTCTGGCGCAACTGCAACCGCGGCATGCCGAAATGTGGAAGGGCATCGGCGCGGAAATCGCGCGCGGCGGCGAATTGTCGACCTTGCTCTCGTCGGTATGGCCGGAAAGCCTGATTGCCACCATACGCGCCGGTGAAGAGTCCGGCCAGCTCTCGGCGGTGTGCAGCCAGATCGAGGAATCGATCGAGGTCAGTCGCACCGCGTTCGGTGTGCTCGCGCAGCTGCTCTACCCCGTCGGCGTGATGGTCGCCGGGCTATGCTCATCGCTGTTTTTCATGGCCTTCGTTATCCCGATCCTGATGCGCTCGCTCATGGGCGGCAGCCAGCAGCAGCCGTCGATGATTCTTCGCATTGGCATGTGGCTCAACGAAATAATCACCGGCAATGTCACGCTGGCGTCACTGCTCGCGTCCTGCATCGTCTCCGGCGTAGGTTACTGGATCACGACCGGGCGAGCGATCACGCACGTTCAGATGGCGCTGCTGCGCGTTCCCGGAATCGCGCCGCAGGCAGCGGGCATCTTTTACGCGTTGTGGGCCAAGACGCTGGCCACGATGACCAGTGCCGGCATCCCGGTCATGCAGGCCATTCCGCTGTCGGTGCCGAGCCTGCCGCCGCCGCTGCGCGCATCGGTGCAGGCCGTCTACCAGAGCCTCGATATGTCGACGCCACTCGGGGTGGCGGTCCAGTCGACCGGTGCTTCCGATGAACGCGCCCGCCTGCCGTTCTATATCGTCAACGCGTTCAAGGTTGCCGAGCAGACCGGCCTTCTCGACCGCGAGCTGATCCGCGTCTCCCCGATCATGATTCGGGATGCGACCCGGCGGATCAAGAAAATCTCTAGCGTGTGCATGCTGCTGTCGATGTCCATTGCCGGCGCACTGTTGGTCGTACCGATGGGTGCCTACTATACGGAGCTGTTCTCGATGATCGGGAGGGTGTAGGTCATGTCCGGCCCGACGCGCGCAGACGGTCTGTCTCGCCTTCTTCTGCGGATATCCGGCGGCACCGCGAAGCGCTTCGTCAGCGACATCGCACAGGCTGAAGCTGCGGTCGGCACGAAAAACAAGGTCGTTCTGCTTGGCGACGCGGTGTATGTGACCAAGGAAGCGGCCAAGGATGTGCCGCCCGACTTCATCGCCGCGTCTCCGCTGTTTGCCTACGGCGAAGCAAAGAAGATCACGCGCTTTGTGGACAGGCGCATCGCGCAGGTCCTGATCGATACGCCGACATCTTTTGCGGTGGACGCCTATATCGGCTGGGGCCGCCGCAACCGCGACCAGGTGACGCTGCTCATCGGTGGCATCGCGAAGGAACATGGCACTCATGTCGAGCTTCTGGTGTTCGAAAAGGGTTCGGTACGCGAAATCACCGAGCGCGAACTTCCCGAACTCGGCAGCAAGCAGTTCGTCGACATCCTGCGCGCCACGGTGCAGGAATTCGGTGCGCGCTACGCGCTTACGCGCACCGTGATCGCCGATCCGCTGTGCGCGCAGCTTCCCGACATTGAATTTGCCGAGCCGATCGGGCTGCGTCCATTCGTCGGCTCGATGAGCTTTCCGCTGCGCACATTCTTGAAGGGGAAACTCAAGGTCGACCGTGCACGGGTAAAAATCAACCGCACGGCATTGTGGAGCGTGACGCTGTCGGCAACCGCGGTAAGCATGTTGATCAGCGCGTTCATGATTCATCAATCATGGGGCAAGCTGGAGGCCGCAAGGTTGCGGTTCGCGCGCGCGGCCGCCCTGCCCTCCATCCAGCATTCCGGCGGCATCAGCCCGGATCTGCTCGCCCGTATGGAGAACCACCGCAATTACCTGACCACGCCTGGGGCACAGGTCGTCGAGGCAAGGATGATGCTGCGCTTGGCGCACGCTGCAGCAGCGGTGCCGCACCTGACCATCCGCTCGATTGCGATTTTGCCTGACATGCAGAAGGAGCCGACGGCGCTGCCGGCAGTGCCCCCGCATGCCGGCACGCCAGCACCGGCCGCCGCGACTGCGCAGCCGAAGCCGACAGCGCGCGGCACGCCGATGATCACCCTTGAAGTGGCCTGTCCGCCCGACGGCGCCGATATGGTGGCGCAGGGGCGCGACCTGGCGGTCAAGTTGTCCACGTCGAGCGGTTTTCCGATGCGGATTGATCAAGGCGGCATCCTTTCCGCTGACCCGAGGACCGGCGTGCGGCGCTGGCGTATCGAGGTGCCTTACGAGACGGAGGCCGCGCGATGACGAAAGCCATGCTGCTTGCGATCCTGGCCGCGGCCGCCACGCTGGTGTTTTCGGCGATGCGGCTGTCTGACGCGATCGCCGAAAAGGCGTTTTTGCAGGAACGCGCCACCGACGCCATCCTGCGCTGGGACAAAAGCTACATGGCGCTCGGCGAATTCGACAGGAAATGGATCGACAGCGTGCCGGCCGCGGCGGATTACGCCGACCTGGCCAGCCTGATCGTTCGCACGGACGTCGCGCCGCTGACGTGGCCGCAGATCGAGAAAATCACCATCGAAAAGCTCGATGTCATCGAGGGCATGTATGCCTACAAGGCCTGCTTGAGCGACGGCGGCGGCGGCGTCGCCTTCCATGCCGACGGCGCAGGCCAGGCGTTCGCTGCCATTACGGCGATGAGCGAGCGCAAAGACGTGCTGTTCGACGGTATCGCGCTGGCGCAGGACAAGGCCGGGGCGACAATACGCTTCAACAGGTTCTGTCTTCTGATGCGAGGGTAAGCCATGGCAAGCCAGCTATTCCATCACCCCGGCTTTCAAATTGCCGTGCCGCTCGTGGCCGCGCTGCTGATCTACCGCGTTGGCGTGGTGCTGACGGATCGTATCGTCGACATCCCGGTGCAGAACATCCGGCCGCAGCCCAAGCCGACGCCACTGGGATCGAAAACACTGCCCACGGTATATATCCCGGCCAAGCCGGGCAAGGATGGCGGCGAAGGCGGCGATGTGAACGGCCTATTCAGCCAGCCTGCGCCGCCGGAAGAGGCGATCGCGCCGCCGGGAAAGGAAGCGCAGGCGGACGTGCCCGAGGTGGCGCTTGCCGATTATCTTGCCAACCTGAAGGTGACGGCGACGGCTGCCGGAGGCGCCTTCATCAACGGCGTGTTTTATAGAGTGGGCTCAAAGCTCGACGTCGAAGTCCCTC
The DNA here is from genome assembly GCF_016632335.1 of Noviherbaspirillum pedocola. Taxonomy (GTDB): domain Bacteria; phylum Pseudomonadota; class Gammaproteobacteria; order Burkholderiales; family Burkholderiaceae_D; genus Noviherbaspirillum_A; species Noviherbaspirillum_A pedocola. Next base: position 16,911 of record NZ_JAEPBG010000026.1, read on the forward strand.
AGCGCGACGGATCCGGCTTGCGGCCAACGTTGATTGCAGTAGGTCCGAAAGGCGCAAAGCTCAGGGCAGGACGCGAAACCTGCGAGCTTCCTATCGGGCGCTGAACGTCACGTGCCTCGCACCGCCGCCCATCATGGGCACACCTGCACGAGTACATCTACCGTTTCGGCGCCATGCCCCTCGGCCGCTCGATCGAGGCCGGCTTGAGCCGTTAAGAGGAGCATAGTGGTAACGTTGGTGTTGCAGATCGCATTTCCACGCGTCTTTTTGCCTTCGCCAAATTTCGACGTCCACGCCTAAGCACACGCGGAACAGGCGATAAGGCATTAGCGCGAAATTCTTTTAATATGCGCGATGGCGCGTACATTTGCAGACGGAATAAACAAAACGAATTCCGCATCCTTTACATTTTTTCGCCTAATCGTTCCCCTAAGAAATAAAGATTGACTGCAATCAACGATTAGTTAAGAACGTTGTGTCTTTTAGTCGCTAATTCGTCAATTGTTACTAATTATTGCAGTATAGTTTGAATGAGAGCGACTCATAATTCCAGTGCTACAAGAAAACTCGTTTCTCTTTTTTGGCGAAACTTTTCCACCTACAACATAAATTTCTGCGATTTTCTTAAAGGCACATGGAACAATTCATTATGGACGCGCGCCGGCGCGGGCTGACGGCAAGCGCTGTAAAGGCGTCTCGCATGTCGCTGGCCCTTGGGTTGGTGCTTACGCTCGTAGGCATTCTCCACGACGCGAAAACGGCACCACAATGGGCGCATCAGTTCATGCTGCTACGGTTCGCAGTCGCCGGCCTCGCGGCAGTAATCCTCGCCCTGATGTACACGCAACGGGGGACGAGGTACGTCAACTGGCTGCTGTTCGGGTGGACGCCTGTTCCGCAGACGATGCTCGCCTATATGATCATCTGCACCGGCGGCGCCGCGTCGCCCTATTCCCAAGGCCTGATTTTTTGCATCGTCATTGTCACGCTGTTCCCGCTGCTTTCTTTCCGCCAAAGCCTGATTCTCGTCTGCTATACGCTGGCCATTTACATCGCATCGCTTTTCCTTGGCAAGATGTACTTCCCGCCTTCCGCCTATCATCCGCCAGTGACTTCCTGGATGCATGTCGTCACGATGATTGTGGTCTGCGGCTTTGCCCGTGTGCTGCTCGACAGTTCATTCAAGGAATTGGTCAATTACGAGCACGATTTGAGCGACAAGCTCGACGAATTTGAGCGGCAGCACAATGACCTCGCGCACCACAAGGCACTGGCATTCCATGAAGAGAAGATGCAGTCGCTGAGCAGCGTCGTGTCCAGCATCCTCCATCAGATCAACCATCCTGCCAGCACTGCGCTTCTGGCGCTGGACAGCGCTATGCGCAAGGCGCAGACGCACGCGCCAGACCTCGTTCAACCGCTGATGGATGTGCATGCCGCGCTCACAAAGATCAACACGGTTTCGTCGACTTGGCGCCGCCTGACGCCGCAGCGCGATGCGAATCTGGAGGAGATGACGAAGGTTGAAGACGTCGGCCGACTCGTATGGATGGCGCTGCAGCTGCTCGCCGATAAAAGTAGTGGCATTGCCGTGGACATGCATATCGAACCGGACAGCTATGTCAGGTGCGACCAGGCTGCGCTGGTCAATGTGCTGCAGTACATCATCGAGAATGCGATTGACGCAGTACGGCGCAGCGACAGCCACGACCAGCGCATCTGGATTTCAGCGTCGCATGTGGACGGCGCGGTCAACATCGAAATAATGGACAATGGCGCGGGCATTCCCCCGCAATTGCAGGCGGAAATATTCCTGCCGTTTTTCTCGACTGATGCCAGCGGCAAGCGGCTCGGACTCGGGCTATCCACGGCCTATACCGAGATCACCCGTCACGGTGGAACCATCACGGTTTCCAGCATCCCAGACGCGAAAACGACGTTTACCATCCGCCTGCCGCATGCAACCCGCGACTTCGTGAAAGCATGATCCCCGGATAGATGTCGTACGGAGTCCGGAAAATGCTATCAACCAACCTGCTAACGATGCCGAAAGGATTTTCATGAACAGTCATAAAGATACCTGCGGCACGGTGCTGTTCGTTGACCAGGAGGAGACCGCGAGCAGATATATCCGCGAACGGTTCGACGGCGCTTACCATCTCGTTATCGCCCACTCGGCCACCGAGGCGCTAACCTACCTGTGCGACCGCTCGCTGCACATCGATGTCGTGGTAACCGACGACAAATTGCCGGACCGCTCTTCGTCTGCGGTGCTGCGGCAGGCCATCGAAATGCATCCCTATATCCAGTGCATTCTTTTGACCGCCGACCAGCTTCCCGATGCCGTTGCCGCGCAAATGGGACAGTCGCGTGGCTGGCGTGTGTTCGAGAAGCCGGTCGAGCTCGATAAACTCAGCACGTCGATTGAGGAAGCCGTTTCGCGCTCTCTGCGTCAGCAAATGCGCTGCCAGCGCTTCGAGGCGATCAACGACACCATGCAGTTTTTCGGCGAGCAGATCGCAGTGCATAACGCCTCCCTACATCGCCTCAACGAGCTGCTCAACGCAAGCAGCGACGATAGCAGAATCAACATCGGCCAGATCCGCGAACAGGCGGCTGCAATCGCTGAAAGCATGTCCCGCCTGAGCGGCAAGCTCATGCCGTCGATGCACCACGCATTGAACGAAATCGGCTATGCCCATACGACAGAGACCAACATCACTGCCGGGCGCATGGTCAGGGATACGTTGGGGAAAATGGCCCTGACGCGCAGCGAGCGCGACATGATCAACATCGTAGTCAAACAGGACTTTCTCATTCCACGCACCGCATCACTGATGGACTTGGCGCTTTCGAATGTCCTTCGGCATGCGCTCAGCTCGGCCGCGCGCTCCTCGGGCAAGCCGTGGGTCAACGTCACGGTTCAGGTCCAGGGGGCGCCAGAGATTGTTGTCGCTGACAGTGGCGACGGCGTGCCCGATGCAGTGAAGAAGGAAGTGACCGATACGCTGCGCACGGAGCCACTTACACCGCTGGCTCAGGTACTGAGAACCTGCCTATCCATCATGCGCTTCATGGGCGGCACGGTGCTGCTGGCAAGTTACCCGCTGCACACCTCGCAAATCTCCCTTGAATTCTCGCCGCAAGACCAGGATCTCCCTCTCACTGACGATCGCCTTCGTCAGTCCGGCTCTTAGAATGAGGCCACATGCTTCGCTCGCCCGCTGGCGTAGCATACGAGGATTGGCCTTTCGGTATGGCCCTGCGTGGTGGAGGTCGCATGTGGCCAGCATCGGAGCTTGCCCTTTAGGATGAACATCTTTCGCCAAAAAATGAACTGTTAAAATTTACCTGCGTTGAATCGGCGAATTTTTGACACAATGGGCTGTCACAATGATGTTTCGATAAGGAATGCGGCTTCCCGTTCCCGACAACTCCGATGCGTAATGGCGAGCCCACGTCTGCTTGAGATTTAGACAAATGATGCTACAACGACACCGTTCTCTCCGTCCTGTGGGAGCCATCAAGAGGATGGCATCCGTGGTTGCTCAAGCCTTGCGCGGCGACACTGCGGCCGACCTTTCTGACAGCGATAGCGTCGTGTCACCGTCACCGGGCGGCGAGCGCAATTCCAGAAGAGTGGCGATTACGGTACTGGGCGTGTTGATGGTCGCATCCTCGACCGTTGTTGGCCATCTCGGGTACAACGCATTGGAGAGTGCGCAGGCCACGCATCATTTCGCACAGACGGAAACCACGCGTCTTGAAGCGTTGACAGACATGCGCATGGCGCTGGCCCGCCTTGATCAGCAGGCCCGCCTGCTGGCCTTGAGCCCTAATCCTGATACTGCAGGAATGAGGGAAGCCTTTTTACTTTTTCAGCAGCGCTATCTCGCCTATCTGAAAGAGGCGAACTACGGCGAAGGCAGTGTCGACAAGCGATCGCTGAGGTCGAATCAGGCCTGGCTGATGGAATACGATACGCGCATCAATACCCTCATCACGAACTTCAGCGAGAACCCTGATATCGCCAAAGATGTCGCTAACCTGATCGACTTGATGAACAAGCCGCTGGCGGATCTGGTGGCGGATACCCGGCGCGATCAGGAAGCCCAGTTGTCCTCCCTTGAGGGCGAGATCAACGCTTCTCGTAAAGAACTCCTCCTCATCGGTGGCATCGCGGTCTTGATCGCACTGTGCAGCTTGTATTGGATTGTGCGGCTGGCCGGAAGCGGCCGCGCAGAGCCGATTTCCGTCATCGACACCAGTCGCGTCGAAACGGCGACTCAGGAAGTTCTAAACGCAAGGAACGAGTTCATCGGCCAGATCAGTCACGAGCTTGCTACGCCGTTGCAGACGATGTCTGCCTCGATAGAAATGCTCGAGGACTCGCGCAACTTGGTGAGCGATGCGGACAAGCGTTTGGTAGCCCGTATGGCCCTCGCCTGTCGGACCATGCAGAACTACGTGAAGGACATGAAGGACTTCGCCCGCCTCAAGGCGGGCAAGCTCGAGCTTCGCAAGGAAGACTTCAATCCAAGCAACCTGCTCGAAGACATCGCCGCCGAACATGCGGCCGCTGCCAAGGAAAAGAACCTAGAAATCATCCTGCAGATCGATCAGACCAATCGCGACCTGATGGTCAATGCAGATCCATACAGGTTTCAGCAGGTGGTGAACAATCTGCTGTCGAACGCAATCAAGTACACATCGTCAGGACAGATCCGCTGCTGGCTCGACCTGGAACTGACGGACCCGCCGTCGCTGCTCCTGAAAATTCACGACACCGGAACTGGCGTCGACAGCTCTGCTGTTGGTCGGATTTTTGAGCCGTTCATCCAAGAAGACCATGCGCCGGTTCCGGCCGGCGGTATCGGCATGGGGCTGGCGATCGTCAAGGACATCGTGGACTGGCAAGGGGGCGAGTTCGGTATCGAGTCAGCCCTCGATTCGGGAACACGTTTTCGCATTCGTCTGCCGGTCGAAATTCGGCGTCCCGAATTGCGCACGCACCCTGCCGTGTTACCGGAAGCAACCGAGAAGCACCACCGCGTACTGCTCATCGACGACAATATCGCGATCTTGGACTCCTTGCGCAATCTGGTCCAATCCTGCGGCTATAGCTGCGATGACGCTGCCGGTGGCCATGCGGGGCTGATGAAGATACACAACGAGGCGTACTCGGCCGTTCTCCTCGATATCAATATGCCGGACATCGATGGATACCACGTTGCGGAAGCGATCCGCTCGCGCATCAGCCCGAACCAAAAGATCCCGATCATCGTGGTAACCGGGAACCTGGAGAACCAGTCCACGCCCGCCCAGAAGAATCTGTTCACCGCGTTCCTGCGCAAGCCAATCGATCGCAAAACCCTGTGTGACACACTGCACACGCACATCGAAGCGGCGCAGTCCGTTTAAGGCGCCAGCCCTCAGCACCCGGCACCGCCCTCTCCGTTCTGTCGACCTCCCGAGCCGTCGCCGGCTTTTGCGCGGCACTGGCGAAATGTAAGGTCGAATGTCGCCCTCGCAAACCTCGACACCAATGTGACGCGACCCGAATAGCATAGTTAACATTTATTCTTCATGGAAATAGGCTGATTTAACGCCAGCTTTCCATAAGGAATGATGTTTACGCATAGCTATACTCGGCTTTCCTCACCGGCTCAATCGATCCCGATGTTTCCTTCCTTCCATTGGCCTGTCCCTCCCAACTACACCATCGCCGATGGCGGCCGAGACGTCGCAAAGTCTGTAATGCTCGTCATGGTGGACAGCTCGCGGCAGATGGGAACGCTGGTCGACTTCGACGCCACAGCGAAGACTTTAAGCCTTCAGTCCGGGAGCGGTGCGCCGCTGCGCATTGACTTCGCCTCATTCAAGGTGGTGCGCTTTACCCGGGGCATGCCCCTGGTGAAAGCAGGCCACCAGAACACGGCCGGAGCGATGGAATCCGGGAAACGCCAGAAGCTTACGCTGCACTTCGTCGATGGGGAGCAGATGCAGATGGAAGTGGTGGGCGTCGTTGAGCATCACGCTGGCCTGTTCCTGTATGCGTCGAGTTTCGGGCAAGACATCATGTGCAGTTTCGTTCCAGCTTGCGCGCTGCAGAAATGCCAGTTCGCATCGGTTGGCGAAGCGGCTGCCACTACGGCACCGGCCGACGCTCCCCTGCCCTCCTTCGTGCCGATCAAAAGCCGGCAAGGCGTCGAGACGGCGCTCCATTCCCGTCCGGCCGCATCCACGCTACGCATCGGCGAGACGCTCCTCCTCGAACGACTCATTACCCAGGCTCAGCTGGATGAGGCACTGAAGCTCAAGCAACAGCAACCTAACGTGCCGCTCGGTGAGGTTCTGGTGTCCATGGGGGCAGTCAAGAGGGACACCATACGCCGCGTGTTAGTGCAGAAGCTTGGTATCCCCTATGTCGAGCTTGAAGAGTTTGACGTCGACCTGGACCTCATCAAGAGCGTGCCTTCGGAGCTGGTACGACAGCACAACATCGTGCCGCTGTACCGAGCGGATGGAAAGGTAATCGCCGCCACTGCCAATCCTGCCGCTGGCGAGGCGCAGCATGCGCTTGGCTTCTTCACCAAGCTAAAGGTCGAGATCGTTGTAGCCTCGTCCAACGATATCGAGTCGGCGATCAAGAAGTACTACGGCGGCGGCACCGGGCGGCAAACGCTCCAGGACCTGGTACTCGAGATTGGCAACAACGAAACAGGTGCCGGTGCAGCTGTCGCCGCCGCAGCCGCGGTCGAGGAGTCGGGAAATGCCGACCATGTCCTTGTAAAGCTGGTGAACACGATCATTACAGATGCATTTGAACAGGGTGCATCGGACATTCACATCGAAAACATGCGGGACAACCTTCCGACCCGTATCCGCTTTCGCAAGGACGGTGTGATGTTCGATTACTCGGAGGTCCCGCCGGAGCTGAAGAGTGCCCTGGTATCCCGGCTGAAAATTATGTGCCGCCTCGATATTTCGGAGCGTCGCCGGCCGCAGGATGGCAAGATCGATTTCTCGCAATTCGGGGGGCAGAAGATCGAGCTACGGGTACTCACCATGCCCACCACAGACGGCCTTGAGGACGTCGTCATGCGTATCCTGGCGGCCCCTAAGGCGGTATCCATGGAGACGCTGGGCCTGTCCGACTATGCAATGGCTGGCCTCAAACGAATTGCAGAGCGGCCCCATGGACTGTTGTTTGTCTGCGGCCCCACTGGCTCGGGCAAGACGACTACTTTGCATTCTGTCCTCTCGCATATCAATACCCCCGACAGGAAGATCTGGACGGTAGAAGATCCGATAGAGATCACCCAGCGTGGGCTGCGTCAGGTTCAGGTGCAGAGCAAGATTGAATTGACATTCGCTGCGATCCTGCGCAGTTTTCTACGCGCCGATCCGGATGTCATTATGGTGGGCGAAACCCGCGACCCGGAGACGGCTCGCACCGTGATTGAAGCTTCCCTGACCGGTCACCTCGTTTTCTCTACGATGCATACCAACAGCGCGGCTGAGAGCGTCGTGCGCCTGCTGGACCTTGGTTTGGATCCCTTCAATTTTGCGGACGCGTTGCTCGGTGTCGTTGGTCAACGCCTGGCGAGGCGGCTATGCACGGCCTGTCGGCAACCGTATGCGGCGTCCACCGAGGACCTCGCGATGCTCTCGCACGAGTACTGTCACGACTCGCCCCTTGACCCGAGCGAGGTCGTAGCCGCTTGGCGGCCGAAATACGGTGGGGCGGTGGGTAAGATCATCCTCTACCGCGCAAAGGGCTGCCCCCACTGCAACGGCACCGGCTATAAAGGACGCCTCGGCATCCATGAGTTGCTCATCAATACGCCAGAGCTGAAGCGTATGATCCTCGGAAAAGCGAATGTGTCCGAACTGACCAGATCCGCGATCGGCGAAGGGATGGCGACATTACGTCAGGACGGAATTAGCAAGATTCTGCAAGGGCTCACAGACTGGGAGCAGATCCGGACCATATAACTATCGCGAAGCAGCCTGGATTATTCACTGTGAATAATCCAGGCGGCGTGTCCTGGACTAGCTTTTTGTTAGGCTCCACGTTGCCGATGATGAAGTTTTCTGGCACGAACGCTACTGTGCGAAGCACTCGGCCCTTGTCGTTTGCAAATTTCGGGCTTTTATCTTGCAAAAGCAGCGCTGATTTGCTGCCTCACGCCCCTTTATTCACAGTGAATAACACAGGTCATTTCGACACAGCACCTAGCTCGGCGGGTAGAGGTCCATTATTCACAGTGAATAATTGCAGTGATCTAGCGTCGGCAATCCACTTCATTAGGGTACATCGGTTACATCTCACCGCCCGAAAATTCCGCATTCGCACTTGAAAGCTGGCGAGGCCGAAACTATTCACAGTGACTTGTCTCGGCGAAGCCGTGTTTATGGTCGCCACGGTCTACCGTCTACGCGATACTTTGCATGATCGGTCTCCGGCTTTGCCGTGAAGGCTGTGTGAGAACGCGGCGACGATTATTCACTGTGAATATTTGGAGAAGGTCTCACGGGGCCGGGGTTATCGACTAAACCGATAGCAATGGCTTGAGCTTGCGGGATACTCCGCGATAGCACAGGTGACGCCCATGCACCTGGCCCATTATTCGCAGTGAATAATCTGGGCGCGATTTCGGGCGGAGCAGTGGCCGGTAGGAACCCCGTCTAGCGAGAAAACCTGTGAGATGTCATCTCTCTATGCGTGGGTTCGAGGAAAGGGGGTAAATATTCACAGTGAATATTCACGGTATTCCGCGCACCATCCTCGATTGGCAGTCGAGTTAGACACCGGCAAGGTGAGAACGAGCAACGGTCCCAGCGCGAATTATGGTACGAAGTCGTACATCGTTCGAGCTTGTAAATGCCGCATCCAGTTGCTGAACCAATTCACAACCAGAAGGGTAGGGCAGGGCAGGGCTCCTGCTCTATCGCACGGCGAATGTTATTCCGCCGCAACGGTCAAATTTGACAATTGGTTTCACCCTCTGTCTTCACGGTTTCATGTTGTGCCCCGCCCATTCCCGTGGCGCAGACGCATAAAGCAAGAGCGAAACGCGGTCAGCACACGTGATTGCGTCTGCTCGCGTAATGCCAGCATGATCTCCCTCACTGAACTTCACGATCAACTCCCTGGCGATTACCGCCGTAATAGCCGGCAACCGCGAACCTCGCACTCGACGGCGAAGTCGGCCCAGCATGCACGCGAAGGCGCAAGACAGTGCGTTGCGTCGATCGCTCGCGAGGAATTGCGTGACGCTACGCTAAGCAAAAACTCTATTGCGCTTCATCATTTCGCGTAACCCGGCGAGAGCGTCTCTCGCAACATCGCTAACGGCCGCCGGCGGTACGGGCGGAGTAACCGCACGTCCTGCCGGCGTATGAGCTTCCTGCAAGTCGTTTACGCCACTCAGGAGGCGCGATACCCAGTCGGGTGCATTGTCCAGTAACGAAACGGCGAGATGAGATAGCGAGTGCGTCCCAGCGCTCCTGCCGGTAGAGGGATCGATAAAGCTCACGACATTTCCGGTAACTTCCTTGATTACGAGGCCGGAAGGCAGACGAACATGGGGCCGTCGCAAGGCAACAGTAATCGAATTCACCTTCGCTTGGCGTTCGGCGTTTGCCTGCTGCGCTATTTCGAGATGTTCCTCTTGGCGAACAGCCCATCGGAAATCTCTACCGGATTGCAGCGCCGTTTTAAGCCATGCAACTGCGTCGCGGCCCTTGATCCCCCGCTTGACCATTCCGGGCAGGCAGAACCGCAATGCGTCCTGGAGGCGTTGGCCTACATCCTTGCAAATCTTGAAGAGGTAGCAGATCTGCGAACGCTGTAGTTGGAGCGTTTTTGCAGGCTCGACCAGGTCGTCAGGCATGCGGCTTGAACGCTTCGGCGAGTTTTGAAGGGATTCCCGTTCGGGCTTATTCTCGATAGAGAGTTTCTGTTTACAGAACGCCCCTGATTTGTGCGCCAAATTTGTCCCACGGTCAGCCATTGGAACCGGGATTTTTTCAGGCTGGCTTTCGACGGTAAGCGTCGTGGATGTATCCGGCGACGTGAACGATTCTCGTGCGGTCTCAAACGTGGCTTGTGGCGCCGATAGCGGGGCAGGGGACGCTGCCTGCTGCGCATCCATATCCAACGCAGCCTGTCCTTTTCGCTTTGCGTCAAAAAGCGTTTTCGCGCCTTCAGTCCACACAAACCGCATGCAGTCCCATGTACCACTCTCATGCTTGTACGTTTGCTTGATTCGTCGGATCAAGCCGCGTCGCTCCAACTGTGTCGCGTAACGGGTAATGGAGCGTTCGCTCGTGCCGAGCATTTCCGCGGCCTTTTGACGGCTACAGATCACCGGCTGGTCGAGTTTGTCGAGCGGTGTATGGGAAATAAAAATTTGGCCGAGCCGAAGCACCCTAATTGGGAGGTCCCAGGAAGAGTGATGCATAGACAGCCGGTATTGAGCGGCCTGGATAGGCCGCGGCAAGCGACGGGCGAGCACGTCCGCCGCAGTTCGAATGGTCATTTCGAGCTCCGTGTAGCAGGGAGCCTTGACAGACGAAGTCAATCCGAACTACCATTCACCCGTGTTAGCAGTACCTTGCCAGTACCTGGTTGTCCCACAACAACCGCTTTTGGGTGAATGGTAGCCACATTGAACGAGAGGCCCGACAGTTCCAGCTGTCGGGCCTCTTTTCATTTGTAAGGCTAGTTAAAAATGTTCGTTTTTCAGCGTTTCGTTACCGTCTTCCTTTATTCATCCGATACCGGTTTGCTTGGAGGATTATTTATTCACAGTGAATAAATAATTCCGTGTATCCGTACTTCCTGCTCCGTATCTCAGGCGCTCCGAGGAATCATCATCTGCAAATACGCTGCCTCGGCCGTCTTCGATTTCAATCTTTTGCTGTCCCGCCTATTGGCTGCACTACTAAATATTCACTGTGAATATTTAGCGTTGCGACTATTGCGCTCCTGGTGTTTCGATCCATCCGTTCCAGCGGAGAACCGACGCGGCCAATTATTCACCGTGAATAGTTGAACCAGGCGCGAACTCGCACTGCAGGAATTCATGCCGTTCCAGCGGCATGAACACCGGGTGCTGCCTGTAAAACATCGGCACCGCGGACAAATGTCGCGCCGTTCCAGCGGCGTGACTGTCTGTACGGGTGCCGACTGCCAACGATGTTGCCAAAAACGCAATATCTACAACGCCGCGGTAAGAACCATCAACATCTTTACCTTGATCGAATTCGAAGGGGAGGGCGCTAAGTGAGCCGCCCGACCATCCGTGCTTCTCAAACACATCGATCATGAAAGCCGACGGCTTAGAACCGATGGCTTTCATGATCGGCGCTGTCCCATCGCCAGATGACTTTCGAATGATGGGAAACGCCGTGTTCACCGCTTTTCCTCTTTGCGCTGACGAAGAAAGGTTATAAGCGACTTGTCGAGCGATTCGAGGTCTTCGTCCGTATCCTTCACGGTAAGAAGGATCTGGCGCGTGGATTTCTTGATCTTCGTCTCGTACAGCGTAGTTCCCTCATCGTTCGTGATATACGCTGGGCCTTTGCCAGTATTTTCAGGCACCTTTTTCACAGACATTTGTGCGACCCATCCGCGCAGAGTCGAGATATCGGCGCCATCCGCCAGTCGCTGCACCGCGCGAACGACAAGATCCTGCTCATCCGGGTACGCCTTGAGCAGTTCCCAAATAACTTCCGCCTTGCGCACAGACAGCAGATCTGGCTGCTGATCTAAAAGTGCCGTGATCGGCGAGGGAAGATTCAGGAGATTCATCCGTTTGGAGACGTTCGCCTGCGATGTAGCGAATACACTGGCACATTCGGCCTGGTTCTTCACAAAGTTGCGAGCAAACGCGTGCTGATACATGCGCCCCTTTTCATAGTCGCAGAGATCCTTACGGCCTTCGTTCTGGATCATCGTCCGCAATTCCGCAGCATCGTTATCTGCTTCTACGATGCGGGCTTCCAGTTCCGTCCAGCCAATTGACTGCGCCGCGCGCCGGCGGCGGTGCCCGCTGATGAGCTGGTAACTCGCCGTCCCTAGACGTCTTACCATGACTGGTTCCTGCTGGCCGTTAGCCTTCATCCCGGCTGCAAGCTCATCGATTTCTTCCGGGTTGTATTTGAGGCGAGGCTGATACGGACTGTCGAGGAGCTGATCAAGCGGGATTTTGCACAGCGTCTCACGCACGCCGTTATCTACCTGCTCGGACGGCGCTTGCGGGCCAGGGAAGGGTGTAGACGGAGCCTGATCTGTCAGGTGCACGACTTCGGGCTTGCGAAGCTCCGCCAGCGGAGCGCGAGGAGCGAGCCGACTTTTCATGCTGCTACGCTCCTAGCCGCTGCCGCCTCTTTCGCCGCCGCTTCTTTAGCTGCCGCATATTCCTTCGCTCCTATTTTCTGAAGCAGGAAATCCGTGAATTTTCGGTATTCCTTCACAGGAGCCGAAGTGGGCTGCTGTAGCGTCAACGGCATGTAATATTCCTGAGACTTCGGGAATAGCTCGCTGGAACTGATCGACATATCAGGAAGATTATCTTTATAGGTTTGAAGCTTCTGCGACATGCGTGCTACCCGCGACACGTTGCTGCTGTAGTGGGTAGGCAGGATGATCAGTTCTGGCTGCTGCCCCGACTTGCTTTGGATATAGTTAATTTCACCCACTAACCGCGACACGCCCTTAACCCCAAACGAGTCCATCTTCACCGGCGCGATGATGTAGTCAGAAACCGCAATCGCGTTGGATGCGACAAAGCTGATCGAGGGCGGGCAGTCAAACAAGACGAAGTCGAAATCCTTCACGTTCAGGCCTGGGATTTTGCCCTCAGTTGACGCACGGAAGAAAGATCTGAAGACCAGCTCGCGCGTATCCCGAGTCGCGACGATCGCATGCTCAAGATCGCCAAGGAACGTGTCGCTTGGGATTAACGCAGGGCCATCCGCACCAAACGGCCATTTAATGTAGTGCGAAATATCGTCCATCTTGTTCGCACCGGGGCGGGAATTTTCCAGATACGGCTTCACCACTTCTGCGAACGTACCGTGGACGATTGCATCCGAATTCAAATCGTTAGTCGCAGCCTCACCGTCTTCCAAGTCCGATTCATAGCCCATTAGCTGCGTCAGGTTCGCCTGGACGTCCAAATCGATCATCAGTACACGGTAGCCCGAAAGCTGCAGCTGAATGCCGATCTCCGCAGTTGTCGTGCTTTTGCCGGTCCCGCCTTTGATTAGCTCAACAGCGATGCATATCGGCGTGGCAGAAAGGGGTTTGATGAGGCCTTGCTTGCGACGCCAGGCAGCAAGCTGGAAAATATTGTCTAGCGTGAAAATCCGCACGGCCGGGGAATTAGGATTGTCTGCAGTGGCTCGCTTAATCTCGATGCCGCTGTCTTTGACATAGGTGCGTAGCGTGTTCTCACTAACGCTAAGAAGTGCTGCCGCCGCCTTCAGGCGGTACTGACAGTCATCCAGCAAAGCAAATGTGCTACGCATAAGGGTTTCCTAACCTGACAATACTGATAATAGATGGAAGTCTGCCGCCGGGAAATCGATTTGTCAATCGAATTGGTAGGATAACAGTGCAAAAATAAGGATTTAACCTACCAGTCATTTTTATCCCGCTGCCGACGACTAAGAGGGGGCATAAGACCGTCGTACCCACTCTAGTGTAAATACACCTGTGTCGCGGCGCATCAAAGTCTCCACACCTATTTAGCCGCCAGTACGTAACGTACGCGAGATAAGGGTTTGTAGGGGTGCAACACATGCGATCACTGTTGCCCACCAAACCACTGTATTCTCCATATTTTACCTACCAAAGCTGCCGTTATATCTTTAGACGCCCGAAATACTAGCATGCTCGTAACCGTCGCCACAATCCGAAATTGGATGAAAAGTTGCGCGAAGAGTGCCTTGTCCGTCTCTATCATGCGGTTTGCAAAGGATGAAAAAAGGAAGTTCTGGACGCATCGGACCGAATATGCACGGGAAAAATTATCGCGCTCGTGGGCGAGTGTGTTCACACATCCCCGCTGAGTGAACATAGCCAGAAAACACGACGTGGCGCGGCTTTGATGAGTTCCTAAATGTGCATTAGAGCGTCCGCTGGTATATAACAGGAGCGGCCCATTTGAATCTATGGGGAAAATCCAGGCGACAATTGTGCCCATAGTCGGCATGGTCAAGGGAAAAAAATCCGCGTATTCTTGCTCTAAAGTAAGCTACCGCTTCGGGACTGAAGCTGGGCTTGCGACTGCAGATCATTTGCGCAAATTGCGTCCCCGACCGAAAAGGAAGCACCAAAATGCCGAAGCCCGGGAAGAAAATCGGCGTATTTATCCTTGATGACTCTGCCCTGATTCGAAAGGTCATGCGCGAGATCATCGGGCAGCAGCCCGATATGGAAGTCGTCGGTGTGGCACCGGATCCGATCGCCGCGCGGGAATTGATCCGCAGTCTCCGGCCTGACGTTCTCACGCTGGACGTCGAAATGCCAAAGATGGACGGCCTCGACTTTCTTGAACGCCTCATGCGCTTGTGGCCGATGCCGGTAGTGATGGTATCCAGCATGACGGAGCGCGGATCGGAAATTACGCTGCGTGCGCTCGAGCTGGGCGCCGTCGACTTTGTCGCCAAGCCGAAAATCTCGATAGAGCAAGGCATGCAAGAATATGCCGATCTGATCGGTGACAAGATCCGCACCGCCTCTTTGGCGCGCATTCGTCAGCGCACGTTGTCGGAGGCGGCAGCGGATAGAGCGCTGCGGCCGATGGCACCACTGGCAAACCGCCTCCTGAGCAGTGAAAAGCTCATCATCGTCGGCGCGTCGACTGGCGGGACCGAGGCGATTAAGGAGTTCCTGATGCAGATGCCATCGGACTGTCCCGGCATTCTGATCGTGCAGCATATGCCAGAAGGCTTCACCCGGTCCTTTGCGCAGCGCCTGAATGGCCTGTGCGCCATCACGGTGGCAGAGGCAGTTGACGGCCAGCGCGTGCTGCCAGGACACGCCTACATCGCGCCGGGAAACGCGCATTTACGTCTGGGGCGCAGCGGCGCGAACTACATCGTCCGCCTGGACCAGGGCGAGCCGGTGAACCGCCACAGACCTTCGGTCGATGTCCTGTTCCGCTCGGCCGCCGAACACGCGGGCAGGAACGCCGTGGGCGTGATCATGACTGGCATGGGCAAGGATGGGGCGGCCGGGATGCTGGAAATGCGTAATGCAGGGGCATGGAACGTCGCGCAGGACGAAGCAACATGCGTTGTCTTTGGCATGCCCAAGGAAGCCATCGCAACGGGCGCAACGCACGCTGTGGGCTCGCTGCGCAGCCTGCCGGGGCTGGTGCTCGATCACCTGGCGGCAAACGCCGGCAGGGCACTTCGCGTCTGAGCGCGCGCCATGGAATCTGGACAGAGGCATTTCCCACGGCCCGCGATCGCAGCGCAACACATAGCGACGTTTCGCCGCGGCCTTATCTCGTCCCGCGTCATGTTCGCTCGCCGGCAGATGGGGAAAACGACCTATCTGTTGCAGGACCTGGCGCCGGCGGCGCAGGAGGCCGGTTACCGCGTTGCCTATGTCGACGTGTCTCAGTCTCCCGATCCGGGTCATGCCCTGGCCGAAGCCATACGAGGGGCAGTCAAAAGATCACGCATGGCATGGCTGACCAACCGGCTTCCGGTGCCGGCGGCGTGGCGGCACGACGGCAAGATCGCGCTTACCGATGCGCTGCTCATGGCGAACCGCCAGAGCTGCCCGATCCTTTTGCTTGTCGACGAAGCGCAGACGCTATCGCTGCCGGCGCACGAGAACCTTGCATACGCGCTGCGCGCGCTGCTTGATGTGCGGAGGAACGAGGTCAAGGCTCTCTTTGCCGGCACCGCCGACAAGGCGCAACCACGGCGGTTCGGGCTGGCCGGCGATCCGTTCTTCCAGTGGGCGTATGCCGAGCAGTTTCCCGTGCTGGGCCCCGAATTTGTCGAGTTTGTCGTGTCGTCGTTCAAGCGGTCGGGCAGCCATCCGCTACCGCTGGAGTCCGCGCTGCATGCCTTCACCCACCTTCACGCCAGACCAGGGGCATTCGGACATTTCGTCGCCTGCTATATGGCGCGCAACGACGGAGACGTGGAGGCGGCGCTCACCATAACGATCCGGCACGAGGCTGCAAGGGCAACGCCATATCGCAGCGGTGCCTGATCTAGCGATGGGCGCAGGCCGCTGCCGCGCGCAGCACCAGGTCACTTTCGCCCGCTTCAAGCGCCTCGAGCGGCGTTCTGCCATTAAGCGAATGTGCCGGCTCGGTCAAGAAGGCATATTTTTCTGCACCGGACAACGGCGCTAATGTCTCGACCACCGCGTGGAGCTTGTTCGCGTCATAGCGAGGATCGGCAAGAAATGCCGGAAAACCGAGAGCGCCTGACGGGCTGATCACAGCAAAGATGCGGCCGGTGGCCAGCGCGACCGAAAATCTGGCAAAACTGAAGCCGAGCCGAGCCCGCAGCTCCGGCGCACTCAGAAGTTCGCCACGGGTGATCTTGTCCCGGAAACGCATTACCGCATCCTCGCGCAGGCGGGAGAGGAAGTCACGGCCGTCATCGCCTGGGTCGCAAGGCATAACCCCATCCTGGTCGGGCGCGCTGAAAGTTCAGGCGTTGCGAAAGGATAGGGAAACATCCATGTAAAGTTGTAGCAAGGAATGCACTGATTTCGTGAGGATTCGCAGACTGGCCCCCACGGCGCCTTAGGTGAACTGGCGAACCGACCCCCTACGACAAGGAGTGAATGATTAGGTTTTGGGTACAAAAGGAGAGGCTTCGATGAAAACGAAAATTGCAACAATTGTTATTGTATCGGTACTTGCGCTGTCCTCCGGTGCTGCCAGCGCAGCAGGCTGCCTGAAGGGAGCCGCAGTAGGTGGCGTAGCAGGGCACGTGGCAGGCCACCACGGGTTGCTGGGCGCGGCGGCCGGATGCGCGATCGGACACCATCGCGCATCCAAACAGGCCAAGCAAGTCGCTCACCCGGCGCAGCAACCTGCTCCAACTGCCCAGCAGACCTACGCGCCAGCAACCACTCCGGCGCGCTAATTAGGAACGTGGTCTGCCGTACCGACACGGTTGAGCTATGGCGGCATCTTTAGGCTTTTTCTCCAAGGAGACATGCATGAAAACCGTAATCGGAACAGCCGCCGTCGCTTCCATCCTGGCCCTGTCGTCTGGCATGGCAAGCGCCGCCGGATGCCTGAAGGGTGCAGCCGTGGGTGGTGCGGCGGGCCACGTCGCAGGCAAACACGGCAAGGCTGGTGCCGCTGCCGGGTGCGTCGTCGGACACCACAAAGCGTCGAAGGACGCGAAGCAGGCCGATCAGGCACAATCGCAGGCACAACCGAACTCTGCACCGGCCGCAAGTGCGAGCCACTAACAGAAAACGGAAACGGCGATCATTACGATGAGCCGGCCCTAGAACGCCGCGAGGTCGCCCAACTTTTCGACCTCGCGGCTCCGGTTGTCCTTCTCGGTGGTTACATACACCGACGTGGTAC
The DNA here is from genome assembly GCF_016632335.1 of Noviherbaspirillum pedocola. GTDB lineage: Bacteria > Pseudomonadota > Gammaproteobacteria > Burkholderiales > Burkholderiaceae_D > Noviherbaspirillum_A > Noviherbaspirillum_A pedocola. The sequence goes on from NZ_JAEPBG010000026.1 coordinate 34,505, forward strand.
TGAGCGAGCTGTGCCCGAGCAGGTCGCGCATGGTTTCGAGCGCCATGCCGTTGTGAATGCCGTGGGTTGCAAAGGTATGGCGCAGCCAGTGCGTCGAAGCGCGCCGCAGCTTCACCGCCGTATCCAGATCCTCCGCAAGGACGGCCTTTGCGACTTCCTGGAAAAATGACTTCAACACGAGGTAAAGGCGCACCGCGGAAAGCGGATCGTTCGGCTTGATTTTCGGCAGGTTCGGCGACGGGATGGCGGCGATCAATGGCGTTTCCGGCGGCACCTCGCCCAGCGACTCAAATCCGCGGTGGCGGAAATAGGCCCGGATCTCGTTCACGACATGGCCATTCAACTGCACCGTGCGGTACTTGCCGCCTTTGCCGTTCACGCCGATCTCCCATCGCAGCGTGTCTTCGCCCTTGCGGGTGAAGCTTTTCAGATTTTCGCGCCTGAGCGCCACCAGTTCGGAAATTCGGCACCCGCTGCTGTACGCCAGCGCGAGAATGAAGCGCAGGCGATGATAGCGAACGTCCTGCGGCATCTGCGACAGATAGTCCTTGACCATCTTCCACTCCGCGATCGACAGCGAACGCGACACTTCAATGCCCTGGGTTTGCGGTTTGGCGAGGTGCGGCAGGGCGCGCAGTGGATTGTGCGACAGGTAGCGCTGGTCGACCAGCCACTGCATCAGGTTCTGCACGATCCCGAGCGCATGTTTCTGTGACCGTTCCGAAAGCGGACCCTCAAAAGGGCGCCACAGTGGCGACAGACGCTCGATGCCACGTGGCCCAAGCCAGCGCCCCTGGGGAATACGGTAATACTGTGCCCAGACTTCGTCGCTTTGGCGACCCAGATACCACAGGAAGTTGCGGTACGAAATGCAGTCCTCCACGGTTAGCGAGCTGAGCGGCTTGCCCGCCTCGAGAACTGACCACAGCAGGAAGCGTTCGGCTTCCTTGCGATACGCGCGCTGAGTGTGGCTGCCGGCGGGATGCCGCGCCAGCCAGGTGTAGATTGCTTCGAGATCGTTGCGAGCCGAAATGCCGGGACGGTCGCCGCGGTTGCTGCCGAAGGCGCCGTCGAGCTCGTGCGGCACGAGGAAGCTCTCCAGCGGTGCGATGTCGGTGCGCGCCGGCTGCGGCGCGAGCATTTTTCCGGTCCATTCGGCCCGGGGCACGATGCCGCGCGCGGCGAGCTTCACGACGAGGGCTTGTTCTGTTTCGGGCAGCATCAGCCAGTCCATGATCTGCCGCGCCGCCTTTTCCCCAACCCGCGGCACCTTGGTGTACCAGCGGTAGCCGCGCGAATTGATCGCCACAATGAGCTGCTCGATCGTGTGCAGGCCGGCGGCAGTCAGGCGCTTGGCGATGACCGGATCAATCCAGCCGCCCACGCCATCGGACAGGCGCGGATCCGCGCCGGTCAATTCCTCGATGGTGCGCAGAATCGCGAGCTGCTTGCTGCGGAGCCGGTTGTTGCGTTCTGTTTTGCGGTCCAGGCCCGGCGTGCTGGTCCCGTATTCCTCCTGGAACAGCTCGATCAGTTCCTGCTCGGTGTAGGTCTCGTAGGGGTCGCGCTCTTCCCGGAATTCTTCCAGCGTCGGCACATGGGCGCCATACGTGACGCGCAGCGCCTCGGGAGGAAGGCGAATCAGCCTGCTGCCGGACGCATTGCCCGTGCGGCGTGCGGCAACCATCAGCTGGTCGCGCACCCATCTGAGCATGGACCTCGCCACGCGCAGATCCAGCTCGGTGCCTTCCGAATCAGGATCTTCGGTGGTTTCCAGATAGCGCCTGGACAGTGTTCGTAAGTCCAGACCGTCAAGATAGCCGCGGTAGTACGCGAAGTGATGGCGTCCGAGTTGAATCAGTACGGTGCCGCGTTCAGTCCAGGCAGATGGCATTTATGCAATAAGAACAGAGGGCGACATTCCTATGGCATGAAGAGTCAGTGGAGGTGATTTTCGGCGCTGCGCAGCACATCGATGGTGAGTTCCGGGTGTTCCCTGAGGAAGTTCCAGCCGTCGGCCAGTTCTTCGGGCGTCGGGAAGACCCGGCGAAATTCCGCCATCAGGCGCTTCGGCGTCGATGGTTCGATTCTCTGCGGGCTGGCGCTGAGCACGCGGTGCAGGAAGTGCTCATAAATCTCCGGCACGGGAGAGAACCCTTGAACCTCATCGAAACCGCATTCGGTGCAGTTGCCGCTGTGCGCATCCCAACGATGATCGTCGGCGCCGCACTGCAGACATGCCGATCCTTGGTGCTCCATGAAAAGTCCTTCAAAAACAGAAGGCGCTCAGTCTAAACCATGGAACCAGCACGTACCCCAAAAAATGCCAAAAGGAAACTATGTACAATTATCCGCGAGCTACAATTCCGGAAGGCCATTTTACACGAATAAAGTTTATGCAAGGATAATGCGTGTTATCTGTGTATGATTTGTGACGTTGCCCGTGCCGCATCGTTTTCCTTGCCAGGGAAAGTAAAGTTGTTACGCAGCGCTGCGTTTCATCTACTGCCGCACTGTTTATAGGAGAGGAGGGCGCTCCTGTATCCTGTCGCCGGTTAAGTGGCCCGATCCAACGAAGATTAGATGCAGTTGCTGCTGGTAGAAGATGACGCGGTGCTGGCGGACGGTATCGCCCGCAATCTCAGTGCCCAAGGCTACGAGGTTGATGTCGTGCGCAACGGCAGCGATGCGGATGCGCTGTTGCAGCGCCGGGAAATTTCTGCGGTCGTGATGGATATCGGTATCCCGGGCCTCGATGGATTCGAGGTCGTGCGCCGTATGCGCGCGCGGGGCAACCACACGCCGGTGCTATTGCTGACCGCGCGAGACGCGGTGGCGGATCGCGTGTTTGGCCTGGGGATCGGCGCGGATGATTACGTGGTCAAGCCGTTCGCTACGGCTGAACTTGTCGCCCGGGTGAAGGCGCTCGTGCGCCGCGGCAGTGGGCGCGACGCGTCGATTGAGATCGGCGCCCTGAAGCTGGATGCCACTGCGCGCCGCGCAACCGTCCATGGAATGCCGATTGATCTATCGGCGCGGGAATGTGCCATTCTCGAATATTTGCTTCGCAATACTGGCCGGGTGGTGTCGAAGCAGCAGATTATTGATGCGATTCTTCCGTGGGGAGAGGAGGTGACGGTCAACGCGGTCGAGGTCTACCTTTCCCGCATCCGCAGCAAGCTCGCTGACGCCGGCGTGGCAATTCGCACCGTACGCGGTTTCGGCTACATGTTGGATGCAGGTACCTGAGGGCAAGCCGTCAGTGCGCGCGTATGCGAAGCTGTTCCCGAACCCGTCGCGCCACGAAAATATCCAGAAAATCCTCGATGCGGGCCTCCTTCCGCATCTCGGTTAGGACCGCTTCGTAGCAGGAACATACTTGTTCAACTGGTAGACGCATTTCTTCAGCCAATTCCGCGATTGCGACCAAATGTCTTTTGCGATCGGCATCGTCCCGAAAGGCATCCGCGTGGTGAACAGTCAACTTACGCACGTCGTTAACAACCTCGATTTCCATTCCTCGCTCCGTTGACAAAATAGAAATTTAGAACAATGATTTGGAAACGTTGGGTATGTGACAACAGCGGTCCACGCGGGATAACGCAGCAGTTCGCTTAGGACTGGGCAAAATTGCATGAGTTCAGCAGGGAACCCGGGTGGGCCAAAAATTGGAGCGAACCGCCGGGAAGGTGTTGGCATACCGATGCAGGGTGAGGTCGGCGCTTTGTTATCATTTTTGCTTCGTCAATCCAACGTGAGGACAGGATGCGTCGCACCATTTATCGACGCCGGCAGGTGGCCATGTTCAGGTTCACGCTGGCAATCGAGCGCGCAGTTTGCGCCAACAGTGTTTCGGAAAAGAATTCCGCGTACCGATGGGCATCCGCTTGGGCAGACGTGGCACGGTCAAGTCTAGTGGGCAGGCGCTTCTGATACTTGTTCTTGACGAGCAGAATGCTTGTCTGTATGCCTGCCTGCGCCGGGATTTTGCTTGATAATCAAGCTTTTCCCCTATTGACGGTCGGGTCTTCGCGAGCAGCGCGAAGCGCCGTCGTGCTTTCCAATGACTTCTCTTGAATACGCCCAGGCGCCTGTTGTAGGCCTGAACCTGCCCGAATGGTTTTCTGAAAACAGCTCGGACTGCATCAAAGTCATCGACCTCGGCGGCAATATCGTTCACATGAACACGCCCGGGTTGAGAGCGCTGGAGGTCGACAGTGCGGGAAGTGTCCTGGGAAGCCAGTGGAGCAGACTCTGGCCGGAAGCAAGCCGTTCGGCGGTCCTCGCGGCCCTGCGCGAAGCGGCGACAGGGACGATTGCCTGTTTTCGCGCAGCCTGTCCGACGGCCAAGGGCACAGCCAAATGGTGGGACGTGAAAGTCCACCCGGTGAAAGCGGCAGACGGCAGCGTGGATCACTTCCTCGTTGTCTCGCGCGACATCACCGACCTGCAGCAGGCGCACACCGAGCTGCAGGCGGAAAAGGAAATCATGCGCCTCGCCACGCAGGCAGCGGGACTGGGCCTGTGGCGCTATACCCCGCATCTTGCCCAATTCGACTTTCAGAATAACCTGGCGCTCGACATCTTCGGACTGGCGCCGTCCTGCACGACGCTGACAGCGCAGCAGACGCTGCACGAGCACATCCACCCGGAAGACCAAGAACGCTTGCAAGCCGCCTTGCACGCTGCTTGCGCCGAGAGCGGGCAAATGCGGTTCCAGGGGCGCATACGCCTGCCGGACAGCACGGTTCGCTGGATGGAGATGTTTGGCCGCGTGCATCGTCCGGCCGATGACTCGCCGCTATACCTGCTCGGCACCGTTGCGGACGTCACCGACCGGAAGACCGTCGAAGAGAATCTGCATAACGCACAGGTTCGTCTCGCTGCGACGCTGGATGCCGGCGAGGTGGCGACATGGACGTGGGATATACAAGCGAATCACCTCAGCGGCGACCGTAACATCGCCTATCTGTTTTCACTTCCGGAAGAGGTGGCAGCGAACACACCCATCGAGACATTCCTCAAGGCGATCCATCCCGATGATATTGAGCGTGTGTCGGCACGCATCCAGCAGGCGATCAGCGATCGCGCCTTCTATCAGGAGACCTACCGTGTCCTGGCGAGAGACGGCAAGTACCACTGGGTCACTGCGCGCGGCCGCGTCGAGTACGATGAAATGGGTGTGCCGCTTCAGCTACCCGGTGTCGTGCTCGATGTCACGCTGCAGAAGGAGGCCGAAGAAAAGCTGCACGCCAGCGAAGAGCGCTACCGGGCCTTGTTCGAGTCCATCGATGAAGGCTTTTGCATCATCGAGATCCTGTACGACGCCGACGGCCAGCCTGCGGACTATCGCTTCAAGGAGAGCAACTCGGCATTTCTGATTCAAGGCGGATACGAAGCTACACCGGAGAAGACGGTTCTGGAAATCTTCCCGGACCTTGAGCGGCGCTGGATTCATCTGTACGCGGAAGTCGCCCGCACCGGGCGCCCGGTAAGGACGCAGGACCAGGTGACGGCGCTGAACCGCTGGTTTGATATTCATGCGGTACGCGTCGGTGGAACTGGCAGCAGTCTCGTTGCCGTGCTCTTCTCCGATATCACCGAGCGGCGACAGAACGAAAACGATCTGCGCCGGCTTGCCTTCAGCCTGGCTGAAACCGATCAGCGCAAGACGGAGTTTCTTGCCACGCTGGCCCATGAGTTGCGTAATCCGCTTGCGCCGATACGCAATGGTCTGCAGCTGCTCCGCTTGGCGGGTAATGACCAGGAGACTGTGGCGCGCGTGCGCGAGATGATGGAGCGGCAGGTCACGCAAATGGTCCACCTGGTGAACGATCTGCTCGACATTGCCCGCATTAGCAGCGGCAAGGTCGAACTGAAGAAGACCGACGTCGACCTGAAGAACATCGTGGCAACGGCGATCGAGGCGAGCCTGCCGGCGATCCAGTTCAGACACCATGACTTGAACGTCGTGGTGCCGGAAGAACCATTCCCGTTGTCCGCTGACCCAACCCGCATCGCCCAAGTCATCGGCAACCTGCTGAGCAACGCGGCGAAATATACCCCCGAAGGGGGGCGTATCGAGTTGACGCTGCATCGGGAGGGAGACGGCGCAGTGCTGCAGGTTACCGACAACGGCATCGGTATTCCGGCCGAAGCGCAGTCCACGGTGTTCGATATGTTCGCGCAGGTAAAGGCGAACATGAACTATGCCCACGGCGGTCTTGGCATCGGGCTGGCGCTGGTGCAGAGCCTGGTCTATATGCATGGTGGGAGAGTTGCGGTATCGAGCGCAGGAAGCGGGCAGGGAAGCACGTTCACCATCCGTCTGCCGCTGAACAAGACGGTGGAGAGTACAAGACACGTAGGTAGCGAATCGCAACCTGAGACCGCTGCGCCCTTTAACACGCGTCTGCGAGTGCTTATCGTGGATGACAACGAGGATGGCGCGACAAGCCTGGGTGCGCTGATTGAACTCGGCGGGCATGAAGTCCGGCTCGCGCATACCGGCCAGCAGGGAATGGAGATGGTGGAAGAATTCCGGCCCGATATCGTTTTCCTCGATATTGGCTTGCCGGATATGGACGGCTATGCGGTGGTCGGCAAAATCCGGCAGCTACCGTACGGCAAAAAGCTGCCTGTCGCAGCGCTGACGGGGTGGGGCGCGAAGGTCGACCGGATTAAAACGACGGAAGCCGGTTTCGACCACCATCTAGTCAAGCCGGCGCCCCTGCCGATGATCGAAAAGCTGCTGTCCGAGTTCGCGCGCAAAAAGGCGACCTGAGAAAAGGGGCTACTTTAACCTCAGTTCGGGATAAGCGATTACTGGCAAGCCGGAGCAGAGGACATGAGAGGAAGGCGCGGCTTATTCGGCATGAGGCAATAAGCGACGATACCGCTCATCAAATTGACCATGAAGTTGGCATGCGAGCGATGCCGCGTATGCTCGACCTGGCAAAGGTTTTTCAGCTCATCGAAGACGGTTTCAATCAGGGATCTGCGCTTGAGCAGGGCTTGGTCGAAGGGCGTGTGCTGGACCGGTTTCATGTTCTTTCGAACTTTGGTAATCAGCTCCAACTGCCGCGCACGTAGCAAGTCCACCAGCCACCGGGCGACATAACCTTTGTCGGCATAGACCCGGCCAAATAGCCCGCGGCACAGAAATGCGACTGGCTTGCGGTCATCGACGTTGCCTGGCGTGACTTTGATGCTCAGTAGCTCGCCCTGGTGATTGATGGCCACATGGAGCTTGTCGGGTAGCAGCGATGTATTGCTACATCGCCGCCCCCCAAGAACCGTGCAGGCGTCCTTTCGACGCACACGGCTCACGTCTTTCCAAGCCCCGTGAAGGAGCCGGCTTCGTTACGTTCAAACCAAGATGATGAATCTGGCTGTGGCAATTCGGATGAACCAGTATCAGGTTACCCGGTGTATTACTCCCGCCGTCGACGCGTCGGAGGATGTGATGCACATGCCATCCGCTTTCCTGCGTTATCCGCTGATCGCAGATGGGGCAAAGACCTCGCTGATCCACCCATAGTCGAATTAGCTTCTTGCGCCCCTTCAGGGTGGATAGCATTGTAAAGCCACATCGGGTTTCGAAATAGCTTTCCCATTCCGGATCAAAAGGGTTAGCCTCAGCCCGGATTTTTATATGCCTTCGGATCGGGGTGTCCGAGGCGGTGCGCAGTGTCGTGTACTTGCAGGTGCCGTCTGGCCACCGTTCATCCGTGGCTGTTGCGAAGATCCAGTCCCGTGTTCCAATGTGTTGGAAGTAGCGGGCCTTGATCCAGCTTTTTCCTTTATTCGGATGCCGACGGCAACACCATTGCCACAGGGCTTTCCAGATGCCCTGATCGACTTTTCGGTACGTCTGTTTCGAGACAACATGCCGATGGTAGTCTGCCCACCCTTTGATGACGGGATTGAGCTTCTTGATCAAGAAATATTGTGTCGCCGTTTTGTTATCCTTGATGATGGCACGGACCTTTGTCAGAAACCGCTGCACATTCTTTTTCGCCGGCTTGATCAGTACTTTGCCTTTATAGGAGCGAATGTTCTGTCCCAGAAAGTCGAACCCTTCCGCAATATGCGTGACTCGCGTTTTCTCCGGCGAAAGCTGAAGACCACGCTCCTGTAGGAATGCTGCCACTAGCGGTTTGACTTCGTTTTCCAGAAATTCTTGCGTGTATCCGGTAATCAGCCAGTCATCAGCGTACCTTATGTAGTTGACCTTAACGTTGAGCCGTTTGCCCTTCACTTGTTTTGGACGTCCAAAGGCCTCCTCTAGTTGTTGTTGCAAGCCGTCCAACGCCAGGTTAGCTAAAACCGGTGAGGCAATTCCCCCTTGGGGAACCCCCGTTTCGGTTGGGAAGTAGCATCGATTTTCCAAATACCCCGCCTTCAACCATTTCCGCAAGATCCCTTTGTCCATGGGAATATGGCTTATCAACCACTCGTGCGCGATTTCATCGAAACAGCTTTGGATGTCGCCTTCGAGCACCCACTGTGCGGCATCTTTGACTGAGAGTGCGTAGAAACAGTGTTTAATGGCATCGGCGGTTGAGCGCCCAGTTCTGAACCCATATGAGTGTGGATCAGCTTTGGTTTCCGCGATGGGTTCCAGCGCCAGCAGATGTAATGCTTGCTGGGCTCGGTCTGCCATACAGGGGATACCTAACGCCCGCTTCTTACCATTGCTTTTAGGGATATATATTCTTCGCAATGGTCGTGGCTGATAGCCATGTCGGTTCAGTGTCTTGATCGCCTGATACTTTACTTCCGGGGTTGACCATGTGACGTTGTCGATCCCCGGTGTCTTCTTACCTTGGTTTTCCGTCACCCGCTTCACGGCAAGTGCCTTGCCGAAGAATGAGTGGGTCAGCAGCCATTGCAAGGCTTTCACCTTGCCCCAGCGGCCTTCCTTCGTCGCCTTGACGATGCGTGCCTACAGCCTCCTGACTTCCCGATGACACTTGGACCAGACAATGCCGTGCCAATGACCAGGATCGCTGAAGAATGCACCAGCGCGTGCTGTTTGCGCCGTCATCTGCTTTTCCTTCTGCGGAAGTTACTCAAGCTATCTCGTCAAGAAAAACGCGGCGGAAGTCTGCCCGCTTTCGCGTGGAGGGATGTTGTCGTTCACTCATTGACGCACCTCCTATCCATCCCATTACGGGATGGCCTTCGCTTGCTCCGCCATCCTTTACACGCAGCGTAAACGGTGTTCCTTGCGGTCCACTTGCCACGAGGGCAACGCTACGGGCTTACCGTGTTTCACACTTGTTACCAAAGTAGGTTAGGCTCTGCCTATTCCCCGGTGACGTTGTGTCCCTGTGTCCGCAGGTTTCATCGGACAGCCTGTCACGTACCATTTTGGTTCCAGCCTGTCAGCATCTTTGGCTGGTCGTTCTTGACGAGGTTTATCAGCAGTTCATCTACATTAGCCATACTACCTAGCCTAGTGCCCGTGCCGCGCCGATGCTGGCAGCACTGGAAAGTGTCTCGCGGCACTTCTTTCTCTAACGAGGGGCTACATTGTCCCGGTGGCTTCGAACCAAGCCGTTACCAGCTTCGCCCGCACCGGTAGGCTACCGTTGAGGGAACAACAAGTCTCACACTCCTTTCGGTCGAGACAATAACAAGTGCGACTTTGCACGTCGCACGAATCCATAAAACCATCCTGTCGAACTCTTGCCGCGTGCAGCGACCTTGGCAAAAACGCGATGCCGGGAAATGCGCAAGTTGTCGCACACAGCGAGCGGACTGGAATCGACAATGGTGATGCCGGTGCAACGGCCTTTGAGCTGCGCGAACAAAGCGCTCAGCGGCACCACACACCGCGGCATGAGCTCCACACAGCGCTGATAACTTGGCAGCCCGGGAAACTCGGTGCGCAGAAAGCGTACCGCACAGGAAAGATAAAAGCTCTTGAACTGCCGGTAACGCAGCTGGTGGAACAACACGGCCAGCGTAATCAGTTCCGACAGGCTCAGCGAGGCGGGACGCCGCCGCTTCTTCTGGCCTTCCGTGAGTAGACGCCGCTCCCATTCCGGCTCGAACGTTTGGCAAAAATCATCAATCAGGCAAAACAGCTCCGTTAGGCTGTCCATCAGGCGCCTCCTGCTGCGTATCGGTTGACTGGTTCGGAAACCCAATCGTACGAAGCTGTGAGGCGCTTCCCTTTGACCTACGCGTATCTTCCCTTAACCCAATGGAATGGACGCCCCACCCGTAACGGCATCGAATGTGCCAAAGTGGAAGTGTCACCGACCACTTAACCGAGCGGAGCGTCATCATGCAGATTACGACAATTGGCATCGATCTGGCAAAAGCTGTCTTTCAGGTTCATGGTGTGAACGCGCAAGGAAAAACGGTCCTGAAGAAGCAGCTCAAACGGCCGCAGGTAGTCGAATTCTTTGCCAACCTATCGCCTTGCCTGATTGGCATGGAGGCATGTGGTAGCGCGCATTACTGGGCGCGCAAGCTACAGGCGTTGGGGCACACGGTACGTCTCATGGCGCCGCAATTTGTCAAACCTTACGTGAAGACGAATAAGAACGATGCCGCCGATGCCGAGGCAATCTGTGAGGCAGTCACACGGCCGACCATGCGTTTTGTTCCTGTTAAGCATGTCGAGCAGCAGGCGGTACTGGCTGTACATCGAGTGCGGCAAGCGCTGGTCAAGGCACGCACGGCGCAAGCCAACCAAATCCGCGGGCTGTTAAGTGAATTCGGGCTTATCCTCCCTCAAGGGATTGCTCACATCAGCAAGCGGGTCCCAGAGCTACTCGATAACGCTGGCGACGACGTGCCTGGCGCATTCCATGAACTGGTGCAGCGTATGCTGGACCACCTCAAGAACCTGGACCAGCAGGTCGGGGAACTGGAAACACAAATCCGGCTATGGCACCGTTCCAATGCGTTGTCGTGCAAGCTGGAGAAGGTACCGGGGATTGGCCCGATCACAGCCACAGCGCTGGTAGCCTCGATTGGCGACGCCAAGCAGTTTGCCAATGGCCGGCAGCTAGCGGCATGGCTGGGCTTGGTTCCCAAGCAGCATTCCACAGGCGGCAAAGCCAATTTGCTGGGCATCAGCAAGCGAGGCGATACCTATTTGCGGACGTTGCTAATCCATGGCGCCAGGGCCGTCATCCTGGCTGCCGAGCGCAAGCTCACTACAGGCTGGCTCGCTCGCTTACTGGAGCGGCGCCACAAGAATGTCGCAGCCGTTGCGTTGGCAAACAAGACGGCGCGGATCGTCTGGGCATTACTCGCTCACGAGCGGGATTTCCGGTCTGATTACGCCACGGCGTAATCAGACCGGCTAATAACAGCAAGAAGGAAGGCAGCGTAACGACCGGCAGTTGATTCCACCGATTGCGCAGGCAATCATGAAGTGATGGCAACGTTGGTAAGACCGTGGTTGGGCAAACCTGATGAGTTCGTCGCACGCAAAGTGCGTTAACCCGATGAGGCCCCAACCAGCACATTCCATCAGGGACAGTGGCTAGCGCCACAGCTCAAGTCCGAATGTACGAATGCAATCTTTACCACCGCGTCATCATGAATTAAGAGCTTGAGCAAACCGGGGCGTCCATGTACGAACTGAGGTTACTTTAGCGGCCCGGCAGCATGCGGCGCAGGATAGTGTCATGCCGGATGAAATGGTGATACAACGCTGCGGCCACATGCAGGCCAATCAGCACCAGCAGCGCCCACATCATTCAGGCGTGCACATCGCCGGCCTGCAGCGCCCAACGCGCGCGGGGCGCCGCGAGAGCGGGCAGGGGAATGATGCCGAACAGGGAAACGGGAAGCCAGTGAGCGGATGCCGACGCCCAACCGGGAAACGGGCCGACCAGCAAAATGAAATAGAACAGGCGGTGCGTGAGGCGGGCGCTATTGCTATAAGGGGATGGGATGCGGTTCACTGGTGGCCTAGTGGTAATGTCATGAACTCCCTCCACCTCCGAAGCGGGCTAAAGTGTAAGCAAGCGAGGCATGGGCGTCGCATCCAAGAATGGGAGGCAGGCATGGCAATCGTAAGAATCGGGCTGGACATTGCAAAGTCGGTGTTCCAAATACATGGCGTGGATGGGCACGGCAAAGCGGTGCTGAAGAAGACGCTGTCGCGTTCGGAGATGCTGACTTACTTTGCCAAACTGCCGGTATGCCTGATTGGTTTGGAGGCCTGTGCCGGAGCCCACTATTGGGCCAGGGAACTGCGCCGCCAAGGCCATGACGTGCGGCTAATGGCTGCCCAATTTGTGACGCCATACCGCAAGAGTGGCAAGAACGACGCCAATGATGCCGAAGCGATCTGCGAGGCTGTCGGGCGGCCCAACATGCGCTTTGTTCCGGTCAAGACGGAAGAAGCGCAAGCAATACTGACGTTGCACCGAGCACGGGACTTGCTGGTATCGGAGCGCACTGCATTGTCCAACCAGATTCGTGGTCTGCTGGGCGAGTTCGGTATTGTGGTCGCCACTGGCATGGCAAGGTTGCGCCGCGCCATGATGGAAGTGCAAACAGGCGCATCCAACTTGCCCTTGCTGGCGAGAGAGACGATCGCCGAGTTGTACGAGCGTTTGCTAAATCTCGACGGCAAGGCGGCCGAATATGAACGCAAGATTACCTTGCTGGCCAGGCAAAGCGAGGCCGCCAAGCGCCTGATGAAGATTGAAGGGGTTGGGCCGATTACAGCCACCGCGTTAGTGGCCAGCGTAAGCGATGCCAAGCTATTTCGCAATGGAAGAGAATTTGCAGCATGGTTGGGGCTCACGCCAAGGCAGTATTCGAGCGGCGGCAAGACTCGGCTCGGCGGTATTACCAAACGTGGCGACGCCAGATTGCGAACCTTGCTCATTCATGGAACCCGCAGCGCGCTGCGCTCAATGGCGGATAAGTTTGATAGCAAGAGTAAGTGGGTAGTCGCGTTACAAAAGCGGTCCTGCAACAATGTGGCAGCAGTCGCTTTGGCAGCGAGGATCGCCAGGATCATTTGGGCCATGCTGGCTCGTGGAACGGAATACAGAAGCGCTGCATAGGCGATAGCAAAGAGAACTGACGATCAACAGGAAATATCCCGCCAACGATTGCGAGCAAGATGGATTGATGGAGAAATGAGTTCGGACTCACGCAGACAAGAGCCTGATAACAAACTTGGTCGAAACGAGACCGTAGCGGTAAAGAGGCAGTCTGCGAGCGGAAGACATCAGGGCCGGCACCGACGGGTGCCACAGTAGGCCGGATAAATTTGTGCAGTCGAACCTCAGTTCAACATCAAAACAGCATGGCTTGCAAAACGGAGGGAGTTCATAAATAGTTTGTTATAAACGGAGATAGAGGTTGATTCCGCCCCCGGCCGCTTCAATAAGGTAGCGGGTGAGCGTGGCGAATTCGGTGGGTGGGGGCTTGGGGGACAAGAGACGCCAACAGCGCATGAGCCAGTTCAGCGGTGTCAGCCACGCCCGCACGGACCGTAACAGACGCGGCCAGCGACATCGCATCGGGCCACGCACTGGCTGACTTTTTTTTTCGAGCCGGCGAATCGGCCGGAACATGTTGGCGTGCCTGTCGTGCCTCCTGCCACCAGCAAAAAGCGAAGGCACAGCACACCAGTTGCCAATGCCGGCGGATTGCCTGATCGCTACGCACCATGAAGTCAGCCCAGCCCAATTCATCCTTCATCTGCTTGTAGCCTTGCTCCACCCAATGTCGCAGTCCGTACAGGCGTACCACCTCTTCCAGAGAAGCCGCTTCCCGCGGCAGATTGGTTGTCAGGTACCAGGTCGACAACTCCGGCAATGTCTGCCGGTCCGTCGTTGCGCAGATGGCCCGCACGGGTTTGTCGGGACCATAGTTCAGGAAGGTGAGTTCGGTTGCCCACCAGCGTTCGGTATGCCCGTCACGGAAGTGACGTGTCACCTTGTGCCAGTCACGCGGCCGTACTTCTTCCAGCGCTTCGTGGAAGGAGTGCGCCACGTCCTCTGGTGTCCAGCCGCGTCCGACCGAGCCGCGATGCGACAGCACGAAGGGCAGATGGCGCCGACGCAGCGTCGCCACCAATTCGCGATGATCGCCATAAAAGCAATCCGCCACGATGGCCTTGAACGCAATGCCGGCTGCCAGCGCCCGTTCAATCAACGTCATGGCAAGTTGCGGTTTGCTATGGAAGGCCGGGTCCTTCTTACCTTCGGGCAGACGGCTCTCCGGGGTGTAGGGCGCCACATGCAACGGGTAATACCGTTGTTCATTGGCCCACAAGGTCGTTACTGCCACGATGCCGTTGTCGATCTTGCCCACCGAGCCCAGGTACTGGCGTGCCACATGCTCGGTGGCACAGCCATCCTTGCGGTCGCCCGTGTCATCAACGACGAGCACGCCATCGGGATCGCTGGCCGTCAGTGGATCCCCACCCAGCAATTGCAGCGTGCGCGCGGTCACGGCATCGGCATCCCAGCCCGATTCGGACAGGAAGAATTGCAGTTGCTGCACGGGCGCGGTTTGCGCCTGGACCAGCGGCTCCGCACCGGCTAATGCCGTGAGCGTCTTGGGCCGGTCACGCGGCGCCAGAAGACCGGCAAGATA
>NZ_JAEPBG010000027.1 GCF_016632335.1 Noviherbaspirillum pedocola
TGTTCCCATAATTCATCCGGCAAGCGCCATCCGTCGTCCTGCTTGACCATGCCCATGATGTCCTCCATCAAAAACACTGGCTTGGACAAGCATTACTTCAATTCTTATCCCTACTGGAATAGGCTCTTAGTAGATGATCTGCTGGACGTCTCTCGTGTTACCCGTGGCTTGGTCACGCTTGAGAAGACAAAGCTGGATGCAAAACGAATCTTTCCTGATGCAGTCGAGCAAGTGCGACCGCTGATTGAAGCGCGCCGTCATCGACTCATAGTGCATACGCCGCCCGATTCGGCGTTCGTGCTCGGGGATATCAAGCGTCTTGTCCAGGTAGTTACCAATCTGCTGACCAATGCAGCGAAATTCACGCCGGAAGGCGGAGAAATCGTCCTGAGCATGGAAGTGGATCGCGGCCACATCAGGATTGCTGTCTCCGACAACGGCGTCGGCATGACGCCGGAATTCCAGGCGAGGGCATTTGAGCTATTTGCCCAGGCAGCCCGGACGTCCGACCGGTCGCAAGGTGGCCTGGGCATTGGGCTGGCACTAGTAAAAAGCTTGATGGAGCTGCATGGGGGAGGCGTCACGGTGCACAGCGACGGGGTTGGGAAGGGATGCCAGTTCGTGGTGTGCCTGCCCCACATAGCTGAGAAAGAGTTTTCTGCGAACCATGAGCTGGAGGCCCGCAATCCGGCTCATCCGAGCAAGGCGCTAAGAGTGATGGTGGTGGATGACAATGTTGACGCGGCGAAGATGCTTGCGTTGCTCATCGAAGCATTAGGTCATCAGGTAGTTGTCGAACACCATGCACTTAGAGCCCTTGAACGCGTTGCAATTGAAACCCCGGATGTGTTTCTACTGGATATCGGCTTGCCCGACATCGATGGCAATGAACTGTCGCGTCGCCTCAGGATGCATCCTGAGGCAATGAAGGCGATCCTGATTGCTGTGACTGGATACGGGCACGAGAGCGACCGGGAGCGCAGCTTGACTGCGGGGTTTGATCATCATCTTGTCAAACCAATCGATCTCACAACGTTGTCATCCATCCTTTCTAAAATCAGCCAGCTCTGAAGCCAAGGGTTTGCTTTGGGTCGAAATCGCTATCTCCATATCACCAATTCAAGCCAGGAACGGCATTTACGTACCCCGGCGCATACCTTGCCGTCCCATAGCGCCACTGGCATCATCGTCACGGCTGCCCACTCCATCCGGATGCAAAGGAGGTCATCAGATCGCACTGCGTTGCAGCGCTTCAAGCCAGCATCGCACCGCTTCCGGGACACAGCGACCTTCGCGCCTTCAATACCCTCGGCAACTCCATCCTGACTGACTACGACGCCATGAACGAAGCCTCACTACAAGCTGCAGCGAATCTCCTCCATGAACACTGGATTCGCGGCGCGCTTATCCCCGCACTGCCCGTTGATATCAGGCCCACGACACGCGAAGACGGCTACGCCATCCAGGCGCGCCTGGAGGCGCTATCACGCAGTCCGATCTATGGATGGAAGATCGCCGCCACCAGCGCCGCCGGGCAAGCGCATATCAACGTGGACGGTCCTATAGCCGGCCGCATTCTTGCGGAACGGGTTGTCCCATGCGCAGGCGTGGTCCCGGCGGGACCTAACCATATGGCTGTGGCGGAAGTCGAATTCGCATTCCGCATGGGTCGTGACCTTGAACCGCGACCGCAAGCCTTCTCGGTTGAAGAGGTCCTTGCCGCCGTCGACACGCTGCATGTCGCCATCGAGATACCAGACTCCCGCTATGAAGACTTCGCGCAGGTCGGCGCGCCGCAATTAATCGCTGATAACGCTTGCGCGCATTACTTCGTGGCCGCCGAAGCAAGCACGGCGGACTGGCGAGCGATCGACCTGGTCACGCATCGTGTCGTCGGCCGGATCGAGGGCAAGCTGGAACGGGAAGGATCCGGGGCAAATGTTCTTGACGATCCGCGTATCGCGCTCACCTGGCTGGCTAATGAACTTTCCAATCTGGGCATCACCTTGCGCAAAGGGCAGATGGTGACTACCGGGACCTGCGTGACGCCGATGCCGATAAGCTCGGGCGATCTCGTCACGGCGGACTTCGGCCCGCTCGGTACCGCAACAGTGCGGATAGGCTGAGACGTCCCGCAAACATCGGACAGCCGACCGGTGCAGGCCGGTTCGCGTGCAGACAAGCCAGCGGGCGTTCGTACCCGGATGCGTTGCTGCAGCGCGTTTTGCGTCTTTCGATATTCCGAAAGCGGCGGCGCCAGTGCTGCTGGGGACGCTGGATACAATCGAAACCCAAAATATGCCTGCCCCAGCCCGTGATCACGCACGGCCCTCCGGTGAAACCTCGTTTGCGAGGTTCGAGCTGCGTCGGCGGCTCATCACCCCTCACCCTGTATGAGACTCGGTAAAAATGAAAATGCACAGCCTGCTCTCTTCCGCCCTAATTGGCGCCGTCGCAAGCGCGCGCTCAATGACGCCCATGGCCAGCCTTGCGGCAGCACGACTCGTAGGCCGTCGCACGACAGGAACACTGTTTCTCCTGGATCGCCCTCTGCTCAAGTTCGCCGCGCTGGCCATGGGAGTGGGTGAGCTGTTCGGCGACAAGATGAAAACCGCGCCCGACCGGACTGTCTTCCCCGGACTGCTGGCACGGGTAATGAGCGCCGGGATCGCCGGCGCAGCCCTGGCGCCACGTGGCGAAGAGAAAGCGGGCGCAGCGCTTGCGGCTGCGACTGCGGTGCCGCTTGCCTATTCGACGCTTGCCGTACGCAAGCGAGCCATGGCGCGCATGGGTCAGACCCGCAGCGGACTCATTGAAGACGCGCTGATCGTGGCAGCGGGCGCTGCGATCGTAGCGATGGGGACGAGAAAGACACATGGCTTCGCCGGCGCGCTTTGATGCGCGCGCCACACGGCTTGCTCAAGCGGGTGCGAACAAGCGCCTGACCCCGGTATACGACTGCGCGGGAGCTCGACTCCGCCTGTCCGAATTCAAACAGGTCGGAGCCCACGTCCGTTCCCGTCGCAGCGCCCCGTGTACGCATTGAAAAACTGGCCGTTTCGCGTTACGCCCGCAGCCGCCGGGCGCCCTCTTCCACGCCTGCCGTCGCCCATGAAAAAGCCCGCTCCGTATGCATCGGAGCGGGCTTGAGCCGTCGCTGATCGGGATTGGCGTTGCGAAGACGCAGGTCGGGGACAAAGTCTACTCGAAGCGCCGCGCCCTGCATTCCCGGCCGGGAAACGGAACCGCGGAATACACTTCCGCCGTCCCATCCTGCCGCATCAGACCTGCACGCTATCCGCCACTTCGCGGAATTCCTCGATCTGGTCGAAGTTCATGTAGCGGTAGATCTTGTCGGCGTTCTTGTCGATCACGCCGATGTTGGCCATGTACTCTTCCTTCGTCGGGATGCGGCCCAGCGTCGAGCACACCGCTGCCAGTTCGGCCGATCCGAGGTAGACGCGGGTCTCCAGACCCAGACGGTTCGGGAAGTTGCGCGTCGAGGTCGACATCACGGTGGCGCCCTTGCGCACCTGCGCCTGGTTGCCCATGCACAGCGAGCAGCCCGGCATTTCCATGCGCGCGCCGGTACGCCCCAGCGTGCCGTAATGGCCTTCGGCGGTCAGCACCTGCTGGTCCATCTTGGTCGGCGGCGCCACCCACAGGCGCACCGGGATATCGGTCTTGCCTTCGAGCAGCTTGGATGCGGCGCGGAAGTGACCGATGTTGGTCATGCAGGAACCGACGAACACTTCATCGATCTTGTCGCCGGCGACTTCGGACAAGGTCTTCACATCGTCCGGGTCGTTCGGGCAGGCCACGATGGGCTCATGGATGTCGGCCAGGTCGATTTCGATGACGGCGGCGTAGTCGGCATCCGCGTCCGGTGACAGCAGTTCCGGCTTGGCCAGCCAGGCTTCCATTGCCCGGATGCGGCGCTCCAGCGTGCGCTTGTCCTGGTAGTTGTTGGCGATCATCCACTTCATCAGCGTGATGTTCGAGGTCATGTATTCGGCGATCGGCTCCTTGTCCAGATGCACCGTGCAGCCGGCGGCCGAGCGCTCGGCCGAGGCGTCGGACAGCTCGAATGCCTGCTCGACCTTCAGCTTCGGCAGACCTTCGATTTCCAGGATGCGGCCGGAGAAGATGTTCTTCTTGCCCTTCTTCTCCACGGTCAGCAGACCCTGGCGGATCGCATATAGCGGAATTGCATTGACCAGGTCGCGCAGCGTCACGCCGGGCTGCATCTCGCCCTTGAAGCGCACCAGCACCGATTCCGGCATGTCCAGCGGCATCACGCCGGTGGCGGCGGCAAAGGCCACCAGGCCCGAGCCGGCCGGGAAGGAAATGCCGATCGGGAAGCGGGTATGCGAGTCGCCGCCGGTGCCGACGGTATCCGGCAGCAGCAGGCGGTTCAGCCACGAGTGGATCACGCCGTCGCCCGGACGCAGCGCGACGCCGCCGCGGTTCTCGATGAAGTTCGGCAGCTCGTGGTGCATCTTCACGTCCACGACCTTCGGGTACGCCGCGGTGTGGCAGAAGGATTGCATCACCAGGTCGGCCGAGAAGCCGAGGCAGGCCAGGTCCTTCAACTCATCGCGGGTCATCGGGCCGGTGGTGTCCTGCGAGCCGACGGTGGTCATCTTCGGTTCGCAATAGGTACCGGGGCGGATGCCATGGCCTTCCGGCAGACCGCAGGCGCGGCCGACCATCTTCTGCGCCAGCGAAAAGCCGCGGCCGGAATCGACCGGGTTCTGCGGCAGGCGGAACAGCGTCGACGGGGCCAGGCCCAGCGCTTCACGCGCCTTCGCGGTCAGACCGCGGCCAATGATCAGCGGAATGCGGCCGCCGGCGCGCACTTCGTCGAACAGCACATCGGACTTGACCTTGAATTCGGCGATCGTCTCGCCGTTCTTCAGCGCACGGCCTTCATACGGACGCAGTTCGATCACGTCGCCCATATCCATCTTCGACACGTCGAGCTCGATCGGCAGCGCGCCGGCATCTTCCATGGTGTTGTAGAAGATCGGAGCGATCTTGGTGCCCAGGCACACGCCGCCGAAGCGCTTGTTCGGGATGAACGGGATGTCTTCGCCGGTGAACCACAGCACCGAGTTGGTGGCGGACTTGCGCGAGGAACCGGTGCCGACCACGTCGCCGACGTAGGCGACCAGGTTGCCCTTGGCCTTCAGCGCTTCGATCTGACGGATCGGGCCGATCTTGCCCGGCTCGTCCGGATTGATGCCCGGGCGCGCGTTCTTCAGCATCGCCAGCGCATGCATCGGGATGTCCGGGCGGGTGGTGGCGTCCGGCGCCGGCGACAGGTCGTCGGTATTGGTTTCGCCCGAGACCTTGAACACGGTCAGGGTCAGGCTTTCCGGCACGGCCGGGCGCGAGGTGAACCATTCGGCATCGGCCCAGGATTGCAGCACCGATTTCGCATTCGCGCTGCCTTTATCCGCCCTGTCCTTCACATCGTGGAAGTAGTCGAACATTAACAGCGTCTTCTTCAGGCCTTCGGCTGCGACCGCGCCGACGGTTTCGTCGTCCAGCAGATCGATCATGGGCTTGATGTTGAAGCCGCCGAGCATGGTGCCCAGCAATTTGGTCGCCAGTTCGCGCGAAATCAGCGGGCTGGAATCGGTGCCCTTGGCGACCTTCTCCAGGAAGGCGGCCTTGACCTTGGCGGCGTCGTCCACGCCGGCGGGCACACGGTTGGTGATCAGGTCGACGAGGAATTGCTCTTCGCCGGCCGGGGGATTCTTCAGGAGTTCAACCAGATCCTTGGTCTGGGCCGCGGAAAGCGGCAGCGGGGGAATGCCGAGGGACGCGCGTTCAGCGACGTGGTTGCGGTACGCAGCAAGCATGGAGGGCTCTTTGTTGAAGGTTGGAAAAGGCCGGGCGCGGGTCCCGGATGTTGCGAAGCCGGTATTGTACTACAACAAGTCTTATATAAGACATAAGACCACACGAAAAGCTCGGTTTTTATGCGAATGAACAGCGGCAGGCTCGTGCATCTCTTCATAAAGCCTGGCGCAGCGTTCGGCGTCGCCGGCCACGGAAACCGAGGCGCTGATCGACGACTCGGTGCGCAGGGTGAAGGACCTGGTGCTGGAAATCAGGGCGGAAGGCGCTTGGGAAGAATTCTGAAATCCGTTTCAGGCAGGCGTCAACGCTTCGTCCGCGCGGTCTGCCGCGCGGAAAACCACCGTTTCAGATGACGCCCGCCTGTCGCCGCTTTGGTTTCCGGCAATGGACCGAGCACATTTGCCGGGCGCGCATCGAAAGGCGAAAACGCTTTGCCGGGAATCCGGCATATCGTGGTCCCGGCGCTGTTCCGCGGCCGTGATATCGCGGGGAACCTGCCCTTGCACGTGGGTCTAACGACCAACACGTCGCAAGGAGAATCCCATGAGCAAACTCGATACCGAAGAACGCAAGGACCTGCCGAAACGGGAGTTCGCCTTCCCCAAACAGCAGAAGGAGCCGCTCGAAGATGCCAGCCATGTGCGCAACGCCATCGCCCGCTTCAACCAGGTGCAGGGTGTGACCGACAGCGAGCGCGACGAGGCGTGGGCGCGCATCCGCGCAGCGGCGCGCAAATTCGACGTGGAGATGAGCGAGGGGGACTGGCGCGAGATCAAGGGGGGCGGGAAAGGACACTAGGGCGAATACGTTCCAGCCCGAAGGATCCGGCCGTTGCGCTCGCGGCATCGACCTCTCACTGCAGCGAACCCCAGCGTTCCACCGCCGGCTCGGCCACTGCCCACTTCCAGCGCTGTTCATGGCGGCATACCTGCGCGGTAAACCAGGCATGTGCCGTCGCTTGCGCAGGCGCAGCCGCATCGCGCTCATCCACGGTGAACATCACTTCCTTGCACTGCGCCAGCGGCGTATCGATCACGCGGGTGATCTGCATACTGCCCTGGTTATTGGCATAGGGAATCGCATGCCGGATGCGCCACGGCCGGATCTCGCCGGGCTCCATGTCGCCGGCCAGCCTGGCGATCGCATCCTGCTCATCCTGATGCAGGGAGCGCAGCAGACCCTTGATGCCGGCGTCGGTTGCGGCCTTCACGCTCACCGATACCGCCACGCCCACCGCCGGATTGCTGGTGAAGGTGCCGGAAGCGATGCCAGCCGCCGCGCCCGCGATGCCGCCCAGCGCGCCGCAGCCGCCGAGCACGGGCAGCATGCAAGCGCACCACAGCAGGCGCTTCATTGCAATGCTCCCCATCGTTCCGTTGCCGGCTCGGCCGAGGCCCATTTCCAGCGTTCGCCATCGCGGCAGATCATGGCAACAAAAAAGCCCTTGTCCTGCTTGGACTTCGGCGCCGGGTCCACCGAGAACACGATCTCACGGCAATCCAGCGATTGCGCGCCGACCACGCGGCTGACTGCGACCTGGCCGCGGCTGGACGGTTCGATCGGCACGGTATGACTGACCTGCCAAGCCGCCACTTGTCCCGGCGCGAGCTTGCCGGCGATCGCGGCGATCTGGTTCTGCTCTTCGGTATGCACCACGCGCTGGGCCTGCTGCACGCCAGCCTGCGCCAGGGACTGCACGCCAACGCCGATGCCGGTGGCCACGGCCGCATCCGAAGTGACGCTGGCCGCGATCGCCGCGCCGCTGACGCCGGCCGCCGCGCCGGTGCCCTGCTGCAGGAAGGAACTGCAGCCGCACAGGCTGACGGCGAGCATGGCCAGCATGGGGCCGGAAGTTCTGTTCAATTTCATGGGGCCGTATCTGCGTAGCTATTGTTGGGCCGGAAATTATAGGTAGCCGACATCGCTGGAATGCCGCCCGAAGGCAACCCATGTCGATTGGCTTAAACCCGGCAGCGAGCGCGCAAGGAGTATGTGGCCGCAGCACATCCGGCAAGCGCATTCCTGCGCCATGCGCCATCGGCATCGCGTTTGATAGCTGTCAATCTTGCGCGCAGGACATCCTGCAAACTGGAGAGCCCGCCCCGGAGCTCCACATGTCTTTCTCGGTCGCAGCAATGGCGTTGTGCTCTTTTCCTGTCTGCGCGTCGCACAGCCGCAGCAGCCGCAAATACGCGGTCCCTGCCCGTTCCTGCCGCAGGGTAAGCATCGGCCAGCGGGAAAAGCCGCGGAGCATCGGCACTCCGACCATGGCGGCGCCACCACGCGCAATCCTGCGCTGAACTCAGCCCGATACCGTTTCCGTGCGCGCCTTCAACCGTTTTCACCGACGACTAGGCATAGGCACGCGCGTCGCCGACCCGCGTCGCGCCGTCGTCAAGGCGTTTGGGGGCGAGGTCATGTTCGCGCTGCTGAAGTCGCTTGCGGCGGCGGTCACTGGCTCGAGCGCCATGCTGGCCGAAGCCGTGCATTCCTGGGTCAGCCTCGTTGCCGACTGCTTCCGCGCCAATGCCTACCTGGTCGCCCTGCGGCCCGCCGATGCCGCGCATCCGCTCGGTTACGGCAGGGAATCCTATGTCTGGGCCCTGTTCGGCTCGGCCGGCACCTTCGTGTTCGGCGCGCAGATCGCCATCTGGCGCGGCATCGAACAGCTGCACACGCGCGAACCGGTGCTGGGATTCTTCTTCGGCTACCTGGTGCTGGGCAGCGCCTTCATCGCGCAACTTGTTTCGCTGATTCAAGCCCTGCGATTCGTGCGCAAGAAGGCCAGCACGCGCGGCCTGGGCATCGTCGGCCATCTGCTCAGCACTTCCGACACGCTGCTGCGCGCGGTGGTGACCGAGGACCTGCTTGCCCTCTTCGGCCTGGGCATTGCCGCGGCGTCCATGGCACTGCATCAGCTGACCGGGCGCGCCGAATTCGATGGCGCCGGATCGATCGTGATCGGCACGCTCATGGGCATCGTCGGCCTGTACCTGATCGACATGAACAGGCGCTTTCTGGCAGGCGTGCCGCTGCCGCCGGATCTGCGCGCCAGGGTCATTGCCAGCTTCAGGCAAACACCGGAGATCCGCCGCGTCACCGCCTTCTTCGCCGAATACATCGGCCCGGAGAAGATCCTGATATCGGCCCGCGTGGAACTCGCCGGCGAACATGATCAGGCGGAGCTTGCGCGCCTGCTGCGCAGGCTGGAGGCGCGCATCATGGAACATCCCAATGTCGGCCGCGCCACGCTGAGCCTGTCCGCGCCCGAGGAGTCCGATCTGGCCTGATGCTTGCGAACGCTGTCCGCATCCGGCCCATAGCCATGGGTCGGGATCATTGCGGCATCCGGCTGCAGTGCGCCACTGCGCAGGCGTCATTGCGCCTGATCGACTACAATGCGCCGCCTTTTTTCGAAAAGGCAACAGCCGATACCGCATCGACCTTAGCAACCGTAGCGCCCGCAGCAATCGCATACACAGAT
Organism: Noviherbaspirillum pedocola; assembly: GCF_016632335.1. GTDB lineage: Bacteria > Pseudomonadota > Gammaproteobacteria > Burkholderiales > Burkholderiaceae_D > Noviherbaspirillum_A > Noviherbaspirillum_A pedocola. Next base: position 9,353 of record NZ_JAEPBG010000027.1, read on the forward strand.
CAGAGTAGTGGAATGAACACGATAGAAAAACTCAGCAATTTCGTAGGCAAGACCTTTTCCCTCTGGGTCATCCTGTTTGCCTGTTTCGGATTCTTCGCGCCGCAAGCCTTCATCGGCTACAAGACCTGGATCACGCCGCTGCTGGGCATCGTCATGTTCGGCATGGGCCTCACGCTTTCCGCGGCCGATTTTCGCGAGGTCTTGCGCCGGCCCAGAGATGTGGCGATCGGCGTCGTCGGCCACTATCTGATCATGCCGGGCATCGCGTATGTGCTTGCGATTGCGCTGCGCCTTCCGCCCGAGGTTGCGGTCGGCGTCATCCTGGTTGGCTGCTGCCCGAGCGGCACCGCATCCAATGTGATGACCTTTCTGGCCAAGGGCGATATCGCGCTCGGCGTGTCGATCGCTTCAGTCTCCACCCTGATTGCGCCGCTGGCCACGCCGGCACTGGTGTCCCTGCTGGCCGGCAAATGGATGAGCATCAATACGGGTTCGCTGTTCATGGACATCGTGCAGGTCGTGCTCGTGCCTATCCTGCTGGGCATCGTCGTGAAGGCGCTTTTCCGCAAACAGGCGGAGGCCAGCGTCAAGGCATTGCCGCTGGTGTCGACGGTCGCGATCGTGATGATCGTGGCCATCGTCGTCGGCCTGAACCAGCCGAAACTGCTTGCGAATGGATTGCTGATCTTGACGGCGGTGATCCTGCACAACCTGCTCGGCTTTGCCCTTGGCTACCTGTTTGCGCGCGCCTTCGGCATGAATCTCGCCAAGTGCAAGGCAGTGACGCTGGAAACCGGCATGCAGAATTCCGGTCTCGGCGCGGCGCTGGCCGCGGCGCATTTCAGCCCGCTGGCGGCGGTGCCGAGCGCGCTGTTCAGCGTATGGCACAACCTGTCCGGCTCGATGCTGGCCACCTGGTTCGCGGCAAGAGCGGAAGCGAAGACCGGCCAGCGCTGAATCGCGGTCGAAAGGGTGCAGTGGGCTGTAGCACCGCTTTCACTGGCCCGATGCCAAGCCTGCCTGCTTCAATGCAGTCCCCATACTCGCGCACCGGCGTGGGAAATGGCGCGAACCAGCGGATGGCGAACCAGCCGTACGCTCAGTTCCAATGCGACCGCGAGCATGAAGCCGGTCGTCGGAGACGGATGTCCGACCGCGGACACGCAGGCTTTCGCCAGTATCGGCAAGGCAGCTTCCCACAGGCGATCGGCCAGACGCTGCGCGGCGCGCACCGTCGTTGCCCATACCGCGTCCAATGCGTGTTTCGTGTTCATGGCATTCCGCCCGTCATGTGCTGTTGCGTTCGAAGGTGATGCTGCAAGCGCGAACCCGGCCCGGCGCGCCATGCCGGGTCCACATGTGCAGCGTGATGACGATCAGCCGAAGTACAGCGTGTCGACGAGCGACTTGTGTTCCTGCTGCCTCGAAGCGGACTCCAGTTCCGCCTTCACCTCGCCACGGGTTTTTCCACTGCCCGCATAAACCGGGTCCTGCCATTCGTGCTGACCCTGGACGGCCAGGCCCTGGCCATGCGAGCGCATCAATTCCTGGCGTACTTCAGCGCGGGTAAGGCTTGAGCGGAATCCGGCATCGGGAGCGGCGAACTCGGTCTGCTGCGCATGCGCGTAACCGAAGGCGGCAAGGAGGGAAACAGCGGCGGCAAGGGCTTTGATGTTCATGGGAATCTCCTGATCAGCTTAATAGTGGTGGATGGCCCGGCGGGCGCTGCATCGATACGTTGCCGCTGTCTGCCGGGCGCAAGCCATAGCGCAATGCGTGTGCCAGCTGCCGTGCCGCTGCTCTGGAATGCAGGTAAGCCGATGAATTCAATGCGTTTTCTCTGCGACCGCAGCGCATGAGCGCGCGATTCGCGGGGAGGTCGGCCGACGGGATTTACCCAACTTCGGCCAACACTTTTTATGCAGGGTGTTGGCTGGCGCCTGACTGTGTATCAGGACAAAAGCAGCGTTGTGCGACTCGGTTCACGGTGTTGGCTGTCGCTTCGCCATGAGGGCAATGCTGCGCGTTCACGGGTGTATGAGCGCGAGGGCTTGCGGATCGGGGCGCTTATTCCGTCGCGGCATGGCACGAGGCAGAAAGGCAAGCCGAACATGTGGGCAGGTTCTGAAGAATCCGCAGGCAAACCTGAGGACCTGCTACGGCGCATCGCTACGCCAATACAGCCGGTTGGCGTAGCGAGACAACGCAAGCGGCGCTTTCCATACCGGTAGCGCAGACCACTCTGAGATTGCGGACAGAACGCCGTTGAGCCGGGTTCAGAGGGAATCGATGTCCGTGTCGCGCCACCAGGCATCGAAACGAACCAGGCCATCCTGCATCCTCACGATGAGCACGCTCTCCCTGTTGATTGCCACCGAGCCCGGCTCGCAATGCCGGTATCTTTCCTGCAGAAAGCGGTTGTGTATGCGCGATGCCTTATGGACTCTGATGCGGGTGTCACCAAGGCTCACCCTTATTCCAAGGTTGCGGGATGAAAACGCCCGGGTCTTGCGGAGCAGATCATCAATATCGCCGGTTCTCACATCGAAAACCATGTCGGCATCCTGCCTGGAGTAATAGCTGGAGACACCAGTCTGCGGCCTGCCGCGAAAATCGAAATTCGTATCGATCAGCTTTTGCAAGCCCTCCTCGAAGACTTCGCATTCGAAATCGAAGATGAAGGAATAAAGGATATCCAGGTCGATGTCTTCGCTGAGTTCGAAGGACTTCTGGTGAATGATGTCTCCTTCATCGAGTTCGCGGCTCAGATAATGCAGCGTTGAGCCCGCCACCTTATGTCCCGACAACAGGCATTCATTGATCGGGTGCTTTCCCCTTCCGAGCGGCAGCACCGAAGGATGCGAGTTGATGCATATTTTTTCTTCCGAACATTTTTCTACCGGAAGAACGTACGGACACCCCGCGGAGACGAGCAATTCATAGTCGCAGTTCATCATGGCGTTGACGACTTTCTGCTTTTCTCCCGAAGCCGCAAGCAGCGAAATGCTGCCCGCATAATCATCGATATCCAGCAGCGATCTGTCTGTTGCCAGGACCTCCACGAGTTCGATGTTTTCATTTCGGATCAGGGAATGGAATATGGCTGGCCGGTTACCGATGAATAGCGTTCTTATCCGCCTTGACATGTTCATTCTCCGAGTCGCTTTGAAATCCATGCGGTGCAGCAGGGCAAATCGAGAATCCGAGAACACGCATCTTCGCCTCATGTGATGCACTGGAATTCACGGAATGGCTAGTGAAAGGCTGTCAGGCCTCATTCACCGATAGACTCGTCCACGCCTCCCGGTTGCACGTAACGATGAAATGAATGTGCGGCACAAGCGCGCAAATGCGCCTGCGATTCCTCAAGAAAAAGCCTCATGCATGCCAGCGCGCTTCAACGACTATGTCGCAGAGGCTTCGAATCTTTCACCGCGATGGCCTGCAGGAAACCATCGGCCCTGATGCACCGTCGTAGCGATCCTTACATTGGATTGTCGGGAATGCCCGCGCGCGCAGTGCCAACGACACGAAGACTGGTCTCGAGCATTTCCAGCATGCCCTGCGCCGCGATGGAAAGGCTGCGGTCCTTCTGCTTGACGATGTAGATCGGACGAACGATATCGGGCGCATCCACCGGTATCGCCACCAGGTCGAGCAGGCGAAACTGGAACAGCGTAAGTTCCGGCACCAGCGACACGCCCAGGCCATGTTGCACCAGCCCGGCCACGGTGGCGAGGTGCTCGACCTCCAGGCCGGAATGCAGCGTAGGCACATCGCGCAGCAGCAGCTCGACATGCTGTCGCACGCTGGTGGACTTCGCCAGGTGCACCATCTCGCAACCCGCGAGCTCGGCCAATCCAACGCGCTCCCTGGATGCCAGGTGATGGTCGCGGCGGCAGACCAGGTAAAACGGATCGCTGCACAGCGTGCGCGTCTCGAACTCGGCCAGGTTGGGTCCCGGCGCAGTGAGCGCGAAGTCGACCGTGCCTTCGCGCAGCATGGTCAGGCATTGGTCCGACAGCGAGTCGTGCAGCCTTACCGCGATGCCGGGAAAGCGCTTGCGGTATTCCGCGATGATCGCTGGCAGGCCGTTCGCTGCCAGCGAGGGCAGCGCCGCGATCGCTACCCGGCCGCGACGCCGGGCCACATAGTCCGACATGTTGTCGAAGGCCACATGGATTTCCTCGTAAAGCGAACGCGCGACCTCGGCAAACAATTCGCCTTCCGGCGTGAGCTTCACATTGCGCGTATCCCTTTCGAACAAGCGTGTGCCGACGCTGTCCTCGAGCTTGCTGATGACGCTGCTGAATGCGGACTGCGACAGATGGCAGCGCTCCGCCGCGCGAGTGAAATGCTTCAGTTCACTGAGCGCGATGAAGGCATGCAGCTGCTTGGTCGAGATATTGTGCATGGCCAAGATTGATCCAGAAAATCGATCGATTTATCGAAACAAAGCGTTTTACTCCATAAGTATCGTCTCCGACAATCCTCTGCATACCTGGCCGACCGACAAGCCGGGATCAAGAGAAAAACACAGGAGACTTCCATGCTGGCCCTGCTTGGCTTCATCACCATTCTCGTTCTGCTTGCCGTCATCCTGACCAAGCGCATGTCGCCGCTGGTGGCATTGATCGCGATTCCCATCATCGCTGCCCTGATCGGCGGCTTCGGCTTCGAAACCTCGAAGTTCATCCTCGCCGGCATCACCAGCATCGCGCCGGTGGCGGGCATGTTCGTGTTCGCGATCCTGTTCTTCGGCATCGTCACCGACGCCGGCATGCTGGACCCGGTGATCTCCGGCATTCTGAAGATCGTCGGCAGCCGGCCGAGCCGCATCGTGCCGGGCACGGCGCTCCTGGCGCTGCTGATTCATCTCGACGGCTCCGGCGCGGTGACCTTCCTGGTCACGATCCCGGCGATGCTGCCGCTGTATAACCGCCTGGGCATCGACAAGCGCATCCTGGCCTGCGTCGCTTCGCTGGCCGCGGGCGTGAACTTCCTGCCGTGGACCGGGCCGATGATCCGCGCCGCGGCTTCGCTGCATCTGCCGGTGTCGGCCATCTTCACGCCGCTGATTCCGGTGCAATTGGTGGGCCTTGCCTTCGTGTTCATCGTCTCGTGGATGCTCGGCCGCAAGGAAGAACGGCGCCTGGGTCTGACTGCCGGCGCCGATGCAGCCGCGGTGGTCCACCTCCATGAGCTGACCAAGGAACAGCTCGAGATCCGCCGGCCGAAGAACTTCTGGATCAACATCGTGCTGACCGTGTTCGTGCTCGGCACCATGATCAGCGGCAAGGTCGACCCGGTGGTGATGTTCATGATCGGCGTGGTGCTGGCGCTGATGATCAACTATCCGAACGTCGACATGCAGCGCGCCCGTGTGGATGCGCATGCGAAGGCGGCGCTGCTGATGGCCGGCATCCTGTTCGCCGCCGGCGTGTTCACCGGCATCATGTCCAAGTCCGGCATGCTCAAGGCGATGGCGAGCGCGGCGGTCGCGCATGTGCCGCCCGAGATGGCGTCGCACATCCCGGTGGTGCTGGGCGTGCTGTCGATGCCGCTGTCGCTGCTGTTCGATCCGGATTCGTTCTACTTCGGCGTGCTGCCGGTGGTGGCCGAAGTGAGCAAGATGCTCGGCGTGGCGCCGATACAGGTGGCGCAGGCGGCATTGCTGGGCCAGATGACGACCGGCTTTCCGATCAGCCCGCTGACCCCGGCCACCTTCCTGGTTGCCGGCCTGGCCGGCATCGAACTGGCGGACCACCAGAAATACACCTTCAAGTATCTGTTCGGCGCATCGATCGTGATGACGATAGCCTGCGTGCTGCTCGGCATCTTCCCGCTGTGATGCGCATGCGCCCGACCGAAAGGGAATACCCATGAAAACCATACGCATCGGCGGCGGCGCCGGTTATTCCGGCGACCGCATCGAGCCCGCCGTCGAGCTGGCCGAACGCGGCGACATCGATTACCTCGTTTTCGAATGCCTGGCCGAACGCACCATCGCAATCGCACAGCAGGCCCGAATGCGCGATCCTTCGGCCGGCTTCGATCCGCTGCTCGCCGCACGGATGCGGGCGGTGCTGCCGCTGTGCGCGAAGAACCGCATCCGCATCCTGACCAACATGGGCGCGGCCAATCCGCTGGCCGCGGCAAGGACCACGCGCGATATCGCCCGTGAACTCGGCCTGCCAGCGCTGAAGATTGCCGCCATCAGCGGCGACGATGTGCTGGAGATGCTCGTCGCCGGCGACTACCGCATCGAAGACAATGGCGCGCCGGTGGCGTCGCTCGGCGAACGCATCGTCTCCGCCAATGCCTATCTCGGCGCCGAGCCGCTGGCGCAGGCGCTTGCCGCGGGCGCGGATGTGGTCATCACCGGCAGGGTGGCGGACCCGGCGCTGGTGCTGGCGCCGCTGCTGCATGAATTCGGCTGGGCCCTTGATGACTGGGACCGGCTCGGCCAGGGCACCGTGGTCGGCCATCTGCTGGAATGCGCCGGACAGATCACCGGCGGCTACTACGCCGATCCGGGCCGCAAGGATGTGCCGGGCCTGGCGCGCCTGGGTTTCCCGATCGCTGAAGTGTCGGCCGATGGCAGCGCCGTCATCACCAAGGTCGCCGGTTCCGGCGGCATGGTGACCGCTGCGACCTGCACCGAACAGCTGCTGTACGAGATCCATGATCCGGCTTGCTACGTCACGCCGGACGTGGTGGCCGACTTCTCCGGCGTGCAGATTGTCGAGGAAAGCCCGGACCGGGTACGCATCTCGGGCGCGCGTGGCAGGCAAAGGCCGCCGACGCTGAAGGTGTCGATCGGCTACATCGACAGCCATATCGGCGAAGGCCAGATTTCCTATGCCGGTCCCGGCGCGGCCGCACGCGGACAACTCGCCATCGACATCGTCGAAGAACGCCTGCGCATCATCGGCGCGCGGTACAGCGAACTGCGCTGCGACCTGATCGGCATGAACGCGATCGCCGGCGGCATGGCAACGAGCAATGCCGCATGCGAACCAGGCGAGGTGCGGGTGCGCATCGCCGCCCGCACCGAGACCTTGCAGGACGCGGCCGTGATCGGCAACGAGGTCGAGGCGCTGTACACCTGCGGCCCGGCCGGCGGTGGCGGCGCAACCAAATCGGCGCGCCAGGTGGTGGCGGTGCTGTCGGCACTGCTGCCGCGCGAACTGGCGCAGCCGCAGATCCATTTCGAGGAGTCGCAAGATGAAGCTGCATGAGATTGCCCATTCCCGCGCCGGCGACAAGGGCGACATCTCGAACCTGTCCCTGATCGCCTATGACCGCCGGCACTATGCGCTGCTGGAGCGCCATGTCACCGCCGAGCGGGTGCGCGCGCATTTCGCCGGCATCGTGCACGGCGAAGTCACGCGTCATGCGCTGCCACAGCTGGGCGCGCTGAACTTCGTGATGCGCCAGGCGCTGGGCGGCGGCGTCACACGCTCGCTGGCGCTGGATGCGCATGGCAAATGCTTCAGCGCCCTGCTGCTGGCCATGGAGATACCGGATACGCCGGACTGAAACGCGCGTCTGCCGGCAACGGCACCTGACAAACCGCAAGCCCGAAGGCACGGCGCCGCGCGCGCCGCGGGGAAGTTTTTGCCTCAACAAAGAGACCACCTGCAAGGAGGAGACCATGACCATCCGTACCACCACCCTGTCCGCGCTGCTGGCCGCCGCAGCGCTTGCCGCCTGCAACTCCGGCGACGACCAAGCCACCGCATCGGGCAACGATGCATCAACTTCGGCGCCGCGTCAGACGCTTGCCATCACGGCACGCACCGACTTCACGCCCGGCACCAGCTATGGCGCGGCGGGCGCCTATGAACAACTCACCGGCACCATCAGCGGCGAAGTCGATCCCAAGGATCCGAAGAACGCCATCATCCAGGACGTGGCGCTGGCGCCGGTCAATGCGCGCGGCATGGTCGAGTACAAGGCCGACTTCGTCATGCTCAAGCCCAAGGACATGAGCAAAGCCGGCGGCGTACTGCGCTACGACGCGCCCAACCGCGGCAACATCCTGACCATGGTCAACCCGACCACGACGCCGAGCGACGCGGTGTACCTGGAGCGCGGCTATGTGCTGCTGTACTCGGCCTGGCAGGGCGATGTGCCCAAGAGCAGCGCGCAGCGGCTCACGGTATCGGTGCCGATGGCCAAGAACCGCGATGGTTCATCGATCACGGGTCCGTATCGCGCGGAACTGGTGCCGAGCACTGCGACACCGGTGATGACGCTACCGGGCGGCGTATTCAACGGCACGATGATGCCGTATGCGCCGGTAAGCCTGGACAACACCCAGCCCGGCTATGCGCTCACGCGCCGGGTCAATGAAACCGATCCGCGCGAGACCATCCCCGCCACCGACTGGAAGTTCGCCAACTGCGACACCGCGTCCAATGCCTTTCCGGGCACGCCCGACCCGGCGAAGGTCTGTCTGAAAGGCGGCTTCGATCCGAAATATCTGTACGAGCTGGTGTATGTCGCCAAGGACCCGCTGGTGATGGGCGTGGGCCTGGCCGCGCTGCGCGACACGGTGAGCTTTTTCCGCAACAAGGCGGCCGATGCGCAGGGAACGCCGAATCCCGTGGCCGGCGGCATCGTCAACACCATCGGCCAGGGCACGTCGCAATCGGGCAATGCGATGAAGACCTTCCTGCATCTCGGCTTCAATCAGGCGCTGGACGGCGGCAAGGTCTTCGACGGGATCTATGCGCATGTGGCCGCGCGCCAGACCAATGTAAATACCCGCTTTGCGGTGCCGGGCGGCGGCGGCGGACTGCGCACCGACCACACCGCCTTCGGCCAGACCGCGCCGCGCGGACTGGACAAGGACTATGTCGACGACCTTACCGGCCGTAAGGGCGGGGTGATGACCCGCTGCGCCGCCAGCAATACCTGTCCAAAGTTCTTCCTCGGCCTGTCCGGCACCGAGTTCTGGCAATTGCAGGGTTCGCCCGCGCTGACCGATGCCTATGGCCTGCGCGACCTGGCGCAGCCCGACAACGTGCGCATCTACTACTACGCCGGCACCCAGCACGGCGGCAACGGCGGCGTGTCCTCGATCGTCTACAGCCCGAGCACTGATGTCTATCCGCGCGGCACGGTCGCACATCACACCGACACCTTCCGCGCGCTGTTCATCGACTTGGAAGATTGGGTGACGAAGAACATCGCCCCGCCCGCGAGCCAGGTGCCGAGCATTGCCAATGGCACGCTGGTGCGTCCGGAAGACCTGAAGTTTCCGGCAATGCGCGGCCTGACCTGGGCAGTCAACGGCACGCAGACCGCGATTCCGGACTTCACTTACCTGGCCCGCTACAACAACTTCCCGCTGCTCGACTTCGGCCCGCAGTACATTCCGCAGGATGAATCCGGCATCGCGACGCAACTGCCGCCGGCCAACACCGGCAAGACCTACGCGATCATGGTGCCGAAGGTTGATGCCGCGACCGGCCTGCCGATGGCGGGCATCCATGCCGTGGAAGTGCAGGCGCCGCTGGGCACCAGCATCGAGTTCAACTATGTGGCCACGCCCGGCATCATCGACACCTCCAACCTGACCGGCTCCTACATCCCCTTCCACCGCACCGAAGCAGCGCGCCTGGCCGCCGGCGACGCCCGGCCATCGCTGGAATCGATGTACGGTACCCAGGCCGGCTATGTCACCGCGGTGACGAAGGCGGCGAATGGCCTGGTGGCGCAGCGTTTCCTGTTGCAGCGGGATGCGGACCGTCTGATTCAGCAGGCATCGGCGGCGGCGGTTCTGCCCTGAGCCAGAGCACCGACCGGCGAGGCGTCGCGGCAGCGCGCCTTGCCGGTCGGGGAACCTCATGCGGCCCTATCCCGCAAGACTGAATGGGGGGAGTTGGATTCGAACCAACGAATAACCCCGGACCTGTAACGCCCAGGTGCCTTTACCGCTTGGCCACCCCCCCATCACTCCCTGGCTCATTAGCCATTTGCGCTCTCCGATGCAGCCCGCATGTCGATGCCTGCTCCCTTGCCGCAGGAAGCAGCGCTTGCTTCCGCTCTTCCAGGCGGACCGCGCATTCAGCCCGCCCTCAATGCGCCACCTTGTGCCGCGCACGTAATTCCGAGAGCGATTGCGCAGGATTCCCGACCACGGTGCTATGCGGTTCGACATTCTTTTTCACGACCGCGCCGGCCCCCACCGTGGCCCACGCGCCGACATGGACCTTGGGCAGCACCGTGCTGCTCAAGGCCATGAACACGCCTTCCGCAATCGACGCCCCGCCTGCGAGATGTGCCACGGCAATGTGCGCGTAATCGCCTACGCGACAGTGATGATCGACACTCGCCTTGGTGTTCAGGATTACATGCGAACCGATACGGGCTCCGGGCTGAACGATGACGCCGGCGCATATTAGCGTTCCGGGGCCAATCTCCGTTTCGGGATGTACCCAGGAAAACGGATGCATGACGGTTGCCCATTCGATATCCAGTTCCTGGGCGATTCTCTTCCGTGCATCATTGGCGCCGATGCCGATGATGGCGTGCGAGCAACGTGAGGACGATATTTCGCTGATTGGTCCAATGACGGGAATGCCCGCGACAACGCTGCCCCAAATCGATGGAACGTCGGCATAAAAACCCGCAACCGAATCGCCCGCGGCAAGGATTACGCTTGCCACGACTTCTCCATGTCCGCCTGCTCCAATAATTGCAATATTCCGCTTGCTCATCTGGTTTTCTCCGTTCCGCGTTCGAGAAGACGTCCACTGAAATCAGCATTTCGAAAGATATTTCTGTCTTTTGTGCCCGACGTTGTCCGTTTTGAATCCCATGTCGTGTTGAATTCGCTGGGCGGGCATTAGCGGAGTGAAGCATCCATATCGAAATGCGTTTTTCCTCGAATATGGGCATTCGATCTCGCTAATGAACGCATGCCAACCGCAACGCAGGGACGATGAGGATGTCCATCGCGAGTATGAAAAAGCTGTTTCTTTGCTAGCTAATTTATTTAAACAGAGAAGTTCAGTGAATCGACATTGCAATACGGTTTGGCCTGCATCAATCCCTCCGACATAAACGTTACTCACACAGTGATGCGCCAAAAAATTTAGGGGTAAGTTTCCATGTAGATCAACCGTAGCGTGCTCAGTCTCAATGCATGAAACCTCCGCACTTTCGGTGTTACGCGTTTTGAAAACGAAAAGAATATCGATACATCCAGGCCAAATGCCGCACCAGCTTCGAAACACCATTTTTCTGAAACTTTTCAGTGAAGAACGCAAAAAGCGATGGTTCGTATGCATCCGATTCCGAGAACGCAAGCGAAACACTACGTGCGCGAATTCGATTTCACCTGCACCAGAATTTCGACATCCAACACATTGCGAAGGCAGCAGATAATTGTCGACATGTTTCTGCTGGTTGGATTACCCCGTTTGCTCAGCATGCGGTGCAGGCTCTTGCTGCTGATACCGGAGCGTCGACCCAATTCCTCGAATCCAATCGTCAGATTGACCAAATCCCGGAAAAGCATGCGGGAGGACGTTTCATCAACTTCATCCTTGCACCGATAATGCAGATCCAACGCGCGCTTGAATACGGCAATCGGATCGAATGGATCAAAGATTTGAGAATCGGTCTGTATTTTGCATGACGCATGCGATTCAAGCTTGTCAGGCACCACGATCCCGCCTCTGCTGAAAAACGAATTCAAGGCTTCCAATCCTTTGGAATCTGCCTTTTACCGGATACATGAATGGCTTAGGGAGGCTCGTTCACTCCTTCTATAAAGCAGAAATGGCCGACCGTACAACCGCTCGATGCTTTTATCATTGCGTTGTTTGGCATCGCTCAAATTAAATGCGCCGTGCGGCGACTGCAAGAAAACCCTAGGCGTGCAACAAACGGTGAACGCAGCTCGCATGAAATCCACCGAAAATCTTCTAACGCGGCAAGAATCAGTGTTCGCCGCTCCTGAATGACCATAGCGGCCGCCGCCTGCCACGAAAACCATCCCATGAATGAAAAATCAATACTCTTCAGCGCCCCCATGATCCGCGCGCTGCTGGCCGGAACCAAGACGCAGACCCGCCGCATCATCAAGCCGCAGCCCGATCGCCCCGGGGCATCGTTGCAAACCACGATCCGCGGCGCCAACCCGGCCACGCCGATCGCGGCTCTTCCGGCAGGCAAGTCGCCCTACGGTCTTGCCAATGACCGACTCTGGGCCAAGGAAAGCTTCAGCGGCCCGAACATCCGCGAAACCCTGCCGCCGCGCCTTTGGCAACCGGAGGATCCGATCTGGTACTGGGCCGACGGCAAGCCGCCGTCCGGCGCATGGACGCGGCCGCGCTCGCCGCTGTTCATGCCGCGCCGGGCCAGCCGCATCCTGCTGCAGGTCATCGATGTGCGCAGCGAACGGCTGCAGGATTGCAGCCCCTCGGATGCGATGGCCGAAGGGCTGCTGCGCACAGCGGACGGATTTCGCGGCGCGCCGGACTTGCCGCCGTTCGCATCGCCACTGGCTGCCTACCGCTCGCTGTGGGAACGGATCAACGGCACCGGCAGTTGGGCGACGAATCCCTGGGTGTGGGTAGTCAGTTTTCGCATCGTGCCTCGTTGAACGCGCATTGCCGCCGGCTGGCCATGCCCGACTTATCAGCTCCTGAGGCTTGCTTCAGCGCAGGTAGCCTTGCGGATGAAACCAGTCAATGACTGCGCAGAGCCGGTAGTCCGCCGCCACACGCAGCAGGGAACGCACACCGTCGAACGCGCGGCACTTCGCAGTGCTGTTCGTTGCATGCGCGTTTTGAGTGCGGACTGAAGTAGCGCAAACCGCATCGCGCCGATTGGCATTCAATGAAATTCCCTGGTTGATTTCGCCACAGCTTCCGGCATGCCGGCATCGCTTGCCTGCATGCGGCGCTGGCGATCATGGAGGAAGATCATGCATAGCCTGAACCCTGCGCTGCGCCGGCTCCTGCGCGGCGCGCTCCTGCTGGTCGCGCTTGGCGCCGCCGGCATCTCCCCCGCTCTTGCCGATCTGCTGGTCGGCGGCAATGGCGAAACCGTCTATCGCTATGACGATCGCACCGGCGCGTTTCTCGGCATCCTCGTGCCCAACGGAAGCGGCGGCCTCAACGACTTGCAGGGCATGACGGTCGGCCCGGACCATCTGCTGTACATGACCAGCTTCAATACCCTTCAGGTGCTGCGCTTCGACGGCAGCACGACCTCGGTATTCATCGCCGCCAACAACAGTGGAGTCGGCAGCATCAGCAGGCCGGACGATGTGAAGTTCGGCCCGGACGGCAATGTCTATGTCGCGGACTGGGACAAGAACCGCATCGTCCGATTCGATGGCGCAACCGGCGCCTTCATTGACGTGTTCGCTTCCGGCAACGGCTTGCAGCAGCCCAACCGCATCGCCTTCGGTCCGAACGGCGACCTGTACGTGGGCAATGCCTGGACCACGGACGTACTGCGCTTTCATGGCGACACCGGGCAGCCGTACCCGTCTGCGGGCCACAGCGGCGCGATCTTCGTGCCGGGCGTGTTCGGGCCCTACAACGTCGAACTCGATGTGTCGTCAAGGGGCATCCTGGCCGTCACCCAGGGCGCAACGAATGGGCTGCGCTTCTACGATGCGCAAACTGGCGAGCTGCTCGGCGTTCCGGATCCGAATCTGACCAATGTCAGCGACATGCGCTTCGGGCCGGATGGCGACCTGTATGTAGCGGTGTATGCGCGCGCCGCGGTACTGCGCTACGACGGCGCCACCGGCGCTGCGCTCGGCGACTTCGTCAGCGCCGGCAGCGGCGGCTTGAACCGCGCGCAGAGCATGACTTTCACCTGCCCCCGGTTTGATCATCACGGACGCGGTCATGGACATGGACGAGGCCATGGACGTGGATACGGCCAGGGTAATGGCTATGTCCACGGCGCCAGACATTGCCCGCCGGTCGGGAATGCGGATGACGCCGATGACGCGGATGACGACGCGCCGGGCGGCAAGCATGGCGGCCTGATGCGGCTGCCGTTCTGAAGCGGCGATCGGGGAGAAGCGCGCCGGGAAAGGGCAAGACGCCCGGCCCACGGGGATGGCGCGCAAGCCGGTGCCGTGCTTCGGCTTGCGCGCCGCCGCGACTTGACAGCATCACCGGATTCCGGCGATAAGCCTTGGCTGACCTTCCGCCGCCGCATGCAGGCGGCCTACACGAGCCCGGGCAAACATGAACCCCATCTATCGCGACATGGACCAGGCATCGCTCGATGCCGCATACAACAACGGCCGCGCGGTCGCCGATACCCCAGCCATCCTCGCCGACTTCCGACAGCGCAGCGATGCGCTGCGCGCAGCCTTTCCCGCGCACCTCGATCTGGCCTATGGCCCGGGGCCGCGCAATCGCATCGATTACTTCGCGGCCTCGCGGCCCGGGCCGGTGCTGATCTTCATTCATGGCGGCTACTGGCAGATGCAGGCGAAGGAAGTGTTCAGCTTCCTGGCCGCAGGGCCGCTGGCCCACGGCATCCATGTCGCGATGCCGGGCTATACGCTCGCGCCCGACGCGACGCTGGCGCAGATCGTGGACGAGGTCCGCGCCGCGATCGCCTGTATCCGGGATCAGGCTCCGGCACTGGGCGGCGATGCGCAACGCATGGTGGTATCAGGCTGGTCGGCCGGCGGGCATCTGACCGCGATGAGCATGGATGAGCCCGGCATCGTCGGCGGCCTGTCCATCAGCGGCGTATTCGATCTCGAGCCGATACGGCTGTCCTACATCAATGACAAGCTAGGCCTGTCGGATGCGGACGCGGCGGCATTGAGCCCGATGCGGCTGGCACCGAGCGCGCATCCGATGGTGCTGGCCTACGGCCTGGACGAGCTGCCGGAGTTGCAGCGGCAATCCGAGGACTATGCGGCGCTGCGCGCCGGCCTGCCCGGCCGGATCGCGCCGATCGCGGGAGCCAATCACTTCACCATCCTGGAAGAACTGGCACGCGCGGATGGGCAGCTCACGAACGCGTTGCGCTGGCTGCTGCAAGGATGATGCGCATGCGGGATCTGGGCATGGATGCCTGCGTACGGCAGGCGCCGTTCAGCCGCTGACCGCGGTCACCTCGACTTCCAC
Source organism: Noviherbaspirillum pedocola (assembly GCF_016632335.1). Lineage (GTDB taxonomy): Bacteria > Pseudomonadota > Gammaproteobacteria > Burkholderiales > Burkholderiaceae_D > Noviherbaspirillum_A > Noviherbaspirillum_A pedocola. The sequence continues at coordinate 24,484 of NZ_JAEPBG010000027.1, forward strand.
CAGATAACGCGCGTCGGCCAGGCGCGCCACGCCCAGCAGCGTCGACGCCGGCGGCGCATCGCCGAAGAAGCCGTACAGGAGTTCGCGTCCTTGCGTCATGAAGCGGTCCATGTCGGTCGTGTAGATATGGATGCGGACAATATGCTCCGGGCCTGCTCCCACCGCGTCCAGCGCCAGGCGCACGTTGTGCATCACCTGCCTTACCTGCGCCGCCATGTCGTCCTCGCCGACGAGCTGGCGATTGCGGTCCAGTGGCACCATGCCGGCGATATGCCATTGCGTGCCGGCTTCCGAGCGGACGATCTGGCTGTAGACATCTCCGGCGGCGCGATACAAGGTGTCCGGATTCAGGCGCTGGTGCGGCATGACTGCTCCTGGCAAGCGATAAGGGGTAAGCGAGTATAGCGGCGCGTCGCTAAGGCGTGACTGAATGCACCCGCTTCAGGCAGCGCAGGGTGAAGGTCGAGCGGCTGTGGCGTATGCCCGGGATCTTGTACAGCTTCTGCCGCAGGAAGCGCTCATAGCCGTCGGTTCCCGACACGGCGACCTTGATCAGATAGTCGTATTCGCCGGTGAGCAGATACGCTTCCATCACTTCCGGCAATTCCGCCAGCGCATCGCCGAAGCGCTGGAAGATTTCGTCGTCATGCCGCTCCAAAGTGACTTCGATGATGACGGTTTCCGGCAGTCCCAGCGCGCGCTGGTCGAGCAGGGCCGCGTACTGGGTGATGAAACCGGCGTCTTCCAGTGCTTTCACCCGATGCCAGCAAGGCGTCGCCGACAGATTCACCGTCTCGGCCAGTTTCTGGTTGCTGATGCGACCGTCGCGGCTCAGGGTCCGCAGGATCTTGCGGTCGATGTCGTCCAGTTCGTTTCCTTTCATGGCAAGCTTGCCCCCCAAGATTGCATGCAGAACAAATATCTGCAAACCAACTGGATTCTAGATGGATATTCCGTAAAACGCGGAAAAATTCCGATAAAGAGAAGCATATTTCGGCTAGAGCACAGTAAGATTCTCCCGTGCTCACAAGGCACGAACAGGCGTGCATCGGACCGCTCTTTCCTACCCGGGATCAGTGGAGATGCACGGACCTGCAGACCTCGGCAGGCTTATTCATGCAGCGGCAGGATGGAGCATCGTGCGGAAAAGCGGTGAATCATCCTGCAGCTCACAACCTCGCCCGTTTCTGTGTGCATGCCTGAAGAGGCAGCGGGAATTGCGCGCGCAGATGGGAGACGCGTCCGGTCATTATTGAGAACGCTTTTGCGCCAGGCGAGCTGGCAAGGCGGGCACGAAAAAAGGCCCACATGCGTGGGCCTTTCTGTTCATGAAGCGGAGGATTTACTTCTGTGCGGCGTCGGCATCCGCCTTCTTCATGTCCTTCTCGGCCGAAGCAATCTTCTTCTCGGCCTTGGCATGTGCCTTTGCATGGGTCTTCTGGGCCTTTGCATCCGCCTTGGCATCGGTAGCCGTCTCTTCCGCCTTTGCCTTGACGACCTTCTCGTCGGCCTTGGCGTCCGCCTTGTCAGCCTTCGCATCAGCCTTCACTTCAGCCTTCGTGGCCGGCGCAGTGGTCGTGGTGGTGGCCGGCGCTTGAGCAAAGGCGGCGCCTGCAAACACGGTGGCAATCAAAGCAGCGATCAGTTTGTTCATAAGGTCCTCATCTCAAGTGGTTTAGCAGTTGTGCCTGCCCATGCATAGTGCCCAAGGCGATGAGGTGGATGAGCAACGAATTGTAATGGTCCGTAACGCGATGCATCAGCGCCGCATACAGCGGACACGAGCGTATCGGCTCGAAGGGCTGCCGACAAACACGCAAATCCGCGCGCCGGCCCTGCGCGCCAGACATGCCGACCGGCCGCCTCCTGGGTATCAATTGGTAGCACTTTCGCTTCGAGGTTCCGGTGGCAGACAACCAGGCTGTTCCCGACCAGGGGAAATTCCAGCCAGACATGGAAACATGCGCTCCATTGAGAATCGATGTACCTGCCGTGAATCGCAGGAGGACCGCAACTGCAGTAGGGCGAAAAAACACCAGACCCTCAACCCGTCTTTAATATCGAAGGCATTATCCGAAACACCGCGCAAAAGCCACTCGCATTGATATGAAATGTTTTTGTATCTCAATTGATTACCCGAAGAAACGAGCCACTGAATAAGCGATCCGCCAGGCAATTATCTATACGTGAAAAATTTTAAATCCATCGCTTGACATGCTTGGGGAAAAATGGATACTCTCGATTCATTGGATTAATACACTCGTATCAGCCGCCAACAAAGTCGGCCGGGATACAAGGCAAAAAAGCCCTGAACAGACGTTATTGCGTCTTTTCGGGGCTTTTTTTGTCCGCAAATTTAGCGCTTTTGGGGAGCGTTAAAGAAGCATGATTGTGTTCCATCCCAATTGCCGTGTTGATTACTCGAACAATGAGGAGACATCCAATGAATAAGATTAATCGCCGCAAATTTCTTCAATCCAGCGCCACAATTCTTGCCGCCGGCGCTATTCCCGGATTTGCTCTCTCGCCCAAATCCGCTTTCGCTGCGGAAGGCGATACCGTCAAGCTCGGTTTGCTGCATTCGCTGACCGGAACGATCGCGCTTGCCGAGGCTTCACTCGTCGATGCCGAGAAGCTCGCCATCGATGAAATCAATGCCGCCGGCGGCGTAATGGGTAAAAAAATCGAGCCCATCATTGAAGATGGCGCCAGCGATTGGCCGACTTTCGCAGAAAAAACCAAGAAATTGCTGGAAAGGGACAAAGTTGCCGCGATCATCGGCTGCTATACCTCGGCTTCCCGCAAGGCGATTCTGCCGGTGCTGCACCAGGGGCATGGGCTGCTGTATTACCCGACTTATTACGAAGGCCTGGAACAGGATAAATCCGTTATTTACACTTCGCAGGAAGCGACACAATCGGTAATTGCCGCCATTGAATGGATGGCAAAACAGAACGGCAAAACGTTTTATCTTGTCGGATCCGATTATATTTATCCGCGCACCTGCAACAAGATTGCCAAGCCCACCATAGCCCGCCTTGGCGGAAAACTGGTCGGCGAGGAATACGCGCCGCTGGGCCATACCGAATTTTCTTCGATTATCAACAAGATCAGGGCCGCCAAACCGGACTGGGTTTATTCCACGGTCGTCGGCGGCAGCAACGTCGCTTTTTACAAGCAATTAAAGGCAGCCGGACTCGGCGGCGATAAACAGAATCTTTTGTCGACTGTCGTTTCCGAAAATGAGATCGATGGTATTGGCAAGGATAATGCCGTCGGCTATTACGCCTGCATGGGGTATTTCGAAAGCCTGAAAAACCCGCAAAACGAGAAATTCGTAAAAGCACTGAAGGCGAAATACGGGCAGAACCGCGTCGTCGGCGATCCCATGGAGTGCGCCTACAATTCGGTCTACCTCTGGAAGCTTGCCGTCGAAAAGGCGAAATCCTTTGACGTGGACAAGGTCATCGCGGCATCCCCGGGCATCAGTTTCGATGCGCCCGAGGGGACGATCCAGCTCGAACAGAATCATCATGTCGCGAAGAAGGTGCGTGTCGGCCGCGCACGCAGCGATGGCCAGTTCGACATCGTCTACGAATCTCCTGTCATGCAGCCGAATCCATTCCCGAAGCTTTAAGACGGGCGTGATCGCAGGCCGGGGCCGCATTCAGGCCCCGATCCGACTTCCATTTCATGGCAGGGGCCCCTATGTCCTTTTCCACGATATTGATTCAGTTATTCAACGGGCTCAGCCTGTTTACCGTGCTGCTGCTCATGGCGCTCGGCCTGGCCATCGTGTTTGGCTTGATGGGCGTCATTAATATGGCGCACGGCGAATTAATGGCGCTCGGCGCCTATATCACCTATCTCACCGCGCAGTTCTTCTCGCGCTATCTGCCATCGCTGATGGGGATCTATCTGTTCGTCGGCATTTTTCTCGCCTTTGCGGTGACATTCGCTTTCGGCTACCTGCTGGAGCGCGGCTTTATCCGCTGGTTTTACAACCGCCCGCTCGACACGCTCCTCGCCACCTGGGGCCTGAGCCTCATCCTTCAGCAAACCTATCGCTCGATTTTCGGCGCCCAGGAAGTCTCGGTGCCGCTGACATCCTGGTTGAGCGGCGCCTGGGCAATTACGCCGGACATTGAACTGCCGCTGAATCGCCTCTTCATCATCGGGCTGACGATCGTCGTCGCTTTCGGCGTCTACCTGGTGCTGTACAAGACACGGCTCGGCCTGCGCGCCCGCGCCGTCACGCAGAACCGCGCCATGAGTTCGGCGGTCGGCATCGACACGAACCGGGTCGACGCGCTGACCTTCGCGCTCGGTTCGGGCCTTGCCGGCATTGCCGGCGCAGTCTTCACGATGATCGGCTCGACCAATCCCGGCACCGGCCAGGCCTATATCGTCGATTCCTTCATCGTCGTCGTGTTCGGCGGCGTCGCCAGCCTGTTCGGCACGGTTTCCTCGAGCTTCCTCATCGCGCAGTCGCAAAGCACGCTCGAGTATTTGATGAGCGGCTCCATGGCCAAGGTATGCATCCTGCTGTTCGTCATCGCGGTGCTGTATTTCCGGCCCAACGGGCTCTTTTCGTCGAAAGTCAGGAGCTGACATGCGCACCCTGGAAAAAAGGGCCGAGCCCATCGCGCACCTGAGCATCGCGGCGCTGTTGCTGCTGGTGCTGCCGGCCACGCTCAATCCCTTCTGGCTCTCGGCCGTGGGCAAGTACCTCTCCTTCGCCTTCGTGGCGATCGGCATCGTGCTGGCATGGGGATACTGCGGCATTCTGAGCCTGGGCCAGGGCATCTTCTTCGGACTGGGCGGCTACATGATGGCAATGTTCCTGAAGCTCGAAGCCTCGGGAACGGAGCTGCCGGACTTCATGAGCTGGAGCAGCGTGGAAAAGCTGCCCGCATGGTGGGAGCCGTTCCACCACTTCAGCTTCACGGTGGCTGCGATTCTCGTGGTTCCTGCGCTGGTTGCCTTTCCGTTCGCCTATCTCGTCTTCAAGAAACGTGTCAGCGGCGTGTACTTCGCCATCGTGACGATCTCGCTGGCCCTGGCGATGACGGTGATGATCGTCGGCCAGCAGGGCGAGACCGGCGGCGCGAACGGCATTACCGATTTCAGCACCCTGCTCGGCATGGAGATCACCAGCGAGGCCAGCAAACGCTATGTGTACTTCGTTGAAGTCGCCTTGCTGATCGTGGCCATGGCGCTCAGCGCCGCGCTTTTGCATACCCGCTTCGGGAAGATCATGATCGCGGTGCGCGATCGGGAAGATCGTGTTCGCTTCTCCGGATATGACACCGCCATGATCAAGGCATTCGTCTTCACGATTGCCGCGATTCTCTCTTCCGTCGGCGGCGCGCTGTTCACCTTGCAGGTCGGCTTGATCACGCCGACGCTGGTCGGCTCGGTGGCTTCGGTAGAAATGGTGATCTATGCCGCGCTGGGCGGCCGGCTCTCGGTGCCGGGCGCTGTGATGGGCGCGCTCGTCGTCGGCTTCCTGAAGTCCTATCTTTCGGAGCAGTTTCCGGAAAGCTGGCTGTTCTTCCTGGGAGCGATGTTCATCATCGTCGTCGCTGTGATGCCGAATGGATTGGCAGGCGCGTTGCAGCGGCTGTTGCGAGTGAAGGCCTTATGAGGATGAGCATGCCCACCATGACCACTGTTCCGGCCGGCAGCGCCGCCAATGGAGCGCTTGACGTTCTTGCGGATACCGCAACGCAGGTGCTCGCCGTTGAAAACCTGACCGTTTCCTTCGACGGTTTCAAGGCGGTCGATGACCTGAGCATGCAGATCGCGGAAAAGGAACTGCGCGTCGTCATCGGGCCGAATGGCGCGGGCAAGACCACGCTGCTCGACATGATCTGCGGCAAGACCAGGCCGACCTCCGGCAGCATCCGCTTCCGCGATATCGAACTCACCGGCCTGCCTGAATTCCAGATCGTGCGCCGCGGCGTGGGCCGAAAATTCCAGAACCCGTCGATCTACGAAGACCTGACGGTGGCGGAAAACCTCGAGATTTCGATACCGCAGGCGCATGGCATCTGGGCCTCGGTCTTCTTCAAGCGCACGGCGCAGGTGAAGGAACGCATCTGCAGCGTAGCCGAGCAGATCATGCTCGCCGCGCATCTGAAGACCAAGGCCGGCACGCTATCGCATGGTCAGAAGCAATGGCTCGAGATCGGCATGCTGCTGGTGCAGGAGCCGGAACTGCTGCTTCTCGATGAACCGGTGGCCGGCATGTCGCCGCGCGAGCGCGAGCAGACGGCCGAGCTGCTGAAGTCGATCGCGCTCGGCAAGTCGCTCGTCGTGATCGAGCACGACATGGACTTCGTCAAGTGGATCGCCAATCGCGTCACGGTCCTGCACCAGGGGAAGCTGCTCTCGGAAGGAACCATCGATGAAGTGCAGGCCGATCCACGCGTCATCGAAGTGTATCTCGGTCATTGAGGAGAACTGCCTTGCTGAGCATTTCCGATATCGATGTCTGCTATGGCGAGAGCCAGGTCATCCATCATGTTTCCCTCGACCTGCCCGACGGCTCGGCGACCGCCGTCGTCGGCCGCAACGGCATGGGCAAAAGCACCCTTCTGAAATCCCTCATCGGCATGGTGCCGACCCGTGCCGGCCACATCAGCCTGGACGGCCGCAACATCGCGGGACTGCCAAGCTACAAGCGGGTGCAGGCGGGGCTGGCCTTCGTGCCGCAGGGCCGCATGATCTTTTCGCAGCTGACGGTGGAGGAAAACATCCTCACCGGGCTGGAAACCGGTCGCTACCCCGGCATCCCGGATTTCATCTACCACTTCTTCCCGGTGCTGCGGGAAATGAAGAGCAGAAAGGGCGGCAACCTGTCGGGCGGCCAGCAGCAGCAGCTGGCCATTGCACGGGCGCTCGTATCCAAGCCCAAGGTGCTGATCCTCGACGAACCCACGGAGGGGATACAGCCTTCCATCATCAAGGAAATCGCGCGCTCGCTGAATGCACTGCGCGCCGAGCTGGGAATCGCCATCCTGGTCTCGGAGCAGGTGCTCAGCTTCGCGCTGGAAGTCGCCGACCGCGTCGCAGTCATCGATCGCGGCCGGATTGTGCGTTGTGACGACAAGGGCAGTCTGGACCTGGAAGCAGTTCGGTCTTATCTCACGGTGTGAGCAAAGGCCATCTTTTACCTGAGGAGAAAGCAATGAGACATGGAGACATCTCGAGCAGCAAGGATTGCGTGGGCGTGGCGGTGGTGAACTACAAGATGCCGAGCCTGCACACCAAAGCGGAAGTCCTTGCCAATGCGCGCAACATCGCCAACATGGTGGTCGGCATGAAGCGCGGCCTGCCGGGCATGGACCTGGTGATCTTTCCCGAGTATTCGACGCACGGCATCATGTACGACTCCAAGGAGATGTACGACACCGCCGCCGCGATTCCCGGAGAGGAAACCGAGATCTTTGCCGAGGCCTGCCGCAAGGCCAACGTCTGGGGCGTGTTCTCGCTGACCGGCGAGCGCCACGAAGAGCATCCGAAGAAGGCGCCGTACAACACCCTGATCCTGATGAACAACAAGGGCGAGATCGTGCAGAAGTACCGCAAGATCATGCCCTGGGTGCCGATCGAGGGCTGGTATCCGGGCGACTGCACCTATGTTTCCGAAGGCCCGAAGGGCATGAAGATGAGCCTGATCATCTGCGATGACGGCAACTATCCGGAAATCTGGCGCGACTGCGCCATGCGCGGCGCCGAGCTGGTCATCCGCTGCCAGGGCTACATGTACCCCGGCAAGGAGCAGACGATCCTCGTCTCCAAGGCCATGGCATGGATGAACAACGTCTATGTGGCAGTGGCCAACGCGGCCGGCTTCGACGGCGTGTATTCCTACTTCGGCCATTCGGCCATCATCGGCTTCGACGGGCGCACGCTGGGCGAATGCGGCGAAGAGGAAATGGGCATCCAGTATGCCGAGCTGTCGACATCGATGATTCGCGATGCGCGCAAGAACATGCAGTCGCAGAATCACTTGTACAAGCTGCTGCATCGCGGCTATACCGGGAAGATCAATTCCGGCGAGGATCCGAACGGTGTGTCCACCTGCCCATACCAGTTCTATGGCAAGTGGATCAGCGATCCTGAAGGCACGCGCAAGATGGTCGAGGCGATGACACGCTCCACGCCGGGCACCGAGGAAGCGCCGATCGAGGGCATTCCCAACGAGTCGTCCGCGCATCGCTGATCGCAATACGGGGGCTGCGTGATGCAGCTCCCGGAACATGGAGCCGCGAATGAACGAACAGATCCGGGGCTATCTCGTCGAAGCGAAGCCCTATTACAAGCCGGTGGCAAACGAAGTCGAGCTGTTCCGCGCCGCCTATGGCCGGCGCATGCCGATGATCCTGAAGGGGCCCACGGGATGCGGCAAGACGCGCTTCATGGAATTCATGGCGTGGAGCCTGAACAAGCCGCTGATCACGCTGGCCTGCAACGAAGACATGACTGCGTCCGACCTGGTGGGACGCTATCTGCTCGACGCCGACGGCACCCGCTGGCACGATGGCCCGCTCACCGTGGCGGCGCGCCATGGCGGCATCTGCTATCTCGATGAAGTCGTGGAAGCCCGCCAGGACACCACCGTCATCATCCATCCGCTCACTGATGACCGTCGCATTCTTCCGCTCGACAAGCGCGGCGAGCTGGTCCATGCCCATCCCGATTTCCAGCTCGTGGTTTCCTACAATCCGGGATACCAGAGCGCGACCAAGGACCTGAAGCAATCGACCAAGCAGCGTTTCGGCGCCATCGAATTCCATTACCCCAAGCAGGCAGAGGAAACCGCGATCGTCGCGCATGAAAGCGGCGTCGGTGACGACATTGCCGCCAAGCTCGTTGGTATCGCGCACCGGTCGCGCGGGCTGCGCGGCCGTGGGCTGGAGGAAGGCATCTCCACCCGCATGCTGATCCATGCCGGGCTGCTGATCGCCGACGGGATAAAACCGCGTGAAGCCTGCGCGCTTGCCATGGCAAAGCCGATCACGGATGACGAAGACATGACACAGGCGCTGAACGGGTTCATCGAAGCCTATTTCGGACCCTAGGAAGCGGCCATGGATGCCAATTCGGCCGTGCGCGAAAGAATGGACGATCGCCTCGAGGCAATCAGGGCGCGGGATGCCACGGCGTACGAGGCGCTGACTGCGGCGCTTCCCGGCATTGCGCGCGCCGCCGGCGGCGCCGTCATGCTCGAGCCGGTGCTTGCGCTCTGCGCGGACATCGTCGCGCAGGACGGCGGTCAGCTCGCCGCGCTTGCGCCGCGCCTGGAATACCTGCTCGACCGCCTGGATACGCCGGCGCTGCACCGCTGGGTGCTTACAGGATTGCGCCTGTATCCGAATCATCCGGCGCTGCTGAGCCGGTACTGGGATCTGTCCGACCCGGCGGCAGCGCGCAGCCTCGAGCTCGAAGCCGAAGGGGTATCGCTGGCGCGCCGGCGCAATGCGCTGCAATACGTGCTTGCCGGCTTTGGCATGCCGAATCTCGACATCAAGCCATGCAGGCAGGATGCGCTGAACGCGCTTGCGCGGCGCAGCGCGATCAGTGATGGCGTGCTGCTGCTTCCCGAGCATTACCTGGCGATCGATGGCGCGGCCTGTGGCGACATTTACCTGGCGGCGGTGACCCACGCGCTGGCGCATCTGCGCTTCTCGCCGCGCCACCAGCCTGCCGGCCGGCGCAAGCCCATGCACCTGGCCATACTTGGACTGATAGAAGATGCCCGGGTCGAACGCCTGATGTGCCGGGACTATCCGGGCCTGCATGCGCTCTGGGGCAATTTCCATACCGCTTCCGGCGAGCGCAACGAGCTCGATATCGCTTCCCTCACCGCTCGCCTGGCACGCGCGATACACGACGCTTCCTACAGCGATCCGAACCACTGGGTCAACAAGGGCCGGGACCTCTTCGAGCAATGCGCATCGGACCTGGAACGGCTCGATGCGTTCAACGAGGTCGCGAGCATCCTGGCCAATGACCTCGGGCAGATGCGGGTGCGCTTCGTGCCGGAGCAGTACCGGACAACCCCGGCGTACCGCGACGACAACACGCTGTTGTGGGAATTTGATACGGACAGCCAGCAGACGCCGCCGGACGAGGCATTGGCGCGCGAGTCGGTGCAATGGATACCGCGCGAGCAGGAGGCTGCCGATGTCCCGAAGATATCGCCGGTGCTCTCGACCGAGCGCGAAGTGCTGCGCTATCCCGAATGGGATTGCCGGATCTCGCAACTGCGCCCTGACTGGGCCACGATCATTGATGCGCCGGCGCCCTCCTGGCCCGGCAACATGGACCAGCGACCCGCCGCCCCGCCCGGCCTGCCACGGCGCGCAGTCACGCCGCGGGCGCGCCTGCTGGACCGGGCGCTGCGCATGCGGCGCCAGCATGAGGGCGAGGAGCTCGATCTCGATGCCGCGATCGAAAGCCGTGTCAGCATGCGCGGCCGGATGACGCCGGATCCGCGCATATTCCAGCGGCCCGGAAAGCGGCGCAGAACCCTCGCGATCCTGCTCCTGCTCGACCTGTCGGAATCGACCAATGACCGTATCGCCGGCAGCTTCACCTCGGTGCTGGATCTGGAGAAGCAGGCGGCGCGGCTGCTTGCCGAATCGGCTGATCCGCATGCCGCGCGCATTGCCATCCATGGCTTCGCATCCAACGGCCGCAATGAAGTGAGGTACACCCACATCAAGGAATTCGACGTGCCGTTCGGCGACGCGCAGTCGCGCTATCTGGCACGGCAGCAGGGCAGCCTGTCGACCCGGATGGGCGCCGCGCTTCGTCATGCGCAGGCCTGCCTGGCGCGCGAAACCGCTGAAAAGAAGGTGCTGATGGTGCTGACCGACGGCGAGCCCTCGGATATCGATGTCGTCGACCGGGAGTACCTGATCGAGGATGCGAGGCATGCCATAGACGCGTTGTCGCTCAGAGGCATCGATGCATTCTGTCTCACGCTGGATCGGCGCGCGGACCGCTATGTGCGGAGAATATTCGGTGACTGGAACTTCCTGATCATCGACAATGCCGTGTCGCTGCCGCATCAGCTTGCGCGCTCGGTCGAACGCATCATCGGCCGTTGAGCGCTTGCGATGAAAACCATACAATCCGGTCAGGTTCCGCAACAGCTGCTCCTACCGGCTCATTGCGTAGCGGTGGAAAAGGAATGCCAGAATGCAAAAGCGTGATCCCATCAAGGTAGGAATCCTGTATTCATGGACCGGCGTCACTTCGCAGATCGAATCCTCGCAGCGTCTCGGCACGCTCCTGGCGATCGAGGAGATCAACGGCGCGGGCGGCATCAATGGCAGGGAGATCGTTCCGGTCATGTACGATCCGCAGTCCAGTCCACCCAAGTACCGCGAACTCGCGGAACGTCTTGTCTCCATCGACGGCGTCAAGGTCATCTTCGGCTGCTACATGTCGAGCACGCGCAAGGCGGTCATACCGGTGGTCGAGAAGCGCAACTGTCTATTGTTCTACGCGACGCTGTATGAAGGTTTCGAGTACTCGAACAATCTGATCTACACCGGCGCCGCTCCCAATCAGAACAGCGTGCAGCTGGCCGAATTCATGACATCGACTTTCGGTCCACGCGTGTATCTGGTCGGGTCCGACTACATCTATCCCTATGAATCCAATCGGATCATGACCGACCTGGTGATGCAGCATGAAGGGGGCGAGATACTCGGGAAGAGCTATGTGCCGCTCAACGCCGGTGAGAAGGACTTCGCGCGCATCGTCGAGGACATCCGGGTCAAGCAACCGGATTTCATCTTCTCGACCGTGGTCGGCAACGCGACCAAGCATTTCTACCGCGCCTATGCGGAAGCCGGACTCGATCCGGGCAAGCTTCCGATCGGCAGCCTGACGACCTGCGAAGTCGAGGTCGCGCAGATGGGAGCCGATATCGCCAACGGGCACTACACCTCGTCGCCGTACTTCCAATCCATCGATTCCGCGGTCAACCGGGCTTGCGTGGAAAAATTCCAGCGCCGCTTCAATGGCGAGGCCATGCCGAACGCATGCTGGGAAGCCGCTTATTTCCAGGTGCATCTGTTCGCCGACGCGATGCGGCAAGCCGAAACCGATGATCTCGATGCGCTGATGCCGCGCCTGCTCGGCGCCGAGTTTCAGGCGCCGCAGGGCCTGGTCAGGATAGAGCCTTCGAATCACCACACCATGCTTTACCCACGGATCGGCCGGGCAAATCTGCAGGGGCAGTTCACGATCGTGCGGGAATCTCAACGCCCGGTGGTGCCCGACCCTTATCTCGTTTCCCACTCGCTGGGTGACTGGACTGTTGCGCTGAGTACGCTGGAGGCGGAATGAACCGGGATCGATTCCAGGCCAAGCTCGTCAATCCGCCCTATCGCGCCATCCCGCAGATCATGAAGGATCTGCGCACGCTGCAAGTGTGCATCTTTCATCCTCGCGACGAAGATGGCGAAAGTCTCACGAAACAGATAGAGCGCATCGGTTGCAAGGTCCACGCCTTCTGGCCGCCGCCATGTGAACTGCCGCCCGGGACAGACCTGGTATTCATGGCCGTGAACCCCGACATGATCAACCATAATTTCGAGTGGTCCCGGGGAGATGAAGCGCCGGCGGTGATCGCGGTGGTGACTTACGAGAATCCGACGATCATCGAGGCGGTGTTGCGCATGGGCGCGAAAGGCGTCATCGCTTCCCCGATCCGTTCCTTCGGCATTCTGAGCGCCCTGGTATTGGTACGGGAAGTCGCCAACGACATCAGGAAGCTGCGCCGCCGGGTGAACCGCCTCGAGGAAAAGATCGGCGGCATGCGCGTTCTCAACGAGGCGCAGGAAATCCTGTGCCGGCAGCGTGGCATCTCCAAGGACGAGGCGTACCGCGTGATCCGCGATCAGGCGATGAGCAAGCGGGTGACTGCCGAATCCATTGCGGCAGCGATCATCCAGGCCAATGACGTCCTCTCATTCAAGTCCTGATGCTCTACAGAATTCTGGCGATGAACCGCTCGCCTGCATGAGCGCATGACCGGGCACGCGCGTCAAGCTTCGGGAAGATCAGCGGTACCCTGCCTGCTCGCGCGCCGGCATTGCCATTCCCCGATCCGGACGTGCGCCACTGAGCACAAGTCGCTCGACGCTGCCCGCGCGTCCAAGCCCAGCCGCAGCAACGCCGGCAACTGCCCCGGACGCGACGCGAGCGACAACAGCAGCGGCGCATCGATGCCGGCCAGCAGGCCTCGCGTAGCGCGGGGCAGGCACACGCCGATGCGGACATGCGCGCTGCGTTGGTTTTGCGTGCGTGGGAAGAAAGCCGGCACATGGAAGTGCTCGCGGGCATGGTGCGCGCCTTCGGCATTGCGCTGGCGCCGGAAACGCCCTACCCGCTGCCGCGGCTGGTGCGGCTGGTGCGGCTGGTGCGGCTGGTGCGGCTGGTGCTGCGATTGCTGTATGGGCTGCGCGGATTGCGGAGGATGGTGGGGGCGTGGGCGTGATGGATGCGTGTGCAGTGCGTTGCGGTGCGAAGAATTGGTCCGTAGGGTGGGCGCAGCCCACGCGTTGACCAAACGCTCGCGGGGGCTGCGCCCACCTACGATCTGGTCCTACGATCTGGTTATCAGATCGAGCGGCCCATCCATTAACACCAGCAGCTTTGCGCCAGCGTAATCTCGCTAACAATTTTGTCAACTAAACGTATATTCGTGCGTTTATAGGCCAAGGCATTTCGCCTTGACAACAACTGGGGACATTCATGAAAAAAATTCTGCTGTGCGCAGCATGCTCGCTGTCGCTGATCGCTGCGGCACTGCCGCAAATTTCGTTTGCCGCCAATGCCGCCTGCGCGACCAAAGCCGTTGACAAGAATGGCAAACCCCTGGCGGGCGCCGCCAAGTCCTCGTTCATGAAGAAGTGTGAAGCGGATGGCGCGAAGGCAGCCGAAGCGAGCTGCCAGCCCAAGGCGGTCGACAAGAACGGCAAGCCGCTCGCTGGCGCGGCCAAGGCGTCGTTCATGAAGAAATGCGTGTCCGAGAGCGCCAGTTAAGTCGTCCACGATAGCTTGCCCCTTACTCAATCCGCCGCCCTGGCGGGCGACGCGTGCCGCGGTTCCATTGCCTGCGGCACGCGTTTTAATCGGGCAAGCCGGAACCTGCACCGCCAGTGAAAGTCGAACCGCGGCGCGCCGCGCCGGATACCGCTCACTCCGGCAGCGGCCTTTGCCCATTTTTTCTTTCGTGGAGGTGCGTCAGATGCGATTCATTCGGGCTGTGGCGGCATGCGGATGCCTGTGCCTGGCGACGTTCGGTTCCGCCCATGCGGCGCTCGTTGCCAATGGCGACTTTGAGACCGGCAATTTGTCCGGGTTTGCGATTTCCGCGGCCGGCGGCGGTTTCGTCGGTGTCGATGCCGAAAGCCCGCACACCGGGACCTACGGCGCCTTCTTTGCCGGCGTCGATCCCAATGCGCCCGATACGATCACGCAGACCATCGCCACCGTGCCAGGCAACAGCTACCTGGTCAGTTTCTTCCTGCAGAGCGAGGCCGCAAGCGCGCCGGACAATGCCTTTTCCGCGCAATTTGCCGGCGCTACGCTGCTGACGCTGTCCAACGATGCGGGCTTTGACTACCGCCAGTTTTCGCAGACCGTGGTCGCGGCTTCGCCGCAATCGCTGCTGAGCTTCACGGGTTACAACGCGCCGACGGCTTTCGATCTCGATGACATCAGCATCGTCGATGTGACACCGGCGGCCGTATCCCCATCCCCGTTACAGCCCTTGCCCGAGCCGGGCAGTGCGGCACTGTTGCTGAGCGGCGCGCTCGCCCTGCTGCGTCGGCGCGGCGCGAAGATTCAGAGCCAGGAACCAAGCGAATCCGCTTGACCTTGCCGTGGTGGGAGGCTTTAGAATCCCGGGCGTTGCCTTTGGATAAGCACTCTCGCCACGCGCCGTCAATCGCTGCCTCTAACGCATGAACCGCTTCCTCAAGACATTGCTGCTCTGGCTGTTGCTCGCCGCCCTGCCCGTCCAGGGCATGGCAGCCGCGGCCATGGCGGCTTGCGGTTCCACCGGGCACGGAGGCGCGGAAACGGCGCTGTCCGTTGAGCATCATCAGCATGAAGCGTCCATGGCGATGTCGAATCAGGGCATGCCTCATGATCACACCGTGTCGGACCCAGCCATGCACAAGGCGCATCACGTCAAGCACGGGGCCAGCGTCTGCGGCACCTGCGCCAATTGCTGTCCCGGCGCCCTTGCGTTGAGCCTGGCGCCCATCTCCATGCCACAGCGCGCCGCGGCTTTCGCACTGCCGGCATATCCTTCCCCGCTCCTCACCAGCTTCATTCCTTCCGCTCTGGAACGTCCGCCCAAACGTCTTGCCGCCTGATCGCGTACCGCGGCCGGAACCCGGAGGATGCTTAGGCGCATCCCGCGTTCCCGTCTCGCGGCATGGTTGGCGTGCGCCCGCGCGCCTGAACTATCGATTTCGAGGACATGATGTCGCTTACCCATTTACTCGCGGCGGCTGCGCTGCTGCCAGCGGCCGCCATCGCGCAGCAGGCGTTGCCGGACCCGACCGACCCGAACGCCGCGACAGCGGCACCCGCGTATGTTTCCGCCTTCAGCGATTACCGGGCCGCTGCCGATAGCAGCGCGGCTCCGGATGCCGTCTGGCGCCAGGCCAATGAGCAACTCGTCCAGCAGACCGAGCACGCCGGACATGGAGCCATGACCATGCCCGGCCCGGAGTCGCATGCTCCTGCGGCCGCTTCGGGCAATAACCGTCCCGCCCCGCATGCCGATCATGGCAGCCACCATCATTAGGAAACAGCATGCACATCACACCAAAGGCGGTCGCGGCAAAGCCGCTGGCCATGGCATTGTCAGCCTTGATCCTGACGGGCTGCGCAACGTTTTCCGAGGATGGCGGACTGG
This sequence comes from Noviherbaspirillum pedocola, assembly GCF_016632335.1. Classification (GTDB taxonomy): domain Bacteria; phylum Pseudomonadota; class Gammaproteobacteria; order Burkholderiales; family Burkholderiaceae_D; genus Noviherbaspirillum_A; species Noviherbaspirillum_A pedocola. The sequence continues at coordinate 40,445 of NZ_JAEPBG010000027.1, forward strand.
ATACGGTCTCCGCCATGACGAAGACGCGCACCGGACAAGCCGTACAGCGCGCAAGCGCAGCCGACGACGCTGCCGAAGTCCGTCAAGCGGTGAACCAGCTTCTGCAGGAGCCGCTCACGCCGGACTCCGCAGTCCGAGTCGCCCTGATCAATAACAAGGGGCTGCAGGCCTCACTTGCCGAGCTGGGCATTGCTGAAGCGAATCTGGTCCAGGCGGGCCGGCTCAGAAATCCGGGGTTCACATTTTCCCGCCTGCGCGGTGGTGACGATGTCGAAATCGACCGCAGCGTCATGTTCGACTTCATTGGCCTCCTGACCCTGCCGGCGCGCATCGGCATCGAGAGCCGGCGCTTCGAGCAGGCAAAGCTTTTTGCCGCAGCCCAGGCCGTGCAGCTTGCCGCCGACACCCGGCGCGCCTATTTCAATGCAGTAGCGGCGCAACAGTCGGTACGGTATGCCGAGCAGGTTCTCGATGCGGCCCGGGCCAGCGCCGAACTCGCCGAGCGCATGCGCCGCGTGGGCAACTGGAGCAAGCTCGACGGCGCGCGCGAACAATCCTTTTACGCGGATGCGACGACGCAGCTGGCCCGCGCACGCCACAACGCCACAGCCGAGCGCGAGGCGCTCACCCGCCTGCTTGGCTTATGGGGCACGGCTGCCGCCGAGTACAGGATCCCCGAGCGCTTGCCGGATTTGCCCAAGGCGCCGCAGGAAGCGGCCGATATCGAGACGCTTGCGATGCAACAGCGCCTTGATGTGCAGGCGGTCAAGCGCAGCACCGAAGCCACTGCGAATGCGCTCGGGCTGACCCGGGCAACGCGCTTCATCAATGTCTTCGACGCCGGCTACATCAACAAGAGCCAGACCGGCGCGCCGCGCGAGAACGGTTACGAGGTTTCACTGGAACTGCCGATTTTCGACTGGGGCAGCGCCCGGACTGCCCGCGCCGAGGCGACCTACATGCAGGCGGTCCAGAGAACGGCGGATACCGCCATCCGCGCCCGCTCGGAAGTCCGGGAAGCCTATTCCGCGTACCGGACCAGCTACGACATCGCCCGGCACTATCGCGACGAGGTTGTCCCGCTGCGCAAGCGGATTTCCGATGAAGTTCTGCTGCGCTACAACGGCATGCTGGCGAGCGTCTTCGAGCTGCTCGCCGACGCGCGCGCCCAGGTCGGCGGCGTCAATGCCGCCATCGGGGCACAGCGCGACTTCTGGATAGCACAGACCAGGCTGGAAGCGGCAATCAATGGCAGCGGCGCCGGCGGCTCGACCCTGATGGGCAGCCCGGCACCAGGACAAGCACAAGACTGAAAGGGATAGGCAATGCTTACACGCAGAAATTTCCTGACCGGCGCAGCGACCATGGTGGGCGCTGGCGTAGTCAGCCGGGTCGGCGCGGCGTCCCTGCCCGACGCGGTCATGATGGACAACGCAGCGACGCAGGCTCCGCTCTCTCCATCCAATGGACGGCCGTACCACCCCGTCGTCACCCTGAACGGCTGGTCGCTGCCGTGGCGGATGAACAATGGCGTCAAGGAATTCCATCTGGTGGCCGAGCCTGTGGTGCGCGAGATCGCGCCGGGCATGAAAGCCAATCTGTGGGGTTACAACGGCCAGTCGCCCGGCCCGACGATCGAGGTGGTCGAAGGCGACCGGGTGCGCATCTTCGTCACCAACAAACTGCCCGAGGCGCACAGCATCCACTGGCATGGGCAGCGCCTGCCCAACGGCATGGATGGCGTGATGGGCCTGACGCAGCCCGGCATCCCGCCGGGCAAGACCTTTGTGTATGAATTCGTTGCGGCGCGTCCGGGCACCTTCATGTATCACCCGCATTCGGACGAGATGGTGCAGATGGCGATGGGCCTGATGGGCTTCTGGGTCACGCACCCGAAGAACCTGGACTTCATGCGCGTGGACCGCGACTTCGTGTTCCTGCTCGGGAATTACGACATCGAGCCGGGCAGCTACACGCCCAAGGTCAACACCATGCTCGACTTCAATCTCTGGACCATCAACAGCCGTGTGTTCCCAGGAATCGACTCGATGAACGTGCGCCAGGGCGACCGCGTGCGCATCCGCATGGGCAACCTGACGATGACGAATCATCCGTTCCATCTGCATGGCCACGAGTTCTTCATCACCGGCACCGACGGCGGCTGGATACGGCCGGAAGCGCGCTTTCCCGAAGTGACCATGGATATCGGCGTAGGCCAGATGCGCGCGCTCGAATTCATCGCCGACGCGCCCGGCGACTGGCCCTTCCATTGCCACAAGTCGCATCACACGATGAATGCAATGGGACACCAGGTGCCGACGATGATAGGCGTCGATCAGCGCGACATTGCACAGCGCATCAACCGCCTGGTGCCGGACTACATGGCCATGGGCGAGCGCGGCGGCGCGATGGACGGCATGGAAATGCCACTGCCGGACAACACGCTGCCGATGATGACCGGCGCAGGCCCCTTCGGCAACATCGAGATGGGCGGCATGTTCACCACGGTGAAGGTGCGACGCGACCAGAAGCCCGGCGATTACTCGGACCCCGGCTGGTACCGGCATCCGAAAGGCACGGTCGCTTACGAATGGGCCGGAGACATGCCTGCGGCAAGCAGCGCGCCGCAGGCGGACGCTTCCCCTTCGGGCGCTGAACTGCATGTGCGCAAGCCGCAGGGACACCGGCATTAAGCGTTTCGATGGCGATGCATCTGCAACGCCTTCGAACCACAGACAACCCGCTTCGATATCACTGACGCACCATGAAACTCGGAAAGACGACCACCATGACCTTCCTGGCAAGGACCCTGCTCGCCGCCTGGCTCGCCGTCTCATTCGCTGCAAGCAGCCATGCGCAAGCCACGCAGACCAGCGCGAGCGCTGATGAGGCCATGTCCTCCGGCGAAGTTCGCAAGATCGATCGCAGTGCCGGCAAGCTAACCATCAAGCACGGCCCGCTGCGCAATCTCGGCATGGGCGGCATGACCATGGCTTTCCGCGTGCAGGATCCGGCCATGCTCGATGCGGTGCAGGTCGGCGACCGCATCCGCTTCGTCGCGGAGCAGCCGAATGGACAACTGACCGTGACGCGCATCGAGAAGCAGAACTGAGATGTGAACCGAGAAGCAGGAACGGCGTGAGACCGTCCGGTTTCACGCCGCGATGTTGGAGCAGCAAACCGCATGGAAATCGTTTCCAGGCCGGCGCTCGTCTTTGACTATCGCATCCCGATTCAATCCGTGTTGATGCCCCTCAAGCGACAAAGAATTTGCAGACGGATTGCTGAACCAAGTCATCCCCGCGTTCTCTCAAACGCAGATGGTGTGTTCCTGCAAATGGAAATCGTGCTCATACGATTCCCGGGGACACAGGCTTGGGGCAGACGGGAAAGGAAGTCCCCGGAATGCTGTTTTGAAGTGAAGCACCTTGTCTCGACGTCAAACGGAGGACCTTATGGCAAACCAACAGTACGCATCCTGTATCGAGGCCTGCAACGCCTGCGCAAGCGCCTGCGACTTCTGCGCGGCATCCTGCTTGCAGGAGCAGGACGTGAAGATGATGGCGCGCTGCATCGCGCTGGACATGGATTGCGCGCAGATCTGCCGGCTTGCGGCCGGTTATATGGCACGCGGCAGCGAACATGCGAAAGCGATCTGCCGGCTATGCGCGGATATCTGCCAGACATGCGCCGATGAGTGTGGCAAGCATCAGATGAGTCATTGCCAGGAATGCGCGGCGGCTTGCAAACGCTGCGCAGAGGAATGCCGCCGCATGGCTGCCTGATACCCGTTGGAGAAATGGCGCCCGGTATGCGATAGCGCGGCATGCGCATCCCGGGCAATTCTGAACGCGGCATATTCCCTGCCGCCATACTTTGAGGTTCGCAATGGTGCCGTCCTGGCTGCACATCCTGTCGATACTCATCCTTGCGCTGGGCTTGCTGTGCGCGGCGATAGTACTCGTCGATGTCATTCGTCACCCGCAGCACATGGGCATCATGAACATCGTATGGCCGGTGACTGCCTTGTTCGGCACGCTCATTACCGTCTGGGGATACTTCCGCTATGGCCGCCTCGCAAGCAGCGAAGCCATGATGCGGGCAAAGAAGGCGGGCAAGGAGCCGCCCAACAAGACCGACACGCCTTTCCCCGCCATGGTGGCCAAGGGCGCGTCGCATTGCGGCAGCGGCTGCTGCATCGGCGACATCTGCGCGGAATGGCTGGCCTTCGCGGCGCCGGGTGTTGCGGTCTGGTTCGGCTGGCACAGCATCTTCAGCGAGAAGATGTATGCGGTCTGGGTGCTGGACTTCATCTTCGCCTTCGTGCTCGGCGTCGCGTTCCAGTACTTCACCATCGTGCCGATGCGCCACCTCGGCAAGCTCGAGGGCATCTGGCAGGCGCTCAAGGCCGATACCCTTTCGCTGACGGCATGGCAGGTCGGCATGTACTGCTTCATGGCCGTCGCCAATTTCTGGTTGTTTCGCAAGGTGCTGGGCGTAAGGCTTGAGGTCAACAGCCCGGAGTTCTGGTTCATGATGCAGATCGCGATGATCTGCGGCTTCATCACCAGCTATCCGGTGAACTGGTGGCTGTTGAAGAGCGGCATCAAGGAAAAGATGTAGTGTGCCGAATGCAGCAGGCAAACATGGAGGCCGGGCGTGAAGAACGAATCGCATCACCATCATGAACATGGCGCGCCCGTGATCGAAGGCGCCCACGGGTATGACGAACGCGGTGAAAGCGGCACGGCGGCCACGGACGCGCCTTACACCGACCCCGTGTGCGGCATGAAGGTCGGCCCGGACCCCGACAGGGAAATCGCTTTCAAAGGCCAGACCTATCACTTCTGCAGCAGGCGCTGCATGGACCGGTTCCAATCCGATCCGCAGGCCTATGTCGACACCCGTCCCGGCGACGCGCAAGCCGGCGCGGCGCCGGCGGGCACGATGTACACCTGCCCCATGCATCCGGAAGTGCGACAGAGCACGCCCGGCGCCTGCCCGATTTGCGGCATGGCGCTCGAGCCCGAAATGCCATCGCTGGAAGACAGCGAGAATCCCGAGCTCGTCGACTTCCGGCGCCGCTTCTGGTGGACTTTGCCGCTGTCGCTTGCGGTATTCGCGCTGGCCATGTTCGGACACCTGCTGTTTCCGCAGGGTTTGCGCGGCCAGAGCTGGATCGAATTCGCGCTCAGCACACCGGTGGTTCTCTGGGCGGGATGGCCCTTCTTTACGCGCTGGTGGCAATCCATCGTCAAACGCCGTCCCAACATGTGGACCCTGATCGGCACCGGCGTGGGCGCGGCATATTGCTACAGCATCGTCGCCACCGTGGCGCCCGGCATCTTCCCTGCCGGCTTTGCCGCGCATGGGCGGGTAAGCGTGTATTTCGAAGCGGCGGCCGCGATCATTTCGCTGACGCTGCTCGGCCAGATGCTCGAGCTGCGCGCACGCTCGCAGACATCGGCGGCAATCAAGTCGCTGCTGGCCATGGCGCCGAAGACGGCGCGGCGCATCCGGGCCGACGGCGCCGAGGAAGATGTGCCGCTGACCCATGTGCATGTCGGCGATGCGCTGCGCGTGCGTCCCGGGGAAAAGGTGCCGGTCGACGGCGCAGTGCTGGAAGGCGAAAGCGCAGTCGATGAATCCATGCTGACCGGCGAGCCGGTGCCGGTGACGAAACGTCCCGGCGACAAGCTCGCCGGCGCGACGCTGAACACCAGCGGCAGCCTGGTCATGCGCGCGGAGAAGGTCGGCTCGCAGACCATGCTTTCGCAGATCGTGCAGATGGTGGCCAATGCCCAGCGTTCGCGGGCGCCGATGCAGCGCCTGGCCGATGTCGTGGCCGGCTATTTCGTGGTCGTGGTCGTCGGCATCGCCGCGCTGACACTGCTTGGCTGGGGCATGTTCGGACCGGAGCCGAGCTGGGTCTACGGTTTCGTCAACGCCGTTGCGGTGCTGATCATCGCCTGTCCCTGCGCGCTCGGTCTGGCAACGCCGATGTCCATCATGGCCGCAACCGGACGCGCCGCCACGCAGGGCATCCTGTTCCGCGATGCCGCGGCGATCGAAAGCATGCGCAAGGTCGATACGCTGATCGTCGACAAGACCGGCACGCTCACTGCAGGCAAGCCGGCCTTTGACCGGGTCGTCGCCGCCGAAGGGTTCAGCGAGGCGGATGTACTGCGCATTGCCGCCAGCATCGACCAGGGCAGCGAGCATCCGCTTGCCCATGCGATCGTTGCCGAGGCGCGCCGGCGCGGGCTATCGCTCGACAAGCCGGAAAGCTTCGAATCTTCGAGCGGCATCGGCGTGCGCGGCATGCTGGCGGGACAGCCCATCGCCCTGGGCAACACCGCGCTCATGGATGCCGAGAACATCGATTGGCATCCGCTGGCGCAGCAGGCGGAAGGACTGCGCAGCGAAGGCGCCAGTGTCATGTACCTGGCATCGGGCATGCGCCTGGTCGGCCTCATCGCCGTATCCGACCCGGTGAAGGACAGCACTCCTGAAGCCCTGCGCGCATTGCGTAGCGCGGGCCTGAAAGTGGTAATGGCAACCGGGGATGGACTTGCCACCGCGAAGGCGGTAGGCAAACGGCTGGGCATCGAGGAAGTGCATGGCGAGGTCCGGCCGGAGACCAAGCTGGAGCTGGTGAGAGGACTGCAGCGGCAGGGCAAGGTGGTGGCCATGGCTGGCGACGGCATCAACGATTCGCCGGCGCTGGCCGCGGCCGACATCGGCCTGGCCATGGGAACAGGCACCGATGTGGCGATCAATTCGGCCCATGTGACCCTGGTGAAGGGCGACCTGCGCGCGATTGCGCGCGCGCGCAGCTTGTCCGAGGAAACGGTGCGCAATATGTATCAGAACCTCGGCTTTGCCTTCGTGTACAACGCGCTCGGCATTCCATTGGCCGCAGGTCTGCTCTACCCGATCACGGGCCATTTGCTGTCGCCGATGATTGCCGCGCTGGCCATGAGCCTGAGCTCGGTTTCGGTGATTACCAATGCGCTGAGGCTTAGAAATAGCAAGGAACAGGCCGCATGACCGCTTGTCGCAGCATTCGTGGACACGGTTGCTTTTGATGCAGGTCAATCGAATTCGGCAAGCCGGTCAATACGATGAATTGGCATGCATGTCCGCACCTGCAAGGTGCTTCGTCCCGGATTCGCTTTCTTCGCAAGGAGTCACAAATGAAACCTCTACACAGCAATCTCGGTTCGCTGCTCGTCGGCCTTGTCGCGGCCGCGTCCCTGGCTGGATGCGCAGCGACACAGCAACAAGGCAGGGAGCCGGCCTCGCAAGGCGGCATCACGCAGCAGGAACACCAGGCGCATCACCCGCAAGATGCCGCACCGCCTTCAGGCACAGCGGCACAGGCGGCGCCGGATGTGCGAGGCGGGATGATGGGTGGTGGCCAGGGCATGATGGGTCAGGGAGGCATGATGGGCGGCAGCCAGGGCATGATGGGTGGCGGGCAAGACATGATGGGCCAGGGAGGCATGATGGACATGAAGTCCATGTGCGAGCTGTACCAGAGAATGCGCAATGCCGGAACGCCGCAGGAGCGCAGTGCAATGATGGATCGCGCCATGGGAAACATGACACCGGAAATGCGGCAGCGACATCTGGAGATGATGGAGCGGCAATGCAGATGGCGCTGCACGACCGTGAGCGTCGCGGCGCAAGCTGCAGACCGTTCCGATGATGAAAGTTGGCACGGTTTTCCCACGCTTGTCACATCTGAGAGAGAATCGCTCTTCCTCAACCGCCATGTCGAAAACACTCATGCAACGTCGCACATTGCTGCAAGCCCTTCTGCTGACCGCCTTGCCGGTCCCTGCCCTGACCCGCGCTGCCACCGCGCCGCAGGTCGATGTCTACAAGAGCGCCGGCTGCGGCTGCTGTGAAGGATGGATCGAACATCTGCAAACCAGCGGCTTCACGGTCAAGGCGCAGGATGTTGGCGATACCGGCGCCTATCGCAAGAAGTTCGGCATTCCGGAGGCGCTGGGTTCCTGTCATACCGCACTCGTGCAGGGTTATGCGCTCGAAGGCCATGTGCCGGCGGCAGACATCAAGCGCCTGCTGGCGGAAAAGCCCAAGGCCAGGGGACTGGCGGTGCCGTCCATGCCGATGGGAAGTCCCGGTATGGAAGGACCGCGCAAGGATCCGTACGACGTGTTTTTGGTTAAGGCCGATGGCAGTACATCGGTGTACCGGCACTATCCGCAGAGCTGAGCTGGCGCCGCGCTCGGCCTTGGACGTGTGCCCTTGGTCCAAGCTTTCGTGGGTTAGGCTGCCACGCCAGCCTTTTCAAGGTCGCCGCGCGGTAACTGCTGCATTGGTTGCAATAGCACTATGCTGCAGGGGTGCGAGGCTGCGGCCAAGGTACGGGACGTTCAGGTCTGCCTTTACAGTTGCCGTTGCCGTTGCCGTTGCCGTTGCCGTTGCCGTTGCCGTTGCCGTTGGCTTTTGTCGTTGCCGTTGCTTTTAATCCCGTTGATCGCGCCGTGGCGCCGGGCCCTGAAGCGGATAAGGTGCGGCGTCTGTCTGAGCGAAGCGCAGCGTAGCGAGTTTAGCCGCGCCCCGCTT
>NZ_JAEPBG010000028.1 GCF_016632335.1 Noviherbaspirillum pedocola
CACGGGAACCCCGCGCAGCGGGGCGCAATCTCCGGGGCGCCTTTTCTTGCCTACTTCTTTTGGCGCGCAAAAGAAGTAGGCCGGCTGCCGGGCCGGGACCCGGCTAGGTCGAGGGGGCGCTGAACGTTTTGCGTCACCGGAGTGATGTCGCTGAAGGGGCAGGCTCTTGCCTTGGTCGTCGTTGCGTTGATCGAGGTTTGGATTGAAAGGCCCGCCCGGTCGAAGTTTGATGGCCCGATGACCCAAGAAGGACATCGCACTTGGCGACCAAGCCGGGTCCCGGCCCGGCAGCCGGGTCACTTCTTTTGCTTCGCCAAAAGAAGTAACCAAGAAAAGGCGACCCGGAGATCGCGCCCCGCTGCGCGGGGTTCCCGTGGCGCCGGGCCCTGAAGCGGGGCGCGGCTAAACTCGCTACGCTGCGCTTCGCTCAGACAGACGCCGCACCTTATCCGCTTCAGGGCCCGGCGACACGGCGCGATCAACGGGATGAAAAGCAACGGCAACGACAAAAGCCAAAACCAACTGCAACTGCAACTGCAACTGCAACGGCAGGTCTCCACGTCCTGCACCGCGGCCTTAGCGTCGCACCCCGCAGCATCGTGCTATTACAACCAATGAAGTTATTGAACCATCCGCGTGGGCTGCGCCTACCCTACACAATCAGATCACATACCTTCCACATTCTTCTTTTATCTGCACCACCGCCACCTTCCGGACGAACCGGCTGATCGCTTCCTCCAGTTCCGTAGGGCGGGCGCAGCCCACGCAGTTCTTGAACACCCGCGTGGGCTGCGCCCACCCTACACAATCAGATCACTCACCTTCTACATTCTTCTTTCACCTGAACCCCACCGCTACATCCCGGACGAACCGGCTGATCGCTCCCTCCAGCGGCGGCAGAATCAAGCCGCGTTCCGAGGACAGCGTCGTCACCCGTCGCTCGCCGCCATCGACGCGGACCAGTCCCGATGCTTCCATGCCGGCTTCCTTCGCCGCGCGCAGCGCCAGCTCGTGCCAGGAAATCTCGCCGCGATTGGCCAGGTGCCACACGCCCGAGCTGCGGTCCACCAGCAGGTCCAGCGCCGCATGTGCCAAATCCGGCACATAGGTTGGGGACACCAGCACCGCATCGCTGGCTTCCACGCGCCGGCCCTCGGCCAGGGCGCGCAGCGTCATGTGTACGAAGTTGTACTGGTCCCAGGGACCGAAGAAGGCGCTGGTGCGCACTACCAGCGCATCGGGGAAGGCTTCGCGCACCAGCCGCTCGGCCTGCGCCTTGCTGCGGCCGTAGACATTCATCGGATTGACCGCGTCGCTTTCGACATAGGCGCGGCCGAGCAGCCCGTCGAACACCAGGTCGGAAGAAAAGGCTACATAGGCGATGCCATGTCGCGCGCAGGAACGGGCGATGATTTCCGCGCCGAGCGCATTCTCGCGGAAGCAGCGCTCCTCCTCGCGCTCGGCCTGGTCGACCCGCACATAACCGGCCGCATTGATGATGGCCCAAGGCTTGTGCTTGTCGATCGCCGCTTCCACCGAGGCCGGGTCGGTGATATCCATGTCGCGCCGCGACACCAGAACATGATCCAGGCCGCGCAACGTGGCAATGCGCGACAGCGCGCGACCCAGCGTGCCGGTGGCGCCGGTGATCAGGATCTGGCGCGGCCTGGATACCAGCGCCGCCGCCGCCGGCGGATATTCCGGTGCGTTGTAGAAGCGGTCATGCCGCAGCCACCAGCCGCCATGGTCCAGCACCGGATGGTCGAAGCGGCCCCTGGTGGCCAGCGATTGCGCCGCATGCGCCAGCGCGGTGGGGCGCGGCGGATTGCTGCGCACATCAAACACGCCCGGCTCGTAGAAACCATTCCTTTGCGTGAGCAAGGTGTTCCAGTCGACGCAGCCGAACAGGGACCAGACCGTCAGCGCGCGGATGTCCGCGCCTTCGCTCTTCAATTGCACCGTCGCATTCCACACCTCGGACAGCCAGCGCAATTGTTCGTCGCGGGTATTGCCGTGATGCGCCTCGGTGACCGCGACTGGCAGCCGATACCGTTCCCAGGCTTCGCGCAGCCGCGCCAGCGGCCCAGTCGGGCGCTCGGCGAAATCGATGCGCACCGCTTCCACGTCGGCATAGCGTTCCATCAGGTTGCCGGCATGGTGATGTTCGGGAAACATCTCCATGCGCTCGTCCAGGTACCGCTCGCTGGTCAGGTAATGATTGATGCCAACGATATCGGGCGGGCAGGGATGATCGACGAAGAAGTCCAGCTCGATCGCGGAGATGCCGTTCTTCAGAAAGATGTCATGCCAGGGATGCTCGCGCGTGATGCGTCCGCATAGCAGATCGAAGCTGAGCCAGCGCCGATCATTTTCGTAATCAGCCTGGTATTGCAGGCGCGGCGTGCTGAAGGTCTTGCCGAGGTCCTCGGTCTGCACCAGTTGCGCGGCCGGGTTCACGCGGCGTATTGCCGCCATCGACAGCACGACTGCGCGGCACTGGTTGACCAGGGTGCGCAGAAAGCAGCGCTCATCGGTGCCATGCGGATACCAGTGGCCGTAGAGGCCCGAAAACCGCGCGGTGGTCAGCGGCTCGTTGACCGGCGTGTATTTGTCGATCCATGGATAGCGCTCGGCGACATGAGCTGCGTGGCGCGCCAGCTTCTCCGGAAACTCGAAATCCATCAGGCTGGTATAGCGCGGGCCGCTGCCATGGTGCACCAGGCCTGCGATCGGCGCGATGCCCAGCTCGCGCATGCGGTTGATACGCCGGTCATGCCAGCGCCAGTCGCATGCGTCGGGCCTGTCGGGGGAAATCGTTTCCCACAGCACCGGATAGCGCAGTGTGCGTATGCCCAGGGATGCAACGAGGTCCAGGTCGGCATCGCGCTGCGTGTGCCCGGTCTCGTCAGCCTGATTGCGATAATCCTCGCGCACGCGTGCAACCGTGCACTCAATGCCGCCCCAGAGTTCTGGTACTTCGGATGCGGAATGCGCGCGCGTGGTCTCTGCGTTGGGATAGTGTGCGTTCATGCGTTGCAGTAGGAAGTTGTGGGAGTTGAGGCATGGACATGCAGTGTGGATTGCATGCAGAGAAATGAGAGGAAACAGGCCGGCGCCTCGCAGCGCCGGCCAAGTGCATCATGCGAGCGTTGTCTCATTCATTGGCGCCGAGCACCCGTTTCTTCGGACGCAGCGCTTCGACCGCCTGCGCCGCCTTCCTGCCCGCAAGGAAGGCATGGTCCGAGTTGTAGTACTCCCATTCGCTGTAGCGGCCGGCGAGCACGATGTCGTATTGCGCCAGCCACTGGCGGATGGTGTCCACATTCTTCGCGCGCGCATGGTCGTACAGCACATAGGCATACGGCATGTCGACGATGTTGGAAGTCATAAGCGTGTCCTCGGGCTTGAGCAGGCCAACCTTCACCAGGTCGGCCATGCAGCGCTCGATGAGCGCTTCGCCCTTCAACTGCAGCGGCTTGTGCTCGGAATACGAAATCTCGCAGGTCAGCGCGAAGCCACCCGGCGCGTTGCAGTGCGGGCTGGCATTACCCTGCACGAAGACGCGATGGAAGATGCTGTCCTCCGGGTAGTAGATCCAGTGCTTGTCGGTGATGTTCTCGCGCGCCACGCCGAGATTGACGCAGCATACCGAGATGTGCCGCAGGCCCTGCGCCGCCGCATGGATCTCGCGCGGCGCATGACCGTCGATGAGCTTCACCAGTTCAGGCAGCGGCATCGTCGACAGCAGCTGTTCATACTGGAAGCGGCGGCCGTCGGACAGCGCCACCACCTTTTCCTGCGGCAGGACTTCGACCACCTTGGCATTGGTTTCCACCGTGCCCTTGATGTGCGGCAGGAAGCCGCGCATCAGCGCTTCGAAGCCGCCGCGCAGCGGATAGCCGAAGCGGGCGTTCGGACCCATCGGCTTGGCCACCGGCTCGAGCGCGCCTTCGATGATCTCGTTCAGATCCGGCAGCGGCACCCGGCCGCCGAGCCATGAGGTTTCCATCTCGGTCAGCGGCACCGTCCACAGCTTGCGGTTGTACGGAATCGCGAAATGCTTCGCGATGCCTGCGCCCCAGACGCGGTAGATGAACTCTTCGAAGTTGCGCGGCGCGGTGTTCTGCAGCGCGACCGCGGCAGCCTGTTGCGCCGGCGCAGGGGTGGCCAGCGGCGTGACCGCGGCGCCATCGCCGCAGCAGTCCATCGCATCCTTGGCATCGCCATCGGCGGCATTGCAGTTGGCCGCGCTCGATGTGGTGTCGGGCTGGCGTGTGCTGCCATAGCGGGCTTCGATGGCGCCGGTAATGCATTCCGCAATCACCTTCGGCGGCAGGCCGTGCAGTGCGCCCTGAAACGGATAGCGGGTATGCACGCCATGGCTGTAGATCCAGGCTTCGCGGTTCTGCCAGTGCAGATTGTCGCCGAGCAGGGTGTCATACATCTCCAGCACATAAGCATCGTTGGAGAACATGATGTGGCCGGCGTAATCGAAGGTGAAGCCCTGGTCCTGAATCGAACGGCACCAGCCGCCCACGGTGTCATTGCGCTCCAGCAGCAGCGTGTCCTTGTCCAGGTGATAGGCAGCCGACAGCCCGGTCGGACCGGCGCCGATGACGATGGTGCTGTAATTCTTCGCCGGCAGCTTGGCAAGCTGGTTCACGTTCTGCAGCGTGCCAGCTTCCACGGGCGTGCTGGCGGCGGCAATCGCCGCGGCCGAGTCGCGCGCGGCCTGGGCCAGCTCGCTCATCAGGCCGTGCATGCTGGTGGCGGTGCTGTCCCAGGAAGTGCGGGTGAGCTTGTCGCGCATGGTGTCGACCATGCGCTGCCGCTCTTCTGCAGATGCCAGCAGCGCGGCTTCGCAGGCGGCGACGAATTCTTCCGGTGTATGGGCAATCGCAACGACATCGCTGTGCAAGTCCACCACGTCCTTGATCGGCGTGCTGACGATGGGCAGCTCGGCTGCCATGTATTCCAGCGACTTGGTTGGGCTGATGAACTTGGTCGACTCGTTCAATGCGAACGGCATCAGGCACACATCCCAGCCGGCGAGCAGGCGCGGCAGCGCGTCGTAGCCTTGCTGGCCAAGGTAATGGACGTTGTCGCGGCGCGGCAGCGATGCGGGATCGATCTTCACCACCGGGCCGACCAGCACGATCTGCCATTGCGGATGGGCTTCGGCCAGCTTGTCGATCAGGCTCGGGTCGAAGCGTTCGTCGATCACGCCGTAGAAACCCAGGCGCGGGCCCGGAATGTCGCGGTGCGCCGGATGCGCATTGGCGCGGTCCAGCGCCTGGGCGAAGTGCTTCACATCCACGCTGCTCGGGAAGCAGTGCACATTCGGATGGCGATCCTTCTTGGCGTTGTACAGGCTCGGGCCGCCGGTAAAGACGATATCGGCACGCTTCAATAGCGAGCTCTCACGCTGCAGCAGCTGCTTCGGCGGGTTCTTGAAGGCCGACAGTTCATCCATGCAGTCGTACACCACCAGGCGCGGATGCAGTTCCTGCAGCAAGGGCAGCGCCATCGGCGTATAGAACCATACAATGTATTCCTCACCTTCCTGCTCCAGCTCGCGCACCATCTTTTTCAGGTAGGGCAGATGATCGTCATGGAATCCCGGCATCTCGACCGGCGTATGCGGCCGGTACACGGTGACGTTGGGCAGCGGGCTGGAATATTCCAGACTGCTGGGCCCGGGACGATACATCGGTTCCTCGAAAAAACATATCTTGTAGTTTTCGGCAAGCCTGGAGAGCAGATGCTGGGGCCGTTGATAGACGAAGTCCCAGCGTAGATGGGAAAACACAATGATGGTCGGCATGCTATCTCCTGGTTTGGCGTGCAGCGGTCGAAAAACAGCAATGCGTAGCCATGGCATCGAAACCTGAGAGGTTTGACGCTGCGACCGACCAAGCCAAGTTTGGAGGCCCATCAAAGCGCGGGCCAGCCATGCATGGTAGGAGCGGGCCGCGCAACCAAAAGGAATCGGCGTGATAGGGCTAATGTGCGCTGGCGTCCGGTTCCATGGATTCATTGACGCACCGGGACGGCGTGCGCTGCGGCGCGGCCAGAAGAAGCGCCTTGCAGGGCACGCTGCCCTGCTGGCGCATTCGACGCGGCACTACTTTGATTCTTGCCATCGCCTGTTCAACAAACCCGCGGCGCAGGACACCGATGCCTGCTCGCATTGCTACAGTATTCAGGCGGATTAGATTACAAGAATGTCAATTCGTTCAGTATCGGACAGACCCCCAAGCCGTTGTAGGAATCCGTGAAGTTTCCCTATGAAGAATGGCCTTTGGCTTTGCAAAAGGACAGGGTATGACGGGCCAGCGCCAGGCCGATGCCGCCATGAGAAAGGGTCAGCAAAGTTCCGAAAGATGCTCAGCACCGCGCTCGCTACCAGGCTGGCCACGACGCCGACCACCATGCATCCCTTGCAGCAGTTGACCAGGTGTTCAAGGCGCTTTCCATTCGGCTGTGGAGGATGAACTCGCCAATCATCCGAGGGTCGTATCGCGTGTATGGATAGGATGGCGGCCGGCACATGCGGTTCCCGCTTCGGGGAGGGCGCCGACAAAGGAGCAAGCTTGGTCATATTGCTTACTGGTGCAAGCGGCTTCATCGGGCGCCGCCTGCTCGATGCATCGCTGGACCGCGGCCACTGCGTGGTGGCGGCGGTGCGCCATCCGCAGGGTGTAACGCGGCGCGGTCATATCGAAGTCGAAGCCGATTTCAATCGCGACCTGCATGCCGAGGACTGGCTGCCGCGCCTGGTTGGCGTGGATGCGGTGATCAACGCAGTTGGCATCATCCGCGAGACGCCGGGCCAGAGCTTTGAACGACTGCATCAGCGAGCGCCTCAAGCGCTGTTCGCCGCCTGCCGCGATGCCGGCGTCAAGCTGGTGCTGCAGATCTCGGCGTTGGGCGCGGACGCCGCGGCGCAAAGCCGCTATCACCTGTCCAAGCGGGCCGCCGACGATTATCTGCGCGGGCTTGATTTGCCCGCGGTGATCATGCAGCCGTCACTGGTCTATGGTCCCGGCGGCGCCAGCGCGCGGCTGTTCAATCTGCTGGCTTCCCTTCCGGTCCTTGCCCTGCCACGCGGTGGTGCGCAGCAGGTGCAGCCGCTGCACGTGGATGATCTATGCGAGGCCGTGCTGCATCTGCTCGACGCGCCGGTGGCGCAATCGATGACCATCGCCGCCGTCGGGCCGCATCCGGTCTCGCTGGCCGGCTATCTCGCGCAATTGCGCGCCGCGATGGGTTTGCCGCGCGCGCTCGTGCTGCCGGTGCCGATCGGCCTGGCCCGCATCGCCGCGCATGCCGGCTCGCTGTCGCCCGGCAGTTTGCTCGATGACGACAGCCTGGCCATGCTCGAGCGCGGCAACGTCGCCGATGCCACGGACTTCGCCCGCGTGCTCGGCCATGCGCCGCGCGCGCCGCGCGACTTCATTGCGGCTCGCGATGCAGGAGCAGAGCGACTTTCCGCGCAGCTCGGCTGGCTGCTGCCCATGATGCGCTGGGCAATCGCGCTGGTATGGATCGTCACCGGCATCGTTTCGCTCGGCCTGTATCCGGTGGAAGCGAGTTATGCGCTGCTGGCGCGCACCGGCGTGCCGGCAGCGTTGCAGCCGCTGATGCTGTATGGCGCCGCGCTGCTGGATATGGCCTTCGGCGTCGGCTGCATCGCGCTTGCACGGCCAATGCGGCGCTGGCTGTGGCTGGCGCAACTGGCGCTGATCCTGTTCTACACCGTCATCATCAGCCTGCGCCTGCCGGAATTCTGGCTGCATCCGTATGGCCCGCTGCTGAAGAATCTGCCGATGCTCGCCGCGATCTGGATGCTGTACGAACTCGAGAGGGATGGATGGAATACGTAATCGTCAAATGGCTGCACATCCTGTCGTCGACGCTGTTGTTCGGCACCGGCATCGGCTCGGCTTTCTACATGCTGGTCATCAGCCTGACGCGCAATGTGCGCGCGATTGCCAGCGTGGTGCGCTTCGTGGTGCTGGCCGATTGGCTGTTCACCACGCCGACCATCCTCATCCAGCCGCTGACCGGCTTCTACATGATGCACCTGGCCGGCTATCCGCTGACGAGCCGATGGATCCTGTGGACCATCGTGCTGTACCTGATCGCCGGCGCCTGCTGGCTGCCGGTGGTATGGCTGCAGATACGGATGCGCGAATATGCGCGCGCGGCCGACGCGGCCGGCACCGAATTGCCGGCAATTTACTGGCGCTACCTGAGGATCTGGGTGCTGCTCGGCATACCGGCCTTCCTGGCGCTGATGGTGGTGTTCTACCTGATGGTGGCCAAGCCGGCCTGAGACCGCAGTGGGTAAGTGAATGAAACGCTTGCCCCAGGTCCGGTGGCATGCCTGCGGGCATACGCCCTGGTCATGCGCTTTGCGTCAACGCAAGCGCATGACCAGGGCGTATGCTTGACGCATCCGGCCCAGCCCGAAGGGAGAACGACATGGATGCATTCCGCGACCCGCGCACCCCCTTGCGCAACGACATCCTCCCCGAACCCGCTCCATTGCGCCGCGCCATCGACGCCGCCTGCCGCACGAATGAAGCCGCGGCGCTGCGCCCGCTGCTGGATGCGCGCGCCGAAGCTCCAGGAGCGCGCGATCTGGCGCGGCGCCTGGTCGAGGCGGTGCGCAAGAAGCGCAGCCATGCCCATGGCGTCGATGCGCTGATGCACGAATTCTCGCTGTCCTCGCAGGAGGGCATCGCGCTGATGTGCCTGGCCGAAACGCTGCTGCGCATTCCCGATGAAGACACCGCGAACCGGCTGATCGCCGACAAGATCGTGCGGGGTGATTGGCGCAGCCATCTCGGCTCGCCTTCCCTGTTCGTCAATGCCGCAGCCTGGGGTTTGCTGATCTCCGGCAAGCTGCTCGGACAAGCCGATGCGCAGTCCTTGCCGCATGCGCTGTCGCGCATGATCACCCGCGGCGGCGAGCCCCTGATCAGGCGCGGCATGGATGCGGCGATGCGCCTCCTGGGCCGGCAGTTCGTTGCGGGGCGCGACATCGAGGAAGCGCTGGCGCATGCGCGCGAGCGTGAAGCGCGCGGCTACCGTCATTCCTATGACATGCTCGGCGAAGCGGCGCTGACCATGGATGACGCCGATCGTTATTGCCGCGCCTATGAGGAGGCGATTGAAGCCATCGGCCGCTCGGTCGCCGGGCGCGGCCTGCACGATGGCCCGGGCATTTCGGTCAAGCTTTCGGCGCTGCATCCGCGCTATGGCCGCGCGCAGCGCGTGCGCGTGATGCGCGAGCTGCTGCCGCGCCTGCGCCATCTCGCATTGATGGCGGCAGAACGCGGCATCGGCATCAATATCGATGCCGAGGAAAGCGACAGGCTGGAACTGTCACTGGACCTGTGGCAGGCGCTGGTCGAAGATGCCGCGCTCGATGGTTTTGATGGCCTGGGCTTCGTGGTCCAGGCCTATCAGAAGCGTTGTCCGCAGGTGATCGATTGGTTGATCGATACGGCGCGGCGGCGCGGCCGGCGTTTCATGCTGCGCCTGGTGAAGGGCGCCTACTGGGATGCGGAGATCAAGCGCGCCCAGGTCGATGGCATGCCGGGCTTCCCGGTCTTTACGCGAAAGCGCCATACCGATGTCTCGTATCTCGCCTGCGCGCGCCGCATGCTCGCCGGCGCCGATGTGCTGTATCCGCAATTCGCCACGCACAATGCGCATACGCTGGCAACCGTCCTCGACTGGGCGCGCCAGGCTGGCGTTGGCGCCTATGAATTCCAGTGCCTGCACGGCATGGGCGAAGCGCTGTATGACGAAATCGTCGGCGCGCCGCCGCTGGGCGTGGCCTGCCGCATCTATGCGCCAGTCGGCTCGCATGACACGTTGCTTGCCTATCTCGTGCGCCGGCTGCTGGAAAACGGCGCGAATTCCTCATTCGTGAACCGCATCGTCGATCCCCGTGTCAGCGTCGAGGAGCTGCTTGCCGATCCATTTGCGGCGACGATCTCGGATGGCGGCGCGCCGCATCCGGATATTGCGCAGCCCATTGATCTGTACCAGCCGCAGCGGCGCAATTCGGGCGGCATCGATCTGTCCAGCGAATCGGCCCTGCGCGCGGTGCATGCCGCTTTCGACGCGGCGATGGCCACGGATTGGAATGCCGCGCCCTTGCTCGCCATGGAAGCCGAGCCGGGCGGAGCACAGCCTGTGCGCAATCCGGCGAACCGCGAAGACATCGTCGGCTGCGTGCATGAACCCAGCGAGCGGGATGTCGATGCCGCGCTCTGCGCGGCGCGCGCATGGGAAGCGGACGCCGCGCAGCGCGCTAGCGTCTTGCGGCGGGCTGCGGACCTGTTCGAAGCGCACCGACATGAATTGATGCTCCTGGCGATACGTGAAGCCGGCAAGACGCTGGCCAATGCGCTTGGAGAAGTGCGCGAGGCGGCCGACTTTCTGCGCTATTACGCCGGCATGGCCGAGGCCGATGACACAGCGCAGGCGCTGGGCATCGCGGTATGCATCAGTCCGTGGAATTTTCCGCTGGCGATCTTCACCGGCCAGCTCGCCGCGGCGCTGGCCGCTGGCAACGCGGTGCTGGCCAAACCGGCCGAGCAAACGCCGCTGATCGCGATGCGGGCCACGCAATTGCTGTTTGAGGCCGGCGTGCCGCGCACTGCGCTGCAACTCCTGCCCGGCCGCGGTGAATCCGTGGGCGCGCGCCTGGTGCTCGACGCGCGCGTGGACGCGGTGTTGTTCACCGGCTCGACTGAAGTCGCGCAGGGCATCAACCGCTTGCTGGCGCGACGCACGGTCGACGAGGGCAGGGAGATCGCGCTGATCGCCGAGACCGGGGGCCAGAATGCGCTCATCGCGGATTCCACCGCGCTGCCCGAGCAACTGGTGCAGGATGCGCTCGCGTCAGCCTTCGACAGCGCCGGCCAGCGCTGCTCGGCATTGCGGCTGCTGTGCGTGCAGGAAGAGATCGGCGAAACGGTGGTGAAGATGTTGAAAGGCGCGATGCGCGAGCTTGTCATTGGCGATCCGGCCAGTCTTGCCACCGACGTGGGCCCCGTCATCGATGAGGATGCGCAGCGCGCCTTGCAAGGCCACGTCGAGCGCATGCGCGCGGCCGGCAAGGCGGTGCATCAAGCGGATTTGCCCGATGCGTGTGGCGCGGGCTCGTTCTTCGCGCCGACGCTGATCGAGATCGACGCGGTATCCGAGCTGACCCAGGAAGTCTTCGGCCCGGTGCTGCATCTGCTGCGCTATCGGCATGAAGACTTGCCGCACCTGCTTGATGCGATCCATGCGACCGGCTATGGCTTGACGATGGGCGTGCACAGCCGCATCGATGCGACCGTCGAAGACATCGCAGGCAAGGCGCACGTCGGTAACCTCTATGTGAACCGCAACATCATCGGCGCGGTGGTCGGCGCGCAGCCTTTCGGCGGCGAGGGCAAGTCGGGTACAGGTCCGAAGGCTGGCGGGCCGTTGTATCTGAAGCGACTGCAGCGCGATGGGCAGTGGCAAGGAGGGGCGCAGTCGCGGCCAGGGTTCGCGCCGCCGTTTGCCGAGTTGCTCGCCTGGTGCGAGGCACAGGGCTGGGCGGAAGTCGCCGAACGCGGAAATCGTTATGCCGACATCACGCCGCTGGGTCGGACGCTGGCGTTGCCCGGCCCGACCGGCGAGCGCAATACGCTGCGCTTCGCGCCACGAGGAACAGTGCTGTGCGCGGCGGCGAATGTGAAGACTTTGGCGCACATGGCGCTGGCCGGGCTGGCGACCGGCAATGCGGTGCTACTGGCCGGCGCGGCGGCGCGGGAGCTTCCGGCCTCTCTTGGTTTCAACATCAAGCAGGCGCATGACATTGCCAGCGTCGACGCGCAGCTTGTCCTGCTGGACCGCGAGCATGCGCCGCTGCGCATCGCGCTCGCCCAACGCGACGGCGCGCTGTTGCCGGCGATCGAGGTCGTGGAGGAGGCGGATATCCCGCTATGGCGGCTAATGGTGGAGCGCGCGCTGTGCGTCAATACCAGCGCGGCGGGTGGGAATGCGAGTTTGTTGGCTCTAGGCGAATGAAGATCGGTAACGAAAATCTGCAGCACAAAGAAGAACCGGATGCGCTCTTTATCGAAGCAGCCATGTGCCTTCCGCTTGGATATGACGATACATCGCATCGGGAGCAAGATCGATTTCGCCCGGCCAAGTCACCACACCGTGCACGAGGTGTACTTGCCTGAACAATGCGGGTTGCGCTAGCACTTGAAAGAAGCCGGCATCCGGAGAATGTACCAAGGCGTCCATGTCGACAATGCCTTCGAGGCCGTCTAGGAATCGAACTTGCAATCGAAAATTGCCAAGTGCTTCCACATGCGCCACACGCCACGGCATGCTTGGCTTGACGGACGGGGTCAGGTCAGCGGTTGAATTTTCTTCGGTGATTGTCTGCGCTCGCATCATGTCCAATCCTCCATGAGTTCCATGCGATGTTGCTCGGCCCATTCCAATATGAGTGACAGCGCACGGCGCGGAACGGCCCCTTCAATGACTTCCAGCGTTCTGATATCGATAAGCGCTTCGTGCTCGGCATAGAGCGCGTGAAAGTGAGGAGGAGCGTGATCGTTCCAGAACATCTGAGTCAAGATACCGTAGAAGCAGCTGATAGTCGGCATCGGTTTTCCCTCTTCGGCACGGATTACGCAAAACAGGGCTTGTGTGTCTGCCGAGTAATCTTTGTTCACGGATCAGGAGGAAATGATTGACGTGTGCGCTCCGGGACAGCGCAATACGTCCCCTCCCACCCTATGGCATAGTGCCGCCTCCACCCACGAGAGAGCGCATGGATAGCATTGACCTTGAAGTTCTGAAGACCTGCGACGCCTGGCTGCGCCAGGGCTTGGCCTGCCAGCTCGTCACCGTGATCCGCACCTGGGGCTCGAGCCCGCGGCCCGAGGGCGCGACGCTGGCCATCGCCGCCGATGGCCGCGTGGTCGGCTCGGTGTCGGGCGGCTGCGTCGAGGATGATCTGATCGCCAAAGTGCGAGAGGAGGGCATCACGCGGGAGTTACCCGAAATCGTGACCTACGGCATTACCGCCGAAGAAGCGCACCGCTTCGGCCTGCCTTGCGGCGGCACGATACAGCTGGCCATCGAGCCGCTGTCATCGCGAAGCCGCATCCCGGAGCTGCTGGAACGACTCGCGCAACATCAACTCGTGGCACGCCGGCTCGACCTGGCCAGCGGCGACGTCACGCTCGGTCCGGCCGGCCCCGGCATGACGCTGCAGGTGTCGGCTGCGGCCCTGACCACCATCCACGGTCCGCGCTGGCGCCTGCTGATCATCGGCGCCGGCCAGCTCTCGGCCTTTGTCGCGCGCATCGCGCTCGGCATGGATTACGGGGTGACCGTCTGCGATCCGCGCGAGGAATACCGCGACAGCTGGAGCGTGCCCGAGGTGCCGGTAGTGCATGCGATGCCGGACGACCTGGTGATCGAGATGGCGCTCGATGCACGCAGCGCGGTGGTGGCGCTGACCCATGATCCCAAGTTGGATGACCTGGCGCTGATGGAAGCGCTGAAGTCGCCGGCCTTCTACGTCGGCGCGATCGGCTCGCGCGCCAACAATGCGAAGCGGCGCGACAGGCTGAAGCTGTTCGATGTCAGCGATGAGCAGCTCGCGAAGCTGCATGGCCCGATCGGCCTGTATATCGGCAGCAAGACGCCATCCGAGATCGCGATCTCCATCCTGGCCGAGATGACGGCGGTGAAGAATGGCGTGGACCTGCCATCGGCGATGCGCATCGAAGAAGGCAAGCGCGCGGCGCAGCTGGAGGCGTCCGGTCCGTCGTGCGGCATTGCATAAGGAATGACCATGAGCAGCAAGACCATCCGCCATCAGCATCCGGCGTACCGTGACGACATTGGCGACCTCGTCACCCGTCGCCCGGTGCCGGGCCCTGCCGTTGAGCAGATCGATCCCTTCCTTTTCCTCAACCATCACGGCCCGCAGACCTATGGCCGCAACAACCGTGGCTTGCCATTCGGGCCGCATCCGCACCGCGGCTTCGAGACCGTGACCTTCATTCTCGAAGGCTCGCTCGCGCATCGCGACAGCGGCGGCCATGAAAGCGTGATCCATGCCGGCGGCGTGCAATGGATGACCGCAGGCAGCGGCCTGGTGCATGCGGAAGTGTCGCCGCAGTCTTTCCTGGAAAGCGGCGGACCGCTCGAGATACTGCAACTGTGGGTCAATCTGCCATCGAGGCTGAAGATGACGCCGCCGCGCTATGTCGGCTTGCAGAAGGAAGCGATACCGGCGCTGCCGCTTGATGATGGCAAGGGCGTCGTGAACTTGATCGCCGGCGAGTGGCATGGCAGCCGAGGTCCCTTCGAATCACTGACGGGCGTCTTCATGAGCACGATCGCGCTGGCCGCTGGCGGCCAGGTGAGCTTCGATGGCGTGCGTGACCGCAATGTATTTCTGTACGTCGTGCGCGGCGCGATCCGAATCGCCGGCGAAGCCGCCCGGCAGCATCATCTGATCGAGCTCAATGAGGATGGCGACAGCGTCGATATCGAAGCCGACAGCGATGCGTTCCTGCTGTTCGGCCATGCGCAACCGATCGGCGAGCCGGTGGTGGCGCATGGGCCGTTCGTGATGAATACCCGCGAAGAGATACAGCAGGCGGTGCGGGATTACACCAATGGCAAGTTCGGCGCGATGGGTTGATGTTTTGAGCGCGTAGGTTGGGCTGTCAAGCCCAACATGAAGGTCGATCCAGTGCAGGCTTCTGTTGGGCTTGGCAGCCCAACCTACGCGTTGCTATGGCCTGCCTTGTGCGTGACCCATAGCCCCCTCCATCGCGCCTCTCTCCTGTGGTAATGTCTTACCCCGGCCCGCCCTGCGGGCCTGAAGCACAACAACAGCGCCATCCACAAGAACATGGCGCGCATCAAGGAGACCAGATGAATCCCCGCAAACGACGCTTCCTGGCGGCCGCCGGCTGCCTTTTCGCTACGCTCATCGGCGGCAATGCAGTGGCCCAAAACGCGGCCCAAGGCCTGGAAAAGCAGAAGGTATCCATCGCCGTCGGCGGCAAGAACCTGTTCTACTACCTGCCGCTGACCATTGCCGAGCAGCTCGGCTACTTCAAGGAAGAAGGCCTGCAGGTAGAGATCAGCGATTTCGCCGGCGGCTCCAAGGCCCTGCAGGCCATGATCGGCGGCAGCGCCGACGTGGTGTCCGGCGCCTTCGAGCACACCATCGACATGCAGGCCAAGAACCAGTTCATCACCGCCTTCGTGCTGCAGGGCCGTGCGCCGCAGATCGTATTCGGCGTGTCGAACAAGACCATGCCCAACTACAAGTCCATCACCGACCTCAAGGGCAAGAAGATCGGCGTGACCGCGCCCGGTTCATCCACCAACATCGTGGCGAATTTCGTGCTGGCCAAGGGCGGGCTGAAGCCTTCCGACGTGTCCTTCATCGGCGTAGGCACCGCGGCCGGCGCATTGTCGGCGCTGCGCTCGGGGCAGATCGACGCGATCTCCAATCTCGATCCGGTCATCACGATGATGCAGCACGACAAGGAGATCCGCATCATCGCGGATACCCGCACGCTGAAGGATACGCAGGAGCTGTTCGGCGGCCCGATGCCGGCGGCCACGCTGTATGCTCCCGAAGCCTTCATCAAGAAGAACCCGCGCACCACGCAGGCGCTGACGAATGCAATGGTCAAGGCGCTGAAGTGGCTGCAGAAAGCCGGCCCGTCGGACATCGTGAAGGTGGTGCCGGAGAGCTATCAACTCGGCGACAAGGCTTTGTATCTCGAAGCCTTCAGCCATGTGCGCGAGGCGCTGTCGCCGGACGGCATGATCCCCGAAGCGGGACCGGCCACCGCGCTGAAAACATTGCAGGCCTTCGAGCCGCAACTGGCCGGCAAGAAGATCGATCTGGCGCGCACCTATACCAATGAGTTCGTCAAGCATGCCAATGCCAGCACCAAGTAATGCCGCCGGCGCCGCTGCACCGGCGCTGTTCTTCGACGATATCCGCTGCACCTTCGTGTCCAAGGACGACCGCTCGCAGCGCTATACCGCGGTAGCCGACACCCGGCTTGCGATCGCGCCCGGCGAATTCGTATCGGTGGTCGGCCCCACCGGCTGCGGCAAGTCGACGCTGCTCAATGTCGCGGCCGGACTGCTCGAACCATCCTCGGGCAAGGTCACGGTATTCGGCGAACCGCTCAAGGGCATCAACCGCCGCGCCGGCTACATGTTCCAGGCCGAGGCGCTGATGCCGTGGCGCAGCGCGCTGGACAACGTGGTGGCCGGCCTGCAGTTTCGTGGCATGGCCGACGGCGAGGCCCGCGCGCTCGGCGAAGAATGGCTTGCGCGCGTCGGTCTGGCCGGCTTCGGCGACCGCTATCCGCATCAGCTCTCGGGCGGCATGCGCAAGCGCGTTGCTCTCGCGCAGACCCTGGTGCTCGACCCGGACATCATCCTGATGGACGAGCCTTTCTCCGCGCTCGATATCCAGACGCGCCAGCTGATGGAAAACGAAGTGCTGGACTTGTGGAGCGCGAAGAAGAAGGCGGTGCTGTTCATCACGCATGATCTTGATGAAGCGATCGCGATGTCGGACCGCGTGGTAGTGCTGTCGGCCGGTCCGGGCACGCATCCGATCGGCGAATTCACGATCGATCTGCCGCGTCCGCGCGACGTGGCCGAGATACGCAGCCATCCGCGCTTCGTTGAATTGCATGCGCAGATCTGGGGCGTGCTGCGCGAGGAAGTGCTCAAGGGTTATCAGCAGCAGAAGAAGAAAGTGTGAGTCCGATCATGTGGCGTTTCCTCAAACCGAACCCGCGCAACCTGCGCGTCTGGCAGGCGCTGGTGCTGGTGGCGATCTTTGTCGTGTGGCATCTGGCCACGCGCAATCCGCAGGCGGCCTTCTTCTTTGGCGAGCCGATCAAGGTGCTCGAGCGCATCTGGCAATGGTTCACCGTCGGCGACGGCAAGCTGGAAGTCGGCACCGGCGACAACACCTGGTTCACGCTGAACTTCCCGGCGGAGATCTATCCGCACCTGCTGGTGACACTGACCGAGACGCTCCTGGCCTTTGTGATTGGTACCGTGCTGGCGCTGGTCATCGGCCTGTGGCTGGCCTTGTCGCCGATGGCTTCCGCCATCCTCGACCCCTATGTGAAGGCGGCGAATTCCATGCCGCGCGTGATCCTCGCGCCGATCTTCGCGATGTGGTTTGGCCTGGGCATCTGGTCCAAGGTGGCGCTGGCGGTGACGCTGGTGTTCTTCATCGTGTTCTTCAATGTCTACCAGGGCGTGCGCGAAGTCAGTCCGGTGGTGCTGGCCAATGCGCGCATGCTCGGCGCCAACCGCGGCCAGCTGTTGCGCGCGGTTTATCTGCCTTCGGCTACCTCCTGGGTGTTTTCCAGCCTGCACACGTCGGTCGGCCTGGCCTTTGTCGGCGCCATCGTCGGCGAATACCTCGGCTCGGCGCGTGGCGTCGGCTACCTGATCCTGCAGGCTGAGGGCAGCTTCGATGTCAATACCGTGTATGCCGGCATCATCGTGCTGACGCTGTTCGCGCTCGTGCTCGATGGACTGGTTGGCCTGGTGGAACGGCGGCTGATGAAGTGGCAGCCGAAATCGGGCGAGACCGAGAAGATGTAATACGGTTTCACGCAAACCCTGGAGTTCATAACAGCCTTCAGATGGAACCGGCGTCCGGTCGTGCAGTCGTAGCAGCTGCGCGGCCGGCTATGAACAAACGCCGGTCGTGCCTGCGGCGGCAACCTGTCGTGCCTTGATCCATGCCGCCGCACCCCAGACATAGGAGAGGACAAGCGACATGGAAAGCGTCAATCCGCACACCGGCGCCAGGAGCCGTTCCTGGGATACGCACAGCGAAGAAGAGGTCGATGGCAAACTCGCCGCGGCCGACGGCGCCTGGAAAGCCTGGCGCGCCACGTCCTTCGCCGAGCGCGGCAAGCTGATGCATGCGGCCGCGGCCGTGCTGCGCAGGCGCAGCGACGAGCTGGCGGCATTGATGGCCGATGAAATGGGCAAAGTGCTGCGCGATGGCAAGGCCGAGGTCGAGAAATGCGCCGGCTGCTGCGATTACTACGCCGACCATGCGCAGGAATTCCTGGCTAACCGGTCCATCGACACCGATGCCGCCGACAGCCATGTCGCCTTCGATCCGCTCGGCGTCATCCTTGCCGTGATGCCGTGGAATTTCCCGCTGTGGCAGGTCTTTCGCTTCGCCGCGCCATCGCTGATGGCGGGCAATGTCGGCGTGTTGAAGCATGCATCGAATGTCTCTGGCTGCGCGGTGGTGATCGAGGAAATCTTCAGCGAGGCCGGCTTTCCCAAGGGCGTGTTCACCACGCTGCTGGTGGAGAGCAAGGGCATCGAGCGCATCATTCGCCATCCGCTGATCAAAGCGGTAACGCTGACCGGCAGCACGCCGGCCGGGCGCTCGGTCGCGGGCATTGCCGGCTCCGAGCTGAAGAAATCGGTGCTGGAACTCGGCGGCAGCGATCCCTACCTGGTGCTGGAAGACGCGGACATGGATGTGGCGGTCGACACCTGCGTGAAGAGCCGCCTGATCAACGGCGGCCAGAGCTGCATCGCGGCCAAGCGCTTCATCGTGGTCGATGCCTTGTACGAGGAATTCACCCGGCGCTATGCCGATGCTTTCCGCAAGATCCGCTATGGCGATCCGCGCGATGCGAATGTCGACATCGGCCCGATGGCGCGCGCCGATTTGCGCGATGGCATCCATGAACAGGTGCAGGCATCGGTGCGCGAAGGCGCTCGCCTTCTGGTTGGCGGCGAACTGCCGCAGGGGCCAGGCGCCTACTATCCGCCAACGGTGCTGGCCGATGTGAAGCCGGGCATGACCGCATTCGACGATGAAATCTTCGGGCCGGTGGCGGCGCTGATCCGCGCGAAGGACGAAGACGACGCCATCGAACTCGCGAACCGCTCGCCCTTCGGCCTGGGCGCGGCGATCTTCACGCGCGACAAGGAGCGGGCCGAGCGCCTGGCGCGACGTATCGAATCCGGCAGCGTGTTCATCAATGCGCTGGTGAAGTCGGATGTGCGCCTGCCCTTCGGTGGCGTGAAGCATTCGGGGTATGGCCGCGAGCTGTCCTGGTTCGGCATACACGAGTTCGTCAACATCAAGACGGTGTATCACGCGGCGCTGAAGGAACAGGGGAAGGCGAAGGGCGAGCAGGCGGGACAGGCCGGGCGAGCGATGGAGTGATGCGGGAGTTGCTCCATGAAAGCCCGGACTGCAGGCGATGCGGTCGCGCTGTGTTCACGACTTCACGACCGCAGCTTCGTCTCCAGCAGTTCGTCGAGCATCACCGTGGGGCGCATCATTCGCGCGTAAGCATCCGGGTTCTTTATCGGGATGTCGAAGGGCACGTTCTTCTGTTGCAGGCAGTACATCAGCCGCGACAGGCTCGGGGTGGCGTGCGCGTCGGCGCAGAAGGCGATGCCGATGTGATAGAGCGCCGGATAGCCATCGTGCAGCGGCAGCATGGGCAGCGCGCCATCGGTAACCAGTTGCGTGCAAGCATCCCATTGCTTGTGCTGGACCGCGATGGCCAGCGCGGTCTTGCCGTTCGGCGAAGGCAGGCTGGTCCAGGCGCCAAGCTTCGCGAGGCCACGGAGCATTCC
This sequence comes from Noviherbaspirillum pedocola, assembly GCF_016632335.1. Classification (GTDB taxonomy): domain Bacteria; phylum Pseudomonadota; class Gammaproteobacteria; order Burkholderiales; family Burkholderiaceae_D; genus Noviherbaspirillum_A; species Noviherbaspirillum_A pedocola. Next base: position 19,717 of record NZ_JAEPBG010000028.1, read on the forward strand.
GATGTTGCCTTCGCTGGCGGCAATGCCGAGCAGGTTCATGTCATCGACGCGGTAGAGGTCTATGTTCTCGGACGCGCGCTGAAGCTTCCCGAGCGTATCGTCGAATATCTCGCGCAGTCCGGCCTTGGCGATGACTGCGGCGATTTTCTCATCGAGCGCGCCATTGGCCTTGCAAAAGTGGCCGGTGCATGCGCCGAACGCAAGCGCGCGCGCAAAGGTGGACTGCGCCCCGACAGGCAGCGAGGCGATGGAAGCGAACAGCATGGGAACTTCGGAAGTGCGGCATTCGCCGAATTGCAGCCTGGCGCAGACATCGTCGAGCCACATCGCGGATTCGTTGGAAAGGACTATATCCGAGGCCGCGCTGGAGCTTGAGCAGGCTTGTTGTGGCGCGTTGTAGTGAGTAGTAAAGATGGCGCGCAAAAGATCGCGGACGTCCAAGGCGGTGGCTCGCGTGGGAATGCTGTGATTTGTCAGCATCTCGATGGCCCTCAGATAGGGCGCCGGGTCGCAATTCGTATTCTTGTTCAAGGCTTCCCTGGCTTCCAGCAATGCACTCTTGCCATCCTTGTTCCTGGCATTGACATCGATTCCCGGCATGGCAAGCAGCATGCGGACCAGGGCGTCGTTGCCTACGCGTGCAGAAATGATCAGCGCCGTGTCGGAATCCACGTCGGCGTTGACGTCAATGTTCGGCATCGCGAGCACCGGAAGTACCAGCGGAAAGATATGCACTTCGTTCTGTGCCGCGATCGTCGTCAACGTATTGAAGCCCGGTTCGTCTTCGCTCGCGCTGTTTTTGACGCTGATATCGAGTCCTGGCGCTGCGAGTAGTGCAAGGACAATGCCTTCGAAGTCTTCCGGATAATCCTTCCCGCAGACAGAAGTGCTTTTCGCATTACTGGCATTGCTGGCATTGATTGCGACGTCCGCTTCGGAGGGAGGGTCTTCGGATTCGCTCGGCGAACTCCATGTCTCCAACATCACAGCCTGAATCAACGCCGTATTGCCATTGCAGTTCTTCACATTGACATTGATGTCCGGCCTTGCAAGCAGCATTCGAACCATGGCGAGCGAGTAGCCTTCGGTCGCATGATGCAATGCACTTCGACCAACATGGTCCGTGTCATTGACGTCGATGTTCGGATCGCGAAGCAGTGTCATCAAATGTTCGATCTCTTTGTATTCGGCTGCTGCAGCCAGTTCTGGCGGCTCGTAGTCGTCTTGGGCGATGTCTACCACTTGGGCACGATATTTGGCAGAGGCAGGCTTGACTTCCGTTGTGTCTTCCCCGCATGAGCCTTGTGTGTCGCCCTGCATTGCGGGCGGAGGAATCAGCGGGTTAGTGGTGTGCATGGTCGATGGCGGACATACGACGAGCTGCAGGCCGTAGCCCGGGGGCAGCCAGTAGCTCGCATCGTGCAGGGCAAGGACCATAAACGGTTGGAAGGGCGGCATGGGCTGCGGCGGCATCGGCACCTGCGTTGCGTCCGCCGCGGTACGCGCCCGCTTGCGATTGTCAGCGTCTTGCGGATCAAGGCCGGAATCCGGCTCATCGCGCTTCGTGCCCGCGTTCAGTAGCGGCAGTTGGCTCAGCGTTGCTGCCCATCCGGGAGGGGGCGCGACTGGAACGAGCAGGGATTGGCCAGGCACGGCAGTTGCGTTGGCGTATGCGTTTGGCTGCACGCCAGGCGCGGGCTGCACCGAAGGAGGGGTGGTGGCCGTGACATCAGCTTGACGTTGATGGTCTGGTGCCGGGCTGGACGAAAGGTACGAGGTGAAGTGCGGGAATTGGTCCATGGTTGCTCGCATAAGTGGCAATCACTGGTGCGGTAAATGAATATTCGTGACAGCCGTGATTGAGTTGAACTGTGTAAGCAATGCGGGCCTGGCGTTCCCGATTCAGGAAGCGCGGTGCAGGTGCAGGCGCCATGACTGACCAGCCGGCCATTGGCGTTACAGTAGTGGCTTGCGAGAAAACCAGAGGCGCGCACTCGCATGAAGACGCGGCAGGCAGCATGCGTCTTCGAGACGATGCAAGACAAAAGGAATGGAACGTCGGCTGCGGCGGGCTTGCTGAATGAAGGATTGCTGCAGATGTCGTCGAGCTCGATTCCATGCTTGCCACAGACCTCGGCACGCAATGCTGTCTGCACTTTTGGAAATTTCCCTGAGGAAGCGCAACCCCGCTCGATCTTTTCGTATAACGAAACGAAAGCCAAAAATCTGCATTGCTTATTTCATTCCCGGTGCAGCTTTTCCCTTTGCGAAATACCCTGTAATGCAGCAGATCTTGCGGCGCGCAGTCCGCATCCATGCAATCGGTACATTCGATACCGTGTAGAAATTTCTGGCAGCCGCCAAGTCATGAACCAAGCATCCTCCTGTCGAGTCAGTGCCAACTGCCGAGCATTGTGACGCTCGCACATTCGATAGGAAAACAATTCATGACGATCAATCGCAATCCGCTTTCCTTTCGTCGCGCCGCTATTTTCGGTGCGATGGCCTGCATGATGGGCGCAGCTGGGGCAGCCACGCTGTCGGTCGGTCCGAGCAAGACCTACGGCACGCCTTGCGCCGCGTTTGCCGCCGCCGCAAACGGCGACACGGTCGAGATCGATGCCGCGGGCAGCTACAACGGCGATGTCTGCAAGATCAATCCGAGCAATCTGACCATACGCGGCGTCAACGGACGGCCGCACATCGATGCCGCCGGCAACAATGCCATCGGCAAGGGCCTGTGGGTGCTTGAAGGTGTGGGCACCACGATCGAGAATGTCGAGCTTTCCGGCGCGCAGGTGCCGGACCAGAACGGCGCGGCAATCCGCCTCGACGGCCGCGACCTGACGCTGCGCGGCAGCTATCTGCATGACAACGAGAACGGCATCCTGACCAACAGCGACGGCGTCTCCGACATCGTCATCGAAAATTCCGAGTTCGCTTACAACGGCCGCGGCGATGGTCACACACACAACCTCTACATCGGCAATGTGAACAGCCTGGTCTTCACCGGCAGCTACTCGCATGACGCCAGGATCGGCCACCTGCTGAAGTCGCGCGCCAAGACCAACACGGTGAGCTACAACCGCTTTTCCAGTTCGACCGAGCGACCGAGCTACGAGATCGACCTGCCGAACGCCGGCACGTCCTATGTGATCGGCAATGTCATCCAGCAGCCTGCGGCCAACGATGCCGCGACGATGCTGGCCTACGGCGAGGAAGGCGCGACCAATCCGGGGCAGGACCTCTACGTCGTCAACAACACCTTTCTCAATGACGACAGCGTGCGCGGCACCTTCATCGGCGTGGGCAGCGGCGTCACCACGCCGGTGCTGATGCAGAACAATATCTTTGCCGGCACCGGCGAGGCGACATCGCAGGTGAATGCGATCGACAAGACCAACTTTCGCTCGCTGCTGCCGCCGCTGGTCAATCGCCTGGCATTCGATCTGCATCCGCTGCCGGGCGCGGCACTGATCAATGCCGGCTCGGCGGTCGGCGTCTCGGCAGCCGGCGTGTCGCTTGCGCCGACGAAGCAGTACAAGCATGTGGCCGGCACCGAGGACAGGCCTGCCGCTGCCGTCATCGCCATCGGGGCTTACGCAGCGGCGCAATAAGCGGCAGCGACGGCGCGCGTTCAGCAGCGATAGGCGGGCGCCGATCGCGGCTCAATCGAGCTTGCCATGCGAGGCGGCGCCCGTATTACGCGACGTATCGGCAAGGCTGGACGATGTGTCTGCCGTGCTCCCCGGCACCGTGCCGCTTGACGGCGCAGCATTTTCCAATCCATACACGATATGTGCGAATTTGCCCCAGGCCTTGACCTTGCGGGCCAGCAGATCGTTGAGCATCACGACAGGTTGCGTTTCGCGCATGGCTGGATCGGGATTTTGCACCAGGATATCGAAGGTTACGCCCTTGATGCGCAGGTAGCGCATCAGCAATGCGATGGACTTGTTGGCATCGTCGGAGCCGAACGCTTCAACGATGTGATACAGCGCCGGACGGCCATCGCTGATGGGCAAGGTCGGCAGGGCGCCGTGGGATATCAGCTCGGCGCAGGCAGCCCAGTCCTTGCGTTCCACCGCAATGGCCAGCGCGGTCTTGCCGTTCGGCGAAGGTAGATTGACATGGGCTCCCAGGCGCACGAGGCCGCGGATCATGCGCACATTTCCCTCTCTGGCGGCGATGCCAAGCAGGTTGGAGCGGGCGATCCGGTGAAGATCGATGTTGAATGGCGCGGCGCTGATCTCGAAAACCGTGGCGTCATAGACCGCACGCAAGCCCTGCGCGTTGTGAAAGATACCGATCGTCTCATCGAGCTGGCCAGCGGCATTGCGGAAGCTGCCGGTGCAAACGCCGAAGGCAAGCGATCGCACGAAGGCTTCGCTGGCTGCGTCCCCCATAGGCGTGACGGCAGCGAAGAGCGCTGGAATTTCAGCGGCAGCGCACTTGCCGCTTTCCAGGCGTTCGCAGATGTTGTCGAGCTTGTCCGCATTCTCGACACTGAGGTCGGCGATACCTCTTGCGCTTGCGAAAAGGATCTGCAGCGTTTTCTGGAGGCGCACCGAAGAATGGGGGGCGGGCAGAATATGGTTCTGCAGCGCGCTGACGACCTTGTCGTGCCCTCCTTGTTTCGCCAGTTCCAGCGCAGTACGTCCTTGGAAATTGTCTTTGAGATCGAGGCGGATATCAGGCATCGCAAGCAGCGCACGAACAATGGAGTCATGCTCTTCTTCGGCGGCAAGCATCAGGGCGGTTTTCTTGTCCCGATCCTGGGTATTGATATCGGTGTCCGGCATGGCCAGCAGCGAGCGGACGGTAGCTTCATCACCGTTTTTGGCGGCTACCATCAGAGCAGTACGCCCTTCATGGCGTAACCTCGCATTGATGTCAATACCGGGAAAGGCGAGCAGCAACTGCGTCATCGTCGCGTCTCGCTGGTATATCGCAGGCCACAAGGCTTCTTGGACTACGTCACGCACATTGATCGTCGGCGTGGCGAGCAGTAGTTTCATGACTGTCAGGTTTTTTTGCCGGGTAACAAAACCAAGCGCTGAGTGCTCGTCCTGGCCGATGATGTTGACATTGATGCCGGGCTTCGCAAGCAGGCTTTCTACGACTGTGTCGTGCTTGAATTCCGCAGCCCACATGAGTGCGGTGAAGCAGTCATTGTCCAATGCGTTGATCTCGATTCCATCTACGTCAAGTAAAGCGTTGACTATCGCTGTGTGCCCGTTTCTTGCAGCCAGCATCAGGGCGGAAGAGTCGAATATGCCCTGAATATTGACATTGATGTCTGGTGCCTTGAGCAGCGCTTGCAATACGCTTTCGTGTCCGTTGGCGGCAGCCAGCATCAGCGGCGTGAGATTGCCGGCGGCGCTGGCGTTGACATCGATATCGGCCTTGGCAAGAAGGCCTTGAACAGCGGCAATGTCGCCCTTGGCCGCAGCCAGCGCCAGCGCGGCATTATTGGATTTGCCTGCCGCGGCGATGTTCCTGTCTGCGCTGGCGAACAGTAGCGCGGCAAGTGTGCTGAACCTATCCTCCACGGCTAAGTCGAACGCAGTTTCGCCTTTCTTGTTCTTCGCATTGATATCGATGCCACGAGTATTGAGCAACATGCGAACCGCATCGATGCAGCAACTATTTGCAGCTTTCATGAGCGCGGTATTTCCGTTCTTGTCTGGAGCATTGATATCAACGCCGTCGGTGTCGAGCAGCATGCGCATTATCGTCTCGTAACCGTTGCTTGAAGCGATGATGAGGGCAGTCTTACCGCCATCATTGCTGTCATTGATGTTGAAAGCTTTCATGTCCAGCAGTCCACGAACGAGCCCACCTGCAGCACTGCCCGCGGCAAGCATCAAGGCGTTGTTGCCGTTATTGCTGCATGCACGGACATTGATTTCCTCCCTGGACAGCAGGGCATCGACTATGGGCTGGTACTCTTCAGTGTGGCCGTAGATCTTTTGCAAAGCGATTAGCAATGGTGTGTAGTCATTCTCGTCACAAACATTGATCCTGATTTTCGGATTCTCAAGCAGCGCGTCAACGATGGCGGTATTGCCTTCTTTCACTGCCAGCATCAGCGCGGTTTGGCCAGTTTGATCTCTGATCTCGAGATTGATGTCGATATCCCGCACCGCCAGCAAAGCAACTGTTGTCGCGGCCTTGCCGCCGAGTACGGCGTAATGCAGTGCGGTACGACCTGTGTGATCGCGAACATCGGGATCGATGCCTCTCTTGGCGAGCGCTTCGACCAGCTTGGTCATGCCCATGGCCGCAGCGTAGTGCAGCACCGTACATCCATTGTCGTCTCTTTCATTGAGATTAAACTGCGAATTGGCGAGCAGCATCCGCAACTGGTCAACGTCCTTTAGAAGCACCGCGGTACGCAGCGCGGGAAGGGAGAGGAAAGGTTTGCCTTCCTTAATGTGCTTCATCTGCACGGGCAAATAATCGCTCCGTATGCAGGAGGCTACTCTCTCGCATTCGAATATTTGCGGCGTCACGTCCGGCATGGGTGTCTGCGTCGTCGACGCAGAGCTCATTCCTTGCCCGGTATGCATGGGCAAGCCCGGTCCATACGGGAAGCTTGCGCCGGGGTGGAAATGACTGCTCGCCGGGGCTGAAAGCGATCCTGCCGGATGCAGGGGCAATGGCTGCATCGGCGCCGCCGGAGTGAAGGACATGGTACGGCCACGCTTGGTCTCTTCGGCGGGACGCGGGTCCAAGCCGGATTCCGGCGTCGTGCGCTTCGGTCCCCCGCTGAACTGGGGTTGCTGGTTCAGGAATACAGGCGGTGTGGCAGGTTGCGCCCTTGGCGGATAAAGCGGGGTTCCCGGCGTTGGCGGCAGAAGTGGAATCCGCTGTTGCTGCAGGACGGGCCGGAGTAAAGCTTGCTGGTGGAGGTTCGGTGCGGCCCGGGGTGGATTGGCCGGTGGCTGCGGCGGGATGTTTGGATTGCGCTGGTTGTGCTGGTTGTGCTGGTTATATGGGGAATTCGAATTGATGTTGTCCATGACTGGTTCGCTGACGGGGAATATTGGTGGATGATCGAAGGCAACAGGATTCCGGCGGGAAGCCAATGGCGCAGCAGCGGCGCTACAGGAAGCGTTCCATGACGTACGGCAGCGGGCTTTGTACCTAAACCGCGGATTGCGTTGCATCGCAATCCGCGGAATGTCGCGGCTTGGCTGCAGGCGCAATGAGGCTCAACCCTGCACGGCAGCTGCAGCACGGCGCAGTCCGTCCTTCCGATGCCATGCTCCTTTGCCGGACAGCCTTCACCCGCAGGCGTCTGGCTTCGATCTGCATCCGCTAGTGAGCTCGTCCCTGATCAAGGCAGGGTCTGCGACTGGCGTTTCGGCAGGCGTCGTATCGATGTCTATCGCGGCTCAGGCCTTGTCATCGCGCCTTGCAGGGGCGACATTGCTTGACGTATCGGCAAGGCTGGACGACGTGTCTGCCGTGCTCCCCGGCACCGTGCCGCTTGACGGCGCAGCATTTTCCAATCCATACACGAGGTCGGCGAATTTGCCCCAGGACTGCACCTTGCGCGCCAGCAGATCGTTGAGCATCACGACGGGTTGGGTAGCGCGCATGGTCTTATCGGGGTTCTTCACCAAGATATCGAAAGGTATGCCCTTGATGCGCAAATAGCGAATGAGCAGTGCGACGGATTCACTGGTGTCGTCATCCGAGCCGAAGGCCTCGACGATGTGATACAGCGCCGGATAGCCGCTGGCGTCTGGCAGCAGGGGCAGGGCGCCGTGGGATATCAGCTCGGCGCAGGCAGCCCAGTCCTTGCGTTCCACCGCAATGGCCAGCGCGGTCTTGCCGTTCGGCGAAGGTAGATTGACATGGGCTCCCAGGCGCACGAGGCCGCGGATCATGCGCACATTTCCCTGTCCGGCGGCGATGCCAAGCAGGTTGGAGCGGTCGATCCGATGAAGATCGATGTTGAATGGCGCGGCGCTGATCTCGAAAACCGTGGCGTCATAGACCGCACGCAAGCCCTGCGCGTTGTGAAAGATACCGATCGTCTCATCGAGCTGGCCAGCGGCATTGCGGAAGCTGCCGGTGCAAACGCCGAAGGCAAGCGATCGCACGAAGGCTTCGCTGGCTGCGTCCCCCATAGGCGTGACGGCAGCGAAGAGCGCTGGAATTTCAGCGGCAGCGCACTTGCCGCTTTCCAGGCGTTCGCAGATGTTGTCGAGCTTGTCCGCATTCTCGACACTGAGGTCGGCGATACCTCTTGCGCTTGCGAAAAGGATCTGCAGCGTTTTCTGGAGGCGCACCGAAGAATGGGGGGCGGGCAGAATATGGTTCTGCAGCGCGCTGACGACCTTGTCGTGCCCTCCTTGTTTCGCCAGTTCCAGCGCAGTACGTCCTTGGAAATTGTCTTTGAGATCGAGGCGGATATCAGGCATCGCAAGCAGCGCACGAACAATGGAGTCATGCCCTTTTTGGGCGGCAAGCATCAGGGCGGTTTTGTCGTGGTAATCCTGGGCATTGATATCGATGTCCGGCATGGCCAACAACAAGCGGACGGTAGCTTCATCGCCATCTTTGGCGGCTACCATCAGAGCAGTACCCGTTCCGTCAGGTATCTCCGCATTGATGTCAATACCGGGAAAGGCGAGCAGCAACTGCGTCATCGTCGCGTTTTGCCTGTCTATCGCATCCCACAAGGCTTCTTGGACTACGTCAAGCACATTGATCGTCGGTGTGGCGAGCAGTAGGTTCATGACTGTCACGTGTTTGCAAATTGCAGCAAGCTTAAGCGCCGAAAAACAATCCCCGTCAATGATGTTGACATCGATGGTGGGCTTCGCAAGCAGGCTTTCGACGATCGAAGCGTGGCCGTATTCCGCAGCCAATAGGAGGGCGGTGCGTCTATTACGGTCCAACGCGTTGATCTCGATTCCGTCTACGTCAAGTAGAGCGCTGGCTATCGCTGTGTGCCCGTTTGTTGTGGCCAGCATCAGGGCGGAAGAGTTGGATATGCCCTGAATATTGACATCGATGTCTGGTGCCTTGAGCAGCGCTTGCACTACGCTTTCGTGTCCGTTGGCGGCAGCCAGCATCAGCGGCGTGAGATTGCCGGCGGCGCTGGCGTTGACATCGATATCGGCTTTGGCAAGAAGGCCTTGAACAGCGGCGATGTCACCTCTGGCCGCAGCCAGCGCCAGCGCGGCATTGTTGGAGGCGCTTGCTGCGGCGATGTTCGTCTCCGCGCCGGCGAACAGTAGTGCGGCGACTACACCGCACTCCGCCTCTACGGCCAAGGTGAACGCAGTTTTGCCTTTTTTGTTCTTCGCATTGACATCGACGCCAGGAGTGCGGAACAACATGCGAGTCGCACGGAAATGGGCCAAATCTGCAGCGATCATGAGCGCGGTATCTCCGTGTATGTTTTGAGCGTTGATGGCAATGCCTGGGGCTTTGAGCAGTTCGCGCATGATTGTTTTGCTTGCACTTTGTGAAGCGATGATGAGAGCAGTCTCACCGTCACCATTGGTGGCATTGATGTCGATCTCCTTCATGCCAAGTAGCTTGCGCACAACCGACTTCGCATTGCTCCGCGTGGCACGCATCAGTGCGTTTTCGCCGTTATAGTCGCGTGCACGGACATTGATGTCCGTCCTATCCAGCAGGGCATCGACTAAGGTCCGGTACTTTCCCGTGTTGCTTGACTCGTGTTCCAAAGCGATTAGCAATGGCGTGTTGCCATATTCGTCACAAGCATTGACGTTGATTTTCGGATCCTTAAGTAGCGCGTCAACGATGGCGATATTGCCGCGTGCCACTGCCAGCATCAGCGCGGTTTGTCCCTCTTTACCCTCAAGCTCGAGATTGACATCGATATTCGGCAATGTCAGCAGAGCGGCCGTGGTTGCATCCATGCCGTTCAGTACGGCGTAATGCAGTGCGGTCCGGCCTGTTTGATCGCGAACATTCGGATCGACGCCCCTCTTGGCAAGCGCTTCAACTACCTTCGGCATGCCCAGGGCCGCGACATAGTGCAAGGCAGTGCAGCCGTGCTCATCGCGTTCGTTGAAGTCGACGTATTGATTGGTGAGCATTTGCTCGATAAGGGTATGGTCCCGGCGGAGCAGCGCGGCTCTCTGCACGGGAAATACGGAAACGGGCCTGTCTTGCAGAAAGTCCAGCAACGGAATTGGCAAGTCTTTTTGCTCGCCGCGAAAGGCGGGGTTCTCCTGGTCGGCGCTCGTATCGAACCCGGAATGCGCCTGGAGGCAAAATGGGCCGGCACTGAAGCTCGGCGGCTGGGACTGGAATGCCGGTGACGCGGTATATGGCGCTATCTGCTCAATGGGCACAAAGCCCAGAAAGGGAAGTGAAAATGGCATGCATTGCCGTTGCATGTAAGACCAGCGCGGTGGGTGATGATGGATTGGTACGGCTAGTGGAGGAAGGTACTCTCCTAGTATTTGAGCGAATTGGTGCGGGTTGGGCAAAGGATGCGCTGAATTTGGATGGTTGTTCGAAGAGTGCGACTGGATGGGGAACGTGGATGCTTCGTTGATTGAAGATGTAGTGCGCTGATGCTTAGTCTGTTGGCGGACTTCTACCGGTGTATCCGGTGCGGTGCGCTTTTGACCCGATACCATGCTGGGCGCCGGGTTGGGACACAAGGCTTGAGGAGCGGGCTGTGCCGGCGGCGCAACCAGTATCCGCTGTTGCGCGTTGAGCTGCGGCTGTCTTGGGTCGGGCGAGTTTTGTGTCCCTTGTGCGGCGGGGGCAGGAGGCGGCGCGTTATGTTGCACAGCCTGAGCAGACGTGGACGAAGTGGCGTTGTTCATGATGGGCTTGTGGAGTTAATCGCGGATGGCGATAGCGCGGCTCGGGTAGCCTGCAGACGCGGCCGTAGGGATTTGACACTGGATACGCGCTACGTGATAACTCGACTGGGTAAAGGAATTGCTGGCTAAGTTCCGTGAACAATGCATGGGGACGACGAACCAGGAGGGCCATCCACAGCGTCGCTGGCAGCCATCGAACAGTCGCGATGCGAAGGGCGCGATCGGCAAACAACGGCGCAAGAATAGGCGCCGCTGCTGCCTGCGGGAGTCGTCGTGCAGCAGCGCACTGGTGCGCCTGCGCGATGCGGCTGCTCCGTGCGTTCGCCTACCCTTGCCCTCATCCGCGGCCGTACGGTTCAGGCTTGTAGCGAAAGGGCTTGCTGAACTGTCGGCCGTGCTGATGGGCGCCGATAGCCGGGCGCCTATCGTGGCTCAATCGGGCGAATTCGTGCAGCAGCCGGAATGCGCAACGGCAAGCCGTCCGTGTCGTGAAGAGCGGACGCGCCGGTCGGCTCGCTCAACATGGACAGTGCTTGAACTTGCCGCCGTTGCCGCTGGTGCGCGTCGAAGCCGCCGAGCATGATTCCCCATACCCGCGCGGCGGCACGATGGGGTCGCTCACTGCGTTGGCCCACCTCCGCCTTCATCCATGGGATAGCGATTCAGGCTGGTAGCGGAAAGGCCCGCTGAGTTATCGGCCGTATTGACGGGCACCCTGCCGATCGGCTGCGCATTAACAGGCTCAGCGGGTGCGGCGCGGCCATTAATAAATTCCAGCCGTCCGGCCTGGCGCAGCAAGTCGTTGAGCGTGACCACCGACTTGGCGTTGCGTTGCCTCGCATCCGGACTCCTGACCAGGATATCGAAGGGCACCCCTTGGGCATGCAGCCGACGCAGCAGGTCCAGGGCTTGCACATCGACATGCTGTGGAGCCAAGGCCGCGCTGACGATGTAGTAGAGCGCCGGATAGCCGCCATCCACGGGTAGCGCAGGCTGCGCGCCATAAGCGATCAGGTCGGCGCAGATTTGCCAGAACCCGCTTGTCACGGCAATGGCCAGCGCGGTCTTGCCGCATGGCGATGGCAAGTTCACATCTGCGCCCAAGCGCGCTAGAAAGCGGATCATGCGGGCGTTGCCGGCCAGGGCGGTGATGCCAAGCAAATTGAAGCCATTTGCTGTGTGCAGGTTGATGCTGTCGGCAATGGCTTCGAGCTAATGGACCGTGCTGTCGAAGACCTGACGCAGCTGTGACGTGTTGATCAGGGCTGCGACGGCGTCATCGAGTTCTCCGGCGACAGTGCGGAAATGTCCAGCACGAAAGCCGAAGGCAAGCGATTGCACCAGGACGCAGCGTGACTGGTCCGACATTGCGCCTATGGATTCGAATAGCGCCGGGACAGCGGCGGCGGCGCAGCTGCCGGATTCCAGGCGTTCGCGTGCAGCATCGATCACGTCGCCGTTCTCCTGGCTTGCTGAACTGAGTTGATAAATGAATTGGAATACGCGATCGGAAGCGCGGGCGGCGGGTGGCATATGTTGATCCAGATCGCGAGCGATGCGCTCGTGCCGGTTCATGTACGCAAGCGTTGCGGCACTAAGCTCAATCCCTCTGTGAACGGCGTACAACGCGATGCCCGGCATCGGCAGCAGCGCCCTGACGACTGATCGGTGTCCATTTTCGGCGGCAAGCATCAGGGCGGTTTTGCCGCTGGCATCAAAGGCATTGACATTCAAGCCCGGCATGGCGATCAGCATGCGCAGGATGTCGACATTGCCATTCTCCGCAGCCAGCATCAGCGCGGTCTTGCCATTGCCGTCGACGGCGTTCACGTTGACTTCCTTCAGTTCAAGCAAGGCTTTCGTCGTAGGTGGCCAATTGGATCGCACCGCGCAATGCAGCGCGGTAGCGCCGCTGTCGTCGCGGGCATTGATGTCGAAGCCACGCCTGACGAGTGTATCGGCCGCCTTCGGAATGCCCAGCAGGGCAGCGTAGTGCAGGGTCGTGCGGCCACGCTCGTCGCGATGCGTGGTATCCAGGCTCTCGTCGGCCACCAGAATGGCGAAGCCGACTAAGTCACCATCGATGAGCGCTCGCGACAGCGCGTCCGTTCGATCCGACGTCCCGACGGCATGCGCGTTGCGGCGACCAGGGTCACGTTCGTCGAAATCGAGGTGGGTCCTGCGTATCAGTAGCCTGGCGACATAGGGCAGGGGTATGGGCTGATCGCGCTGCACGGCGCGCAAGGGTGGCTCGGCAGGTGGATTCGGCATTGGCGCAGCGGCCAGGGCATGCCTGGGCAGATGCGCTGGCGCTAACAATGGCGCCGAGGGATGGGGCGCGCCTGGCGGGACCACTTCCACTGGCGTGCGAGGCATGGCGCGCTGACGCTTGGCCTGTTGCTGAACATCCACCGCTGTATCCGGTGCGGCGCGCTTTTGACCCGATGCCACGCTCGGCGGCGGGTTGGGTCGCAAGGCTTCAGCAGCGGGCGGCGCTGGCGGCGCAGCCAGTATCGGTTGCTACGCGTTCGGCTGCGCGTTGAGATGAGGCTGTCTGGGGTCGAGCGGATTTTGTATTTCCTGTGCGGCGGGAGCGGGAGTGGGCGCGTTGCGTTGCACAGGCTGATTGGACGTGGGCGGAGTGGCGGAGTTCATGATGGGCTCGTGGGTGGGGATGGCGGATGGCGGATGTCGATCCGGGCTGGCCTGGCAGGCGGGGTTGCGGGAATTTGGCATGGGATGCGCGCCGCGCGACAAGTCGGCTGAGTAAGGAAATGGCTGGCCAGGTTCCTTGCGCCAGGCATCGGAACGAGGAATCATGGGGGCTATGCATCAGCGTCGCCGGCAGCCATCGCACAGTCGCCATGCGCAGCAGGCGTTCGACCGGCAAGGGCGCAAGGGAAGGCGCGGCTGCTGCCTGCGCAAGTCGTCGTGCAGCAACGCACCGGCGCGCCCGCACGATGCGACTGCACGATGCGCCCGCAAGAATGGCCGCGTGCCTGTCGTGGCTCAATCGGGCTTGCCGCGCGATGCGGAGCCGGCATTGCGCGACGTATCGGAAAGGATGGACGAAGCGTCCGCCGTGCTCATGGGCGCCGTGCCGGCCGCCGCTGCGGCGCCTTCCAATCCATGCACGATGTGCCCGAATTTGCTCCAGGCCTCGACCTTGCCGGCCAGCAGCGCATTGAGCATCACGACAGGTCGCGCTTCGCGCATGGCTGGATCGGGATTCTGCATCGGGAAATCGAAAGCCATGCCCCCAATGCGCAAATCGCGTATCAGATGGGCGACAGCTTCGCTGGCATCGTCGGCGCCGAACGCGTCGACGATGTGATGCAGCGCCATGCGGCCGTTGGTGATGGGCAAGGTGGGTAAGGCGCCGTGGGATACGAGCTCGGCGCAGACGGTCCAGTTCCTGCGTTTCACCGCGACGGCCAGGGCGGTCCTGCCATTTGGCGACGGCAGGTTGACATTGGCGCCCATGCGTATCAGGCCGCGGATCATCCGCACATTTCCCTCCCAGGCGGCGATGCCGAGCAGGTTGGAGCGATCGATGCGATGCAGATCGATATTGCCTGCCGCGCTGACCACCGCAACCGTGGCGTCGTAGTACTCACGCAGTCGTGGCGCGTTGCCCAGGATGGCTTGCGCTTCATCGGGTCGGCCCGTGGCATTGCGGTACTGACCGGTGCAGAAACCGAAGGCGAGCGATCGCGCAAATGCCTTGGTGGCGTCATCGCCCAGCGGTGCAATGGACGCGAAAAGCGCTGTGATCCCGGCGACATCGTGCTTGCCGCTTTCCAGGCCTTCGCAGATGCCATCGAGCCTGGCGGCATCTGCGGCGCTGAGCGTGGCAATCCTGGTTGCGCTCGCAAAAACCTTGCCGAGCGTTTTCTGGAGGCGCGACGAGGCGGTGTATGGGGGAAGGACATGCGCTTCCAGCGCGTGGATGACTGCTTCGTGCTTGTTGATGCGGGCAAAGTCCAGGGCAGTCGAGCCCATGTTCGTAATCCCGGGAAGAATGTCTGGCATGGAAAGCAGCGCGCGAACGATGGCGGCATGCCCTTTCTGGGCAGCGGATATCAGCGCGGTATGGCCTTCCTCATTTTGGGCGTTGACATCGATGTCGGGCATGGCCAGCAGGAGGCGGACGATCTGCTCATGGCCGAGTCTGGCGGCCAATACCAGGATGGATGATGGCAGGCGATAGGCCGCATTGACGCCAAAGCCGGAAAGGCAAAGCAGCAATTGCGCGGCGCTTCCCTGTCCATGCCATACCGCCTGCTCGAGAGCGTTCGGGATGTCGCCATGCGCACGCAAAGTTGGCGCGACGATCAGTTGTTTCAGGACTTCAAGCTGGCCCCGTATCGTTGCGTACTCGATAGCCGAGCCACCGAAGTCACTGATGACGTTGACATCGATCCCCGGCGACGCAAGCAGGAGTTTGACTACCTCGGCGTGCCCGTGGTCTGCCGCATGCATCAGGGCGGTGTTCTCGCTGTGGTCGACTGCGTTGATATCGATTCCGTCCCTCGCGAGCAGGGAAGCGACTATCCCTGCGTGCCCGTTGCCCGCTGCCAGCATCAGGGCCGAAGAGCCGAACGGGCCGCCATGATTGACGTTGATGTCCTTCGCTTCCAGCAGCACGCTTGTCACTGCCTCGTGGCCGTTGGCGGCGGCCAGCATCAGCGCAGTGAGTTCGCTTTCATTGCTGAAGTTGACGTCGATGTCCGGCCTGCCGAGCAGCGCGCGAACGGCGTCAACATCGCCTTTCGCGGCAGCCAGCGTCAATGCGGCGCTGCTGGAGCCGCCTGCTGCGGTGATATTTGTTTCCATGCGGGCAAACATCTGTGCGGCAACGTGCACCTGCCCCCGTTTCAGGGCGATGCCGAACGCGGTATCGCCATTGCTGTTCCGTGCATCGATATTGACGCCGGCGGCATCGAGCATTGTGCAAATGGCCTCCTTGCTGCCGCTGCGCGCGGCGTACATCAGCGCAGCATTTCCATCCTGGTCGCGGGCATTGACATCAATGCCATCCATGGCGAGAAGGGCGCGCAGTATTCCTGCGTTGCTGCACTGTGTAGCCGTCATCAATGCCGTATGACCTTTCGCGTTGCGGGCATTGACGTCCACGCCCGGCATGCCAAGCAGTCTTTGCACCAGCGTTTCCGCTTCTTCCGTCACGGCGCGCATCAGGGCGTTGTTGCCGCTTGCTGCATGCGCATGGATATCAATGTCGTTTCTTGCCAGCAGTGCATGGGCAATGGCTTCGTATGCCTTGTGTCGGCCGCCCGTTGTCGAGGAGTTGCTGGACATCCCGTCCAGCGCAAGCAGCAACGGGGTGTTGCCGTCCGTGTTGCGAACGTTGACGTTGATTGCCTGCCGGTTGAGCAGCAGCTCGACGATGCGTGTTTCGCCCTGGTGCGTCGCCAGCATCAGCGCGGTGTGGCCCGCCTTGCCCCTGATCTCGAGATCGGCATCGATATCCGGCGCCGCGAGAAGGACAGCCGCGGTGGCCGCGAGGCCGTTAAGCGCGGCGTAATGCAGCGCGGACAGGCCGTCGTTGTCGCGAATATTGGGGTCGCAGCCGATATGGACCAGCATTTCCACTGCCTTCGACATGCCAGTTGCCGCGGCATAGTGCAAGGCCGTACAGCCGTATGCATCGGCGGAATTGACGTCGATAAAGGGATGGGCAAGCACTTGCCTGACGGTGACCGCGTTGCGGCTGAGCAGGGCCGCATAAAGCGGAGGCCGCGCATGGGCATACTTCCCTTCCAGACTTTCTCGCGTACCGCGGGGAAGCAGGCTGGTATTCAGGACGAATTCGCGGTTCTCGCACTCGAATATCTGCGGCGTCACTTCCGGCCAGCGGGCCGGCGACATCGATGGCGAGCCCATCGCCTGCAAGGCATGCGCGGAAGAGTTCGCTGCGTTGATGAAGTTCGCGCCAGGATGGAGGCCTGTGTGGGGCGACGCCGACACCGTCCCGGCCTGGGGCAAGGGGTGGTGCTGCGTGGACGACGCTGTGGCGAAAGTCATGCTGCGGCCGCACTTGAGATGTTCGTCGGCGCGCGCGTCGAATCCGGATTCCGGTGTGGTGCGCTTCTGGCCGGCGTTCAGGACCGGCGGGCTTTGCATTGCCGGTGGTGCGAGGCGTTGCGTTCCCGGAGGATGGGACGGAAAACCCGGCATGGGAAGCCCAAATACCGTTCCCTGTTGCGGCATGGCTGGAATGGGCTGCAGATGAATGACCGGCGCCACTTGAGGAGGGGTGTTCGTTGCCTGCGGCGGGAGGAACTGATTCCGGATGGGCAGCAGGGGCGCCTGGTTGGGCGGATTGTGCGGCTTGTTCGGGCAGCTTGGCTGGTCTGGATACATGGCTGATTCGTTGATTGAAAAGATCCGGAGGATGTACATCCATGGGCTGCAACTGGAGCAGGCGCTGGCGGCAGCGGTAATGCCGGCAGGAGCGAGGAGCGTGAGTACCGGCGCTGCCGGATTCGTTGCGCATTACCCGGCCGTGCGCCGCAACTGCTCACTGCTCACTGCGCCGGCGCCGGCGCTCCGCCGCTTTCATCCGCCGGCTTGCGGTTCAGGTAGGTTGCGGAAAGGCCTGCCGAGGTGTCCGCCGTGCTGACGGGCGGCCGGCCATTGGGCCCTTCATTGCCATTGCCATCGCCATTACCGTTGCCGGCGGGCCCGGCAAGGCCCGCATGTCTTTCCAGCAGATCGACCGCGCCCAGCAGCGCAATGGGCGTGCTCAACGGCGCGGCGTTTGCCTGCGTTGCGCTGCGACTTCTGAACGGGATATCGAAGGGGATGTCCCTTGCCCTCAGCTCGCGCAGCAGATCGATGAGAGGCGCTTCGGGTTGCCCGGCAGCGCAGGCCGCGCCAACGATGTGGTACAGCGCGGGGCGGCCATCATGCAAGGGCAGCGTCGCCTGCGCGCCGCAGGCGACGAGTTCGGCGCAGGCTTGCCATTGCCGGTTTTCGATGGCGATGGCAAACGCGGTCTCGCCATTCGGGGAAGGCAGATCCACATGCGCGCCCAGGCGCACCAGCGCCCGGATCATGCGGACGTTGCCCGACGCGGCCGCGAAGCCGAGCAAGTTGAACCTGTCGCTCCGGTACAGGTTGATGTTGGCTGTCGCGGCGCTGACGGCGTAGGCGATTTCATCAAAGCGCATACGCAATACCTTGTCGCCGATGAACGCTGCGCATGTTTCGGTCAGGCTGCCATCGGCTTCGCGGAAGTGGCCGGTGATAAAGCCGAAAGCGAGCGATCGGGCGAATCGTTGACGTACGGCCGAAGGCAAGATGACGGCAAATTCCGAAAAGGCCGCGATATCGGCGGCGGCGCACGTGCCGGATTCGAGACGTTCGCAAATCTCGTCGATCCTGCTGATCTGTTCCGTGCTCGCTTCGCGATGTATGGCCGCTCTTGCGAAGACGGCTTCGAAAACCGATTGGAGCTTTTGAAAAGGGAGGCTCATCAGTGAAGCATGATCGCGCAACTCCTTGCAGATATCGTCGTGCCAGTTTTTTCGCGCCAGGTCCGCGGCAGTGCCATCCTCTGTACCCTCTCCGATATCGAGCCGTATGCCGGGCACTGACAACAGCATCCGGACCATGGAGCGGTGCCCATGCTGCGCGGCATGCATCAGCGCGGTCATGCCGGAAATGTCAGTGCAATTGATATTGATGCCTGGCATGGCAACGAGCAGCCGCACCGCACTTTCGTTGTTTTTCATCGCCGCCTCCAACAACAAGGCTTCAGTGGCCCTGCGCTCCATGTCCATGAAGTGGGTCAGTGCGAAGAACTTGCGCAAATCGGTTTCATCTCTCAAGAATGCACATGGCGAGATCGAGCCACGCAGGACATCGATCCCGATTTCGGGCCTGGCCAGCAACATCCTCATGATGTCCGCATGGCCCTTCTTCCATGCATGCCCGAAGGCCGAGCTTTCTTCCATGGGCGTGCTTGCGCGCTCGCCACCGGGCATATGAAGCAGGGCCTTGACTATCGCGCCATGTCCTTGCGCCGCGGCTAGCGCCAGTGCGGTATGGTCGTTCGCGCTTGACGCATGGACATCGATGCCACGCGCGTCGAGCAGCAATCTGACCGTCGCTTCGCACCCCATTTCTGCGGCCAGCATCAATGCGGTGAACCCGGCTGCGTCAGTTGCATTGACGTCGATTCCAGGCGCAGCGAGCAAGACCCGCACGATGTCCGGATGGCCATTGGCGGCTGCGAGCATCAACGCGGTGAGGTTGTTGGCGTGCACGGCGTTGACATTGACGTCCGGTTTGCCGAGCAGGGACGAAACCGTCGCCGTCTCGCCCGCGGCCGCGGTCAGGGCCAGGGCGGCATCGTCGTGCTGGCGGGCCGAAGCGATGATGTGGTCCACGCGCGCGAACAGCAGTGCTGCGACCGCGCCGTTCTGGTCTTCGAATGCCCAGGAGAAGGCGGTGTGCCCCTTTTGATTCTTCACGTTTACATCGATGCCCGGCGCGCGCAGCAATTGCCACGCCTTCTCATACTCGCGGCTCTCCAGCGCCCGGATCAGCGCCGTACTGCCTTTGTTGTCGCAGGCGTTGACATCGATGCCAGGGCTGGAGAGCAGTGAGCCGATGAGCGCTGCATCATTGCAGGCCAGCATGATGGCAGTCTTCCCTGCCGCGTTGCGCGCGCTGACATCGATGCGCGGCGCCCTGAGCAGCATAAGGGCGATTTCCGTTTTCCCTCCCGACACCGCGTGAAGCAATGGCGTATTGCCCTTCAGGTCGCTGCGGTTGACATCGATGTTGCCGATGCCCAGCAATTTTCCAATCAATGCCTCAGGCTCATGGCCCGGTGAAGAGCAGGCATGCTTCACGGCGTACATCAGTGCCGTATTGCCCTCGCTGTCGGCGATATTGACCTGTATGTCGTGCTGGGCAAGCAAGGCATCGGCAATGGCGATATGGCCATGCGCCACGGCGTGCAGCAATGCCGTTCTTTCCTCATTGTCGATGGCGTTGATCACCCTACCGGAGTAGGCGAGCAAAGCATTGGTGACGGCCTGTGCGCCATTGGCCGCGGCATAGTGCAGCGCAGTCTTGCCGTCGGTGTTGATGGCATTGATCTCGATGCCGCACTGCAAAAGCGCATGGACCGCATCAACCGTATCAGCCGTATCGCCCAGGCCGAGGGCGGCGGCATAGTGCAAGGCCGTACAGCCATATTGGTCGGTGGCATTGACATCGTCATGCTCTTCCGTGAGCGCGTTGTAGAACATGTGCGGATCCGCGAACACCAGCGCAGTAATCAGCGACGGGAGTTCGGCATACCGCTGGTCCTTCCGCAATTCGATCAATTGACGCGGACTATGCGTTGTCTCCAGCCGGGGTTGGCGCTGCCATGGCGATGTGTTGCCAGCCCCGTTCGATGAGGCGGCGCTGGACGTGGGTTGGTCCACGTCCATGCCGTCGGCGTCGTTGTAAATCGCGAAGCTTGATGCATACAGGTCGTACCTGCTCGGGTGCGGCAGCGCATTCTTGTCAGGGTCGTCTGCATCCCGCGACTGCCTCCGGGGAGGCGTGGCTGCCGATGTTGCGGTTCGCGGCCGCTTGGGATTGTCCGTGTCGCGCGGTTCCGAACCGCCATCCGGCGTCGCGCGCTTCTGCCCCGAGTGCATGCCGGGCGCCGGGGCGAGCAATGGCGCTGTTGCCGCCTGCGGCGCCGCAGGTACTGCGTGCAGCAGTCCCGGTGCGCCAGGCGGTGTGGCCACATTCGGCTGCAGCGCAGCATCCGGGTGAGACGGCTGTTGATTGCCGGCCGGTTGCGCCGGGGGCGGGGTTTGTCGCGGCTCCAGCGGCTGTTGCTGTGCCGTGTCGCTGGAAGAATGCGAAGACGAAGATGGTAAGCCTTGCATGAATGTTCTCCGGTTGTTTGCTGGGTCGCGTTTTCTTATCGTCCCGGCGCATCGGGCGTTACTCGCGGCGTAGCTATGCCTTGCGTTGGCTTGGGGGTGGATGACAATGCGTCCATGTGGACTTTCCTCATACGGCAGTGATGCGATGGATGGAGGGATGTGCGGTGCGCGAAAGATATGCGTGATTACCGCTTGGGCGGGCGCATGGATGCGCTGATGCGAAGCGCAGCCTTAGTTCCGCCAGCGTTCATAACGGTTCCATCGAAGGCGCGAATCCTGGCGCTCGCACGCGTCCCTGCACGGACCGAGCGCTGTCCGGAAAAGTCTGACGTTGATTGGCGGCGTCGATGAGTGGCGCGCACGGCGTCTCGACGCTACGCTCGTCGTCACCTGCATTGCGGGCCGCCATCGACAGCGACCCCGCGCGCATGGCTCAATCGCGCCGCTGTCAGCGCCTATGGAGATCAGCATGGAACACCATCACCCCGAATCCGCACCGGACGCCTCGCGCGCAGGTGCGTCATCCAGCGAGGAGGCAGCCTCGCGGCGCGCCTTCCTCATCGGCGCCGGCGCCACCGTGGCTGGCGCGGCGCTGGGCGCATCGTCCGCGCATGCGGAGAAGGTCATCGCCACCGAGCCGCTGGTCAAGGGCAGCGGCCGCCTAAAAGGCAAGACCGTGGTCATCACCGGCGCGGCGCGCGGCATCGGGCGTGCCCTTGCACAAGCCTTCGCGGCCGAAGGCGCGGATGTGATGGGCATCGATATCGCCGGCCCAGCCAGCGCGATCTCGGAAGCCGAGCCGGCGAGCCGCGCCGATCTCGACGAGACCGCAAGGCTGGTGGCGGCGCAGGGCCGGCGCTTCATCCCGGTGGTGGCCGATGTGCGCGACATGAATGCGCTGCGTGATGCGGCCAAGCGCGCCGAAAAGGAGTTCGGCCATGTCGACATCCTGATACCGAATGCGGCGATACAGACGATGAAGCCGCTGCTCGAGATGAACGACCTCGAATGGCGCGACATCATCGATGTGAATCTGACCGGATATGCGAACACGATCCGCGCATTCGCGCCGATGATGATGCAGAAGAAGACCGCTCGCATCATCATGATCGCGTCGCGCCAGGGCCGGCAGGGCTGGAAGAACGGTTCGAGCTACAGCGCGTCGAAGTGGGGCGTGATCGGCTTGATGAAGTCGGTGTCGCTGGAGATGGCTGACCATGGCATCACGGTCAATTGCGTCGAGCCGGGCCTGGTCGATACGCTGCTCACGCGCAATCCAACGCGGCTGCGCGGCGCGGTGAAGGAAACCCAGCATACCGAAGAGGCGCCGCAGAATCCGCCGGTGGACGAGGTCGCGAAGATGCTCGCCAGGCAGAACCCGATGCACATTCCGTGGCTGCAGCCGCAGGACATTGCGCCGGTGGCGCTGTTTCTCGCATCCGATGAGGCATATCGGATATCGGGTGCGACCTATGACGTCACGGCTGGGGATAGCGCGCGTTATACGGCGTAGGTCGGGCTGGCAAGCCGGTCCTTTGAAGGTCGCCGCGCGCGGTAACTGCTGCATTGGCTGTAATAGGACAACGCTGCGCGAGTGCAACGCAGTTGCAGTTGCAGTTGCCGTTGCCGTTGCTTTTAACCCCCGTTGATTGCGCCGTCACGGGGACCCCGCGCAGCGGGGCGCAATCTCCGCGGGCGCCTTTTCTTGCCTACTTCTTTTGGCGCGCAAAAGAAGTAGGCCGGCTGCCGGGCCGGGACCCGGCTAGGTCGAGGAGTAGGTAGACGTATTGCATCACCGGAGTGATGTCGTTGAGGGGGCGGGCTCTTGCCTTGGTCGTCGTCGCGTTGGTCGAGGCTTGAATTGAAAGGCCCGCCCGGTCGAAATCCGAGGCCCGATGACCCAAAAAGGACATCGCACTTGGCGAGCAAGCCGGGTCCCGGCCCGGCAGCCGGGTCACTTCTTTTGCTCGCCAAAAGAAGTAACCAAGAAAAGGCGACCCGGAGATCGCGCCCCGCTGCGCGGGGTTCCCGTGGCGCCGAGCCCTGAAGCGGGGCGCGGCTAAACTCGCTACGCTGCGCTTCGCTCAGACAGACGCCGCACCTTATCCGCTTCAGGGCCCGGCGCCACGGCGCGATCAACGGGATTAAAAGCAATGGCAACGGCAACGGCAACTGCAACTGCAACGGCAACAGCAACTGCAACTCCAATGGACTTCCTTCTTCAGCTCACGCTACGCAAGCTCCTCGCTCGCCATGTTGAGCATCTCGCGGAAGGCCGGCTGCCGTGCAAGCAGTTCCTCCACCGTGCCCGCATCCTGCACCCGGCCATTGGCCATCATCACTACCTTGTTGAAGTGATGCAGCAGGCTCATGCGATGCACCGAGGCCATCACGCAGGCCTCCGGGAAGGCGGCGGAGATGCGCGAGAGCACGGTGTCCTCGGTGACCGGGTCGAGCGCGCTGGTCGGCTCATCGAGCATGATCAGCGAGCTCGCGCTTGCCGCGAGCAGGCCGCGCGCCAGGCACAGCCGCTGGCGCTGGCCGCCGGAGAGATTGAAGCCGCGCTCGGTGATCGGGGTGGAAAGCCCCATCGCGCCGTCGCGCATCACCGTGTCGAAGGCGCTGGCATGGATGACGCGCGCGATCTCTTCATCGCTGTGCGCACCGGATAGCGAGATGTTTTCCCGCACGGTGGCTTCGAAGACATCGCCTTCCTGCGGTATCAGCGTGGCAATGCTGCCGAGGTGACGAGTGTGCGGATAAGCGCGCGCATCGGTCTCGAAACGCCCCTGCGTCGGCATGTAGTGGCCGGCAAGCACGCGCATGAGCGTGCTCTTGCCCGAGCCGCTGTGGCCGATCAGGGCGATGCGGTCGCCGCGTTCGCATTGCAGCGATACATGATGCAGACCCGCCGGCGCCTGAGCATCGGCTCCCGCGTCCGGCGCCGGATGCTCATAGCACAGGCCCTTGATCGACAGCCGCTGCCAATCCGCATGCAGCGCTTCGCCAGCGGCGGGCATGTCCTCGGCCGACAGGATCGGATCCGCGCTGGCCACGTCGGTGCGGGTGCGGGCGAAGGATTGGAACTTGTCTGCAGCCGACAGCACGACGCCGCGCGCCTGCTGCGCATACTGGTGCACCAGGAACACGCTGCCGAGCAGCACCGTGCCGCCGTGGCGCGGCCATGCGGCTGCAGCCACCAGGCCCCAGGTCA
Organism: Noviherbaspirillum pedocola; assembly: GCF_016632335.1. Lineage (GTDB taxonomy): Bacteria > Pseudomonadota > Gammaproteobacteria > Burkholderiales > Burkholderiaceae_D > Noviherbaspirillum_A > Noviherbaspirillum_A pedocola. Next base: position 43,683 of record NZ_JAEPBG010000028.1, read on the forward strand.
GCATCACCGAGGCCAGGTCGGCGGCGCACCATTTCGCTTCCACCAGCACGATGCTCTTCTTCAGCGGCACGAAGACATCGTCCATGCGCTCGTTGACGAGCTGACGCGAGCTCTGCTGCATGCGCAGCGAGAACACGGTGGAGACATTGCCGAGGAAGTCCAGCATCTTGGCCTGGAAGCGGCGCTCGGCCGTGTTTTCTTCCTGCGCCAGGCGCATCAGCGGGCCATCGAAGCGCACCATCAGGAAGGCTACGCCGATGTAGCCGGCAAGGGCCAGCAGACCGATCCACGGCGAATACAGGATCAGCGCGGCGGCCGCGCCGATGAAGTACACCGCGCTCTTCAGGTAGGTGAACTGGCTCTGGGCGAAGTTGTACAGCGCCGAGGTCGACTGGCCGATGCGCTGCTGCACTTCGCCGGAATGATGACGATCGTGCCAGGACATCGGCAGGCGCATCAGCTTGGCATACAGCGCATCGGAAAAGCGCTGGCGGATGCGCAGCGCCACCGTGCGCTCGCCGATGCGGCCCGGGCCGTGCAGCGCCCAGGCCAGGCCCGAGACCGCGAGGATCGCGCCGACATAGCCGGCGGCATGGGTCAGCGCGCCGGCGCCGTTTTTCTGCAGGGTGTCGATGGCGCGCGCGGCAAGCCAGGGCGCAACCAGTTCCAGCACCGCGGCGGCGACGAGCAATAGCCAGCTGATGAGCAGTTGCCGGCGCGCGCCGGCGGCGTGGCGCCAGATGCTGGCGTACAGACCGCCCATGGCCGAGGGCGCGGGTGTCGCGGCAGTGGAAGTCTTGTTGGAGGAATGGAAAGCTGTCGATGAATCTGAGGACATGTCGAGGTGCTGGTGTGTCGCCCCCGGTGGCGTTGCTGCATGCTGCCGGTAACGATACGTTCAGGAAACAAATTTAACAGTCGTCATTATTAGCCGGCGGAAATTGGGGCGGCAATAGAACTAATGCATTAAGGCAACGCCATCTCGTAACCGCTTGCAACATGCGTGGCGGCATTGCGGGTTGAGGTGGCACTGGGAAGGGGAGGGAGGCGAACGGGCTGCAGCCGCCAAGGGCGAGGCTGCGGCATGTGCCGAGCGCTGCTTCGGGCAATGCCGCTCAGGCCTTACATCTCATTACAAGATGGCGCAGGAGCGCCCGCGGCGCGTCGGGAAGCGGGCGAGTTAGCGCCTCGCTTCAGCGTGAGGCGCGTGCCGCGGCCCGGCGACGCGCAGCGGCAAAGCCGAGCAGGCCGAAACCGAACAGCGCGATGGTGCCGGGTTCGGGCACGTCGGCGCTTGCTGCGCCGCCAGCGTCGGCGGTGTCCGGCAGGCTGTTGTTCAGTGGCGCGGCGAAGGCAGGATTGAATACGCCCTCGGTATTGCCGGGCGTGCCGCCGGCGCCGTCCATGCCGCCGGCCGCGTTGCCGGCGCCGGTGTCGGAACCGTTGCTGCCGTTGTTGGCAGCGCTGTCGCCGGAGCCGTCGCCGCTGCCGGGAAGCGACAGTGGCAGAAAGGCGGCGCTTTCCGGCACGCTTTGCACAGCGCCATTACGCGATGGCGTCGAACCGAAGGGCAGATTGAACGCCATGCCCGGGCCATTCAGGCCGGCCGGCGTCCCGGGAACGCCGGAAGCGCTGCCTGCGTTGTCGTATGCCTGTGCCGAGCCAGCGCTGCTGGCTGCGCCTACCGGGAAGGGAAGATTGCCGACATTCAGCAGTGTGCCGTCGGGCGCCGCATGGCTGTCGTCGATGTCGCCCATTACCGGCCGGAAGCTGAAATGCTCGATGTCCGCGTAGGAAGCGCCTATGGTCGGCGGGCCGTCCGAGCCGATATGGCCGGCGCTAACGTCCGTGGTGGCGCCGGAACTGTTGGCGCGGCCGCCGCCGTCTAGCTGTAGCGCAGCTTCGCTGTCCGTTGGGCCGGCCCCATGATGAAAGACGAAAGGGGCAGCCAGTGCCGAAGCGGCGACCAGCGCCAATACCAGGCAATACACTTTGTTCACGCGTTTCATGTTCTTCTCCCTGCACTTTGTTTTCCTATAAGCAATGTGTGTGCCAGGAAATAAAGTTTCATTAATAACAAATACTTGCGCGAAAACAACTAGCTTGCGTTTGCGCAAGTGTAAAGGTTTTCGACTGGGAAATATTTGTGCCGTTTTTGACCGTTTGCCGAACGGCCATACAATGGCCGGCCGCGGTCAAGCGCTTCGTATTGCGCGATCGTGAACACTCAACAACCAACCGGAATCGTTTTCCATGAATCAGTCATCGATCATCGGCGTCATCGGCATAGGCGCCATGGGCATGGGCATAGCCAAAAACCTGCACAAGCGCGGCTATACGCTCGCGGTGCGCGATATTCGACCCGAAGCGCAGCAGGAAGCCGCTAGCCTGGGCATGCAGGAGTGCGACTCCAGTGCGGCGCTGGGCCGCCTGGCCGACGTGGCCATCGTTGTCGTGGTGAATGCGCAGCAGATCGACGAGGTGCTGTTCGGCGAGCAGGGGTTGGCGCAGCTGGGTGCGAAGACGAAAACCGTGCTGTTGTGCTCGACGATCGCGCCGGAGGACAGCATACGCATTGCCCAGCGCCTGGCTGAGCGAGGCATTGCCGCGATCGATGCGCCGATTTCCGGCGGCCCGGCCAAGGCCGAGGCGGGCACGATGAGCATGATGATTGCCGGCGAAACCTCGCTGCTGGCGACGCTCGAGCCGCTCTTGTCGGCGATGGCGGAAAAGCGCTTCGTGCTCGGGGCAGTGCACGGCGACGCCGCGAAGGCCAAGCTGGTCAACAATCTGCTGGCCGGCATCAACCTCGTAGCCGGCGCTGAAGCGCTGGCGCTGGGCATGAAGATCGGGCTGGATGCGAACCAGATCTTCGACATCATCCGCGCCTCGAGCGGTAATTCCTGGGTTTTCGAAGACCGCATGGCGCGCGCGCTGCGCGACGATTACGCGCCGCGCGCCTTCGCCCACATCCTGACCAAGGACGTGACCCTGGCCACCGGCATGGCGCATGCGGCCGGCTATGCGACGCCGCTGGGGGATGCGGCGCTGCGGAAGTATCGGGAAACGCTGGAGCGGGGATGGTCGGAGCTGGATGATGCGGCGGTGTTGAAGACCTACCTGGAGCGGGGATGAAGTAATCCGCTGGAGTTCGATATTCGTAGGGTGGGCGCAGCCCACGCGGTTGTTCGATCACCGCGTGGGCTGCGCCCACCCTACACAAGCCTAACGCGGTTGTCGGAATGCTAGACGGAGGAATGTAGAGGAATTAAAGCGGTCTAACCATGAGCTTCGCCACCTTGAGGAGGCCATCATGGGCGCTGCTTATTCCGTGGATCTACGACGCAAAGTTGTCCGGGCCTGTGAGCGCGGTACAGCATCGCAGGCAGAAGTGGCCAGCTTCTTTGGCGTCAG
>NZ_JAEPBG010000029.1 GCF_016632335.1 Noviherbaspirillum pedocola
GCTGGATGAACCGATTCCGCCGCGTTCTGATTCGTTGGGAAAAGCTGGCGAAAACCTATCTTGCGTTTCTTCATTTGGCGTGCGCTGTTATTACCTGGCGTGCAATTGGCCTACTGGAATAGGCTCTAAGCCGGCCCGCTTGCGGCACGCCTTGTTCCAGGTCAAGTGCGCCGCAGGCTTTTGCGGCAGCGGCGAACTTGCGCTTGCCCACACGCGTGCGCAATCATCAGGACACACTGCGAAAGGAAACCGGCATGCAATGCGACATCCTCTGCGTGGGCATTTCCACGCTCGACCGGGTCTGGCTGGTGGACAGCCTGCCCACCGGCGGCGGCAAGTTCCGCGCGCACGATTACCTGGAGCTCGGCGGCGGCATGGCCGCCAATGCCGCGGTGGCGGCAGCGCGACTCGGCGGCCGCGTGGCCTACTGGGGCCGCAATGGCGATGACAGCGCCGGGCGCACGATGCGCGACGAGCTTGCCGGCTGGGGCGTGGATGTCGCGCAGTTCCGCCTGTATGCCGGCCACCGTTCCTCGGTCTCGGCGATCTTCGTCGGCCGCGACGGCGAGCGCACCATCGTCAATTACCGGGATGAAAGCATGCCGACCGACGCTGCCTGGCTCCCGGCCGAGCGCGCCGCCGGCTGCCACGCGGTGCACGGCGATGTGCGCTGGCCCGAGGGCGTGGCGCCGGCTTACCGGGCCGCGCGCGCGGCAGGCGTGCCCACCGTGCTCGACGGCGAGATCGCCGCCCCGGAAGTCTTCGCCACGCTGCTGCCGCTGACGGACCATGCGATCTTTTCCGAGCCGGGCCTGGCTTCCTTCGCCGGCCGGCCCATCGCCAGCGACGCCGACCGTCTCGCCGCGCTCGCCGCCGTGCGAGCTCAAGGCTGCCGGGTCGCGGCGGTCACCCGCGGCACGCAGGGCGTGCTGTGGCTCGATGAACATGGTGAACACCATCTGCCGGCTTACACGGTGGCCGTCGTCGACACCACCGGCGCCGGCGATGTATTTCATGGCGCCTATGCGCTGGCGATCGGCGAAGGCCAGTCGGTCGAGGCGGCGATGCGCTTTTCCAGCGCGGTGGCGGCCATGAAATGCGCGGTCAAGGGTGGCCGCGCCGGCATTCCGACGCGCGTGGAAGTGGACGGATTTTTGGCCAACGGATAGCCGTTCCTGCTTTCCCGGTTTCGGATTTGCGCTCGGCGCGGATCGTGACCTGCATGCCCCAGTGGCCGGGACGGCAGCTTGACGCGGCACAGGAGCGCAAGCGTTCTTTGCCCTTAGGCTGGCATTCCTGTTCTTCGCAATGCGCACGAGGCGCTTATGTCGCACTCAAGAATCTTCCCCGACCGCCATGCGGCCGCGCTGGCGCTGGCGCAACGGCTTGCGCCTTACCGCGGACAGCGGCCGCTGATCCTGGCGATACCGCGCGGCGCGGTGCCGATGGCGCAGGCAATCGCCGAGGCGCTGGGCGGTGACATGGACGTGGTGCTGGTGCGCAAGCTCAGCGCACCGTTCAGCCCGGAATACGCGGTCGGCGCGGTGGCGGAAAGCGGCTGGACCTGGATATCGCCGCATGCGCAGGCGGCCGGCGCCAATGCGGCCTGGATCGACAGTGAAAAGCGCCGGCAGATGGCGCTGCTGCAGGAGCGCCGGAAGCGCTACACGCCGTTGCGGCATGCAATCGATCCGGCCGGGCGCATCGTCATCGTCGTCGATGATGGCCTGGCCACCGGCGCGACCATGACCGCCGCGTTGCATGCCGTACGCGCGCATCATCCGGCCCGGCTGGTGTGCGCGGTGCCAGTGGCCGCTCCCGACAGTTTGGCCAGAGTGGAGGGGCTGGCTGACGAGGTGGTATGCCTGGAAGCGCCCGAGGACTTTTCCGCGGTCGGCCAGTTCTATGCCCGTTTCGATCAGGTCGACGATGCGCAAGTCGAGGACATCCTGGCTGCGCAGGCGGGCGCGCAACCCTAAGGCATGGACTTGCGCAGCCGGCGTTCCTGGCGCTGCTCGCTGGCGATTGCGCCGGTCAGCAGCGACAGTTCCAGCGACAGCAGCCGGACGATGTCGTCACCGGTGACGATGCCGGCCAGCGCGCCTGACGCATCCACCACCGGCAGGCGCCGAATGCCGTGCTGGCGCATCAGCCGCAGGGTTTCGACGAAGCCGGCGTCGAGCCCCACTGTTACCGCCGGGCCCATCACGATGTCGCCGGCGGTGAAGAGCTTGGCGTCCAGATCCAGCGCCATGGTTTCAAGGACGATGTCGCGGTCGGTGACGATGCCCAGCGGCACGCGCCGGCCGTCGCGCTCCTCGATCACCACCACATCGCCGACATGATGCCTGCGCATCAGCGCCGCCACCTCGGGCAGCGCGGCGTCGGCATTGCAGCTTACGACCTTGCTGTTGGAGCATTCACTGATGGGCATGTTGATGATCTCCTTTCGGCAAACGCCTACGCTGGAAAGCCCTGCCAGACGCTGCCCTATAATGGACCGGGCCTTCAGGCCATCCCCCAACCAACCAGGAGCTTCGATGACCATGGAATCCCCCGGCGCCAATGAGCCTTCCACCAACGCGCAATGGAGTCTTGAGCGAATCAACCGCCTGGTCTTTGACCTCGAGCAAGAACTGTCCAAGGCGCCGCCAGAGGCCGATGTGGAGCGCATGCGCGCGGAATTGCACGTGCTGCGCAATGCTCTCAATGAACATGCGGCGGCGGACGCCGAAGCGCGCGACGCGCACATGGAAACCGCCCGTTCCTCGTTCGGCCGCATGACCGCCGCGGTCGAGAACGAAGTGCTGCGCGACAGCAGCTATATCGCCGAGCTCGGCCGCATCCTCGGCATGGTGTAGCGGGCTGCTCGCGCCGCAAGATCAGCCTTCATCATGCGACTCGCGCAGGCCGGGCTCGACATCGAACCCGGCCTGCCGGCACAGCAGATGCGAAGGCTTGAGCGTGCTTTCCCGGCCCAGACAATGCGCATGCCGCGCCAGCCATCCATCCATCGCGGCGCGGCCGACGCCGTGCAGATACTCCAGGAAATCCCATTCCACGTTGAACTTGCTCGAAATATCCAGCGAGCGCAGTTCCTGTTCGGCACTGATGTGATGCAGGCACATGCGCGCATAGCGCCGCTCGGCCGCGCTGCCATCGTGCACCAGTCGCTTCAGCAGCCGCAGCGTCGCAACCTCCTTCACCAGGCTGGCGTTGAAGGTGATTTCATTCAGGCGGTTCTGGATGTCGGCGGCGGTGCGCGGCAATTCCTCGCGTTCGGTGGGATTGATCTGCACGATCATGATGTCGTCGGCCGCGGTGTCATCGATCAGCGGAAACAGCGCCGGATTGCCCATGTAGCCGCCGTCCCAATACGGATCGCCATCGATTTCCACCGCGCGAAAGATCTGCGGCAGGCAGGCCGACGCCATCACCACATCCAGGCTGATCTCATGGCGCCGGAAGGTGCGGGCCCGGCCGGTGCGCACATTGGTGGCCGAGACGAACAGATGCAGCTCACGGCACGCGCGCACCCGCTCGAAGTCCACCTTGGCCGCGACCAGTTCGCGCAGCGGATTGATGTCGAAGGGATTGAATTGATACGGCGACACCAGGCTGCTGGCGATGCCGAACAACTGGTAGCCCGGCGAATTGTCCATCGTCCATTTGCCGAGGGCGCGGTCCAGCGGCGTGCGCTGCAGCGGGCTGAAGCGGGCCAGATTGCTTAGCGACTGCCAGAAGTCGCGCAGCGCCGCGCGCGCGCCGTCGCGTCCGCCGCTTGCAAAGCCATGCGCCAGCACCACCGCGTTCATCGCGCCGGCGCTGGTGCCGCTGATGCCGTCGGGAATGATGCGCTCGTCTTCGAGCAGCCGGTCCAGGACGCCCCAGGTAAAGGCGCCGTGCGCGCCGCCGCCCTGCAGCGCGAGATCGATGGGTATGGGTTGTTGGCTCATGGTTGTGCAGTTGTGAAGGAATGCCCGCAAGCTAGCACGGTCGAGAGCCGGTCCGACTGCGCTGGAGCAACCCAGTCTTGCCAAGCGCCCTTATCCGGCGAGGTGATGAAACCAGTCCGGCGCCTGCCTGGCATAGCAATGCCAGTCATCGTTGAAGCTGGCCAGCATGAACCCGTGCCTTTCACCCAGCAGCGCCAGGCTTTTCTTGGCATACAGGCTGATGTGGCCCACGCGCGGCGAGCAATACCACCAGTCGATGCGCTCATCCCTGCGCAAATAACCGTCCGAGGTCGCGGTGCTGAAGAGCACGACGCCGCGCGCATCCAGAAGGTGTGCAAGCGTCGCCATCAGCGCATTCGGATCCGGCACATGCTCGAAGACTTCGAAGGCCGTGATCAGGTTGAACTTGCCGAGCGCATCAAGCCGCGTGTCGCTCGCCGGAAACGGATCATGGGAAAGCGAATCCCATCCGTCGTCCCGCAGCAGCGCCGCAAGCCTGCCATTGCCGCCGCCGTAATCGAGATGCCGGATCTGCGCCTTGCATGGCGCAAGGACCGACATCAGCAAAGCGGCATTGGCGGACGGCCTGGCTTCGACATAGTCAGGATCGAGTTCCAGGTAATGCGCGTTGTAAACCTTCTCGAGAAAATCCGCGTCGCTCCATGACTGGAATTGCGGGCTGAATGTGAAATCGCAGGTTGCGCACATGTAGTAGTAGACCGGAACGCCGGCGAGCTCCAGGCGCTTTCCGGTGCGCTGCTGGTAAGTCAGGTTGTAGTTGAAATCGACGACGTCGAGCGCTGTGCTCGGGCTGGCGCAGATGGGGCAGGGGCTGGGTGTCATGTGTGGTCAGCGTTGTGATGGGCGGCCTCGGCTGAGTAACGCAGGTCGGCGCGCTGCTCATTGCCGCACATTGCCAGTCATTGCCAGCGAGCCATCCGCGCTGCGCCCGCTTGCGCGAATCGGCGCTGCGGCGCCGCCATCCCGGCTCATCCAGAACCAAGCCGCGCCTGCCCGGTCAACCGCTTCATCCCACCCGCAAAGGAGAGCCGCGATGCGCATGCATCATCTGAACTGCATTTCCTCCTGTCCGCTCGGCGGCAGGCTGATGGATGGCCGAACGCCCGGAATTCTGAAGCGCGGCGAACTGTGCTGCCATTGCCTGCTGATCGAAACCGAGCAGGGCCTGGTGCTGGTCGATACCGGCTTCGGACTGCGTGACGTAGCCGATCCGCACAGCCGCCTGTCCGAGTTCTTCCTGCTGCTGCTGTCGCCGGATTTCCGCGAGGAGATGACCGCGGTGCGCCAGATCGAGCGGCTCGGCTTTCGCGCCGCCGATGTGCGTCACATCCTGCTGACCCATCTCGACTTCGACCATGCCGGCGGCCTCGATGACTTTCCAAACGCCACCGTGCACATGCTCGAGCAGGAGCGCGACTATGCGCTGCAGCAGAAGACCTGGATGGACCGCCAGCGCTTCCGGCCGCAGCAGTGGAGCAGCCGCAAGCGCTGGCAGGTGCATGCGGCCAGCGGCGGCGATGCCTGGTATGGCTTCCAGTGCGTGCGCGACATTCCGGGCCTGCCGCCGGAGATCCTGTTCGTGCCGCTGCCGGGCCATACCTTCGGCCACGCCGGCATCGCGATCCAGACGCCCGATCGCTGGCTGCTGCAGGCCGGCGACGCCTACTTCTATCACCGCGAAATGCATGCCACGCATCCGTACTGCACGCCGGGGCTGCGCCTGTACCAGTTCATGCTGGAGAAGGACCGCCGGGCGCGCCTGGGTAACCAGGAACGGCTGCGGCGACTGCGCCATGCGCATGGCGGCGAGGTGGAACTGTTCTGCGCGCATGATCCGGTGGAATTCGAGCGCGTCACCGGACGCTCGCTGCACACGAGCGCGGCATCGCGCATCGGCGGCTTGCAAACGCATGCGGGCTGAGCCCGGGGCGCTCAAGCAGGGACCAGCCAACTGCCGTTACACTGACGCCGCATCGCGCGACGCCGCGCGATGACACCGCCCTGCGCGGCTGCGCGGGGACGCCGCTTTCCAACCACTTTCAATAACAAGCAAAGGAACGACATGGCCCTGAAGAATTCGCTGCCGCTCGTGTGCGCGGCAGGCATCAGCATGTTCATCGCTGCCTGCGCCACGCCGCAGGCTTCCGCCCCCGCAGCAGCCCCCATGGCCGCTGCCAGCGCGCCGGCCGCCGCCGGCAAGGTGCGGGTGCAATGGCTGGGACAGGCGACCACGAAGATCACCGCGCCGAACGGCAAGGTCATCGTGATCGACCCATGGCTGACCACGAATCCGAAAACGCCCGAAGCCTACAAGCGTCTCGAAGCTCTCGGCAAGGTCGACGCGATACTGGTCACGCACGGGCATGGCGACCATTTCGGCGATGCGCCGGCGCTGTCCAAGCTCAACAATGCGCCACTGTACGGCCCTGCCGGGCTGATCACGTCGGTGACGACGCTGGGCATCCTGCCGGCGTCGCAGGCGATCGGCTTCAACAAGAGCGGCGCGGTCATGCCGGTGGGTCCTGGCATCACCGTCACCGCGGTGCATGCGGAGCACAGCTCCGAGCTGGTCTACAAGAACCCGGAAAGCGGCAAGAACGAGGTGCATGTCGGCGGCGAGCCGATCGGCTATATCGTCGATCTGGGCAACTTCCGCATTTATCACATGGGCGACACCGGCGTCTTCGGCGACATGAAGTGGATCGCCGATTACTACAAGCCTGATCTGATCCTGATGCCGATCGGTGGCCATTACGTGATGGGACCGAAGGACGCTGCCTTTGCCACGCGCGAGCTGCTGCATCCGAAGTATGTAATCCCCATTCACTACGGCACCACGCCGCTGCTGAAGGGCACGCCGGAAGAGTTCAAGGCCGCGCTCGGCAACAGCTCGACCGCGGTGATCGCGCTGCAGCCGGGGGAGATGGTGGAGTTTTGAGGAGTCGGGCGCAAACCCGCTTGGATAAATTTTCGTAGGTTGGGTTGACGCAGGAAACCCAACATGTTCGCGGTCCGCAGACGCCGGATGTTGGGCTTGTCAGCCCAACCTACGCGTCCTCAAATGAACACGTAATCGCGGCCCGCAGACGCTGGATGTTGGGCTTGTCAGCCCAACCTACGCGTCCTCAAATGAAGACGTAGTCATCCGGCAACCGCATCACCCGCATGCGCAGCGAGGCTTCCATCAGCTCGATGCCGGAGCCCACCATCTGCACGTCATACGCCGAGCGCTTGCCGCCGGCAAAGCGGATGCGGCTTTCGATCTCGCTCCAGTCGACGCGATCGCGGATGTCATCCGGCGTCGGGCACAGGAACACCAGCAGGTCGGCATCGGTTCTGGCCAGGGCGTCCAGGCCAAGCCGCACCAGCGCGCCGGACGTATGGCCGTCCACCACCATGCCATACACCTTCGCGCCTTCCGGATAGGCAAAGCGCTGCGCGTGGGCCATCGTGCTTTCCATCGTTTCCATGCTCATCTCCTTTACATCGGCGGTTGGCCGTTGGAAGCGGTCAGGCCGCCATCCACCGGCAGGTTCACGCCGGTCACGAAGCGCGCGTCGTGGCTGGCAAGGAAGGCGATCACGTCGGCGATGTCTTCCGGCTCCGCGCCGCGTCCCAGCGGGATGCGCTCGGCAAATTTCTTCATCAGTTCCGCATCCTCATACATGTCGGTGGTGAGGTCGGTGCGCGTCAGGCTCGGGCAAACCGCGTTCACGCGCACGCCGTCGCGCGCATGGTCCATCGCCAGCGCGCGGGTGAAATTGGTGACCGCGCCCTTGGCGGCGTTGTAGAAGGACAGCGCCCAGTCGCCGCCCAGGCCCGACACCGAAGAGACATTCACCACGCACCCTTTGGTCTTGATCAGCTCGGGCATGGCCGCGCGACAGCAGAAGAACACGCCATCGAGGTCGGTGCCCATCACATCGCGCCAGTCTTCCACGCTGGCCTCGGTGATCTTCCCTTCGGGCGCGACGCCGGCATTGTTGATCAGCACATCGAGCCGGCCGAAGCGCGCGAGCGTGTCGGCCACCAGCCCCTGTACCTCCTCCAGCTTCGACACATCGGTCGGACGCACCAGGCTCCTGCCCTTGGGGATGTCGAGCGCCGTGCGCTCGAGCTTGTCGCGGGTGCGCCCGGCCAGCACCACCGAAGCGCCATCGGCGGCGAAACGTTTCGCGGTGGCCGCGCCGATGCCGGAACCCGCGCCGGTAACGATGACGACCTTGCCTTCAAATCGAGCCATTGCTGCTTTCCCTTTCTTGAAACGGTTTTCAGAAAAACAAGGCAAGCCATGTCCAGCCTGCAGTGGGCTTGTCGCTTTGGCCATATGGACGCGGAATTTGTGGCGGAGTTCGGATTTTTTTGCGTAAACACTTGCTTCGTGTCAGCCGAATCCCGACATGGACGTTACATTGCAGTCTTCCCGAAAAAATGCTGCATTGCTGCAACTTTGGCAATTGTCGCTCTGTCATCCGACCCGTACCGCCGACCCGTATCGATTTCCCGCCGCATGTCCGACATCCTGCTTCCCGAAGTTCCCGCGACCTCATCGTCGCAGCTCGACGTTTCGCTGGGCCATCCCGACCTGCTTGCCGGCCCTGTTCAGCCGGAGCTGTTGCGCAATGAAGTGCTGGCCGATTTGTTCGAGGCCACTGCCATCGCGCATCCGGAAAAGATTGCGCTGATATGCGGCACCGAAGCGATCAGCTACCGGGAGCTGAACGCCCGGGCGAACCGCGTCGCTTCGTGTCTGATCGCCGACGGCGTGCAGCCGGGGCATATCGTCGGCCTGTGGCTGCCGCGCGGCATTGCGCTGCTGGTGATGCAGCTCGGCATCGCCAAGGCCGGCGCGGCCTGGCTGCCCTTCGATGCCGACACCCCGGCCGAACGCATCGAAGTCTGTCTTTCCGATGCGCAGTCGGTCGGCCTGCTCACCTGCGACGCGCATGCGGCGCTGCTGACCGGACGCGAAGTCGGCGCGACTTGGACCCTGGAAGCCATCGCCGCCGAGCATGCGCCGGCCGAACACCGCCGCACCGGCGTGCTGCCCTCGCATCCGGCCTATGTGATCTACACCTCCGGCTCGACCGGCAAGCCGAAGGGCATCGAAATCAGCCAGGGCAGCATCTGCCATTTCCTGCGCAGCGAGAACGCCGTGCTCGGCGTGACTGCCGCGGACCGGGTCTACCAGGGCTTTTCGGTGGCCTTCGACATGTCCTTTGAAGAAATCTGGATCAGCTACCTGGTCGGCGCCACGCTGTGGATCGCGCCGAAGGAGCTGACCGGCGACCCCGAAGCGCTGCCGCGCGCGCTGGCCGACAACGGCATCACGGTGCTGCACGCGGTGCCGACGCTGCTGTCGCTGTTCGCCACGGACGTGCCCAGCCTGCGCATCATCAATCTCGGCGGCGAAATGTGCCCGGAAGCGCTGGTGTCGCGTTTCGCGCGCCCGGGACGGCGCATGTTCAACACCTATGGCCCGACCGAAGCCACGGTCTCGGCCAGCCTGGCGCAGCTCGTGCCCGGCAAGCCGGTCACCATCGGCACGCCGCTGCCGAATTACGGCCTCCTGATCATCAAGCCGTCGATGGAAGACGGCCTAGTGCTGCTGCCGCGCGGCGAAGTCGGCGAACTGTGCATCACCGGGCCGGGCGTGGCCGCCGGCTATCTCGGCCGGCCCGAACTCACAGCGGAAAAATTCCTGCCCAATCCCTGGTCCACCGGCGCGGCCGACGCCCGCCTGTACCGCACCGGCGATCTGGCCTGTATCGAAGCGGATGGCGAAGTGCGCTGCCTCGGGCGCAGCGACGACCAGGTCAAGATCCGCGGCTTTCGCGTCGAGCTCGGCGAAATCGAAGCGGTGCTCGCGCGCCAGGCCGGCGTCGGCGCGGCGGCAGTGGTGCTGCGCGCCGAGGAGGGCATGGACCAGCTGATCGCCTTTGTCGTGGCGGAATCCGGCGCGCAGCTCGAAGGCGCCGCCCTGCGCAATGCGCTGGCCGCGCTGCTGCCGCCCTACATGGTGCCGGCGCGCTTCGAATTCCTGGCCGAGATGCCGCGCCTGACCTCGGGCAAGATTGACCGCAAGGACCTGAAGGCCAGACCGCTGGCTGCTCCCGCAGCGAACGACGCGGCGCCATCGGATACGCCGGCCAACGACGCTGAAGGCGCGCTCTTCGCCGCGCTGGCCAAGCTCTTCCCGGGCCAGGCGATCCGGCGCGACGCCGACTTTTTCTCCGACCTCGGCGGCCATTCGCTGTACGCCGCGCGCCTGGCTTCGGCGCTGCGCGCCGATGGCCGCTTTGCGCAGGTGACGGTGCGCGACATCTACCAGAACCGCACCGTTGGCCGCATTGCCGAGGCGCTGATTGCCGGCGGCGCCGTGCGCGGCGCGGCGAAGGTCGACACCGACTGGGCGACGCCGATGGCTGCGAAACGCTGGGCCTGCGGCGCGGCCCAGGCCATCGCGCTGCCGATCATGATCGCGCTGCGCATGGCGCAATGGCTGGCGCCCTTCTTCACCTATCACTTCTACACCGGCGACCCGGGCGACTCGAACTGGCGCGCGCTGGGCATGTCGCTGGGCGCCTTCCTGGTGGCCACCGTGCTGGAATTCGCCATTGCCATCGCCGGCAAATGGCTGGTGGCCGGCCGCCTGGAATCCGGCCGCTATCCGCTGTGGGGCATGACCTATTTCCGCTGGTGGCTGGCCGACCGCATGGTCGATGCCGCGCCGACCTATCTCCTGGCCGGCTCCTCGTTGTATGCCTGGTGGCTGCGCGCGCTCGGCGCGAAAATCGGCCGCGATGTGGTCATCGGCTCGATCACGGTGCGCGCGCCGGATTTGCTGGCCATCGGCGACGGCGCTTCGATCGGCAATGCGGTGAACCTGGAAAATGCCCGTGTCGAGCATGGCGAACTGCGCCTGGGCGGCATTGCCATCGGCGACAACGCCTGCATCGGCTCGTACGCGGTGCTCGAAAGCGGCAGCAGCATCGGCAGCCACGGCCATCTCGACGGCCAGTCGGCGCTTGCCGAAGGGCAGACCGTGCCGGCGCTGCGCCACTACACCGGCTCGCCGGCGCGCGACATCGGCGCCTGGGATGTCGCATCGAATCCACCGCGGCCGAAGTTGACGAAGGCGCGCGCCACACTGGAAAACCTGTTCTTCCTGGTCGGCGGCCTCGCCATCACCGCGCTGTTTTTCCTGCCGGTGTTCCCGAGCTTTCTGCTGATCGACACCATCGACAATGCCGACCGCTTCCCGTGGCTGCAGAGCAGCAGCATCGCTTTCCAGCTCGCCAAGTACTTCTTGCTCGCCTTCCCGGCCACCGCGCTGATGATCCTGTGCACAGTGCTGCTGTCGGCGCTGGTGCGCTGGACCGTGCTGCCGCGCCTGAAACCCGGCAGCACGCCGGTGCACAGCCTGCTCTACTGCCGCAAGTGGCTGGTGAACCAGATCCAGGAAACCAGCCTGCACGTGCTGCACGGCGTGTATGCCACCGTGTATGCGCCGTTCTGGTATCGCCTGCTGGGCGCGAAGGTCGGCCGCGATGCCGAAATCTCGTCGGCGCTCGGCCTGGTGCCGGACATGCTGACCCTGGGCGACGAAACCTTCATCGCCGACGCGGTGATGCTCGGCGATGAAAAGATCGACGGCGGCTGGATGACCCTGAAGCCCACGGTCATCGCGCGCCGCAGCTTCGTCGGCAACGGTTCCTATGTGCCGGACGGCACCGTGCTGCCCGAAGGCGTGCTGATCGGCGTGCATTCGACGCCGCCGGCCAATGCCGAGTTGAAGAGCGGCCAAACCTGGCTCGGTTCGCCGCCGATCCACCTGCCGGCGCGCGAAGCGGTGGCCAGCTGCTTTCCCGAGAACCTGACCTTCCGACCGGGCAAGCGCCGTCGTCTCGCGCGCGGCCTGGTAGAGGCCTTCCGCGTCGTGTCGCCGCACGCCATCGTGATCTCGGTCGGCTACACCCTGGTGCTGAACCTGATGCCTCTGGCCGGCGCCGGCCGCTGGACCGAAGTCGTATTGCTGCTGGCCGCGGCCGGTCTGTGCTACGGCCTGGGCAGCCTGCTGTTCGTGGCGATGTTGAAGTGGCTCTTCATTGGCCGCTACCGCAAGCACAGCGTGCCGATGTGGACGCCTTTCGTCTGGGTCTCGGAAGCGGTCACCAACTTGTACGAAGGCGTGGCCGTGCCGAACTTCATGCGCTACCTGCGCGGCACGCCGATGCTGCCCAAGGCATTCAACCTGCTCGGCGCGAAAATCGGCCGCGGCGTGTATCTCGACACGGTCGACATGACCGAATTCGATTGCGTGGAAATCGGCGACCACAGCGAACTGAATGCGCTGTGCTGCCCGCAAACCCACCTGTTCGAAGACCGCGTGATGAAGATCGACACCGTGCGCATCGGCAGCCGGGTCTCGATCGGTCCGCGCGGCTGCGTGCTGTACGGCGCCGAAGTCGGCGACGGCGCGCAGCTCGGCGCGTTGACGCTCGTGATGAAGGGCGAATTCATTCCCCCTGCCACCGCCTGGACCGGCCTGCCGGCCGCACCGGCGCAGGCGTGAGCGAAGTTATCGTCCATCACTGGCCGCGCGACCGGGCCGCGGCGCTGGCCGCGCTCATCAAGGGCGATGCGCCGGTGCTGCTGCAATTCGCTACGCCGCAGACCACCCAGCGCGACGCCGCGCGCGCAGCAGTGCGCGATGCGCTATGCGTACTCCTCGCCGATTACCTCGGCTGCGCGCCCGAAGCCGTGCCGCTGGTTTCCATCCCCGGCCAAGCGCTGCGGCTCGATGTGCCGGGCGCGTTACCCGGCATCTCGGTCAGCCATGATGCCGGCATCAGCCTGGTGGCGCTCAATGCGCATGGCGCGAGCGGCATCGACGTCATGCGCCTGGAAGACTTGCCCGACTGGCGCGAAGTCGCGAGCGACTACCTGGGCGCGGCCGCATGCCGCCACATCGCCGCGAGCGCGCGGCAGGAGCGCGCGCAAATCTTCGCTGCTGCCTGGACCCGCATGGAAGCACGCCTGAAATGCCTGGGTCTGGCGCTGACCGAATGGACACCGACGCTGGAGCGCCTGCTCGAGCGCTGCGGCGCCCAGTCCTTCATGCCCGCCCCCGGCGTCGTTGCCACCCTGGCCTGGCGCCGGACGTACTGACCCTTCCTGACATCGCCGCCACGCTGTTGTCCGGCTCGAAGATGAACACTTGTTCGTTGCCTTGAGCAGCGATCGCCGCGTCGTTACCCACCCCGTCCCGACGCCGCCTTGCAGGCGCGGGTTCCGTTGTCCATTCCAATTCATCCCTGCAAGCGGCCATGGGTATTGCGCATGTTGTGTCCGTGGTCCCATGACGGTTCGA
This sequence comes from Noviherbaspirillum pedocola, assembly GCF_016632335.1. Taxonomy (GTDB): domain Bacteria; phylum Pseudomonadota; class Gammaproteobacteria; order Burkholderiales; family Burkholderiaceae_D; genus Noviherbaspirillum_A; species Noviherbaspirillum_A pedocola. The sequence continues at coordinate 13,351 of NZ_JAEPBG010000029.1, forward strand.
TGCACCGGGCTGGACGATCACTCACCGATGGCGCAAGCGGCGAACGCATCGCGCAGGCAAGCGCCATCCTTATTCGGTATCGATCTCATGAGAACAAGCTCCGACTATGCGCGCCCAGTCGCGACTCCTGCGCCAGGAAATTTGCAACCACAACCGCAGGGCAACCACGTCGTGCCCGACGTGCGCAGCCAGCAGCAGGCCGCCATGCCGCTGACCACGGCGGCGCAGCCCGGGTACGGCAATGCAAAGGTTGTACTCGCGTCCGGGCCGTTCCTGCGGACGGTCCCGCCATCGGACCAGGCCGTGGAGGAAAACGAGGATGTGAGCGAGTGCCGGGTATTTGCCAGGCGTGGCGATGCCGAGTCGCAGAACGAATTGGGGTGGAGGTACCTCCATGGCTGTGGCGTGGCGCAAAGCTTTGACCTGGCGTTTTTCTGGTTAGGTAAAGCGGCGCAGCAGGGCCATGCGCTCGCACAGTACAACCTGGCCGTGATGCACATGCGAGGCGAAGGAACGCACCGGGATTTGGGCATGGCCTTTTACTGGTTCAGCAAGGCCGAGCAGGGAGGCAATCCCGATGCGCAGCGCGAATTAGGCTTGATGTATGCAGCCGGCAGAGGCGTGGCACGCGACCCGGTCCAGGCATGCGCCTGGTTCAGCAAGGCCGCACAGCGGGGCGACGCCAAGTCGCAGTACCTGCTGGGAATGCATTACTGCGAGGGTGCCGGCGTGGAGAAGGACTGGACGAAGGGGTTTGCCTGGATCAACAAGGCGGCAAAGCAGGGTGATGCCGAAGCCCAGTTCTGGATGGCCTTGATGCATTTCGAGGGCGAGGGCATGGTGAAGAGCGTCGAACTGGCGATCGCTTGGCTTGACAAGGCGGTTAAACAGAGGCATGCGGGGGCACAGTGCTTGTTGGGGCACTTCCATAGCGAAGGCATCGGCGTTGCGAAAGATCTCAAGCAGGCATTCGAGTATTTCAACCAGGCGGCGCAACAGGGCGTCGTCGAGGCGCAGCGTACCTTGGGCAGGATGTATGGCGCAGGCACGCATGTGAAGCAGGATGGTCGGAAGAGCGCCGAATGGATGATCCGCGCGGCCGGGTGGGGCAAACCCGATGTGGGCACGCTGAGCTTGCGCAATCGCGGCATCGACGACACGCTGCTGGCCGGCATGCTGACGTGCTTGCCGGCCAATGCCGGGATCGGACCCCTTGATCTCGGCAACAACCTGATCGGCAACGAAGGCGCGGCAAAGCTTGCCGCGATGCTGGACCGCTACCCGACCCTGACCGCGCTGAACCTGGACAACAATCCCATCACGAAGCCGGGAATCCGCGCGCTGGCGCAAACCTTGCGCGGCAATACCACCGTGACCGAGCTGAGCGTGATTCCGTCGATGCTGCCAGGCGCGGCCGGCAATGCCGAACTCGAACTGATAGAAGCCGAGTGCGAAAACAATCTGCGCATCGCCGCGCTGCTGCAGGAACAGCGATCATGGAAGACCGATGGCTGGAAGGGCTACGAGCCGAAGCTGGCGTCGCTGCTGGAGCAAAGCCTGATCCGCGCCGACATCAAGCTGCATGACAGCGATTCCGAAGACACGCAGCGCCGCGTCCTGGAAATGCAGCTGTGCCTGTCAGGACTGTCGAAGCAGTGAAGGTCTGAGCGGCAAACCATGGCCGGCATGCTTTGGTCGGTACGCCAAAGCGCTGACGATGACATCAGCAGCGTCGGCTTCACGCGGCCGCGCCAATAGCGTCACTTCCGCAGCGCTGCCGCGACCGCGCCGCGCAACTCCGGCAGCACTTCCGCATCGAACCACGGATGCCGCGCGAACCAGCCGCGATTGCGCGGCGACGGATGCGGCAAGGGCAGGCGCGCCGGGCCGTAGTCGCGCCAGGCAGCGACGGTATCGGTGAGCGTGGGCTTGCGCGTTGCTCCAAGAAAGTAGCGCTGCGCATACTGGCCGATCAACAGCGTCAGCCGTATGTCGGGCAATTGCGCCAGGATGCGGTCCAGCCATAACGCCGCGCATTCCGGCCGTGGCGGCAAATCGCCGGAAGCGCCGCGCCCCGGATAGCAATACCCCATCGGCACGATCGCAATGCGCGACGCATCGTAGAACACCTCCCTGCCCACCCCCATCCAGGCGCGCAGCCGCTCGCCGCTGGCGTCATCCCACGGTATGCCGCTGCGATGCACCTTCAGTCCGGGCGCCTGGCCGACGATCAGGACACGCGCGCTCGACTCCGCCTGCAGCACCGGGCGCGGGCCCAGCGGCAGATGCGCGGCGCAAGCGGTGCAGGCGCGTATTTCGGACAGCAATGCGGCAAGGTGAATGACGGACGAATCTGACATGGCGAGGAAGTGGGGCGGGGAATATCCCAGATGGCGCCTACCGTTCGTCGATCAAGAGCAAGCCTTGCGCGATGCAATGCCGGCATGCGGGCAAGGCTATCCATGCAGCATTCTTTCCTGCTGGCGATGCCTGCGCGCCGAAGCAGCCTTGCTTGCAGCCATACGACCCGGGGACCTCGAACCGTTCGTCGGTTGCAGCCGAACCGCATGCCAGAAGCGACGTCTATCCGCGCGGCATTGCCGCAAGGCGCCGCCCTCAACAACAATTCATGCGAAACGGAGTCACATTGAAATCCCTTCTCCCCTTGGCCGCGGCCTGCGCCGTGCTGATCTGCTCTTCCGCCCACGCACGGCAGGATCACCGCTACCTCAACCATCCCTGGAGCAGCGGCGCCACGACGACCACGACCAGCACGGCACCGACCACTACCACTACGACGACGACCACGACCGCTCCAACCACGACCACCACAAGCACCACGACTTCTGCCAGCAGTCCCACGACGACGAGCACTAGCGCCCAGCTCAGCGCCGCGCAGACCTGCAGCCTGCCCAACTTCCTGCAGGACATGATGAATCGCATCAATGCCGCCCGCGCCAGCGGCCGTACCTGTGGCACGACCTGGTATGGTCCGGCGCCGGCCCTGTCCTGGAACGCCGTGCTGTTCAATGCCGCCGCCGCGCATTCGACCGACATGGCAGCCAACAATTACTTTTCGCATACCGGCCTGAACGGCAGCGACCCCGGCCAGCGCATCACCGGCGCCGGCTATGCCTGGAGCGCCTATGGCGAAAACATCGCCGCCGGCCAGACCTCGGTACAAAGCGTGGTCGACGGCTGGTTGAACAGCCCGGGGCATTGCGCCAACCTGATGAATCCGCAGCTCGTCGATGTCGGCGTGTCCTGCGTCTCCAGCAACACTTCCAACTATCCGACCTACTGGACCATGGACCTGGCGCGGCCGCGCTGAGGCGGGACCTTGTGTGGCCGGGATGCGAGCGGACGCAATCCGGCCGCGTACGAATGTGCGAGTGTGCAGCGGGGAATTGCCGGGTGTTACGAAAGCGGCCTGTCTACTTTGAGAAAGGTCCGCCATGCAACCGTTCCTGGCCACGTACCAGCCCGCACGGTCAGACGACTGTCGCTTCGTCGACGCCTTTGGCGGGCTGCCCACCGATGTGGCGAAAATCGTGGTGCGTTCGATCCCGCAATGCGAACGCACCAGCCTGCTCAGCCTGGCGCTGCTGGAGACGAAGAACGAATGCATCGGTTCCGATAACGAAGTCGCGACATGGCGCCTGTTCATTCGTGTCATGGCCAATCAATCCAACTCGAACACCTTGCCGCGCTATCAGTCCAGCGAAGCGCTTGCGCTCGACCATGTAGCGGAGCTGCTGAAGCGGCAGAACACCATGACGCATGAAGCCTGGGTCGAAATAATGGCCACGACCGTCGAACAGCTCGGCCATAGCGCAAGGCTGCATGCGGCCGTTCGCGACGCGCTGTCGCATGCGGCCGCGATCGCACCGGCACCGCGCGCCAGGCTGCTGCGCCGCATCGTGGAAACCAGCCGGTTCGCGCAACCTGGCCAGCAGTCGGGCGTCATGCTGTACGTATTGCCGGTGGCGAAGGATCTGCCCAGCCGTGAACGATGCGACCTGTTCCTTCCACTGCTTTCGCTTTGCATGAAGGCCCATGCGCAGAATGGCGAAGCCGGCGAGTGGCTGCGCAAGACCACGGCCCTGCTTGCCCGCTTGCCCGAGCCTCTGGCCATGCATGCCATCGAGGAGGCATTGATGCACGTGGCGAAAGACTGCGCCGACATGAAAACCTACATCGCGGTGGTCGAGGCGCTGTGGGGCCAGGCCACGACGCTGTCGGCGCAGCCGCAGGCGCATCTGCTGCTGCAACTGGCACTCTGCATAGGGCAAATCGATGGCGAGCCTGGAGGGCGCATGCTGAGCGCATTGCTGACCCAGGCGGACGCGCTCGATCTGCCGCAAGCAAACAAAACCGCCTGGAAGCTCCTGTACCGCGCAGCGGCATGGCACCACGATATGGGCATGCAGCGCAATCAGCAGCATCGAAGCGCCATCGTGCGGGAGGCCAGGGTACTGCCCGAATCCCTGCGTCGGCAGGTGATATCGATGCTGCAAGCCATCGATGAGGCACCGTACGCGCGCAAGTACCGCCTGCCGGACGCGGGATGGGGATGCACGATCCTCTGACGTATCCCTGTCCATGCCTTCAGGCCAGACCGGCTTGCGCCAACGCCAACCCGCGCCCTTTCGGCGGAACCTATGTCGTTCACGCTTCGTCTGACGAGTCCTAACGCTGCCAAAAGGACAAGGAGGACGTCATGGGTCTGGGTGCCGATTTTTCCCGCATTCTCGAGCAATACAGCGATCCGCAGGCGCAGGCCGCGCCGCAGCAGGTCGAGTCGCAACAGGTCGAGCAGGACTTCGACCATGTCGCGCAAGGCGCCGATGTCGAAACGCTGCAGCACGGCATCGACGGCGCCTTTCGCTCCGAGCAGACGCCGCCATTTGGCAACATGGTCGGCCAGATGTTCGGCGGGGCCGATCCGAATCAGCGCGCCGGCATGCTGAACCAATTGATCGGCGCGGTCGGCCCGGCGGTGATTGGCTCGCTGTTAGGCGGAAGCAATGCCGGCGGCGGCGGCCTGGGCGGCCTGCTCGGCGGTCTGCTTGGCAATGGCGGCGCGGCTGCGCCACAGATCTCGCCGCAGCAGGCGCAACAGCTTGATCCGCAGCAGGTGCAGGAAATCGCCAACCATGCCGAGCGCGAAAATCCGGGCGTGGTCCAGCAGATGAGCCGCTACTACGCGCAGAACCCGCAACTGTTCAAGGCGCTTGGCGGCGCCGCGCTGGCGGTGGCCTTGGGCCATATCGCCCAGCGCAACCGCCAGGGCTGACTCAGCGGCGGAGCCAGCGATGAAGAATCCCTGGGGCAAGAAGAATCCCTTCCTTTCCATGTGGCTGTCCGGCGCCAACGCCATGGCCGGCGCCGCGCGCGGCCGCGCCAGCGGGCAAGCGAAGCGCCAGGCTGCCGCCGCGACCACCCGTGGAGCGAAGGCCGCAACCAAATACTGGACCGATGCGCTATTTCCGCCGCCCGCGCGCAAGAAGCGCAAATCACGCTGAGGCTGCCAGCGCTTTTCACCATACGAGGAGCGAACATGTCCGCTTATTCCATGCCGATGATCACCGGCATCTTCCCCGACCGTCCCAGCGCCGAGCGCGCCTGGGCCGAACTGGCCGCGCGCGGCTATGACGAGAAGGACATCAATGTGATGATGTCCGACGACACCCGCAAGCGCCATTTCGGCGACGACGCCCCGGATACACCGCTTGGCAACAAGGCTGCCGAAGGCGCCGGCATAGGCGCAGCCATCGGCGGCACGCTGGGCGCGATCATTGCCGCGGTGGCCGCGGTCGGCACCACGCTGGCCTTGCCTGGCGTGGGCCTGGTTGTGGCCGGACCGGTCGCCGCCGCGTTGCTGGGCGCCGGCGCCGGCGGCGCCACCGGTGGCCTGCTCGGCGCGCTGCTGGGCTGGGGCATACCGGCCGAGCGCGCCAGGCATGCCGAGGCCGGCATCCGCGGCGGCGCCATCCTGCTCGGCTTCGTGCCGCGCAATCGCGAGGATGCGGAATATTTCGAACGCCACTGGGAAGCGGTGCAAGTGCAGGAAGCCGCGCCGGTCGCATCGGCAAGCGCGCCTGCGACCGCGGCAAGCTCGACAGTGACGACATCCGCATCGCGGCCGGTGAGCCCGGCCGCGGCTGACTTGCCGCCATCGACCGCTTACGACCCGAACCGCGCCGACTTCCGCAACGAGACCATCGTGGTCAAGGAAGCTGCCGAGCAGCCAGTGGTGAACAAGACGGCGCGGGTGGTCGAGGAAGTCGCCGTTGGCAAGACCGCGGCCGAACGCAGTCAGCAGGTCGGCGGCACGGTGCGCCAGACCGTGGTCGACGTGGAGCGCGTGGGCGGGGTCGATGTGGGCAATGCGACGAATGCGGCCAATGCGGTCGATACGCACGATGCCGCGTACCGGGTGCACCACGCCGACAACTTTGCCCATCGCGGCGAGTATGAGCGCTATGCGCCGGCCTACCGCTACGGCGCAGAACTGGCCGGCGCCGGGCGCCATCGCGGCCGTTCCTGGGACGACATCGAGCAGGAAGCCAGGGCCGACTGGCAGGCGCGCCATCCGGACAAGCCATGGGAAGACACCGGCTCGGCGGTGCGCTATGGCTGGGAAAGGATGATGGGGCCGGATTGAGCATCGGCGCACCGCATCGGCATGGAGCGCGGCATGCCCGACGGGGACGGGCTTGCAGGTAAGCGCGCCGTGATTACGCGGTTTTGGGCGCCGTTTCAGCGCTGGAAAACTGTGCGCAGAAAGGAACGCGGGCACGCCGACAGTAACAAAGCGGGTCCTTTCTCCTTTCCGTCCGAACAGGCTGCGTTGATCAGATCCCGCTCATGTCCCCCTTTCCCTATCCCTTTTCCGCCCCGACTACGCCGGCGCTGCCCGACGATCACCGCTACGTCGGCAGTTTCGGCGACCTGCCCCTCGATATCCTGCCCATCGTGGTTCGCTCGATTGCGCTCGGCGAGCGCGCAAGCCTGCTGAGCCTTGCGCTGGTCAACAAGAGCATGTATTTCGCCACCCGGCCGCAGCGCACATGGCTGGGCGTGTGGCCCGAACGCGGCGCCTTGCAGCGGGAATCCTCGCGATTCCAGGCCGGAACGCGTTTTCAGTACATGCTGCACCTGGCCGCCTCGATGCAGGAGCCCATGCCTGTCGACGCCAGGCATGCCTTGCTCTGTGCATGGCTGGACCAGATCCTCCCGCATCGACATGGCTTGCTGCTGAACCACTACCCGGATTGGCCGCTGCACATGCTGCAGCAGTTCCTGCAAGCGGTGCAGACGCTGCCCGCGCGGGAACAGGGCGATCTGCTGTGGAGCTTGCTGAGCGCACTGGAGCGGCCGGTTCGGCAGCAGGGCCCCGAAGCAGGCGCGAAGACGACGCTGCTGCTGCAGATGAAGCAGATGGACGGCTGCCTGCCGGATGAAGAAAGACGGGCTTTCACCATCGCCTGCCGTGTCGCCGGCTGGCGCATCGAGAGCGGGTTGTTTGCGCATCGCTTCGATCATGCCGCGCAACAGGGCGAAGAAGCCTTGTCCGCCGAACACCTGCAAGCAGCGTGCGATGCAATCCTGTTGCATGCGCACGCGTTGCCGATTGCGGCGCTGGCGACAACGCTGGATGTCATCATCAGCCACCTGAGGTTTCTGCCGCAGCAGCGGCGCGAGAAGGCGCTCGCCTCCATGTTCGAGGCGAGCGCCGCATGGCCGGCTTATCATCGCGTCCGCATCCTGGCCGCGCTGCTCGATGCGCTTCGCCATTGCGACGTCAGCCCAGAAGCAGCCGACCGCGTCATTGCGCACATGCATGAGCTGGAGCCCATGCTCGACGCATGCGCGGCGCTGCCTGAGGATGACAAGCTGCGGCTGCTGCGCGATGCGGTCTGCCTGGTAAAGGGCTACGCCACGTTGTGCGAGCATTGCAGCGATCCGGCGGCAAGCGCCGCCGCGTTGGAAGAGGTCATCGATCGCATCGGCATCCAGCTCATTGCCCACCTGGTCGCGCTGCCCTCTTCGCGCTTGCCGCAGTCCGTACTGGAGCGCACGCTGCGCGAAGCGATGCGGACCATGTACGGATGGGGCGGCAACGCCTGCAAATGGCAGCAAGGCTACGCGGCGCTATGCGCAGCCAACAAGCTCGCGCATGGCGTGACCTATGGCCTTGCCTGCGACTGGATGGCCCGGGCTCTGTTCACGCGTGCTGAGCGAAATCGTGCCCAGTCGCCGCAGGAGGCGCTCGCCGCCCTGCTGGAGCAGGACGAGACAGCGCCGGATGGTCACGACGAGGTTGCGACGTGGCGCCTGTTCATCCGCATCGGCAGCAATAGGCTGGACAGCCGCCGGCGCGAACCCGACGACGACAGCGCCCTGGGCGACGCCGAGACCCTGCTTGCCAGGCCGGGCATCATGACGCCCGCTGCCTGGGTTGAACTGATGGGCATGAGCCTGGAGGGAATCGCGCCCTCCGATAATGGCTGTCGCCTCCTGCACCGGGTACTGCAGCACGCCCGTACGATCCCGGAGACGCTGCGCGCCGAACTGCTGGCGCGCATCACCCGCATCGTCAAACACTGGAAGCCCGAGCATCAATCGGGCGTGGCCGACAGTCTGTTGCAGATGGCCGAAGCGCTAAACGTCCACGCGCGGGCACGATTGCTGCCGGTCCTCATCGAACTCTGCATGGAAGCCATCCCGGGCAACCGCAGCGCGCAGTCATGGCTGGACGCAACCATGCGCATGATCGCCGGACTGCCGGATGCAGCGAAGTATCATCTGCTGGAGACAGTATTGAACGTCGATACCATTGCGAGCTCTCATGCTGTGGCCTGCGCCGCGTTACTGTCCCAACTCGAGCAACAGATCGCCACGCTGCCACCGCAGCCGCAAGCCCGCCTGTTGGCAAGCCTGGCGCTGTGCCTCGGGGGGCGCAGCGATGGCCATGCGCGGCGCATGTTCGAAGGCGTCATGGCCCGTTTGAATAGGCTCGATTTGCCGCCGCAGGCAAAGCAGGCCTGGCAGCTGGTGTGTCAGGCGGCCTATCTCCATCCGCGCCAGCTCGAACATGGCGAAGCTCCGCAGCAGAAGATACGCGGCGATGCCGAAGCGCTGCCCGATCCGCTGCGCCAGGCTGTGCATACGATGCTTGACCACATCGACGAGCTGCCCTCCTATTCGGTGCGCAGGCGGGAAGACCGCGACGGTACCTGCGTTCTCATCTGAATGCCGGTGCGCCGCGTGCGGGTGGCGTCGGCGGAAGCGGGCAATCAGGCGTCTTGGCATGCGCGCGCCGGCCGGGGCGACGAAGGGGCGTGGCAGGACATCAGCGCGCAATGCGATGCGCTGCCCGATGCCTTGCAACGGGACGCCCGCGCCATGCTGGACGACATCAGGCGCTTGCGCCACTACCGCGGGCAGAAGACCAGCGACAGAAGCAGCGGCTGCGTGATCTTCTGAGATGCCAAGCGCCTGGACAATTGCGCGCCACGGTTGCCGCCATCCCGTGCTATTGGAACGCCACCTCCGCAAAGCTCCTCAGCTTCCTGCTGTGCAACCGGTCCTGCCCATCCTGACGCAACAGCTCGGCCGCGCGTATGCCAATGCGCAGATGCTGGTCCACCCGCTGCCGGTAGAACTGGTTGGCCATGCCGGGCAGCTTGATCTCGCCATGCAAAGGCTTGTCCGATACGCACAGCAGCGTGCCGTAAGGCACGCGGAAGCGGAAGCCGTTGGCGGCAATGGTGGCGCTTTCCATGTCCAGCGCCACCGCGCGGCTCTGGCTGAAGCGGCGCTCGGGTGTGCGGTGCGGCAGCAGCTCCCAGTTGCGGTTGTCGGTGGAGGCCACGGTGCCGGTGCGCATGATGCGCTTCAGGTCGTGGCCGGACAGACGCGTGACTTCGGCCACCGCCGCTTCCAGCGCCAGCTGTATCTCGGCCAGCGCCGGAATTGGCACCCACAGCGGCAAGTCTTCATCGAGCACATGGTCCTCGCGCACATAGCCATGGGCCAGCACATAGTCGCCCAGCGCCTGCGTATTGCGCAGGCCCGCGCAATGACCCAGCATCAGCCACGCATGCGGACGCAGCACCGCGACATGATCGGTGATGGTCTTTGCATTCGCCGGTCCCACGCCGATGTTGATCATCGTGATGCCGCTGCCGTCTTCCCGCACCAGGTGATAGGCCGGCATCTGCGGCATGCGCGGCGGCGCCGCGCCGCGCTCGTCACCCGGTTGCGCCTCCAGGCCGGCGCGGCGTGTCACCAGGTTGCCCGGCTCGACAAAGGCGACATAGTCATCGGCACCGTTCATCGGCTGGCACATGATTTCCTGGCCGAGCTTGATGAACTCGTCGATGTAGAACTGGTAGTTGGTGAACAGCACGAAGTTTTGCAGGTGTTCGGGGGCGGTGCCGGTGTAATGGCGCAGCCGCTGCAGCGAATAATCCACGCGCGGCGCGGTGAACAGCGACAGCGGCTGCGGCCGGCCGGGCGCGATGTCGACGGTGCCGTTGGCGATGCCGTCATCCATCGCCGACAGATCCGGCAGGTCGAACAGATCGCGCATGCGGTGCAGCCGCTCCGGCGGCATGTCGGCTTCCACGTGGTCGTGCTCGGCGAAGGAAAAATGCACCGGGATGGGCTGCGAGCTGGTGCCGACTTCGAGCTGCACCCGCGCGCTGCCATGGTTCTTCAGCAGCAGGTCGAATTGCCTGAAGTAATAGTTGGCGAACAAATCGGGCCGGGTCAGCGTGGTTTCATAGGTGCCGGGTCCGGCGACGAAGCCATAGGCCAGACGCGAATCGATGGGCGCGTTGGTGTCCGTGTGCACGCGCACGAAGGGATAGCAGGCGCGCACCCGCTCGGCCAGGTTTTCGCCGCGGATGAAGCGCTGCAGGCAGGCGCGCAGATGGCGGATGCTGCTGTCATAGATCGCCTGGACCTGCGCGAGCGCGGCAGCCGGATCGTCATAACGTTGCGTGGCGATGAATGGCGGGGTCAGCATGTAAGGCTCCGTTCATGATGGATGCGGGAATGCGGGAATACATAATCAGTTTATGCAAGAAGCATGCTCAGGCGCATGATGGTTCTGCGCATTGTAGCGGTCGGCTAAGATGCCCGGTTCCCGGCATGGAGAACGCCTCATGAATCGTATCGACATCATCGCCGCTGTCTTGTTCGGCATCGCACTGCTGCACACCTTCTCGGTCAAGCTCTTCGAAAAGCTTGCGCATCGCAGCGCCCGCCATGCCGGGTTGTTTCATCTGCTCGGCGAAATCGAAGTGGTGTTCGGCTTCTGGGCCTTCGTGCTGATCGGCGTGATGGCCATGTCCGAAGGCGGCCGCGCGGCCATCGATTACGCCGAATCGCGCCAGTACACCGAGCCCTTGTTCGTGTTCGTCATCATGGTGGTCGCGGCGTCCAGGCCGGTACTGCAAGTGGTGCGCATGCTGATCGCGTTCTGCGCGCGGCTGCTGCCGCTGCCGGACGCGCTGGCGAAGACCTGGCTGTGCCTGGCGGTCGTGCCGCTGATTGGTTCAGCCGTCACCGAACCGGCTGCCATGACCCTGGCCGCGCTGATGCTCGCGCCGCTGGTGTTCCGGCCCGGCATGCCGGAATGGCTGAAGTACGGCGCGCTCGGCGTGCTGTTTGTCAACATCTCCATCGGCGGCACGCTGTCGGCCTTCGCCGCGCCGCCGGTGCTGATGGTGGCATCGAAGTGGCAGTGGAGCAGTCTGTTCATGCTGCAAACCTTTGGCTGGAAATCCGCGCTGGCAGTGCTGATCAACGCTACCGTGATGACCTGGCTGCTGCGCGCGCACCTGGCACATACGCCGCCGGCCGATGAGGCCGAGGGGGCATCGGCGCCGCCGGCAGTCATGCTGGTGCACCTGCTGTGCCTGGCCGGCGTGGTGGTGTTCGCGCATCACCCGGTGCTGTTTCTCGGCATCTTCCTGTTTTTCCTCGGCTTCACCCAGGCTTACGCGCAATACCAGGGCCCGCTGATTTTGAAGGAAGCCTTGCTGGTCGGTTTCTTTCTGGCCGGACTGGTGGTGCTGGGCGGCATGCAGCAATGGTGGCTGCAGCCGATCATCTCGTCGCTGCCGCCGCTGGCGCTGTTCTTTGGCGCGCTGGCATTGACCGCGATTACCGACAACGCCGCGCTGACTTATCTCGGCTCATTGATCGAGGGTTTGTCCGACGCGGGGCGGATATTGCTGGTGTCCGGCGCGGTCGCCGGCGGCGGGCTGACGGTGATCGCGAACGCGCCGAACCCGGCCGGCGTGGCGCTGCTGCGGCGCGGGTTTGCGGATGGGAGCATCGGCGCGCTGGGCTTGCTGCTCGGGGCGCTGGCGCCGACGGCAGTGGCGGCGGCGTGTCTGCTGATGTAGCAGACAGGCTGCGGCGTTGCCAATGCAGCCTCTGCCATGCGCAACAGAGGCGGCGCAAGCACCGCGCTGCTCAGTAATGCGGGTAGTAGACGATCTTTTTGAGAGCTTCCAGTTTCTCGCGGAGGACTTTCACCGTTTCCTCGTGGCCGCGATCCTCGGCGATCTGCAAAGCCGATTCGCCATCGCGGTTGACAAGCGCCGGGTTGGCGCCACCGTCCAGCAGTATTCGCACCGCGCTGGTAGCACCTTCGGCCGCAGCGCGCATCAAGGCATTCATGCTGTCGCAGTCGGTCCGGTCGATGTCGCTGCAAGCCGGGATCAGTACATTCAGCACCTCGATGTGGTTGTTTTCCGCGGCGATCATCAGCGCAGTGTCGCCGTTGTGAGCGGCCTGGCTCACGCGGGCGCCGCGGTCCAGCAGCAAGCGCACGACCTCTGCGTTGCCAGACCATGCCGCGCGCACCAGGGCACTGCGGCCCTGGTCGTCGACCAGGTCGGTGTTGGTGCCGAAAAACAGCAGCTCTTTAACCATGGCGGCGTCGCCACGGGCGGCGCTGAGCATCAGTGCCGCGGTGCACGCATCGTCGAAAGCATCGACGTTAGAGTTATCAACGTCTGCGCATTCGGCAACCAGCATTAATGCAAGCTTGGCCTCTTCCCTGAGTGTTTCGTACCCTAAGTCGCTTTCCCGGGCATTGCTTGCGGCATTCACGTCCGCTCGGATCCTCGGCGTCTCGCGGAGGACTTTCACCGTTTCCTCGTGGCCGCGATGCTCGGCGATCTGCAAGGCCGATGCGCCATCGCGGTTGACAAGCGCCGGGTTGGCGCCACCGTTCAGCAGTGCTCGCACCGCGCTGGTAGCACCCTTGGTCGCAGCGCGCATCAAGGCATTCATGCTGTCGCAGTCGGTCCGGTCGATGTCGCTGCAAGCCGGGATCAGTACATTCAGCACCTCGGTGTGGTTGTTTTTCGCGGCGATCATCAGCGCGGTGTCGCCGTTGTGAGCGGCCTGGCTCACGTGGGCGCCCGCGACGATCAGCGCTCGCACCGCTTCAACATCGCCTCGTGCCGAAGCGTGCATCAGCACGGTATCGCCTTCGTCACCTGCTCTGTTCACATCAGCCCCATTGGTAATCAGCATTTGCAGGCGGACGTTGTCACCGTTACATACAGCGTCTTCCAGCGCCATGCGGTGTACGTTTCGCGTCGTGGGAGTGGGCGCGGGTCGCTGACCCGGATAGAACGCATGTGCGGCTGGCATCGTGCCCCGCCATTGCGGCGCCGTGGTGACGGCAACGGCGCCTGGCGCGCCAGGCGCTAGCGCGAGCAGGCCAGCGCTTGATGACGTTGCGCGCAGCAACGCATCGGGCTGCTGCGCTGGCGTGGGTTGCGCTCGCGTCGACGGCGGCGCAGGTTGGTAAGGGGAAGATGAAGAGGAAGGCGTTGCGTGAACTGGATGTGCCATGGTTCTCTTTCCTTCGGATGCTGTAACGGTGAGGCAGCAGAGTGCTGTGGGAGCGCATTGGTCACGCCAACAGGCATTGTGTTCAATGCGTCGAACGATGACGCGATGAACGCATCGCACGCGACGCGATTCCTGAAGAGGTGTCGCATTGCCAACGCGCCGGCGTGGAAGACGCGCCGGAGCACGCCGCGACGCGTAGGTTCACCATTCGTCGTCGCTGCGGCATGCTCTGCTGGCGGCAATGGAGGTGGGGTGAAGAAGAATCTCGCTGCGCTGGAAACTGGATCGGCCATGCTGTTCTCTCCTCCACGAGTCGGGTGGACTGGCGCATGGTGCGCGAGCCCGTACAGCGCGGAAGATGATTCCAGTCCCGGCGCGCGGGCGGAACTGGATAAGGGGACCGGACCGAAGGTGCTCAGGCATGCGCACAGCCGAGCGCCGAGCGCGCCGAACCGCAGGCGCTTACTTCACCGCACCGCGCGACACCTCCATCACCAGCCTTGTCCCCAGGTACAGCCGTGGCACGATGCTGTCGACCAGCACGTACTCATCATTGGTCGAATGCGCGCCGTAGCCCTGCAGACCAAAGCGCTCGATCACGGCATTTTTCGTCTGCTGCGCGGCGAAGGCGGCATCGGTGCCGCCGCCTTCGGCCACCGGGTCGATCACCAGTTCGCGACCCAGTTCGCGGTACACCGCCTGCGCCTGCGCGGCCAGGGTGCGGGAGGCCGCGGATGCTTCCAGCGGCGGACGGCGGCGCTCGAACACCACGCTCACCTTCGCCCCCGGCACCAGCTGCCTGGCCGCGCGCTCGCGCACCGTTTTCTCGAGCGCGTCGTAATCCTCCACGCGCAGCACGCGCACATCGGCCGCGGCTTCCGCGCTGTCGGGGATCACGTTGCGATTGCTGCCGGCCTTGGCCACGGTCCAGTTCATCTTCACGCTGCCGTCGGGCCTGGACAGGTCGCGCATCTGCAGCACCTGGTGCGCCATCTCGTACAGCGCGTTGATGCCATCCTGCGGCGCATTGCCCGCATGCGACGCCTTGCCCTGCACCTTCAGGAACACGCCGGCGATGCCCGAGGTTGCCAGCGACAGCTTGTCCGCGTTCACGCGCGAGCCTTCGAAAGACATCGTCACGTCATGCTCGGCGCCGAGCTGCGTGATCAGCTTGCGCGAACCCGGCGAGCCGATCTCTTCATCGCTGTTGATCAGCACGGTGAGCGTGCCGTAGTCCGCAAAGCCGAGGTCCTTCAGCATGGCTACCGTATGCAGGATCAGCGCCACGCCCTGCTTGTCGTCGGCGATGCCCAGACCAAAGGCCTTGTTGCCATCGATGCGAAACGGCTGCTTGGCGAGCATGCCCTTCAGGTACACCGTATCCATGTGCGCAATCATCAGGATCTTCTTCGTGCCCTTGCCGTGGAAGGTGGCGAGCACTTCATGGCCGAGCTGTTTCGGCGTGTCTTCCATCGGATAGACATCGGCATTGCCGTCGATGAGCCGCACGTCGCCGCCCAGCGCCTTGAAGCGGTCTGCAATCAGATTGGCGAGTCGGCTCAGGCCTTCCAGGTCGCGGCTGCCGGATTCGATGTTGCACAAGTCCTTCAGCGTGTCGAGCAGCGGCGTCTTGTGCCGCTCGGCTTGCGCCAGCACGGATGCCACGGGTTCGGCCGCGGTGGCCGGAATGGCTGCTTGAGCGCCGGCGCAGAACAGCGCGCCGGCGGCAATGGCGACGAGGCGTCGGGACAGCAGGGATCGCATCATGGGTCTTTGATGTTGTTATGGAAGGAAGGGCAGCATGCCACAGGCAAGCGTGCTACTTCCAGACGCATGCATGACGGTGACCGTCTGTGTGTCCATTCCTATGCCCGGCCGCCGGCCACGGCCGTTTCGCCGCCGCAGCGACGCGGCAGCGCTCGCGCCGCGCGTCAGCAGCTGCCCGGAGACGCGAAGCAATAGGACATGCGCAGGACACGGACCGTGTCGGCACGGTGGCTGACAGGGGCAAGCTCGAAGGCGTTCATGCCTTGGTTGTCGCGCAAGTGCCGCTGCGCACCCGCGGCCAGCAATATCCGCACCACGTCGGTCTGGCCATTGATGGCGGCCGTTATCAGGGCGTTGCGGCCATCGACGTCGACCTGGTTGACCGCGGCGCCGGCCGCCAGCAGCACGCGCACGGCCTCGACATGCCCGCCCGCGGCGGCATGCATCAACGCAGTCGTGCCTTCCTTGTCGGCGGCGTCGATATTGCCGGCATCTGCGGCCAGCAATTTGATGACTTCGACATGGCCGCCGGCTGCGGCATGTATCAGCGGTGTACAACCATCCACGTCGGCCAGGTCGCGCCTGGCGCCCTTCTGCAGCAGCGCCTGCACCGTGCCGGGATGGCCTTCACCGGCTGCGCAAGCCAGCGCGGTGAGGTGCAGCTCGTTGGCATGGTCGTCGATGCCGAAACCCGCAGTGAGCAGCGTTTCGAGCGTGGCGAGATGGCCTTCATATGCTGCTATCTGCAGCGCGTGCGGATCGCGCCTGGCGCCGGCTTTCAGCAGCGCCTTCACCACATCGTCATGCCCGGTTTTCGCGGCAATCAGCAGGGCGGTGGCGCCTTCGTCATTGGCCTGGTCGATTCTGGAGGCGGCTTGCAGCAGCAACGTCAGCGCGTCCAGCTTGCCGTACGCGGCCGCGCGCATCAGCGCGGTGTTGCCGCTGCAGTCGGTATGGTTGACGCAGGCGCCGTGATTCAGCAGCAGTTGGACTGCCGCGCAATGGCCTTTTCCCGCGGCGATCATCAATGCGCTCGCGCCGACGCGGTCCGGGTGGTCGATGGCGATGCGGGAGTCGGTCAGCAGCATCTGTATCGCCATCAAATGGTTGCCCGCCACGGCGTTCAACAGCGCCGTCATGCCGCTGTTGTCGGCAAGGTTGACGCTGACGGTGGCAGGCAGCAGCGCCGCGATGGACGCGAATTGGCCTGCCTGCGCCGCAACCATCAGCGCATTCCTGCCGGCGCGGGAAACCTCGTTGGCATTGGTGCGCCGTGCGAGCAGCGTGTTGATCGCATCGACATTGCCCTCGCTCGCGGCAGCCAGCAATGGCATCCCATCCATGTAGCCGTAATTTTGCGGACTGGCGATGTCTGGTTGCGTTGAACCGTCCATCGCGGCCTTCTGGCTGCTGGCCAGGCCGTCGACGGCAGCCGTGCTGGTCGGCGCGGATGCCGTCGACGCCGGCATCTCGGCCTGCGCCGCGCCGGCCTCGGTGCCGAGCAGTGCCGCGGTCTTCGCCCTGTTGCCGTTGTACACCGCCTCTCTCAGCCAGTGCGAGCCGTTCCAGTCGGCGCTGTACGGGCGCGCCCCGGCCTCGCGCAGCTTGAACGACGTTTCCGCGTGGCCGTTGCATGCCGCAAAGAACAGCGCGGTGGCGCCGTTCTTGTCGGTGGCATCGACGCGGGCGCCAGCACCCAGCAGCGCATCGATCACATCGTTTGCGCCTTCGTGCGCCGCCGCCATCAGCGCGGTCCAGCCAGTGTCGTCGGCATGGTCCGGTTTGGCGCCGGCTTCCAGCAGCCGCCGCACCGCCGCAACCTGTCCGTGAAAGGCGGCGGCCGTCAACGCGGAAGCGCCATGACGGTCGGTCTGCTCGACGCGCGCGCCGGCTTTCAGCAGCGCTTCCAGCATGGCGGTATCGCCGCGGCCGGCAGCCATCATCAGCGCGGTCCAGCCCGAGCCTGATGTGGCGGCATTGACGCTCGCGCCGACCTGCAGCAGGCGTTGCGCCAGCACCGTGTTGCCAAAGCAGGCGGCGACCATCAGCGGCGTGAGCGCCTCTTCCTCCAGGCCGTTCCAGGAAGCGTCGCCGCCGGCAGCAAGCAGGCCGGCGCGGTTGACCTCGGCGCGCACGTCGACGTTGTCTGCCTGCAGCCCGGCCAGGATGCGTTCCAGCGCGGCGGCGTCGCCGCTTCGCACGGCCTCGAGCAGCGGCGAGGCGCCGCGCATCGCGGTCGCGTCGGCGTGGGTGCTATGGGCGCTATGGGCGGGCGGCGGTGCGGCATCGGCGCTTGCGTCGGGCAGCCACTGCGGCGGCTGCGTCAGGGCGGGCTGCACGGCATGCGACGGCAATGGCTGCGCCGTATCCGGATGGGAGCCGGGATGCAGCGCGGGACCCGTGGCCGGGACCGGCGCATCGCCCTCGGCTTGCGACAGAGCATGTGGCGTGAAAGGGATGTTTGCTGCGGAAGTCGGGGAAGTCATGTCTTGGCTCCTCTTGATATTTGACGGTGTGATGCGCACGGCGCATGCGTTTGCGTAACCGGAAAGTAAATCGGGAGCAACTCGGTAACACGGCGGCCGATTGCGCTCATTCGTTCAAACCGATGTGCGGCGAAAGGACAGATCCCGTCAATAATTGCCGATCGGCGCACTTGCTGGAACGGACCGGGACGGGCGGCAGTGCCTCTATCGACAGTGCACGCATCACTTCCGCCCTGAAATTCGTTAAGCGGCCATTGCGCGTTGTGGTGAGATGCGCGCCGGTGTCATACTCGCCGCATCGTTCGGCTTCGCTCTTCCGTTTCTCCCATTCCTCCGATTTCTCCCATGTCCGCACTCCCTATCGATCTGCCCGCCTATCTGCGCCGCATCGGCCATGACGGTCCCGTGGTCGCTGAGCTCGCCACGCTGCGGCAACTGCATGCGCTGCACGTGTCGGCAATTCCGTTCGAAAACCTGTCGCCGCTGCTGGGCGACGAAGTGGGTCTGGACGCCGCCAGCCTGCAGGGCAAACTCATCGCTGCCGGCCGCGGCGGCTGGTGCTATGAGCACAACCTGCTGTTTCGCCACGCGCTGGAAGCGATCGGCTTTCGTGTGCGCGGCCTGGCGGCGCGGGTGCGCTGGAATGCGCCGGCAGGCGTGACGCGGCCGCGCACGCACATGCTGCTGCTGGTGCATGTCGATGACGAGGAATGGATTGCCGATGTCGGCTTCGGCGGCCTGACGCTGTCCGCGCCGCTGCGCCTGGCTCCCGGGCTGGCGCAGGAAACGCCGCACGAGCCGTTCCGCATCGCGTCCGAAGGCGATACCTGGCTGCTGCAGGCGCGGCTCGACGAGGCATGGAACACGCTGTATGCCTTTGATCTGCAGCAGCAGCACCTCGCCGACTACGAGCTGGCGAACTGGTATCTCGCGCATCATCCGCAGTCGATGTTCGTCAACCATCTGCTCGCCGCGCGCGCGGCGCCGGGCGAGCGCCATGCGCTGATTGATACCCGTTACACCCGGCGCTGGAACGGCGGCAGCGAAAGCCGCGATCTGGTCGACGTGGACGACATGAAGCGCGTGCTGCGCGAGCGCTTTCTGCTGCGCTTGCCGCCGCATCCGGCGCTGGATATGCGCCTTGCCGGTTTCTTCGATGCCGCGGACAAATGACAATTTTCCTTCAACACGATGGAGCATCACCATGAAGTACTGCCCGCACTGCGCGGCCCCGCTGTCGACAAGCGCAATCGATGGCATCGAACGCCTCGCCTGCGGCGCGGGCTGCGGTTATGTTTTCTGGAACAATCCGGTGCCGGTGGTCGCGGCCCTGGTGCAGTACCGCGGCGGCGTGCTGCTGGCGCGCAACGCGGCCTGGCCGAGCGGCAAGTTCTCGCTGATCACCGGCTTTCTCGAACGCGGCGAATCGCCCGAGGAAGGCATCCTGCGCGAAGTGCATGAGGAGCTGGGCCTGTCGGGCAGCATCGCGCGCTTCATCGGCTACTACCCGTTTCATCCGCAGAACCAGCTGATCCTGGCCTTCGATGTGCTGGCCGAAGGCGAGGTCAGCCTGTCGCCGGAGTTGCTGGAATACCGGGTCATTGCGCCGGAAAAGTTGAAGGCCTGGGATTTTGGCACCGGCTTCGCGGTGCGCGACTGGCTGGCCATACGGGCGGCATGAAGGCTGCGCGATGGACAAGCCCGTCGTCACTGCACTGTCGGCCGTCACGCTGGCCACCGCTGACATGGCGCGCGCCACCCGCTTTTACGATGCGCTTGGCTTTGCGCTGCGCTACGGCGGCGCGGCGAGCGAGTTCACGTCCTATGCGATCGGCGCAGCGTATCTGAACCTGATTGCGCAGGCCGTGCCGATTGCCTGGTGGGGCCGGGTCATCTTCCATGTGTCGGACGTCGATGCGATGTACCGGCTGGCGCTGGATGCCGGCTATGCGCCGCATGCGCCGCCGGCGGATGCGCCCTGGGGCGAGCGCTATTTCCACATCACCGATCCGGACGGCCATGAGCTGAGCTTTGCCAGGCCGCTATCGCCAGCCTTCGCGCCGCCATGAGCGCGTCGCCGCGTCCGACCATCATCTTCGGCGCCTTCGACCGCCACAATCTCGGCGACATGCTGTTTGCCCATGTGCTGCAGGCGCTGCTCGCGCCGCGGCCGCTGGCCTTCGCCGGCCTGATCGACGCTGATCTGCGCGGCTGCGGCGGCCACAGGGTACATGCGTTGCGCCGGCTGGCGCTGCGCTTGCCCGGCGCGAACCTGGTGCATGCCGGCGGCGAAATCCTGAGTTGCGACGCGCCGCTTGCCGCGGCCATGCTGCTGCCGCCGCGCCAGGCGCAAGACCTGCTGCCGCAGGACGACGCGCCATACGCCGATCGGCTGGCATGGGCGCGGCAGCGGCTGGGCATGCCCGATCTGGCGCCGTATGTGGCAGGGCGCGATGCGATCCCGCAAGGCGCGGCGCTGTTGCACAACGCCGTCGGCGGCGCGGACTTGGACAGCGCCGAGCCTGCGCTGCGCGAGGAAGTGCGCAGGAAGCTGGCGCAGGCCGATGTCGTGACGGTGCGTGATGCGCGCAGCGCCGCGGCGCTGGCTGGCCTGGGCATCGCAAGTCGCTTGTTGCCGGATCCGGTCTGCCTGCTGCGCGAGCTGTTCGGCGCGCCGATTGCGCAGCGCGCGCGGCAGGGCGAAGTGGCAGCTGCGCGCGCCGGTTTTGCCGACGGCTATCTGGCGGTGCAGTGCAGCGCCGACTTCGGTGACGACGCCACACTCTCGGCCATGGCCGCCGGCCTGGAGGCGCTGGCACGCGCGCGTGGCCTCGGCATTGTTTTCTTCCGCGCCGGCGCGGCGCTGTGGCATGACGAACTGGAAACGCTGCAGCGCCTGAAGGCGCGCATGCGCATGCCGGCCATGCTGATGACGAGTCTCGACATTGTCGACATCTGCGCACTCATCGCCGCTTCGCGCGGCTATCTCGGCAGCAGCCTGCATGGGCGCATCGTCGCGATGGCTTATGCGCTGCCGCGCGCCAACCTGCTGTTTCCGGGTACGCACAATGCCAACAACAGCGCCAAGCACGATGCCTATGCCGCCATATGGGAAGCACCAGGATTACCGACGGCGCTTGCCGTGTCCGATATCCCCGAAGCCATGCGGGCGGCGCTCGATGCCGCGCCGCGTACTCTCGAGGACTTGGCCCGCGCCCACGCAGCGATTTACCGCAGCGGCTTCGCCCAGCTGCGGGCAATGCTGCAATGAATTTTCGTCTTGGCGCAGCGCAAAATATTTGATGGAACTTCGCCCGGAGCCGCGAGTCTGGTAAGAACGCTATCGACTGAAAGTCTGCATGCCGGCCGTTTGGAAAGGCATGGTTTTAATGAGAACAAGGATGCGTACGACTGCGCGGCTTTCCGATTGCGCCGGGGGCCACTTCATTCCCACCCTGCGTAAGTTGACGTACGCCACATGAGACAGAACGACCTGGACGATCACGGCCTGGATGATTGGCCGCGCAAGACTGCCATCAGCGCCGCGTTGAGCGAGCTCGACTGCAGCAATGCCGGGCTTGGCCCACCCTGTACCTGGCCATCCAGCCTGAAGTCCGCCGCTGCCCTTTTGCTGCGGTTGCCGATGCCGGCCTTTCTGCTGTGGGGCGAGCGCAGCGTCCAGCTCTACAACGATGCCTGCCTGCCGCTGCTCGGCGAACGGCATCCGGCCGCGCTCGGCCAGCCCTTTGCCGCCTCCTGGCCCACGCTGTGGCGCGACCATGCTTCGCTGCGCCGCGCGATTGAAAACCGCAAGCCCTGCACGCTGCACGATCTTTGCCTGGAAGGCGCCACCGGTGCAGCCAGGCATGCGCTCTGCTGCATGCCGATGCCGGATGAGCGCGGCCTGACCGGCGGCCTGCTGCTGACATTGCATGACGAAGCGCCCGCCGACGGCGCCGGGTTTGCGGTTCGCGATGAACGCCTGTGCCTGCTGGAAGAAGTCTTTCGCAGCGCGCCCACCTTCGTGCATGTGCTGAACGGACCGGATTTCGTGATCGAATCGGCCAATGCGGCGTTCTACCGGCTGGCCGGCCGCCCCGATCTGCTCGGGCGTCCCCTGTTCCGTGCGCTGCCTGAAATGCTGTCGGCCCGATACCAGGGCTTGCTGACCGGCGTGCTGCAAACCGGAGAGCCGTTCATCGGGCGCGAACAGCTCGTGCGGCTGGGTGGCGCGCCGGGACGCGAGCCCGAAGAGCGGTACATGGACCTGGTCTACCTGCGCCTGGGCGATAGCCCCTGTCTGCTTGGCTACGGCGCCGATGTCACCGACCGGGTACACGCAAGACAGGAAGCGATCACGCGCCTGAAGGAAAGCGAGGCGCAGTTGTCGGCGATCTTTTCCCGCGCCGCCGTGGGCTTGAGCGAGCTGTCGCTGGACGGCCGCTTTCTGCGCGTCAACGACACGCTGTGCGAGATGCTCGGGCGCAGCCGTGAAGACCTGCTCGGCGTGCCCGCAGCCGAAGTGACCCACCAGGAAGATCTGCCGAATACCGTGGCCGCGCTGCAGCGCGTAGCGATCACCGGCGAACGAACCTCGCTGGACAAGCGCTATCTGCGCCCGGATGGCAGCGTGGTCTATGCCAACAGCGCGCTGACGCTGCTGCATGATGAGCGCGGCAATCCGCGCAGCTTCCTCGCGGTCACGGTCGATCTGACCGAGCGGCGCAGCGCCGAGGAAGCGCTGCGCGAGAGCGAAGAGCATTTCCGCTATACCGTCGAACTCAATCCGCAGATCACCTGGACTGCCGATCCCAGGGGCAGCATCATCGCTTCGCCGCAGCGCTGGATCGACTGGACCGGCAGCAGCGCATTGGGCGACGGCTGGCGACGGTCCGTGCATCCGGAAGACCTGCCCATGGTCGAAGCGGCATGGAAGGCATCGCTGGACAGCGGCCAGCCGCCGGACATCGAATTCCGGCTGCGCATGCGCGGCGGCCATTACCGCTGGGTGCGCGCCCGCGCCTATCCGCGCCGCGACGCCGGCGGGCGCATTGTGCGCTGGTACGGCAACATCGAGGACATCCATGACCGCCGGCTGGCCGAGGAAGCGCTGCGCTACAGCGAGGAGCTGCACCGTTTCGCCGCCGAGGCCGGCCACATCGGCAACTGGGACCTGGATATTGCCAGCGGCGCGCTGATGCTGGCGCCGCAGATGGCGGCGCTGCTCGGCTACCCGGCCGAGCACATGGTGCTGCCGGCGGCGCAATGGAAGTCGCTGGTGCTGCACGAAGACCGCGGTGCGCTGGATGCCGCGATCCGGATCGCGGTGAAGAACGCCGAGCGCGTCGATATCGAATACCGGGTGCGCCATCGCGACGGCACGATACGCTGGCTCTACAGCCGCGGCGCGGCAGTGCGCAGTGATGGCGGCTCGGTCATACGTCTGCGCGGGGCTGCGCTCGACATTACCGAGCGCAAGGCGGCCGATGCCGCGCTGCGCGCCAGCGAGGAGCGCTACCGGGTACTTATCGAACTCAATCCGGACGCGGTGCTGGTCGATGCCGGCGAGCGCATCGTGTATGCCAATCCTGCGGCGCTGCGCATACTCGGCGCGACATCGACGGATGAACTCATCGGCCGCGCGCCCACGTCATTCATCGAGCCGCGTTGTCGCGCCGCGGTGCGCGCGAGCCTGGATCAGGCCAGCCGGCACGGCGTCATTCCGCCGCTGTCCGAGCAGCGCTGGCATCGCCTGGACGGCAGCGTCATCGATGTGCAGCTCTCGCTCGGGCCGGTGTACTGGGAAGGCGCGCAGGCCACGCAGATGCTCTTGCGCGATATCAGCGAGCGCAAGCGCACCGAGGATGCGCTGCGCATTTCCAATGAGCGCCTGAAGCTGGTCATCGAAGGGTCCGGCGAAGGCATCTGGGACTGGGACATCGCGGATAACCGCTACGTCTTTTCCGGTCGCCTGAAACGCCTGCTCGGCTGGGATGCCGTCGAGCCGCGCGACGGTGGCAAGGCATTGCGGCGCGCGATCCATCCGGACGACCAGATGCGGGTCTGGTCCGCATTGCGCGCCTATATGGAAGGCCGGGCGTCTTCGTATGCCTGCGAATTTCGCATCCGCACCCAGAACCGCGGCTGGCGCTGGATGCAGTCGCGCGGCATCATCGTGGCGCGCGACGCCGACGGCAAGCCGCAGCTCATGACCGGCACCATGGCTGACATCTCGGGCAAGAAGGAAGCCGAGGAGCAGATCTGGCGCCATGCCAACTTCGACGGCCTGACCGGCCTGCCGAACCGCCGCCTGTTCCGCGACCGGCTCGACCAGGAAGTGCGCAAAGCCGCACGCCACGCTCACCGCATTGCGCTGCTGTTCATCGACCTGGACCGCTTCAAGCAGGTCAACGATCTGCTTGGTCATGACGCTGGCGACATGCTGCTGGCGCAGGCGTCGCAGCGGCTGAAGAGCTGTGTGCGCGACAGCGATACCGTTGCACGTTTGGGCGGCGACGAATTCACCGTGATCCTGACCGAGCTGGAAAGCTTCGACCATGTCGAGCAGGTGTGCCAGAAGATCCTGGAAACGCTGGAGACGCCGTTCAACATCGGCAAGGAAGTCGCGTACATGTCGGGCAGCGTCGGCGTGACGATCTATCCGGATGACGCCATGCGCAGCGATGAGCTGATCCGCAAGGCCGATCAGGCGATGTACGCGGCCAAGCACGCTGGCAAGAACCGCTTCAGCTATTTCACCCAGGCCATGGATGAAAAGGCGCATCTGCGCCTGCGCCTGGCCAGCGAATTGCGCGGCGCGCTGTCGGCCGGACAGCTGGAAGTGCGCTACCAGCCGGTGGTGGAACTGGCATCGCAGCGCATCGTCAAGGCCGAGGCGCTGCTGCGCTGGCATCATCCGCGCCTGGGGCTGGTGGAGCCGGCGAGCTTCATCCCGCTGGCCGAGGAAACCGGCATGATCAATCAGATCGGCAACTGGGTGTTCAAGCAGGCCGCCGATTGCTGCAAGGTCTGGAGCACGCATCTCGGCGAGCCGTTCCAGATTGGCGTGAACAAGTCGCCGATCCAGTTTCTGTCGCCGAAGGAAGAATCCGACTGGCGCGCGCACCTGGAAGAGCTGGGCCTGCCGGGCAGCAGCATCAGCATCGAAATCACCGAAGGCCTGCTGCTGCATGCCTCTTCCAGCGTCAACAACCGCCTGCTGGAATACCGCGATGCCGGCATACAGGTCGCTATCGACGACTTCGGCACCGGCTATTCCTCGATGGCTTACCTGAAGAAGTTCGATATCGATTACCTGAAGATCGATCAATCCTTCGTGCGCGACATGGACACCGATCCAGGTGACCGCACCATCGCCGAGTCCATCATCGTCATGGCCCACAAGCTGGGCCTGAAGGTGATTGCCGAGGGCATCGAAACCGAGGCGCAGCGCAGACTGCTGGTGGAGGCCGGTTGCGATTACGGACAGGGTTTTCTGTTTGCCAAAGCCTTGACCTCGGCGGATTTCGAGCAGCTGCTGCTGGCGGGGAATCAGCGCGCGATGTTGTCGGCATGACGGAAAGCAGCGAAAACGGCACCACCCACGACTGACTTTCAGTCATCGATCTCCGGAACAAAGAATCCCGGCCGACGTGTCGGAAAATGCAGGGGCAACTGTAGACGCGCCCGGCATTTCATTGCATGATGCGACCACAAAAATCCATACCGATGGGAAGCGAAGAGACAGGACAGCCCGCGCATCATGCCGCGGGCTTTCTTTTGCGCGTCCGTCGCGGATGATCACCTTGCCCGCATGTCCGATTGTGTTCAGGCGAAAAAAAACCCGCTCGCCTTGACGGGGAGCGGGTAATCCATCCTTGGGAGGGTGGAGGAGACAGGTGCAACTATAGTCACTTGCCGCGCATAACGAAAATTCCGAATTCGGATAGTCGAAATACGTTTCATGAATGGCGGCCGGAGCAGGGCGTCTTCGGCAGAAAAAATTCATCTGGATTAATATATCGGACTTCAACGATATTCATATCCGCACTTTCCGATGAACGCAGCCGACCAGGTATCCGACCGCGAAGCCGCCGATGAGATCGCCTCAAGCGAGGCCATCGACATGGACGTCATCCACAAGGCCCTCGCCAATCCGACCCGACGCCAGATCCTGTGCTGGCTGAAGACCCCCGAAGCGCATTTCGCCGAGCAGGAATATCCGCTCGATCTCGGCGTATGCGCCGGGCTGATCGACAAGCGCTGCGGTCTGTCGCAATCGACGGTGTCGGCGCATCTGGCCACGTTGCAGCGCGCCGGCCTGTTGAGCGCGCGCCGCGTCGGCCAATGGATTTTTTTTCGGCGCAATGAAGACCTCATCCGGCGTTTTCTTGCGCAACTTCATGACGGTTTGTAAGGCCGTTTTCCTCACCCGGCGGTTTTTCCGCCTCCAACAAGAAAGAAGGAAGCATGAGCACACTGTTTGATCCCATCAAGATAGGCGACCTCGAACTCCCGAACCGCGTCATCATGGCGCCGCTGACCCGCTCCCGTGCCGTCGGCGAAGGCCGCGTGCCGAATGCCCTGATGGCCGAGTACTATGCGCAGCGCGCCTCGGCCGGGCTGATCCTGTCCGAAGCCACGGCTGTCACGCCGCAGGGCGTGGGCTATGCGAACACCCCGGGCATCTGGTCCGACGAACAGGTCGACGGCTGGAAGCGCGTGACCGACGCGGTGCATGCGGCGGGCGGGCGCATCTTCCTGCAGCTGTGGCATGTCGGCCGCATCTCCGATCCGATCTTCCTGGATGGCGATCTGCCGGTGGCGCCGAGCGCGGTGCAGCCCGCCGGCCATGTCAGCCTGGTGCGTCCGAAGAAGGAATACGTGACGCCGCGCGCGCTGGACATCGAAGAGATTCCCGGCATCGTCGCCGCTTACAGGAAGGGCGCCGAAAATGCGAAGCGCGCCGGCTTCGATGGCGTGGAAATCCATGGCGCCAATGGCTATCTGCTCGACCAGTTCCTGCAGGACAAGACCAACCGTCGCACCGATGCCTATGGCGGCTCGATCGAGAACCGCTCGCGGCTGATGCTGGAAGTCACGGACGCGTGCATAGCGGTGTGGGGCGCGAATCGCGTCGGCATGCATCTGGCGCCGCGTTGCGACGCGCATGACATGGGCGACTCCAACCCGGCCGCGACTTTTGGCTACGTGGCCAGGGAACTCGGCAAGCGCGGCATTGCCTTCATCTGCGCGCGCGAAGCAATCGGCCCGGACAGCCTGGGTCCGCAATTGAAGACGGCTTTCGGCGGCGTCTACATCGCCAATGAGGGCATGACCCGTGCCAGCGCCGAGGGCCTGATCGAAGCCGGCAAGGCGGACGCCGCGGCCTTCGGCAAGGACTTCATCGCCAACCCGGATCTGCCGCGCCGGCTGGAGAGGAATGCGCCGCTCAATCCGCAACGTCCTGACACCTTCTATGCGCCGACCGCGGAAGGCTACACGGACTATCCGGCACTGGCGGCGTAAGCGCGTCGATCGACATCGTGCCTGCATCGGGAAGGCGCGATGTCGAGGCGTAGGTTGGGCTGACAAGCCCAACATTAAACGCCCGCGGTCCACGGACATGTTGGGCTTGCCAGCCCAACCTACAAATTGGACTCAGTTTTCCGGAAACCTGGCGTGCCCCGCGGTGAGATTGCGCAAGTCCTCGCGCGCCACGTCGCATGCAAGCGCAGGCAAGCGAAACTCCAGCCGCGCCAGCACTCCATGGCTGCTCCCTGCCAACAGGTAGCCCTGCTGCGCCAGCC
Organism: Noviherbaspirillum pedocola; assembly: GCF_016632335.1. Taxonomy (GTDB): domain Bacteria; phylum Pseudomonadota; class Gammaproteobacteria; order Burkholderiales; family Burkholderiaceae_D; genus Noviherbaspirillum_A; species Noviherbaspirillum_A pedocola. The sequence continues at coordinate 41,303 of NZ_JAEPBG010000029.1, forward strand.
AGCGCCGCACCCGCGCCTCGCTGGCGTAATCGACTTCCACCGTCAATGTCGCCATCGGCACCTGCACGATGCGCTCGGCGCCTTTCAGCGCCGCGGCGATCGCATCGGTGTAGGCGCGCACAAGGCCGCCCGCGCCCAGCTTTACGCCGCCGAAATAGCGCACCACCGCGCCGAGCACGCCGTCGAGTTCATGGTGGCGCAGCACTTCCAGGATCGGCCTGCCCGCGGTGCCGGAAGGCTCGCCATCGTCGGACATGCCCGAATGGCCGCCGGCCAGAAGCGCCCAGCACACATGCGCCGCGCCCGGATGCTGGGCGCGCAAGGCATCGACAATGGCCAGCGCCGCGGCGCGGTCTTCTACCGGCACTGCCAGCGCGATGAAGCGGCTCTTGCGGATCTCGATCTCGGCATGCGCGGCTGCCGCGAGCGTATGGGACGGCATGATGTTCAGCCCTGCAGCGCCATGCGCAGCGGCCGGGCGTTGGCGTCGATGCCGGTGGCAATCGATAGCGAGAAACAAGGCGGCAGCGCGCTTCTAGAAGTCATGAGAACGGGCTTGATCGTAATGAAGCCGGGGCAGCGACGGACACGGCGGTGGCGGGAAGCCGCTATTATAGGCGGCCCGACAAGCCCCCCTTTCCTGCACCTCCTGCACCATGACAACCGATGAAGCGCTGCAAGCGCTGGTCAGCCGCGAAATGCCCTTCGGCAAATACGAAGGCCGCCTGCTGGCCGATCTTCCCGGACACTACCTCGGCTGGTTCGCCCGCGTCGGCTTTCCGCAAGGCGAACTCGGCCGGCTGCTGGCGCTGATGTACGAGCTCGACCACAACGCGCTGCGTCATCTGCTCGAGCCGCTGCGGGAGCAACGGGCATGAGCTTCGCCAGCTGGTGGCTGTTCGTGGCCATGACCTTCGTGATCTGCGCCACGCCCGGACCGAACATGCTGATGGTGATGACCTGCAGCGCGCGCCATGGCATGCGCGCCTCCTTTGCCGCAATGGCCGGCTGCCTGTGCGCACTGATCGCGATGATGTCGATTTCCGCCGCCGGGCTTGGCGCGCTGCTGGCCGCATTCCCGCGTGTGTTCGATCTGCTGCGCTTCATCGGCGCGGCCTATCTGGCCTGGCTGGGCTGGCGCGCGTGGCGCGCGCCGGTGTCCGACATGGATGCCGAGGCGGCGAGCCCGTCGCTGCCGCAAGTCAGAGGCGCCGCGCTGTTTCGCCAGGGGCTGCTGGTGGCGGCCAGCAATCCGAAGGCGATCCTGTTTGCCGCCGCGTTCCTGCCGCAGTTCATCGCGCCCACGCATGCCGCGTTGCCGCAGTTCGCGATCCTGCTGGCGAGTTTCGCCGTCATCGAATGCGGCTGGTACCTGGTTTATGCGGCCTGCGGCCAGCGTATCGCCGCGCGGCTGCGGCGCGCCGCGGTGATGCGCGCCTTCAATCGAGCGACCGGCGGCGCCTTCATCGGCTTCGGCGCGCTGATGGCGGCGCTGCGGCATTGAGGAGATGAGCATGAGCGGGAATGATCCCTGGAAGCTGCAGCGTTTCGTCGATGCGCAGCAGCCGGTGTATGCGCAGGTACTGGCCGAGCTGCGCGCCGGCCGCAAGACCAGCCACTGGATGTGGTTCATCTTTCCGCAGATCCGCGGCCTGGGGTCGAGCCCGATGGCGCAGCATTACGCGATCGCTACGCTGGAGGAGGCGCGCGCCTATCTCGCGCATGCGCTGCTGGGTCCGCGCCTCAGGGAATGCAGCGCGCTGGTCGCAGCGGTGGATGGACGCAGCGCCCACGCCATCTTCGGCTCGCCAGACGACATGAAATTCCGTTCCTCGATGACGCTGTTTGCGCATGCGGCCGAGGACAATGCGGTGTTTGTTGAATGCCTGGCGAAGTATTACAGCGGCGTTGAGGATGCGGCGACGCTGGCCCGCTGCGGCTTGGCCTGACGAGGAAGACTCGGCGCCTTCGCTGCCCGCGGGCGCTCGATGTTGGCTCGGCGCCGAAATCACCTGGCTGATGCGCAGGGTGGGTGCAACCCACGCGTCTGGTCGATCAAGCGCAGACCGCGTGGGTTGCATCCAGCCCGCAAACCTCGGCGGAAGAAGTCCGACCTGCGACGGGTCCGGTCGTTCGAGGCGTCATTCGCCGGGAACGACCCGACATCCCCCATCTGCTCTTGCCGCAGCTGCAGCAGGCGCGGCGTGGAAAGCCTAACTGGCTGTTGCATGGTGCGACTCCATCAAATGGGGGAGCCTCTGCGTGACGAAGGACCGCGCACGGTTCCGGAACCGGCTGCGACGATTCAGCTCTCGGCCCTGTCTTCCATGCCAACCTCCGGGCGCGCCTTCGCCACCATTGCCACCGCAGCCGCCAGCTTCGCCGCGTCGACCGGCTTGGCCACATAGGCATTGAAGCCGGCCGCGAGCGCGCGCTGCCTGTCCTCCGGATGGGCAAAGGCGGTGAGCGCGACCGTGGGCAGATCCGGATGCCGCAGGCGCGCCTGGCGCAGCAGCGCGTAGCCATCGGTTTCAGGCATGCCGATGTCGGAAACCATCACTTGCGGCCGGCGCGAGCACAGCATTTCCATCGCCTCCGCGGCGCTGGCGGCAACCACCACATCGGCCGCGCAATCGGCGAGGATGCGGCAGGAAAGCTCGAGCGCGTCGGGCTCGTCATCAACCACGAGCACGCTGATGCCGGCCAGGCGCGTGGCTGGCGCCGGCGCATCGGTGTCCTGCGTCGTCGTGGCCTGTTTCGGCGCAAATGGCAGGCGCAGCGCGAAGCTTGCGCCTTGCCCGGCTCCGGCGCTGGACACCGCGATCGTGCCGCCATGCAGCTCCACCAGCTGGCGTACGATCGCCAGTCCCAGGCCCAGTCCGCCATGCCGGCGCGCGGTGGACGAATCGGCCTGGCGGAAACGGTCGAAGACATGCGGCAGGAAATCCGGCGCGATGCCGATACCCGTATCCGCAACCGTGATCTCGACGCCGCCGCCCTTCTGCGCGAGGCATACCCGCACGGCGCCGCCTTCGGGCGTGAACTTGACCGCATTGACCAGGAGATTCCACATCACCTGCTGCAGCCGCGCGGCATCGACACAAACGGCTTCGGCCTCTTCATCGACCTCGGCATCGACGCGGATGCCCTTCTTCAAGGCCATCGGCCGCACGGTTTCGAGCGCGGCCTGCACCACGGGGGCTGGCTGCAGCGGCTTCAATTCCAGGCGCATGCGGCCGGAAATGATGCGGTTCATGTCGAGCAGGTCGTCGATCAGTTGCGCCTGCGCGCGCGCATTGCGCTCGATGACCTCGAGGCCGCGCCGCAAATCGCCTTCGCGTCCGTTCTGCTGCAGCAATTGGGTCCAGCCGAGGATGGCGTTGAGGGGCGTGCGCAGTTCATGCGACAGGATCGCCAGGAAATCATCCTTCATCGCCGACAGCCGCTCGGCCTCGGCGCGGGCGGCGGATTCGCGCGCCAGCAGCGACTGGCGCTCGACCGCGGTGGCCTGCAAGAGCCGCACCGCTTCCGACCGTGCTTCCAGGCGCGCGTCGTAGATCGCCACCAGCAGCGTGGCGCCGAGCAGCAGCAGGCTGGCGCCGCCGATCATCACCGCCAGCGCATTCTGCGTATAGCCCTGGCCGGCGGCGCGGCAGATGCTGCCTTCCGGGAAGCCGGCGGCGGCCATGCCGGTGTAATGCATGCCGGCGATGGCAATGCCCATGACGGTCGCGCCGGCGCCGCGCGCCAGCCACACTTGCGGCAGGCTGCCGCGCAGCTGAAAGCCCAGCCACAGCGCCGCGCCCGATGCCGCCACCGCGATGGCCACCGATGCGGCCACCAGTCGCAGGTCATAGACGATGCCCGGCTCCATGCGCATGGCCGCCATGCCGGTGTAATGCATCAGCGCGATGCCGCCGCCCATGAGCAGCGCGCCTCTTGCGAGATGCCGGGGCCGCAATTGCGGCTGCCGCGCCTGGCGCAGCGCCAGCGTTGAACTGGCGATGGCGATGAGCAGCGAGGCGAGCGTGATGCGAAAGTCGTAGCCCAGCGGAATCGGCAGCCGGAATGCCAGCATGCCGATGAAATGCATGGCCCAGATGCCGATGCCCATGACCACCGCGCCGCCGACAAGCCAGCGCCGCCCCGCCGTGATCGAGGCGGCAACGCGTCCGGACATGGCCAGCGCCGTCGCCGAGGCAAGGATGGCTACCAGCACCGAGACCGCGACAAGCGGAAGTTGATAATGTCCGGTCAACACACTTTTTCCGTGAGGAAATGCAATTGGTCAATGTGACCGATTATCGCCTGAAACACAATGTGCTTTTACAAAACCGGGTCGTACCACGGTTTTTCACAGGCGCGACCCGTAGCCTACTTTGTTATCCAGTTCACCCGCGGAAACTTGCGATGAAAGCTTTCCGGCATTGGCACGACGCGACGTTCACGGTAATCGAAGAACACGAAACCGGACTTGGCCATTGCTACTAGCGCGCCGTCACTCGGGCGGGTGATGCGAAAGATGATGTCGCCGCCGTAGCGGTTGAAATCCATCACGCCGGTTTCGAACAGCAAGGCGTCACGCGCATGCGCTTCACTGCGGTAGGTGGTCGCCAGGTCGGTAACGATGATGCCGGGGCCGCCATCGCGGCTTTCGCTGATGCCGAAGTCGAACAGGAAGCGTGCGCGGGCCTCGGAGATCATCGAGATCATCGAGTCGTTGCCGAGATGGTTGGCGGCGTTGATGTCGGTCACGCGCACCGTCAGGTGGGTGGAATGGCAGTATTGGTCTTCGGGAAAATCGAGTGTCAGGCGGGCCATGATGAAGAGCAGGGAAACGGCGCGGAATGCGGGCGGCCATTGTACTCGCGGCGCCCGCTCGCGATGCTGCGGGGGCATCGCCAGCCCACGCGCTTCTTGGATCGGCTATGCGTTGGACTGACGAAGGAAGCCCGACATGCTCGCGGTCCGCGGGCGCTCGATGTTGGGCTTGTCAGCCAGCCCTTTCAAGGTGACGTCGAATTGTCTTTCAGGCCGTCGGTAGGCCGAGATAAGGGTAAGTTGCCGTTGCCGTTGCCGTTGCCGTTGCCTTTGCCTTTGCCTTTGTAGTTGTCGTTGTAGTTGCAGTTGCTGTTGCCTTTAACCCCCGTTGATTGCGCCGTGACGGCGATGCCCGGAGCGGGAAAAGGTGCGGCGTCTGTTTGAGCGAAGCGCAGCGTAGCGAGTTTAGCCGCGCCCCGCTCCGGGCGTCGACGGCACGGGAACCCCGCGCAGCGGGGCGCAATCTCCGGGGGCGCTTTTCTTGCCTACTTCTTTTGGCGCGCAAAAG
>NZ_JAEPBG010000003.1 GCF_016632335.1 Noviherbaspirillum pedocola
TTTGCGATATCAATCCCTACAGGCATGAGTAACATAGTGACCTCCGATGCAAAATCACGACTCCCTGACGAGCTAACTATATTCTTTCGGCCAAGGCTGACCAGGGCGGGAGGCGTTCATATCATTGCTCGAAGGCGATGGCCAAGTTACGTACCGCCGTCACGGCATCGGGCTTGGGCATGAAGGCGATGTAATCTCGCTTCATCGTCTTCACGAAGCTCTCTGCCATGCCATTGCTCTGTGGGCTGCATACCGGCGTCGTCAGTGGCTTGAGGCCGAGTTCGGTAGCAAACATCCTGGTGCGTTCGGCAATATAACCTGAGCCGTTATCGGTCAGCCACGCGATTTCCTCTGGCGCCTTCAGCATCGCGCCAAAGCGGTTTTCCACGGCGGCTAGCATGACATCGCGCACGACATCGCCGCTATGACCACCAGTAGTGGCGACCCAGCTCATCGCTTCCCGGTCACAGCAATCCATCGCAAACGTCACCCGCAATGGCTCCCCGTTCTCGCAGCGGAACTCGAAGCCGTCCGAGCACCAGCGTTGGTTGCTTTTGGGGACGGCGACTTTGCCATCGTGCCGCCGCTGTGCCCGCGGTGGTATCGGTCGGCGCTGCAGCAGGAGGTCATGCGTGCGCATGACGCGATAGACGCGCTTGGCATTGACGGCCGCCGCACCTTGGCGCTCCCGCTGGCGTCGCAATAGTCCCCACACACGGCGATAACCATAGCTCGGCAAGTGCGCTATCGACGCGCGTATTTCCTCCACCAAGCCAGCATCGTCAGTCTTGCGGGCGGAGCGTCCATCCTGCCAGCCGGTTGGCCGGGCCAGCTTGACTGCCACATTCGAGCGCGCCACGCCGAGGACTTCACAGACCTGCTTCACAGGTCGTCCCTTGGCAATAAGGGCGAGCGCGCTAGCCATTTTCGCGACTTCATTACCTCACGGCTTCCTTGAGAATCTCGTTCTCCATCGCTTTCTTGCCGAGAAGCCGCTGCAGCTCCTTGATTTGCTTGAGCGCGTCATTGAGTTCAGAGGCCGGCACTACTTCCTCGCCGGCGCTCACGGCTGACAGGCTGCCGTCCTGGTACAACTTGCGCCAATGGAAGAGCTGGTTTGGATTCACACCATGCTGGCGCGCCACCATCGAAACTGTCTTGCCCGGCTCAAAGCTCTCCCTGATCATCGCCAGTTTCTCGTCGGTTGACCATCGCCGCCGGCGCTCTGGTCCCGTCAATACTTCCATCACTTCTTTCTTCGTATTAGTCATGAACATAGTCTTATGCTTACCCACTATTTTAAGTGGGACACTATGTCCGGCATTTCAGGGGGGGCGCTCCACCGACTGTCTTCTCATAAGTTAACAATCAGTCTAAGCCTACCGAAAGCTTATTGAGTGCCAGCCGTGCGCAGCGGCCGTTGTACCAATGCGGAAAACGTAAAATATATTTTTTCTAATTGTTTAATGTTCTATCACCCGTGAGCTTGATGAATATACAATTGGGCGAACAATGTAGTACCCGGCGATAGCAGTCCTTTCCCTTTGCCCCCGTTAAACATGGCCGCCTTGTCTAAAGCAGTTGCTGACATCACTAATTCCGTCGACTTGACTGAACAGATGCGCCTTGGAACGTCAGGAACCGAAGCCTTTTCGATGCCGCTGACCGTAACCAGCCAAATTGATGTGGTGATATCACTTGCACAAGCTCAGCTGGAGCTGATGCAAAAGGCCGGAATGGCCGGCGCATCGATTGCTTACATGTCTTCTGCGCTGAGCATGGTTAAACCGCTGCTGGCTCAGTACATGAACATGATGAGCTTGCTCATCAAGGCAGGCGTCGAAATAAACGGCAATCCGTTTCTTGATGAAGACACGGTACTTCCCGAAATACGCAGGTTTCTGTCGAACAAGGACTTGGCTTGCATTCTTCGCGAGGCGATTCCGAGTATGCCCGAAGACCAAGTTGAAATTCTGGAGGATTTGGTTGGCGGGCACCTGCCGCGTCGTGATTGAGCGACAGGCGTGCAGGGAGTCCGAGATACTGTCTCCCTTGCGCCTATGCCCAAGCCCGTGCACGTTCAACCGCGCGGCGCCACTGTCCCAATCGTTCTTCCCGTTCTTGTACGCCCATATTTGGTAGAAACTTGCGTTCGACGTGCCACTGCGACGTAACCTCTTCCTCAGATTCCCAGAACTTCACAGCAAGTCCGGCCAGGTACGCCGCCCCCAAAGCCGTAGTCTCGGTGACGGTCGGTCTGATCACCGGAACACCCAGCACATCTGCCTGGAACTGCATTAGCAAGTCATTACGTGAAGCGCCGCCGTCCACGCGCAACTCCTGTAAAGCGATTCCCGAGTCCTGCTGCATTGCCTGAAGAATGTCTGCCGTCTGGTAGGCAATGCTCGCCAATGCGGCGCGCGCAATGTGCGCCTTGGTCGTGCCTCGGCTCATGCCCAGGATCGTGCCGCGCGCATAGGGATCCCAGTATGGAGCGCCAAGACCAGCAAAGGCTGGGACGAACATTACCCCGCCGGTATCCGGCACACTCGCTGCAAGTGGCTCAATTTCCGAGGAGTGCTGGATGATGCCGAGTTGATCACGCAGCCATTGCACCGTCGCGCCAGCCATGAAGACACTGCCTTCAAGCATGTAATCGGTGCGGCAGTCATGCCCTTCGCCCCATGTCCAGCCTATGGTCGTAACCAGTTGGTGATGAGAAGTGATCGGCGTGCGCCCCGTATTCATCAGCATGAAGCAACCGGTGCCATAGGTGTTTTTCGCCATCCCGGGTTTCAGGCAGGCCTGGCCGAAGGTTGCCGCTTGCTGATCTCCGGCGATGCCCGCGACTGGCAGCGGTCGACCAAACAACTCGGGCCGTGTCGTCCCGACGGTTCCGCTACCTGGCACAACTCTGGCCAGCACCGAGCGCGGAATATCGAGAATGCCAAGCAGTTCATCATCCCAGTCCAGCGCATGAATATTGAACAACAGCGTGCGCGAGGCATTGCTGCTGTCGGTTACATGAATGCCGCAAAGCTTGTAGGTCAGCCAGCTGTCTACCGTGCCAAAAGCGAGCTCACCACGCTCGGCACGCTGCCGTGCGCCGGGCACATTGTCCAGCAGCCACTTCAGCTTGGTGCCGGAAAAATACGCGTCCAGCACCAGCCCGGTCTTGCGCTGGAACACCTCAGCATGACCTGCCTCGCGCAGGGCATCGCAAATATGCGCGGTACGCCGGTCCTGCCAGACGATTGCATTGGCAAGCGGCTCACCGGTCGCACGGTCCCACAGCACCGTGGTTTCCCGCTGGTTGGCAATGCCAATGGCAGCGATATCCGAGGCCGATGCGCCGCTTTCACGCAAGACCTGGCAGGCGACTTCATATTGCGAGCGCCAGATATCCTCCGGGTCATGCTCCACCCAGCCGGGCTCGGGAAAGTGCTGCGGGAATTCCTGCTGCGCGCATGCATGCACGCGCCCGGCGCGGTCGAAAAGTATGGCGCGTGAACTGGTCGTGCCCTGGTCCAGCGCGAGTACATAACGGCTCATTGCGATGCGTCTCCTCGTTGTTGTGTGGTATTTCCTTATGCCCGATATGGATTGGCGTTCCGCCCCGGTACATCGACTTCCATCGACAGCACGCACCCGGACAAGGGGAAAGCCGCGATCTCTTCATCAGGGCGCTTCGCGCGCACACTGGTGATGTACAGCGTTCGCAGATCCGGTCCGCCAAACGTCGGCATCGTCGGGCACCGCAGCGGAAGGCGGATCTCGCGCAGAATGTCCCCGGCCGGAGAAAGCTTCAGCAGGCGCGCTCCTTCATACATCGCGCACCAGTAATTGCCTTCGCTGTCGACTGCGGCGCCATCGGGACGTCCGCCATAGTCGGCATTGCGCTCGCTCGAGAACTGGCGCAGCAGCTTGCCGGTGCCAACGCTGCCGCTGGCGAGATCGAATTCATAAGCCGTGATGCGATGCGATGTCGTGTCGGCATGATACAGAGTCGCATTGTCGGGGCTGAAGGCCAGGCCGTTTGATACCGTGGCGCGCACGCCGCTGTCGCGCAAGGCGCCGTGCTCGAGCGCATACAGCGCCGCATTCGGCTGATCGCGCGGTTCATAGATGGTGCCGATCCAGAAGCGTCCAGCCGCATCGCAGCCGCCGTCATTGAAGCGTTCCCGCGCCGGGTCGTAGGGCGGGGCGGCGATTGCGGTGAGCTTGCCGTTGCCGGTGTCGAGATGGCTGATGCCGGTGCGTAGCGCCACGATCATGCCGCCTGTGGCGTTCCACGCAATGCAGCCCGGCTCGGCCGGCATCCTCCATTGCCGGTGTTCGCCGCTGGCTGGATCCAGGCAGTGCACGGCGTGTCCTTCGATATCGACCCAGTAGAGCCGCTGCTCTTCCGGATGCCAGAGCGGCGATTCGCCGAGCTGCATTGGCACATCAAAGGCTGGCTTGGGTTCAAACAGGGACATGGACAGCTCCTTGACGATGGGAAGGGGGAATTATCAATGATGGCAGGCCGCAGCGCATTGGCATGACGCGAATCGCCGCTTTGCGCGTCGGTGTATGCTTGGGCCTTTGCATCGAGCGCCCGGGCAGCCCGCGCATGACGGACCAGCTCAAGCATTATCTCGCCCCGAGCGCCTATCCCGACAAGGAGTACAGATGACAATGGCGAACAGCCAAGTGGAGCAGCGCAGCGACTGGCGCGCGGTATGGCGCCTGATCAAGCCCTACTGGGTTTCCGAGGAACGATGGAAGGCAATTGGCCTGCTGGCCACGGTGGTCGGACTCGCGCTCGGCATGGTGTATGTGAACGTGCTGCTGAACCAGTGGAATCGCGATTTCTACAATGCGCTGGAAAACAAGGACTTCGCCGCCTTCCGCGCGCAGCTGTGGCGCTTTTCCTATCTCGCATTCATCTATATCGCGGTGGCGATTTACAAGATCTATCTGACACAGGCGCTGGAAATTCGCTGGCGCGCCTGGATGACGAGCCAGTACATGAACGACTGGCTCGCCGGCCAGGCTTATTACCGCATCGAGCAGTCGGCCCGCGCGGACAATCCCGACCAGCGCATTGCAGAAGATCTCAAGTACCTGACCAGCGGCACGCTCACCCTATCGCTCGGTCTGCTATCCAGCGTGGTGACCCTGGTGTCCTTCATCGGCATCCTGTGGGCAGTCAGCGGGCCGATCAGCTTCATGCTCTTCGGCCACGAGCGCGAGATACCGGGATACATGGTCTGGTTCGCGCTGGCTTACGCCGGCATAGGTTCGCTGCTGGTGGCATGGATAGGCAAGCCCCTGATCGGGCAAAACTTCATGCAGCAGCGCTTCGAAGCCGATTTCCGTTTCGGCCTGATCCGCATACGCGAGAACGCGGAATCGGTTGCGCTGTACCGAGGCGAAGCGCAGGAGCATGCCTATTTGAACAGCCGCTTCACGCGCATCCGCGAAAACTGGTGGGACATCATGCGCACTACGAAGCGCTTGAACGTCGCCTCTACCTTTTATGAGCAGTTCGCGCTGATCTTCCCATTTCTCGTCGGCGCGCCGCGCTATTTCGGCGGTGCGATCAAGCTCGGCGGGCTGATGCAGATTGCCTCGGCCTTCGGCCAGGTGCAGTCGGCGCTGTCCTGGTTCATCGGCGCCTTCACTTCGCTGGCGGAATGGAAGGCCAGCGTCAACCGGCTCGCGGGCTTCCATGCCACGGTGGATGCGGCGCGCGCGATCGAGTCCGGCATTCGCGTCGAGCGCAATGGCGTTGCAGCGCTGCGCATCGAAAGCCTGTCGCTGTCGCTGCCAGGCGGCGCCACGCTGAATCAGCCGCTGTCGGCGGCGATCGAGAGCGGGCAGCGCATCCTGGTCGCCGGTCCTTCGGGTTGCGGCAAGTCGACGCTGTTTCGCGCCATCGCCGGCATCTGGCCCTACGGCGATGGCGAGGTCGAGATTCCGCAGTCGAGCAGCCTGCTGTTCCTGCCGCAGCGCAGTTATCTGCCGATAGGCACGCTGCGTGCCGCGCTGACCTATCCGGCTGCGGAAGATGCGTATGCGAATGAAGACATCATTGCCCGCCTGGATGCATGCCGGCTGACACATCTGGCGCCGAGGCTGGATGAGGTCGACAACTGGAGCCAGCGGCTGTCGCCGGGCGAGCAGCAGCGGCTGGCCTTCGTGCGGGTGCTGCTGATCAGGCCCGACATGGTGTTCCTCGACGAAGCCAGCAGCGCGCTCGACAGCGAAACCGAGGCGGCAATGTATCGCCTGCTGACCGAGGAATTGCCCGATGCCGCGATCATCAGCATCGCGCACCGGGAAAAGGTGGCGCAGTACCACGACGAGCGCTGGCAGTTTGTGCCGGATGCCGACGATCGCGATGCGCTACACAATGGCCCGCGCTACCGGATCGCGTTCTCCGGCATCGGTGCGCCGGTCGAGGCGGCCAGCCAGCTTTCCGCGAGCCGCACCCAGTAAGTCGCGCCGATGGGCAACAGCTCGTCGTTGAAGTCGTAGCTGGGGTTGTGCAGATTGCATGGCCCCAACCCATGCCCGGCCGAGCGGTGGTCGCCTTCGCCGTTACCGATGAAGACATAGCAGCCGGGCTTTTCCTGCAGGAAGAACGCGAAATCCTCCGCGCCCATGCTCGGCTCGATGCCGACGTGTACACGCCCGTCGCCGACGATGGAGCGCATCACATCAACCGCAAACTCGGTTTCCTTCGCATGGTTGAGCAGCGGCGGATAGTTACGCTTGAAGTCGAACCGGATCTCGGCATCGAAAGCCGCCGCCGTGTGCTCGGCGATGTCGCGCATGCGCTGCTCGATCAGATCGAGCACCGGAAGATTGAAGGTGCGCACGGTGCCGACCAGTTTCGCTTCCTCGGGGATGATGTTGGTCGTCGTGCCGGCATGGATCTGCGTCACCGACAGCACCGCTGCATCGAGCGGATTGCGGTTGCGGCTGATGATGGTTTGCCAGGCCTGGACGATCTGTATCGCCGCCATCACCGGATCGATCGACCGATGCGGCTGCGCCGCATGCGATCCCTTGCCATGGACCGTCACCTCGAATTCATTCGACGAGGCCATCATCGCGCCGGCGGTCACGCCGAACACGCCGGCCGGCATGCCGGGCCAGTTATGCATGCCGAAGATGGCATCCATCGGGAAGTCCCGGAACAAGCCATCGTCCATCATGCGGGCTGCGCCGCCGCCGCCTTCTTCGGCCGGCTGAAAGATCAGGTAGACGGTGCCGTCGAAGTGACGATGTTTCGCGAGGTAGTGCGCCGCGCCGAGCAACATCGCGACGTGACCGTCGTGACCGCAGGCATGCATCTTTCCGGCGTGGCGCGAAGCGTGGGGAAAGGCGTTGACCTCTTGCAGTGGCAGCGCGTCCATGTCCGCGCGCAATCCGATGGCACGTCGGCTGTCGCCGTTGCGGATCATGCCGACCACGCCGGTGCCGCCCATGCCGCGCACGATCGGTATGCCCCACTCGGTGAGCTTCGCCGCCACCACGTCCGCGGTCCGGTGCTCTTCGAAGCACAGCTCGGGGTGGGCATGAATGTCGCGGCGGATCTGTCTCAGTTCGGCATGGAATTCGATAATGGGATCGAGCAGTTGCATGGTTGTCTCCTCTGTATTCTGCGGACGGCGCGACATGCGCTGCATCTGTCCGAGCGCAAAGCATAGCGCATTTGCCGAGATGGCAATCATGGGGGCCCCAGCGCAGCTAACGATTGGAAAAGGCAACCAGGGCTGACCATGCCGCGGCCGTTTTTCCATGTCGCGCGAAAAGGATTTTGCAGTACGATGGATGCCCGGTTGCCTGCCATGTTTGCGGCGCCGTGCGTATCCAAGGCGGCGCAGACCGCTTTCCCAATATCTCCATTCATGCAGGGACCAGCCGGTTCTCAGGGCGCGGTGAATGGATGCCATGGTCCCGCAGCAGAAGGACAGGATAGCAACCATGAAGAAAAACATCCGTATTGCGTTGTTGGCCGGAGCCGCCGCGCTTGCCGCGATGACGGGCGGCTGCGCGCAGATGGGGTACTACCTGCAGGCTGCCCAGGGACAATATGCATTGCTGGCGCAGGCCAGGCCGATCGACGACTGGCTTGCCGATCCCGCGACCGGCGACACCTTGAAGACCAAGCTATCCCAGGTGCGCGCGATCCGCCGCTTCGCCGCCGAGGAACTCGGGCTGCCGAACAATGGCAGCTACAAGAACTATGCCGATCTGCAGCGGCCCTACGTGGTATGGAATGTCGTTGCCGCGCCGCGGCTGTCGCTGGAGCCGACGCAGTGGTGCTTTCCGATAGCGGGTTGCGTGAACTACCGCGGCTATTACCACAAGGAAGATGCGCAAGCCTTCGCCCGGCAGTTGCGCAACGAAGGCCTGGATGTGCAAGTCGCCGGAGTGCCGGCGTATTCCACGCTGGGCTGGTTCGACGACCCGGTGCTGTCCACCTTCATCAAGTATCCGGAGGGCGAGCTGGCCCGCCTGGTATTCCACGAGCTGGCGCATCAGGTGGCCTATGCCAAGGGCGATTCGCAGTTCAATGAATCGTTCGCGGTTGCCGTCGAGGAAGTCGGCGTCGAGCGCTGGATGGCGAAGTTCGGCGACGACAAGATGCGCCGCGCCTACACGGAATACGAGGGCCGCAAGCAGGATTTCCTGGATTTGCTGCTGAAGCATCGCGAGGAGTTGAAGGCCAATTACGCCAGCGACGCCAGCGACGAGGAAAAGCTGCGTCGCAAGGCAGAAATCTTTCAGGCGCTGCAGGACGATTACCAGATCTTGAAGCGCAAATGGGGCGGATATGCCGGCTATGACCGCTGGTTCGCCGAGCCGCTGTCGAATGCGCATCTGGCCGCGGTAGCGACCTATCATGACTTCGTGCCGGGCTTTCGCGCGCTGCTGCAGCAGGAAGGCAGCCTTCCCGCCTTTTATGCCGCGGTCAAGCGCATGGCAAGGGAAGACAAGAGCGAGCGCGACCAGCAGCTCGCGCTGCTCGGCGAGCCGGCCCATCTGGCGCAGGACGGGATGACGCGGCGCAATCCCTGATGACGCCCAGCGGGATCGGGAAAAAGGGTCTAGAAGAGTTGCTCCAATCCGCCTTCGAAAGCTTGCCGCCACCATCCGTGGTCATTAGCATCACGACTGGCCAGCGGCCGCGGAATTTGCCGGCCAACATGCGGGCAGACCGGCATGCCCATCACAAGACATAAAGCGAGGCGCACCATGGAGACAGTGGACAACAAGTTCTGGTTGAAATCCTATCCGAAGGAGGTTCCGGCGGAAGTGGATTACCGCCAGTACCGCTCTCTGGTCCATCTGCTCGAAGATGCCTATCAGACCTATGCGCAGCGCAAGGCTTTCGTCTGCATGGACAAGTCCCTCAGCTATCGCGACATTGAAATTCTGTCCGGCCAGCTCGGCGCCTGGCTGCAGAGCCGAGGTCTGGAGAAGGGCGCGCGGGTGGCGCTGATGATGCCGAACGTGCTGCAGTATCCGGTGGCGCTGGCGGCGGTGCTGCGCGCCGGCTATGTGGTAGTCAATGTAAATCCGTTGTACACGCCGCGCGAACTGGCGCACCAGCTGAATGATTCCGGCGCGAAGGCCATCGTGATTCTGGAGAACTTCGCCAGCACCCTCGAAGAAGTCATGGCGCATACGCCGATCGAGCACGTGGTCGTGGCCACGATGGGCGACCTGCTCGGCGGCGCCAAGGGCGCGCTGGTGAATTTCGCGGTGCGCCATGTCAAGAAAATGGTCCCGGCATACAACCTGAAGCACGCGGTGCCGTTTCGCCGCGCGCTGGCCGAAGGCGCGCGCATGCGCCTGAAGCCGGTCGAACTCGGTTATGACGACGTGGCCTTCCTGCAGTACACCGGCGGCACCACCGGCGTGTCCAAGGGTGCGACGCTGACCCATCGCAATGTGCTGGCCAATGTGCTGCAGAGCGAAGCCTGGGCCCAGCCGGCGCTGCAGCGCGAGCCGCACGTCGAGGAATTGGTATATGTGTGCGCGCTGCCGCTGTATCACATCTTTGCGCTGACCGCCTGCTGCTTGATGGGCACCCGCGTCGGCGCGTTGAACATCCTCATTCCCAATCCGCGCGACATACCGGGCCTGGTGCGCGAGCTGTCGAAATACAAGGTGAACGTCTTCCCGGCCGTGAACACGCTGTATAACGGCCTGCTCAACAACCCGGACTTTGCCAAGCTCGATTTCTCCGGCCTGAAGGTTTGCAACGGCGGCGGCATGGCGGTGCAGCGCGCGGTCGCCGAGCGCTGGCTGAAGGTGACTGGTTGTCCGATCGCGGAAGGCTATGGCTTGTCCGAGACATCGCCGGTGGCAACCTGCAATCCCACCGATACGCCGGCCTTCACCGGCACCATCGGCTTGCCATTGCCGTCGACCGAGATCGAGATCCTCGATGACGATGGCAATGCGCTGCCCGTGGGCCAGGCCGGCGAAATCGCGATCCGCGGACCGCAGGTAATGATCGGCTATTGGAACCGGCCCGAGGAAACCGCGAAGGTCATGACAGCGGATGGCTTCTTCAAGACGGGCGACGTTGGCATCATGGACGAGCGCGGTTATGTGCGCATCGTCGACCGCAAGAAGGACATGATTCTGGTCTCGGGCTTCAATGTGTATCCGAACGAGATCGAGGACGTGGTGGCCGCGCATCCCGGCGTGCTCGAATGCGCCTGTGTCGGCGTGCCCGATGCCAATTCCGGCGAGGCGGTGAAGCTGTTTGTGGTGCGCAAGGATCCGACTCTGACTTCGCAGGCGCTGACCGACTATTGCCGCGAGCAGCTGACCGGCTACAAACGGCCGAAGTTCATCGAGTTCCGCGATGAGCTGCCGAAGACCAATGTCGGCAAGATCCTTCGGCGCGAATTACGCGACGCCAAGCGCGCGGCCTGACACTCTCCCGATGTTCAGACGGCCCGCACGCCGGGCCGGCCATCCTCCACCAGGAAGCGCGCCAAGGTTTCCACGCTGGAATCGGCGCGCTGCGCATCATCCAGCGCCTGGAACAACACGCTGGCGCGTTCGGGCGCGATCTCCATCAGCACGAAGCCGCGACGGTCGCTGCGGCCATAGTGGAGATGCGTATTGGCCGCGACATACTGCTCGGTGCGCGCTTGCGGATGGGAATGCGAAGTCACCGAGGTGCCGCAAAACTCGGTTGCAATGATCGGGTTGTCATCCGAGGCCGGGCGGTCGAAGTCGCGCACGAGGTCGCCCGCATAGAAGCTGTGCACATCGCCGGAAATCACCAGCGGATTGGATGGACGGCGGCGCGCAACGTCCGCCAGCAGCCGGGCGCGCGCGGCCGGATAGCCGTCCCAGCCGTCGGTCCAGAAGCGGACGTCGTCGGCCTTGTCCATGGCGGCATGGCTGCACTGCGTCATCAGCGTTTGCTGCGCCAGGATGTTCCATCGCGCCGATGCGGACGCGAACCCTTCGGAGAGCCAGGCTTCCTGTTCCGCGCCGAGCATCGTGCGCTGCGCATCGATGCGCTCGGCACACGCCGCGCCGACGACGTTGGCGCCTCCATGGCCGGGCTGCGGACAGACCTGCGGCGAGCGGTATTGCCGATCGTCCAGCACATGAAAGCGCGCCAGCCGACCCCAGTCGTAACGCTGGTACATGCGCAAGTGAGCGGGATTGCCCATGCTCAGACGCAGCGGCATGTGTTCGTAGAAAGCCTGATAGGCGGCAGCCCGGCGCGCCATGAATGCCGGATCGAGGCGGAAATCGCGGTCATCGGCATAGTCGTTGACGACTTCATGGTCGTCCCAGGTGAGTATCCACGGCGCCGCATGATGCGCAGCCTGCAGCAGCGCATCGGACTTGTACTGCGCATGGCGCGCACGGTAGTCGGCAAGCGTCATCGACTCAAAACCATGGCGCGCTGCAGCCGGATGCATGGCGCTGTATGGGCCGCGTTCATAGATGTAATCGCCGAGAAAGACCACTAGGTCCGGCGCTGCGGCGGCGATGTGGCGGTGCGCCGCGTAAGCGCCGTGCTCCCAGTTCTGGCAGGAGGCATAGGCCAGTCGCAGCGAGGCCGGCAAGGCGTCCGGCGCGGGGGCGGTCCGGGTGCGCGCCACCGGGCTGACCGCATCGCCGAGCATGAAGCGGTACCAGTACCAGCGGTCCGGTTCGAGCCCGGTCACGTCCACATGCACGCTGTGCGCAAGCTCGGGCAGGGCGCTTGCGGTTCCGCTGGCAACGATGCGGTGAAACCCTTCGTCCTGCGCGACTTCCCAGCGCAGCGCGAGCGGCGTAGGTGGCAATGCATCTCCGGGTGAGGCAAGGATGCGGGTCCACAGCACCACCGCATGCGGCAACGGCGAACCGGAAGCCACGCCGAGTTGAAACGGATACCAGCTTGGCCGCGCCAGGATGCCGGGCGCGTGGATTGCCGACGCCGCCAGCGCGGCAAGGCGCGCTGCGCTGAAAAGAAAGTCGCGGCGGGAGGCTGGCATGTCGGCTCAGACGCCGGCGTCGTCGGGCACCGGCGGCAGCATCCGCGGCTTGCGCTGGTCGTCGGTGGCGACATAGGTCAGCGTCGCTTCGGTGACCTTTACCACCTCGGCCTGCAGTCGGTTGCGCTCGGCATAGACTTCCACGTTCACGGTGATCGAGGTCTTGCCGACCTTGACGATGCTGGCATAGAAGGACAGCAGGTCGCCGACAAAGACTGGCTGCTTGAAAACGAAGGAGTTGACGGCGATGGTGGCGACGCGGCCATTGGCGCGTCGGGCCGCCGGCAGTGCGCCCGCGATATCGACCTGGGCCATGATCCATCCGCCGAACACATCGCCATGCGCATTCGCGTCGGCCGGCATCGGCATCACGCGCAGCGCCGGCATCGCCGTCGGAAGTTGGGTCATCATGCTCATGCTGCTCTCCTGTGTCGAATGGATGTAGACGTTACAATCGGGAGCGCAAGCATAAACCATCCCCCCATCCTTCCCCAATTCGCCCCGACCCTTTCCTGATGCGCCGCCATTCTTCTTCCTCGATGCCGCCGTTGCCTGTGGCCAACCAGGGCACCCGCAATGACTGGGGCACCTTAAAGACGCTGTTCCCGTATCTCTGGGCCTACAAATGGCGCATGCTGCTGGCGCTGAGCTTTCTGGTCGGCGCCAAGCTGGCCAATGTCGGCGTGCCGATCCTGATGAAACGCATCATCGACGGGCTGACCATCACGCCTGCGCATCCGCAGGCGCTGTTGATGCTGCCGATCGGTCTGCTCGTGGCCTATGGCGCGCTGCGAGTGTCGACCACGCTGTTTACCGAGTTGCGCGAATTCGTATTCGCCCGCGTCACGCAGCATGCGGTGCGCACCGTGGCGCTGCAGGTGTTCAAGCATCTGCATTCGCTGTCGCTGCGCTTTCATCTGAATCGCCAGACCGGCGGCATGAGCCGCGACATCGAGCGCGGCACCCGCGGCATTTCGTCGCTGGTGTCCTATACGCTGTTCTCGATCCTGCCGACGCTGGTGGAAATCTCGCTGGTGCTGGGCTACCTGGTACTGCATTACGACATCTGGTTCTCGGTCATCACCGGCTGCGCGCTGGTGTCCTACATCGCTTTCACTGTGTTCATCACCGAGTGGCGCACCCATTTCCGGCGCACGATGAACGAGCTCGATTCCAAGGCCAACACTCGCGCCATCGACTCGCTGCTGAACTATGAAACGGTCAAGTACTTCGGCAACGAGGAATGGGAAGCGCGGCGCTACGATGAAGGCCTGCAGCGCTATGAAAACGCGGCGGTGAAATCGCAGACCTCGCTGTCGCTGCTCAATACCGGGCAATCGCTGATCATCGCCATCGCGGTCACGCTCATCATGTGGCGCGCCACCGTCGGCGTGGTCAACGGCACGATGACCCTGGGCGACCTGGTGCTGGTGAACTCCTTCATGATCCAGCTGTATGTGCCGCTGAATTACCTCGGCGTGATCTATCGCGAGATCAAGCAGAGCCTGGCCGACATGGAGCGGCTGTTCTCGCTGCTGGACCAGCACCGCGAAGTCGCCGACGGGCCGGATGCCCAGCCGCTGCGACTCACGGGCGCGGAAGTGCGCTTTTCCAATGTGGATTTCAGCTACGAGAAGAAGCGGCAGATCCTGTTCGGCGTGGACTTCACGATACCGGCCGGCAGCACCACCGCGGTGGTCGGGCACAGCGGCTCGGGCAAGTCGACGCTGTCGCGGCTGCTGTTCCGCTTCTATGACGTGGACGCCGGCACGGTCACCATCGATGGCCAGGATCTGCGCGACGTGACCCAGACCTCGCTGCGCCGTGCCATCGGCATCGTGCCGCAGGACACGGTGCTGTTCAACGACAGCATCGAATACAACATCGCCTACGGCCGACCGGGCGCAAGCCATGACGAGATCGTCGAAGCGGCGCGCGCGGCATCGATCCATGATTTCATCACCACGCTGCCCGACGGCTATCAGACCATGGTCGGCGAGCGCGGCCTGAAACTGTCCGGCGGCGAAAAGCAGCGGGTGGCGATCGCGCGCGCGCTGCTGAAGAATCCGGCAATCCTGATCTTCGATGAAGCGACCTCGGCGCTCGATTCAAAGGCCGAGCAGGCGATACAGGCGCAATTGAAGGCGATCGCGAAGGACCGCACCACGCTCGTCATCGCGCATAGACTCTCGACGATCGCCGACGCGGCGCAGATCCTGGTGATGGACCATGGCCGCATCATCGAGCGCGGCACCCATGCGCAATTGCTCGCCGCCGGCGGCGCGTATGCGCAGATGTGGCAACGGCAGCTGGCTTCTCCGGATGCGGTCGACGTTTCGGCGCCGACGGATGCGGTAGGGCAGAGCAAGGTCGCCTAGGCGGCTTTGCGTTCATCCGGCAAGCCCACTACCATTGCGCGATGGATACCAAATGGCTGGAAGACTTCGTCTCCCTGGTTGAAACCCGCAGCTTCAGCCGCTCGGCCGAGTTGCGTCATGTGACGCAACCGGCGTTTTCGCGCCGCATTCAATCGCTGGAAGCCTGGCTGGGCACGGACCTGATCGACCGCACGTCCTATCCGACCCGGCTGACCCCGGCCGGCGAAGTCTTTTACGAGCAGGCGCTGGAAATGCTCGGGCAGGTGAACAATGCGCGCGCACTGCTGCGCGGCAGCCGTCCGACCGGGCAGACCACCATCGACTTCGCAGTGCCGCATACGCTGTCGCTGACCTTCATGCCGAAATGGGTGAAGACCCTGGAAGGCGACTTCGGCCATTTCAGCACGCGCCTGATGGCGTTGAATGTGCATGACGCGGTGATGACCATCGTCGAGGGTGGTTGCGATCTGCTGCTGTGCTATCACCATCCGCGTCAGCCGGTGCAGCTCGACGCCAGCCGCTACGACATGCTGCTGCTCGGCTCGGAAACGCTGCGCGCCTATTCGCGCTGCGACCGCACAGCCACTCCCGAATTCCTGCTTCCCGGCTCCTCGCGCGAGCCCCTGCCGTTTCTCGCCTATGGCAGCAATGCCTATCTCGGCCGCATGGTCGAGCTGATCCTGGCGGATGCCAAGCGCCGGCCGCATCTGGAAAAGCGCTACGAAACCGACATGGCCGAAGGCTTGAAAATGATGGCGCTGGAAGGACATGGCGTGGCCTTCCTGCCCGAGTCGGCGGTCACGCGCGAAGTGAAGCAGAAGCAGCTTGCCCGTGCCGACGGCGGCTCATCGGAGTGGGAAGTGCGCATGGATATCCGGCTGTACCGCGAGCGACCGAGCCCGCAACGTCCCGGCAAGTCGATCGTCTCCAGGCTGTGGGAGCACCTTGCGAAGACGGAAAAGGCGGCACGGAAGTAGGCACGGGCAGCGGTATGCTTTCCATGCATTTAACGCATAGTTACATGCACACACGGCATTGGATCATCGGCAAGCTCTCCTTTTAAGATTGGCTCCACGTCGCGCGGCAATGCCGTGTACCGCGTATTCCCACTCTTCCAGGAGCTCACGCCATGTCCATTCCGCATGAAATTCCTTCCTATCTTGTTCCCCATGAAGTCGGCCCCTGGGCCGTCTATCTTGAGCAGATCGACCGCGTCACACCGCATCTCGGCGGCCTGGCACGCTGGGTTGAAACCCTGAAGCGTCCGAAGCGCATCCTGATCGTCGATGTGCCGATCGAGCGCGATGACGGCAGCATCGCCCATTTCGAAGGCTATCGGGTGCAGCACAACACCTCGCGCGGCCCCGGCAAGGGCGGCGTGCGCTTTCACCAGGATGTAACGCTGTCCGAAGTGATGGCGCTCTCAGCCTGGATGACCGTGAAGAACGCCGCGGTCAACGTGCCCTACGGCGGCGCCAAGGGCGGCATCCGCGTCGATCCGCGCACGCTGTCGAGCGCGGAACTGCAGCGCGTGACCCGGCGCTATACCAGCGAAATCAACATCATCATCGGCCCGAACAAGGACATCCCGGCTATTGGGGGTTCGAAAAACATAACTTTTCCTCGCATTTACGCCTAAAAGACCCTCATTTGTGGCCTCCTGTTGAGCTTCTTGACGGTCCTCAAATTTGCGAGTGGTAGTAATAAACATAATCAATAACATTTCACTTGGTTGCAATTCTCTCAACACAAGGGCTGTTATGGCGAACGGAGCACAGGTCGGCGAGGAGAACTGGAACACGTTCCAGGCATGGATGCAGTCAAAGAGCGACAGTGACTTCAAGAAAATGGTCATCAGAGGCGTTCTGTCCCGGACCGACATCAGCAAAGAGTGCAACTTTGCAAAATCTGCTCTCAACCAAAACCCCCGAATCAAGGATGCCTTAAAGGAACTTGAGGACCGCCTACGTAGCGATGGCATCTTGCCTGCTACAGCTAGCAGCCTCGAGACGACGAACACCGACATGCCGACGACGCATCGCCCTAGCGCCCAAAAGGCCGCAGTGGACGCAGAGCGTTTGCGCCGCCTTGAAATAGACCTGGCTACCGTTCGCGCCGAGCGAGATGAACTTAAGAGACAACTTGAACGGTACACATCTATTCATGAAGCGCTTGCTCTTACGGGAAGGATTCCAAGATGAATAGCGCTTCTGATTATCTATTGCGCGTGAACGGAATCCGAAAAGAACGCCTCGGCGGCTCAATCTTTACCGGTATTCCAATCGATATCGACGGCAATGTTATTGACGCACGCATCTATTATGTGGTCATTGTCCCGGCTAAATTGCTGGGCGGAATTCGCATTAAGTCAGGCGAGTGGTGGAAAGTAACAGGAGAGGTAAAGCAAAGACAGGTAGTCACACCAAATGGCTTCATTTTGCATGAGTCGCAAATTAGCGCTCAAACGATGGAAATGAAGTTACCCTCAGGCGAGCACATTATCGATTTGATGGCGAGAAGCCCGGATTTCACTGGCGTCGGCACTGTTAAGGCGAGAGCGTTGTGGGAGGCCTTTAGTGAGCACCTATATACAGTCCTCGATGAAGGCAATGTTCAGCCCCTCTCTACTATCATTACAGAAGAAACAGCGCGTATTGTTATTGAGGCTTGGAAGAATCTAGCGGTCAACACTAAGACGCTGCAGTGGTTACACCGTAAAGGTTTCAACGTTTCACTGGGAAGAAAAATAGTTGATTTCTACGGGGCAGATACACAAGAGAAAATAGAAGAGGACCCTTATCGTCTTTTAAGCTTCGATGGTCAATGGAGTCCCGTCGACAATTTCGCAAAGACGGAATTCGGGGTGGCGGACGACGACCCGCGTAGATTGCGTGCACTTATTGAAGAGGCACTCTACCGAATCCTTAGCGATGGGCACACCTGTGCAAGCATCGGAATGTTAAAGGGGAAGTTGAGGAGACTTCTGCAAGGAAGTTCTGAGCAATCTCGCCTTTTCGATTTGATTGAAAAAACTCTAGCTGCCGGTGAGTCCAATGGAAGCTATGTAATCGGATATGACGGCACGGTTCATCCATTAGGAGCGCTCATAATGGAAACAACGGTGGCGAAATCTATTTCTGACCGGCTGTTGTGTCAAAAAGATGCTCTCCTCTTGGATGCACAGCGCATTAATGAGCTAATTATAGAGTACGAGCAGGAAGAGTCTGAATTGACCGGGAAGGAAGTTCGTCTTAACGAGCAACAGTGCGCGGCCATACACACGGCCTCTACTAGCGCAATAGCAGTCATCACCGGAGGCGCGGGCACAGGAAAAACGACCGTCCTAAAAGCGCTTTACAAAGTGTTTACGAATTCCGGAGTCGTTATCCATCAAGTGGCGCTTGCCGGACGTGCCGCGATACGAATGCAAGAAGCAACGGCTTTACCAGCCTTAACCATAGCGAGCTTTCTGCAAAAAGCAAAATCAATGAATTTCGAGGGGCCGTCAGTCTTAGTCATAGATGAGTGTTCAATGACCGACGTCATCGCGATGAGCCGGCTGTGCGAAGCAATAGCGCCACATGTTCGGATGGTGTTCGTCGGCGACCCATCTCAATTGATGCCAGTAGGGCCAGGTTTGATATTGCATGCAGTAGCGAAATTGGGCGAAGTGCCCAGCGTCGAACTCAAGGTTACCAATCGCTTTGGAAGCCAAATTGCAAAGGCCGCTCAAGCGATTCGTGACGGGAAATGGCCCGTAATTCCCCAAGACGAGGATGCTCCAATTGCATTCATTCCAGCGAATTGCGCCAAGGTGAGAACGGAAGAAGGGAGATTATGCGCGCTGTCCGAAACGGTTCTTCGTCTTTACCAAAAGGACCCTGAAAACACTCAGGTTCTATGCGCAAAGAGAAACGGTGTCGACGGGACTAAGGAGTTGAACGCGATATTTCAAGGAGCGTTTACTGACGGCGCCGCCGCCCTGAATTTGTGGAACGATGAACTCGATATCGCAGAATACAGCGGTTTCAATCTAAATGACCCTATTCTTTGCACTCGCAATATGTGGGACAAGGGCTTGCAAAACGGGTCATTAGGCCGGATTTCTAAGATTGAGCCGGAGCCTCGTGAAATATTCGATGAAAACAGCAAATCACTGGGGATAGTTCTCGCATGGGCGCAATGGGACGATGGTAATTGCCGCCCTATATTGACATCGATGCTGGATGACTTGGAATTGGGATACGCGATAACAGTACACAAGGCACAGGGGTCGCAGTGGCCACGAGTGATTGTCCCTGTTACGGGAAGTGCGCTTATAGACAGAACACTGATTTACACGGCCGTGACGCGGGCGCAGCAGCAGGTCATTCTTGTCGGCGACCCATCTGCGGCAAGGAATGCAGTGCTTGCCCTTCCAAAATTTAGCAATCGACAAACATCTCTGGGAGCAATCCTCGAACGTATGATTCATGAGGTGAGCCTTTGAGCTACGTTCGAGTAAGTGTACGGGTCTATATCGATAATTCCGGCGTCTATCAGGAAGTGCCGGGCATTCTGTGCGAAGAAAATGGCGTTCGGTTCCTTATTGAGGCGCTGATAGATTACTTCCTTCGGTATTATCGCGTTCGCTCATTGTCTTGGATGAAAAAAATCTGTCAAGCGGTTGAGATGCTGCTCGACTACATGGAAGCGAATAAGGGGCAATTCGCCGACGCCGAAGCGCTTTTTGAAGCGTTTGCTCAACGCCTTTCTAGCGGCACAATCAACTCCGAAGGACGGGACCCTAGTGGCCTATATTGGATGGGCAAGGGCACGGAAAACGCCCGTGCACTGCTATTTTGCTTGGGCGAATTTTCAGCATGGATGTACAAGAATCGCTACTCCTCGGTGCAACTGAACCCTTGGGTTGAGGCATCCACCTACGAACAGAGGCTCGCCTGGACAGCACATGTAAACCAAAATTCTCGGTCTTTATTAGGGCATCTTGATACGGCAGAGGCGAGGTCTCAGGTATGCCAAAAAGCAAGAGCAATCAAGATGCCCAGCAATACGGTTGGGTCTGGTGGCGCGGTCAAGGCATTCCCTGATTCAAAGATACGGGACCTTCTCTTCAAAGGCTTTCTACTTCCTGGCAGAAGTAAGAAGGACGACATCGTCGACCGCTATGACTGGCGCGGTATCTGTATCACCTTGTTGCTCAACTTTGGCGGCCTACGAGTCTCCGAACCGTTCCATTTGTGGGTAGGAGATGTCCATCCTGACCCCACCGATGCGTCAAGAGCCATTGTGTTCGTTTACCACCCTACAGAGGGGGTACCTCCCTCTGATATTAGAGGGCCCAATGGCAGAAGACTCGCAACGCGCCAAGCATATTTAGCTATGAGGTACCCGACGTACCCGCCCAGAGTTTTGGGAAGAAGAGGTTACCACGCGGGCTGGAAAAACCCTCGCCTGGATAACGACGAAGAGAAGTACATGATGGTGCATTGGTTTCCCACCGACGGCGGGCGACTCTTCATGCAAGCGTATACCTTCTACATGTTGCAAAGGATGAGGGAGAAGATTGACTCAAAGGAGCACCCCTTCCTTTTCGTCTCTTTTCGCGGCGAGCAGCACGGCAAGCCATATTCGATTCAGGCATACGGTGACGCATTGGAGAGTGCAGTGCGGCGTATTGGTCTCCCTTTTGGTAGAGCTTATGGAACCCATAAACACGGACATCGCCATGCCTATGGCGCACGGCAACGGCGCGCGGAAACAGGGGAAATCATTACTATGCGCGGCCTACATCATAAGTCTATCGAATCCCAAAGTGTCTACGGCCTGCCAACCATTGAGGAAATCACTGAGCGGTTAGAAATCGCCTCAAAAGCTATGGCGTCTGGAACTGCTGTGCCATTGATGTCCGAGATGGATATCTTTCTTGAAGAAGCTCTTCACGACAGGATGTACGGGAGAAACAAAAGATGATGAAACCGGAAGCTGAGAAACTTAACGGAAATACCGAAATGCCGCATCCGGATGAGTATCTTCCGATATTACATGCAAAAGTGGAGCGGAAGCACGGGCACAAAAATCTTGATAAGCTTCACGCAGTATGTAAGGCTCACTTCAACTCAGGGCGTCGGGATTTCGACCGCGGAGTAATAGTTAAAGCCGCCGGCATACATTATCAAACGCTAAGAAAGCCAGCCTATTACGAGTTGGTGAAGATATGGGCAGAATACGCGGCTCAACACCCCATAGAACCACAAAATGGGAGCAATCTTGGACCAGAAGAGGCGTACTTGGCGTGCTTGTCCAGTATCAGAAGGAGTGAGGGACGCGAAACGCTGAGGAAGATTGATGAGGCATGCCGAGAACATTTTAAAGAAGGGCGGCGTGATTTCACTATAAACGTATTGAGTAAAAAGGTCGGCATATCTGACAAGGTTGTTCAAGCGGCATCCTATCGTCCCTTGATAGATGCATGGGCGGCATACGCTGAGGAACATGCTCGACGGCAGCCCGCCGACGTCATATCAACACCAAAAGCGGTGTTAGCGAATGCTCAAAGTTCGCTTCGTCACGTAAAATCGAAAGAGACCGCTGAACAAATCTATAAAATATGTGAGGCGATTTTCAAGCGTAACGAAATTGATTTTAGTTACTCTAGGGTTGCAAGGGTAACCGGTATTTCGGAAGAGGCATTGCAAGCGACCGCACCTTATAGGGAAATAATCGAAGCATGGCATGATGCTGCAAAAAGAAAGCTACATGGAGTAACAAAAGGAGATGAAGACCCGTATCGGACTTTGCTGGACGATGCTATTGGTGATGGTCAAATACAATCTTCTACTCGGATGAAGCTAGAGCATATACATGAA
Source organism: Noviherbaspirillum pedocola (assembly GCF_016632335.1). Taxonomy (GTDB): domain Bacteria; phylum Pseudomonadota; class Gammaproteobacteria; order Burkholderiales; family Burkholderiaceae_D; genus Noviherbaspirillum_A; species Noviherbaspirillum_A pedocola. The sequence goes on from NZ_JAEPBG010000003.1 coordinate 21,766, forward strand.
TTGCTCAAAAGCCAGCATAAATCTGGAATCGCGGAATTCGATGGAATTCGAATAGCAAGAAAAGCAAAGTTAACAGTCGCCGTCTTGCAAAATGGAAACTCGCGTTATAAAAAGCTTTTCGATGGGTGGGAGAAGCTTACAGGGAAGAGTACCGTATTTACGCGGACGTCCCCGACCGGTCGACTACTGGGGACAGACGACAACTTTGACTATTTGCTTCGTATCGACCCCGCGCTCGCTCCTTGGCAAAAATACGCTAAAGAGTGGATGAGCACATTAAAACAGACGCAGGACGGTCCTCTAAAAGCACTGAAGTATTTTTTCTTCGATTACATCCATAAGCAAGGTCTTGCGACAAATCCCGAGGAGTTCTTTGCCAAGGGATATAAGGCGCCGTGTTTCTATGAAACCTGCCTATCCCATTTGGAACGTAGAAGCACCGTTATTGCGAACTATAATCTGGTGGCGAGATTTGTTAGTTTCGTCTTGGAGAACTTCTTTAGTGTCACATTGCCGAGCGGCGCGCGTGCCGTACCTGCGCATTATTGCAGCCCAATTCCAGCACTTCCCGAATCAGTAGAGTATACGCATAGAGGGCCCTTGGATGAATCAAATAAGAGAGTTTTACCGTATCGGTACATCTTAATGCTGCGTGAAATCTTGTGCCCAGAATCCGCATCGAGTTTTCGGGACTGGACTTGGGCTCATGATGCAGTACCACTCAGCGGCACCGGATACGGGGGTGACTGGTTCGCTGTCACCCCTGACCTTATAAACAAGGACGACCCTAATTGTGTGTACAGGACGAGAACCGACGAATTCGGATGCCTCGTCCATGAAATATGGTGTCCAGCGCGCGCGGTTGCGATGTTCGTTAAGCTTGAGTTGCCCCTGCGCATGTATCAAGTACGATTTCTCGATAGCGGGGAAGCCGATACCTATCGGTATGAAGAAGGAAAGTGGGTTGTGAATACCGGCCCGCTCGCTCAAGGAAGTAAGAAAGAGCCTCGGAGGATGGGTTTTTTTCGCAGCATGAATTCGGACATCGATAAGGCCGACATGACTGGGCTTTATATTAATACAAACAAAAATGCCGATAGAGGAAAGGGCAAAATTGACCGCGGTTACGAAGTTCCGTGGGAGCACAAAAAAGTGCTAAGCTGGTCCGAAAGATTAAGGAATTGGCAGGAAAAATACAATTCGATTGATTCCTGTATGTCGTGGACAGAGCTCGACGTTAGTTTTTTCGGTTCAAAAAAATCAGATATACAAAAGGAAGGCGGCGGAGAAAGCTGTTTTCTTTTTCGCAATGCTGCTGCAACGAGGGGCGACAAGCAAAAGCCGATTAAGGCTGGACCACCGATGAAAACATTCTGGACAAAGCTTTTGCTGGAATTGGAGAGGCGTTTACGGGAGGCCGGCGAAACTGCTCCAGGTGGTGCACCGCTCACTTTTGTCGAAGAGAGCGAGCGCGGTGAGTTGGTCCCGCTTTACACCATACAGGGTTTGCGGGTATCACTAATCACTTCATTTGCACTCGAAGGCGGTGTGCCGCTACCTGTTCTCAGTAAATGCATTGCTGGACATGCCAGGCTGGTAATGACGATTTACTACACCAAAGCGGGAATCAGGTATGTCACTGATGTAATGGATAAGGCGTCGCAGAAGATGTTCGCGGACGCTAAAGAAAATTGGCTGAGATGGTTGAAGGACGCAAGCTATAAAGAGCTTAAGTCGAACGGGGCTTATGTTGACCCTATTGCGGTTCAAGCAGTATTGGCTGCGCAAGGTAACGGAGCCAGTTTGGTAAGAGACGATAAAGGTCTTTGCCCAAAAGGGGGAATGGGGTGTGATTCGGGTGGCATCTACACCAATGACGATACGGGCGGCGTCGAGTATGGACCGGTGCCCGGATATCCCCAAAAGAACTGTCCTCGGTGCCGATGGTTTTTTACCGGGCCTGCCTTTATTGACGGTCTGCAGAATCATTGGAATGTCATCCACCTTCACATGGGCGACAACGGAAAAAAGGTTAAAGAACTCGCAGAAAAGGTCAGTGCTTTGGAAGATGAGCGTTATGAATGTCAGTCAAAGAAACGCCTTTTTTTGGAGCAGCCAGAGTTGGATACCTTGATTAAGGCATATGAAAACGCGGTATCTTTGGGTGACAAGCTTGCCAATGACCAGCACGCGACGCTGCGCCTTATCGACAGATGCAAGGCAATTGCAAATGAGCAAAAAGAGACAGCCGGCCTCGCGCTAATTGGGGCTGGTGACATCACAGATGTTGAGTTCGCCATCAAAGAATGCGGAAAACTTCAGCAGGTGCTGACGGCAGTTCAGATTTCGAAGATTTACCCAGAGCACGACCTGAGTAAAGCAGTGCTTGAGGCTGGAAGAGCTTACGACATGATGCTGGCTCAAAACGAAAAATCTCCGGTCTTATTTCGCCTGTCTGACGACGAACAAAGAATAGTCGTTCAGCAAATGACGCTTCTGCTTCGCGCCTATGCGGGGAGCACTGAAGGGGCGGTCGAGTTCATCGAGGGAAGGCGAAGGCTGAGTGAGATTGGCTTTGATTTTAGTGAAAAGAGTATTTTGGAGCTCGCTAAGGCAGAAAAGCCGATAATCATTACGGAGGCCAGTAAAAGAAAGCTTCTGCGGTGGATAGCGGACGAAATCGACGAGGAGTCGGGAAATGAAGAGTGACTTTTCAACGGTCGACGCGTTATTGGAAAGGCTGAAATCTGGGGCGACGCCGCGCGCGCAGAAATCGCTGGAACTCATTCATGAAATCTGCAAAGAACAGATGGAAAAAGGGAATGAGATTTCGGTTGCAACAATTGGCCGTATCTCTGGCGCTAGGGGCGGCCCTTCCACGCAACCGATAAGGAATAGGAGCGGTGAGCGTTACCGCGCTCTAATAGAGGCATGGAAGGAGCTGATTGATGCTTCTGTGCGGAAGTCGATTGTTCGTCCCCACTCGGGCGTCGCGGAGGATGTACTTGACATGATTCCTGATGCTGCCGTGCGCGCGCTCGTCGGAACCTATATCGCTCACAATAGGAAACTTGTGAGGGAGAACTCCCTTTTGAAGGGTGGCTCCCAAATCGTACTTGACCGACGCGCGAAGAACGTTATCGCCCCACCGAGCAACGCTACTGTTGAAGTTGTTGCACCTTTGGAAAACTTGCTGCCGGCGGAAATTGAAGCGCTTCAGCATGCGATTTCCGATGAATTCATGAAACAGATGGGATGGAAGCCTGAGCCGAACGGGCGCGTCAACGACAAAAGGGGCAATAGGCCTATTTATGGCCCTGGCTACGTCAATGCCATCAAGAAGGTTCTGGATGCGGTGAAGCACAAGTAGAAGGCTCACACGAGTTCGATACCACACAAGGTTCGGACAGTCGCTTCGTAATTATTTCTAAATTTCAATAAAACAGCGTAGGCAATCGCTGTTGGGGAGGCTTTTACCTTTTTCTTTGATTTTTGGTATTAAAGTGTTGTTACTTATCTTTTATGCTGCAAAGCATTCATGCTAACTGGACGCTTGTAGCACCATCTCGGAGGCTATATGAGCATTGAGCAAGGAAATCTGTCTTACTTGAACACGCCGGCGGTAGGTCCTTGGGGGGACTACCTCAAGCAGATTGACCGTGTTGCGCCGTATCTCGGTTCTCTTTCCCGCTGGATTGAGACGCTGAAACGTCCCAAACGCGTGATGATGGTCGATGTGCCAATCAAGCGCGACGACGGCACGATTACCCATTTCGAGGGATTCAGTGTCGTCCATAACAATTCACGAGGGCCAGGCAAGGGAGGTATCCGGTATCACCCGGACGTGTCGATGCCAGAGGTAATGGCGCTCTCGGCCTGGATGACCATCAAGAATGCGGCGCTCAACCTGCCGTTTGGTGGTGCAAAGGGTGGAATTCGCTTCAACCCTGGAGAGTACTCTACCGGAGAGGTCGAACGGATTACCCGGCGCTACACGTCGGAAGTCAATATTGTTTTGGGGGAGCAGTGGATTCCGGCCCCTGACCTCGGGACGTCGGCCCGCGAGATGGCCTGGCTTATGGATACATTCTCAATGAATCGCGGACACACCGACTACGCGGTCGTAACCGGCAAGCCAGTATCGCTCGGAGGTAGTCTTGGCCGCCAAGAAGGTACCGGTCGTGGCGTGTATGTCGTTACCTGCGAGGCCGCAGCCAAGCTTGGCATAGATGTGAGCCAGGCAAAGGTTGCTGTTCAAGGTTTCGGTAACGTCGGCGGAATCGCGGCCAAGCTGCTTCATGAGCATGGGGCCAAAATCGTGGCTGTACAAGACCACAAAGCAACGGTCTTCAACGACAAGGGGCTTGATATCCCGACACTGATTCGCTATGCGTCTCTCAATGGTTCTGTAGCTGGCTTTAAGGAGGCCAGCGAGACTGCGGACCGCGGCGCGTTTTGGGGGGTAGATTGCGACATTATGATACCGGCCGCGCTGGAGCAGCAGATAACTAGAGAAAATGCCGGGAGCATTCGTGCGCAGCTCGTCGTAGAAGGTGCGAACGGCCCAACGACTCCGGAGGCGGACGACATCCTGAGCGATAAGGGTGTTCTAGTGGTGCCCGACGTCATCGCTAACGCGGGTGGCGTTACCGTATCGTATTTCGAATATTCTCAGGCCCAACAGTCATATTGGCTGACGGACGAAGAAATTGGAGCCCGTTTGACCCGTTCAATGCGCGAGGCATTCGGTGGCGTATGGGCCATTTCAAAAGAGAAAGGGATTTCACTGCGGACAGCTGCCTTTATCGTAGGTTGCACCCGCGTGCTTGAGGCCCGTGATATGCGTGGTCTGTATCCTTGATAACAGGTCCTCATGCATGAGACCTATACAAAATGGGGCAAGCCGGCATTTGCCGGCGCGTCAGGCCGTAGGCGCTGTCGCGAGGAGGCGGTGGGGAAGTCGCAGTAATCCGCCTAAGCGGATTTCGTCCACAAGCCCGGCGGGGCTTGTGAGTGAAGTGAAGCGGAACGCGGCGATGCGACTTGTCCACGGCCGGACGCGGGAGAAACCACCGTCCGTTGTGTACCAGAATTTAGGTTCAACTGCGTTATATACATTTTGTCCCTATGTCGTCCGTCACGGCGGGAGCTAAATGCTTTATCGGTTGTCTGTGAAATAAGACAGCGCTCATGAAAACTGGCCAGGAACCTGAGAAGGGTTCAACGAAGGTGCCGTCGTCCAATCGCATATTTGTCTATGCGAGAACGGCCGAAGCAGGGTTCTGGTCGTCCTTGTTATGAGCGCCGTTGTTGCTGTTGTGGCCGCCCTGTTCGTGCGGCAACGGGCTGGATACATGAGGTACTGGAATGACGCTCAGTTCAATACTGGTGGGCTTGGAACCGCTTGCAATTGTGTATGGTGTGCTAGGCGTCGGCGGACTGCTGAACCACTGGGCGATGTCGCGATGGAAGAAGGAAACTGAGACTTACACGATAACGAGTCCTGAGGGCGAGAAACTGAGTGTGACTGTCAGCACCAAACTAACGCCAAAGGAACGTAGCCGTATTGTCCAGGAAGCATTGGCGGCGCTGGTCACCCGCGGGGCATAACGGCCGACGCGCTGGTGTCCGTTCCCGGCATGTGAGTGTGATTGCTGTTCATTGTCGCGAAAACTGCAATTGTCGTTTTTACGACAATGAACAACGACAGCGAGGTGCCAGGTTATCTCAGCGGCTATCGATACACTGGTTAGCCTGTCGCCGATGTACCGGCCCCTCTTTTTACAAAAGGCCCATTTTGTCAAAAGACAGTGAAGAACCTGCCGTCGACCTCCTTGGCGACCCCCTTCCTGAGATGTCACCGCCCGGACGGCAAAATGTCAAAAGGGGACGAGCAGCGACTGTCGACGAGCACGAGCGCAGCCACCGCGACTTCCTGACTGAAGGAGAGACGGCGCGGCTACTTACCGCGGCAAAGGCGGGGCGCTACGGCGCGCGGGACTATTGCATGTTGCTGCTGATGTACCGGCATGGCCTGCGAGTCTCAGAATTGACCGGCGCACGGCGTGCGGATATCGACTTGGATGCGGGGCGCATCTGGGTCAAGCGCAACAAGGATGGCCTCAGCACGAACCAGCCGCTACAGGGCGACGAGCTGCGCGCACTGCGGGCTTACCTGCGCATGCGCAAGGACTACCTTCCCTGGTTGTTCTTGAGTTCGCAGGGTGGCCAGATGACCCGGCAGAACGTGAACTACCTCATCCAGCAAGCCGGCGTCCGTGCGAGCCTTGGGCATGTGCACCCTCACATGTTGCGGCACACCTGCGGACATGTCCTTGCGAACAAAGGAACCGATACCCGGCTCCTCCAAGATTGGCTCGGGCACCGCGATATCCGACACACCGCCTGGTACACGCGAACGTCGAGCAAGCGATTCGAAGGAGTGTGGCAGGACTGAGGGGCTCCATCTTCTTCAGTTACCTGCAACCGATGTCAAAAACGTGGCGCGTACTGTGTGCTACCTTCGACGCATGGACGTCATTAGCAAAGTGCGCGAATTCCTCTCAGACTCAGAGCGCGCGCCACGGGTAATCATCAACACTAGCGTGGCGGCGATGGCGGTCGGCATGGTCGTGACCGCGTTCGCCTACTTTTTCCTGAAATGAGGATGGACAAGCTACGTGTATTTCTCGGCGACACTGACCGCGCGCCGCGAGTGCTTGCCGACACATGTATGTTAATCATGGCAGTCAGCTCCCTGATGGGCGTTGCTGCCATCGTCTTCCTCCATTAGAAATCCTGCATCCTGCAGTTGGGCTAAGAAAGCGTTGGCAATTGGCATGCATTTTTATTGATTTACGCATACAAAATTGCCTTTAAGGCAGGAATTCACTCATATGGCTTGACGAGCCAGACTTGCAGAACATGGCGCGCGCCGCCGCCGGCGGCATGGACTTCATGGCCGACAAGTGTGAGCCTGTCATCCCCCACTCTAACGAGCTGAGGCTCAAAGAGCGGTGCCACGACATCGATGTCGCCAACCCCTTGCAGAGTAGAAATTAGGCGAGCCCTTTTGATTGGGCGTCCAAAAATATTCGACTCAGCCCAGTCTTCAAGTAAAAGCCGACCATTGTGTCGTGGTGCTTGAAGTAATTCAGTTTTGGTAAGAGCCATGCCGTCGTGCATGGTCCTTATTATTGCTACCTTCATAATCCCGTGATACTGTATGAACGTACAGTTTATGAGCCATGGTGGTGAAAATGTCAAGGGAAACGATGCAAGGCTATTCGTCTATACCGAGCGACTTTCCACGCGCGGACGTCGTCAAGGACGTGTTTACGAGCTACCAGATGTGCAAAGAGCTCGTGGCGCAAATTGTCGAGGAAATTCGCAAGCAACAACTACGTAGCCCACTAATCTCAACGCCAGAGATTGTGGAGATGCATTTTGAGATGGCCGATAAGTTCGGGTGGGGAACCCATCCTGGTGAGATAAAGTGGATATTCCGAAATGTCGTCCGCGAACTAGGCTGTGAGATGCCAAGTTCACTCGTTCAGTAAGAAGCACAAGACCGACCCGGCTTTCGGTAGTCGCAAGAAGGGAGTCTTATGAATGTCGCCATAATTGTGGTTGCGGCCGCCGTAATCGGTTTTGCTGTTGGGCGAATCAAGAGTCTTGCCCGATTCAACCGTCGGCGCGCCTGGAAAGACACCGAATACAGCTAAGCCTCACGTCTGACAGCACACGGCGTCTTCAGGGTGACGCTTAATCGGTTCACCGTCAGAGACACCAGGAAAAACTGCCGGAGTTACTTGCCCGAGTAGTGCTGGTAGACCGAAGTGCTGCCATCGGCCCTCACCAGGAAGACATCGTATGGGTCCTTCCGAGGGCTCTCCATACCCGGGCTCCCGAGCGGCATGGACGGCACAGCGAGCCCTCTCGCTTTCGGTTTTTCGGCTAGCAGGCGTTTGATGTCCGCCGCGGGCACATGCCCCGCGACGGCGTACCCCTGAACGAATCCAGTATGGCAGGACCCGAGGTCATCTGGGATGCCGAATTTCCGGCGGTAGGCGCCGGGGTCATCAACGTCTCGAGCTTTGACTGCAAAGCCATTGGGTTTCAGGTGCTCAATCCAGCCTTGACCGCACCCACATCTGGCGCTCTTGTAGCCCTCGACCAGTGGCGCTGCAGCGGCGCGGGCGAGCTTAGGAGCAGGTAGAACAGTGGCCGACATAGCTTGCAACAAAGTGCGGCGCTGCATGAATTCTTTCTGTCATAGCAGAGATTCTGGCAAGTATGCCGCTTTCAGTGAGCTCATCGCTGGAGAAAAGAGCATAGGTGCCATTCGGCCAAATAATTCAATAAAAATTTAAATATACAACGTTTGTTGTATAGTGGATGCTATGGATACCACGACCGTCATTACTGTACTGAACGCACTGGCTCACGAACGCCGGCTCGAAGTCTTTCGCTTGTTAGTGCAAGCCGGGCCAGAGGGGCGCACCGCCGGCACGCTCTCTGGCGAACTTGGGATATCCCCTTCCGCACTCAGCTTTCACTTGAAAGACTTGTTACGCGCTGACCTCATTCATCCACGCCATGAGGGCCGACAAATCTTCTATTCCGCGCGCTATGAGCTGATGAGTCAGCTCATCGGATACCTGACGGAAAACTGCTGTGGTGGAAACCCTTGTTCCCCCATTATTGCACCCGCTTGCTGTACCGAAGAAAAGGCTCTCTCCGCTACCTCACCGACGAAAGCATGAACATGACTGAGAAGACCTACAACGTACTATTCTTATGCACCGGCAACTCCGCACGAAGCATCATGGCTGAGGCTTTGGTGACCACAATGAGCAAGGGGCGCTTCCAGGGCTACAGCGCCGGCAGCAAGCCGGGTGGCAAGGTGAATCCGTTCGCCATTGAGAAGGTGAAGGAAACCGGCTATCCGGTCGAGAACCTGCGCAGCAAGTCCTGGGACGAATTCGCCCGGCCGGAAGCGCCGCACATGGACTTCATCATCACGGTCTGCGACAACGCCGCGGGAGAGGTTTGTCCCATCTGGCCGGGGCACCCAGCGACAGCGCACTGGTCGTTCGAGGACCCGGCTGCCGTCGAGGGCGCCGACGACGAGAAGCACGCCGCCTTCACGAAAATCTTCCGGCAAATCATGGCAAGGATGCAGAGCTTCGTCAGCTTGCCGGTGCAGACGCTGGACAAGCACGCCATTCATCAGGAAATCAGGAAAATCGGCGAGACGCCGGTCGCCTCGGCTTGACGCTCGAAGCACGCAATGTCCTCCTCTCATACGACCGAAGTCGCCGGCGGCGCCGCGCCGGCGATTGGCTTCTTCGAGCGTTATCTGACTGTCTGGGTAGCGCTGTGCATTCTGGCCGGCATCCTGCTCGGTCGTGCCTTTCCTCCTGTTTTTCAAGCTATCGGAAGCCTTGAGGTTGCCCAAGTCAACATCCCGGTGGGCTTGCTTATCTGGGTGATGATTATCCCGATGCTCATCAAAATTGACTTCGGCGCGCTCGCTCAGGTCAAAAGCCAGTGGCGTGGTATCGGTGTCACCCTGGCGGTGAACTGGCTGGTCAAGCCGTTCTCGATGGCGTTTTTAGGCTGGGTGTTCATCCGGCATGTCTTCGCAGCTTGGCTGCCGGCTGACCAACTGGACAGCTACATTGCGGGGCTGATTCTGCTGGCGGCGGCACCCTGCACGGCAATGGTGTTCGTCTGGAGCCAGCTGTGCAAAGGTGACCCGTACTTCACGCTGTCCCAAGTGGCCCTGAACGACTCCATCATGATTGTGGCGTTCGCTCCGTTGGTCGCGTTCCTGCTCGGGCTCTCCGCCATTACCGTGCCATGGGATACCCTCATCACGTCGGTTGTGCTGTACATCATCATCCCGGTGATTCTGGCTCAGGGAATCCGCAAGAGTCTCTTGGCCAAGGGGCCAGGGCATCTCGCGCGCGCCGTCCTGAGGCTGGGGCCATTTTCGATATCGGCCTTACTACTGACGCTGGTCCTGCTGTTTGCCTTCCAGGGTGAAGCCATTACGAAGCAGCCGGTCGTCATCGCCATCCTGGCGGTGCCTATCCTGATTCAGGTGTTTTTCAACTCCGGGCTGGCTTATCTGCTCAACCGGAAGATGGGTGTCGCGCACTGTGTCGCTGGCCCATCGAGCCTTATCGGCGCGTCCAATTTCTTCGAGCTGGCGGTCGCCACGGCAATCAGCCTGTTTGGCTTCCAATCCGGCGCCGCCTTGGCCACCGTCGTCGGGGTACTTATCGAGGTCCCTGTCATGCTGTTCGTGGTCGGCGTCGTGAACCGCTCGCAGCACTGGTACGAAGCAAGAGCATAGAGATGAACAACGACTCACCCAACCTACCCAACATTAGCACTGCACGCTTCGATGTGCCGACGCAGGAAAAGCTGTCGCCGGCGAAGGTATCGACTCATCCGCCGCGAATTCTGTTGCTGTATGGCTCCCTGCGGGAGGAGTCCTATAGCCGTCTGCTGACTTTGGAGGCGGAGCGACTGCTGCAGCAGTTTGGAGCCGAAACCCGGGTGTTCGACCCGCATGGCCTCCCCATGGTCGATAGCTGCCCGGCTGACCATCCAAAGGTGCAGGAGCTGCGACAGCTCTCCACTTGGTCAGAAGGCCATGTCTGGTGCAGTCCTGAACGGCATGGCGCGATGACGGGCGTGTTCAAGTCCCAAATCGACTGGCTACCCTTGGAGGTCGGCAGCATTCGGCCAACTCAGGGCAGGACTCTGGCAGTCATGCAGGTATGCGGCGGCTCGCAGAGTTTCAACGCGGTGAACCAGATGCGCGTGCTCGGGCGCTGGATGAGGATGGTGACGATTCCCAACCAGTCCTCGGTTGCCAAGGCGTACCAGGAATTCGACGACAACGGACGCATGAAGCAGTCGTCCTACTACGAGCGCTTGGTCGACGTTATGGAGGAGTTGGTCAAGTTCACTCTCATTGTGCGCGACCGGTCGGACTATCTGACAAGCCGGTACAGCGAGCGCAAGGAGGCGGCGCCCACGGTGGCGACGACTTTGGCTGCGGCAGCGATGAGCCATGAGGCCGCTCAGGATGAGACTAAGGACGAGTTGGAATAGCTACGCTAATCAGCCTTCCCCGCGAATGAATGAGCTTTTTAGGCTGCCGCACAGGAGGCACTGTTGTTCCCATCCAGCTCTCTGTGACACTTCCATGCTTTTCTTGGCGAGGCGCCATGATTGGCCTTCTGATTAGCTATGGAATGGATATTCTCAACAGCGCTCCTACTTTGATGTTCCTCGCAGCCTCAGCGCATTCGTAATGACGGAAACAGAGCTCAGGCTCATGGCGAGCGCGGCAATCATCGGGGAGAGGAGCTGCCCGGTGAACGGGTAAAGCAATCCAGCCGCTAGCGGAATGCCGAGTGCGTTATAAACGAAGGCGAAACCAAGGTTTTGACGCATGTTCCGAACGGTTTCTACGGACAGGAGGCGCGCTCGCGCAATTGCCCTAAGGTCGCCTTTTACCAAGGTCACATGCGCGCTGTTGATGGCCACATCGGTTCCGGTACCCATCGCTATCCCGACGTCGGCGCGGGCTAGAGCCGGGGAGTCGTTGATGCCGTCTCCGACCATGGCCACTTTCTGTCCTTGGCTCTGGAGTTTCTCGACCAGTGAAAGCTTGTCCTGCGGTTTGACTTCACCATAGACTTCGCTGATGCCCAGCTTCCTACCTACCGACTGCGCCGTGGTCACGCCATCACCGGTCGCCATGACGATGTTCAGGCCGTTAGCCTTCAGGGTTTTCAGCGCTTCGGGCGTGGTCGACTTTATCGGGTCGGATACGACGAGAAGGCCAACCAGGTGACCGTCAGATGCCAAGTACATGACGCTGGCACCTTCGCTGCGCAGATTCTCCGCCTGGCTGGCCAAAGGATGCCAATCGACCTTTTCACCATCCATCAGCGCGGTGTTACCCAGTGCGATGCGCCGGCCCGCGACCGTGCCGCGGACGCCAATGCCGCTGGAAGATTCGAAGGTCTCTGGCTTGTCCAAGGGCAGACCGCGCCGGCGTGCCTCGGCGACGATGGCATGGGCGAGTGGATGCTCGCTGCCCTGGTCGATGCTGGCGGCAATCTGCAGTACTTCCTGCTCGCTGAAGCCTTGAGCGGCGACCACGCTGTCGAAGGCTGGCTTGCCTTCGGTGAGTGTCCCAGTCTTGTCCACAATCAGCGTGTCGATTTTCCGCATGCCTTCTATTGCGGCGGCGTCCCGGAACAGGATGCCCTGGGTTGCGGCGCGCCCCGTCGCAGCCATGATAGACATCGGCGTGGCCAAGCCCAGGGCGCAGGGACAGGCGATGATAAGGACCGAAACAGCATTGACAAAGCCGTACACCCAGCTTGGCTGCGGGCCAAAGAAACCCCAGCCGAGCAAAGTCACCAACGCGATACCGACCACGATAGTTACGAAGTAGCCGGCGACGATATCGGCCAGACGCTGCATCGGCGCGCGTGAGCGCTGGGCGTTCGCGACCATCTGGACGATTTGCGACAGCATGGTTTGCGAGCCAATCTTGTCGGCCTGCATAATCAAGCTCCCGCTGCTGTTGATGGTGGCTCCAATCAGTTTGTCGCCCGGGCGCTTCGTCACCGGAATTGGCTCACCGGTAAGCATCGATTCATCCAGCGCGCTTTCCCCCTCCAGAACGGTGCCATCCACAGGCACCTTCTCACCAGGACGCACGCGCAGCGTGTCACCAATATGGACATGCGTGAGCGGAATGTCTTCCTCAGTACCATCCGGCTTGATTCGGCGTGCCGTTTTGGGTGCCAAGCCGAGCAGTGCCTTGATAGCGGCCGACGTCTGCGAGCGCGCCTTCAGTTCCAGTATTTGCCCAAGCAGGGTGAGGGACACAATGACAGCCGCGGCTTCAAAGTACACACCGATACGGCCATGCGCGACGAAGGATTGAGGGAAAAGACCCGGTGCAACAGTCGCCACCACGCTATAGCCGTATGCCGCGGCGACGCCGGTCCCGATAAGCGTCCACATGTTGGGGCTGCGGTTCTTGACCGATTGGAGCCATCGGACGAAGAAGGGCCAGCCGGCCCATAGGACAACGGGCGAACTTATCGCCAGTTCTACCCAGCTTTGTCCTGGTAATCCACCCGTAATAATGCGATGGCCGAACATTGCCATGACGGTCACGATAACCGTGAGCGGCAATGTCCACCAAAATCGCCGGCGGAAGTCGACCAGTTCGGGGTTTTCCTCTTCCTCCAATGCCGGGATAACAGGTTCCAACGTCATCCCGCAGATGGGGCAGTTTCCCGGCGCCGGCTGCCGGATTTCCGGGTGCATCGGACAGGTGTATATCGTGCCTTCCGGAGCCGTTGCTGGAGGGGACTCCTGTTTGGCAGATGCGGTGTACGACCGCGGGTTTGCCCGGAACTTTTCCATGCATTTCGTGCTGCAGAAATGGTAGGTGGTTCCTTCGTAAGCGATTTCCTTCTGCGGGTCAGCACCCACTTTCATCCCGCAAACCGGGTCCGTGAACGGCGTTTCCGCATCCGTCGCGGGGTGGTGATGCTCGTGAGAAGTCACATGCCGATGGGTATCGGCATGTGCGTGGTTATGCAAATTTGTATCGTCATTCATGTTGCATCACATGCCGGTGTCCGACGCCGGCCAGCGTGTTATGGATGAAAGCAAAGAAAGCACCGGCGGCGAAAGCCCATACCGCCATGACAATCAGTGCATAGATGAAGGATGCCCAGTGATATGGCTCGGAGCTCACCAGCTTGCTGAAGTCCAGTCCGTGGAATAGCGCATTCATGAAGTTCATGAACTGGTTAGGTAAAGCGACCTCAACCAATGTGCAGAGCGAGTAGAACAAGGCGACCGTCGCTGATAACGCCAGCCCGGTGCGTAACGGTTTCATGAGACTCTCCTCTCTTGATGAAACTTCGGGATAAATGCCGGCGTTCGTTCGCGATAGCGCTCGTACTCGCTGCCGAACTCGGCAACGGAGTCGCGTTCCTCGGCCATCGCGAGCCGCGCGTATACCCAGATGAGAATGGGGAACATGACCAGCGTGAGAAGCGTTGGCCACTGCAACAGAAAGCCAAACATAATCAGCACGAACCCGACATACTGGGGATGGCGCATTCGTGCGTACAGGCCGGTCGTCGCGACCCGATGTTCCTTTTGAGCCCGGTACAGTACATCCCAGGCCGCGGAGAGCATCAGGAAGCCACCGAAGATGAAGACGTTGCTCAAGATATGGAACGGCCCGAAGTGGGGATTGGATTTCCAGCCAAACATCATCTCGAGCAAATGGCCCGCGTCATGGGACAGGAAGTTGACGCCGGGGAAGTGCTTCGTCAGCCAGGGCATCAGCAGGTAGATGGTCAGCGGGAAGCCGTACATCTCGGTGAACAGTGCGACGATGAACGCAGAAAAGGCGCCGAACGAGCGCCAATCGCGGTTGGTCTTAGGCTTTGTGAAGCTGAAGGCAAAGATAATGAACACCAGCGAGTTGAGTATCACCAGTGACCAGAGCCCATAGGCTGGAGCGTCATCATGGCTCATGGCTTTTCTCCTGCTTGTCCCTGGTCCTGTCGACCGGTGCCAGACTCTGGCGCACCACTGCCGTGGCCGCCGTGCCCATGGTGAAACAGATGCATCAGCGGGCATGCGGCAAAGAGAAGGTAGGGAAGTATGCCCAGCAAGTGGGCACGATGTTCCGTCCAAAGGAAAAACGCGGCTACGAGCAGAAATCCAGTAAGCACCCACTTGCTGATACTAAAGGAACGATGTCCTGCGTCATGCTGATGTGTATGGTCCATGGTTGCCTCCTCGCGGTCGGCGATAAGTAAAAATAAGGATGGACCCGCAGCCCCTACTTACTCGGCAAATCGGCGTTCATCGGTTTCGGACTCTATTTGCATTGCTGTTCCATCATCTCAAAGTGCCTTTGCCGCATTTCCGGCGTCATGTTTTTCATGTACTGGTTCATCATTGCGCTGCGGTCCTGCGGCGTCGCGTTCTTCATTTTTTCATGCAGGTCGCACATGGATTTCATATCCATTTGGCTGCCTTGGCCCATCATTCCGCCTTGTCCGCCGCCCATCATCCCGCCTTGACCGCCGCCCATCATTCCACCTTGTCCGCCGCCCATCATTCCACCTTGGCCACCACCCATCATTCCACCTTGGCCACCACCCATCATCCCGCCTTGTCCGCCGGCGGCCCCTTGTTCCGGCGTGGCTGAGGGTTGTGCGGCAACACCTTGTGGGTGATGTGCCTGGTGTTCCTCTTGTGTTATGCCGCTTTGTGACGGCGTTTCCCGGGTTTGTTGCTGAGTCGCGGCACATCCTGCAAGTGCCGTCGCTGTGAGAAGGATGGCTATCAACGAGCTTGCTTTTTGCGATATGAGTTTCATTTGTGGCTCCCTAGAAACGGTAAATGACGGCAGGCATATTGCGATGCGCTGGGGTGCGCATACGGTGTTGAGAATGCAAATTTATCCTATTAACCCGCTTGCCAAATTTGATTGATATGAATCAAATTTGGCCGGAACGCTGAAAAGTAGTGGCCCACGGCTTACCTTTCAGAACAAATGCACCTTGCCGTGTACCAGCTGTTCTGTCAGCTTGTTGAGCTGAGAAAAATACTGGTTCGTCATTTCCTCGATGCGTCTGGTCGTCTGCATGCCCAGCAGCATGTCCTTACGGACCACCTCTACCTCAACCAGCTGAGGAAGGTTGATGGGCTGTCCGATGCACGAAACAATCTGAACATTCGCTTCCAAGACGCAGGGTGCGCGCGATACCAATTCTCTTGCTATCTGGTCCGCGAGAACGTTGTAGATTTTGCCGACGTGGGTCACAGGGCATTTTCCAGCAGCGGCCTCAAGGGACATTGGTCGCGACGGCGTAATTAGGCGGCTAACGCGATTGCCACGTCCGACTTGGCCGTCGTCCCCGTGTTCTGCGCTCAGTCCACTAACGGTAAGGTAAATACCACTCTCATCCTTGGACGCCGGGTCGTCAAGCGCGTTGAGACGGAGTGTTGCTGGGCAACCGAGTCGGTCAAGCAGCCACGCAGACATCGCATCCTTCATTGAGAAATAGTCACTGCAGCTTTCAACGTGCCGGTCTGTAACAGCCAGCGCAATCGTCAGGTTGACTTGCTCATCGAAGCGCACTCCCATCACCTTGAAGTCATCTCCGGCCACTGGGAATTCTTGGCGGAACAATGAAGAGCAGACCAATGAAGCAGTGTCGAGAACAGATTGTTCGAGCGAAGAGTACGGGGCAAAGCCTACGCCGAATGAGGTGTCGTTGGCCAAGGGCAGCTTGCCGGGCGCCGGCATGACACGGTCCAGGTTGGGGCTGGTGGTCCGAACTGCGGATTCGATGGCGAACATGTCAATCGGACACCGGAGGGTTGTCGTCAAGTACTTCTTTGCCGCCGTGCAAACGACTTCTGACACGTCATCCTTCCCCGGAAGGGAAGCGGCCCGGCCGGCAACAATCAAGCGGACTTTCGCCGTTATTTCACCGCCGCCAAACTTGGGCTTGCTTTGGCCGCCAATCAGTAACGCCTTGTCGACGTTGTGGTGGCGAATCTCGCCATAGGTTTGCAGGTAGGCGGCGCATAGCGCGCGCGATACGGCTTCAGCGACGCCATCGCAGATGGTGTCGGGATGCCCAACCCCTTTATGTTCGCAAATTTCGCTGGGCAACTCCGCGTGCGGAGACTTCGAGAGCGTTACCCTGATATCCGATTGGCCCACCATCACGGTTCTCCAATACGTTCCATATCTGGATTTGCATAATCAACCTTGGCCTGGCGACGGGGCGATGTGAACCGCTCCATCGCGTTGCCGTCGGACAGCAGCGCTTATTGTTACCAGGTAACCGCTCTCACTAACTGCCGACTCTCCTTTTAGGATTCGATACCACTGTAGACCTTTCTGCAATGGGAAGGTCAAGTACTCGATGAAGAAATCGGCGCGTAGTCCTCCGGAAATTACTGTTGCTTTTCTAGTTGGGTCACCGTCAGTTGGCCGTTCGGCTCCTCAGCGACGAAGTGAATTTTGTCGCCAACCTTCACTTGGTCGAGCATGCCGGCGTCCTTGACGCGAAAGACCATCGTCATTCCGTCCATGCCTAGGTTCTTGAGGGGGCCATGCTTTATGGTCATCTTGCCGGCGCTCTTGTCGACCTTCTTCACTTCTCCCGACGACATCGACGCATCCGCATTCGCAGTGCTTGGTGCGGACTCGGCGTAGACAGCGGTTGCTGACGACAGAACGAGGGAGGCGGCGAGTACAGCTTTTACGAGGGATTTCATATGGATTCCTTTGCTGAGATTCATAACGAAGTAGATGTATGGAAAATGGGTTATGGGTACGTCAGGCAGATGGTGGAGCGCTATTGGTCAGAACCGCTGCTGCAGCGATGACAAGTAGTAAGGCGACGGATTCGATACGCAGAACCGTGACCACCATGCGAAGCCCACGGTTTGCCTTTTCTGCCGAGGACGTCTGCGAAAGAGCAGCCGGCAGGCCAAAGAACTTGTTGAAGCCACCGAGTGCTATCGAGACCAAGACGAAGCAGAGCTTGAACCCGAGGACATGCCCATAGTCGGCGTCCAGAAGGTCACGTGGGCTAGCAAGCACCCGGTAGGAGTTGTAGGCGCCGGTGGCCAGGATGCCGACCAAGGCGGCGGCTGCCCAATTTGACATCGACTTCAGGAAGGCAGCCCGCTCCAGAGACGGGGCCAACTCACTGGCCAGCATGCGGGGAACGACAAGCCAGCCCGCAACGAAAACAATGCCGGCCCAAAGTGACATGCACAGCAAGTGCAGCCACTCCACCAGAAGGGCGACGCTCAGGAATCCCTGTTCAAACGCGTGTCCGATAGTGACGCGAGCGGCAAACACAAGCAGCAGTAAGACTCCGATGCTTCCAACATAGCGCATGCCATTGCCAGATTGGCGTAAAGCCCAGTGGGCCAGCATGGCAACGGTGAGCAAGACGGCCGCGGCAACGCCTGCATGCCCGTAATGCGTCGACGTGAGCATCTCCTTGCAGGCGGGCCAGGCGGACAGCCAGGGAACATCTCCCATGGCTGACGATTCCGACCACAGCGACAGCAGGATACCGACCGCGCAGGCGACGAGGCCAGCCAGCATGGCGGGTGACAGCAGTCGCACTGCAGCCTTTTGCCAAGCCACCGTATGCTTCATCAGCCACAGCCGGGATGCCAGTACACCGGCTACCCAGGCAAGGCTGACGTTAATCAGCACCGTCGACGCGGTTTGCGGAAGCGTTGAGTCCATTCCTTACTTCACGGTGAAGGAGTAGTCGCCCTTGCGACGGTGGCCGTCATGGCCGACGGCGACGTATTCCACCTTGTACTGGCCCGGCGTCAGCGCGGGTACGGCCAACTTCATGACGGAATGGTCGGTCGCATCCAGAGTCGCCTTCTGCGTTGTGACTTCCTTGCCCGTACTGTCAACGAGCTTGGCATTGCTGAAAGCGGATTCCAGGTGCTCATTGAACTGAAGCGTGACTTCCTTCGGGGAGGAGGTCACTTCGGCGTCCTTCGCCGGTGTCGCGCTCTGGAGCGTGGCGTGCGCCCAAGCCGAGGACCCGGCCATGGCAGTCGCCGCGAACAGCATGGATAGAGCGTATTTTCGTACTGCTTTCATCTAAAAAACTCCTGTTACGGGTGAGGGTTAATGCTTATGTCCTTCTGGTTTGCGGACATTCAGTTCGACTCCCGGGGTGGAAGTGCTTGCCTGGGGAGCTTTGGGGGCCGTTGGGACGTCGCCCGTCCATTCGTAGGCGACGGTGCCCTTGGGATGCTTGTACCAACCGGGGTCCGAATAGTCCCCGGGCTTTTGGTCCTTCCGAACCTTCACGGTGGTGAACATGCCGCCCATCTCGACATTGCCGAACGGGCCTTCGCCGGTCATCATCGGCAGCGTGTTGTCCGGCAACGGCATCTCCATGCCATCCATGGCGCCACCTTTCTCGCCCATGGCCATGTAGTCGGGGACGAGCTTGTTGATTCGCTGAGCGATGCCTTTCTGGTCGACGCCTATCATGGTCGGCACGGTGTGACCCATTGCATTCATCGTGTGATGCGACTTGTGGCAGTGGAAGGGCCAGTCGCCGGGCTCGTCGGCGATGAACTCCAGCGCGCGCATCTGGCCAACACCAATGTCCATGGTCACCTCCGGCCAGCGTGCTTCCGGACGAATCCATCCTCCGTCAGTCCCGGTTATAAAAAACTCGTGTCCATGCAGATGGAACGGGTGGTTCGTCATCGTCAGATTGCCCATGCGGATGCGCACCCGGTCCCCCTGGCGCACATTCATTGAGTCAATACCGGGGAACACGCGGGTATTGATGGTCCACAGGTTGAACTCGAGCATGGTGTTGACCTTGGGCGTGTAGCTGCCCGGCTCGATGTCGTAATTCCCGAGCAGGAAGACGAAGTCGCGCTCCACGCGCATGAAGTCCGGATTCTTCGGATGCGTGACCCAGAAGCCCATCAGGCCCATCGCCATCTGCACCATCTCATCCGCATGCGGGTGATACATGAAGGTGCCCGGGCGCTTTGCGACGAATTCGTAGACGAAGGTTTTGCCCGGCGGGATGCCGGGCTGGGTCAGACCGGTCACGCCATCCATGCCGTTCGGCAGGCGTTGGCCGTGCCAGTGGATGCTGTGGTGTTCTGGCAGCTTGTTGGTGACGAAGATGCGCACGCGGTCGCCTTCGACGACTTCGATGGTTGGGCCGGGCGACTGACCGTTGTAGCCCCACAGGTTGGCCTTCATGCCGGGTGCGATTTCACGCACCACTGGTTCAGCCACAAGGTGGAATTCCTTGATGCCATTGTTCATCCGCCATGGCAGCGACCAGCCATTTAGCGTTACCACCGGGTGGTATGGGCGGCCGTTAGGCGGGGACAGCGGCGCCTGGGTAGCCGCGTTGTTCATCGATACGGCTTCGGGCAACGAGGCGGCGCCGACGCGGCTGACAATACCGGCACCGACCATGGTAGCCGCTCCAGTGAGGAAATTTCTACGTGAAACCATTGCTAATCCCTTCTAGTCTTGTGCCTGTGCTTGCCCGGAAGCCGAGCTGCTTATTGAAGTCGAGCCGCCGACGCCGTTGCCATTGATGGCCGCTTCGAGGTTGGTCTCTGCTATCCAGAAATCTCGTTGGGCCTGGATGGCGCCATTGACGCTGCCGACCTGAGAACGGGCGTCCGTAAGCAGCTCAAACACGCTGGCCAGCATGCCGTTGTAGCGGAGCAGAACTTCGTCGGAAATCCGCTTGCGCAGAGGGACAACTTCGTCGCGATAGTGCTTGGCAATGTCGTAGCTGGTTCGATATGCGGAGTAGGCTTCCCGGACTTCCGAGCGGGCGCGGACGGCGGTGTCCGCCGTTCTTTGCACGGCTTGCATGTAAGTCGCCTCGGCGCGGGCAGTGCGGGCGCTGCCCCAGTCGAAAATCGGCAGTTCCAGCGAAATCTCGTAGCCGTTCTCGCGCGGAGCGCCGGTCTGGCTCTTGTTGATGTAGCCGGCCTCGAACACGTTGATGAAGCGTGTTGCCTTGGTCAGTCCCAGCGCACTGGCGGTGGCTTCCGTGCTGCGTTTGGCCGTCTGCACGTCAAGGCGCTGCTGCATGGCCCGCGTTTCGATGTCGGTTACTTCGTTTGGCGCCTTGGGCAGGTCTGGCAGACGGTCGGGGATTTTGTAGTCGGTTGCAGCCGTGCCCCATAAGCCAAGCAGGCGGGTGAGCTGCTCGCGCGCGGCTACGGCGTTGTGTCGGGCACGGGCGAGCTGAGTGGTCGCATCCGCATAAAAAGCTTGTTCGCGTGCTTGGTCGAGCTTGCTCCAGTTGCCGACGTGGCTCATGCGTTGCGCGAGTTCGGCGCTGGCCTGGGCCGCATTGGCTACTTGCTCAGCATATTGCACCGACTGCTGGGCGGCGACGGCATTGAAATAAGCTCGTCGGGTGTCGGCCGCCAGCTGCACCGCCTGAGCAGCCGCAAAAAGCTTCGCCTGCTCGAAGCGTCGGCTTTCGATGCCGGTGCGCGCCGGCAGTGTCAGCAAGCCAATGAAGTCGAACATGACGCTGCGGTCGATTTCGATGTCGTCACCGCCGCGTAGGCGGGAAAAGGAAAATCCCGGATTTCTGAGTCGACCGGCCTGGACCAGATTCGCTTCGGCGATGCCCAGTTCGGCGAAGGAGGCTTGGAGCCCCTTGTTGTTGGCCAAGGCAATCTGGACTGCGGAGTCCGGAGTGAGCGGTTTTTGCAGAAGCTGGTTCACCGTTTGCTGGACTTCGGCAACGTCGTCGGCTGACTTCTCGCGCTGCACCGTTTGTCCGGTGCGCGCCTTGGTCATGGCGGACACTGAATCCAGTCCGCCATCCTTCGAAAACGTTGCGCAGCCCGTCAGAATGAAGGCTGACAACGCAATGGCCAGCGGGTTTGCCAGGACCAATTTTTGTTTGATGGGCATACTGTTCCCTTAGTGATGGTGGCTGCTATGGCTCGCTTCGGGAGCCGGCTGCGAAGCGCTCGAATTCGTTGTGGTGGCTTCATTGCTCATGCCGGGCATCGCCATATGGCTGCCATGAGCAGCATGCGGGTCATTTTGAGAAGTGCCCGAGGCCGCCTTAGGGGAGTGATGGTCCATGCCAGGCATGGCCATGCCGCCATGGCCGGCATGCGTACCCTGACTTGCGACTTCCTCATTGGCAGAACGCCATGCAGTATCCGGGGTGGCCTGCTCTTCAGGAGAAGCCTGATAGGTTTTGAATGCCGAAACGTAGCTGGACGCCGGCACTGGAGCGCCAGGGTCTGCCGGGTTGGCTTGTTGAACTTGTTGCGCGATAGCGACCGCTGGCAGCAATGCCATGATGGCCACCTTGGGCCAATATGCAAACGACATGATTACCTCGAAATCGATGGGGCAGGCGTGCGAACACGCGCGAACCGTACCGAGGCTGAGAAGCTGGACGAACTCCGTCCAGCGTACTTAGCTCAGTACGCGATTAAGCGGTAATGCGTTTGGGAGGACGTTCAAGGCCGGCCGGGATGAATCCGGTGACCAATGGAGATGGGGGGAGAACTACAGCGAAAGAGTCGGCGCGGGTTGGACTCAGAAGCAAAGCAGAGGGCGGAGCGACAGCGCCCACGCAGCAGCTTGCACACGCGCTGCAGGTGGTGTGCTTGTGCTTGGTGCCGTGCGAATGGTCTGTTGACGTATGAGACATTATCGCCGCATGTACGTCATCAATGGCGTACTGAGACATCGCCTTGTCATCGTGACCATGAGTAGCCATCGCTGTTGCTGGTGAAGCGCCGTGCTCCTCAGGACTGCATGCCGACTGCGCTACGGCTGCCATCGCTTGGAAGGGCAGCGCAGCCATCAATAGCCAGAGCAGCAATGTCTTGAGGAGACGGGTCATTTCGCTAGTTTAACATTCCATGAAACATTTTTCTTGCAACGCCGGTATGGATTCTCGGGCTTCCCACTGAAGGAAGGTCAAGGACATTCTTCGACCGGCTAGAGTCCAGAAGAGTTCCGATATGGAATATTGTCCATGTGCAGTAAGCAAGGACGTCACTTCCACTTTGTTCCAAAACTGCTAGTGTTTATGCCGGTGATGGATATCCGGAACATGCACATGACTATGGGTGAGGGGCTCATGCTGATGCAGATGAACATGCGGCTCCTGCCCGTCCCAAGGGAAATCATGTTGATGCTGGTGATGCTCGTCATGCGTATGCGGGTGCGCATGAGACATTGGTTCATGGGTATGAACATGTTCGTGCTTCTCGGTCAGGTGCAACCAGATTCCTGCTCCCATCAAGGCGCCCGCGACCCAGAAGCCAGCGCCGGGCTCCTCACGTAGCAACACCAGTGAAATCGCAGCGCCGACAAACGGCGCGATGGAGAAATAAGCTCCCGTCCTGGCAGTGCCGAGATTGCGCAGGGCCAGGACGAAGAAAACGAGACTAAGGCCGTAGCCGCAGAAGCCGACAACGCCCGCAAGAAGCGCGCTACCCACGGCTGGAAGGGCCATCCCAAGGGCTAGACCGATACTCAGATTGACCGCGCCGGCGACGAGCCCTTTGACTCCGGCAATCTGCACCGCGTCGCTTGCCGATATCTTGCGGGTCAGATTGTTATCGATTGCCCAGCATAGACAAGCACCGACGATGGCAATGGCTCCCCAGGGGACGCCGAATTCCGGGCGCTGCTCCCAAGAGAGGACGCCGCCGCCAATCACAATCAAGACCATGCCGATGAAAATCCGGCGGTCGAAGTTTTCTTTGAAGACGAACCAGGCTAGTAGCGAAGTCAGCACGCCTTCCATGTTGAGCAGGAGGGATGCAGAGGAGCCCGGCGTCAGCGTCAGGCCGAGCATAAGGAGGACAGGCCCTGCGATGCCGCCGAAGAGTATGGCGCTCGCCAGCCAAGGGGCATCCTTCTTGGTCAAATGCGAGCTCTTATCGGTCAGTGAAGGTGCTGTAAAAGCACGAAAGGCAAACCATATAAGGAGGCCGAGGCCGCTGCCGAGGTACAGTAGCCCGGCCAAGGTGACAGGTGCCACCTGGCCAACCAAAATTTTGGCGAAGGGTGTGCTCGCACCGAACGTGAAGGCAGCGAGGAAGGCGTATATAGCTCCAGAAAACATTTTTCAGACCACGTGTGAAGGGGCTAGCTCGCAGGGATGATTTACATCACCTGTTTCGAATTGCATCGTGGCATGTTGAATGGAAAAACGCTTACGCAATTCGAAGGCGATTTCGTTGCGTTTACCGTCTCCCGGATAGCCAAGCGGGAAAACCAAGTGGGCAGTCAGAGCGGTTTCCGTCGTGCTCATTCCCCAAATATGCAAGTCATGGACGTCTGTAACCCCGTCAATAGAGGCAAGATAAGCTTGCACTTCCACCGTGTCGATGCCTTCCGGAACCGCATGTAGCGCCAGGTTAATAGAATCCGTTAATAAGCCCCACGTACCCACTATGACTACTAAAGAAATCACCAAGCTCGTTAGCGGGTCTAGCCAATGCCACCCGGTGTACATAATGGCAAACCCGGCGGCAACTACACCTAACGCAATTGCCGCATCTCCCATCATATGAGTGAACGCAGCACGGACATTCAAATCACCTTTTCGACCTGCCATAAATAGAAACGCGGTCGCCAAATTGATAGCCACGCCAATGGCAGCGACGACGATAACGGTTCTGCTTTCGACGTTATCCGGATGTTGGAATCGTAAGATGGCTTCCCATGCGATACCACCAGTAACAAGTAAGAGCAATGCAGCATTGATGAGTGCGGCCAGGATAGAACTGCTTCGCAAACCGTAGGTGAAGCGCATCGTCGGAGCCTTTTTGACCAGAATGCTCGCTCCCCATGCCAGAAGAAGACCAAGGACATCGCTCAAATTGTGACCGGCGTCTGCCACAAGGGCGAGGGAGTGGCCGAGAATGCCATACACAACTTCGGCGACAACGAAGCTGGTATTTAAAAGAACGCCGATGAGAAAGGCTTTGCCGAAATCCTTGGGTGCATGTACGTGCACATGGCCATGACCATGGTCGTGCTCATGGTCATGGTCATGTTGAAGCTCATTCTCTTGGGCGTCCTGTTGGTGGCGATGTTGCTGCGCGTGCGAGTTGATGTCGTCAGTAGTCATTTGATGGCTTTGAAATTATGGATGGATTCTGCATATGATTGCGGCGCTCCGTTAGTGCGGCATCCGACAGAGCGAAGCCCGTTCAGCGTTGTTAAAGAGGGTTTTAGGACGGAACGAGCTTCTCTTTTTTAAGGGCTTCAGTCTTTTCCTCAGCGTCTTTTCTATAGGCCAGACGGTATAGCAGTGGCAAAACGAGCAGTGTGAGCGCTGTAGAGGACAGGATGCCGCCGATGACTACTGTGGCCAGCGGCCGCTGCACTTCTGCGCCGGTGCCAGTGGCCAGGGCCATCGGGATGAAGCCCAGCGATGCCACCAGGGCCGTCATCAACACCGGGCGCAGCCGAGTCAACGCACCCTCGCGGATAGCGTCGTCCAGCGAGCGACCATCTTCACGCAAATGGTGAATCGAGGAAATCAGGACCAAGCCGTTTAGCACGGCTACGCCCGACAGCGCAATGAAGCCGACGGCTGCGGAAATGGAGAGGGGGATGCCACGCAACCATAAGGCCACGATGCCTCCGGTAAGAGCGAAAGGAATACCAGTGAAGACAAGCAAGCCGCTTTTCAGGTTTCCGAACATCATGAACAGCAGGGTGAAAATTAGCGCCAGCGCAACGGGCACGACTATCTGCAGACGCTGCGTCGCGGACTGTAATTGTTCGAACTGTCCACCCCAACTGGTCCAGTACCCGGCAGGAATTTTCACTTGCTCGGCAATGGCTTTCTCCGCGTCGGCGACAAAGGAGCCAATGTCGCGGCCGCGGACATTGGCGCTGACCACCACGCGCCGCTTGCCATCTTCCCGGCTTACCTGATTCGGCCCCGGCGCGATATCCAGGTTTGCCACTTCCGCCAAGGGGATATAGCTTTGCCGACCGTTGCTGCCATCGGCGCGCGGCAGTGAAATCGGCAGCCGCTTCATCGCATCGAGGTCACTGCGCAGGCTCTCGGGCAGCCGGACCACGATATCGAAGCGGCGGTCGCCCTGGAACAAGGTTCCAGATTCCTTGCCGCCGATGGCGGTGGCAACCGTATCCTGCACATCGGCCACGTTCAGGCCATAGCGTGCAGTTTTGTCCCGGTCGATATGGACTGTCAGCATCGGCAAGCCGGTGGTCTGCTCAACCTTGACCTCCGTAGCGCCAGGCACCTTGGCAAGCACCTCGGAAATTTTCGCAGCGGTACCGTTGAGCACGTCCATGTCGTCGCCGAAGAGCTTGACTGCGACGTCGCTGCGTACGCCGGAAATCAGTTCGTTGAAGCGCAGCTGAATAGGCTGCGAAAACTCATACGCATTGCCCGGCACTTTTTCGGCGGTCTCCTGGATGGCAGCCAAAAGCTCGTCATGCGACTTGCGCGGCTCCGGCCACTGGTCTTCGGGCTTGAGCATGATGTAGCCGTCGGAGATGTTCGGCGGCATCGGGTCGGACGCAATCTCGGAGGTGCCAGTGCGCGCAAAGACACGCTGGATTTCCGGGTGCTTTTCCTTCAGTGTCCGCTCCAGCTGCTCCTGCATGACGATGGACTGCGTCAGGCTCGTGCCGGGGATACGCAGCGCCTGCATGGCGATGTCGCCTTCGTTCAAGCTCGGGATGAATTCGCTGCCCATGCGGCTGGCCAGCAGCCCGGACAGTACGACCGTGACGACGGCAAACACCAAGACGACCGGCTTGTTCGCCATCGCCAGGTCGAACAGTGGTGTATAGGCACGCTTAGCGCCTTGCACTAAGGCGTTTTCCTTCTCGTCTACCTTCGTGCCGATGAACGTGGCAACCGCTGCCGGAACAAGGGTGAAGGAGAGCAACATGGCGCCCAGGAGTGCCATGACCACGGTGATGGCCATCGGGTGGAACATGCGGCCTTCCACACCGGCCAAGGCAAAGATAGGCAGGTACACGACCATGATGATGAGCTGGCCGAACAGCAGTGGGCGGCGCACTTCTTTCGCGGCGGCAAATACCTCGTGGAAGCGCTCGGTACGGGTCAGCGGCCGGCCATGATGGGCCTGCGCATGGGCTAGGCGCCGGATACAGCCTTCCGCGATGACGACCGCACCATCGACGACGATGCCGAAGTCCAGAGCCCCGAGGCTGAGTAGGTTGGCACTGACCTTGTAGGCGACCATGCCGCTGAAGGTAAACAGCAGCGACAACGGTATGACCATCGCCGTGATGACCGCAGCGCGGATATTGCCGAGGAATAGGAACAGGATGGCAATCACCAAAACCGCGCCCTCGAGCAGGTTCTTCTTGACTGTATGGATAGCCTTATCGACCAGCACCGTGCGGTCATACACCGGGACAGCCCCGACGCCCTCCGGCAGCGTGCGGTTGATTTGCTTCAGCTTGGCATCGACGGCCTGCGACACCGCGCGACTGTTCTGGCCAATCAGCATGAATACCGTGCCCAGCACGACTTCCCGGCCGTCCTCGGTGGCGGCGCCAGTGCGCAGCTCGCGCCCGATATCGACGTCGGCGACGTCGCGAATCCGTATCGGGATGCCGTCGACATTGCTGACGACGATGTTGCCGATGTCGGCGATGGTCTGCACCTGCCCGGGAGTGCGCACCAGCAGCTGCTCGCCACGTTTTTCGATATAGCCGGCGCCGGCATTGCTGTTGTTGCGGTCCAGGGCGGTGGTGAGGTCCGCGAGAGTGAGCCCATGCGAGGCGAGTTTTTCCGGGTCGGGTGCGACCTGGTATTCCTTTGCATAGCCGCCGATGGAATTGATTTCGGTGACGCCCGACACGTTGCGCAGCTGCGGCTTGATAATCCAGTCCTGTATTTCACGCAGGTCCGTGGGCGAATACGGCGTGCCGTCCGGTTTCTTCGCCCCCTTTTTGGCCTCCACGGTCCACAGGTAGATTTCTCCGAGACCGGTGGAAATCGGGCCCATGACTGGCGTAACTCCGGCAGGCAGGCGTTCCTTGGCTTCCTGAATGCGCTCGTTGACCAATTGGCGGGCGAAGTAGATGTCAGTCCTGTCCTTGAAGACCACTGTCACCTGCGACAGTCCATAGCGGGACAGCGACCGCGTCTGCTCGAGATTCGGCAGGCCGGCCATCACTGTCTCGATGGGGAAGGTAATGCGCTGTTCCGCCTCCAACGGCGAGTAGCCGGGCGCCCCCGTGTTGATTTGCACCTGAACGTTGGTGATGTCGGGTAGCGCTTCGAGTGCAAGATTCTTCTGGTAATTGTAGATGCCGGCGACGGCCATCGCGAAGACGGCAAGGAAAATCAGCCAGCGCTGCTCGAGGGAGAATCGAATGATGCGGTCAAACATGGCGATGTCCCTCCGCATCAGTGCTCATGTTCGGCACTGGACTTGCCCAGTTCCGATTTGATGATGAAGCTGTTTGCAGCGGCGTACGATGCGCCGGCCGGCAGACCAGCGGTGACTTCCACCAGCTTCCCATCGCTGCGGCCGAGCGTCACTTCACGGGCGACGAAGCCGCCCGGCACGCGTAGAAAGACCGTCGGCTTGCCATCGACCGTCTGCACTACGTCGGCCGGAACGGCGATTATGGCTTGTGCCTGTGCGGCCACGATGTCGACATTGATGAACAGACCAGGCCGCCATGCGGTATCAGGGTTGGCCAGTGTGACGCGCGCTCTGGCAGTACGAGTTTGTTCGCCCAGCAGGGAGCCGACGTAGGAAATCGTTCCCGTGGCACTGGCTTCGAAGGAAGTGGCCCGAACGGTCACCTTTTGGCCGACTCTCACGATACCGAGGTCTTTGGCCGGGACGGCGACTTCGGCCCACACGGTGGATAGGTCGGAAATCGTGAAGATGCTGGCATCCTCCTTGACCGCTTCCCCCAGGGAGATGTGCTTCTCCATGATGATGCCGTCAAACGGGGCGCGGATTTCATAGTTGTTGAGGCCACCTCTGCCGGTCGCGCTGGCTCCTAGCGCTTGCAGTTTCTGTCGGGCGTTCTGGACAGCAATTTCCGCTTCTTGCTTGGCCTGGCGTGCCTGCAGGTAGTCCTGCTCGGCCGAGATTCTGTCTTCCCACAATTTCTTCTCGCGTTCATAGGTCGTCTGGGCGAGTGCAAGGCGCTTCTGTGCCGTAAGCAATTCACTGCGCTGCTCGGAGAGACCAGTACTGGCAATGACAGCCAGGACTTCGCCCCGCTTGACCTTCTGCCCGAGATTGGCGTGTACGGACTCCACGACCCCGGCGAGCCGGGGAACGACGTGGGCAGTCTTGTCTTCGTTGTAGCGGATTTCGCCAGGAAGCGTGACGACGCTATTGATTTTCGCAGGACCAGCTTTGCCGACCTCAATCCCCGCTGACTGAACTTGCGCATCACTTAGCGCCAGTGTTTTTTCGTGCTTTTCACTAGGCTCCTTCTGGCCATGCTCATCGCTCGAGTTGACTTCATGCTGGGTGCTGGCGTGCTCGTTTGCGCCACCTTGTTCCGTTGAGCCAGCCGCCTTGCTGCCACTTTTCAGCAAAATGAGGGCGCCCAGCAAAACGCCGACAAGGAGGATGACGATGATGGAGACGAGTTGCTTCTTGTTGAGACTACTTTTCATGATGGAACCTTTTACTTCTGGGGGGCGGGTACGGGCTCGCCGAGGATGCGGTTGATGTCGGCAGCCGCGCGGTGCGCCTCTGCCAGCGCGCGTAGGTATTGGGACCTGGCTGCAAGCAGGGTGCGCTGGGCGTCCAGCACGTCGATGAAGCCGAACTTGCCGTACTCGAAACCCGTTGTGGCGGCGGCATAGGCGCTCTGAGCACCCGGCAGGACCTCGTTCTGCAGAGATTCAACTTCCTGACGGGAAGTACTCAGCCTTTCGAAAGCCTGAGAGAGTTCTCCCTCCAGGCGCGTCTCGGTGCCTGCCAGTTCGTCACGTGCCTTGTCTGCACGGCGAAGGGCTTCCAGAACATTGCCGCGGTTGGTATCGAAAACAGGAATAGGGACGGAGACGCCGACGATGGCTTGGTTGCGGCCCAGTTCTCGGTTGCGGTCAACGCCGAGGGTAACCGTCACGTCGGGGATGCGGCGGCTGCGCTCGACTTGGGCCACCGCCTGGCGACGGTCGACTTCAAGTCGGGCTCGGGCTAGCTCCGGCGACCTGGACAAGCGCTCAAACAGGGCGTTCGGGTCAGGGAGCGCTGGCAATGCCTGGAGGTCTCCTTCGGCGCGCCCAAAACGCGGCATTGAGTTGCCCCAGGTCGCACTGAGTCGCCTGCGGGCAGATGTGAGCTCTCTCCTTGCCTGAACCAGTTCAAGCCGTACGCCGCTTTCCGCGACGCGCGCCCGAGTCTCCTCCACCGGGGACACCTTCCCGGCGCCCACACGCTTCGATGTAACGGTGGTTGCCCGCTGAGCGAGTTCTACCGATTCCTGGGCCAGCCGCACGCGCTCCTGGGCAGTCAGCAGGTCGAAGAAGGCGGAAATAACCGTCGACTGCACGTCGGCCTCCTTGGCCCGCAGTTCAGCGGTGGCGGCATCACGGCTTCTCTCCGCGGCTCGGACGCGGGCGCCGCGCTTTCCGCCAAGCTCAATTGGTTGGCTGAGCTGCAGCACGGTTTCCCGCGTATTGGGCTTGGTGTCCTGTATCTGCACTCCGACGGAAGGATTGGGCAGTACGCCTGCCTGCAGAACGGACGCTTCGACGGCAGACAGCTCCTGCCGTGCAGCCGCGACGTCAGGATTGGCTTGGCTGGCCAGAAGCAGGGCGGCGTGCAAGGTAATTGGTCCGGAAGGCTCAATTGCCTTCGTCGGATACGCGAACGTGGCACGCGCGCTGTCGCCGCCGGGTGGCAAATCAAGTGTCTCAGCGGCAGCGAGGGGAACGGCAAAAGCCACGAATGTCAGTGGCAATAACAACCTGTACATCGAATTCTCCGGATGAATGGGAAAGAATCCGACGAGGCGACGCTATGGAACTACAGGGAAAAGAATGTGAGAGAGCGCCTCGTCGCGTTAAGCGACGAGTGTCCGGTCGGGCCGCTGGAGGCCTTCGGGGTAGTAGGAGTAGTAAGACGGTGGTGGCGAGTCAGGGGGAGCCAGTGCGTTCGGAATATTCACCGAAGGCAGTGCCGGCAACGGCGTCGCATGGCAAGACAGATGGCAGTACCCGCAGTCGCCGTCGAACTTGGGCAACTTGCTGTTTTTTTCTGACTTTTCTTCTTGCGCCTGGTGATGGTGGATGTGATGGCCGAAATGCGCAGGATGCGGCTTCTCATGGTCGCAATATGCCGCTGCTGCTGCCCAGGCGAACTGGTACGGCAGAGCAATAAGCAGAACGATGAGAAGCAGTTTTTTCACGGGGCGGATAATAGCACTGTCGTGAAGGAGAGCGTTGATGCAGTCCTCATTCCGGTCTTGCGGCACTGAAAACCCTGTGGCTGCTACAAAGTCAAGCGTTTTTTGAACAAGCCATAAGTGGCATATTCGAGATAAGCGGGCGTAAAAAGTCGCCTAGACTCTTCAACTTGGCAGAGAGCGATGATTAGACGAGCTTGCAAAATTTGCCTACACTTAACCCGATTGAATTTGCCGCCGCTCCATGCGCAATAATTTTTCCTCTTTTTGCCGACTGATAGCCTGCTTCCTGGTCATGAGTATTCTGACCTCCGGAATTGCCATGGCTGCGTACGCCTGTCCGCAGTTGGTTCCGGCGCCGGCAGAAGGCATGGTCA
The DNA here is from genome assembly GCF_016632335.1 of Noviherbaspirillum pedocola. Classification (GTDB taxonomy): domain Bacteria; phylum Pseudomonadota; class Gammaproteobacteria; order Burkholderiales; family Burkholderiaceae_D; genus Noviherbaspirillum_A; species Noviherbaspirillum_A pedocola. The sequence goes on from NZ_JAEPBG010000003.1 coordinate 53,182, forward strand.
TGGATGGGACGCCATGCACGGAAATGGATAAGGAAAAACCCGTCCATTGTGCAGAAGCGCGGACGGGAGCCCAACTCGCCTTGGAGCACCTGGCTTCTACGCCATCACTGGCTCCGCTCACGCTTTCCTTTGTCATGCCGGCGCCCATGCCGGTGAGTCCCTCTCTCCACGCGTCTGTGCGGGACGACATCCCGTGGGAGGCCGGGGTAGACCCGCCATATCTTCGAACGTTACGCCTTCGCATTTGACTTGACCCTGTGTTGATTCGCCGGCCGGCTTGTTGCCGAGGCTGGCATTCGTCTTAACCTCAGGGAAAAGTATGTCTTTGCATTTTCATGTGCTGCCGCGCTTCGGGCCGGCGCGCATCTTATTTCGTCTGAGCAGCTCTCTGATAGCGCTTGCTCTCGCCCCAAGCATTGGTCAGGCTCAAAACAGCGGCCTGACCTTCGACCAGGCGCTTCAGTTGGCAACGCAACGCTCAGCCTCCAGCCAGGCGGCAGAGGCGTCGGTACAAGCCAGCAGGGAGATGGCCGCAAAATCCGACCAGCTGCCTGACCCAATGCTCAAATTTGGTGTCGATAACTTGCCGGTCACCGGAGAGGACAGGTACAGCCTGACCCGCGACTTCATGACCATGCGGCGTGTCGGCATCGAGCAGCAATGGGTTTCTTCCGACAAGCGTGCCGCCCGCGCAGACCGTGGCCGACGAACCGTGGAGGTCGAAGAGGCCAGTTACCTGAACGATGTCGCGAAAGTTCGGGAAGAAACCGCAGTGGCATGGATAAACGTGCTCTTCGCCCAGCGCTCCCTTGAGCTGCTCAAGGCGCTGGAGAACGAGACCAGCCAAGACCTCCTCACTGCCCAGGCTACGCTGCGCGGCGCGAAAACCGCTGCAGCCGATGTCCTTCAAGCGCAGCTGAGCCTCTCACTGGCAAAGGACCGTACCCGTCGGGGCGAGCAGGTTCTTCAAAGCGCCCGGACGGCGTTATCACGATGGACGACTGTCCCAGTTGCGTCGGTAGAAGATGCCATGCCAGCTTTGGCGGCGCATGTGCCGAACCTCCCCATTGAGGAGCTGGAGAAGTATCACCCGATGTTGTTGGCCGCCAGGCGGGCGGTCGCCTTGGCCGATGCCGAAACCGCAGTCGCCACCACCGAGCGCCGACCAGACTGGAGCTTTGAGGCAGCCTATGCCCAGCGGGGAAGTCAGTATTCGAACATGGTTTCGGTCGGAGTCAGCATTCCGCTTCCGGTCAACCGCGCGCAGAAGCAGGACCGCGATATCGCTGAAAAGTCGGCGCTGGGCACGAAAGCCCGAATGCAGTATGAGGACGCGTTGCGTGAGCTACAGACCGAAATTCAAGACCAATCCCAAACCTTGAGCAGTCTGCAGGAGCGGGCATCGCAGCTGAAAAAAGAGCTACTGCCTGTGGCGAACCAACAAGTGGAATTGGCCACGGCTGCATACCGGGCCGCAACAGGTAGCCTTTCCGCCGTCTTCAACGCGAAAAGAATGGCACTGGACGCCAGGATGCAAATCCTGGACGTCGAAAAGGAGGCCGCGACCACCTGGGCTCGTCTCGAGTACCACGTCATCCCACACGACGCGGCATCCATGCGGAGAGCGGACCAATGAAATCACGCTTTGTACTGAATGCTATCGCGTTGGCGATTGTCGGCGCCGGACTGGCTTACGGCGGGTACTGGGCCGGCTCGCATCGGAAGATGCCTGAGACTTCCGCGTCTGCGTCAACGGTATCAGGGGCTGCTGGAGGCAAGATTGACCCGAAAACCGGGCGCAAGGTGCTGTACTGGCATGACCCAATGGTCCCAGGGCAAAAATTCGACAAGCCGGGGAAGAGCCCCTTCATGGACATGGACCTGGTTCCTGTCTATGCCGACGAAGCCGGGGCGGAGGGTGGTGTGAAGATAAGCCCGACGCTGCAGCAGAACCTCGGTATCCGCTACGCCACCGTGCGGCGTGCACAAAGCACGGATGCTCTCGAGGTCGTGGGAACCACGCAGTTCGATGAAAGCCTCGCCGAGGTCGTGCAGAGCCGCATCACCGGCTATATTGACCGGCTTTACGCACGGGCACCGATGCAGCGTGTCAAGCGTGGCGAGCGAATTGCTTCACTTTTCGTTCCGGACTGGATTGGTCCGCAGGAGGAGTATCTTGCACTCAAGCGCTCAGGGAACGAGGCGCTGGCTGCCGCATCCGCCCAGCGCATGCGGGCGCTGTCGATTCCGCCCGGGCTCATCGCAAAGGCTGAGCAAGCGGGGAAGGCTCAAGACCATATCACCCTGGCCTCGCCAGTCAACGGCGTCATTGCCGAGCTGTCCGTGCGTGATGGCGCGATGGTGTCGCCCGGGATGACCATTGCGAAGGTGGCCGGCCTCGACAAAGTCTGGCTGGTGGCTGAAATCCCGGAGGCCATGCTTGGTAGTGCCCGCCCTGGCATGGCGGCGGAAGCCATGTTTTCCGGCGACCAGCGGCGGAAGTACTCAGGCAGAGTCAGGGAAATTCTGCCTGGCGTCAGTACAGCTACTCGTACCGTGCAGGCGCGGCTGGAGTTGGATAACCGGGATGGCAGCCTGACGCCGGGCATGCTGATGCGGGTGCGTCTGGGCGCCGAAAAGCCGGTTTCCCGCCTGCTGGTTCCGACTGAGGCCGTGATAAGCACCGGAAAACGTTCTGTAGTCCTGGTCGCCGGCGACAACGGTATCCAACCAGTGACCGTCGCGACAGGCCGTGACATCGGGGAGGAAACGGAAATTCTGACTGGCGTGATGGAGGGGCAGAAGGTCGTGGCATCCGGCCAATTCCTCATCGATTCGGAAGCCAGCCTGAAGGCTGTCCTGCCGAAGTTGGCCGGTACGCCGGTACCCCAGCAGCAATCAGCGCCTCAAGCGGCGCAGCAGTCCGGCGGACAGGCGTATCACGGCGTGGGCAAGGTCGAGAAGGTGTCTCCAGAGGGAATCACGTTTTCCCATCAACCGATTCCGGAGCTAAAGTGGCCCGCGATGACGATGGAATTTGGCAAGCCGCGTTCGGATGCATTCCCGGACATCAAGGTTGGCCAAGATGCCAAATTTTCATTCAAGGAGGGCAAGGGCGGCAGCTACGTGCTTGAAAGTGTCAAGCCAAGCGGTGGAGGCCGGAAATGATTGCCCGGATTATTCGGGAATCCATCGCGAACCGGTTTTGGGTTCTGCTTGCAGCGCTTGCCATCGCAGGATGGGGCATCTGGGCACTGGGGAAGACGCCGCTGGACGCCTTGCCGGACTTGTCCGATACCCAGGTCATCATCCGTGCCCAGTACCCAGGGAAGGCGCCGCAAATCGTCGAGGACCAAGTAACGTATCCGCTGACTACGGCGCTGCTGGCCGTTCCCGGTGCGAAGACCGTCAGGGGCTACTCGTTCTTCGGAGACGCCTTCGTCTACGTGCTGTTCGATGACGCCACGGACCTGTACTGGGCGCGCTCGCGCGTTCTCGAGTACATCAACCAGGTGCAGAGCCGCCTTCCGCAGGGAGTCCGGGCGGAACTCGGGCCAGACGGCACCGGCGTGGGCTGGGTCTTCGAATATGCGCTGGTTGACCGTACTGCCAGTCATGACTTGGCCCAGCTTCGCGCGCTGAATGACTGGTTCCTGAAGTTCGAGCTGAAGACTGTGCCCGATGTCGCTGAAGTTGCCAGCATCGGGGGCATGGTCAAGCAGTACCAGGTCGTGCTAGACCCGGACAAGCTGCGGGTATTCGGCATCTCGCACGCGAAGGTACTGGACGCCTTATCGAAAGCGAATCAGGAATCCGGCGGCTCTGTCGTCGAGATGGCGGAGTCGGAATACATGGTGCGGTCGCGCGGCTATCTTCGGTCGCTTGAAGACTTCCGCAACATTCTGTTGACCACGAACGAAGCCGGAACGCCGGTAACGCTGCGCAATGTCGCTACCGTACAGCTTGGGCCGGAAATGCGTCGCGGCATTGCGGAACTCAATGGCGAAGGCGAAGTGGCAGGTGGCATCATTGTGATGCGTTCCGGGAAGAATGCTCTGGAAACTATCAAGGCGGTTAAGGCGAAACTGGCAAGTCTGCAGAGCTCCCTGCCAAAAGGCGTCGAGGTCGTGCCGACCTATGACCGGTCCAGGTTGATTACCGCTGCAGTAACGAACCTGCGCGACAAGCTTATCGAGGAATTCGTTGTCGTTGCCATCGTCTGTGCCGTCTTCCTGTTCCACTTGCGCAGCGCTTTCGTCGCCATTGTCTCTTTGCCCCTGGGTGTGCTGACGGCATTCATCGTCATGCGATACCAGGGTGTCAACGCCAACATCATGTCGCTCGGCGGCATTGCGATTGCCATCGGAGCGATGGTGGATGCAGCCATCGTGATGATTGAGAACGCCCACAAGCACCTGGAAGCCTACCAGCATGCCAATCCTGGCGCGCCGCTAGTGGAGCAGAGACGTTGGGCGCTCATCGCGGAGTCGGCTATCGAGGTTGGCCCGGCGCTGTTCTTTTCGCTGCTCATCGTGACTCTGTCGTTCATTCCTGTCTTTTCGCTGGAAGCTCAGGAGGGCAAGCTGTTTGCTCCATTGGCTTACACCAAGACGTACACGTTGGCCGCAGCCGCCGGACTAGCCATCACCTTGGTTCCGGTGCTGATGGGATACCTGATTCGTGGAAGGATTCCGAATGAAGCCGCGAATCCGATAAACCGTATCTTGATTCGGGCATATCGCCCTGCGTTGGATGCAGCCTTACGCCATCCGCTCGCAACCATCGTCATTGCTGTCGTCGCATTGCTCTTTACCGCCGTTCCGCTCTCGCGGCTCGGCGGCGAGTTCTTACCCCCGCTCGACGAGGGAGATTTGCTGTACATGCCTTCAGCGCTTCCCGGATTGTCGGCTTCCAAGGCGAGCGAACTGTTGCAGCAGACCGACCGCCTGATTCGGACCGTCCCGGAAGTCGCTACGGTCTTCGGGAAGGCAGGGCGGGCGGAATCAGCCACGGACCCGGCGCCTCTGGAGATGTTCGAAACGACTATTCAGTTCAAGCCCCGAAGCCAGTGGCGGCCGGGTATGACGCCGGAGAAGCTGGTGGAGGACCTGGACAGGACAGTCAAGGTGCCAGGACTCTCCAACGTCTGGGTGCCGCCTATCCGCAACCGCATCGACATGCTGTCGACCGGAATCAAGACGCCTGTTGGCGTGAAAGTGTCCGGACCAGACCTGGAGCAAATTGACCAAGTTACACGGCAAATAGAGACAGCAGTCAAAGGCGTGACGGGCGTGACCTCAGCGCTGGCGGAGCGGGTGAGCGGCGGTCGGTACATCGACGTCAACATCGACCGAGCCCGTGCAGCTCGCTATGGCTTGTCGGTGGCCGATGTGCAGTCCGTCGTCTCGTCTGCCATTGGTGGCGAAAACGTTGGCGAAGTCATTGAAGGACGCCAGCGTTTCCCCATCAATGTGCGCTACCCACGCGACTATCGGGATTCGGTTCAGAACTTGAGAGAGCTTCCTGTCGTAACCGAAAAGGGCGCACAGATTCGTTTGGCCGACCTCGCCGACGTCAGGGTCACCGACGGGCCACCCATGATTCGCAGCGAGAACGCTCGCCTGTCGGGATGGGTCTATGTCGACGTGCGCGGCACCGACCTGCGTACCGCGGTGAAGGCAATGCAGGCGGTTGTCCAAAAACAGGTTACGCTGCCGCCCGGCTATTCGATTGGGTGGTCAGGGCAGTTTGAATATCTGGAGCGCGCAGCCGCCAAACTGCAAACCGTCATTCCTCTGACGCTGGCCGTCATTTTCATCCTTCTGTATTTGGCATTCCGGTCGGCATCCGAAGCACTACTGCTGATGCTCACGGTTCCCTTCGCGCTCATCGGCGGCTTCTGGCTCGTCTGGTTGCTCGGCCATGCTGTATCGGTCGCCACAGCGGTCGGCTTCATCGCACTGGCAGGTCTGGCTGCCGAGTTTGGCGTCGTGATGCTCGTCTATCTGCGCAATTCTCTGAACGAGAGGCTCGAATCTGGCCTGCCGCTTAGCAAAGAGCTAATTGTGGAAGCAATCCGTGAGGGGGCAGTGTTGCGCGTGAGGCCGAAGGCAATGACAGTCGCCGTCATCCTGGCCGGCCTTATCCCTCTGATGTTCGGGCACGGTGCCGGCCACGAGGTCATGTCCAGGCTTGCGGCTCCCATGATAGGCGGCATGGTTACAGCGCCGCTTCTCTCCCTGTTCGTCATCCCGGCCGCCTGGCGTCTTCTGCAAGAGCACCGGCTGCGACGCATTACCCAACTTTCAAACCCAACCACCACGAAGGAGCATGAACATGAAGTTCCCACTGCTTAAAACTATCGGAACGCTTGGATTCGTCGTACTCACCCTCAATGCGTATGCCGAGCAGGGGAGCAGCTCGAATGGCATGAATATGGGCAGTATGGGCGGAAGCAGCGCCTCTCAGGTGCTGGGCACCAATGAGGCCGAAGTTAAAGCCGTAGACAAGGCCAACAAGAGCATTACGCTGCACCATGGCCCTATCAAAAGCAAAACGGTTGAAATGACGCCAATGACCATGACTTTTCCTGTCGAGAAGCCGTCGCTTTTATCGAACGTGAAAGCTGGCGACAAGGTCGCATTCACCATTGAAAATGTGAAGAACGTCGCGACGGTGACGGCTCTGAAAGTGGAAAAATAGTCTTCTCGCACTGGCCCCGCCGCCGATGCGGTTTATCGGCGCCCGCGTTTCTGGGCAACGATGTTTGGAGATGGATTCAATGACCTGCTGCAGTCACTGCATTGACGCCGAAAGCCTGTTCAGCCGTCGGATAGCACGATGGGAGTTGCGCAGCTATCGCAAAAGCGGTCCTCGGCGAACGACCCAATTGCTGTTGACCGCCATCCGCTCGCTGGAAATTGAGGGGAAGACTTTTCTCGACATCGGAAGCGGAATCGGGGCCATTCCGCATGAGCTCTTGGCTTGTGGCGCGTCCAACGGAGTCGTCGTGGAGGCGTCTCCCGCCTATCTGGAGGCGTCCCAAGCTGAGGCAGGCCGGCGTGGCGACCGCGACCGTTTAACCTACTACCACAACGACTTCGTTGATTTGGCCGGGCAGATTCCCTTGGTGGACATCGTCACGCTGGACCGCGTGATTTGCTGCTATCCGGATGTCGAAAGACTCGTCACATCCTCGGTTACCAAAGCAAAATATGTGTATGGCGTCGTGTATCCACGCGAGCGATGGCTCACGCGGGTAGGGATTGCTTTGGGAAATGCTTTCCTTCGGTTGCGTGGCGGGACATTTCGTACATATCTGCATCCCAGCAGCGTCGTCGACGCCATAGTCCAGGGGCACGGATTCCGCCGCTATTCCTATAACCGTACACTTCTTTGGCAGGTAGTCACGTATGTCAGGGAGCAGCCTGCAGTCTAAAAATCCGGCAAGCTTGTTTCTATGCCGGGATGCAAGGGGCACAAAGATGATGAGTCGCTACAAGGCTGAGGAGGAAAACGGAATCGGCATGGAGAGCTAGAGCACTCGCAGGTACGTGATGATTTCCCAGATTTCCTGTTCCTTCAGCACCCCGCCGAACGCGGGCATGCCCGTTCCCAAAGGTACTCCTCCCTCGGTGATAGTCCAGTAAAGGTAGCCATCGGTTGCCATAGGCATCTTGCTGGCAGCGGCAACGTTCGCAGGTCGGGGATTGAGGCTTTCGCCGTCCCTGCCATCGCCGCGGCCAGTCACTCCATGGCAACGGGCGCAATTCTGCTCGAACAGTTTCTTGCCGCCATCGATGTTCTGCGAGTTTGCCTGCAACGGATTTTCCATCGAAGCGTACCTCGGGTCGATGCCGTTCATCATTGCGAAGTGATGCCGCACCATGGACATGTTCATCATCCCATGCCCCATACCCATGCCGGGTCCCATTCCCATTTGACTGTGGGCAGGAAGAGAGAGGAAGAGGAGTTCCGAAATCGTTAGACCGATAAACGTTGCTCTCATCATCAGCCTTTTACGCTGAACGCTGTGTACGGAGCTTAGGCCGTCCTCCGTCCCGATGCAATCCATGCGCCGCATAACGCAAGGGCGAAGCCGCTAGGGTCCAGCTCAAGGCAATCGGAAGAAGCGGACTAGGGAAGCTTGGCCAGCGCTCTCAGTGTTCGGTATGGCATGCGCGTTCGTGGCTTTCCGCGGACTCCGAAAGATTCTGGAGGATGCCGCATTCCTCCACGGAATGCAGTTCGCCACATTGATGCCGTAGCGCTGCCAGTTGCGATTCCAGTGTGCGAAGAGCATCCATCTGGATGCGGATGCGCTCGAGGTGATGGTCCAGCAGGTCGTTTACGGCTTCGCACCCGGCTGATGGCCTGCCTTTGAGGTCGAGTAGGACGCGAATGTCGGACAGCGACATCTGAAGCGACCGGTAATGCCGTCGCCAATATGGGGACTAGCTTGCTTGTGGTATTCAATGGTCTACGCCTTCTTCGGCAAGCAAGGTAGGCCGATGTTTTGAGGCGGCAAGGATGGCAGGTCCCGGAGAGTGCAAATTAGCTCCACGGGGTGACGCTACTTTGTTGCGATGGTTTCTTTCATTCGTATCGCCGCAACAGTACCAGATAGAAATGTCAGAATGGCCACCAACCAGACCGCGACTTCAAGGCCGAACCAGTCTGCCGTAATGCCGGCAAGCAAAGCGCCAACTGCATAGCCAAGGTCTCGCCAAAGGCGATAGACGCCTACGGCAGAAGCACGCCACGTGGGATGCGCCACGTCGCCAATGGCGGCCAACAGGGTCGGATAGACCATCGCCGTACCAATGCCGAGCAGCACGCCGCCCGTGGCAAAGCCAAGGAACCCAGCGGTCGATGCCGTGAAGATGATGCCCGCGGCCTGCACCCACATGCCACCGACAATCAACCACTTGCGACCGATACGGTCTGACAAAGCCCCTGTGAAGATTTGCGTACATCCCCACACCGCGGGATAAATCGCCGCGAGCACTCCGATTTGGGAAAGGTTCATACCAGCAGCAGCAAACACCAAAGGGAACAGTCCCCATGCCATGCCATCGTTCAGGTTGTTTACCAGTCCAGCCTGACTGACGCTTGACAGGTTGTGGTCGGTCAGCGTCGTGCGCCAGAAGATTTCGCGTTGGTCTAGGTTGCCGGCGCCCCCAGCCGTGGCGAGATTGCTTACCTCATGCGCAACGTAGTGCCTGGTCTCCCGAACAGCCAGCAGAGAAAGCAGCAGCCCAGCCACTACATAGACGATGCCAAGATAGAAGGGTTGCGGACGAAGCCCGTACTGCGCAGCTATCCATCCGGTAGCCAAGGCACTGGCGGCAACGGCGGCATAGCCTGCAAACTCGTTCAGGCCCATTGCCAGCCCGCGCTGTTTCGGCCCCACGAGGTCGATTTTCATGATAACTGTCGTGGACCAAGTGAGCCCCTGGCTGACACCGAGCAGCACATTCGCCGCCACAACCCAATCCCACTGGGGCGCCCACATCAGCATGAACGGCACCGGCGAGGCTACCAGCCACCCGGCTACTAATACCTGCTTGCGGCCAAAACGGTCGGATAGTCGGCCCGCCAGGTAGTTGGTCATCGCCTTGGAGACCCCGAACACTACGATGAATGACAATATGGCCGCCTTGGCGGCGAGATGAAAATCGTGTTCGGCTATGGCCGGCAAGATGCTGCGCTCCAAGCCAACCATCGCGCCGACAAAAGCATTGACGATGACAAGCAATGAGAACTGACCAATGTTCTCGCGCAGGCCAAGTCGGATTGAATGTGCCGTCATGCCTTACTCTGCCACGCCAAGATTGGCCTTTACGATGGCTTCCATATTTGCAGGGGGTGGCGGGATATCTTTGGTCAGGTAATCGATGAAGGCACCTCGGTCCATCGCCAAGGCGGAATTCCAACGTCTTTCGAACCCAAGTGTCGACGCCGGCTTACCCGACAGCCCGGCGCCGCACGCGCTACCGGCCTGATGGCCAGGGTAAATCTCGAGTTCAGCGGGCAGCCTCAAAATCTTGGTATGGAGCGACTCATAGAGCTGCGCTGCCATTTCCCGCTCTTGTCCCGCCAGGTCTGGGCGCCCGACTGCGCCGACGAACAGCGTGTCTCCGGTAATGACAAACCACGGCTCGTCGCCCCGGCGCAAGTCACGCACCAACAAACAGACGCTGTCCGGCGTATGGCCAGGGGTGTGTAACACGTCGACCAGGACGTTGCCTGCTTCTAGTCGCTGCCCGTCCGCCAAGGGAGTGAAATCGAACGAGACGCGTCCCTTGTTGCTTTCGTGGAGGTAGTACGGCGCTCCAACGATGCGAGCCAATGCTAAACCGCCGGAATAATGGTCGGCGTGGACATGAGTATCGATGACATGGGTAATCGTCGCGCCAGCCTTGTTTGCCTCAGCGATGAACCAGCCTTCATCGCCGGCAACGACATCTACCGCCACTGCCTTACCGTGGCCGGCACAGCCGAAAAGGTAGGAAAGCGTCGCGTTTTCTGTGGCGTGCTGAAGGAAAAACATGAAAAGCTCCTACTTCAAAAAACCAGAGCCTTATCGGCCCAAGCAGTCCATTGGGCAAGTTCGTCCATGCTGCTGCGATGCGCGCCGGCTATCAGGCTTTCTGTAGCAATGCCACGTGCATCCATGCAGGAGCCACACACGCCGACCACCCCGCCGTGTTTGATGAGAAGAGTCAACATCGTTTCAATGTTGTAGTACCCGGTGGGGGTTTTCTGCTGACCGTGCGCAGCAGATGCCGCGTCGCCGATGAGAAAAATACGTACTTCGTTGCCTTGCTCTCGGGCGAGCGTGCCAGCCAGCCGAAGACCGTTGTAGGTTCTTTCGCTGCCGTAAGGGGCATCGTTGAGGATGAACAGCGTTTTCATGACAACATCATTCTTCGATAGGTAGGCCGCGCGCCCGCCATTCGGCGACGCCATCGGTCAAGTGGAAGGCGCGGTATCCTTTGCTGCGCAGCAGTTCAACGGCATCTTTGGCAAACATGCAGAACGGGCCGCGGCAGTACGCAACGACGGGTGTCTCTTTCGGCAGCTCAGCAAGGCGCTTCTTAAGTTCACTGATGGGAAGGGAGCGGGCATGCGGCAGATGAGAGACAGCAAACTCGTCAGCCGGGCGCACGTCAAGGACAAGCACTTCGCCTGCGCTAGCCTTTTTCAAGACCATTTCCCGGCCCATTTCTTCAAGACCAGTACCATCGTTGACGATGGATGCCATCGCTACTTGAAGCTCAACCAATCTCTCCTCGGCCTGAGACCGAAGTGCAACCCAAAAGTCGGCGACGCTGTTGTCGGCTAATCGGTAAAGCACGTACTTGCCATCCCGGCGAGTGCTGACGAGGCGGGCTTGGCGAAGCTCGCGAAGATGGGCACTGGCGAGCTTCACGCTGATGTCTGCCTGGGCAGCGAGCGTCTCGACCGGTTTTTCCGCCTGGCATAGCAATTCAAGCAGTTCCAGCCGCTTCGGACTGGAAATGGCTTTCCCGATGCGGGCAACCTGGTCGTATAGGTAGTCTTTCATTTCTCTCATATGAACATTCTAAAGAATGTTAGAATGTAACGCAATCGAACCTTGTCTTCGTCCGAACTTCTCAAAATGCAGTGGAGAACGGGTGATGCATGTAACGCGTCTAGGGGCGGATTGGACTTGTGAATTTGGAGGCAACATGATGGGGCCTGGGCACATTTGGTGGGGTGGGTGGTGGATGTTTCCATTCCTTATGCCTCTTCTGGTAATTATTGTTCTGGTGACCGTACTCTATTTGGTATTAGGGCGCGGTCGCTTCAAACTGCCGTGGCTCAATGATTCCGACCGGCCTGCGAGTCGCTTCCAAAATTTGGAAACACCTCTCGATATACTCAAGAAACGCTATGCGAGAGGCGAGCTTACACGGGAGGAATTTGAACAGATGAAACAAGACATCCAAGGAGGATGACGTTCGCGGGGCAGGACTTTTGCGTGCCGAGCGAAGTAGCGCAATAGGTTGAATGGCTTCGAAACAGTCACGGCTTGCTGCTTGTTTTTGATGTCTATTTGCAACGAATTGTAATTCCGGTCATCGGTGTGCGTTCCAGAGCGTTCTGGGGAGTAGCAAGGGCAGTGTCCCCTTTGCCTTAACCATGAAAGCGAATTCAAAATGAAGAAAGCACTCGTCGTCGCCGCTCTGTTCGCCATTGCTGGTATCGCTTCCGCGCAAAATGCCGCAGCCGCTCCCGCTGCACCGGCCGCTTCGACTGCGCCGGCAAACGCTGCTGAAGCGAACAAGGCCGCTCCTGCTGAAGCGCCCGCGAAGGTGGTGAAGCACAAAAAAGCCCATGCGAAGAAGCATGTGAAAGCAGCTGCGAAGAAGGATGACCAAGCGAAAGCTGAAGCTGCTGCCCCGGTGGCGAAAGCTGATGCAGCTGCGACGCCCGCCGCGAAATAATCGCGCTCCGCCTGTAGTCGCTGCATGACACAAAGCCCGCAATGCGGGCTTTGTGTCATTTTAAAGGACATTACGGCACAACTGACTTGCTGACTCTGGTCAACATTAAGCAGTTACCGCGCCTCAAATTACATACCCATAATGCCACACAGGCTGCTTTACTCTGGGGACGTTGGTGAGCGGGTTCAGGTGCCCGTTTTGACTTCGGTAGTAGAGGAAGAGGCTTTGACGGCACAGACTTGGTTGCGACCATTCGCTTTCGCCTCATAGAGCGCTTTGTCTGCCAGACCCAAGAGTTCTTCAGCGGTTTGCGTCCGGGTGCTTTCAGTGCTGGCGACACCGAAGCTCGCGGTGACAAAGTCGCAGGCCTTTGAACGAATGTGGGGAATTTCGAGCGCCTCCACCCGCTGCCTCATGCGCTCGGCCACCCGAAGGGCACCCTCGTGGTCACAATCAAGCACGGCAACGAATTCTTCGCCACCATAGCGTGCCACCAGGTCACCTTCTCGCTGCAAGCATTCCTGAAGAGCGTGGGCCACCCGGCGTAGGCAGTCATCGCCAGCCTGGTGCCCGTAATGGTCATTGAAGAGCTTGAAGTAATCGACGTCGAGTAGCACGAGGGAAAGTGGAGCCCCACTGCGAGCATGCTTGCTCCAGTCCCGTCTCAGTGTTCGCGCAAATAGGCGCCGATTACCAATGCCCGTCAGCGGGTCGCGTGAGGCCAGAGTATCCAGATGCTGGTTCTTTTGTCGAAGGACGGCCTGCCCAGCAGTTGCGCGAGACGCCGCGAGCAGCGCGCCCCAAATTAAGATGAGCATTCCTGCCACAATCGTTACTTGGCGCAGAGAACGAGCCTTCCAGGCCGCGAAGGCTGCCGGCGTCTCGATACCGGAAAATACCACCAAGTCCAGGTCCGGCAGGGCTCGGTAAGCCGCCAGCCTCGTTTTTCCATCGAGACGGGAGATTGACTTGAAGGTGCCGAACGGTGCCCGGGGTAAGTAGCGCGTAAAAATCTCGCTTTTGGCATTGCTCTTCCCGACAAGCTTTTCCATGCCGGGGTTGCGGGCGACGATGCCGCCGTCCCCCTTGAAGATGGAAATGGCGGGTGCAAGCGAAAAACCGAACAGCGAATAGAACGATGTGAGTTGCCTCGTTTCCATGCCGATGGTCGCCACGGCAAGAAGTTTGCCTCTCGTATCGAACACCGGCTTGGACACGAAAAACAAGATGGGTGAGCCGGACAGGCGCGACACGGTGGCGGCGTCGATATAGCGTTTGCCAGTTTCACGCGGTCGCAAAAAATGTAGGCGGTCGGACACGTCAAGGACGTCCGTGTCCGTATTCTGAGTCTGCGCCTTGACCTTGCCGACAGGGTCGATTACGCCAATGGCGTGGCAGCCGATGAGCGTAGTGCAGTAAGAGCGGAGGATTTGCCAAGTGGTCGGTTCGCGGATGCTAGCGATGTTGCCCGATTTTCGGACCAGAGTTGAAACGGCGTCCAAGGTTTGGTCGACGTAAGTGATGGTGTCGCGAACCTGCCGTTCTACAACACGCGTAATGTCGCTCGCAGTCTCGTAGGCCCGCCGTTCGGTGTCGCGATAGTCCAGTGAGATTTCCAGCGCGGTAGCACTCGCTACCAGTGTCGTAATTACTATTGCAAGCAGGCCAGCCTTGGATTTCAAAAAAGTTTTCAATACAAAACTCTCAAGATGGCGCAACCTTAATTACCTTTGCGCGGGAAAAACCTGAATCCTATACGAAAGGGTTACCTTCCTTAATGGAAATCAACGCAGGCAATGCGCCGCTATTCAGAGTGTTGTGAACTGAGCGGGCACACGGCGGTGATATGCGCTCAAACCGGGATAGATATCCCGCTTGGACGCGATGCATCAGCGCCTGCCGGATGCCGCTTTGCCGTGCTGGTGTCAGCAGACGCTGGCAAAGCGCAGGTGCCGAAAGACGATGTCAGAATCTGGTTGGCCGGGCGCGGGCGTCTTGAAGGAAGTACAGATGCAGCCTAGTCGTGTTACTCATGGGTCGTCGCTTCGGTTTTCAGGTTTAGGGTTGTAGCTTTTGCTTGGAGCTGTTTGCGGTAGGCAGGAAGTTCGCCGAGCTTGATGCCTTCGGGCGCATGCCGATGCTTCGCCTGGCCAACGCGCTGAGAACGGTAGATACCGGTGTGTCCCGAGAACAAGTAGCTGATGACGCACGCGATGCCGGCGTAGATGCCGACGTCGGCGCCGAACAGCTCAATGGCCATCAGGGTCGATGCGATAGGGGTATTGGCGGCACCGGCGAATACGGCAACGAAGCCGATACCGGCCAACAGCGGCAAAGGCATATGCAGCAGCGGAGCCAGCGCATTGCCGAGCGTCGCGCCAATGTAGAAGAGCGGTGTAACTTCTCCGCCTTTGAAGCCGCTACCCAGCGAGGCAATGGTGAACGCCATCTTGCCGAGGAAATCGTAGGCAGGGAGCGGCTTCTGGAATGCTTCCACAATGGTTGGGATGCCGAGTCCGATGTAGCGGTCGGCCCCAAACAGCATGACCGCGCAGGCGACGACAAGACCCCCGACAAGTGGGCGAAGCGGACCGTAGCTGATGCGTCCCTTCATCCAAGCACTGAGCGTGTGCGTGGCGTCGGCGAATACCTTGCCGGCGAGGCCGAATAGGGCCCCCGCTACCAGTGTCGCCGCCATACTCCATCCCGACAGGTGCGGTATCTGTGGAATGACATAGTGCGTGTGGTGGATGCCCCACCAGAGGCCGACCTGGTCAGCAACGATAGCGGCAACCATGCACGGCAGGATGGCGTCGTACCGAAGACGGCCGATGGCCAGGACTTCCAGCCCCCAGATGGCGCCCGCGAGCGGCGTGCCGAACACCGAGGAAAAGCCCGCGCTAAGGCCGGCCATGAGGATGATGCGCCGGTCCTCGTGTTTCAGCCTGAACAGGTGCGTGAGCTGGTCGGCAAGCGCGCCGCCCATTTGCACCGCCGTGCCTTCGCGCCCCACGGAAGCGCCGAAGAGGTGCGAGATGACCGTGCCGCCTAAGACCAAAGGCGCCATCCGTAGAGGAATGACCTTTTTGGGGTCATGTATCTCGTCGATGAGCAGATTGTTGCCTGCTTCTACCTGTTGTCCGAGCTTCAAGTAAATCCAGCCGACCGAAAAGCCGGCGACGGGCAGGAGCCAAATCAGCCAGTGATAGGTATTCCGGGTGTTAGTCGCCCACTCGAGAACGAAGAGGAAGAAGGCGGACGCGGAGCCGGCGAGTACAGCAACACCGCTGGCCAATAGGAGCCACTTTCCCAGATAGGGAAGAAGGTCGATTTGTTCGGGACGTTTGGAAGGTTTCATGCATGTCCAGAGAAGCTGTTAATCACGTCTGGACATGCGGCAGGCTGAGATGAGCACACCTACATCTTCCCGCAAGGCCAGGAATCAATGTAGGCATCATCAGCCCTGAGGGCAGTTAAGGGAGGAATGCCATCTCCGAAGCGGGGATTCTAGCAGAAAACGTTTTAGGCAATAAAATCCCCGCGCTAGGAACTGGGGACGTTGTCGTCTTCCCCAACAACTCCAAACTCAACAGGGACCTTCACGTAAAAGAGGTGTAGCTTCTCGGCACGAAGTCTGTCGAACAACTTCTCCGCTTCATCGCTCGTAACTGCCATCACGACGGAAAGCGGTTGGTCGGCCAGTTCGAAGAAGCGCGCGGAGTGAATGCGGTGGTGCTGTCCGACTCCTTCATCGCCCGGGATAAGGGTGGCCCCGCGAAGGCCCATATCAGCCGCCAAGCAGACGAGCCAGTCAGCCAAATTCTTGCCGTGGTACCGGCGGTCTTGCTGGGTAAAGAAGGTGATTTGATACCCGTTCATGGCCTCGCTCCTCGGTCATTTGGCCCAGTTCCAGGACAGTATGCCGGCGGCCGTCATCGCTAGCGACCCGACAACGTGCACAGCAATCGTCCCGACGGCCCAAGAGAGGCGCCCTTGTTCCAGCAGCGAGACGACTTCCGCTGAGAACGTCGAGAAGGTTGTCAGGCCCCCGCAAAAGCCGGTGATGATGAGAAGACGCCATTCTGGCGCGATGTCCGGCGCGCGGGCAAAATAGGCAATCGCAAAGCCGATGATGTGGCCGCCCACCAAGTTCGCGACGAGCGTGCCGGGAGGTATGGTCGGAAACAGAGTGTTGAGCCTCATCCCGAGAAACCAGCGAAGCAAAGCGCCGAATGCAGCACCTACCGAAACGGCGACGATGGATTTCCACATTATCCTTTCCTTCCGCGTATGCGCTTCGAAAAGCCATGATAGAACCACAACGGTTGTCCGGCTCGACGTAGGCATCCGGCGACAAAAACCGTGGCAATTCATTGAGGAATGCTCCTGCAAGTGTGCGCATAAGCACATACCTCTTATACAAATACATTCACACTCGCAAAGTGAACGAGCGCTCCATGGCTGAATCCGAGGATTGCCGTTGAGTAGTCTCGAGCCCAGTACCAGTCGCAGAGGGAATACAGCAATGGCCTTTAGCAATACCTTGTACCAAGCTTTGGGGTATGGATTCCTTTGCACGGCCTCCTTGGCGATAGGGGGCGCAGTGGCCGCCTTCCGGTCGCCGTCAGATACGCTTAGGGGCTACATTCAGCACGTAGCAGCGGGCCTCGTCTTCGCCGCCGCCGGTGTCGAAGTGCTACCGGACGTCATGCACCGCGAAAAGCCGCTTGCAGCCGCTATCGGATTTGCGCTTGGAATCGTCTTGCTACTCGCCATTCGGGCAATGTCAGAACGGCTGGAGAAGAAAGGCAACAGCGGCCCCTGGGCGTTCCTCAGTGTGGTGGTCGTCGATATCTTTGTCGACGGGCTGCTCATCGGCGTCAGTACCGCTACGCAACGAGGAGCAGGACATCAGGCGTTGTTGGTAACTATCGCGCTTGCCGTTGAACTGCTTACCCTTGGACTGTCGCTTGCTGTCGAACTGGGACAAGGAGGGACAAGCCGTGCCCGCAGCATCCTCACGACCAGTTTGGTGGCGGTTACTCCCCTGTTCGGAGCGGTCGCTGGCTACTTCCTCAGCGGTGTGCTGACCGGCGCGTGGATAGAAGGGGTGCTTGCGTTCGCGGTCGCAGCGCTTCTCTATCTGGCAGCAGAAGAATTGCTGACAGAGGCCCACGAGCTTCCGGAAACCAATGTCGGCACGGCACTTTTCCTCTCGGCATTCCTCGTCATTATGCTGATTGACATGGTGACCTCTCCAACCTGATAGCGGCTGCCCGTCAAGCGACTACAGCGTGGAAGCGAAGTATGGAGACGCGTGACGGGTTAATCGCCATCGACGGCTGTTGCGCCAAAGCGGCCGAAGCGCAGCGACAACGCGGGCAAGACCAGCAGGTTTAAAAGCGTCGAAGTGAAAAGCCCACCTAGAATAACGATGGCCATCGGCCCCTCGACTTCATTCCCCGGCTCTCCACTTTGCAGTGCCAGCGGTAATAGGCCGAGGCCGGTCACCAGCGCGGTCATCAGAATGGGTGCGAGGCGCTCAGTCGCTCCCAGCGTCGCCGTCTCCTCGTTCCATTGATGTCCTTCTTGATGAACCAAGTTCTGGTAATGGGATATGAGCATGATGGAATTACGAAGAGTAATGCCGAACAACGTGACGAAACCCACCATGGAGCCCAGGGACATCACGCCACCGGTCGCAAAGACCGTCAGTACGCCGCCAACCAGTGCGAACGGCATGTTGGCCAAGACAAGAGCCAAGCCACGGGCGCTGCGCAACGCGAGAAAGACGAGAAGACATATCGCGACGGCGGAGATGGCAAAGTACATGATGAGGTCATGCTGAGCTTGAGCCTGGGCTTGTGCTTCGCCGGTAAAGACAACATGGTAGCCATCCGGAAATTTGACCTCTGAGGCAACGCGCTTTTTCGCCTCGTCCGTGAATTGACTCACTGATGCCCCGCTGACTTGCGCGGTCACTGTTTGTAGGCGCTGTCCTCCGTTGTGAAGAATTAGATAGCGGCCGCTGGTCTGGTTGATATCCGCAAGCTCACCAAGTGGAATGACCGCGCCATCGGCTGTACGCAATGGCAGTTCACCGAGTTGTGTTGGACTGCGGCGTGCATCGCGTTCCAGCAAAACCGTGACGTTGAAGACCGCATTGCCTTCATATACCTGCGCGATTTCCGCTCCTTGATACGCTGTTTGTATCGCCTCCATCACGTCAAGGGGAGCCAGCCCCCAACGTGTCAACTGGTCTTCCCGGAGGCGAATTGTCAATTCCGGAGGGGCAGTGGGCGCCTGCATCATGACCCCTGAGGCCCCGGGGACGCTGTTCAAGGTCTTGGTAACCTGTCCGGCAAGCCTGTCCAAAACGTCGAGATTAGGTCCGAATATGTTGACGATTACGGGTGCCGTGTAGCCCGAAATTGTTTCCTGTACCCGCTCGGTAAGAAAGGTCTCGGAAGTAAAGAGAAGTCCAGCGAAGTCTCCAAGCTTCTTGCGAATCGCAGCCTGGGCCTGTTCCTGCTCTTCGGCGCCAAGGTTAGGCTTCAGGTCGACTTCGAATTCGCTGTACTGTGGGCCAAAGACGTCCACTCCGCGCGCGGTTCTGCCGACGCGCTGCGCGACCGACCTCACGCTAGGTATTTCCAGCAGCGCACGGCTAACACGCGCACCGACGCGCATGGACTCCTGAACCGATGTGCCGGGAACCGCCTGCATGTGGACAATGAAGTGACCTTCATGCAGTTCGGGCAGATATTCCCTGCTTAGAAAAGGTAAGGCAATCAATGCCGCACCGAGAAAGCCGCCGAAGGTGAGAAGAGCCAGCGCCCACCGCTGTTCCACCTTTTTCAGGATGGCGGAATACCGGACCTTCAACCAGCGATAGACGCGTGGCTCTCCCTTGTCCTCGGTATGCCCTGCGAGCATTGTGTAGGAAAGCGCTGGAGTGAGCGTCAGCGCAACCAGCAGCGACGCCATGATGGCCAGAATATAGGCAATTCCAAGGGGCGCAAACAGCTTACCGGCGACACCTGTGAGAGTGAGCACCGGAAGAAAAATCGCAGCCACGGTGAAGGTGGCATAGATGACCGCTCCGCGTACCTCGGTAGAGGCATTGACTACGACCTCTATCGGTGAAAGCGGATTTGGGAGGCGCCGGTTTTCGCGTAGGCGGCGGTAGATATTCTCCACGTCGATGATGGCATCGTCCACGACTTCGCCAAGCGCGATTGCCAGCCCGCCCAAGGTCATGGTGTTGAGGGGCACTCCGAAATGGTGAAGCACGACGATTGCCGCCAGCAGGGACAGCGGAATGGCACTGACCGAGATAAAGGCTGTCCGGATATTGAAGAGGAAAAGGAACAGAACGATGATGACCAGTGCGCCGCCCACCAGAAGTGCGTTGCGCAAATGGTCGGTCGACGTCATGATGAAATTCGCAGGCCGGAACAGGCGCGGATGCAGCTCGATGCCGTCCGCCTCGAGTTGCGGACGCAGTTCCGCTAGTGCCTGTTCCACGTTCTTCGTCACCGATACCACGTCGGAACCGTACTGGTTGCTAACCATGAGCACTACGCCTGGCTCGCCCTGGATATTGGCTCCGCTGACGGGCACCTCCTGGCCTGCTATTACCTTGCCGATGTCGGCAAGTCGCACTACGGAGCCATTTTTTTGCAGCAGTACGACACGCCCGAGTTGTTCGCCGCTCGTGGTCTGCCCAATGGCGTTGAGCACCAAACGCTGGTTCGGGGTATCCAGCACGCCAGCGCCCCGAATGCCAGTGGCCCGCTGCGCTGCGCTGACCACGTCGTGTAGGGAGAGACCAAGCCGTATCAGCTTGTCGGGGTCGACCTGCACCTGATACTGCTTGACTTCACCGCCATAGACACCAACGTCAGAAACTCCCTTGCTGCCCAACAGCCGTGGCTTGACCACCCAGTCGGCAGCGGTACGCAAGTCCATCAGCGACCGGGTCTTAGACGTCAAGCCAATGCCCAGAACCAGGTTGGAAGACGAACTCAAAGGCGTCATCGTCGGCTGCCCGACACCGACCGGCAACGAGCCTGCCACCGTGGACAGCTGTTCCGCCGCGATTTGACGAGCGCGATAGATATCCGTTGCCTCGTTGAAGATGAGCGTGATGACCGACACGCCCTGTATCGACTGCGAGCGCATCGACTCCAACCCTATCGAGCCGCCCAGCACGTTCTCCACACGCCGGGTGACAAGCTGCTCGACCTGTTCAGCGGACAGTCCTGGCGCCTCGGTCTGGATGGTGACCAAGGGGGGCGTGAATTCAGGGAAGACGTCCAAACTGCTTTGTTTGAATGCATAAACGCCATACGCAAAGAGCAGGCAGGCGAGCACGAAAATAACGCCGCGCAGGCGGACCGAGAAATTGATGATGGGTGTCAGCATGTCGATGGGCGCGGCGTGGTCAGTCGTTGCTCAGCAGCGAGCGGCTTTCCTCGGAGAGCAGCAGTTGTGCGCCGCGGATGACAACCTGTTCCCCAGCCGTGAATCCGCGGCTTACCAAGAAATCCCCGTTCCTAGGTATCCCGCCGTTGATGGCGCGGCGCTCAAAAGTCGTCGGTGTTGTCTTTACATAGGCCCATGGTTGCCCTCCATACCAGACAATGGCGGGAGCGGGTATGTCCAGTCGGGATTGTTTCTGGCCGCCAATGTATGCGGTCACCCGAGTGCCGGTGGGGAGCGATGCAGCGACCCGGTAGAGATAGGCTTGCCCTTGGATGTTCGGGTCGGTTTGCGGCGACGGCGACACGAGGTGTGCCTCATGCGCAAACTGGTCGTTTCCGAATAGGGTAAGAGTTTTTGGCGCCGGTCCCGGCTGCCTGCCCAAAACGATGCGGGCCAGCACCTCCCGTCGAGTAAACAGCGATGCAAGGTCGCGAGACGATGGCGACGCGGTCCATTCCGCTATCGTTGCACCGAATTGCTGGCGGAGAGTCGCAACGACGGCATCGGCGGCCGCTGCAGCAATCTTTACCTTCGAGGTCGCAGCCGCATCCGCAGCACGGGCTGCGCCGACGACTTTTTGTGACACATTTTGCTCATCGGCATAAAGCGCGATGACGCGCGCCAGTTCCGCCTTGGTAGTGGCCCGTTCGGTCTTCGCAGCACTGAGGTCGGAAATAGCTGAAGCGTAACGACCGCTCAGCTCGACCAAGGGCTGCATGTCAATGACTGTGCCATAGACGGCCGGCCCGCCAGTCGCTGTAGCATCCCCGAGTGCTTGCGCCTGAATGCCACTCCGCTCCTGTGTGGCCTCATTCACTATTAGCGTCATTATTCCGTTCCTCACCTCGATTTTTGTCGAACTGGGGACCGGCGCCTCTCGTTCAGCCTCCTTGTTTTGTTCTCCCTTGCTTAACCAATAGCCGCCAAGCAGCAGCAGTGCCAGGATGGTTGGGGAAAGCAGCAACAGGCCCTTGAGGACGGTTTTTGTTGGTGACTTCATTTGGCCAACTCGTTGGGGCGAAAGGAAAGGGGGACTCCGGAAACCGGCCGCTGCATTGCATCTTCGATTTTTCCGACTGCCTGCTGTACATGAAATGTCGCATCGAGCATGGCAAGGCGGGCGGCAAGCTCCGCCTTTTGGGCCAGGACCAGGGCCAGCCGGTCATCCTGCCCCAGTTCCAGTGCGCGCTGGGCAAAGGACAGTTGGCGGCCTTGCACGGCCAGTTGGTGCTCGTTCTGCAGGACCATCCCGCGCGCAGTATCGTATGCTGCGACCGCGCCGTCAGCGTCGGCAAATGCCTTCGCTTCGATTTTCTTGACCCGCGCTTCTGCTTCAAGCCGCCGACCACGTGCTTCGGCGATGGGTCCCTGATTTCGGTTGAAGACGGGTAGCTCCAGCCCCGTAAAGTCGAAACCGAGCTTGCGGGCGCCCTGGTCGAAGGTGTATCCGGGCCCAAGATGCAGATTCGGATATTGTCTGGCCACCTCGAGCTGAAGCGCGGCCTGGCTGGCTTCATATTGCGCCAAGCTCTCAAGCACATCCGCTCGGTTCAAAAGCGCCTGCAGCCGGATTTCCTGCGGCGGCAATTCCGGGATAGGCTCACCAAATCCGCTCAAGTCCAGCTCGGCCCCGTCGAGTGCCTGCGCTCGCAGTCCGAGCACCGTCGCCACCCTGACTTTGGTCGCCGCCATTTCCTGCTGCACGGGCAAGAGCGCATTGCGGTCCTGAATCAGCGAAAGCCGCTGCTGATTGACTTCCCAGGTCGACGCATATCCCGCCGCAAGGCGCTTTTCCAGCATTGAAACCAGTTTCTGGTCCAGTTCGACCTGCTGTTGCAACAGCCCAGCTCTTTCCGATGTCGACCAGAGAATGAGGAGTTGCTCACGCAACTGACTTCTGATTCCCCACGCGACATTCGCCACTTGAAGACGGGCGGCGGTGACGAGATGGGCGGCCTCATTTACCCGGTAATTTCGCTTGCCGGCCGTTTCAATCGGGATGTCCAGTGCAAACCCGACTATCCATGGAGATTCGCCGGCATTCGGATTCATCGTCCACTGCAGGGGAAACTGGAGGACTGGGTTTGGCCGCTGGGCTGCCGTAATCTGGCTACCTTCCGTTGTCCTGAGCTTGGAACGTGCAGCCTCCAAGTCCGGGCTGAAGAAGAACGCCGCCAGGGTCAGGCTGTCGAGATTCCATCGAAGAGGAGGCCAGGGCGATTCTGGCTTGAGGTGACGGGCCTGGATGAATTCGCGAAGTTCCGGGGAGCTTAGCGAATGGCTGTTCAAGTCGCGGGCGATGCCTTTGGCAGAAATCGGTTGTGCATCGTAGTGTTGCGTCGCACAGGCTCCAAGAACGCAGCAAAGCAAAGGCAGGACGAATCTGTGCCGGCGGCGACGTCGGCATTCGTCTACTTGGCGTTGTTTGGGTGGCAATGTTGGGCGCGGAAATATCATGGCGCCACAACGCTATCGGCCGAAACTTAGGAAATGCTTAGAAGGAGGGTGTCGTTGATATCGTTCAGCCATGGAAATATAGGGGGGGACACGTAGCAAACGCGACGCGCTAAGGCTTTGCTAAGTTTGGGGTGAGAGTTTTAGGCTAATTGCTGACCAGTATTGGGAAACTGCGAGAGATGAGAATCTTGTTGGTGGAAGACGACCCGCACATCGGCGATGCCGTGTGCCAAGCATTGCGGGATGCGTGCTACACCGTTGACTGGGCGACCGACGGGCGGGCAGCCTTGACGGCGGCTACGACGGAAAACTATGCAGTCGTCATGCTCGACCTGGGGCTTCCGGAACTGGATGGATTGAAGGTATTGCGAGAACTTAGAGCCCACGGAAGCCGCGTGCCCGTTCTGGTCATCACAGCACGCCATGCAGTGGAAGACCGCATTGCCGGCCTGGACTTGGGCGCGGACGATTACCTGGTGAAGCCTTTCCATGTCGGTGAACTTCTCGCTCGAGTGCGCGCGCTTGCACGGCGCCAAGGACCGGACGTACCGCCGGTGCTACAGAACGGTAGCCTGTCGCTGGACCCTGCTACCCACGAGGTCTGGTACCAGGGCACGCAGCAGCAGTTGTCCGCGCGCGAGTTCGCCGTGCTCTACGAATTCCTCCGTCGGCCCGGCATCATTCTTTCCCGCAGTGACCTGGAGCAGCGTATCTATGGTTGGAATGAAGAAGTCGAAAGTAATGCGGTCGAATTCCTCATCCACAGTCTGAGGAAAAAGCTCGACAGCAGCGTCATTAGGAACATAAGGGGCGTCGGATGGATGATTCCAAAGGTACAGTGAACCGGTCCCTGCTATGGCTGCTATCCGTTTCGATATGCGGGACGATTCTCGTCGTCGGCATTTTCGGCGCGCTGGCTTCGTTTTGGTTTGCTTTCGAAGAAGTGCGAGACCTTCAGGACGACGAGTTGCGGGAAATTGCTCAGCTGGTGTCACTGGGTGACAAAGACGCAATTTCTTCAGAGGCACATCCACCAGTCGATGATGAGCCGGAAATGCGGGTCTGGGTGATTCGCATGACAAAGGCAGGAGGGAACATCGCGACGCCAGACCTATCGCTTTCCCTGCCGCCTAATCTTTCGGATGGCTTGCACACGGTCGACTCGAAGGGCGAGTCCTGGCGTCTCTATGTCAGGACGTTGAATGAAGGTTATGGCCTTGCAGTCGCCCAGCGGACTTCCGCAAGAGACGAAATTGCCAGGGATAGCGCGCTCCGTACCTTGACTCCGTTCCTGTTGGTCATTCCAATCTTGATTGTTCTGGCTGGGTTCCTCATCCGGTTTTTGCTTCGCAAGGTCGGCGAGGTATCGGAGGAAGTCGATAAAAGGGACGATACGGACCTCGCGCCGCTTTCTCTTCAAGGCGTGCCGGCCGAAATCGTTCCCTTTGTTACGGCAACCAATCGATTGCTTGACCGCGTCAAGGAAGCGCTGCAACAACAACGGCACTTCGTAGCAGATGCGGCGCATGAGCTGCGCTCCCCAGTAACAGCGATGACCCTGCAACTGGAAAACGCGATGGCGACCGGCGCAATTCCCGGCACCTTGGCCAGCCGTCTCGCTCCACTAGGGGTGAGTCTTGAGCGCATGCGCGAGTTGGTCGAGCAACTGCTTCTGTTGGCCAAGTTGGAGGCTGGCGCGCCGGTGAACTACCAGAGGATGGATGGAAGGAACGTTGTTGTGGAAGCCTTGGGCGAAATATTCCCTCTTGCCGATTCCCGGAATGTCGACCTGGGTCTGGTAATCGGCGAGGAGCTGGGGCTCTATGGAAGCGAGCATGATTTTCGGACGCTCGTCAGAAATGCCATCCAAAACGCTGTGCTGTATACGCCGCCCGGTGGCAAGGTTGACGTTCGCCTCTATCGTGATGCAAACAATGCCGTCTTGGAAGTTGAGGATAGCGGGCCGGGTATTCCGGAAGAGCTGATGTCGCGAGTCTTTGACGCGTTCTACCGAATAGTGGGCTCCGCACAGCCGGGAAGCGGGCTTGGGCTGGCAATCGTACGCAGTGCTGCCAAGCGTTTAGGCGGCGAGGTCTCGCTTGAGAACATCCGGGCGGATGGCAAGACCGGGCTGCGGTTTGTCTACCGGCAGCAGGTAACTGGAGAATCCATTGTTCCCAGGATGGCTGCTGCGAAGATTTAATATGCTCGATTACTTCGTTAAGCTCGTCAGCCGTGCCGGGCATTGGAGCTATCTGCTCATTTTCGCTGGTGCTGCGTTGGAATCCGCTGCATTCGTTGGCCTTCTCATCCCAGGGGAAAGCCTGATGTTGGTGAGCGGATTTCTCGCAGCCCAAGGAGTCCTCGACCTGGACGTGTTGATTTGGACCATAGCGATTGGCGCCATCGCAGGTGACAGCATTGGTTACGAGATGGGGCGGCGCCTTGGTCGTCCGGCGTTGCTGCACTATGGAAGTCATTTGGGGCTGAATCAGGAGCGCGTCGACCAGGCGGATGAATTTTTCAAGCGACACGGAGGACAGTCAATTTTTCTTGGCCGATTTGTCGGCTTTGCGCACGCGATTGTTCCATTCCTTGCCGGCTCCTCACGGATGCGGTATCGCGTATTCCTACCCTACAACCTATTGGGTGCCGGACTATGGTCGTCCATCGTGGTGTTGCTTGGATACTTCCTGGGGGACAGCTGGCACTGGGCTAAGCATTGGATTGGAACCGCAAGTGCAGTCGTCGGGGGAACGCTTTTCTTCACCGTTATCCTCGTCTGGCTATATCGAGCCGCAGTGCGCAATGAAAAAGGTATTCAGCGCAGCTGGCAACGCTTCCTTCAGCGTCCAGAAGTGCTCCGGTTTCGCCTTCGGTTCGCTCGACAAATCGCGTTCATCAAGGCGCGGCTTTCGCCTGGTAGCTACCTCGGCTTGCGTTTGACGATGGGGGCGGTAATTTTGATAGGCGCCAGTTGGCTCTTCGGCGGCATTGCCGAGGACGTGCTCACTGGTGACCCGCTGACCATCATTGATGTCCGAGTCGCGAGCTGGTTTCATGAGCACGCTACGCCCGCCGTGACGCGAGTGATGTTGGCGGTTACCCATCTCAATGGGCCGCTGGCAATCTCCGTCTACGCCACCTTAGTGGCTGTGTACCTGGCATGGAAACGCAACTGGTACTGGTTGGCATGCCTGCTTGCGACGGTCCCGAGCGGCATGCTGTTAAACGTGTTGATGAAGTTTGCATTCCACCGAGCTCGTCCAAGCTTCGAACATCCAATCTTGTCGCTGACGACCTATAGCTTCCCCAGCGGTCATGCCGCGGGCAGCACGCTTTTCTTCGGACTACTGGGCACCTTCTTGATTTCCCGGTTCGGGCAATGGCGCCGAAAGGTGCTTATTGCGATTCTGGCTATAGCGATGGCGACGATTGTGTCTTTCAGCCGTGTGTATCTAGGCGCGCACTATCTCAGTGACGTCTTGGCCGGCATGACAGAGGGTGTCGCATGGCTGTCCCTTTGTCTGGTCAGCATCCATACCTACTGGGAGCACCGGGCTGCAACACGAACTCGAGCGAATGCACCGGAGAACAGAGTAAAAGGAGAGAAATGAAAACTGAACGGTATTCGACACTACGGCAGATTCCAACGGCGGTCTGGATTCTCGGCTGTGTCAGCATGTTCATGGACATCTCTTCGGAGATTATTCATAGCTTGCTCCCTATGTTTCTGGTTTCCTCCCTTGGCGCGAGCGTCGAAGCAGTGGGTCTCATTGAAGGGCTGGCCGAGGCCACCTCGCCAATTGTCAAGGTGTTTTCCGGTACCTTAAGCGACTACCTGGGAAATCGGAAATGGCTAGCGGTGGCCGGATATGCGCTTGGAGCAGCCAGCAAACCATTCTTCGCGATTGCCCCTTCAGCCGGCTTTGTGTTGACGGCGCGCGTCGTTGACCGAGTTGGCAAAGGTATCCGTGGGGCGCCGCGCGATGCGTTGGTCGCCGACATCACGCCACCGGAAAGCCGCGGCGCGGCCTTTGGCTTGCGGCAGTCACTTGATACAGTTGGGGCGTTCCTCGGGCCGCTACTCGCCGTAGGCTTGATGCTGTTATGGGCAAACGACTTCCGGCGGATTTTCTGGATTGCCGTCATCCCGGGCGCATTAGCAGTCTTGTTGCTGGCCGTCGGCGTCAAAGAGCCACGCCATGCGACCGCTGAAAAGCGGGTGAATCCAATAAGACGGGAAAGCTTGCGCCAGTTGTCTGCGGCGTACTGGTGGGTGGTCGCAATCGGCGCTGTCTTTACCTTGGCCCGGTTCAGCGAAGCGTTCCTAGTGCTGAGAGCAATGCAGGGAGGGATGCGACAGGCGCTAATTCCGCTGGTCATGGTCGCCATGAATATCGTCTACATGCTGTCGGCTTATCCGTTTGGCAAGATGGCCGATTCCGTAAGCCATAGAAAGTTGCTAGTCGTTGGGCTCGCTTTCCTCGTGGCGGCCGACATCGTGCTCGCCCATAGCAGTCATTGGACAACGGTACTGCTAGGTGTCGCGCTTTGGGGCCTTCACATGGGCATGACACAAGGCCTGCTGTCCGTGATGGTCGCACATACGGCACCGCCTGCTCTGAAGGGAACAGCGTTCGGCTTCTTCAACCTCGTGAGCGGTATCGCCATGCTTTTCGCCAGTACCATTGCCGGCGCCCTGTGGGAACGACTTGGCGCCGCAACAACTTTCTATGCTGGAGCCTTGTTCAGTGTGTTGGCGGCAATCCTGATAGTTAGCCGTGGTGTTGAGTGAGCCATCATTAAGCCGGAAAGCGGCAGTCCCGGCTCAAGCCTGTCGTTGGCCAAGAGCGATGATGCCTGCGCCGCATAAGGCCAGGCCTACGCCAATAACATCGGTCCATGTCGGCCTCACGCCGTCGACCGCCCAAAGCCAGCCGAGCGCTGTCGCGATATAGACCGCCCCGTAAGTAGCATAGACCCGGCCGCTCGCCGTCGGATGGAGAGTCAACAGCCACACGAAAATGGTTAGGCTGACGGCGGCAGGCAGCAGCAGCCAGGGACTGCCTTTATCCGTTAGCCAAAGCAGTGGTAAGTAACAGCCGACGAGCTCGGCAATAGCTGTTGCGAAGAATAGTCCCAGAGTTTTCACCATATCGAGTCGCTGCGCGGCCAGTGTTGCCCAAAGAATTGAGAGGAAGCAGCTTTCTCGGGCATTGCAGTCTGCGTCGTCAGTGTTCGGTATGGCATGCGCATTCGTGGCTTTCCGCGGACTCCGAAAGATTTTGGAGAATGCCGCATTCCTCTACGGAATGCGGTTCGCCACATTGATGACGGAGGGAGGTGAGCTGCGATTCCAGTGTGCGAAGCGCAACCATCCGGGTACGGATGCGTTCGAGATGATGGTCCAGCAGGTCGTTCACCCCCTGGCATCCGGCTGACGGGTTTCCTTTGAGGTCCAGTAGCACGCGGATGTCGGCCAACGACATCTGTAGCGACCGGCAGTGCCGGATGAACTGAAGGCGCTCCTGATGCTCTTCCTTGTATTCCCGGTAACCGGCAGCATTCCTAGCTGGCTCGTCCAGTAAGCCGGACCTTTCGTAGTACCGCACCGTCTCGACGTCGGTGCCGGCGCGTTTTGCCAATTCGCCTATGCGCATGAAAACCTCTCAAAAGCTGTTGACCCTGTAGCGACTACAGGGCTTCTAATGCAAGCTTACCTGATTACGTCATGCCGCATTTATGTCGAAACGAATCGAAATCACCGACAGCTGCTGTTCCGGAGGGCAATGCTCTTCGAGTCCGCAAGCGACGATTGGCACGGTCATGCATGAAGCAGCAAACAGCGGCGTTCAACCAACTCGGTACCGTATCCGGAATCTGTGTTGTCCGACCGAAGAGCGCCTGATTCGAAACAATCTCGAGGGGATGCGGGGTATCGAACGCCTGGAGTTCAATCTACTGAATCGTGTGCTGACCGCGCATCACGAATTGGGAATACAAGATGCGGTGCTACGCGTGCTGAAATCCATCGGAATGGAAGCTGAGCTGATGTCCGCGCCGCCGCTTTCCGAGCCGACGCCGGCGGAAAGCAACTCGACGCCGGCGGCTGGCGGGGTGGAGGTGACCCAGTACCGTATCGAAAACATGGATTGCCCAACCGAAGAGCGGCTGATTCGCAACAAGTTCGAAGGCATGCCGGGCATCGTCCAACTAGACTTCAGTTTGATGAACCGGGTGTTGAATGTTCATCATCGCCTGGAAAGCCCGGAACCCATTCTGCGGGCACTGAAATCCATCGGCATGCAAGCCGAGCCGTTGCGCGTGGATGCGCCAAGCGCTGTAGACGGCGCAGACGCGACTGTACTTGGCGCGACGCAAAAGCTGCTGCTCGCCGTTTCCGGCATATCAGCCGTAGCCGCCGAAATCATGTCTTGGCTAACCGGCTCCGAGACATCGGCGCTGATTATCGGTCTCGCCATCATCTCAATTGCGACGGGCGGCCTTCCGACGCTGAGGAAGGGATGGATTGCACTCAGGAGTCTGACGCTGGATATCAACTTTCTGATGAGCTTGGCCGTCCTCGGGGCAGTCGCCATTGGACAGTGGCCGGAAGCAGCCATGGTCGTTTTCCTGTTTGCTGTGGCCGAGCTTATTGAAAGCATGTCGCTCAACCGGGCACGGCGCGCAGTGCATGGCCTGATGACTCTCGCGCCTGAGATGGCGACAGTGCAAGGCACGGACGGTAGATGGGAAGCCATGCCGTCGCATGCGGTGCCGGTGGGAGCGTTAATGCGGGTGAAGCCGGGAGAACGCATTGCTCTTGATGGCGCGGTGGTAGAAGGTGAATCGACGGTAAACCAGGCGCCAATCACTGGCGAGAGCATGCCTGTGGAGAAGCGTAAGGGCGACACCGTCTATGCCGGCACTATCAACGAGCAAGGCATGCTGGATGTCCACGTCACAACAAACAGCGGCAACAGTACGTTGGCCAGGATTGTGCGGGTCATCGAGGAAACCCAAGGGAAACAGGCACCGACGCAGCGTTTTGTTGATATGTTTGCCCGGTACTACACGCCGGCAGTTGTGGTCATGGCAGTGCTGGTTGCGGCGATTCCCCCGGTCGTAATGGGAGCTTCGTTCGTGCCCTGGTTGTACAAGGCGCTGGTCATGCTCGTCATTGCTTGTCCGTGCGCGCTAGTCATTTCAACGCCGGTAACCGTAGTCAGTGGACTGACAGCGGCGGCCCGCCGGGGAATTCTCATCAAAGGTGGCCAGTTTCTGGAAGCGGGACATCGTCTGAAAGCAATCGCCGTAGACAAAACCGGCACGTTGACCATCGGTCATCCAGCGGTAACGTCGGTGCACCCGTTGGGAGGGGGGATGGAGCAAGAGGTTCTGCTACTGGCTGCGAGCCTCGATGCGCACTCCACCCATCCAATCGCGCGAGCGGTAGTGAAAGCCGGACCTCCTGAAAAATTCCTGCTCCCAGTTTCCCAGTTCGAAGCACTGCCGGGCCGCGGGGTAAAGGGGGTGATTGGTGGTATGACCTTCTACTTAGGCAATCACCGTCTGCTAGAAGAGCGTGGGATGTGCTCGCCGGTGGTTGAGGCGCTTCTGGATAAGCTGGAAGACGATGCACAAACCGCCATCGTGCTGTCCTCGGAGACTGGTCCGCGAGGCATTATTGCGGTTGCTGACGTCCTGCGCCCCAAGGTTTCCAGCGTCATCCAGGAGCTGAATGCGCTGGGCGTGGCGACTGTCATGCTCACGGGGGACAACGTACGGACCGCCAAACGCATCAGCGAGTTGGTAGGCATCAACAACGTCAAGGGTGAGTTACTCCCGGAGCACAAACTCGAAGAGGTGCAACGTCTGCAGTCTACCTACGGCGCAGTCGGGATGGTTGGCGACGGGGTGAACGACGCGCCGGCCTTGGCTCAGGCTGACATCGGCTTTGCCATGGGCGCCGCCGGGAGCGACACGGCAATCGAGACCGCCGATGTCGCTCTGATGGACGACGAACTGGAAAAGCTACCAGCCTTTGTGCGGCTGAGCCGACGTACGAAGAACATTCTTGTTCAAAACATCGTGCTCGCATTAGGCATAAAGGCCGTGTTCTTTGCCTTGGCGCTTGCCGGGATGGCGACGTTGTGGATGGCGGTATTTGCCGATATGGGGGCCAGTTTGCTCGTTGTCTTCAATGGCTTGCGGCTTCTTCAGCAGGCGAAGTAGCGCGATGCCTAGTAATTATGGATAACATTGGTACTGTCATGCACACAGAATCCTATGAGTGAAAAGCGTCCCATACACGAACTTGTTAAATCGGCCGTTGGCCCCGAATTCCGAGCCGCGAACTCTCCTTCGCGTATCCCTGTACCAGTCCTTCCTTCTACTGGGGTATTGAGTCCAGCTGAGCGCTGGGAATCGCTTATCTGGTCTATCGATACTGCCGAACAGCAAGGAATTGGCTCCTTGCGCGGATTGACGATTGCATTGTCCCGCTTAATTCAGGCGGAGATGCTTGAGCTGCTGCTGTTCGACGCAAGGCATTCGCACAAACCACCACTGCTGCCATCAGGCTTGCTTTGGGACGGCGACCTACCGCTAACAATTGATGGCGCAACGATGGACCAGCTCATACACCCGGTTGAACAACCAATCTTGGTGAGGTTAGAGGATGCAGCGGTCTTTCCCCGCGTGTGGGAACGTTGGCGTTTGCATCGGGCACTAGGCCGGATAGGGCCAGAGCGTGAGGATGGTCCTTATGTGCAGTCTGACAACCATTTTGGGACTGGTTGGTATCCCTGGCCGCTGGTTTGGCTGGAAAACGGTAATCACAGTACGCTGGCGGCTCAGCTTCAAGGAGGTGGGCAGTTCGCTTGCTACGCATCCTTCGATTTCACGCCCGTGCTACGTGCAGTGCGAACAGATGGGGCAAATTGGTATCGAGTCGACGATGGCACATCGCTTGGAACAGTCACATCGGTGCCCATGGCGGGAATCTTTGTCATTGGCCAGCGTCTTGTAGACTTGGCTATGAAAGTCTAAGGTGGCGATGCGGCGTGTTACGCCGCGTAGCTTAGCTATTCAAGCTTTTCTGGCCTTGCTGCCCACATAGCCCTACCGTCATGTACCCATACCGCTAACCCTGAGGGGAAAGGGGCGTTCCCAACAATTGCAAAAACTAGCCCGGACAGTATGCCTCTGGCAGCCCTAGCATGGTCAGCGGCTAGTTCGTCGTCCTCCTTAGAGGGGCGTGGGGCGGATTCCGGATGCGAATGCCAAAACCCTAAACAATGAAGTCCCTGCTTGAATAAGGCGGCACGCTCAGCGGCAAGCTTCTTTGGGTCAAAGCGAACATGTGCGTAGGAATTCCGTGCCGGGGGCAGCACAGTAGCGACCTCTACCCTAATCGTCGGCTTCGTCAGGTCGCGAGTGTAGAGTTGCCCCACAGACTCTCGGGACAGTGGACCTTTTTGGACGTGCTGCTGTAATACTGCAATCGCGTCGGCACAAAACTCGAGCGACCATGCGGCATCCGGGATACGGTATTCAAGTAGACACTTACCCATCTGCGCCTACCGTCGCCAGAAAATCTCGGGTAAGCATGGCAGCATCAAAGGGAGAAGGACTGTCCGGAACAAGCTTTCCTGTTACAGCGTCGACGCTCAACGATTCAAAATACGCGCGCGACCGTACCCAAGACCAGATAGTTGAAGTGCCGACAGTGCCATCAAGCACGGCAAGAAGGCGCTCGGCGGCAAAGCCAGCGGCCTGCCACACGTCGGCGACGCCATAGGGGTGAAACCCAGCACTGCAAGCGGGCAGGTTGACGCGGGTAGACTCCGTCCATTCCGCAATATTGATTTTCTGGTCCGCAGGGTCGCTTAATGGCCACGAGTCTGGCGCGTGAACGGAAACGACATGAGCGGCCGCACAGAAAGGTTCGACCCATGCATGGATGACCGGACAAACACCGATGGCGATGTCGCGATATTGGGCCAAGGCGACGCGGACCGAACTCTCTGCGGTGCAATCGACCACCAAGTCGAAGTCCCCAGGCCTGCATGATTGAGCAATCCAGGCCGTTGCGCTGGCTGCTTGAGCCCGTATTTCGACACCAGGCAGCTCAGTACGGAGTCGTTCAGCTAGTTGAGCAACTTTGGATTTGTGAATGGAAGATAGCCCGAGCACATGGCGAGAGCAGTTTTCCGCCTCGAACAGGTCATTGTCGATGATTTCGAGATATCCCACGCCGGCACGCGCCAGAAGTTCGATAACAGGGCTGCCAAGGGAGCCGCAGCCTAGCACAGCAATTCGTTTCCGGCGCCGCATAGACAACAGGCTCAGGCCGTGGTCCCGACTCAGCGACCAGTTCGCATCTACCCGAACGAGCGACAGTGGCTGGATTCGAGGAGACTGAACCTGCCAGACATCCGCGGGATGAATCTGGTAGCCATATGCCACGCCTTCCTGGACAAGGACCACCAGAAACGGCTGCGAGCCGCCGCGAATCCTCTCGCGCAGCCACTCCACTAACGATAGACCGCCCGCAGTGATAGAGGAAACCAAGCTATCCAGCTGCTCGAGGGTTTCTGGCCAAGTCGCCGGCGTCCATAGCTGCGAAGGCGGCATGTGAACAAACAGCGCGCGCCCTTTCGTTAGTGTTCCGTTTGCCCATCGGTGCCGCTGAGCGAGGGCCTGAGGGTCTGCCTTTCCCATGCACGCTACCATCGCGGCCGGACGTTTGCTTGGGCCCTTTTGGGAATAGACCGCGATGCTGCCTTCCGTATGCCCGGTCCATTCATCAAGGCATACGACATTCAACCGCGCTGCCGGAAGGCCGTTGGCCGCTCTCCGCTTTTTGTCGCAAAAGCGGAGCCAATAACTGAGCCTTTCGTTATGCAACTCGTCTGCTACCCAATCCGGGTCGCTTGCGTTGGTCAAGTAAGCTTCAAAAGCATGTATGACGCGTTCGACCGCTTCGCACGGGTAAACGTAGTCGGCGGGGCTGGGTTCTACCCCGAGGCAAAGCCGACCGTCCTCCTCAATATGAGGCAGCACGAGGCATAGCGCTTCGTCAGCGTAAATTCGTGCGCAGCTAGCAGGGAAATCGTTTGGAAGTACGAGCCGTACTGGCTTCCCGGCCAGTGGCGTATCTGGCACCCCAATTTCCCAGGCAGCCTTCGCTTGAATTCGCGAACCATCGACAACGCGGTGGGCAAAGGCACAACCCTCGCCATCGAGCCATTCGGCGACATTGGAGATGGCTTGCTGAAAAGGGTTCGCTGCAGTCAATCAGCTTACCCCAGAGTGTTTCTCGAGCCAGCCGGCAAGGGCGACGACGGATTACTTCGTTTGGTGGCCGGCAGGGAAGCCAAAAGACCTTGCAGCGGGGTGTGCGTGCCGAGACTTTTCTTCCATGCGTCTGCGCCAATCTGGCCGAACACGTTTCTGATGCGCAGTTCAGTCTTCTTGTCGTAATCCTCAGAGAAAAGGCCCTCGAGGTCACGCTGGAGTGCGGTATACCAGGTACGGAATTCGGCCGCCCTCTTGCCACCGTCCTTATTCCAGCGGTCAGCAAAATTCTCAGCGGGATGCCGCGGGTTTGGCACGCAGATGGCTGCGCCCTGCGGAAGGAGACCCCCTGGAATTTGTTCGACCAGTTCCAAGGCGACCTCGATAGCCGACGAGAAGTCATTAGGACGTGTTTGAGCCAGGCGCAGGTATGCACTCGCCAGCAGTGTCACTAGGATTACTGAGATAGGTGCCAACTCCTTACGTTGTGGTGCCAGCTCCCAGTAATAGTTGTCGCGGTGCAGTTTTACCAGCTGCACAGTGCGCCGAAGGATATCGTCAAGGCGAACCGGTGAATTCGGCACAGGGTCGACCTGCGTCGTGGCGTCCATCGTTAAGTGCCGTTGGACTCGCTGGAAAGGAAACCTCAATCCCGCGATATTGCAGAACCAATCAGCGAAGTCTTGAGGATTGCTTGGACTCCACACAGTATCCGGGTCGCGTACGCGAATCTTGGTGCCAGTAATCAGGCGGTTATCGGGAACCGCGGGCGTCACATCAAAATAGAACGGAAGATTCGGGTAGTTAAGCCGCCAGCACCGACGCTTCGGCTCCGGGTCGCCCGCATCGGCAACCCCGTGCAACGCTTCGCCAAATTCGGCGAAGAAAGCTTCGGACTCCTGCAAGTTCTCGAAGCGCGGGCCGGTGAGCTTGACCACGATATCAAGGTCAAAATTTTGACGGCCCCGCGGGGAGATGGTCGTTTGCGTACGCATGGAGCCTTGGACAATGACGTGCACGTCATTCTCGCCAACACCAAGCTTACGTGCGATGTGTGTGGCTAGCTGCTGATAATGCTTCGTCGCGAGGGCCAGTTCCTCTTCCGATAGCTCCAGTTTCGTCAGCATCGAAGCGATGAAGGATTCCCACTGGGCGGCCTGGTTTCTCGCTTTCAGGAGGTGGGCAAGTCGTTGTGGCATCTGGGGCATTGTTGTCATCGTTTGCTTCTTCCTTTAGGCGAGGTTGAGTACTGA
This sequence comes from Noviherbaspirillum pedocola, assembly GCF_016632335.1. Classification (GTDB taxonomy): domain Bacteria; phylum Pseudomonadota; class Gammaproteobacteria; order Burkholderiales; family Burkholderiaceae_D; genus Noviherbaspirillum_A; species Noviherbaspirillum_A pedocola. The sequence goes on from NZ_JAEPBG010000003.1 coordinate 89,156, forward strand.
GCCGGTACCTGGCCGACGCACTTCGGTGGCACCAATTTCAATGGTTTGAACAAAAGGCCCGAAGGTTGCCGGAGCGTTGACTGGGCTACGCTCATACAACATGACCGGCCGGTGGTTACGGGCTTGAAATTTCTGGCCCAGACGGACGCACGTACTTGACGGAGCGATTGCTACAAGATGAATTCGCTGTAGACGCCAGATGTCTTGAATCTTTTGCAACGCAATATCGAAAGCTTTTCCTGCCAATTCCAAATCCATTGGATGGGAAATGGCCGCATGAGACGGCGCATCGACTGTGACCTCCAAAGTGGGAAGGACGAAGTCTTCGCCATCGAAGAGGTGCCCCGGAAGTTCGGTCGATGGAATTTGGCATGTCAGGTACACCAACAGGGTGGCCTCGGCGTCCCCTTCGCGAAAGGCTCGCAGTTCGTTTACCTTGAACTTGTCGGGCGCCGGCGTCGGCACGTCCGGCCATCGCCATTGGCCCCCCTTTTTACCGGCGACCTCGTTGCGGTGAAACTGGAAGACGTGCGCCGTTCCAGATTCGCCCAGCAGGCGCCCGCTCAAGATTTGCACCGAAGTGTTATGCAGGGGGAAAACAGCAAGCGATGCCGGTGCAGCACCGCCGCGGCTGGACCCATTGAGCAGGCCACGGAGTGCCGGGATTTCGGTTTTCAACGATTCAAACAGCGTTTCCCAATAGTTCGGCGTCGCCGTGTCCCACAAGAATCCGGCATTCTGAGAAAACGTATGCGGTGTCGAGGCGGCGCGCAGCTTCCGCTCCCACATCGCTTCCTCGGCTGCCTTGCGGTCGAAGCGCACATTTTGCCCAGCGATATTCCCGCCAACGACCAATATTTGGGCGCTCGGGTATGCCAGCGTATCGAGCAGCCGCTTGACCTCAGAGACATGGCGCTCGCGCATCTCTTCCAAGACTTCACGTGGATAGGCATCGGGATTGATGCGGTCAATCAGGCGATGGCACTTGTCGCACAGCAGCATGATGTTGCTAACATCATTGGCGAGCAAGCTAGACCAAACTTTGTCCCCGCGCGGGCCGTCCGGCGACGCTGCCACAATGTGGGCCAAGTATGCGTAATTTCCTGTCGCACCATCTACATAGTGGGCACTCAGGTCATCGCCACAACCGTCGAGCTGGCACCGCCAAGCAGCGAGACGTTCAACCTCTCGCGCTACCTTTGGCGTGATATCCGCCTGTCGGCCGGTCGGCATGGTTATCTTGTCACGGTGCTTTACCCAAGCGTCAAAATCAGAACTCGTTTGGAGCGCGCTGGGTCCGTGCTCCGCGGGCGCAATCCTCGGGTCGAGCTTCGGAACGGTCACCCATTCCACCTTCTTCGCACGGATGAACGGCTTGAGAAGCGGGATTGATTTGTCGGCGATATCGCCGAGCCCGATTTCAATCCAAGCTCCGGTGGCTGGGTCATCGGTGAAAAGCTGGGAGTGAAAGGCGTCAGCTACAACCAAGAGTCTCCGGCCCGCCTTGGCAGCGCCGAGCGCGGTCAGCTTCTGGGATAGCCCTTCATCTGTAAGGTGCGACGTCATCAGGTCCTTTTTCTTGTCCAGCCTCGCACGGCAGCGAAAGTTAGCCTCTGGTTGCGCAGCAGTAACTACCAATTCTAGTGGCACCTTATCCACAGTGCAATTAATTTCTTGACTGCAAAGGGCCGGATTTGGCACCTTATGAAAATATTCGGTAAAACTACAGGAATTTCTTCAGTGGAAAAGAGTGCATACATGCCAAATCTGGCCCTCCTATCGGATGACGAGGTCTGCGCCGAAATAGGAAGGCGTCTGCGCGCGGAGCGTCTTCGCAGAGGGCTTACCCAAGTCGCCATGTCAGAACTGTCGGGGATTCCCCTACGGACTTATAAGCGTTTGGAGGCAGATGGCTCCGGCTCGATTGCGACTCTAGTCGCGGCTATTCGGGCGACTGGGCGGCTAATAGGCTTCCAACTATTGCTACCGCAACCGGAGCTGCCAGAGAAGAGAGAGCCTTTAGCCGACATCGCAAACCGCCGGCTCCGAAGGAAGGTTGCGACATAAAGTGCATGTTGCCGCCTTTCGCGTCGTCGTGCGCAACCAATAGCGACGGGCCATTGGGCACTAATTCATAACGCTCAAGATGGATGAGTCCATCTTGAGTGTCAGAACTTGATTGCCAATTATGACCACGAAAGTGTGGACAGCGAAATTAACAAAAATAGGGAGCAAAAAAGGGATAAGTGCTCGCAAAAGATTTACCCAAGTTTGCGGCTTAAGGATATAAATAGAATTATTATAATGCAAACAAAGGCGATGCCGATACCAAGAAGCACAGGTTCTGCATTTGCAACCATCTTTTCAAGAAAGGGAGAAGTCCTTATGGGGCGCTTTCGATGTTTACTCTTCGTTTCCGTAAACGTCTGCCGTTCAGAAGAGAATAAGTTGGGACATGCAAGTCCTGCAATGTCCATGTCACTAGCTTCGGGATAATGCCTAAGTATCGTCTCTGCTTGATATCGGATACTTTCAGGGACTTCCTCTTCTCTGGCCGGATACGCCAAGAATACGAGTAATTGACGAGCATCGAGGACCGCGCGCGTCCGTTCTTCAGGGGTCGTCATAGTGCATTGTCCTTTGGCGAAATCTAAGATACTCAGTTTTCTATGAAGTTATAGAATGTCACCGGCGATTTCCATAATTTCTCTCAGTTTCCCCGCATTCAATGCTTCAACTGGTGTTTGGTCACCCAAACAATGGATGGATGTCGTAAAAAAACCGTATTTCACTTCCGCAGGGACTGCGGTGAGTTTTTTGCAAACCTTTTCTAAGCACTTCCTGAAGTAAAGACTTGAGTCGGCAAAGAATGCAGGATAATATTTCTGGTGGTCTGGTCCAATAACAAAAAACATACGGCTAGCTCTAATCGCATTCCGAATGTCCTTCTTTTCTGCATTCATCGCTTCTTGTAATTCGGGTAGTGTGAGTAAGTCCTTCGATTTGATTCCGCTCGCTATCGTCCCTTGATTTGCTGTGAACCATTTCTGCAGACGCTGCTTCACTGCATTTTTTACTTCTTCGGTGGGGAATGCGTCAGTTAGGGGTGCCCCGGTATCTTTCTTTAAGTGCTCGATTGATATGCGGCGCCATGGTTCCGTTGCTTTTTTGAATTCTGTTCCGAACTTGTACTTCAATTTGGATTCTAGTTCCTCTAGCCGATTCGCTATTTTGCTGAAAAGAGCGTTTGCTATTTCAATATCGGTTTTTGAGGCATTCATGCAATCCGCGAGCAGTGTGCTGATTTCTTCTTCTGATACGCCTTCCCACTTAGTTGCTTTAGGAGATGCAATCAACATTGCAAATCGATTCAATATGCGACGTAGGTTCGGCGGGATGTTACTTGATTCGGTGCTCATGGAGGATTGATGTGCTCGTTTTTACTCACACTATAAAATTCAAGGCATTGTGAAGTTGTAGGCTTTGAGTTCGGCGATTGGGCGCTTCTCTATACCGTGCTGACAGGATTTCGTCGGAATGCTTTGGCAGCAATAATTACTTGCTCGAGTTCTCCGTCGGCCAACGCTTCTAGTGGCGCCTTGTTTTCAAGAAGGATGTTCGGCGTCGTGAAGAAGCGGTATTTCCTTTCGCCGGGAGAAGCGCGCAGCGCCATTGATACAGCTTCTAGTGATGAGAGCGGATATCGTGGGTCGACAAAAAAGGCGGGGTACAACTCCTCGCCGCGGATGGGGAGTTCGCGTGCCCAATACGGGAGTCTGAAAATTCGATGTTGCCGAAGCTTCTCAGCGAGCACATCTTGTGTAATTAACGCACGAGCCATGAAATCCTCGGCACTGAGGACATCATTTTCGTGGGCTAGCTTGGAGAGAGTCTCGGCGGCTTCACGGTCGAGGTTAGACGCCAAGTAATAGCGCTGCTTTTTGTCTTGCTCGTATTCCTCAGGGAGTTGGAGCAGCCGTAGGATGAATTGCGTAAGCATTGTTTGCTCCTGCTTTGACATTCCAGAGGTCGCCCTTTTGAAGCCTTCCGTGACTGCTTTGGCGTCCGGGTCGCTCTTCATTTCCTCTGGGCTGTCCCGATGTGCCGCTACGGCAGCAGAGAAAAAGCAATACGAGGAGAGAAATTGATGGGAAAACATAGTCGCGGATGATGTGCTGCGATGGCCAGTTTGTGACGTTTCCTGCATGGCGCTCGGCGGCGCCATTGCACCTAAAAGCCTTGTACAGCAAGAATGAACACAATTGTGTTGCACATATTTGTGTGTAGATTATAGCGCGTAAGGTTGAGAGACTTCCAACAAAAAATACGTTGGAATTTTGATGAACCGTCTTCAGGCCGTTGGTGCCGCAATCAGGGAAGCAAGGCTTGAGCAACAGCTATCCCAAGAAAAACTCGCTGAACTCGCAAAACTTCACAGAAACGTTATAGGAAAGGCCGAGCGCGGTGTGTCGGCTCCAGCCTTGGATTCGTTGTTTGCAATTGCAGACGCCCTGGGGACGTCAGCATCGAAGCTTGTCGCTCGCGGCGAGGAGTTGGCGGATGAGTCGGCGCTGTAGCGTTCGCGGCCATTACCAAAGCTATAAAGCGTAAAGCGCCAGTAAGAGGGACATCGACTTTTTCCAGCCCGGGCTCGTATCAGGCGCGGTGTGCTCTACGGCGTGCCTACAGCCGGTGCTGGGGTCGGCGCTCGGCGCTCGGCGGACTACGTATGTCGTTCTCCAGGCGGGAAGCGACAGCAACGGGCGGAATAACTATCGTCACTACACATACATCACAAAGCAATGAGGCTGGCCCTCTAGTAAGGGCCGCCTCCTCTTACGGGATATATGGGCGATGGCAACGTACCTGGATGTTTTTGAACTGGCTGAAATCTTAGGAAGGACTCCTGCCACTATACGGCGGAACATGAGATGTCGGCCGTGGCTGGTACCGGCCAAAATGCATATCCCGGGCACCCGAATGTTGCGGTGGCGAGCGACCGATGTGGAGGTGTGGTTGGCTGAGCAAAAGGCCTTCGCTGAAATGGAAGCGCAGTGAGGTCAGATGCTGTAAATCCTAGAGCGCCATGTTGTGACGGAGTAATTGTTACAGTGGCACGTTATATCTAACATTTTTGTGAGGTCGGTAAGTTACTGTTTTTACTCACTCACATCATAAATGTTATGAAATTTACCCCGGATAGTGCCGGCGCCGGACGTCAACACCAACGAGCAGGTGATGGCCTGGATGATGGATACCTATTCGATGAACCAGGGCAGCACCGCCACTGGCGTGGTCACCGGCAAGCCGATTTCGATGGGCGGCAGCCTCGGACGGCGCGAGGCGACCGGCCGCGGCGTGTATGTCGTCGGTTGCGAGGCGGCGGCGCGCATCGGCCTGGAAGTAAGCGGCGCGCGTATTGCGGTGCAGGGCTTCGGCAACGTCGGCAGCATCGCGGCGCGGCTTTTCGCGGAGGCTGGTGCGAAAGTGGTCGCGGTTCAGGACCATCAGACCACGGTGTATGCCGAAGGCGGCCTGGACATTCCTGCGTTACAGCGGCATGTGGCCGAACATGGCAGCGTGGCCGGTTTCGAGAAGGCCGAACAGATCAGCGATCGCTCGCGCTTCTGGGCACTGGACTGCGACATCCTCATTCCAGCCGCGCTGGAGCAGCAGATCACCGAAGCCAATGCGGGTCAGATCCGCGCGAAGATCATCCTGGAAGGCGCGAATGGCCCGACCACGCCTGCGGCTGACGACATCCTGCATGACAAGGGCGTGCTGGTGGTGCCGGACGTCATCGCCAATGCTGGCGGCGTGACGGTCAGCTACTTCGAATGGGTGCAGGATTTCTCCAGCTTCTTCTGGACCGAAGATGAAATCAACTCCCGGCTCACGCGCATCATGCGCGAGGCGTTCGGCGCGGTATGGGCAATTGCGGATGAAAAACGGGTGTCGCTGCGTACGGCCGCGTTCATTGTCGGTTGCTCCAGGGTGCTGCAGGCGCGTGAAATGCGCGGCTTGTATCCCTGATGCGTGGTTGTGTCCTTCAAGCGCGACAGTAACGCGTACGAAAAACCGGCACTTGTGCCGGTTTTTTTTCGCTATCGCAGGATCAGCGCTGAAATTTGCGGAAGAATGCGTGGAATAATTTGCATTTTGCTACACTGAGCGGCGCATTGTTTTTTAGTAAAATTTCTGCAATGCATTATCCCTTTCGAATTAGGAGACTTCATGAAACTGTCCATTGTTGCCAGCCTGCTCATCGGCGCCAGCCTCGTTTCCGGCGCTGCTCATGCAGAGGATCTGACCGGCACGCTGAAAAAGGTCAAGGACACCGGGACCATCACCTTGGGCGTGCGCGATTCTTCGATTCCCTTCTCCTATCTCGATGACAAGCAGTCGTACCAGGGTTATTCCATCGATCTGTGCATGAAGATCGTCAGCGCGGTGCAGAAGCAACTCGGTCTGACCTCGCTGAATGTGAAGATGAACCCGGTGACTTCCGCGACCCGGATTCCGCTGATGGCCAATGGCACCGTCGATCTCGAATGCGGCTCCACGACCAACAACCTTGAACGCCAGCGCCAGGTGGCATTTGCGCCAACCACCTTCGTCACCGCGAACCGCTTGCTGGCGAAGAAGTCGTCGCATATTGCCTCGCTGAATGACATGAAGGGCAAGGTTCTGGTATCGACCGCCGGCACGTCGAACCTGAAACAGGTAGTCGCACTGAACAGCGAGCGCAATCTCGGCATGAACGTCATCCCTGCCAAGGATCATGCCGAAGCCTTCCTGATGGTGGAAACCGGCCGCGCGACCGCGTTTGCAATGGACGACATTCTGCTGGCCTCGCTGGCAGCGAGCTCCAAAGAACCGAACGAATACGAAATCACCAAGGAAGCGTTGTCGGTCGAGCCGTACGGCATCATGCTGCGTCGCGAAGATCCGCAATTCAAGAAGGTGGTCGATTCCGCCATCGAAGGCGTGTTCAAGTCGGGCGAGATCAACAAGATCTACGCAAAGTGGTTCCAGTCTCCGATCCCGCCGAAGGGGGTCAATCTGAACGTCCCGATGAGCGACCAACTTAAGGCCGTGATCGCGCATCCTACCGATTCCGGTGATCCGGCTGCTTATGCAGCCGTGCCGGAAGCGCAAAAGTCCGGCCGCAAGAAATAAGCTGACCGGGCATATGTGAAGCGGGAGGCGCAGGCCTCCCGTTTCATTTCAGTGAAGGGTTTCAGGGGTCTGATTTCACGGTCAGGAAAATTCTTGGCAGTACGTTATGCGTTTATCGAGCCGAAGATACAATCAGCGCACTGATGGAATAGGGGATATCCCATGAATTACAACTGGAACTGGCGCATTTTCTGGGAAGACTCTCCGGAAGGCATCGGTACTTATTTCGATACGCTGCTCTCCGGGCTGTACTGGACGCTGGCCGTAGCGCTGTCAGCCTGGGTCATGGCCTTGGTCCTTGGAGCCATCGTCGGCACGATCCGCACCACGCCAAACCGACTCGCGGCTCGCTTCGCCAATGCCTATGTCGAACTGTTTCGCAATATTCCGCTGCTGGTGCAGATGTTCCTGTGGTATTTCGTGATGCCTGAACTGCTACCGGTCGGCATCGGCAATTGGTTGAAATCGCTGCCGAATGCGGCGTTCGTCACGGCAGTGCTGAGCCTGGGCTTTTTCACCTCGTCACGTGTGGCGGTGCAGGTTTCTGCGGGCATCCAGTCGCTGCCGCGTGGGCAACGGCTTGCCGGCACCGCGCTCGGATTGACGAATGCGCAGACCTATCGCTACGTGCTGCTGCCGATGGCTTTCCGCATCATTGTTCCGCCGCTGGCCAGCGAATTCCTGAACATCATCAAGAACAGCTCGGTCGCATTGACCATCGGCGTGATGGAACTGACGGCGCGCGCTCGGTCGATGCAAGAGTTCTCGTTCCAGGTGTTCGAAGCTTTCACCGCGGCGACCCTCATCTATATCGCGGTCAATGTCATCATCGTCGCCTTGATGCACTGGATCGAACGCCGGGTTAGGGTGCCTGGCTTCATTGTCAGCGGCGGTGGAGGAGGTCACTGATGTTTTCCAATTTCGACTTCAATGTCATCGAGCGCTCATGGTCTTATCTGTTTCAGGTCGGCATGGTCTTTACGCTGAAGCTGACGCTGCTGGCCATGGTCGGCGGCATCATCCTTGGCACGATCCTGGCGATGATGCGCCTGTCCAAGCTGCGCGCGGTGTCGCTGGTAGCCACTGGCTATGTCAACCTGATCCGCTCGATTCCACTCGTGCTGGTGATCTTCTGGTTCTACTTCCTCGTGCCCTATATCGGCGCCTGGATCATCGGTGCGAAGGAACCGATACAGGTCGGCGCGTTTTCTTCCTCGCTCATCACCTTCATCCTGTTTGAAGCTGCGTATTACTGCGAGATCATGCGCGCCGGCATCCAGTCCATATCGCGCGGGCAGGTGTTCGCCGGGTATGCGCTCGGCATGAATTACTGGCAGATGATGGGCAACGTCGTGCTGCCGCAGGCTTTCCGCAACATGATTCCGGTGCTGCTGACCCAGACTATCGTGCTGTTCCAGGACGTGTCGCTGGTTTACGTGTTGTCCATCACCGATTTCGTCGGCGCCGCTTCCAAGATTGCGCAGCGCGACGGGCGCCTGGTGGAAATGTATTTGTTCGTTGCCATTGTTTACTTTGTGCTGTGCTATGGCCTTTCCCTGCTGGTGAAACGCCTGCAGCAGCGCGTGGCCATCATCCGCTGAATGGCGAAACCGAATTCGGGAGAAATTTCATGATTGAACTGCGTCAAGTCAGCAAGTGGTACGGCAGCTTTCAGGTGCTGACCGATTGCACCACCAGCGTTTCCAAGGGCGACGTCATGGTGATCTGCGGTCCTTCGGGCTCCGGCAAGTCGACCCTGATCAAGACGGTCAACGGTCTTGAGCCGTTTCAGAAGGGGGAAATCATTGTCGATGGCGTGTCGGTCGGCGATCCGAAGACCAACCTGTCCAAGCTTCGTGCGCGGATCGGCATGGTGTTCCAGAACTTCGAACTGTTTCCGCACTTGTCGATACGCGAGAATCTGACGATCGGCCAGGTGAAAGTCCTCGGGCGCAGCGTCGAGGATGCGACCCAGCGTGGCCTGAAATACCTCGATCGCGTCGGGCTCATCGCCCAGAAGGACAAATTTCCCGGGCAGCTTTCGGGTGGGCAGCAGCAGCGCGTCGCCATTGCGCGCGCGCTTTCAATGGACCCGATCGCCATGCTGTTCGATGAACCGACGTCAGCCCTGGATCCGGAAATGATCAACGAAGTGCTGGACGTCATGGTCGAGCTGGCCCAGGAAGGCATGACGATGATGGTCGTGACCCACGAAATGGGTTTCGCCCGCAAGGTGGCCAATCGGGTCGTCTTCATGGACAAGGGCAGCATTCTGGAGGATTGCACGAAGGATGAATTTTTCGGCACACCGCGCTCCGAGCGGGCGCGCGATTTTCTGGCCAAGATCATTCATTAAGTCTGCCGCATCCATGGGGCCGCTCGTGGCATAAGCCCGAGCGGCCTTGTCTTTTCAGATGCCGGCTGGCGTGCCCGTGTCACGCTAATGGCGTCGCTATCCCGTAAAATCACGTCTTCCCTCGTTTTCCGTCCTATCATGCAGACCCCGATTTCCAGCCTCACCATTACGCGCCCCGACGATTGGCACCTGCACCTGCGCGATGGTGCGACCATGGCCAGCGTGTTGCCGCATACGGCGCGCCAGTTCGCGCGCGCCATCGTCATGCCGAACCTGAAGCCGCCGGTTACCACCACCGCGCAAGCCTTGGCCTATCGCGAGCGCATTCTGGCGGCCCTGCCGCGGGACATGCGCTTTGAGCCGCTGATGACGCTTTACCTGACCGACAATACGCCGCCGGAAGAGATCCGCCGGGCGAAGGACAGCGGCCTGGTGCACGCGGTGAAGCTGTATCCCGCCGGCGCGACCACCAACTCCGACGCTGGCGTGACCGATCTCGGCAAATGCCGTCGTACCCTGGAAGCGATGCAGGAAGTCGGCATGCCGCTACTGGTGCATGGCGAAGTGACCGACTCGGACATCGATATTTTCGACCGCGAGGCGGTGTTCATTGACCGCGTCATGATTCCATTGCGCCGTGACATGCCGGAACTGAAGGTCGTTTTCGAGCACATCACCACCCGGGATGCGGCACACTATGTGCGCGACGCCGATGGACATGTTGGCGCTACTATCACCGCACATCATCTGCTCTACAACCGCAACGAGATTTTCCGTGGCGGCATTCGTCCGCATTACTATTGTTTGCCTGTGCTCAAGCGTGAGGCGCATCGTCAGGCTCTTGTGGAAGCAGCCACCTCGGGCAGTGCGAAGTTCTTTCTCGGCACCGATTCCGCGCCACATCCCAAAGGGGCAAAAGAGCATGCCTGTGGCTGCGCAGGGTGCTATACCGCATTGCACGCGATGGAGCTGTATGCGCAGGCATTCGATGCTGCCGGCGCGCTGGACAAGCTGGAAGGCTTCGCTAGCCTACATGGCGCAGATTTCTACGGGTTATCGCGAAATAGCGACAAAATCACGTTGCGTCGTGAAAGCTGGGAACTGCCTGCTGAACTGCCGATGGCCGATACCAGCGTGGTTCCCCTTGATGCGGGCGGCACGCTCGCATGGAAGATGATCTAACACGCGTTAAGCATGACAACTGGCTGGTTGAATCAAATTGATTGGAGCCGGCCATGGCTCTTACCCTTGCGCGCAATGGGGTATGGCATCGCACATGCCGCGAATTGGCGACATGCGCTTGACAGCGCAGCCGCATCAATAGATCTGAAAAACCATCGCGGCTTGCCCATTCGCTTTGTTCCGCAGGAGGCCCTGCCTTCAGGTATCGCCTATGAAAGCTTCATCAGCGATACCGGCCAAGTTCCGACGCGAGATAACTTGCATGACTTCTTTAATGCCCTTATCTGGCTCAGCTATCCGCGCATCAAAGTGCAGCTCAATGCATTGCAGGCAGAAGAGATCGATCAACGGGGCAAACTGCCGACGAAGGTAAGAGGCAAGCTGCGAGACGCGGCCACTATCTTTGATGAGAATGCGACGTTGCTCGTTATTTCCGATCCTTCGCTCGGAACAGCATTGCGCGAGCATGCTTGGCAAGAGCTCTTTGTTGAGCGCCGGGAAGAATTTATATCGCGTTGCGATGTGCGCTTGTTCGGGCATGCATTGCTGGAGAAGCTTGTCAGTCCCTACAAGGCAATTACTGCGCACACCTGGATCATAGTGGTTGAACCACCGATTCTGACTTTGGCTGAAGAGACGGCACGACAGTGGGTCGATGAAACGGTAGCAAAAAGACTGCACACCGGTTTGCATACTGGGGATTTCACGCCTTTACCGGTATTGGGAGTGCCGAATTGGTGGCAAGGGCAGGATACGGCCTTCTATGCTGACGAACAGGTATTTCGCCCGAAGCGTCCAAAATTGCAATTGAACCAGTGAAAGCGGGCCGGCATTACGAGAGACAAGCGCGCCCCGAAAAGCTCACAAGGAAGATATGTGCGAATGAATTTTGGCAGTGCGCCGAGCGCTTGCTTGCTTCTTATCGCCTTGGAAAAGATCAGGCCCACCGAAGTGGGCCTGAGTTCACACAATACTGCAGATGATCGGCATTCGCCTATACCTGCGGTGAGAATACCCTTGCGAGAAGGGCACTCTCACACAAAGTATTGATTAGAACAGGTGGTTGATACCAACCGACACACCGGTCTGGTTGCCGTTGCCAGGAGACGAGAACAGCGGCATTTGAGCGCTGCCGACACCCAGGCCGGTCAGGTTCGGAGCAGCGGTCGCGCTAGAAGCAAGACGCAGCGCGTCCGAGTAACGAGCGTAGTCGATGTCAGCGTAGAAATTGGTACGCTTCGACAGAGCGTAGGTCGCGCCGACAATCACGAGTTGGCGCTTGCCGCTGCCGTTGAAGGTGCTGACATTGTTGGTGCTGACACGGGTGTCATAGTAAGCAGCCGTCAGGCCCATGGCCGGGGTGATGTCGTAGCTGCCGCCAATCCACCAGTTCTTCTGGTCGAAGCTGCCAGCTGTCAGATCCTGGCGCTCTTTGGCGTAGCCGAGGGCGACACGAGCCGGGCCAAAGGTGTAGGCGCCACCGACGGTCCAGTCGCGGTTGTCGTTGTACTGAGCCGGGACTGCTGCAGCGGTGGCAGTTGCGGCAACTGGAGCAGCAGTTTGTGGCTTACGCAGGGTATAAGCACCGCCAACGGAGATCGGGCCGTTCGCATAGGTCACACCCAAACCTTGGGTCGAACCGTTACGCGCGCTACCAGCTTGCTCGCCCAGCGCCCATTCAGCACGCGCGGTAATCGGGCCAAAGGTTCCAGTGTACTGGATGTCGTTATTTTGACGGGTACCAGCCGAAACGCTCGCGCCGGTCAGAGGAATAATGCCGGTAAATTTGTAGTTGAACGGATCATAGGCGCCGACGGTTTTAAACGCGACGGTATATTGACGACCTAGATCCAGGGAACCCCATTGGCTGCCGAGGCCGACGAATGCCGAACGTTGGAACAGGAAAGCAGAGTTATCCAGAGCGCCAGTACCGGAGTTGAAGCCCGATTCCAGGGTGAAGTGAGCATTCAGACCGCCGCCCAAGTCTTCAACGCCTTTAAAGCCGATACGGTTGGAGTTGTAGGTACCGTTGGAGCCCATCGTCAGCCTGCTGTGACCAGCGGCGTCTTGGTTGTTTTGATAGCGAACGCCTGCATCAAACGAACCGTAAATCGTCACACTGGTTTGTGCTTGTGCAACGCCTGCAAATGCACCCAGTACTGCCAGTGCGAGAAGCGATTTTTTCATTGAGTTATCTCCAGAAGTTGTAGTGCTAAAGTTTTTCGCGGCATTCAGCGAGGCTATCAACCGAATCTTGCCCGCCGAGACTTCCAAACCAGTTGATCAAGAAGCTAGTGGACATTTCATCAAATAACGGAATGAAGGGCAAAGAGATTTTGCCTTTGGCGGTTAAACAAGTTTTCTTTGTGGTATGGGTGCAACGCTTCAGCTTAGAATCTGGTAATGTGTAATCGTGTAAAAGGTCACGCATGGATAAACTTATTGTCAGTTTTGATCGCGCACTTCGTGTGATTTCGGGTGTGGCTTTTGCGTCACGGCCCAGTCCAGCAGCAAGAATTGGACAGGATGCATTAACTCAGGCAGAACGTCGTCACAGCGCCGGTTTGATGCGAGTGAATCACGTCGGAGAAATTTGCGCGCAAGCGCTTTATGAATCGCAGGGGCGCTTTTCTCGCGAGGAGAGCACTCGTAAGCAATTCGAACATGCTGCGCGCGAGGAGGAAGATCATCTTGCGTGGACAGCCGAACGCTTGGAGGAGCTCGGCTCGCATCCCAGCATGCTTAATCCCCTCTGGTACGGGATGTCCTATGCGCTTGGCGTCATCGCAGCGCAAATGGGCGATAGCCACAGTCTTGGATTTGTCGTCGAAACGGAAAAGCAGGTGGAGTCACACTTGGCCAGCCATTTACAACGTCTCCCATTGGCCGATCAAAAATCGCGTGTGGTAGTCGAGCAGATGCGGCAGGATGAAATTGATCATGGCGCAGCAGCCCAGTCGTTGGGCGCGGCCGATATGCCGCTGCCCATGCGGCAAGCGATGCGCGCCATGTCAAAAGTAATGACCAGCGTTGCCTACTATATTTAGTGGCGGGCGAAAGGGATCTCAGGCGATTGGAGTTTCCGCGAGATCGTCGATGATTTCAAAGCTGTGCGTAATCTCGGCAGTCTTCTCTAGCATGATCGACGCCGAACAGTACTTTTCGTGAGACAGCTTGATTGCGCGTTCAACCAGATTTGATTTCAGGTTGCGGCCACGTACGGCAAAGTGGAAATGGATCTTGGTGAAGACTTTTGGATCTTTTTCCGCTCGTTCGGATTTGAGCGTGACATCACATCCGCGGATGTCCTGACCGCTCTTGCGCAAAATGAGCACGACATCGTAAGCGGTGCATCCGCCGGTGCCGGCGAGGACTACCTCCATCGGCCTTGGCGCAAGGTTGCGTCCACCGCCCTCAGGCGCACCGTCCATCGTTACGATATGGCCTGAACCGGTTTCAGCGATAAAAGTCATGCCGGGAGATCCAGCCCAGCTCACAGTGCATTCCATGACGACCTCTCTATAGCTCCATTAATTGAGTGCGCTATTGTAACGGTTCCCGACGTACGATTTTGTTTGACGCCAAGTGCTTGAAAAGCCTATACTTTCCGATTCCCCGTGCGCTCAGGGGAAAGAAATAAGGCAGAGTCCGCAACGATTTTGGCAATGTTTCCAATAAAGATTGCCCGCGGAACCACCAGTTTGAGCGTATTACCTGAACAGAAAGTCATCATGAAAACCTTTTCCGCCAAAGGACACGAAGTCCAACGCGACTGGTTTGTGATCGACGCAACGGACAAAGTCCTCGGACGTGTCGCCAGCGAAGTGGCACTCCGGTTGCGTGGTAAGCACAAGCCTGAATTCACGCCTCACGTCGATACCGGCGATTTCATCATCGTCATCAACGCAGACAAACTGCGCGTGACCGGCGCCAAGCCAACCGACAAGAAGTACTACCGCCACAGCGGTTATCCCGGCGGCATCTACGAAACCAATTTCCTGAAAATGCAACAGCGTTTTCCGGGCCGTGCGCTCGAGAAGGCGGTCAAGGGCATGCTGCCCAAAGGCCCGCTCGGCTACGCGATGATCAAGAAGCTGAAGGTGTATGCGGAAGGCTCCCATCCGCACGCCGCACAGCAGCCGAAGCCCCTCGAACTGTAAGGAACAGCAATGATCGGTAACTACAATTACGGAACCGGCCGTCGCAAGAGCGCCGTCGCGCGCGTGTTCATCAAGGCTGGCACCGGCCAGATCGTGGTGAACGGCAAGCCGGCGAACGAATACTTCTCCCGCGAAACTGGCCTGATGGTCATTCGTCAACCGCTGGAACTGACCAACAACGTCGACCGTTTCGACATCAAGGTCAACGTGTCCGGCGGCGGTGAGTCTGGCCAAGCCGGCGCCGTGCGTCATGGCATCACCCGCGCTCTGATCGACTACGATGCGGCGTTGAAGCCCGAGCTGTCAAAAGCCGGCTTCGTTACCCGTGACGCCCGTGAAGTCGAGCGCAAGAAAGTTGGTCTGCGCAAGGCTCGCCGCGCAAAGCAATTCTCCAAGCGCTAATCCGCGCTTCGGAGCAAGCAAAGCCGCCGGGTTCGCCCGGCGGCTTTTTTCTTTATTGGGGCCGCAGCAGCGCGCAACGTCGATTCGGCACCGCTGCTACAATCGCCGGACCTTTCCTGTTGGGCGTAACACATCATGATTAAAGTTGGCATCGTTGGCGGCACCGGCTACACGGGCGTCGAACTCCTGCGCCTCTTGGCGGCGCATCCCGAGGCGGAACTGACCGCTATCACTTCGCGCAAGGAAGACGGCATGCCGGTAGCGGATATGTTTCCGTCGCTGCGCGGCCATGTCTCCCTGGCTTTCTCCGCACCGGAGAAAGCGCGATTGAATGAATGCGATGTGGTGTTCTTTGCAACGCCGCATGGCGTGGCGATGGCGCAGGCTCCTGAACTGCTGTCCGCCGGCGTGCGGATCATCGACCTCGCTGCCGATTTCCGTCTGAAGGACACTGCAACCTTCGAGAAATGGTATGGCATGCCGCACTCTTGTCCCGAAATTCTGAAGGAGGCTGTCTACGGCCTTCCAGAAATCAACCGGGACGCTATCCGCAATGCGCGTGTCGTGGGCCTTCCCGGCTGCTATCCGACATCGATGCAACTCGGCTTAGCGCCGTTGTTAGCACAAGGCAAGGCTCTGGTGAATGAAAGTACGCTGATCGCCGATTGCAAATCCGGCGTATCGGGCGCGGGTCGAAAAGCGGAAATCGGCACCTTGCTGGCTGAAGCTTCGGACAACTTCAAGGCCTACGGCGTGAAAGGCCATCGGCATTTGCCCGAAACGACGCAGGGGCTGGAGGCGATTGCCGGCCGTCCGATTGGCCTGACCTTTGTGCCGCACCTGGTACCGATGATCCGTGGTATCCATTCAACGCTGTATGCGCGCATTCTCCCTGAGAGTCGCGACATCGATTTCCAGGCGCTGTACGAAGACTATTACCGCAATGAAGGTTTCGTGGATGTGATGCCCAAAGGCAGCCATCCGGAAACACGTTCGGTACGCGCATCCAACATGCTGCGCATCGCGGTGCATCGTCCCGAAAATGGCGATCTGCTGGTGATCCTTGTAGTCGAGGACAACCTGGTAAAGGGCGCCGCAGGCCAGGGCGTGCAATGCATGAACATCATGTTCGGCCTCGATGAAAAACTGGGTTTGAAGCAGGTCCCGATTCTTCCCTGATGATGGAACAGAACCGGCGCAGCACATTGGCGCGGCGCGTCAAGCCTGCGCCGAAACTGGCGATCCGTCGCCAATTGTCACGCAGATTCCGCATTGTGCTCTTCGTGACACTGTGCACGATCGGTATGGCAATGGGAGGGATCGGCTATGCACTCGGACGCGGCATGGTCGTGTTTGGAAACAGCGGCGAGACCGACGCGAGCGCGCAGCTGCAACGGCGAATCGACAAGCTCGGCGCGGAACGCGACCGCATTGCCAATGGCCTGAACGCAAGTGAAAGCCAACTGGCGATCGAGCGATCGGCAAAGGAACAAATGGCGTCGCAACTGAAGGCGCTGGAAATGGAAAATGCGCAGTTGCAGGAAGATCTTTCCTTCTTCGAAAACCTTTTGCCAGCCGGATCGGTGTCACAAGACATTTCGATTCGGCGTCTGAATTTTGATTTTGTTGCTCCATATCAATTACGCTATCGCATGCTCATCATGCGGCATGGCAAAGCGGAGCAAAATTTTCGTGGCAATCTTCAGCTTGCGGTTGATCTCGCCAGCAATGCCGGGCGCTCGACCGTGATTTTTCCCGAAAAAAATAGTCCGGACACCGATCAGTTCCAACTCGGATTCCGGCACTATCAGCGCATCGAAGGCATACTCAAGCTTCCTGAGGGAAGTCAGGTGAAATCCGTGCAGGCGCGCGTTTATGAAAACGGCAAGCTGCGCTCGCAACAATCAGCGAATTTGTGAAGGAGAGCGGCGATGTTTGGGCAGAAGGCGAAAAATACAATCGACAGCCTGATCGGCATGGAGACCAGGATCGAAGGCAATATCCAGTTCCGGGGCGGGCTCAGGGTCGACGGTCATGTGAGAGGCAACCTGATCGCCAATCCGATCGAAGGCAGCATGCTGGTCATTTCCGAACAGGCCCGCGTCGAAGGAGAGGTCCGCGCCGAGCATGTCGTGGTGGATGGTGAAATTGCCGGACCGGTTTTTTGCACCGAGCTGCTTGAATTGCAGCCCAAGGCCCGCATAACTGGAGATGTCAATTACAAGGCGCTGGAAATGCATGGCGGCGCGCTTGTCTCTGGCAAGCTCAGTCATCAGCAGGAAAACGAGCAGGTGCTGAAGCTTGCGCTGCCCAAGGCGGTCGCCAATACGTGATTTTCGCTTCCCCTTTATAATCCTTCTTTGTCCTAATTTTTAGCAGGAACCCGATATGAACGCCAATGCCGAAACCGCCGTCGCCGAAATGCCGGCTCCCCTGGTCTTCACCGACAGCGCTGCCGCGAAGGTCGCCCAGCTGATCGAGGAAGAAGGCAATCCCGACCTGAAGCTGCGTGTCTTCGTGCAAGGCGGTGGTTGTTCCGGTTTTCAGTACGGTTTTACCTTTGACGAAATCGTCAATGAAGACGACACCAGCATGACCAAGAATGGCGTGCAGTTACTGATCGATTCGATGAGCTACCAATTCCTGGTCGGCGCGGAAATCGATTACAAGGATGACCTCGAAGGCGCGCAATTCGTGATCAAGAATCCGAATGCGACCACGACCTGCGGCTGCGGCTCATCGTTCTCGGTCTGAACGAAAAACGCTGTTCAAAACAGGCAAAAGGGAGTGCAAATTCGCACTCCCTTTTTTCATCCGCGTTGCTCATGCCGGATACAGCGCACCCAGGATTCGTGAGCCGCGCGCGCCAGTAGCCGTTGGAAGATTTCCGGCCAGACGCATATCGAATTGCCGCGCCAGCCAGGCAAAGGCCAGTGCTTCCACATGCTGGGAATCGATGCCCAGCGCATCCGTCGCTTCGACCCGCGGCATCCGATTCCCTCGCCCCAGTGCTTCACGCAAGCGGACCATGAGATGGCTGTTGCGCGCGCCGCCGCCGCAGACGAACACTTCCGAGGCTTGTGCGGCATGCCGGACTATCGCATCGGCCAGCGTCAGTGCCGTGAATTCCGTCAGCGTCGCCTGCACATCGCGCGGGATCAAAGCGTCAAACTTGGCCAGCCGCTCATCCAGCCATTCCAGATGGAACAGGTCGCGGCCGGTACTTTTTGGCGGCGGTAGCGACAGGTATGCCTCGCGGCCTAATTCCTCGAGCAGTTCCGGCACGATGCGCCCGCCTGCTGCCCAGGCGCCATCACGGTCGTAGGGCTGGCCCTGATGGCGCAGCATCCAGCCATCCATCAGCACATTGCCCGGCCCGGTATCGAAACCGATCACGTCGCCGTTACGCGCCGGATCGAGGATGCTGATATTCGCGATGCCGCCAATATTGGCCACAACACGTGTCCGATCCGGCGCAGCGAACACCGCATGATGAAAAGCCGGCACCAGCGGTGCGCCCTGTCCACCGGCGGCGATGTCGCGGCTGCGGAAATCGGCAATGACATCGATGCTGGAAAGTTCGGCCAGCAGGGCAGGATTATTGGTCTGCCGCGTATATCCTCGCGCCGGCTGATGGCGGATAGTCTGTCCATGCACGCCCACCGCATGCACCGCGTTCGCTGGAACGCCCGCCGCGGCAAGCACTTGCGCCACGCAAGCGGCATAGCGCTCGGCCAGCGCATTCGCGGCCAGCGCCTCGCGATGGATTTCATCCGCACCACTCGATTGCAAGGCCATCAGCTCCGCCTTCAAAGCATCGTCAAACGGCAAATGTGCAGCGGCTAGCGTGGCGATGCCGGCGGAAGAATCGGTTTGGTCAAAGCGGGCAAGTACGCCGTCAACACCGTCGAGGCTAGTGCCGGACATCAGCCCGATGTAGAGAAGAGAAGGGGAAGCGGACATGAGAAAACCCGTTTTCGATGCCGCGGATTGTAGCAATCGTCGGCGCGAAAACGGGTTTTTCGTTGTGAGGAATCGAAGGCGGTTTACTTCGACGCCACCTGGACCGATGCATCCTGCGGCGACATCAGCGCAAAACGATGGCTCATGTCACTGGCGACCTTGCGGAAGCGCTGCAGATCGGCGCCGGCCAAAGGCTGCGCATTCGGGATGTCGATGGACAGCGGGTCGCGCGGCTCATTGTTGACGCGGAATTCGTAATGCAGATGCGGTCCGGTGGCCCATCCCGTCGAGCCGACATAGCCGATGAGCTCGCCCTGGCTGATCTTGTCGCCCTTGTGCAGTCCGCTGGCGAAGCGGCTCATGTGCGCATAGGCGGTCGAATAATTGCTCCAGTGCTTCAACACGACGACATTGCCGTAGCCGCTCTGCGTACCAACGAACTCGACAGTGCCGTCGCCCGAAGCGCGGATCGGCGTGCCGGTCGGCGCGGCGAAATCAACACCCTTGTGCTGTTTCCACTGACCGAGAATCGGATGCATGCGCATCGAAAAACCGGAAGAGATCCGGGTGAATTCCAGCGGCGACTTCAGGAAGGCCTTCTTGAGCGATTTGCCGTCGAAGCTGAAATAGCCGCCCGGCTTGCCGGCCTCTTCGAACCAGACAGTTTGATAAGTATCGCCGCCGTTGCGGAACTCCGCGGCGAGGATGCGGCCCGTGCGAACGAATTCTCCGTCCTGCCAGAAGCTTTCATAGACGACATTGAAGCGGTCGCCACGGCGCAGGTCAGCGCCGAAGTCGATCTCGGTCGAAAACATGTCGACCATCTGGCTGGCGACCACATCCGGGATCTGCGCCGCGTCGGTCGCCGCAAACAGCGAGGAGCGGATTTCGCCGGAACGCATTTCGACGCGGCGCTCCAGCGCAGCCGCGCTTACCTTCGCGCGCAAGCCATCAGCTTCACGGGTAATGATCAGGTTTTTCGCCGGACCAGCATCGCGCGCATCGTCGAGCGCGGCGCTTAACTGCACCAGCTGGCCGTCCGCGCGGGTTTGCGCCTGTATCCGCTTGCCAGCCTTGAGCTGCAGGACGCCGCGTGCGGTGGCATTGGAGCGAATGAAGTTTGCTGCCTCATTGTCATCAATGCCGAGCCGCTGCATCAGCGCGGCCAGCGTATCGCCCGGACGGACCTTCTCTTCGCTGACGAACACTTGTGCGGAAGGCGTCATGCCGGCGATTTGCTCGGACAGATTCGGCAGAGCCAGATTTTCGACCACGGAATGCACCGGCAGATCAGCAGCATCCGGTGCTATCGGAGCGACGCCTGCCGCGCCAAAGGCGCAAAGGGCAAGAAAAACTGCGGAAGCGGAGACGATGCGATTTTTGCGGGACGCCCCGAGGAACAGAACGCCGCGGGAGCCCAGGCTCAGGATTTTATCTATAGCGACCATTCAATCAGTTAAAATTCGGCGTTTTGTTGTCAACTTCCAGCAACTGTTTGAAAGTTGATAACAGTCAAGGAAAAAAGAGCCCGCATTATAACAACGCAAATTTGGCTAACCCGGCAAAAATGTCATTTTGATCAGCACTATGAGCGATATTCCAGCAGCGCAACAAAGTACCGCAGAGAAACTTTCTGATGCACAAACGATGAGCGATTCGGTGCAGCATGCGCTGGAAGTGATCAAGCGCGGCACCGATGAGGTGCTGGTTGAATCCGAACTGGCGCAAAAGCTCGCCCGTGCGGAACAGTCCGGCAAGCCGCTGCGCATCAAGCTCGGTCTGGATCCTACTGCGCCCGACCTGCATCTTGGCCATACCGTCGTGCTCAACAAGATGCGTCAGCTGCAAGATCTGGGCCACACGGTGATTTTCCTGATCGGCGACTTTACATCGATGATCGGCGATCCATCAGGTCGCAACATTACCCGTCCGCCGCTATCGCGCGAGCAGATTGAGCAAAACGCCAAGACCTATTTTGCGCAGGCCAGCCTGGTGCTCGACGCGTCGAAGACCGAGATCCGCTATAACTCGGAGTGGTGCGACCAGCTCGGCGCGCGCGGCATGATCGAACTCTCTTCCCGCTACACCGTCGCCCGCATCCTGGAACGCGAGGATTTCACCAAGCGCTTCAAGGCCGGCACACCGATCTCGGTGCATGAATTGCTATATCCGCTGATGCAGGGCTACGACTCGGTCGCGCTACGCTCGGACCTCGAGCTCGGCGGCACCGACCAGAAATTCAATCTGCTGGTCGGTCGCGAACTGCAGAAGGATTACGGCCAGGAGCCGCAATGCATCCTGACCATGCCACTGCTGGAAGGGCTGGACGGCGTGGAAAAGATGTCCAAGTCCAAGGGCAATTACGTTGCCATCACCGAGCCGGCGAATACGATGTTCGGCAAGCTGATGAGCATTTCCGACCCGATGATGTGGCGCTATTACGAGCTGCTGTCCTTCCGTTCGCTGTCCGAAATCGCCCAGTTCAAGCGTGAAGTGGAAGAGGGCCGCAATCCGCGCGACATCAAGGTGCTGCTGGCGCAGGAAATCGTCGCCCGCTTTCATTCTCAGGCGGCGGCCGAGTCGGCGCTGGAGGACTTCGAACGCCGTGCCCGCGGCGGCATCCCCGACGAGGTGGCGGAAGTGGCGGTTGCCGGCGCACCGATCGGCATCGGCCAGTTGCTGAAGCAGGCTGGCCTGTGCGCCTCCACGTCGGAAGCGCTGCGCATGGTCGATCAGGGCGGCGTGCGCATCGATGGCAACGTCATTGCCGACAAGGCGCTCAAAATCGAGGCCGGCAGCTTCGTGCTGCAGGTCGGCAAGCGCAAGTTCGCCCGGGTGAACTTGTCTTGATCGCGCTGCTGCAACGGGTCAGCCAGGCCAGCGTTGTCGTCGATGGAGAAACCGTCGGCAGCATCGGCGCCGGATTGCTGGTGCTGCTCTGCGCCGAGCGTGGCGATAGCGAAGCCGAAGCCGAGGCGCTGCTCGGCAAGCTGTTGTCCTACCGGGTATTCGGCGACGATGCCGGCAAGATGAACCGCAGTCTGACTGATATCGCCGGCGACCTGCTGCTGGTACCGCAATTCACGCTAGCCGCGGACACCCGTTCCGGCACGCGGCCATCCTTTACGCCGGCTGCCGCGCCGGAAGACGGTCGCCGCCTGTTCGACCATGTTGTTGCCCGTGCCCGCAAGCGTCATGCACGGGTGGAAACCGGCCGTTTCGGCGCGCACATGCAGGTCAGCCTGACCAATGACGGTCCAGTCACCTTCTGGCTGCAATTCAAGCCGAAACAAACGGATAACGGAGCCGCTGTCCAATGACCGAAATTCTCTTGATCCGCCATGGCGAAACCGCCTGGAACGCCGAGCGACGCCTGCAGGGGCATCTCGACATCCCGCTCAATGCCCATGGCGAACGCCAGGCACAAGCCATGGCCCGGGCGCTGCAGGACACGCCTCTGGACGCTATCTACAGCAGCGATTTGCAGCGCGCCTGCGCGACTGCGCAGCCGCTTGCCGAGGTCCACGGACTGCCGCTGCAACTCGACATGTCTCTACGCGAACGCTGTTTCGGCGCCTTCGAAGGCTTGCTGTACGAAGAACTCGAAATGCGTTTCCCTGTTGCTTATGCGCAATGGCGTGCCCGCGATCCGGATGCGCGCTTTCCGGCGGGCGAACGCCGCGCGGAAACCCTGAACGAGTTTTATCGCCGCGCCGTCGAGGCGGTGCAGGGGATCGCTGAGCGCAATCCGGGACGTCGCATTGCTGTCGTTACCCACGGCGGCGTGCTCGATTGCCTGCATCGCGCGGCCCACAACACCGGGCTCGCGGCGGCACGGCATTTCGACGTGCTGAACGCGGCGATCAATCGCCTGCGCTGGACTGGCGTCGGTTTCGAGGTGTTGAGCTGGGCGGAAAACGGCCATCTCGTCGCAGCCATGGATGAGCTTGGACATTAATGCCTGTTGCCGATGTACAGCGAGGGTCGGTCTTCGAGCCGGAATGTCACGGGTTTGAGGATAGAATAGCGGCTTTTCCGCATCCGCCCTCCCGTCCCGTGCACATCGGTCCTTATCCATTGCGCAACAATGTTTTCGTCGCCCCGATGGCCGGGGTGACGGATCGGCCTTTCCGGCAATTGTGCAAGCAGTTGGGCGCCGGTTACGCGGTTTCCGAGATGGCGGCGTCGGATCCGCGGCTCTGGGCCAGCGAAAAGACTTCGCGGCGCATCAATCACGACGGCGAAATGGAGCCGCGCGCGGTGCAGATCGCCGGCGCCGAGCCGCGGATGCTTGCCGAATGCGCGCGCTTTAATGTCGCTCGCGGCGCGCAGATCATCGACATCAACATGGGTTGTCCGGTCAAGAAGGTCTGCAACAGCTGGTGCGGTTCCGCACTGCTGCAGCATGAAAACCTGGTGGCCGAGATCCTGGAAGCGGTGGTCGCGGCGGTCGATGTGCCGGTCACCCTGAAATTCCGCACCGGCTGGGACCGCCAGCACAAGAATGCCCTGCGCATTGCGGCCATTGCGCAGGACAGTGGCATCGCCATGCTGACGCTGCACGGCCGCACCCGCGCCGACGGCTACAGCGGCGAAGCCGAATACGACACCATTGCCGCGGTCAAGGCGAGCGTGCGCATTCCGGTGGTGGCCAATGGCGACATCACTACGCCGCAAAAGGCGAAGGCGGTGCTGGCGCAAACCGGCGCCGACGCAGTGATGATCGGCCGCGCCGCGCAGGGAAGGCCCTGGATTTTCCGGGAAATCGACCATTACCTGCGCACCGGCGACATCCTGCCGCCGCCGCGGGTCGACGAAGTCCGTGCGCTGATGGAAGAGCATTTGCGTGCGCACTATGCCTTCTATGGCGCATACCTGGGCGTGCGCACCGCGCGCAAGCACATCGGTTGGTATGTGCGCGCGCTGCCGGGAGGAGAGGAATTCCGCCAGGCGATGAATCGGCTGGACGATTGCGACGAACAATTACGGGCGGTAGGCAACTTTTTCGACGTGCAGGCGGCGCTGGGCGAACGCCTGCAATACGGTTCGAACGATGAGCGCCTTGCGGCTTGATCTTCATACAATAAAAAATCACAGACATTCGGAAACATGAGCAAAGAAAGCATCCAGGAAGTGGTCAGAAACAGCCTGGAAAAATATTTCAAGGACTTGGGCGAGCAGCAACCATCGAATGTGTACGACATGGTGGTAGCCACCGTGGAGAAGCCGATACTGGAAGCGGTGATGGCGCGCGCTGCCGGTAACCAGTCGCAGGCGGCGGAAATGCTGGGCATCAACCGGAATACCTTGCGCAAGAAACTGCAGCAGCATGGCCTGATTTAAGTCCCGCCGACCGGGTTCCAGAGTCGGAGCATCCGGGACGCGGCCGTCCCGGAATCCACCTTTTCACCGTTCCATCATGATCAAACAAGCCCTGATTTCCGTTTCCGATAAAACCGGCGTACTCGAATTCGCCCAGGCCCTCGCTGCGATGGGCGTGAATATCCTGTCCACCGGCGGCACGGCAAAACTGCTGGCCGATCACGGTGTGAAGGTCACTGAAGTCGCCGACTACACCGGCTTTCCGGAAATGCTCGACGGCCGGGTCAAGACGCTGCATCCGAAGGTACACGGCGGCATCCTGGCGCGGCGCGATCTGCCTGAACACCAGGCGGCGCTGCAGCAGCACGGCATTCCGACCATCGACATGGTGGTCGTGAACCTGTATCCGTTCGTGCAGACGGTTGCGAAGGAAGAATGCTCGCTGGAAGACGCGATCGAGAACATCGACATCGGCGGCCCGGCGATGCTGCGCTCCTCGGCCAAGAATCACCGCGACGTCGTGGTGCTGTGCGACCCGAACGACTACGCCTGCGTGCTGGAAGAACTGCGTTCGGCCAACGGCGAAGTCAGCCAGGCGACCCGGTTTGCGCTGGCCAAGAAAGTCTTTGCCCATACCGCGCAATACGACAGCGCGATCACCAATTACCTGACCTCGCTCGGCGAGGACCGCCAGCATGCGACCCGCAGCGCCTATCCGGCCACGCTGAATCTGCATTTCGAGAAGGTGCAGGAAATGCGCTATGGCGAGAATCCGCATCAATCGGCGGCGTTCTACCGCGACCTCGTCGTTCCGGCCGGCGCGCTGGCCAATTACCGGCAGCTGCAGGGCAAGGAATTGTCCTATAACAACATCGCCGATGCGGACGCCGCCTGGGAGTGCGTAAAGACATTCGATGACACCGCCTGCGTGATCATCAAGCATGCCAATCCCTGCGGTGTCGCGGTGGGCGCGAGCCCGCTGGAGGCTTATTCGAAAGCGCTGCAGACCGATCCGACCTCGGCTTTCGGCGGCATCATCGCCTTCAACCGCGAGCTCGACGGCCCTGCCGCGGAAGCTGTGGCCAAGCAATTCGTCGAGGTGCTGATCGCGCCGTCCATTACCGATGCCGCGCGCCAGGTGTTCGCCGCAAAGCAGAATGTGCGTTTGTTGGAAATCCCGTATGGCAAGGGCATCAATGCGCATGACTTCAAGCGCGTCGGTGGCGGCTTGCTGGTGCAGTCTCCGGATGCGAAGAACGTGCAGGTCGAGGAATTGCGCGTGGTCAGCAAGCGCCAGCCGACGCCGCAGCAGATGCAGGACCTGATGTTCGCCTGGCGCGTGGCCAAGTTCGTCAAGTCGAATGCGATCGTGTTTTGCGGCAACGGCATGACGCTGGGCGTGGGCGCCGGCCAGATGAGCCGGGTCGATTCGGCGCGCATCGCCTCGATCAAGGCGCAGAATGCCGGCCTCACGCTGGCCGGATCAGCGGTTGCCTCGGATGCCTTCTTCCCGTTCCGCGATGGCCTGGACGTGGTGGTGGCCGCGGGCGCCGGCGCGGTGATCCAGCCGGGCGGCTCGGTGCGCGATCAGGAAGTGATCGCCGCCGCCGACGAGCATGACGTGGTGATGGTGCTGACCGGCACCCGTCACTTCCGCCATTAATCCATCGTTGCGGAGCAAGCGAAGCGCATGCTGATACTCGGCATCGACCCCGGACTACGCATCACCGGCTTCGGCGTGATCCGCAAGGAAGGTCATCGGCTCGGCTACGTCGCCTCGGGCACGATCCGCACCGCCGACGGCAGCCTGCCGGAACGCCTGAAGACCATTCTGGCCGGCGTGTCGGAAGTGGTGCGCACTTACGGTCCGGACTGTGCGGCGATCGAAAAGGTATTCGTCAACGTCAATCCGCAATCAACGCTCCTGCTCGGACAAGCCCGCGGCGCGGCGATCTGCGGCCTGGTTGACAATGGCTTGGCGGTGTCCGAATACACGGCGCTGCAGATCAAGCAGGCGGTGGTCGGTCATGGCAGGGCGGCCAAGCAGCAGATGCAGGACATGGTACAGCGCCTGCTGCTGCTGCCCGGCCTGCCTGGCCCTGATGCCGCCGATGCGCTCGGCGTGGCGATCTGCCATGCGCACAGCGGCCAGTTGCTGGGCGAGCTGGATGCGCTGGCGCCGGGTCTGTCGCGACGCGGCGTGCGCCATCGCGGCGGACGGCTGGTTGGTTGATATTTCCGCGTTGCAGGACGCGAATCCTCAGGTGCGATGCCGCTCGGCCTTGCGGGCCTCGATTTCGAACACGTTGTTCCAATAAGCATCCTCGCCACGCAGCAGCGCCCAGGCGCTGGCGCCGAGATACAGGAAGGGAAACAGCGGACCCCAGCAGGCAGCCTGACGCACATGCGCCAGTTCATGGGTGAGGATGCGGGCAGTCAGGCTGCGGCGCTCGGCGATGACGACATGGCCGATCGCCATCGCGCTCATCGCGCCGAATGGATGACGCTCGAGCAGATAATCGGCCAGCGGTCCGGAGAACAGCAGCGCCGGCGTGCGCGAACGCACCAGTCGCACTTCGCCGCGACGGCACAGCACCGGCAGCGCCATGAGCATGCCGAACAGCGTCAGCGGCAGCGCCCAGACGATGCCGAGCAGCATGGCGACGGCGCGCGCCGCGCGCTGCAGCAGCGACGGCGGCTGCGGCATCACGATGAAGTCGTTTCCGTCATCGAGCATGAAGGCATCCCGCGGTCCTGTATGATTCATCAATTTCATGAAAGCGACACCGAATGATAGGCCGTCTCTCCGGAACCCTGCTTGAAAAGAATCCGCCGCAGCTGCTCATCGATTGCCAGGGCGTCGGCTATGAAGTCGGCGTGCCGATGAGCACGTTCTACAATCTGCCGGGCCTGGGCGAAAAGGTGGTGCTGCTGACGCATCTCGCCGTGCGGGAAGATGCGCATTTATTGTACGGTTTTGCCACTGCCGAAGAGCGGGAAGTGTTCCGGCAGTTGATCAAGATCGCAGGTGTCGGTGCGCGTACCGCATTGTCCATCCTGTCTGGCCTGTCGGTGTCCGAATTGTCGGCCGCTGTCACCCGGCAGGAAGCCGGGCGCTTGGTCAAGATTCCCGGCATCGGCAAGAAGACCGCCGAGCGCCTGCTGCTCGAGCTCAAGGGCAAGCTGGGCGCCGATCTCGGCATTCCCGGCGGCGCCGAGCAGGGCGATGCCACTTCCGATATCCTTAATGCCTTGCTGGCGCTCGGTTATTCGGACAAGGAAGCGGCGCTGGCCATCAAACAGGTGCCGTCCGGCACCGGTGTCTCCGAGGGCATCAAGCTGGCATTGAAAGCCCTTTCAAAAGGCTAGAAAAGCAGCTGAATCTCGGCGTTGCCGCGCTGTCGGACGCACGGAAAGGCAGTCATGAGCATCCAGACAGACAATTTCACCGAACAACGCATCATCGCGGCCACGCCCGCGTCGCCGAATGAAGAGGCGATCGAGCGCGCGCTGCGCCCCAAGCAGCTGGAAGAATACGTGGGTCAGGAAAAGATCCGCGACCAGTTGCAGATCTTCATCACCGCCGCCCGTCAGCGCAAGGAAGCGCTGGACCACACGCTGCTGTTCGGCCCTCCCGGCCTGGGCAAAACCACGCTGGCGCACATCATCGCGCGCGAAATGGGCGTGAATCTGCGCCAGACTTCCGGCCCGGTGCTCGAACGCGCCGGCGACCTCGCCGCGCTGCTGACCAATCTCGAAGCCAACGATGTGCTGTTCATCGACGAGATCCACCGGCTTTCGCCTGTCGTCGAGGAAATTCTGTATCCGGCGCTAGAGGATTACCAGATCGACATCATGATCGGCGAAGGCCCAGCCGCCCGCTCGGTACGGCTGGACCTGCAGCCGTTCACCCTGGTCGGCGCCACTACCCGCGCCGGCATGCTGACCAATCCGCTGCGCGACCGCTTCGGCATCGTCGGCCGGCTCGAGTTCTACACGCCGCAGGAACTGGCCCGCATTGTCGCGCGCAGCGCGGCGCTGCTGAATGCGCCGATCGTCGAGGATGGCGCATTGGAAATCGCCCGCCGCAGCCGCGGCACGCCGCGTATTGCCAACCGGCTGCTACGCCGGGTGCGCGATTACGCGGAAGTAAAGGGCGACGGCAGGATCACGAAGGAAATCGCCGATGCGGCGCTCTCGATGCTTGACGTCGATCCGGTCGGCTTCGACCTGATGGATCGCAAGCTGCTCGAAGCGGTGCTGTTCAAGTTCAATGGCGGCCCGGTCGGCCTGGACAACCTGGCAGCGGCCATCGGCGAGGAGCGCGACACCATCGAAGACGTGCTCGAGCCCTACCTGATCCAGCAAGGTTTCTTGCAGCGCACGCCGCGCGGCCGTATTGCCACGCCGAGTGCCTATACCCACTTCGGTATCACCGCACCGCGCTCGAGTCCGACCGGCGATTTGTGGGATCAAACCTAGCAATATCTGTCTTCATCCTTTCCTGTTCGCAGCGGTCATGACGACCCCATGACCGCTGCATGAAAAAGCTTGCAAAAACGCAAGTGGGGATGAAAAAGATTGCGGCGGTGGTGGCGGCGCTTGTGAAATGGAGTTGTGTCGCAGACAATGGGCGGCTCCCGCTCTTATCATCCGCCGTGAGTTCCCCATGCTTCTGTCCGCCCAAGCCGCCCGCCATGCGCATCGCCTGCTCGCCGCTCGCGCTGACTCGGCAATGATCGCGCCGCTCTCCGACAACGATGACCTGAAACTCGCTGATGCCTACGACATCGCGAAAAACATCATGGACATCCGCATCGCCCAGGGCGAGACCGTAGTGGGGCGGAAAATCGGCTTCACCAACCGCGCCATCTGGGATCGCTATGGCGTGAAGGAACCGATTCATCAACCGATCTGGGCGCCGATGTACGACACGACGGTGCGGTATGCGACCGACAACCATGGTCGACAAAGCCTGACCGGCGCCGTGCAGCCGCGCATCGAGCCCGAAATCGTGTTCAAGCTGGGCGCCACGCCGCGTGCCGATGCCTCGCTCAGGGACATTGCCGAGTCCATCGAATGGATGGCGCATGGTTTCGAGATCGTGGTGTCGCCCTTTCCGGACTGGAAATTCGAAGCCGCCGACGCAATTGCCGCCTTCGGCCTGCACGGTACGCTGATCGTCGGCGAACGCAAGATGCTGTCGCCGGGCGTGCGACGCAACCTGGCGACCGTGCTATCCATGGCCAGTGTGTCGCTGTCCTGCGCCGAGGGGGATTCGATCGCGCTGCGCGGCGCCGGCTTCGGCGGCGACGTGCTGGACAGCCCGGTGCATGCGCTGTGGCATCTGCACAAGGTGCTGCAGACCCAACCGCAATTCCCGCCGCTTGCCGCCGGCGAAATCATTTCCACCGGCACCTGGACCGATGCCTATCCGATCGCGCCGGGGCAAACCTGGATCAGCGCGTTTTCCGGCGTGGCCTTGCCTGGGTTGACGGTAGCTTTCGTTTGAGCTTTTCGTAGGTTGGGCTGACAAGCCCAACGGAACTCCGAGTGTCCGCGGGTGTTCTTGTTGGGCTTCTCAGCCCAACCTACAAAAAGGGGTGCGCAATGCGCACCCCTTTTTTTCCATCACCGACCGTCTCAGCCTCAGGCCGCCTGCAACTTGCCCAACTGCTCGCGCAGCTTTTCCAGCGTGGACGTGAAGTTCGCCAGCCGCTCGCGCTCCTGCGCCACGACCTGCGCTGGCGCGCGCGCCACGAAGCTTTCATTGGACAGCTTGCCGTTCGCCTTCGTGATTTCGCCTTCCAGCCGCGCCACTTCCTTGCCGAGACGTTCGCGTTCGGCGGCGACATCGATTTCCACCTTCAGCATCAGCTTGGCCGTGCCGACCACCGATACCGGCGCGGGCGATTCCGGCAATGTGCCGACCACCTGCACCTCGGACAGCTTGGCCAGCGCCGCCAGATAGGGCGCGAACGCCTCCAGCGACGCATCGCCCTCGAGCAGCAGCGGCACCTTCTGCGCCGGCGACAACTGCATCTCGCCGCGCAGATTGCGACAGGCATCGGTCATCGCCTTCAGTTGCGCCATCCAGCCTTCCGCGGCTTCGTTCATCTTTTCCGGCTGCGGCGTCGGATAAGCCTGCTGCATGATGGTGTCGCCGCCCGCTGCCAGCGTCTTGCCGGCCAGCGGAGCGACCGTCTGCCACAGTTCCTCGGTGATGAACGGAATGACCGGATGCGCCAGGCGCAGCACCGTTTCCAGCACCGCGAGCAGCGTGCGGCGCGTGGCGCGCTGCTGCTTTTCATCGCCCTGCTGGATCTGCACCTTGGCCAGTTCCAGGTACCAGTCGCAATACTCGTCCCAGACGAACTTGTAGATCGCCGAGGCGATATTGTCGAAGCGATAGTCGGCGAAGCCTTTCTCCACCTCGGCTTCCGTGCGCTGCAGCAGCGACACGATCCAGCGGTCGGCGTTCGAGTAGGACAGCTCGTTTTCTACCGCGCCGACGCCACAATCCTTGCCCTCGGTATTCATCAGCACGAAGCGGGTCGCGTTCCACAGCTTGTTGCAGAAGTTGCGGTAGCCCTCGCAGCGCGCCAGGTCGAAATTGATGTTGCGGCCGAGCGAGGCGTAGCTTGCCATCGTGAAGCGCAGCGCATCGGTGCCGTAAGCGGGAATGCCGTCCGGGAATTCCTTCTTCGTCGCCTTGGCGATGCTGTCGGCCTGCTTCGGATTCATCAGCCCGGAAGTGCGCTTGGCCACCAGGCTTTCCAGGTCGATGCCGTCGATCAGGTCGATCGGGTCCAGCGTGTTGCCCTTGGACTTGGACATCTTCTGGCCGCTGGCGTCGCGCACCAGGCCGTGCACATAGACATCGCGGAAGGGCACATGGCCGGTGAAGTGCGTGGTCATCATCACCATCCGGGCGACCCAGAAGAAGATGATGTCGAAGCCGGTTACCAACACCGAGGACGGCAGGAACAGGTCGTATTCCGGCGTCGGCTCCGGCCAGCCCAGCGAGGAGAAGGGCACCAGCGCGGACGAGAACCAGGTGTCGAGCACGTCGTCGTCGCGCTTCAGGGCCTTGCCGCCGGCCTGGGCCATGGCGTCGGCCTCGCTGCGGGCGACATAGACCTTGCCGTCTTCGTCGTACCAGGCCGGGATCTGGTGGCCCCACCACAGTTGGCGCGAGATGCACCAGTCCTGGATATTGTTCAGCCACTGGTTGTAGGTCGTGGTCCAGTTTTCCGGGATGAAGCGGATTTCGCCGTTGGACACCTTTTCCAGCGCCACTTCAGCGATCGACTTGCCCGGATAGAAGGTGCCCTCCGGCGCCGGCTTGCTCATCGCGACGAACCACTGGTCGGTCAGCATCGGCTCGATCACGACGCCGGTACGGTCGCCGCGCGGCACCATCAGTTTGTGCGGCTTCACCGCTTCCAGCAGGCCCTGCGCTTCCAGGTCGGCGACGATGCGCTTGCGCGCTTCGAAGCGGTCCAGGCCGCGGTAGGGTTCGGCGCCGTTGTCGTTGATCTTCGCGTCCAGCGTCATGATCGAGATCGGCGCCAGGTCGTGGCGCTGGCCGACGGCGTAGTCGTTGAAGTCGTGCGCCGGCGTGATCTTCACGCAGCCGGTGCCAAAGGCTTTGTCGACATAGGTGTCGGCGATCAGCGGAATGTCGCGGCCGGTCAGCGGCAGCGTCAGCATCTTGCCGACCAGGTGCGCATAGCGCTCGTCGGTCGGATCGACCGCCACCGCCACGTCGCCGAGCATGGTTTCCGGCCGGGTGGTGGCGACCGTGATGTGGCCGCTGCCATCTGCGAACGGATAGCGGATGTGCCACATGCTGCCGTCTTCCTCTTCGGACACCACTTCCAGGTCCGACACCGCGGTGCCCAGCACAGGGTCCCAGTTCACCAGGCGCTTGCCGCGGTAGATCAGGCCCTGCTCATACAGGCGCACGAAGACTTCGCTGACCGCGCGCGACATCTTCGTATCCATCGTGAAATATTCGCGGCTCCAGTCGGTGGAAGCGCCGAGACGACGCATCTGGCCGGTGATGGTGGAGCCGGATTTTTCCTTCCATTCCCACACGCGTTCCAGGAAGGCTTCGCGGCCGAGGTCGTGGCGGGAAATCTTCTGCGCATCGAGCTGGCGTTCGACCACGATCTGGGTGGCGATGCCGGCATGGTCGGTGCCGGGTATCCACGCGGTGTTGTAATGCCGCATGCGGTAGTAGCGGGTCAGGCCATCCATGATGGTCTGGTTGAAGCCGTGGCCCATGTGCAGCGTGCCGGTCACGTTCGGCGGCGGCAGCTGGATGCTGAACGAGGGACGGCTGCGGTCGACGGTGGCGGCATAGTAACCGCGCGTTTCCCATTCGCTGCGCCAGCGTTTTTCTATGTCGGCGGGCTCGAAGGACTTGGCTAATTCCATGATTGGGCGGGATTCGGCTGGATGTTGGCGAAACCGGAGATTATAAGGGACGGATGCCGTGGACGATTGCGCCAGGCCATGTCCGCCGGGCAAATGGCGCGCTTGACCCCGGTCAATTCCGAAAAATTTATTTCACATTGTGGGCGGTAGGCGGTTGTGATGCGGCCGGCCGCGCTTATAATCGTCGCCACTGTCGCCCGCATGCCGGGCGGCCGAACGCTAGGGGTCCTGGTCGCAGCCGTCTACAGGCTGATGCGCCGGGTGAGAGATACCCTTGAACCTGATCTGGATAATGCCAGCGAAGGGAAGCACTGCAGGCGGCAGGCCCGAGTTCCATTCCTGCCCACCCCATGGTTTCCTTCGCACCGCACGAGCAAAGGAAGCCCATGAACGCCAATCCGCAATTCCTCGCCGCCACCGCCCGCGTGGACGAGGCCGCAGTCCAGCCACTGCCGAATTCCCGCAAGATCTATGTCCAGGGTTCCCGGCCGGACATCCGCGTGCCGATGCGCGAAATCACCCAGAGCGACACGCCGGCTTCCTTCGGCGCCGAGCCGAATCCGCCGATCTACGTCTACGACACTTCCGGCATCTACACCGACCCCGAAGCGCAGATCGACATCCGTTCCGGCCTGCCGGCCTTGCGCGCGGCCTGGATCGCCGAGCGCGGCGACACCGAGGAACTGCCCGGCCCGACCTCGCAATACGGCGTTGAGCGCCTGAACGACCCGAAGCTGGCCGAGCTGCGCTTCAACCTGCATCGCAAGCCGCGCCGCGCCATTGCCGGCAAGAACGTCACGCAGATGCACTATGCGCGCCAAGGCATCATCACGCCGGAGATGGAATACATCGCCATCCGTGAAAACCTGCGCCGCCAGGAGTACATGGAAAGCCTGAAGAACGCCGGCCCCAACGGCGCGCGCCTTGCCGAACTGATGGGCCGCCAGCATCCGGGCCAGTCCTTCGGCGCCGCGATCCCGGCCGAGATCACGCCGGAATTCGTGCGTGATGAAGTCGCCCGCGGCCGTGCGATCATCCCGAACAACATCAACCATCCGGAATCCGAGCCGATGATCATCGGCCGCAACTTCCTGGTGAAGATCAACGCCAACATCGGCAACTCGGCGGTGACCTCGTCCATCGGCGAGGAAGTCGAGAAGATGACCTGGTCGATCCGCTGGGGCGGCGACACCGTGATGGACCTGTCCACCGGCAAGCACATCCATGAAACCCGCGAGTGGATCATCCGCAATTCGCCGGTGCCCATTGGCACGGTGCCGATCTACCAGGCGCTGGAAAAGGTCAACGGCAAGGCCGAAGACCTGACCTGGGAAATCTTCCGCGACACGCTGATCGAACAGGCCGAGCAGGGCGTGGATTACTTCACCATCCACGCCGGCGTGCGCCTGCAATATGTGCCGCTGACAGCCAAGCGCATGACCGGCATCGTCTCGCGCGGCGGCTCGATCATGGCCAAGTGGTGCCTGGCGCATCACAAGGAATCCTTCCTGTACACGCACTTCGAAGAGATCTGCGAAATCATGAAGGCCTATGACGTGGCCTTCTCGCTCGGCGACGGCCTGCGTCCCGGCTCGATCTACGATGCCAACGACGAAGCCCA
This sequence comes from Noviherbaspirillum pedocola, assembly GCF_016632335.1. Classification (GTDB taxonomy): domain Bacteria; phylum Pseudomonadota; class Gammaproteobacteria; order Burkholderiales; family Burkholderiaceae_D; genus Noviherbaspirillum_A; species Noviherbaspirillum_A pedocola. Next base: position 123,783 of record NZ_JAEPBG010000003.1, read on the forward strand.
GCTCGGCGAACTGCGCACCCTGGGCGAGCTGACCCAGATCGCGTGGAAGCATGACGTGCAGGTGATGATCGAAGGCCCGGGCCATGTGCCGATGCAGCTGATCAAGGAAAACATGGACATCCAGCTGAAGGAGTGCCACGAGGCGCCGTTCTACACGCTGGGACCCTTGACCACCGACATCGCGCCGGGCTACGACCACATCACCTCGGGCATCGGCGCCGCGCAGATCGGCTGGTACGGCACCGCGATGCTGTGCTACGTCACGCCCAAGGAGCACCTTGGCCTGCCGAACAAGACCGACGTCAAGGACGGCATCATCACCTACAAGATCGCCGCGCACGCAGCTGACTTGGCCAAGGGTCATCCGGGCGCGCAGATCCGCGACAACGCCTTGTCCAAGGCGCGTTTCGAGTTCCGCTGGGAAGACCAGTTCAACATCGGCCTGGACCCGGACAAGGCGCGCGAATTCCATGACGAAACCCTGCCGAAGGATTCGGCCAAGGTCGCCCACTTCTGCTCGATGTGCGGCCCGCATTTCTGCTCGATGAAGATCACGCAGGAAGTGCGCGACTACGCCAACAAAGAGGGCTTGAGCGACGAAGCCGCGCTGAAGAAGGGCATGGAAGTCAAGGCGGTCGAGTTCGTCAAGAGCGGCGCCGAGATCTATCGCAAGCAATGACGATGGAAATCCGGCTCAACGGCGAGGCGCACGCGCTGCCCGAGGGCGGCAGCGTCGCCGACCTGGTCCGCTCGCTCGAGCTGGCCGGCAAGGCGCTGGCGGTTGCAGTCAACCGCCAGGTCGTGCCGCGCGGGCAGTGGGAAGCGTGCCTGCTGAAGGCTAGCGATCAGGTGGATATCGTAAAGGCCATCGGCGGCGGATAGTCCGTAGCCATTCGTAGGTTGGGCTGCCAAGCCCAACATCGAACGCCTGCGGGCCGCCAGCATGTTGGGCTTCCTTCGTCAGCCCAACCTACGCCCACGCTCCAATTCAACAAGGACCCCATGAAACCGATCACAGAAACCCTGACCATCGCCGGCAAGAGCTACGGCTCGCGCTTGCTGGTGGGCAGCGGCAAGTACAAGGACCTGGAACAGACCCGCATCGCCACCGAGGCCAGCGGCGCCGAGATCATCACCGTGGCGATACGCCGCGTGAACATCGGCCAGGATCCGAACGCCCCCAGCCTGCTGGACGTGGTGCCGCCGTCGAAATACACGATCCTGCCCAACACCGCCGGCTGCTACAACGCCGACGACGCGGTCTACACGCTGCAGCTCGCGCGTGAACTGCTGAACGGTCACAAGCTGGTCAAGCTCGAAGTGCTCGGCGACGAAAAGACCCTGTTCCCCAACATGCCGGAAACCCTCAAGGCGGCCGAGCGCCTGGTGAAGGATGGCTTCGACGTCATGGTCTATTGCAGCGACGACCCGATACAGGCGCGCATGCTGGAAGACATCGGCTGCTGCGCGGTGATGCCGCTGGCATCGCTGATCGGCTCCGGCATGGGCATCCTGAATCCATGGAATCTGTCGCTGATCATCGAGCAGGCCAAGGTGCCGGTGCTGGTCGATGCCGGCGTGGGCACCGCCTCGGATGCCGCGATCGCGATGGAGCTCGGCTGCGATGGCGTGCTGATGAATACCGCGATCGCCGGCGCCCAGGACCCGGTGCGCATGGCGCGTGCAATGAAACTGGCGGTGGAAGCCGGTCGCGAAGCCTATCTCGCCGGCCGCATTCCGCGCCGCTTCATGGCCTCGCCGTCGTCGCCGATGGCCGGCCGCGTCGTTTGAGGAGGCGAGCATGTCAGCCGAACTGAAAGGCCTGTACCTCGTCACCCCGGACTGGGATGACACCGACAAGCTCGTGGCCGCCAGCGACGCTGGACTGCGCGGCGGCGCGACTATCCTGCAATACCGGCACAAGACCGCGGATGCGGCATTGCGCCGCGAGCAGGCCGCGGCATTGCTCGCGTTGTGCCGTCGCCATGGCAAGCCCTTCATCATCAACGACTATCCCGAGCTGTGCGTGGAACTCGATGCCGACGGCGTGCATGTTGGCGGCACCGATGCCGCGGTGGCCGAGGTGCGCGCGCTGATCGGTCCCGACCGCATCCTCGGCGCTTCCTGCTACGGCAGCCTGGACCTGGCGCGCTCGGCGCGCGACGCCGGCGCGAGCTATGTCGCTTACGGCGGCTTCTATCCGTCGCGGGTAAAGAAATACGAAGTCACCACCGCGCCGGACATCGTCGCGCGTTCACGCAGCGAAATCGGCTTGCCCAGCGTTGTCATCGGCGGCATGACCTGCGCCAACTGCGGCACGCTGGTCGCACAGGGTGCGGACATGGTGGCGGTGATCAGCAGCGTGTATTTCACCGAGGATCCGGAAGCGGCGGCGCGGGAACTGGCTGCGCTTTTCGCTTCGTAAGTCGGCTCCTTTCAAGCGGCTGCCCAGTTGTTGCTACGCCTTTGGCATCGTCTGGTACGCGATGCCGGAGGAGAGCGATAAGCTTGGCGCAGCGAAGTGGTGCGCTGATCGTGAAACGCGCGGCAGGTATTTGCGGCCTTGCCCATGTCGGTTCGCTCAACGTCGCGCAGATAGCCTGATTGTTACCAAATTGCATCTCCTGATTGTTACGGCACCCCGCGCACCCGGGCTTATAATCGCCGGATGCAAAATCTCCTCCACAACCTCAACCCGGAACAGCTCGCCGCGGTAACCTTGCCGTCGCAATCGGCGCTCATCCTCGCCGGTGCCGGCTCCGGCAAGACCCGGGTGCTGACCACCCGCATCGCCTGGCTGATCCAGACCGGCCAAATTTCTCCTGCCGGCGTGCTGGCGGTGACCTTCACCAACAAGGCGGCCAAGGAAATGATGTCGCGGCTCTCGGCGATGCTGCCGATGAACATCCGCGGCATGTGGATCGGCACCTTCCACGGCCTGTGCAACCGCCTGCTGCGCGCGCATTACCGCGACGCCGCGCTGCCGCAGAGCTTCCAGATCCTCGATACCCAGGACCAGCTGTCGATGATCAAGCGCATGCTCAAGGCGCTGAACATCGACGACGAGAAATACCCGCCGCGCAACCTGATGTACTTCATCAACGGCGCCAAGGATGACGGCCTGCGCGCGCAGGACATCGATGCGCATGACGAATACAACCGCCGCTTCGTCGAGCTGTACGACATCTACGACCAGCAATGCCAGCGCGAAGGCGTGGTCGATTTCGCCGAACTGCTGCTGCGCACTTACGAGCTGCTGTCGCGCAATCAGCCGCTGCGCGAGCATTACCAGCAGCGCTTCCGCCATATCCTCGTCGACGAATTTCAGGACACCAACAACCTGCAGTACAACTGGCTGAAGCTCCTGGCCGGGCGCGACAACGCGGTGTTCGCCGTCGGCGACGACGACCAGAGCATCTATGCGTTCCGCGGCGCGAATGTCGGCAACATGGCTGCGTTCGAGCGCGAGTTCAGCGTGCAGAATCTGATCAAGCTCGAGCAGAACTACCGCTCGCACGGCTATATCCTGGACGCGGCCAACACGCTGATCGCCAACAATGCCAAGCGCCTCGGCAAGAACCTGCGCACCGATGCCGGCCATGGCGAGCCGATCCGCGTCTATGAAGCCACCAGCGACCTGCAGGAAGCAAACTGGATCATCGAGGAATCGAAGAGCCTGATCGCCGAAGGCGCTTCGCGCAGCGAGATCGCGGTGCTGTACCGTTCGAATGCGCAATCGCGGGTGATCGAGCATGCGCTGTTCTCGGCCGGCATTCCGTATCGCGTCTATGGCGGCCAGCGCTTCTTCGAGCGCGCCGAGATCAAGCATGCGATCGCCTATCTGCAGCTCATCGACAATCCGCACAACGACTCGGCCTTCCTGCGCGTGGTGAATTTCCCGGCGCGCGGCATCGGCGCACGCAGCCTCGAGGGCTTGCAGGACGTGGCGCGTCAGCGCCGCTGCTCGTTGCATGATGCGGTCGCGCATGTGCCGGGACGGCCTGGCACGCTGCTGACCAATTTCGTCAAGCTGATCGATGACGTGCGCGCCGAGACCGCGCTGCTGTCGCTGCCGGAGATGGTGCAGGTGATGCTGGACAACAGCGGCCTGATCACGCATTACCGCAGCGAGCGCGAAGGCGCGGACCGCGTCGAGAACCTGGAGCAGCTGGTCGCGGCGGCAAGCCAGTTCATTTCCGAGGAAGGCTTCGGCCGCGGCACGCCGGCGCTGCAGGGGCCGAGCGCGGAGGCAGTCGCGGGGCAAGCCATCGTCAATGCCGACGGCGTGGAAATCGTCGATGCCGATGCGCCGCTGACGCTGGTGATGTCGCCGCTGTCGGCCTTTCTGTCGCATGCGTCGCTGGAAGCCGGCGACAACCAGGCGCAGGCCGGGCAGGATGCGATGCAACTGATGACGGTGCATGCGGCCAAGGGCCTGGAATTCGATGCGGTGTTCATCACCGGCCTGGAGGAAGGCCTGTTCCCGCACGAGAACAGCGACAAGGCCGAGGGCGGCGTCGAGGAAGCGCGGCGGCTGATGTATGTGGCGATCACGCGCGCGCGGCGCCGGCTGTATCTGAGCTTCTCGCAGACGCGCATGCTGCACGGCCAGACGCGCTTCAACATCAAGTCGCGCTTCTTCGATGAATTGCCGGAAGAAGCGCTGAAATGGCTGTCGCCGAAGGTGCAGCATCACTGGTTCGCCAGCCAGCCGCGCGCGGCCTGGGCCGATACGCCATCAAAACAGCCGGCATTGGCGTCGAGCACCGAGCTGGGCTGGCGCATCGGGCAGACGGTGCTCCATCAGAAGTTCGGCGAAGGCGTGATCGTCAATATCGAAGGCGGCGGCGGCAATGCGCGCGCAAGCATCAACTTCGGACCGAATGGCATGAAGCTGCTGGACTTGACGATCGCGAAGCTGGAGAAGGTGGCCTAAGGCTTTTGCAAAAGGCGTAGGGTGGGCGTAGCCCACGCGGTGTGCGGTTGATCATCAGGCAACGTGGGCTGCGCCCACCCTACGGAAGCCATACCTTCTATCTGCCCGGCGCCTCGTCCACGCTCACCATCACTTCCGTGCGGCCGGCATTCTCGAAGATCAGCGTCAGGGGAAAGCGTTCGCCCGACTTCAGCGGCTGGCGCAAACCCACCAGCATCAGGTGATAGCCGTCGCCCGGCTTCATCGTCACCCGCGCATGCGGCGGCAGCTCCAGCTTGCCGACTTCACGCATGCGCATCACGTTGTCTTCCATGCGCATTGTATGAATCTGTGTCGACGCGGCCACCGGCGAGCTGGCCGAGATCAGCGTGTCCGGATTGTCGCCGCGATTTTCTATCGTCACATACGCGCCGCCCGCGGGTTGCATCGGCACGGTCGGCCGTGCATGCGCTGCGCTGATTTTCAGCTTGCCGAGTTCGATGTCCTGCGCGCTCGCGGCGCCAGCGATGGAGGAAAGGACAAGGGCTGAGGCAAGGGCAAGCAGGGCGGGCAGTTTCATCATGGTCTCTTGTTGGCTTGAAAGGCGCGGCAATTATAGGCCAGGCGCAACATCGCAAAGACGCCTGGCCAGCTCGTCGCTTCGTCGCTTCAGGCGCCGCCCGCATAGCCGTGCTGGCGCCACGCTTCATACACCACCACCGCAACGGTGTTGGACAGATTGATGCTGCGATTCCCGGGGCGCATCGGCAGGCGGATGCGCTGCTCCGCCGGGAAGGAATCGCGCAGGGCCGGCGCCAGGCCGCGTGTCTCCGAGCCGAACACGAACACATCACCGGGCTCGAAGGCGAGCGAGGCGAAGGGTGTGGAGCCGTGCGTGGTCATCGCGAACATGCGAGTCGGATCAGGCCGCTCCGCGGCGACATAGGCATCCCAGTTCGGATGCACGCGCATCTGCGCATACTCGTGGTAATCGAGGCCGGCGCGGCGCATCTTTGCATCGTCCAGCGGAAAGCCGAGCGGCTCTATCAGATGCAATTGCGCGCCGGTGTTGGCGCACAGGCGAATGATGTTGCCCGTGTTCGGCGGGATTTCGGGTTCGACCAGAACGACATGAAACAAGAGGGTTTCTCCGGGGTGGATAGGGATGGATGTGGACTCATTTCGGCGGCGTGCGCGCCAGCGCCAGGCAAGTTACCCGCACCGCGCCGAAGCGCTTGAGCACCGCGGCTGCCGCGTCCAGAGTTTCGCCGGTGGTCATCACATCGTCGACCACGGCGACATGACGCCCGCGCACCAGCGCGATGCCCGCCGGACTCAGCGTGAATGCGCGCCGGACATTGGCGCGCCGCTCGCGATGCGGCAGCAGCGATTGCGGCACGGTTTCCCGGCTGCGCACCAGCAGGCGCTTTTCCAAGGGAATGCCGAGACGGCGCGCGAGCGGACGCGCGATTTCCAGCGACTGGTTGAAGCCGCGCTCGGCCAATCGCGACGCGCCTAGCGGCACGGCGGTCAGCAGATCGGGCATCGGCAAGCCGTCGCGCCGCATGATGGCCGCTTCCAGCAGCGCGGCAAACAGGGGTGCGAGCGCCAGTTGCGCGCCGAACTTCAGGTCAAGCACCAGGCGGTCGAGCGGCGGCGCATAGTCGCTTGCGACGACCGAGCAATCGAATGCCGGCGGGTGCGCCAGGCATGCGCCGCACAGCGGACTTGCCGATGATTCCGGCAAGCGCAAGCCACAGCATTCGCAGCGGCACGACGCTGTGCGCAGGTAGCGCGCGCCGCAGTCCGCACACAACGCCGCGCCGCAACCACGTCCGCACAGGGCGCAGTTGCAGGGCAGGGCGGCGCGCAGCCGCTCAAGCGGATGGCGCAGGCAATGTCGGAGAGCTGGAAGCATGGCGCATGGATGCCGGCAAGCGTGTAAACTGCGCCGATTATCTCATTGCCCCGCATCGTTTCGTGTCCCAAGCCCCCAGCCCCGCCGAGCGCGCCAGCGCCCCCATTGATTTGCGCCGGGTGCGCCGTCTGTTTTCCGATCCCGCGCGCGTGGCCGAGTCCGGCTTTCTGCGACGGGAAGTCGCCGGCCGCATGTTCGAACGTCTTGAATTGATCCGCACCGCCCCGGCCCTGGTGCTCGATGCCGGCTGCGGCGAAGGCGCCGATCTGCCGCTGCTGCGCCAGCGTTTCGGCGAGGCGCGCCTGCTCGGCCTGGATGCATCGGCCGCGATGCTCGGCGCCGCGCGCGCGAGCCAGGATGCGGCGCTGTCGTCGGTGAACCGGCTGCTGCGGCGCTTTCTGCCGCGCGCGGCAAATGCGCCGGGCGTGAATGCCGATTTGGTTTGCGGCGACTTTGCCAACCTGCCGCTGGCTGCCGTCAGCGCCGACCTGATCTGGTCCAATCTTGCGTTGCACTGGCATCCGCAGCCGCACCAGGTATTCCAGGAATGGCGCAGGGTATTGCGGGTCGATGGCCTGCTGATGTTTTCCTGCTTCGGACCGGACACCTTCCGCGAGCTGCGCGAAGCCTGGGCGGGCATCGACGGTGCGCCGCACACGCTGCCTTTCGTCGATATGCATGATTTCGGCGACATGCTCGTCGACGCCGGTTTCGCCACGCCGGTCATGGATATGGAAACCATCACGGTCACTTATGCCGACGCTGATCGCCTGCTTGCCGATGTGCGCGCCTGGGGCGGCAATCCGCTGGCGACCCGATCCCGCGGCCTGCTTGGCCGCGCCGCGCATGCGCGGCTGCGTGCCGCGCTCGACGCCGGACGCCGGCCGGACGGCAAGCTGCCGCTGACTTTCGAAATCGTCTACGGCCATGCATTCCGCCCGGTGCCGAAGACCACCGCGGCGGGCGAAAGCATCATCCGCTTCGATAGACCGAAAAAATAGAGACCGGCCGGTCAGCCCCCTTTGACGACGCACAAGCGAAGCAGAATTGCCAGGACGTTATTTTGCTTGATGCTCCCGAAGCTTAGACTTTATACTTTGCCGGCTTGACACTAGCTGCGCGCAGAGCGCGGCGCCATCGGTAATGCTGATCAGGTGAAGCGCATGGCCAATCGGGAATGGACCCTGAGACGCAATTGCTCGATAACTCCTCGGCAGTTAATCCTGGTGTATGCAGCCCTGTGTTCGGTTTCGCTGGTGGTGGCTCTCATCTTCACCATGCGTGGCGCCTGGTACATTCTGGGCTTTGCAATTCTGGAACTCACAGCTGTCGGGCTGGCTTTTCTTCAGTATGGGCGTCACGCAACCGATCGCGAATACATCGCGCTGATCGGAAACAAGCTCCTGATAGAACTGGTCCTGGCCGACTGCTCGCGGCAGTATATGCTCGACTCGCGGCATGCCCGCGTGGCAACACCCGAGTCGAGCAACGACCTGATCGCCGTCGAAGCACACGGCATTCGGGTCGAGGTGGGGAGACATCTCGCAGCATGGAAGCGGCGCGAGTTCGCACTTGAACTCGGTCGCGCACTGCGGGAAACGCGCCCGGTGTAGGCAGTCGCCGGGAAGCACAGAATTCTTAAAAAGGCATTTTGGGGAAAACATGAAACATGCGAAGCGCCTTCTAAGGTCGATGCTCGGTGCGGTTTTCATGGCGGCGATGATGCCGGCCTTGGCGGTGGTGGACAGTCCGGGCGGGCCAGCGGTGCGGGAAATGGGCTTCCAGCCGCCGGTCACGGCAATTGCCGCCGAGGTATTTACCCTGCACAACTGGATGATCGGCATCTGCTTCGTCATCTTCGTCGGCGTCTTCGGCGTGATGCTGTATTCGATCATCAAGCATCGCAAATCGGTCGGCCACCAGGCCGCGAGCTTCCATGAAAGCACCGCTGTCGAAATCGGCTGGACCATCATCCCCTTCATCATCATCGTGCTCATGGCGCTGCCGGCGACCCGCACCGTGGTTGCCATGAAAGACACCTCGGGCGCCGACCTCACCATCAAGGCCACCGGCATGCAATGGAAATGGGGCTACGACTACCTGAAGGGCGAGGGCGAGGGCATTTCCTTCCTGTCCAACCTGTCCACGCCGCGCGAGCAGACCGTCGATCCCACCAAGGTCAAGAACGACAACTACCTGATCGAAGTTGATAATCCGCTGGTCGTGCCGGTCAACAAGAAGGTGCGCATCATTACCACCGCCAACGACGTGATCCACTCCTGGGGCGTGCCCGCCTTCGCGGTGAAGCAGGATGCGATTCCCGGCTTCGTGCGTGACACCTGGTTCCGCGCCGAGAAGGTCGGCGTGTACCGCGGCAATTGCTATGAACTGTGCGGCAAGGATCATGCATTCATGCCCATCGTGGTCAACGTGCTGTCGGAAGGCGACTACCGCAAGTGGGTCGACGACAAGAAGAAGGCGATGGCCGCCATGGCCGACGATCCGAACAAGACCTGGACCATCGATGAGCTGAAGACCCGCGGCGAGAAGGTGTACGCGGCCAATTGCGCAGCCTGCCACCAGCCGACAGGCAAGGGCGTGCCGGGTGCCTTCCCGGCGCTGGACGGTTCCAAGGTCGTCAATGGACCGAAGGCGGACCAGATTCACATCCTGCTGAACGGGCGCAATGCGATGCCGGCATGGAAGGCGGTGCTGTCCGATACCGATATCGCCGCGGCCATCACCTACACCCGCAACAGCTGGTCGAACAAGGCTTCCGAAAACATAGTCCAGCCGGCTGAAGTCCTGGCTGCGCGCAAGTAACCGATTCCTGGGAGAGACGAGATGAGCACCGTAGTCGCTGATCACACGCATGAGCATGGCCACGACCACGCGCATGACCATCCGCATGGCTGGCGCCGCTGGCTGTTCGCCACCAACCACAAGGACATCGGTACGCTGTACCTGTGGTTCTCGTTCATCATGCTGCTCTCGGGCGGCGTGCTGGCGCTGATGATCCGCAGTGAACTGTTCCAGCCCGGCCTGCAACTGTTCCGTCCCGAATTCTTCAACCAGCTGACCACGATGCATGGCCTCGTGATGGTGTTCGGCGCGATCATGCCGGCCTTCGTCGGCTTCGCCAACTGGATGATTCCGCTGCAGATCGGCGCTTCCGACATGGCATTCGCGCGCATGAACAACTTCTCGTTCTGGCTGCTGCCGCCGGCGGCGCTGCTGCTGGCCGGTTCCTTCCTCGCGCCGGGCGGCGCCACCGCCGCCGGCTGGACGCTGTATGCGCCGCTGTCCACGCAGATGGGCCCGGGCATGGACATGGCGATCTTCGCGATGCACATCATGGGCGCGTCGTCGATCATGGGCTCGATCAACATTATCGTCACCATCCTGAACATGCGCGCGCCGGGCATGACGCTGATGAAGATGCCGATGTTCTGCTGGACCTGGCTCATCACCGCCTACCTGCTCATCGCCGTGATGCCGGTGCTGGCTGGCGCGATCACGATGACCCTGACCGACCGTCACTTCGGCACCTCGTTCTTCAATGCCGCCGGCGGCGGCGACCCGGTGATGTACCAGCACATCTTCTGGTTCTTCGGCCATCCCGAGGTCTACATCATGATCCTGCCGGCCTTTGGCATCATCTCGCAGATCGTGCCTGCCTTCGCGCGCAAGCCGCTGTTCGGCTATGCATCGATGGTGTACGCGACCGCATCGATCGCGATCCTGTCCTTCATCGTCTGGGCGCATCACATGTTCACCACCGGCATGCCGGTGACGGCGCAGCTGTTCTTCATGTACGCGACGATGCTCATCGCGGTGCCGACCGGCGTGAAGGTGTTCAACTGGGTGGCGACGATGTGGCGCGGTTCGATGACCTTCGAGACGCCGATGCTGTGGGCCGTCGGCTTCATCTTCGTGTTCACGATGGGCGGCTTCACCGGCCTGATCCTGGCCGTGACCCCGATCGACATCCAGATGCAGGATACCTATTACGTGGTTGCGCACTTCCACTACGTGCTGGTTGCCGGCTCGCTGTTCGCCTTGTTCGCCGGCTTCTATTACTGGGGTCCGAAGTGGACCGGCCACATGTACAGCGAGTGGCGCGGCAAGTTCCACTTCTGGAATTCGCTGATCTGGTTCAACGTCGCCTTCTTCCCGATGCACTTCCTCGGCCTGGCCGGCATGCCGCGCCGCTATGCCGACTATCCGGCCCAGTTCACCGACTTCAACATGATCTCGACCATCGGCGCCTTCGGCTTCGGCCTGTCGCAGGTCTACTTCCTGTTCTTCGTGGTGCTGCCGACGATACGCGGCGGCGCCGCTGCGCCGGCCAAGCCGTGGGAAGGCGCGGAAGGCCTGGAATGGACCGTGCCCAGCCCGGCGCCCTTCCATACCTTTGAAGAGCCGCCACTGGTCAAGTGATGAAAAGGAGCATGGCGGGCCTAGGCCCGCCGGCACAGACAAGCATGTCCGAGAACAAGAAGTCCCAGAATGTCAGGACCGCGCTGATCCTGGCACTGATCGCAGCCGGCTTCTTCGTCGCGGTCTTTGTCAAGCGCATCTGGTTTAGCTGAATAGCTGATTAGCTGAAGGTTTGGCCGAAATGACACGTCGCGGCGAACAACATCGCAACCGCAAGCTCAATGCCCAGGTGCTCGCCAAGCTGGTCGTGGTGGCCGTGCTGATGTTTGGTTTCGGTTATGCGCTGATCCCGGTCTACCGGCAGATCTGCGAGCTGACCGGCATCAATCAGCTGACGCAGAAGGATGCGTCGGTCGCGCCGGTGGACAATACCCAGATCGACCGCAGCCGCACGATCACGGTTGAATTCGACGCAAATGCGCAGGGGCCGTGGCGCTTCCGGCCGGTGGTGGCGAGCATGCAGGTGCATCCGGGCGAGATGGCGCAGGTGACTTACGAGGTGGTCAATACCCAGGATCGCACCGTGAGCGCGCAGGCAATACCGAGCTATGCGCCGCAACAGGCAGGCAGCCATTTCAAGAAGCTCGAGTGTTTCTGCTTCCAGCAGCAGACCCTGAAGCCGCATGAAGCCAAGCAGATGCCGGTGGTGTTCTATGTCGACAAGTCGCTGCCGAAGGATGTGAAGACGATCACGCTGTCCTATACCTTCTTCGAGGTGGGCGGCTCCGGGAAATCCGGCTGATGGACGAACATGAACAGCCGCGGCCGCCGCATCGGCCTGCGTCCTTTCTGGCAACGATGAAGGCGGTGTTCTGGTCCTTCTTCGGCGTGCGCAAGCGGCGCGATTACGAAAGCGATGCGACGCATCTGAACCCGGTGCATGTGATCATCGCCGGCGTGATTGGCGCGGCAGCCTTTGTTGCAATACTGATTTTGATTGTGAAGATGGTGGTGGCGAAGTCAGCCTGAACTGATATCGGAGACACAAGGAGAGGGAAATGAGTGTTCAACAAGGCAAGGTGCCGTATTACTTCGTGCCCGGTCCGTCGCGCTGGCCGATCCTGGCCGGTATGTCGCTGCTCATCACCATGATCGGCGCATCGGGCTGGGTCAACGGCACCGCGTGGGGGCCGTATGTGAACCTGTTCGGCGTGCTGTGCGTGCTGGTCGTGCTGTACGGCTGGTTCGGCGACGCGATCTCGGAATCCGAGGGCGGGCTGTACGGCAAGCGCGTCGATGTGTCCTACCGCTGGAGCATGAGCTGGTTCATCTTCTCCGAAGTGATGTTCTTCGCCGCCTTCTTCGGCGCGCTGTTCTACGCCCGCACTATCACGATGCCCTGGCTCGCCGACCTAGACCACAAGCTGCTGTGGCCAGACTTCTCCGGGCAGTGGGGCAATGCCGGCCCGGCCGGCACCGTGGAAAGCTTCCGCACGATGGGGCCGTTCCCGATCCCGACGATCAATACCGCGCTGCTGCTGACCTCCGGCGTGACCATCACCATCGCCCACCATGCGCTGCGCGCCGGCCATCGTGCCAAGACGGCGTTCTGGCTGTTCTGCACCATTCTGCTCGGCGCCGTCTTCCTGTGCTTCCAGGGCTACGAGTATTACCATGCCTACCATGAGCTGAACCTGAAGCTGTCTTCCGGCATCTTCGGCTCGACCTTCTTCATGCTGACTGGTTTCCACGGCTTTCACGTGACCCTGGGCGCGATCATGCTGTCGGTGGTGCTATACCGGGTGATGAAGGGGCATTTCACCCCCGAACATCACTTCGCCTTTGAAGGCGCGGCCTGGTACTGGCACTTCGTCGACGTCGTGTGGCTGGGCCTGTATGTGGTGGTGTACTGGCTGTAAGGCGGGGCGAGTAGCAGCAACCCTTGGCGCAAGATTCTCGTAGGGTGGGCGCAGCCCACGCGTCTGATCGCATAACGATGAGCGCGTGGGCTGCGCCCACCCTACGTTTCCTTTGCGGAGATCAACGAAAACCGATCCCGGTCGGCGTGATGTATCCAAGCTGATGCAACACCAGTATCAGGATGAACAGCGCGATGGAAAAGCCAACCCGGAAAGCCAGCGCCCGTACCGTCCGGTTGCTCGCGCCCTTGTCGCGCATCAGGAAAAACAGGGCAGATGCAAGGCTGCCAATGATCAGGATGAAAGCGATGGCGACGAAGATTTTCATGGCTGGGCAGAGCGCCGTTGTTGGGGTGGCAAACGCGGCAGTGGTTTGCGGAAAAACATTGTAATGCGATTCCGCTGGCTGCCTTTTCTCGCCACGGCGCTGGTTGCGGCGATCGGCATCGCGCTCGGGCAGTGGCAGCTGCACCGCGCAGCGGCGAAGGACGCCATCGCAACTCGCATCGCCACGCGCGCCGCAGCGGAACCGATCAGTCTGGACGCGCCGGTGCGCGATGCGCAAGCATTCGAGTTCCGCCGCGTCCGCCTGCGCGGTGAGTTTCAGCCGAAGTGGACGGTGTATCTCGACAACCGTCCGCACCATGGCATCGCCGGCTTTGAAGTGCTCACCCCATTGAAATTTGCCGGAAGCAACCGACATATCCTGGTGGACCGAGGGTGGGTGGCGCGTGATCCGGCGGACAGGACCCGCCTGCCGCGGATCGATACGCCTTCGGGCACGGTCGAGATCGAAGGCATCGCGCGCCTGCATGCCAGCCATCTGCTGCAGCTCGGCCGTGCGGCCACGGTAACGCCGGGCGCTATCGTGCAGAATATCGAGCCCGAGGAATTCGCCCGCGCAAGCGGACTTCCGACCGAGCCGCTTGTCATCGATCAGACCGGCGCAAGCAGCGATGGCCTGGCGCGCGACTGGAGCATGGCGCAGGACATGGGTGGCGACAGGCACCGCGCCTATGCCTTCCAGTGGTATGCACTGGCTGCCACCGCGATCATCTTTTTCCTTGTCACAGGACGCAAACGTGCAAGCAAGCCCAAGCGGAACCCGGACGGTTCCGAAACGTGAACGCTGGAAGCTGTGGGCCATTATCCTGGTCTGCGCAGCACCGGCAATCGCTTCCTATCTCAGCTATTACGTGATCAAGCCGCAGGGCCGCAACAACTACGGCGACCTGCTTGATCCACGCCGTTATCCGATTCCGGATCTGGCCGCGACCACGCTCGACGGCAAGCCGGCATCGCTGAAGGATTACCGCGGTAAATGGATACTGCTCGATGTCGGCAGCGGCGACTGCGATGCGGCTTGTCAAAAGCGGCTTTACTACACCCGTCAGCTGCGTCTCGCGCAGGGCAAGGAAATGGACCGCATCGAGCGGGTATGGCTGATCACCGACGACAAGCCGGTCGACACCATGCTGATCCGCGAATACGACGGCATGCGCATGCTGCGCGTCGATGCAGCGAAGGTGCAGTCCTGGCTGCCGGCGCAAACGGGCGCCATGCCGGCCGAGCATATGTACATCATCGATCCGCTCGGCAACCTGATGATGCGATTTCCGCGCGATGCCGATCCGAACAAGGTGAAGAAGGACATTGCGAAGCTGCTGCGCGCATCGAGCATAGGATAGGAGCATGCTGATACAACTCGCCGTGATGGGCTTGCTGGCCGCGCTGCTGCCGCTGTCCGTCGTCTGGGCATCGAAAGATGCGAACAAGAACCGCAAGCTGGCCTGGGTCACGCTGTTCCTGACTTTCGACCTGATCATGTTCGGCGCCTTCACCCGGCTTACCGATTCCGGCCTCGGGTGCCCGGACTGGCCGGGCTGCTATGGCCACGCGAACCCGCTGCAGGCGCATGGGCATATTTCTGCGGCCGAAGCCGCGATGCCGCATGGGCCGGTGACTGTCGTCAAGGCCTGGATCGAGATGATCCACCGCTATGTCGCTATGGGCGTGGGTGTGCTGATCATTTCCCTGATGGTGGTGGCGTGGCTGCGCTGGTGGCGTTCCGATCGGCGCGCGCGGGATGCGTCGCCCTGGCTGGCCAGCGCTTTGTTCGGCTTCGTCTGCCTGCAGGGCGCCTTCGGCGCGTGGACGGTGACGATGAAGCTGCAGCCGGTGATCGTGACCATCCATCTGCTGTTGGGCATGACGCTATTGGCCCTGTTGACGTGGCTTGCCGCGCGTCAAAGTCATCATGATCCGGTTGGCGCAGGCGCTGCGCGGTTGCGGCTTGCTGCCGGCATCGGCCTGGCGCTGGTAGCCACACAAATCGCGCTCGGCGGCTGGGTCAGCACCAATTACGCGACGCTGGCCTGCACCGACTTCCCGCTGTGCCATGGACAAGTGGTGCCGGAGATGAATTTCGCCCAGGGCTTCACGCTGTGGCGCAAGCTTGGCATGAGTGCCGACGGTGAATATCTGCCGTTCTCGGCACTGACCGCCATTCATTGGACGCACCGTTGCTTCGCCTTCGTCGTTTTCTTCTACACCGTTTGGCTTGCGCACCGGGCGCTGCGCATCGATGGTTTGCGCAAGACCGGGCGTTGGCTGCTGATTGCCATCACGCTGCAGCTGTGCACCGGCATCGCCACCGTGTACCTGAACTGGCCGCTGCTGCTGGCGGTGATGCACAACGGCGGAGCGGCGCTGCTGGTACTTTTGATGGTCATGGTAAACTTCAAGGCCCGTTTGGGAGCGCTGGCGCCGGCCGAGCTGCCGGCAGGCGCCTCCGCCCGCAAAGCCTTTCCCGCCTGAACCTGTTCCCGCCTCATGGATGATTCCAAGCATGACGACGCTCACGATGACACCTAACCGCATTGCGCAATACTGGGCGCTGACCAAGCCTCGGGTGACGCAACTGGCAGTGTTCTGCGCCGTCATCGGCATGTTCCTCGCCTCGCCAAGTCTGCCTGACTGGCATGTGGTAGTGGCTGCCACGATCGGCATCTGGCTGCTCGCCGGCGCAGCCTTCGCGGTGAATTGCCTGGTTGAACGTGAAATCGATTCGCGCATGGCGCGCACCGCGCGCCGGCCGATGGCCCGCGGCGAAATCACGGTGCCGCAGACGCTGCTGTTCTCGGGCGTGATCGGCGGTGCCGGCATGTGGGTGCTGTACACGCTGGTCAATCCGCTGACGATGTGGCTGACCTTCGCCACCTTCGTCGGCTACGCGGTGATTTACACCATTGTGCTGAAGCCGGCCACGCCGCAAAACATCGTCATCGGCGGCCTCTCCGGCGCGATGCCGCCGGCGCTGGGCTGGGCGGCGGTTGCGAACGATGTGCCGATGCAGGCATGGATCCTGGTGCTGATCATCTTCGTCTGGACGCCGCCGCATTTCTGGGCGCTGGCGCTGTACCGTCGCGACGATTATGCAAAGTCCGGACTGCCGATGCTGCCGATTACGCATGGCATGAAGATCACCCAGTTGCATGTGCTGCTGTATACCATCGCGCTGGTCGCGACGACGGTGCTGCCTTTCGCAGTCGGTATGAGCGGCCTGATCTACCTCGTCTGCGCCGCCGTGCTCGGTGGCATCTTCCTGCGCTATTCGTGGCTGGTGTACAGACATTACAGTGACGTCGTCTCGCGCAAGACCTTTGCCTATTCGATTGTCTATCTGTCGCTGCTGTTCGCGGCATTGCTGGTCGATCACTACCTGCGCTTCTGACTCCTTCATGCGATTCCTTCTTCCCGCGCTCCTGCTGCTGGCCGTGCTTGCAGGCTGCTCCGACCGCGCCGGTGACGGCAAGCCGGCCGCAGCATCGTCCCAAGCGCAATTCCGCAATACCGATGTCACTGGGCTGGGTTATGCACGCGATTTCACGCTGACCGACCAGAACGGCAAGCCACGCACGCTTGCCGACTTCCGCGGCAAGGCAGTCGTGGTGTTCTTTGGTTATACCCATTGCCCGGATGTATGCCCGACAACGATGGCGGAAATGGCCGGCGTGATGAAGGAGTTGGGGCCACAGGCCGATCGGGTACAGGTGTTATTTATCACGCTGGACCCGGCGCGCGACACGCCCGAGGTGCTGAAGGCGTATGTTCCGGCTTTCGACCCGCGTTTTCTCGGGCTCTCCGGCAGCCAGGAGCAGATCGATGCGGTGGCCAAGGAATTCCGGGTGTTCTATCAGAAAGTGCCGGGCAAAGAGCCGGGCAGCTATACGCTCGACCATACTGCGGGCAGCTACGTATTTGACCCCCAGGGCAGGGTGCGCTTGTTCGTGCGGCACGGCCAGGGACCCGAGCCGATTGCGCATGATCTGAAGCTGCTGCTTGCCGCTCCGTAAAGGGGGCGCCTCCTCGGCAAGCGCATGAAAAACGCCATGGCCCCGAAGGGCACATGGCGTTTTCTTTGCAGGCGAGCCGCGTCAGACGTATTCGGCGAGCGTGCCTTTCATCTTCTTCAGCGCAGCCGACTCAATCTGCCGGATGCGCTCGGCCGATACGCCGAATTCATCAGCCAGATCATGCAGCGTCGCGCCCGAGCCGTTGTCGTTTGCCAGCCAGCGCGCCTCAACGATGCGGCGCGAGCGCGGGTCGAGCTTGTCCAGCGCATTGGCCAGGCCTTCGGATTGCAGCCGGTCGAACTGCTGGGCTTCCAGCACCCGGGTCGGCTCGGCGGCGTCAGTCGACAGATAATCGATAGGCGCGAAGCGGTCGTCGTCATCATCGCCCGGCGATTCCAGCGCGATATCGCGGCCGGACAGACGAGTCTCCATTTCGACGACTTCTTCAGGCTTCACATTCAGCTTTTCAGCCAATTCCTTCACCTGTGCCGGACTCATCGAATCCAGGCCTTCCTTATGGCTGCGCAGATTGAAGAACAGCTTGCGTTGCGCCTTGGTCGTAGCCAGCTTCACCAGTCGCCAGTTCTTCAGAATGTACTCATGCATCTCGGCCTTGATCCAGTGCATCGCATAGGACACAAGGCGCACGCCCTGGTCCGGATCGAAGCGCTTGACCGCCTTCATCAAGCCAATGTTGCCTTCCTGGATCAGGTCAGCATGCGGCAGGCCGTAGCCGAGGTAGCCGCGCGCAATCGATACCACCAGCCGAAGATGCGACAGCACCAAGCGCTGTGCAGCGGCAAGGTCACCATCACTGCGCCAGCGGCGTGCCAGCGAAATCTCTTCTTCCTGCGTCAGCATCGGCAGCCGGTTTACCGCGGAAATATAGGCGTCGATGTTGCCCAGATTGCCAGAGAAACCGAGGGCCAGCGCATTCTGACCTCGTGCAACCAATGCATCTGATGCAGTCGATGCTTCCATGCTTTCTCCTTGCTTCCTAGACATAGTGTCTGATGATGTAGAGCAACGCTTTGACGGCATATATTAGCACCCGCGTATCGAGAGTGCTAATGAGCGATCTTTACCGAACCCTTAGGCGTACTCTATCAAACTACGAAAATGGATAAATACTTATTGAATATTTAGAACGTCGGACGCCGCCAAAGTTTGGCCGGCGCCGCGACGCTTCTACGACGATCACGATTCGATCAATGCGATGAACACCGATCAATGATCAATGTGAAAAGAATGGGAATTTCTGGAGAACGATCACAATGTATCGCGGTGAAAATCGAGGGGTCCTGCTCAGACACAGGCCAATCGATTTTGTTCCACCGATTGGCCTTTTTTACCGCTCTTCCGTAGCCTCTAATGAATTCTGCCGAGGTGTCGTCGAACGGAGAGCATTGCCCCGCACAAGCCGAGCGCCGCACTGATAGCCAGAAGCAGCCCGCTCGGCAACGCGCCCAGGGGCGCTAGCCGAAATTCGGACGCATAAAGCCGGGCGAATTCAGTAATTGCAGCATTCAGCGGACCAAGGCCCAGCGCGACCGCGGTCAGTGCCAGCGCACCGGCGGCCAGGCCCAGCAGCGCGCCGCTGTAATAAAACGGGCGGCAGATGAAGCCGTCGGTGGCGCCGACCAGACGTTCCACTTCGATTTCCTCGCGCTGCGTCAACACCTGCAGCCGGACGGTATTGAACACCACCGCCACCACCACCAGGCCGAGCGTGACCGCAAGGAACAGCAGCGCCAGTCGCAACACATTCAGCAGCGCAGCCAGGCGCTTGACCCAGGCCGAATCCACCTGCACATAGTCCACGCCGGGCAATGCCTTCAACTGCACCGCGATCTCGTCGACACGTCCGGCATCGCGCGCATTCTGGAAGCCGGACAGCTTGGCGATATATCCATCCGGCAGCGGATTGGTGCCCAGCGTGGTCAGCGCGTCGGAAAGGCCGCTGCGGTCGCGCAGCGTGCGCAGTGCCTCTTCACGCGGCAGGAATTCCAGCGTCGCGCCGCTGCGGTTGCGCTCGAACACTTGCCGGATCTCCGGCGCCAGCGCCTGCGCCCGCTCGCGCGGCAAATCCATGGCCAGGAAAATACTGATCTCCGGTTCAACCGCGAGCTGGCTCGACACCGGCCGCACATTTTCCAGCAAGGTCAGACCGCCGAAGGGCAGTGCCAGGGCAATCGCCACGACCAGCACATTGAATGCAAAGCTGCCGAAGGAATGCGCCACGCGCGACAGCGCGTCGCCGAGCGCGTAACGGTGATGCCGTAACCAGCTCTTCATGCCGCATCCTCCGCCACCGGCCGGCGCTGCCAGCCTTCGCTGGCCCGGCCATGGGACAGGTAAATCACCCGGCTTGCATGCTGCAGGAAATGCTCGTCGTGAGTGGAAATGACGCAGGTCACGCCAGCGCGGTTGAAGTCCTGCAGCAGCCCCAGCACCAGGTCGGCGCTGTCGCGGTCCAGATTCGCGGTTGGCTCGTCAGCCAGGATCACCTGCGGCCGGTGCACGATCGCGCGCGCAATGGCGACCCGCTGCTGCTCGCCGCCGGACAGCGACACCGGCATGCTGCCCGCGCGATCCGGCAAGCCAACCCGGGCCAGCGCCGCACGGGCGCGACGGTCGGCCTCGGCGGGCGCGGCGCCGGCCACCATCAGCGGCAGCATCACGTTGGCCAGCACATTGCGGTCCATCAGCAGCCGCTGTTCCTGCAGGATCAGGCCGAGCTTGCGCCGCAGATAGGGCAGGCCGCGCTGCTTGATCGCGCCGACATCCTGGCCGTTCAACAGCACCGTGCCCGAACTCGGTCGCTCGATCGCCGCGATCATCTTCAACAGCGTCGACTTGCCGGCCCCGGAAGGGCCGGCGAGAAACGCCAGTTCGCCGCTGGAAATCGCCAGTGACACATCCACCAGCGCCGGCGCGGCGCCGGCATAACGTTTGGAGACGTTGTGAAACTCGATCATTGCCATTGCTGATATTTCCCGCGTTCAGCTCAGCAAGGCATCGACGAAATCTTCGGCATTGAACGGCTGCAGATCCTCGATCTTTTCGCCGATGCCGATGAAGTAGACCGGCACCGGTCGCACCTTGGCGATCGCCGCCAGCACGCCGCCCTTGGCGGTGCCGTCGAGCTTGGTCACGACCAGGCCGGTCAGGCCGAGCGCATCGTCGAAGGCCTGTACCTGCGTCAAGGCGTTCTGGCCGGTGTTGCCGTCGATGACCAGCAGCACTTCATGCGGCGCGGAAGCCATCGCCTTGGCAGTCACGCGCTTGATCTTCTTCAGCTCATCCATCAGGTGCAGTTGCGTCGGCAGGCGGCCGGCGGTGTCGACCATGACCACGTCGGTCTTCCTGGCGCGCGCGGAATTGACCGCATCGAAGGCGACCGCGGCCGGATCGCCCGACTGCTGCGCGATCACGGTGACGTTGTTGCGCTCGCCCCAGACCGTAAGCTGCTCGCGCGCAGCGGCGCGGAAGGTGTCGCCGGCGGCCAGCAGCACCGATTGCCCGTGCGCCTGCATATGCTTGGCGAGCTTGCCGATCGTGGTGGTCTTGCCGGCGCCGTTGACGCCCGCGATCATCAGCACCAGCGGCTGCTCGCGGCCCAGCACCAGCGGCTTCTGCAGCGGCGTGAGCAATTCAGTGAGCAAGCTGCGCAGCGCCGTCTTCACCTGCGCCGCATCGGTCAGTCGCTGTTCCTTCACGCGGCGCTTCAGGCTGTTCAACAGGAATTGCGTGGCCTCGACCCCGGCGTCCGCCATCAGCAGCGCGGTTTCCAGCTCCTCGTACAATTCCTCGTCGATGCGCGCGCCGACAAACAGCGTGGTCAGATTCGTTGAAGTCTTCGACAGGCCAGCCTTCAGGCGCGCCATCCAGGAGGACTTCGTTTCCGCGGGCGTTTCGACGGCGACGATGTCTGCCTCGGTAATCTCCGTATCCGCGGTGTCTTCGACCTGCGGCGGCGCCGCCACGGCTGCGGGAATGTCCGGGGTTCTGACGGTGCCGGTATCGACAGGTTTGGGCGCAAGAGGCGCGGGCGCCGTAGTGGCAGTGTCAGTGGCAGCTTCCTCGGCCGGAGTGGGCGTGACAGGCGTGTCTTTGGGCTTGCGCTTGAAAAAACTAAACATCGGGTCGGGTTCGTTCGCGGTGGTGACGCCTGGAGCGATGGCGGCTGCAAGCGGATACAATCGGTGGCTCGTTTCCGCAGCGCCAGAAAGCCTGAGCGGAAAAATGGACCCACAATTCTAGCAGAGCGTGCACATGAAAATACGGATAGCGACTATCGTCGCGGCCTGCCTGCTGGCGGTTTCCACGCTGGCATCCGGCGCCGAAGCGGCGAAGGAATTCATGCTGAAGAACGGCATGAAGGTCATCGTCAAGGAAGATCACCGCGCGCCGACGGCGGTGCACATGGTCTGGTACCGCGTCGGCTCGATGGACGAAGTCAACCGCACCACCGGCGTTGCCCATGTGCTGGAGCACATGATGTTCAAGGGCACCAAGACGCTGAAGCCCGGCGAATTCAGCGCTCGCGTGGCCGCGCTTGGCGGCCGCGAGAATGCCTTCACCAACAAGGATTACACCGCCTACTTCCAGCAGATCGAGAAATCGCGCCTGGAGGCGGTGATGAAACTCGAAGCCGATCGCATGGCCAACCTGGTCTTCGACGCCGATGAATTTTCGCGCGAGATCCGTGTAGTGATGGAAGAGCGCCGCCTGCGCACCGACGACCAGCCGACTGCGAAGCTGTACGAAGCCCTGAACGCCACCGCCTTCTTTGCCCATCCGTATCACCATCCCATCGTCGGCTGGATGAATGACCTGCAGAACATGACGGTGCAGGATGCGCAGGATTGGTATAAAAAATGGTACGGCCCCAACAATGCGACCATGGTGGTCACCGGGGACGTCGATGCCGAGCGGGTTCATGCGCTGGCGGAAAAGTATTTCGGCCGCATCCCACGCAAGGCACTGCCCCTGGAGAAAGCCGAGATCGAGCCACCGCAGCAGGGTGCGCGGCGGGTCACGGTGAAGGCGCCGGCGGAGAACCCGTATGTCGCGCTGGCATTCAAGGCGCCGCGCCTGACCGATGTCGAGAAGGACAACGACGTCTACGCGCTCGAAGTGCTGGAAGCAGTCCTCGACGGTTATGACAATGCGCGCCTGCCGGCAAAGCTGGTGCGCACCGACCGGGTCGCGATTTCGGTCGGCGCCAGCTATTCGAGCGAAGCGCGCGGCCCGGTGCTGTTCGTGCTCGACGGCACGCCGGCCGCCGGCACCACGACCGCGCAGCTCGAAACCCTGTTGCGCGCCGAAGTGCAGCGCATCGCGAAGGAAGGCGTAACGAAGGAAGAACTCGAGCGCGTCAAGAACCAGGTCATCGCCGGACAGATCTACAAGCGCGACTCGATCTTTGGTCAGGCGATGGAGATCGGCGTGATGGAGATGACCGGCGTTGGCCAGCAGAACATCGACCGCGTCATTGAAAGAATCGGCCAGGTCACGCCGGAACAGGTGCAGGCCGTTGCCGCGAAATACTTCGATGACGACCATCTGACCGTCGGCACCCTCGATCCGCTGCCGCTTTCCGACAAGACCCCGAAGACCGCGACCCCGCTGCCAGCCGGCATGCGTCACTGAGCCCGAACCGCCATGCGACATTTCCGTTACGCGCTGCCCATGCGCCTGCTTTTCCTCCTTCTCACGCTCGCCTGCGCCAGCGCCCATGCAGCGCTGCGCATCCAGAACTGGACGCTGGACAATGGCGCCCGCGTCTACTTCGTCGAAAACCATGCGCTGCCGGTGCTGGACATGAGCGTGGAATTCGACGCTGGCTCGCGTCGCGATCCGGCCGGCAAGACCGGCGTGTCCGGCATGACCAATGCGATGCTTGCGCGCGGCATTGCCCCTGGACGTGATGCCGCAGGCCGCGACGAGCCGGCCTTGAGCGAGGCGCAGATTTCCGAAACCTTCGCCGACATTGCCGCGCAGCGCGGCGGCGGTGGCGGCGGCGACCGCGCCGGCATGTCGCTGCGCATTCTTGCCGATCCGAAGGTGCGCGACCGCGGCGTGCAATTGCTCGCCCGGCTGCTGGCCCAGCCCGCGTTTCCGCAAGCCTTGCTGGAGCGCGATCGCTCGCGTGCGATCGCCTCGCTGCGTGAAGACTTGACCAAGCCAGAGGTGATCGCCGCGCGCGCCTTCTCGAAGGCTGCGTATGGCGACCATCCGTACGGGCAGGAAGAAACCGTGGAGTCGCTCGGCGCGATTACCCGCGACGACCTGGTCGCCTTCCATGCGAAGCACTATGTGGCCAACCATGCGGTGGTGGCCATGATCGGCGATGTGTCGCGCGAGCAGGCCGATGCGATCGCCCGCGAGCTGACCGCGCGCCTGCCGCAAGGCCAGCCGCTGCCCGAGCTGCCCGCCACACCGGCGCCGCATCAGGCCGAGCAATGGATACCGCATCCGGCTACGCAATCGCATGTGCGCATCGGCGCGCCGGCGCTGCAGCGCGGCGATCCGGATTTCTTCCCGCTCACCGTGGGCAACTATGTGCTGGGCGGCGGCGGCTTCGTGTCGCGGCTCACGCATGAAGTGCGCGAGAAGCGCGGCCTGGCCTACAGCGTGTACAGCTATTTCAATCCGCTGGCGCAGCCCGGGCCGTTCACCATCGGCCTGCAGACCAAGAAGGAACAGACCGGGGAAGCGCTGAAGGTAGTGCGCAACACGCTGGACGCCTTTCTGCGCGATGGCCCCACCGAAGCCGAAGTGGCTGCCGCCAAGGACAACCTGATTGGCGGCTTCCCGCTGCGCATCGACAGCAACCGCAAGATCCTCGACAACATCGCCGTGATCGGCTTTTATCGGCTGCCGCTGGATTATCTCGACACCTGGACCGACCGGGTGAAGGCGGTGAGCATTGCCGACATCCGCGCCGCATTCCGCCGCAAGCTCGATGCCGGCGCGCTTGCCACCGTGGTCGTGGGCCTGCCGCAGCCATGAGAAGAACGACGGCAGGAAGTTCAGCAAAGCCGGCGCCACGATCGACGCCAAAATCGGCGCCGCGGCAAGTGCGCATCATCGGCGGCCAGTGGAAGCGCACGCCCTTGCCGGTGCCCGATGTGGCAGGCTTGCGTCCGACGCCGGACCGGGTGCGCGAGACGGTGTTCAACTGGCTCGATCATTTGCTGGAGCGCGACTGGAGCCGCGTGCAGTGCCTCGATCTGTTCGCCGGCAGCGGCGGCCTCGGATTCGAAGCGGCCAGTCGTGGCGCGCAGGCAGTGCTGATGGTCGAGGATCATGCCGGCGCGGCGCGCCTGCTCGAGGCCACGCGCATGAAACTCGATGCGCAGAATGTGCAGGTGCGGCGCGCCGATGCGCTCGCCGCCGCCGAGGCACTGGTGCGCGAGGGCCGGCGTTTCGATGTGATCTTTCTCGATCCTCCCTATCATCAGCAATGGCTGCAGCGTATGCTGCCGCTATGCGCGCGCCTGCTCACGCAGCACGGCATGGTGTACGCGGAATCCGAGGTGCCGCTCCATGGCGATGCGGCACCCGAATGGATGCACGGATGGCGCGCAGTGCGCGCGGATCGCGCAGGCATGGTGCACTACCATCTGCTCGATCGAAGCGAATGACGCCGATCAGGCAGAGGGAGCAAGGGCCTGGGGCTTGATCGCGCTTTAATTCAGGCATAATGCGCGTTCTAAATTTGGGAGCAGTTCATGGTCACAGCCATTTATCCGGGAACATTTGATCCGCTGACCCGCGGCCACGAAGACCTGGTGCGTCGCGCATCGGGCCTCTTTGATCGGCTGGTTGTCGGCGTCGCCGACAGCAAGGCCAAGCGGCCTTTCTTTTCGCTGGACGAGCGCCTCGAAATCGCGCGCGAAGTGCTGGGCCATTATCCGAATGTTCAGGTGGAAAGCTTTGCCGGACTGCTCAAGGATTTCGTGCGGGCGCATGATGCCCGTGTCATCGTGCGCGGCCTGCGCGCGGTTTCCGATTTCGAATATGAATTCCAGATGGCGGGCATGAACCGCTACCTGCTGCCCGACGTGGAGACGATGTTCCTCACGCCGTCGGACCAATATCAATTCATCTCCGGCACCATCGTGCGCGAAATCGCCGTGCTGGGCGGGGATGTTTCCAAGTTCGTGTTTCCTTCAGTCGAGAAATGGCTGAAGCAGAAGATCGCTGCTCCGCAACAGTAGCGGGAAGGAAAACCTTGCATGGCACTGCTGATTACCGACGAATGCATCAACTGCGACGTCTGCGAGCCGGCTTGCCCGAATGACGCCATCTCGATGGGCGCAGACTTCTACCGCATCGATCCGCATCGCTGCACGGAATGCGTCGGCCATTTCGATGAGCCGCAATGCGTGACGCTGTGCCCGGTCGAATGCATACCCTTCGATCCGGCGTGGCGCGAGTCGCGCGAGCAATTGCAGGCGAAGTACGAGCGCCTGCAGGAGCAGAAGCGCGCCGCCTGAACGCAGCGCGCTTTTCGTCCTTCAGAAGTCCAGTTCGAGACTCAGTTCCTGCCCGACGCGCAGAACTTCCCCGTTGCCCTCTTCGAGAATCGCATTCATGCCGAAAGCGATGCCATTGATGCCGCCTATGCCTTCACGGTAACCGCGCAGCACATCGAGCGGGTCCGGGCCTTTGACGCCGGTGAGCTGATCGATCGATGGAATCGGGCAGCGCGGGCAGGGCTTGACCGGCTTAATGCGCACCGCGCCGAAATCGAGCAGCGCCGCATGATCTTCCTCATGGGCTTCCACGCCATCGATTACCAGGTTTGGCCGAAAACGGTTCATCGGCAAGGGCTCGCGGCCGATGGCGCCGAGCCGCACGTTCAATTCATCAAGCGCTGCCTGCGATATCACGAGCATCGGATAGCCGTCGGCAAACAGGGTGCCGATTTCCCTGCCGCCGCTGCGCTCGCGATTCACCAGGCGCCGCGCATGCGGATGAAATCGCACCAGGCGGCAGCGCGCGCCAAGAAAGCGCGAGAACCAGGCGGCGATGTCTTCGCCGCAATCCAGCGCGGGCAAGCGGTCGCGCCACACCACGACCTCCGGCTGCGCGGCTCCCCTTTCCAGGTGTGCATCAAGCGCGATGAACAGCGGTGCCATCTCTGGCGCATCAACCCGGAGCGCTCCTGTAACGATGCTCGGCGTAATCAGGGCCATGCGCGGATGCTCGCGCTGGGTCAGAAAATGGCCACGCTCATCGACCAGCATCCACAGCCGGTCGCCTACGCCGGCATGCATCAGGCCCGCTTCGGTGGTTGTGGCTTCACGCAGGGCAATGCCGGCACAGGACTTGATCGGATAGAGGTGCAGTTCGGAAAGGATGGGCATGCGGACACGAAGGGGCGAGAAGCGATGCGCGGATTATAGTGGCAGACGCTACACCCGGCGCATGACCATACTGCAATGAGCGGGACTCAGTTCAGCCGGGTATCCAGCAGCGCCTGCTCGAGCGCCTGACGGGCTTCCTGGCATTTCGCGCTGGCTACGGCGTAGCGTATGGTTTGGTGCATCAACTGCTGCGTGTCCATGCTTGCGGTATCGACCATCCCGAGCTCGATGCGGTGTATGCACATTCGATAGGCTTCGGCGCTCAGCTCTGCGATGGGCTTCGGCTGTTTCGGCGTCATCCTCAATTCTCCGTTGCGTGTGCTGTGGCTCAATCTATAACAGGCGCGGCATGCGCGCTCTGTCTGGTAACCCACTTAAGAACGCCACGGCTTGCGCCGGTTCTCGACCGTACGTCGGGAAGCGGTGTATCGTGCCCGCCAATGGAAGCCGACCCTTTCGCAATGCACACCGAAGTCGATACCCACACCAGCCTGCTGCTCGTAGGCGCGACCGGATTGGTCGGACGCGCCTGCCTCCAATTGCTCACGCGCCACGACACCCCGGAAACGCTGCGCGTGCTGACGCGCCGGCCGATTGCGCCGTCGGGCGAAGTCCGGTTCGAGCAATGCATCGAGGATTTCGAGCGTCTTGGCGAACATCCCGAATGGTTCAAGGTCGACACCGTCATATGCGCGCTGGGCACCACGATGCGCCGGGCGCGCACGGCGGCGGCATTTCGCCGTGTCGACTTTGACTATCCGCTGCATATCGCCAATCTCGCGCGCGCGCATGGCGCCAGGCATTTCATCCTGGTATCGGCAATGGGCGCCGATGCCCAATCGGGCAATTTCTATTACCGGGTGAAGGGTGAACTGGAGGAGGCGCTGCTGCGTCTCGGTTATCCGGCGCTGACCATTGCACGGCCATCGCTGCTGCTGGGCAAACGCAATGAATGGCGCTGGGGCGAGGAAATCGGCAAGCGCATCGGCCCTTTGCTGCCGCCGCGCTGGCGGCCGGTTCCGGCCGATGCGGTCGCGCGTGCGCTGGTGAGCGCAGCGCGGTCCGAAGAGGTGGGGATCAGGATGCTGGAGAATGCAGCCTTGCGCGCAGAGGTAGAACGTTTGCCGTAAGCGGGCAAGGTCTGCGCGTATTCGGCGTCAGGCGGATACGCAAGGCATGCTGATCGCCTTGCGCCAGGCATTGCACAGACGCGTCAGTTCGCGCCCTTGGCCGCGGCGACATGACTGCATTGCAGCCGGTCATATTCCTTCTTCACGCCGGCATAGCATTCGCAGGCACGATGTTCGAGGCCGGCACGGTCGAGGACCGTGATATGACCGCGACGGTACTGGATCATGCCTTCGTCCTGCAGCTTGCCCGCCGCTTCAGTCACGCTTTCACGGCGCACGCCGAGCATGGTGGCGATCAGGCCCTGCGATACGGCCATTTCGCTGGAAGGCAGCCGGTCCAGAGTCAGCAGCAGCCAGCGGCACAACTGCTGCATCACGTTGTGATGGCGGTTGCAGACGGCGGTATGCGACATCTGCGCAATCAGGGCGCTGGTATAGCGCAGCAGCGACTGCTGCAGCGCGCCGCCGCGCCGGAATTCCTCCATGAACACGCTGGCCTTGAGCCGGAAACCATAGCCGGCGCATTTCACCACCGCGCGATTCGGGCTGGCGCCGCCGCCCATGAACAGCGTCACGCCGACGATGCCTTCATTGCCGATGACGGCAATCTCGGCGGATGCGCCGTCGCGGGTCTCATACAGCAGCGACGCCACGCTGCTGGTGAGGAAATAAACATGGTTCATCTGTGTATCGGCTTCGCATACCGTCATGTCGAAGGGCATCGAGATGAATTCAAGATGCGGCAGCAGGCGCTCGAAATCTTCCTGCGGCAGTGAAGCGAGCAACTGGTTCTGCTTCGGGTTATGGCCATACAGCGCAGCAATTCGTACCGGCGGCACGGCGGCCAGGCGCGGACTTCTGGCTTCGTTTTTCTTCTTGCCTGCAGGCGCGGCTGCGTTACGTGCATTTGCAGCATTACCGGCGCCATAAAAGGCATTCATAACATTTGCCATGATGATTCCCCCGAAATCTTATTCGACGTTTCCATGGCGGCATCATTGCATAGCGACCTTCAACGCAGCATCGGCGTAAGTCCGATTTGGGTGTGGGATTACACTGACACCTGGCAAAACGGTTTGCGGCAATGCGCAAGATCCCGGGAAATAACGGGGTGAAAAAGGCGGAGTGGCAGGCAAACGGATATTGCACCGCCGCGGCGGCGCAATCGGTATGGGACTCGGTGGAGCAATGGCAAAGCGACGGGGTCAGTCGATCAGGTTCTGCTTGATCGCGTAATAGATGATGTCCGCATTGTTGGTCATGTTCATCTTCTCCAGCACCCGCGAACGATAGGTGCTGACCGTCTTCACCGACAGGCACAGATCGTCAGCGATCTTGGTGACGCCTTCTCCCTGTCCAAGCTTGTAGAAGATCTGGTACTCGCGCGCCGACAGCAACTCGTGCAGTGGCTTCTCCTTGTCGGTGGTGGCAGGGTCAGCGGTCAGGAGCTCGGCCACGGTGGGGCTGATGTACTTGTGACCGCGCACGATGGTATTGATCGCATTGACCAGCTCGGTTGCCAGCGCTTCCTTCTGCACATAACCCGCGGCGCCACTGCGCAGGATCTGCACCGCGTAACGGGATTCGGGATGCATGCTCAGTATCAACACCGGAAGATCGGGCTTTTCACGCTTGATCTGCTTGAGTACTTCGACGCCGCTCTTGTCGGGCATCGCAATGTCGAGAAGGATCACGTCGAAATCCTGAGAACGGATCAGGCGTATCGCTTCCTGGGCTGTTCCGGCTTCGGCGCTGATTTCCATGCCGGGAATATCGGCAATGAAATGTCGCACCCCGGCGCGCACTACTGCATGATCGTCGACTACAAGAATTCTTATCATAGAGATTACGACTTCAATCAGGTTGGCATGAAGTGAATGGCGCCCGTCACGGCAAACTCAGGATCGGCACCACTTCGATGTTTACCTTGCCATTTTGCTTTCAATCGATTGTAACGGCTTCACAAAATATCAAACATTCTTTTTGCTAATGCGCTTTTTACAGAGAGAAAGCATGGCCATGAAACCGAGAGTCGCTATAGTTTCAATCACAATTTGCCGCGAGGGCTAAAGACCTCCCTATGACCGCTGTACAGGAAAAAGATTCCTGCATCTTGTCGGACAAAAACAGTTGGCGGGTCATGAATTCCTACAGTGGCAATATCTCCTGTCCTATAGGGAAGGGAAGGGCTCGGTGTTAGCATGGTTTCTCCTCGCCAACCATGTTCACGCAACGCAGCATTTTTCGAGCTCCGCAGCGCGACGCCGTCAATATCGATATCGATGCGGCAATGGATAATGCGAACCATCCCTGTCGAAAATTGCATTCCAGGGACCTTGAACGACAACATCCGGATGCAGATACCTGGGATGAGACTCTTAAACCATGAACCCCAAAGCCGACCGCTTGCCCGCGACGCGGACTTGCCGATGAGCGCAGAAGCGCCCGGCACGCCGGCACTCTCACTGCGGAGCGCATTGCGCGTGCTGCTGGTCGAGGATTCCCGCATCATCAGCGACCTGATCAGCGAGAATCTGGCGCGCATTCCGCGCCTTTCGCTGCTTGGCATCGCCGAGACCGAGAACGATGCGATTGCAATGCTGCGCAGCCATCCATGCGATGTGCTGATTCTCGACATCCAGCTGCGACAGGGTAACGGCATCAACCTGCTGCGCGTGCTCTCGGCTGATCCGGCGCATGCACAGACGCTCAAGATCGTGCTCAGCAATCATGTCAGCGGCACTTACCGTCGCATCTGCGAGCAGTACGGCGTACAGTTTTTCTTCGACAAGACCAGCGAATTTCCCCAGTTGCAGCTGCTGCTTTCGCGACTGTCCGAGAACGGCATTTCCGATTGAGCGCTCGCGCGCCAGTCATCATTTCTCGCGGGCGTTGCCGCGCGCGTGCGAGCGCATCAAGCAAAGCCGTCCCACCCCGTGCAGCGGCATCGGTCACAATACGCGCTTGCCATGCCGTTTCGCTGCGAGATGGCGCCCCTTGTTTCCGTTCCCACCACCGGTGTCGCAATGATCCAGTCTCTTGAAACGCCGACAGCCATCGTGCTTGGCGCGACGCTTATCCTGCTCGCGGCCAGCATCGCGGTAATGGCGACGCGTCCCTGGCCCGCATGGAAAGCCCTTCTGAACCATCCCACGCCGGCAGGCGGCCTCTTGCGCCGCTCGATGCCGCGCCTGCTGGTATTGATGCTGATCCTGAATCTCCTGATCTGGATGGGCGAGCGCCAGGGCCTCTACAGGGCCAGCGCCGCGGTAGCCCTGCTCTCGTTCGGCGATTGCGCACTGGCTTTCCTTGCCTTCTGGCGTACCGCCGGCGTGATGGATGCGGAATACCGCCAGAGAATGCGCAACGCGTCGGATCTGGCCGAGGCGACTTCGCTGCTCATGGCCATCGGCGAAAACGCCAGCGACCCGATCTTCGTGACGGACACCGAAGGCCGGCTGGTCTTTGCCAATCCGGCGATGCTCAGGCTCATGGGCCTTACCCGCGAGGCCGCGCTGCAACATCGCGCCAGTGAACTCTTCGCCGATGCCCATGGCGTGGACATGATCGAGCGTGACGCCGCGCTGGTGATGCGAGATCGGGCCTCGGTCAGCGCCGAGCACACGCTGCGGCTGCCGGAGGGCGAGCGCACCTATCTGACATCGAAGTCTCCATGGCTCGACAGCGAGGGCAGGCTGCGCGGCGTGATCGGCATCGGCACCGACATCAGCGAACGCAAGGCCGCCGAAAATTCACTGCGCGCGCGCGAAGCCAATCTCGAGGAAACCATTGCGCGCCGCACCGAGGCGCTGCGCAACATGGCGGACCACCTGGAGACCGTGCGCGAGGAAGAGAAGCGCGCGATCGCGCGCGAGCTGCACGACGACATGGGCGCAGCGCTGACGTCGCTATCCATGCATCTCGAAGGCACGTACGAGCTGTTTCCCGATGAGCCGAAATGGGCCGAGCGCCGTGCCAAGATCCAGTCGCTGCTGCAATCGGTGGTCAAGACCACGCGTCGCATCCAGACCGAGCTGCGTCCAACGATGCTCGATCTGTTCGGCATCAAGGCGGCGATTCATGAATTGGCCGATGACTTCACCGCCAGCAGCGGTATCGCCTGCGAAACCAGTCTGCCGGATGAAGACATCACCATCGGCCACAAGCGCGAGATCGCGCTGTACCGGATGCTGCAGGAGATGCTGAACAACGTGGTCAAGCATGCGCATGCCACGCGGGTGAACATCGTCCTTGACGTGGATGAAGACCGCATCGCGCTGGCGGTGCGCGACAACGGCGTGGGCATCACGCCGCAGCAGCGTGACAATGCCAGCACCTACGGCCTGCGCGGCTTGCATGAGCGCGCGGCGTTCATGGGCGGAACGGTGCGTATTGCCGCGGGGCAGAATGGCGGCACCACGGTGGCGATCGAATTGCCCCTGGCTGACAATGCAAGCCGTCCGATCGAGGCCGAGTGACTCGCCCTATAATGGGCGGCATTTGCGCCACGCCAGATGCCTGCGCGAAGCGCCCTCTCCAGTTTCAGAAAGCGGATTTCGGATTGCAGACTCATACCACGCCCACGCCAGCCGCCCCCGGGCTCAAGATCCTGCTGGTTGACGATAACGAAGACGCCAGTCTGTCCATGGCCGAGTTGCTGCAACTCTATGGCTACGAAGTGCGCACCGCCGCCAATGGCGGAGATGCGCTGCGTCTGGCCGCGGAATTCGAGCCGCAACTGGTGCTGTCCGACATCGGACTGCCGGGCATGAACGGTTATGAATTGGCCCGGGCGCTGCGCCGCGACGCTGGCGAGCGCAGGATCGCGCTGGCCGCGGTCACCGGTTATGGCCAGTCGGGCGACCGGGCGCGCGCCCTTGAGGCCGGATTCGATCATTTTCTCGTCAAGCCGCTGGCGGCCGATGCGCTGCTCAAATTCATCCATGACCAGTTCGATGCCCATTGAGCCGCAGGCAGACGCTGCCTTGCGCGAGGCGCAGGCCGAGGTGTTGCGTCTGCGCGCAATGCTGTCGCATGCGGAAGAGGTGCGCGAGCTTGAGAAGCAGGAGCTCGCGCGCGAGTTGCACAATGATTTCGGCTCCGCGCTCACGGCGCTCGGCATGCGGCTGGCCATCCTGTCGCGCCAGCCGTCGACAGCCGACGGCGTGGCCGAGCAATGGGCCAAGGCCAATGCGATCCTCGCCGAGCTGACCAGGACCGCGCGCCGCATCCAGGCGGACCTGCGTCCCGGCGTGCTCAACATCGCCGGTCTGCCGATGGCGCTGGAGGAAGCGCTGGAAGATTTCGGCGAGCAGACTGGCATTGCCACCAGCCTGCAATTGCCCGATGCCGCGCCGGCTCTTGCGCAGGAACACGCGATTGCGCTGTACCGGATGTTCCAGGAAATGCTGTCCAATGTGCGTCGCCATGCCGGGGCCAGCCGCGTGGATGTCGCGCTGCGCTGTGAAGACGGCAGGCTGCATTTTTCCGTCACCGATGACGGCCAGGGTTTCGAGCCGGCGCAGACCGATTTCTCCGCGACCCACGGCCTGCGGCGCATCCGCGAGCGCGCCGAATTTCTGGGCGGCGCCATGGCGCTGCAATCGGCGCCGCAGCAGGGCACCACGATAGACGTGATGCTGCCCCTGATTGATGACATTCCTTCCACGACGATCGGCAAGCCATGAGTTTTCTGACCTTCGATTTGAACCTGCTGCGCGTGTTCGACGCAGTGATGACCGAGCAGAACCTGACGCGCGCAGCGGAACGTCTCGCCACCACCCAGCCCGCGGTATCGAATGCGCTCAAGCGCCTGCGCGAGACGCTCAACGATGATTTGTTGCTGCGCACCGCGCATGGCATGAAGCCGACCACCCGCGCCGAGGAATTGTGGCCATCGGTACGCCAGGCGCTGGTGCTGCTGGAATCCGCGATCGCGCCGGAAAATTTCGATGTCGCCGAGACGCATGCGACCTTCCGCCTCGCGATGGCCGATTCCACCGCATCGCTACTGCTGCCTGGACTGATGCGCTCGATCAAGCAGGAAGCGCCGGGCATCGACATCCGCATGCTGCCGCTGACCACGCGCGATCCGCGCGCGATGCTGCTGCAAAGCGAGATCGATATCGCGGTCGGCAATTTTCCGGGCGTGGCCGCGCAGCTTGCCGACGGGCAGAGCTCCCTGTCGGCCATCCGTCATCAGCGTCTCTACAGCAGCGAATCGGTGTGCATCATGCGCAAGGAGCATCCGTTGGCCGAAGGCGAACTGACCCTGGATGCCTATTGCTCCGCGCATCATGCGCTGGTGAGTTTTTCCGGGCGGGCGCATGGACCGGCGGATGTGGCGCTGGCCTCGCTTGGCCGCCAGCGTCGCGTCGCGCTGACCGTCAACCAGTTCTATACCGTCGGCCGGGTCGTGGCCGGCAGCGACCTGATCTCGGTGGTGCCGCGCCACCTGGTGGCATCGACCGGCGTGATCGAATCGCTGGTCACGAAGGAATTGCCGTTCAAGCTGCCGGTGGTGCACGTGGACATGCTCTGGCACGAGCGCGACAACCGCAACCCTTCACACAAGTGGATACGCGCGCAGTTCGCCTCGCTCAATTACAGCCAGAGCGAGCATTTCGGTTAGGGCAGGGCGATTGAATGCAGGGCTGCGGATGCCGCCCTGCGACGGGCCTGGCGCGGCGACACCACGTTCAGAGCTTCATTGCGTATCGGCCTGGCCTTCGCCCTTGTCGGCTTCCGTGTCCTGCCTATCCGTCTCGGCCGCGTTCCTGTCGCCGGCCTTGCGCGCGCCACGCGGCTTTTGCGGCGCATCGCCTTGGCGCATCACCTCGCGCAGACGCTGCAGCAGCGCATATTCTTCCGGATCGGTCTTGGCCAGGCGCTTCTCGCGCCAGCCGTAATACACCATCAGGCCCAGCGTCGCGGCCACGCCGATGGCCAGCTTGCCCTTGTGCTCGGAAATCAGGTTCATCGCATCCCCGGCCAGCGTCGATGCTGCCTCGCCGGAGTTCGCATCCAGAGCCGGCTCGCCCGCAGGCGGCTCGGCGGATTCGGGATGATCGGAAGAGGAAGCGGCTGCGGTTTTCAGCGGATCTTGCTCAGCGGGTGTGGACATGGGGCGCCTTTGCGAATTCGGGGGTGGTCAAACCATGTCGATTAGGTGCGTATGCCGCGAAGTGGTTCACCGCGGCATCGTCTTTTCTTGCTTGTCGATAATGCGCTGCGCCATGTCACGGCGCCGGGGTCTGCAGCGCGCCGGGCAGCGTCGGCGCGGCGGCGAGCCGGCGTGTCTGCGCACGGTGCGCATATTCCGCGCGCGGCGCCAGGTCCAGGCCGGAACCCGAAGCCGCCATGCTGGTGCCAGGCGGAAGATACTTGCCCGCGAGACCGGAGCGCTCACGCAAGCGGTAATCGTATTTGGCCGCCTGGGCAAACACGTCATGCGACACGCTGAAATTGTTGCTGACTTCCCCCTTGGCACGGGTATCGCCGACGCGGGTGCCAAGGTCGACCTGAAACACCTTGCCGGGCTCGCCGCGATGGTTCACGTCTTCAGCAAAGATGCTCAGGTCGCTCTTCCTGCTGCCGACCAGCAGGTTGTTGACTGCCTTCAGCGCCTGCAAGCCGGTCGGCATCTTCAAAAAATTGCCGCCGCCTTCGCGGTCGTCAACGATGGTGTTGTTGACCAGGTAGAGCTCGTTCCTGCGCTTGTTCATGCCTTCCGCGCCGACCGAGATGATGGCCGAGTTCTGCGTGGTCGGCGCCTGCTCGATGATGTTGCCGATCACATAGTTCACGCCGCCGTTCGGAAATTCCAGTTCATAGCTGCCCTGGCCGCCGGCCTCGTCGGTCAAGCGGTTGTAGGTGATGAAGTTGTTGTCGGCCCGGCTCTTGAGCAGGTGGCCGCCGGCGGTGTTGTGGAAATAGCTGCCGATTACCTTCAGCCGCGGAATCGAGCCGACGTACAACTGGTGCGCATTGCCGGCCTCGGTGCCGTTGTGGTCGAACTCGCTGTTTTCGATATTGAGTTCGCTGCCTTCGCCGCTGGTGAGGATGCCGTTCTCGTTGTCGGCAAACAGGCAGTTGCGCACCGTGAGCTTGCCGTGTTCGAAGCGGATGCCGGCGCCGTTGTGGTCGGGCACGCGCGCGCCGTGGAATTCAATGTTCTCCACCAGGATGTCGCCGCCGCGCATTACCCAGATCGCCTTGCCTTCGGCATTGGCGCCATTCGCATTGAGCTGGGCGCGGCCGCCGACGGCGCGGATGACGAGCCGGTCCTGGTTGAATACGGCCACGTCGGCCGGATACACGCCAGGATCGATCAGGATGGTGTCGCCGTTTCTGGCGCGCTTCGCGGCTTCGGCGATGGTGCGCAGTTCGCGACCGGCGCCCACGCGCAGCGTGGTCGGACCCGCTGCGATGACGGCAGGCGGCGTCGCATCGGGAGCGGGGCGCGGTGCGACCTGGGGCTTGGCGGGATTGGGCTGTGCGCTGGCGCGCGGCTGCTGGGCCACCGGCGGTTCGGTTTTCTGCGACGGCGCCGCCTCGCCATTGTCGCCGCGGCCGGGATCGGCAAAGGGCATCACGACCACGCCACCCTTGCCATCGCTGCGTAATTCCCCCTTGTAGGAAGGCTCGGGGGGAAGCGATTGCGCGCTCGCCGCGTTCAGCTGCAACGCGGCGGCCGTAACGGACAAGACCAAGTGACGGATCGGTTTCTGCATGCTCGGTTCCCTGTGCCCGGCCGTGGGCGGCTTGACGATGCAGAGGGTTGCAACGCCGCCCGTGGCCGGGAGAATCTGGCGTTCAACCGGCGCCTGGGGCGCAGGCGCGGGACGATGAAATCAGACGTTGAACAGGAAATTCAATACATCGCCATCCTTGACGACATACTCCTTGCCCTCGGCGCGCATCTTGCCGGCTTCCTTGGCGCCTTGTTCGCCCTTGTAGGCGATGTAGTCGTCAAAGGCAATAGTCTGTGCGCGGATGAAGCCGCGCTCGAAGTCGGTATGAATAACGCCGGCGGCCTTGGGTGCGGTGTCGCCGATGTGGATGGTCCAGGCGCGCACTTCCTTCACGCCGGCAGTGAAGTAGGTCTGCAGGCCGAGCAGCTTGAACGCGGCCCGGATCAGGCGGTTCAGGCCCGGCTCTTCCATGCCGAGGTCGGCCAGGAACTCGCCCTTGTCGGCATCGTCCAGGTCGGCGATCTCGGCTTCGATGGCGGCGCAGATTGCGACGATCGGCGCGTTCTGCGCATTGGCATACTCGGTGAGCTGGTCCAGCAGCGGGTTGTTGGTGAAGCCATTCTCGGAGACGTTGGCCACGTACATTGCCGGCTTGGCGGTGATCAGGTGCAGCGGCTGCAGCAGCGCCAGCTCTTCCTGCGACAGTCCAAGGGAGCGCACCGGCTTGGCATTGTCCAGCTCGGGCATGATGCGCTCGAGCAGCGCGACCAGCTTGGCCGCTTCCTTGTCGCCCGAACGCGCCTTCTTGTTCTCGCGCTGGATCGCCTTGTCGACGGTGGCCATGTCGGCCAGCGCCAGTTCGGTCTGGATCACTTCGATGTCGTCGATCGGATTCACGCGGCCGGCCACGTGCACCACGTTCTCGTCCTCGAAGCAGCGCACCACGTTGACGATGGCATCGGTTTCGCGGATGTGCGCCAGGAACTGGTTGCCCAGGCCTTCGCCCTTGGACGCGCCGGCGACCAGGCCGGCGATGTCGACGAATTCCACCGTCGCGGCCAGGATGCGTTCCGGCTTGACAATCCCGGCCAGCGCCTGCAGCCGCGCATCCGGTACTTCGACGATGCCTACGTTCGGCTCGATGGTGCAGAAGGGATAGTTCTCGGCGGGGATGCCCGCCTTGGTCAGCGCATTGAAGAGCGTGGACTTGCCGACATTGGGCAAGCCGACGATGCCGCATTTGAGACTCATGGAATTCCTTTGATGTTCTGGATGGCGGGTGCCCGCTGATGCGATGGGCCCGCATGAACCGGCGCGCGCGGCGGCCGGTCGAAAGAGTGCGCCATTGTACCTCGGTGTGGCGCGCGCATCGCGGCAACGCCGCGCATGGGGCAGGGCGCGGCCTGCGCTATCTATTTGGTCGTATGCAGCTGCATCATCGCCGCCTCGAACTTGCCTTCGCATAGCAGCGGCGTCACTTCGAGGCTTTTCGCGATCGCCTCATCGATGGCGTCCTGCTCCTCGCGCCGCGGCCGGTGCAGTACGAAATCCACCACCGGCTGCGCCAGGTTCATCTGGCGCGGATGGCCGATGCCCAGGCGCAGTCGCCAGTAATCCTGCGTGCCGAGCGCGGCGGTGATGTCCTTCAAGCCGTTGTGTCCGCCGGCAGAGCCGCCGCGCTTGAGGCGCGCCACGCCGGGAGCGAGGTCGAGTTCGTCATGCGCGACCAGCACTTCATCCGGGGCGATGCGGTAGAAGCGCGCCAGCGCGCCCACCGACTGACCCGAGCGATTCATGTAGGTCTGTGGCTCCAGCAGCCAGACTTCCTGCCCGCCTATGCGGATCTTGCCGGCCAGGCCATGGAAACGCGCCTCGCGCGACAGGCTGCCGCCATGCGCGTTCGCCAGGTTATCGACCAGCCAGAAGCCGGCATTGTGGCGGGTTTGCTCATATTCCGGCCCGGGATTGCCGAGACCGACGATCAGACGGATGGCCATGATGTTCTGGTGAAAGCGAAAGAAGCGTGATGGATGTTCAGGTAGCGGCGCGCGATGTCTTGCGCCGGCCAAGAAAAAACCCGCCACGAAGGCGGGTTTGCATGCGCAGGCGAGCGATTACTCGGCCGCGGCTTCGCCTTCGGCGGCGTCGGACTTCGAGCCGGCCGGAATCGACGCGGTGGCAACGGTCAGATCGTCGCCGTGCGCGACCAGGGAGACGCCCTGCGGCAGCTTCACGTTCGACAGGTGGATCGATTCGCCAGCCGCGATGTTCGACAGGTCGACTTCGATGAACTCCGGCAGATCCTTCGGCAGGCAGGTCACGTCGACTTCATTCATCACGTGGCTGATCACGGCCGCGGACAGCTTGACTGCCGGCGAGACTTCCGCGTTCACGAAGTGCAGCGGCACCTTCACATGGATCTTGTGGGTCGCATCGACGCGCTGGAAGTCAACGTGCATGACGATCGGCTTGAACGCGTGCATCTGGAAGTCGCGCAGCAGCACCTGCTGCACCGCGCCGTCGATTTCCATGTCCAGGATGGACGAGTGGAATGCTTCCTTCTTCAGCGCGTGGAACAGCGCGTTGTGGTCCAGCGAGACCGTGATCGGGGCTTCGGTGCCGCCGTAGATGATGCCAGGGGTCATGCCGGCATTGCGCAGGCGGCGGCTCGCTCCGGACCCCTGCTCTTTGCGTGCAAATGCGACTACTTTCATGTTTCACTCCAGGTTGTGCGGGGACCATCCCCGCGTTGCGCAAGCCCCGCGACCAGGGCCCGCAAAAAAGGAATGCGGCATCACGCCGCATTCCGAAGATTCGTAAAACGCGTTATTCCATGAACAGCGACATCACCGAGTCACCGCGGATGATGCGCTTGAAGGTTTCGGCGAGCAGTTCCGCGCAGGACAGCTGGCGGATCTTGCTGCAGGCGCGCGCCGCATCGTTCAGCGGGATGGTGTCGGTCACGACCAGCTCGTCCAGCGGCGACGAGGAAATCCGTTCAATCGCAGGACCGGAAAGCACCGGGTGCGTACAGTAGGCAACGACCTTCTTCGCGCCGCGCTCCTTCAGCACTTCGGCAGCCTTGGTCAGCGTGCCTGCGGTGTCGACCATGTCGTCCATGATCACGCAGTTGCGGCCTTCGACTTCACCGATGATGTTCATCACTTCGGACACGTTCGCCTTCGGGCGGCGCTTGTCGATGATGGCCAGGTCGCAGTCCAGGCGCTTGGCCAGCGCGCGGGCGCGCACTACGCCGCCGACGTCCGGCGATACGACCAGCAGGTCGTCGTAGTTCTTGCTGACCAAGTCACTGAGGAGCAGGGGAGAAGCGTAGATATTGTCGACGGGGATGTCGAAGAAGCCCTGGATCTGGTCGGCGTGCAGATCCATGATCAGCACGCGGTCGACGCCGGCTTCCTGCAGCATGTTGGCCACGACCTTGGCTGAGATGGCTACGCGGGCCGAACGCGGGCGGCGATCCTGGCGCGAATAGCCGTAGTACGGAATGGCGGCGGTGATGCGGCCGGCGGAAGCGCGCTTCAGCGCATCGACCATCAGCATGATTTCCATCAGATGATCATTGGTCGGTGCGCAGGTGGATTGCAGCACGAAGACATCCTTGCCGCGCACGTTTTCATTGATCTCGACGACGATTTCGCCATCGGAAAACTTGGAGACGACAGCCTTGCCGAGCGGGATTCCCAAATGCTTGGTCACTCCCAACGCCAGCTCCGGATTAGCATTGCCGGTAAAAACCATCAGGTTCTCGAGCGCCATGGGATCCCTGAACAAAGTCGTTAAAGTACGGAGAGTACGGAGGTTAAAAGTTCAAAAAGCCGCTCTGCTGGGACGTTT
Organism: Noviherbaspirillum pedocola; assembly: GCF_016632335.1. Lineage (GTDB taxonomy): Bacteria > Pseudomonadota > Gammaproteobacteria > Burkholderiales > Burkholderiaceae_D > Noviherbaspirillum_A > Noviherbaspirillum_A pedocola. The sequence continues at coordinate 164,328 of NZ_JAEPBG010000003.1, forward strand.
GTCTCGACATGAGCGGCTTATTGTTTTCGCTTCGAATTTAATGGCAGGGGAACAAGGATTCGAACCTTGGAATGCTGGAATCAAAATCCAGTGCCTTAACCGACTTGGCGATTCCCCTACGCAACTGCTTGTTTGCCGCGGTATTTTCGCCAAACTGGGCGATAAATGCAACGTCAAACGAATTCTGTTTCACATTTTCTGCAGACTGGAGAGAGGATGCTGCCCGATTCCTCTTGCCTTCCAGGCTTTCCAGCGTGCCGGCACTGCTGCCAGTACCCGGTCCGCTTGCGCTTCACTGTCGCAGGGCATGAACACACATGCGCCTGATCCGGTCATTCTCGCCTTGCCGTATTCGGCCAGCCATTCGATGGCTGCGGCGACCTCCGGAAACAGCCTTGCTGCCACGGTTTGCAGATCGTTTTTTCCGTATCCGCTTTGCAGCGTTTTGGAAAAGTCCGGTATTGTGACCAGATTCGAATTTCTTGTCAAATCCGGCGCGCGAAAAATTTCCGGGGTTGGCACGGCGACGCCCGGTTCGATCACCACGAACCAGCAATCGAGGCCATCGATGGCCGTAAGCCGCTCGCCCACGCCTTCGGCGAAGGCATTGCGGCCGAAGATGAAGAAGGGCACGTCGGCGCCCAGCGACAGGCCCAGCGCCATCAACTCCTCGCGGCTCTTGCCGGCATCCCACAGATGGTTCAAGGCCATGAGCGTCGTGGCCGCATCCGATGATCCGCCGCCCAGGCCGCCGCCCATCGGCAAACGCTTGGTGACCGCGATGTCCGCACCAAGCCGACTGCCATCGGGCAGCGTCGCTTGCAGCAGGCGCGCGGCGCGCACCACCAGGTCCGATTCCTCCGGCACGCCCGGCAGATCGGTGATGCGGCGGATGATGCCATCGTCGCGCACATGGAAGTCGAGCAGGTCGCCATGATCGAGCAGCTGGAACGCGCTCTGCAGCAGGTGGTAGCCGTCGGGCCGGCGGCCGACGACATGCAGAAAGAGATTCAGCTTGGCCGGAGCCAGGCAATGGTGCAGCGATCGCATCAATCCGCCTCCTACTGCGGTTGCCAGGTGTCGAGCACGATGCGCAGCGAAACTTCGCCAGCCTGCGCCGTATTGCGCGACAGATCGATGCGCTTCGGATGCGGCTTGCCATCCTCGCCGGTTTCCCAGGAGGCGTAGCGGATGCGCCAGCCGTTATCGGTAATGGCCGCCGCATCGCCATCACCGATCGGAATGCGCTGCCCTTTTGCGCTGAAGCCCTGCAGCCAGTCGCGCAGACCCGACACCGGCAGCGGCCAGCCCAGGGTATCGGCCGCCAGCGCATCGGCATTCGCAGCCATGCGCGTGCCCTGGCCGGCCTGGGTCAGCGAAGACATGGCTGGCGTGACGACGATCTCGGCCATCGTTTGCCCCAGCGGGGAAAGCAGCGCGATGGTGGTCGACTCAGGCCGCTGGTTCCAGGTGAAGCTGCCATGCAGCGCTTCATCGCGGCCGTTCTGTTGATAGCGCACCGACAGCCGGCCGCCGATGTCGATGGCGCGATAGTAGCTGCGCTGCGCTTCGGCCTGCGGCGCTACCGGAGCGGTCGGAACGCCGGCGCAGCCGGCAAGGAAAATGGGCAGCGCGCACAGCGCCGCGCGGAATCGAAGACGCATGGAGTAATTCGGAAAGACGGCGCAGCCCGACAGCGAGCCGCGCCTGGGGAATGAAATCACAAATGCACTTGGAGCCGGCCGAGCGTGCTCTTCAGCGTGTCGTTCTTCGGGTCCTTGTTGCTCGCTTCGCGCCAAAGCTTGCGCGCGTCATCGCGCTGGCCGAGCGCCCACAGCACCTCGCCGAGATGGGCGGCGATTTCCGGGTCCGGGCGCATGCGGTAAGCCCGGCGCAGCAGCGTTTCGGCTTCCTTGAGATTGCCGCGCCGGAATTGCACCCAGCCCAGGCTGTCGATGATGAACGGATCGTTGGGCGCAAGTTCATGCGCCTTTTCAACCAGCGATTGCGCTTCATCCAGGCGCAGGTTGCGTTCGGCCAGCGAGTAGCCAAGCGCGTTATAGGCATTCTGGTTCTTCGGGTCGAGCTGGATGATGCGGCGCAGAGAGGATTCCATCACGTCCAGCCGATTCAGCTTCTCGGCCATCATCGCGTGGTCGTACAGCAGATCGACGTTGTCCGGATAGTTCTTGAGCGCGGCGTCGAGCAGATCCAGGCCTTCCTGCGCATGGTTCGCTTCGCGCAGGATCTGCGCTTCGGCCACGATCAGCTGCAGCGCTTCTTCCTTGTCCTCGGTCTTGGCCTCATGCAGCACGCGGCGCGCGCCATCGAGGTCGCCGCTTTTGGCCATGAGCTGCGCGCGCTTGATCTGCGCCAGCAGCCAGGATTGCGGCGCGCCGGCAGGCACCTGTTCCAGCCATTTCAGGGCCGCGGCAGTATCGCCGCGCTGCTCGGCAATCTGCGACAGGATCAAGAGCGCCTGAGTCGGATCGCGTTCATCGTCCGGCTGCGCGGCCAGGCCCTTGACATAGGCGCCCAGGTATTTTTCGGCGCCGTTCAGGTCATTGTGCTGTGCTGCCAGGAGGCCCATCGCATACAGCACGGTCAGATCGCCGGGCTGCTCCTTCAGGAGAATGGTGAATTCCGCGCGCGCCGCGTCGAAGCGCTTTTCCTCGACCAGAAAGCGCGCATAGGCCAGCCGCACCTCGCGCGATTTCGGATTGGCTTTCAGGTAATCGGAGAGCGTCTTCAACGCCTCGTTCTTGTCCGGCTGCACCTGCGCCAGCGTCAGCACCGCAAGCTCTGACTTTGGCGCCATCGACAGCGCGGTACGGGCTTCGCGCACCGCGCGTGTCGAGTCGCCAGCGCCATAGGCGGCCTGCGCCAGCGCGAGATGGGTTTCCTGCAATTGCGGATAAGGCGCAAGCACCTCGTCGAGCAGTTGCAGCGCCGCAGCCTTGTCCGCGGTGCGGGACAGCAGCCGCTGCACCTGCAGAATCGTGGCAGGCAGCATCGGCGCCTTGGCCGACTTGAGCCTGTCCTCGAGTATCGGGCGGGCATCGGCGAAATCGCCTTCCATCAGCGCCATGCCGAGCTGCAGCTGGATGGCGTCGTCGGAATGCGGCGAGATCTCGCGCCACAATTTGATCGCCGCCAGCGCTTCCGTCTTCTGTCTTGCGCCGATCGCGATTTCCGCGGCGCGGCGCGCCAGTCTGGGGTCGCCGGTTTCGCGCGCTGCCTGCAGCATGTTGACGAATGCATATTCCCAGTCGCCGCGCTGCTCCGCGATTTCCGCGCTGAGGAAACGGAACATCGTGTCTTGCGTAAGCTGGACCGAAGGCAGGTTTTCGCCGGGACCAGCCTGCATAGCCTGCAGCCGGAAGCGGTGCGGAGATGTCGTCGGGGTCGCCTGGGCGGCATTGCCGGTAGAGGAGGATTCTTTCGTGGATCCGGATTGCCCCGTGGCGCAGGCGGAAAGGACCGCGCACAGCGATAAAATAACTGAAAGGTTTTTCAAGAGACTATCCTGGCTGGTCAGCAGATTGCGATTCTACGTCGATCATGCGCGCGTCGTTGGCGCGGGCGCTTGCCATTGTAGTCACAAGGCGGCGTGTGCTGAAAAAATTCACCGTTCCCGCTGAATCGCCCTCAAATAACGGATATTCATTCACCTTTCCCGCCAAGTCCTGCATGCCTGAATTACCTGAAGTGGAAGTCACGCGGCGCGGCATTGCGCCGCATGTGGAGGGTCGCACCGTTACCGGCGTGATCCTGCGCCATACCGGCCTGCGCTGGCCCTTTCCCGACAATCTCGATGCGCTGCTGCGTGGCCGCGTCATTCGCGCCGCCGGCCGGCGCGGCAAGTACCTGCTGCTCGCCTTCGACCATGGCACGCTGATCGTTCATCTCGGCATGTCCGGCCATCTGCGCATCCTGCCGGCCGACACGCCGCCACAAAAGCATGACCATGTCGATGTGCTGCTCGGCGAAGCGGCGATGCGCCTCACCGACCCGAGGCGCTTCGGCGCGGTACTGTGGCATGCGCAGGAAGAGGGCGCGGTCGATGGCCATCTGTTGCTGCGCAGTCTCGGTGTGGAACCGCTGGAAGCCGTCTTTTCCGGCGAGACCCTGTACCGGCAAACCCGCAAACGCAGCGCGCCGATCAAACAGGTGTTGCTGGCGGGCAACGTCGTGGTTGGGGTCGGCAATATCTATGCTTCCGAGAGTTTGTTCGAGGCCGGCATCGCGCCGACCACTCCGGCCGGCCGCATCAGCCGCGCCCGTTATGAGCGGCTCGCCGCAGCGATACGTCGCGTGCTGGCCGCCGCCATAGAGCGTGGCGGCAGCACCTTGCGCGATTTCGTCGGTGCCGATGGCCAGTCCGGCTACTTCCAGCAGGACTACTTCGTCTATGATCGCGCAGGCCAGCCATGCCGGGTCTGCGGCGCCGAGATCCGCCAACTGCGCCAGGGACAGCGCTCGACCTTTCATTGTCCAAATTGTCAAAAGTAGCTAACGGATGCTAGGCTGCGAGTAGTTCCGTAGAGCAATAAGGTAAAACGTGAGCCAACTGGTCCAACACTTCGGTGAATACAGCGCATGGAGGGATGGCGTCGCCGCGGCGCTGTCGTGCTACCGCGAGGCGGTCGCCGACGCCAACCTGTCCGATCCTGCCAGCGACGCGCGCATCGTGCGCACGCTGGAACGACTTGCCGAAGACAGGCTGACGGTTGCCTTCGTCGCCGAGTTTTCGCGCGGCAAGTCCGAGCTGATCAATGCCATCTTCTTCGCCGACTACGGCCAGCGCATGCTGCCGTCCTCGGTCGGCCGCACCACGATGTGCCCCACCGAACTGCTGTGGGATGAAGCACTGGCGCCGTCGATCCGCCTGTTGCCGATCGAAACTCGCACCGGAACCGGCTCGCTCGCCGAGCTGCGCGCACAAAACGATGCCTGGACCACGCTGCCGCTGGACATCGATTCCACCGAAGACATGCTGGCCGCATTCGGCCGCGTCAGCGAAACTCGGCGCGTGCCGATCGCCGAGGCGAAGGCCTATGAGCTTTACGATGAGGAAGATCCGGACTGTGGCCTGGCTGCCGGCGCCGATGGCTCAGTCGAGATACCGCGCTGGCGCCATGCAATCGTCAACTTCCCGCATCCGCTGTTGAAGCAAGGCCTGGTGATCATCGACACGCCCGGGCTGAATGCGATCGGCACCGAGCCCGAACTGACGCTGAACCTGATACCGAAAGCGCATGCGGTGCTGTACATCCTTGCCGCGGATACCGGCGTGACCCGCAGCGACATCGACATCTGGCGCAACCACATCGGCGCCGGACCGGGCCGCATGGTGGTGCTCAACAAGATCGACAGCATGTGGGACGAGCTGCGCGGCGAAGCCGAGATCGAGCGCCAGATCGCGCGCCAGGTCGATGCCGCAGCACAGACGCTGGAGCTGGCGCCGGAGCAGATTTTCCCGGTATCGGCGCAAAAGGGCCTGGTAGCCAAGGTTGGCCGGGACGAGGCGCTGCTGGCGAAAAGCCGACTGCCGGCGCTGGAGGCGGCATTGTCCGTGGAGCTGATCCCGGCACGGCGCGAAATGATGCGCTCGCAACTGCATGCCGACGCGGCCGAGCTGTTCGCATCGCGCCAGTCGCTGCTTTCGGCGCGACTGCGCAGCGTGGTAGAACAATCGATGGAGTTGAAAAGCCTGCGCGGCAAGAACCGCAACATCGTCGAGCACATGATGCGGCGCATCGACCTGGAAAAAACCGATTTCGACGCCAGCGTGCAGAAGCTGCAGGGCACGCGCACGGTGCTGTCGCGGCTGGCCGCCGAACTGTTCATGCACCTTGGCATGGATGCGCTGAAGAAAACCACCTTCGAAACCCGCGAGGCCATGAACAGCAGCATGTTCACCTCGGGCATGCGCGACGCTGTGCGCCAGTTCTTTGCCGAAGTGCGCGGCCGGATCATGCTGTCGGCGCAGAAAATCAGCGAAATCAGCGAAATGATGGGCGTGATGTACCGTCGCTTTTCGACCGAGCATGGCTTCGCGCTGTCCGTGCCGAAGGCCTTTACGCTGCAGCGTTGCCTGGATGAGCTGGCCGCCATCGAGGAGGTCTATCAGAAGCAGTTCGGCGCCGCGGCCCTGCTGACCATGCCGCAGCTGACCCTGATGCGCAAATTCTTCGATTCCATCGCGTCGCGGGTGAAAGGCGCGCTCGAAGCGACCAATCGCGACGCGCAAGCCTGGCTGAAGGCTGTCATGGCGCCGCTGGAGACCCAGATCCGCGAACACCGCGAGCAATTGAAGCAGCGTCGCGCCTCGATCGAGCGCATCCACCTCGCGGCCGACGACCTGGAAGTGAAGGTTGGCACGCTGGAGACGATGCAGGCCGAACTCGAAGCGCACCGAACGGCGCTGGCGCAGGCCGAGGCGGGTTTGAAGGCAGCGTTGGCGGCAGACGCCAGCAAGCAGGCGTTGCCGGCCTGATGAAGCGCATCGCCGCAGCGCCTGACGACGCCGCTTTAGCCGACCCGGAGTTTTCTGCCGACGTCATCCGCTGGCAGAAGCAGCATGGCCGCCATGCGCTGCCGTGGCAGAACACCACCGATCCGTATCGCATCTGGCTGTCCGAAATCATGCTGCAGCAAACCCAGGTGACGGCGGTGATTCCATATTACCTGCGCTTCCTGGAACGCTTTCCGGATGTCGCCTCGCTGGCGCAGGCATCGTCGGAAGAGGTGATGTCGCACTGGAGCGGGCTCGGTTATTACTCGCGGGCGCGCAACCTGCACCGCTGCGCGCAGCGGGTTTGCGCGGAGTATGGCGGCGTGTTTCCGGCCGATCCGGACAAGCTGGCCGATCTGCCCGGCATCGGCCGCTCGACCGCGGCCGCGATTTCCGCGTTTTCCCATGGCACCCGCGCCGCGATCCTGGACGGCAATGTGAAGCGGGTGTTCTGCCGCGTGTTCGGCATCGACGGTTTTCCCGGCTCCAAACCGGTGGAGGATGCGCTGTGGCGGCGCGCCGAGGCGCTGCTGCCCGAGCGCGACATGCAGGCCTATACCCAGGGCCTGATGGATCTCGGTGCGACCGTCTGCACGCGCGGCCGACCGGCCTGCGAGCGCTGTCCGCTGGCGCATCGCTGCATCGCGCGCCAGACCGGCCGCACCGCCGAACTCCCGGCGCGCAAGCCCAAGCGCGCCACGCCCGAGCGGCAGGCGGCGATGCTGGTCATCGTCGACGGCGGCGAGGTGCTGCTGGAGCAGCGTCCCGGCAGCGGCATCTGGGGCGGTTTGCTGTCGCTGCCGGAGTTGGCGGGCGAGCCCGACGCTGCTGAGCTTGAACGCGTCGCCGGCCAGTTCGGCGAGATCGGCGCCATCGAGCGGCTACAACCTTTCAGCCACACCTTTACGCATTTCAAGCTGCATGTGGCGCCATGGCGGGTACGGCTGCGCGCGCGGCGTCCGATTGCCGGCGAAGCACCGCATCTCTGGTATCCGCGCGAGCGGCTCGCGCAGGCGCCGCTGCCGGCGCCGGTCAAGAAGCTGTTACTCGGATTGCTGGGAGGGGAGGACTTGCTGAGCGGCCTGGAATAGATAGTCGCTGGTTCAGTGTTCCTGGGCACGGTCGAGGATGCCGTGCTGCTGCAGGTATTGATGCACGATTGCCAGGCGGCTGTGCGCATCCTGCAATTCCAGCAATTTCTGCCGCGCCAGCGTGGAAATCGGCAGGATTTCGCACCAGCGGTTCGCGACCCAGCAGGTGCTGTTCAACAGGAGATCCTTGGGAAACGGCGAAAAACCGGTGCCGCCTTCAGGCCCGCTATTCGCCGCTTCGCTGATATCGTCGATCACCAGCTTCAGCGCGCGCGCACAGGCGCGCAGCTCGGGGCTGATCGGGGCATCCTCATCATCGGGAATCAACGCTACCCGGGCTTCGATGCGCTGATCGGCCAGTACTCGGGTTTCCAGAATCCGAAAACGCTGTCCGCCGTTGGTCTGCAACATCAGCAGGCCGAGTTCCGGCATGTCCCATTGCTCGATATGCGCCAGGCAGCCGACCGCATCCGGCACGGCGGCCGTGCCGACTTCGCGGCCGGACTTGATGCGCACTACGCCAAACGGCCGCTCCAGCTTCATGCATTCGCGCACCATGTCGATGTAGCGGGTCTCGAAGACTTTCAGGGGCAACACGCCGCCGGGAAACAGCACCGTATTGAGCGGAAACAGCGGCAGCCAGTCGTGATCGTCGGAGGGGAAGCTCATATCGGCGCCTGGCCCTTGTTCTCAGGTTGTCAATCGAGTTCGCGATGGCGCTTCAGCACCCGCGCCATGCCTTCAAAATGCGTCGCCAGATGTTCGACGAAATACACCGAACGATGCTGCCCGCCGGTACAGCCGATCGCCACCGTCAGATAGCTGCGGTTGTCGCGCTTGTAGGACGGCAGCCATTTCTCGACGAAAGTGCGGATATCGCCCAGCAATTGCTCCGCCTCGGGTTGGGCGTCGAGGAAGCGGATCACCGGTTCATCCTTGCCGGTCAAAGGGCGCAGCAAAAGGTCGTAATACGGATTCGGCAGCATGCGCACATCGAACACCAGGTCGGCGTCGAGCGGCACCCCGAATTTGAAGGCGAAGGATTCGAATAGCAGCGTCAGCGGCGCGTGCGTGCCGCCGACCAGATCCTTGATCCATGCACGCAGCTTGTTCGCGGACAGGCCGGAAGTATCGATGACCTGTCCCAGGCCTTCGATATCGGCCAGCATTTCCCGTTCGCGGCGTATGCATTCGACCAGGGTAGGGCGGTGCGTCGGGCTGAGGTCGCCGCCATCGCGGTGGGACAGCGGATGGCTGCGGCGGGTCTCGGAAAAGCGGGTAATCAGGGATTCGGTCTTCGCGGTGAGGAACAGTACCTTCACATCATGGCCCTGCTCCTTCAGCCAGCGGATATCCTGCGGCAGCTCGGACAGCGACATCGCGCTGCGTACATCCATGGACACCGCCAGTGCTGCCGCGCCCTCGCGCAGCCGGCTCTCGACGAGCGGGCGCAGCAGCGAAGGCGGGAGATTGTCGACACAGAAATAGCCGGCGTCTTCGAGTGCGTTCAAGCCTATCGATTTGCCGGAGCCGGAAATGCCGGTAATGAGAATGATGCGCATCGGCGGATGATACCGCAAAGCGGTCGCGATCGAAGCCCCGGAGCGAAGGATTCGGAGGCGATACACGGTGCGCGATTGATGTGACGATGCTTCGATCCGATCAACGCACGAAGCGCACCAAGACCTGAGGCTGCGTCAGCCTTGATCCATCGCCTTTTGCTGGCGATCCATGAAGTCCTTCAGCGTATCGATGCCGCGCAGCTGCAGGATGGTGTTGCGCACCGCCGCCTCGAGCAGCACCGCGAGGTTGCGCCCGGCTTCGACCGGGATGACGACCTTGCGGATATGCAGGCCCAGCACTTCCTCGGTCTGCGAATGCAGCGGCAGCCGCTCGTAGTTTTCTTCCAGCGTGCTGCGCCTGACCAGATGCACGATCAGCTTCAGCCGCATTTTCCGGCGCACCGCGGTCTCGCCGAAGATGGTCTTGATGTCGAGCAGGCCGAGGCCGCGCACCTCGAGCAGATTCTGCAGCAGCGGCGGGCAGCGGCCTTCGATCATGTGCGGCGCGATGCGCGCGAACTCCACCACGTCGTCGGCAACCAGGCCATGGTTGCGGGAAATCAGTTCCAGGCCGAGCTCGCTCTTGCCCAGGCCCGACTCGCCGGTGATCAGCACGCCCACGCCCAGCACGTCCATGAACACGCCGTGCATCGTGATGCGCTGGGCCAGTTTTTTCGATAGATAAACGCGCAGGTAATCGATTACCTGGGCCGCGGGCAGCGGCGTGGAGAACAGTGGAATGTTCTTCTCATCGCAAATGCCGAGGATGTAGGCCGGCGTCTCCAGGCCCTGGGCGATGATAAAAGCCGGCGGCTGGCCTGCTACAAGCTCCTCGGTCTGATGTTGCCGCGCCACCGGCGACAGCCGCCTGTAGTAGTCGGTTTCCTGGTGGCCGAAGACCTGGATGCGGCCCGGATGAATCAGGTTCAGGTGGCCGACCTGGTCCGCGGCGGAAACCGCGTCGCCGGAAATCAGTCGCTCGCCGCCTGGAAAGCCGGCGAACCAGCCGAGTTGCAGGGCTTCGCGGTTATCGTCGTACAACTGTTGTATCGACAGCGGCGTGGAGAGCGGCATGGCGTGTGCGGTAAGGTGGCCGGATCAGGCGACGTGCTGATGCATGCTGGATTGCCAGCCGGTGATGTGCTGGTGCACGGTGCCGGCGTCGGGAGCATGCGCAAGGGCGTCGCGGAAGGCGTCATCGGAAAACATCTCGGCGACTTCGGACAGGATTTCCAGATGCTGCTGCGTCACATGGTCCGGAATCAGCAGAAACACCAGCAGGCTGACCGGCAGACCATCCGGCGATTCGAAGGGAATCGGCGCGGCGAGGCGGACGAAGGCGGCAATCGGCGCCTTCAGGCCCTTGATCCGGCCGTGCGGCACCGCCACGCTGTGGCCAAGGCCGGTGGAGCCGAGCCGCTCACGAGCGAAGAGATTGTCGGAAACGGTGGAGCGGGCAATACCGAAATTGTTTTCGAAAAGCAGACCGGCTTGTTCAAAGGCGCGCTTCTTGCTCGATACATCGAGATCAAGCACCACGTTTTCGAGGGGGAGAATCTGACTGAAGTGGGTCATGATGCAGTGCACAGTAAAGATGGCTCTGGCTGCGGATGATCGGCCGGCTTACGGCAAGTTCGCTGTCGGTGCCATGCCCTTATTGTTTTGCCGTTCTGCCTGAATGTGGATGCGGCGGATCATTATTTCCAGCCGTCCGGCACTGTATACCCCTTGGGCGAATGGGGCAATGAGTCCAGGAAAGATTTCCGCATGTTGGCGATGAACGGTGTTGACGTGCTATTGCCGCGAAAGTCGCGCATTGGATGGGCGCTGGCCCGTCGTGAAATTGCTGCGCCAGGGATTGATGTCCAGGCCGCCGCGTCGGGTAAAGCGCGCATAAACCGAGAGTTTCTGTGGCCGGCAATGGCGCAAAAGGTCCATGAAGATGCGTTCTACGCATTGTTCATGAAATTCGTTGTGATTTCTATAACCAATCAAATATTTCAATAAGCCTTCCTGGTTGATTTGCGATCCGACATACCGAATCTGCACGCTGCCCCAGTCCGGCTGACCGGTAACCAGGCAATTCGATTTCAACAGGTGCGACACCAGCGTTTCTTCGACCGGCGCTTCTTCTTCGTTGGCAAAGAGCAGGGCGGTGTCGGGCGAGTAGTTGTCGACCTCGATGTCGAGGCGGTCCAGCAGCAGACCTTCCATCGTGCCCATCTGCAGCTTGCCGAAGTCTTCCGGTAGCGTCGCGGCAACCTGGACCGGCCGGCCCACCGCGGCCGACAAATCGGCGCGCAGCAGCTCGAGCAGCGCGTCGAGACCTGCCAGGCGGGTCTGGTTGAAGGAGTTCAGGTAAAGCTTGAAGGATTTCGATTCGACGATGTTCGGCGAATCGGCCGGAATCATGAAGCTCACGATGGCGATCTGCGGCTTGCCGCGCATGTTCAGCCAGGAAACCTCGTACGCGTTCCAGATATCGATGCCGAAAAAGGGTACGGTGCCGGCGATGCCGAGTTCAGCGCGCTTGCCTTCGCGCGCGATCGGAAACAGCAGGGAAGCATCGTATTCGCTCTTGTAGGTGGCAGGCTTGCCGAGCGGAGAATCTTGCGGCGTCTGGGGCGTAGTCATGGCGGATCCGGCTAAAACGCGCATTGTGCCAGAATCCGCCGCCACTGGTTTTATTTACAGGAAAAGCCGGTATGCGGGGTTGTTGGTCTCATCCCAGTGCCGGTAACCAAGCGCCGCGAGCGAGGCGCGGAAGGCCTTCAATTCCTTCTTCGGCACCTGCAATCCAACCAGGATGCGGCCGACGTCGCTGCCCTGCGCGCGGTAATGAAACAGGCTGATGTTCCAGTTCGGCTCCATGCTGTTCAGAAAGCGCAGCAGCGCGCCCGGACGCTCGGGGAATTCGAAGCGGTACAGCAGTTCGTCATGCGCCAGCGCGCTCTTGCCGCCCACCATGTAGCGGACGTGGGTCTTGGCCAGCTCGTCGTGCGTGAGGTCCAGCGCGCGGTAGCCATGCTTCTCGAAAACCTTTGCGATCTTGCCCGGCTCATCGCGGTTGGCGATCTGCAGGCCGACAAACACATGCGCCTCGTTGTCATCGCTGATCCGGTAATTGAATTCGGTCACGCTGCGCTGGCCAACCAGTTCGCAAAAGCGGCGGAAGCTGCCGCGCTCCTCGGGAATCGTCACCGCGAACACCGCTTCGCGCGCCTCGCCGATCTCGGCGCGCTCGGCGACCAGGCGCAGGCGATCGAAATTCATGTTGGCGCCGCAGGCGATGGTGATCAGCGTCTCATTCTTCAGCGGCCTCTTCGCCGCGCGCTCGCGCTCGACATAGGCCTTGGCGCCGGCAATGGCCAGCGCGCCGGCCGGCTCCAGGATGCTGCGCGTGTCCTGGAACACATCCTTGATCGCAGCGGAAACCGCATCAGTGTCGACGATGATGATGTCGTCCACATACAGCTTCGCCAGCCGAAAGGTTTCTTCGCCGACGAGCTTGACCGCGGTGCCGTCCGAAAACAGGCCGACATCGGGCAGCGTTATGCGCCGGCCGGCGGCCAGGCTTTTCGCCATCGCATCCGAGTCGGTGGTCTGCACGCCGATGATTTTGATCTCCGGCCGCACCGCCTTCACATACGCCGCCACGCCCGAGATCAGGCCGCCGCCGCCGATGGCGACAAAGATCGCGTGGATAGGACCGGAATGCTGGCGCAGGATTTCCATGCCTATCGTGCCCTGGCCGGCGATGACATCGGGGTCGTCGAACGGATGGACGAAGGTCAGCTTTTCCTTCTTCTCGAGCTGCGCCGCATGGCCATAGGCATCGCTGTAGGAATCGCCGAACAGCACCACTTCACCGCCACGCGCCCGCACCGCATCGATCTTCACCTGCGGCGTAGTCGTCGGCATCACGATCACTGCGCGACAGCCCAGGCGCGAAGCCGACAGCGCCACGCCCTGCGCATGATTGCCGGCCGATGCGCAGATCACGCCGCGCTTCAGCTGCGCCGGGGTCAGGTTCGCCATCTTGTTGTAAGCGCCGCGCAGCTTGAAGCTGAACACGCTCTGCATGTCTTCGCGCTTGTAGTAAATGCGGTTGCCGGTGCGCTCGGACAGGCTGGGCGCGAATTCCAGCGGCGATTCGATGGCAACGTCGTAGACGCGGGCGGTGAGGATCTTCTTCAGGTAGTCGGTGGTCATGGCAACGAGTGAGGGCTGGGCCTGGCTGCATGGGCCGGCCGGTGCGTAATGAGCCGGCCATTATAATGGAGCCCACTTCGCAAGCCGCCGGCAGCCGCCGGGCCGGCTGCCATTCCGATAACAAGAACGCCGCTCCCCGCCCATGATCATGACCGCCATCCAGTGGCTGCTGGATTTCCTTGCCGCGCCCACGGTTGGCCTGACCTCGGTGTTCTTCATCAGCCTGGTGTCCGCGACGCTGATTCCGATGGGTTCGGAGCCGGCGGTGTTCGCGGTGATCAAGGCCAATGCCGATCTCTACTGGCCAGTGCTGCTAGTGGCCACCGTCGGCAACACCCTGGGCGGCATGATCAATTACGCGCTCGGCTATGGCGCCAAGCAGGTGTTCGCGCGCGAACGCAAGACCCGCTGGTTCCACTGGCTGGAGCGCTACGGCGCCAAGACGCTGCTTCTTTCCTGGCTGCCCGGCATCGGCGACCCGATCTGCAGCGTGGCTGGCTGGCTGCGGCTGCCTTTCTGGCCCTGCGTCGCCTACATGGCCATCGGCAAATTCCTGCGCTACCTGGCGCTGACGACCGTGCTGCTGCATGTGCCCGACGAAAGCTGGCGCTGGCTGCTGAACCTGTTCTGAGGCCGGAAAAGCCCGGGAGCCTGGGCGGCGGCAGTCCTTGCCTGGCGTCAGCCCGATCGGGCGCAATCAGCTAGAATGCGCGTTTGGCCCAGCGCCCGCATTCCGTTTCCCCTCCAGATGAACGCCCCAGCCCAAATCCAAGCCCTGCTCGCCGATGCGCCGTCGTCGCGGCTGCGCGAGATTCCGTACAACTACACCTCGTTTTCGGATCGCGAAATCGTCATACGCCTGCTCGGCGAAGAATCCTGGAAGCTGCTCGACACGCTGCGCTCAGCGCGCCAGACCGGACGCTCCGCGCGCATGCTGTATGAAGTGCTCGGCGATATCTGGGTGGTGCAGCGCAATCCGTATCTGCAGGACGACCTGCTCGACAACCCGAAGCGGCGCGCTGCGCTGATCGAAGCGCTGAACCACCGCCTGACCGAGGTCGACCGGCGCCGCATCGAAACCGACGGCGGCAGCGACCCTGAGTCCCATGAGCGCAGCAGCCATGTCGAAACCCTGCTGCGCGCCGCGCGCGCCGCGGTGCAGCGCTTCGCCGAGGAATTCCGCCGCACCGAAGAGTTGCGCCGCCGTGCGGTTAAGCTGCTGTCGCGCCACACCCGTCGAGACAACATCCGCTTCGACGGCCTGTCGCGGGTATCGCACGTGACCGACGCCACCGACTGGCGCGTCGAATATCCGTTCGTGGTGCTGACGCCGGATTCGGAAGAGGAAATGGCCGGGCTGGTGAAAAGCTGCATCGAGCTCGGGCTGACCATCATCCCGCGCGGAGGCGGCACCGGCTACACCGGCGGCGCGGTACCGCTGACGGCAATGTCCGCAGTGATCAACACCGAGAAGCTCGAAGCCATCGGCGCGGTCGAAATGCTGACGCTGCCCGGCGTGGACCGCGAATACGCGACCATCTACACCGGCGCCGGCGTAGTCACCAAGCGCGTCTCGGACGCGGCCGACAAGGCCGGCCTGGTGTTCGCGGTCGATCCGACCTCGGCCGAAGCCTCATGCATCGGCGGCAATATCGCGATGAATGCCGGCGGCAAGAAGGCGGTGCTGTGGGGCACGGCGCTGGACAATCTCGCGAGCTGGCGCATGGTCGACCCCAACGGCGACTGGCTCGAAGTCACCCGCGTCGAGCACAACCTCGGCAAGATCCACGACGCGCCGGTGGCGAAGTTCAAGCTTGAATGGACGCATCCGGCCGAGCGCGGCAAGACCAATGCGCCATTCAAGACCGAGATGCTGGAAATCCCGGGCCGCGTGTTCCGCAAGGAAGGCCTGGGTAAGGACGTGACCGACAAGTTCCTGTCGGGCCTGCCCGGCGTGCAGAAGGAAGGCACCGACGGCCTGATCACCTCGGCGCGCTGGATCCTGCACCGCATGCCCAAGCATGCGCGCACCGTGTGCCTGGAATTCTTCGGCCAGGCGCGCGATGCGATCCCATCGATTGTCGAAATCAAGAACTACCTCGATGCCGAGACTGCCAAGGGCGGCGCGATTCTCGCCGGCCTGGAGCACCTGGACGAGCGCTATCTGCGCGCGGTCGGCTATGCGACCAAGTCCAAGCGCGGCGTGCTGCCGAAGATGGCGCTGTTCGGCGACATCGTTGGCGACGATGAAGACGCGGTCGCGCGCGCTGCGTCCGAAGTGGTGCGCATGGCCAATACCCGCGTCGGCGAAGGCTTCGTTGCGGTCAGCCCTGAGGCGCGCAAGAAGTTCTGGCTCGACCGCGCCCGCACCGCGGCCATCGCCCGCCACACCAACGCGTTCAAGATCAACGAAGACGTGGTGATTCCGCTGGACCGCATGGGCGAGTACACCGACGGCATCGAGCGGATCAACATCGAGCTGTCGATCAGAAACAAGCTGCAGTTGCTGGACGAGCTGCATGCCTTTTTCGCCAGGGGCAATCTGCCGCTCGGCAAGAGCGATGATGCGGAGGGCGGCGACATTCCGCCGGCCGAGCTGCTGGAAGATCGCGTGAGCCAGGCACTGGATCTGCTGGGGGCGATGCGCTCGCGCTGGTCCTATGTGCTGGCGCAGCTGGACAAGCCGCTGGCCGAGGCCAAAGCTGAGCTTGCGGTTCTGGGCTATGCCGGCCTGTCCGCCGCCTTCGACGAGCGCCTCGCGCGCCAGCCGCAAGCCACGCTGTTCGATGTCGCGCAGGACCGCACGATCCGCATCTCGTGGAAGGGGGAAGTGCGCGCCGCGCTGCGCCAGATCTTCAACGGCGCTGCCTTCAAGCTCATCCTCGACGAGTGCTCGGCGATTCACAAGCGCGTGCTGCGCGGCCGCGTCTTCGTCGCGCTGCACATGCATGCCGGCGACGGCAATGTGCACACCAACCTGCCGGTGAACTCCGACCATTACCAGATGCTGCAGGATGCGCATGCCGCCGTGGCGCGCATCATGGCGCTGGCGCGCTCGCTCAATGGCGTGATCTCGGGCGAGCATGGCATCGGCATCACCAAGCTCGAATTCCTGACCGACGACGAGCTCGCCAACTTCCGCGACTACAAGCGCCGCGTCGACCCCGAAGGCCGCTTCAACAAGGGCAAGCTGATGGAGGCGGCCGACCTGCGCAATGCCTACACGCCGTCCTTCGGCCTCATGGGCCATGAGTCGCTCATCATGCAGCAGAGCGACATCGGCGCCATCGCCAACAGCGTCAAGGACTGCCTGCGCTGCGGCAAGTGCAAGCCGGTGTGCGCAACCCATGTGCCGGGCGCGAACCTGCTTTATTCGCCGCGCAACAAGATCCTGGCCACGTCGCTGCTGGTCGAAGCCTTCCTGTATGAAGAGCAGACCCGGCGCGGCGTATCGATCAAGCACTGGGCCGAGTTCGAGGACGTGGCCGACCACTGCACCGTCTGCCACAAGTGCGTGACTCCGTGCCCGGTGAACATCGACTTCGGCGATGTGTCGATGAACATGCGCAACCTGCTGCGCAAGATGGACAAGAAGACCTTCAATCCCGGCACCGCCGCGGCGATGTTCTTCCTCAACGCCACCGACCCGTCCACCATCAACGCCACGCGCCAGGTGATGACCGGCTGGGGCTACAAGGCGCAGCGTCTGGGCAATGACATCCTGAAGAAGTTCGCCAAGAAGCAGACCGAGGCGCCGCCGGCCACCCATGGCAAGCCGCCGGTGCGCGAGCAGGTGATCCACTTCATCAACAAGAAGATGCCGGGCAACCTGCCGAAGAAAACCGCGCGCGCGCTGCTCGATATTGAAGACGACAAGATCGTGCCGATCATCCGCAATCCGCAGACCACGACAGTCGATACCGAAGCGGTGTTCTACTTCCCGGGCTGCGGCTCGGAGCGGCTGTTCTCGCAGGTCGGCCTGGCCACGCAGGCGATGCTGTGGCATGCCGGCGTGCAGACCGTGCTGCCGCCGGGCTACCTGTGCTGCGGCTATCCGCAGCGCGGCTCGGGCGACTATGACAAGGCGGAAAAGATCATCACCGACAACCGGGTGCTGTTCCACCGCATGGCCAATACGCTCAACTATCTCGACATCAAGACCGTGGTCGTATCCTGCGGCACCTGCTACGACCAGCTGCAGGGCTATGAATTCGAGAAGATCTTCCCAGGCTGCCGCATCGTCGACATTCATGAATTCCTGATGGAGAAGGGCGTGAAGCTCGAGGGCGTATCGGGCGTGCGCTACATGTACCACGACCCTTGCCACACGCCGATGAAGCAGCAGGATCCGCTGAAGACGGTGAACACGCTGATCTCCACGGTGGATGCGCAGAAGATCGAGAAGAACGATCGCTGCTGCGGCGAGTCCGGCACCTTCGCGGTGTCGCGCCCGGACATCTCGACCCAGGTGCGCTTCCGCAAGGAGCGCGAAATGGAAAAGGGCGCGGACAAGCTGCGCGCCGACGGCTTCAACGGCCAGGTCAAGGTGCTGACCTCGTGCCCGTCCTGCCTGCAGGGCTTGTCGCGCTACAACGAGGACTCGGGCACGACGGCCGATTACATCGTCGTCGAAATGGCGCGCCATATCCTCGGCGAGAACTGGATGCCGGAATACGTGGAACGCGCCAATCGCGGCGGCATTGAAAGGGTATTGGTATGAACGAGAATTGCGAACTGTGCGCCAGCGCCGGCGGCGAAGTGCTGCATGCCGACGAGGCGTTGCGCGTGGTGCTGATCGATGATGCGCAGTATCCGGGCTTTTGCCGCGTGATCTGGAATGCGCATGTAAAGGAAATGACGGACCTGACGCCGGCCGAGCGCAGCCGCATGATGATGAGCGTGATGAAGGTGGAATCCGCGCTGCGCGAGACGCTGTCGCCGGACAAGATCAATCTCGCCAGCCTGGGCAACATGACGCCGCACCTGCACTGGCACGTGATCCCGCGCTATGCGGACGACGTGCATTTCCCCGGCGCGATCTGGGCGCACGAGCAGCGCGAGCCGCATGCCGCGAAGCTCGCGGAGCGCGCCGGCCAGCTGGACGCGCTGCGCGCGGCGATACGCGCGGCCTTCGCCGAATCCAACCCGGAGGCTTCCTCCAACGCCGCCAAGGAGTCCTGAGATGGCCGGATTGACGCCTCAAACCCCCACGCCGACCGAGCTGACGGTGCGCAGGCAATCGCGCCTGCTGGAAGTCGCCTTCGAGGACGGCGTGCGCTTCGCATTGCCCTTTGAACTGCTGCGCGTGTACTCGCCATCGGCTGAAGTGCGCGGCCACGGCCCGGGCCAGGAAACCCTGCAGACCGGCAAGCGCGATGTCGACATGACCTCGCTCGAGCCGGTCGGCAATTACGCGGTCAAGCCGCATTTCTCCGATGGCCACGACACCGGCATCTATAGCTGGGAATACCTGTACTGGCTCGGCGCGAACCGCGAGGGCTTGTGGGAGGACTATCTGCAACGGCTGGAAGCGGCCGGCCACACGCGCGAATCGGGTCGCGATGCGCCGATGGCGGCCAAGGGCGGCGGTTGCGCATCACATTGACTGTGATGCGTACATCGACGGCAAAAGCGCCGACTATGACGATGACGGTGTCACATCGACTTCTGGCTTCTCATCGATGAACTGCGCCAGCATGTGCAGCTGGCGGAACATCAGATCGCTGTAGATGCCTTCCGCTTCGGCTGGTGCGCCGGGTAGACGGAGAATGTTTGTTCCAGGCGCATTGATCATGCGCTTGAGTACGATGCGAAACTCCGCGAGGAGAGCCTTGCACGCACTTGATTCGGCGAAGTTCGGCATGGGTGCGCTGCCTGCTTTGAAGGCTAGAGCCGCCATGGACGCGTTGCTGACATACGGCGCGTCCAAGAAGAAAAAGGGGTCCCAATTCTCATCCGCGTAGCGTGAGCTTGATGTCTGCCCAGCGTCGCTGCTCGAACTGCTCAAGACATCTACCTGATATTTGCCATCAGCCTGCGCGGCGGCAATTTTTCCCCATGCTTCAATCCATGCCGCTTCAATCGATTCGGCGAGCTTTGCATAGACCTGCTCCTTGACCAATGCATGCGCGATGCGGCCCGGCGCAGGCTGGACATGTGTGATCAGAAGCCAGTTTTTTCAGTCATGCGAGGTGTTTTCGAGGCATATCTCGAACAGCCTGCTGAAACACGGAGACAGCTTTCGGACTTCGACATCATCGCCATGCGCCGCAAGCTTACGCAGCATATTTTTCGCGCTATTCAGCAGCGCGAGTTTTATCGGATCGTCGACGGGAAGCTGCGCATAAGAGAGGCTGATGATCTGCTCGTTCGAATCGAGGCGGTGATTCAGCAGCGCCAGCATTCCATTGCAGAATGCGCCGAGATCGAACTGAACATTCTCTTCCCGTTTCCCCAAAAGACTGGGTGCCATATATGGCAGCGCCTTCAGAAAGGGCATGATCACGTCGATGACCGGATGCACAAAGCCATGGTGCACGAGATGCTTGCGCATCGTGTCGTCAAACGAAGGATCGGCTCCAGTTGAAAGCAGGGAGTCCTGATGCTTCTGCAGGAACAGCGTGAAATTAGCGGAAGGCTGTTTTCGACCGTCGAGCAAGGACAACAGCAAGTCTGTGGAAGGAAATGCAACGGACTTCATGTACCGGGTGCCCACTATCATGTCCTGAACGATCCGGTGCTCCGCCCGGTTCACCGCATCCTTTGCCAATTGGCTCCGGTTCTCTTGCCTATCCATTGCACACAGCAACAGAAATATGCTTAGGCATGCATCCGAGGCTTGCTGCCGGTTCAAGGAAGTGGGTGCGTTCAATATGTCCTCCAGATGCATGATTGCGAGCTGCAGCGCATTCGCACCGTGGGAGGTTTCGACTTGGTGTATTCGCGCACCTCTGGAAATCAGGGTGTTAGCCGCGACGGTATGGTTGCTTTTGACCGCACACATCAGCGGGTCTTTGCCGAAGTCATCGATATGGTTCAGTGGCGCGCCATGCGAAATGAGTATTTCTGCGATGTGCACGACGTCAAGCGAATTACTCGTCCCATTCCCGCAGTCGAAATCGAGCTGCCGCAACGGGTTGTGCGCAGGTTGCAATCCGACGTCGGTAGGATCGGCTGGCGCGCCCAGTTCAAGCAGCCGCTTTACGATCTCGAGCGACGTGGCACGAGTCGCAGCATTCAGGGCAAAAAGAAGAGCGGGGCGAGATGGGACGACCTTGCGGCGAGCGATCAGCAGATTGAAGACCTGCAGGCTGCGCGATTCGGCAGCGGCAGCTATCAGCCGGTCACTCGCGCATGTCGCGCCGCGTTCAAGTAGAAATGCGACGGCATCCGGTGACCCGGCACTAACGGCGAGAAGCAGTGCGCTTTCACCGGCTGAATTCGTCTGGTCGATATCGGCGCCGCTGTCCAGCAGAAAACGCAGCATGTCCGTGTGACCCTTTTCCGCTGCTGCAAGCAGGGGAGTTATCAATTTCTCCTTATCTTCACGAACATGCTTCCCAAGAAGGTACTGGTAAAGCGCGACATTCCCGCCAGCGGCGGCGGCAGAGAGCAATGAATGGCGCGCGCTCGGGCTCGCGGCAAGCCTTGGCGCCCAATGCGATCAACGCCTTGCAGGTGTCGAGGTGACCGTTGAAAGCCGCCACCAGCAATGCTGAGCTGCCGCGCCAGGTTGTCTCGATACTGGCGCCCTGGCCGACCAACCAGATGCAAGCATCAGTCTCGCCGGACTCGGCGGCTGAAATAATCGGCGCGATATTCTTTTCGTCATTGTCATCGTCATCGTCACTGTCACTGTCGGGCTCGGGATCGATGAGCGCGCCATGCTTCCGGAGCAGTTCGCACAGCTGGACATCGCCCGTGCTAGCGGCGTACGTCATGGCGCAATTGTGGTCGTTGGTGATTGCATGCACATCGGCTCCTTGCCGCAGCAGCAGGCGTGCAATGTCGACATTCCGCGATATCACCGCGAACATCAATGCCGTCCTCCCTTTATTGGTACGCGCAGCAAGTTTGGCGCCTCGGGAGAGTAGCTGCGAAACGAGGTCCTGGTCGCCCCACTGCGCGGCCAGCATCAATGCGGTGAAGCCGTTGTTGTTTTCCGCGGACTGCACCGCTTCATATTCGCGCATGAGTCGATCGAGGTCGAAATCGGCACAGTGCAATACCAGTGTGGTTGCCTGGAATGCATGGAAACAGCCGCCACATTTGGCAACGAGGGCCGCGCCGGATGGCGGCAGTTCATACAGGATGCGGACGAAAAATGTTCCCGCAGGACGCTTGCTTGCAGCGCCGAACAATATATTCAGGGCTTGCTCGGCGTCTTCGCCCGCTTGCACAACTTTGCATGCTGCGTTGAATTCTTCCCTAGTTAACGTACGTCGAACCATGGATGCCCAATCGGGTGGCGGCATGACGACCGGAGCGGGCGCAGGCGTGAGCGCAGTCGATACCGGCTTGGAACGCGCCGTATTCGAGCAGGCCGCGCGCAGACAGGTAACGGCATCGTGCGCGCCCCTGGCACGGGCTTCGCTGAGTATCTGCTCGAGCACTTCGCCGGCCTTTTCCCCATCCCGGTCGCCAGCAGGCGACGCACCAGGGCCGCTTCATTCGCATAACTGGCCACTTCCAGACTGTCAACGAATTCCATGAAGGCATTCGGGATAAATTCTTCACTGCCCGGGAGATTGATATTGCTCAGCATGCGTTCCAGCTTCATGCATGCCAGCGTCACCCTGAATTCAAGGTTTCCCGCTTTGGGTAGCTCGAGACGGACGGTCTCGCCCTGCTCATTGACCGGCCGGCCGCCATGCTTGCGAATCAGCTCGATAAAATCGGCGTCGTCCACGACGTGGAAATCCTGAAATATCGGCGCCGCCGCTTCCGGGGATGCGCTGCCGGTGCGACTGCGCTTGAATCGCGGTTCATCCGTGGTCGCGGCGCTGCTCTGGCCCGGATCAATACTTTCCGTCCATTTGCGTTTGAGGCCATGGCGTGGTTCCGAGACCGGTGCGCCATCGACCTGCATACCGCCTTCCTCGTCCGCCTACCACACCTGCGGCGGGGCTATCGTTCCCGGTGCATCATCGCTGTCATCTTCCCGGCTCAAATCGAAATCGGATGGCGAAAGAACGTGATCGTATGCGATGGGAGAGGTCGGTATGCTGGGAATCATGGCAAGCCTGTAAAGAGAGTCAAAAACGCCAGATGCAAAACACGGCGGCGACGCCTATGTAACAAACGCCGGCAACCTGATCCACGAACGCCGTCATCTTCCCCGCGGCAAGCGGCTTGTATAATGCAAGCCCCGCACGGATCGTCCATTGCATCAACATGACCCAAACCCATTTCGGCTACCAGAATGTTCCCGAGGAAGACAAGGTGCACAAGGTTGCGCAGGTCTTCCACTCCGTCGCTGCCAAATACGATGTGATGAACGACCTGATGTCGGCCGGGCTGCATCGGATATGGAAGGCCTTCACCATTGCCCAGGCCGGCGTGCGGCCGGGCTACAAGGTGCTCGATATCGCCGGTGGCACCGGCGACCTTGCCAAGGCATTTGCCAAGCAGGCCGGGCCTTCCGGCGAAGTCTGGCTTACCGACATCAATGAATCGATGCTCCGGGTCGGCCGCGACCGGTTGATCAACAGTGGTATCAACACGCCGACGCTGCTGTGCGACGCCGAGCGCCTGCCTTTTCCGGACAATTATTTCGATCGCGTCAGCGTTGCCTTCGGCCTGCGCAACATGACCCACAAGGACGCGGCGCTGGCCGAAATGCGCCGGGTATTGAAGCCCGGCGGCAAGCTGTTGGTGCTGGAATTCTCGCGGGTGTGGGAACCGTTGAAGAAGCCTTACGATCTGTATTCCTTTTCGGTGCTGCCGTGGCTGGGCAAGCGCATTGCGAATGATTCGGAAAGCTACCGCTACCTGGCCGAATCGATCCGCATGCACCCGGACCAGGAAACCCTGAAGAAGATGATGCAGAACGCCGGGCTCGATCGTGTCGAGTATTTCAACCTCACTGCCGGTGTTGCCGCGCTGCATACCGGAATCAAACTCTAGGAGGCGCAGATGAAACGAATGCTGATCAGCCTGATGCTCATGTTCAGCCTGCTGGCAATGGCGGTGGCCGATGCCGACGCTGCACGGCGACTCGGCGGCGGCCGCTCGGTCGGGCGGCAATCCGAGAACGTAACCCGCTCGGCGCCATACCAGCCGGCAACGCCTTCGCAACAAGTGGCGCCGCGTCCCTCCGCGCCGCCGGCCACGCCGACGCCGATACCGCCGCGCCCGGCCAGCCCCTGGCGCAACATGCTCGGCGGCGCGTTGCTGGGTCTCGGCCTGGGTGCGCTGCTGTCGCACTTCGGCATGGGCGGCGCGCTGGCCAGCATGATTTCCACGATCCTCACGGTGGTGCTGCTGGGCCTGGTGCTGATGTTCATCCTGCGCCTGTTCCGCCGCAAGGATGCCGGCCCGGCTCCGGCCTATGCCGGCGGCTATGCCAGCGGAGACACGCCTGGCATGGCCAGCAGGACTCCCGAGATCGGCTCCGGTCTGTCATCTTCGGCACCGGCGTACGGCACATCCGCCGCGCCGGCAGCGCCCTGGGGCGTGCCGGCGGACTTCGATGTGCCAGCCTTCCTGCGCAATGCGAAGAGCTACTTCATCCGGCTGCAGGCCGCCTGGGACAAGGCGGATGTCGAAGACATCCGTGAATTCACCACGCCCGAGATGTTCGCCGAGCTGCGACTGCAGATCCAGGAGCGCGGACCGGCGCCGAACAATACGGACGTGGTGCAGTTGAACGCCGACCTGCTCGGCATCGAAACCAGCGGGCGCGACTACCTCGCCAGCGTCAGGTTCACCGGCCTGATCAAGGAAGCGCCGGAGGAATCGGCCGCGGAATTCGCCGAGGTCTGGAATCTGTCGAAACCCTTGTCAGGGCAGGGCGGATGGGTGCTCGCGGGCATCCAGCAATTGTCCTGACGCCACGCCTTGCTGCGGCGTACTGCTAAACTCTGCCGCACAGCCTTTTATGCCGTCCGTGTAGCTTCACGGGCGGCTTTCCTTTTGTCGTCTCCATGATTCCTTCACCACTCACTGCCGTCATCAACCATCTGCTGGTCCAGGAACCATGGGCCATGAAGAAGCTGTCGCCGCATGCCGGCAAGGTGGCGCGCATCGACACCGGCGCGTTCGCGTTGCAATTGCAGGTCGCCGCGGATGGTTTGCTGCAAGCCGCCGGCGACGCCAGCCCGAATGTCACGATCCGCATGAAGCTTTCCGACCTGCCGCTGATGGCGCAGAACCGCGAGCGCGCGTTTTCCTATGTGCAGATCGAAGGCGATGCCGAGTTCGCCAATGTGATATCGCAGGTTGCCCAGGGCGTGCGCTGGGAAGCCGAGGAGGACCTGTCGCGCTTCATCGGCGACATCGCCGCGCGCCGCATCGTCGGCGGCGCAAGGATGGCATTCGACGCCGCGTCCACGGCGCAGCGCAAGCTGTCGGAGAACATCGCCGAATACTTTCTCGAGGAACAGCCGCTCCTGGTGCGGCCGCGCGCGGTGCAGGACTTCAGCACCGACGTGGCCGCGCTGCGCGACGATGTCGAGCGTCTGGCCAAGCGCATCGATCGCATCAAGCGGGGGCTGGAATGATCCGACGCATCCTGCGGGTGTTTCGGATATTCAGCGTGGCGCTGCGCTATGGGCTGGACAATATCGCGATGGCGGGTGTGACGCCGCGCGCGGCCAGCTTTTCCAAGCGCCTGCTTTTCTGGCGCGACATTTCCGCGCCGCGCGGCGAGCGCCTGCGCCGCGCGCTGGAAGAACTTGGCCCCATCTTCGTCAAGTTCGGCCAGGTGCTATCGACGCGCCGCGACCTGATGCCGCCCGACATCGCCAATGAGCTCGCGCTGCTGCAGGACCGTGTGCCGCCTTTCGACAGCGACCTGGCGATCGCGCAGATCATCCGCTCGCTCGGCGCGCATCCCGACGACCTGTTCGAATGGTTCGAGCGCAAGCCGGTGGCTTCGGCCTCGATCGCGCAAGTGCATTTCGCGCGGCTGCGCAATGGCGCCGAGGTCGCGGTCAAGGTGCTGCGCCCGGGCATGAAGAAGACCATCGACGAGGACATCGCGCTGATGCATATCGTCGCCGGCTGGGTCGAGCGCTTCTGGGCCGACGGCCGCCGACTCAAGCCGAAGCAGGTCGTGGCCGAGTTCGACAAGTATCTGCATGACGAACTCGACTTGATGCGCGAGGCTGCGAATGCGAGCCAGCTGCGCCGCAACTTCGCCGGCTCGAAGATGCTGATGGTGCCGGAAATGTACTGGGACTTCTGCTCGGAATCGGTGATCACGATGGAGCGCATGCGCGGCATCCCGATCTCGCAGACCGAGCGCCTGATCGCCGAGGGCGTGGATTTGAAGAAACTGTCGTCCGATGGCGTGGAGATCTTCTTCACCCAGGTGTTCCGCGATGGTTTCTTCCATGCCGACATGCACCCGGGGAACATCCTGGTGTCGGTGGAGCCGGAGACCTTCGGCCGCTACATCGCGCTGGACTTCGGCATCGTCGGCACGCTGACCGACTTCGACAAGGATTACCTGTCGCAGAACTTCCTCGCCTTCTTCCGGCGCGATTACAAGCGCGTGGCCGAAGCGCACATCGAGTCGGGCTGGGCGCCGCGCGACACGCGCGTCGATGAGCTCGAAGCCGCGGTACGCGCCTGCTGCGAACCCATCTTCGATCGGCCGCTGCGCGACATCTCTTTCGGGCAAGTGCTGCTGCGCCTGTTCCAGACCTCGCGCCGCTTCAATGTCGAAGTGCAGCCGCAACTGGTGCTGCTGCAGAAGACGCTGCTCAACATCGAGGGCCTGGGCCGGCAGCTGGATCCGGACCTCGATCTGTGGAAGACCGCGCGGCCTTACCTGGAGCGCTGGATGCACGAGCAGATCGGCTGGCGCGGCATGCTGGAACGCTTCAAGGCGGAAGCGCCGCGGCTGTCGCAGCTGCTGCCGGAATTGCCGCGGCTGGCGCATCAGGTGCTGCAGGCAAAGGCCAATCCGATCGAGGATACCGAGGAGCTGTTGCGCCGGGTGCTGGTGGAGACGCGGCGCATCAATCTGCTGCTTGGGATCATCGTGTACCTGGCTGGCGGCGCTGTGGTAGGAGTGTTGCTGGTGCAGTTGACGTCGCGTTGGCACCAGTTTTTTCAATGAATATCGTATTGAGGAATTGAGGAATTGAGGAATTGAGGAATTGAGGTATTGCGGTAGCGCTTTGCATGCCAGGCATGCAAAGCGGTGAAACGATGGCATGTCACGCCGAACGGCAAGGGATGAAACAGGCGCGTTCCGTGCATGATGCCGCCCCACGACAAGGCTGTCGCGACGGGGCACAAAGCCGCGTCAATGCAGGTACTGCTGCAACACGCCTCCGAATCGGCAATCCTCGTTTGCGGAAAAAATAGCGGTGTGGCGTTGGCTACTGCCCTGCATTGCTTCTCGAAGGCCTGCCGCCTGCAAATGCCAATGCAGCAGCGCCTGCGCATGTGATCGCTCCCGCGACGATGGCTACGATCGACCCAGCTTGGTCCGTTGCCGTGATTTCGTTTTTCGGGTCGGTGTCGTGGCTGGCATGTATCAAGCTTGCGATGCCATACGCAATCATGGAGGCAGATATCAGGGTCATGCTTGCGCAAGCAAGTGGCGGTAGCAATCGCGCAGGCAGCTCGACGGTTTGGTCCTCGGGTTCAGCGACCAGTTTTTTCGCTGCCTTGCGCGCGATAAGAGGTTCCACTTCGCTGGGCGCACTTTGGGTCGTTCCATTTTTCCAGTTCAGCGCGTCGTTCCAGGTGACGACTTCCCGGAGTTCAATATCTTTGCTTTCGGAACCTGTGGTTTGCTCTCCGACTGGCGGAGAAGGACAGCGTTGCTGAGGGGTCGTTGTAATCATGTGAGATTTTCCTTATCAAGGTTGGTGAAAGAGGCGACGCCAATACGTCGCCACGGGAAAGGCATGAGATCGGCGGCACCGGCACGGATTTATGCAAGCGATTCGAGACGTGCCTTGGCCAAGTCCTGCAGCCGCCAGCGGTCGCAATTGCCGTAGGAAAGATCGATGCAGCGGTTCAGGAAGTCGCGCGCCAGTTCGAAGTGCCCGAGTGCGGCCATGCATTCGCCGAGCCGGAACGCGGCAGCGGCATCGTCGGGGTCGGCATCGCAGGCCAGTGCGTACATGGTCGCGGCCCGGTCGTGGTGTCCCAGCCGCTGCAGGCAGGCGCCGGCGATGAAGGCATAGCGGCTTTCGAAGGGATTGTTCACCGCAAGCTGCAGCGCGATCGGCAGCGCGTGATGAAAATCGCCGACATCGCATAGGTCGCTCGCCATGCAATAAAGAGCCGCGTATTCCTCGCGGGTGATGCCGCGCAGTTCCCCGAGCGTTACGCCTTGCTCCAGCTGTGTGCGGCATTGCTCAAGGACCTGGGGCAGTGTCTCCAGGCTGTCAGTCAATGTGGCGACGATGTGCGCGACATCAGGGTCGCTCGGCGGGTGTATGTAGGTGGCGTGCATGGGCGCTCCGGCATGGCATGGATGGTGGTCTGCTCGCCGTCACAGCGGTCTTCCGCATGCGTCAGCGTTGAAAACGACCCTGCCTCTGTATCCGCTTGCGCGGCCTGCGTTCCGCCCGCGTTGCGATCATCGCGCCCGATAAACCCATGCTGCCCGCGCGAAACCTTTATAATCCCCGGTTTTGAATGTTTTCTGCAGAGGGTGTTTCATGCCTATCTATGCTTATCGTTGCGAATCCTGCGGTTTTACCAAGGACGCGCTTCAGAAAGTTTCCGACGCACCGCTGACCGATTGCCCATCCTGCGGCAAGCCAACGCTGAAAAAGCAGGTCACCGCGGCCGGCTTCCAGTTGAAAGGTGCCGGCTGGTACGTCACCGATTTCCGCAACGGCTCCGGCGGCACCAGTGCGCCGGCGCCGGCGAGCGATGCCAAGAGCGAGGCCAAGAGCGAGGCCAAGTCCGAGGGGCCCGCTCCGTCCTCCTCCGGCACCGCCGACGCGGCCTAGCCGCCGGCCGCCGCGCTCACTGCGAGCCATCATGCGCAAATATTTCGTTACCGGACTGCTGGTGCTGGTGCCCCTGGCGATCACGCTGTGGGTGCTGAACCTGATCATCAGCACCATGGACCAGTCGCTGCTGCTGCTGCCCGAGCGCTGGCGACCCGCGGCGCTGTTCGGGGTCAACGTCCCTGGCATGGGCGCGATCCTGACGCTGGTCTTCATCTTTCTCGTCGGCCTGGCAACGCGCAATTTCATCGGCAAGCGCGTGGTCTGGGCGTGGGAAGCCTTGCTCGCCCGCATACCAGTGGTGCGTTCAATCTACTCGAGCGTCAAGCAGGTGTCGGACACCCTGTTTTCCTCGTCAGGCAATGCCTTCCGCAAGGCACTGCTGGTCGAGTATCCGCGCAAGGGATGCTGGACCATTGCTTTCCTGACCGGCACGCCCGGCGGCGATGTGCGCAACCATTTGCAGGGCGACTATGTCAGCCTGTATGTGCCGACCACGCCGAACCCGACCTCGGGATTTTTCCTGATGGCGCCGAAGTCCGACACCATCGAGCTCGATATGAACGTGGACGAGGCGCTGAAGTACATCGTGTCCATGGGCGTGGTCGCGCCCGAACATTTCGACAAGAAACTGATCATCGATCCGGCCAAGCTCGAAGCTTGATAAGCCGGCGACAAGCAAGCTATCTGAAACTGGAAATTCACTATGTCTTCTATGCGAACTGACTACTGCGGTCTCGTCACCGAGGCTCTCCTCGGCCAAACCGTGAGCCTGTGCGGCTGGGTGCACCGCCGGCGCGATCACGGCGGCGTGATCTTCATCGACCTGCGCGACCGCGAGGGCCTGGTGCAGGTGGTGTGCGATCCGGACCGTCCGGAAGTCTTCAAGACCGCCGAGTCGGTGCGCAATGAGTACTGCCTGCGCATCACCGGCGTGGTGCGCAACCGCCCGGAAGGCACGACCAATGCGAACCTGACCTCGGGCAAGGTCGAAGTGCTGTGCCATGAAATCGAAGTGCTGAACGCGTCGGTGACGCCGCCGTTCCAGCTCGACGACGACAATCTCTCGGAAACCACGCGCCTGACCCACCGCGTGCTCGACCTGCGCCGCCCGCAGATGCAGAACAACCTGCGCCTGCGCTACCGCGTCACGATGGAAGTGCGCAAGTTCCTCGACGCCAACGGCTTCATCGACATCGAAACCCCGATGCTGACCAAGTCCACGCCCGAAGGCGCGCGCGACTACCTAGTGCCGTCGCGGGTGAACCCGGGCCACTTCTTCGCGCTGCCGCAGTCGCCGCAGCTGTTCAAGCAATTGCTGATGGTGGCCAACTTCGATCGCTACTACCAGATCACCAAGTGCTTCCGTGACGAAGACCTGCGCGCCGACCGCCAGCCGGAATTCACGCAGATCGATTGCGAAACCTCGTTCATGAAAGAGCAGGACATCCGCGATCTGTTCGAGAACATGATCCGCCTGGTGTTCACCAACGTGCTCGGCGTCGAGCTGCCGAATCCGTTCCCGGTGATGGACTTCGCCACCGCGATGGGCATGTACGGCTCGGACAAGCCGGACATGCGCGTGAAGCTGCAGTTCACCGAGCTGACCGACGTGATGAAGGACGTGGACTTCAAGGTCTTCTCCGCCGCGGCCAACATGCAGGGCGGCCGCGTGGTCGCGCTGCGCGTGCCGGGCGGCGGCGCGATGCCGCGCTCCGAGATCGATGCCTACACCCAGTTCGTCGCGATTTACGGCGCCAAGGGCCTGGCCTATATCAAGGTCAATGAAAAGGCGCGCGGCCGTGATGGCCTGCAGTCGCCTATCGTCAAGAACATCAACGACACGGCGCTCACGCAGATCATCGAGCGCACCGGCGCTGAGGACGGCGACCTGATCTTCTTCGGCGCCGACAAGGCCAAGATCGTCAACGATGCCATCGGCGCGCTGCGCGTGAAGATCGGCCACAGCGACTTCGGCCGCAAGAACGGCCTGTTCGAGGACGACTGGCGGCCGCTGTGGGTCGTCGATTTCCCGATGTTCGAGTACGACGAGGGCGACGACCGCTGGGTTGCGCTGCATCACCCGTTCACCGCGCCCAAGGCCGGCCATGAAGACTTCATTGCCACCGATCCGGGCCGCGCGCTGGCGCAGGCCTACGACATGGTGCTGAACGGCTGGGAACTGGGCGGCGGCTCGGTGCGTATCCATCGCGCCGATGTGCAGAGCAAGGTGTTCCGCGCGTTGAAGATCGAGGCAGAAGAAGCGCAGGCCAAGTTCGGCTTCCTGCTCGACGCGCTGCAATACGGCGCGCCGCCACACGGCGGCCTGGCCTTCGGCCTGGACCGCCTGGTGACGATGATGGCCGGCGCCGAATCGATCCGCGATGTGATCGCTTTCCCGAAGACCCAGCGCGCGCAGGATCTGCTGACACAGGCGCCTTCGGAAGTCGACGAAAAGCAGCTGCGCGAATTGCACATCCGCTTGCGCAACGCCGAGCCGGCGGTCAAGGCGTAAGCGCGTTTCACTGGGCAATGCAGGCCGGTCGGGCTCCGTCCCGGCCGGCTTTTTTGTTGTGTGTCCATGCCGGCGCGTTATGGGGCGCGAAGGCGCTGAAGGCATGACAAGGTGAACAGTGACGGCGACGTGGAGGGGAGACTTTGTTTGGGCTGACGGCCCCATCACGAGCATTCAGCCGTAGGCGCCGCCAGTAAAGAGCAGATCGAAGGTGCGCGCCATCGCGGCGATGAGTCCGGTCGCGCCGACGCCCAGTGACAGCACCAGCAGCAGGACCAGGAACCAGCCGCTTTTCGAATGGCGCGGTGACCCCGGGTTATGCCGCGCATCCCATTTTTCGTCCGCGGTCAGGCCGATGATCAAGGCCTCGAGGCAGCCGACAAGTGCGGAAACGATCAATGGCGCGGCGGTGAAGAACGTTTGCGCATCTGGCCGGCTTATCACCAGCAGCGCCGACAGCGGCAGCGTGGCGGCATGCAGCCAGCCCCATGCGTCGCGCCGTCCGTACAGATAAAAGCGGTGCAAACCGATGGCGCCGAACAGCAGGGCGAGGAGGGTGGCGAGCGTCTTGTTCTTGTGCATGGCAATCCGGACAATGTTGCGGCCCGTCAGTGTGAGGCATCGCGCCGTGACGGGCAATTCCCCCATAGCGCGGGTAGACGCAAAATTTCATGCCCTGCCGGATAAAAGACGCTATAATCCACGGTTTTTTCCGCCCGAACAATTTTTGGAAATATTATGGTCGTTATTCGTCTAGCTCGTGGTGGCGCCAAGAAGCGCCCGTTTTACAACATCGTCGTGACCGATTCCCGTAATCGCCGTGATGGCCGCTTCATCGAGCGCATCGGCTTCTACAATCCGGTCGCTTCCGCCAAGGAAGAAGGCGTGCGCATTGCGCAGGACCGCCTGGCTTACTGGCAAGGTGTTGGCGCCCAGCTGTCCCCGACCGCTGCCCGCGTCGTCGGCGAAGCTGCCAAGAAGGCCGCTGTCGCTGCTTAATCCCCCACTGAATTCAACGCTTGGACATGACTGTTCCAGAGGATCTGGTATTGCTGGGATATGTGTCCGGCGCGTTCGGCGTGCAGGGATGGGTGCGCATCCGTCCGTATTCGCCTGAAGCCGAGGCTTTGCTGACCACCAAGACCTGGTGGCTCGACAAGCCGGAGCTGCGCGATGTCGATGTGATGCAGGCCAAGGTGCATGGCGATGAAGTCGTCGCCCGCCTGGTCGGCGTTGCCGGCCGCGACGCGGCCGAAGCGCTGAAAGGCGCGACGGTGCAGGTGCGGCGCAGCCACTTCCCGGCGCTGGATGATGATGAGTTCTACTGGGTCGATCTGATCGGCCTGGCGGTGGTCAATGAGAGCGGCGTAGCGCTCGGCACCGTCGCCGACATGATGGACAATGGCGCGCACCCGATTCTTCGAGTCGCGCCACCGGCCGCCGAAGATGGCAAGCCGCGTCCGGAAATGCTGATTCCCTTCGTCGATCAATTCGTGAAAACCGTCGATCAGGCCGAGCGCCGGATCACGGTCGACTGGGAAGCGGATTACTAGATTTCAGAATTACCACCGGCTGCAAGACGTATCGGCAAGGAGCGGCGCATGCAATTCGATATCGTGACGCTCTTTCCCGAGATGTTCGCGGCAATCACCGGATCAGGCATTACCCGGCGTGCGTTCGAGCAGGGCAGGTGTGGCGTCGCATTGTGGAATCCGCGCGATTTCACGGTCGACAACTACCGTACCGTGGACGACCGGCCCTATGGCGGCGGCCCCGGCATGGTCATGCTGGCCAGGCCGCTCGAGGAAGCAATCCTGCAGGCGAAGGCAAGGCAGCAGGCGCTGTCATTGGCAGCGCCGCGCGTGATTTACCTGTCGCCGCAGGGCAGGGCGCTGGATCATGCGAAGGTGATGTCGCTTGCAACCGAGCCTGGCCTGGTGCTGCTGTGTGGCCGCTACGAGGCGGTGGACCAGCGTCTGCTGGACCGCTGCGTCGACGAGGAAATCAGCCTCGGCGACTTCGTGCTGTCGGGCGGCGAACTGCCGGCGATGGCGCTGATGGATGCGGTAATCCGCCAGTTGCCCGGCGTGCTGCATGACGATGCGTCCGCGGTCGAAGACAGTTTTGTCAACGGCTTGCTCGATTATCCGCATTACACCCGCCCGGAAGTCTACGAGGGCGAGTCGGTGCCCCCGGTGCTGCTTGGCGGACACCATGCGGAAATCCTGAAGTGGCGGCGCGAACAAGCCTTGCGTGCCACCGCGAAGAAGCGGCCCGATCTGATTGAAAAGGCGCGTGCTGCCGGCCTGTTGAGCCGCGCCGATGAAAAGGTATTGAACAGCCTGTCGTTGCAGGGCTGACAACAAGAGCGGACGGCCATGGTGGCCGTCCTTTGTAAAACCCCATCCTCTACCGGGCGATTGCGCCGGCAAGATGGTTCCAGGAGCAAAACATGGATCTGATCCAGCAACTCGAGCAGGAAGAAATCGCTCGCCTCAATCGCACCATCCCTGAATTTGGCCCGGGCGACACCGTCGTCGTCAGCGTCAACGTCGTCGAAGGCACCCGCAAGCGCGCCCAGGCGTATGAAGGCGTCGTGATCTCCCGCCGCAACCGTGGCCTGAACTCGAACTTCATCGTCCGCAAGATTTCCTCGGGCGAAGGCGTCGAGCGTACCTTCCAGCTGTACTCGCCGCTGATCGCGTCGATCGAAGTCAAGCGTCGCGGCGACGTGCGTCGCGCCAAGCTGTACTACCTGCGCGAGCGTTCGGGCAAATCGGCTCGCATCAAGGAAAAGCTGCCGACCCGCCGCGCCGACAAGAAGGCCAGCGCGTAATCCGCGCAGTCTCGATGTCGCAAGAAAAGGGCACCTTCGCGGTGCCCTTTTTTCATCGCAAAGCGTCGCCATATCGCTTTCATCGTTCACTACAGACATCGCGCCGGCATGCCGAATCACGCGCCGGGCCAGGAAATCCGCCTTGACCAAATTGCACTTCGATCCGCTGACGCTTCCCATCGACTCGCTCGCCGGCGAGGCCGCCGTGCTCGAGGAGCGCCTGACGCCCCACTGGCTGCGCGAGCGCTTCGCGCATCCGCCGCGATGGTCGCCGGAAACCGTCGAAGAGCGCCTGTTGAAGGTGCGCGATGGCAATCCGACGCCGGCCTCGGTACTGATGCCGCTGGTGCAACGCCCGCAAGGCATCACGATGCTGCTCACGCAGCGCACCGCGCATCTGACCGACCACGCCGGGCAGGTCAGCCTGCCGGGCGGACGGGCCGAAGACGAGGATGCGACGCCGATCGACACCGCGCTGCGCGAAAGCGAGGAAGAGATCGGCCTGGATCGAGGCTGCGTCGAAGTGCTGGGCACGCTGCCCGAGCATTTCACCGGCAGCGGCTACCGCATCACGCCGGTGGTTGGCCTGGTGCATCCGCCATTCGATCTGCGCGCCGACCCTTTCGAAGTCGCCGAGATTTTCGAAGTGCCGCTGGGTTTCCTGATGGATGGCATGAACCACGAGCGCCGCAGCATCCCGGTGCCGGGCGGCGGTCGTCGCAGTTTCTACGCCATGCCTTATGACCGTTTCTTCATCTGGGGAGCGACCGCCGCCATGCTGCGCAACCTGTTTCACTTCCTGCGCGCGTAAGCCGTTTCGCCGCGGGGAGAGCGGTTTGATTCCCCACTGCCGCTGCGCTATCGTAGCGGCTCATTTCACTCCAGGCCCGCCATGACTTTTCTGTCGATACTTTTCGCCTTGCTGATCGAGCAGCTCAAGCCGCTGCGCGCTGACAATCCGGTCTATGGCGCGATCAAGGCGTATGCGGTGCGTATCGAATCCTGGTTCAACGCCGGGCAGGTCGAACACGGCAGGCTCGGCTGGCTGGTCGCGGTGGGCAGCCTGGCGATACCGACCGCGCTGATCTATTGGCTATGCCAGCGCGTGAGTCCCTTCCTCGCCTTTGCCTGGAACATCCTGATCGTCTATCTCACCCTCGGCTTTCGCCATTACAGCCATTACTTCACCTCGATCCAGTACGCGCTCAACGCCGGCGACACCGACACCGCGCGCCGCCTGCTGGCCGAATGGACGCGCCAGGACACCTCCGGCATGGACCAGAACGACATCGCGCGTCTGGCGGTGGAAAAGGCGCTCGTTACCAGCCACCGGCATGTGTTTGGCGTGTTCTTCTGGTTCCTGATGCCCTTTGGTCCGGCAGGCGCAGTGTTCTACCGCGTGGCCGAATACCTGGCGCGCGCCTGGAACGAGCCCGAGCACATGCGCAGCGAAGCCTTCGGCCGCTTCGCCACGACTGCGTATTACTGGATCGACTGGGTGCCGGCGCGGTTGACCGCGGCTGCGTTCGCCGTGGTCGGCAACTTCGAGGATGCAATCTATGCCTGGCGCAACTTTGCGCACCGCTGGCAGAACGAGACCACCGGCATCATCCTGTCCGCCGGCGGCGGCGCCATGGGCGTGCGCCTGGGCACGCCGGTCGAGAATGCCAGCAAGCTGGTGCTGGCCGATGCGCTGATGGACGCTGGTGGCATCGAAGCGGAAGTGCTGCCCGGTGAAGAGCCGACCGGACGCGCATTGCAGAGCACCGTCGGCCTGGTCTGGCGTGCGCTGCTGCTGTGGATGCTGCTGCTTTTGCTGCTGTCCCTGGCGGTCTGGCTCGGCTGAATACCGTCCATCGCCGAGCGGCGTTTCACATCGTGAAGGACGATTTCGGGACAAGTCTTCTATAAGATATAATACCTAAGATATCTTGCAGTCAGGCGCCGCAACCCGGCGCCAGCCCGCCTCAAGCCTGTCCTTCCAAGAAACCGCACACGCCATGGCAGATTCCGCAAAGACCCCCGCCGCGCCGGCCAACGAATTCATCATCCAGGGAATTACCAGCAGCGGCCGCACCTTCCGCCCAAGTGACTGGGCCGAACGCCTGTGCGGCGTCATGTCCTGTTTCCGTCCGGAAGGTTCGGGCGGGCGCCATGCGCACCTGCAGTATTCGCCCTATGTGCGGCCCACCCTGCTCAACGGCATCAAGTCGGTGGTAGTAAATGAACAACTGCGCGAAGTCGAGCCGCTGGCGTATCATTTCGTGCTCAATTTCGCCCGCGACAACGATCTGCAAATCGTCTCGGCCTGCCTGCTTCCCGAGCGGGATGAAACAGCGGGCAAGGGCTGAACCGTCATACAAAGGAAGGCATACATGGCTGCTGGCCACCATCATCACGATCACCATGGCCACGGCGCCCATCATCATCACGCCGCCCCCGCCGATCACAATCGCGCTTTTGTCTTCGCGATTCTTCTCAATACCGCGTTCGTCGCCATCGAATTCTTCTATGGCTTCATCGCGCATTCCACCGCGCTGATGGCCGATGCCGGCCACAATCTTTCCGATGTGCTCGGCCTTGGCCTGTCCTGGGCTGCGGCGCTGCTGGCGAAGAAGCAGCCGGCCGGGCGCTATACCTACGGCTTGCGCAGCAGCTCCATCCTCGCCGCGCTCGGCAATGCGATGCTGCTGCTGGTGGCCTGCGGCGGCATCGCGCTTGAAGCGGCGCAGCGCTTCCTGCATCCGGAGCCGGTCGCCGGAACGACGGTGTCCGTGGTTGCAGCGATCGGCATCGTGATCAACGGCTTTTCCGCATGGCTGTTCATGTCCGGCAGCAAGGGCGATCTGAACGTGCGCAGTGCCTTCCTGCACATGGCTTTCGATGCGCTGGTGTCGCTGGCCGTGGTCGCCAGCGGCTTGCTGATGCTGTACACCGGCTGGTTCTGGATCGACCCGCTGCTGTCGCTGCTGATCCTCGCCGTCATCCTTGCCGGCACCTTCGGCCTGCTGCGCGATGCACTGCGGCTGTCCCTCAATGCCGTGCCGCCGCACATCGCCCTCGACGAAGTGGAAGCCTATCTCGCCTCGCTTCCCGGCGTGGCCTCGGTGCACGATCTGCATGTTTGGGGCATGAGCACTACGGAAACGGCTCTCACCGCGC
This sequence comes from Noviherbaspirillum pedocola, assembly GCF_016632335.1. Lineage (GTDB taxonomy): Bacteria > Pseudomonadota > Gammaproteobacteria > Burkholderiales > Burkholderiaceae_D > Noviherbaspirillum_A > Noviherbaspirillum_A pedocola. The sequence goes on from NZ_JAEPBG010000003.1 coordinate 201,366, forward strand.
ATCTGCGCATGCCGGGCGGCTATCCGGGCGATGCCTTTCTCAACGATGCCGCGCGCGAACTCGAGCACCAGTTTTCGATTCATCACACCACGCTGCAGATCAATCTCGAAGACGTCCAGCATTGCGCCTTGACCGTCTGAGCGCCGCCATCCCGGCAGGGAAAGGTCACCCCCGGCATTATTGGGAAATGTTAATTAGCCGGCTTTACATTTAATAATCGCTGCGCTTGCCGGCGCATTTCTGCACTCTCCGCTGTTTGGAAAAGTCGGGGACTTCCACGGGCTTTTCCCTCCGGGCCTTCCGTCAGGTCGCCATGAGCGCGATGGATGGCTAACTCAACGGCGTTAGCGGAATCGAACCATGTACCGGGATGCATCGGCGGGCTTTACCTTGATCGAGATGCTGACCGTCGTGACGATCGTGGCAATTCTGTCGGCGATCGCATGGCCCAGCTATACGGACTACCTCAGACGCGGTCGCATTGCTGAAGCCACTGGAAAGCTGGCGGCGATGCGCATCGCGCTCGAGCAGTATTACCAGGACAACCTCAACTACGGCTCCACCGCCACCGCTTGCGGTGTTCCTACTCCCAGCGGCCTGTATTTCAGCTTTTCCTGCAACTGGGGCGCCGGTTCCAGCAACCAGGGCTACCTCATCACCGCGACTGGCACGACGGGCAACATGTCCGGCTTCGTCTACACCATCGACCACAACGGCAATCGCGCCACCACCGGCCTGCCGTCCGGCTGGGGCAGCCTGCAGACAGGATGCTGGGTTCTCAGCAAGGGGGGCGGATGCTGAAGAGCCACATCGCGCATGGCCTGACGCTGGTGGAAATGCTGGTCGGGCTCATCGTGATGTCCTGCCTGCTGCTCGTAGGCACCCCGTCGTTCACCCGCTGGATCCAGGAAATGCAGATACGCGCCGCCGCCGAGTCGGTGCAGACCGGGCTGCAACTGGCGCGCGGCGAGGCGGTGCGCCGCAATCGCGCAGTCTTGTTCACACTGAAGAATGCAAACGGCCTGGTTGAATGGGTGGTCGGATGCAAAACCGCGACCGCCGCTTGCCCGGCAACGATCGCTGCGCGCGGCAGCGACGACCTCGGCCGCAATGCCAGGGTCGCGGCCACCACGGACGCAACGAACGCCGTGAATTTCAGCGTCGAGCTCACGCCGGGCAGCGGCCTGCCGTTCGAAGTCGAGTTCAACGGACTCGGCAATCTCGTCAGCGGCAGCGGTGGCCGCATCGATGTCAGCAATGCCGCGCTTGCGCCATCGTCGCGGCTCACGGTGATCCTCGGCGCGAGCGGATTGATCCGGCTGTGCGATCCAACGGTGTCGCGCAGCGTCAAGGTGACCGGATGCGGTTGAGGATGCGCACGCGGCACGGGCACGGCGCCGGCAGACAGCGTGGCGCGCTGCTGCTGCAGAGCCTGATCGCGGTCGCGCTGTTTTCCGCCGGCATCGTTTCGCTGCTGCTGGTCTCGGCCACGGCCGTCGATCAAGTGTCGCAGGCGCACTACCGCGCCAACGCCAGCCTGCTGGCCGGAAAGGCGCTGGCGCAGATCCGACTCGGCAGCAACGATGCCGACCTGCGCAAGCAATGGGCGACCGATGGCGATGCTTTCAAGGCCTGGCGCGGCGAAGTCGAGGCCGCGCTTCCTGGCGTCGGGGCGCTGCCGCCCCTCATCACTTTCGATACCGATGGCGCAATCGTCATCACCCTGCGCTGGCGTGCGCCAGCCGAGACCCAAGGGCACAAGCATGTCATCGCCACGCGCATGCCCATTTAGAAAACCTCACAGCAGAGGGAAAGCCCCGTGCGCGCATTCGGCCGCATGCCGCGGCTTCACCATGATCGAATTGCTCGTTGGCGCCGCGATTGCCTTGCTCGGCCTGGTTGCGATGGCGGAAGCCTTTCTCAGCTTCGATCTGCAGCGTCGTGTCTCGGGCGGTGGCATGGATGCGCAAACCGCGGCCGGCACCGCGCTGTTCCGCATCGAAAGGGAAGCACAGGAGGCAGGTCTGGGGATCAGCGACGCGCGCTTCACCGGCTGTGCCGTCGCCTTCAATGCCGGGCAGGCCGCGCAGCCGTTGATGGCCGTGCACATCGTCCAGGGCAGCGGGGGCGCTCCGGACAGCCTTGTTCTCGTGGCAGGAGACGGCCATGCGGCGCCGACCCAACTCGTTGCCGGACTCACGGCCGGCGGCGAGCTCGCCCTCGCCACGACGCTGGGCATGGCCGCGGACGACATCGTGCTGCTGCAGGAAAGCGGCAAGGCGTGCAGCCTGGTGCGCATCGGCAGCGTGCAATCGGCGCAGCGCGCAAGTCGCGTGGCGCTTGATGGCAGCGCGCTGAATGCAAGCGCAGATACCATTCCCGCCGGCGGCTATACAGCGGCGGCGCTGGCTGTCGATCTCGGGCGGCTGCAGACGATTACCTACTCGGTCACCGACGCCGGCCTGATGCGACGCGCCGATGCGCCCGGCCAGACCGGCGTTGATATGCCGATCGCGTCCGACATCGTCAGCCTGAAGGCGCAATACGGTTTCGACACGCGTTCCGGCGCGCGCGGCGACCTCAGGGTGGACCGCTGGAGCGCGGCAATGATGGATGCCGACGGCGATGGCATCGTCGGCGGCGCCGGCGACCTGCAGCGCATAGGCGCGATCCGTCTCGCCATCGTGGCGCGCAGCAATGCCCGCACGCAACGCGGCAGCTGCAATGCGACAGGCGGCGCAAGCGCTTCAAGCTCCACGGTTGCTACCACAACCACCACGGCCACTACGACATCCGCAGGCCCGGGCAACACGCCGCAATGGCAGGCGGCCGATGCCAATGGCAAGCTCGGCGCGCAAGGCATCAGCCTGACGCACCTGCCCGACTGGCAGTGCTACCGCTACCGTGTCTATGACACTGTCATCGCGCTGCGCAACCCCTTGTGGGGCCTGCCATGAATGCGCGCGCAGGACAACGTGGCGCTGCCCTGTTCGCCGCGCTGGCGATACTGGTGATCATGATGCTGGGCGCGGCGGCGCTGATGCGCATGATCGACGCCGGCACGATCCTGAGCGGCAACCTGGCCTTCAAACGCGCGGCCATCGCCGCGGCCGATATCGGAACCGAAGCGGCAATCGCCTGGCTGCAGAAGCAGAAGGCCTCGGACTTGCAGAACGACCAGCCCGACAATGGCTATTACGCCAGCCTGGCGCCTGAAGACACGGTAATTGACTGGAATGAGGACGCTTGTGCCGGAGCCAAGCCATGTCGCAAGAGCGCTGGCGCGATCGGGCCGGATGCGGCGGGCAATGTCGTGCGCTACCTGGTGCAACGCCTGTGCCGCACCACCGGGCCGCCGCAATCCGCCTCCAATGATTGCCATGTCGACGTGGCCAATGGCAGCAGCAGCCGCGGCGCTTTCAGCTATGGCGCGGACAAGCGTTTCGCCGCGGAGCCGGCCGTGTACTACCGCATCACCACCCGCGCGGCCGGCCCGCGCCATACCGTCAGCATCACCGATGTGCTGGTGCGCTACTGAGCGGCCATGCGCTCGAGCCACGTACAGGGATTGACCATCACCGAGGAACGAATGCGATACCGGAATGCTCCGCATGCGCGCTCGCGCATCACCGCATCGATGCAGCGCCTTTTTGCCCGTGTCCGTGCCTGCCTTTGGATTCAACTCCGGGCTCGCGTGCCAGCCCGCCTCCGCGCGCCCCTGTGCGCCGGCATGCTGCTGGCCATTGCGACCGCGCCAGTCCCGGCGGCGACCACCGACATCGCGCAGGCGCCGATCGCGTCCAGCGGGGCCAAGCCGAACCTGATGTTCATGCTCGACGATTCCGGCAGCATGCAATGGAGCTATCTCGGCGACAGCGTGAAGACGAATGGCTATGTCAATGCCGTCGGCTACCGCAGTGCCCTGTGCAACCGGCTGTATTACGACCCGAAGATCAGCTACACGCCGCCAATTGCCGCCGACGGCACCGCCTTTCCGGCTGCGCCCTTTACCGCCGCCTATTACGACGGCTACGACAGGAAGGCATCGGAAGCGGTGGATCTGTCCACGAGCTTCATGGCATGGCGCTCCGCGGTCAGTGTTCTGGCGCCGCCGCCCGGCCGCGCCGCGGATTGCTGGGATGGCAGCGGCCAGTGCACCGACGGTGGAACGACGCGCGTGAAAAACGCGCCCGAGGCGGCTTATTACTTCGTCTACAAGGGCAATCGCGCCGACCGGCTTGGCGACGGCTCCGATGCCGACGACTGCAAGAGCGATGCCTTCGACACGGGCGCATCCGGGTCCGCCAACTGGCGCAAGGTCGTCGTCGGCGCAAGCTCCGGTCCCGAGGGCAGCGACGAACGACAAAACTTCGCCAACTGGTACAGCTACTACCGCACCCGCATCATGCTGATCAAGACCGCGCTCGGCCTGGCCTTCCGCGACATCGACAGCAATTTCCGCATTGGCTACACCACGATCGGCTACCCCGGCACCGACAGCGCGCAGCCCGATTTCCAGCGCATCGCCGACGCCGACCTGCCCCAGAAGACCGCGCTGTACAACAAGCTGTACGGCAAGCTGATTCCGGGGTCCGGCACGCCGCTGCGCGGCGCGCTGTCCAAGGCCGGCCGCCTGTATGCCGGCAAGTTCGGCGGCGGCGATAACGACCCGGTGCAGTATTCCTGCCAGCAGAACTTCGCGATTCTGGCCACCGACGGCTACTGGAACGGCAACGTGTCCTTCGGCGTGGACGAGGACGGCACCTATGGTCCGCTCGGCCTGGACGGCAGGGAGGTCGGCAATCAGGATGCGCGGCTGCCGCGTCCGCGCTTCGACGGCACGCCCGGGCCCGCGGTCTGGGTCGCGACCATCAGCGTTGGCGGCTCGGGCAGCACCGTCGTCGGCGCCGTGCGCGCCGGCGCCGTCGCGCTGCTGCCGCAGGCGACGGCGGCGTCCACGGACCCGGCCGCGGTGGCCGCCGCCATCGCCGCGGGCATCGCCGCGCCAGGCTTTTCCGCGAGCGCGCGCGGCAACCTCGTCACCATCACCGCCGCCGACGGCGCCATTGCCTCGGCGCTCACGCCAGCCATCGACGGCAGCGGCGGCATGAGCTTCACCGCCACGCCGTTCTCGCGCCTGGCCTCCAGCGCCGGCGGCGCGTCCAACACGCTGGCCGACGTGGCCGCCTACTACTACGGCACCGATCTGCGCGACCCCGCGCTCGGCAATTGCACCGGCGCGCTGGGCCGGGATGTCTGCGCCAACAACGTGCCTTCGCTGCCCAAGGACCCGGCCAGTCACCAGCACATGACCACCTTCACCATCGGCCTGGGCGTGGACGGCACGCTGCGCTACCGCGACGACTATGCAACTGCTGCTTCCGGCGACTTTGCCGACATCGTCAGCGGCGCGAAGGACTGGCCGGCGCCCGACCGCTTCGGCCCGGAGCGGGTCGACGATTTGTGGCACGCGGCGGTCAACGGCTACGGCGTGTACTTCAACGCCCGCAATGCCGACACCCTGGGCGCCGCGCTCAGGAGCGCCCTGGCCAGCATGCGCGAACGCATCGGCAACGCCGCCGCGTCGGCCACCAGCAACCTCGAGCCGGTGGCCGGCGACAACTTCGTCTTTTCCGCGCGCTACCGCAGCGTCTTCTGGGATGGCGAAGTCGAGGCGCGCACCGTCGATCCGCAAACCGGGCAGGTATCGACGCAGCCGCTGTGGTCGGCCCAGGCCAGGCTCGATGCGCTGGCAAGAAGCGGCGGCCGCACCATCTACACCTGGGACGCCAATGCCGCAAACCGGCTCAAGGCATTCGCCTGGAACGCCCTGAACGGCTCCGAGCAGCGCACATTCAGCGGCCTGTGCAGCGCGTCACGGCTGTCGCAATGCGCCGAGCTGAACGCGCAGCAGAAGGCCGCCGCCGGCGGCGAGAACCTGGTGAACTACCTGCGCGGCAGCAGCGTCCATGCCACGCCCGCCGGCACGCCCAACGGCCTGTTCCGCCCGCGCGAACACGTGCTGGGCGACATCGTCAATGCGCAGCCGCTGTATGTCGGCGCGCCATCGTTTTCCTACGCCGATGCGAACTACGCGGCCTTCCGCGCGCTGCGCGCCAAGCGGCGCGCGATGGTCTACGTCGCCGCCAACGATGGCATGCTGCATGCGTTCCGCGCCGACGGCACCGATGCCGGCACGGAAGCCTGGGCCTATGTGCCGCCGGCGATACTGTCCGGACTGTTCCGGCTGGCCGACCGCAACTACGGCGCGCAGCACCGCTACTTCGTCGATGGCTCGCCGGTGGCCGCCGACGTGTGTCCGAAAGCGCCGCAGGAGACGTGCAAGGCCGAGGAATGGCGCACCATCCTGGTCGGCGGCTTCGGTGCCGGCGGCCGCGGCTACTATGCGCTGGACATCACCGACCCGGAGGCGCCGGCGGCGCTGTGGAACCTGCTGGCGACCAATGATTTCGACATCGGCCTGTCCTTTGGCAAGCCCATCATCGCCAAGCGCGCCGACGGCACCTGGACCGTGGCGGTGACCTCGGGCTACAACAATGTCGCGCCCGGCAGCGGCGGCGGCTTCCTGTACCTGCTGCGCGCCGCCGACGGCACTCGCCTGGCAAAGATCGCCACTGGCGCCGGCGACAGGAGCACGCCGTCCGGCCTGGGCCAGCTCAATGCCTGGGTCGACAATCCCTTCGACAACACCGCGCGCCGCTACTACGGCGGCGATCTGCTCGGCAATGTCTGGCGCTTCGATATCGACGACCTGACGCCGCCGGCCGGCCAGGAAGCGGTGCTGCTGGCCGAGCTGGGCAATGCCGGCGGCGTTTCGACGCAGCCGATCACGACCCGGCCGGAACTGGCGCTGGTGCGCGCCGGCGGCGCCGATGCGGCGTTGGTGGCCATCGGCACCGGCCGCTACCTCGGCGCGACCGACATCGCCGACAGCAGCGTGCAAAGCATCTACGTCATCAAGGATGCGCTCGGCGCGCGCGGCCTGGGCCGGGTGCGCGACAACGGCGCGTTGACGCAGCGTCGGCTTACCGCGCAGAGCGACGGCTCGCGCAGCCTCACTGGCGAAGTGGTGAACTGGAATACGAATTCCGGCTGGTACGTGGATTTGCAGACCGACGATGCCGCGAACGGCGAGCGCATCGATATCGACATGCAGCTGCAGCTCGGCGTACTGAAGGCGGCCGGGAATATTCCGACGCCGGACGTCTGCAGCGCCGGCGGCGCATCGGTGCGCTATGCCTTCGACATCGCGTCCGGCCTGGCGCCGCCCGGCGCGCGCAAGGGCATCGTCGCCTGGAAAGTGTCGGACAGCACGCTGCTCACCGGCATCGAAACCCTGCGCCTTGCCGGCGGCACCACGTCGACGCTCCTGGCCGACAGCGCCGGCGGCATCCAGGGTGTGCAGGACCCGTCGGCGCCGGCCGCCGCGCCTCGGGTCAGGCGCATCGGTTGGAGTGAACTGCCCGATCAATAGCGCGTATTCCAGCGCGCCGGCGCGTGGAACTCGGCCGCGCGCCCGGGGCCAAACCGCTGTCCCCCTTACCAGCACCGAGGAGCAGCGCATGAAGAGCAGAACCGAACGCGACACATTCGGCCCGATCGACGTTCCCGCCGAACGCCTGTGGGGCGCGCAGACGCAGCGCTCGCGCGAGCATTTCCACATCTCGGTGGAGCGCATGCCGCCCGAGCTGATCACCGCGCTGGCCGAGGTCAAGCGTGCTGCTGCCCGGGTCAACCGCGACCTGGCGCTGCTGCCGGGCGATCGTGCGGATGCGCTGATCGCCGCGGCCGATGAAGTCATCGCCGGCAAGCATCCCGAGGAATTTCCGCTGTCGGTGTGGCAGACCGGCTCCGGCACCCAGAGCAACATGAACATGAACGAGGTATTGGCCAACCGCGCCTCCGAGCTGCTCGGCGGCGAGCGCGGGGAAAAGCGGCGGGTGCATCCGAACGACGACGTCAACCGCGGCCAGTCTTCCAATGACATCTTCCCGACCGCGATGCATGTGGCCGCATCCGGCGTGCTGGCGCAGCGGCTGCTGCCGGCGCTGGACGGCCTGCGCGCCACGCTGCAGCAGAAGTCGGATGCCTTCGCCGGCATCATCAAGATCGGCCGCACCCATTTGCAGGATGCGACGCCGCTGTCGCTGGGACAGGAGTTTTCCGGCTATGTCGCCCAGCTCGACCATGCTGCGCAGATGATCGAAGCCACCATGAGCCCGCTGTTGCGCCTTGCTGCCGGCGGCACCGCAGTTGGCACCGGCCTCAACACGCATGCGCAATTCGGCGAGCGCCTGGCCGCGGAACTGGCCGCGCGCACCGGCCTGAAATTCATCAGCGCGCCAAACAAGTTCGCCGCGCTGGCGGCCCATGATGAACTGGTGGCGGCGCACGGCGCGCTGAAAACGCTGGCCGCGGCGCTGATGAAGATCGCCAACGATGTGCGCTGGCTGGCGTCGGGACCGCGTTCCGGCCTCGGCGAAATCACGATCCCCGAAAACGAGCCCGGCAGCTCGATCATGCCGGGCAAGGTCAATCCGACCCAGTGCGAAGCGCTGACGATGCTGTGCTGCCAGGTGTTCGGCAACGATGTCGCCATCAATTTCGGCGGCGCCTCCGGCAATTTCGAGCTGAATGTGTTCAAGCCGATGATCATTCACAACTTCCTGCAGAGCGTGCGCCTGCTCGCCGATGGCATGGAAAGCTTCAACGAACATTGCGCCCGCGGCATCGAAGCGAATGCTCCGCGCATCGCCGATTTGATGGAACGCTCTCTGATGCTGGTGACCGCCTTGGCGCCGCATATCGGCTACGACAAGGCGGCGCAGATCGCGAAGGAAGCGCACAAGAAGGGCGCCACGCTGCGCGACACCGCCATCGCGCTCGGCCATGTGAACGCCGAGCAGTTCGACCAGTGGGTGCGGCCGGAAGACATGATCCGGCCGGAGGGGGAGAAATAGGGCAGGAGATGCTGTCGGGAAATTTGACACCGGAAAAGCGCGTGGCGGGTAGTGCCTGTCACGCGCCTTGTCTTGGCACGTGTAACAGAATTGCCGCGGCCGGCGTGTGCATGGCAGGGTTGTGCCTTGAAAAACGGAAACAATTCCTGTTGCTACGGGCGGCACGAGTGTAACCATTCCGGGTTTGTTCCTTTTCCGAAGACACAATTACGATCCGCTTGGCGTCGGAAAAATTGACAAGAGAATAGGCGTTTCAGAAAAGCATGATCTGAATCAATGGCTTGTCGTAGGGATACATTCTGGTACGGGACTTGCTGCGCGGAACGGGCTTCCCAACGAGAAGACGGCCCAACAAGGGCTGCTCAACGGCAGCTGGTCGTAGGACCAATACAAAAACGCGGGCGTTGCAGCAATGCACGACCTGCATCCAGGGAGTGTCAGCCGGCATGCTGCCGTTTCCCGCACTGGGCAACCGGGCTGGAATTACGATCCCTGCCGAAGCGTGTCTTCGGCAGGGATTTTCCTTTTCAGCTCGCCACCGCCGCCGTGATCTGCTCGCGCAGCCAGCGGTTGGCCGGGTCCTGTTCCATGTTGGCATGCCAGTACAGATAGACATCCCAGGCCGGCATGGCCAGCGGCAGCGGCAGCAGCTGGTTGTCGAACTGCTGGTTGGCCACGCGCGCATAGCGCTCGGGCATCGTCAGGACCAGGTCGGTCTGGCTGACTACGCGGCAGGCAGCGAAATAATGCTGGCAGCGCAGCCGCACGCGGCGCGACAGGCCGAGACGGCTGAGCTCGAAATCCTCCACGCCCGGGCCCTTGCGGCGCGAACTGACCAGCACATGGTCCTGGCGCAGATACGTATCCAGGTCCACCGCGCCCTGCAGCGCCGGATGCCCGCGCCGCGCCACCACCAGGGTGCGGTCGGCCAGGATGCGCGCACGGCGGATTTCCGGCCCGAAAGGCAGCAGCACATCGATTGCGCAATCCAGGCTGCCGGCCTGCAGCTCGGCCTCGATTTCGCGCCGCTCGATCTGCACCGCGGCCACGGTCGCATGCGGCGCCGCCGGCGCGATGCGCGCCATCAGGGGCGGCAACACGGTGGCTTCCAGCACATCGCGCAGGCCGAGCGTGAAACTGCGCTCGGTGCTGTCGGGCTCGAAGCCATTGCTGCGGTTCAGCGTGCCTTCGAAGCCGCGCAGCGCGGCGCGCACCGGGTCGATGATGCTGCGCGCCAAGGGTGTGGACACCATCAGCTTGCCTTGCCGTATGAACAGCGGATCGTTGAACATCGTGCGCAGCCGCCCGAGCGCATGGCTGATCGCCGGCTGCGTCAGGTTCAGTCGGCGGCTGGCGCGGGTGACGCTGCGCTCGGTATAGACCGCTTCAAAGATCACGAACAGGTTCAGATCGATCCGGGATATATGCATGGAATGAATGGCAAACGATGATCCGTATTTATTTGATCGATTGTAGGCCACTCTGTACCATCAATTGCGAATTCACTATCACGAGGCAGGCATGGGGAAAATCTATCTGGTCAGGCATGGCCAGGCATCCTTCGGCACATCGAATTACGACCGGCTGTCCGAACTCGGCAAGGAGCAGGGCCGGCTGCTCGGCAAATGGCTGGGCGAAACCGGTCAGCAATTTCACACCATCGTCACCGGCGACATGCAGCGCCACCGCGAAACCGCCGAAGCCTGCGCTTCGATGCTGCCGGACGGCGCTGCGCCGCCGCGCGCAGCATGGCTGGTGGATGCCGGATTCAATGAGTACGACCACGAGGAAGTGCTGCAGCGGCATCGGCCGGACTTCGTCGACCCGATTGCGGTCAAGCAATTCCTCGCCGAAGGCGACGACGCCAAGCGCGTGTTCCAACGCATGTTCGAGGAAGCAATGTCGCGCTGGATGAGCGGGCAGCACGATGACGAATACCGCGAGCCCTGGCCGGTATTCCGCGAGCGGGTGCTGGCCGCGCTGCGCCGCCTGCTGGATGCGGCCGGTGCTTCGCAGAACATCCTGGTATTCACCTCCGGCGGCACCATCGCCACGCTGTGCCAGCATCTGCTGGGCCTGGGCGAGAGGCAGATGGCTGAACTGAACTGGACGCTGGTCAACGCCGCGGTCACCAAGCTGCTGTACCGTCCGGGACGCGTCACGCTGAGTTACATGAACAGCTATGCCCATCTCGAAATGCTGGGCGAAAAGCATTCGATCACCTATCGCTGAACCACCATATAAGACAGAGGAGACAGCATGAACAATCCCTTCGATTTGAGCGGCAAGATCGCGCTCGTGACCGGCGCATCGCGCGGCATCGGCGAAGCCATCGCGCGCCTTTTGGCCGCGCAGGGCGCGCATGTGATCGTGTCCAGCCGCAAGCTGGACGGCTGCGAAACCGTGGCCGCTGCCATCCGCGCCGACGGTGGGAGCGCCGAAGCGGTGGCCTGCCACATCGGCGAGATGGAGCAGATCGAGCGGCTGCAGCGTGAAGTCGAGACGCGCCACGGCCGGCTCGACATCCTGGTCAACAATGCCGCGACCAATCCGTATTTCGGGCATATCGTCGACACCGATCTGGGCGCCTTTCAGAAGACGCTGGATGTGAACATCCGCGGCTATTTCTTCATGTCCGCCGCTGCCGCGAAGCTGATGGCGAAGAACGGCGGCGGCAGCATCATCAATGTCGCTTCGGTCAATGGCGTCACGCCCGGCGCGCTGCAGGGCATCTACTCGATCACCAAGGCCGCGGTGATTTCGATGACCAAGGCTTTCGCGCGCGAATGCGCGCCGCAGAAGGTGCGCGTGAATGCGCTGCTGCCGGGCGCCACCGACACCAAGTTCGCCTCGGCGCTGTTCCATGATCCGGTCAAGCTGGAAGGGGCGCTGGCGCGCATCCCGATGGGCCGCATCGCCGAGCCGTCCGAGATGGCCGGCGCGGTGCTTTACCTGGCGTCCGATGCGGCGAGCTATACCACCGGCGTGGCGCTGAATGTGGATGGCGGGTATCTGTGCAGTTGATGCCGCGTAGGTTGGGCTGACAAGCCCAACATGAAGCCCGATCCCGTGCGAACTTCCGTTGGGCTTGTCAGCCCAACCTACGAACTAACAAGCCGGCGGTCCGCAGCCTTCCGATGTTGGGCTTGTCAGCCCAACCTACAAAACCAGGCAAGCTCCTTCCCGGCCAACAAACACATCAACACCAAAACCATAACGACGGAGACGACAAGATGAACGAGCATCCCTGGATCAAATCCTATCCCCCCGGCGTGCGCTGGGATGCGCCGCTGCCCATCATGCCGGTGCAGCAATTGCTCGACGATGCCGCCGCGCGCTGGCCCGAGCATGTCGCGCTGGACTTCATGGGCAGGGCGATTTCCTATGGCGAGCTGCTCGACCTTGCCAACCGCGCCGCCGCGGGCCTGCAGCGCCTGGGCGTGGGACCGGGCGTGCATGTGGGCCTGTTCCTGCCGAACACGCCGCATTACGTGATTGCCTTCTTCGGCGTGCTGAAGGCTGGCGGCACCGTGGTCAACTACTCGCCGCTGGACGCAGAGAAAGTGCTCGAGCACAAGGTCGAGGACAGCCAGACCGACATCATGATCACGCTGGACCTGATGGCGCTGTATCCGCAGATGGGCCGGGTGAAGGGGCATTCACGCCTGAAGCATCTCGTCGTCGGCCGCCTCGATGAAATGAGTGCGCATCCGACGGCCGTGCGCGCGCAGATGGAAGGCGCCGGCATGCTGGCGCAGACCGCGCCGGACGACATCGCCTTCACCGCGCTGCTGGACAACGATGGCCGCTACCAGGCACATGCGCTGCCCGATCTGCACGACGCCATCGCGGTGCTGCAATACACCGGCGGCACCACCGGCCTGCCCAAGGGCGCGATGCTGACCCATGCGAACCTCACCAGCGCCTGCAGCCAGATCCTGGCCACGATCAACGGCGAGCCCAAGGTGCTGGAAGAAGGGCAGGAGCGCTTCATGGCGGTGCTGCCGCTGTTCCACATCTATGCGCTCACGGTCAACATGCTGTTCGGTCTTGCGCTCGGCGCGCAGCTCACGCTGCATACCCGCTTCGATGCCGAGGCCGTGATGAAGGACCTCGCCGCCAAGCGCATTACAGTCTTCCCCGGCGTGCCGACGATGTACACCGCGATCCTGAATCATCCGAAAGCCGGCGAGTACGACTTCTCTTCGCTCAAGTTCTGCAACTCCGGCGGCGCGCCGCTGCCGGTGGAAGTCAATCAGCGTTTCCAGTCGTCCACCGGCTGCCGCCTGCTCGAAGGCTGGGGCATGACCGAGACCTCGCCCACCGGCACCTTCACGCCTTCGCATCTGCCGCAGCGCCTGGGCTCCTGCGGCATTCCGACGGTAGGCGTGGATATCCGCTTCGCCAGCCTGGAAGAACCCGGCCGCTGGGCCGGCATCGGCGAGCGCGGCGAATTGTGCATACATGGCGCCAACGTGATGAAGGGCTACTGGCACAAGCCCGAGGCGAATGCGGAAGCCTTCACGCCCGATGGTTATTTCCGCACCGGTGATGTCGGCTACATGGATGCGGACGGCTTTGTCTACATCGTCGACCGCACCAAGGACATGATTTTGTGCAGCGGCTACAACGTCTATCCGCGCGTGGTGGAGGAAGCAATCTATGAGCATCCATCGGTGGCCGAGGTCAGCGTGATCGGCGTGCCGGATAGCTATCGCGGCCAGTCGCCCAAGGCTTTCGTGACGCTGAAGAAGGGCGCCGAAGCATTCACGCTGGAAGAATTGCAAGCCTTTCTGAAGGACCGGCTGGGCAAGCATGAAATGGTGCAGGCGCTGGAGATACGCGCCGAGCTGCCGAAGACGCCAGTGGGCAAGCTGTCGAAGAAGGAGCTGTACGCGGAAGAGAATGAACGCCGCGCGCAGCAAGCGGCAAAAGCACGGGCATAAACGCGGACCGCCGGCATATGCCGGCGGTCAGTCAAACGGGGAAAGCTGCCAGACTTCGTTCACCGAGGCGTGCCGCGGCGGAACAGGTTGACGATGGCCAGCAGGATCACTGCGCCAAGCAGCGAGACGAGCAGCGAGCTGATCGAGAAGTCGTTCTGGTTGATGGTGCCAGTGCCAAACAGCGGAGCGAGCAGCCAGCCGCCCAGGAGGGCGCCGATGATACCGACGACGACATTCAGAAACATGCCCTGTTGGGCATCCGTACGCATGATCATGCTTGCGACCCATCCCAGCAAACCACCTACCACGATCCAGATGATGAAGTTCATGTCGATCTCCTAAACGATTGAGAAAATCGCTTCGGGCCTGAAGATAAAGCCCTCGGCAACCATATCCATGCGCTGTGGCGGCTGGTTCCTCGGCGCCGCCGCAACACACGTCCAGCTTCGTAGCCTATGTGTTAGCAATCCCCGGGCCAGCTTCCTCCTCTATAAAAAACAAAGACTTGGATGGGCTTTCCGCATCACTTGTAAATGCTCCATAGTGGCTTGCAAACAATACACAAAGCATGACAGGCGATCAGGAATTCACGTTCGCATTGGCCTGGCGCTGCGGCAGCGCCGGCTCGTTGAAGATCTTCGACTGGTACTCGTTCAAGCGGTTGTACAAGGTCTTCAGGCTCACGCCGAGCATCTCGGCAGTCTGCGTCTTGTTGCCGCCGCAGTAGCCGAGCGTGGCGAAGATGAGGCGCTGCTCGGCATCGGCCAGGCGGCTGCCGAGCGGGAAGGTGACGCAATCGGCTTCCACGCCCGAGACCACGGGCTTGGCCGTGCCCATTGCGCCGGCGAGGTCGAGCTCGTTGTCGGCAAGGATGTAAGCCCGGTGCACCATGTTCTTCAACTCACGCACATTGCCCGGCCAGTGGTATTCATTCATGAAGCGCAGCGACGACTTGGAGAAGTTCTTGCGCGTGCCTTCTTCTTCGTTATGCCTGTCTAGAAACACCCGTGCCAAAAGCTCGATATCGCGGCCGCGCTCGCGCAGGGTCGGCACCGCAATGGGGAACACTGAGAGCCGGTAGAACAGGTCGGCGCGCAGATGGCCGTTGTCCACGGCGATCTGCGGATCGCGGTTGGTGGCGGCGATGACGCGCACCTTGACCTGCATCTCGTCATCCGCGCCGACGCGCGAGAAGCGGCCGGTCTCGAGCACGCGCAAGAGCTTGACCTGCATCTCCATGGACATCTCGGTGAGCTCGTCGAGAAACAGCGTGCCGCCGGCGGCACGTTCAAAGCAGCCTTTATGCATGCGCACCGCGCCGGTAAAGCTGCCGCGCTCATGGCCGAACAATTCGGCCTCGATCAGTTGCGGAGAAATCGCGCCGCAGTTCAATGCGACGAAAGGCTTGTCGGCTTCTCGGCTGAGCCGGTGGATTTCGCAGGCCACCAGCTCCTTGCCGGTGCCGCTTTCGCCGGAAATGAGTACATTAGCGCGCGTCGGCGCGACCTTGCTGATCAGGCGGTACAGATGGCGCATTGGCTCAGAGCCGCCATGGATATCGCCGCAGCGCGCGGCTTCATCGTCACATGGCATGTGCGCGGTGGATGCGGCGCGGTGGGATTCTTTCTCGAACGTGGAGATCGCCGTATCTTCCATGCCCGGCATGCCGACTACATTTCCGAATACATTCAGTCCGTTGCTCATGGGCTTCTCCGGTCAAATCGGTCTTGCAAATTTTGCGTATCTCATCTTCACTGAAATGCAAAATTTTCAATACCCGTGTTTCTCCGATTCTTATGTAGGAGCTTGCCGACACTTCCGCGTCTCATGCGCAGACGCATACCTGTGCATGAGATGCGGTTCTTACATGGGCTCGATCCAGGCTGTTATGCCATGCGCTAAGCTTGCGGCGCTTGTGCCAGACCAAGCGTCAGTCAGACTTCGACCATCCATCCGACGCAAGACCCCTTTGCGTGAACGCCTTGCGTTTGCCGCAATGACATAGAATGACCCCGCTGCATCAATTCAATAAATCAATAAAACATGGAGACCAGCATGACCCACCGCATCACGCGCGGCTTATTCGCGCTCACCTGCCTGTTCCTTCTCGTCCTTGCACATCCGGCGCGGGCCGCTCAGCAGTATGTGAATGTGCTTACCGGCGGCACTTCCGGCGTGTATTACCCGCTCGGCGTGGCGCTGTCGCAGTTGTACGGCAAGGCCTTGCCCGAGGCCAAGGTCACGGTGCAGGCGACGAAGGCTTCCGCCGAGAATCTCAATCTGCTGCAGGCCGGACGCGGCGAAATCGGCTTCACGCTTGGCGACAGCCTGTCCGATGCCTGGAAGGGCGAAGCCGAGGCCGGCTTCAAGACGCCGCTGAAGAAGCTGCGCGGCGTGGCAGCCATCTACCCGAACTACATCCAGATCGTGGCCAGCGCCGATTCCGGCATCAAGACCCTGGCGGACCTGAAGGGCAGGCGCCTGGCGGTCGGTGCGCCCAAGTCCGGCACCGAGCTCAATGCGCGCGCGGTGCTGCGCGGCGCGGGCCTGTCCTACAAGGATCTTTCCAAGGTCGAGTATCTGCCCTTCGGCGAATCGGTTGAGCTGATCAAGAACCGCCAGCTCGACGCGACGCTGATCTCCGCCGGCCTGGGCGTGGCCGCACTGCGTGATCTGGGCACCTCGGTGAAGATCGTCATCGTGCCAGTGCCGGCCGATGTGATCGCGAAGATCGGCGATCCGGCTTACCAGGCCGGCATCATTCCCGCCAACACCTATGAAGGTCAGGACAAAGACGTGGCAACCGTGGCGATCCAGAACTTCCTAGTGAGCCATGAAGGCGTGTCCGCTGACGTGGTCTATGCGATGACCAAGGCCATGTGGGCGAACCTTGACCATCTCACCGCCTCGCATGCCGCGGCCAAGGCAATGAAGCGCGACAACGCCGTCAAGGGCATGCCGGTGCCCATGCATCCCGGCGCGGAAAAGTACTATCGCGAGATCGGACTGATCAAGTGAGACAGGCAAGCCCGACAAGGCATTAGCCCCATAAAGCAAAGTCCATAAGGCCAGGGGGCGGAATGCGATCCGTCCCCGCGGCCCGATACCGCGACCAGGAGACCGCCATGAATGATCCGCTGCACCAGCACCCCGCCCACGCCGACGCCGCGTCCGAAGAATTTTCCGAGCACGGCGTGCAACGCAAGTTGGTTGGCAGCGCCCTGATGCTGCTCACCGGCCTTGCGCTGTGCTTTTCCACCTACCAGCTCATCATCGCCGCATTCAGCCCGCTCTCCAGCCTGGTGACGCGCTCGCTGCATGTGGGCTTTCTGATGCTGCTGACCTTCATCCTCTATCCGGCCAGCAAGCACGGCAGGCTCGATCGCGTGGCGCCCTCGGACGGGCTGCTGGCGCTGGCCGGCTTTGCGCTGTCCTTCTATCACTGGGTGTTCGAAGCCGACCTGATCCAGCGCGCCGGCGACCCGTCGACCGCAGACCTGGTGGTCGGCACCATCATGGTGGTGCTGCTGTTCGAAGCGGCGCGCCGCGTGCTCGGCCTGGCGCTGCCCATCGTCTGCGCCAGCTTCCTGCTGTATGCCTTTGTTGGCCAGTATCTGCCCGATGCGATCGCGCACCGTGGCTTCGGCTATGACCAGATCATCGGCCAGCTCTATACCGGCACCGAGGGCATCTACGGCGTGCCGACCATGGTGTCGGCAACCTATATCTTCCTGTTCATCCTGTTCGGCGCCTTCCTCGAACATGCCGGCATGATCGGCCTGTTCAATGCGCTGGCCCTGGGTATGGTGGGGCGCGCCAAGGGCGGTCCGGCCAAGGTGGCGGTGATTTCTTCCGGCTTCATGGGCACGATCTCCGGCTCGGGCGTGGCCAATGTGCTGACCGTCGGGCAATTCACGATTCCGCTGATGAAGCGCTTCGGCTACAGCGCCGTGTTCGCCGGCGCGGTCGAGGCGACGTCTTCGATGGGCGGCCAGATCATGCCGCCGGTCATGGGCGCGGTGGCTTTCATCATGGCCGAGACGCTGAACGTGCCTTACCTGGAGATTGTCAAGGCCGCGGTGATCCCGGCGGTGCTGTATTACCTGACCGCGTTCTGGATGGTGCATCTCGAAGCCGGCCGCGCCGGGCTGAAGGGCTTGCCGAAGGAACAGTGCCCGAATCCGATCGAAGCCTTGAAGAAGGGATGGTACCTGGTGCTGCCGTTGGCGGCGCTGGTGGCGATGCTGTTCCATGGCTTCACGCCGATGTTCGCCGGCCTCACCGGTCTGGCCCTGACCGCGATCCTGATCCTCGGCGCGGCGGTGGCGGCACGCCTGTCGGCCATCGCTTTCCGCTATGTGTTCTGGCTGGCGCTGGCGCTGGCCGCGTCGGCTTTCCTGAAGTGGGGCATCGCGCCGATCATCGTGATCATCGCTGCCCTCGCCATTGCCTGCCTGTTCGTGCACGGCGGGCGCGATACGCTGCGCGCGGTGCGCGCCAGCCTGGTCGATGGCGCGCGCCAGGCGATACCGGTGGGCATCGCCTGCTCCATCGTTGGCGTGATCATTGGCGTGCTGACGCTGACCGGCGCGGCATCGAGCTTCGCTGGCTTCATTCTCGATATCGGCCAGACCAGTCTGTTCCTGTCGCTGCTGCTGACGATGCTGGTGTGCCTGGTGCTCGGCATGGGCATACCGACGATTCCGAACTACATCATCACCAGCTCGATCGCCGCGCCTGCCTTGCTGAAGCTCGGCGTGCCGCTGATCGTGTCGCACATGTTCGTGTTCTATTTCGGCATCATGGCCGACCTGACGCCGCCGGTGGCGCTGGCTGCCTTCGCCGCGGCATCCATCGCCAAGGCCTCGCCGATGCGCATCGGCTGGAAGGCCACGCACATCGCGATCGCCGGCTTCGTGATCCCGTACATGGCGGTCTACGATCCGGCGCTGATGCTGCAGGGCGACTGGACCGTGTTTTCGGCGGGCTACATGGTGATCAAGGCGGTGCTGGCCATCATGCTGTGGGGCGGCGCGGCGGTCGGCTACCTGTGGGCGCCGCTGCGCATGGTCGAACGCGTCGTCGCTACGCTCGCGGCGCTGCTGCTGGTGGCCGCGGTGCCGCTAACCGATGAGCTCGGCTTTGCGCTGACCGTCGCCTTCCTGGCCTGGCATGCGTGGCAGATCCGCAGGCTGCCGGCGGTGGCATGAGCGGTCTGTGCCTGGCGGCGGCCGGGCTGGTGCTGGCCCTGCCGCTGCAGGGCTTCACGCTGGCCTGGACGCATTCGATCGAGAAAGTCCGATGGGAAGAGGATTACCGCATCACGGCCGGCCGCCTGCAGGTAGTCGAAGCGCGCATCCTCGGCACCGGCGCCGGCATGGAGCCGCCGCCGGACGCCGTATTGAAGGAAGGCGTCTGGCATTACCGGCCGCAGATTGCGCCGCTCGAGCGGGTACGGCTGACGCGTTCCGGGTATGTGGCCGACTATCAGTTCTGCGCGGCCGGGCAGTGCCGGCCGCTCGGTGACATCGTCGGCGCGCAAGCCGATACGGTCGACATGTATGCCTGCGACACAGGGGCTGGGCCAGCGCGGCCTTAATTCACCTTCAGATTGCCGCCGTTGCCCAATCCGCCCGGGACATCCTGCGCACGGTAATTGCGCACTGCCCGCACCAGGCCGTTATAGGAATCCATGAAGGCGGCGGCAAGCACCTTGCCCTGCGGCGTATTGGTGAAGCCGCCAGCACTGCCCCAGCCCGATCCGCCAAACATCGCACCGGCGATGCCGAAATCCCAGTTCTTCGCGCTGCCTTCGGAGGCGGCGAGCTGCACCCCGGAACGGTTGTCGGTCAACAGCAGCATCGTCGAAGCTTCATTCGACTTCACCGAGCCAGCCAAGGCGGTAACGGCGCCGGCCCAGCCGCCGAGTCCGATGTTGCCGCCGCCGGTGCCGCGCTGCGAAAAGCTGATCGACGGCGTGGCGGTGTAATCGGCGGCGACCATCTGGCCTTTGCCCATCTTGCTGGTGCTGCGCAGCTCCCCGCTTTTCGCCAGCTCCCGTTCCATGTTCATGTTGTTGAAGGCGCGGCCGCGCTCGACCACGACAAAGCAATTCGACTGCTGCACTATCAGACGCAGCAGCGGGACAGTCGATTGCACGCGATATTGCTGGTAGAGCTCGGACAGCCAGGGCTGATTCGCTTCCTCGACGAAGGCAATGGTGCCGAGAGGCTTGTCGCAGCGCTCGAGCTGGGTATTGGCGTTCTGTGCATTAGCGCCTCCGGCCGCGCCGGTGGCGACGGTCTTGGCGCTGGCGTCTCCCATGTTGACCGGCATCGATTGGCAGCCAGCAAGGGAACCGGCGCCGCAAAGCACTGCAAATAAGGCTCGTTTCATGATCTTTCCTGAATGACGGGTGGAAGTG
The DNA here is from genome assembly GCF_016632335.1 of Noviherbaspirillum pedocola. Classification (GTDB taxonomy): domain Bacteria; phylum Pseudomonadota; class Gammaproteobacteria; order Burkholderiales; family Burkholderiaceae_D; genus Noviherbaspirillum_A; species Noviherbaspirillum_A pedocola. The sequence continues at coordinate 221,717 of NZ_JAEPBG010000003.1, forward strand.
GCGGATGGGCAGGCATCCGGCGAACTCTTTTCCTGTACGTTCAAGGCTGGTCGGCGATCCGGTCGCGGCGCGTGCCACGAGCGCCGGCGCCGTCCGCGGCCGCGCAGAGAACAAGGCGGACCCCGCGAGCCATCCGGAAAAAAGGGCAGCGGCTGTGTGGTAAAGGCTTATGCGCAGTTCCCGGCCTGTTTGATTGTTCGCGTTACGAACCGATTGCGATGGCGCACCCTTTGCCCGCGCTCGACACGCGCGCCGCCGAATTCGACTACCATCCGACACTTCCGCAATGCGCAAGCGAGGATCTTCATGAGCCAGAGCCGGTTTTTTCCGCACCCACCCGTCAGCGTCGACGACCTCGATGCCTTCATGCATCGCATCGATGCCGGCGACGGCGAACTCGCCGCCCTGTCCGACGAGGGCCGTGAACAGCTCAGGACCGAACTGGCCGAAGCCTGGCTTGCGGATTATCTCGACGACTATCCGGTGCCGGCCGGCCTGGACGACGCCGCGGCGCAATACCGCGCGATCGCTTCCGGCGACAGGTATCCGCATCTGCCCGAGCATGTGCGCGAGGATCTGCTGATCCAGTTCAACGCGGTGCATGGCGAGGGCGGCCCTGAACATTGGAAATGGCAAGAGTGAAAAAGCAGAACGGGCAAGCTCCGCAAGCCCAAGAGGACAAAGCGCATCCGCTGGCCGATGAACTGCGGCCGGGCCAGTCGCTGGAATTGCTGAAGGAACTGCACATCCTGACGCGCGACGGCAAGCTCAACCAGGACAGCCGGCGCAAGTTGAAGCAGGTGTACCACCTGTACCAGTTCATCGAGCCGCTGTTGAAGCAGGTGCTGGAAGACAAGCCGGACATCCAGCTCGTCGATCATGGCGCCGGCAAGTCCTATCTCGGCTTCATTCTGTACGACCTGTTCTTCAAGGGCCTGCCGCCGGGCTCGACGGTGTACGGCATCGAAACCCGCGATGAACTGGTGGAGCGCTCGCGCGAGCTGGCGCGACGCTTTGGTTTTGATGGGATGCGCTTTCTGAATCTGTCGGTGGCGGAGTCGATCGCATCAAGCGAGCTGCCGGCGCAGGTCGATGTCGTTACCGCGCTGCATGCCTGCAATACCGCCACCGATGATGCGATCCGCTTCGCGCTGGAAAAGCGAGCTCGCTTCATCGTGCTGGTGCCATGTTGCCAGGCCGAGGTGGCGAGTGTACTGAAGCGCAACAAGGCCAAGTCGCTCGCGCGCGATGCGCTGACCGAGATCTGGCGCCATCCGATTCATACCCGCGAATTCGGCAGCCAGGTGACGAATGTGCTGCGCTGCCTGCAGCTCGAGGCGCATGGCTATCAGGTGAACGTGACCGAACTGGTCGGCTGGGAACATTCGATGAAGAACGAGCTGATCATTGCCAGCTACAGGGATTTACCGCGGACAAGGCCGTCGGCGCGGCTGCAGGAAGTGCTGCGCAGCCTGGGTCTGGAAGAGCTTGAAGAGCGCTTCTTCACGCCGGCGTAAGCGGCATCCGCGCTCGTGAGGAAGCGCGGATGCCGGTCGAGGCGAAGACTCAGTGCAGTGTGACCGGTTCGATCTCGAGGGTAATGCTGACTTCTTCCCCGTCGTCCAGCGACAGCCGCGCTTCCTGTGCGCCTTCGGCCTTGGCCATGCGCACGATGCACTCCAACGCTTCCACGTACAGCTCGTGGTACTGATCGCTGCTCAGCTGCGTGAAGGCGTCCGCGAAGGTCTGGATGGCTTCTTCAGTATTGCTCATGGAAATCCTCGCCATTGTGCTGATCTCGATAATTGAATGACGATTCGATTAAAGCATTTCCGGGCCGGCGCCGGCGTAGGAGAAAACCGCCAATTGATGTAGGAAGCAAGGGGAAAACGCCGGGGAAGCCGAACAGGATATTGCCCCGCGTCGTGTTGTCAGCAGCAGAACAGGGAGAAGGCGATGCCACCGAAGGAATTTTCCGCAGCTACCGACCGCAACAAGGAGCCGATACTTGCAGCGCTGCGCGCATTGCTGGCCGATAGCACGACTGTGCTCGAGATCGGCAGCGGCACCGGCCAGCATGCGGTGCATTTCGCAGCAGAGCTGCTGCAGCTGCGCTGGCAGACCAGCGATCTGCCGGCCAACCATGCGAGCATCCGCGCCTGGATCGCTGACTCGGGGCTGGCCAATGTGCTGCCACCGCTGGCGCTCGATGTCGCCGGGAACGCCTGGCCGCCCGGGCCGTTCGATGCGGTCTACAGCGCCAATACCAGCCACATCATGTCGTGGCCGGAAGTCGAAGCGATGTTTGCTGCCGTCGGCCGGATACTGGCTCCCGGCGGCGTGTTCTGCCTGTACGGCCCGTTCAATCGCGGCGGGCAATACACCAGCCCCGGCAATGCGGATTTTGATGCGGCACTGAAGGCGCGCGCGCCGCACATGGGCTTGCGCAATGCGGAAGACGTCGATGCGCTGGCGCGGCAGCAGGGGCTCATGCCGATCGCGGATATCGCCATGCCGGCCAATAATGCGCTGCTGGCCTGGCGCCGCGCCTGATCCCGATTGCCTGAAGGTTTATTCGCCCTGCAGCGGCAGGGTCGGCGCCGCCGGCGCCAGCGGCCTGGCGGCTACGGCCAGGGTATTGGCCGTGACGGTATCCGCAGCCTTTGCCATCGCGGCGCCCGCAGCATCGACGGTTGAGCTGTCCGTGGCCGGCGCCGCATCGGCCAGGTTTGCCGGCACCGGCGGCGCATCATTCCATACCACCCGGTCATCCACCGCATACAGCTTGCACGGCGTGCCGCTGCTCGCGCGGCAGGCCGCCAGCGCGCGCCACTCCGGGTTTTCGCCTTCCTCGGCCCAGCTCCAGGCGCCGTTCGGCGCCACCGCGAAGGCACGCGGCGTTTCCTTGTCGAGAAAGGCGCGATAGGCGCTGCGTCCGCCGTCGTGCAGATACGGAATCGCTTCCACGTCGTTTAGCGCCGCGAAGTGCGAGGCCGGCAGCGGCACATCGTCGGCGATCGCCACGGTGACTTCCGTCGGCATGCCGATGCGCTCGAGAAACTTGCGGGTTTCCGGCCACCAGACCGCAAAGCCATCCTGGCTGCCGGCCAGGCCGTGGGCATCGCGCTTGAACGGGCCATAGGCGACGAGCTCGGCGTGGCCGCCGGCGCGCACATAGTCGTCGCGCAGCTGCGCAGCCAGCGCCGGTCCGAAATAGCTGTCGTTCTGACCGTAGAACCACAGGCTCGGCAGCCCACTGTGTGCGCCATACGTCGTGAAAGCCGCTTCCAGGCCGGACTGCCACGGGCAGCTGTCGTCGTCGGAACGCAGACCGCCGGCGAAATTGATCAGTCCGCGCACGCCGGGCAGATCGGCCGCGCCGGCGGCCATGGTCGCCAGGCCGCCGTAGGACTGGCCGGCGACGATGATGTGGTTCGCATCGACCCACGGCTGGGTGCGCGCCCAGTCGAGTGCGGCGCGGATGTCATTGGCCTGCAAATAACCATTGGCTGTCATGTTGCAGCCGTAGTCGGTGTATTCGCCGCCGGAATGGGCAAAGCCGGTGCGCATCGGAATCATCACCGCATAGCCGCGACGCACGAATTCCCGACTCAGATAAACGAAGCGGTCGCGGCCCTGCGCGCGCGGATCGCCCGGCTGCTTGCCATGGTTCATGATCAGCAGCGGAAACGGCCCCGGACCGCTCGGACGGAAAATGGTAGTTTCGAGCTGCAGGCCGCCGTCGCCGGTCGAGGAGGGCATCATGATGACCTCCTCGTTGAGCCTGGCATCCAGCGGGGCATCCGGCAGCGGCTGCGCATGGGAATGGGCAGCCGCGCCGAAGGACAGCGCAATCAGGATGGATGCGGTAAGGCGGGCGAGCATGCGGCACTCCGGAAATTTGAGCGATGGCAACGAGCCATTCTAAAAATCAAGTTTCCACGATTCAATACCGCATTGACAATTCCTGAAAAAATTTTTCTTCAGTGAAATTTTGCCAACTGCTTTTTTGATCAGCGACCGGCGACCAGCATGCTGTTCAAGGCCTTGCCTTGACGACAAAGCACTCTTGGTGCTTCTTCACGTGAACGGCATGCCGCTTCGTTGTCGACCTGGCGGACGACTTGCACCTTGTCATGCTGGATCACGGTGTACCAGCCGAAGGCGTCATAGGCGGCCTGTTGCCTGATCCATCCCATCTGGGAGGCAAGCATGCCGAACAGGACAAGGGCGGCAACGATGCTGAATAGATATCGCGCGGTGCGCTCGAAGCGGACAAAGAAGACAGACATGATATTTCCTGGATGCAATGCAATATCATGCCATGGCTGCAAGGAAATATCATGCCCAAAGGAAAATGAAGTGTTGCACATATGCGATAAACGCACTTCATTTGCCAGGTAGGGACAGGCGACGGAGGAGGGATCTCGGCGCGTCTCACATCACGCTGGGCGGCCGGCATGGCTCGCCGGTTCCGGCGCCGGGCGGACAGCGGCGTCGCGTTCGCTGACAGTCGATCAGGCGCTCAATTCCTGCATCACCGAAATCAGGTTCGACTTGCCCTCGAAACCGATGCCCGGCAATTCCGGCATCACGATGCGGCTGTCCTTGACTTCCACGCCGTCCGGGAAGCCGCCGAAGGGCTGGAACAGGTCCGGATACGATTCATTGCCGCCCAGGCCCAGGCCAGCGGCAATGTTCAGCGACATCTGGTGACCGCCGTGCGGAATGCAGCGCGATGGTGACCAGCCGTGCTCGCGCAGCATGTCCAGCGTGCGCAGGTATTCGACCAGGCCATAGGACAGTGCGCAATCGAACTGCAGCCAATCGCGGTCGGCGCGCATGCCGCCGTAGCGGATCAGGTTGCGGGCATCCTGCATCGAGAACAGGTTTTCGCCGGTGGCCATCGGATTGCGGTAATAGCTGCGCAGCACCGCCTGCAACTCATAGTCGAGCGGATCGCCGGCTTCCTCGTACCAGAACAGGTTGTACTGGTCGAGCGCCTTGGCGTAGGCGACGGCGGTGTCCATGTCGAAGCGGCCGTTGGCATCCACGCACAGCCGCTGGCCGTCGCCGAGGATGGACAGCACCGATTCGATGCGGCGCTGGTCTTCGGCCAGGCTGGCGCCGCCGATCTTCATCTTCACCACGCTGTAGCCGCGCTCGAGGTAGCTGCGCATCTCGTTCTGCAGCATGGTGTCGTCCTTGCCGGGATAGTAGTAGCCGCCGGCCGCGTACACGAACACTTCGCGGTTCGGCTTGCCGTCGCCGTATTCATCGGCCAGATGCTGGTACAGCGGCTTGTTCGCGATCTTCGCCACCGCATCCCACACCGCCATGTCGATGGTGCCCATCGCCACCGAGCGCTCGCCGTGGCCGCCCGGCTTTTCATTCCTGAACATGCAATCCCAGATCTTGTGCGGATCGAGGTTGCTGCCATCGGCGTTCACCAGGCTTTCCGGATCGGCTTCCAGCACGCGCGGAATGAAGCGTTCGCGCATCAGATTGCCCTGGCCGTAACGGCCATTGGAGTTGAAGCCGTAGCCGACCACCGGCTTGCCGTCGCGGATCACATCGGTGATGACGGCCACCAGCGACAGCGTCATCTTGGAAAAATCGATGTAGGCATTGCGGATCGGCGAGCTGATCGGGCAGGTCTTTTCGCGGATTTCTACGATTCTCATGGCGGTATATCCATTGCGGGTTGAACAGTGTGGCAAAGCATAGCCGCCTCGGGCGCTCCTATAATTCACCCAGGTTCACTCCATACTTCACCCATGGTTAAGAATGACATCAGTTCAGACATGGCCTTCTTCGTGCTGCTGGCCAAGCGCGGCAGCCTGTCTGCGGTTGCGCGCGAGCTCGACATCACGCCGCCGGCGGTGACGAAGCGGCTGTCGCAGCTGGAAGCCCGGCTTGGCGTGCGCCTGGTCAATCGCACCACGCGTACCCTGAGCCTGACCGGCGAAGGTCAGGTGTATCTGGCGCATGCGACGCGCATCCTTGACGACATCCGCGTGATGGAAGACGAGGTCTCGAGCAGCCGCGCCGCGCCGCGCGGGCTGTTGCGGGTGAATGCCACGCTTGGTTTCGGCCGTACCACGATTGCGCCGCTGATCTCGCGCTTTTCAAAGCGCTATCCCGAAGTCGAGGTGCAATTGCAACTGACTGACCGGCCGATCGACCTGGTGGAAGAAGCCTTCGATCTCGGCATTCGTTTCGGCGCCTTGCCCGACACCCGGCTCACCGCGCGCCGCATCCTGTCGAACCGGCGTTTCCTGTGCGCTTCGCCGGCCTACCTCAAGCGCGCCGGCATGCCGCAGACGCCGGAAGACCTGGCGCAGCACAGCTGCATCGTGCACCGTCAGAACGACGATGCCTGGGGCATCTGGCGGCTGATGAAGGGCAGGCGTGAGATTAATGTCAAGGTGAGCGGGACGCTGTCGAGCAACGATGGCGACGTGGTGCTGGGCTGGGCGCTCGATGGCCACGGCATCCTGCTGCGCTCGGAATGGGATGCGGCCAAGTACCTGGCCTCGGGACGGCTGCAGGTGGTGCTGCCGGACTATGCGCCGCCGCCGGCGGATCTGTTTGCGTTTTATCCGAGCCGGCAGCATATGCCGGCGCGCAGCAGGGTGTTTCTGGATTTTCTGGTGGGGCAGTTCACCAAATCGGGAGATTGATTCCCGCGGCCTTGCGGGAGCCCTGATGCGCTCGCGCAGAAACCGATGAGGTCGACAAAGTTCGGCAGCCGCCGATCTCGGCACTTTCGTTTGCCGTGCCCGGGAAGGACAGGTGCTTGCGTCGCACGCGCGACCCATGCCACTGGCCTGCAGACAAAATGTAAGGTATGTTTTGCATATTTTCTGCTGTGGGGGAACCATGCAACTTCTCGAAATCGGCCGCCAGGTTGAAAAGCGCCGCACCGAATTGCAGCTCACGCAGGCACAGCTCGCCAGGATGGCAGGCTTGTCGCGCTTGACGATCAACCAGCTGGAATCGGGCCGCATCAAGGATCTCGGCGTTGCGAAGCTGATGACGCTGCTGGCCCTGCTCGGTCTGGAATTGAACTTGCAGCCGCATGCCAGTCAGCGCGGCTTGTTCAAGGCCACTGTGGCAGCCAATGTCAGCTACGAAGGCCAACTGACGCAGGAAAGGCTGGCCGAAGCGCTGGCGTCGGGCGCGATTCCGCGAGGATATGAACCGCATGTGTCAGCCATTCTGGATGAGGCACCATTGCCTTTGGTGGTCAAGGCGGTGGAGGAAGCCGCTACCCAGACCGGCGTTGCGCCGAAGCGCATCTGGAAACACCTGTCGCACTGGTCGCGCACCTTGCACCTGTACCGTACGGTGTGGCAGTGAGCGCGCCGTCCAGCCTGCCCGACGGCCCGTGGCAAATTCTGCTGCGGCACGCGCTGACCCTGATCGATGAAATCGACCGGCATGGCAGGTCCAACCCATACTGGACTTTTGGCGGCGGCACGGTGCTGATGTTGCGGTATCAGCACCGCTTGTCCAACGACATCGATTTGTTCGTTCCCGATCCGCAGTACCTCGGGTACGTGAGCCCCCGCCTGTCCGATGTCGCGGCCAGCATCTGTGCTGATTACGAGGAAGGCGCGCAGTTCATCAAGCTCAGTTTGCCGGAAGGGGAAATCGACTTCGTCGCATCGCCGAACTTGATGCCCTCGGCTGTCGAGGAATGGGTGTTGTTCGACAGGCCCGTGCGAGTCGAGACCTCGACGGAGATCGTCGCCAAAAAGATGTGGCACCGTGGTGATCGGCCCACGGCGCGTGACCTGTTCGACCTGTGCCTGGTGATCGAGCGGGAGCCCGAGGCATTGCGCGCGGCAGCGCCGTTCCTGATGCGCCATCGAGAAGTGTTCTTGCGCGAGATTGTTGCGCATGCGTCACCCCTTACTAGCCGGTTCGCCGCTATCCGTACGCTGCGCTATACCCCGAGCTATGAGCGCTGCGTCGCGCTGGCCACCGAGTTTCTTCTCTCCTTGCCGCATACCGCAATGAAGACATGACCGCGTGGGCGGCACGAATCATTGCGGCGTGCAGTGCTACGGATGTCATCACGAAGATATGGAGACTTGCCGGATATATCGTCAGCATGCACGGTGACTGCTGCCACAACACAAATCCGCTTGCCCATTTACCCGCTCCATCCCTCCCGGGCAATTTTGACCCATATCAATTTTTCAAAAACCCCCGTTTGCTACAGTCGGCCGTCCCCATCATTCCCAAGCCCATCGTGCAGCAAACTGCCTTGCCTCCCCTGATCATCAAGAACCATCAACTCTTGCCCATCGTGCAGGGCGGCATGGGCGTGGGTGTTTCCGCGCATCGCCTGGCCGGCACTGTCGCCAGCCTCGGCGCGATGGGAACGATCTCCAGCGTCGATTTGCGCCGGCATCATCCGGACCTGATGGCCGCGACCGCGAAGTCGCGCGACAAGGCCGCGATCAATGCGGCAAACCTCGTTGCGCTGGATCGTGAAGTGCGCGCCGCATTGGACCTGGCGCAAGGACGCGGCATGGTCGCGGTGAATGTCATGCGCGCCGTCGCCGAATACGCCGCCTATGTGCGGCAATCCTGCGAAAGCGGCGCGCAAGCCATCGTGGTCGGCGCCGGACTGCCGCTGGACCTGCCGGAGCTGACCGCCGCGTTTCCCGATGTCGCGCTCATTCCCGTCCTGTCCGATGCCCGCGGCATCGCGCTGGTGCTGAAGAAATGGATGCGCCGCAACCGGCTGCCGGATGCCATCGTGATCGAGAATCCGCGCTTTGCCGCCGGCCATCTCGGCGCGCCGCGCATCGAGGAAATCAATGCGCCGCAGTATGCCTTCCCGCGCGTGATCGAAGGCGCATTGCAGGTGCTGCGCGAACTCGGCATCGAGCGCGAACGCATCCCGCTGATTGCCGCTGGCGGCATCCATGGCCATGAACAGGTACGGGGCTTGCTGAATCTCGGCGCATCCGCCGTGCAGCTCGGCACGCCCTTCGCGGTGACCGAGGAAGGCGATGCCCATCCCGAATTCAAGCGCGTGCTGGCCGAAGCGCGGCCCGAGGACATCGTTACCTTCATGAGCACGGCCGGCCTGCCGGCGCGGGCGGTGAAGACACCCTGGCTGGAATCCTATCTGCTGAAGGAAGAGAAGCTGTGCACCAAGGCGCACAAGCGCGATTGCATCGTGTCTTTTGATTGCCTGCATCAATGCGGCTTGCGTGATGGCGACGCGAAGGCCGGCCAGTTCTGCATCGATCTGCGCCTGGGCTATGCGCTCAAGGGTGATGTGCAGCGCGGCCTGTTCTTCCGTGGCTCCGAACCGCTGCCCTTTGGCCGCGCCATACGCCCGGTGCGCGAACTGCTGCAATACCTGTTGACCGGGTTCGCCGGCGTGCAGGCAGCGTGAAGACGCGTTGCCGACAAGTGTGACCGTACTGGAGAAACACATCATGTTGACGACCAAGGCCAAGCCATCCGCCACATCCACGCTGCGCATGCTGCATGAAGAGCATGAACGCCTGGCCGCAATTCTGCAGGGATTGCGGCATCTGCTGCGCGCGGCGCAGTCCGGCGCGCATCCGGATGCGAAGGTGTTTCGCGCGATGCTGCTTTATATCGCCGATTATCCGGAGCGGCTGCATCATCCGAAGGAAGACCAATGGCTGTTCGCTCCACTGGCGCGCCATACCGGCGATTATGACGAGGTGATCAACGAACTCGAAACGCAGCATGCCGAAGGTGAAGCCATGGTGCGCGAGCTGGAGCACATGGTGATCCGCTATGAATTCGGCGGCGCCGCGCTGCTGCTGCCGTTGCGCGACATGGTCGAACGCTATGCCGATTTTTATTTCCGTCACATGCGGTTGGAGGAAGAAACCCTGTTCCCGGTATTGACGCGTTTCCTGACCGACGAGGAATGGCGCGATGCGCACCGGGCTTTCTCGGGCAATGTCGATCCGCTGGCCGGTCAGGAGGTGAAGGGCAGCTTCGACAAACTGTTTTCCACCATTGTCAGCATTGCGCCGGCCCCGATCGGATTGGGGCCGGAACTGCAATAAGGCGAGGCGCTCAATACACAGCACCGTGCGCGGTTCAATGCGCCATCAGCACCGGCAACGTCATCGATTCGAACACGGTGCGCGAGGCGCCGCCGAGCAGCATCTCGCGGAAGCGGCTATGCACGTAGCAGCCCATCACCAGGAGGTCGGCGCCTACATCGGCGGCCAGCGACAGCAGCGCATTGCCGCTGTCCTGTTCGGTGGTTTCCTGCAGCACTTCCACCTTCAATCCATGCCGCGCCAGATACAGTGCCAGGTCCGCGCCCGGCTGCTCGCCATGCACATTGACCTGCTTGTCGGCATTGAACACCACGACCCGCACATCCTGCGCCGCGCACAGCAATGGCAACGCGCCGGCGATGGCGCGGCTGGCAGCAAGGCTGCCGTCCCAAGCCACCAGCGCATGCCGGCCGACATGCTCGAACTGCCCGGCATACGGCACCACCAGCACCGGCCGGCCGCAATTGCCCACCACATACTCCGTGAAGTCCGAGCCAATGCCGGGCAGGGCTTCATCGAGATCGGTTTGCGACAGCACCACCAGGTCGGTGTAGCGCGCGAGCAGGCTGATGCCGCCGGCCGGTTCATCCTCGACCAATTGCCGCTCCCACGAGGGCACGCCGGCCGCGCGCACCGTTTCCTCGAATTGCGCCAGCGCGCTTTCGGCCTGACGGCGCAGGAAGTTCAGGTGCTGCGTCAGCGCCGGGTCCTGCATGTTGATGCCGCCGGTGGCGGCGACGAAGCGCGACAGGCCGGTGGCGGCAGCGCCGATCAGATGCGCGCCGTGGCGCAGCGCCAGGTCGGCGGCGATGCGCATGCGCTGCGGCGCATGGCGCGATTGGTCGACATGCACCAGGATGGTTTTGTAAGACATGGCAAGGTCCTTTCGCTGGAATTCATCAATGGATGCGTTGTCTAGAGAAGGTTGTTGCGCCGGGGCGCGTGCATCCGATGCGCACCGAAAGCGTATGCGCACTGGAGGCCCCAGTCCACAACGCAGCGCCTTGTCCGCATTCATGTTTTGGCGGATTTTGACTCAGGTCAAAATTCGCCATGCCTGCCAGAAACCTCGCATTCCAGGTCGGGAGTCGAAATGAGCATACGCAACCTGCAGTTCCTGTTCGAACCGAAGTCGGTCGCGGTGATCGGTGCATCCGAAAGAGCGCACAGCGTTGGCGCGACGGTGCTGACCAACCTGCTTTCCGGCGGCTTCACGGGCCCGGTGTATGCGGTCAATCCGAAATACCGCGAGTTGCAGGGGCGGCCGGTGTATGCCGACATCGCAGCGTTGCCAGCGGCGCCGGATCTGGCAGTGATCTGCACGCCGCCGCACACCGTGCCGGGCATCATTGCCGAGCTGGGCGCGCGCGGGACGAAGGCCGCGGTGGTGCTGACCGCGGGCCTGTCTTCAACGTGCGATGCGCATGGCGTCACGCTGCGCCAGCGCATGCTGGAGGCTGCGGGCAAGCATCTGCTGCGCATACTCGGTCCGAACTGCGTCGGACTGCTCGCGCCCGGCATCGGCCTGAACGCGAGCTTCGCGCACACCAATATCAAGCCCGGCCGCATCGCCTTCCTGTCGCAATCCGGCGCGCTGGTGACCGGCGTGCTCGACTGGGCCAAAAGCCGCGACATCGGTTTCTCGCGCTTCGTGTCGCTGGGCGACAGCGCCGACGTCGATTTCGGCGACCTGCTCGATTACCTCGCCAGCGATGGCGCCACGCGCGCGATCCTGATGTACGTGGAGGACATCCACAATGCGCGCAAATTCATGTCCGCCGCGCGCGCTGCAGGCCGCAGCAAGCCTGTGGTGGTGATCAAGGCCGGTCGCGCGGTCGAAGGCGCGCGCGCCGCGGCCTCGCATACCGGCGCGCTGGCCGGCTCGGACGCGGTCTATGACGCCGCGATTCGCCGCGCCGGCATGCTCAGGGTGTTCAACACCGAAGACCTGTTCAGCGCGGCGGAGACGCTGGCGCGTTCGAAGCCGTTGTTTGGCGAGCGCTTGTGCATCCTCACCAACGGCGGCGGACCGGGCGTGATGGCCACCGATGCGCTGATGGCCGAAGGCGGCAAGCTTGCGCAGCTGTCGCCGGCAACGCTGGACAAGCTCGATGCGGCGCTGCCGCCGACCTGGTCGCATGGCAATCCGATCGACATCATCGGAGACGCGCCGGCCGAACGCTATGTCGCGGCGATGGAGGCGGCGCTGCAGGACCGGGAATGCGATGCGCTGCTGTTCATCCACGCGCCGACCGCAATCGTCGACAGCCGCGAGATCGCGCACGCGGTCGCGCCGCTGGCCGCGCAGACTTCGCGCAATGTGCTCGGCTGCTGGCTCGGCGGCGACGGCCTGCTGGATGCGCGGCACATCTTCTCGGAGCGCGGCATTCCTACCTATGCCACGCCCGAGGAAGCGGTGCGCGCGTTCATGCAGATCGTGCAGTACCGCCGCAACCAGCAGACGCTGATGCAGGTGCCGCCGTCGATGCTGGAAGATTTCGCGCCGCAGCGCGAGGTGGCGGCGACTCTGCTGCGCGAGGTGCTCGATGCCGGCCGCAGCACGCTGTCCGAGCCGGAATCACGCCATCTGCTCGAAGCCTATGGCATCCCGGTAGTGGCCACGCGCACCGCGGCCACGCCGGAGGAAGCGGCGCAGTTCGCCGAGGAGATCGGCTTTCCGGTCGCGGTGAAGATTCTGTCGCCGCAGATCCTGCACAAGTCCGATGTCGGCGGCGTCGCCCTCGATCTCGAAGACGCGAAATCGGTGCGCGCCGCCGCCGCGGCCATGCATCGCCGCCTGACCAAGATGCTGCCCGAGGCCACGCTCGCCGGCTTCACGGTGCAGGCCATGGCGCATCGTCCGCTGGCGCATGAGCTGCTGCTGGGCGTGGCCACCGACCCGGTGTTCGGCCCGGTCATCATGTTCGGCCAGGGCGGCGTCGAAGTCGAGGTCAGCGACGACCATGCGATGGAATTGCCGCCGCTGAACCATGCGCTGGCGCAGTCGCTGATTGCGCGCACCCGGGTGGCACGGCTGCTCAAGGGTTACCGCAACCGCCCGCCGGCGGACATGGCGGCAATAGGTCGGGTTCTGGTGGCCTTGTCGCAGCTGGTGATCGATCAGCCCGAGCTCGTGGAGCTGGACATCAATCCGCTCCTGGCAGACGCCAATGGCGTGATCGCGCTCGATGCGCGGGTCAAGCTGGCACGGCCGGCGACGGGAAGCGCATCGCGGCGCCTGGCGATCCGGCCGTATCCGAAGGAACTCGAGGAAACCGTGTCCTGGCAGGGCAAGCCGCTGCTGTTGCGGCCGATACGGCCCGAGGATGGCGAGGAACACCTGCGCTTCTTCAATGCGCTCGACCCCGAGGATGTGCGGCTGCGCATCTTCTCGCGCATGCGCGAGCTGCAGCCGGCGCAGCTCGCGCGGCTCACGCAGATCGATTACGACCGCGAGATGGCCTTCATCGCCAGCCGCAGGCGTGCTGACGGCAGTTTCGAAACCCTGGGCGTGGCGCGCGCCATCGCCGACCCGGATGGCAACAAGGCCGAGTTCGCCATCATCGTGCGCTCGGACATGAAAGGGCAGGGCCTGGGCCGGTTGCTGATGGAAAAGCTGATCGCTTATTGCGGCAGCCGCGGCATACGCGAGATCGTCGGCGAAGCGCTGCACAGCAATCGCGCGCTGCTGGGCCTGGTCCGAAGGCTGGGATTCTCGACGCATCCGGCCGTGGGAGATGAAACCGAGGTGCTGCGGCTGCCGTTGCAGGCATGAGCGCTGAAACGGGCGCATGCCTGCCATGGACGCCGGTCAGGACGCGGGCGGCGACGTCGGTGCGAAGCAATACCCGTTGCGTCCGCGGCGCTTGGCTTCATACATCGCCGCATCGGCCTCGGACAGCAATTGCGCCGTGCCGGTCTGCCGCTCCGGCGGACGTAGCGCGATGCCTATGCTGGTGCCGATGCATACCGTGCAATCGTCGAGCACGAAGGGGCGCGCCAGCGCCGCGCGTATGCTCTCGGCAACGCGCTCGCACGCGGCCACGGGAATGTGTTCAGCAACGACCACGAATTCATCGCCGGCAAGCCTGCTGACGAAGTCCTGCTGCCGCACCACCTGGCGAATGCGTTGCGCAACCTGCCTGAGCAAGGCGTCGCCGGTTTCATGGCCATGGCTGTCGTTGACGCCCTTGAAGCCGTCCAGGTCCATGAAGAACAGCGCCAGGCCGGCGCCGCTATCTCCGGATGCGCCGGATGCGCCGGATGCGCTCGCTGCACTGAAGCTTTGCTCCATCTTTTCATGCAGCGCGCGCCGGTTCGGCAGGCCGGTCAGGGGATCGAGCATGGCCTTGTCATGCATCAGCTTTTCGGCGCGCTTGCGTTCGGTCACGTCCTGCGACATCACATAGAAGCCGACGACTTCGCCGTCGCGCACATCGGGAACATAGGTGCCGCTCCAGACGCGCGGCTGCGCAAGGCTGTAGCGCACGTTGTCGCAGGTGACGCGCTCGCCCGCCAGCGCGCGGCGGAAATAGGGCAGCAATTGCTGGTACAGCTCCGGGCGCAGCACACTCGCCAGAGGCTTGCCGGTCAGCTCGGACGTATCGACGCCGAACACCTGGCGGTACATGTCGTTGTTGAAGGTGTAGCGCAGTTCGCGGTTTACATGCGCAATCAGCACCGGCAGGTTGTCCGTGATGGTCTGCAGCATTTCGCGGCTGGCGGCCAGCGCGGCGGTGCGTTCCCGTACCCTGTGCTCAAGTTCGGCCTGATAGTCGTGCTGCAACGCTTCGTCGCGCTTGCGATCGGCGATGTCCTGAATCACGGCGATCAGGTGCACCGGCGTGCCTTCCTCATCGCGCACCAGCGATACGCTGATCTGTACCCAGATCCAGGAGCCGTCCCGGCGCAGATAGCGCTTTTCCATCGAAAAGCTCTGGCGCCGGTCGACCATCAGTTCCGCCAGCAGCCGCAGGTCTTGCTCCAGATCGTCCGGATGCGTGATCTCGGCAAAGGTCTTCTGCAGCAGCTCTTCCGCGGCATAACCGGTGATCTCGCATAGCTTGGGATTGACGTCGATGAACCGGCCCTGCAGATCGACCAGGGCCTTGCCCGTCGGCGAGCGCTGGAACACCGTGGAAAAGCGCGCCTCGGAAAGCGCTAGCGTGCGCCGGTCCTGTTCCTGCACCAGGCGGGTATCCATTGCCGCCTCGCGCTGGGCGATCTCGCGCTCCAGCGTTCTGGCGAGATCGCGCAGCGCCGCGGCGGCGTTTGGAGCGAGCTTGCGCGGCTGGGTATCGATGGCGCACAGGGTGCCGAGCACGAGGCCGTCATGGCTGCGCAGCGGCACGCCGGCGTAGAAGCGAATGAAAGGCGGCCCGACGACGAGCGGATTGTCGGCAAAACGGGTGTCGGCATGCGCATCTTCGATGACGAGCATGTCCGCTTCATGCAGCGCATGGGCACAGAAGGCAATGTCGCGCGGCGTTTCGCAGACATCGGTGCCTATCCGGGACTTGAACCACTGGCGATTTTCATCGATCAGGCTCACCAGCGCGATCGGCACCTGCAGCATCCCGGCAAGCAGCCTGGTGATGCGGTCGAAGCTTTCCTCCGGCGGCGTGTCGAGCAGTTCCAGGTGCTTGAGCAGGCGCAGACGCGCGGCCTCATTGGCGGGTAGCGGAGCGATCAGCATGGGCGATGATTCTGTTGTGGCAGGAAGATTTCCGGAGTGCGGTGCCGTGAACGCGGCGCAATGGCAGGCGGGCAGGATGGACCTTGCCATTGATTAACGGATGTACGACTGAGAAATTGAGTCTCCATTCCAGCACATTGATCAATATATGGCAGCGCACGCAGGGTGCAGGCACGCGGTCGGGGGCGGCGATGCCGGCGCATATCGCGCCAGGCACGCGGCAGCCCGCGTCTCATGCCTGCCACCAGCGCCAGGCGCCATACGCGCCAAGCAGCCAGATCAGCACGATGATTGCCGCGCCCGCATGGCTTTTCGGCCGTTCCCGCTGCGCATCCATCCATGCCTGCGCCTCGGCGCGGCTGCTGTCGACCACATGGGGCGGCAGCAGCCGCAGCGCCAGCCACAGCAGGGCTGGCAGCAGCAGCGCATCGTCGACAAAGCCAAGCACCGGGATGAAATCCGGAATCAGGTCGATAGGACTGAGCGCATACGCCACTGCCACCACGCACAGCAGCCGGGCCAGCCAGGGCGTATCGGGATGACGGCTGGCGAACCACAGCATCAGCGCATCGCGCTTGATGCGCCGCGCCCAGCCGCGAATGGTGTCGACGATGGACAAGACGAACGCTGCCTCAGCCGGCCGGTTTGGCTTCGCGCCGGTTCGAGCCGGCCACCATGTCGAAGCGGAACAGCCGGCATTCGATGGCGCCGTTGTAGAAGGGCGTCTTGCGCGATTCCTTCAGCCGCATCAGCCGCGGCAGGCCGAGGTCGGCGGTGAACAGGAACACTTTCCAGCCGGGAAAGCGTGTCTTGAGCGTGCTGCCGAAGGCGCTGAAGAAGGCCGTGGCAAGCTCGTCCTCGCCAACGCTGCTGTCGCCGCGCACGCCGATGCGCTCGCCATAGGGCGGGTTGGTGATCATGAAACCCGGCAGCTCTGAAGGCGGTTTCACTTCCTGCGCCTCGATCTGCTTCAACGGCACGTCGAACGCAATGCCGGCGCGCTGCAGATTGCTGCGCGCCATTACCACCATGTCGCCGGAAATGTCGCTGCCGAAGATGCTGGGCGCGGCCGGCAGCGGATTCGGCTTGACGCTGCCCTTCAGGGCGCGCCAGGCCGAGGCGTCATGCGCATTGAATTTCTCGAAGGCGAAGGCGCGGCGCGCACCGGGCGGAATGCCGGCCAGCATCTGCGCAGCCTCGGCCAGGATGGTGCCCGAGCCGCACATCGGATCGAACAGCACTTCGCCCGGCTTCCAGCCCGCCACCCGCAACAGGCCCGCGGCCAGGTTCTCGCGCAGCGGCGCGTCGCCCGTGTCGAGCCGCCAGCCGCGCTTGAACAGCGGCTCGCCCGAGGTGTCGAGGTACAGCGTGATGTTGCGCGCATCCAGGAACGCGAAGATGCGCATGTCCGGCGTCCTGGTGTTGACCGACGGCCGCTTGCCGCAGAGGTCGCGGAAGCGGTCGCAGACCGCGTCCTTGATCTTGAGCGTGGTGAACTCCAGGCTTTTCAGCGGCGACTTGATCGCGGTGACGTCGATGCGGATCGTGTGATCCACTTCGAACCAGTCTTCCCAGGGCGCGGCCAGCGCCAGGTCGTAGACATCGTTCTCGTTCAGATAGCTCGATTGCGCAATGCGCAGCAGCGCGCGCGAAGCGATGCGCGAATGCAGGTTGATGCGCCAGGCGTCGTCGATGTGGCCCGAGCAGTGCACGCCGCCGGGCACCTGGTTGTGGATCTTCAGGGTCTTGCTGTCCTGCGCGATCTCGCCGAGTTCCTCGGCCAGCGCGGCTTCGAGGCCGCGCGGGCAGGGGCAGAAATAGGAATACATGGTCATTGGGGGTACCTTTTGTCCGTGGATGAAAAACGATCGAGCGGCGCCGGGCCGCTCGTCTGTGGTGCGTAGCGGTGGTTCAGCCGCGCGCGAAGGCGCGTTCGAGGAAGTCGAGCCGGTCCTGTCCCCAGAACGGCTCGCCTTCGAACACATACCAGGGCGCGCCGAATACGCCGGCGGCGATGGCGTCCTCGGTATTGCGCGCATATTCGGCCGCGACGTCATCGCCCTTCGATGCCGCCAGCAGCGCCGCGCCATCGAGGCCGGCGGCCTGCGCCAGCGCGGCCAGGGTGTCGGGATCGGAAATGTCCTTTTCCTCGGCCCAGATCGCGCGCGAGATCCGGCCCGAAAGCGCCAGCGCCGCATCGACGCCATGCGCCTTGGCCGCGATGATCAGCTTCGCCGCCGGATCGCCAGCCACCGGAAAGAAGCGCGGATGCAGGTTCAGCGGCAGGCCGAGAAAGCTGCTCCAGCGTTCCAGCTCCACCAGCCGGTAAGCCTGGCGCTGCGGCGCACGCTTGGGCAATGGCAATCCGCCCGACTGCGCGAAGACGCGGCCGATATCGAAAGGCTTGATGTCGATCTCCACGCCATGGCGGCGCGCGAGTTCAATAAAGCGCTCGTGGCCCAGATACACATAGGGCGAGGGCGGGGCGACAAAGTAGGCGCAGGTACGGGACATGGCGGGGCTTTCGATATCGGTTTGCACGTTGGGAAGCTTCAGAAGGGCTTGACCACCACAAGGATCACGATGGCCAGCAGCAGCAGCACCGGCACTTCATTGAACCAGCGGTACCAGGCATGGCTGCGCTTGTTGACGCCAGCCTCGAATTTCTTCAGCAGCGAGCCGCAGGCATGGTGATAGCCGATGACCAGGATCACCAGCGCCAGCTTCGCATGCAGCCAGCCGTTGCCGGGGCCTCGCCCGATGCCGTAGCCCAGCCACAGCCACACGCCGAAGATCACCGCCGGCACCGCCAGTATCGTGGTGAAGCGAAACAGCTTCCTGGCCATCAGCAGCAGGCGCGCGGTCGCGACCTCATGCGTTTCCATCGCGAGATTGACGAAGATGCGCGGCAGGTAAAACAGGCCGGCGAACCAGGACGCAATGAAGACGATGTGCAGCGATTTGACCCAGAGCATGGATGCCTTTCCCTATGGTTGGCGCGCGCTTACTGCCGCACTTCGCCGTGGCCGAACACCACGTACTTCAGCGAGGTCAGCCCTTCCAGGCCGACCGGGCCGCGCGCATGCAGCTTGTCGTTGGAAATGCCGATTTCCGCGCCCAGGCCGTATTCGAAGCCGTCGGCGAAGCGGGTGGAGGCATTCACCATCACCGAGGCGGAATCGACTTCGCGCAGAAAGCGCATCGCGCGGCTGTAGTTCTCGGTGATGATGGCGTCGGTGTGCTTGGACGACCAGGTGTTGATATGGGCGATCGCTTCATCCATGTCTGCCACCACCTTCACCGCGAGGATGGGCGCGAGGTATTCGGTACCCCAGTCTTCCTCGGTCGCGCGCGCAAGATGCGGATAGCCTTCGAGGATCGCATGCGCTTCCTCATCGGCGCGCAGTTCGACTTCCTTGGTGCGGTACAGCTCGGCAAGCTGCGGCAGCACTTCCTTGGCGATGCCGCGCGCCACCAGCAGGGTTTCCATCGTATTGCAGGTGCCGTAGCGATGGCATTTGGCATTGAAGGCCACCGGCAGCGCTTTAGCGATATCGGCCTGATCGTCGATATAGACATGGCAGATGCCGTCGAGGTGCTTGATCATCGGCACCCGCGATTCGCGCATCAGGCGCTCGATCAGGCCCTTGCCGCCGCGCGGCACGATCACATCGACGTATTGAGGCATCGTGATCAGTTCGCCGACCGCGGCGCGGTCGGTGGTCTCGACGATCTGAACGCCATCGGCCGGAAGTCCTGCGCCGGCCATGCCTTCCTGCACCAGCTTTGCCAGCGCCTGATTGCAATGGATCGCTTCCGAGCCGCCGCGCAAGATCGTTGCATTGCCGCTCTTGATGCACAGGCCGGCGGCGTCCACGGTCACGTTCGGTCGGGCTTCATAAATGATGCCGATCACACCCAGCGGCACGCGCATCTGGCCGACCTGGATGCCGGTAGGGCGGAATTTCATGTTGCTGATTTCGCCTATCGGGTCCGGCAGCGAAGCGATCTGCTCCAGGCCTTCGGCCATGGTGGCGATGGCCTTTTCCGATAGCGTGAGGCGGTCCAGCATCGCCGCTTCCATGCCGGCTGCGCGTGCGGCGTCGAGGTCGCGTGCATTGGCCGCCTTCAGCGCTTCGGCGTCACGCCGGATCGCGGCCGCGATCAGCAGCAGCGCACGGTTTTTTTCGGCGGTGCCGGCCCGAGCCATGCCGCGCGACGCGGCGCGGGCGCGCTGGCCGACTTCATTCATGTATTGCTTGATGTCCATTTGCATTGCCTTTTCGATTCTTTCGTGGCTTGGCGTCCTTGCCTTGCGTAACGGTGATAACCCAGTCGCGGACTCTTGTGTAGCGACTGCTCCAGCCATGCGCTCCACGATTGATAGACCTGGTGCGCGGTCGAGCAGACCCAAAAAATCTCGGGTCTTCGTAGGGTGGGCGCAGCCCACGCGGTCTGCGGCACGCAAGAAAACGCGTGGGCTGCGCCCACCCTACGAAGACGACATGTTCAGCGTCTGCCTTGCGCGATCTTCAATCCCAGCTGCAGCAGCGCATCCCACGCATCCCCGGAAAAGCCGCGCGGCCTCAGGCCCTTCACCATGCGGTCGATCTGCGCCGCTTCGCGCAGCGCGTCCTTCAGCCAGGGCAGAGGTAGCCTGCGCAGCGCGGCATCGGCCAGGCGCTCGCGCGGACCCCACACCCGGTTTTCCTTCAGCAGCGCCGCCAACGGCTTTCCATCGGCCAATCCCGACTGCAGCTTGATCAGCGTGCGGATCTCCTCGGCCATGGCCCACAGCACCAGTGGCAGCGCTTCGCCTTCGCCCTCCAGGCCTTCGAGCATGCGCACCAGGCGCGCGCAGTCGCCGGCGAGCATCGCTTCGTTAAGCTTGAACACATCATAGCGCGCCACATTCAGCACCGCATCGTGCACCTGCTCGAAGGACAGCCGGCCCGGCGGATACAGCAGCGCCAGCTTCTGCAACTCCTGGTGCGCGGCCAGCAGATTGCCTTCGACGCGTTCAGTGATGAAGTCCAGGCTGTCGCGCTCCGCGCTCTGGCCTTGCGCGGCGAGGCGTGTGCCGATCCAGCCCGGCAATTGCGCGCGTTCGACGCGGCCGATCTCGAGATACACGCCGGCATTCTGCAGCGCCGTGACCCAGGCGGCCTTCTTCGACGCCCAGTCGAGCTCGGGCAGCGTGATGAGCGTGACATTGTCCGGCGACAGCATGCCGACATAGGCTTGCAGCGCCTGGCCGCCATCCTTGCCGGGCTTGCCGGTCGGAATGCGCAGCTCGATGAGCTTGCGGTCGCCAAACAGCGATTGCGACTGGCTGGCCGCTGCCAGCGCGCTCCAGCGAAAGCCGCGCTCGACCGTCATCACCTCGCGCTCGGTGTAGCCGCGCTCGCGCGCGGCGCGGCGGATGCGGTCGGCCGACTCCAGCGCCAGCAGATGCTCGTCGCTGGCGATCACATACAGGGGCGCGAGCGTCTTGCCGAGATGGGCGTCGAGCGCGTCGAGTCGCAGCTGCATCTCAGCCTTGCGCCGGCGGCTGCGGCTTGATCGAGGAGATGCGGCGCAGCACCTGCTGCACCACGTCGCTCTGCATCTCGCGGTACAGCTGCGCTTCCTCGATTTCCTTGGCCAGGGCCTGGTTCTCGTTGTACGGCAGGATGCGCCGCACGGTCACCTGCGAAGTCGGCAGCAGCACGTGGCCGGCGTTGTCGACGACGCGGAAGGAGAAGCGATAGAACAGGTTGAACTCACGCACTCGACCCTGGCTGTTCAGCGACAGCACCTGCTTGTCGCGGCTGTCGGTCAGCGGCTCGAGAATGGCTTCGGCTGCCTTGCGATCATCCACCAGTTGCACCTGATTGACAGCACGCAGATTGCGCCGCAGCTCGACGCCGAGCGGCGACTCCGGCGCGAAGGCGAGATACAGCGTCTTGAACGGCAAAGGCTCCTGCGGTCCGCTGCCGCGCATGTGAAAGCCGCAACCGGACAGTAGACCAGCGACGAGGGCGGCGGCGGCCAGGCGCCGGCCGTGGGAAATGGCAGCTGTCTTCATGCGACGATGTTCACCAGCTTGCCCGGCACGACGATGATCTTCTTCGGCGCGCCCGTGACGAATTTCTGCACGCCCTCGGAAGCCATTGCCGCCGCTTCGATCGCGGCGCGGTCGGCTTCGCGCGGCACGCGAATGCTGCCGCGCAGCTTGCCGTTGACCTGCACCATCAGTTCGATGTCGGCCTGTTCCAGCGCCGCGGCATCGACCTGCGGCCAGGGCGCGTCGAGGATGTCGCCAAAGCTGTTCGCATAGCCGAGCTCCTGCCACAGCACATGGGTGATGTGCGGCGCGACCGGATACAACAGCCGCAGGAAGATCGAGAAGCCTTCATACAGCACCGCGTTCGATGCCGGCTCGTCGGCCAGTTTTGCGCCCTCGAGCAGGTTCAGCAGTTTCATGCAGGCTGAAACCACGGTGTTGTACTGGATGCGGCGGTAATCGTTGTCGGCCTGCTGCAGCACCTTGTGCGTTTCGCGGCGCAGGGTCTTCAGGTTTTCCGGCAAGGTGGCGAAGTCGACCACGGCGGTATGCGCGATGCGGCCCGCGTTCGCTTGGCCGAAGCTCCATACGCGGCGCAGGAAGCGGTTCGCGCCTTCCACGCCCGAGCCCGACCATTCGAGCGTCTGCTCCGGCGGCGCGGCGAACATCGTAAACAGGCGCGCGGTGTCGGCGCCGTACTGGTCGATCTGCGCCTGCGGATCGATGCCGTTGTTCTTCGACTTCGACATCTTCTCGGTGCCGCCGAGCTGCACCGGCTGACCGTCTGCCTTCAGCGTCGCCGATACCGGGCGACCCTTGTCGTCGAAGGCCAGTTCGACTTCCTCGGGGTTGTACCAGGTCTTCTTGCCCGAGGCATCTTCGCGGTAATAGGTTTCGTTGAGCACCATGCCCTGCGTGAGCAGGCGGGTGAAGGGCTCGTCGAACTTGACCAGGCCAAGGTCGCGCATCACCTTGGTCCAGAAGCGCGCATAGAGCAGGTGCAGCACCGCGTGCTCGATGCCGCCGATGTACTGGTCCATCGGCATCCAGTAGTCATTGCGTGCATCGACCATCGCCTCGCTGTTGCCCGGCGAGCAGTAGCGCATGTAGTACCAGGACGAATCGACGAAGGTGTCCATCGTGTCGGTTTCGCGCCGCGCCGGCTTGCCGCATTGCGGGCAATCGACATGCAGGAAGGCTTCGTGCTTGTTCAGCGGATTGCCGCTGCCGTCCGGCACGCAGTCTTCCGGCAGCACTACCGGCAGATCCTTTTCCGGCACTGGCACGTCGCCGCAGGATGCGCAATGGATCATGGGAATCGGCGTGCCCCAGTAACGCTGGCGCGAGATGCCCCAGTCGCGCAGGCGATAGGTCACCTTCTTTTCACCGAGACCCTTGGCGGCGAGGTCGGCAGAGATCGCGTCGACGGCCTGCTGGTAATTCATGCCGTCGTACTTGCCCGAATTGATGCAGCGACCGTTTTCCTTGTCGGCATACCAGTCGTGCCAGGTCTCGTTGGAGAACAGCTTGCCGTCCACATCGATGACCTGCTCGATCGGCAACACGTACTTCTTTGCAAACGCGAAGTCGCGCTCGTCATGTGCCGGCACGCCCATCACTGCGCCTTCGCCGTAGCTCATCAGCACATAGTTGCCAACCCAGACTTCGATGAGCTTGTTCGTCAGCGGATGCTCGACATACATGCCGGTCGGGATGCCCTTCTTTTCCATCGTCGCCATGTCGGCTTCGATGACGCTGCCGCGCTTGCATTCGGCGATGAATTCCGCGACCTCCGGATTCGCGCGCGCGGCCAGTTGCGCCATCGGATGCTCGGCCGCGATCGCGCAGAAGGTCACGCCCTTGATGGTGTCGGCGCGGGTGGTGAACACCCAGAGCTTGCCCTTCAGCGGGAAGTCGCCGGTGTCGGCCGGCAGCGGATGCGTGGTGCTGCCGACTTCGGTCAGGTCATACGGGAAGGCGAAGCGCACGCCGACCGACTTGCCGATCCAGTTCGATTGCATCACGCGCACGCGCTCGGGCCAGCCGGGCAGATCGTTCTCGACGCGTTCGAGCAATTCCTCGGCGTAGTCGGTGATGCGGGCGTAGTACATCGGGATTTCGCGCTTCTCGATCAGCGCGCCCGAGCGCCAGCCGCGGCCGTCGATCACCTGCTCGTTGGCCAGCACGGTCTGGTCCACCGGGTCCCAGTTCACGGTGCCGGTCTTGCGGTAGATGATGCCTTTCTCGAGCATCTTCAGGAACATCCACTGGTTCCACTTGTAGTAATCCGGCTTGCAGGCAGTCATTTCGCGCGACCAGTCGATGGCCAGGCCCATGGACTGCATCTGCTGCTTCATGTACGCGATGTTGGAATACGTCCATTGCGCCGGCGGCACCTTGTTGGCCATCGCCGCATTTTCCGCCGGCATGCCGAAGGCATCCCAACCCATGGGCATCAGCACGTTGTAGCCGCTCATGCGCAGATGGCGGTACATCACGTCATTGATGGTGTAGTTACGCACATGGCCCATGTGCAGCTTGCCGGACGGGTAGGGCAGCATCGAGCAGGCATAGAACTTCGGCTTCTCGTTACCCTTGCTGTCTTTTGCGTGTTCTACGGCGCGGTAGGCATCGATGGATTGCCAGTGGTCGCGCGCGGCTTGCTCGACCTCGGCGTGACTGTATTTTTCTTGCATGGCGGTGCGGCGAAAGTGGATGTGAACCGGGGATTATACTGGCAGGCCGCTGCGCGGGGTGGGTGGGGAAAGAGGGCGTTTCGAAGCGGTCGGCTCATTAGGCGCTCGGCGCGCATTCCTCGTAGGTTGGGCTGGCAAGCCCAACATCGGGCGCCTGCGGGCCGCGAGCATGTTGGGCTTCCTTCGTCAGCCCAACCTACGCAGCCGCGCCGGGTTCAGGTTTCAATCAAGCGCAACCCCGGCTTCTGCCCGGCATCCGTGATCCGCTCGTTGGCCGCATCGATCAGGGCTTCGAGTGTTTCCAGGATTCGCGGCGTTTTGCTGCGCAAGACATCCGCATGCTGCAGCTCGATCTCCAGCATCTCGCCCGGACCAAGCGCGAAACCGCTCATGCCGTCGCCATCGCGCACGCCGGACAGGCAGTCGACCCAGGCATCGAGATTGGCGCCGTAATACGCCGGAAAGCCGAAGGCGGCCTGCGATTCCCGGTGAAAGGACGGCCAATCGGTGATGCGCCTGCCGTCGAGCGCCACGCGCGCCATCGCTATTTTTCCGTCGGCTGGGTGACGAAGCCGAGCTTGGTCAGGCCATTGTTCTGCGCGGCGGCCATGACCTGCGCGATGACTTCATAGCGCGTTCCCTTGTCGGCGCGCAGCTGCAGCTCGGGCTGCGGCTGCTTCTGTGCAGCAGCCGACATTCTGGCTGCCAGGTCGGCCTGCTCGATCGGCGCATCGTTCCAGTAGATCTTGCCGGCGCCGTCAATGGACAGCGTGATGGTTTCCGGCTTTTCCGGCGCGGGAGCTGCCTGCGCCGCCGGCAAATCCAGCTTCACCGCATGGGTGAACAGCGGCGCGGTGATGATGAAGATCACCAGCAGCACCAGCATCACGTCCACCATCGGCGTGACGTTGATGTCGGACATGGGCGCGCCCTGCTTGTCGTCGTTGAATCCGCCGAATGCCATGGGTTTGTCTCCTTATTTGCCGATGCGGCTGCCGGTGGTCAGATATGCATGCAGATCGTGCGCAAAGGCATCGAGTTCCGCCAGCGTGACGCGGTTGACCCGGGTGAAGGCGTTATAGGCCAGCACCGCGGGAATCGCGACCACCAGGCCGAGCGCTGTCATGATCAGCGCTTCGCCCACGGGGCCTGCGACCTTGTCGATCTGCACCGTGCCGGCCGCGGACACCGCGATCAGCGCATGGTAGATGCCCCAGACGGTGCCGAACAGGCCGACGAAGGGCGCGGTCGAGCCGACCGAGGCCAGCAGCGTCAGGCCGTTCTCGAGCCGCGCCGCGACGCGGTTGATTTGCTGGCGCAGCGTGCGGGTGATCAGCTCGCTCGGGTCGACGCTGGCGTTGAGCGAATTTTCCTGCGCGCGGATGTTGGCCGCTTCCAGGCTTTGCGCGGCCAGGGGCGTATAGACCTGCTCGCTGTCGGCGGCGCGCACCACGTCGATCGCGTCGGCCAGCGTCGGCGCCTTCCAAAAGGCTTCGAGGCTGCCGGCGCTCCTGCGGATACGCCAGGAACTCCAGGCTTTCGCCAGGATGTAGTACCAGCTGATGATGGACATCAGCAGCAGCACATAGGCCACCGCATGCGACACGGCGTCGCCTTGCGCCCAGTAGTGGGCCAGTCCCAGGTTTTGATTCGCGATCGTCGGATTCATGGTGTGCTGTGCTTAATTGCTGAGTTTGAAGTTGATGGGAACGCGGAACCATTCGGTGATCGGCTTGCCGTCCAGCGTGGCCGGATGGAAATGCCAGTTCTGCACCGCGCTTTTCGCCGCGTCGTCGAGCATCGGAAAGCCGCTGGATTGCGCGATCTGGACTTCTCCGGCGCTGCCGTCGGCGCGTACCTGGACCCGCAACATCACCGTGCCTTCCTCGCCGTTGCGTATCGAGCGCGGCGGCTGCACTGGCGGACGGTTGGTGGCGGCATAGCTCGCGGGAATCGATGCGCCCGTGTGCACCGGCGGCGCGGGCGGTGCAGGTGGCGCGGGCGGTGCCACCGGTGCTTCCGGCGCCGGATTCGGCGTCGGCGTCGGCGCGGCTGTCACTGCAGGCGCAGCGGGCGCGGCAGGTGGGGCAGCCGGGACCTGTTCCGGCGACGGCTTGGGCACGTGCTTTGGTACAGCGCGATGCGGCTCGGGCGCCGGTTTCACCGGTCTGGGCGGTGTCTTCTTTTCCGGTGGTGGCTTGGCTGCGACCGGTTTCGGCGGCTCCGCCGGTTTGGGCGCTTCGGCAGGTTTCGGCGGCGCCACCGGCGCGGCAACGGCAGGCGGCGTCGGTGGCAGTAGCGTCACTTCGATCGGCACGGGAGGCGCAACCAATGGTATCGGCGAGTTCGCACGGTAGCGCAGCGTCATGAAGGCCCCGCCATGGATCAGCAGGGACAAAAGGAGCGCTGCCGACAGACGTCGTGATGGCGCAGGCATCGAAACCTACACCGCCGCGTCGTCAGCGCAGGCCCAGGACATCCTGCATGTCGAACAGTCCACGCTCGCGCTCGGCGAGGAAACGCGCCGCGCGCAGGCTGCCGCTGGCATAGCTGGCGCGGCTGGACGACTTGTGGCTGATCTCGATGCGCTCGCCGATGCCGGCGAACAGCACCGTGTGGTCGCCGACGATGTCGCCGCCGCGTATCGTCGCGAAGCCGATCGAGGACGGGTCGCGCGGACCGGTGACGCCTTCGCGCGCGAACACGCCGACTTCGTTCAGGTCGCGGCCGAGCGCCTTTGCGACGACTTCGCCCATCTGCAGCGCGGTGCCCGACGGCGCATCGACCTTGTGCCGATGGTGCGCCTCGATGATTTCGATGTCGTAGCCTTCGGAGAAATTCTTCGCGGCCAGTTCGAGCAGCTTCATCGTCACGTTCACGCCGACGCTCATGTTCGGCGCGAACACGATGGCGATCTTCTCGGCGGCGGCGGCGATGGCGGCCTTGCCGGCGGCGTCGAAGCCGGTGGTGCCGATGATCATCTTGATGCCGTGCGCGGCGCAGTATTCCAGGTGCGCGAGCGTGCCTTCGGGGCGGGTGAAGTCGATCAGGTATTGCGCGTCGGCCAGGGCCGTGGCGAAGTCCGAGGCGATTTTCACGCCGCTGTCATGGCCGAGGAAGGCGGCGGCGTCGGTGCCGATGCCGATGGAGCCGGGCACATCGAGCGCGCCGGCGAGTTGTGCATCGGCATCGTTGCGGATGGCTTCGATCAGCATGCGACCCATCCGGCCGGAAGCGCCGGCGACTGCGATTTTCATAGGATTCATGGTTGAGCTGTTGCGGGGGTGCGGGTATCGGCGGCGGGAGACGGCGTCGCTTCCGCGGCCGGCTTGGCGTCGCCTTTCTTCTGCTTTTCACCGGCGATGCGCGACAGGTAATCGGCTTCGGTCGGCAGGTCGCCGCCGACGATGCGCGTCAGGCGGTTGTCTTCGAAATACAGCGTGACGCGGCTCGCGGTGGTTTCGCCATTGCCCTTGCGGATGCGGAACGGGTAATCCCAGCGGTTCGCATGGAAGACGTCGGTCAGCAGCGGCGTGCCGAGGATGAAACGCACCTGGTCCTGGCTCATGCCTTCGCGCAGCTGCGAAATCATTTCGCGGGAAACGAAGTTGCCTTGCTGGATGTCGGGACGGTAAGGGCGGAGAAAGCCGAGGAAAGGTTTGTCGCGCGTGGTTTGCACGGTGTCGTGGTCGGACGAGGTCGGCACCGAGGCCGGAGCCGCGGCCTGTGCCTTCGGCGCTTCGCTGCGGGTCGCAACTTGCGGATCATCGATCAGCGGATTTTTCGATGCGCAGCCTGCCAGGCAAGCCGCGAACAGCACGCACAGCGCACCTGAAGCAGGCGCCGGCAGACGGCCGGAGCGGGGAAACAGCAGACGCATAGGGAAATCTCAGTCGATTGAGCGAGGTGGTCAAACGCTATATGATAAAGCAGTTCATCTGCATCCGAGCAATTTCATGCCCAACAACTCCTCCGATCTGAAAGCCAGCGGTCTCAAGGCGACCCTGCCGCGCTTGAAGATTCTCGAGATTTTTCAGAACAGCACGGTGCGCCACCTGAGCGCCGAAGACGTGTACAAGATCCTCCTGGCCGAAAACATGGATGTCGGCCTGGCCACCGTGTATCGGGTGCTGACGCAGTTCGAACAGGCCGGCTTGTTGAGCCGCAATCATTTCGAGTCGGGCAAGGCGGTGTTCGAGCTCAACGAGGGCTCGCATCATGACCATCTGGTATGCCTGGATTGCGGACTGGTGGAGGAATTCTTCGATGCGGAAATCGAGGCGAGGCAGCAGAACGTTGCGCTGGAACGCGGCTTCAAGCTGACCGAACATGCGCTGGCCCTGTATGCGCATTGCACGAAGACAGATTGCCCGCATCGTCACAGATAGCCGCAACAGCCGATATCGCTGCCGCCGGCAAAGCTCAAATCTGCAGTTCCACGATCGTCGCGGCAACGGTGCCGGCATGGATTTCCAGGATTGCCACGCTCACCGGCAACTTGAAGCGCCGCGGGCCGGCGCTGCCGGGATTGACGTACAGCACGCCCTCTCTTTCCGCCACCTGCGGCTTGTGTGAATGACCGGCGATCACCACCCGCGCGGCGGGAATCTCGCGGCGCAATTCCTTCACATCGTGCAGCAGCAGGATGTCGATGCCGTCGAAATGCAGCGTTTGCCGCTCGGGGATATCCCGCGCCCAAGCGCCGTTGTCGTTGTTGCCGCGCACCGCGTCGACCGGCGCAATCCGCGCCAGCGCGTCGAGTATGTCCATGTTGCCGATGTCGCCGGCATGGATGATGCGTTCAACACCCTGCAAGGCTTCCAGCGCCTGCGGCCGCAGCAGGCCATGGGTGTCGGAAATCAGGCCGATTTTCATCCGTTGTGGCTCAGTGCGTTCGACAGCAGCTTGGCGGTGATGTCAACGATCGGAATTACCCGCTCATACGCCATGCGCGTCGGTCCGATCACGCCCAGCGTGCCGACCACCTTGCCGTTGACGTCATAGGGCGCGGCGACCACGCTCATTTCCTCCACCGGCACGAGTTGCGATTCGCCGCCGATGAAGATCTGCACGCCGCTGGCCTTGGACGATACGTCGAGCAGGCGCATCAGGCCGGTTTTCTGCTCAAACATGTCGAACAGCTTGCGCAGCGAGCTCATGTTCGAGGAAAGATCGGTCACCGCCAGCAGATTGCGTTCGCCGGAAATGACGACTTCGTCATTGTCCTCGGTCATGGCGTCGCTGCCGGCTTCCACGGCGGCCTGCATCAGGGCCGTCATGTCATCGCGCAGCTGGCGCAGTTCGGCCTGCAGCCTGAGCTTCACGTCGTCGAAACTCAGGCCGCCGTAATGCAGGTTGATGTAGTTGGCCGCTTCGATGAGCTGGGTGCGGGTGTAGTCAACGTCGGTCAGCAGCAGCCGGTTCTGCACTTCGCCGTTCGGCGCCACGATGACCAGAAGCACCCGCTTTTCCGACAGCCGCAGGAATTCAACCTGCTGAAACACCGATTCCCGCCGCGGGGTCACCACCACGCCAGCAAATTGCGACAGCGAGGACAGCACCTGCGCGGCATTGGAAAGGATGCGCTGCTGCGATGGGCTTTGTCTGCCAGGCTGCAGCTTGAATCCGACCGTGGTTTCATCGATCGTCTGCACCGTGAGCAGGGTGTCGACGAACATGCGGTAGCCGCGCGGCGTCGGGATGCGGCCGGCTGAGGTGTGCGGACTGGCGACCAGCCCCATTTCCTCGAGGTCGGCCATGATGTTGCGTATGGTCGCAGGGGAGAGGTCCAGGCCGGATATTTTCGACAAGGCGCGAGAACCAACCGGCTGCCCTTCGGCGATATACCGCTCCACCAAGGCCTTCAGCAAAGTTTGTGCGCGATGATCGAGTTGCATTTGCGTTAATCAATCCTGTAGAACGGTTCGGGCGGGGCCCATCATACTGTCGTCCAGCCATTGCTCCAATTCAATCAGGCTGCCGCAAGTGGCATCCGGTCGAATGTGCTCGGGCATGTTGCGCGACGGCAGCATTTCCAGGCGTTTCAGCCAGACGGCGCGCAGCCCCGCCTTTTGCGCGCCTTCGACGTCGAGCAGAGGATCGTCACCGACATAGACTGCTTCTTCCGGCGCTACGCCCAGCGCTTCGCAACCGGCATGAAAGATCGCCGGATCCGGCTTGGCAGTGCCGAAGCGGTGCGCCGCCACCGACGCCTTGAAATAATGCGCCATGCCTATCGTTTCCAGATCGGCTACGCCGTTGGAGATCGAACCGAGCAGGAGTCTGCCGCGAAGGCGATCCAACACCGGATGCACATCCGGAAAGGGCGTCACCTCGTTGCGCGCGGCGGAAAATACGGCCATCGCCGCTTCGACCAGCCTCCCATCCTCACCGCACTGATGAAAATGTTGTGTCAGAACCGCGTGCCGCAGCGCCGCCAGGTCGATCGCATAACGCGGTTCGGCGCGCATCAGTGCGAGTCGGCGCCGGCGCATCTCATCGATACTGTAGCCGGTTACCGCACGCGGTGCATGGATATGGATCCATTCCTGCAGCAATGTTTCCGCGCGAGAAATGACGGGAACGATAGGCCAGAGCGTATCGTCAAGATCGAACAGGATTGCCTTGATTGCCGCCATGTTTGTCAAATATTTAAGAATTCAAGCCGGCGTGCGCCGCGTTTCCGGGGAATTATGGTCTAATCTCGCGCATGTCGCCCCAACCGCTTCCCTCCCGGCCGATGCACTTCAAGAAAATCGCGATCATAGGCAAACCCGGCGCGATCGGCATCGCCGAATCCCTGACCCAACTGGCCGCATTCCTGAAGGGCGCCGGCATAGAAGTGGTGCTGGAAGCCGAAACTGCAAGCAATATCGAACTGCCGCATGTCCCTGCCGCAAGTGCTGACGAGATCGGCCGGCAAGCCGACGCGGCAATCGTCGTCGGCGGCGACGGCACCATGCTCGGCATCGCGCGCCGGCTGGCGCCGTTCAATGTGCCGCTGATCGGCATCAACCAGGGCCGGCTCGGTTTCATGACCGACATCCCGGCCGAAGGCATGCTGCCGCTGCTGGAGGAAATGCTGGCCGGGCAGATGGAATCCGAGCAGCGCAGCCTGCTCGAGGGCGTGGTGATCCGCGACGGCGTCGAAATCTTTCATGGCCTGGCCTTCAACGATGTAGTGGTGGCGCGCGGCGCCGGCTCGGGCATGGTCGAGCTGCGCGTCGAGGTCGACGGTCGCTTCATGTACAACCAGCGCTCGGACGGCCTGATCATTTCCACGCCGACCGGTTCCACCGCCTATGCGCTGTCGGCCGGCGGTCCGCTGCTGCATCCGTCGCTGTCGGGCATGGTGCTGGTGCCGATCGCGCCGCATGCGCTGTCGAACCGGCCGATCGTACTACCGGATTCCTGCGCGATCCGCGTCGAGGTCATCGCCGGGCGCGACTGCAGCATCAATTTCGACATGCAGTCGCTGGCCAGCCTTGCGCACCATGATTGCATCCTGATCCGGCGTTCCGGGCATGCCGCCACCTTCCTGCATCCGCGCGGCTGGAGCTACTACAGTACCCTGCGGGAAAAGTTGCACTGGAACGAATATCCTTCGGTCGAAGGTCAGTTAAAATAAGCGCCCGGTCGCGTTCGCGAACTGATACTGATCCGCAAGCCGGCACCCTCCGGGCAAGTTTCCTTCTCTCCCTTTCAGATGCTGCGCACACTTTCCATACACGATTTTGTCATCGTCGACGCGATTGAACTCGAGCTAGGTTCCGGCTTCACGGTGTTCACCGGGGAAACCGGCGCCGGCAAGTCGATTTTGATCGATGCGCTGGCATTGGCGCTGGGCGGCCGCGGCGACGCCAGCGTGGTGCGCGAAGGCGCGGCCAAGGCCGACATCAGCGCGGAATTCTCGCTTTCCCCCGACTCCCAGGCCTGGCTGCAAACCAATGAATTCGACGCCGACGAAGGCAGCGTGCTGCTGCGCCGGGTGATCGACAATGCCGGCCGCTCCAAGGCCTACATCAACGGCGTGGCTGCCACCGCGACCCAATTGCGCGACCTCGGCGAACTGCTCGTCGACATCCACGGCCAGCATGCGCACCAATCCTTGCTGAAAGCCGATGCGCAGCGCGCGCTGCTCGACAGCCAGGCTGGCCTGGCCGACGACGCCAAGGCCGTGGCTGCGGCATTTCGCGCCTGGCGTACGCTGGCGCGGCAGCGCGAGGAATTCGAAGCCGATGCGAAAAAGGTGCTGCTCGAGCGCGAGCGGCTCGAATGGCAGGTCGCCGAGCTCGAGAAGCTCGCGGTCAAGCCGGGCGAATGGGCCGATATCAGCAATGAGCACAGCCGGCTGTCGCATGCGGCCAGCCTGATCGAAGGCGCGCAGGAAGCGCTGTCGGCGATTTCCGAGACTGACGAGCATCCGATCCTGAAGCAGCTGTCGGCGATCAATGGCCGCATCAACAAGCTGGTCGATGTCGACGATGGCTTAAAGCCGGTGCTCGAAGCGCTGGAGCCGGCGCAGATCCAGCTGCAGGAAGCGGTGTATGCGCTCAACGATTACCTGTCCCGCGTCGAACTCGATCCAGACCGGCTGCGCACCGTCGAGGAACGCATGGAAGCGATCCATTCCACCGCGCGCAAATACCATGTCGACCCGGACGATTTGCCGAAAGAGCTGGAAACCCTGTCGGCGCAGCTGCAGCAGCTCGCCGACGCTTCCGATCTCGACGCGATGCGCGCGCAGGAAGACAAGCTGAAGAAGGAATATCTGGCGCTGGCGCAGAAGCTGTCGAAGGCGCGCGCCGCCGCGGCCGATCGCCTGGGCAGCGCCGTCACTGAAGCGATGCAGGACCTGTCGATGTCGGGCGGGCGCTTCGCAGTCGGGCTGAATGCCTGCGAGCCGGCCGCTTATGGCCTGGAGCAGGTGGAATTCCTGGTTGCCGGTCATGCCGGCAGCGTGCCGCGGCCGCTGGCCAAGGTCGCGTCAGGCGGTGAACTGGCGCGCATTGCGCTGGCGATCTCGGTGATCACGTCCAGCGCCACGTCGACGCCGACGCTGATCTTCGACGAGGTCGACACCGGCATCGGCGGCGGCGTGGCCGAGGTCGTCGGACGGCTGCTGAAGCGTCTCGGCGGCGAGCACCAGGTGCTGTGCGTGACCCACCTGCCGCAGGTCGCCAGCCAGGGCAATCAGCATTTCCAGGTGCGCAAGGCCACCGGCACCAATGGCAAGACGGTGTCGCGCATCGAGCCGCTGGATGCGAAGGCGCGCATCGAGGAAGTCGCCCGCATGCTTGGCGGCATCGAGATCACCGCTACCACCCGCAAGCATGCGCGGGAACTGCTGGCATCGTGATGCGCTACCAGACCGAACCCGCCCATCGCCATGGCCAGATCGGTGGCACCGCCATCGTGCTGGCCAACCTCGGCACGCCCGACGCGCCTACCGCCGCCGCAGTGCGGCCATACCTGAAGGAATTCCTGTCGGACCCGCGCGTGGTCGAGATTCCGAAGGCGGTCTGGTGGTTCATCCTGAACGGCGTGATCCTGCCGTTCCGCTCCAAGGCGTCGGCAAAGAAATATGCGTCGATCTGGAGCCCCGATGGTTCGCCGCTGCTGGTGCACACCGTGCGCCAGGCGTCGCTGCTGCAGGGTTCCCTGGGCGAGCGCGGCCATCGCGTGAAGGTCGTGCCGGCCATGCGTTACGGCAAACCGGCGCTGCCCGCGGTGCTGAAGGCGCTGAAGGAGGAGGGCTTTGGCCGCATCCTGCTGCTGCCGGCTTATCCGCAATATTCCGGCACCACCACCGCATCGATGTGGGACGCGGTCTTCAGCCACTACGCCACGGTGCGCAACATCCCCGAGCTGCGCTTCGTACGCAACTACCATGACGACCCCGGCTATATCGAAGCGCTGCGCCAGTCGGTGCTGCGGCACTGGGAGGTTGACGGTCGTGGCGAAAAGCTCGTGATGAGCTTTCACGGCGTGCCCAAGCGCACGCTGATGCTGGGCGACCCCTACCACTGCGAATGCCACAAGACGGCGCGTCTTCTGGCCACCGCGCTCGGCCTGTCCGACGATCAATATCTGGTGACCTTCCAGTCGCGCTTCGGCAAGGCCGAATGGCTGCAGCCCTACACCGCGCCGACGCTGCAGCGTCTGGCGAAAGAAGGCGTCAAGCGCGTGGACGTGATGTGCCCCGGCTTTACCAGCGATTGCCTGGAAACGCTCGAGGAAATCGACATGGAAGTCAAAAGCGATTTCCTTACCCATGGTGGCGCCGAATACCGCTACATCCCCTGCCTGAATGAATCGCCGGCCTGGATTGCCGCGCTGGCAGGCATCGCCGAGCGCCACCTGCAAGGCTGGCCGACGCAGGAAGCCGGCGCCGAACTGGCGCACCGGCGCGGCGACGCTGAAATCGGCGCCGCGCGGGCGCAGGCCATGGGCGCGCCGCGTTGAATTTCTGATGCGACTTCTGCAAACGCGGGCCTTGAAATGCCCGGTGCTATCCCCACTTGCGGCGAGTGGTTAATTCACCAACCCGATTTCAGCCGGAGTTATTTATGCAAGACGAACAGAACAACAATCTGCAGGACGAAGCCGCGTCCGGCGCCGCCGCAGCTGCCGAGGGCGCTCAGGGTGCCGAGACTGCCGAAGACAGGCTGGCGAGCGCGGAAGCCAAGCTCGCCGAGATGCAGGACGCCTTCCTGCGCGCCAAGGCCGACACGGAAAACATCCGCCGCCGCGCCCAGGAAGACATCGCCAAGGCGCACAAATTCGCGATCGAAAACTTCGCCGAAGCGCTGGTGCCGGTGAAGGACAGCCTGGAAATGGCGCTGAAAGTCGAATCCCCCACGATCGAATCCCTGAAGGAAGGCGTGGAAATGACGCTGAAGCAGCTTGCCTCGGCCTTCGAAAAGAACCGCCTGCTGGAAATCAATCCCGCCCAGGGAGAAAAGCTGGACCCGATGAAGCACCAGGCCATTTCCATGGTGCCCGCGGACCAGGACGTCAACACCATCGTCTCCGTGCTGCAGAAGGGCTACACCATCGCCGACCGCCTGCTGCGTCCGGCGCTGGTGACCGTGTCGCAGCAAAAGGGTTCCTGAAGCTTCCCGGCCTTCTTGAAAGAGCCAGCTTTCTCCACATATAGGCAGCAACGGACTTTTCGTCTAACCGAACAATCAAGGGATAAACATCATGGGCAAAATCATTGGTATCGACCTGGGAACGACCAACTCCTGCGTCGCCGTCATGGAAGGCGGTCAACCCAAGGTCATTGAAAACTCCGAAGGCGCGCGCACCACGCCTTCCATCGTTGCTTACCTGGAAGACGGCGAAATCATCGTCGGCGCTCCCGCGAAGCGCCAGGCCGTCACCAATCCGAAGAACACGCTGTACGCCGTCAAGCGCCTGATCGGTCGCAAGTTCAAAGAGAAGGAAGTGCAGAAGGACATCGGCCTGATGCCTTACCAGATCGTCGAAGCCGACAACGGCGACGCCTGGGTTGGCGTGCGCGACAAGAAGCTCGCGCCGCCGCAAGTGTCCGCCGAAGTGCTGCGCAAGATGAAGAAGACCGCCGAAGACTATCTCGGCGAGGAAGTCACCGAAGCCGTGATCACCGTGCCGGCTTACTTCAATGACTCGCAGCGCCAGGCGACCAAGGACGCCGGCCGCATCGCCGGCCTGGAAGTCAAGCGCATCATCAACGAGCCGACCGCGGCCGCGCTGGCCTTCGGCCTGGACAAGAGCGAACGGGGCGACCGCAAGATCGCGGTGTATGACCTCGGCGGCGGTACCTTCGACATCTCGATCATCGAGATCGCGGACGTCGACGGCGAAATGCAGTTCGAAGTGCTGTCCACCAACGGCGACACCTTCCTCGGTGGTGAAGACTTCGACCAGCGCATCATCGATTACATCATCGACGAATTCCGCAAGATCAACGGCCTGGACCTGTCCAAGGACCCGATCGCGCTGCAGCGGATCAAGGCTTCCGCCGAGCGCGCCAAGATCGAGCTGTCCTCGTCGCAGCAGACCGAAATCAACGAGCCGTACATCGCCATGGCCAACGGCGCGCCGGTCCACCTGAACCTGAAGATCACCCGCGCCAAGCTGGAATCGCTGGTCGAGGAACTGATCGAGCGCACCATCGAACCGTGCCGCACCGCGATCAAGGATGCCGGCGTGAAGGTCTCGGACATCAATGACGTGATCCTGGTCGGCGGCATGACCCGCATGCCGAAGGTGCAGGAGAAGGTGAAGGAATTCTTCGGCCGCGATCCGCGCAAGGACGTGAACCCGGACGAAGCGGTGGCCGTGGGCGCCGCGATCCAGGGCTCGGTGCTGTCGGGCGACCGCAAGGACGTGCTGCTGCTGGACGTGACGCCGCTGTCGCTGGGTATTGAAACCCTGGGCGGCGTGATGACCAAGATGATCCAGAAGAAC
The DNA here is from genome assembly GCF_016632335.1 of Noviherbaspirillum pedocola. Taxonomy (GTDB): domain Bacteria; phylum Pseudomonadota; class Gammaproteobacteria; order Burkholderiales; family Burkholderiaceae_D; genus Noviherbaspirillum_A; species Noviherbaspirillum_A pedocola. Next base: position 258,680 of record NZ_JAEPBG010000003.1, read on the forward strand.
ACCACGATCCCGACCAAGTTCAGCCAGGTGTTCTCGACTGCCGAGGACAACCAGCCGGCGGTGACGATCAAGGTGTACCAGGGCGAGCGCGAAATGGCGGCCGGCAACAAGGCGCTGGGCGAGTTCAACCTCGAAGGCATTCCGCCGTCGCCGCGCGGCACGCCGCAGATCGAAGTCACCTTCGACATCGACGCCAACGGCATCCTGCACGTGAGCGCGAAGGACAAGGCGTCCGGCAAGGAAAACAAGATCACGATCAAGGCCAACTCGGGCTTGAACGAAGAAGAGATCCAGCGCATGGTGCGCGACGCCGAAGCCAATGCGGCCGAGGACAAGCGCCTGAAGGAGCTGACCGAAGCGCGCAACCAGGGCGATGCGCTGGTGCATGCAACCCGCAAGTCGCTCTCCGAGTATGGCGACAAGCTCGATGGCGGCGAGAAGGAAAAGATCGAAGCCGCGATCAAGGATCTCGAAGCGTCGCTCAAGGGCAACGACAAGGCCGACATCGACGAGAAGGTTGCAGCACTGTCGACCGCGGCGCAAAAGCTCGGCGAGAAGATGTATGCCGATGCGCAGGCGCAGCAGGCCGCAGGTGCCGGCGCAGCAGGTGCGGGAGCCGGTGCGGCAGGCGGCGCAGGAGCCTCCGAGTCGCGTCCGCGTGAAGACGATGTGGTCGACGCGGACTTCAAGGAAGTCAAAGACAAATAATGAGCATCACGCGGGATAAAGCCGCGTGATTTCGCCGAGCCGCGAGTCCACCGACCGCCGCTCGGCGTTTTGCTGCAAGAGAGGGCCTAGATGGCAAAGCGCGATTTTTATGAAGTGCTGGGCTTGGCGAAAGACGCTTCGGATGACGACATCAAGAAGGCGTATCGCAAGCTGGCGATGAAATACCATCCCGACCGCAACCCGGACAGCAAGGCGGCCGAGGAAAAATTCAAGGAAGCCAAAGAGGCTTACGAGATGCTGTCCGATCCGCAGAAGCGCGACGCCTACGACCGTTACGGTCACGCTGGCGTCGATCCGAACATGGGCGGCGCGGGCGGCTTCTCCGGCGGCTTCGCCGATACCTTCGGCGACATCTTCGGCGACATCTTCGGCGGTGGCGGTGGCGGTCGTGGCCGCGGCGGTCCGCAGGTCTACCGTGGCGCCGATCTGCGCTACAACCTCGAGATCACGCTGGAGCAGGCAGCCAACGGCTTTGACACCACGATCCGCGTGCCGTCCTGGGACAACTGCGAGACCTGCCACGGCAGCGGCGCCAAGCCGGGCACGTCGCCCACCACCTGCCCGACCTGCGCCGGCCACGGCCAGGTGCGCATGCAGCAGGGCTTTTTCAGCATTCAGCAGACCTGCCCGAAATGCCACGGCTCGGGCAAGGTGATTCCGGACCCGTGCCCGACCTGTTCCGGCGCCGGCCGCATCAAGCGCAACAAGACGCTGGAAGTGAAGATCCCGGCCGGCATCGACGACGGCATGCGTATCCGTTCGTCGGGCAATGGCGAGCCGGGCATGAACGGCGGGCCGCCGGGCGATCTGTACGTTGAAATCCATATCAAGCCGCACCCGGTGTTCCAGCGCGAAGGCGACGATCTGCATTGCGAGATGCCGATTTCCTACGCCGCCGCAGCCCTGGGCGGCGAGATCGAAGTGCCGACGCTGGGCGGCAAGGTGTCGTTCACGGTGCCGGAAGGCACGCAGTCGGGCAAGGTATTCCGCCTGCGCGGCAAGGGCATCAAGGGCGTGCGCTCGGGATTGGCCGGCGATCTGTTCTGCCATGTCGTGGTCGAAACACCGGTGCGCCTGACCGATAAGCAAAAGGAATTGCTGCGCGAATTCGATCGCTCGATGACCGAGGGCGGCTCGCGCCACAGTCCGCAAAGCAAGTCGTGGAAGGACAAGGTCAAGGAGTTCTTTGAATAAGCTTCACCTGGCCCGAACAGCCGCTGGCAGCGATGCCAGCGGCTTTTTCATGTGCATGTGCGGCGCAATCAGCAGGCACCGGCCGCGCATGCGACGGTGGATGGGCGCTGCTGCCCTCGCGCTCGTTGGCGCACCGGCCGTTGCGGCCGGCATCGTCGTTGGCGCGTTTTCCGGCGGCGACCTCAACGGCTGGGAAGAGAAATCGTTCAAGGGCCATACCCGCTATGCGCTGACGATGGTGGATGGCCGCACCGTGCTGGAAGCGCAGACCGATGGCGCAGCGTCTGGCCGCTTCCGCAAGATCCATATCGACCTGACAAAAACGCCGATGCTCGAATGGTCGTGGAAGATCGAAGCGCCGTATGCCGGCATCGATGAAAACACCAGGCGCGGCGACGACTTTCCGGTGCGTCTTTACGTGGTGATTGAACGTGGCGTATTCGGGCTTTCCAGCCTGGCGCTGAACTATGTGTGGGCGGCGCAGAATCCGGTCGGCATGCGCTGGCCGAATCCGTTCACGAAGCAGGCGATGATGCTCGCCGTCGACAGCGGCGCGGCGCAGGCTGGCCAGTGGGTGAAGCACCGCCGCAATGTGCGCGAGGATTTGCGCGCTGCCTTCGGCGAAGACATCACCGCCATCGATGCCGTGGCCGTCATGACCGATGGCGACAACAGTGGCAGCCGTGGCCATGCCTGGTATGGCGATATTGTGTTTTCGGGCGAATAGGGCTGCGGCATGACGCGTCTGTTGCTGATCGGGGGCGGGCATTCCCATCTGTTCGTACTGGAAGCCCTGGGCCGGCTGGCGCCGTCGCAACGTGCCGGCATCAAAGCGACACTGGTCACGCGCGAGCTGCATACGCCGTATTCCGGCATGCTGCCGGGTTTGGTCGCCGGGCATTACGCGGCCGCGGAAACCCATATCGACTTGCTGCCGCCGGCGGCACATGCCGGCGTCGACATCGTGCAGGCGCGCATAGGCGCGCTCGATCCGCTTGCCAGGCGGGCGCGCGCCGACGATGGCCGCGGCTGGGATTTCGATGTCGTCTCAATCGACATCGGCTCGACGCCACCGGTGTGGCAAGTTTCGGGTGCTGCCGCGCATGCATTGCCGGTCAAGCCGGTGGGCGACTTTCTGGCGGGATGGCAGCGTATCCAGGCGCTGGCCACGCGGCGAACTCGGGTTGCGCGTCTGGTCGTGGTCGGCGCTGGTGCGGGCGGCGTGGAACTGGCGCTGGCCATGGCCTATCGGATGAAGGTGGCGGGCGTATCCATGCATTGCACCTTGCTCGGTCGCAGCTTGCTTGGCGGCTATCCAGCACGCGCCGCGCGGCTGGCCATGCGCCGCATGCAGGAGGCCGGCATCGATGTTTTCATGGGCGCCGAGGTCAAAGCGGTCGAAGAGGGCAGGCTGCATCTGAACGACGGCCGCGCCATTGCGCATGATGCGTTGATCTGGGCCACCGGCGCCGGCGCGCAACCCTGGCTTGCACAGTCCGGGCTGGCCTGCCGCGACGGCTTCATCGAAGTCGACGATTGCCTGCGTTCGACCAGTCACGCGCAGGTATTCGCCGCCGGCGACGCGGCCAGCCATGCCGGCATGCCGTGGCTCAAGTCCGGCGTGATCGCGGTGCGGCAGGGGCCGATATTGGCGGAAAACCTGCTGCGCTCGATGCGCGGTGAACCCTTGCTGGCCTATCATGCGCAGCGCTCGCACCTGGCGCTGATTTCCACCGGCGGCCGTCATGCGATCGCCTGCTGGCGCGGGATGGCGTGGCAGGGCGACTGGGTATGGAAATGGAAGGATGCGATCGACCGCCGCTTCATCGAACGCTTTTCGCTGTCGGCCGCGCGCCGGCATTGATTCACGGAATATTTGACACAGGAGTACGCAGCATGAGCTTGAAAACCGCCAGGGAAATCACTTACCCGCAGCTATTTGAAAACAACCGCCAGTGGGCCGCCGACATCTCGGCGCAGGAGCCGGGTTTTTTCCAGCGCCTGGCGGCGCAGCAGACGCCGGAGTACATGTGGATAGGCTGCTCGGACAGCCGGGTGCCGGCGAATGAACTGCTGGGCTTGCTGCCGGGTGAGCTGTTCGTGCACCGGAATATCGCCAACGTCGTGGTGCACAGTGATCTGAACTGCTTGTCGGTGCTGCAGTTCGCGGTCGATGTGCTGAAGGTCAAGCACATCATCATCTGCGGCCACTATGGCTGTGGCGGCGTGCAGGCAGCCATGATCGGCCGGCGCGTCGGCCTGGCTGACAATTGGCTGCGCCATGTGCAGGACGTCTCGGTCAAGCACGGCCGCTATCTCGGCCAGGTGCTGGGGGACAAGGAGCGCCTGGACCGGCTCTGCGAGCTGAACGCCATCGAGCAGGCGCACAACCTGTGCCAGACCACCATCATCCAGGACGCCTGGGAACGCGGCCAGGAAGTCACGGTGCACAGCATTGTCTATGGCGTGCATGATGGCCTGCTGCGCGATCTTGGCGTGAACATCGGCAGCCAGCGGCAGCTGGAGGAATCGATGGCGACGGCGTTCACGGCGTATGAGTGAACAGGATTGAACAATGCAAGCCGGGTGGGATGAAACCTGTACGGCTTCAGCGATTTGCGCGAAGCGAAGCGTCCGTTCAAATGCTCCTGGTTTGTTCGGGCATTCGGACATGTCTGGATTTGTATCGTGGCGCTATGAGCACTCTTACTGCATCAAGCCATGGGCTTGCGTCGCTGAATCGACAATAGTCAAAGCTTTATTCGTAGAGTTCGACAAGACCCACTGCCGGCTCGGCCAAGGTGGAGGCGATTGCTGAAAACTGCCGAATCAATGCGCTGATGATTGCGTGATTGCTGCAATTGCCCATTCTCAGGCGGACGACTTTCGGCGGATGGCCGAGAACATTCAGCAATCCCTGAAAGTCGTCGTCCTTGGTCACGATCACATACCCGTTCTACTTGGCAAAACGCCAGATCGACCGATCATCAGCACGCTCAATCCCAAGCAAGCTGACATGGGATGAATCGGGATAGCTCTCGATGCGCATCGGCAGGATGCGTCGTGAAATATTTTCGTCTAGCAGCAACTTCATGCCACGACGTGCAACACGGCGGCACGACCTTCGCGATCGGCAGCATAAGCCAACGATGCCAGCACATCATCGCGGGTCAATTCAGGATAGTCGGCCAGGATATCGTCGATGCTCATGCCGTCAGCCATCCATTGCAGGATGTCCTGCACCGTGATACACAGACCCCGGATGCATGGTTTGCCGCCACGCTTGCCGGGCTCCAAGGTAATGATCGCTTGATAGTTGATCATCAGATACATCGAGGAAGGTTGAAACGAAACAGTCGGATTACTCTACAGCGCCTTGCGTGCAGCCGCTACGATAGCTCCACTTTCATTGCTGCCGCGGCGAGCAGCGGCGTCCCTCTCATCTCAGAAACAATGCTCCGCCGCCGGAAAGCTGCCATCCCTGACCGCCTGCACATAGGCCAGCACCGCGGCATCGATGCTGGTCTGGCCTTCCATGAAGTTCTTCACGAAGCGCGCCTTGTGGCCGGGGAAGACGCCGAGCATGTCATGCATCACCAGCACCTGGCCGGCGCAATCCGGGCCGGCGCCGATGCCGATGGTCGGCATCGCCAGCGATTCGGTGACTTCCTTGCCCAGGCCGCGCGGGATCGCTTCCAGCACCAGCACGGATGCGCCAGCCTGCTGCAGCGCCAGCGCATCGGCCTTGAGCCGGTCCGCCGCTTCGGTGGACTTGCCCTGCACCTTGAAACCGCCGAGCACATGCACCGATTGCGGCGTCAGGCCGAGGTGCGCGCACACGGGAATGGCGCGCTCGGTGAGGAAGTGGACGGTATCGGCCAGCCAGGCACCGCCTTCGATCTTCACCATCTGCGCGCCGGCCTGCATCAGCATCGCCGCGTTGGCAAAGGCCATCTCGCGCGTGGCATAGGTGCCGAAGGGCATGTCCGCCACCAGCATCGCGTTGCGGTTGCCGCGCGCCACGCTGGCGGTGTGATAGGCCATGTCCTGTATCGTCACCGGCAGCGTCGAACCGTGGCCCTGCGACACCATGCCGAGCGAATCGCCGACCAGCAGCATGTCCACGCCGCAGCGGTCCATCAGCGCTGCGAAGCTGGCGTCATAGCAGGTCAACATCGTGATCTTCTCGCCTTTGGCGCGCATCAAGAGCAGGGTGGGGATGGTGACCGGCTTGGTGCGCGCGGCGCCGGCGTTTTCTTGTAGGTAGGCTGCCATTGTGATGTCTCCTGCGGATGGTTTATCGATGTGATGTGGCCGGCGCTAAGGCTTCAGCAGCCGTATCGCCTGCGCGGCCACATCCGGCATGAAGCCCTGCGCCGGCCCTGCGCCGGGAATCGTGATCAGTGGATCGAGCTGCAGCAGCGGCACCAGCACGAAGGCACGCTGCGTCATGCGCGGATGCGGCACGATGAGGCCGGGTTCGTCGATGCGTTCTTCGCCATACAGCAGCAGATCGAGGTCAAGAGTGCGCGGCGCATTGTAGCCGGGCCGCTCGCGGCCCAAGTCCTGTTCAATGTCGAGCAGATGGCGCAGCAACTCCTGCGCCGGCAATGCAGTATCGATGCGCGCCACCGCGTTCACATAATCATCGCCGTCGGCATCGACAGGCGCGGTGGCATACAGGCTTGATGCCGCATCCAGGCGTGTTTGCGGCAAGCTGTTCAAGCGCTGCAATGCTGCTTCCACGCTGGCGCGCGCATCGCCGAGGTTCGCGCCCAGGCCGATGTAGGCGAGCACATGCGCGGCAGCATTCATTCGACGTTGTCCCTGGTCACAGGTTCGCCGGTACGAGCGCCGCCCTGCGCTTCATTGCCCGCGTTCTCTGCGCTCGCGCCATTGGACCCGCTGGCTCCCCCGGCGGCATTTCGGTTGCGGCTGCGACTGCGGCGTCGCTTCTTCGCCGGTGCATCGCCTTCCGTGCGCGGCTTTCTGGTCAGCAGTTCTTCGCGGGTTGCGCCATCGCCTTCGATGAAGGCGGTCCACCACTCGCCGATCTCGGCGTCGATTTCGCCGGAGGCGCAGCGCAGCAGCATGAAGTCATAGCCGGCGCGCATGCGCGGATGTTCGATCAGCTTGTAGGGCGACTTGCCGGTACGGCGCTCGAAGCGCGGCTGCATTGCCCAGATGTCGCGCATGTCGGACGCAATGCGCCGCTGCAGCGCGAGCTTCTCGGTCTGGCCGTTGAGCACATCGTCGGCCGCCATGTGCAGCGCCGGGATCGGCAATTCTCCGGCGGCCTGGTAAGCGCGCCATTTCTCCAGCGCCTGGTGCCACAGCAGCGAGGCGAACAGGAAACCCGGCGACACCGGCTTGCCGGCCTTGATGCGGGCATCGGTATTGTCCAGGGCTAGGCGCACGAAGCGCTCGCCGAGCGGCTGCTCCATCACCACGTCCAGCAGCGGCAGCAGGCCGTGATGCAGGCCTTCGCTGCGCAGGCGCTCGAGGCAGGCCATGGCTTGCCCGCTCATCAACAGCTTTAGCATTTCATCGAAGACGCGCGCGGCCGGCACGTTGTTGAGCAGCGGCGCCATCACACTGATCGGCGCGCGCGCGGCCGGATCGATCTCGAAGCCGAGCTTGGCGGCGAAGCGCACCACGCGCAGCATACGGACCGGGTCTTCACGATAGCGCTCTTCCGGCACGCCGATGATGCGCAGCGTCTTCGCGCGGATGTCTTCGATGCCGCCGTGATAGTCCAGCACCTGCTGCGTGGCCGGATCGTAGTACATCGCATTGATGGTGAAGTCACGCCGCAGCGCGTCTTCATGCTGCTCGCCGAAGGTGTTGTCGCGCAGCACGCGGCCATGCTCGTCGCGCGGCGCGGCTTCCGATGAGCTGCCGCGGAAGGTGGTCACTTCCAGCAATTCCTGCCCGAACATCACATGCACGATCTGGAACCGGCGGCCGATGATGAAGGCGCGCCGGAACAGGCGCTTGACCTGCTCGGGCGTGGCATTGGTGGCGATATCGAAATCCTTGGGCGGAATGCCCAGCAGCAGATCGCGCACCGCGCCGCCGACGAGAAAGGCCTTGTAGCCTTCGGCCTGCAGCGTCTGCGTGACGCGGACCGCGTTCGGCGATACCAGCTCGGGCCGGATGCGGTGTTCTTCGGGACCGAGGATGACCGGCTGGGTGGGATCGGCCGCCGGCTTGCCGAGGATGCGCCTGATGAGCTTCTTAATCATTGAACAGATTCAGAATGGGCCAGCCCTGCGCCTTCGCATGGGCGCTGAGACGGGCATTGGGATTGGTTGCCACCGGATGGGTCACGGCGGACAGCAGCGGGATATCGTTCTGCGAATCGCTGTAGAAGGTGCTGGTGGCGAAGCCTTCCAGCGTTTGGCCGCGCGCGTTGAGCCAGTGGCGCAGATTGACCACCTTGCCCGGACCGTAGGGCGGCGTGCCGCGGAAGGCGCCGGTGATGTCGCCGCTGTCGTCGAGCACGGGCTCGGCCGCGATCAGATGCTCAACGCCGAAGGCTTGCGCGATCGGCGCGGTGACAAAGCGGTTGGTGGCGGTGATGATCAGCACTAGGTCGCCGGCGTCACGATGGCGGCGCACCAGATCGAGCGCCGCCGGCCGCAGCGCCGGCCGGATCACTTCTTCCATGAATTGCCGGTGCAGGCTGTCGAGCTTTGCGCGCGGAAAGCGCGCCAGGTTGCCAAAGGCGAATTCGAGATAGGCCACCGGGTCCAGCGTGCCGGCCTGGTATTGCTCGTAGAACTCGGCATTGCGGCGCGCGAATTCCACCGCGTCCACCGCGCCGACGCGGCACATGAACTGTCCCCACTCATAGTCGGAGTCCAGCGGCAACAGCGTATGGTCGAGGTCAAACAGCGTCAGGTTCATGTCTTTGATTCTTCTTCCAGCTGCAACAGGCTGCGCAGCAGTGGCAGGGTAATGGGACGCTGGGTTTCCAGCGAATAACGGTCCAGCGCATCGAGCATGGCCGACAAGGATCGCATATCGCGCTGGAAATGCGTAATCAGATAGGGCAGCACGCCGGCCGAGAGCTGCAGGCCGCGCGCCTGCGCCGCCTGGTTCAGCGCGGCGATCTTTTCCTCATCGGACAGTTCATGCACCTGGTAGATCAGGCCCCAGCTCATGCGGGTGCGCAGATCTTCGCGCACTGGCAGCACAGCCGGAGGCACCGCGCCGGCGACGATCATCATCGCGCCATGCTCGCGCGCTTCGTTGAACAGATTGAATGCGGCGATCTGCGACTTCGCCGGCAACTGTTCGCAATCGTCCAGCAGGTAAAGCGGAATGTCGGGCTCGAAGCGCCATGCACGTTGCGGCGCGTCGGCCGCGAGATAGCGCGAGCGGCTCGATGCGGCCAGCGCGCGCAGCAAATGCGTCTTGCCGGCGCCGGCGCGGCCCCACAGGTAGACGAAGCGCTCATGCGGCGCAACGGTGGAATGTGACGCCAGGCGGCGCATCAGTTGATACAGTTCCGCGTTCCGGCCGGCTTCGAAGTTGGCCAGGGTTTGCCACTTTTCGGCGTTCAGATCCAGCAGCAACTGTCTCATGCTAGTGGGCTTCGCGCTGGCAGGCCGGGCCGTCGCTCGCCGCATGCCCGCACCGCAACGGGCCGCTCGGCAGACCTGGAGTCGGCATCGGCGCGGCGGTTGGCGATGAAAGAAAACGGCATGAATTCGGCGACGGCAATGGGCGGTTTGATAAAATACCGGTTTTTCCGGATGCGTTGATCCGGCTCGAAACCCGTTATTCTACCGCCTTCCGCGGCCATATCCCGCCATGACTTCTCCTTCGAACGTTTCCCTGTCCTATTCCGATGCCGGCGTCGACATCGATGCCGGCGATGCCCTGGTTGAAGCCATCAAGCCCTACGCGAAACGGACCATGCGGGAAGGCGTGCTCGCCGGCATCGGCGGCTTCGGCGCATTGTTCGAGATCGGCAAGAAATACCGGGAGCCGGTGCTGGTGTCCGGCACCGATGGCGTGGGCACCAAGCTCAAGCTGGCCTTTCAACTGAAGCGCCATGACACTGTCGGTATCGACCTGGTCGCCATGAGCGTCAACGACATTCTGGTGCAGGGCGCCGAGCCGCTGTTTTTCCTCGACTACTTCGCCTGCGGCAAGCTCGACGTGCCCAGCGCGACCGATGTCATCAAGGGCATCGCCCATGGCTGCGAACTCGCTGGCTGCGCATTGATCGGTGGCGAAACCGCCGAGATGCCGAGCATGTATCCGGACGGTGAATACGACCTGGCCGGCTTCGCGGTTGGTGCGGTGGAAAAGTCCGAGATCATCGATGGCAGCAAGATCGCGCCGGGCGATGTGGTGCTGGGCCTGGCGTCTTCCGGCGTGCATTCCAACGGCTATTCGCTGGTGCGCAAGATCATCGAGGTTGCCAGGCCTGATCTGAATGCCGATTTCCACGGCCAGCCGCTGGCAGACGCGCTGATGGCGCCGACCCGCATCTATGTGAAGCCGCTGCTGGCGCTGATGAAGGCGATCGAAGTGCGTGGCCTGGTGCACATTACCGGCGGCGGCTTGGTGGAAAACATTCCGCGCGTGCTGCAACCGAATCTGACTGCGGTATTGAAGCGCGACGCCTGGACCATGCCGCCACTGTTCTCCTGGCTGCAGCAGCATGGCGGCGTGGCCGATGCTGAGATGCATCGTGTCTTCAACTGCGGCATCGGCATGACTGTGATCGTGTCGCCCGCGAATGCCGACGCGGCGATAGCGCAATTGCGCGCCGCCGGCGAGACCGTGTTCCGCATCGGCGAAATCCGCGAGCGCCAGGGCGACGAGGCGCAAACCATCGTCGAGTAAACCATGCAGGTCGCGCGACTGGACCACCTGGTGCTGACCGTCGCGGACATCGACACGACCTGCGATTTCTATACCCGCGTGCTCGGCATGCGGGTCATCACTTTCGGCGAAGGCCGCAAGGCGCTGGCCTTCGGCGCGCAGAAGATCAACCTGCATCGGCACGGTCATGAATTCGAGCCAAAGGCGCAACGTCCGACGCCGGGTTCGGCCGATCTGTGCTTCATCACCGACACGCCGCTCGATGAGGCCGCTGCGCGTATTCGCGCGGCTGGCGTCGAGATCATTGAAGGGCCAGTGCGGCGCACTGGCGCGCAGGGGCCGATACTCTCCGTCTATTTCCGCGATCCGGATGCGAATCTGATTGAGGTCTCGAACGTCTGCTGAATCGTTCTGCTTTCCAAAACATTAAATGGAACATTGAACTAATCACGCGTCGGCCGTGACAGATGCCACGCGGCGCTGCCTTCCTGCGGCGCCATCACGTGGAGGACGTATGAAAGAAGGTGCTGCAAAACTATCCAATACGGCTGACGAGATGCCATCGACGGTTGATGACGGCTTGCTCGAGTCGATCACTGGCGGCAAACAGCCTGAATACCTGACCCGAGAAGAAGCTACAGAGATCGTGCGCAGAAATGTCGAGTGGAATGAGCAGAGAGGCTGCACTACTGATCCTAAATCGCAGCAAATCATGCTGGAGCAATGGATGGCCAAGCCCATCAACCGCGCCGAACTCGAAAAGAAAGGTGGTATCTCGTATTTCTTCCCCAAGTGAAGCAGGTATGGAGGGCAGTCATGCAAGGCCGGGCATTCCAGTCCCGGCTTTTTTCATGGCTTTTTCTCGAATGCATGCCTTCCTGTGCGCCTCTTGCGTCAGCGTAGCTACGGAGGCGCAACATTACCGTGTCGGGACATTCGCATCGACGGTTTGTGTCTCCCCTATCTCATCCACCTTTAACTCGGATACTGGAACACCGTCATGTTGGCATTCCACTAAGGCTCTGCCGGAGAGCATTCCGCTTTCGCTGGCTAATTGTTATGGAGAATGCCATGTCAGAACAGAAGGGCTCGCAAAAATCGCGGCGTAATACTCAGGGTACGGCCTTGGAAGAAGAAAAGCTGGAGGACATTCAAGGTGGCGCAAGTGGTGGAACGCCTGAATTCGGAGAGCGCATAGAGAATGTAAAGCATTCATTACAGAACAACCCCGTCATAAAAAACATTCCTGTATCGCCGGGGCAAGAAGAACCCATGGCGCCTCCCGGAAGGTAACAGTTTCCCTTTTCACCATTGCAGAAGCCGAAAGGATGATTCGCGGGTCCGTTCGCATGCGGTCGTCGGCATCGTTTCTAGGCCGGTTCGTTTCATCCAGCACGGCGGCAACTTTTCTCAACCGCGCTACAGTGCCTGGCCCGCATGCGATGCATGAAAACGTTCGCCGGCAATCTTGCTTTCAACACTTGATTCCCAGGGAGAATGAGATGCCTGAACAGCAGAAGAATGGTAAGTCTCAGAACGAGGCGGCAGATAAAGCCAAACTGGAAGATAACGCGCTCGATGATGTGCAAGGCGGAATTTGCGGTCCAGGCTCTTGCGACCCCAGTAAAGATGGCCTCGACATTATTAAAAGGAATCCAGAGCAAATATCTACCGATATCTCTGTGCTCGCAGAGTCTAGACGTCGACTTGAAGAGATGGAAAAGGAGAAGCAATAACGCGACGTGCGCCAAAGAAGGCTTTGGACATCGAAGCGCGCAACGAACTTCCTTACCAGAGGCTGCGCCTGAAGTTCCCGAAGTCCGTAAGCTAACCAGCTTCCGGACTTTTTCGTTCAGCCTCAGTGCTGCGCATCATCCCCGCCCTGCTGCGCCACACTTTGCAACGGCAAACTCTGCTGCACGCCCGCGGCTACATCCTTCGGCGGCGGGATCCGCACCGGATGCGCATACGTTCCCGCCTTCGACAGCGCCGGCTCCGTGCTCGGCTGCGGCGCATTCCACACCGGGTCATCGATGCTTTCAAAAATACGCTTCAGCTGCGTTCCCCAGGTCTCGCGGATCATGCGGAAATACGCATTCTTCTCATCGATGGAAACAAAACGATTCACGGCCAGCGCATCGCATTCGTACACCAGCAGATCCAGCGGCAGCCCAACCGAGATGTTCGAGCGCAAGGTCGAATCCATCGAGATCAGCGCGCACTTGGCCGCTTCATCCAGGCTTGAGGCCGGCGTGATCACCCTGTCGATGATGGGCTTGCCGTATTTCGACTCGCCGATCTGGAAGTAGGTGTTTTCATCATGTGACTCGATGAAGTTGCCGGCCGAGTACATCTGGAACAGCCGGCATCCTTCGCCGCGGATCTGGCCGCCAAAGATCATGCGCACATTGAAGTCGATGCCAAAGTCGCCCAGCGCCTTTGCGTCGCGCGCATGCACCCGGCGTATGGCCTCGCCGACGATGCGCGCGGCGTCGTACATCGATGCCACGTTCCAGATCGATTCGCCCTGCGCGCTGCGATAATCCGTGATCGCCTGCCGTATCGATTGCGACAGAGACAGGTTGCCCGAGGTCATCAGCACCATCACCCGATCGCCGGGATTCTCGAACAAATACATCTTGCGGAAGGTGCCGACATTGTCCACGCCGGCATTGGTGCGCGAGTCGGAGAGAAAGACCAGCCCCGCATGGAGGCGCATGGCGACGCAGTAGGTCATGATGTCGTTCGGCAAGAAAAATGCGGATTGTACCTTTACTGCTCGCGCGAGACGCTGACGTCGACCCGCAGGGTTTCATGGCCGCCGCCACGGCGCACGCCGCGCACCGGTGCGGCCGAATCGTAATCGCGCGCCACGGCCAAGCGGCAGTAGTGCAGATCCTGCGGGCAGGCATGAGTGACGTCAATGCTGACCCAGCCGCTGTAATCGCCATCTTCCACCCAGGCATCGACCCAGGCATGGCTGTCGGCATGGTCGCTGGTGCCCGGGTCGATGTAGCCGGACACATAGCGCGCCGGCACGCCCTGCGCGCGGCAGCAGGCCAGGAACAGATGCGCATGATCCTGGCACACGCCTTCTCCAAGCGCGAGCGCATCGGCAGCGGCGGTCGAGACTTCGGTGGCGCCGCTGCGATAGGCCACCGCGTCGCGTATCGCTTCGGCCAGCGCCAGCATGCTGGCGGTGCTCCGACCGCGTAGATGGCGCGTGGCGAACTCGGCCACCGGCTCGCTCGCTACGGTCAGCCGGGTCGCGACGCTGTAGACCAGCGGCGGCAGACTGCCGATATCCTCGAGCCTGCCGCGATCCAGCGGCAAGAGTTGCACCCGACCGGCGGCGACGAGATGGCTTTCATCGTGCCTGCCGGTGATGGTCAGCACATGCATCGCATTGCCGTAGGCATCGTCAGTCGCATGGCAGCGTCCCGGCGCGGCGATATGCCAGGACAGCGTCTGCTGATGCGCCTCGCGGCGCGGCGTCAGGCGCAGCAGCTGAATCGCGTACGACAGCGGCTCGGTATAGCGGTAATGCGTTTCGTGGCAGATGGTCAGGATCATGGGATCAGGCCGAAAGCGGCAGCAGGAAATCGCGACTGACCCGGTTGCCGATTTCATAGACATCGGCGAGGAAACGGTCGAGGTAGTCATGCAATCCGGAGCTCAGGATGTCCTCGATGGTAGCGAAGCGCAGCTGTGCATGCAGGCGGCCGGCGAAGCGCTCGGTGTCGGCCGATACATCGTTGCGTACCTGTTCCAGATTGGACAGCACTTCGTTCATGCAGTAGATCAGCGAGCGCGGCATGTCGGACCTGAGCATCAGCAGCTCGGCCACCCGTTCCGGCGTGATGACGTCACGATAGACCTTGCGGTAAGTTTCGAAGGCCGACACGGAGCGCAGCACCGCGGCCCAGTGATAGAAATCGCGCTGCGTTTCCAAGCTCTGCGCGCCTTGCATCCCCTGCATCCCCTGCATCCCCTGCATCCCCTGCATCCCCTGCATCCCCTGCATCCCCTGCATCCCCTGCATCCCCTGCATCCCCTGCATCCCCTGCATCCCCTGCGCGGCCTGCGCCTCGCGCGCCCCATGGAACTTCACGTCGAGGATGCGCGCGGTATTGTCGGCCCGCTCCAGGTGCGTGCCCATGCGGATGAAGTAGAAGGCCTCGTCCCTGAGCATGGTAGCGATGGTCACGCCGCGCGACAGGTGCGAGCGGTACTTGACCCATTCGAAGAACGCGCTCGGATTGTCCTCCTGCGCGCGCTTCTTCAGCTGGCCCTGCAGCTCCAGCCAGGTAGTGTTCTGGATTTCCCAGACTTCGGTGGTCAGCGAGCCGCGCACCGCGCGCGCATTCTCGCGCGCGCTGGCCAGGCAGGAGGCGATGGAGGAGGGGTTCGATGGATCGCGCACCATGAAGTCGAGCACATCGCGCGCATGGACGTGCGCGTACTTGCGCGCATAGGCTTCCTCCAGCTCGGAAATGCCCAGCATCGCGCGCCAGCCCTGCTCAGTGGCTTGCGGGCTTTGCGGCAGCATCGCCGTCTGCACATTCACGTCGAGCATGCGCGCGGTGTTTTCGGCGCGCTCGGTATAGCGCGCCATCCAGAAAAGATTGTCGGCCGTGCTGCTCAGCATGTCATTCCTCCAGAATCCAGGTGTCCTTGGTGCCGCCGCCCTGCGACGAATTCACCACCAGCGAGCCTTCCTTCAATGCCACGCGGGTCAGCCCGCCCGGCGCCATGGTCACGGTCTTGCCGGACAAGACAAAGGGACGCAAATCGATATGCCGCGGCGCGATGCCGGCTTCGACGAAGGTCGGACAGGTCGACAGCGCCAGCGTCGGCTGCGCGATATAGCCTTCAGGTTTGGCGAGGATGCGCTGACGGAAGGCTTCGATCTCTTCCCTGGTTGATGCCGGCCCGACCAGCATGCCGTAGCCGCCGGCGCCATGGGTTTCCTTCACCACCAGATCGGCAAGATTGGCCAGCGTGTAATCGAGGTCTTCGCGGCGCCGGCATTGCCAGGTCGGAACGTTGTTGAGGATCGGCTCCTCGGAAAGATAGAAGCGCACCATGTCCGGCACATACGGATAGATCGACTTGTCGTCGGCCACGCCGGTGCCGATTGCATTGGCCAGCGTGACGCGGCCTGCGCGGTACACCGACAAGAGGCCCGGCACGCCGAGCGTGGAATCGGCGCGGAAGGCAAGGGGGTCGAGGAAGTCATCATCGATGCGGCGGTAGATCACGTCGACGCGCTTCGGTCCGCGCGTGGTGCGCATGTAGACCGTGTTATCGGCCACGAACAAATCCTTACCCTCGACCAGTTCCACACCCATCTGCTGCGCCAGGAACGCATGCTCGAAGTAGGCCGAGTTGTACATGCCGGGCGTCATCACCACCACGGTGGGATTGTCCACGCCCAAGGGCGCAACCGAACGCAGGTTGTCCAGCAACAGGTCTGGATAATGCGCCACCGGCGCGATGCGGTGCCGCGCGAACAGTTCGGGAAACAACCGCATCATCATCTTGCGGTTTTCCAGCATGTAGGACACGCCGGAAGGCACGCGCAGATTGTCTTCCAGGACGTAGTATTCGCCGGCGCCGGCGCGCACGATGTCCACGCCGGCGATATGCGCATAGATGTCTGATGCGACATCGACGCCCTGCATCTCGGGTCGATACTGCGCATTGCGGAACACCTGTTCGGCCGGCATCACGCCCGCCTGCACGATGCGCTGCTCGTGATAAATGTCATGGATGAACATGTTGAGCGCGCGCACTCGCTGTACCAGTCCCGCCTGCAGCATCTTCCATTCATTGCCGGGAATGATGCGCGGGATGATGTCAAAGGGAATCAGGCGCTCGGTGCCAGCATCGCTGCCATAGACCGCGAAGGTGATGCCCACGCGGCGGAAGATCAGGTCGGCTTCGGCGCGCTTGTGCGCCAGGGTGTCCGGCGACTGATCGGAGAGCCAGCGGTCAAAGACGCGATAGTGCTCGCGGGCTTCGCCGACGGCATGCATTTCATCGAAGGGAGTGGGCATGGTGAACTGGAGCATGGGTAGGCCAAATGGCATGCTTCCTGCAATCAAGAAGCATGCCCGCCCGGCATGGGGCGTCGCAATTCGGCAGGCCGGCATGCGGGATGCGACCTGCCGTCAATGCGCCGTAACCAGTTGTCGCAAACGCTGCGGCTGCAAGGCATGCTGTTGTGCCATGCCGCGCCCAGCCTCATGCATCCGGTTGGCGCAATTGCTCAATGAATCCCTCGATTCGTGCATCCGGCGGCGCCGTCATGAGGCTTGCCAGCACCAGCGCGGTGCATCCGGCCGGCACGCCGAAGACCCCGGCCGATATCGGCGCGATGCCGAACCACAGGGATGCAAGCTCGCCTTCCGGCACGGCGCCGGCATGCAGCATGTAATACACGCAGACCATGAAGCCGACCAGCATGCCGGCGATGGCGCCGCAACCATTGGCGCGGCGCCAGAACACCGCGGCCACCAGCACCGGAAACAGTGTCGAGGCCGCCAGCGAAAACGCCATGCCGACTACTGTCAGGATGTTGCCTGGCTTGAGCGACGCGGCATACGCGGCCAGGAGCGCCACCACCACCAGCATCAGCTTGGAAATCGTCACCCGTTTCTGGGTCGAGGCCATCGGGGCGATCGTCTTGTAATAGGTATCGTGCGCGAGCGCGCTGGATATGGTCAGCAGCAGGCCATCCGCGGTGGACAGCGCCGCGGCCAGTCCGCCAGCGGCGATCAGGCCGGAAATCACATAGGGCAGGCCGGCGATCTCGGGCGTGGCCAGCACCACCATGTCGGCATCGATGGCGATCTCGGCAAGCTGTACATAGCCGTCGCCGTTGATGTCGGTGATCTGCACCAGTGGATGCAGCTTGTCGATGCTGGCCCAATAAGAGACCCAGGCCGGCAGGCTGTTGTATTCGCTGCCCACCAGCGAGGTATAGATGTCGTACTTCACCAGCGCGGCCAGCGCCGGCACGGCGGTGTAGACCAGCAGGATGCACAGCAGCGTCCAGAACACCGAGCTGCGCGAGGCCGCCACCGATGGCGTGGTGTAGCTGCGCACCAGGATGTGCGGCAGCGCGGCGGTGCCCATCATCAGGCACAGCACCAGGGCCAGAAAGTTGTTGCGGCGCGCATCCGAACTCGCCTTGTCCGGTCCTGGAAACGGCGCGACATGCGAATTCGGCGGCGCGGCGCGCGCGAGATTCGCGGCCCGGTCTTCCGACCAGACGCGGCGCGCCTCCGCCGGATCGCGCGGATAGGCCGCGAGTTCGCGCGTGGCGGCGCGGATCTGCAGCAGCGAGGCATTGCTGGTCTTCAGATCTTCGACGTGCCGCTGCGCCAGCCGCTTTCCCTCTTCCCAGGAACCGGGCAGGGCGGCCAGGCGCGCCGTATCCTCATCGGCGCGGCGGCGGAAGGCGGCGCGCACTTCCTGTTCGGCCGGATCCGCAGTGAGCTCGGCTTCGCGCTGCGACAGCTTGGCCAGCGCCGCGCCATACGCCACCTGCGGCACCGGGATGCCGGTGTGCTCGGCCGACAGCCACACCACCGGAATCATGTAGGCGACCAGGATGATGATGTACTGCGCCACCTGGGTCCAGGTGATCGCGCGCATGCCGCCGAGGAATGAGCACACCAGGATGCTGGCCAGGCCGAGGAAGATGCCGATGGAAAAGTCGATGCCGGTAAAGCGCGAGGTGATGAGGCCGACGCCATAGATTTGCGCGACCACATAGGTGAAGGAAATCATCACCGTGGCCGCCGCCGAGATCAGCCGGATCGGCGTGCCGCTGCCCCTGACCGGATAGCGCGCGGCGAGAAAGTCGGGGATCGTGTACTGGCCGAAACGACGCAGATAGGGCGCAATCAGCAGGGCTACCAATACATAACCGCCGGTCCAGCCCATGATGTAGGCCAGGCCGTCGAAGCCCTGCAGATACAGGCCGCCGGCCAGGCTGATGAAGCTGGCCGCCGAGATCCAGTCGGCCGCGGTCGCCATGCCGTTGAACAGCGCCGGCACGCGGCGTCCGGCGACATAGTATTCGACCACGTCCGCGGTGCGGCTGATCACGCCGATGCCGGCATACAGCACGATGGTGGCGAAGATGAACAGATAGCCGATCCAGGTGCGCGGAAAACCTTCCTTTTCCAGCACCGCCAGCGCGGCCAGGATCAGGAAGAAGCCGATGGTGTAGAGCAGATAGTGCTGCGTCAGGCGCCGGGTATATCGCTTAAGCGCCATGGCGTTCCTCCAGCGCTTTGCTATCGATTCGACGCATGCACAACGCATAGATGCCGATCAGCGCCAGATAACCGAGCAGTGCGCCCTGGGCAGCGAGGTAGAACGACAGCGACCAGCCGAATACCACCAGCTGCGACAATTCCCGCGCAAAGAAGATGGCCACGAAGGTCAGCGCGAACCAGATCGCCAGCAGCAGCAGGGTCAGGCGGCGCGTGCGGCGCCACCAGATGCTGCCGCGTTGTTCTGTGGAAGGCATGTCAGCTGTAGTCCTCGAGTTGGTCCGGGCGCTGCCGCATCGGTAGCGTCACGCGCAACAGCGTGCCCGGCAGCTTTCTGTCGCGGCACTGCGGATTGGCGAGAATCTCGACCTCGGCGCCATGCTGCTGCGCGATCTCGCGCACGATGGCCAGGCCCAGGCCGCTGCCTTCGGTATGGCTGCCGAGGATGCGGTAGAAGCGTTCGAACACGTGACCGCGCTCGGCCGGCGCAATGCCGGGACCGGTGTCTTCGACTTCCAGTATCGCCAGTTCATGCGGCAAGTCCGCACGCACGCGCACGGTCACGCTGCCGTTGGCCGGGGTATAACGCAAGGCATTGTCGATCAGGTTGCCGAGCAGCTCGCGCAGCATGGTTGGATTGCCCGCCACCAGCAGCGGATGCTCGGGCTGTTCGAAGCCGATATCGATGCCGCGCGCAAAGGCCAGCTGTACCCAGTCGTGCACCACATTGCGCGCCAGTTCGGACAGCTCCACCGGCACGAAGGGCGAGGCCTGCGGCGTCTGGTTTTCCGCGCGCGCCAGCGCCAGCAGCTGATTCACCAGGCGCGTGGCCGATTCGCTGCTCTTGGCCAGTTGCTCGAGCGAGCGATGGATTTCCTCGGCGCTGGTCTGGCGCAGCGCCAGCTCGGACTGCATGCGCATGCCGGCCAGCGGCGTCTTCATCTGGTGCGCCGCATCGGCGATGAAGCGCTTCTGCATCTCGATGCTCTGCGATACCTTTTCCAGCATCGCATTCAGCGAGCCGACCAGCGGCGTGATTTCTTCCGGCACATGGCTGGTATCGATCGGCGACAGGTCTTCGCTGCGGCGCGCGCGCAATTGCCGCTGCAGTTCCGCCAGTGGCGACAGGCCGCGCGACAGCGCAAACCACACCAGCGCCAGGGCCACGGGCAGGATGATGAATTCGGGCAGGATCACGCCTTTGATGATCTGGTTAGCCAGGTCGGCACGCTTGTCCAGGGTTTCGGCAACCTGCACCAGCGCCTGGCGCGGCGCGATGCCGCCTTCCTGCGGCGGCAGGCCGACGTAGACATAGGCGATGCGCACATCGGCATTGCGCATCGTGTCGTAGCGCAGCGTGACGGCCCAGGGCGTGCGGTCCTCATCGTCCACCGGCACAGGCATATCGAGCTCGCCGTCGAGCAATTCGCCGCGCGGCCCCAGCACCTGGTAGCTGACGGCATCGATTTCATCGGCGCGCAGCATGTCGCGCGCCGCCGCCGGCAATCCCACCGCGATGCGGCCGTCGATGAGCTTGACCTGCTGCGCCAGCACCGTGACCTTGTCCTCGAGTTCGCGGTCGAAGGGCTGATTGGCGATGTTCTTCGCGACCAGGTAGGTGATGGCGATGCTCAGCGGCCACAGCAGCAACAGCGGCACCAGCATCCAGTCCAGGATCTCGCCGAACAGCGAGCGCTGCGTGGTTTCCTCGTCTTCCTGTAGAGCCGATGCGGCCTGCGGCGCGCGGTCCATGCGCTACGTCGCTCAGGCTGCCGGCCGCGTCTGACCGGCCGGATCCACGTATTTCTCCAGGCAGTAGCCGAGCCCGCGCACGGTGGCGATGCGCACGCCGCCCGCCTCGATTTTCTTGCGCAGCCGGTGCACATAGACCTCGATGGCGTTATTGCTGACTTCCTCGCCCCAGGAGCACATGTGGTCCACCAATTGCTCCTTCGACACCAGCCGGCCGGTGCGCTGCAGCAGGATTTCCAGCAGGCCGAGCTCGCGCGCGGACAGATCGAGCATCTGTTCGTTCAGGTAAGCGACGCGGCCAACCTGGTCGAAGGCCAGCGGGCCGTGGCGGATCATCGTCGGTCCGCCGCCGACGCCGCGCCGCGTCAGCGCACGCACCCGGGCTTCGAGTTCGGACAGCGCGAAGGGCTTGGCCATGAAATCGTCGGCGCCCAGGTCCAGCCCGCGCACCCGCTGATCGACGGAATCATTGGCGGTCAGTATCAGCACCGGCATGCGCGAATCGCGCAGGCGCAGCCGGCGCAGCACTTCCAGGCCATCCATGCGCGGCAGACCGAGGTCAAGGATCAGCAGGTCGAAATCCTGCACGGAGAGCGCGGCATTGGCTTCCTGGCCATCCTTGACGCAGTCGACCGCATAGCCGGACTGGCGCAGCGAGCGCGTCAATCCATCGGCGAGGACACCGTCATCTTCGGCAAGCAGAATACGCATGGGGGAGTTTTGGCAAATGGTTAAGGGAGTCTATTGGCTTTTCGTTCTACGAACAAGAACGGAAATGGAAAAAAGCGGCTGAATGCTGTAGTGTCCGGTGTCTTGCAATTCGGTGTCCCGGCCGCAAATTCCATGACTCAGGGCCGGCGGAAAACGCGGCAATGCCGCTCCCGAAAACCCCACAGCACCGCCGGTTTCGCTTGCTAAAACCACTGGATTTATGTACAGTATCGGTTCCGCATTTCTCCCCTCAACCGTCGCATCGCGCTGCCACCAGCCGGTCTGACTCCCACGCTGAAAGACATATATGGACGACAAGAAAGCACAAACCGGCTCGGACAAGAGCAAGGCGCTTGCGGCCGCGCTGGCGCAAATCGAGAAGCAGTTCGGCAAGGGCTCCGTCATGCGCATGGCGGACAACTCGCCCGCCGAGGAAGTCCAGGTGGTGTCCACCGGCTCGCTCGGCCTGGACGTTGCGCTCGGTGTCGGCGGCCTGCCGCGCGGACGCATCGTAGAAATCTACGGCCCGGAATCCTCGGGTAAAACCACGCTGACGCTGCAAACCATCGCCGAGATGCAGAAGGTGGGCGGCACCTGCGCCTTCATCGACGCCGAGCATGCGCTGGATGTCGGCTACGCGCAGAAGCTGGGCATCAACCTGTCCGACCTGCTGATCTCGCAGCCGGACACCGGTGAGCAGGCGCTGGAAATCACCGATGCGCTGGTGCGTTCGGGTGGCGTCGACCTGATCGTGGTCGACTCGGTCGCGGCGCTGACCCCGCGTGCGGAAATCGAAGGCGACATGGGCGATTCGCTGCCCGGCCTGCAGGCCCGCCTGATGTCGCAGGCGCTGCGCAAGCTGACCGCGTCGATCAACCGTACCAACACCCTGGTGATCTTCATCAACCAGATCCGCATGAAGATCGGCGTCATGTTCGGCAATCCGGAAACCACCACCGGCGGCAATGCGCTGAAGTTCTATGCGTCCGTGCGCCTGGACATCCGCCGCACCGGCTCGATCAAGTCCGGCGACGAGGTGATCGGTAACGAAACCAAGGTCAAGGTCGTCAAGAACAAGATCGCGCCGCCGTTCAAGGAAGCGCACTTCGACATCCTGTACGGAGAAGGCACGTCGCGTGAAGGCGAGATCATCGACCTCGGCGTGGATGCGAAGATCGTCGAGAAGTCGGGCGCCTGGTACAGCTACAACGGTGAGCGCATCGGCCAGGGCAAGGACAACGCCCGTAACTTCCTGAAGGAGCGTCCGGAGCTGGGACGCGAGATCGAGAACAAGGTGCGCGCTTCGCTGGGCGTGCCGGAAATCCCGGCCGGCAAGGGCGCCGATGGCGCGAAGGCTGCGCGTGAGGCGAAGGAAGCAAAGGAAGTGAACGAAGCGGAGTAAGCGACAAGCGCTTCTTCGGGTAATGAAGTAAGCGGGTCTGCCTTAATGGCAGACCCGCTTTTTTTTATCTTTGTTCATGGATGAGCAACGTGATCGTAAGAGCTGCTTGTTGCCTGACGCTCCGTCTGCGGCACCGATCCGCTTAGAGAAAGTCTTACTGGTTCAATGCCAGGTGCGCTGCGGCATCAAGCAACATGGTTACACCCCGGGCAGGACCGTTTCGCGCCGCCAAAGCCGGGCCAGGGCCATTGAAGTTCGCCGGCGCTACCCGAGCATTGCCCAGATTGACAAGCAGGGCGGCGTATTGCGCTTGGCGATGCACCACCGGTGCCTGTTGAGGTCCATTTCCAGTCTGGACCTGTTGCCCTTCATCGGTGGCTTGAGTGTGTTGCTGATGGACAGGCGCAGTCACGCCATGTTGATCGATACGCATGTTGAGTTGAATTTTCAGGATGGAAAAAAGCTCGGAGGCGCAATAGCGTTGTCGCCACTCTGATAACGCCCTGGATGGCGAGCAAACGAGCCGCTCAGGCGCATCTGTAGCTGTTCGATGATGGAAAGTTCAGTGTGCATACGGTCATTTGCTTTGCTGCCGCGATGCACGCGGTGCGCGCGAAGTCTGCATGCGCGGTTTTGCTTCAGGCGGGTCGTCAGCGACAAGCCGGCTGCCTGCGAAATTTTGACCATGTCGTCCCTCTCAGGCGCCACAGAATGGTCGCCGTCGCCGCGAAGAGGATGTCACGCTTGGCAAGACTTCTGCCCAAGGGTTCGAAACGACTGCAAAGCCGCTTCCAGTCGCTTGCGCGCTGCTTGCCGCTCAACGAGGTTGGCTTCTGGGTTTCAATCTGATAAGACTCGGCGGCCGCCGCTGCGAATCGAGTCTTGCCCGAATTACCTCGATGCCATCCCGACACTCCGCTTGCTAAAGCGGCCACAAGCTGTGCTACACTCTCCCGGTTTTTTTGCTAACGCCGCAGGAGCGGCCGCTGTCGCAGAAGCTGTGACAGTAACGCGCAAATGCGGCATATCCATGCTTCGCCGCTCCCTGGCACCCGTGTCTTTATGCCCCTGCCAAATTCCCCCGTTCGTCGCGAGAAGAAACACACCCGCGCCATCCGCATCGATGCCTATGCGCGCGAAGACGGACTATGGGATATCGATGCCAACATCTCCGATGTGAAAACCCGCGACGTCCATGCCGCGGCAGGCGTGCGTGTCGCTGGTGAACCCATCCACGACCTGTGGCTGCGCCTGACCATCGACACCAGCATGCAGATCGTCGATGTCGCCGCCGTTTCCGATTCCACGCCGTACCCCGGCCATTGCGACACCATCGGTCCCGACTACCGCAAGCTCATCGGCCTGAATCTGATGCAGGGTTTTCGCTACGAGGTAAAGCAGCGCATGGGCGGCATTGCCGGCTGCACGCATCTTTCCGAGCTCGCCACCATCCTGCCGACGGCGGCGGTGCAGGCATTCGCCGGCGACGTGATCCCGGTGCGCGGCGAGGCGGGCGCGGACGGCCAGGCAATCAAACCGTTTCAACTCGACCGCTGCCATGCCTTGCGCACCGATGGCGCCGCGGTCGCGCAGTTCTATCCGCGCTGGGCAACGGCCCGGCCAACCAAATCCACCACTTGATCAACCGGCTGCAAGCAGCCAACCACATCAGCGTTTGAAGGGAAGCTCGCATGAAAATCCATGAGTACCAGGGTAAAGAAATCCTCCGCAAATTCGGAGTGACCGTTCCACGCGGCATCCCGTGCATGAGCGTTGAGGAAGCTGTCAAGGCCGCCGAAACCCTCGGCGGTCCGGTATGGGTCGTCAAGGCACAGATCCACGCCGGCGGCCGCGGCAAGGGCGGCGGCGTCAAGGTTGCCAAGTCCATCGACCAGGTGCGCGAATACGCGAACGCCATCATGGGCATGCAGCTCATCACCCACCAGACCGGCCCGGAAGGCCAGAAGGTGCGCCGCCTGATGATTGAAGAAGGCGCGGACATCAAGAAGGAACTGTATGTTTCGATGGTCACCGACCGCGTCAGCCAGCGCGTCGTGCTGATGGCTTCCAGCGAAGGCGGCATGGACATCGAGGAAGTCGCCGAGAAGCATCCGGAGCTGATCCACAAGGTGGCGATCGATCCGGCGATCGGCCTGACCGACAAGGACGCCGACGACATCGCTGCCAAGATCGGCATCCCGGCAGCATCGATCCCCGCCGCGCGCGCGAACCTGCAGGGCCTGTACAAGGCTTACTGGGAAACCGACGCCTCGCTGGCCGAGATCAACCCGCTGATCGTGACCGGCGACGGCAAGGTGATCGCGCTCGACGCCAAGTTCAACTTCGACTCCAACGCGCTGTTCCGTCATCCGGAAATTGTCGCCTACCGCGACCTGGATGAAGAGGATCCGGCCGAAGTCGAGGCTTCCAAGTTCGACCTGGCTTACATCTCCCTGGACGGCAATATCGGCTGCCTGGTGAACGGCGCCGGCCTGGCAATGGCCACCATGGACACCATCAAGCTGTTCGGCGGCGAGCCGGCCAACTTCCTGGACGTGGGCGGCGGCGCGACCGCGGAGAAGGTCACCGAAGCCTTCAAGATCATGTTGAAGAACCCGGGCCTGAAAGCCATCCTGGTCAACATCTTCGGCGGCATCATGCGCTGCGACGTGATCGCCGAAGGCGTGATCACCGCTTCCAAGGCGGTGTCGCTGTCGGTGCCGCTGGTGGTGCGCATGAAGGGCACCAACGAAGAGCTGGGCAAGAAGATGCTGGCCGAATCCGGCCTGCCCATCATCGCCGCCGACACCATGGAAGAAGCCGCGCAAAAGGTTGTCGCTGCGGCCAACGGCAAATAACGGTCAATCACGAATACGCGCAGAAGGAAACACAATGTCCATTCTCATCAATAAAGACACCAAGGTCGTCACCCAGGGCATCACCGGCAAGACCGGCCAGTTCCATACCCGCATGTGCCGGGAGTATGCCAACGGCAAGAACTGCTTCGTCGCCGGCGTGAACCCGAAGAAGGCTGGCGAAGACTTCGAAGGCATCCCCATCTTCGCGAACGTGAAGGAAGCCAAGGCCCAGACCGGTGCCAACGTTTCCGTGATCTACGTGCCGCCCGCGGGCGCCGCTGCTGCGATCTGGGAAGCCGTGGAAGCCGAGCTGGACCTGGCGATCTGCATCACCGAAGGCATCCCCGTGCGCGACATGATGGAAGTGAAGGACCGCATGGCCAAGTCCGGCAGCAAGACCCTGCTGCTGGGACCGAACTGCCCGGGCCTGATCACGCCGGATGAGATCAAGATCGGCATCATGCCGGGCCACATCCACAAGAAGGGCCGCATCGGCGTCGTGTCGCGTTCGGGCACGCTGACCTATGAAGCCGTGGGCCAGCTGACCGCGCTGGGCCTGGGCCAGTCCTCGGCAGTGGGCATCGGCGGCGACCCGATCAACGGCCTGAAGCACATCGACGTAATGAAGATGTTCAATGACGATCCGGACACCGATGCGGTGATCATGATCGGCGAGATCGGCGGTCCGGACGAAGCCAACGCGGCTTACTGGATCAAGGACAACATGAAGAAGCCGGTGGTTGGCTTCATCGCTGGCGTGACCGCGCCTCCGGGCAAGCGCATGGGCCATGCCGGCGCGCTGATCTCCGGCGGCGCCGACACCGCGGAAGCGAAGCTGGAAATCATGGAAGCCTGCGGCATCAAGGTCACCCGCAATCCTTCGGAAATGGGTCGCCTGCTGAAGTCGATTCTGTAATCACGCGTGATTCGATCCCGCTTCGGTGGGAACGGTGAAACGGGGAGCTGAGGCTCCCCGTTTTTCTTGCCGGCTCACCGTTCTTTTATTTCCTCTTTGGCATCGCAGGCGCTATATTGGCGCGACTCCCCAAGCCTGCCCGCGATGAACCATTCCTTTCATTACGAATTCGCCGCCGCCACCGACACCGGCCGGGTGCGCTCACACAACGAAGATGCGGTCGCCATCGTGCCGCATTGCGGCCTGGCGGTGCTGGCCGATGGCATGGGTGGTTATGCGGCTGGCGAAGTGGCGAGCGATATCGCGGTGTCGGTGATACGCGATGTGGTCGAGCAGCGCTTCCTCCGCGGGCCGGTGACGGTCGATACCTTGTGGGAAGTGCTGGTCGATGCGGCGCTGGAAGCGAATGAAGCCATCCTCGCGGCAGCGGTTGATGAACCGTCGTTGCGCGGCATGGGTGCGACGCTGGTGGCCGGCCTGTTCGGGGAAGACCGCGTGGCTATTGCGCATGCCGGTGATGCGCGCGCATACCGGCTGCGCGACGGCGTGCTGACCGCGCTGACGAAGGATCATTCAGTGGTGCAGGAAAAGATCGATGCCGGGCTGCTGTCAGTGGAAGAGGCGAGGCATTCGAAGATACGCAACCTGGTCACGCGTGCGCTGGGTGTGGATGTGGAGCTGACTGTCGAGGCGCATGAGCATCGAGTGGAAGAGGGCGACTTGTACCTGTTCTGCTCGGATGGACTGCACGACATGCTGGGCGATGACGAGATCGCGGAATTGCTGGCGTCGGATGTGAGCTTGGAAGAGTTATGCCGGGGGTTGATTTGCGCCGCCAATGAGGCTGGCGGCGCGGATAACGTGTCGGTTGTCCTTGTGTCTAGCTTGCTGGCTTGTGACGTGGCCTAAGCTGTCGGCTCAACGCAATGTGGCTTAGCCTCCTGCGCCAGTGGTGCCGGTGGTGCCACTATTGTTTGTTGTGTTATTTCCTCCTGCGGCTCCGCTGCAACCCGTGGGTTGGTACTTGGTATCCACGCTGGTTACGCAGGCATATTGACCACTGGCGTCCCGGTTGATCTGGATATAGGCGCTAGCGCCCAATGAAGGTCCGGGATTGTTGATGTCGCATTTGATGGCTGGTGTAGCGGCGCCCGAGGTGGTGTTTGGAGCAGTAACGGTAATCAGTTTGCAATTGCCCGTTGATGAGGGCAGGCCGATTGTGGTGAGGTCGACAGTCTTTCCATCGACAAAGGCCGCCTCATATCCGATCTTTCCCGAAGAGATATCCGAATAGGCTGCTCCCATTTTTGCTTTCGCTACATAGTTCTGATAACTCGGTATCGCCACCGCCGCCAGGATGCCAATGATCGCCACCACGATCATCAATTCAATCAAGGTAAAACCACCCACCCCACGCATCGCCGCCATCCGGCGTTTTCTGCTGATCCGCATCGTTCTTTCTCCCTGTGGTTGAGTCAAACAGTGAAACTGCGGGAGGGCACATTGCAGAACGCATGCCATGCGTTTCGGCGTGGAAAGATAGGGTGAAAATTGCTACAGGAGAAAATTTCTTACGTTGCGCGTCAACGAGGGTGACGCAATTTGTCAGTTGATGACCTTTGTTGTCGGGGTATGTGTAGGGTGGGCAAACAAAACGGCCGGGACTTCCACCGAAGCCCCGGCCGTTCATCAGCCCATCGATCAAGCGCTAAGTCTTACTTCGCACCACCCTCGAACCACTTCGCAATCAGCGCCCGCTCGTCATCGGTAATGCCGGTCACATTCCCGAGCGGCATCGCCTTCTGCACCACCACCTGCTGATAGATCAGCTGCGCATGGCTGCGGATCGCTTCCGGCCCTTCGAGCACGATGCCCTTGGCCGGCGTCGGCATCATCGTCGGTTTCGCGCCATGGCATTGCACGCAGCGCGCCTCGACCACCTTCTGCACCTGCCCGACATCCACGCCCGCCGCCGCCGCGCCAGCCGGCGCCGCCGCTTGCTGCGCCGGTGCCAGCCACGCGATCACGCCGACCAGGATCGCGATCGCCGCCGCCGGATACGCGACATTGATCTTGCCCTTGTGCTTCAACAGGAAGAACTGACGGATCAATACGCCAGCCACCATGATCAGCACCAGCACCAGCCAGTTGTGCTTGTGGCTGTAGGTCATGCTGTAGTGGTTGGACAGCATCGCGAACAGCACCGGCAGCGTGAAGTAGGTGTTGTGCACGCTGCGCTGCTTGCCGCGCTGGCCGTGGATCGGATCGACCGGCTGGCCAGCCTTCATCGCCGCCACCACCTTGCGCTGGCCCGGGATGATCCAGAAGAACACGTTCGCGCTCATGATGGTCGCGATCATCGCGCCCATGATCAGAAAAGCAGCGCGACCCGAGAACAGATGGCAGGCGCCATAGGCCGCGGCGACCACATACAGCACCACCAGCACCGCCAGCAGCTTTTCCTGCTTGCGCAGCACGCGGCACAGCGTGTCATACACCAGCCAGCCCAGCACCAGAAACCCCAATGCCGCCACGACCGCGACCGTCGGCGAGATATTGGCCACGTTCGGATCGATCAAAAATACCTTCGGATTGAACAGGTACAGCACCGAGAACAAGCCGAAACCCGACAGCCAGGTGCTGTACGACTCCCAGTAGAACCAATGCAGATCCTCGGGCAGGCTCGGCGGCGCGCCCAGGTATTTCTGCGGATTGTAGAAGCCGCCGCCATGCACGGCCCAGAGTTCGCCGCCCACGCCGCGGTCCTTCAGCTCGCGGCTCACCGGCGGCCGCAGGCTGTTGTCCAGCCAGACGAAATAAAACGAGGAACCGATCCACGCGATCGCCACGATCACATGCAGCCAGCGCAGCAGCAGATTGGCCCAGTCAAGCAGATAACCTTCCATCTCATGTCTCCTTCATTGCGTCGCGGTTCAGCTGCCGCGATAAGTCGAATAGCTCCACGGGCTCGCCACCAGCGGCACATGGTAGTGCTTGCTCGCATCGGCTACGCCGAAGCGCAGGGTCACCACATCGAGAAAGTTCGGCTGCGGCAGGTCCACGCCAAGCTTTCTGAAATAGGCGCCGAGCGCGAAGTCCAGCTCGTACACGCCCTCGGTGAATGCCGCGCCTTCCAGCAGCGGGCCATCGCAGCGGCCATCGTCGTTGGTGGTCTTCGACACCAGGTGTTGACGCTGATTGTCGACAATTTTGTACAGGGATAGTTCGATGCCATGTCCCGGCCGGCCATGGGCGGTATCGAGGACGTGCGTCGTCAAACGGCTCATCTTTGCTCCATCAATTTGTCAGGGATAGGGAACCGCGACCTGAGCGGTCACGGGGTCGGGCGGGACGTATCTCTGCGTGGAGACTGCATTCACCCGGAGAGGTTGAACAAGGGAGGTGCAACAAAAAGGGTTGCGACAAAAACCCAAATAAATTGTTGACAATCCTAGCGGTGGCCGGCATCCTCGTCAACATCGTTTTTCAGCCTTTCACCTGCTTCCCTCAACCCTCTCAACCAGGCGCAAGCATGAGCATACGTCCCAGACTGGTCGCCAATAACGACGCGGCCCCGGAAGTCCCGCTTGAAGAGCGCATGTATCTCGAGATTTACGACGCCATCATGGAGCACCGCCTGCCCGCCGGCACCAAGCTGGCCGAGCAGACGCTTGCCGAGATCTATGGCGTGGCGCGCCATCCGGTGCGCAAGGTGCTGTCGCGGCTTGCAGCCGATGGCCTGGTCGATCTCGAGCCGAATCGCGGCGCCTTCATCGCCAGCCCGAGTGAACAGGAAGCGCACGACATGTTCGACCTGCGCCAGACCCTCGAAGGCCGCGTGGTGCAGCAGGCCGCGCAGGCGGGCGAGGCTGCCGACTTCAAGCGCCTGCGCGCCATGATCGCGCGCGAACGCGATGCCTACATGCAGGGCAACCGGCCGCAATGGATAAGGCTCTCCGCGGAATTCCATATCGAGCTGGCCAAGCTTTCCGGCAATACGCTCGTGGTCGACCTGCTGCGGCGCCTGGTGTCGCGCTCCACGCTGCTGTTGTCCACGCCGGAAGCCAGCGGCCATCAGCCGTGTTCCTTCGATGAGCACCTGGCCGTGGTTGAAGCGCTGGAACAGAAGGACGAAGCGCTGGCGCAGGAACGCATGATGCGGCATCTCGATCAATGCGCATGTCGCATGAGCGATGGCACAAGCAGACGCTTCGATCTGCGCGCCGCGCTCGGACGGGCCGGCAACAAGCCCGTCGGCAATTCATAACCAATATAAAAAAACAAGATCCATCCATCCCGAGCAGCAATACGGAGACAACATGACCCCCAGCCATACCAATACCATGGCCGCGCCGCCGGCCGAGGAAAGCCAACGCAACGATGCCGTGGAGACGCCCGCAAACGACATGCCGTCGGCCGTGGAACAGCGCCTGCCCGCCATCAAGCTCTTCACCCTGGGACTGCAGCACGTGCTGGTGATGTATGCCGGCGCCATTGCCGTGCCCCTGATCGTCGGCCGCGCCTTGAAGCTGCAGCCCGAGCAGGTGGCCGCGCTGATCAGCGCCGACCTGTTCTGCTGCGGCCTGGTGACGCTGATCCAGTCCTTCGGCCTGGGACGCTTCATCGGCATCCGCATGCCGGTGATGATGGGCGTGACCTTCGCGTCGGTGAGCCCGATGCTGGCCATGGCCGCGAATCCCTCGCTGGGCGTGACCGGCATCTTCGGCGCCGTCATCGGCGCGGGCCTGTTGTCGCTGCTGCTGGTGCCCGTCATCAGCCGGGTGCTGAAGCTGTTCCCGCCCATCGTCACGGGCAGCGTGATCGCGGTGATCGGCATCACGCTCATGCGCGTGGGCGTGAACTGGGCCATGGGCGGCACGCCGAACATGGCAAAAGTCGCCAATCCCGCCTGGAGCGGCGCGGGCCCGGCGCCCATGGTGCCCAACCCTTCCTATGCAGCGCTGGACAATCTCGGCATTGCGCTGTTCGTGCTGGTGGTGATCCTGCTGGTGACCAAGTACGGCAAGGGCTTTTTGTGCAACATCGCCGTGCTCACCGGCATCGTGGCCGGCACGGCGCTGGCCTGGATGCTGGGCAAGGTCAGCTTCGCCAAGGTGGCAGCGGCCAAGGGCTTCGCCCTGGTGACGCCGTTCCAGTTCGGCATGCCGACCTTCGATGTCTTCGCCATCCTCACCATGACGCTGGTGATGCTGGTGGTGATGATCGAATCCACCGGCATGTTCCTCGCTCTGGGCGAGCTGGTGGGCAAGCGCGTGTCGCAACAGGACATCAGCCGCGGGCTGCGCGCCGACGCGCTGGGCACCATGATAGGCGGCATCTTCAACACCTTTCCGTACACCTCGTTCTCGCAGAACGTTGGCCTGATCGGCGTCACCGGCGTCAAGAGCCGCTGGGTCTGCGTGGCTGCCGGCGTGATCCTGATGGTGATGGGCGTTCTGCCCAAGATCGCGCAGGCCGCCGAAGCGGTGCCGCAATTCGTGCTCGGCGGCGCGGGGCTGGTGATGTTCGGCATGGTCGCCGCCACCGGCATCCGCATCCTCTCCGGCGTGGACTACCGCAACAACCGGCACAACCAGTTCATCGTCGCGCTGTCCATCGGCTTCGGCATGCTGCCCATGGTGGCGGACGACTGGGCGCAGCACATGCCCAAGGCGATGTCCTCGCTGCTGCACAGCGGCATCCTGCTGGCGGCGCTGTCTGCGGTGCTGCTGAACCTGTACTTCAACGGCCTGGCTTCCGACGAGGAAGCGCAGCATGCGGCCAAGGCCAACACCCATGGCTGCGAATAACCGGCAAATCTGAAACGGACCACCATGCACAAGAAAGACGCCTATCCCCGCGACCTCATCGGCTACGGCCGCGATGTTCCCCATGCCCGCTGGCCCGGCGGCGCGCGCATCGCGCTGCAGTTCGTGCTGAACTATGAAGAGGGCGGGGAGAACAATGTGCTGCACGGCGACGCCGGCTCCGAGCAGTTCCTGTCCGAGATCGTCGGCGCGGCATCGTATGCCGACCGGCACATGTCGATGGAATCGATCTACGAATACGGCTCGCGCGCCGGCGTCTGGCGCATCCTGCGCGAATTCGAATCGCGCGGCCTGCCGCTGACGGTGTTCGGCGTGGCCATGGCGATGCAGCGCCACCCGGAGCTGACCGATGCCTTCGTCGAACTCGGCCACGAGATCGCCTGCCACGGCCTGCGCTGGATCCATTACCAGCACATCGACGAAGACACCGAGCGCCGCCACATGCGCGAAGCCATCGCCATCTTCCGCGAACTGACCGGCGCGGCTCCGCTGGGCTGGTACACCGGCCGCGATTCGCCGAACACAAGGCGACTCGTCGTCGAGCATGGCGGCTTCGCCTACGACTCGGATTACTACGGCGACGACCTGCCGTTCTGGACCGAGGTCGCAACCAGCGACAACAGGCGCAAGCCGCACCTGGTGGTGCCGTACACGCTGGACGCCAACGACATGCGCTTTGCCACGCCGCAGGGCTTCAACACCGGCGAGCAATTCTTCCAGTACCTGAAGGACAGCTTCGACGTGCTGTACGCCGAGGGCGATCCGCAGGGACAGGACCGTCCGAAGATGCTGTCCATCGGCATGCATTGCCGCCTGCTCGGCCGCCCGGGTCGCTTCCGCGCGCTGCAGCGCTTCCTCGATTACGTGCAGTCGCATGAGGGGGTGTGGATCTGCCGGCGCATCGATATCGCTAAGCATTGGATGGAAACGCATCCGTATCAGAAACCGTAGGTTGGGCTGACGAAGGAAGCCCAACATGCCCGCGGACCGCGGGCGTTTGATGTTGGGCTTGGCAGCCCAACCTACGAAGGAAGCCCAACAAGCCGGCAATCCGCAGGCGCCCGATGTTGGGCTTGGCAGCCCAACCTACGCAATGCCGCCCATCAAAACCCAAGCTCAACCATGACCGACAAACTCACCCTCACCGCATTGAACACGATGTCCCCGGCGGACTTCACCGCGCGCCTCGGCGCCATCTTCGAGCACTCGCCCTGGGTCGCGGAACGCGCCAGCGCGCGCCGCCCTTTCGCCAGCGTCGCGCAACTGCATGCGGCGATGGCCGATGTCGTGCGCGGCGCAAGCGAAGAAGAGCGCCTGCGCCTCATCCGCGCCCACCCGGAACTTGCCGGCCGCGCCGCGGTGCGCGGCGAACTCACCGAGGAATCGACGCGCGAGCAGAAGGGCGCGGGCCTGGATCAATGCAGCCCGGAGGAATTCGAGCGCATGCAGGACCTGAACCGGCGCTACAACGAAAAATTCGGCTTTCCGTTCGTGATCGCGGTCAAGGGCCACAACCGGCACAGCATCCTCGAAAACTTTGCGCGGCGGCTGGAAAACGCGCCCGACGTGGAAGCGGCGGAATGCATCGAGCAGATCATTCGCATCGGCGGCTTCAGGCTGGTGGACGCGGTGGCGGAGTAGGCTAGGCGCGCAGCCGCGGCCGCAGCCCCAATCGCTGATGTTGGCCTGGGGTGACAGCAACACGCGCGCTGCCGCCACCGGCAAGATCCCGTGTGTGCCTCCTTCCCAGAACCTCGTCGAGTAAGCGCTTCACCAACGCCTTCGTCCTTAATTGCCGCCAATCCTGGCTCCTAACTTCGTCGACATCTCCGCACGAGCCCCGCCACAAGCATGCCTGCAACAAGCCTTCGCCAAGCCGAACATCGACGCAATGACCGCTAGCCCAAGCGGTCCTGCGCGGCCACCGCCCTAAGTTCTTTCCCTATCCCGTTTCGCCGCAAACATTCCAGCGGGAACTTGTTTTGCCCCTGCAATGAAGCCAGCATCCGCCGCCTCGAACACCAATCGCGGGAGAGAGGTCATGGCGGCATTGATCACCGGCACCGGTCTGGGGCTGGGCAACACATCCTTGCACACGCTCGGCCTGGCCGGCGGCATCGCGGCGGCGGGCGGCAATGGCGAACGGGCTTACGTCAACGTCGCCAGCGGCAACCTGGTGCTGCAGCGCCAGGATGAACTGCTGATGGGACGCGGCCTGGAACTGGGTACGCTGCGCACCTACAACAGCCAGGCCGTCGTCGATGGCGACAACAACGACAACTGGCGCATCGGCTTTTATCGGCAGCTCAACAACCTCATCGGCCCGGTCAATGGCATCGGCAGCCGTATCACCCGCATCGATGCCGATGGCGCGCAGCAGCTGTTCCAGTGGGATGGCGCGCTCTCTCGCTATGTCTACCGGAACGGCGCCGGCGCATATGACACGCTGGTGTCGATGGCCAATGGCGCATGGCTATGGACCGACGGCGACACCGGCATCACCGAGACCTACCAGCCCGGCGCAGGCGGCATGTTCCTGCTCACCAGCAGCAGCGACACCAGCGGCAATACGATCGGCTATGCCTACAACGCCGCCGGCCTGCTGACCCGCGTCACCGGCACCAACGGCGAATTCACCGATCTGCTCTACGACACCACGCCGGGCCGCAGCGCCAACCTGCTGGCGATCCGCACCAGCGTGCGCGATGTCTTTGCCAACGGCTACGTGACGCAAACGCGGGTGCGCTATGCCTACGACAACCTCAATCGCCTGGCCAGCGTGACGGTCGACCTGTCGCCCGAGGACAGCGCCATCGGCGACGGCAAGGTCTACGTCAGCACCTATGCCTACGACGGCAGCAGCCGCCGCATCAGCGGCATTGCGCAAAGCGATGGCAGCAGCCTTGCCTTCACCTATGACGCGGCCGGACGCATTGTCACGCTGACCGATGCGCTCGGCGCCACCACGCGGCTCGTGTACGACGACGTCTACCGCAACCGCACCACGGTGTACGACCCGCTCGGGCTGGTGACGACCTATGAATACGACCCCGCCACCCGGCGCCTGGCGCGCATCGTCGCGCCCGCGGTCGACGGCGTGCTGGCCACGCGCGAGTTCATCTACAACGCCAAGGGCGACGTGACGCGCACCATCGATGGCGAAGGCAAGGGCGTCGATTACGGCTATGACGCCAATGGCAACCGCATCCTCGAGCGCGATGCCGAAGGCAACCTGGTGCGGCGCGTCTACGATGCACGCAACCGCCTGCAGACCGAAGCGTTGTACCTGGCGCGCGGTCCGGGCGGCGTGCTCAATGCGCAGCCGAGCGCGCCGCTCATCACCCGCCACGTGTATGACAGCGCGGCGCGGCTGCGTTTCGTCATCAGCGCCGAAGGCCGCGTCACCGAGCATCGCTACGATGGCTTCGGGCAACGCGTTTCCAGCATTACCTATGTCGCCGACACCTGGATCAGCACTGCGGCCGATCCCTTCGCCGTGCCTGGCGAAGCGCAGATGGCGGCCTGGGTCAACGCGCTCGCCAACAGGTCGCGCAGCAGCCGTACCGATTACGCATACGACTTCCGCGGCCAGCTCGCCAGCAGCACCGTCTATGCCAGTCTGGACGCCGCCGGCAACGGCATCGCCGCTGCCGCCGCCACCACCACCTTCCTGCGCGACGCGGCCGGCAGGCTGCTGCAAACCATCGCCCCGACCGGCTCGCCCAATGCCTCCACACGCATGGTGTACGACGGCCTCGGCCGGCTGACGCTGTCGGTCAACGCGCTGAACCAGTTCACGCGCTACCAGTACGACGACGCCGGCGGGCGGGTCACGCAAACCGCTGCCGATGGCGCGCAGACCATCAGCAGTTTCGACCGCGCCGGCCGCCTGATCGCGCAATTGCGCAGCAACAGCGCCGGCGCAGGCATCACGCGCTACAGCTACGACCGCAATGGACGCCTGCGACTGACGACCGACGCCACCGGCGTGCGCGCCTGGCTGTTCTACGACGCCGACGGGCGCAAGAGCGGCGAGCTCGACGGCAACGGCAACCTGACCGAGTACGTGTACGACCGCAACGACCGCGTGATCACCACCATCCGCCGCGCGCGCACAGCCATGCTCGGCGGCCTGAGCGTGAATGCCGACGGCAGCGCCAGCGAGGCCGCCATGGCGCTGGGCCTGGACGCGGTGCGCCCCGCGGCAGATGCGGCCGACGCCGTCAGCCGCAACTTCTACGACGGCGCCGGCCGCCTGATCAAGACGGTCGCGCCGAACGGCGCCGTCACCGAAAACGTGTACGACGGCGCCGGGCGCATCATGCGCGCCATCCGCTACGCCAACACCGTAACCCCGGCGCTGCTGGACGAACGCACGCCCGCCGCGGACGTGGCGCCCACACTGAATCCTGCCGCCGACCGCATCACCCGCTATTACTACGACGCCGACGGCCTGCTGCGCGGCACGGTCGATGGCGAAGGCTGCGTCACTGAGATCCGCTACGACGGTGCGCGGCGCGCCTGGCAAACCGTGCGCTATGCAACGCCGGCCGGCCTGTTCGACGCCAGCCGCAGCACGCGCAGCACATCGTTGTCGGGCGTTAGCGTGCTCGTCGGCACCACCGTGAGCGCCTATGCCGATGACGTCGCCGCATTCGAAGCGCTGCGCCCGGCCAACAGCGCCGCTGACATCCGCACTACCACGCTCTACGATGCGCGCGGCTGGGTTGCGGGCGACATCGACGGCGAAGGCTATCTCACCGAATACCGCTACGACGGCAATGGCAACCGCATCGCCAGCCTGCGCTATGCCACGGCCGTAAGCGCATCCGCGCTGGCTGCCCTCGGCCCGGCGACAACCGTGGCCACGCTGCGCCCGGCACTCAGCGCCGCGGACCAGGACACGAGCGCGGCCTGGGACGCGCTGAACCGCAAGACGCTGGAAACCGATGCGACGGGCACGTCGACCCGGTATGAATACGACAGCGTTGGCAACCTCGTGCGCCGCAGCGCCGCTGCCGGCAGCGACGAGCAACGCACGCAAACCCAACGCTTTGATGCCGCCGGCAACCTGGTCGCCGAACTTGGCGGCGAAGGCAGCGCCGCGCTGGCGGCATTGGGCACGAATGCAGCGCCGGCCGATATCGAGGCCGTGTGGAACGCCTGGTCCACCCGCTACCGCTACGACCTGGCCGGCCGCCGCATCGCCATGACGGACGCCGCCGGCAACACCACGCGCTATTACTACGACCGCGCCGGGCAGCTCGTGTACACGATCAATGCGCAAGGCGAAGTCGAAGGCGCGCGCTACGACGCGATGAACCGGCGCATCGCGCGCACGCGCTATGCCACGCGCATCGCGCCGGCGGCGCTGGCCCAGCTCGGCGGCGGCCTGGTCGATGCCGCCGTAACCGCGGCCATCGTCGCCAGTCCCAGCGATGCCACCACACGCTACAGCTATAACCGCGACGGCACGCTGGCCGCCAGCAACGACGAGCTCGGCAATCTCACCACCTACCAGGTCAATGCCTTCGGCGAACGGACCGGCGCGACGCTGCAGGGTGCCGGAATCACGAACCTCGTGTCCTACGACCGGCGCGGCCTGCAAATCGCCAGCATCGACGACAGCACCGGCCTGCGCGCCACACGCAGCCGGCAATACGACGCCTTCGGGCGTGTCGTCCTGCAAAGCGACGCGCGCGGCAATGTGCGCCGCCTGCGCTATGACCGGCTCGGGCGCGAAGTACAAAGCTTCGATGCCGGCAATGCTTCACGCAGCACCAGCTATGACGCCTACGGCCGTGTGCTCACGCAAACCGATGGCAACGGCCAGACCAGCACCTGGCGCTACGACACCGCCGCGCGCAGCATGACGCTGACCACGCCCGAAGGCGTGCGCACGATCACGATACGCAACCGCCATGGCGAAACGGTGCAGCTCATCGATGGCCGCGGCAACAGCCTGCGCTATCGCTACGACCGCGACGGCAAGCTGATGGAAAGCCGCAACGACGCCACCGGCAGCGTCGAGACCAACCGCGTCGACGCCGTCGGCCGCGTGATCGAAACCGTCGATGCGCGCGGCGTGTCCACCGTAACCACCTACGACGCCGCCAGCCGCGTGCTCACGCGCACCGTCGATCCGGCTGGGCTGGCCCTGGTTACGCGCTATGCCTACGATGCGCAAGGCCGCACCATCAGCGTGACCGCGCCGGATGGCAGCGTCACGCAATCCGCCTACGACGCGAAAGGGCAGCTCAGCACGGTCACGCGCGACCCCGGCGGACTCAAGCTCGTCACGCGCTACCGCTTTGATGCCCGCGGCAACACGCTCGCGGTGATCGACGCCGACGGCACGCCGACCGCGCAAATCACCGTGTACGCCTACGACGGCCTGGGCCGGCGCATCAGCAGCACGCAGGATGCGGGCGGGCTGAACCTGACGACGCGGTATGCGTATGACGCTGACGGCAACCTCGTCAGCACCATCGATGCGGCAGGCAACCGCACCCGGATGGTGTATGACGCCAATGCGCGCCTGCGCTACCGCATCGACGGCACCGGCGCCGTCACCGCCTATCAATACGACGGCGAAGGCCGGCAGACCGCCGTGGCGCGCCTGGCAAGCCCTGTCGACCTGACGAGCCTGCCGGATGCGCCGGGCCTGGCCGAGTTTGCCGCGCGCGTCGTCATCAGCCCGAACGACCAGATCACGCGCACCCTCTACGACCGCGATGGCCGCGCTGTGTTTGCCATCGATGCCCTGCGCCAGGTCACGCGCAACGACTACGACGGCAATGGCAATCTCGTGCGCCAGACCCGCTATGCGCAGCCGTTGCCGGCTTCTTCCTCCGCGTTCACGGTCGAGGCGATGACCACGGCGCTGGCTGCCGTGGCCAGTGCCAACGACCGCGTCACCCGCCATGTGTACGACGCGGCGAACCGCCTGCTGGCCACGATCTCGGCGCTCGATACCGTCACCGTCTTCGAGCGCGACCCCGCCGGCAACGTGGTGCGCGAAGTCGCCTATCTGCGGCCGATGCCTTTCACCGACCTGCCCGATGAAGCAGCGCTGCGCGCCGCCATCGCCCGCAATGCCGCGCCGGGCCTGGACCGCATCAGCCAGCACCGTTTCGACGCCGCCGGCCGCGAAGCGCTCGGCATCGATGCGATGGGCTACGTCACGCGGCGCGACTTCGACGCTGCCGGCCGCGTGGTGCGCACGCTGCGCTACGCCAACCGGCTCAACGCCGGGCCAGCACCAACACTGGCCGACATCAACGCGCAAATCGCCGCCGGCACGCTTGGCAGTGCGGTCGAGCAGCGCCAGACCTGGGACCGCGCCGGCCGTCTCATCGACAGCATCGATGGCCTGGGCGTGGTCACGCACCGCGACTACGATGCCGCCGGCAACCTGACCGGGCTGATGGTCGCGTCCGGCACCAGCGCCATGACGCGCACCCGCTATGCGTATGACGGCGCTGGCCGACGCGTCGCGCAAACCGAAGCCGCCGGCAACGCGGTCGAGGCCACCACCCGCTATCGCTACGACGCCAACGGCAACCTGGTCGCCACCATCGACGCCATCGGCATCGGCCTGGCCGAGAGCGATGCCGACTGGGCGCTGGCAGCGCGGCGCGAACTCGGCTACGTGAGCCCGGGCGGACAGGCGCGCCTGGCGGCAAGCCTGTCCGCGGCCGAGCGTGAATCCCTGATGAAGGCGCACACCACGCTGCGCGAGTTCGATGCCGCTGGACGTGTGGTCCGCGTCACCGACCCGATGGGCGGCGTCACCAGCACCCGCTATGACGCCTTCGGCAACGCCATCGCCATCACTGATCCGCGCGGCAACGTCGGCGGCTTCGTCTTCGACGCCGCCAACCGCGTGATCCGGCAGACCGATCCCGAAGGCCATGTCACCGAGACCGCCTACACCGCCAGCGGCAAGACCGCGCGCGTGACGCAGGGCGACGCCGTCACCCGTTTCGCTTACGACAAGCTCGACCGCCTGGTGCAAAGCACCGACGCCGAAGGCCATGTGGAGAGCTATGCCTGGGACAGCCTGTCCAACCGCATCAGCGTGGTCAACAAGCTCGGCGGCGTTACCCGCTACGACTTCGACGTCAACGGCCGCGTGACTTCGGAAACCTTGCCCGTGGACGGCATCGTCAAGCGCTACGACTACGACGCGCGCGGCAACCGCATCCTGGAAATCGAAGCGGCCGGCCTGCCCGAGCAGCGCATCACGCGCTATGACTACGACGCCGCCGATCGCGTCATCCGCCAGACCGGCGATGCGCTCGGCATGTTCGACGCCGCCGGCGGCACAAGGGTCGTCACCCCGGTCACGAGCAAAACGTATGACGCGCGCGGCAACCTGATCGAAGAGACCGACGCCGCCGGCCGGCGCACGCTCACCTGGTACGACGCGCGCAACCGCAAGAGCGCGGAAGTCGCGCCGGACGGCACCCTGAGCCTGTGGCGCTATGACGCCGGCATGCAGCCGATTGCCAGCATCGTCTTCGGCGACCCGGTCGCGCTGCCACTGCGCCCCGGCGCGCAGCCGCCGCTGCCAGTCAATGCAAGCAATGCGCGCCAGACGCTGTATGCATATGACGGCAACGGCCGGCTGATCGCCACCACGGTCAGGGACGTCACGCTGGGTCGCTACAACGCGCAGAACGGTCAGTATCAGGTCAGCCGCGGCGACATCGTGACGCGGCAGATGTATGACGCCGCAGGCAACGTCGTGCAGAGCATCGACGGCAACGGCAATGTGACGACGAACTGGTACGACAGGCTCGGGCAACGGGTGCTGCAGATCGATGCCGAGAATGACGCGATCGCCTGGACCTATGACGCGAATGGCAAGGTCTTGTCCGAGACGCGCTATGCGCAGCGCGCCAGCCAGCGCTACGAACCCGCGAATGACGCCGCTGCGATCCTCGCGGCCTGGCCGACATCGGCGGACGACCGCATCACCCGCTACCGTTACGACCGCAACGGCCGCCTGCTCGAGGAGACCCGCGTCAACGTGGCCTATGGCACGGTCGGCGCCGGCGGCTTGCTGACGAGCGCAACGGCAGAGGCGAGCACGCGCTACCGCTGGAACGGCCTGGGCCTGATGACGCAAAAGACCGATGCCAACGGCGACACGACCGACATCGTCTACGACGCCATGGGCCGCAAGCTGCGCGAGCAGGGCGCGGGCTTCATCGACTTCCTCGGCAACCCGGTGCGGCCGACCACGGACACGGCTTACGACGGCCTGGGCAATGCGCGCACCAGCATCCGGCGCGGCACCAACAATGCGCCGGGCATGGAAGACCAGGTCGCGCGCTACGACTACGGCCCCGGCGGGCGGCTGATGCGCGAGACCGATGCGATGGGCGCGGTGACCACTTACGACTACGACGCGGTCGGCAACGTCACGCGCAAGACGCGCTGGCGGCGCGATGCGGATGGCGCGCAGCTTACCGACACGACGACCTACCGCTACGACGCGCGCAACCGCGAGATCGAACGCCTGGATGCCGGCAGCGGCGAAGCGCGACAGACGCGCTACGACGCCTGGGGCCAGGTTATCGGCAAGGGCGTCAACAATGGCTGGCAGGAGTTCGCCGAATACGACCATGGCGGCCGGCTGGTCAAGGGCAATGCCGGCGATGGCATAACGCGGGCCTATGTATTCGATGCGGCCGGCAACACGACGCTGAAGATCGAATCCTCGGGGCCGGACCTGCGCCCGATGACGCTGGACGAGATGCTGCAGATCTCGAATGGCAGCGTGCGCCCGGATGCGCAGGATGCGGCCGGCGTGCATCTGACCATTTCGGCGTATGACCGGCGCAATGCGCTGATCGATACATGGCAGCCGAAGATGGTGACCAGCCATGCGGCGGCGCAGGTGCAGAGTTCGACGGCGACAGTGCGCATGACGGCGGCCAATTACAGCGGTGTGACAGTCACGCTGGCCAGCACCGATGTCGCCACCGATGCCGTCGGACCCGCCGGCACGATAGAAGAAGGCCGCGGCATTGCGGCTCAGGTGACATCGGGCAGCGTCGTCGAAAGCGGCTCGGTGACCAGTGTCCTGGTCACGCGCTTCACGGTCGCTTACCTGGGGCGTCTCACCGTCAGCCTGCCGGCCAGCGTTTCGGCCTGGGGCAGCGGCGGGACCGTCATCGTGGCGACGAAATACATGAACGGCAATCCGGCCGCGACCGGCACCTACACCTTCCCGGACGGGCAGACCACGTTCGATCT
This sequence comes from Noviherbaspirillum pedocola, assembly GCF_016632335.1. GTDB lineage: Bacteria > Pseudomonadota > Gammaproteobacteria > Burkholderiales > Burkholderiaceae_D > Noviherbaspirillum_A > Noviherbaspirillum_A pedocola. The sequence goes on from NZ_JAEPBG010000003.1 coordinate 301,465, forward strand.
CGGACCCGCCATCGGCGGCCTGTCGGGCTATGACGCGGCGCTCGCCGATCCGTTTGCATTCGTGCCGGGCGACGCCGCGCATCGCCTGGTGCTGTCGGTCTACCGGCAGACGCCGTACGGCAATATCCTGCTGTCGCAGACCGATCGCAGCGTTCGCCCGCTCTCGCGCGCGGGCCCCAATCTTCCATTGCTGCAGGCAGCCTTCACCAACCCGATTTCGACGCCGATTCCGAAGCTGATGCTGTTCCGTTCGGCCTCCGCCTCGGCTGCGACGGTAACGCTGTACTACCGTGCCGCCGGCAGCACGGGACCCTACCAGGCGCTGCGCTTGCCTGCTCATGCGATCAATGGCAGCGTGGTTCCGGGCTGGTACGGACTCGACTGGTCCGCGATGGCGCGCGCGAGCTACGACGTCAAGCTGCTCGCATTCGACAACGCGGGCACGATCGTCGATTTCAAGCAGGGCGCAATGAACCTGCTCGATGCTGGCGCGACCATGAATCTCACGCCGGCCAGCTTCGGTCCGGCGCGTAGCGAGTCATTCATCTTCCAGGCCGGCAACGTGCTTAATATCGCGGCCCAGGGCGCCACGGCCAATTCCCTCGTGGTGCGCTATCGCCCGCTCGGCGCGAATGGCGCGTGGACCTCGGCCGCCGTGCTCAATGCCTCTGGCGCGCCCGGCAACTTCGCGTGGAGTTATGGCGCGCTTGCCGGCGACTTTGAAGTCATCTTCGAAACCCACGCTGGCCTCAATGGCACGGGCGACATCGTCAACAAGCTCTACGGCAGCGTGCGACTGAATGACGCCGGGCCGATGCTGCTGAGCGGGCTGACGCCGTTTCAGCACCTGCCCGGCACGATCCGCTTCGGCGGCAATCCGCTTGACGCCACGAGCATGACCGTTCGCTATCGGCCGCTGGGCAGCAATGAGACGTATCGTAACGTCAGGCTGCTGCCGACCACCGCCGGGTCCGGCACCTTCCTGTGGGATGCGTCCGAGCTCACGCCTTTCGATCAGAGCACCTTCCGCTACGAGTTCGATTATGAAGCGGTGAATGCCGCCGGCGGGCTGGTCAACAAGGGCGGCGGCAGCATGCAGCTCGGCGCCAGTACCGCGGTGCTGTCCCAGTATGTCTCGCAACGCACGCCGGAACTGAGCATCGCGCCGCCGCAGGCCGAAGCGGCACGCCTGCAGCTGTACTACCGGCTGCGCAGCACCACGGGTGCCTATGCGGGGCCGGTCGATCTGACACGCGGGGCCGATGGCGCCTGTACCTGGGATGTGTCGGCGCTCAAGCCCATCGCCGGCAATGCCGATTACGAGTACTTCTACGATCTTTTCGATGCCGCCGGCGCCAGTCTTGGTCGCACATTCGGCTACTTCACAGTTGGCGACACCGGCAGCGCCAACGCGCTGAACTGGGTGATCGGCGGCGTGACTGTCGACGCCACGGTGATACACCGCCAGCAGCGCGCCAATGCCTTCGGCGAAGTCGCGCAGGAAATCGATGGCCTGGGCCGCATCACCGATTACCAGTTCAACACCCTCGGCCTGATGACGGCCAGGATCGCGCCGACCACCACGGCCACGCTGGAAAACGGCTATGTGAAGACGCTGCGCCCGACCACCTTCTACACCTACGACCGCATCGGCCAGCTCGTCGCCGAGCGCGATCCGAACGGCATGCTCGGCACGCAGGCCTGGCTGGCGGGCGGCTTCAGGCAATACGCGCTGGTGCGCCATGCCGACGGTAGCGGCATGAAAAACCAATACGACATCTTCGGCAACCTGCGCGAAGCGCTCGACGAACTCGGCCGCCAGACCGACTACCTGTACGACCGCAACAACCGTCTGACCCGCGTGGTGCGGCCGCTGCGCGATGCGGCCAGCGCCAGCGCGATCGCCGGGGCCGCTTATGACGTGTATGAATACGATGAAGCCGGCAACCGCATCGCGCATACCAACGCGCTGGGCCTGACCGAGCGCACCTATTTCGACAGCCTGGGCCGCGTCGTTCGCGCCGTCAGTTACGAAGGCCGCGTCACCCGCTATGACCATGCGTATTCCGCCATCGTGGCCGCATCTGGCGGTGTCGGCCATAGCGGCTACCGCAAGACGACGACGGATGCCAATGGCCGCACCCTGATCGACAGCACCGATCTGTTCGGCCGCCTGCTGTCGCACCAGGATCTCGGCGGTCGCCGCTTCGTCTACAACTACAACCGCGCTGGCTGGCTGATCGCGCAAACCGGGTCTTCCGGCCAGGACATCGTCTACGAGTACTACAACAACGGCTACATCCGCGGCATTCGAGATCGTACCGAGCACACGCTGACGACGTATGAATACGATGCCGAAGGCAACAAGACCTTCGAAGGCTATGCGCTGCTGGCCGCGGACAACGTGACGGTGCGCGACTTCGCGCAGCAGGCCAGCATCCGCTACGACGCATTGAACCGGGTCGACACCGTCACCGATCCGCGCTACAGCATTCGCTATGAATACGATGCCGCCGGCAATCGCCGCCACATGCTGGCGCGCTATCACGACGGCATCGACGGCAGCCTGCGCACGCAGGACTACTGGTATCGCTTCGATGCGATGAACCGCTTCACGCTGACCATGGGCGCACTGACCGGGCCGCGCGCCACGCGCGAGGACGACAACAGCGTCGCGATCGCGCTTGGCACGGACGGCGTGCAGCTGGCGTACGACGTTGGCGGCCAGCGCCGCGTGGCCACGCATTACGGCGACGACGGCCAGCTGCACACCGAGCAATACAGCTACACCGCCGATGGCTATCTGGAGGACACCGTCATCGATGGCGTCCTGCGCGCACGGCGCAGGAACGATGCCTTCGGACGCGTCGTCGCCTATAGCGAATACGGCGCCACGGGCGCGCTCGCCCTGCAGCGCAATACCGTGTACGACGGCGACAACCTGGTGCGCTCGGAACAGGACAACAGCGGCCGCACGACGACCTATTACCGCCACGCCGACGGCACGCTGGAACACACCAGCGCCGCCGACGGCCCGACCACCACCACGACCTACTACGGCTACGAATGGTGGGACAGCGCCAAGCAGTCCACCATCACGGCCCAGCCGTACAACGCCAACGCACCGGGCTGGAAGAGCGGCACCTCGCACCTGCTGTACGACGCCAATGGCCATCTGCGGGAGGCGCGCGATGAAGTCGCGCGCACCAGCTTCTATTACGTCACCAACGCCCAGGGCCTGATATTGCGCCGCCAGGAAGCGATGCCAGGCCAACTGCGGCTGCAGAACTACTACTACCTCGACGGCAAGCGCATCGGCGACGTCGGCAATGGCGGGCCATCGCGCATGGATTATGTACAGGCGCTGGCGCATGACTTCACCGAACAGCGCAGGCAGGGCTATCGCAGCTTCACGCCGATCAGCTCGGCCGACTTCGATCAGAACTACGAGCCGATCAGTCCGTCGTATCCGGCCGCCACGGCGATGAGCTACGTGGTGCGCGCCGGCGACACGCTGCGCGCGATCTCGGCGCAGCTGTGGGGCGACCCGAGCATGTGGTACCTGATCGCCGACGCCAACGGCCTGGTCGGCACCGAGGCGCTCACGCCCGGCACCAGCCTGACGATCCCGAACAAGGTCACCAACATCCACAACAACCACGAGACCTTCCGCGTCTACAACCCGGGCGAGGCGATCGGCGACATCTCGCCCACGGTGCCGGCCGCGCCGCCGCCGCCGCAGTCATCGGGTGGCGGTTGCGGCGGACTGGGCGCGATCCTGGTGGCCATCGTCGCGGTGGCGGCGACGGTGTTTTCCGCTGGCGTGCTGGCGCCGGCGGCCGGTGGTGGCCTGTTCGCCAGCGGCTCCATCGGCGCGGCCGTGGCTTCCAGCGTGGTCGGCTCGGTGGTGTCGCAAGCGGTGGGCATCGCCATCGGCGTGCAGGATGGCTTCTCGTGGTCCGGGCTGGCGCTGTCGGCCATTGGCGCCGGCGTGGGCGCGGCGATCGGCGCCACCGGCATCGGCGCGCGCATCGCCGGCTCGCTCGGCATCGAAAGCGCGGCCGGCCGGGCCCTGGTCAACGCCGCGGTCGGAAACATTGCCACGCAGGGCGTGGCGGTCGCCACCGGCCTGCAGCGCAGGTTCGACTGGCGCGGCGTGGCGGCATCGGCGCTGGGTGCGGCGGCCGGCTCGGTCGCCGGCGCGGCAGCCGGCGGCACGGACAGCCTGGGCGGCCGGCTGGCCAGCACGCTGGCATCGGGCGCGACGCGCTCGCTGGTGGCTGGCGGCAGCGTGAACTGGCAATCCCTGATTGCGGACGCGGCCGCCGACACGCTGGGCAATGCGCTGGCGCGTTCGCTGCGCGACGATGCGGCCGAAGCGCAAGGCATGCGCTTCGATGCAGACAGGCGGGCGCGCCGCGCGGCAAATTACTGGAATCCGGAATCCACCGCCGAAGCCGACGCCCGGTGGAATGAGCGCATCGCCGCCGCGCTGGCGCAGAGCGCGCCCGGCTACAGCGACAGCGCGGGCCTGGCCGAGATCACGCAATCCCGGATGGCGGCGGCCGGCTATGGCAATGCGTGGCAGCTGGTGCAGACCGGCGCCACGGCAGCGCCCGAAGCCGCGGCCGGCGATGCCCGCATCGATGCCGACTTCGACAAGCGCAGCCGCATGGCCAATCAAGCCGACCGGGGCATCTATCTCCAAACCGAGCATGACATCGACGGCTTGCCGGTGGAGCGCATCTTCCGGCCCGGGGACGAGAGCCACTATGTGATCGGCGCTTTCCTCGACGGCACCTGGAACAAGCGCGGTTTCGGCGGCCTGGACAATGCCGCGCCCGGCATCGACAGCACCAATGTCGGCTTGCTGCAGTGGATGTCCGAAGGCCGCAGCAACAACTTCATTACGAAGTATTTCGAAGGGGTCGGCACCGATTGGTACACCAAATATTTCGGCGGCGCTACCGGCGCCGGAATTTCGATGCGGGTGGCAGGCGCTTATGAATGGATGTCGAAGGAAGTCAATCGCATCCGAGCCGACGATCCGGCGTCGAGCTTCGACTTCCTGAGCGTGGGCTTTTCGCGCGGCTCGCTGCAGGCGCGCATGCTGCTGCGCATGATCGACACGCAAGGCATACCGGATCATGCATCGCGCTATGAAGTGCAGGTAGGCGACACCCGTACCGAGGTGCGGTACAGCCGCTACATCGTCGCGCCCGGCGAAGCGCGCCTGAACGGCGTGCTGTTCGACACCGTCACCACCGGGGCGGGCGACTTCCACAACATCGATCTGCCAGCGCGCGCGCAGCTGTATCATCCGGTCGCGCGCGACGAAGAGCGCGGCCTGTTCCCGAGCGCACCCCTGGCGCGCCCCGGTGAAGCCCTGAGTCCGACCTGGTATCAGCCGGTGCTGCCGGGCGACCATTCCGACATCGGTAATAATCACGACCGCGGCGGACTGGGCGACTGGAACCTGAAGCTTGCGCATCAGTTCATGGCACAGAAGCTGGGGCTGCCGTTGTCGCCGATACCCGCGGCTTATGCGCCGGACCCGGAGCGGATGTGGTTGCATGACATGAGCGGGAACAAGGGCGCGGCGTCGAGTGGAACGATGCCGTATGTCAGGCCGCTGGCGCCGCGCTACCAGCCGCCAAAGCAGGCAGATCCTTATTTCGGATGAAGTAATGCAGAAGGCGGAGAGCTGGATGGCAATGCAATGCAAGCGCGCGTTCCTTGTCGAAGTGACGAGCATGCTGGTCTGCGCCTTGTCCGCCTGCGCCAGCTTGCCGCCGCGCGATCCGTCGGGGCCGGTCTACCACTGTGTCGACAGGACCATGAACTACAGGCCGGACCGCAGGCCGATTACGCATCTGGATGTCTTCGAATACGGCACTTACCGTCTGGAAGACCGGCCCACCATCAGCGGTGGCGGCATCTGCATCACCATGCGCGTGCCCAGAACCGCGCATGTGCGCTACTGGCTCGGCGAGCAGCTGGTGGACAAGCATTTCGACCTGGCTATGCTGAACGCGGCGATGGTGCGCGACAAGTCGGTCGAGTTTTATTTCAATGCCGACTCCGTCGAGCTGCGGCTGGTGACTACCGTGCACAACGGTCCTCCGATCATCCAGGTTCTGCAACGGCAATGAATTGCAGCTGCGCCTTGCATTGCCGGATGCAAATGCAAGGCAGGCTGAACTGCAATCGCCAAGAAGTCGCGCCGGGGGCGTTTTTCTCACTTCGCATGCGTGCTCATCCGTTTCGCGTGATGAGCAGCAAGTACTGAGCGCGGCAGGCACGAAGCGGCGCTGCCGGTCGTCGGCGTCAACCATTTCCACATGCCGCTCCTTTGAGCAATCCCGCATTTCTTTCCTGTCCCCACGGCACTAATTGAATCCTTTCTCATCGAAGCACTCACATGCTTGTCCGGTAACGCTTGCGCAGCTCCTGCGTGGGCAAGACGATGGAGATGACATTGCAAGACAGTAAGAACAAGGAAGCCGCAGGGCAGGGCGTTGAAATGCACCTGCTCGACGTAACCAAGCCCGACGGCCGGGCGATGACGCTGTATGGCCTGTCCCCGGTGCGCCTCGACGGCCCGGTGCCGAGCCCTTTCCCCGATCCGCTGAACGCGAACCCGCATCTGCGCTGGCATCCGCTGCGCGGCGAATGGATCACCTACGCGGCTTACCGGCAGGGCCGCACCTTCATGCCACCGCCGGAATACAACCCGCTCGCGGTCTGCATCTCGCCCGACAATCCGACCGAGTTGCCGGCCGGCGACTATGCGATCGCGGTCTTCGAGAACCGCTTTCCGTCGCTGTCCATGGAAGCGCATGATCCGCCGCAGGCATTGGTCGAGACCGCGCCGGGCACCGGGATCTGCGAAGTCGTGGTCTTCACCACCGATCCGAAGTCCTCGCTGGGCGCGCTGCCGCTGGCGCAGATCGAATTGCTGTTGTCGGTCTGGGGCGATCGCACCACGCGCGCGGCCGCGACCGGCAAGATCCAGTACGTGCTGCCGTTTGAAAACCGCGGCGCCGAAGTCGGCGTGACGCTGCATCATCCGCATGGGCAGATCTATGCCTATCCCTTCGTGCCGCCGGTGCCGGCGCGCATGCTGGCCATGCAGCAGCAGCACTATGAAAAGACGCGCCGCGCGCTGCTGAAGGACATGATCGACAGCCATCTCGCCGCCGCCACCGGCATCATTTACCACGGTCCGCATGCGGTGGCCTTCGTGCCGTCCTGCGCGCGCTATCCGTATGAAGTCTGGGTGTCGACCATCGAGCCGGTTGCGACCTTCAGCGAGCTGTCCGATGCGCAACGCGCCGATCTCGCGCGCGCATTGAAGACAGTCATTCTCAAATACGACGGCCTGTGGCAGCGGCCTTTCCCTTACCTGATGGCCTGGTACGGGGCGCCCACCGATGGCAAGCCGCATCCCGAATCCTTCCTGCATGCCGAGTTCTTCCCGCCTTACCGCTCTCGCGACCGGCTCAAGTATCTGGCCGGCACCGAGCTCGGCGCGGGCATGTTCGCCATGGATGTGCTGCCCGAGGAAAAGGCCAAGGAGCTGCAGGCGGTCGAAGTCCACATCGATTGACCCGACACAAGAGAGACCATGCAACAGAGAATCCAGGAAATCGAGCAGAAACTCACCATCATGCGCAGCTGGCTGTTGGCCACCGGCGCCGGCGTGCTGCGTCTGCGCGGCACCGACTGGTTTGCCTGGGCCACGGCCGGCGGCTCCAACACCGTGCTGCTGACCGCCGAAACTGGCGTAGCCGAAGTCGCCGTCAGCGCCACCGAGGCCTACATCCTTACCGATGAGATCGAGGCGCAGCGCCTTCGTGATGAAGAAGTGCCGGGCGGTTACGAATGGCATGCGATGCCGTGGGCCGAGCCCGAGGTGCGCGAAAACATGGTGACGCAATTGGCGGGTGGCGCGCCGGTGCTGTCGGACCGGCCCGGGGAAAACGAGATCGCCCTCACCGGCGCAATGCTGCAGCAGCGCTATCGCCTGATGGATGGCGAGCAGGAACGTTATCGCACCGTGGGCCGCCTCGCAGCGCAGGCCATGACCGAGGTGATGCGCGCGGCCCGGCCCGACTGGACCGAGTACCAGCTCGCCGGCGCCGGCGCCGAAGCGCTGTGGGCGCGCGGCCTGCATCCGGCGCTGACCTTAGTCGCCGGCGAGCGCCGGCTGCCGCTGTACCGGCATGCGACCGCCACGCAGGAAAAGCTGGGCAAGCGCGCGATGCTGGTGTTCTGCGCGCGCGGCCACGGGCTCATCGCCAATCTCACCCGCTTCGTGCAGTTCGAAGGCGCCGCGCGCCATCCGGGCCAGGAAGCGCTGCTCGGGATCGAAGCCGCGGGCCTGGCCGCCTGCAAGCCCGGCGCGCTGCTGTCCGACGTGTATGCCGCGCTCGCGCATGCCTATGCCGGCCATGGCTATCCGGAAGCGATACGCCAGCATCACCAGGGCGGCCTGACCGGTTATCTCGCGCGCGAGGTGGTGGCCGCGCCGCATACCGCGGTGCCGCTGGCCGCGCGCATGGCCGTGGCTTTCAATCCGAGCCTGGCCGGCACCAAGCTGGAAGACACCTTCCTGATTCATGACGACGGCCTGGAAAACCTGACGCTGGATCCGGAATGGCCAACCGAACAGCATGCCGGCCGCGCGCGGCCGCTGCCATTGGAGGCGCAATGATGGCGATCGAAGACTTCTACGCGGGCACGCCCATCGAGGAATCGGCGCCGGGTCGCGTCAATCTGCTGGGTGAGCATACCGATTACAACGACGGCTTCGTGCTGCCGATCGCGATACCGCAGCGCACCCATGTCAGCGTGGCGCGCAGCAAGGACGAGCGCTTCCATGTGTACTCGTCGAATCTCGATGAAAGCGCCGACTTCGCGCTCGACGACGAGCTGCCCGAAGGCTATGCGCGCTATGTCGCCGGCTGCGTGAAGGTGCTGATGGAGAAAGGCATCGCGGTGCCGCCGCTGGCGCTCTCGGTGCATTCGGATGTGCCGATGGGTTCCGGCCTGTCGTCTTCCGCGGCGCTGGAAGTGGCGGTGCTGCGCGCGCTGCGTCGGCTGCTGAACCTGCAGATCGACGATGTGCGCATCGCTCTCGATGCGCAGACCGCCGAGATCCGCTATGCCGGCGTGCAATGCGGCGTGATGGACCAGATGGCTTCCAGCCTGGCCGATGTCGAGCACATGCTGTTTCTCGACACCCGCAGCCTCGAGCGTCGGCTGCTGCCGTTTCCGAAGGGCGCGGAATTGATCGTCATCGATTCCGGCGTGGCCAGGACGCTGGCCGGCAGCAAGTACAACGAGCGCTTCGCCGAATGCCGTGAGGCGGCGCGCCTGCTGGGCGTGCCTTCGCTGCGCGAGGTCACGGATGTGGCAAAGCTCGGCGCGCTGCCGTCGTTGCTGGAAAAGCGCGCGCGCCATGTGGTGACCGAGAACGCGCGCGTGCTGCAGGCCGTCGCAGGCGTGGATGCGCGCGCCTTCGGCGAACTGATGAACGCCTCGCATGCCAGCCTGCGTTATGACTATGAAGTGTCGATCACGGCGCTCGATACCTTGTGCGACCTGCTGCGCGAGCAGCCCGGCGTCTATGGCGCGCGCCTGACCGGCGCCGGCTTCGGCGGCGCCTGCATTGCGCTGTGCGAAGCCGGCCGCGCCGCCGACATCGCCGCCGCCGTCGTCTCCCACTACAACCGCGACAAGCTGCTGCAACTGGCCACCGTGCTGCTGCCGACGCAGGGCGCGAAGAAGGCAGAGGACCTGGAGCGCGCCGAACTCGAAGCGGTGATGCCGCCCGCTGGCGCGCAGGCCGGCAACAGCGCCTGAAGTCCAGCCATTCCGAGAAAACGAACCCGTGCATCAAGAAAAAAGGACAACCATGACTCGAGCTTATCCGCGCCCGCAACTGGTGCGCAGCAACTGGACTTCGCTGAACGGCACCTGGCGCTTTGTGTTCGATGACGATGAGCGCTTCCGCTTTCCCGCGCATGACATCACCTGGTCGCACCAGATCGAAGTGCCGTTCCCGCCGGAAGCGCCGCAGAGCGGCGTGAACGACCGCGGCTTTCACACGACCTGCTGGTACCAGCGCGAATTCGAATGCAAGGTTGCGCAACACGAGCGCGTGCTGCTGCATTTCGGCGCGGTGGATTACCGGGCCACGGTCTGGGTCAACGACCACCAGGTGGCGACCCATGAAGGCGGCCATACGCCGTTCTCCGCCGACATCACCAGCGCGCTCGATCCATCGGGCCGGCAGACGGTGACGGTGCATGTCGAGGATGATCCGCACGATCTGGCCAAGCCGCGCGGCAAGCAGGATTGGCAGCTCGAGCCGCATTCGATCTGGTATCCGCGCACCACTGGCATCTGGCAGACGGTGTGGCTGGAAACGGTGCCGCATACCTACATCCAGAAGCTGCAGTGGACGCCGCATTTTGACGGCTTCGAGATCGGCTGCTCGCTGTACGTGGAAGGCGACTTATCCGGCGACCTGCTGGCCGAGGTCGAGATCTCGCATCAAGGCAAGACGCTGGCCTTCGACGTCTACAAGGTGCTGGGCAATGAAGCGCATCGCAAGATCGTGCTGTCCGACCCCGGCATCGACGACTCGCGCAACGAACTGCTGTGGAGCCCGGAGCGGCCCACGCTGCTGGATGCGAAGGTGCGCCTGCGCCGCAATGGCCAGCTGCTCGACGAGATCGCGTCCTACACCGCGCTGCGCTCGGTAGCGATCTCGCGCGACCGCTTCATGCTCAACGGCCGGCCCTACCAGCTGCGCCTGGTGCTGGACCAAGGCTACTGGGACGACACCCTGATGACTGCGCCGGACGACGATGCGCTGCGGCGCGACGTCGAGCTGGCCAAGATGATGGGCTTCAACGGCGTGCGCAAGCATCAGAAGATCGAAGACCCGCGCTACCTGTACTGGGCCGACAAGCTCGGCCTGATGGTATGGGAGGAGATGCCTTCGGCCTACCGCTTCACCGGCAAGGCCATCAACCGCATCGTGCGTGAATGGACCGAGGCCATCGACCGCGACTACAGCCATCCGTGCATCGTGGTCTGGGTGCCGTTCAATGAATCCTGGGGCGTGCCGAACCTGATGTCGACGCAGGCGCACCGCAACGCGGTCGAAGCGCTGTATCACCTGACCAAGACGCTGGACTCGACCCGTCCCGTGATCGGCAACGACGGCTGGGAGGCCTCAGCCACCGACATCATCGGCATCCATGACTACGACGCCGACCCGGAAAAGATCCGCGCGCGCTATTCCGACAAGACCCAGGAATTGTTCGACCGCAGGCGACCCGGCGGGCGCATCCTGACGCTGGACGGCTATCCGCATCGCGGCCAGCCGATCATGCTGACCGAGTTCGGCGGCATCGCCTATGTGAAGCCGCAGGACCGCGATCGCACCTGGGGCTATTCCACCGCGAATGACGCGGAAGGCTTTTACGACCATTACCAGCGCCTGCTGGAAGTGGTGAACGTCACCTCGATGTTCAGCGGCTTCTGCTATACGCAGTTCGCCGATACCTTCCAGGAATCGAATGGTCTGCTGTATGCGGACAGGACGCCGAAGATACCGTTCGAGCGCATCAATGCGGCTACGCGCGGCATGCGCGTGGATCCGAATACGATGGTGACGTTGGGAGAGCCGGGGAAGGTGGAGAGGCCGGGTGAGGAAGAGGGCAGCGGGGGTGGGACGGCGTAGCTGCATCCGCGCAAATGATCTGGTGATGCATATCCTGGTACCTATCGCTCCCGGCCTGCCGTAAAATGCAGGCCGGACCTGCTTTCGGGAGATCACGATGAGCCAGACAGCCAAGATATTCACGACCGGCCGCAGCCAAGCCGTACGTCTTCCGCGAGAATTTCGTTTTGAAGAGCGTGAAGTCTATATTCGTCGGGATCCGGTTACCGGGGATGTGATTCTTTCCCGCCGCCCGGATTCGTGGGAAGAGTTTTTTTCGCTTGATGCCACGACTGAAGTGCCGCTCGACTTCATGAATGATGCAGATCGCAGTCAGGGTAAGCAATCGCGTGACCCTTTTGCGGATGAGCCGGCGTGAAAACGTACCTGCTCGATACCAATATCGCCAGCCATATCATCAAGGGAGATATTCCGTCTGTCCGGGAACGACTGGTGGCTGTGCCCATGCATGCCATCGCCATATCGGTAGTCACTGAAGGCGAACTGTTGTATGGCCTTGCCAAGCGTGGATATCCGCAAGGCTTGAGCATGAAAGTCCGTGCTTTTCTCAGCCGGGTCAATGTGTTGCCATGGACTTCGGAAGTGGCAATGGTCTATGCGGACCTGCGCGCCTCCTGCGAAAGCGCAGGCATGCCCCTCGCGCCGCTGGACATGATGATTGCTGCGCATGTCAAATCCCATGCATTGCGCGCAGCGCAAAGCGGTGATGATGTTGTTCTCGTGACCCGAGATCGGGCGTTTGCGCGCATTCCTGGCGGATTGGGCCTGGAAGACTGGACAAGCTGATCCAGTTCCGTAGGTTGGTTTAGTCAGCCGGCCCTTTCAAGGTGACGTCGAATTGTCTTTTAGGCCGTTGGTAGTCCGCATCAGGTTGGCAGCGTGAGATAAGGGTGCAGTCGCAGTTGCAGTTGCAGTTGCAGTTGCAGTTGTCTTTCCCTCTGTCTTTGCCGTTGCCGTTGCCTTTAACCCCGTTGATTGCGCCGTGACGGCGATGCCCGGAGCGGGAAAAGGTGCGGCGTCTGTCTGAGCGAAGCGCAGCGTAGCGAGTTTAGCCGCGCCCCGCTCCGGGCATCGACGGCACGGGAACCCCGCGCAGCGGGGCGCAATCTCCGGGGCGCCTTTTCTTGCCTACTTCTTTTGGCGCGCAAAAGAAGTAGGCCGGCTGCCGGGCCGGGACCCGGCTAGGTCGAGGGGGCGCTAAACGTTTTGCATCACCGGAGTGATGTCGTTGAAGGGGCAGGTTCTTGCCTTGGTCGTCGTCGCGTAATCGAGGCTTGGATTGAAAGGCCCGCCCGGTCGAAATCCGAGGCCCGATGACCCAAAAAGGCCAGCGCACTTGGCGAGCAAGCCGGGTCCCGGCCCGGCAGCCGGGTTACTTCTTTTGCTCGCCAAAAGAAGTAACCAAGAAAAGGCGACCCGGAGATCGCGCCCCGCTGCGCGGGGTTCCCGTGTCGCCGAACCCTGAAGCGGGGCGCGGCTAAACTCGCTACGCTACGCTGCGCTGCGCTCAGACAGACGCCGCACCTTATCCGCTTCAGGGCCCGGCGCCACGGCGCGATCAACGGGATTAAAAGCAACGGCAACGGCAACGGCAACGGCAACGGCACTGCAACTGCAACTGCGGCTACAAAGGCGAAGTCACGAGTGTCATGTGCAATAGACCCGCGCGGCGTGCGTTCTGTCGCATCGACTTGCGAACGCCATGCAAGATGTCACGTGCTGGATCGCGCCCGGTGATCGCCGCCTTAATCGATGATGCGCAGCGAATAATCGGTAGCCTGCACATCCTTGGTCAGCGCGCCGACCGAGATGCGATCCACGCCGGTTTCAGCAATGCCGCGCAGCGTTTCCAGATTCACGCCACCCGAGGCTTCCAACAGCGCCCGCCCCGCGGTCAGCGCGACGGCGTCACGCATGCCCTGCAGATCGAAGTTGTCGAGCAGGATCGAGGTCGCGCCGGCTGCGAGCGCCTGCTGCAATTCATTCATGTCTTCCACCTCGATCTGCACCGGCGCATTGACCTTCATCGCCGCGGCGGCCTGCAGCGCCGCGGCTACGCCGCCGGCCGCGGCGATATGGTTTTCCTTGATCAGGATGCCGTCATACAGCGCCAGGCGTTGATTGCCGCCGCCGCCCACGCGTACCGCGTATTTCTGCGCCAGCCGCAGGCCGGGCAGCGTCTTGCGGGTGTCCAGCACCACGGCTTTCGTACCGGCGATGACCTCGACATGGCGTCGTGTCGAAGTCGCCACCCCGGAAAGCAGCTGCAGGAAATTCAACGCGCTGCGCTCGGCCGTGAGAATGGCGCGGGCCGGGCCTTCGATGGCGCAGACTTCGCTGCCGGCTGCCATCTTTTCTCCCTCGGCATGCTTCCAGCTGATGCAGATGCGCGCATCGACCTGATGCATCACCGCTTCGAACCAGGGTGCGCCGCACAGCACCGCGTCCTCGCGCACGATCACGCGCGCCTTCGCCATCGCCTTCTCCGGCACCAGCCGGCCGGTGAGGTCGCCGCTGCCGATGTCTTCCAGCAGCGCGGCCCGGATGTTGGCTTCGAAGGCGGCCTTCAGCGCGGCATCGAAAGGCGCATACGGATTTTTCAGCGTGCTCATGCCGGCCCCACTCCGGAAAACAATGCCGCTTCCTTGCCCAAGTCCGGCCCGGGGCGCACCTGCGCGCGGCGCGCCGCGGCGAAGTCCAGCATGCGGTCTATGCATACGCGCGCCTTACGGCCCGTCTCGGCATCAACATGGACCTCGTTATGTCCACGCTCCAGCACCGCGGCCAGGTTGCGCAAGCCATTCATCGCCATCCACGGGCAATGCGCGCAGCTCTTGCAGGTGGCGCTGTTGCCGGCGGTGGGCGCGGCGATGAAGGTCTTGCCCGGCGCAGCCTCGCGCATCTTGTGCAACAGGCCCAAGTCGGTGGCGACGATGAATTCGGTGGCGTCCATGTCGCGCGCCGCAGCGATGAGTTGCGAGGTGGAGCCGACCGCATCGGCCAGCGCCGTCACCGCGGCTGGCGACTCCGGATGCACCAGCACCTTCGCGCCGGGATGCTCTTTCTTCATCAGCTCGAGTTCGATGCCCTTGAATTCATCATGCACCAGGCACGAGCCCTGCCACATCAGCATGTCGGCGCCGGTTTGGCGCTGTATGTAGCTGCCGAGATGCCGATCCGGCGCCCACAGGATCTTCTTCCCCTGTGCATGCAGGTGCGCCACGATGTCCAACCCGATCGACGAGGTCACCATCCAGTCCGCGCGCGCCTTTACCGCAGCGCTGGTGTTGGCATACACCACGACGGTGCGGTCCGGATGCGCATCGCAGAAGGCGGCGAATTGCTCGGGCGGGCAGCCGAGGTCGAGCGAGCAGGTCGCATCCAGGTCGGGCATGAGAACGGTCTTGTGCGGCGACAGGATCTTCGCGGTCTCGCCCATGAAGCGCACGCCCGCGACCACCAGCGTCTGCGCATCGTGGTCGCGGCCGAAGCGCGCCATCTCCAGCGAATCGGAAACGCAGCCGCCGGTTTCCTCGGCCAGGTCCTGCAGATCGGCGTCGACATAGTAATGCGCGACCAGCACCGCGCCGCGCGCCTTCAGCAAATCGCGGATGCGCGCCTTGAGCTGTTCACGCTCTTCGCGGCCCGGCTGTTCGGGCACGCGCGCCCAGGCGGAAGCGGTCGAGCAGGCGAGGCCCAGCGGCGCATCGAATTCATAGGTCTTGATGTTGGAGTCCGACATGTTTGCATCCATGGCAGGTTGAATAAGGTTCAGGCTTCGCGCGGCGCCGGCGTGAGCACCGTGGGCAGCGCCTTGGGGAGGGTATCGCAGTGATCGAGGCTGTAATGCAGGCCGCGGCTTTCATTGCGCAGCAGCGCGCTATCAACAATCAACGATGCGACCACGACCAGGTTGCGCAGCTCCAGCAAGTCCGGCGTGATGCGGAAGTTCGAATAGTATTCGTCGATCTCGGCTTTCAAGAGGCGGATGCGTTCGCGCGCGCGCTTCAGGCGCTTCGTGGTGCGCACGATGCCGACGAAATTCCACATGAAGCGGCGCAGCTCGTCCCAGTTCTGCGCAATCACTACTTCCTCGTCGGCGTCGGTGACGCGGCTTTCATCCCATTGCGGCAGCGAAGGAATCGAGGTCCGGGGCTGCGCCGCGATATGCTGCGCCGCGCCGCGACCCAGCACCACGCATTCGAGCAAGGAATTGCTGGCCAGCCGGTTTGCGCCATGCAGGCCGGTGCAGGCGGTTTCGCCGACGGCGTACAGGCCGGGCAGGTCGGTGCGTCCGGCCACATCAGTGACCACGCCGCCGCAGGTGTAATGCGCCGCCGGCACCACCGGAATCGGCTGCTTCGTGATGTCGATGCCGAATTCCAGGCAACGCGCCAGGATGTTGGGAAAGTGTTCGCGCAGGAACTCCGGGCTTTGATGGCTGATGTCGAGGTCGACATGGTCCAGGCCGCGCTTCTTGATTTCATAGTCGATGGCGCGGGCGACGATGTCGCGCGGCGCGAGTTCGCCGCGGCGGTCGTGGCCGGGCATGAAGCGCATGCCGGCCGCCGGACCGGCGCTTTCGGGCAGCTTCAGCACGCCGCCTTCGCCGCGCACCGCTTCGCTGATCAGGAAGGACTTTGCGTACGGGTGGTACAGGCAGGTCGGATGGAACTGGATGAATTCCATGTTGGCCACGCGGCAGCCGGCGCGCCAGGCCATCGCGATGCCGTCGCCGGTGGCGGTGTCGGGATTGGTGGTGTACAGGTACACCTTTCCGGCGCCGCCGGTGGCCAGCACCGTGTTGCCGGCGGCGATCGTCAGCACTTGGCCGCTGGCCACATCCTGCACATAGACGCCGACGCAGCGGCGTGCGTGCGATTCGCCAGGCAGCGCGGCGCTGGTGATCAGATCGACCGCGATATGCCGCTCCAGCAGCGTGATGTTCGGATGGGAGCGCACCCGCTCTTCCAGGGTTTCCTGCACCGCGCGCCCGGTGGCGTCGGCGGCATGAATGATTCGCCGCTGGGTGTGGCCGCCTTCGCGGGTGAGGTGATAACCGAATTCGGCGGTGGCGTCCGGCGTGAACGGCACGCCCTGTTCGATCAGCCAGTCGATGGCCGCGCGGCCCTGGGAGACGATGTGGCGCGTCGCGGTTTCGTCGCACAGGCCGGCGCCGGCTTCGAGGGTGTCGGCCACATGCTCGTCGATGCTGTCGCCGGAATCGAGCACCGCGGCAATGCCGCCCTGGGCCCAGTTGCTCGCGCCGTCCGGCAATTCCCTCTTGCAGATCACCGCGACCTGATGATCGCGGGCCAGGTGCAGCGCTACCGACAGGCCGGCCAGGCCGGCGCCGATGATGACGACATCGAATTTCATGAGGAGAAGATGCTATCCGCCAGGTTGATCGTCGCGGCTGGAAGCATTGCTGCCGGCTCCCGGCCGCGGAAATCCGGCATTGTAGCGCCGCGCGTGGGCGACGCTACTGCCATTTGCCCAGCGTCGGCGCAGCCTGACTGCGATCAACGACGATCTTCGCCGCGATGCCAGCCGTTGTCGTGGTGCTCATGGCGCTCGTAGCGCTCATGTTCCCGCCATTCATGCTCGCGCCGCTCACGTTCGCGCCATTCACGCTCGCGCCGTTCACGTTCATGCCATTCGCGCTCGCGCCAGCCGGGGCCTCGTTCGACATAGACCGGCCGCGGTTCCACATACACCGGCGCCGGCTGCACCACCACTGGCGGACGCGGCTCCACATAGATCGGCGCCGGCGCCACCGGCACGCCGATATTGACGCCGACATCCACATGCGCGGCGTTTGCCGGGGCCATGGCCGCCATTAGTGCCGCGCCAGCCAGACTTGCCGCGATCCAGGAAATCAATCTGTTCATGTTTTTCTCCGTTGAACACATGGGTATTAAACATTCGGATACCGAACATAACCAGTGCGACGCCGTAAAGCAGGTAACGAAATGTTTCGAGATGGCAGTTTGATGGTGGAACGCCCGACATCCTTTTGCCACGAACCGCATCCTGCCGACCATACGGGCGGCGCAAACAGAGAAAATTGATATGGACAACTCGCCACGCAATACACGTAGCGCTCCGAATCTGAAGCGCAGCTACGAATCTTTCAACCAAACCGAGAACGACGCGCCGCAGCAGGCTGGGCCGGACGAAATTCCCGTCGTGCTGGAAAAGTTGCTGGCAAATAAGCTGAGCGCATCTGGAAAATTGATGATTGATGGGTCAATCGGTGACGGTGAACTGCTTGAACTAAGTGCCTGGATCGCACAGTCCCCGTCCCAAGTGAAAGACATCGAGATCGACCTTTGCGTGGACAGTGACTACCTTGCAGGTCTACTGATCGCACTGGGGGAAAACAACAAAGTGACTACGCTGAATCTGACTGGTGGCCACATCAGCAAAGAAGTGTGCGCGGCTTGCGCCCAAATGCTGCACATGAACGCGTCCATTGACGTTCTGCGCATTGCCGGAAACTGGGCAGACAGTGACAGCATATGTCTCGTATTTCAGGGGGTGGAAAACAACAAGACGCTCAAGACACTCAGCATTGAAAACCCGGAATTCGGGAAATACGGCATGGAAGCCTTGGCCGGAACGTTGAAATCCAACCGCAGTATCAAGACGCTCTGTTTGATGGAAATTCCAATCAACACTGTTGCAGCGGAATCGCTCGCAAACGCGTTCAGAGACAACAACGTATTAAGCAAGGTCGTCATTGTTCGGAGCGGAATAAGCACAGCCGGCATGAAGAAATTGTTGGAAGGCATCCTGGAAAGCCAATCACTGACGCGCATCACGATTCCTGAGCGCGCCTTCGAGGAAGAGGACGAAGCTCGCCTTGTTGAGGTGTTCCGCCGTAATCAGCAGAGAAACGAGCAAAGCGAGTAACAGACAGTCGAGCGCCGCTACTCTCCGATTGAAACTTCAAGCCGTTTCTCTCTGGCCGCGAGTGTAGTGAATCTCATGCATGCCTTGGCGGCAGCGCACGATCGTAATAGTTTCTGTCACAATTCGAGCCTACTCGCGCTACCGCCAATCACTTCATGAATCTGCCTCCTCTCCCTGACTTCAACGACGTGCGTGCCGCCGCCAACCGCATCCAGGGGCAAGCCCACCGCACTCCCGTCATCACTTCACGCACCGTTAACGAAGCGCTCGGCGCGGAAGTGTTCTTCAAATGCGAGAACCTGCAGCGCATGGGCGCCTTCAAATTCCGCGGCGCGTTCAACGCGCTGTCTCGCTTCGATGCGAGGCAGCGTAGCGCCGGCGTGGTCGCCTTTTCCTCGGGCAATCACGCGCAGGCGATCGCGCTGTCAGCGCGTATCCTCGGCATTCCGGCCACAATCGTGATGCCGCAGGATGCGCCGGCGGCGAAGATTGCCGCCACGCGCGGCTACGGCGGCAATGTGGTGCTGTACGACCGCTATACCGAAGACCGCGAGCAGATCGGCCGCGACCTGGCGCAACAGCATGGCATGACGCTGATTCCGCCATACAACCATCCTGACGTGATCGCCGGACAGGGCACTGCGGCGCTGGAATTGTTTGAAGAAGTCGGCGCGCTCGATGCGCTATTCGTGCCTCTCGGCGGCGGCGGCCTCATTTCCGGCAGCGCCCTGGCCGCGCGCGCAATGGCGCCGGATTGCAGGGTGTACGGCGTCGAGCCCGAGGCCGGCAATGATGCGCAGCAATCCTTCCGCAGCGGCAGCATCGTGCACATTGACACGCCGAAGACCATTGCCGATGGCGCGCAGACGCAGCATCTGGGCGACCTCACCTTCGCGATCATCCGCCGCGATGTCGACGATGTGCTTACCGCTACCGACGCGGAACTGGTCGATTGCATGCGCTTTGCCGCCGAGCGCTTGAAGATGGTATTCGAGCCGACCGGCTGCCTTGGTTTTGCCGCGGCGCGTCGCATGCGCAACGAGCTCGCCGGCAAGCGCGTCGGCGTGATCATCAGCGGCGGCAACGTCGACCTGGACCGGTTCTGCGCGCTGCTGGCGCAGTAGCGCTGGCTTCACCGTCGAAAGCAGATGCGGAAGTGGATGGCTGTTGAGCCGTTCACACCGCTGTTTGCCGCCCGCTACGCTCGCAGAAATGCGCGTCGCCCCGGAAGAAGCTGGTTACTGGGGGCAATGTTCAACAGGTTTCGCGGATGGCGCTCGGCAAAGCGGCACGGCATGCAACGTGCTCGCCACCTTGGAAGGCTTCACATCGATGCCCACCGGAAAAACGTTGGCCGCATGCCTCAACGGCGGCGGCGACATGGCGGCCACCATCGTTGGATAGCAATACGCTGTAAGGGGGAGCGCGTTTCGGGCGCGCGGCTCAGGCGGCGATTCTTTGCGGCTGGTATTTGCTGACGACGCGATCGATGGCGGCTTGGGCCTGCCTGATCGCATGCGCCTTTTCATCGTTTTCTCGGGAAACCGCGGCTCGGTCTCCGCGGCGCGCCGCATGGTCGGCGGCGTCAATCACTTCGCGCAGAAGCAGTCGCAGTGCGGCATGGCTCTTTTCCGCTTCTGCATGGACCTGCTGATACAGCGTTTCACCGCGCGCGGCGTCATTGTGCTGATCGAGGACTTTTCCGCAAAGCGTTTTGGCCCGGTGGTCCAGCGCTTGCACTGTCAGTTGCGCGAGTTGTGTGATTCCGAGTTTCATTGAAGTCTCCGTGTGGAATGTCGGTCTGCCAGTAACGCCCGACATCGGAAACGGGTTAGCAGTTATAACAAATTCTTACACTTTTTCCCGCCGGGAAAGATCGGATGCCGTTGCGGCCTGCGCACCATCTATCGCGCCTGGGTCAGGCAGCGCATGAAAGCCGGCATGTCATCGAGGTTTTCCACGTCTTCTTGCGTCAAAACGTTTTCGCTGCTCATCTGTGGCGGACGCCGCCAGACGCTGGGCGCGGCGGCCAACGCCGTCTCGGCAACCGGCGGAAGCGCCTGCGAACGCGGCGTCGCACTCGTTTCCGTTGCGGTCGCCACGGGCATGGCATCAACCTGGGCAAGCGCCGCTTCGGTATCGGGGCTGTCCACCGCAATCGGATATTTCAGCGAGGAATAAAACTTCAAGTCCTGGTCATTCAGGCAGAGATACACCTTGCGGTTGCAGCCGTTGCAATGGCGAACCGCATCGGAAAACGAGGTTTTCAGGCGGCTCCAGCTCGTTGGGCAGCGCGACGAAGACGAGCTGCCAGGGCAATTCTTGATGAGGAAATCGGGGGCGGACATGAATGAGGGCGGGATGGATCGCAAATGCGGATGCAATTCTACACATCGCGCCCCTCCCCAAGGTGGCGTCAAGCCGTGCCTGACCAGCGCACCCGCAATTTATTCCAGAATTTGATGCGGAGAGGCAACATTGGCGTCTGCGCACATCCACCTATGCCGTGGGGCCGTACAAGAAAGTCCATTCTGTGGCGGATGTACCAGAAACTGGAGCGATCACCCTCGTGCCGCAAAAGGCGAAGGCGAAGGCGAAGGCGAAGGCGCCTCAGCTATTTTTCGCAAGCAGCAGCCCGGACAACGGAATATCGATCCAGCGACCGCGTCGTTTCAGCGTGGTCAGCCGCAGGCGCAATGTTTCGGGTTGACAGACGATCTGAAACAGCGTGCCGTCCACCCGCGCGCCGCCGTCGCCAATTTCCACGTCCATCAGGGCGCACATGCCGTCGAGGTCGATCGCGCCCCTGCGCCCTTCGGCAATGTTCAGCAGGTTGTTGAGCCTGGCGATACTGCCGCCGGGAATGCTGCCGCTTGCGCCGTCGCCTTCGCTGAACGGCGCGAGTTCCCATCCCTGCGGCACCTGGAAATAGTGATTGGTCTGCGCCATCAGACCCTCGGTCTGGCGCACATACGGCGCATGCGGCACGCGCTCGGCAACATTCCATTGATAGCAGCGCGCCTCGCGGCTGTCGGCCACGCCGATGTTATGCGAATAGACCGGCAGATTGGCGCGCATCCACGTATCCGCTTCATCCATGGAGCCGGCGCCGGCAAGCAAGGCCATCAGCATCGCATCGTCCCGCACCCAGGTGCGCATGTTGTAGTGGTCGCCAGTGGCATAGAAGCCGCTCGCCAGCCTGTCATGCTGAGAGCAATCGTTTTCTTCAACGAAGATGCCGCGCGCATTGATGCCGGTGGACGCGTAGATGCAGCCGGCCCAGGTGCAGATCGCGAACGGTATTGAGCCGTCATCGGGATGGAACACGGTCACGACCACATGCTCGTCCAGCGCGGCGAAGGCCGCGGTGTAGTCGTAGTTGCGACCGTAGACGAGGCGTTTGTCCACGCTGTAGTCACCCCACACGGATACGCCGGAGCAGCGCGTTTGCGGATAGATGCCGGAGCCGAAGATCAGGATCATTTCCAGCGCATTGGCTGCCTTGACCTGGTCCAGAGCCAGTCCCGAGGTTTCGGCCATGCCGACGAAGAATTGCTGCATGCCCTGCGGGTAGGCGGCATGGATTTCCTCGATGATGTCGCGGTTCATCCTGCCGCAGCCGCGGTTGTATTGGTCCTCATACGGGGCGACCATTCGATACGTCGCCCGGATGCCGTCAGCGAAGAAGGCGCCGTATTGCCGGCCCATCTGGCGCCAGCTGCCGGCGAGCACCGCGACCGGCACGTCTTCGAACAGATATTTGCGGCCCGCTTCGAAGCGGCTATGCGGACCCGGATCGGTATTGCCGCCACAGCCTGCAAGCAGCAGCGCGGACGACGACAGCAGAAACTTTCTTCTATCCATGATTTGCCCATTCCTCCATTCGCAGCGTCGCCGCATGCGATGCGGTCATCGCTCACGGCGCAAGTACAGAAAGGGCAATCGGTTAGAAGAAGCTGAAAAGACGTTCAGGGATGGTGATTGGAGGCGCCGCGTAAGTTCGGTAGAAGCGTTTTTGTTCTTTTATGAGCTAGATGAAATTCGCAAATCGAACGATTGTCCAAATATGACCCAGCCGGGGAGGCAGGCAAAGCGTGGGAAAGCACTGCGCATGCGCCATGCCGTACGCCGGCTCCGTCGCCCGCTCACACGCGCCGGCGACGGAACTGGCGCCATGCCATCATGCCGCGAGCAGACGTTTGGTCGCCGCACGCGCCTGCGCCGCCAGCTCACGCAGATCGACGCCGGGAATCGCGTCGTCCGCAACCACGCGCGCGCCGCCGACGAACAAGGCCTTCAGATATGGCCTGCCACCGGAAGCGATGGGACCGATCGCGATGTCATGCAGGCCGAAGTAGCGCGGATCGTCGAGCGACCAGATCGCCAGGTCGGCGGCATTGCCCGGCGCCAGGCCGGCGAGACCGGACAAGCCCAAGACGCGCGCGCCGCCGCTGCTGCCCCAGCGCACGACGTCTTCGATCGACGCCGCATCGGCGCCGCCTTCGAAGTCTCCTCCGGCATGCGTGGCTCTGGCCGATTCGCCACGCCGCGCGCGCTGCATCAGCCAGGCGGCATGCAGCTCGGAAATCATGTCGGCCGCTTCATTCGACGCCGCGCCATCGACGCCAACCGACACCGCCGCGCCCGCATCCTCGAGCTGCCGCACCGGCGCAATGCCGCTGCCAAGCCGGCCATTGCTCTGCGGGCAGTGCGCGATGCCGGTGCCGGTCGCGCCGAGCAGACGGATCTCGGCATCCTCCAGCTTGACCAGGTGCGCGAACCAGACGTCGCTGCCGAGCCAATCGTGTTCCCCGACGAACTCGACCGGCGTCATGCCGAAGCGCTCGCGCGCGCCGTTCGCATATTCCACCGTCTCGGAGAGATGACTGTGCAGCCGGATGCCAAGGTGGCGCGCGCAGGCCGCCGCTTCGCGCAACTCGCCCGGGTCCATCGAATGCAGCGGCGTGGTCGGCGCCAGCACGATGCGGCGCTTTGCGAACGGCGAGGCATCGTGATAGCGGCCGGCAAGGCGCTCGATATCGGCCAGGTAGTGCTCCAGCGTCTCCGGGCGCAGCGAGGCCGGCAGCGATGCTTCCAGCGCGCGTGTTTTCGTGGCGCCGCCGCGGCACAGCACGAAGCGCAGGCCCAGCGCCTCGGCTTCCTCGAACAGGATCGCGGAAGTGTCATAAGGCATGCCCGGGTAGTACAGGTAATTGTGATCGGCCACGGTGCCGCAGCCCGAGCGCAGCAGCTCCACCAGGCCGATGCGCACCGCAACCCGGAACATCGCTTCATCGAAGCGCGGCCGGAAGCGGTAAGGCGTGGCGCCCAGCCAGGGCGTCAGCGCGAGGTCGATGCCCTGCGGATCGCCCTTGAGCAGCGACTGGAACAGGTGGTGATGAGTATTGACCCAGGCCGGATACACGACGCAGTCGCTCGCGTCGACGATGGATTCGCCCGGCGCGGGCGTGAGCTTGCCCATCGCGGCGATCTTGCCGTCAGCGATGCGGATGTCCGGGCCGGGATGGCGCGCGGCCGCGCCGGGCAGGCCGGTCATGACGGCGGCGACGTTCTGGATCAGGAAGGAGGGAGATGTCATGGGAAACAGGATCGACAGGGATGAGCGGATGAAGATGGACGGAGCCTGCGAACGATTGCGTAGGTTGGGCTGACGAAGGAAGCCCAACGGAAGTCCGCACGGGATCAGGCTTCATGTTGGGCTTGTCAGCCCAACCTACGGCGAGATGGAGGCTTCAAGCCTCCATCTCGCTCTCGTGCCAGCGCGACAGACAGGCCCGCGACAGCAAGCCCATCAGCCCAAACAGCAGCACACCGGTCACGGTAATCAGGAACAGCGCGGCGAACATGCGCGGTATGTTCAATTCGAAGCCGGCCTGGAGCAGTTGATATGCCAATCCGGTACTGGTTCCGCCCGTGCCGGCGACAAATTCGGCCACGACCGCGCCGATCAATGCCAGCCCCGAGGAAATACGCAGTCCGCCGAAAATGCTCGGCAACGCGCTCGGAATGCGCAGCCGCACCAGCGTTTGCCAGCGACTGGCGCGGTTGAGCCGGAACAGATTGAGCAATCCCGGATTCACGCTGCGCAAGCCCAGCACTGTGTTCGAGATGATGGGAAACACCGCCATCATCGTTGCGCACAGCGTGAGCGCAATCGCCGGGGTCTTGACCCAGATGATGATCAACGGCGCAATCGCGACGATGGGCGTGACCTGCAGCAGGATCGCATAGGGAAACAGCGCCGCTTCGAGCACGCGGCTCTGCACGAAGAGGAAGGCCGTCAACACGCCAAGCCCCACTGCCAGCGAAAAGGCGAAGAAAGTGATGCGCAAGGTGACCAGCAATGCATGAAACAGCAGGCTCCAGTCGGCGAACAGGGTATGGCCAATCGCCGATGGCGAAGGCACCAGGTAGACCGGCACCTGCAACAAGGTGCACAGCATCTGCCATACGAGCAGCATCAATGCGCCGACCGCAAGCGGCGCAGCCATGCGGCGCATGCGCGGATCGGCCAGCAGCGGAGGCCTGGAAGCGGGGGACATGGTGTTCTCCTTCAATGGGCGGATGTCTGATTGGCGGCAACCAGCAGGTCCGACAGCTGCTTGCAATAGCCAACGAATTGCGGTGACACGCGGAAGTCTTCATCGCGCACTGCCGGGCCGTCGATAGGCACATCGGCAATCACGCGACCCGGCCGCGCGGCCATCACCACCACGCGCGACGACAAATACACCGCCTCGTAAATGCTGTGGGTGACAAAGACCACGGTGAGATCGCGCTGCGACCACAGCGTGCGCAGATCCGCATCGAGCTTGTTGCGGGTGAACTCATCGAGCGCGCCGAAAGGCTCGTCCATCAGCAGCAGATTCGGCTCGGTCGCCAGCGCCCGCGCGATCGAGGCGCGCATCTGCATGCCGCCGGAAAGCTCGCGCGGATAGACCTGGCCGAACTTCGACAGGCCGACCAGGTCCAGCGCATCACGCACGCGCGCATCCGCCTGTACACGCGGCACGCCGGCCAGATCCAGCGGCAGCCGCGCATTGTCGGCCACGCGCGCCCAGGGCATCAGCGTGGCTTCCTGGAACACCATCGCCAGCGTGCGGCCCGGCGTGTTCACTGAAGCCATGTTGCTGCCCCACCAGCGCACCTGTCCCGCCGAAGGCTGCTCGAGGCCGGCGAACATCTTCAGCAGCGTGCTCTTGCCGCATCCGGACGGACCGAGCAGCGACACGAACTCGCCGCGGCCTATCGCCAGCCGCACGCGGTCCAGCGCGTGGGTACCGTTCGGGTAAGTCTTTTCCACGCCATTGGCCAGCAACACCGCATCCTTTGCCTCGCCCTCGGTGGCGCTCCTGGCAAGCAGTTCAGCTTCTTCACGTTTCATCGTCGCTTCCTTGCCGGGCGCACCCGGCTGTTGCGGTTTCATTGCGCAGCGGTCCCGGGTCCGGACGCTTCGAACACTTCTTCCTCGCCGTGCTGCTCGAGCAGTTCAAGCAGCATGCGCCGCATCAACAGGCCCGGCTTGTCCGACTCCATGTGGAATTCGACGCGGCGGCGGGTATCGATGCAGGCGTCGTACTCGGTCGCTTCGAGGATGTCGCGGTCCTCGTTCGTGATCGGCCTGTCCCAATCGATCAGTTCCTGCGTCGAGCAACTGGCCTCGTCATCGTTGCGGTACAGCCATTGCGCCAGCATCAGCGTCTTGTCGTCGATGGGCGTGGCGCAGTTGTAGATGATGTGATGCCGGTTCGATGCCGGATACACGCAGCCGAAGCGGCGCGAGAACGGCAGATACCAGCGGTTGGTCAGGTGCCGCTCCGTGATCGCGTCGGTGGTGCCGGTGATGCGAAAGCTTTCCGGCGGATTGCGGATCGGCACATGGGTCTCGGCTTCGAAGCCCCAGTCGTTCGGCCGAAAGTCGTATTTCGACGGCACCGGGTTATCGATCAAACCGAAATTGGCCTTGTGCACAAAGCTGAAATGCGAATTGTCGAAAGAGTTTTCCATCACCCGCAGCGGGCTGGTGTTCCACTTTTCATAGAACTGCAGGATGCGGCGATAGGCCGGATCGCCATCTTCGGGGAAGTCGGGAATCGGCTGCAGTGGGTCTTCCAGCGCGACCCAGACATAGCCATATTTCTCCTGGCAATGAAACGAGGGTACTTTCGCGCCGGCAGGGATCGCGCTGTTCGGACTCTGCGGGATGCGCACGCAGGCGCCCGAGCAGTCATAGGTCCAGCCGTGGTAGCCGCAAACGATGTTGCCGTTTTCGACGAAGCCCTTGGACAGCTTCGCGGTGCGGTGGCAGCAGCGGTCGCGCAGCGCGGCCGGCTTGCCGTCGGCGCCCTTCCAGATCACGAGGTTTTCGCCGAGCAGCGTGAACGGTTGCGGCCCGTCGTCGAGCATGGACATCGGCATCAGCGCGTACCAGAAACGGCGCAGGACTTTCTGTTTGGTGACAAGCATGGGGTACTCCAGGATTGCGGCTTCATTGAAGCCGGGGCCGGCGCGCCAACACGGTCGCCTTCGCCCCATGCGACCGGCATGGTTGCCGGCCGCATCAAAACGCTCAGGGCATGACCTTCAGGTCCTTGACGAACTGGGTGGTGAACGCCTTGTGCCAGTCGGTGTCGGGCTTGAGCAGCTCGGCCGAGACCATGAAGTCATAGGTCTTCTTCCAGCGCGCTTCGGTCATCACACCGATGCCCTGCTTGGCCGCGTCGCCGCCGCCAACGAATTGGTATTCCTTGAGCTTCTCGATCGCATAGGCGATCTGGTCATCCTTCATGTTCGGGTTGTCGGCCTTGATCAGGGCATTCGCCGCCGCCGGATCGGCGAGATAGCTCTTCCAGCCTTCCATGGAAGCGCGCACGAAGCGCGCGACCACGTCCGGCTTTTCCTTGACGAACTTGTCCATCGTGACGATGGTGGTGCCGTACGGCGGATAGCCGTCGTTGGCGAACAGGTAGAAGTTGGCCTTCACATTCGCCTTCATTGCCTGGAACAGCTCGGAAGACGGATAAGCCTGCTGCGCGATGTTGGGATCGGCCATGAAGGGCTGCAGGTTGAAGGTGTAGGGGCGCGACTGCGCATCGGTCAGGCCGTACTTGCCCTTGAGCCAGGGCCACCAGGTGGTGCGGCCCGATGTCGAGACCAGCACGGTCTTGCCATTCTTCAGATCGGCCAGGCTCTTCACATCCTCGTGAGTCATCATGCCCTGCGGATCGGTCTGGAAGCTCGCGGCCACCGTCGTCACTGGCAAGCCCTGCTCTACGCTCTTCAATACCTGCAGGTCATAGCCCATCAGGAAATCGGCCTGGCCCGAAGTCAGCAGCTGCATGCCGTTGACCTGCGGGCCGCCCATCTTGATGGTCACGTCGAGGTCGTACTTCTTGTAAATGCCCTTGGCCACGGCCTGATAGAAGCCGCCATGCTCGGCCTGGGCATACCAGGACGTGAGGAAAGTCACCTTGTCGGCCGCCGCGGCGGAAAGGCTGGCGGCCGCGGTCAGGGAAAGGACTAGGGCTTTTCTCAACGAGAAAAGACGGCCGAAGACAGAAGGTTTGCTCATGATTGCTCTCGCTGATGGCAGGTTGAAGAAAACGGCGTGAAGAGGGTCGGGCATGCCTGGCATGCGCCGGTCAGCCGCATCGCATGGCAGGCCAGATGGCAGGGCGCTGCTGCAAGGGCTTGGGATGGTCGGTTCGATAGGCATGGCTGGCTTCTCCTCATGATCGGAATGGTCCTGGATCAAACGCCCGCATCCGGGCGGCGGACCGATGTCCGCAGGAGCAATGCCCCGCATCCGCATGATGTTGCGCGCCGGATGCTAGCCGCTTCTACTCGTGCAATCACTTTGCAAGCGGCGTGCCAACCGAATCCCCGGCACGGATGAGCAATTGGATTCGGTAATGGTGCGAGAAGCGATGACCTGCGGCCGCCGCGCACAAGGAATGTGCGGTCGATGCACCGCTTTGCTGCGCATGACGCATATCGTGGCGTGTCTGCGCTATGTCATGCGTCTTCGGGCTGACGTATCGCGCTAGGTGACTATGCTGGAATAGCCGCCGGGTGAAGACACGCATGCGCGCCAGCCTTCGTCGACGACAGCAAACCCCATGCTCGTGTCAGGAGGCCATCATGAAAATCCGAAGACTCTCTCCATGGTTCGCCACGGCGATCCTGTCCGTCTGCACCGCCACCGTGGCCGCGCCTGCCGCACGGCCCGATCTGTATGGCAATTCCGTCGCGCCGGCAGCCGCGCAGCGCAGCGTGGTGATTTCACCCGCGACCCGCTTCGTGAATGTGAAGGGCGGGGAAACGGTGCGTTTCGTGGCAGGCGATCAGACATTCGCCTGGCACTTCAATATCGCGTCGAACGTGAGCGCGATCGACCTGCGCATGATTGCCCCGCCGGGGCTGATCGATAGAAAGGTGATGGTGTATGTGGCGCCGGATTTGCGTTACTACCCCTGATTCAGCCCGGCTTGCCATCGGGCCGTGGCGCGCACAGCCGCGGCAGATACAGCGCGAGGTACAGCAGGAAGGCAAGTGACCAGGTCAGCGCGGCCAGCATCAGCGCGCCATCGCGCCACGACACGGGCCCGATCGCGGCTGCCAGACGCGCCAGCGCGCCGAACTGCACCAGCGCATACATCGCCGTCTCGCCGGCGCCGGCGCGCAATGCGGCCCCGGTATGGCCTAGCGCGGTGCGGGTGATCATGCCGATGACCAGTCCCGCCATGGAGCCGACCGCGAGCGCGTGAAACGCGGCGCTGGCGCTGACCACGTCGAGGGCGGACAGCGCCAGCAACAGCAGGCCGACGACGATCCAGGCATAGGACGCATGCAATATCCACAGCAGCGGATAGGCGAGCGTGCGATGTGGCATCCATCCGGCAAGCCGTGTGGCTTGCGCCACGGCGGCCGCTGCCGCGATACCAGCGCATAGCGGGCCCGGCAGGGACAGCGTCCAGGCAAGCGCGGCGCCAATGGTCAGCGCCAACGCGATGCGGTCGCCTCGCGCATCCACCAGCGGCTTCACGCCGGGCAGCGCATTCCCGGTGAACATCGGAATGACGCGGCCGCCGATGGCGCTTTCAATGACGACGATGATCAGAATGGCTGTGTGCACCGGGCGCAATGGCGAGATCTCGATCCATCCGAGCCGCGCGGCATGAAATGCCAGATTGACCAGCGCAAGCAGGCCAAGCAAGGCAACGAGAAACAGGTTGCGCTTGTTGCCGGCCCGGCGCAGCACTCGATACAGCGGCCAGGCTGCCATCGGCAGGAAGGCCAGATCGACGATGGCTGCCAGTGGCGCGTTCAGCAACAGCATGGCAGCGCGTCCCGCCAGCCACAACAGCGCAAGCGCCGCGAGATGGCCATGGCGTGGCGTCCACAAGCCGGTCCAGTTGCGCGCGGCGGTGTAGAGAAAGCCGATCAGAACCGCGACGGCGAATCCATAGACCATTTCATGGGTGTGCCACACCAGGTCGACCCGCGCTGCGCCTGGCAGCTTGCCGTAGTAGCGCAAAAGCCAGACGGGAATGGCCAGCGCGGCGAATGCGGCGCTCAAGAGATAGAAGGGTCGAAAGCCCAAGCCGAGTATCGGGTGTTCCAACCACGACGGTCCGCTGCGCGTTGCATGCGGCAAGGCCTGGTGCTGCGGGTTGGTCATCATCGACTCCTTTAAAGATGCATTTGCTATGCATATTAAACGGGCTCGTTCGGCGCAGCAAGGAGCAAAGCGTCGAATGCGTGATATCGGCACACACGGCGGTTTTTGATCCATGTCATACCGGATCGTGCTTGATGGACCTTAGGATGCGCTTCGCATCGCGGCATTTGCCGCATCAGATGTTTTCGCAATCAGCACAGGGAGCAACAGCATGAAAACCGCAGCCATCAAGGTTGACGGCCTTCTTTCGGAAGCTTGTATTGACAGGATCGAATGGGCACTGAAGGGAGTGACAGGTGTGGAGGATGTCGTGGTCTCGCTGTTTCGCAGTCTCGTGACGGTGCGCTTCGACGAAACCAGGACTTATCCTTCGCGCCTGGAAAGCGTCATCGCGCAAGCTGGATATCTCGCGCACCGCTTCGCTTAGGAGGCGACGATGCGCACGGTCGGCATCGGTCGCACTTGCTAGTTCGCTTCCTTGCCCCGATGCGCCCAGCCCGTGGTGCGCTTCTCGACGATCGCAAACAGCTCGTACATCGCCATGGCCATCGCGCCTATGGTCACCAGCCCGGCGAAGGCCAGCGGCATGCGCATCGACGAGCCGGCCGAGACCAGCAGGTAGCCGATGCCTTCGTTGGATGCAGTCATCTCTGACACCGTCGAGCCAACGAAGGCCAGCGTGATCGCCACCTTCAGCGACGCAAAGAAGAAGGGCATCGCGCGCGGCAGGCCGACCTTGATCAAGACGTCGGCGCGGGTTGCGCCAAGGACGCGAAGCACATCTTCCAGCTCGGGCTCCAGCGT
Organism: Noviherbaspirillum pedocola; assembly: GCF_016632335.1. Lineage (GTDB taxonomy): Bacteria > Pseudomonadota > Gammaproteobacteria > Burkholderiales > Burkholderiaceae_D > Noviherbaspirillum_A > Noviherbaspirillum_A pedocola. The sequence goes on from NZ_JAEPBG010000003.1 coordinate 332,643, forward strand.
GGCCAGGCCGGTGGCGATGTTGACCATCACCGGAAAGAAGGAAATCAGAAAGGCAGTCAGGATCGCCGGGCCGACGCCGATGCCGAACCAGACCACCAGGATCGGCACGAAGGCCGCCTTGGGCAAGGCATTGAACGCGGTCATCAGTGGATACACCGCGGCATACAGCAGCCTGGAGCTGCCGATCGCTGCACCGAGCAGCACGCCGACGACGACCGCGATGGCGAAGCCTGCCATCGTCACCCAGAAGGTATGCCAGGCATGCTCGGCGAGCGGGCCGGCGAATTCCACCATCGCGCCCATGATGGCCAGCGGGCTCGGGAAAATGAATTCGGATACAGCGAGCAGGCTGCACAGCGCCTGCCAGATCAGCAGCGTGGCGGCGAGCATGGCCCAGGGGGCGAATTGTCTTGCGGTCTTGGCTTTCATCATCGTGTCTTCCTCAGGCGCTACGTACGCTGCCGATGCGCTCTCGCAGTTCATGCACCAGCGCGCTGAAGGCTTCGGTATAGGTGACATCGAGCTCGCGCGGCCCGGGCAGCGGATTCTCGCGCCGCGCGACGATGCGCCCCGGACGCTTGCTCATCACATAAATGGTGTCGGCCAAGTAGGCCGCTTCGCGCAGGTCGTGCGTGACCAGGATCACATTGAAGCGCTGTTCGGCATGCAGATCGCGCAGCACGCACCACAATTCCTCGCGGGTGAAGGCGTCGAGTGCGCCGAATGGCTCATCGAGCAACAGCATGCGCGGCTGATGGATCAGCGCGCGGCAGATCGAGGCGCGCTGCTGCATGCCGCCGGAAAGCTGCCATGGATAGTGCTTCGCATGCGCGTCCAGCCCTACTGCCTTCAATAGCCGCATCGCATGCTCGACATATTCACCGCGCCTGCGCTTGAACTCGCTGCGATACGGTTCCACGATCTCCAGCGGCAGCAGCACATTGTCCAGCGTGCTGCGCCAGGGCAAAAGCGTCGGCGCCTGGAAGGCCATGCCGACGAACTTCAGTGGGCCGCTGACCTGTTGTCCCTGTATCGTCACGCTGCCGCGGGTGGCGCGCTTCAAACCGGTGGCGAGTTTCATGAAGGTGGACTTGCCGCAGCCCGAAGGTCCGACGATGGCGATGAATTCCCCGGCGCGCGCCGAGAGCGTGATGTCCTCGACCGCGAAGGCCGAGGAGTCATCGTAGGAGAGATAAACCTGCTGGAAATCGACGAAGGTGGCGGACATGACGGTTCTCAAGGGCGCCGCGCCATGTGCATGGTCGCGGCAGTGCCCGGGGTAGTACAAGGGATACGCGGCTTAGATACGCGGCTTATTTCGGGAAGACGTTGAGTTCGGCCCTGGTTGGCAGGAAACTGCCGTTCCATACCGCATTGGGATCGACCCGGTTCTTCGTGCCATAAGCATCCGAGACCTGCGAAGCCATCAGCGCCAAGCGCGAAGGCGACACCTGGCCAAAGCCTTCGGCGCGCGCGTTCGGCGTATTGATGGTGCTCTTGATGACCAGCTTCAGCCGCCGCGCTTCGAGCTTCTCATCGATCAGGCTGTCGCGCTCCTTGATCACCTTGACCGCCGCGTCCGGATCGGCCATCACGTCTTTCGCCGCCCTGGTGAAGGCGCGCAGAAAGCCTTTCACCGCATCCGGGTGCTGTTTGATCATCGCGTCCGACGCGATGATGGCATTGCCATACAGTTTCACGCCGTAATCGGGATAGGGCATCACCACCACATCCTCATCCTTCACGCCGCGGGCATTCAGATTCAGCAGCGAGGTGAAATAAAAGCCGGCGATCGCATCGACGTCGCCCTTGACCAGCATCGTCTCGCGCAGCGGCGGATCCATGCTGACCCAGGTCGACTTGCTCGCATCGATGCCATTGGCCTTGGCGAAGATGGGATAGGCGCGGCGACCTGCGTCGAACACGGGCGCGCCGAGCTTTTTGCCGACGAGGTCGGCGGGCTTGGCAATGCCGGATTTCTTCAATGCGAGGATCGCGGCCGGCGTGTCGTTGTAGACCATCATCACTGCCTGTGGCCGGGAAGGCGCGGTCGGATTGTTCGCGGTGAATTCCATCAGCGCGGCCATGTCGGCAAAGCCCATGTCATAGGCGCCCGAGGCCACGCGGTTGACGGCATTGCCGGAGCCGCTGCCGCTGTCGATGCTGACATCGAGCTTCTCCTGCGCGAAGTAGCCCTTTGATTTGGCCATCAAAAACAGCGCGGACGGGCCTTCAAAGCGCCAGTCGAGCTGGAACTTGATGCGGGTTTCCTGGGCCAGCGCCGGCAAGGCAAGCGCGCACAGGCCGAGGCCGGCGACCCAGCGGAGGAGGTGTTTTTTAGCGGACATAAGACTCTCTCGATAGCGCCGGGCGCAAGCGCCCGGCCGGGTGAAGGGGCGTCGCGCGGACCTCGCCCGAGCGCGCGACGCCGCAGCTTAGAAGCGGTGGCGGATACCGAGGCCGACGCTGCCGGCGCGGTCAAAGGTGCTGACCTTGTCCGACATGTAGATGGCGTACAGATCGGTGCGCTTGGACATGTTGTAGTCGTAGCCGATGGACGTGGTGTCGCGCTTGAGATCGGTGCCGACGATGCTGCCCGAGCGGCGCGTCTGCGCATAGTCGAACAGGATCGATCCGGCGCCCAGCGACACCGAGGCGCCCAGGCTCCAGGTCTTGTCGTTCATGTCCTTCGAAGTCGCGCTGTTGTCCTTGGTGTTCTGATAGGACGCGAACACTTTCACGACCTGGAAGTCATAAGCGCCGCCGAGGAACCATGCCTTCTGACGCACGATGGACGAGAAGTTCACCGTGGACGGGAAAGCCGGGGCGCCGGTGATGTCGACGATCGGGTTGTTCGCGGTCGGGTTGCTGACCTGGGTGTCGTGGTAGAAGGCCGTGGCCGTGATCGGGCCGTGGAAGTACAGCGCGTTGATGCCGACGTTGCGCTTGCTGTTGTCGCCGGCGACTTCGCCGAACTGGTAATGCACATTGGCCTTGAAGCCGGCGAAGTCCGGCGTGGTGTAGATGATCTCGTTGCTCCAGCCGCTGTCGGAAGCGGTGGCCGACGGCCAGACCCGGTTGCCGAAGGCGCCGGTAGGCACATACGACTGCAGCACCAGCGGCGAGAAGGTGAAGGAATCGCCGAAGGGGTTGGACAGGATGTATGGCAGGAAGCTCGGCGCCAGGCCGCGGCCCATCTGCACGCGTCCGAAGCCGCCGTTCAACGCGATATTGGCGTCGCGCGAGAACAGGGTGTCGCCGGAGAAGCGGCCCTGCGCGCCGCTGTCGGCCTGGAAGAAGCTGGTCAGCGCGAAGTCGGCGCGCAATCCGCCGCCGAGGTCCTCGCTGCCCTTGAAGCCGAACCAGGACGTGGTCATGCCGCCGCTGTTGACGGCTGCGATGCGCTTGTCGCCGCTGTTGCGCATGCTGCCGACATAGTTGTCGACCGTGCCGGTGAATTGCACGTTGGTGTCAGCCATGGCGTTGGTCCCTGCTATGCCTGCAAGCATTCCCAGAATTGCGTATTTCCTTTTCATCTCAGTCCTTGATGTTGAGTTCGGGCTCATTGCTATGCGCGTCCGGCTGGCCCAGCGCCGTCCGCAAATCGAAAGCTTCATGTTGTGGCCGCAGCATGCGGCAGGCGCAGCGCTCCAGATGCCGCGCCATCGCAGCGCGTGCGCCGTCCACATTGCGAGCGGCAAGTGCATCGACGATGGCGGCATGCTCATCGAAGGAGCAGGGCTGCTGGCTGTCGGCAGTGGAGATCATCAGCGTGGTGCGTGAGACCAGCCGGCGCAGCGTGTCGACCACGAGCATGTTGCCGGCCAGGCGCGCCAGTTCGATGTGGAAATCGGCGGAAAGGCGTATCCAGCGCGGACGATCGCCTCCCATATAGGCTTCGCGCTCGCGCGCGATCAGCTCGCGCAGCCGCAGGAAGTCCAGCTCCTGCGCGAAGCGCGCAACCTTCGCGATCAGCGCTCCTTCCAATGTCTGGCGCAGCTCGAACATGTCGCTTGCTTCCTTGGCGCCTGGTTTGGCAATGCGAGCGCCGCGGTTGCGCTTCAGATCGATCAGGCCATCCGAGGCCAGGCGCATCAATACCCGCCGCACGTTGTAGCGCGCCGCGCCATAGATGTCGGCCAGGCCCTGTTCGGTGAGCTTGGCGCCGGCATGCAGCCGGTGTTCCATGATGGCGGCATACAGTGCGGCATACATGCGGTCTTCCACATGGGCGCGCGCCGCCTGGTGCGCATCTTCGTGGGCGAGAGTGATGGGACGTCTCATGGAACGGAATCCGGGCCTTAAGGAGGCGAATGTTGACAATTCCCGTTAAGCAATCCCTATGCCATCTGTGTTCTTTTGGGCGATTACCGGTCTACTCCCTTGATCGTGCAGTGAAAATATCGGTGCGGATACGGGAAAGCGTCCTGTACGCGTACTGTGCGCAAGCGATGCGGAGAATTGCGCACAAGTTGCGCACCAGCTTGGTGACAATCGCGACGCCGCCATCCTGGTATGCACGTTGGCGGTGAGGCAAGCTTCGGACGATCGCCACTGCCAAACTTGGCACACTGGCTCGCTTCGTCAGTGACGGCTGCATGCCGCACGCGGTGCGCGGCATGCATCAGCTCCTCCGGCTACGTCTTATATTTATCCGGGTAATATTGGCAAATCATTTTTATCCGGGTATTATTGGTACCTTTCAAAACGAACGGGCCTCTCATGAAACCTCAAGCAAAAAAAACCTTCACCGGCTTTCTGGGTTCGCGCTTGATCGCAACCGGCACGCTGAGCCAACTCGCAACCGCGCTTTGCCGAGCGCTGAAAGAGGAGCGGAACGCCATGCCGCTCGTTTTCGAAGACGACACCGGCAAGCAGGTGGAACTGGATCTGCGCGGGACTAGTGCCGAGGTGGAAGCCCGCTACGCGGATGAGCCGCTTGCCGTCGAGCCCGCGGCAACGGAAGAAGGCATAAGCGTCAGGGGTCGCGGAAGGCCGCGCCTGGGGGTGATCGCACGGGAAGTGACCTTGCTTCCCGAGCACTGGGATTGGCTCGCTTCGCAGCCTGGCGGTGCTTCTGTCGCGTTGCGCAAACTGGTGCATGAAGCGAGACAGGCGAATGTCGCGCGTGATCGGGAACGGCTCAGTATGGAACGCGCCTACAACGTGATGCACGTCCTGTCGGGAGATCTGCCGGGTTTCGAGGACGCCAGTCGCGCCTTGTTTGCGGGTGAAATCGATCGTCTGGCTGAATTGGCGAGTGGCTGGCCTGATGATGTAGTGGCCTACATCATGCGTCTCGCCGATCCCGTGTCTGTACCGGTTACCGCCGTGAACTGATGTCCACGCCGATCAATCGCGAACAGCAAGCGCGTCGATGAGGCGCGCCGCCTGCGGCGCGAACCTCTATCGAATGCATGCGGTGGTGCGACGAATTACCGGCTTGTCGCGCGCAGCGTCGGCAAGCCGATGCCGACCGCATCGAAGCCGCCGTCCACCGCCAGCGTCTGGCCGTTGATGTAGCTGGCCGCCGGGCTGCAGAGGAAGTAGACGGCGTCGGCGATTTCCTGCTCGGTGCCATAGCGGGCCAGTGGAATCGCGTCGTGGTAATCGGCGCGGATGGCTGGCGAATGCACCTGTTTGGCCATCGCGGTTTCCACCGGGCCCGGCGCGATCGCATTGACGCGTATGCCGGCATTGCCGAGTTCGGCGGCCTGCTGCCTGGTGAGATGCATCAGGCCGGCCTTGCTGGTGCCGTAAGCCACGCGCAGCGTGCTGGCGCGCAGGCCCGAGATCGACGCGATGTTGACGATGCTGCCGCCGCCGTTTTTCAGCATCACGGGTGCGCAGACCTGGGTGCACAGGAAGGGCCCGGACAGATTCACCGCCAGCACCCGTTCCCATTCCTCGAAGCTGGTCTCGAGCAGCGGCTTGAACACCGCGACGCCGGCATTGTTGACCAGCGCGTCGATGCGGCCGAAACGCTCTTCAGTAGTCCGGATCGCCGCCTGCACCTGCGCGGGAACGGATACGTCGCATTCGATGGCCAGCACGGCATCAGCAGGGGCGAGGCTTGCGCTGGCCTTGCGCAGTTCGGCACCGTCGATATCGAGCAGCGTTACGTGATAGCCGTTGGCGAGAAAGGTGCGCGCGATGGCAAGGCCGATGCCACGGGCGGCGCCGGTGATGACTGCGGATTTTGTCTGCGGGGGCATGGGTAAGAGCTTCCTTGATTGAGGCGGGGTTGATCCTGGCGTTGCGCAATGCGTGCAATGGCGGTTGCGTCGGGAAAGGAAACGCCGGATAGCGGCGCGGTGATTATAGCGGGCGGGCAGGGGGTGAATGGTTCTCTGTCGGCAGAGGAGCGTTCGGGACGATGTCGTTTGCCTCAGGCGCGCCATTCAGATTTGCGCCGTTACCAAAGCTTTCCTAAACTTCGCATCGCTGCGAACTGGCTCCACATGCCTCTCGTGTGCGACTTCATCCATGCCGCTTCCAACAAAACCCCTCATGCTTCCAGGACCTCAAATGACACCCAACGCACAAGCCTCCCTAAAACGACCGCGCGCAGTCACATTGCGCTTTCTGGCCGAGCCCACCGATGTGAACTTCGGCGGCAAGGTCCACGGCGGCGCGGTGATGAAATGGATAGACCAGGCCGGCTATGCCTGCGCGGTGGGCTGGAGCGGCTATTACTGCGTGACGGTGTACGTCGGCGGCATCCGCTTTCACAAGCCGATCTTCATCGGGCAGATTGTCGAGGTGAATGCGAAGGTGGTCCATACCGGCACGTCGAGCATGCATATCGCCATCGACGTGTTCGCAACCGATCCACGCACCGCCGGGCGCAAGACCACCACCAGCTGTCTGATCGTGTTCGTCGCGGTCGACGGCGGCGGCGATACGGTGCCGGTGCCGGCGTGGCTGCCCGAGTCCGAGGAGGACAAGCGCCTGGAGCAGTATGCGAAGCACATGGCCCGGGTGCGCAAGGAGCAGGATGAGGGGATGTCGGCGGCGGCGTCCGATGAAGGCTAGTTGGCGGCGATTGCCTGTGCTACGACAGCGGTGCGCGCAGACTCACGTATAAAGAGTTCGCAGATTCGAGCATAAAGCGAACAAGGCTCGACTTTGCGAGCATCTTTATCCGGATTACAGGCAAGAAAAAACCCGGCAGGTCCACAGGGCAGACCTGCCGGGTCATGGCGACATTGGCGGCGCAGCCGCGCCGCTTCCAGCCGCGTCAGACGTTCATCACCGCCACCGAACGCACGTTCAGATACGCCTCCAGCGCTTCCGGACCGCCCTCCGAGCCGTAGCCGGAATCCTTGATGCCGCCGAAGGGCATCTCGGCCGACGGCATGGCCGGCATGTTGATCCACATCATGCCGACTTCGACGCGGCGGCTCAGCAGATCGGCATTCTTCAGCGAGCGGGTGAAGCCATAGCCTGCCAGTCCGAAGGACAGCCGGTTGGCTTCGGCAATTGCTTCTTCGAGATTGCTGAAGCTGCGGATTGCCGCCATCGGGCCAAACGGTTCGTCATTGAAGACCTTCGCTTCCAGCGGCACGTCGGACAGGATGGTCGGCTGCCAGAAGTTGCCGGCGTCGCCGATGCGCTCGCCGCCGTGCAGTACCTTGGCGCCGCGCTCGACCGCGTCCTTGGTGAACTCGGCCATCGCGGTAAGGCGGCGCGGATTGGCCAGCGGGCCCATCTGCGTGCCTTCGGCCAGACCATCGCCGACCTTCAGTTTTTGCGCATGCGCGACCATGGCGGCTTCGAAGTCGCCGCGGATGCTTTCATGCACCAGGAAGCGGGTCGGCGAAATGCAGACCTGGCCGGCATTGCGGAACTTGGCCGCGCCGGCGCATTTCACTGCCAGCGCGATGTCGGCGTCTTCGCAAACGATCACCGGCGCATGGCCGCCCAGCTCCATCGTCACCCGCTTCATGTGCTGGCCGGCGAGTCCGGCGAGCTGCTTGCCCACCGGGGTGGAGCCTGTGAAGGTGATCTTGCGGATCGTCGGATGCGGAATCAGGTAGCTCGAAATCTCGGCCGGATTGCCATAGACCAGGCCCAGCACGCCCGGCGGAATGCCGGCATCGGCGAAGGCCTGGATCAGCGCTGCCGGGCCGGCGGGGGTTTCTTCCGGCGCCTTGACCAGCATCGAGCAGCCGGCCGCGAGCGCGGCGCCGACCTTGCGCACCACCTGGTTGATCGGGAAGTTCCATGGCGTGAACGCGGCGACCGGACCGACCGGGTCCTTGATCACCATCTGGCGCAGCGCCAGGCTGCCGCGCGACGGCACCAGGCGGCCATAGACGCGGAAGCCTTCCTCGGCGAACCATTCGATGATGTCGGCTGCGGCGAGCGCCTCGCCCTTGGCTTCGATCAGCGGCTTGCCCTGTTCCTGGGTCACGAGGCGGCCGATGGCATCGGCGCGCTCGCGCATGAGGGCGGCAGCACGGCGCATGATCTTGCTGCGCTCGGCCGGGGCCATGTCGCGCCAGGTTTCAAAGCCTTTCTGCGCGGCGACAAGCGCGCGATCGAGGTCGGCGCGGCCGGCATGCGCAACGCGGCCGATTTCCTGGCCGTTGGCGGGGTTGTGCACAGCGAGCGAGCGGCCGTCCTGTGCATCCTGCCACTGGCCGTCGATGAAGAGTTGGGTGTTCGGATAGGTCATGTTCTGCTCTTGAGAATCGGTGGATGACGGTTCCGCGCCGTACGCGTAACGCGCCGCCCGAGAGAGGCGAAGCGGCGCGCGGATGGCGGGGCGCATTCCGGCGCAAAGCGTCTCCCTGCCTGCGTCGGACGCCGTAGTGTAGCAGCCGCGCTCACATTGTGAGTTCGGCTATAAAAACTGCTAAACGATTAACGAACATGAAGAGGACTTTGTGAATGCGCATGACCGAAGCCATCCCAGCTGAGCGCGTGCTGCAGGCGCGTTATCCGGAACGCGCGTGCCGCCGGCCCTGGCTGCTCTGGACCCGGCCCGCAGCGTATGACTACTGAGCGATGAGATTGCGGGTAGCCGGATCCGCAACGATCTCCTTCACCAGACCGCTGTCGTCGAACACCACCTGGAATTCGGCGAAGCTGCTGAGCCAGTAGCGCAGCACGCGGGCGTCGAGGCGCGGATTCTCGCTGGTGACCGGATAGCCGACCGACATGAATACCTGCTCGCGCGTCATGCCGGGCACCACGCGCGCTTCCCTGACCGCGGTGCGGATCTTTTCCGGTGCCGCTGCCAGCGCCGCGGTCGGATCGGTCTTCGCGACATAGCGCGCGGTAAAGGCGTTCAGGTCGAGCTCGCGGCTGTAATCATTCCCCAGCGCCTGCTTCTTGCCCTCGATCTGCACATACACGCGATAGCGTCCCTGGTTGAGGACCTTGAGCGGCGTGCCGGCCGGGATGATGTGCTTGCCGTCTTCGGCATAGTTGATGTCGCTGATCCAGCTGCCGTCGCTGCGCAGGTTGCAGCACAGGTAGCCATCGGTGGATTCCTGGGCCAGGGCCGGCAGACTGCATGCGGTGGCCAGGGCAAGGCAAAGGCTGATGCGGGTGAACATGGTATGGTCCTCTTCGTTCTTGCGCCGCGGCGTTCTTGTGAAGCTTGCGTACGGCGCGAGGCTTTGTGGCATGTCCGGTCGACACCTGCCGCGTTACGACGGGGAAGCGGTGTCCGGCGCGCAATTGTATCCGCAGTCTTTCTCTGGGGCATCGCGTCCGCATTCGGTCGCGCAACGACAACCGATGGCTTACAGCGCTTATGTGATTGCAGACGCGTCGCGCATGGCGATTCTTGACAGCTTCCCGCCGAAGTTCGGCGATGTGATCTGCCACCATGTGACCGAGCGTTTCGGCTTGTCCGCCGGCGACAGACAGCTGCCTCCACCGGCGGAAATCCTCATCGTCGGGTATGCCTGCGATGCCTCGCTCGAAGCGCTGGTGGTGACGGTGGACGGCAACATGCGGCGGCCGGACGGCGGCACCTATCACATCACGCTCTCGCTCGAACGCGCGCTGGGCCGCAAGCCGGTTGATGCGAACCGGGTGATCGCAACCGTTGGCTGGAATCCGGTGACGGTATTGCGCGTCGACGCCGTGCCGAGCATCTGCTGAGCGGAGTTCGCTTTTTGGCGCCATCCGGGTCGCAGAATGGCGCGTAGGGTGGGCGCAGCCCACGCGTCCGACCGCATGCCGAGAACCGCGTGGGCTGCGCCCACCCTACGCAAAACCGGTAAAGCTCGTAGGTTGGGCTGCAAGCCCAACATGCTCGCGGCTCCGCGGGTGCCCGATGTTGGGCTTGGCAGCCCAACCTACGCAAACCGGTAAGCAAACGACGGTCCGCGCATCATCAAAACAAATTTCGCCACATCAGTCATTACTGCGGATGCCCCAAGCACAACGGCCCGCAAGCCATGACAGCTTGCGGGCCGTTGCAGCGTCGGTAGGCCGGATCACATGGCGTAATCGCAGCTCTTGTAAGCGCCCACTGCCGGATCGCCGAAGGTGGCGTTGCTGCAGGAAGCGCCGTTGCTCAGCGTTTGATAGAAGTAGCTGCCGTTGGCGCCGTAACGCACTTGATGCGTGCCGGAGAAGCTGCAATAGCCGTTCTCGGCGGCGCAGCTGACCCAGGTCGCGGTCGGCGTGACCGTGATCGCCGACAGCGTGGTCGTGTCGCTGGTGGAGCTCGTGCTCGACGTCGAGGTCAGCGGCGCGTAGGCGCAGCTCTTGGCAACGCCGTAGGCCGGATCACCGAAGATGGCGTTGTTGCAGCCGATCGAGCCGGTGGCGACCTGGTAGACATAGCTGCCGTTGGCGCCATAGCGCACCTGCATCGCTCCCGAGAAGCTGCAGACGCCGCCTTCATTCGCGCAAGTGGTCCACGAGGGCGAGGTGGTCGAGCTGGTGGTGTTGGTCGAGGTGTTGGTGGACGTATTGGTCGACGTGTTGGTGGTCGGCGAATAGTCGCAGCTCTTCGTGGCGCCGACCGCCGGATCGCCGAAGGTGGCGTTGTTGCAGGCGATCGTGCCGGTCGCGGTCTGGTAGTAATAGCTGCCGTTGGCGCCATAACGGACCAGCGCGGTTCCCGAGAAGTTGCAGGTGCCCCATTCGCTGGCGCAATTGGTCCAGGTGCCATTTCCGGAAGTGGTGCTCGACGTCGTGCTCGGGCTGGTGCTGGAAGTGGTTGAATCGGCATAGGCGCAGGTCTTTGCATAGCCATAGGCCGGGTCGCCGAAAGTCGTGTTATTGCAGTCGACTGGACCGGTCAGCGTCTTGTACACATAGCTGCCGTTGGCGCCGTAACGCACCTGGCGCGTGCCGCTGAAATTGCAGGTGCTGTATTCCGAAGCGCAGGTGGTCCAGCTTACCGTCGGCGTCGTGGAGACGGTGGGCGACGTGTTGGTGGTTGTCGAGGTGCTGGTCTGCGTGGTTGGAGACGTGGTCGTGGTCGTCGAAGTCGTCGCCGCGGCTTCAAAGGCGCCGATGTCGATCGTGCCATTGACCGGGCGCGACTGCGTCTGCGCAGTGGCCAGATACTGCAGCGTCGGGTTCAGCGCAAAGCCCGATGCCGCATTGCCGGGTGCTGCGCCGGCATCGATCATCGGCGAGCCCGCGGCCGGACGCAGATCCCAGTTGGCGCGGTCGACAAAGGCCGGCGTCAGGCTGCGGTAGTTGTTCTTGTCGATCGCATTGCCCTGGGTAGTGCCGGTGCCGGTGCCGGCAAACACGTTGTTTTGCATCAGCACCGGCGTGGACACGCCGCTGCCGACCATGACGAAGGTGCCGCGCGAGCTGTCGTCATTGAGGAAGGTGTTGTTGACCACGTACAGATCCTGGCCGCTGTTGCTTGCGCCTTCTTCGCCATAGGCCAGGATGTTCGGGTTCGAGTTGTTGGCCGGCTGGTGAATGATGTTGCCCACCACGTACGAGGTGCCTGCATTGGGCAGATCGATCTCATAGCTCGGCGCGCCGCCCATGGTGCTGGAGAAGCGGTTGTACAGGATGGTGTTGGTGTTGGCGCGCGACTTCAGCAGGTGGCCGACCTTGGCGTCATGCGAGTAGTTGCCGCGGAAGACGAGGCTGTTGACATGGCCGACGTAGACGTTGTGGGTATAGCCATCGCCGGCGCCGTTGAAGGCGAACTCGGTATTCTCGATGACGATGTTGGACACGCCGTCGTTGTTGGTCAGGATGCCGTCCTGGTTGTCATGGAAGTAGCTGCCGGTGACGGTGAGATGCTGGCCGTCGAGGCGGATGCCGGCGCCATTGCCGTCAGCGACGGTGGCGCCGGAGAATTCGATGTTCTGGACGGTGGTGTTGTTGCCTTCGACGACCCAGATGCCCTTGCCCATGGAGTTCATGCCGTTGGCAGTGATCTTCGGGCGGCCATTGACGCCGCGGATGACGAGGTTGCTCGGATAGATGCCGCAAACGTCGCCGCCATAGGAGCCGGCCGCATCGATCTCAATGGTGTCGCCATTGGCTGCTGCAGCAAAGGCGCGGCAAGGCGTGGAATAGGTCTTGCCCGGGCCAACCGACAAGGTGGCGGCGCAAGCGCCTGCGGACGCGAAAGCGAGCGACACTGCCGCGGCTGAGATAAGCAAGCGCCCCATCGGATGCGCTGAAGACGAACGAAACACGAGACCCCCTTAAAAATATTTATCTGTGGAAATTGCTTCCTACAGACAACATTCTTGAGGGAAATGTTCCTTTCTTCAGTGAAACTTATCCGATTAACAGCCCTTTGTCCGACGAACGGTAGAAATTCTTGCGTGAACGCAATAAAGGATGCATGTCGATTTGTAATGAATTGCCAACTTGATCAGCGTTTCTCACCGTTTGCATGGCAAAACGGCACAAGCACGGCGAACCGGTGTAACTCGGTCAGGCGCGGATGCCGACGGCCTACCTGTCTTCCTGCTTCGCCGGGCAATGGGAAAACTTCAGCATCGCGCCTTCGTTGGCGACCTGGTCATGTTCGCGCAGATAGGCATTCTGCACTGCATACGCTTGGCGTTCGCTCTCGATGACGGCCTCGCACGAGGTGAAGCCAATGCTGCCCGTGCTACGAAACTGCAGCACATGCACCATCTCATGCACAAGAAAGGAGGCATCGTAGGCATCGTTGAGGTTCAGCCTGTCGTCCATCACGATGCGGTAGCGCTGGGTATCGAATGCAGCCGTCAGTCCGGCGCAGCGCACCGGCGCTGACGGGCACACGGTATTGTTGAGTTCACTACGAGGCAGCATCAATACGGGCGGCAGCTCGCCGGCCGGCATGCCGGGCAGGCCCGAGAGTTGCACGGCAGCAGCCAGCAGCGTGCTCATCATTGGCGAGACGATGTCCATGGCGGCCTCCTTACGCAATGCACTAATGTATGTCGACAGTGCACATCGCGTCCGCGCATCGATGACGCGGCACCAGCCATATCAAGGTTTGCCGGGATGAAGAGGCCGCATCGCGGCGCGAACCTGTCATGGCATCCAGGCGAAGCGCGTGTTCCTCCACGCTCGGCATGGCCACAGCGGCTTCGAAGAGCCCGTGATGCGCCACAACGATGGTCAACGCCCTGCATCCATTTCCATTTGCTCCCGTCGCAGATACAGCGCCTCCACATTCCTGCGATGCAGGCTGTCATACATGGCCCTGCCACGATAGGCCGGCAAGGCCGCGGCGCTCGCCGCTTCGGCCAGGCCCACGTGCCGATCAAACGCATCTCGCACCGCCAGTTGCAAGTCGGCCAGGTAGGCATCGAGTTCGCTCAGGCGTGATGCCGGGACCGGCGGCCCGGCACGCGGCACGATGCGCTTCGGTTCGAGCGTCGCCATTGCCTGCAGGGCCTCGCGCCATTTCACGATGTCGGCATCCTTTGCATCCGGTATGGCGCCAACGCTGACCATGCCGCCGCCAAACAGCACGCCGCTGGCGCGGTCATAGACAGCGATCGCGCCCGGGGACGAACTGTTGCCGTAGTAGAGCAGGTCGATGTCACGGCCGCCGGTGTTGATCGATGTCGCGCCGTCGATGAGCTGCGTCGGTTTCACGACTGCGGTGCCCGCCATGGCTTCCTGACCGAGGGTCTGCACCAGCCCCTTCAGACAGCGTTCGCAGCGCGCATCGATCAGTGCGGCGGCATCACGGTGGGCAAGGACAGGCACGCCCATGTCGCGCAGGGTGCTGTTGCCGAAAACGTGCGCAGGGTGCTGATGGGTATTGATCGCCAGCACGACAGGCAGGGCGGTGATGCCGCGCAGCCGCATCAGCAGTTCCTGCATCGCTTTCGCGCTGGTACCGGTGTCGACCAGCACCACGCCTGAGGAACCGACCACGATGCCGATATTGCCAACGAAGCCGCGATTGTCCGGCGCTGCCGGAGCCATCACGGCTTCGAGCAGGTACACGCCCGGCGCAATCTGTTCCGGTTCCGGAACAGTGAACGCAGCCGCCCGCAGGCAGAGCGCGGCGAGCAACCTGCGCGGTACAAGGGACGGCGATTGCAAGCCGCGAGAAGCCGCTTCATCCTGGGCCCGGGACCGGCTTGCGGTGGGCGCCCCTGACCTTGCCGCCAAGTCCAGGCAAGCTTGTTCCACGTGTCTTGCACCGCGGCTTTGCGCCGGGTGGGCTCGTGACGGCAGTGCCAGTCGTGGCAACAATCTTGCTTTGCGTAAGCACATGGCGATGGAAAGCATCTTGATAAAGGAGACCCGATGAAACGCCACGTTTTCGGCGCTGTCCTGTGCGCTGCAATCCTCGTGCCCGCGCTGGCTTGCGCCAACGATTTTCCTACCTCGGCACGCGTGGAATACGTGCTCGAATGCATGAAGGACCATGGCGGCAAGCAGGAATATCTGTACAAATGCTCGTGCGCAGTCGACCGGATGGCCGAAAAGCTGAACTACGAGGATTTTCTTGAAGCCGAGACCGCGCTGCGCTATCAGGGGCTAGGCGGCGAGCGCGGCGGCGCATTCCGCGATCCACCCGCAGTGCGCAAGATGGCCAAGAGCCATCAATTCGTCAGGCAGCAGGCCAATGCAGCCTGCCTCATCAAATGAAGTCGTCGCGCGCGTTGGTGTTGTGCCTGTTCCTGTTGCATGCGCCCGGCATGGCCGCCGATGCGCCGTTGAAGCGCATCGCGATGTTCGACTTCGCATTGATCGACGAAACGCTGGACCACGCCGCGGAGGCGGCACAGCGCGAGCGGCTGCAGCGGATTTCGGAACAGTTGCGTCGCGAATTCATCGAACGCGGTTTTTATCAGGTGATCGACTGGCATCGGAAAGCGGCATTGGTGGACGACATGCGTTCCCATGTCGCGCTGCATGACTGCAATGGCTGCGACGTCGAACTCGGCCGGGCGCTCGGCGTGGACCGGGTGCTGACAGGCTGGGTGCAGAAGGTAAGCAACCTGATCCTGAACATCAACATTCAGGTAAAGGATGTGCGCTCGGGCCGCACCGTGCTGATGAAGTCGGTCGACATACGCGGCAACACCGACCGCAGTTGGGAACGCGGTATTCGCCACCTGACGCAAAGCATGGCGGACAAGGGGCAGGGGAATCGCTGAGCGCATCTGCCCCGTAGGCATGCGACAAGCGTCGGCCCGGTTCCAGTGTGGCGAAGCGAAGCTCAGCGTTCCGCCACCGACACGCTGGCGCTGTAACTCAGATCCTTTGAATCCACCACGCGCGCGGTCAGCGTGCCAGCCTTTTCAGCGACGAAGCGGAAGCGGAAATTCGGGTTCTCGCTGATCGAGATATCGGTATCCGCGCTCAGCAGCGGCTTGCCGTCATAGGCCACCTCGATGTGCTTGACGAAATACGGCGGCGCATACAGGCGCGTGACCTGGTCCATCGCCATGCCGGAGTCATTCGGATGCCTGATCATCAGCTGCGCCAGCCGGGGCTGACCTGGCGGCGCCGAGGACTCCACCGCCAGCCGCATCCGGCCCAGGTCGGCGCTCGCCGCACCCGCGTCCTTGCCGGCCGGCGCCGAGCAGCCGCCGGCAGCCTTCACCGGGCGACTGGCCATATGCAGGCTGCCGTCATGCATTTCGATGACCACGCGCACATTGCTGTATTCCTCGATACGGATGCGGGTCTCGATGTCGGCCTGCCCGACGGCCGGCGTGAAGTGGAAGGTTGCAGCAAGCGGCGCCGGATTCTTATCGATGATCAGATAGATCGTTTTGAGAAAGCGCTGCGCAGTCTGCGGCTGCCGCGCCCGTATCGCCACCGGCACCACCGCCGCATCGGCAGCGCGTTGCGGCGCCTCCAGTTCGACCAGGGTGTCGCCATCCCCGGCAATGACGCGCTGGCCGAAGAGGCCCGGACGCAGCTTGGCCCAATTGTCGGCGGCCTGTGCCGTTCCGGCCGCGTGCAATAACAGCGCCCATGCAGCGAGCCGGCACAGGCGCAGTACATGCCCGGCGCGCAATGCGTGACAGACCGTGTTCATCTTTTCTCCCATTCGAGTTCAGCATAGGCAGCTGTCACATTGCGCGGCTGATATTCCGAGAACAGCAGCCACTGTCCCGCGTCATCATGCGATGCCGCTTCAGCGGCTTGCGCGAGCGTTTTTCCCTGCCGCAGCGCCGCGCGGACTTCCTGCCGCAGCTCGCGTAGATAGGTGGTTTGCGCTTCCAGCGCGCCCGGCCACAGGCGCGATGGCGCTCCATGTCCCGGCACCGCCAGGCGCACCGGCAGGCGTCGCATTTCATCCAGCACGTCGAGCCAACCGTTGATGCTGCCGTCCAGCGCCGGCACGCGCCTTTCGAAGAGCAGATCGCCCAGCCATAGCGTCCCAGTGCGGCTGTCCCATATCGTCAGATCGGCATTGCTGTGCGCTGTCGGCCAGGCGCGCAGCAACAGCGTGCGCGCGCCGAGGTCGAGTGACATTTGTCCCGTTACCGTAAGGCCAGGCGCAATCATTTCACCGGGGCCCGCGCGCTGCTGGCCGAGTTCGCGTACCAGCGCGCGGCGGTAGTGAGACCAGCGCGATCCAAAGGTGGAGGCGTAACGCGCATGGGCAACGTACACCGGCCTGCGCGACAGGAAGGCGGCATCGCCGAACACATGATCGGGATGGGCATGGGTATGGATTACATAGCAGATCGGCTTTGCGCTGCGCAGGCGGATCGCGTGCAGCAGCTGCCTGCCGACCTCGAAGCTGCCGCCGGTATCGATGACAGCGACGCAGCGCGAGCCGACGATGAAGCCGACATTGGCGATATCGCCGGCGTTGGCGCGGGAGCTTTCCTCATGCAAGCCCTGGTGCAGATAAACACCTTGCGCGATCTCGCGCATCGGCAGCGCCCGCGCCACCGCATGCGACGCAGGCGCCGCGCACAACAGCAGCAGACAAGTCAAAGACAAGCGCAATCGGCGTAAGGGCAGGCGGTCGGTTGTCATCGGCGCGAAGTCCTCCTGGTGGCGTGCCGCAGCTCCCGAACGTATGGGCAGCGCCAGGTGAAGAAGAGAGTGACGGAGTCGTGCATGCACTGCAAGCCGCGTGCCAATCGCGCAGACGACTGTCCATGGAAGAGCGCGTCGTCATGCTGCGCCGCAGGATACAGAAGTGGAACACCAATAGAGACGACTGTTCCCTTCCGGATACAGCGCGAGGGCGCCTGCGTGCCTTGCACGCGCGATTGCACGCCGCCTGGCACGGCCAGCGCGGTTCCAGGCGGCATTGGCACGCTAACTGCTAAATCGCGAATGCCGGAACGCAGATGACTTCAAGCCGGGCAGTTGGCGGTCCTCAATCGATGAGGACCGTCTTCGCTACTTGTGAAGGGCACATACAACAGGAGGTTGACGATGTTCACAGTGACAAGAGCCGCGCAGGCACTGCTGGTGGCGGGAATGCTATCCGCCATCGGCAGCGCGCATGCGGCCGACAAGAACTCGCGGGATTGGACCATGCAGGCGGGCGACGCGGCGAATCAACGCTACAGCGACCTCACGCAGATCAACAAGAGCAACGTGAAGAACCTGCAGGTTGCGTGGAGCTTCTCCACCGGCGTGCTGCGCGGGCATGAAGGCGCGCCGCTGGTCGTGGGCGACACCATGTACCTGCATAGCCCTTTCCCCAACAAGATCTTCGCGCTGAGCCTTGATGACCAAAGCATCAAGTGGAAATACGAGCCGAAGCAGGACGCGGCCGTGATCCCGGTGATGTGCTGCGATACCGTCAGCCGCGGCGTGGCCTACGGCGACGGCAAGATCTTCGTGCAGCAGGCCGACACGACGCTGGTCGCCCTGGATGCCAGGACCGGCAAGGAAGTCTGGAAGGCGAAGAACGGCGACGCCAAGATCGGCGAGACCAACACCAATGCGCCGCATGTCTTCAAGAACTATGTCCTGACCGGCATCTCGGGCGGCGAGTTTGGCGTGCGCGGCCGCATGACCGCCTACGACATCAAGACGGGCAAGGAAGTCTGGAAGGCATACAGCACCGGCCCGGACAGCGAAATGCTGATCGATCCGCAGAAAACCATGACCTGGACCGACGGCAAGATGGCGCCGGTAGGCCAGGACTCTTCGCTGAAGACCTGGAAGGGCGACCAATGGAAGATCGGCGGCGGCACCACCTGGGGCTGGTACAGCTACGACCCGCAAACCAACCTGCTGTATTACGGCACCGGCAATCCGAGCACCTGGAATCCGGCGCAGCGACCGGGCGACAACAAATGGTCCATGAGCATTTTCGCGCGCGACCTCGACACCGGCATGGCGAAATGGGTGTATCAGATGACGCCGCACGACGAATGGGACTATGACGGCGTCAATGAAATGATCCTCGCCGACATCAAGGTGCAGGGCAAGCCGCGCAAGGCCGTGGTGCATTTCGATCGGAATGGCTTTGCCTATACGCTGGACCGCGTCTCCGGCGAACTGCTGGTGGCCCAGAAATATGATCCGGCGGTGAACTGGGCAAGCCATGTCGACATGAAGTCTGGCCGGCCTATGGTGCAAGCCAAATACAGCACCGCTCAGAATGGCCCCGACGTCAATACCAAGGGAGTATGCCCCGCGGCGCTCGGCAGCAAGGACCAGCAGCCCGCTTCGTATTCGCCGAAGACCGGGCTGTTCTATGTGCCGACCAACCATGTGTGCATGGACTACGAGCCGTTCCAGGTGGACTACACCGCCGGCCAGCCTTATGTGGGCGCGACGCTGTCGATGTATCCGGCGCCGAACAGCCATGGCGGCATGGGCAACTTCATTGCGTATGACGCCGGCACCGGCAAGATCGTCTGGTCCAAGCCCGAGAAATTCTCGGTATGGAGCGGCGCGCTCGCAACTGCTGGCGATGTCACCTTCTACGGCACGCTGGAAGGCTATCTGAAGGCGGTGGACAACAACGGCCGCGAGCTATGGAAGTTCAAAACCCCTTCCGGAATCATCGGCAACGTCATGACCTGGCAATACAAGGGCAAGCAGTATATCGGCGTGCTTTCAGGGATCGGCGGCTGGGCTGGCATCGGCATGGCAGCGGGTCTGGAGAAGGACAACGATGGTCTGGGCGCGGTCGGTGGTTATCGTGAACTGTCGCGGTACACCGAGTTGGGCGGCACCCTGACGGTATTCACGCTTCCCGACAGGAGCTGAAACCAGCATCGAAGATGCGGCAAGCCTGCCCGTACAGGCTAATGAAAGAGGGCCGCGCCGCAGGCGCGGCGCCGGCCCTCATACCAGGGAGACATGGATGAAGTTGAGTATGACGGTGGGTGCGGCACTGCTGGCGATTCTGGCGACGTCTGCAGCAGCGGACGATGCCCCTCTCTATTCCGTTAGCGAGGGCAGCAAGGTGGATGCAAAGACCTACAAGGGCTGGCAGACCTGGCGCGCCATGGCCTGCGAGCGCTGCCATGGCGCGGAACAGCAGGGCATGGTGGGGCCATCGCTGGTAAACAGCTTGAAGACGCTTTCCAAGGACCAGTTCGAAGCCACGGTATTGAACGGGCGAGTGGACAAGGGCATGCCGAATTTCAGCGGCTCGCAGCAAGTCAGGGAAAACATCGAGAACCTGTATGCGTATCTGAAGGGACGTTCGGATGGCGCGATCAGGCCGGGCAAGTTGCAGGCTATGGAGAAATGAACATGGATTGGACGATCGCAAGCATGCGCATTACCGCGCTCGCGCGTATCGGCTGCATGGGCGCGTTCTGCGTGCTATGCGCTGTCGCGTCTCCTTCGTGGGCACAGGATGACGATGCGCAGGACCGGGTATTGCGCGTGTGCCAGGACCCGAACAACCTGCCGCTGTCGAACCGGGATGGCAGCGGACTGGAAAACCGTATCGCACAGCTCTTTGCCGACAAGCTTGGCTGGAAGCTGGAACACACCTGGTATCCGCAACGCATGGGTTTCATACGCAATACGCTGCGCGCCAAGCTGCCGGATAGTGATCGCTACAAATGCGATCTCGTCACCGGCGTGCCCGTCGGCTTCGACATGGGACTGACGACCAGGCCCTATTACCGTTCGACCTATGCGATGGCGTATGTGAAGGGACATGGCCTGGATGATGTGCACACGCCAGAAGACCTGCTCAAGCTGGACGTCGCCAGGCGGAAGGCCTTGCGCATCGGCGCTTTCATCAGGACGCCGGCGGTGGACTGGCTGCTGCAACACGGCTTGATCGACCAGATGGTGCCTTATCAGCACCAGAGTGGCGATCCGGAGCAATACACCGGAGAAGTGGTGGACCATGACCTGGCCGATGGCAAGCTCGATGTCGTCATCGCCTGGGGCCCGATCGTTGCTTATTTCGCCCAGCATGCGAAGCCGGAAACGCCGATGGTCGTCGTGCCGTTTCCTCCCGATGCATCCGGCTTGCGCTACGACTTCGAGATTGCGATGGCGGTGCGCCATGGCGACAAGGCGCTACGCGACCGCATCGACAGCTTGATTGGAAGCAGCCAGCCGGAGATCGCGGCATTGCTGCGTGAATATGGCGTTCCTTCCGTGCCGATGCAGCCCGACTGACCCGGCGTGCGCCAGACGAGAAGGGTGCCTAAGCCCGACAGGGATGCCAGATGAAAAGCAAGTTCTTGGTTGAACGCTCGAGGCAGTCGTCGCCGTGCCGAGCAAGCTGGCGTAGGCGCCTGCTGATGCTTGCCGTATCGATGAGTTGCGCAGCGCATGCACAGGAGATCTCCACGGCGGAGAAGCTGTTGTTTACAAGCGACCATCTGCGCAACGTCGCTCCTGCGAACACGCTGCGCTACCGTTTCGTGCACCGCGAGCGCGACGGACAAGACTTCCGGGACACAGTGACGGTCAAGATGACGGCAAGGAATGCGGACGGCAGCGCGATGGTGCTCACGCAGTTCCTGCATGACAAGCATGCGCAGGCGTTGCCGTCGATGGCCGCGGCGCGGGGCAATCCGGCGCTGCTTGGTTTTCTCGAGCGCGATATTGAGGAAATGAAGCGCCTCACAGGCGGCTCTAACAGTTATTTTCGCAAGCGCATACGCATGGCTCTCGCGCAGGAAGCGAGCGTCACGAACGTACCGGTCTCCTGCGCCGGCTGCAAGGTCAAGGGCACCAGGATCGCGATTCAGCCTTATCGGAACGACCCGATGCGCGAGAAGATGCCGAAGTTCGAGACGAAGCAATACGAATTCGTGCTATCCGATGCGATACCCGGGACGGTCTGCCAGATACGTTCCACCGTGCCGCCATCAAGCGCAGCGCATGGCGAACGGGCCGGCCTCGCATGGATAGAGGAGACGATGCAGTTTGATGGCATGAAGCGCTAGGGTGTGTATGCGCAGCTGCCGGTCGCCGCGTTGCGCGAAGGTCGCTGCGTGCCAGTCGAGCCCAAGCGTCGCCGTCGAGCCACCTTATTGCGGATGCTTTCGCCGCGCATGCGCCGCCGGAACTGTGACGGCCAATCCAGGCCAGGTTGCGGGCAGCATGGGATGAGGCTTCAGGGCTTTAACGGTTTCTTGGCGTTGGACAGATCGATATGGAGCCGCTCCAGCTTGCGGTACAGCGTGTTGCGTCCCACATCAAGCTGGCGCGCAACAGTGCTGATGTTCCAGCGTGCCGCATGCAGGACTTGCAGAAGCGCCTCGCGTTCGGCCGACTTCAATGGATTGAGTTCGAGATCCGCGTTCTGCACGCAGTCTTGCATTGCAGAGCGCGGTACAAGGCACTGCGCGATCTCGGGCGGAAGGTCTTCAAGCGTAAGCAGGTCCGCGCTGCGCAGTGCCACCATCGTGCGCAGCACATTGCGCAGCTGGCGGACATTGCCCGGCCAGCGATAGCTGTCGAGCGCATCGAGCAGCTCGGGTGTCATCGACAGGGCCACGCCATCGCTCTGCTCGCGTCGTAGCAGGTGCGCGATCAGCTCTCGCCTATCGCCGCGCTCGCGCAGCGGCGGCAGCATGAGCGTCAAGCCCTGTAGCCGGTAGTACAAGTCTTCGCGGAATTCGCGGCTCTCGATCTTGGCCAGCAAATCGCAATGGGTGGCACTGACAAGGCGGATATCGATGCCTACCGGCGTCTCGCTGCCCAGCGGCGTCACTTCGCGCTCTTCCAGCACGCGCAATAGCCGCGCCTGCAGTGCGAAGGGCATGTCGCCGATCTCGTCGAGAAACAGCGTGCCGCCGTTGGCCTGGAAAATCTTGCCGCGCTGGCCCTCCTTGCTGGCGCCGGTGAAGGCGCCGGACTTGTAGCCAAACAGCTCGGCTTCAATCAGCGCTTCGGGTATCGATGCGCAGTTGATCGCAACGAAAGGGCAGTCGGCGCGGCGGCTCGATCGGTGCAGGGCTTTCGCGAACATTTCCTTGCCGGTGCCGGTCTCGCCGCGCAGGAGGATAGGCACATCGCGCTCGAGAACCCGTGTCGCCGCCGCGATGATGCGCGTCATGGCCGCATCCGGGCCGTATTGCAGCTGCTGCAGCGGCGAGCGCGGGTTAGCGCCTTCCATGTAGTTTTGATTTGGCTGCGCGAACGAAGGGCTTACCCGCACCACGGCGCCGGCGGGCACGATGATGCGAGCGCCGGGCTCGGCGCCGAAGGCGAAGAAACGGCGTCCCAAGCGGGCATCAAACACGGGGGTGATCTGCCGGTTGGGCCTGACGACTTCACGGCTCAGGGACTCAAAGGAAACATTGAAGAACCTTTCCAACGGCTGGCCAATCAGAGCGCGGGCCTCTACGTCGAGCTGCAGCTGCGCATGGCGCGTCGCGCCAAGGATACAGTCATCCTCGTCCAGCGCCAGAATGCCTGCGCTGAGCGTGCCGACGAATTCCGGCCGGCTATGGAAGTGCATGAAGCGCTTACCCTGGAAGCATTTCACGAAGATGCGGTTTTCGATGGCGTGTACCGACATGCTGACGAGATCAAGCACATGCCTGGGCGCGAGATGGGTTTCGCCTGAGACGTCGAGCACCGCGAGTACTTTGCCGTCGGTATCGAAGATGGGCGCGGCGGCACAGGTCAGGCCAGTATTGCGGAACAGGAAATGCTCATATCGCTGCACCACGGTCGGCCGCTTTTCCAGCAGGGCAGTGCCCATGCCGTTGGTGCCCTGATGGCGCTCGGACCAGACCGCGCCGGACATCATGCCGGCCTTCGATGCGGCATGGGTAAAACCAGGATCGCCGAGACAATTCATCACCACACCGTCGGCGTCGGCAAGCATGATGGCGTAGCTGGAGCCGGCAATCTGTTGAACCAGGTTCGTCATTTCGGCTTTGGCCTCGTTCAGCACCTGCGCAAGCTTGTACTGTCGGCTTTCCAGATCGATGCGGGGCACGATGCATGCTTCCGGCAAGGCATCGGGATCAAGATCGTAATCGCGCATGCAGCGCAGCCAGGAATCGATGATATGGCCAGGGATTTGCGGAGGTGCAGCCGCGAGACTTTCCACGGCCGCGCGAATGCGGCTGCTGTGGTGATCTTTGGTGAACATGTCGCGTCTCCTCGATTTTCCCTCTCGGGCGCCTCCTTCCTCCTTCCGCGGAAGCCAGGGGCTTTATCAACTATCGAAAGGGTCTGGGTACTGCCTTGACAAGCCATCTGCAGGGTTGCGAGTGCCCGCGATAGCAATGGTTATCGCGGCGCATCGCGTCTGCAGCGCGCAAAGGCTGCCCTGCTTGGACCTTGCCAGATGGGCGCCCGATACCGTGTAGTCGCTATCGAGTCATGAGGCTGCCAAGGAACTCGCAAGAACTGGTGGGGCAGCACAATTGCTCCGTCTTTCCCTTCCGCACTGTTCAATAAACGGGACAACACATAGTGGCATTGCTTCGAAAAGAGTTCATGTCGATGACTGGGCCAGCGCACCTCTATGCCATGACCTACGGAGGGTTCGTATGCGCAATAGCATGCTGGATCCGTATGCCGCTGCGTATCGAGAGCATGCGGCTTTGGACTAACCGTAGCCGCGCCGTGATGGTGGACAGAAGCCCGCCCATGCTTCGATGGAGGCGAACTGTTTCATTTCATCGGAACATCAGGGTTTGCAAATAACGCGCTCGTCCCGGAAATCGCGCCAACCAAGGTTCGCGAGGATGCGCGCTTCGATTAGGCGCACCAGCGCGGCTGCAACGCAAGCCATTCACAACCGCTGTGCTCCGGCTTGCCCGTGACCGCGGCATCGCGGCACATGCTAACGAAGCCGCTCGCTCGATGTGCCGCGACCCGCATTGTCATACCGGCGTGCTCACGCTCGAAGTGCCAACAGCTTTACTGCCAAGCCGCGCATGGCGATACTGTCGGCCTGGCCGCTTTGGCCGAAAAATGAAAAGGAGTTGTGATGATTTTCGAGCTGGCGGAAATTCGGGTGAAGGCTGGATCCGAGCAACAGTTTCTCGTTGCCGTGGCCGAAGCGGCCCCGCTGTTTCAACGTGCGCGGGGCTGCCGATCAATGCGGGTGCAGCGCTCGATCGAGCAGCCGGACATGTTCACCCTGGTCGTAGGCTGGGACAGTGTTGAGGACCATATGGTGCACTTTCGCAATAGCGATGATTTTCAGGAATGGCGTCGGCTCGCCGGCCCGCACTTCGCGGAGCCGCCGAAAGTGCAGCATGTGAGCACGGTGTACGAAGGGTTTTAATACGGCGGGCCGCCTGCACCGCTGCCAGCGCGGCCCTTCAATAGACAGGCACTGCCAAGTGCACCGGGCAGGCCGGTAAAGCCGGGCGCAGCGGCGTCAGCCGCATCTCCTGCGGTGCGAAGTGGCGAAAGCGCTAGCGCAAGCCCGAGGCGTACCACGGCCCATCCCCTCAACGATCAGCCAAGCCGCTCGTCATTCCGACCCCGTCATGAAGCCGCACGATCAGTGCTGCGCACGGATTGTTGGCTTGGGTATCGGTTGCGCAGCGCTGCTCGCAAACATACATACATGCCTGGATGTTCTGCGGTGGCATACAGCTTCGCTGTTCCCTATTCGACGCATCATCGCATCCGACAGATAGCCAATCTTGAGAGGGCAGGGCGTCGAGCCTGGCTGCAGCTGCATCAAGCGCTGCTTGCACAAGACAACAGACTTCAGCGCAGGTTTTCCTGCTGGCGACGCAATAGTTCCATTTGATCCGCAAGCAGCGCGCATAACTTCACATTTCATTTTTCTGGTACGGCGCGGCAACTATCGTGTTGGCGCAAGCATGTTCAAGCGGGCATTGCGCTTGCGGCCGCATTTTCACAGCCAGCCAAAAGACTCACCTTGATCGCACCCGAGGAATCGTACTAACAGCAATAGCGTTTTTCCGGGTCTGTGTATGGTTGGTTTGTCGGAATGATGTGAATAAAGTCCAGAGATGGTGGGCTAATAATGAAGGTGACGATTGCAGCGGCATTTTCGAGCGCGGGAAAAACTGCTATGGGCGTTAGTACGATAAGCGGCTCTCGCCTCTTCGTCCGGCTTCATGAGCAGCCCACTGAAGCAGTCTGGATAGGCGAAATGCACAAACGGTTATCCGAAGCATGACGTTTCATTTAGACGACAAACGCGCAGAAATCCGATAAACGGTATTACCTTACAGAAATGAGCTTGTAACATATGTGTCATGCATGTCGTCTGAAACGACACCGCAAACCATGCAACGCCGTCCCTTCGAACAGGTAACGACCCGCAAGCCATGAGTTACTCCTACACGCCGACGTCTCTCCCTGAAGTCCTGCTGCTCGAACCGCAACTGCGTATCGAAGACGGCGCGATTCTTCATGAATGCTTTAACGCCCGCGATTTTGTGCAGGCCACAGGCTTTAAGAACGAATTCGTGCAGGAATGCCTGTTGAAGTACCGCTATGGCGTGGTCCGCAGCCCGCACTACCAAGTGCATCACCAGCAGGGCAAGCTCGTTCGCGTCGGCGTGGGCGAAGTGTTCCATGTGGTGGTCGACATGCGACGCTACTCGCCGAGCTTCGGGCGCTGGGTCGGCATGATGCTGTCAGCCAGCAACCAGCAACAGCTGTGGATACCGCAAGGCTTTGCGCATGGCTTTGCCGTGCTTTCCGGCACGGCGGAAATCCATATCAAGTCCACGGACTATCTGTATCCGGAGCATGAATGCCGGGTGCGCTGGGACGATCCGAGCATCGGCATTGAATGGCCCGCGATCGGCACGCCGATGCTTTCGCCAAAGGACAAGGCCGCGCCGCTATTGGCCGATGCGTCAGCCTTCATGGAAAACCGCCAGCTTGCTCGCCAGCGCTGGGGCGTGCAGCGGCAGTTCTGCGCGCCGGTGCAAATTGCGCCGCGGCCTTGGGCGCCGGGCGTGGCAGGTGGCACCAATCACAAGTCCGTGGAGTAGGCGGCGCAACGTCTGCCCGCTTCACCGTCTGATTCTCGTCTGTCCGCGCACAAGAGCAGGGCGCCCTGGCGTGGCGCCCGCAGCAGTGCAATCGTTACAATGTCGACTTCCTGTTGAGAAGACCTTGTGCGTGCCGGCCCAGCGCCGGCCGGAGATTCCATGACGAAGAACCTGACTCTTTTCGATATTGATACTGAGGACATCCAGGAACTGCTGAACCGGCATTTCGAGGACTGGGTCGCCTTTCGCCAGGCGTCGACATCGCGGGCACGTCACGAGCGGCCGCTGCTGGACGAGTCGATCCATGTGTATCGCGAGATGTGGCAGGCATTCGCTGCCTTCTGCGCCGAGCGCCAGCTGACGCTGCCGGATGTTACCGTCACCGACCTCGAAACCTTCCTGACCATTCGCGGCAGCGGACCGGATGCATGGCGACCGCGTCAGACCACGCGCGGCCCTGATCTGACCGCACGTTATGCGAATCGCTACCTGGTGCTGATCAACAAAATCACCCAGTTCATCGCCAAGCGCGAAGGCATCGAACCGAACCGGGCAGCGTTATTGCTGCGCGAGCGGCCTGAATATCGCTTCGCCGAAGCCGCGGACAAGGATCCGCCGCCGGATTATCTGAACGAGTTGCAGGCGCGGGTGCTGATCGCTTATCTGACGCGCGCGCCGCAGGCTGATGCCGGCGAAAAGTTCACCTGGAAAACCGCGCGTGATCGCACCGCCGTGTCGCTGATGCTCGGCGCAGGCCTGTCGCCGGGCGATGTGCGCAGCCTGAAACTCGATGGCGTGATCACGGAAGGCGGACGCAAGGCGGGCGTGCCATGGAAGCTTGCGGTCGAAGGCAATGGCAATTCTCCCGCGCGTGAAACGCCGATCGCCGACTGGGCCGGACGCCAGCTCGCCTTCTGGCTGCGAGTGCGCGCCGAACAGGGCATTCCCGGCACCTATGTTTTTCCGGCGACGATGAAGGGCAACCAGTGGTCGCACAGCCGCTGTTTCGAATCGAGCCGCGAAGTGCTGGAGAACGCCAAGCTCGGCAAGGATGCCGGCGGCCTGTACAAGCTGCGCCATACCTTCGCGCTGCGCCAGCTGCGCAAGGGCAAGAGTGAAGAGGATGTGGCGCGCTGGCTTGGCCTGCTCGATATCAATGGCATGGTGCGTTACCGGCGCATCGTGATCAGTTACCAGGACGTTGTCTGATCCGGGGCCTCCGTCCGGAGGCCCTCAAGTTTCCCCACGCGCCTGCCGTAAATGAAAGGCGGGCATGGCAACCGCCTTCTTGCGCAAACATTCGCGCCCGGAACGAGTCTTGCCCGCGCTTCCATTTTTTGCGCAGGTCGACTCATGTTCCAGAACCTCAGCATCAAGACACGTCTTTACGCGCTCGTCGCTTTTCTCTCGGTGCAGCTCATTGCC
Source organism: Noviherbaspirillum pedocola (assembly GCF_016632335.1). Taxonomy (GTDB): domain Bacteria; phylum Pseudomonadota; class Gammaproteobacteria; order Burkholderiales; family Burkholderiaceae_D; genus Noviherbaspirillum_A; species Noviherbaspirillum_A pedocola. The sequence continues at coordinate 360,845 of NZ_JAEPBG010000003.1, forward strand.
GGCGCCGTGATCGGCATCGTCAGCCTTGGCAATGCCAATGATGAAATGCGCGCGATGTACAACAGCAGGATTGTCACCCTGGGTCAGCTCGACACCATCGTGCGGATGGTCGACCGCAACGAGACCGCGGTGGGCGTCGCGGTCTTGGGCACCGCCCAGGACATGGCCAAGGCGGCCACGGAAATCGACGGCAACATCGAAACCATCAGCAAGCAGTGGTCCGCTTATGCCGCGACCAGGTTGACGGCAGAAGAAAAGCGCCTTGCCGACGCCTTTGCCGAGCGCCGCAAGGCATTCGTGACGCAAGGTCTCTCGGCGGCGGTGACGGCGCTGCACGCCGGAGATGCCCGCACGGCTACGGAAGCGCTGCGCGGGCCGATGACCACGTTGCTCAAGCCGATGCGCGAAAGCCTGGAACAATTGGTGAAGCTGCAGATGGATGTCGCCGCCGAGCAGTACCGGCGTTCGCAGCAGACCTATATCTGGGTGCGCAATGTCTGCATCGCCGGCATGAGCGCGGGCATCGTGCTGGCGCTGCTGTTCGGCGCCTGGATCGTGCGCGGCATCGTGCAGCCGATACAGGCCGCGGTGAAGGTGGCCGACAGCGTCGCGGCCGGCGATCTTACCCGAGTCATCTCGGTGCGCTCGCGCGACGAGACCGGGCATCTGATGGGCGCGCTCAAGCACATGAATGACAATCTCGCGCATATCGTCGGCAAGGTCAGAAAGGGCAGCGATGTGATCGCCAGCGCCTCCAGCCAGGTGGCTTCCGGCAGCCAGGACCTGTCCTCGCGCACCGAGCAACAGGCATCGTCGCTGGAGGAAACCGCTTCCTCGCTGGAAGAACTGACATCGACCGTAAAGCAGAATGCCGACAATGCCCGCCAGGCAAATGGGCTGGCCGCATCGGCTTCGGAAATTGCTGTGAAGAGCGGCGCCGTGGTCGATCGGGTCGTTGAGACGATGGAATCCATCGATGTCGCCTCGCGCCGTATCGCCGACATCACCAGCGTCATCGATGGCATCGCGTTTCAGACCAATATCCTGGCCTTGAATGCCGCCGTGGAAGCCGCGCGCGCGGGCGAGCAGGGCAGGGGATTCGCGGTGGTTGCGGCCGAAGTGCGCAGCCTGGCACAGCGTTCGGCAGCGGCCGCAAAGGAAATCAAGTCGCTGATTGAAGATTCGGTGGGCAAGGTCGACACCGGTTCGCGGCTGGCGCATGAAGCCGGGGCAACGATGCACGAAGTCGTCGCCAGTGTGCAGAAGGTGACGGACATCATCGCCGAGATCACGGCGGCCAGTAACGAGCAAAGCGCCGGCATCGAACAAGTCAATGGCGCGGTCGTGCAGATGGATGCGGCCACGCAGCAGAACGCGGCGCTGGTCGAGGAAGCAGCGGCCGCAGCCGAAGCGATGCAGCGCGAGGCCGCTGAACTGGTGCAGGCGGTGGCGGTGTTCAAGATCGACGTGCAAGCAGGCAGCCATGCACCGACCACGACTGGCACACCGGCACCGCTGATGAAATCCGTACCGGACGTTACGCCGCGTCGCAACCCGACACCGGCATCGGCATCGACGGCACTCGCCCGCCTGCCCGGCGCGCAACAGCATAACGGGCCGGACTGGGAAGAGTTCTGAAACGACGGGCTTCGAACTCCGTCTGTCAGCCTTCGCTTTGCGCCGGCATGGCCATGCGCGGTGCATGGCTATCCACAACAACCAATGCGGCATGGCCGCAGGAAAACACAATGAAGAACATATTTACTGCGCTGGCCGGAATGGCGCTGATGCTTGCGGCTGCGCCAGGCATGACGGCCAACGTCGATGTGAACGTGAATATCGGCTTGCCCGGCTTCGTCGCGCCCGCGCCTGTCTATGTCGAACCAAGGCGTGCCGTTGTCGTGCAACCGGCGCCGGTGTACATCGCGCCTGCGCCCCGTGACGATCGCGGCCATGGGCATGGACGGGATCGGGAATGGCATGAGGATCATGATCATGGCCGCCATGGCGGCCATGGAAGACATGGCCATCACGACGATTGATCCTGCTACCGCAAGACCGAGGCTTCCGTTCGTGAGCGCATCGTACCTGCATCCGAATCCAGCGGCGCACGGCCATGGATGCGCCAGCAGCGTAGCGGATCAACGCTGCTAAGGCTTCCCATGCCGAAACCCTTGCAGCTCTACCACCGCGCTTTCTGACGCGACGTCTGTTCGGCAGCGTCGCGAAAGCTTTCCGCCAGAAAATCGATAAAGGCCCGCACACGCGGCGACTGCGCCTGCCTTTCCGTGTAGACCGCGAAGATATCCGCCTGCGGCGTGGCATAGTCCTCAAGCAAAATTTTCAGCCGCCCACTACGCACATATTTAGCGATATCCCATTCCGCGCGCAGCATCAGGCCCAAGCCGCTCAACACCCAGTTCATGCATACCTCGCCATCATTGCTGCTGAGCGTGCCGCGCACCTTCACCGTTTCCGTGTGCTTGCCTTTCGCGAAACGCCAGACGCCGTAAGCCGCATCGTTCTGTCGCAGCACGATGCAATTGTGCTGTATCAGGTCGTGCGGCACTTTCGGCTCGCCCCGATCCCGAAGATAGGAAGGCGCCGCGCACACCAGGCGGCGGTTTGATGCGATGCGTCGGGCAATGAGGCGCGCGTCCGGCAGCTCGCCGAAACGGATGGCTACCTCGAAAGCCTCATCAACCAGGCTCAATGGGTGATCCGAGAGCTGCAGCTGCACTTCGACCTCCGGATAACGCTTGACGAAGCGCGACACCAGCGGCGTGATATAGGTACGTCCAAAGCCTAGCGGCGCATTCACCCGCAGCAATCCCTTGGGCGTGACACTGCTGCGTGAAACCAGCCGCTCCATGTCTTCCAGTTCACCCAGAAGCCGCAGCGCATGGGCATGGAACAGTTCACCCTCGTCGGTGAGATTCAGCCGTCGCGTAGTGCGCAGCACTAGTGGTACGCCCAGCGCCTCTTCAAGCCTGGCGAGCCTCTTGCTGATCGATGCAGGCGTCACGCCCAGTTCCCTGGCCGCGCCAGAGAGACTGCCTTGCTTCACGATTTCCCGAAAGAACGCGAGGTCCGTTGAATGAATCACTTTTAACTCCGGCGACAAGGTAGCTTGAATTCTAGAGCATTCAATCGAGTGGAATAGCCAATACACTGCGTGTCAGAAAAGCCGTGCAGCCGCGCATGCAATGCGCAGTGTCACCGATAGAGGAGGAGAGAAACGTCATGCGAGTACACACGATTGCCGCCATGCCGGGCGATGGTATCGGCACCGAAGTCATTGCCGCGGGCTTGCAGGTTCTGGAAGCGCTCGCCGCGCGCGATGGCGGTTTCAGGCTGGAAGTCGAGCATTTTCCATGGGGCTCCGACTACTACCAGAAGCACGGCCACTACATTCCCGAAGGCGGCCTGGAAAGGCTGAAGGCCTTCGACGCCATTTTCTTCGGCGCCGTGGGCAGCCAGCAGGTGCCCGACCATGTTTCGCTTTGGGGGCTGCGCCTGCCGATTGCGCAGGGTTTCGACCAGTACGCCAATGTGCGTCCGGCACGGGTGCTGCCCGGCGTATCGAGCCCGCTGAAGAATGGCCAGGACATCGACTGGGTCATCATCCGTGAGAACTCCGAAGGCGAGTACGCGGGCAATGGCGGCCGGGTGCATCGCGGCCTGCCGATCGAAGCCGCCACCGAGACCGCGGTGTTCACCCGCACCGGTGTAGAGCGTATCCACCGCTTTGCGTTCGAACTGGCGCGCAAGCGAACGGCCAGGCATCTGACCCTGGTCACCAAGTCCAATGCGCAGCGCTTCGGCATGGTGATGTGGGATGAAATCTTTTACGAAGTGGCGAAGGATTACCCGGACGTGAAGACCGATCGCGAACTGGTTGATGCGGTCACCACGCGCATGGTGTTGAAGCCGAAGACGCTGGATGTGCTGGTGGCCACCAACCTGCATGCGGACATACTCTCGGACCTTGCGGCGGCACTGTCCGGCAGCCTGGGCATCGCGCCGACAGCGAACCTGAATCCCGAGCGGCAGTTTCCTTCGATGTTCGAGCCCATCCACGGCTCGGCCTTCGATATCACGGGCAAGGGCATTGCCAACCCGATCGGCACTTTCTGGACAGCATCGATGATGCTGGAACATCTCGGCGAATTCGATGCGGCAAGGCGTCTGATGTCAGCCATCGAAGCGGCCACCGCGAGTGGCGTGCATACGCCCGATCTCGGCGGACGGGCTACCACCGCTGATGTCACCAATGCGGTCTGCGACCACATCGGCTCGGCTGCGCTTGCGGCCACCTGAGCCGCATTCGCGGTCCGGGCGGGGAAAGTTCGAGGTAGCCGGCGCGCAGGCAGCCAATGCTCAGCGTTTTGTCGATAGAGGAAGCAGAACGCAAGCTTTCAAGAAGCAATGAAGTACCGTGAGCATGCCGAATGTGGCCGACAGAAGCGCGCTTTCTCGCGTCGTAATGAATAGGCGTGAATCCCAAGGGACGAGTTCAAGCAATGCAAGAGCGCTTTGGCATGAAATGACGCGAGGAAGGCTTTGGGTGGGTACAGGCCCAAGCCCCGGCCGATACCGATCAGATCCGCCGCAGGCAATTCGTGGAAGGGCGTTTCAATTTTACATAACGATAATTACGAACTTTCTGGAAAATATCCCTGGAACGCGATGATTCGCTATAAAACAGCAAGCAGCAGGCAGCATGCCGATGCTCTGACGCCATAACGCCGCCAGCATCGGCGAACCTGAGTGCCTCGCATGGACGATACGATCCGATCCGTCAACGAATAAAGAAAGATCGCCCATGCAGCGGACTAAGCCAGTATCCGTACCGACACCTCGCGATCCCACTGCCGGGTGCTTGCAGCCTTGATGAAGTCCTTCATATCGTCCGCTGCGACTACGCCTGCATCCGGAATCACCCCGGCCTTGTCCAGCAGCGCCTGCGCACCGCTGCTGGCCGCAATTGCCTTCAGATGCACATAAGCGTCGCTGGCAAAGTCGATGGCCGCCGATTCCTTCAACAGCATCTGCGCGCCTTCTTCGGACAGTACGATGGCCACCGCATCAAAGATGACCGACGGCGTACCTTGCAACTGCCCATCGGCTTCCAGCTTCGATCCATCCGCAAGCTTGGCGCCGCCAATTTTCGGCGCGACGATTTTTACGGTCGCACCGGCATCCATTGCCGCCCGCTTCAATGCCTGCACCTGCTCGCCGTCCGAGCCATCTGCGACCAGTATGCCAATGGCACGTCCCTTCAGGGTCGGCACCATCTTGCCGATGATCTGCAAGGCTGGCGATGGCGGCATGTCCTGCACCGGGACCGGGGACGGCGGCGCATCCGGCATCGCATCCAGCGCCAGTCCATCGGCCACGCGGCGCGCCAGGTCTTCATCGATGTTGCGCATGTGCCCCACCATCGCGGTACGCACCCGCGGTGTTTCCACTTTCGATAATTCAAACACCAGCGCCGACGCCATGTGCGCCTGCTCATGGGATGTCTGGCTGCGATAGAACATGCGCGCCTGGCTGTAGTGATCGGCAAAACTTTCGGCCCGGATGCGGCCACGTTCGCCGTTCTCCGGCACCGCGGCACTGTGAAAGCCATTTGCACGGGTCTCGCGCGGAGAATCCGCAGCCAGGGTATTGGGCTCGTACGCAACTCTGCCCTTGGGCTGCGTCATCTGCATGTGGCCATCGCGCTGATGATTTGCGAACGGGCATTTCGGCGCGTTGATGGGAATCTGGTGAAAGTTCGGCGAGCCGAGCCGTGAAAGCTGAGTGTCGAGGTAGGAGAACAGCCTTCCCTGCAACAGGGGATCATTGCTGAAATCGATGCCGGGCACGACATGCGAAGGACAGAATGCGACCTGCTCGGTCTCGGCAAAGAAATTGTCGGGCCAGCGATCCAGCACCATGCGCCCGATCACTTTGAGCGGCACCGTTTCCTCCGGGATGACCTTGGTCGCGTCGAGATGATCGAACGGGAATTTGTCTGCCTCTTCCTGTGAGAACAGCTGCACCGCGAGTTCCCATTCCGGGAAGTCTCCGTTCTGGATTGCATCGAACAGGTCGCGCCGATGAAAGTCCGGGTCCGCGCCAGCAATCTTCAGCGCTTCGTCCCACACGGTGGATTGCAGTCCAAGCTTCGGCCGCCAGTGAAACTTGACGAAGGTCGACTTGCCATCCTTGTCCAGCAGGCGGAAGGTATGGATGCCGAAGCCCTCCATCATCCGCAGGGATCGCGGAAGCGTGCGGTCCGACATGGCCCACATCACCATATGCATCGCTTCGGGTGTCACGGACATGTAATCCCAGAAGGTGTCGTGCGCCGTGGCTGCCTGCGGAAAGCCGCGGTCCGGCTCCATTTTCACCGCGTGCACCAGGTCCGGAAACTTGATCGCATCCTGAATGAAGAACACGGGAATGTTGTTGCCCACCAGATCCCAGTTGCCTTCCTTTGTGTAGAACTTCACAGCGAAGCCGCGCACGTCGCGCGGAGTGTCGACCGAACCCGCGCCGCCTGCCACCGTGGAAAAGCGCGTGAATACCGGCGTTTTCACGCCAACCTCATTCAGTATCTTTGCCGTGGTGTATTGCCCAAGTGATTCGGTCAGCTCGAAATAACCGTGGGCTGCACTGCCACGGGCGTGTACCACGCGCTCGGGGATGCGCTCATGATCGAAGTGGAAAATCTTTTCGCGCAGGATGAAGTCTTCAAGCAGCGTCGGTCCACGCGGATTGGCACGCAGCGAATTCTGATTGTCGGCAATCGGCAGACCCTGGTTGGTGGTCAGCTGTGGATGGCTTCCGCCCGCCTGCTGGTGCAGTTCACCGGCGGCGCCGACTTCAGTGTCAGAGGCATTGGTTGGCGCGTGGCCTTGGCTTGCGCCCTTGTCTGCATTTTTCTTGCTCATGGCATTCTTCTTCAAAGTAGAGCGGCCGATGGCCGAGTGTGGAATGCGCAACGTATGCCGCAACAGCAAGGCTGCAGGCTTTTCGTCACGGAAAGGAAATAGGGGAAGCGCAACGTAGAGTTCACGCTCTTGACCAAAGTTCATTGAAACGGCTTGCGGCTACGCATGGTCGCAGCAGGTTAGTGAAGCTCTTCGACGAAGTTGGCTATGACCCAGAGAAATATTCATCTGCCTGCGCCAACGGGGCGCATTGTTGACTCCATGATCATGCCGCCTCCTTCGCCATTCTTTGTCGCAGACAGGACGAGCAGTACGCATCACTTGCGTGCGCATAAGCCATATCTTCACTGGATTGCTACTGTAAAATCACCTGATATTGGAGAATGCAGATGCCATCCCTAACCCGTTGCTCAGCACTGTTTGCCCTGCTCACCTCGACAACATGCGCCGTATATGCCGCAGATCTCAGCCATCACGACAAGCGCTACCTCGACAAGACCGCTGAAGGCCTGATGGCGGAAGTGGAGATGGGACGCATGGCGCAGAAGCAAGCGCAAGATCCTGGCGTGAAGGCCTTCGGCAAGCGCATGGTTGACGATCACGGCAAGGACCTGGAGCAACTGAAACAGATCGCTGCGCAGAAAAACGTAAAGCTGCCCGATTCGCCCAGCCATAAGCAGAAATCGGAAGCCGACAAGCTATCGAAGCTTACGGGCAAGGATTTCGACAGCGAATATGTGCGATACGAAACGAAAGACCATCAGGAAGACATCAAGGACCAGGCCAAGGAAATGAAGGACACCTCCGATGCCGACCTGAAGACATTCGCGACCGCCGCGCACTCCACGGTCACGGAGCACTACAAGATGGTTGAGGATCTGCACGGCAAGACCGGCAAATAGATGGACCGCGTCGCCTCTCCATACACCCGGACAGCCAGGCGCTTGCACTGGCTCATCGTATCGCTGGTCTTCATTCAGTTCATCACTGCCTTCACGATGCCGGACATCGGGCCGAACGTCGTTCCCGGAACGCTGATCAACCTGCACCTTTCCTTTGGCCTGCTGATCCTGATCGTGATGGCGATTCGCTTCATCCATCGTCTGCGCCATCCGGTCCCGCTGGAAGCCGCCGGCACACCGCCATGGGAAAACACCGTCGCTCGCGTCACGCATCGCATTTTCTATTTCATCCTGCTGGTGGGCCCGTTTCTTGGATGGGCGTCAGCGTCGGCACACCGACTGCCCGTTTCCCTGTTCGGCATCATTCCCCTGCCCGCTTTTGCCGCGCCACGCGCACGCTGGGCCCTGCAGGCCGGCGATGTGCATGCCTGGATGATGTGGGCCTTGCTTGTTCTGATTGGCCTGCATGTAGCCGCAGCGCTGTACCACCACTTCATCCGGCATGACAATGTGCTGCGTCGCATGCTGCCCCGCCATTGAATGAAGGGAATCGGCCGATCTGCGATGCATGGGCCGGCATCGAGCTTCTGCCTGTACGATGAATCGGCCACGCGCGCAAGTGACTGTTCGCCTTCAGCGCAGTCCTATCAGGACTTTGATCATATTGCTACCGACCGCAGTCAATGCCATGCCGGCCGCGACCTCGAGATTTCCGATGTGACGTCAAGCCACTGACGAGAGTGCTATCGGGACATGAGCCACCCGCATGGCTTGCGCATCCGGTCGCCAATGGCGCGCGTCACATCGCGCCCCAAACGCGTGCCTCTCTCGACCATGCCCTGGAAAGGCTTGCCGAGCTTGACGTCATCCGTCCCGAGTGAACAGCGGACCAATATAGACGTCGCAGCAGATTTGCCGCATTCAGTAAGCGATAGCGAAGCTGAACATCGACATGCACCCAGCGCCCGGGCTCGGTCTATTGTCCCGGCACCGCGCTCGGGGCATGGCGGAATGAGAAGCACGACATCTCTCAGAACGCGGATCATGCGCATACAGCCTGCATGCGAACAGGCGCTACAGGGCGCGTATCGAGCGCGTTGTGCAAACGGATACGAGCCAGGAAAAATGTTCTAAAAATTGTATTAGTCGTGAAGAGGACGGCGCGCTAGCGTTTGATATCGGCGCTGAGATGGCCGGACATGCGCAGTTTTCCACCCGCCACTGACCGGCGCTCCTCATCGTCTCAGGCCGCGAGAAACAGCACTGTCGCAAGGAGACGTCCATGACTTCCTCAATCATCAGCCGCCGCACCTTTCTCAAGGGCTCGGCTTCCGCGATCGCACTCGCATCGCTGCCACGGTTCGCACAGGGTCAGACCACTCGAGTGCGCTTGGAGTGGCAGCAGTTCAAGACGACGCCGCAATACACATCCTTTCTCAATGCGTTACGCACCATGCGCGCCAACACCAATTCGGGCAGCATGTCTTCGTGGTCGTACTGGGTGAATGTGCACACGAACTACTGCCCGCATACCGCACCTTACTTCCTGGCCTGGCATCGCGGCTACCTTTACTACCTCGAACGCCAGCTGCGCACCGTGTCGGGCGACAATTCGCTGAATCTGCCTTACTGGGACTACTACTCTTACCCGCGCATGCCAGCCGAGTTCCTGGATTCGTCCACCGGCAATCCGCTGTATGTGTCGCAACGCACCGGCAGCAATGTCTACAATGCCCTGACGCTGACGCCCTTCGGCTCGTCGGTGTGGAACTTTCAGCGCGGCACCACGAACGCTTTCGAGCCGCAGCTCGAGTCGGCGCCGCACAATCCTGTGCACAACCTGATCGGTGGCTATATGGCCAACATCAATACCTCGCCCATGGACCCGATCTTCTACCTGCACCACTGCAACATCGACCGGCTGTGGCACGCCTGGGCGCTGCCTGACGGAAAAGGCATTCCCTACACCACCAACCCCTACAACTCGTCCACCAGCAGTTCGTACTGGGCCGGATCGTTTACTTATGCGTCGGGCCTGACGATGTCGAGGTACATGACCTACTATCCCGGCTGGCTTGGATATGACTACGCCAACGACAACAAGCCGACTTCGCTGCCGCCGTCTGCCAAGGCATCGAGCCCGTTCAAGCTGGTACAGGCACAGATGGGAAATCAGCTGGTGCGCCCGACGGTCGCCAATATCGCCGCAACGGCTCCGCGCACCGTCTCGAATACTGCGCGATCGCTGGGCGGCAGGGCGAACCTGGTCCTGACCGAAGCCTCGGTCAGCGCATCGATGCCGCTGGATGCTGCGGCGATGCAGACATTGCAGGCGACGCTTGCGGCCGCGGCCAACAACAATCCCGCCGGCGGGCCGCAGTCGGTCAAGGTCGTGTTGGACAATGTACAGGTGCTCGGCAATGCAGCCAACGCCGGGTTCTTCTACAACGTCTACATCAATCTGCCGCCGGCAGGTGACGTGACCGGCGAACGCCAGCGCTACTTCCTCGGCACCTTCGGCCCATTCGAAGCGAGCATCGCCGCGCACCATGGCGGCGCCATGCTCGAATTCCCCGCAACCGAGGTCCTGGCAGGATTGGCGGCATCGGGGCTGCAGGAGGTGTCGGTCTCCTTTGTGCGGGTCAGCGGGGAAAATGCGCCACAGGGCCAGGTGCTGCGGGTAGGCGAAGTGCGTGTCGAGGTATCGACCGAGCCGCCGTGGGATCGCAGCCCGCAGGTGACACGGCCGGCGGGACAGTGCTATTGCTAGCACGCTACGGCAGCGTCGGCGCGTGATGGTCATGGGGCTTTGCAAAGCAGTGTTGATGATGACTGCAAGTCCGTCGAATCATGGCTGCCGGGCAAGGCATCCACGCCGGCGCTCCTGATGCGCGGTTCGATATGGCGCCGGGCAGCGGCGCATGGATGACTATCGGGGAGCAGGAGGCGTGCGTCGGCTCGGATCTTCCAAGCGGAAAAGGCTTTTGACCCACATCAACCGGCTTCCTTGCGGAGGGCGGCATCCTGAAAAGACAGACAGTCTGTACCGTCCCACCGGAGGAACCATGCGCACACATCGTGTCTTCATCATGCTCCTTGCGACATGCTTGGGTCTGCCGTTATACGCGTCAGCGCAGACTACGGGTGGCGGCGTCCCGCCTTCTCCCGGGTCGGCGACACGTGAGCCGGGCACCGCAACGCAAACCATCTATGGCAGCCAGTTGATGACGCCCCAGGAAAGGACCGACTATCGAAACAGGATGCGCGCGGCGAAGACCAGCGACGAACAGGAGCGCTTGCGTTTGCAACATCATCGCGAGATGCAAGCCCGTGCAAAGGAGCGCGGAATCACTCTTCCCGATGAACCACCACATCGGATGGGGCGTGGAAGCGGCATGGGCCCGGGCGCAGGGATGGGCCCTGGCGGTGGCATGGGTCCCGGCGGTGGCATGGGTCCCAGTCCCGGCGCGGCTAACAAATAACAGGGCCGTTCGCGCACCTGAACCGTGAACGTCGGAAGCGGCTCAAGACTTGAACCTGGCCAATTCTCCGCTGGAATGCATTCCGCGCGAGACGAGGCGGCTCATTAAGGAGCAATATCTGCCTTCGCCGACGAATGCAGCACGTCGAGGTAGCGCCGCAACTCCATCGCGGAAAGCGCGCCCGCATGCTTCTTCACCAGCATGCCCTTCTCATCGAAAAACAAGGTCGTCGGCACAGCCGACGTTCCTGCATGCACTGCGAGACTTGCGAGCGGATCCATCAACACATTCCTGAGCGACAGATGCTGATGGTCGAGGTATGCCCTGATGGTGTCGGCTGCCTCGACCTGATCGGCGAACACAAAGATCACGTCCTTCTCGGCAAGCTGCGCATCGCGCAGCACCGGCAACTCGCGGCGGCACGGCGCACACCATGTCGCCCAGAGGTTGACGACGAGCGGCCGCCCGGAGAAGTCACGTATGGCAATGGGATGCCCATCGAGCGTCGATAGTGAGACCTCGGGCAGACCTGGTTTGTCGGAGCGCACCAACCAGAGCAGCTGCAAGCCGATGCTCCATGCGAACAGGCCGCCGACCAAGGCAGTGACCAGTGGCCGCAGCAAAGGCCGGCGGCGCCAGCCAAACCAGAGCGTGGTCAACGCGGCAGCGAGAAAGCCGGCGAACACGATGAAGCCGCCATCGCCAAGGGCAAGCGCCCGCCACGGCGCAGCGCGGTAGCCATCGCGATGAACGAGGATATGCACTGCCCTTGCGCTTAGCACGCCGAATGCAAGAATCGTGACGAGCACTGCACGAATTCCGCTCGCCTTCCCGCCTGCCATGCGAATCGCAATGCCAGCCCACAGCGGCGTCGAAACCAGAAAGAGGAAAAGATCAATGGCAACGATATGGCCAAAGACCGAAATTGTTCCCATCGCCGCGTCTCACCAGCCGGGAAGATGCATCATGCACAAGCGCTTCGACGTCACCGGAATTTCGCCAGAGCCGGATCGTCGATCTTCTGTTCAGGCAGTCCGGTTATGGCGGGCAGCTCGGACAACCTTGGCATGCCACCCTTGATCTGGACTTTCCCTTGCTTGTCCTTCCAGATCACGCCTGGCGTACCGGCGATGCCGAAGCCCTCCATCAGCTCATTGTTTGCGCGGATCTTCGCGGCGATGTCCTGGTGCGACGCTTCGCTCGACGCGGCCGAGGCTGTCCATGGCTTGCCATGGTTCTCTTCCATCCTGCGAAAAGCCGCGGTCCTGTCCGATGCCGCCATCACTTCAATGGCCTTCGGCATGCTGGTCGGTCCCAGAGTAGCCACCGGGATCCAGCGCACCTGCAGCCCTGCCTTTTCATACGCCTGCAGGGCCATCCAGGTGAAATGGCAGTAGGGGCAGTTCGGGTCGACGAAGACATACAACACGTTCCCGGCCGGCTTCGCGGCGCCCTCAACCACATGGAAGGACTTCTCCAGTTGCGCATACAGCGAGGCCAAGTCCGGCTTGGGCACATAGCGCTCCTCGTACTGTGAGGACAGGCTAGCGCCATCCTCGCCAATCAGCGCGCCTGCGAGCAGCGTCTTGCGGTCGGCCGTGCTGTAGACGATGGTGTAGCGGCCGCCCTGGGAGACCACCCAGCCGGTGAGCCCCGATGCCGCCGGAAAGCTCTTCACTACCTTGACTCCCGCGTCCACCGCTTGCTGCAGGGGTTTGGGATAGGCTTCGGCCGCTTGGGCATGGACAGGGCCAACGCAGAGAAAGGTCGCCATCGAAATGGCCGCCAGGCGGCCCTTCGTCATGGGAAGCTTCGAAAAAACAGTCATGTGTTCCTTGATGGTGATGTGGTCAATGGGCAGCCTGAAGCATCAGGCGCTACCGGGTGGAAGGGATTCGAGGAAGCGGTCCGCATCCTGGTACCCGATGACCCGACGCGACTTCTGCTCCTTGCCAGACTTGTCGAAAAAGAGGATGCCCGGCGGGCCGAACAAGCTGAAGCGCTTGAGCAGAGCTTTGTCGTCGGCATCGTTCGCCGTCACATCCGCTTGCAGCAGCAGCATGCCGTCGAAGCGGCGCTTGACCCGGGCATCGCTGAAGGTCAGCTTCTCCATTTCCTTGCAGGACACGCACCAGTCGGCATAGAAGTCCAGCATCACCGGTCTGCCCGGATGCGAAGCAAGCAGCGCATCGAGTTGCGAAACCGACTTGATTTTCTTAAACGCTGTTTCCGATTCAGGAATACCCGAGAGATGCGCAAGCGGCGCCAGCACATCCCGCCCTCCGGAGGCTGCACCGACCACCTGAACCAGACCGACGACCGCGAACCCGATACCCGCTGCTTTCGCGAGCCAGTGCCCCCGTTGCGACAGCAGCCATCCCGCATAGCCGATCGCAAGCGCGGCCCAGCCGATCATCTGCCAGCGCGCCGGAAGCACCGGCGATACCATCCACAGCGCTGTCGCCAGCATCAGCACGCCGAAGAACCGCTTGACCGATTCCATCCAGGCGCCCGCACGCGGCAACAGCGCGCCGGCCGACGCACCCATGAGGATCAGCGGCATGCTCATGCCGACGGCCATCGCAAACAACGCGCCGGCGCCGATGAGCACGTCGCGCGTCTGGCTGATGTAAAGCAGCACGCCGGCCAGCGGGGCCGCCACGCAAGGACCGACAATCAATGCCGACAGCGCGCCCATGATGAACACGCCGGCCAGCCTGCCGGCGCGCTGCCTGTCGGATGCGTGCATCAAACGCGCCTGGATGGCTGCCGGGATCTGCAATGGAAAGACGCCAAACATTGACAGCGACAACACGCCCATCAGCAGCGCAAAGGCGCCGAGCACCCAGGCATTCTGCAATGCCGCGGCCAAGCCCGCTCCGGCCAGGCCGGCAGCGACACCGAAGAGCGTGTAGACGATCGCCATGCCCAGCGCATAGACCAGCGATAGCGCTAGCGCCCTGCCCCGGCTGGCAGCGGCCTTATCGCCAACGATAATCGCCGACAGGATCGGCACCATCGGCAGCATGCAGGGCGTGAAGGCGAGCCCGAGGCCGACGAGCAGGAACAGTGGCGCGATGGCAAGCAGTCTGCCGCTGTTCAGCGTGGCTTCGATGTTTCCCGCCACAGTCCGTGCGGGGCCTGCCGCAAACGCCGTCCTCTCGGCGCTGGAGTCTGCAAACGGCTCGAGCCGCACCACATAGTCCATCGGCGGATAACACAGTCCCGCGTCCGCGCATCCCTGGTAAGTCGCCTTCAGCGTGAACGGGCCCGTGGCCTGGACCGGTATGCGGATCGCCACGGTGTTGCGATAGGTTTCCTCGTCCTTCTGGAAGGTCTCATCGAACTTGATCTGCCCGGGCGGAATGACGGGCGCGCCGAGGCTGGCGTCTTCGGCCCTGATGCCGAAGCGCTCCCGATACAGGTAGTAGCCTTCAGCAGCGACATAGCGAACTTCGAGCGTGCTTGCATCTACCATGGCGGCCGACACCTTGAATGCATCCTGCGGATCCAGGAAGCCGTCGGCGGCTTGCGTCAACGGAGCGACCAGCCACGCGAGCATCAGGAGAAATGCCAGGACGATGCGCCTTGCGCCAGGAAGCAGGTTAGGCGCGGACATAGATCCATCCCTCCCGCTGCATCATCACGAGGGCAAGAATCGACGACGGAACGGTTTGCAAGGGACTTTGCGCCGAGCGCCCTATTCTTCCCAATGTGTTTTCACACAGCAGCGTGAGATGGTCGGTATCGGCTTGCGGCGCATCGAGCACCGCGGCCACGCCGCCGGCATTGGCAAGGATGCGCACATCGGCATCCGGTGCCGCCTTCAGCAAATTGCGCGCGTTGTTTCTGGCGCGCGCAACCGCTTCGGTGTTAGGCGCATGAATCACAACGCGAATGCGCTGCAAATTCTGTTCCAGGTTTGGTTCCATTCCTGACTTCCTTTTCTGAATTGCTTTCCCGCATCGGGCTTGGCGAAAAGCCGCAACCACATCGACTTGCCGTTTTCCATGTCGAAAACATGAGACTTCCGTCAGAACTCGCTTCTTGCCCTCGCCGCCGATTTCTGCGCGGTACAGGCCGCGAGGTTCTCCAGATGTCGAGCCAGCGTTGCCGGGGACAGCTCTCCCGTATGGCGGTCGATGAGGCGCCCCTGCTCATCAAGAAAAAGCGTGGTCGGAAAGGCTTTCGCATTCGCCTGCCGACTCATCGCAAATGCCGAATCGAGCAGCACGTTGTTCAGCGCCAGGCCTTGCGAAGCGAGATAGGCGCGGACCTGGCTCGCAGATTCACCCTGGTCCACAAGGACGAAGGCGACATCGGGACACTGCATCTGTGCGTCCCGAAGAACCGGCAACTCGCGCCGGCATGGCGGGCACCATGTTGCCCACAGGTTGATGACAACCGGCTTGCCCTTGAGCGCGGAAATCGACATCGAGTTGCCGTCCAGGCCCGGCAGCACAAGATCGGGCATCGGGGCGTACCGGGCGTCGCCATCCATCGCCGATGCCGCGAGGACGCCCATTCCCCAGAAGCATGCGGTCGCCGCCGTGGAATACAGCATTGGCTTGCGCGCCTGTGTCCTGCGCCACAATAGCCAGCCGGTCATCGCGATGGCTGCCAGGATTGCCGCGCCGCGTGAGAATCCCTGATCCCGTATATCGAGCATGCGCCATGGCTGCTCCAGGTACTGAGGCAAATATTCGAGGATGAATGCTGCCCTTCCCACGGCCAGTCCTGTCGCGAGCACTGCCAGCAGCAGCGGTTCGACATTGCAGGCACCGCGCCGGCCATGCCACTTTGCGACCGTCGTGCCGACCGTCATTGCGCCGAGCAACAACAGCGGGGCAATCGGAATCGCGAAGCGCCCGATATTGAATGTATCCAATGAGCTTCCTATCTGATGGCGTATCTGCATGGACAGACCGCCGATGTGCTTTCAGGCGATGCTACAGCGCCGAAATTAACTGAACATTAAATGCCATATCAAAGTGCAGGACCGCAGCGTGAGTCGCAGAGGCAACCGGACGTTAACGCGCCCTTAATCTTCCACTCCTATACTTGACGCTTTCGAGCCAGGCGATTGACGCAATCGATGCACGTTTTACTCATAGAAGATGACGCCCTGGTCGCAAGCGGCATCGTCACCGGCTTGCGCCTGCATGCGATGACAGTCGACCATGTCGCCACCGCAGGCGCGGCGCACAGTGCGCTGGGCAGCAGCCATTTCGACCTGGCGGTTCTGGATCTGGGGTTGCCGGATGAGGACGGCATGACACTGCTGGCGCGCTGGCGTAATGCCGGTTATGGCCTTCCCGTTCTCGTGCTTACCGCCCGCGATGCGGTAGAAGACCGCGTCGCCGGCCTGCGCAGCGGCGCCGACGATTACCTGATCAAGCCATTCGATCTTTCCGAACTCGTCGCGCGCCTGCACGCGCTGCAGCGGCGCGCCTCAGGGCGCAGCGCGGACCTGATGCGGCACGGCGCGCTGTGCTTCGATCCGGCGAGCCGCCAAGTGACGCTGCACGGCGAACCGGTGGAACTATCCCGCCGCGAACTGTTGCTGCTGCAGGCGCTGCTGCACCGTCCCAACCATATCCTGAGCCTGGAGCAGCTGCGTCAAAGCCTCTATGGATTCGAAGACAATGTCGAGAGCAACGCGGTCAACGTGCATATCCACCATCTGCGGCGCAAGCTCGGGCCCCGTATCGTGGAAACCGTGCGCGGGCTCGGGTTTCGGCTGGGAGAACCCGGCGCATGAGCCTGCGACTGCGCCTGCTGCTGAGCATCGGCATATCGATGCTGGTCTTGTGGACGGCGGCATCGGTATGGCTGTTCGTGGATCTGCGCGGCGAGTTCCGAGCCACGCTGGACGAACGACTCGCTGCGTCTGCGCGCATGGTAGCCGGATTGGTGAGTCAGCTTCCAGAAGATCGCGCCTCCAGTGAACCGGGTGACAAGCAGGGTTTGAAGCTCACCATCCGCCAGGATGTTGCCTGCGAGATCCGCCTGCTTCGTGGCGACCTCGTTGCCCGCACCGGGGATGGTCCGGTTGGACTCGGCGAAGAACGGACCGGCTACAGCACCCGCACGATTCAGGGCGAGAAATGGCGCACCTATACCCTGCAGGAAAGTGGCATGCGCATCACGACGGCTGATCGGGTAGAGCGGCGCCAGGCGCTATTGCGCGACATCCTGCTCGCGGCTGCACTGCCCTTTCTGATCGCAGCGGCTGGAAGCCTGCTGGCATTGTGGTATGGCGTGCGGCGCGGACTGGCGCCGCTGGAATCGATACGCAAGGCGCTCGCGCGGCGCCAGCCCGGCATGCAGCATCCGCTTCCGCAAGCGCGCGTGCCGGCCGAACTTGTCCCGCTGGTTGCGACGATGAATGCGCTGCTGGAACGCATGGAAGGCGCGATCGAGCGCGAGCGCAGCTTTACCGGCAATGCCGCCCATGAACTGCGAACGCCGCTGACTGCAGTAAAAACACATATCCAGGTGGCACGCATGCAATGTCATGGCGACGACGCCACCGCGTCGCTGGCGCAGGCAGAAGAAGGCGCAATGCGCCTGCAACACACGCTCGACCAGCTGCTGACTCTGGCGCGCGTGGAAGGGCCGTTCCATTTCGATACCCGACAGGACACGGATGCCCGCGCGGCGATTCGGAACGCCGTGCAACATCTTGCGCAAGAGGACCGGGAACGCATCCGCATCGATCCCGAGGTGGCCAGCGCCAGGCTGGCCGTGCCGTCCATACTGGTGGCGACTGCGCTGCGCAACCTGCTCGACAATGCGCTGCGCTATTCCCCTGCCAATGCCGTCGTGCTGGTGTCGACGACAAGAACCGGCAACGGACTCTGCTTTGACGTCAGCGACGCGGGTGGGGGAATGTCGGAGACGGAACGCTCGCATGCACTGCAACGCTTCTGGCGAAAGGGAAATGGATATGGTAGCGGTCTCGGCCTGTCGATTGTGTCTGCTATCGCGGAACGGTATGGCGGCTCCTTCGAGCTTCATGCGCGACCGGTTGGAGGCACCTCCGCCCGCCTGACGCTGCCTCTTGCGCCGCAAGCTTGATTTGTGCATCCATATAATATACAAAGTTATATTATATTTTGTGCCGATGCGAGCCTGCACTGTCTTGATCGGAATTGCTCTACGGACAGGCATCGGCGTTTTGGCTTGTTGGAAGCGGGGAAACGCGGCTGCAGGCGTCGCTTCATTCACGGGAAAGTCTCACAGGAGGTGCCATGGTCGGGAGAAACACGCGCAGGACGGCTTTGAAATCGATGGGAGTGGCGGTGGGCGCTGCGCTGGCAGCCGGCACCGCCGCCGCGGCGCCAGGTGCTGCCGCATCCCTGCTGCCCGAAGGCGCGGCGACGCTCGGCAACTTGAAGGAACGGCTTGCCAAGGCACCGCGCCGCAGGGACTTCAAGACGGTGCCGATGATCCTCAACAGCCGCGACCAATGGGACCATGAAGCCCTGAGCGAACTGATCGCCTACCGCGGCGCGCCGCGCCAGGTCTGGGACAACACTGATCTCGGCGGTCCATGGCTTAACCTGATGCGCAATTCGCTCAATGCGCAGGTCTGGTCATTCCGGCACCCGGATTTCCTGGTGGTGTCGGCCACCCATGGGCTCGCGCATCTCGCCCTGTTCGACCAGGCCACGTGGGACAAGTATCAACTCGCGAAGATGGCCGGCGACAAGTTCAAGTCGAACTCGCTGATCGTCGAGCCGCCGGCCGCAGCGATGGATCCCAAGGACTATGAACGCAGCGACGGCGTCTTTTCGCCGCATGACAACAGCATCGTGACGCTGCAGCGACGCGGCGTAGTGTTCCTCTCCTGTCATAACGCGATATGGGAGACGGCGGAAAAGCTGCTCGCTGCCAGCATGAACCCGGACAAGCTTTCGCATGAGGCATTGGCGGCTGAGCTGACGAATCATCTGATTCCCGGTGTCGTCCTCACCCCCGGAGCGGTCGGCACCCTGCCCGAACTGCAGCAGGCAGGCTTTCATTACGCAAAGTGAGCGGCATCATGCGAGCGCATCGACATCTCTCCCTTAGCCGTAAATTCCAGCGCGCCAGTCTGACACTGTGCATGCTCTGCCTGGCACTGAGCGCCAGCGCGCAGGCGGAGCCGATGACGTCGAGCGGGGAGACGAACTTTCCGCCATGGCAGCATGGCGAAAACAACGATGCCCTGCAGCGGGGACTGGAGTTCACCGTGCCGCAAGTCGATGTGCTGGCGGACTTTCATGGCGACCTGTCTTCTCCACCGAAGCTGGTGCTGTATGTCGGCGGAAACTATTTCTTCGCGATGGCTCCGCTGGTCAAGGCCTTCGAGATGCGGCATCCGGATTACCAAGGCAGGATTTTCTGGGAAACGATCCCGCCCGGCCTGCTTGCGAAGCAGATGCGCGCCGGCGGCAAGATCACCGTAGGCAACATGACCTGGACGGTGCAGGCGGATGCCTATTTCGGCGGGCTGAACAAGGTCAGAGAACTGATCGCCGAGGGATTGCTGCAAGGGCCGGCCGTGCCCTATGTGACCAATCAGCTTGCCATCATGGTCCCGAAAGGCAATCCCGGCCGCATCGAAAGTCTGCAGGATCTGGGCAGGCCGGATGTCCGTCTCGTGATGCCGAACCCGGAATTCGAGGGCGTGGCACGCCAGATCAAGGCTACCCTGCGCAAGGCTGGCGGCGACGAGCTTGCCGACGCGGTGTACCAGGCGAAGGTGAAGAGCGGCGCGACGGTGTTGACGCAGGTCCATCATCGGCAGACACCGCTGTTTCTGATGCAGGGACGCGGCGACGCCGGCATCACCTGGAAATCGGAAGCCCTCTTTCAGGAGCAGATCGGAAATCCGATTTCTCACATCGATATTCCCGAGCACCTCAACACGACAGCGACCTATGCCGGCGCGATGGCCAAGGGAGCGGCGCATCCGCAGGCTGCGCGTCAATGGCTGGAGTTCATTCGCTCCGACGAAGCATTTGGCATCTTCAGGCAGTACGGGTTCATGCGCTACAAGGAGGCGGGCGAAAAGCCTGCGCAGTGAAGACTGTGGCAGGACTCGTGCCATGGCAAAAGGAGACCAGCAATGTCAGGAAGAGTACTGGCGTCGCGGCGGGCTGTATGAATCGCTTGAGAACGTCCTATCCCAGGCTGTGCCTGGCCGCCATGCCATTCTGGCTTGCGCTCTGGCCTGTCGTTTCGCATGCGCAAGGCGATTTGCCCGGCCCGGAGATTGCCGCGAAGGGAACGCCTAGTGGCGCGGCTGCCTGTGCAAGCTGCCACGGGGCCAAGGGCGAAGGCAATGCCGCCGCGAACTTTCCTCGCCTGGCCGGCCTGCCAGCAACCTACATTGCTGCGCAGCTGCAGAACTTTGCCGAAGGCACTCGCCAGAATCCGGTCATGGCGCCGCAGGCGAAAGCCTTGAGCGCAAGGGAACGTAACGCGGTGGCCGCGTATTACGCCTCGTTGCCCGCTGCGGGCGGCATGCCTCTCAACAAGCCTGATGCGACGACGAAGGATGTCGGGCAATGGTTGGCCACGCGTGGACGCTGGGACCAGGATCTGCCCGCCTGCGTGCAATGCCACGGCCCCGCAGGCGCAGGCGTGGGCACTGCCTTTCCGCCGATTGCCGGGCAGTCGGCAGGCTACATCGCGTCCCAGCTTCACGCGTTCAAGGACGGCACCCGACCAGGCGGACCGCTGAATCTGATGGGCGTGGTAGCCAAGCGCATGTCGGACGCCGATATGGCGGCGGTCGCCGACTACTTTGCCGCGGCCAAACCTGTGGCTCAATCCGAAGCCGCCACATCGTCGGCAAGGGAAAAGAAATGAAGACGACGCTATCTGCATGCCTGCTGGGCGCGCCCGCAGTGCTGGCCTTCACCGCCGGCTCCGTCCATTGCGCCGAAACGCCGGGTCATGCCCAGCCGGCGAGTAAGGCTGCAGAACCGGCGCCTTCGAAACCCGCCTCGGGAGGAAAGCCGGCCGCCTTCACGCCCCCGTCCGCCGACAGCATCCCGAATGACGAGTTCGGGAAGATGGTGAAACAGGGTGAGCAGATCTTCGTCAATACTCAGCAGAACGCGCGCCAGTATGTCGGCAACAGCCTGAACTGCGCAAACTGCCATCTCGATGCCGGCCGCAAGGCCGATGCCAGTCCGATGTGGGCGGCATACATTTCCTACCCGGCTTACCGCAG
This sequence comes from Noviherbaspirillum pedocola, assembly GCF_016632335.1. Taxonomy (GTDB): domain Bacteria; phylum Pseudomonadota; class Gammaproteobacteria; order Burkholderiales; family Burkholderiaceae_D; genus Noviherbaspirillum_A; species Noviherbaspirillum_A pedocola. Next base: position 382,398 of record NZ_JAEPBG010000003.1, read on the forward strand.
CAAGAACAAGCACGTCAACACCTTCGCCGAGCGGCTGCAGGGATGCTTCCGCTTCAGCATGAACGGCAAGGCGCCGCCACTCGGCGATACGACGCTCGTAGCGCTGGAGAGCTATGCCTACTGGATGGCCACCGGCGCGCCGGTGGGGACGAAGCTGGCAGGCCGCGGCTATCCGGCGGTGCCGAAGCCGCCGCTACCTGCAGACTATGCACGCGGCGAGAAGGTATATGCACAGCACTGCGCGCTCTGCCATGGCGCGGATGGGCAAGGGCAGGCAAGCGGCAGCGCCACCGTGTTTCCGCCGCTGTGGGGTCCGAAATCCTTCAACTGGGGCGCAGGCATGCACGACATCAAGAACGCCGCCGGCTTCATCAAGGCCAACATGCCGCTCGGGATGGGCGGCACGCTGACGGACCAGGAAGCCTGGGACGTTGCCACCTTCATGGATAGCCATGAGCGGCCGCAGGATCCCCGCTTCACCGGGTCGGTGCAGGAGACCCGCAAGAAGTATCACGACGATCCCACATCGATGTACGGAATGACCGTGAACGGCCATGTGCTCGGCTCGAAATAGCAGACGAACATTTCACTCAAGGAGCGCAGGCTCGGCTTCGCAATCGAGCTCAAGCATTTCCAGATCCTTCAGCAGTTGCCGATCGGCTCTTGCAGCAATCACATGATTACCTTGGCGATCATGCCGAGCGCAACCAGCGAGGACACCAGCGCAAACCCCTTTTGCAGATGCGGGGCCGCCAGACGAGCGGAAACGATGCGTCCGCCCACCATTCCGGCCAGCGCGCCGGCGGAGAACGGAAGTGCGACCGGCCAGTTCAGGCTTCCCGCGATGGCGCTGGACGCAACGCCCGTGGCCGATACCAACGCGATCACGGCCAGCGAGGTCGCCACCGTCGATTTGATATCCAGGTCGGTATAGCGTTGAAGCGCGGGAACCATCACGAAACCACCGCCGACGCCGAGCAGGCCGGACAGCAGGCCGGCAACGCCGCCCGACAGCGCCAAAGCGCGGGCGCAGCGCGAAGTCCAGATGAACCTTCCGTCGCCAGCGCTGCGGATGCAGAGCGGCACGCTTGCGCGGCTTTCCGCTTTGCCCGCGGCGCGACCGGTCTTTCGCCAGGTGCGCAAGCCGACATACAGCAGCACCAGCGCAAACGCCAGGCTGAGCCAGCGGTTGTCGATACGGTGAGCCAGCCAGAGCCCCACCGGGGACAGGATCATGCCGGCCACCGAGATCACCATGGATGCCCGGTAGCGCACCGTGCCGCTGCGCAGGCCTAGCACAGCGCCCAGCGCGGCCGCCATCCCGACCGCAAGCAGGCCGACCGGCCCGGCCTGCGCCACGCTCTGGCCGGCGCCGAACACGAGCGCGGGAACGGCGAGAATGCCGCCACCCGCGCCAGTAAGCGCGAGGATGACCCCAATCGCCAGACCCAGTCCAAGGTTCGTCAACATGAATTCATCCTGCCGGGGCCGCCATCAGGCAGGCTTGCTCACGCGAGGGCGGGACCTGCTCTGCAGCAGTTCGAAGACAGCCATGCCGGCCAGCATCGCTACCACGAACAGCAGCGGCTTGATGCCGCCCGACAGCAGCGAGGTCAGCGCCGGGCCGGGGCAGTAGCCGGCCAGCCCCCAGCCTGCGCCGAACGCCAGGCTGCCGAGCACCAGGCGGCGATCGATGTCGGTCGCCGCGGGCAATCGCATCGGACCACCGAGCAGCGCGCTCGTCCTGCCCTTCGCCAGCCGGAACGGCACGAAGGCCGCGACGATGGCGCCGCCCATCACCAGCGCCAGCGAAGGATCCCAGTTGCCGGCCACATCCAGAAAGCCGATGACCTTGGCCGGGTTGGTCATACCGGAAAGGATCAGGCCAAGGCCGAAGACCAGGCCCACGATCAATGCTATGAAGATCTGCATGGTGCGCTCCTCAGGCAAGCAAGTGCCGAACGATGAACACGGTGACGAAGCCCGCCGCCATGAAGCAGGCTGTCGCCACCAGGGAACGCGGCGACAGCCGCGAGATGCCGCATACGCCGTGACCGCTGGTGCAGCCCGCGCCATAGCGGGTGCCGATGCCGACCAGCAGTCCTGCCGTGATCAGCGTGGCGGCATCGGCGTCAACCGTCACCTGCGGCAAGGGCACCAGCAGCCGGTACAGCAGCGGCGCGATGATCAGGCCTCCCAGAAAGGCCGCGCGCCACAACACGTCATGTTTCACCGGATGCAGCAGCCCGCCGAGGATGCCGCTGATGCCGGCGATGCGGCCATTCAACAGAATGAATAGCGCCGCCGAGATGCCGATCAGAATGCCGCCCGCCAGCGACGTCCACGGCGTGAAATGCGTCCAGTCCATGTTCATGATTTCTTGACCCTTCCCGTCTTGCAGTAAAGCTCGTACAACACTGTCATCACCGCCATCGCTTCCTTGCTGGCGATGCTGTAGTAGATCTGCTTGCCCTCGCGCCGGGTGTTGACCATCTGTTCATCGCGCAGCACCGTGAGCTGCTGCGACAGCGTCGGCTGCCTGATGCCGGTCATTTCCTCGAGCTCGCTGACGCAGAACTCACCTTGCGTCATCTGGCAGAGCAACAGCAGCCGGTCCGGATTGGCAAGCACTCTCAGCAGGCCGCAGGCATCGCCGGCCGACTTGCGCAGCTGCTCGATATCAATCGCTTCCTTCATTTTCACTACTCCCTTTGTTCTTCGTCATGTTCTCTGGTCTGCCAAGCCATAACTATCTGCTTGATATTATATGTTCTCATATATCGTATTTCCAGAGAATGTTTCGGGTTTTTTGAACGGCATCGAGGAGATGAGGATGATATTCCGCCAGCTGTTCGAGCCGGTCTCGAGCACCTATACCTATCTGCTTGGCTGCGAAGAGTCCGGCCAGGCCCTGCTGATCGACCCGGTCATCACCGCGATGGACAGATATCTTGCAGAGCTGGGCAAGCTCGGCCTGCAACTTGCGTACACCGTGGACACGCATATCCATGCTGACCACATCACCGCTGCGCTGGAACTGAAGAAACGTGCGGGAAGCCGTATCGCCGCGCCCGCCTTCGATCATCTGCCCTGCACGGACATAGGCATCGAGGAAGGAAAACCGTTGCAGATCGGCAGCCTGACCATCATCGCCTTGCATACGCCGGGCCACACCGACGGCCATTTTTCCTATGTGCTGGGGGACCGGGTCTTCACGGGCGATGCGTTGCTGATCGATGGCTGCGGCCGCACCGACTTTCAGAACGGCGATGCAGATGCGCTGTACCGCAGCGTGCATGAAAAGCTGTTCACCCTGCCGGACGACATGCTGGTGTACCCGGCGCATGACTATCAACAGCGGCATGTGTCATCGATCGCGCAGGAGAAGGCGCGCAATCCGCGCCTTGGCGGCGGGCGCAGTCTGGAGGAATTTCGCGACATCATGGACAAGCTGAACCTGCCCTACCCGGCCTTCATCGACCACGCCGTGCCAGGAAACCGCCAATGCGGCGTGTGTCCGGCCGACCTTCCCGAGAAGCTGGAAAAGTATTGCCGGCAAATGACAGCAAGCCTGCAGGGTTAGCCGGCGCTGCCTGCAGGCAGGGCGATCGGCACGCGCAACGATTCTTCAACGCCCTGTCAGGTCGGCCGCGGTCTTGCGCTACCTTGTCTGGCTCGGGGTGCCTGACTTCGTGAATCGCTGGCATTCGAGAAGATCGTGCTGACGAAGCGCTATGCACCCAGATCGACGAACACCCTGCCGCCTTCGATCTTCACCGGGTAGCTGCGCACCGGCTCCGTAACCGGCTCGCAGGTCGGCCTGCCATCGCGGATGTCGAATTTGCCCTGGTGCAGCGGGCACTCGATCTCAAAGCCGTCAAGGAAGCCGTCGCACAGCCGGGCATGGCCATGCGTGCAGATGTTGGCGGTTGCATAGACCTGGCCCTCGACGCTGTACAGCGCGATATCCCTGCCATCGGCTTCCACGCCTGTCACGTCTTCCTCGGGCACGTCCTGCAACGCGCTGACATCAATCCAGTTGTTTGCCATGTCTGCCTCAAATCGGGTAAATCAGGGAATTCGGAATCATCTCGGTGTCGTAGATGCATAGCCGCGACTCGAGACGCATGCCTTCGGGCGTGATGCGCACCCGGTCGAGATAGCGGCCGACATTGAATACCGTGGTTTCCTGGCTCAGCTTGGTGCGGAACACCGAGTAGTTCGCCTCGGATTCGATCAGGTCGCCCTCATGCTTCAGGATGCGCGGCAAGCCGACGACATGCCGCTGGTAATACGGGTCGTGGAACAGCGTCTCGCGTATGCCGTAGGCGCGATCCCTCAGCATGCCCTTGCTGAGCAGGGCCAGCGTAGCCAGCGGGAAGCCACGTTCATAGTTTTCACGCGGCTGCACCTTGTACTCGCATTGCTCGGTGAAGAACGCAGCCCACCGGTCCCAGTCCTGCTCATCCACCGCTGCCGCATAGTCGGCGTACAACTGCGTAAGCTCCAGATAGGTTTGAAACTCCGTCCTGGTTCCACTCATGATCCCGCCTCCATCACCTTGCGCCAGTAGTCATACATGCCACGAATCAGCGTCTCGGTCACCATGTGGTCGGTGTTCTCCGCACCGTAGCCGCCAAGCTCCGCCAGCGCGCGATGGAAAGGCTTCTGCTCGAAGCCGGCTTGCGACAGCTCGATCACTTCGCCGTCGTCCGCCGACACGAAGCCGGCCGGGCCGAACAGGTTGGCCTGTATCAGGCGGCGCTGCGTCATCTCGGCGGTATCGTCTTCGAAACCGAAATGCGTCCAGACAAAGTCGAAGGAACCGTGGCCGTCGGGCTGGATATGCCGCGTCGATACGCTGTTGACCTGCTGCTGAAAGATCACGCTGGGGAAGATGGTCATCATCACCGCGGTCGGGCCATGCCACCAGTCTTCCTGCACGATGTCGAGCAGCCGCTTGTCATTGATCTCCATCGTTTCCTTGAAGCTGGAGAAACCCGATGTCACCTCCGCCTTCGCGCCGCCGCTGCCGCGGGTCGAGATCATCGCCGCATGCCGGTGATGATCGTCCATCACCAGCTGCGACTTGTTGTCCGCGCGCCAGAGGCCGTAGGTGATGAACCAGGTATGCAGCAGGCCCGGATGGTAAGGATCCTTGATGTTCTCCTGCATCAGCTTCCAGTTGCCCGGGATGCGCTGGCGGTTGTAGCCGAGGATGGTCAGCTTGCGGCCGTTGAACAGGCGGTCGAAGTAATGCAGGATCTGCGGCCCGAGATAGTCCTCGAGCGACTCGACCGCATGGTCGAAGGACGCGAACACCACGCCACCGCGCGTGGCCACCTTCAACTTGGTCAGACCATGCTCCTCGGTCTTGAACTCCTTCGGCATGCCGCCGTTGACGCGACCATCCTGCTTCACACCGCGCCGGAACGGCACGCCCTGCAAATCGCCGTTGAGCTTGTAGTTCCACTGGTGATACGGGCAGACGAACTCCTTGCGGTTGCCATGGCGCTCGCGGCAGAACTGCATGCCGCGGTGTGCGCAGACGTTTTCCACCACATGCACTTCGCCATCATTGGCCCTGACCATGATCACCGAGCGTTCGCCGATCACGGTGCGCTTGAAGTCGCCGGGATTCGGAATCTCGGCTTCCAGGCCGACATAGCACCAGTGGCCGTGATAGAACAGCCGCTCGAGCTCACGCTTGTGAATCGCGTCGTCGGTATAGACCGAGAACGGAATCCGGCTGCTGCTTTCTTTCGATTCCCATTCCGGACGGATGGGAAATACGACAGGGGGTGTGCTCATTGTTGTCTCCTCTGTTTTGCGCCGTAGGACAGCGGCTGCGCGGCCACTTCAGCCGGCTACGCGCACGACGATTTCGCCGATGGGCATTGGCTGTACTTGTACTGCGTATTCCATGGTGCTCTCCTTGTCGGTCATTGTATTTTTTCTTCGCGCCACAGCCCAATCGCCTGCTGCATCGGCCGGTCCGAGAAGCTGAACAGCATCGTTCTGGACTTCGCATGCAGCCGCAGCGCATGCCACGACGGCGCCACGAACACATCATTCGGACCGAACGCATGGGTCTGGCCATCGATTTCGGCGCTGCCCTCGCCTTCCAGGCAGACGTACACGGTGCCGTCGGTGCAGCGATACGGCGCGCTGACAAAGCCGGCCGGCAACAACTGGGCGAAGGCGCCGATCGTGGGCATCGGCGAGGCGCCGGTGGCCGGATTCACATAGCGCAGCTTGTGGCCGAAATGCGGGTCGGGGTCGGTGCGGGCTATACCCTCGAGCGCCTCTTTGGTCTGTGCAAACGGATAGACGAATACCTTCGTGGGTCCGGCGCTCGACTGATGAAAGTCCACCGGCACCATATTGCGGCCATAGCGCGCCAGCGCATCGCCTTCCGGGCGCAACGCCTGTTGCGACGCCTGCGGCGCATGCACAAGTCTCGCGGCTGTCTGCATATCCATGATTTTCTCCATTGAAGGTATCAGGCCACGTTCGTGTAAAAGGCATCGGCATGCACGTGTTCCATTGCGATTCCCCTTTGCCTCGCCATCAGGGATGCCGCATCCACCATCGGGGGCGCGCCGCAGAAATACGCGCGCCAGCCGGCCAGCGAGCTGAAATCCCGCGCAACTGCATCGGTCACCAGGCCACTGCGCAGACCGGGCCTGTCATTGCCGGATGCGACCACGATGTGCACATGCAGATTGCCATGGGCTTCGGCCAATTGCGCCAGGCGGTCAGCGCAGTAGATGTCGCGTGGACTGCGTACGCCGAAGTACAGATGGATATCGTTCCTCATGCCGGCCTCGAGCGCGCCGCGCACGATGGACAGCGCTGGCGCCAAGCCGGTGCCGCCGGCCACGCACAGCATCGGTCCCTGGTGTTTCCTGCGCAGATAGGCAGTGCCCAGCGGGCCACTGACGCGGACCGTATCGCCAATGTTCAATTCCTGCGCGATGTACCGGCTGACCCGTCCGTCCGCAAGGATACGCACATGGAATTCGAGGTCGCCATCACTGGAGAGTCCCGCCATCGAATAAGGACGAATGTGCTGCGGCGTGAACTGCAGCATCGCGTACTGGCCCGGCGAAAACGCCAGCGACTTCGCGGACTTCAAGCGCAGACGCACGATGTCATGCGTCATCGCATCGATCGCCGCCACCGTGGCCTTGAGGATGCGCGCCGGGTGCGTGACGATTTCGTCCGGCTCCGGGATCTCGATGGTGCAATCCTCGGTCAGCACGCTGGTGCAGGCAAGCACGTAGCCGTCGTCGGCGGGATGGGTGATTTTGGCTTCGCGTCCGGTGTCAGCGACTTCGCCCTTCAGCAGCTTGCAGCGGCAGGTGCCGCATCGTCCTGCAGTGCAGCTGTAGGAAATCGGAATGCCGTTTTCGCGCAGCGCCGCCAGCAGATTCGCGCCGTGCGGGGCGCGGATGACTCTGTCGAGCGGCTGGATCGTCACGTCCATACTCTGTCTCCAAGAATGCGTCTTATTGCTTGTTATTGCTTGTATGAGCAAATTATAGAAAGGCACTTAAAATAAAAATAGAAAATCCCATGAATTCGAAACATAGATTTGGTGAATAACCTGGCCATGGATCTCAAGGACATCGACCTCAATCTGCTTGTCGTCTTTCAACAGCTGTACATGGAAAGGCGGGTGTCCGTCGTTGCCGAAAAGCTGGGATTGACACAGCCCGCGGTCAGCAATGCCTTGAGCCGCTTGCGCAAGATGATGGACGACGAACTGTTCCTGCGCACCGGTCGCGGCATGGAGCCGACACCCTATGCCAGTCAGTTGGCCGAGCCGATCGCTTATGCGCTGGCCACGATTCGGGAAACGCTGGAGCGCCGGGTCGAGTTCGACCCGGCCCACAGCACGCGCCGGTTCACCATCGCAATGACCGATCTCGGTGTAATTCACCTGCTTCCCCGGCTGATGAGCACGCTCGCGTTGATGGCGCCCGGGGTTACGATCAGCACGGTACGCAATACGGCATCCGACCTCGGCGAAGACATGGAGGCGGGCCGTGTCGACTTCGCCATCGGCCTTCTGCCGCAATTGAAGTCAGGCTTCTTCCAGCGTCGCCTGTTCAAGCAGCGCTATGTCTGCATGTTCCGCAGCGGCCATGCGCTTGACAGGAAGAAGATCACCGTAAAGGACTTCGAGAGCGCGCAGCATGCCGTCGTCATTGCCGGAGGCACCGGGCACGCGATGTTGGATCAGACCATCGAGCGTCGCGGTATCACGCGCAAGGTGATGCTGACCGTTCCACACTTCGTCGCGCTCGGCCATATCCTGGCGAGCACCGACATGATCGCCTCGGTGCCGGAACGCTATGCGCGCGAGAGCATGCAGCCGTTCGGGCTGAAATACCTGCCGCATCCGGTTCCGCTGCCTGAATTCGGCGTGAGCCTGTTCTGGCATGCGAAGTTCAACAGGGAGCCAGGCAGCTTATGGCTAAGGAAGGCGGTGCTCGATCTGTTTTCGGATTGAGCTGTTGGCGCGCAGCGATGAACATCAGAAGCCGCGCAACCGGTCAACTTTTCCGCGCGCGCAATGTTTGCGCCACTTCCGCAAGCAGGCTCTCGATCAGGGGCAGAGGCGCCGGCTTGACCAGGTGATGATCGAAACCGGCATCGGCTGTCTTCCTGCGGTCACCATCGGCGCCCCAGCCTGTCAGCGCCGCCACCGGGACCGTCCGGCCTATCGGCCCCTGCCGGATCTTCCTCAGGACGGCGTAACCGTCCATATCGGGCAAGCCGATGTCGAGGAATACGATATCGGGCTTAAAACCTTCCACCGCATCGATGCCCTGGCGGCCCGTGTGCGCAAGAGATACCTCATGGCCGCCGATCTGTATGAGCTCCGCAAGCGTTTGCGCCGCATCGACGTTGTCATCGATCAGGAGCACCCGCAGGCCGGCGCCATCCGCCTTTGCCTTGCCCGTCGGACTGCGCGCATCGAGCGCCGAATCTCTTCTGCTGTCGAGCAGCGGCAGACGTACCGTAAAGCTGCTGCCCTGCCCGCTGCCCGGACTCGATACCGAAACATCGCCCCCATGCAGTTGCACCAGGCTCTGGACCAGAGACAAGCCGATACCAAGCCCGCCGTGGGAAAAGCCCATGTTGTCCTTCACCTGCGCGAACATGTCGAAGATGCTCCCCTGCGCTTCTACGGGAATACCGATGCCGCTATCGGTGACCCGCAGAATCGCGTCGTTGCCTTCCCGACGCATGCTCAAATCGATTTGCCCGCCATCCGGCGTGTATTTCGCCGCGTTGTTCAGCAGATTGCCCAGGACCTGGGCAATCCGGGTGGCATCCGCTTCCAGCGGGAAGGCCTCTTCCGGAACGTCGACATTCAATTCATGCTGCTTGTTCTGGATCGATGGAAGATTTGCCTCGATCGCCGTTGCCACGATCTCCTTCAGGTCCACTTCGCGTTTCTTCAACTCGACCTTGCCGCTGCTGATGCGCGCGATGTCGAGCAGGTCGTTCACCAGGTGAATCATGTGCGTGACCTGGCGCTCCATCATGTCGCGCACGCGCGCGACCGTATCCGCGTTATTGCCTGCCAGCCGGATCAGTTGCAGGCCATTGCGGATCGGCGCCAATGGATTGCGCAGTTCATGCGCCAGCGTTGCGAGGAACTCCGTTTTGCGCTGGTCGGTTTCGGCAAGACTGAACGCAAGCCGCCGCAGATCGTCCTCGGTCTCCCTGCGGTTGGTAATGTCGGTGAAGAGCACGGCGACATGCTCGCTGCCCTGCCCCCCGACCCGTACCGCATGTATGTCGAACCAGCGGTTCAGCATGTCGACATGATCCTGGATCCTTACGGGCTGCCCGGTCTTGGCGACATCCGCATAGAGCCTGATCCAGCGCCGGTCGAGATCGGGGAAGATTTCCAGTATCGTCTTGCCCGGTGTGGCTTCGTATCCGGCCTGCGTGCGGAATGCCGAGTTACTCTCCTTGAATCGATAGTCGATGGGCTCACCTTGCGCGTCACGCAGGATCTCGAAGATGCAAAATCCTTCGTCGATGGATTCGAACAGCGCGCGGTATCGATCTTCGCTGGCGTGCAGCTTGTCCTCGATTTCCTTTTGCAACGTGACATCAAGAACGACACCGGGCAATTGCATCGGCAGCCCTTCGGCATCGTATTCGACGCGGCCACGGGCAACGATCCAGTGGAACTTGCCGTCGCGGGCACGCACCCGGTACGTCTCCTGGTAAAACGTCCCGTCCTGCAGCGCCTTCAGAATGCTGGACGACACGCGATCCACATCGTCCGGATGAATCGCGCCCATGAAGCTTTCCAGCGGCGTCTCGTGGGCTTCTTCCTCGGGAAGCGAGAACAGATACGCGATGTTGCGATCGCCATAGACGAGGTTTTTCCTGATATCCCAGGTCCAGGTGGCAACCTCACCGGCGTTCAGCGTTGCTGCCAGACGCAGCTGCGCGTCATGCAAAGCCTGTTCCGTCGATTTCCGATCCGTGATGTCCAGAACCGTGCCGAGCAAATACATCGCTGAGCCATCTTCCGCACGATGTGCATGGCCGAACATGTCTACCCATCGCACTTCCCCGTCTGCACGCCGGATGCGGCCATGGAAGGTCAGTCGCTCGCCCTGCTCGCAGGCTGCCTGAATTGCGCGCTGGAATCGGTCGCGGTCTTCCGGAACGATCGCTTCCCTGACGATCTGCTCTTCGGTGCGATCCATGCTGCCTGCAGCCAGGCCGAAAATAGCGCGGGCCCGGCCATTCTGGAAAGTGAACAGGTGGAGATGCGGCGTATATCGCCACAAGCCCAGTTCCGCGGCTTCCGTGGCGAGGCCGATCCGTTCCTTTTCCTCGCTGAGAGCAAGCTCGGCATTGTGCAGATCGGTCATGTCGCGTGACACCGCGACCAGATGCATCGTCTTGCCGCTCTCGTCCCCGACCGGATGGATGTTCACGTCCCACCATTTCGGCGAGCCCTTCAGGGTCGGGCGAAACGCGCGGCAGTGCGCTGTCTTCCCTCCGAGCGCCGCATGGAGCGCCGCGCGCACGGTTGGCTGGCTCTCCACCGGCCAGAACCCCATCCACGGCGCATTGCGGATCTGCTCGACGCTTTCGACTTCCATTGCGTGAAGGCCGGAGCCGTTCATCCGGGCGATATTGCCTTGGAGGTCGATGATCTCGATGCAGTCCGAGCTGCCTTCGAAAAACCAATCGGGAAGATCCCGTGCAGGGCCAGGCGCCGGGCCGATGTCGTCGTGGAGCATGGATTCGGAAACGGCCGGGCTTCGGGTGCAAGGTGAAGACGCCGTTTGCTTGCGGGAGTCGGAAAGGCGCGATTATCCGGTATTTCGTTGTTCTTCACCGATTGCCAGGAGCGCAGCATGCTCACATGCGAACCACCATGCCCAGGCGCAGGCTGCGCGGTTCTGCAGGATGCGTGTGGATATCCGTCACGGCGCTCTGCTCCGAGCGCAGGCGCGACGCATAGTAATAGTCGATATCGCTCGCATCGCTTCCAAGCAGGTTCAATACTTCCGCGGTCAGTTTCACGGTCCGGGTCAGTGCATAGCCGACTTTCGCGTTGACCAGCGTCGAAGGAGAGGAGCGCACGGCATTGTCTTCGGTTAATGCGCGGCCACCGAAGTAGCGTACGCGCAGACCGCCGGACCATCTGCCGCTTTCGCCTCCAATGCCGATGGACGCAGTGCGCTCCAGAGCACCCGGTATGTACTGGCCTGCGGAGTCATTATTCGCGAACCGGGCATGCGACCAGGCGAGACTGGCGTCCACGATCCAGCCCGCATGGGTCGCATAGCGGCTTGCCACTTCAATGCCCTGGCGATGACTCGGCCGGCTTGCTTCCGTCGTGCCGGCGTCTCCTGAGAAGACAAGCTCCGACGCAAGGTCGAGCCGCCATATCGACAGCGAGGTGTCGAGCCCGGGAATCAGCCCGGCATGGCGCACCCCGAGTTCCGTGCCGAGCGCCTTGACCAACGGGGTCGCGGGCTGGATGGGATCGCCATGACTGTCGATGCCTGCGCCGGTGCGCGGGTCCACGGTCCCTGTCACGCCGCGCGCATCGTTGCTGTGGAAACCGCGACCCCAGTTCAGGTAAAGCTCGGTGTCCGGCCGCGCGGCGAAAACTGCCGAGAACTTCGGGCTGGTGATGGAGGAATTCACGCGTCCCGAATTCGCCGGAATCGCGCTTGCGACATCGAACTGATACGTATCGGTGCGCACGCCCGCGATGGTGCGCAAGCGCGGAGTCCACTGTGTCGTGTTTGTGAGAAAGAAGCCCATCGAGCGTTCGGTGACATGGTCTTCGCGTATGGTCGCCAGCCTGCGGCGATCCACCGTTGCATAGAGCGCCACCGGCGACAACTTGTCTTGCCGCGTCTGCAGTCCGATGGTCGTTTCCATGTCGAGCCCCGCAAGGCGATGCTGCCAGGTGCGCTGCGTGTCGACACCGGCGACGACACGCCGTTCCGACTGGCTGAACTGATCGCCATTGACCGGATCATCCAGTGCGTAAGTGAAGTTGCTGAACAACTCGAACCGCGACTGGACCAGATAGGCATTGACCTTCAGCGCGCCGTCCCGGTAGCGCCTTTCCCACTGTGTCGAAACGCTGAAGCGCGCGGTATTGCCGCCATCGCTCGGGTCGATGGCGCCGTAGCGGCCGACGAGTCCGGCCTGCAGCGCGCGCAAGGGCACCTGGTCGGTCGCATTCCACGAGGACTGCGATGCCATTGCTACCGTCCGCACGCTGTCCATGCCTGAGCGAACGCTGTAGCTGAGCACGCCGTTGAAACGCCTGAAACGCTCGGGGTTGTCCCAGGGGCCATCCTGGCCGGTGGCGTCGATGGCATACAGCAGGCTGCCGCTGCCGATTGCGGCAGAGTTCGCAAGCAGCGTGCGCTTGTAGCCGTGTTGCCCTGCCTCGATCTTCAGCAATCCACGGTCCAGGGAGGGCACATAGTCTATGGCTGCCGAACCCACCGCCGCGAAGTCGCCCACGTCGGCATAGTAGGGACCCTTGCGGTAGCGGATCGTGCCGATCAGTTCGGGAATGACGAAGCCCAGGTCGGTATAACCCTGCCCGTGTGCATGGGTGGGCATGTTGACCGGCATGCCGAGCACGGTGGTGCGGAAATCCGTGCCGTGATCCAGGTTGAAGCCGCGCGCGAAATACTGGTTCGCCTTGCCATCGCCGGAATGCTGCGTGACGATGACGCCCGGCACCGCTTCCAGCAGTTCGCCGGTGCGTGACAGCGGCCGGTTTTCCAAATCCTTCGCGGTGACGGCGCCCTCGGTGGCCGATTCCGCGATACCGATTTCCTGGGCAGCGCTTGCTTCGACGACGACGGTGGCAAGCGTCTGTTCTGCGGCCGATGCGCCGCCTGCGTGAAGCGCCAGCACAGCGGCCACGGTCAATGCAGCGAGCGTTGAAGCCGGCGTCAAACGGCGTTTCTGCTTCCGGTACGGGGCACGGTATCGTAGAGGCGTCATGTGATCGGCCGTATCTTCCAAAGCCTGTTGTGTCTGAAAACCCGGCTTCTCTTCCCTTACGTGTTTGCAAGGCGCCTATGCCGAAATCAGGCGCAGATCAAACGCCCGTTCCACCAGCCACACCGATGCAAGCAATACGATCAGCGCTGAACCGCCGACGAAGGCAACGCGCCGGTAAAACCATGACGCGCGCAGCAGATAAGCCACCGGCAGGAAGATGGCGACGATCGCCATCTGCCCGACCTCGACGCCGGCATTGAAACCGAAGAGCGCCAATGCCAGCACGCTTTGCGGCAGGCGCAAGTCCATCAGCACGCTGGCAAAGCCGAATCCGTGAATCAGGCCGAAAGCGAACGCGGCGATCCAGCGCCGGCCGCGCACCATCGGATACAGGTTGTTCAGCGCGGCGACGATGACGGAAAGCGCAATCGCGGATTCCACCCAGCGCGAGGGCAGCGACACCACGCCTAGCGTGGCAAGGGTCAGCGTGATCGAATGGGCCACGGTGAAAGCCGTGACGATCTTCAACACGTCGGCAAACGAGGTCCGGAATCCCGCCGCCGGACGCCACTTTCCATCCTTCCGTTGCAGCACCGCGGGCAAAAGGAGAGAAATGAGAAAGAGAATGTGATCGAAGCCGACCCAGATATGCCAGACGCCGTCGCGCACATAGGCAAGGAATTCGCGCAGCCTGCCCTCACTTGCCACGGAAAATTCCTGGGTCGCGCGCTCCGGGCTGAAGATGCCGGTTGTGGAATGGCCGCCGCTGACGATGTTGACCAGGCCATGATGCTGCGGGTCGATGTCGAAGAACAGGGCATACGCGATTCCGAGCCGCGTCACCCGACCGCCGCAGCGCGCGCTGAAGCGCAGCACCTCATAGGCGCCATCGGTATGCGTATCGATCTGATGCTGCACTACCCGGCTGGCGCAGGGCTTGCCGTCTGCCGTCAGGCTGAGCCGCGAAAGCGCATACGCGGCGATTTCCGCATGCTTGCTGCGCACCTCATCCCAGGTGAGCGCGCCATTGCCGTCGGCATCCAGACCAATGGCGAAGTCGAGGTCGCGCAGCGCGATATCCCATTGCCCGGCAATCGTTTCGCCATCGATCTCGAGGGTGAGATAACTGTCGCTCGGCTTGTGCGCGTGCGCAGGCACGGCTGAAAACACGCACAGCAGCAGCGCGAGCAGGCACTGGATCAATCGCGGGCATCTCATGCCTTGCCCCTTGCGACATGGACCATTGCGACCAGTGTCTGGTCTTCGAAATGCGTCCGGTCTATCCAGTCGACCGCAAGCGCCATGGCATGGCTGTCTCCGGCAGCGATGGCAGCTTCCAGCAGAATGCGCAGATCGGCCGGCTCCTTCTGCACGTCCCAGTTCAGTAGCGCGGTGCGCAACGCCTGGCGCGGTTGGCCGAGCAGATGCAGTTCAAAGCGCGCCTGTTCGCGCCGATGCACAACGTCGCCGCGCATCGCGGCCGCCGCGAAGCGCTGTCGCAGCGCTTCGATATCGTCCCGGGCTTGTGGCGCCTGCTGCATGTTCATTGCCAGCGCATGGCGCAGCAGCAGGGCGTCATTGCGCGTGCGCGCTTTTACCAGTGCCGCGGCATCCGCATAGCGCTTGCGGTCCAGCAGGAAATCGGCGTAGGCGCCAAGCAGATAGCCATCCGGCTTGTCGATTGCCATCGCCTCGCGGAAATGCGCTTCCGCTTGCGCGGGTCGGTCCAGCCGTGCCGCCATTTCGCCCAGCAGGGTGGCGACCCAGATACGCACGCCGGGATCGGCATTCGGGTATTGCGCCAGCGTCGCAGACAGGTCGTCATAGCTCGCCTGCGCATGGCCGTCGAGCGCGCCGACGTTGGCCGTGCAGGCGCGCAGCACGATGTCGTACGCGAGGCCATGCAGCCTGCTGCAGGCATTCCTGGCTTCGTCATGCCTGCCGACGACGGCCAGCACGGTGGCGCGTGTGAGCCAGGCCTGGCCATTGTGCGGGTCGGCGGCCAGCACGCTTTCCAGTGCTGCCAGCGATTCGTCAAACCGGTGCACGCTCTGCAGGATGATGGCTTTTTCGAGCAGCACGGCGTTCGGCGGACGAGGCGCATCCCACCACGGTTTCAACGCGGCCTGCGCATAGCCGAGGTAACGCGGATCGCCGTCGGTGCGCGATGCGCTGATGTACATCTGGGCAAGCCGGCTTGCCAGATCGACGTTTTCCGGGTCCTGCTTCAGTCGCGCGCGCATCCTGGCGAAGGCCTGTTGCAGCGGATCGTTCCTGCTGGGCAGGACTTCCAGCACCTTGCTGCCGTTCTCCGGCACATAAGGCGCTGCGCAGGCGACGCTACTGGTGATGGCGGCGATCGCGGCGATCAGCGCAAGCGCGAAACCTTGCATTGCTTCCCCTTCTTTTCTGGTGATCTGTGCCGCGGGGAACAGCGGCGAGACTGCCGCTGTTCCCCGCCTTCGCAGCGCCGGCCTACAAAGGCGCAGGCTCGATATCGTTCGGCGTCGTCACGGCGATATCGTCGATCGCGATCGGCTCGGCGTTGTCCGCACTGGTGCTGATCAGGGCCAGCACGCGCGCAAAGAACGCATCCGATGCGCCCGGGTTGGAAGCCTGGCTGCCGCCGCTGCCATCATCGGAGCCGCCGCCACAGCCGCCTAGGGCAGCTGCGGCCAGCAATAACGCGCCTGCCGCAAGGATTCGCTTATGCATAGTCATGGCATCGCTCCGTTCACTGGTTGAAGGACCCGGACAGCGGCGTGCCCAGATACGGGAATGCCGTGCCGTAGTCGGCTGCAGTCTTGCGCACCCCGTCGGTCAGCGCCAGTCCGCCAGCCGGCGCATCAGCGGGCTTGCAGCCCACCTGCAAGGCATCGGTGTCGCCAGTCAGCACGCACAATGCCCCCATGGCCACGCGCAGCGAAACGTCGACGATGTCATCCGCGGGACGGCGGCCATTCGGGAAGCCGGCCTTGTCGCCGCCGGCTACGCCGAGAGCGTTTTGCGATGCGGCGGGCGTCGGCGCGATCGACGTGTTCAGGCGCAGCATTTCCGAAGGCGTGACGTTGGCAGGCTGGTTCACCCCCTTGATACCCTTCAGAAACGCCGTCACCAGATCCGTGCGCGGCAGGTTCGTCGGCGCCTTGGCCGATGGGAAGAGCGTCTGCACCAGCGCTGGCAGCGTCGGGTTGGTCACGTAGGTGAGGAACTGGGCATCATCCTTCGGCTTGGAAGCATTGAAGCGGTCCTTGTCTTCCAGTCCTATGATCACCTCGTTGACGAGCGGCATGCCTAGCCGCGATACCTGCGCCCATGCACCGCCTTCCTTGGTCGCGTTCCCCAGGCCCGAAGCCGGCGCCGGATTGATGAGCCTGCCCTGGCGCAGGCTCGCCGTGGTCCAGGCGCCGATGACCGGATCGCCGCCGGCCGTCAGGCAGGAGATCGGCACTTCCACCGCGATCGTGCTGATGTTCTTGTTCTCCAGATCGTTCTTGTTGCCAGCGTTTTCCGGGCCGAGCGGGTTCAGGTTGAACAGGTCGAAGATTTTGCCGACGGCGATATAGAACGGCTCCTTGCGCTGGCCGACGAAGACGCGGCCATTGCCGCAGCCCGGGATGGAAACGTTATAGATATGCTGGCTGGCATAGGCTTCGTAGCCGCCGGGAAAGGTCTTGTCGCCGATGTTGTCGACAGGCTTGTCGAATTCGGCGCCGCTGGGTCCGGTAATGCTTGCCCGGGTGCCGCTGCGCCGGTCGCCGCGGACGATGTCCACCGTATAGGTTTCCCGTACATTCAGCGATGCGGGATTGACGGCGCCGATCGTGTTCGAATTGATCAGCGGAATCGCTACCTGCTTGTCCCCGATCGGCAGTGCTGTGCGCTTCGACGTGCTCTTGAAATGGAACTGGAAGGTGAGGTCTTCCTTGGCGTCGCCATTGTTGTCGACATGGATTTCATACAGGGCATTCGGATCGAACTGGTAGAAGTTCGGTCCGCCCTGCGGATCCTGGAAAGGAATGTAGTTGGCAATCAGTGTCACATAATCCTGGCGTCCCGATTCATAGCTTCGGAACATGTAGAAGTCGGTGCCGTCGACTTTCGGCGCGCCGGTAATGAAAGGGCCTTCACGGTGGCTGGAAGCCATTGCTGGCATGCTCGCAATGCTGGCCACAGAGGCAGCCAACAACGTGGTTTTTACGATGGAACTGAAGCCCGGACGTCGCATGTTCATCTCCTTGCATGGTTTGGTTCGATAGGTGTGACCGGATGTAACCAACAGGCGGCAGTGATTCTACGAAGCGACTGGACGAACGGATTCAAGTACTTTCGGTTGCGATGGCAATCCTTGTTTGCGCGCATGCTTTGCGTCAGAAATGAACACACCGGCGCGGAAAGCGGCCGGAAAACGCGGCATGTCTAGGTCAGGAAGAAGGGATGGTTCGACGCAGGCTTTCCCGCGATTTCAAACGATTACGGTCGCTCCAGCACCAGGACCGTATCGATCACTCGGATCACGCGATCGAACTGATGGACGTCATGGGTGCTGATGTCGGCATACTTTTAGACACCCGGCATATCACCGGGCCGCCGGGCTGGCGTGCATTCGGCGAGCCGCCTTTTCACGCCAGCCAGGGCACCAGCAGGCGATTGATCTCATCCGCGCCGTCGTATTGCACCCAGTGGCCGGCGCCCGGCACGATATGTGTCCGAACGCGGGGACAGGCATCCTTCAGCACGCGAAGGACCGCTTCGGGGTCCGCTGTCACATCATGCTCACCCCAGACGACAAGCGCTTCGGCATCGGTCTGTCCGAGCGCGGCGTACAGGCCGCCGGAGCGCGCCAGCCCCTTGCTGCGAAAGCGCGTTCGGATGCAGGAATCGATATGCACCTGCAATGCCAGCGCATCGATGCGCGCAGGGTCATGCAGCATGTGCATCGCCAGGTTATGGCGCATGATCTCGCCGAGCGCCGCCTCGTCATGCGCTTCCGCGGCGCCGCGCCACTGCAGCAGTTTGCCGCGTGGCCGGCGCAGACTGCCATGCCCTGCCGGCCCGAGCAGGGCCAGCCTGCGCACTTTGCCGCGAGTTGCCGCGATCTGCGCGGCGACCAGACCGCCGAAGGAAAAGCCAACCAGGTCGATGACGCCATCAACGCCAAAGAAGCTGTCGAGACCGGCGATGGTCGGCGCCACCACGGCTCCCAGATCCGCTGAAGTAGCGGCGTCCGAATCGCCATATCCCGGCATGTCGGGCAGCCAGACCGAATGTCGCTCGGAGAGCGCGGCGATGTTGCGGACCCAGTGCAGCCAGCTGCCATGGCCGCCATGCAGCAGCACCACGGGCTTGCCCTCGCCGAAGCTGCGCCATGCCATGCGGCCGCCTTCGCATGCTGAAACATGACGCCGGGACAGGCTCTCAATCTGGCTTAGATAGGCTGCGGCTTCGGCGGCGCTTGAAGGCGGGGGCGCGGGATGAATGCTGTTGATGTTGGTCATACCGATTTCTGATTGACTTGCCGAACCCGACAGCACGACTGCCAGTTCACTCGGACCGTGCCGCATGCAGCGCCGAGACCGGCATGGCTTGGATTCAAAGAGAGGGGATTGTCTTGAATTGAGGCTTCGCCGTCAAACCGTTAGAGCGTATTCGCCCCGACCATCCTCATGGCACTTTGCGCGCCGGCAAGGCCAGCGACGAAACACCATTAGTCACAAGCACATTGGAAACATCAGCAGATGAATGCAGCATTGAAGAGCGCTGCACTGGCAGCGAGCTCAGCGATGCCAGCGCTCATGGACTCAATGAACGGGTCGCGATTCCCCGGCTGTATGACGGCCGCGAATTCATGTTCCGGATGGTGAAGGCCTTCGCACAATAAGCGCGACAGTAACCGGCGTCGCCTGCTGAATGCGACGCCGATCCGGTTGCGTCAGCACCCTATCGAAGGATCAGGACACGAAGTCTGGCTGATTCTGCGGCGCAGCCGCGATAAAAGCTGGATGCGCCATGCAACGCGCATACACCGCTTCAACGCGCGGAAACCCGGACAGGTCGCAGCTCATGCGCATCGCATTGGCTACCTGCGGTACCAGGCAGCAGTCGGCCAGTGTCGGCTCGTCGCCCACACAGAAGGCACCTGGCGGCAGCGCCGTCAGCAGGGCCTCCACCGCGGACAAGCCTTCAGCGACCCAGTGCCTGTACCAGGCCGATTTCGCCGCCTCGTCCACGCCCAGCGTGCCGGTCAGGTATTTCAGCACGCGCAGGTTATTGATCGGGTGGATTTCGCAGGCAATGGTCTGCGCGATTTCCAGCACCCGGGCGCGCTCGATGCCGGCATCGGGTATCAGCCGCGGCTCGGGGTACTTCTGGTCGAGATAATCGATGATGGCCATCGACTGGGTCAGCTTCACATCGCCATCGACCAGCGTCGGCACGATGCCGGCCGGGCTGAGCGATCGGTAATCCTCCCTGCCCTGCTCACCGCTGCGCAGATTCACGGCGGCGTATTCGTACGAAAGGCCCTTCAGCGCCAGCGCGATGCGCACGCGGAAGGACGTGGAGCTGTTGAAGAAGCTGTGGAGTTTCATGGTGCTGTTCATGTCTGTGAATTGATGCTGGAGCGCCCTCGTTTGCAAGGCATCGATGTCGAAACCATGGCAAGGATAGCCGCAAGTCGTGCCATCAGGCGGCCGGGCGCACATACGTGCCCGGCGTTCCTTTCATGCCGAAATCAAAAGGCCTTCTGATCGGCGAACTTGTCGAACTCGATGCTGTAAATGCCGCCTTCGCGCTGCTCGGTGCGGCGTATGTAGACCGTCTGGGTCACATCACGGGTGTCGGGGTCGATCGCGACAGTGCCGCGCGGACTATCCCACTTCGCGCCTTTCAGCGCGCCGACGAACTTGCCGCCATCCGTATCGCCGCCTGTCTTGTTCAGCGCGGTGTAGATCGCCGCCATGCCGTCGTAGCCTGCCACCGACATGTAATTCGGGCGCATTTTCGTGCCATACGCTTTCGCATACGCGGCGACATACTCGCGGTTCAACGGCGACTCATGCGCGGTGGAGTAATGGCCGGCAGTGATCGCGCCCACCGCCGGCTTGCCGATGGCTTCGACGATGCTGTCGTCGACCAGGTCCACCGTGCCGAGCAGCTTCACGCCCGCCTTGTCCATGCCGCGCTCGGCCCAAGTCTTCATGAAAGCGATCGTGCCCTCGCCCGGCGGCAGGAACACGAAGACTGCATTCGGCTTCGCATCCTTGATACGTTGAATGTAGGAACCGAAATCGACATTCGAGACCGGCACCCGGACTTCGCCGAGCAGCTTCTGCCCGCCGGCCTCATATGCGTGCTTGAAGGCGGCGCCCGCGTCCAGGCCAGGCGCGAAATCCGCGACCAGGGTATAGACCTTATCGATCCGGTTGGCCAGCGCCCACTTCGCCATCGGCTGCGACAGCTGCGGCAAGGTATGCGAGACGCGCACGACATAGGGGGACTTCGAAGTGAGAACCGACGCGGCCGCATTCATCACGACCATCGGCTTCTTCGCCTGGGTCGCTACGGCAGCCGTGGCGAGCGCGCCCGGCGACATGCCGAAGCCGGCCAGCACATCGGCATGGCTGTTGGTGACCAGCTCCTGGGCCAGCCGCTTGGTGAGCTCGGGCGCGGTGCCGGTGTCGTCCTTGACGATCAGCTCGATCCGCTTTCCCGCGACCGTATCGCCATGCGTGGCCATGTACAGCCTGGCGCCATTGCCGATCTGCATGCCGTAATCGGCGAAGGGACCGCTCAGCGGCAGGATCAGGCCGACCTTGATGGTTTCCTGCGCCCATGACGGCGCGGCTATGGCCAATGCAGCCGCGGCCGCCAACAACGTTCTGTTCATCCTGTCTCCTCCCGCCTCGCATGCGCTTGTTATCGCCGGCGCGTATCGCCGGCTGTCATCGCCGGATATTACGCGACGTTGACGCGGATGCCGCCAAGCTTGGCGATTTCGCCGACCATCGCCTGCCCCCGCTGCACCGGGCCCACGCCTTCGGGCGTGCCGGAAAGGATCAGATCGCCTGGCTGCAGCTCGAACAGCGTCGACAGGTTGGCGATGACTTCCGGCACCGACCAGATCAGGTGGGTGATATCGCTCTTCTGCTTTACCTGTCCATCGACCTCGAGACGAATTTCGCCGTCATTCACATGACCGACGCGCGAGACCGGATACACCGGGCCGATCGGTGCGGAATAGTCGAAGGCCTTGCCGATTTCCCATGGACGTCCGGCTTCGCGCATCTTGATCTGCAGATCACGCCGGGTCATGTCCAGGCCGACTGCGTAGCCGTAGATATGCGCGCTCGCGTCTTCGACCGAGATATTCTTGCCGCCCTTTCCTATGCATACCACCAGCTCGAGTTCGTAATGGTAGTTGCCGGTCAGGTCCGGATACGGAATCGTCACGGTTTCGCCTTCCGGCACCACGACCACGGACTTGTCGTCATTCGGCTTGCAGAAGAAGAAAGGCGGCTCGCGGTCCGGGTCGAAGCCCATTTCGCGCGCATGGGCTGCATAGTTGCGGCCGACGCAATACACGCGGCGCACCGGGAAAAGCGCCGCTTCGCCGATAACGGGAAGGCCGACGATGGCTTGTGGCTGGATAACGTAATTCGACATGATGAGTGATGCCTGGTTGTGGAAAGAAAAGGCGCAAAGGGCGCGGACGCGATGGGTCCGCGCAGGACCTCAGTCCAGAAACTCTTCGCGCAGTATGCCGAGCGCCTCGTGGATAGGCCGGTCGGAAAAGCTGAACAGCACGGCTTCCTGCTCGGTATCAAACGAGACCTTCGACCAGGATGGCGCGACGAACACATCCTGCGGCTCGAAGGTGTAGCGCTGATCATTGATCTGCACGTTGCCGCGGCCTTCGGTGACGCAGTACACAGTGCCATCCGTGGAACGATGCGGCTTGCCGCGGAAGCCCTTCGGCAGCAATTGCATGCAGGTGCCGATGGTGGGCATGGCCCAGCCGCCAGTGGTCGGGTTGATGTATTTCATCTTCACGCCGTGCCAGGCGTCGATCTCGCCGTTGCGCTCCAGCGTGTACAGCGCCTCGCGGGTGCGGCTGTACGGATAGCTGAAGATCGGCGAGGTCAGGCCCGAGCGCTGATGGCGCACCGGCGCCATGTTGGCGCCGAAGCGCGCATAGCTGCTGCCCTCGGGATGGCGCACGGTCTGCGACTTGCTGTCGTCGTTTTCGGCGAAGCCGGCGTCGAAGAAGCGCAGCGTCGGAATGTCGAGGCCATCGAGCCAGACGACGGGTTCCGTGACATCGTCGACGCCTTCGTTGCCATGGTCATGCCAGCGCCACGACGGCGTGATGATGAAGTCGCCGGGATGCATCGTGGTGCGCTCGCCTTCGACCGTGGTGTAGGCGCCGCGGCCATCGACGACGAAGCGCAGCGCCGATTGCACATGACGATGCGAAGGCGCGACCTCGCCCGGCAGTATCAATTGCAGGCCGGCATACAGCGACTGGGTAATCGCCGACTGACCAGGCAATCCCGGGTTCTCCAGGATCAGCACGCGCCGCACCGCCTCCTCCGCGGTGATCAATTCGCCGGACTGCATCAGGAAAGGCTTCACCTCGCGATAACGCCACAGCGCCGGCACGCAAGCCGTGGTCGGGCTCTTCGGCACCAGCGCATGCAGCACTTCCCACAGCGGCGTCAGATGCAGCGGGCGCATCGCTTCATACAGCGCCTCACGCGCCGGGTTCGGTCTGTGTTGGTCCATGTCTCTAGGCTTCCTTCATCGTCTTCATTGTTCCCGGCCCTTGCCACCTGCCGCTGCAATCACCACCGCGGCGAGACCCGCGATGAAGACAGGCGCCGCGCCGATCAGGAACACATGGCGCATATCCCATTGCAGGTTGATCAGGAAACCGCCGACCACGGGGCCCAGGATGGAGCCGATGCGACCCACGCCCAGCGCCCAGCCCACGCCAGTGGCGCGGATCTCGGTCGGATAACTTTTCGCCGCCAGCGCATTCGCGCCGATCTGCCCGCCGACCACGCAAAAGCCGGCGCCGAAGATGGACGTCACCAGCAGCAGGGTCGAATGCGTGCTCATGCCGACCGCCACCACGAAGGCCGCGGCGAGGAAGTAGATCGCGGCAAGCGCCTTGAATGGCGACACCTTGTCGAACACGCGGCCGAGCACCAGCGTGCCCACGGTGCCGCCGACCTGCAGCATCGCGGTGATCACCGCCGCCTGGCTGACCGAGATGCCGGCGTCGTTGATCACGGTCGGCAGCCAGTTCGACAGGAAGTACAGGTCCATCAGGCTCATGAAGAACACGACCCACAGCAGACAGGTCAGCAGCGCGCGCTTGCCGGCGAACAGCTGCGCCACGGGAAATTTTTTGTGGCTTTCGCCATCGGCGATGAAGCGGGTCTTGGGTCCAGCGACGAAACCGGGGTCGATGCGCGCGAGAGTGTGGCGCACCTTCTCTTCACGTCCACCCTTCGCCACCAGGAAGCGTACCGATTCCGGCAAGGCCTTCGCCAGATACAGGGCAGCGAGGATGGGCAGCACGCCGCCGACGATGAATACCGATTGCCAGCCGTATTCGCGAATGAGACCGGCCGCAGCCAGCCCGCCCAGCGCGGCGCCGAGCGAGAAGCCGCAGAACATCACCATCACCGCGGTGGCGCGCACCCGTTCCGGCGCGAACTCGCTGGTCAGCGCGATCGCGTTCGGCATCACGCAGCCCAGGCCCAAGCCAGTCAACAGGCGCAGCATGAGCAGCGATTGCACCGAGCCGGCTCCGGCGGTTGCCAGGGACAGCAGACCGAAGGCGACCATGCCGCACAACAGCACCGGCCGGCGGCCGAAACGGTCCGACAGCGGCCCGCCGATCAGGGCGCCCAGCATCAGGCCGACCAGGCTGGCAGCGAATACCGGCGCAAGCGTGCTACGCGCGATGCCCATGGTCTTCACGATGGCCGGCGCGACATAGCCGATCGCCTGGGTATCGAAGCCATCGAGAAATACCACCAGCGCGCACATGGCCGTTACCAGCAGCTGGTAGCGACCGAAGCGGCGCGTGTCGATGAATTCGCGGACATTCAAGGTGTCCAGTTTGGTCATTGCGGTGTCTCCTCGCATTGTTATCTTTTGTATGGGGACGCATGCGCGGTTTGCGCGGATGCGTCTTGGTGCATGAGCGGCATGCGGCTCGCGCCGCGCAGGCCTTACGCCGCCTTGCGGCCCGACAGGCCAGCCACGGTAAAGCCCGCGACCTGCTTGTACCGATTCGAAATCGCTTGCAGCTCTTCGCGGCTGATCACGGCATCGATATTGTCGAAGGGCTTGCCGCCGGTTCGTTCATGCACCGTTTGCAGGATCGCATCCGGCGGCGCGACGCGGTTCATCAGGACCACCTCGCCGGTGGCCTTGGCGCGGATGCGCTCGTATTCGGCCAGCGCCGCCGGCGTCGCGCCGGCATCGCGGATCGCGGCAGCCAGGCAAGGGCCGTCGAGTATCGCCTGGCCCGCGCCGTTCGATCCGCGCGGCACCATCGGGTGCGCGGCATCGCCCAGGAGGGTCACGCGGCCGAAAGTCCAGCGCGGCAACGGGTCCTGATCGACCATCGGATATTCGAGGATGTTCCCGGTGCCTTCGATCATGCCGGCGACATCGAGCCAGTCGAAATGCCAGTCGGCAAAGGCCGGAAAGAAATCCTCCAGACGGCCGCGGCCGTTCCAGTCGCGCCGCGCCGGTTGCGGCGCTTCGATCTCGGCGACCCAGTTGATCAGCTGGCTACCCTGACCGTCGACATTGTTGCGCACCGGGTAGATCACCATCTTGCCCACCGACAGCCATCCGGCGCGCACCATCGATGCGCCCGACAGGAAGGGCTTCATCACCGTGGTGCCGCGCCACATGTTCACGCCGGAATAGCGCGGCGCGCCTTCGTCCGGATATAAGGCCTTGCGCAGTACCGAGTGGATGCCGTCGCAGCCCACCGCCAGCGCGGCGCGCACCGGCTCGCGCTCGTGTCCCGTGCCATCGTCAAAGCGCAGCAGCACGCCATCGTCATCCTGCTCGATGCCGCTGCAGCGATGACCCAGCGCAACCGCGTCCGCGCCGAGGCGCTCGCGCACTGCCTCCAGCAGCGCTTCCTGCAGATCGCCGCGATGAATGGAGAACTGCGGCCAGGCGTAGCCTGCGTCGCGGCCGGCCGGCTCGCTGTAGACGAACTGGCCGAAGCGGTTGAAGAAAATCGATTCCTTCGTAGTGACGGCCACCGCGGCCAGGCGGTCCAGCATCTTCAGCTCGTCCATGACGCGCACCGCATGCGGCAGCAGGTTCACGCCCGCGCCCAGCGGTCGGATCTCCGCCACCGCCTCGTACACCTTGCAGGAGATGCCCTGCGCATGCAGGGATAGCGCCAGCGTCAGGCCGCCGATGCCGGCGCCGATGATGGCTACGTCGTGCTGCTTGATCATTCCGTGTCTCCTCGAATTCCGCTGTGCTGTGGCCTGTTGTGATCCGTCTCTCGGACATGGCGTCATTAGACACCAGCGCTTCGCATTATTAAAATTTAAGTTTCATATCGATTCACAATTAATTCTTATGAATATCTCGCTGCGTCAGTTGAAGGCCTTCACCCAGACCGCGCGCCTGGGCAGCTTCACGCGTGCCGCCGAGCAACTGCACATCACACAAGCCGGCTTGAGCATCATGATTCGCGAGCTCGAAACCCAGCTCGACTGTCGCCTGTTCGACCGCACTACCCGCGCGCTGGTGCTGACCGCCGCCGGCGAACGCTTCCTGCCCGTGGCGCAGCGCACGCTGGCCGAGCTGGAGGCGGCAGCAGCGCAACTGGGCGAAATGACCGAGAAGGCGCGCCAGACGCTGCGCATCGCCGCCACGCCGCTGGTGTCATCGAACCTGCTGCCGACGGTATGTCGCGCATTCCGCCTGCGTCATCCTGAAGTGACGATACGGGTGACCGATACGGCGCTGGACGGGGTGGCGGCCCTGGTGCAAAGCGGTGAAGTCGACTTCGGCATGGGATTCTTCTTCAAGGCGCAGCGCGGAGTGGAGCGGGTGCCGCTGTATGCCTTTCCCCTGATGCTGGTAACGCCTGCAGTGGATGAATGGGAAGCGCAGCATGGCATTGCCGGCGCGGGCGCGGCGGTGACATGGAAGGCGGTCAAGCCGCTGCCCCTGATCGGGCTGCCGCCGGAGAATCCGATACAGGACGTCATCGAGACCCATCTTGCGCAGATCAGCCGCGCCAATGAGGAACGGCTCACCTTCAACCATGTCGACACCCTGGTGGCCATGGTTGCCGCCGGAATGGGCGCGGCCATCATGCCGTCCTTCGCAATGGTTGCCTGCCGGCGCCAGCCGGTGCATACCCGTGCGCTGAAGTCGCCGTCGGTGTCGCTGAATTTCTACCGCATTGCGCGCCGCGGCGGTGCCGAAACCCCGGCTGCCGCGGCGTTCACCGCAATGCTGATCGAAGCGCTTCCGGGCCTGGTGGGGAAGCACGGGAACGATGCATGAAACCGGGCAGCGCAGACTGTTCGTGCATCACGAATGCGGCCTTTAACCGGCCGGCATAACGGGGCCATGTTGAGCACTACAATGCTTGCCACGGTGACGCCTACTGGGCTGTTTGCGCGAGCGCGCCACCTGGCGCGGGTCTCAGGGCCGCCTGCACGTCAGCCATGAAGAAGATCAATGCTGCGAGTGCGTATCGAAGACACATCAGTCACCATGCGCATCGGCTTGCGTGGACTTCAGGCCGCGTGCCTGGCTCGGCGCGCTCGGCCTGCCCATCATGACGATACGTCGACCAGCTCGGCGATCTCGTCGACCTCGATCGCGCAACCGTGCCGGTTCCTGGTGCCATGCCCCCACGCCTGCACATGCGCGCCCGGTGTGAGATAGGTCACCAGTTCGGCCGCGGCATGAGGCGGCATGCGCAGTGACGTGCCGTTGTCGAGCAATGCGCCGCGCAGCTCACCCTTCGGTCCGAACAGCGATAGCAGCACTTCGCCGCTTGCTTCCATGGCACGGCGCTCGGTGTGCGGTCGGCGCGGCTTTTCGCCGTCGTGCTTCGGACCTTCATCGAGAATGACTTTGCCGCTTTTGGCTACGATCGCAACCGCGGCGATCATGTCCGCGCCACGCGGCTTGACGCCCCGCACGCGGACTTCATCGCCCAAGGCCACGTGGCGCGCGACCTGCTTGGACAGGTGCGGCGGGAAATGTACCTGCTGCCGCCGACGCGAGCGGAGCACGATGCCATCCAGTTCGCCGTGCGGATTGAGCAGAAAGCGGGTGACGATGCCGCGCGTTTCGGGAAGACTCTCGGGATCGATCCAATGCATATTGCTACTCCTTGTTGAAGGTTGGTCGGGGGTATGCGGCGTGCGCTGTCAGGGATGCGACGGGGTGCGCTCGTCGATGTGTTTCACGTTCCCTGGCGGTCCGAATGCCGTGACATGCAATGCCGTGCCGTATTGATTGCGCGTGCCATAACCTTGCGCAGCCACGTTCGCTCCTGCTCGCGCCAGGCGCTTTTGCACATCGCGCAGGGCTTCGCTAATGCCGAGCAATTGCGGCTCGCGCGATGGATTTTCTCGGTAAAGCTCGGCATTGCCTCGGCGGTGCCGGCGTTCGCCGCGATCGGCATAGCGATTGAGCGCGTCGGCGATCTGGTCGAGGTCCCGCTCGCCGAGCGCCGACGATAGCATCAGTCAGACTGCTGCCATGAGCAGGCCGCACAGGATGGCGAGCACGATCAAGATTGCGAGCAGCTGCATGGAGAACGGCGGTCGCGGCATGATCCACCTGCTTGCGAAAAACGGTGGGCATGCTCCCGATGCACTCAGGGCTTGGCGCGTCGACGTATTTCTTCACCCGCGATCGCTGCCAGTTCCGTTAGCGCACGCAGCTGTTCATCGTCGAGCGTCCTGGGCTGCCGGTCCAGCACGCAGAGTGTGCCTAGCCGATAGCCACGCCTGTCCATCAGCGAAACGCCCGCGTAAAAGCGTATGCAGGGAGCGCCGGTCACCAACGGATTATTCGCGAAGCGCCGGTCGGCCATCGCATCGGTGACGACGAAAGGACTGGGGCTCAGGATGGCGTGGCTGCAGAATGCCCATGCGCGCGGCGTCTCGGTCGCTTGCAAGCCAACGCGCGATTTGAACCACTGCCGTCGTGCGGTAAGCAGGGAAACCATCGCCATTGGCGTGCCGACGATGTGGCTTGCCAACCAGGTCAGTCGGTCGAATGTCCGTTCCGGCGCGGAGTCGATCAGGCCGGTTTCCGCCAGCGCCTTGAGCCGCCCGGCTTCATCGGCCGACACCGGATACTCCGGTGTCGTCGGCAGACGGAATTCGTCGCTGTCGAGCAAAGACGCATTCCCCGCGCCGGACATGCGCATGAGTGCCATGACCGCACTCTGCCTGACCCGTCGATGTCCCCCTGGCGTTTTCCACGATGGAATCATTCCGCTTTCCATCCACTGCTGAGCAGTGCTGACCGCCACGCCGAGCAGTTCGGCTGCGCCACGGGTGGTCAGTATCGGGTCGTCATTGCTTTCGGGTTCTTGCATCTTCTGTCTTGGTACGGATGTTGCGCCGGGGTGGCGCATCATAGCCTGATTCCGGGCAAGGGCTCGCATAATTCCCCGCCGGAAATGACGAAATTGACGATCATTGTTGCACAATAGAAATATATTGATATAATCTCAAGCGTTTCGTCTGTTGACCACGCCGTGTTGTCGTCCGTTTCGGGACACTGACTTCCAAAGTGTCCAGTCGTGCCGACGCACAGACCAATCCCGCAATTCGCGCTTGCAGCGGTAGATCCAAAGACAGTGGAAATCCATTCGCCTGTCGATTGCCTTCGCCTCATGCGGTTAGAAAATGGAGATACCAATGATGTTCAGGCTGTTGACCAGGCTGCGCCTGGTCACGAAATTCCGCATTCTCATCGGTAGCGCCATTCTCGGCGTCATCGTGATTTCGGCACTCGCATTGCAATCGGAACGCGCGCAAATGATCGAGGAGCGCAAAGCCGCCGTGCGCCAGTCAGTGGAGATCGCTTACGGCATAGTCCGGCAGCAGCACCAGCTGGCCCGGGATGGAAAGATATCGGAAGCGGTCGCGAAGCAAACCGCCATCGAACAGCTCCGATCGCTGCGCTTTGCCGGTGGCGAATACTTCTTCATCACTGACGAGCGTCCCTATATTGTTCTTCACCCGATCAAGCCCGAGCTCGAAGGCAAGGATGCCAGCAAGATCCTGGATACCCAGGGTCGCCCTGTATTCGTCAATATCGTCAATGCCACTCGCGGCAGCGGAGCAGGCCATGTCACCTATACCTGGCCCAAACCCGGAGAGTCGCAGCCGGTGCCCAAGATCTCTTACGCCAAGGCGTACGCGCCCTGGAACTGGGTCATTGGATCGGGAGAATACATCGACAACATCGATGCGGTGTTTCGCAGACATGCCTTGCTCGGTATTGGTGAAGCCACGGCGCTGGCGCTGCTGCTGCTGCTGATCGGCCGCGCGATTTCGAAAAGCATCATCGATCCGATCAATGCATCGATGCGCATAGCGACGGCGGTGGCTGCAGGCGATCTGACCCAGAACGTCGCGGTGGCTGGAAAGGATGAAGCAAGTCAGATGCTCGCCGCGCTCAATGCGATGAATGCCAGCCTCACCCACATCGTTGCGAATGTGCGCGATGGAGCGCAAAGCGTCAGCGCGGCATCCACTCAGATCGCTCGCGGCAACATGGATCTTTCCGCGCGCACGGAGCAGCAGGCATCATCCCTGGAAGAAACCGCTTCATCGATCGAGGAACTGACTTCGGCGGTCCAGCATAACGCCGGCAATGCGCAAAAAGCCAACCAGATGGCAACGTCGGCCTCGGAAATTGCCACCCGCGGCGGCGCGACCATGGCCGAGGTGGTTCAAACCATGGAAGACATCAACGGTTCGGCGCAAAGGATTGCGGACATCATCGGCACGATCGACGGCATCGCCTTCCAGACCAACATCCTGGCATTGAACGCTGCCGTGGAAGCGGCCCGGGCCGGAGAACAAGGCCGCGGTTTCGCCGTTGTCGCGGCCGAGGTGCGCACCCTGGCGCATCGTTCCGCTTCCGCTGCCAAGGAAATCAAGACGCTCATCGAGGAGTCTGTCAGCAAGGTCGCCTCGGGAAGCTCGCTGGTGCATGAGGCGGGCGACACGATGAAAGACATCGTTGCCCAGGTGCAGAGCGTAAGAGAGATGATGGCCGAGATACTCGCGGCGAACCAGGAACAGGCTACGGGCATCGAACAGGTGAACCGGGCAATCATCGACATGGATCAGGTCACGCAACAGAATGCCGCACTGGTGGAAGAATCCGCGGCGGCGGCCGACGCCATGCGTGGCCAGGCCGATGCGCTGACTCATGCGGTGTCGATCTTCAAGCTTGCCTGAGCAAGCCGTCCATGCCTGCGCCGATTCGGTCCTCTCGTGGCCGCCCCGGGCCACCGGACCACGGCGATCGAGGCCGGCTCGTGCCATGGCTATGCGGCTTGCGACGATGACGAGGGAACGCTTTCCGCGCCGGTGGCATCCGTTCCACCCGAGGCTGCGCGGTTGCGTTCCACGATATCAAGCAGTTCGCCATTCGCATCGGCCCAGTCATATAGCGCCAGCAATGGCTCGACAAAGCGCCGCCCCAGATCGGTAAGCGCGTATTCGACCGCGGGCGGCACGACCTGATGCACCGTCCTCGAAATCAACTGGTCCCCTTCCAGTTCGCGCAGGGTCTGCGTCAGCATTTTCTTCGAGATGCCAGGCATGCTGCGCTGTAACTGTCCGGTTCGCAGCGGACCGAAGCTGAGAACGTAAATCACCATCGATGTCCACTTCGGCGTGAGCAGCATGTGGATGCGACGCGGCGGGCAGGTTTCGCTGACGACCAGCGGGTTGACGGGATGCCGGGCGGCGGAAGCGTTCATGGTTACCTTCAGGTGTCTATGTTCCAAAAAGGTGCCTAATTTACAGGAAAGACCTAATGGACGAACATCACCCGCCATCAACACATCAACGCCAGTTCCAAGGGGCGGCTACAAAGGAAAATCACCGTGAACACCCAAGCAAGCATGCGCGCACTCGTTCTCAACGACTATGCCGAAGGCAGATTCATCGACACCCAGGTTCCCCGGCCGACGCCAAAGGCTGGCGAAGTCCTGGTCAGGATCTTCGCCAGCGGCGTCAATCCGATCGACCACAAGATCCGTACGGGCGTGGCTCCCTACGCGATGCCTGAACTGCCCGCAATCATCGGCACGGACCTGGCAGGCGTGGTCGTCGATGTTGGCGATGGCGTGACCGACTTCAAGCCCGGCGATGAGGTGTATGGGCTGACCGGCGGCGTGCGCGGCCTCCCGGGAACGCTGGCCGAATATGCCGCTGTCGACGCGCGCCTGCTTGCTCCCAAGCCCGCGAACCTCAGCATGCGCGAGGCAGCGGCATTGCCGCTTGTTTTCCTGACTGCATGGGAAGGCCTGGTCGACCGCGCGGGTGTGCATGGCGGACAGCGGGTATTGGTCCAGGGCGGCGCTGGCGGCGTCGGTCATGTGGCGGTACAGATCGCACGCGCATTCGGCGCCGATGTGTACGCCACCGCATCCGCAGCCAAGCATGGCGTCATTGAAGCTTATGGCGCGACGCCCATCGATTACCACGCAGCCAGGGTCGCGGACTATGTGGGCAAGTACGCCGATGGCATCGGCTTCGATATCGTCTACGACACGGTCGGCGGACCAACCCTGGATGATTCGCTGGTGGCCACCAAGCCCTATGGCCACGTTCTCAGCTGCGCCGCGTTCCGCACGCATAACCTGGCGCCCGGTGCGTTGCGCTGCGTAACCCTGTCCGGCATCTTCGTGCTGCTGCCGATGCTGAGCGGTGAAGGCCGTGCCCATCATGGCGAGATCCTGCGCGAAGCCACGCGCCTCGCGGAAGCCGGCAAGCTCAAGCCCCTGGTGGACCAGCAACGCTATGCCCTGTCCGATGCGCACGCTGCGCATGACGCGCAGGCAGCGGGCAAGGCGCTTGGCAAGATCGTCATCGACGTCGTCTCCTGATCAACGAGCGCGACTGCGCCGTGTGCGGAGCGGGTGGTGATGCTGAATCGCTGTCACCGCCTGCTTCGCATGCGCATTGCTTCGGCCCCATCTGTTCGATCCGGGACAACAACTGCGCGCTTTGCGGATATCAAGGGCATTTTTCTGCAGCCATGATGTCCGACATCGAATCGAACGCACGCCTGTTCGAATGCAAACCGGAGAAAAGTCATGCAAAGAACCGCTTTGGTCGTCGGTGTCAGCGGCATCGCCGGAAGCCATGTCGCACGTCAACTCGTTGCCGATGGATGGGATGTTTACGGGTTGGCGCGACGTCCGCAAGCCGATCTGGGCGCCGTGAAGCCCGTGGCCGCCGATCTGCTGGATACGGAAAGCCTGAAGAACGCACTGGCCGATGTATCCCCGACGCATGTGTTCATCACCACCTGGATGCGCAATGCCACCGAGGCCGAGAATATTCGCGTCAATGCCGCCATGGTTCGCAACCTGCTTGATGCCTTGTCGTCGAAGAAAACCGTGCGTCACGTCGCACTGGTCACGGGATTGAAGCACTACCTCGGCCCTTTCGAGGCCTATGCGCAATCCGGCACCTTGCCGGAAACGCCGTTGCGGGAAAGCCAGCCGCGCCTTCCCGTCGAAAATTTCTACTATGCGCAGGAGGACGAGGTATATGCCGCCGCGGAACGCGACCGCTACACCTGGACGATACATCGGCCACATACCGTCATCGGCATGGCGGTCGGCAATGCAATGAATCTCGGCACGACCCTGGCCGTGTATGCATCGATCTGCAGGGAGACTGGCCGCGTCTTTCAGTTCCCCGGCTCGGAAGCCCAATGGAACGGGCTGTCCGACGTCACCGATGCGCGCATGCTGGCAAGGCAACTGGTATGGGCGGCCGACACCGATGCGGCGCGCAACGAGGCTTTCAATATCGTGAATGGCGACGTGTTCCGCTGGAATTGGCTGTGGTACAAGCTGGCCGCATGGTTCGGCGTTCAGGCCGCCGGCTTCAGCGGCACGATGCAGCCACTGGAAACGAGCATGCAGAACGATCATGCGCTGTGGCGTGAGATTGCACAGCGTCACGGACTGGTTGAAGCCGATCTCGATCGCCTGGCGTCGCCCTGGCATACCGACCTTGATCTCGGCCGGCCGATTGAAGTCATGACCGACATGGCAAAGAGCCGCAAGCTTGGCTTTCTCTCGTACCAGGCCACTGACGAATCGTTCTTCGATTTGTTTGCGCGACTGCGGGCTGCACGATTGATCCCGTGATCGCAGCGACACCTCGTACGCAAGCGCAGTCCCAGGACCAGGATGCAGTCTGCGGCATCAGGCGCATGTCGGCGCAGGAGGATGCGCCGGGACATGGCCTGATCGCCGCCGCAATGCCGCGCTAGCGCATGATCTCCAGCACCGTGACATGCCCTTCCCCGGCGTTCCAGGTACGGCCGGCGATGGGTTCACCGTTGAACTCCGCTTCGATGGAACGCGGCGCGCTTTCCTGCAGCAGCAGCTTGCTGGTGGCAAGCATCGCGCCGTGCGGCGGCAGACCCGGCGGCTGACGTCCGTCGAACAGCATGCGGTCGCGGCCAGCATCGAGATAGCCGCGCGGTCGCGTCAGCAGCACGATCTGCCGCGCCTGGCGATCACTTTCGGCAATGCGCTCGGGCCTGAGCATGACGACGTTGCTGCTGCGCGGAAAACCCGAGCGGTAGACATGCGTGGTGGCATAGCCAGGCGCTGTGATCACAAACTCATACGGCGTGCCGGGCTGCGCCGCGAAAGGCCCCCAACGGCCATCGGCACCTATCGTCTGGCCATGCATCGCCGGCCCGGTGCGCGCGCCGGCATCGGCAGCATGCGCCGGACGTACCTGGTAGATCTCCAGCCGGGCGCCGCGCAGCGGCAGGTTGTCGGCGTAATTGCCCGATGCCGGATCGAGCGGATCGGCGCCCAGGCCGGTGACCATGCCGGAAAGCTGTACCGCCTTTTCGCTGGTGATCGCGGCTGTGGCTGGCGCCTTGCCTGTCAGGAAGCGCCATGTGGCCTCGAAAGCGGGCGCGCTGTACGAGGTTTCACGGTGATCGATGCCGGGGATGACGATATTTTCCGCACCCCGCAATTCGGGGCCGGCGACAGTCACGCCGGTCGGCTTGCCGCCACCTGCCGGCCAGGCGCCATCCGGCTGCGCATACTTGTCATTGCTGTCCGAGCGTATCGTCATCCAGCGCGTGGGCCCGACCACTTCATCCCCCGCCGCGTTCTTCGGCGCATTCAGCATGCGCAGAAAGGGGCCGGTGCCGGCGAACTCGCTCGCTTCCCTCACGCCCGGCGTGGACCATACGCCGTGGTTCGGCGTGCCGCCCAGTACGGCGGCCGATACCGGCGCGGCGCCGCGCGCATCGGTCATGCTCTGCACATAGCTGCGTATCGCATAGCCGCCGCGGGAATTGCCGATCAGGATGACCTTGCCTGCGCCGCTGTCGCGCATCACGCTGTCGATTTCCCTGGCCAGGTAATCGCGGTACTCGGCGGAAGAAGTGCGGCCCGCCTGCGGCTTGCCATCGTCATCACGCGCCAGCGGATATGGAAGGTTGATTGCATGCAGCCTGTTGCGCGGCCACCCATTGCTTTCAAAGCGCCAGATCGTGGTTTGCCACAGGCCGGCATTGTCGCCATTGCCGTGCACGAAGACGATGGGAAGCGCGTCTGCATAGCCCGGGTCGCCCGAAGGAAATGTGGAACAGCTGCTCAGGAGTGCGGCAGCGGCAAGGCCGCCGAGTAAGCGCAGGGAAAGCATGTGTCTCCGTTGTTGTTTTGTTGGGGGAAACGCGAAGGTACATCATCGTCACGAAGCGCACCAGCCATGATGCGGTACCTGCGCTGGTGGGGAATACGGCTGAAGACGGCAAGCTGTTTTCATCTGCGGCTCGATACAGGCATGCGCCAGGCAACGGTTGCGCCGGAATAGCGTCTTCACAAGACTATCCATGTTCGTGCAGCCGCCCTTTCAGGAGGGCAATGCGCGCGCCAAAGACATGCGACCAAGGGCCAATGGCCGCGCGACCACCGGTCTGGCAAGATGAAGCGCGACGATAGCCCTTGTGCCGAGCCGATGAGGCCGGCACCTTCTCATGGAGCGTCCATCATGATGCGGCCATTCCCCTGCCCGAAACTGTTCCTGGTGTTCATCGTTATGCTCGCCTCCATGGCCGGCACAAGCCAGGCTATCGCGAAGTCGGATGAAGCGGTGGTGCAGAACAGCCGGGCCGCACTGGAAACCCTGTACAGCACGACTCCCGCGGCCCGGACGGTCGCGAAGCAGGCCAAAGGCATCCTGGTGTTCCCGAGCATCTACAAGGCCGGCTTCGTCGTCGGCGCGCAGGGGGGTAACGGCGTGCTGTTTGAAGACGGCAAGGTAACCGGACACTACAACACCTCGGGCTTGTCCTACGGTCTGCAGGCAGGGGCGCAGAAGTATGGCTATGCGCTGTTCTTCATCAGCCAGTCCGCGCTGGATAATCTGAAGTCCAGCGCCGGCTTCGAGCTCGGAACCGGCCCGAGCATTGTCATCGTGGACGCCGGTGCGGCGAAGTCGCTGACCAACAAGACGCTGCGCAACGATATCTACGCCTTCATTTTCAGCCAGAAGGGGCTCATGGCCGGCATAGGCCTGCAGGGTACGAAAGTCACCAGGCTCAATCAGTGAGCCTTGCGCCCGCGCTGGCCTGGCAAGGGATCCCGGTTGCGCGCGGATCGCGTTCATCGACATCGAAGGCGAGGATCTCCGAGTCCCGGTCGACGCAGGAAACGCGCGTGGTTGGTCATTGGAGCCGATCGGAAGGTATTGAAGAGCCGAGCGAAGGCATGGGTCAGATGCGATGTGCTTTGATTGAATTGACGGACGCCATACCTGAGGGAACAAGCAGATGTCATCAGAACCGCCGGCTGGCACCATCACAGCCATCGTGGTTGCCATAGCGAGCCTGGGCTTTGCCGGGTATCAAGTCCAACGCGCTGGCGAACTGGCCAGGATTGCGGCCGAGGCGCATCTCCATGCCGATGCCACGCAGCGACAATACCTTTCCTCTCTGGAGCACCGTATAGCGCGCCTGGAGGAAGAAGGGATTCAGGGCGACGACAACTACGACCACGATCCCATAGCTCAGGACCCGGACAAGGCAACCGCATATCAGCAAGGCATGTTGCAGGCGGCACAGCGCCACGCAAAACGCCTGTCCGGTGCCGCAGGACGCTGCCCGGCGTGCACGCCGCATGCCATGCCTCGCTGACCCACAGGACGCCGCGCCACCTTTAAGGTTGCGATGGCTGCTTCCGTTTTCGCTGCAAGCGCTTATCTTCTCCTGATGCAATTCCGGTATGGGGCGACTTTGCTGCCCATCCCAAACGACAACAGACCGTTGTGCGTGGCGGACCCACGCTGGGCACAAGGGAAGTGCTGCAGGGGCAAACCGGCGTGGGCAAGTCCTCGCTTGCGCTGCAGTATGCGATTGCCGGGTCGAAAAGAAGCGAGCCTGTCGCCTGCTTTTCGTTCGATGAAATCCTGAATACGCTCTATGACCGAGCCCGGGGACTCAACATCGAAGCGCAGCATGCTGAGCCGCGCGACCGCCAGGGCGCAATATCGTTTCACCTAAGCCCTTGCGTCGTGCATCAACGGCAGCAGTTCACCGGACCGCGCGACTACTTCACGTCATGCGACAGAGCCACACTATCTACGTCTCTTCAGACCCAAGGCACCTTTCAGGGGGTGCTCCAGATTGATTGATCCGTATCGTATCGCCAGGCTTCACCAACACCTCAATGACTGCATCCTCTTTGAAGTCGCCACTATCCGGCACCTTGACTGCAATGTGTCCCATCCTTTTTGCGCCCGCTCCTACACCGCAGTCGATATGGGCTTGGTGATATCAAGGCCCAGTGTTTCAGCACAGCGTTTCAAGTGTTCCGCTTCTTTGGCCATCGGCAGCTCGCTCAGGGCGGCAAAAGCGATCCACTTCGCATCCACTTCGAAGAAGTCCCGCAGATTGGCTCGTGTATCGCTACGACCAAACCCATCGGTGCCCAAGGTCACGTATCGCGCCGGGACATAGGCACGGATGCCTTCCGGCAGGTTGCGTACATAGTCGCTGGCAGCGACGACGGGCGCGGTGCTGCCGGCCAGCTGCCGGGTGACATAGGGAGCTTCGGATGAAGAGGTGATGCGCTGTCTGCGTTCGGCGGCGATGCCGTCACGAGCCAGCTCCGAGTAACTTGTCACGCTCCATACTTCAGCGCGGACCCCGAAGTGATCCCTGAGCAAGGCCGCGGCTGCGATGGCTTCCTTGAGGATCGGACCTGACGCCAGCAGTCTTACATCGGCTTGGTCATCAGCCTGCAGACAGTACATGCCGCGCCGTATCCCGTCTTCAACGCCGACCGGCATTCCGGGCTGGGCTTCGTTTTCGTTGGTGACGGTGACGTAGTAAAAAACATCCTTCTGCTTGTCCAGCATGCGCTCCATGCCATCCTGGACAATCACAGCCAATTCATACGCATAGGCCGGATCGTAGGCAATGCAGTTTGGCACGGTCGCCGCAATCAAATGGCTGGACCCGTCCTGGTGTTGCAGGCCCTCGCCGGCCAGCGTGGTACGCCCTGATGTTGCGCCTATCAGGAATCCTCGCGCACGCTGATCAGCCGCGGCCCAGATAAGGTCACCGATACGCTGGAAGCCAAACATCGAGTAATAAATATAGAACGGCAGCATCGGCAGACCGTGCACAGAGTAGCTGGTTGCTGCTGCTGTCCATGAAGAGATGGCGCCCGCCTCCGAGATCCCTTCCTCAAGAATCTGTCCATCTCGGGCCTCACGGTAATACAGGATGGATCCGATGTCTTCCGGCTGGTACAGCTGGCCTTGAGAAGAGTAGATGCCAACCTGCCGGAATAGATTCGCCATGCCGAAGGTCCTGGCTTCATCTGCGACGATGGGCACGATATGTCTTCCAATACCGCCATCCTTCAGCAAGGCGCCCATCATGCGCACGAGTGCCATGGTGGTCGACATCTCCTTGCCGTCCGCTTCGAGTGCGAACCTGGCATAGGACGCCATGTCAGGAACGTCCAGCTTTACCCGTGACACGGTACGGCGCGGCATGAACCCGCCCAAAGCCGCGCGACGTTGATGAAGGTGCCGCATTTCGGCACTGTCTTCCGCAGGCTTGTAGAAGGCCAGGGCTTCGCATTGCGCATCCGAAATCGGCAGGCGAAAACGGTCACGGAATTGGAGCAGCGTATCCGTGTCAAGCTTCTTCTGCTGGTGCGTGGTCATCTTCCCTTGACCCGCGGTGCCCATGCCGTATCCCTTTTTCGTCTGCGCGAGAATGACGGTCGGCTGACCGCGGTGGCTCGCTGCGGCATGGTAAGCGGCATGGATTTTCTTCATGTCATGACCGCCTCGCCGCAGGCCATCGATCTCTTCGTCGGTCAAGCTCTCTCCGAGCTCCGTCAGCGCCGGCGTCTGCCCAAAGAAATGCTCGCGATTGAACGCGCCATTGTTGGCCGCGAAGGTCTGCAGCTGACCATCCACCGTGCGGTTGAGCGCGGCAACGAGTTCTCCTGTCTTATCGCGCGCAAACAACGGATCCCAGTCCGCGCCCCACAGCAGCTTGATGACGTTCCACCCCGCTCCTTCGAACAGGGTTTCAAGCTCATCCACGATATGGCTGTTGCCGCGCACCGGACCATCGAGGCGCTGAAGATTGCAATTCACGACGAACACGAGATTATCGAGACCCTCTCGTGCGGCCAGGCTCAGCGCGGCCAAAGACTCGGGTTCGTCCATCTCGCCGTCGCCAAACACGCCCCACACTTTCCGATCCTGGGCAGCGATCAGTCCGCGCTGCTCGAGATAGCGCATGAATCGCGCCTGGTAGATCGAGCTGATCGGCCCCAGCCCCATGGACCCGGTGGGGAACTGCCAGAAGTTTTCCATCAGCCAGGGATGCGGGTAAGACGAAAGACCGCAGGCGCCATGCTTCCTGGCTTCGATTTCCTGTCGATAGAACCCGAGTTCGGTTTCTGTCAGCGTGCCTTCAAGGAAGGCGCGTGCATAGATACCTGGAGCGGAATGCGCCTGGAAATAGACAAGGTCACCGCCGAATTCATCGGTACGAGCGCGAAAGAAATGGTTGAAGCCAACCTCAAACAAGTCCGCCGCGGAGGCATAGCTGGCAATATGGCCGCCGAGTTCACCGTAGGCACGATTCGCTCGCACCACCATGGCAAGCGCATTCCATCGCATCAGGCTGGCGAGATGCTGCTCCATAGCAAGCGCATCGATTCCTCCTGGGAAAGGCGGCTCGTCTTCGGAACGTATCGTGTTGATATAGGGCGTGTTGCGCGCGTCCCGCCATTTGACGCCCATTTGCCGTGCAGTCGCACTTAGTCGCGAGAGCAGGAAGCGGGCACGCTCAGGTCCAGCATGCTGAATGACGGATTGAAGGGACTCGATCCACTCATTGGTTTCGGTGATGTCGTCGTCATGCTCCTGGTAAAGATGCGTAGCAGATGGCATTTCCATGGTCGTCATTCCCGGCTCGTTGAGTGGACATACTGTAGGGACAAACCTGCAGAATGAGCGACCGAATTCGGGTCCTTGGGCAAGGGCAAACAGCATAAAATGCTGCCACCAAGGCCGAAGACAGACTTTTAAACCATGATCCGATTAGACCCCGTAGATCTGCGCATTCTGCAAGCCTTGCAGGAGGACTCCAGCCTCAGCAATGTTGAGCTCGCCAGGAAAGTCAACCTGTCCGCTTCACCGACGCTGGCGAGAGTGAAACATCTCGAAGCCAGCAAAGTCATTGCACGATATGTGGCTTTGGTCGACCCGCCCATGCTCGGACTCAAGGTCAATGTATTTATTCAGGTAAGTCTGGAGAAGCAGGAATCAGGCGCACTCGCCCTGTTTGAAAAGGCAGTGAGTCACTTCGATGAAGTGATGGAGGTCTATCTGATGACGGGAGATGCAGATTACCTTCTCAGGATCGTCGTGCCCGATATCCAGGCACTGGAAAGTTTTATCCTGAACCATCTGACAAAAATTCCAGGCATAAAGAACATACGATCCAGCTTTGCGTTAAAGCAGGTCAAATACAAGACCGCACTACCGATCAGTTCTTGATACCCGAGCAACGCGTCCTTTGAACTCGACGTATCCGCCTTCCTTGAACATCTGAAGGCCGCGTTCCCGCAGCGAATGCCGGATGAACTGGCGGCCTATATCGCCGGTGCGCGTGTAATGTCAGTCGCAGTCGCCGCCTCAGTGCGTATGAAATCGACGAAGGCGCGCAATGGCGCCGGCAGCAGGCGCCGTCCGGGATAGTAGAGAAACGGACCGGAAAAACGCGGCCACCACGACTCCAGCACCGGTTCGAGCAGGCCCTGGTCGATATAGGGTCGCAGCCAGTCCTCGAACAGGTAGACGATGCCGGTGCCGGCCAGGGCGACGTCCACCGTCAGGTCGATGGCGCCGCCCACTTGTACCAACAGCGGGCCGGACGGATCGATCGTCACCGTTTCGCCATCGCGTTCGAAGCTCCAGCGGATCATCGCGCCGCTGGCGAAGCGTGCGCGCATGCAGGTGTGGTCGAGCAGTTCGCGCGGATGCGTCGGTCGGCCGCGGCGTTCCAGATAGCCCGGCGCCGCGGCGGCCGCCATGCGCTGCATGCGCGGCCCGATCGGCACGGCGACCATGTCCTGCTCCAGTCTTTCTTCATAACGAATGCCGGCATCGCAACCGGCCGCCAGCACGTCGACGAAGCTTTCGTCGGCAATCACTTCGAGGCGGATCTCCGGATAGGCGGCCAGAAAACGCGGCACGATGGCGGGCAGCACGAGCCGGGCCGCGCTGACCGGCACGTTCAGGCGCAGCGTTCCGGTGGGGGTATCGCGGAAGCCATTGACCACGTCGAGCGCGCTGTCGATTTCATCGAGTACCGGGTCCAGGCGCGCAAGCAGGCTGGCGCCGGCTTCCGTCGGTACGACGCTACGCGTGGTGCGGTTGAGCAAGCGCACGCCGAGCCTGGCTTCGAGGCGTCGCACCGCTTCGCTCAGGCCCGACGCACTGGTGCCCGCCACCCGGGCAGCGTCACGAAAACCCCTGGCGCGGGCAACGGCGACGAAGGCGGATAAATCACCCAGTTCAACTTTCATTGCTGCCTCCCTTGGCGAAATGCCCATTGTTCGTTTTCCCGCACAACCTGTCAAAACTATACCGGATTGTCCTGTAATCGAACCGGACTTATTGTGATTGCATTATTAACGCACCGGAGAATTCCATGCCCACCATCGATCACGCAGGCAGCCATCCGCTTGGTCATCGCAACGTTCGACGCCTCGGCTATGGCGCCATGCAGCTCGCCGGCCCCGGCGTATTCGGCCCGCCGCGCGACCCCGAAGCGGCCCGCGCCGTGCTGCGCGAGGCCGTGGCGCTCGGCGTCAACCATATCGACACCTCGGATTTCTATGGTCCGCACATCACGAATCAACTCATCCGCGCCGCGCTGCATCCCTATGCCGACGATCTTGTGCTGGTCACCAAGGTGGGCGCCCGCCGCGACGCTGAAGGCGCCTGGCTGCCGGCATGCTCAGCGGAAGAACTGCGCCAGGCGGTCCACGACAATCTGCGCAATCTCGGGCTGGACGTGGTCGACGTGGTCAATCTGCGCAGCATGCTCGATGTGCATGGCCCGGCGGAAGGTTCGCTGGAAGCGCCGCTGGCGGCGCTGGCCGAACTGAGGCAGCAGGGACTCATCCGGCACATCGGCCTGAGCAATGTGACGATGCGGCAGGTGGAAGAAGCGCGGCGCATCGTGCCCATCGCCTGCGTGCAGAACATGTACAACCTGGTCCATCGCCACGATGACGCCATGATCGATGCGCTGGCCCGCGACGGCATTCCGTACGTGCCCTTCTTCCCGCTGGGCGGCTTCTCGCCGCTGCAGTCGGACGCCTTGTCCGCGGTTGCCAACGACCTGGGGTCAACGCCGATGCAGGTGGCAATCGCATGGCTGCTGCAGCGTTCGAAGAACATCCTGCTGATTCCAGGCACCTCGTCCATCGCGCATCTGCGGCAGAACATCGCAGCCGCAGAACTGGTCCTGCCGCAAGAGGCTATCGAAAGACTCGAGCGTATTGCTAATCCGGCCAGCGAAGGCTGAGCCGGGACGGAGTCGTTCATGGGCGGCGCAGGCTTCGGCCGCCCGCCCTGCGGCCGGAACGGAATCGCTCGGCGGCGTGCAGAGCGGCGCAAACCTCGGCCAATGGCGCTGCAATGGAATCCGGCACTCGGTGCCCCAGCGCACAGACTTGCGCCTCCCATGCCGACGACCATAGCGCCGAGCTACGCATAGTTGAGTCGGGCCGTGATGTTTCGCCGCGTGCGCATGGCGCCGGACCTGACACTGGCGTTGCCACGTGTGACCCGATTTCCGCGAATCGGACACGCCATGTCACCCGCAGCGTTATGCATCGCCCTGCAACGCTGAATCCGTTCCGAGTACTCGCCCATGCTGCACATCCTCGAAGAGATTTCTCTTCATCCGAATGATCCGTCCATCGATGCGCTGGTGCGTCTGGTCTCGGCTCTGCGTGCGCAGGCCACGCCGCGCGATCCCGGCTCGCCGGTGCGCCAGTTGACGGCGCTGCTGCGCGCCCATGGCAGCCATGCCGCCAGCCTCAGGCATTACCTGCTGCTGCTGGTGTCATCGCGCCGTCAGACCAGCGTCTACACCGACACCGGCATCTTGCCCAGCGATGGCTTCTTCACCGAGCTTTCCCGGCGCATCTTCTACCGCCTGCTGCCGCCGGCGCTGGACGATGTCTACCTGCAGGACTGCCTGCAGCGCATCCTGCCGCGTCATGACGACCACATCTGGATCGCCGCGGTGCCCGCGCAGGACTGGCTGGACCTACATCAGGCGCTCGCCGCCGCGCCGCCGCCGGCCGGCGTGCCGCCGCTCGAACATGCGGCGCGAGATAACGGCCTGGAATTGATCGAAGCGATGCAGACGCTCGCACAGCGCATCACGGCGATGGGACTGGAGCCGGAGCTGATCCGCGCGCATCCGGAGCTGGAGGAATTCGGATCGCCTTTCCTGATGCTGAACGTGGAGATGCATCGCTACCTGGAAGGCATGCGGCAGTGGCTGGACGGCGGAGTGCAGCCGCAGGACGACGCCAGCCAGGCGCTGGTGATGCTGGACCAGTGCGAAGACGTGATCGCAAAGATCCGGCGCAAGGCAGCCAGGGAAGGCATCAGCGTTGCGCTCACCTATCTGCTGGTGCGCATGTCGCAGAGCATCGAGCGGCTGGCGCGTCTGCTGGAGCTGTCGGATATCCGCGCAGAGCCAGCGCCCGACGCGGTGCTGGACCTGGGACTGCAGCTCGTGCGCGGGCACTGCCAGCGGTATGCGATGCGGCCATTGGTCGCCTCGAACGTCGATCTGCTGGCGAAGAACGTCACCGAAAACGCCAGCCGCACGGGCGGCCACTACATCGCCGAGAACCGCGGCGAATACCGGGAAATGCTGTCGAGCTCGGCCGGCGCCGGCGTGATCATCGCCTTCATGGCGCTGTTCAAGATACTGCTCGGCACGCTGCGCG
Organism: Noviherbaspirillum pedocola; assembly: GCF_016632335.1. Classification (GTDB taxonomy): domain Bacteria; phylum Pseudomonadota; class Gammaproteobacteria; order Burkholderiales; family Burkholderiaceae_D; genus Noviherbaspirillum_A; species Noviherbaspirillum_A pedocola. The sequence continues at coordinate 426,769 of NZ_JAEPBG010000003.1, forward strand.
CCGCGCCGCTGGTGGAGTCGCTGCTCTTCGGCCTGAATTACGCGTTCGGCTTCATGCTGATCCATGTGCTGCATTTCACGGTGGCGACCAAGCAGCCGGCGATGACGGCTTCGCGCATCGCCACCGGATTGCATAGCCAGGACGGCGGCAGCATTGATACCGACGGCCTGGCCGCGATGATCCAGAGCGTGATACGCACGCAGCTGGTTGCGGTGATCGGCAATTTGCTGACCGTGATTCCGGTCGCATTCCTGCTATCCCGCGCGTGGCACAGAGTCTTCGGCACCGAACTGATTTCCGTGGAAAAGGCGCAGCATCTGCTGCACGACATCGATCCGCTGGCGAGCCTGGCGGTGCCGCACGCGGCGCTGGCCGGCATCTGCCTGTTCCTGTCCGGCGTGATTTCCGGCTATTACGACAACAAGGCTTCCTACACCCGCATGGCGGCCCGTATCGAGCGTCTGCGCTGGCTGCGCAGGCTGTTCGGCGAGCGCCGACGCGAGCGCATTGCCCGCTATGTGGAAGCCAACCTCGGCGGCCTGATGGGCAACTTCTTCTTCGGATTTCTGCTGGTGTCCGTGGGGATGGCGGGCATGCTGCTCGGCCTGCCGCTCGATGTGCGTCATGTGACGCTGTCAGCAAGCTATTTCGCCTTTGCGGTTTCAACACTGGGCGGCATCGATCCGTCCGCGCTGTGGCGATGTGTGGCCGGCATCGGCGCCATCGGCATTACCAATCTGGTGGTCAGCTTTGGCCTGGCGCTGTTCGTCGCCCTGCGCGCGCGACAGGTGCGCTTTCGTCAGGGCGGGAAACTGATGCTCAGCCTGTTGCGCCTGCTGCGCACGCGGCCGTTGGGTTTCCTGCTGCCACCGCGGGATATGCCGGCGCAGAACACGGCTTCCTGAAGCCGAGCAATCCCTACAGCAAGGCCGCCGGCGCCGGCAAGGCGCCGGCCAGCCACGCCGACAGATAGGCTTCCACCGCATCCACCGGCATCGGCTCCGCGAACAGATAGCCCTGCCCTTCGTCGCAGGCGGTACGGCACAGGAACTCGAGGACTTCCGGCGACTCCACGCCCTCCGCGACCACCGCCAGCCCCAGCGCATGCGCCATATCGACGAAGGCCTTGATGAATGCCACATTGCTGATGCCTTCGTCCTGCTGCACCAGGAAGGAGCGATCGAGCTTGAGCACATCCAGCGGGAAGCGTCGAAGGTAGGCAAGGTTCGAGTAACCGGTGCCGAAGTCGTCGACCGCAATCGCCACGCCCAGGGCTTTGAGCTCCTTCAGCAGACTGGCGGAGCGATCGAGATCTTCGATCAGGGTGCTTTCCGTGAGCTCGAGCTCCAGCAGCTGCGCATCCATTGCGCCTGCGCGCAAAGCCGCGCTGACCCTGTCGGCGAAATCCGGCGCCTGCAACTGCCGCGCCGACACATTGACCGAGATGCGCAGCGGCCTGCCCAGCCTGCGCATCAGCGCCGCACCCTGCATGCACGCTTCTTCCAACGCCCACATGCCTATCGTTTCGATCAGTCCGGATTCTTCGGCGATGCCGATGAATTCGGCCGGCGGCACGGTGCCGAATTCCGGATGCTTCCAGCGCAGCAGCGCTTCCATGCCGCTGATCTCCAGCGTTTGCAGATTGATGCGTGGCTGGAAATGCAGCGCGAATTCATTGCGCCGCAGCGCGTGGCGCAGCGCGACATCCAGCGTCATGCGCGTCTTGACCTGCACGCTCATGTCAGGCTCGAAGAAGCGGTACGCATTGCGCCTGGCCGCCTTGGCGCGGTACATCGCGGTGTCCGCATTCTGGAACAGCAGTTCCTTGCCGTGACCGTCGTCGGGGAAGACGCTGATGCCTATCGATGCGGTCACGTGAAGTTCATGCCCGGCGATATTGACTGGCTCCGCAAGCGAGTCCAGCAGCGCCCGGGCGACAGCCGCGCCCGCTTCCCGTGGCGCCTCGCAGGGAACGACGATCACGAATTCATCGCCGCCCAGCCGCACCATCAGGTCTTCCTCGCGCAAGGGCGTGCGCAGCCGCCGCGCAACTTCGCGCAGCAGCAGATCGCCAGCCTCGTGCCCGAAGGAGTCGTTGACTTCCTTGAAGCGGTCCAGGTCGATGAACATCACTGCGAACGGCACGCTGGCCCCGTCGCGACCCAGCATCCCTTCCACATGCGCATGCAGGTAGGCGCGATTCGGCAAGCCGGTCAGCGAATCGTGCGTGGCCAGATGCTGCATATGCATTTCGGACTGCTTGCGGTTGGTGATATCGGTCAGGAAGGCGGTGAAGGAGAGCGCGCGGCCGTCGCCATCGCGTTCGATGCGCCCGTTGAACAGCACCGGCACTTCATGGCCGTCCTGGTGATGGATCGCCACCTCGAGCGCATGCGCGACATCGTCGCTGTGCCTGCCGAACAGCGCTTCCTGCCATGGACAACCCGGGAACAATTGGTCCAGCGGCTGGCCGACCAGGTCTTCCCGCGCATAACCGGCAATCTGGCACAGGGCGATATTGACGTCGACGATGCAGGAATCGGCGGCGCACCGCAGGTAGCCGGCGGGCGTGAGCTGGATCACATCGCGCAGCCTGGACTCGCTCTGGCGCACGGCAAGCTCGGCCACGCGCCGGGCCGAGATGTCATAGAAAGACACCAGCAGGCCGTCGGCATTCGGATACGCGCGCACCTCGATCCAGGCCTTCACCACGGGCGAATAGGCTTCAAAAAAGACGGGCTGACGGTTTTCCATCGCGCGCCGATAGAAATCGGCCGTCGGTGAATTGCGGATTTGCGGTACGACTTCCCACAATGTTTTTCCAAGCGCGTCTTCCCGATCGGCGCCCGCCAAATTGGCTGCCTTGCTATTCACATATTTAATGCGCCAATGTTTATCGATCGCAAAAAACGCATCACCTATGCTTTCCAGCATCGACGCGATTTCATCGCGTGATTGTTTCAGCGCCGCTTGCGCATTGCAGCGCTCGGTAATGTCCCGTGAAGTCAGATAAAGCAGGTTTTCCGCGGCGGACCAACGCAGGAAAGTGGATAAATGCACGATGCCGCCACGTCTCTGATTCCATCGCGCCTCGAATTCGCTGGCAAAACGTTTGTGGCGTTTGCATCCGGAAAGCGCCTCACTCCCTATTGCGGCGTCATCCGGATGGATGAATTCCAGAAAATGGCGACCCAGGAATTCACGTGCGCCGTAGCCGAGAATTTCAAAGGCGGCTTCGCTGATGCGTAAATAATTACCGTCTTCATCGAGCACAGCCATGATATCCGGCGAATTTTCGATGATGGCCGTATTTTCCCGCGCCAGGCGCGCCAGTTCATTCGTGCGTTCGACTTCATCGGTGACATCGCGCCCGGTGCCGCGATAACCGCGAAATACGCCATGCTCGAAGAACGGTGCGCCGGAAATGTTCACTACCCGCGTGGTGCCCGGCGTGCTGCCCTGCGTCCTGTAGCGCAGGTTTTCAAAGGCCTCGCGCCGTTCCACCTTGCGCAGATATTCGCGCAGCGCCGGTGCGTTCGGATCGACGGCAAGATCGATGCGCCTTTTGCCGATGAGCTGCGCCGGCGGCAGGCCGGAAGGCCTTTGTTTGCCATTCGGAAGAAAGGTAAAGCGATCCGATTCATCGGTTTCCCAATACCAGTCCGAGGAATGCGTGGTGAGATGGACGAAACGCTCTTCGCTTTTTTGCGACCTGTTCAATGCTTCAACGCTGTTGTCGGCCATGCTGCGATAGGTCGCCTCGCGTTTCAGCAAGCGTTCGGTTATGACTTTTTGTTCGGTTATGTCGATGATCGCACCTTCATAACCGCAAAAACCGCCTTGTTCGGTGAATCGGGGCCGACCGAAAATTCTTAGCCACCGTATTTTTTTATCGGCTTCGACAATACGGAATTCAACATCATAGGCATTTCGCGAAAGGCGCGCCCTCTTGAAAACCGCCGCGACTTTAAACCTGTCCTCGGGATAAATGCATTCTTCTTCGGCATGCACTGGCGATATCCAGTTTTCCGCCCGAATTTCGTATTCCCTGGAATTCAGATAAAGGCATTTCTCATTAACGTTCGTTGCCCATACTGCGTTCTTTTCGATTCTCAGCAATTGCTCCATGCATGGAGCGGTTTTGTCATTACTGCGGCAAGGCGAGAAAATCAGATTCATATTTTTTGTGCCGCATGCGTGGCATAAAACGCAATGTATCCATGCATTTGATGTCCACATGCCGTGCAGGGCAGTCTCCGGATCGCCCGCGATTGTTACATCATGAATGTGTGCTGACAAGAAAAAATATTGCCGGAATAATTTCCTAAAAGAATGTTTTTGGATTGGCGACGATTTGCATGGAGATTAAGTATTGCAATTGCATGAAAAATCATCGCATTGTTTTTCCATATTTCGTTCCACAGGGAAATTTAAGTCCTATTTGCATTTATTTCATTCGTTCCCGATGGGGGCGATACAAGAATGGATCGTGTCCGATGCATTCTTGACATCGGCACGTCACGACCAGCCATCACATGCCTTTCATCCCCGTTCGCGCACCGTTCGTCAGGTACGGTGGCATTATTTCCCATAAGAAACTATGGTATTGCCGTGGAGTAAGTATGGAAAACCCTTGCCATGATGTCGAACACACGGACGTATGCTCTTCCGCGCGCCGCGCGCGGCTTTACCCTGGTTGAGATGATGGTGACGGTGGTCATCATCGGCATCCTGGCGGCGATCGCCCTGCCGTCCTACCAGAACTATCTGAAGCGTGGCCGCCGTGCGACGGCGCAGGCCTTCCTGATGGACGTCGCGCAGAAGGAACAGGAATACCTGCTTGACAACCGCTCGTATGCGCCGGACATCGCGACGCTGAACATGACGGTGCCAAGCAACGTTTCCACCTATTACACGATCACGCCGCCGACCGCTCCGACAGCCGGCACCGCATTGATGAGCTTCACCTTCACCGCCACGCCGATCACCACCAGCGCCCAGGCCGGCGATGTCACCCTGTCCATCGACAACGTCGGCAACAAGCTGCCGACAAGCGCCTGGTGATCGCGATGCGCCATCGTCCATCGCAAACGCGGCGCGGCGGATTCACGCTCATCGAACTGCTCGTCACCCTCAGCATCGGCGTCGTCATTGCCGGCATGGCTTATCCCTCCTTCTCCGGGCTGATCGGCACCATGCGCGCAAAAACCGTTGGCACCGACCTGTATGCCGCGCTGCTGCGCGCGCGCAGCGAGGCGATCAAGCGCAATGCCAGCGTTACGCTGAGCCCGGTCTCCGGCGCATGGACCAATGGCTGGAGCATCACCGATCCCGCCAGCGGCAATGCGATCGATGCGCATGCCGCCACCCGGGGCGTGAGCATTACCGGTCCGACCAGCGTCACCTATGGACCCGCTGGCCGCAGCACCGCCAGCGCCGCGGCATCCTTCGCCGTTGCCGTCAGCAGCGGCGGCGGCAACGCGAGCTGCGTGTCGGTGAGCCTGTCAGGACAGCCGCTGCTGAACCGGGGGTCATCATGCTGAAGACACGTCATCACCCGCGCCGCCTTCAGCAAGGCTTGTCGATGATAGAAGTCCTGGTATCGGTCGTGATCCTCGGCTTCGGCCTGCTCGGCATGGCCAGCCTGCAGAGCAAGGTGCATACCGCGGAGGTGGAAGCCTACCAGCGCTCGCAGGCCCTGCTCGCGCTCGGCGACATGAGCGAACGCATCAACGCCAACCGCAACGCGGCCGCGAGCTATGTGTCGACCGGAACGATAGGTGCCGGCGACACGCAGCCCGCGTCCTGCGCGACCGTCGCCGCCGGTCCCGCGCGCGACGTGTGCGAATGGAGCAATGTCCTGAAGGGCGCGTCGGAAAGCGTGGCCAATGGCTTTGGCCTGCGCGGCTGCATCGTGCAGGTCCAGGCGCCGATCACCACCGCCCCGTCCTGCCGGCCCGGCGTTTATGAAGTCACCGTGATCTGGCAGGGGCTGACCAATGCGGTTGCGCCTGCCCAGAGCTGCGGCAGCGGTGCGTTCGGCGCGACGGACGGCTATCGCCGTGCGGTGTCGAACCGCATCGCCGTCAGCGTCCCTTCCTGCTGAGGCCATCGCCATGCCCGCCATCACGCCATTTCGCCGCCAGCAAGGCGCTTCGCTGATCGAGATCATGATCGCCATCACGATCGGCCTGCTGATTCTCGCCGGCGTCTCCAGCCTGTTCGTGCGCAACAGCCGCGCCCATGATGAAATCCGCCGCGCCAACGAGCAGATTGAAAACGGCCGCTACGCCGCCTCGCTGCTGGCCGACGATTTGCGCAACGCCGGCTACCTGGCGGAATTCGATCCGTCGTCCATGGCCACGCCGGTGTCTCCCGATCCCTGCGCCACCGATGTCGCCAGTCTGGCCGCAGCCATGGCCATGCCGGTGCAGGGAATCAACGATGTCGCCACCGCGCCGACCTGCCTGTCCGATGTGAAGACCGGTACCGATATCGTCGTGGTCCGGCGCGCCAGCACCTGCGCCGTCGGCGAAACCGGATGCGAAGCCGCAGTCAGCGGCGCGGTCTATCTGCAGGCTTCCGGATGCAACAGCGCCACCGAACTCGGCTCGGGCAATGTGAATACCTACTATGCGCTCAGCAGCAGCGCCACCAGCCTGACGAAGAAACGGGTGGATTGCGTAACGACCGCGCCGCTGCATCGCTACCGCGTGCACATCTACTTTGTCGCCAACAACAATGTCTCCGGCGACGGCGTGCCGACGCTGAAGCGCGCCGAACTCGGTCCCAGCGGCTTTTCCATCGTGCCGCTGGTCGATGGCATCGAGAATCTGCAGTTCGAATACGGCATCGACAGCCTCACCGCCGCCACCGGCATGCCCGCGTCCTGGGCCGCGGATGCGGGCAGCGACGCCGCCTGGCGCAATGTCGTGGCGGTGAAGATCCATGTGCTGGCGCGTGCCGCCACGGCCAGCGCCGGCTACACCGATGCCAAGACCTATACCCTCGGCGCAGGCGTCAGCTACACACCGACCGGCGCGGCAGCCAACTACAAGCGCCATGTGTACGAGACTACGGCGCGCGTCAACAACACCGCTCAGAGGAACATGTGATGCGGCCAACGCCTCTTTCCCGCCAGCGCGGCATCACGCTGATCGTCAGCATGATCATGCTGATGCTGATCACGATGCTGGCCATCAGCTCGTTCCGCCTCGGCAGCGGCAATCTGCAAATCGTCGGCAACATGCAGCAGCGCGGCCAGACGCTGTCGGCGGCCCAGAGCGCGATCGAGCAGGTGGTGTCGAACCCGAACTTCAGCGCCACGCCGACCAATGCCGTGCCCGCGCCCTGCACCGACGCCGCCGGACAGAAGCAGGCCAACACCGCCTGCATCGATGTCAACGACGATGGCAGCACCGACGTCACCGTGGCCGTGGGCAGCACCCGGTCCAACGGCCAGTGGCAGACCGCGCCCTGCGTGCAGCAGGTCAAGCCGGTCACCAATGCCAATCTCGACTTGTCGCGCACCGAAGACGCGAGCTGCGCCATCGGCGTCGGCCAGACCTTTGGCGTGGCCGGATCGGCCTCCGGCAATTCGATGTGCAATGAAATGCTCTGGGACGTTGAAGCGGTGGCAACCGATACCAGCCAGGGCGCAAGCGCGACCGTGGCTGCCGGCGTGCGCGTGCGTACCTCCAGCGACGACGCCAACTCCACCTACAACTGCAATTGAGGATAGCGATGAGGATTTCCCGTTTCGCCGGCGCGGCCGCATTGACCGGCCTGTGCGGCATGACGACGCCGTCGCTCGCCGACGATATCGACATCTTCACCACGCCAGGCAGCGCTTCCGGCGCCACGGCCAATGTGCTGATCGTGCTCGACAACACCTCGAACTGGTCGGCGAACAACCAGCAATGGCCCGGCGGCATTACGCAGGGCCAGGCCGAGGTCAACGCCTTGTCGCAGGTGATCGGCAATCTGCCGGCCAGCATCAATGTCGGCCTGATGACGCTGACCACGGTCTCGGGCAACCAGGGCGGCATGGTGGTGTTCGGCGTCAATTCGATGACCAGCGCCAACATCAGCAGCTGGCAGTCCTGGCTCACCGCGCGCTACAACAACATCACTGATCCGACCTGGAAAGCGTCTTCGAATGCCACCTATGGCGGCGTAATGTTCGACGTCTTCAAGTATTTCGGCGGCTACACCAGCCCGGCGCATGCGAACGACGATGTCGCCGGCACGCCAACCGACAGCACGCATTTCGGCCTGGCGCGCTATTCCAGCATACCGACGGCGCAAGTCGACGCCACCGCCTACAGCGCCAACTATGCGAACTATGTGTCGCCGGTCACCAATCCCTGCGCGAAGAACTATGTGATCTTCATCGGCAACGGCTTCCCGAACCAGGACGATCCCACGCTGCTGGCCAATGTGAACGGCGACGCCACGCCGGTGCAGCCGAACGGCATGGACGGCGGCAACAAGGTCTATCTCGCAGACGAATGGGCGCGCTACCTGTTCCAGACCGACGTGGCCGCGATCTCGGGACAGCAGAACGTCGTCACCTACACCCTGGATGTCTTCGGCAGCAAGCCGTCCAGCAACCATCCGACGCAGGCGAACTACCTGTCCAACATGGCGCGCGCCGGCGGCGGCAAATACTTCACGGCGCAAAGCGCGGCCGATATTCTCAGCGCGCTGGAACAGGTCTTTGCCGAGATACAGAGCGTCAACACCACCTTCGCCTCGGCCTCGCTGCCGATCTCGGCGACCAACCGCACGCAGCAGGCGAACCAGGTCTTCATCGGCATGTTCCGGCCCGACGCCAGCGCCGCGCCGCGCTGGATGGGCAACATGAAGCAATACCAGCTGGTCAACAGCGGCAGCTCGATCGACCTTGGTGACGCCAGCGGCGCGCTCGCGGTAAACCCGCTGACCGGCTTCCTCGCCAACTGCGCCACCAGCTTCTGGACCACCGATTCCGGCAGCTACTGGTCCAACGTCCCGGAAAACCCGTCGCCAGCCGGCGCCTGCCCGGCCTCGAGCACGAGCTACAACAAGTTCTCGGACGCCCCGGACGGACCCATCGTGGAAAAGGGATCGGTCGCCGAAGTGGTCCGCAAGGGCAACAATCCGCCGACCACCAATACCACGCCGACCTGGGCGGTGAACCGCAAGGTCTACACCAGCTCGGGCACGACGCTGGTCAACTTCAACACCACCAATACCGGCCTGTCTTCCAGCGTGGTGAACTACACGCTGGGCCAGGACGTGAACGATGAAAACGGCAACAGCAACACGACGGAAACGCGGCCATCGATACACGGCGACGTGGTGCATTCGCGCCCGCTGCCGGTGAACTATGGCAGCACCAACGGCGTGACCGTGTACTACGGCGCGAACGATGGCACGCTGCGCGCGATCGATGCGTCAAACGGCGCCGAGCGCTGGGCATTCATCGCCCCGGAGTTCTTCGGCAAGCTGCAGCGCCTGCAGACCAACAGCCCGCTGATTGCCTATCCCGGCATGCTGACCTCGGGCATCACGCCCACGCCTACGTCCAAGGATTACTTCTTCGACGGCCCGATCGGGCTGTATCAGAACGCGGACAGCTCGAAAGTCTGGATCTATCCAAGCATGCGCCGCGGCGGCCGCATGCTGTATGCACTCGATGTCTCACCGCCGGCGACTTCGACGTCGACATCGACACCCCCGCAGTGGACGCCGGCGGTGAAGTGGAAGTTCGGCTGCCCGAACCTCGGCGACGACACCGGCTGCACCGCCAATGCCTCGGGCATCGGCCAGACCTGGTCGACGCCGAGCCCGGCCTTCATCAAGGGCTTTTCCACCAGCACGCCGGTGATCATTACTGGCGGCGGCTACGACGCCTGCGAAGACGCGAATTCTTCCGCGCCCACGTGCGGCTCGGCCAAGGGTCGCGCCGTCTATATCCTGAATGCCGACACCGGCGCCGTCATCGCTTCCTTCGCGACCACGCGCAGCGTCGCCGCCGATGTGTCGCTGATCGATATCGACAATGACGGCATGGTCGACTACGCCTATGTGGCTGACACCGGCGGCAATGTCTATCGCATCAGCTTCATCGATGGCGTCACCAACCGGACTGCGCTGGCTTCCACTGCCTGGACCATGACCAAGGTTGCCTATACCAACGGCGGCGGCCGCAAGTTCCTGTTCGCGCCGGCCCTGCTGCAAGCCGGCACCAAGGTCTATGTGGCGCTGGGTTCGGGCGATCGCGAGCATCCGCTGCAAAGCCAGTATCCGACGACCGCGCCGGTGACGAACCGCTTCTATGTCTATCTCGACGATCTTGCCGGCACCACGTCGACCAATCTCGACGACACCACGACCATGCTGGACAACACCAGCATCAATGCCTGCAATGCCGCGACCGCCCTGCCCAATGGCTCGACGAAGGGCTGGTTCCTCAACCTGAACGAGAACGGCGTCGGCGAGCAAGTGGTGACCTCGGCGGTCATTGCCGGCGGCATGATTACCTTCAGCACCAACCGGCCTATCCCGCCGTCTGCCAACAGCTGCTCTTCGGGCCTGGGCGAAGCGCGCGGCTACTGGGTCAGCCTGCTCAATGGCTCGGGAAGCATAGGCGTGGCGGGCAGCTGCGGCGGCAACCGCTCGGCCATCTTCGCCGGCGGCGGCCTGCCGCCATCGCCGGTGGTGGGCACGGTGGCGATCAATGGCAAGCCCGTTACGGTAATCATCGGCGCGGCTCAGCGCGCGGGTGGCGCAAGCTCGCCGATCGGGTCGCAGCAGGTGCGCCCGGCGATCAATGGCAAGCGCAAGATCGTGTACTGGAAGTCTTCGGGGCAGAACTGAGGCCAGGCGCCCGAGGTACCGTAGGGTGGGCGTGAGCCCACGCGTGCAGTCGCTAGCCGCGTGGGCGCAGCAGGCCCTACGGGGGCGTCAGACTGGATCAGGCATCAATGACGGTAGGGATTGTTGGGCCGGGCATCGAAGCGGTTCGGCACGCCGTCGCCGTCGCGGTCATGCCGGCTGCGCACCGGCACGACATGATGATGGCGGTAATCGTGGCGGAAGTGCGGGCGCACCGGCACGACATGGTGCGGCCGCGCATCGCGATACGGATGGTATTCATGGCCGCCCTGCGCCATGGCGGCCGAAGCGGAGAGCAGCAAGGTAGCGCCGGCGATCAGGCTTGCTGCGATTGCGTTTCGATGTTTCATATCAGCCTCCAGATGAATGAGGCTTTCATTACACCGCCCGCTGTTGGCCGAAACCAGAGGCAAAGCGTAAGCGACGTTACCGGATGTATCGTGCGCGGGCCATCATTGCGCAGGCTCAATCCGCGCGCCATCCTTCAGCGCGTTCCCCGGGTAACGCACCACGACCGAGCCCGCCGACACGCCCGCGAGCACCTGCGCTTCATCCTGATTGCGCTGGCCGATGCGCACCTCGCGCTCATGCGCCCTTCCGCCTTCGACGATGAACACATGCCAGGCATCACCGACGCGAAACACGCTGCTGCCCGGCAGCCTCAGCGCGCGCTGGGTCTCCCACACCACGATGCGCGCTTCGACGCGGTAAGCATCGCCCAGCGGGCCGAGCGCATCGACGGGGTCGGCAATCACATTGACCCGCTGCTCTTCCACGCCGAGCGCGGAAATCTTGGTGAACGCCGCCGGCTCGACCAGGCGCACCGTGGCGCGCAGCGTGCGCGCGCCGCCCCATCCTTCCAGCAACATCGTCTGGCCCGGCCGGACCTTCACCGCATCGCTGGACAGCACATCGACCACGATCTCATAGCGCGATGCATCCGCCACCGACACCAGCGGCGTGCCTGCCGCCACGATGCGCTCGCTCTTTTCATGCACCTTCAGCACATAGCCATCGACCGGCGACAACAAGGGCAGCGCGCGCGCATCGCCCTTGGCGCCGCCGTCTGCGGCAATCAGCGCCGCCTCGGCGGCGCGCGCATCGCCCTTGGCGCCGCCGTCTGCGGCAATCAGCGCCGCCTCGGCGGCGCGCACATCAGCCGCGGCGGCCGCTTGCCGCGAGCGCGCCGCTTCCCATTCGGCGCGGCTGGCCGCTTCCGCGGCAATGGCCTTGTCGGCGGCCTGCGCCGACAGAAAATTCTCGCCGGCCAGGCGCTTGGCGCGCTCGCGCTCCGACACGGCCAGTCGCAGATCGGCATCGGCACGCGCCGCGCGCAGGCCGGCCTCGCGCAGCAGCGCCTGCGCCGCTTCCAGCCTGGCCTGCGCGCCTTCATGCGCGCGCGGATCCAGCGGCAGCGGATACAGGGTCGCCAGCACCTGTCCGCGTTGCACCGCATCGCCATCGCGCAATGCCACACGCGCCATCCTGGCCGTCACCGGGGCCGCAAGCACATAGCTGTCGCGGATGCGCACCCGGCCTTGGTTGTCCACCGTCACCTGCATCGGCCCGATCGTCGCCGTCGCCAGCTCGGTGCGCAACGGCTGCGGCCGGAACAGGTACCAGGCCGCAGCGAGCAGCGCCAACGCGGCCAGGATCAGGCCCAGCGGCAGGCGCCGGCGTCGCGCATGGGCCGGCTTCGCGTCCCGCGGCCCGGTCTTCTCCATCGTCGCTTCCGGTTTCGTGCGCACGTCCATGCTCGGGCTCATTCACGGGTCTTCAATACGGCGATCAGATCCAGCCGGCGCAGCCGCCGCCATGCCATTGCGCCGGCAATCAGCGCGGACAGCAGCACCGCGCCGATCGACAGGCCGAAGGTGCGGCTGCTGATCACCAGCGGAATGCGAAACAGGTCCTGGCTCAGCAGGAGCGACAGCAAGGCCGCCAGGCCATAGCCGAGCAGGCAGCCCAGCGGCAGCGCGGCCAGCACCAGCACGGCCTGCTGGCCGAGCAGCATGGTCGCCACCTCGGCCGTGGTAAAGCCGAGTATGCGCAGGCTCGCCAGCTCGATCGCGCCCTCAGACAAGGCAATGCGCATCGCGTTGTAGACCACGCCGAGCGCAATCACGCAGGCGAAGACGACCAGCACCATCGTGTTCATGCGCATGTTCTGCGCCACCGTCGACAGAAAGCTCTGCAGCGTGGCTACACGCAGATTGACCGCGGCCGCCGCCGGCACGCCCTTGAGCGCGCGATAGAGCCTGCCGGCTTCGCGCGCATCGATCGCAAGGTAGGCGCCGTCGGCCGTCACCGGCTCGGACGCCAGCTCGGCCAGCGCGGCAGCGTCCATGTAGGAGAACATGCCGATGGGCTCGTCGACGATGCGCGCAACCGGCACCGCAACGATGCGGCGCTGGCCCTGCAGGAATTCCAGCGTCAGCGCTTCGCCCGTCCCGATGCCCAGGGTCTCGGCCAGCTTGCGCGTCATCACGATGCCCTTGGCCGGCAGCGCGATCGGGCGTTCCTGTTCGTCCAGCACGGTACGCAACTGCCGTTGCTGCGGCAGACCGAACACGACCGTCTTCTTGCTGTGATGGCGATAACGCATGCGCACCGCGGCATTGCGGAAGGGCTCGACGCGCAGCACGCCGGGAAGCGCGGCCAGGTCGTGCGCGACCGAGATGTCGCGCGCTTCGTTGAAGGACACTGTCACGTCGTCACGCTGCGCCAGCTGGAACTGGATGCGGATGATCTCGTTCAGCGCATCGAAAGTGAACTGGCCTGCAATCACCAGCGCCAGCGCGCAGGCAAGGCCGACGATGGACATCAGGCTCTTCATCGCATTGCGCTCGAGGTTGCGCAGCACCATGCGCAGCGACAGCGGCATGAAGCGCTGCAGGCCGAGACGTTCCATCGGCCCGGGCCGAAAGCGCGCCGGCGCTTCCGGGCGCATCGCCTCGGCCGGCGCCAGCGCCATTGCCGCGCGCGCCGCCAGCCAGGCGCCGATCGCGGCCGAGGCGACGGCGCTGAGCAGAGCCAGCGCCACGGTAAAGGCGGATAGCCGGAACGCCAGCGACGGGAAATGGTAGAAGCGCGCATACAGCCGCGCCAGCCCGCCGCCGAGCCAGGCGCCGACACCGATGCCGGGCACCGCGCCCGCTATCACGGTGAACAGCGCGAACTTGAGCACATGCGCGCCAATTGCGGCGCGGCCATAGCCGAAGCTGCGCATCAGCCCGATCTGCGCGCGCTGCAGCGCGGTCAGGCGCTGCAGCACGTTGTGGATCAGGAAAGCCGATACGCCGAGAAAGATGGTCGGTATCACGATCGCCGACACCCGGCTCTGCGCCAGTTCATTGGCCAGGAAGTTGTGGGAGATCTGCTCGTCGCGGCCATAGGCGCCGAGCGAGCCATAGGGCGCGAGCAGCCGGTCCAGCAGTTCGATGACGCGCTTTTCGCTGGCTCCCGGCGCGAGCGTAAGCGTGATGTCGTTGATGGCGTCGCGCATGCCCAGCGCCGCCGCGAGCGCTTCATCGTTCATCCACAGCACGCCGAAGCGGCGGTTGTCCGGAAAGCTGTTGCCCTTGATCTCGTTGACGTATTCCGGCGAGATGGCAATGCCGGTGATGAGCAACCGTTCCTTGCGGCCATTGATGATCGCGCCGATGCTGTCACCGGGTTTCAGGCCATTCGCGGCGGAGAAGGCTTCGCTCACCAGCACGCCGTGGGCATCGGTTGTCAGCGGCATGCGGCCGGAACGCAGATGCACCCGGTTCAGGCCGCCGCCATGCCGCGGCAGCGATACCAGCCTGCCGCTGGCCGGCTCTTCCAGGCCCGGCACATCGAGTGAAGCATCGTGTACCACGCGGGCGTCGGCCTGCGCCACGCCAGGTAGCGAGCGCACCCGCTCGATAATGCCGATCGGCGCGCCCTTGACGATGCAGAACACATCAGCGAAACGATAGCGCTCGTAATACGCGGCCTGCGCATGCAACAGCGACTCATGCGCGCCGCGCATCGTTACCAGGGTCGCGACACCGCACATGGCCACCATCGCAATGGCTACTACCTGGCCGCGCATGCGCCACAGATCGCGCAGCAGCTTGCGGTCCAGCGCGGCGATGCGGCTCCAGCTCACCATGCGATGTCCTCGGGGGAAGCCCGCGTCGCATGGCATTCGATGCCGGTGATGCGGCCGCTGCCGATGCGCACCACCCGATCCGCCATGGCCGCGATTGCGGCATTGTGCGTGATCACCACCGTAGTGGTGCCGAGCTCGCGGTTGATGCGCTCGAGCACGGTCAGCACCAGCTTGCCGGTCTGGTAGTCGAGCGCGCCGGTGGGCTCGTCGCACAGCAGCAGATGCGGTCGCTTCGCGATGGCGCGGGCAATCGCTACCCGCTGCTGCTCACCGCCGGACAACTGCGCCGGGAAGTGATGCAGCCGCTCCTGCAGGCCGACCAGGGCCAGCGCTTCGGCCGCATCCATCGGATCGTCGCTGATCTCGGTGACGAGCTGCACATTTTCCAACGCAGTAAGGCTGGGTATCAGGTTGTAGAACTGGAATACGAAGCCGACATGCCGCCGGCGAAAGCGCGTGAGCGTCGCATCGTCGGCATCGGTGAGGTCGAAGTCCAGGTAGCGCAGCGTGCCGCCGCTGGGTAGATCGAGCCCGCCGATGATGTTGAGCAGTGTCGACTTGCCGCTGCCCGAGGCGCCGAGCAGCACCATGAATTCGCCGCGGTACAGCGCGAGGTCGGTCGGCTTCAAGGCCGGCACTTCGAGTTCGCCCATCACATAGGTCTTGCTGACCTGAATCAGTTGATAAAGCGTCTCTCCCGGCGGCTCGCGTTCGGCGCTGGCGGCCTGCAGCGTCGCGTTCATGGCTGGCGCAGCCGGCGGCTGGCTTCGTCACGGAACCACGCGGGAAGACGGAAGCTATGCATCGTGGGCAGCCTGGCGGGCGGGAGAAAGTTTTACCTTATTGCAGCGGTTCCCCGAAAAAAATGACATGGATCAAAGGCGGCCCAGTCGCCCTTGCGCGTGGGAACGCGGCAGCGCGCGCTGCGCGGCGCACGCCTTGCATGCGGTTGAGCTGCATCAAGCGCCAGGCGAAGCGCCGGCCTAGTCTGCGTTTTGAATCACCAGGGAGCGCGGTCCTTTCGCGTCAACCAAAGCGCCCCGGCACGGCCCCATCCTGGGGCCCGCCGGCGGCCTTCGTTCAGGAGAGCCATCCATGCGCACCATGAAGGCAGCCGTATTCACCGGCCCCGGCCGCATCATCCTCGATGAAAAACCGATTCCAGCGATCGGCCCGGGCGAAGCGCTGGTGAAGATCACCACCACGACCATCTGCGGCACCGATGTCCATATTCTCAAAGGCGAATATCCGGTCGAGCCGGGTCGCATCATCGGCCATGAGCCGGTGGGCACCATCGCCGAACTCGGTCCTGGCGTCACCGGTTATGCGGTCGGCCAGCGCGTCATCGTCGGCGCCATCACGCCCTGCGGCCAATGCAATTCCTGCCTCGATGGCCATCATTCGCAATGCGGCGGCCATGCGATCGGCGGCTGGCGCTTCGGCAATACCATCGACGGCTGCCAGGCCGAGTACCTCAGGGTGCCGTTCGCCATGGCCAATCTGACGCCGGTGCCCGACGGCCTGACCGATGAACAGGTGCTGATGTGTCCGGACATCATGAGCACCGGCTTCGGCGGCGCGGAAAGCGGCGGCATCCGCATCGGCGACACCGTGGCCATCTTTGCGCAGGGCCCGATCGGCCTGTGCGCCACCGCCGGCGCGCGCCTGAAGGGCGCCAGCCGCATCATCGCGGTCGACGCGGTGCCGGAGCGACTGGAGATGGCCAAGCGGCTTGGCGCCGATATCGTGCTGAACTATCGGCAGGTCGATCCGGTGGCCGAGATCATGCGGCTCACCGATGGCGCCGGCGCCGACGTGGCGATCGAGGCGCTGGGCACGCAGGCGACCTTCGAGAGCTGCCTGCGCGCGTTGAAGCCGGGCGGCACGCTGTCCAGCCTGGGCGTGTATTCGGGCAAGCTGTCGCTGCCGCTGGAAGCCTTCGCCGCCGGCCTCGGCGACCACCGCATCGTCACCACACTGTGCCCCGGCGGCAAGGAGCGCATGCGCCGCCTGATGAGCATCGTCGCGTCCGGGCGCGTGGACCTGAAGCCGATGGTGACGCATCGCTTCCGCCTGGACCAGATCGAGGAAGCCTACGAGCTGTTCGCCAACCAGCGAGGCGGCGTGCTGAAGGTGGCGATCACGCCGTGAGCGTGGTGGATGACGCGCTTGCCTTGTCCGGCTTGCATGGTGAAGCTTGGGGATGCAGGGCAGCCGTTTCAAGGTGACGTCAAATTGTCTTTCAGGCCGTCGGTAGTCTGCATAAGGTTGGAAGGGCGAGATAAAGGTGCAGGTGCAGTGCCTTTGCCGTTGCAGTTGCCGTTGCAGTTGCTTTTACCCCCGTTGATTGCGCCGTGCCGGCGATGCCCGGAGCGGGAGAAGGTGCGGCGTCTGTTTGAGCGAAGCGCAGCGTAGCGAGTTTAGCCGCGCCCCGCTCCGGGCATCGACGGCACGGGAACCCCGCGCAGCGGGGCGCAATCTCCGGGGCGCCTTTTCTTGCCTACTTCTTTTGGCGCGCAAAAGAAGTAGGCCGGCTGCCGGGCCGGGACCCGGCTAGGTCGAGGGGGAGCTGAACGTATTGCATCACCGGAGTGATGTCGTTGATGGGGCGGGCTCTTGCCTTGGTCGTCGTCGCGTTGATCGAGGCTTGGATCGTAAGGCTCGCCCGGTCGAAGTTTGAAGCCCGATGACCCGAAACCGCCATCACACTTGGCGACCAAGCCGGGTCCCGGCCCGGCAGCCGGGTCACTTCTTTTGCTCGCCAAAAGAAGTAACCAAGAAAAGGCGACCCGGAGATCGCGCCCCCTTCGGGGGGCCCCGTGTCGCCGAACCCTGAAGCGGGGCGCGGCTAAACTCGCTACGCTGCGCTTCGCTCAAACAGACGCCGCACCTTATCCGCTTCAGGGCCCGGCGCCACGGCGCGATCAACGGGATTAAAGGCAACAGCAACGGCAACTGCAACTGCAAAGGCAGGCCTAAACGTCCCACGCCCTGGACGTAGCGCCCCCCCTGCAGCGTAGTGCTGCTACAACCAATGCAGCAGTTACCGTGCGGCGACCTTGAAAGGGCTGGGATGCAGGGGAAAGGCAGTCCGGGCGCAAGCATTGGTAGGGTGGGCGCCAGCCCACGCGGTGCATGAACGCCCGCGTGGGCTGGCGCCCACCCTACGGATGCAGCAGAGGCTACTGCGCTCCCGGCACGGCCTGCGGCTTCACCTCCTTCGCGTCCTCCATGTCTTCCAGACTCCAGATGCGATGCGCATCCAGCAACAGCCGCGCCTGCGCTTCCAGCGCATCAATCTGCGCCTGCTCCGCGTTCGTCAAGGCATCCAGCGCCTGGCGCCGCGCCAGCAGCGTATCGTTCAGCGGCAATTCCCCCAGCGCATAGGCGCGCGCAGCCAGCCCGGCATAGTCCTCGGCCTGGCAGGCGATCGCAGCCAGTTGCTGCCACAGCGCCTGCGTCGATGCCGCGCGCAATGCGCCTGCCATCGCCTCGGTCTCGACCTTCATGCGCGCCTCCTGCGCGCGCTCCTCGGCTTGCGCGGCGCGGCTCCAGCCGGCACGCGCCTGCGCGCCGCGCGCCGCGCCGGGAATGGCGAAGGATAGCGACATGCCGAGGATGCGCTCCTGCCGGCCGCGCTCTTCGATGTAATGCACCCCTAGCGTCGGATCCGGCTTCCCGTCCAGCGCGGTGCGCTCGGCCGCCAGCCTTGCCTGCGCCGCCTCGGCCTGCGCGACCTCGAGTTCATGATTGTCGGCAAGGATGCGCTCGCGCCATGCCTGCGGGCTGGCCGCCAGCGAAGCCGGCTCGGGCAGCGCTTCCGGCGGCGTGGCCGCGAGCTCCGGATATCTGCCCGCGATGGCGGCCTCCAGCAGCGCGCGCCGCTGCGCCGCAGCCATGGCAGCGGCCTGCGCACGATCGCGCTCCGTCTGCGCCAGCGCGATCTCCATGCGCGGCGCATCCCCGGCCCGCACCCGCTGATTGACGATCTGCAGCTGCCGATCGAGCAGCTGCGCATTCTGCTCTAGCCGCGTCGCGGCGCGCGCTTCGCGCAGCCAGTCGAACCAGGACTTCATCAATGCGCGCGCGGCTTCATGCCAGGCATCGGCCAGGCGCAGTTCGGCCAGGCGCACGCCGCCATCGCCGAGCTGCGCATCCTTGCCAGCCTTGGACGGAAGCCGAAGCGGCCGCTCCAGCGCGATGCCGTTTTCCTGGTAATTCCTGTCGTTGATCACATTGCGCCGCTGGCTGGTGGCCCGCACCGTCCATTCGTTGCTGCCAGCGAGCAGCGCGGTTCTGCCAGCCTCTTCCTGCGCCACGCCGGCGCGCGCCGCGGCCACCAGCGGCTGGCGCGCCAGCGCGCGGCGCGCCTGTTCCACCGGCGGCAGCGCCTGCGGATACGGCATGTCCGCTTCAGTCGCCCGCGCCAGGCAGGGCAGCAGCAGGACGGCGAGCGCGATGCGACTGCGAAATCTCTTCATGCGAATCTTCCGAAAGCGGTCACGGGCATGGTCCACCACAGGATCTCCGGGGTCGGGAATGCCGTGCGCAACTCCTGCAACAAGAGCTCGACATGCTGCGACTCCATCAGCACCGTAAGCACCGCGCGCCGGGCGCGGCCGCGCACCCGCTCCATCGGGCTGACCAGGCTCGCGCCGCTGCCGAAGCCTTCCTGGTGCGCCAGCGAAAAGCCATCGACCCATTCGGGATGCGCCAATGCCAGGTCGATGAAGTCGTCCTCCAGCCGCGCGGGCAAAGCCACGGTGAGCACGCAGTCGTAATGTCGGTTCATGCCTTCTTCCCGGTGCCGAATTGCTGATACAGGATGGGCAGCAGCACCAGCGTCAGCGCGGTCGAGCTGACCAGGCCGCCGATGACGACGATGGCCAGCGGCCGCTGGATCTCCGAGCCCGGCCCGGTGGCCAGCAGCAGCGGGATCAGGCCGAAGCCAGTGATGCTGGCGGTCATCAGTACCGGGCGCAGCCGGCGAAGCGCGCCTTCGCTGATCACCGCGTCAATATGCATGCCGCGCGCATGCAGCGTGTTGAAATGGCTGATCATCACCAGGCCGTTCAATACCGCGATGCCCATCAGGGCGATGAAGCCGACCGATGCGGGCACCGACAGGTAGGTGCCGGTGACTGCCAGCGCCAGCACGCCGCCGACCAGCGCGAAGGGGATGTTGACCAGCACCAGCGACGCCTGGCGCAGCGAGCCGAAAGTGGCGAACAGCAGCAGGAAGATCAGCCCGAGCGCCACCGGCACCACCAGCATCAGGCGCGCCGCCGCGCGCTGCTGGTTCTCGAACTGGCCGCCCCATTCGATACGGTAGCCTGCGGGCAGCACGAGATTCTTCGCCACCGCGGCGCGCGCTTCATCGACATAGCCGACCAGGTCGCGGCCGCGCACATTGGCGCGCACCACTGCCATGCGGTAGCCGTTTTCGCGATCGACCTTGACCGGGCCGTCCACCGTCATCAGCCGCGCCAGCTGCGACAGCGGTATCGCCTGCCCGTCGGCGACCGGCAGACGCAGCGACTCGAACAGCGCCGGCGACATCTGCAACGCCTGTCCGCCGCGCAGCAGCAAGGGCAGGCGCCTGCCCTCCTCGATCACGATGCCGACCTGGCGTCCTTCCACCAGCGCGCGCAAGTCGTTCTGCAGCGCTTCGACGGTGAAGCCATGACGGCCCGCGGCCTGGCGATCGATTTCCACCTGCAGGTATTGCAGGCCGCTGTTCTTCACGGTCTGCACGTCTTCGCTGCCGGGCAGCGCTTCGAGCGTCTTCACTACCTGCTCTGCCATCTGCCCGAGCTGCGCGAGATCAGGGCCGTAGATCTTTACCGCGAGATCACCGCGCACGCCGGACAGCATTTCCGAAGTCCGCATTTCGATCGGCTGGGTAAAGCTGAAATTCATGCCGATGAAGCCGCCGAGCGCTGCACGCAGCCGGTCGATCAGGTGCTCGCGGTCGGGATCGCGCCATTGCGCATGCGGCTTGAGCACGAGGAAGGTGTCGGTTTCGTTCGGGCCCATCGGGTCCAGTCCGAGCTCGTCCGAGCCGACGCGGGCGACGATGCCCGCGACTTCGGGCACGTCCTGCAGCAGTCGGCGCTGTATGGCAAGGTCGGTCGCCACCGAGGTCTGCAGATTGATCGACGGCGTCTTTTCCACCTGCAGGATGATGTCGCCTTCATCCAGCGTCGGTATGAAGGACTTGCCGATGAAAGGGAACACCACGGCCGCAAGCGCCAGGGTGCCGAGCGCGATCGCATACACCACGCGCCTTCTCTTGCGCGCCCATTCCAGCGCAGGCGCATAGGCGCGCTCCAGCCAGCGCACAAGCGGCGGCGTCTTATGCGCGCCGCTGCCGAGGAAGAACGAGGCCAGCACCGGGATCACGGTCAGCGACAGCAGCAGCGACGCGCCGAGCGCGAACACGATGGTCAGCGCAACCGGCGCGAACAGCTTGCCTTCCAGTCCCTGCAGCGTCAGCAGCGGCAAAAACACCAGCACGATGATCAGGATGCCGGCAGCAACGGGGGCTGCGACCTCGGCTACCGCGCGGTAGATCACATGCAGTCGCGGGCGCGGCGCGCCGGGAGCCGGATGCGCGATATGCGCTTCCAGGTTTTCGACCACCACCACGGCGGCGTCGACCAGCATGCCGATGGCGATCGCCAGGCCGCCGAGCGACATCAGGTTGGCCGACAGACCGTACAGATGCATCAGCAGCAGGCAGCCCAGCGCCGACAGCGGCAGCACCACCGCCACCACCAGCGCCGCGCGCAGATTGCCGAGGAACAGGAACAGCAGCACCATGACCAGCACCACCGCTTCGGCCAGCGCGCGCGACACCGTGCCCACCGCGCGCTCGACCAGCGCGCCGCGGTCGTAGAAGGGCTTGATACTCACGCCCTGCGGCAAGATTTTCTGCAGGCCTTCGAGCTTGGCGCGCACTGCCGCGACGACTTCACGCGCATTGGCGCCGCGCAGGCCCAGCACCAGTCCTTCAACGGTTTCCTGCCGGCCGTTCTCGGTGACCGCGCCGTAGCGGGTCAGGTTGCCGATGCGCACCTCGGCGACATCGGCCACGCGCACCACCACGCCGTCGCGCTCGGCCACCGCAAGCGCGCGCACATCGTCCAGCGTGCGCAGGCTGCCGCTTGATCGCACCAGCAGCGCTTCTTCCTGCGCCGACAGGCGGCCGGCGCCATCGTTGCGGTTGTTGCTCTCCAGCGCGGTCTGCAGCTGCGACAGCGACATCCGGCGCGCCGCCAACGCGGCCACGTCGGGTACGACTTCGAAGCTCTTGACCATGCCGCCCAGCGCATTCACATCGGCTACGCCGGGAATGGCGCGCAGCTGCGGCCGGATCACCCAGTCCAGCAGGCTGCGCTTGTCGGCGGCGGAAAGCTCGCCATCGACGGTGAACATGAACATCTCGCCCAGCGGCGTGGTGATCGGCGCCAGCCCGCCCGAGGCGCTGGCCGGCAGGTCGCGCGTTACATTGCCCAGACGCTCGGCCACCTGCTGCCGCGCCCAGTAGATGTCGGTGCCGTCCTCGAAATCGAGGGTGATGTCGGCGATTGCGTATTTCGATTGCGATCGCAGCATGCGCTGATGCGGTATGCCGAGCAGTTCCTGCTCGATGGGCGCGGTGATGCGCGTCTCGACTTCCTCGGGCGTCATGCCCGGCGCCTTCATCACGATCTTGACCTGCGTGGACGACACATCCGGATAGGCATCCACCGGCAGCGCGCGGAAGGCGAGCGTGCCGGCGGCCACCAGCATGACGGTGAGCACCAGCACCAGGAGGCGCTGCGACAGCGAGAACGCGATCAGACGGCCGAGCATCAGCGACCCGCTTCCGGCGCGCCCATGCCGCTGGCGCGTCCCTTCAACGCCGCCAGTCCGCGCACTGCGACCTCGTCGCCTGCGGCCAGTTCGCCGCGCACCACGCTGCTCTCTGCGCCGCGCGCAAGAATCTCGACCGGCACCGGCTGCAGGCCTTGCGCATCGCGCTTCCAGACCGCGTCGCGCTCGTCCTGCCGCACCAGCGCCGCGCTCGGCACCGTGACCGCACCGGCCGGCGTGGCCGTGCCGGCGTTCGGCCGCACCGTGGCATCGACATACTGGTTCGGCCGCAGGCAGCCCTCCGCGCCCGGCAATTCGGCACGCACCAGCACCGACTGGCTCGCCGCCTGCATCTGCGGGCTCAATGCCGTCACCCTGCCCGCCTTCGCGCAGCCGGCCACCCGGACTTCATCGCCGGGCCGGATGCGGTCGGCCTGCGCGCGGCTGGCCTGCAGCTCCAGCGCGAGCGCGCCGGCGCGGCCGAGCCTGGCGATCGCCGCGCCCGCTTCGACGCGCTGTCCCGGCAGCGCCAGCAATTCAAGCACGGTGCCGGCATGCCTGCCGCCAACCGTCATCAGCGGCGAGATCTCCATGCGCTGCGCCAGCGCGTTCAGGTTGGCGCTCCCCACGCCGGCCAGCTTCAGCAGCTGCGCGCGCTCGCGCACGGCCACGCGCGCCTGCGCATGGGCGCTGCGGCTTTCCTGCAGCCGGCCGAGCGCGATGATGCCTTCGCGGTACAGCGCCTCGTCGCGCTCGCGTTTCTCCAGCGCCAGCCGCTCCTGCGCCGACAGCTGCACATATTCCCGTTCCCACTCCAGCAATTGCGGGCTGTAAAGGCGCGCCAGCGGCGCGCCGGCTTCGATGCGGTCCATGGGCGCGGCCAGCACTTCCTGCACTACGCCGGCGGCCGGCGCGCTGACGATCTCGATGCCCTTGATGGAGAACGCTGCATTGCCCGCCAGGCGCATACCGTCGCCGGGCGTGGTCGCGGCGCTCACGCGGGCATAGGCGATACCGGCGTCGCGCGCCTGTTCAGCGGAAAGCGCCAGCGCGCCGGCCTGCGCCAGGGCATAGTCGCAGAGGCAGGCCAGGCACAGCAGGACTGACAGAGATTGTCTGGAGTTCATGAAGCGGTGTTTTCTTGTTGGGATCGGGCCGGCGGGCGTCGATATGCAGCGCATGCGTGTCGTGGTGGAGCGGCATCGCCGGCGATGCTAACCCGGCAAGCTTAAGGCTTCCTGAACCGGGGCGGCAACGTAGCGCTTTGACCTACCTTCTCCCGGGCGCGATAGACCGTGGCTGCGGGATGTTAGGCTGCGGCTTCGTCCCATGCGCAATGCCGCTGCCGACATGTGCGCCACCGAAAGGAAATCATGAACACCGTGCTGTATTACTCGCCCGGCGCCTGCTCGCTGGCGCCGCATATCCTGCTCGAGGAAACCGGCATCAGTTACGAGCTGATCGAAATCAATGTGCAGAAGGGCAAGACGCGCGATCCCGCCTTTCTCGACATCAATCCCAAGGGCCGGGTGCCGGTGCTGCGCAGCGGCGACGAGATCCTCACCGAAGTGCCGGCGATCTGCTGGTACATCGGCTGCAGCGCCACCGACCCGCAGGCGCTGATGCCGCGCACGGCGCTGGAAGCGGCGCGAGCGCTCGAATGGTTCAACTGGCTTTCCGGCACGCTGCACAGCGTGGGCTTCAGCGGGCGCTGGCGTCCGCAGCGCTTCACTGATAATCCGGCCAGCTATGGCGAGATCAAGGCGCGCGCCGAGAAACATCTGCAGGAAGGTTTCGCCCGCATCGAGGAACAGTTGCGCGGTCGAAGCTGGGCGCTGGGCGAGGCCTACGGCATTGTCGATCCATTGCTGTTCGTGTTTCATGGATGGGCACGGCTGCTCGGCGCTGATCTTGAGGGCGAGTATCCGCACTGGCATGCGCATGCCGTGCGCATGCTCCATCGCCCCGCAGTCGTGCGGGCGATGCAACAGGAAGGTCTTTGACACGCCGGCCGCCTGTGCGCGGCCGCAGCATCCATGAAAGGGAAGCCATGAACGACAACAGGCATCCGGTCGCCATCGTTGCGGCGCAAGCGCCGTCGCGCACCAAGCCATCGAATTATCCCGAACCCTTCGCGTCGCGCATGGCCGGCCGCGAGAAGCGGCCGCTGGGCGATCTGTTTGGGCTGATGAATTTCGGCGTCAACCTGACGCGCCTGCCGCCGGGCGCGATTTCGGCGCTGCGTCATGCGCATACGAAGCAGGATGAATTCATCTACATCCTCGCCGGTCGGCCGGTGCTGCGCACCGATCAGGGCGACACGCCGCTGGAACCCGGCATGTGCGCGGGCTTTCGCGCCGGCAGCGGCAATGCTCATCAGCTCATCAACCCGGGCGATGAGGATGTGCTCTACCTCGAAATCGGCGACCGTTCGTCCGGGGATGCTGCGACTTATCCTGACGACGATCTGCAGGCCGTGCTCGCCGCGGATGGCAAATGGCGCTTTCTGCACAAGGATGGCGCGGCCTATTGATCGCCAGACCGCAAGCATGCGCATGAACGACAAGGCCCGCACCGTATTCCGGTGCGGGCCTTGTCATGATCGAACCCTGCGCGAACCGCGCGTCAGCGATTGACCAGTTCGCGCGGCTGCAACAGTGCCATCAGCGCGCCGGCCACGAGCGCCGCCGAGACCAGGTACATGCCGGCATTGGTGCTGTGTGTCATGTCCTTGAGCCAGCCGATGATGGACGGGCTGACGAAGCCGGCCAGGTTGCCGATGGAGTTGATCATCGCGATGCCGGCCGCGGCGGCTGTTCCCGACAGCAGCGAGCTCGGATACGTCCAGAACACCGGCATCGTGGCCAGCATGCCGGCGGTGCCGAGCGACAGCGCCACCATTGCCAGCGCCACGTTCGCGCCATACACCGTGGACAGGAACAGGCCAAGGCCGCCAAGCGCGCTGACGATGGCGAAGTGCCAGCGGCGTTCACGCATGCGATCGGCGCTGCGGGCCACCAGCAGCATGGACACCACCGCGCAGCCATAAGGAATCGCGGTTAGCAGGCCAACGTCGAGCGCATCCTTCACGCCGGCGGCCTTGATCAGGGTCGGCAGATAGAAGCTGATGCCATACAGGCCCATCATGCAGCAGAAGTAGATCGCGGCCATCAGCCATACCCGGGCATTGCCGAAAACGCGCGACAGTGAATGGTCGGCATGGGCATGGGTCTCGGCGGCGATGTTGTCTTCGAGGATGCGCTTTTCCGCATCCGACAGCCAGCCCGCGGCGCGGATCGAATTCGGCAGGTAGAACAGCGTCATCACGCCGAGCACCAGCGAAGGAACGGATTCGATCAGGAACAGCCATTGCCAGCCGGCCATGCCATGCACACCGGCAAAGGCATTCAGGATCCAGCCGGACAGCGGACCGCCGACCACGCCGGCAATGGGAATGCCGATCATGAACAGCGCATTCATGCGGCTGCGGCGCGCGGCCGGATACCAATAGGTGAGATAGAGCACGATGCCGGGGAAAAAGCCGGCCTCGGCCACGCCAAGCAGAAAGCGCATTGCATAGAACATCGCCGGGCTGGACACATACAACGATGCGGCGGAAATCACGGCCCAGGTGATCATGATGCGGCCTATCCATACGCGTGCGCCGACGCGATGCATGATGATGTTGCTCGGCACTTCGAAGAAGAAATAGCCGATGAAGAAGATGCCGGCGCCAAGGCCATAGACCGTCTCGCTGAATTTCAGATCATTGAGCATCTGCAGCTTGGCGAAGCCGACATTGACGCGGTCGAGATAAGCGGCCACGTAGCACAGGAACAGGAAGGGCAGCAGGCGCCAGGTGACCTTGGCATACAGCGCGGCCTCGGCCGCAGTGTCTGCGCGCGCGGCCGATTTGAGGTGGGAAGTCGTCGTACTCATGTCTCACACGGATGGTTCGGGAAAGGAAAGGCAGCGCAGCGAGGCTTTTCCCATGCAGCAATCGGTGGCTTCGGCCCAGGCAGATCGCCGTTTTCAACGCAGTCGCGGTGAAAGGAAACCGAAGTGGATGCTTGCAGGCCAGGCTGGCAGTTGGTGATGCAGCAAGGCCGGGATTATCGCTCGGACATCTCAGCACGATGCCATTAAATACATGAATGTTTTTGCATCCAGACCGCGCCCTCGACTATGCGATGAAAAAACTTTCACGTCGCATGCACACGGGAATCCGACTGTGCACCGCTGCAACTTTGCATACGACAACTTATTTGAGAGAATGCCGCGCCAAATTTTGGGAGCATGGCCTTGGCGGCGAACCAGATACGGGCAGGAAAACTCCGCATGCCGGAGCTTGGGCATAAGCAGCCGGCTTCATTGCTGGACCGCCTGCTGGAGCGGCGGGAGCAGCTGGATCGATCCTCCGACTCGACGCGCTGGCAAACACATCGTGCCGCCGCTCTCGGCCTGAACGACCCCACCGCCGCCGCGCGCACGCTGAAGGTGGCTCCGGGCCGGGTCAATCGTTTGATCCGTTCTGGCGCGGTGCGGCTGTATCCGGTCGACGAGCGTTACCGCTACGTACGGGTGAAGGAAGTCAAGCAAGCGCTGGAAGATGAGCTTGCGGGCCTGCGGGACGAGAGCGCGGCCTGATCCATTGCATGGGGGGCGGCACGACTTCCCACTCCTTCCTCCCCATCGCATTCGGCCCAGCCGGCCAGCATCACCCCACACAAAGATCGGCCGGTTTGCTGCCGCCCACAAGCAGCGTAGCCATGGCCGGGCCTGGGCATCGGCACGACTTGCGCCACCGCTCGATATCGTTGTTTTCCGCTGTTTTCCCCATCCCGCTTTGTCCTTCGTCATGGATGCGTTGCGTGCATGCCATCGGCCGAGCCCGATACATTCTATGATTTTGTATATCGTAGCTGCCGCCTTCAGAAAACCGGGAACGAGATGCCATGACGACATTCCGCAGACGCATACACTGCGCATCGACGGCCATCGCCGCGACACTGATTGCGCTGCCCGCCGCACAGGCGCAGGACAGCGGCGAGCCGAAGACCGCCGTCAGTGGCGAAGCCAAGACAGCCAGGACCGGCGCGCTCGAGGCCGGCGCAAAGCTGCTGCAGCGCAAGGCGCCCATGCGCGGCTTCGACGTCTATCTGGTCGGCTTTCATCCGATGAAGGACCATCCCGAGATACAGATGGAGGCGCATCATTACTGCCATCAGGTCAACGAGGACTTCGCGCAATGCGTGCTGTTCGACGGCAATACGGCAAAGGCGAACATGAACGGCGTGGAGTACATCATCTCGGAAAAGCTGTTCAATACCTTGCCCGAGGGCGAGCGCCAGTACTGGCATCCGCATAACGGCGAAATCCTTTCCGGACAGCTGGTGGCGCCAGGCATACCCAAATCAGCGGAAAAGTCGCTGATGAAGCAGAAGATGAACAGCTATGGCAAGACCTGGCATTTCTGGAACAGCGGCATGGAAGGACAGGCCGGCGACAAGCTGCCCATGGGCGAGCCGATGCTGGCATGGTCCTTCAACCGCGACGGCGAACTCCTGCCCGGCATGCTGGAAAAACGCGATCGCGCCTTCGGCATCGATACCGAAGCCGCGCGCAGTGCCCGCGCTTCCCTGCAGCCGCTGGCCAAACCGCAGGCCGGCGTGGACGACCTGAAGGGCAAATTTGGCCGCGCAACCAAGGACATTCCCGGCGTGGTCGACATGAAGGCCGGCGCCACGCCGCGATGACAACATTGATTGATTGATCCGATGGAGAACCGCATGAATCTTTCCCAGGCAGCAGAACCAAGCGACTTCGATTCCGACCGCGTGCGCCGCGTCAGTTCAGAAACCGCCAACAGCGAGATCGACCGGCGCACCGAAATGCGTATCGGCCGCTACATCAGCGAAGGCCCGCAATCAATGCGCCGGCGCATCGCGGAGCTCGATGAGGAATGGGATGTCGAACGCATGCTACAGGTGAATGCCTCGTCGCTGGCGCTGTCCGGCCTGGTGCTGGGCCTGACGGTGAACCGCAAGTGGTTCGCGCTGCCCGCCGTCGTGCTGCCCTTCCTGCTGCAGCATGGCCTGCAGGGCTGGTGTCCGCCGCTGCCGCTGCTGCGGCGCATGGGCGTGCGTACCCGCGGCGAGATCGACCGCGAGAAGTATGCGTTGCTGGAAGCGCTGAAGCAGGAGTGAGGCCGGCAAGGTATTGCCATGATGGCTGCGTCAGTTGACTCTGCCGAATCGGCATGTCAGCGCAGCAGCGGCAATACTGTCTTCAGCACCATGCCAAGCGCGACCATTGCCGCCACGGCAGCGAAGGCGCGCTGCGTATGCGCGCTGGCCATGCGCTCGGCCACGAAACGCCCACCCGTCATGCCGGCCAGCGCGCCGGCGCAAAACGGCAGGGCCGCGGCCCATTCCAGGCGTTGCGCCGCGATGCTCGACGCCACGCCGCTTGCCGACACCAGCGCGATCACCGCGAGCGAAGTGGCAATCGTCGCGTCCATGGACAGATCGGTATAGCGGCGCAGCGCCGGCACCATGACGAAACCACCGCCCACGCCGAGCAGGCCCGACAACAGGCCAGCGATGCCGCCGGCGATGGTAAGTGCCCGCGCGCACGGTCTGGTCCAGATGAAGCGGCCGCTGGCGGTATCGCGCACGCATGGCGGCGGGCGCGCGCCGGCGTCGGTCTGTGATGCGCTGCCGCCGGCCTTGCGGAAACCGCGGTAAGCCACGATCGCCAGCACCATCGCGAACAGCAGCGTGAGTCCGCGATTGTCCACGCGCGCCGCAAGCCACAGCCCCAATGGCGACAGCAGCATGCCGGCCCCGGCGATGAGCAGCGCCGCGCGATAGCGCACGACGCGCTTCTTCAATCCGATCACGGCGCCCAGGCCGGCGGCCATGCCTACGGCGAGCAAACCGATCGGTCCGGCCTGGGCCATGCTCATGCCGGCACCGAATACCAGCAGCGGCACGGCCAGAATGCCGCCGCCGGCGCCGGTCAAGGCCAGGATGGCGCCGGTGGCCAGGCCCAGCAGCAGATAAAGCGTCATCATCGCCTCCGGTGCAGCCGCGCCATCGATCCGGCCCTCATCATGCCTGCGTGCGTCGCGAGCAGGTGCGTATGCCCAGCAGCGTGTACAGCGGACACCAGCCCGCCAGACCGGTAACGAGCGGCACCAGGCCGATGAGCGCGGCCCAGCGCAGGCCGTCGCCGAGGACGAAGTAAAGCGACAGGATGATGAGGCCGGCAACGATGCGCAGCGCGCGATCGGTGTTTCCAACATTTGCTTGCATGGCTAGCTCCTTTTTGCATGAGAAGACGATACACAGGCACTTCAGCACGACACTGCCGGCACTACGCATTGCGACCGCGGCATGCACCCATGCCGCCCTGTCGTCCGCCGATGCGCCGGCCCTTCACGAAACGACTTCCTTCGTCGCCACCGCATCCACCAGCTCGGGCTGCACCATCCATTCGCGGCCCTTCAACATGCCTTCCCAGTACAGCGGCGGCAGGATGCGCTCCTTCAGCAGCCAGGCCAGGCGCGACGGCCGCGTGCCGTCGATGAGCCACTTCGGAAAGCTCGGCGCCAGCTTGCCGCCGTACAGGAATTCAGCCAGTACGATCTTGCCGCGCTCGACCGTCAGCGGGCAGGAGCCGTAGCCGTTGTAATGGGCCTCGCTCCGCGCTTCCTTGCCGCGGCCGCAGGCGGCCAGCACGTTGTGCGCCACCACGGGCGCCTGCGCCCGCGCGGCCGCTGCGGTCTTGGCGTTCGGCGTGTTGCCGGCGTCGCCCAAGGCATGCACGTTGGCATAGCGCTTGTGCCGCAGCGTCGCCGGGTCGACGTCGACCCAGCCGGCCGCATCCGCCAGCGGACTGACGCGGATGAAGTCCGGCGCCTTCTGTGGCGGCACCACGTGGATCATGTCGAATTCGCGCTGCACGAAGTCTTTCGTGCCGTCGGGGTTGGTACGGGCGAAGGTGGCGATGCGCCTGTGGCCGTCGATGGCGCTCAGCGCATGCTGGAAGTTCAGGTGTATGCCATAGGCCCGCACATATTCCATCAGCGCCGGCACATACTCCGGCACGCCGAACAGCGCGGCGCCGGCATTGAAGAAACCGATTTCGGTCTTGTCCAGCACGCCGGCGCGGCGCCAGTGGTCAGCGGCCAGATACATCGCCTTCTGCGGCGCGCCGGCGCACTTGATCGGCATGGGCGGCTGGGTGAACAGCGCCCGGCCGCCGCGCAGGTTCTTCACCAGCTCCCAGGTGTAGGGCGCGAGCTGATACAGGTA
Organism: Noviherbaspirillum pedocola; assembly: GCF_016632335.1. GTDB lineage: Bacteria > Pseudomonadota > Gammaproteobacteria > Burkholderiales > Burkholderiaceae_D > Noviherbaspirillum_A > Noviherbaspirillum_A pedocola. The sequence continues at coordinate 457,963 of NZ_JAEPBG010000003.1, forward strand.
ATTCGAGGTCACGCCATTGCGGCCCAGGGATTCGGCCAGGCCATCGATCGCATGCCAGTCCAGCTTCAGGCCCGGGCAGACGATCAACTGCTGATAGCGCACGACGCGGCAGCCGTCGAGGATCAGCGCATCGCGCTCCGGTTCGAAAGCGGCGACGGCTGCCTTGATCCAGTGCGCGCCGCGCGGAATCAACGAGCCCATCGCGCGCACGGTGTCGCGCACATCGAAGACGCCGCCGCCGACCAGGGTCCAGCCAGGTTGGTAGTAATGCACATCGGCCGGATCGATGATGGCTACATCCAGGCCCGGACTGCGCGCAAGCAGGCTGGCCGCCACCGCGATGCCAGCCGCGCCGCCGCCGACGATGACCACCTCGTGCGTCAGTTCACCCGCGTCCACCGGGAGCCGCCCACCGTTGGCGATGCGGCGCACCACGCCCTTCAAGTCATAGCCGGCGCTTTGCGCGGTATCGAGGATCTCATGCAGCGGCAGCTTGCCGGTCTGCGACAGGGCCCACATCGTGGTTGAGCGCATGCCGGTACGGCAATACGCCAGCACCGGCTTGGGCAACTCCGCCATCAGCACGGCGAATTGCGCGCCCTGGTCATCGCTGACCTTGCCCGGTTCGGCCGGCAGGTAGCGCGCCTCGATGCCTGCCACGCGGGCCGTGGCCTCGATCTCGGCGAACACCGGCTGGTCATTGCCTTCGCCATCGGGCCGGTTGCAGATCAGCGCGCGTATGCCCGCAGCGCGCAGCGCCGACATGTCCGCCGGCAGGATCTGCGGGGCAACGAATAGCTCGGCAGTCAGTTTGTGTGCATCCATGGTCGTCTCCACGTCGGTGTCTTGCCTATGCGTCAGAGCGCGTTGAGCGGGATCTTCAGATAGCGCCGGCCATTGGCCTCGGGCTCGGGAAGATGGCCGGCGCGCATGTTGACCTGCACCGACGGCAGGATCAGCACCGGCATCTCCAGCGTCGCATCGCGCTTCGTGCGCATGGCGACGAACTCTTCCTCGCTGATGCCGTCGCGCACATGGATGTTCTGCTCGCGCTCCTCGGCCACGGTGCTGATGAAGCGCAGCGCGCGGCCGTTCGGCTGATAGTCATGGCACATGTAGAGCCGGGTGTCGGGCGGCAGGCTGAGCACGCGATTGATCGAGCGATACAGCGTGCGCGCATCGCCGCCGGGGAAGTCGCAGCGGGCGGTGCCATAGTCCGGCATGAACAGCGTGTCGCCGACAAAGGCCGCGGTGTCATCGCCGTCGGTGATCACGTAGGTCATGCAGGCCGGTGTATGCCCGGGTGTGTGCATCGCCCGCGCGCGCAGGCTGCCGATGGAGAATTCCTCTCCGTCCTCGAACAGGCGGTCGAACTGGCTGCCGTCGCGGGCAAAGCCGGGGCCAGCATTGAACAGTTCCCCGAAGGCCTGCTGCACCGTCCGGATATGGCTGCCGATGGCAACCTGGCCGCCCAGCCTTTCCTTCAGATACGGCGCTGCCGACAGGTGGTCGGCATGGACATGGGTTTCAAGCAGCCACTGCACCTTCGCGCCAAGTTCGTTTACCCGCGCGATCAGGCGGTCGGCGCTCGCCGTGCCAGTGCGGCCGGATTTCGGATCGTAGTCGAGCACGCTGTCGACGAGCGCGCAGCGCTTTGTCTCGGTATCGAGGACGAGGTAGCTGATGGTCCAGGTATGAGGATCGAAGAATCCCTCCACTTGCAGACTGTGTCTTGCCTTCATGATCGTTGCTCCACCCTTGGGCGATGTGGTGATGTCATCGCTATGGCAAGCGGCGTGCCATCGCGATGCAGCAAGCGGAAATTCAATGCAAGTGGTTGATTCAACGACCAAATTTAATTGGTTAGCCGCGCTAGAAGCGTACTGCTCATCGTTTCGCCGGCATGCCATGGCAGTATTTGGCAGTCATTGGCACCGGAAATGGCAGTGCCAGAACGGAATGTCACATCAGCGCAGGCCAGGTCGATATCTGTAGCGGACAGCAATTTACCCATGCCTGGTTGAGAACAAGGCCACGGAGGACAGACATTCTCATTCCGACGGAATCAGCGGCTCCATGCGCCCGTCAGCATTGCGAGTAGCACGATTGCCAGAAGTGAGATCGCGGATGCTTCCGGCACGGGTTTCGGCGAATCTTCGCAGAAAGCGAAACTCGGATTATCGTTTCCTGCGGCAACCGGTCCTGAGATAAAAATTTGGACTGAAATTCTGATGCCATCGATCGGAATAAGAATTCGGACGGAAAGGTGCCGAAATCGAATTGGTCGAAAGTAAACCTCGCCCCGGCTTGATCCGCTCTGAGAGCCCGCGAGGTCTATGAACCTGCCGCTATTCGACAGAATAAAACTGCTCGGGGAATTTTCCACCGCGTTGGAAATGCCGGATCGCGCTGGAAAATAGCGATTGCAATACTTCAAATTTTCGGCAGTTTCGCCCGCGCCGCTGTGAACGTCCATCCTGCAAGTCATGGTGGATGCAAGCAAATTGGGGAAAGGGGCAGCCGCCAGAAACGATGCATGCAGGATGATGGAGATTACATGGGAAACACGAAACATCATTCCCGCCCCGGCAACGTCGACCTACGCCATCCCAATTTTTCGATAAATGGAACGCCGGAAAAACAATAATGTGCATCCTTTGTAGTACGTCAATATTGTCGTGCACCGGTTTGTAAAGATTGCATATTCAACTGAAACTGAAATTCATTCAGGTAACTATCCTCGCAGATAATTGATGAGAAAATTTCAGAATGAGCAGTTCTCTGCAAATGCGGGAAATGTAAAGAACAGTCGAAAGGAGGCGATGCATCAGGACGCGTTCCTTAAGCTGGACGAGGCAGCGGAGGAGCGACGCTGGATATCGCAGACTGCAGCCAGAGAGATTGCCGAAATCGAGCATTTCAGGGACAGTGAATATCGCTCGGCAGACGTGAATGCACTCCTTGATTTTTATGTGCTCAATTTCGTCGATCCGCTGATGGCGATGATGCATGAAGCTCCCCATGTCGCCGACATTGGAACGGGATACGGCTGGCTGGCTATCGCTTTCGCATTGAGAACGAATGCCCGAGTCGTCGCAGTGGAACAGGACAACGCAAGATTGCGCGCAGCCAGAAAAATTGCCACCGTGCTTGGCGTGGAAGACAGAATTCAATGGACGCAGGGATCCATCGCGGAACTTCCGCTGGAGGACCGTGCATTCGATGCGGTCTATTGCATCGAGGTTATTGAACACACCGGGGTCAATCGGAATTACATCAGGGAATTGGCCCGTGTAACCAATGACATCCTGGTGATCACCACCCCCAATAAATTATTTCCAATTATCAACCACGATACTGCACTGCCGTTTTGTCATTGGCTTCCTCTCCGGCTTCGTGATCACTATGCCGCCAGATTCGGGAAATCATCGCTGCAACAAAACAATATGTTCTGGTCCCCTACCACGCTTCTTTCCTCGCTTGAGGATTTTGACCGGATATCACGCTTCATGCAGTTCGAGGATTACCGAACCTATCGAAATGCGGAAAAGCTGTTGAATGGCAGGTCTGGCAAGACGGCAAATCGATGCAAATCCTGTTATTTCTTTCTTGTCTCGAAACTGGGAAAGCACGCAATATTTTTCGTTCCCAATCTCGCTTCCACATTTCGGCGGCGACGATGAGCGAAATTACGAATCTCGAAATGCGCAAAATCGCCGATTTATTGGACGCTTACATTTCCATTCATCGTGTGCTGTACCGAATTGCGCGTTGCAGAAAGCGGGCGGGTGTGAGGGCATCGCAAGTTTCCTGAGCAGGAAAAGAATCGCCCCGGAGTCTCGTGGCCAGCGAATACAATCTAGCTCCAAACTACGACCATCCCCTGCCGTTCGCCCCCGTCTTCTGCAGCATCCGGGAGCGCTGCGCGGCAACGGTGATCGTCGGACTTCGCGGATCCGCCATGAACAGCGACAAGCTCGGCGCCCAAGTGCAGGCGCTCATCTCTTACCTAGACCAGGAAGCGCAACCCGCGATCGTGCTCGACACCGAGTACAACATTCTCGCTTCCAACACCGCCTACCAGCGGCAATTCGGCACGGCCGGCGCATCGGTCGTCGGGCACAAGTGCTTCCGCGTCTCGCATCACTACGAATTGCCGTGCGATCTGGCCGGCGAACATTGTCCGATGAAAAAGGCGCTGGAAAAGCGCGGACCGGACCGGGTGCTGCATATTCATCACACGCCGCGCGGGCCCGAGCATGTGAACGTGGAGCTGCGGCCGATCCTGGACGACGAACGCAATGTGGTGGCTTATGTCGAGCACCTGGTCACGGTGCGCCAGGCGTCGGCAAGGGCGAGCAGCGAAGGTCTGGTCGGACGCTCGCCACGCTTCATGGCGGCACTGGAAGCGCTGCAGCGGGTCGCGCCTTCACGGCTGCCGGTGCTGCTGCTGGGTGAATCGGGCACCGGCAAGGAATTGTTCGCCCGCGCCCTGCATGAAGCCAGCGACCGCGCGCGCGGCCCTTTCGTCGTGGTCGACTGTTCGGGACTGACCGAGACCCTGTTCGAGAGCGAACTCTTCGGCTATGAGCGCGGCGCCTTCACCGGCGCGGCCACGCGCAAGCACGGCCTGGTGGAAACCGCGCGCGGCGGCACGCTGTTTCTCGATGAGATAGGCGACGTGCCGCTCGGCATGCAGGTCAAGCTGCTGCGGTTGATCGAAACCGGCGCGTTTCGCCGCGTCGGTGGCGTGGAAACCCTGCATGCGGATTTCCGGCTGGTGGCCGCAACCCACAAGCCGCTGCGCGACATGGCCGCCGACGGCAGCTTCCGCCAGGACCTGTTCTACCGGATCAGCGCGTTTCCAATCGAGCTGCCGGCGCTGCGCGAGCGCATCGAGGACCTGCCCATCCTGGTCGATTCCTTCCTGCAGCGCATGGCCGGCGCCTCCGGGCCGCTGCGCATCACGCCGCAAGCGATGGCCGCGCTCGCCGCCTATGCCTGGCCGGGCAATATCCGCGAACTGCGCAATGCGCTCGAACGCGCCAGCCTGTTTGCCGACGATGGCGTGATCGATACGGCGCAGTTGCCGCCGTTGCTCTGCGGCGTAGCGCACCACACACCGCTGTCGCCGGCCACGTTTCCGAGGAGGACATGGACGGACGCGGATCTGGCGACGCAGGCGCGGGCCTTTGCGGGCACGCGGCGCGAGCTGGCGCGCCACCTCGGCCTGAGCGAACGCACGCTGTACCGCCGCTTGCGCGGCCTGGGCATCGACGACGAGCCCGGCTGAAAGCCGGGGTCGCCGGCACCGCGCAATGCCGTGGCGCGATTCAGCGCGCCGCCGGCACCAGACTGCCATCCACACGGCGCCAGATGCCGAGCGGATTGTCATCCCGCAGCGCCTGCGGCAGCAGGTTCGCCGGCAGATCCTGGTAGCACACCGGACGGAGGAAACGGCGGATCGCCAGGCTGCCCACCGAGGTGCTGCGCGGATCCGAAGTCGCCGGGAACGGGCCGCCGTGCACCATCGCATGACAAACCTCTACGCCGGTCGGATACCCGTTGACCAGGATGCGGCCCGCACGGCGTTCCAAAGTTGGCAGCAGCGCGCGCACCGCCTCGGCGTCGCCGTCTTCCATCTGGATCGTCGCGGTCAACTGGCCTTCGAGGCGCTCGGCCACAGCGCGCATGTCGTCGAGACTCTTGCAGCGGATCACCAGCGAAGACGCGCCAAAGATTTCTTCCTGCATCTCCGTGTCCTTCAGGAAGGCATCGGCCGTGGTGGCGAACAGGCCGGCCTGGCAGGAATGCATGCCTACGCCGCGCTTGCCGCGCGCCAGCGCTTGCACCTGCGCATTGCCGGCGATCCGGTCCACGCCGCGTTCATAGGCCGCGTGTATGCCGGGGGTCAGCATGGTTGCGCCGACATTGGCCCCCAGCGCTTCGCTGGCGGCGGCAATGAAGCCATCCAGATCCGGGCCTTCCAGCGCCAGCACCAGTCCGGGATTGGTGCAGAACTGGCCGGCGCCCATCGTCAGCGAAGCAACGAAGCTGGCGCCGATGGTGGCTGCGCGCAAGGCCAAAGCGCCCGGCATCAGGAACACCGGGTTGATGCTGCTCATCTCGGCATAGACCGGAATCGGTTCGGGACGGTTGTTGGCAGCACGCACCAGAGCCATGCCGCCGGCGCGCGAACCGGTGAAGCCGACGGCCTTGATGCGCGCATCGGTGACCAGCGCCACCGCCGCTTCGCGCTCGGTGAATAGCAGCGAGAACACGCCTTCGGGCAGGCTGCAATCGGCGACCGCATCGCGTATGGCCCGGCCCACGAGCTCGGACGTGCCCGGATGCGCGGAATGGGCTTTCACGATCACCGGGCAGCCGGCGCCCAGGGCCGAGGCGGTATCGCCGCCGGCCACCGAGAATGCCAGCGGGAAGTTGCTCGCGCCGAAGACCGCGACCGGGCCGACGCCGATATGGCGCTGGCGCAGGTCCGCGCGCGGCAGCGGCTTGCGCTCGGGCAGCGCCGGGTCGATGCGCGCTTCGAGCCAGCCGCCTTCGCGCACCACGTCGGCGAACAGGCGCAGCTGGCCGACGGTGCGGCCGCGTTCGCCTTCGATGCGCGCGCGTGGCAGGCCGGATTCGGCGACCGCGCGCTCGATGAGCGCGTCGCCTAGGTCGAGGATGCGCTGCGCGATGCGCTCCAGGAAAGCGGCGCGCGCGTCGAGCCCGGTATCGCGATAGGCATCGAATGCGGCCCAGGCCAGCGCGCAGGCGCGTTCGACCTCATTGGCGCCGGCCAGTCCGAACGCGGGCTGCAGGGTTTCGCCGGTGGCGGGATTGATGCCGTGCACGCTGCCGTGCTCGCCGCGAACGGCGGTGGCACCGATGAACATTTCACCAGTCAACATGGTTTGCTCCGTGGGGATGAAGTTGTGAGAAAGCTTGGAGAACGTATGTAGGTTGGGCTGGCAAGCCCAACATCAGGCGCTTGCGGAGCGCGAACATGCGGGCATCCTTCGCGGGTTGGGCTGCAAGCCCAATATCAAACGCTCGCGGACCGCCAGCAAGTTGGGCATCCTTCGTCAGCCCAACCTACCAACACTGTCAGGTCACCGGCGCCGGATTGAACAGCGTCAGCGCGTTGTGCAGCTTCCAGCGCTCGGCCCAAGTTTTCTTGCGGCCGCTGGCGACATCAAGCATGAAGCGGAACAATTCCCAGCCGGTATCTTCGATGGTGGCCTCGCCGGTGGCGATCTTGCCGGCGTTGATGTCCATCAGGTCATGCCAGCGCCGCGCCAGGTCGTCGCGCGTGGCGACCTTGATCACCGGCACTTCGGCCAGGCCGTACGGTGTGCCGCGGCCGGTGGTGAAGACATGCAGGTTCATGCCGGCGGCCAGCTGCAGCGTGCCGCAGATGAAGTCCGAAGCCGGCGTGGCCGCGTACAGCAGGCCGCGGCCCTTCGCCTTCTCGCCCGGACGCACCACGCCCGAGATCGGACTGGTGCCGGACTTGATGATCGAGCCCATCGCCTTTTCGACGATGTTGGCCAGCCCGCCGCGCTTGTTGCCCGGCGTGGTGTTGGCGCTGCGATCGACGCCGCCCTGCTTCAGGTAATCGTCGTACCAGGCCATCTCGCGGATCATCGCCTGCGCCACCTCTTCGCTGGCGGCGCGCGCGGTGAGCTGGTCGATGCCGTCGCGCACTTCGGTGTTTTCCGAGAACATCACGGTCGCGCCGGCGCGCACCAGCAGGTCGGAGGCAAAGCCGACAGCCGGATTGGCGGTCACGCCGGAGAAGGCGTCGCTGCCGCCGCACTGCACGCCGACCACGAGGTCCGAGGCCGGGCAGGTTTCGCGGCGGCGCTGGTTCAATGCCTCCAGATGGCGCTCGGCGGTGGCCATGATGGACGCAATCATCGATTCGAAGCCGACATGCTCGGCATCCTGCAGGCAGACCAGGGCTATGCCCTCGCCCTCCTGTCCATGCTGCCGGATCGGGATCGTATCGGCGGGGAACATGCGCGTGGGCTGCAGCTTTTCACAGCCCAGGCTGACCAGCATCGCGCGGCCGCCGAAGTTCGGGTTGCTGGCAATATTGCGCAGCGTGCGGATCGGGATGTCGGCATTCGGCGCATCGATGGCCACGCCACAGCCATAGGTGTGTTCGAGGCTGACCACGTCATCGACGTGCGGATACTTCGGCAGCAGCTCGGCCTTGATGCGCGTCACCGCGAAATCGACCACGCCGGACACGCATTGCACCGTGGTGCTGATGGCCAGGATGTTGCGGGTGCCGACCGAGCCGTCGGCATTGCGATAACCCTCGAAGGTATAGCCTTCCAGCGCCGGCTGCGGCGCAGGCACGCGGTTGGCGATCGGCAGGTTCTCCAGCTCGCGCGCCGGCGGCATCGCCACCAGCGACTCCTCGACCCAGGCGCCGCGGGCAATGTCGCGCCGCGCGCGGCCGATCATGACGTTGTAACGCAGGATGGGCTCGCCTTCGGCGATGTCGCGCAGCGCGACCTTGTGGCCTTGCGGCACGGCTTCGATCAGCGTCAGGCCGCAGGGAAAGACGGCGCCGGCCGGCAGGCCGCGGTCGTTGACCACGATGGCGACGTTGTCGCTGTCGTGCATCGTGATGTAGCGCGGCGTGGTGGCGGTGTTGCTGGTCATGTCAGTTGGTCTCCGGTGGTCGGGCGTCAATGTCTCGCAGGGTGGGTGCAACCCACGCGGCTGTCCGCTGCTCGCTGCGGTATGCGATGCACCGCGTGGGCGGAGCAGGCCCTAAGGAACCGCTCAGCTCGATCAGTCCTCGTAGGTTGGGCTGACAAGCCCAACATGTTCGCGGCCCGCGAGCCTGTAATGTTGGGCTTAACAGCCCAACCTACGCAACTTACTGCTTGCCCAGGCGCTCGATCAGCACGCGCAGCTCTTCATGCTCGGCTTCGGTGCAGTCCACCAGCGGGCTGCGCACCGGGCCGGCGTCGTGGCCGACCAGGCGCGCGCCGGCCTTGACGATGCTGACCGCATAGCCGGCCTTGCGGTTGCGGATCGCCAGGTAGGGCAGGAAGAATTCATCGATCAGGCGGTTCACCGTGGCATTGTCGTCGGCAGCAATCGCGTTGTAGAACTCGATGGCGGTCTTCGGGATGAAGTTGAACACCGCCGACGAATACACCGGCACGCCCAGCGCCTTGTAGGCCGCGGCATAGACTTCCGCGGTCGGCAGGCCGCCGAGGTAGGTGAAGCGATCGCCCATGCGGCGACGGATGGCGACCATCGATTCGATCTCGCCCACGCCATCCTTGAAACCGATCAGGTTCGGGCAGCGGTCAGCCAGCTGCGCCAGCGTCTCCGGCGCAAAGCGCGAAATGCCGCGGTTATACACGATCACGCCGAAGTTCACCGAGCGGCACACCGCTTCCACGTGCGCGGCCAGGCCGTCCTGGCTGGCTTCGGTCAGGTAATGCGGCATCAAGAGGATGCCGTGCGCGCCGAGGCGCTCTGCTTGCTGCGCATAGGCGATCGATGCGCGGGTCGAGCCGCCAGCGCCGGCGATGATGGGCACCTTCCCGCGGCAGGTGTCGACCGCGGTCTTGATGATGTCCGCATACTCTTCGCCATCGAGCGAAAAGAATTCACCGGTGCCGCCGGCGGCGAACAGCGCCGAGGCGCCGTAAGGGGCGAGCCATTCGAGGCGTTCGACATAGGTATTGCGGCGGAAATTGCCCTGCTCGTCGAAGTCGGTCAGCGGAAAGGACAACAGGCCCGAGGACAGGATTTGCTTCAGTTCTTGAGGATCGATGCGCATGATGATGTCTCGTTGGAGTAAGCGTTGATGAGGTAGTGCTGTTCAGGTTTCACATGCGCCGGACGGCTTGCGCCGGCGTGTTGTGCATAAGGTTCTTGATCGGGCTCAGTTGAGCTTAATTGCCGCCAGCCGGCGCGCCGGGCGCGGCCAGTGCGGCTTCTTCTTCGCTCTTGAGCGTCACCGGCTTGGCGAACTCGAAACGCTTGATATCGCCAACGATGAACAGATAGCAGGCGATGGCCAGCGCCGCGTTCGCCGCGACGAAGACCAGCGCACCGGAAAAGGAGCCGGTGGCCTGCAGGATGTAGCCGATGGCGATCGGCGTGGTGATGCCGGCGGTATTGCCGAAGGTGTTGAACAGGCCGCCGGAGAGGCCGCCCGCTTCCTTCGGCGACGTGTCGGACACCACCGCCCAGCCGAGCGCGCCGACGCCCTTGCCGAAGAAGGCCAGCGACATCACCGCGACCACCAGCATGTCGGCGCTGATGTAATTGCAGGCGATCATGGACATCGACATCAGCATGCCGGCCACGATAGGCGTCTTGCGCGCCGCCGACAGCGAGTAGCCGCGCTTGATCATCGCGTCGGACACATAACCGCCGAGGATGCCACCCAGGAAACCCGCGATTGCCGGCAGCGCGGCGACGAAGCCGGCTTTCAGGATCGTCATGTGGCGCTCCTGCACCAGATACACCGGGAACCAGGTCAGGAAGAAATAGGTCAGCGTGGTGATGCAGTACTGGCCGATGTACACGCCCAGCAGCATGCGATTGCCCAGCAGTTGCCGGATGGCCGAGCCGGTAGCGACCTTCTTCGGCGCGGCAGCCTGGGCGCCGCTGTCGAGGTCGACCAGCGCGCCACCCTGCTGCAGGAGCGCGAACTCGGCGCTGGTAATGCGCGGATGGTTGCGCGGGCCATAGATGGTCTTCTGCCAGACGAAGGCCATCACGATGCCCAGCGCGCCCATCACATAGAACACGCTCTGCCAGCCGAAGGAATGCACCAGCCAGCCCATCAGCGGCGCGAACAGCACCGTGGCGAAATACTGGGCGGAATTGAAGATCGCCGCCGCGGTGCCGCGTTCATTGGTCGGGAACCAGGCCGAGGTGATGCGGCTGTTGCCGGGGAAGGACGGCGCTTCGGCCGCGCCGATCAACAGGCGCAGCAGGAACAGCACCGTGACCGCGGTCGCGCCGGTGAGAAAGCCGACCCAGCCCATCATCAGCGTGAACAGCGACCAGAAGAAGATCGAGAAGAAGTAGGTGATCTTCGAGCCGAAACGGTCGAGCAGCCAGCCGCCGGGAATCTGCGCGACCACGTAGGACCAGGCGAAGGCGGAGAAGATGTAGCCCATCTGCACCGGCGACAGATTGAGGATCTTCTTCAGCTCGGGGCCGGCGATCGAGATCGTGGCGCGGTCGGCGTAGTTGATCGTGGTGATGATGAAGAGGATGGCGAGTATGCCCCAGCGCACACGGCTGGCGCGCGCGTCGCTGTTCGATGGATTGCCCTGCTTGCTCATGCTGTCTCCTTGAGGTCTTGGTTGGCGCTGCATCTGCTGGCATGCCTTTCGGCGATGCTGGTCTTGCGCGGCGCTCGGCTTGTTTTGCAAGTCGTCAGATGTATGACAACTTGTGATGCAGTGTAGCCTGCATCGGCACGCGTCACAAGCATCGCGTCGCCGTGGGTGAATACTTTCTAGGCGGCCTCATCGCTTCGGCCTGTGCTTCTCGTAGGGTGGGTGCAACCCACGTGGTCTGCGCTTGATCGCCGAGACGCGTGGGTTGCACCCACCCTACGGTGTCGCGGCATTTCGAACGGCGTGCCAGCTTCGTAGGTTGGGCTGTGAAGCCCAACATCGGGCTCCCGCGGGGCGCGAGCATGTTGGGCTTGCAGCCCAACCTACGAGCCGAAATCGGGCTCCCGCGGACCGCGAACATGTTGCGCTTCCTTCGTCAGCCCAACCTACGGGCGCACGAAGCTCGGGCGCTTGTTGTCGAATTTCCAGCCCGGGAAAAAATACTGCATCGCCACCGCATCGTCGCGCGCGCCCAGGCCCATGCCCAGGTACACCTGATGCGCCGCTTCCACCGCTTCCATGTCGATGTCCACGCCCAGGCCCGGCTTGTTTGGCACCGCGATGGCGCCGTCGACGATCTTCAGCGGCTCCTTCGTCAGGCGCTGGCCGTCCTGCCAGATCCAGTGGGTATCGAGCGCGGTGATCTTGCCCGGCGCGGCGGCGCCGACCTGGGTGAACATCGCCAGCGAAATGTCGAAGTGGTTGTTCGAATGCGAACCCCAGGTCAGGCCCCACTCGTGGCACATCTGCGCCACGCGCACCGAGCCCTGCATCGTCCAGAAGTGAGGATCGGCCAGCGGGATGTCCACCGATTGCAGGGCGATCGCATGCCCCATCTGGCGCCAGTCGGTGGCGATCATGTTGGTGGCCGTCGGCAGGCCGGTGGCGCGGCGGAATTCGGCCATCACTTCGCGGCCGGAATAGCCATCCTCGGCGCCGCACGGATCTTCCGCATAGGCCAGCACATGATGCTGGTCGCGGCACAGGCGGATGGCTTCCGTAAGAGTCCAGGCGCCGTTCGGATCGAGCGTGATGCGCGCTTCGGGGAAGCGCTCGGCCAGCGCGGTCACGGCGGCAATTTCTTCCTCGCCGCGCAGCACGCCGCCCTTGAGCTTGAAGTCGCGGAAGCCGTAACGGGCATACGCGGCTTCGGCCAGACGCACGATCGCTTCCGGCGTCATTGCCTGTTCATGGCGCAGGCGCAGCCAGTCGTCCTCGGCGTCCGGTTCGCTCGCATACGGCAGATCGGTGGCCTTGCGGTCGCCGACGTAGAACAGGTAACCCAGCATCTCGACCCGGTCGCGCTGCTGCCCTTCGCCGAGCAAGGCGCACACCGGCAGCTCGAGGAACTTGCCAAGCAAATCCAGCATGGCCGCTTCCAGCGCGGTGACCGCGTGAATCGTGATGCGCAGATCGAAGGTCTGCAGGCCGCGTCCGCCGGCATCGCGGTCGGCAAAGGCGGCGCGCACATCGTTCAAGACCTTGCGGTAGTTGCCGGTGGACTGCCCCACCACGAGCGAGCGCGCATCTTCCAGCGTTTTTCTTATCGCTTCGCCGCCCGGTACTTCGCCGAGGCCGACATTGCCGGCGGAATCCTTGAGGATGACGATGTTGCGGGTGAAATATGGCCCATGCGCGCCGCTCAGGTTGAGCAGCATGCTGTCGCGGCCGGCGACCGGCACGACACGCATTTCGGTCACGGTGGGCGCGCCCTGTGCGCGGCTTGCTTCTATGGCTGACATTCCTGCGTCTCCTGTCTGTCATTGGCGGCGCAACGGCCGCCATGCGTTCACATCAGTTGTCGTACAACTTGTCTGGTGCGCAGTATAGTTTGCAGGTCCGCTGGAATGCAACCGGATTTTTCCGGAAACTGTGGCAAGCGGCAAAAAACCTTTCACGAACCTTCCCTGCGTTTTCCGTAGACTGGCCTAGCTCAAAATCCGTATCAGACATCCTGACAAACTGTTTCCTCTTTCAAGCACTCAGTCGCCACCTATTCGAATAACTGGCAGAGGAAGCAGAGATGAAAACGTCGAAGAAAGGAATCCTGCGGGTATTGCAGACGGTGATATTGACAGGCACCTACACTGCTTCGCATGCGCTGCCCGCCTATACCGTCACTGACCTTGGGGCCTTGGGTGCGCACGGCGAGGCTCAGCCATTGGGTGTGAACAATGCGGGACAGGTAACAGGCGGCAGAACCGTTTCCTCTGGCGAGGTGCATGCATTCCTCTATAACAACGGTGTGTTTCAGGACCTTGGAACGCCCGGTGGCCCGTATAGCACGGGAACGGACATCAACAGTGCGGGTGTAGTCGTCGGCTATGGCTCAACACCCAATGGCGGTCCTACGAGCAGTTTTCTCTACAACAATGGCGTCAGGACCAGCATTGCAATCGGCTGGGCTTATGGAATCAATAATCTCGGTCAGGTAACCGGTGATGCTGGCGGGCCGTATGTGTATAGCGATGGTGTAATCCGTTCGCTTGGCATATCAGGGTACGGGGCGGACATCAACGATTTCGGGCAAGTGGCCATCAGCAGCAACCATGCCCTGCTTTACAGCGGTGGCGCTCTGCAGGATCTCGGCACACTTGGTGGCACGTCGAGTTCCGCGGAAGGGCTCAACAACGCCGGACAGGTTGTCGGCAGTTCCCTTACCAGCAATAACAGTGCTTCACATGCCTTCCTGTACAGCAATGGCCTCATGACGGACCTGGGCTTGATAGCCGGTTCAACGATCGGCAGCAGAGCGACCGACATCAACAACGCTGGGCAAGTGGTTGGAATCAGTGACAATCACGCATTCCTCTATGGCGATGGAATCTATACCGATCTGAACACGCTGCCTGCAGTCGAAGCTGCCGGCTGGGACTTTCTCCAGCAGGCCAATGCCATTAGCGATAACGGAAATATCGTTGGCATTGGACAGATCCACGGAGAGCCATTGCACGGCTTCCTGCTCATGCCGGTCAGAGAGGTTCCTGAACCGGCGGTTCTGTCGCTCATGCTCATCGGCATACTGCCTTGGCTACGCATGCGTAATAAGCGACAACCCTGATAGGTCGTGTTCAGCATGCCCGGATAGAAATCAGCCTGATTCTTCAGCGCAGAACCGCGGCAGCCGCTTGCATGCATCCTGAAAGCCCGTGTGAGAAGTTACTGGACGGCGTTGATCCGGGTGGGTAAAAACGCCTGTACGACGAAACGCGATTTCCAAACGGGCTAACGGGCTATTACACCGCCGCTTTCGCATTCGCCAGCGTCTGCGCCGCCTCGTGCGCCTTGCGCAGCCGCTCGCGGCTGTTGGTCAGGTGATAGCGCATCGCGGCGCGCGCGGCCTCGGTGTCGCGATTGGCGATGGCCTCATAGATCGCTTCATGCTCGCGCTGCACCCGGTCGAGATAGATCGAGCGATCGTCACCCTCGATCTGTGCGGTGTTGAGGCGGCTGCGCGGAATCACCTGCTCGCCGAGGTGGGTCATGATGTCGATGAAGTAGTGGTTGCCGGTGGCGCTGGCGATCTGCAGATGGAAGTGGAAATCCGCGCCGATGGCGTTCTCGCCGCTCTTCAGGTTTGCCTGCAGCGCATCGAGCGCTTCACGCAAGGCCTGCAGCTGTTCCTCGCTGCGGCGCACCGCTGCCAGGCCCGCGGCTTCGGTTTCCAGGCTGATGCGCAATTCCAGCAGCGCCATCAGGTCGCGCATCGTGGTGATGGTGCTGGCGTCGAGCTGTATGCCCAGTCGCCTGGGTTTGTTCAGCACAAAGGTGCCGATGCCATGCCGCGTTTCGACCAGGCCGGCGGCCTGCAGGCTGGAAATGGCCTCGCGCACCACGGTGCGGCTCACGCCTTGCGACGACATGATTTCAAATTCAGTTGGCAGCTTGGAACCCGGCGATATGGCGCCCTGGCGTATCTGATCGGCCAGGAAAGCGCTGACTTCCTGCGCAAGACTCTGCGAGCGGCGCCGTGGTGTGGTTTGCATGATGGGATCAGCCTTGATGAATGCGCTCGGCGCGCCGGGACTGCGGCGGCAAGCCGTGAAGAGCGCCAATTGTACGACATCGCTCAATTGCCATGCCCGAATTCCCCTGTGGCGGCCTCGATCGCGCCGCATGGTTTATGCTGCGCACCTGCATGCTTCATTCAATGCGCAGCGTCTGCTGCCACATTTTTTCGTCATCCTTCATGAACCAGGCTGTCACACCCGTTCCTGCCGCGTCCGCGGCATCCGACCGCACCGCCTTTCGCGTGCTCGGCGCCATCAGCTTCTGCCACTTCCTCAACGACACGATGCAGTCACTGCTGCTGGCGGTCTATCCCTTGTTCAAGGCGCAGTTCCATCTGAGTTTCGGCCAGATCGGGCTGGTGACCTTGACCTATCAATTCACCGCTTCGCTGCTGCAGCCCCTGATCGGCCATGTCACCGACCGCCGTCCGCAGCCCTATTCGCTGGCCGCCGGCATGGGCTGCACCCTGATGGGTCTCTTGATGCTTTCAGTCGCGCACAGCTTCTCGATGCTGCTCGTCGCCGCGGCCATGGTCGGCACCGGCTCGTCGATCTTTCATCCCGAATCCTCGCGGGTGGCGCGCATGGCTTCGGGCGGACGCCATGGCCTGGCCCAGTCGATCTTCCAGGTCGGCGGCAATGCCGGCTCGGCCACGGGCCCGCTTCTGGCCGCCTGGATCGTGCTGCCCTACGGCCAGCGCAGCATCGCGGCGTTTTCCAGCCTGGCGCTGGCGGCCATGCTGCTGCTTGCGGCGGTCGGCGCCTGGTATCGACGGCAGCAGCGCAAGCCGAAGGCCGCCGCGCCGCGGCGCGAGACGGCGCTGCCGAAGCGCCAGGTCATGGCCGCGCTCGCGGTGCTGGTCGCGCTGATCTTCTCCAAGTACTTCTACCTGGCCGGCATCAACAACTATCTGATGTTCTATCTGATGCATGAATACGGCGTGTCCGAGGCGACTGCGCAATACCATCTGTTCTACTTCCTGTTCGCGGTCGCGGCCGGAACGCTGCTGGGCGGGCCTATCGGCGACCGCATCGGCCGGCGCCGGGTGATTTGGGCCTCCATCCTCGGCATCGCGCCGTTCGCGCTGGCGCTGCCTTATGCGAGCCTGGGGATGTCGGTGGTGCTCCTGGCCATCATCGGCTTCCTGCTGGCCTCGGCCTTCCCGGCCATGGTGGTCTATGCGCAGGAACTGTTGCCGGGCAAGGTCGGCGCCGTCTCGGGTCTGTTTTTCGGCCTGGCCTTCGGGCTGGCCGGCATCGGCGCCGCGGTGCTGGGCCAGCTTGCCGACAGCCATGGCATCGCCACGGTGTACCGGCTGTGCTCGTTCCTGCCGCTGCTCGGCCTGCTGGCGGTGTTTTTGCCGGACCTGGGTCGGGAGGCGCGGCGCTAGGCGGCGTGCAGAGAGCAACCGAAGCGCGGCCGCGGCTACGTGTTCATTTGGCTTACCCAGCAGCCGCAGCACTTCGTTTATGCGGTAGGGATTGAAGATCAGCGCAAAGCGCTGGCCTTCCCCGTCATCGGTCTCGGGCTTGCGTCATGCCCGTGCCGTTTGCGCCGGGCCGCGGCCGGGTGCAATTGTTTTCTGTCAGAATCCCGGACCTTCATGACGCTGTCCGTGCCGCCAAAGCCGCGCACGAGCAGCGTCATTCACCCCACCGACACGATACCGACATGCTCACCATCCATCTGAAACCGGGCCGCGAAGCGAGCTTGCGCCGCCGCCATCCCTGGATCTTCGCGCAATCGATAGACCGCATCGAGGGACGCGCCGACGAGCGCGCCAAGCCCGGCGCCACCGCGATCGTGCGCGCCGCCGACGGCAGCTTTGTGGCGCGCGCCGCGCACAGCCCGAGCTCGAAGATCCGCGCGCGGGTGTGGAGCCTTGATGAAGCCGAGGCGGTCGACCATGCATTGATCAAGCGCCGCATCCGCAAGGCGCTCGCCTGGCGCGCCGCCGCCGTGAAGCACACCGACGCGCTGCGGCTGATCTTCGGCGAAGCCGACGGCTTCCCGGGGCTGGTGGTCGATTGGTATGCAGGCCGCGCGGGCTGGCTGGTATGCCAGTTCATGTCGGCCGGCGTCGAAGCCTGGAAGGACGCGATCGTGGCGGCGCTGATCGCGGAAACCGGTTGCCCCAACGTCTACGAGCGCTCGGATGCATCGGTACGCAAGCTCGAAGGCTTGCCCGAGACGACCGGCGTGCTGGCCGGGGCCGAACCGCCGGAAGGCATACCGGTAACGGAGAACGGCGTGCGCTATCTCGTCGATGCGAAGCACGGCCACAAGACCGGCTTCTATATCGACCAGCGTGACAACCGCGCGCTGGTGATGGCGCATGCCGCCGAGCGCGAGGTGCTGAATTGCTTCTGCTACACCGGCGGCTTTTCACTTGCGGCGCTGAAAGGCGGCGCCAAGAGCGTGCTGTCCATCGATTCCTCGGGACCGGCGCTGGAAGCGGCGCGACGCAATATGGAAGCCAACGGTTTCGATGCCGAGCGCGCCGAATGGCTCGACGCCGATGTCTTCAAGACCTTGCGTGCACTGCGCACTGCGGGGCGCAGCTTCGATCTGATCATTCTCGATCCGCCGAAATTCGCCGCCGCGCCGGACCAGGTCGAACGCGCCGCGCGCGCCTACAAGGACATCAATCTGCTCGGGCTGCAGCTGTTGCGCGAGGGCGGACTGCTGTTCACCTATTCCTGTTCCGGCGCCATCACGCCGGAACTCTTTCACAAGATCATCGCCGGCGCGGCCAGCGATGCGGGCGCCGAATGCCGCCTGCTGCAACGGCTGGGCGCGGGGCAGGATCATCCACTGATGGTCAACTTTCCCGAAGGCGAGTACCTGAAGGGGCTGATGCTGCAGAAGGCAGCCTGAACAGCCAGACCACGATTTGCCGCTTTTGCCGCGTTTTCACTCACGGCGATGGAATAGGCGCGGCATTGTCGCCAAGCGACAACGATGGTCAGGGAAATAGATTCCGTCACGGTGCGGCAACGCAAATGCGCGCCCGCCTTTGGTGCGAATCAACACGGTGCGGAGGCATTCTTGCGATCGTCGCGCTTCGCCGAAGCGCTGAACTTGGTTCCCATGCCAGGGGACTAAGAAATTTCGCGGTGTCATGAGGCTTTTTCCTATGGCGCCGCGAGGTAGCCGTGTGCAACGCTTCGGCCATCGGTAACTTTCAGTTCCGACATGACGTATCCGAAAGACTATTCCTCCAATACATCACGGAAGCCGCAAATGAAATTCAAGCTGTTGCTCGTCTCGCTGTCCGCCGCACTCGCCTCGCATGCCGCGCTCGCCGAAACCCATGCGCACTGGTCTTACCAGGGAAAGACCGACGCTGCTCACTGGTCAGAGCTGGATGAAGGCTATGCCACCTGCAAACTGGGCAAGCACCAGTCGCCGATCAACATCGAGACCCGGCGCGCACGCCGCGCCGATCTGCAGCCGATCGACTTTGCCTACGCGCAGAGCGCTGCCGAAGTCGTCAATAACGGCCATACGATCCAGGTGAACCTGCCTGAAGGCGGCAAGGTCGGCATCGATGGCCAGCCATACCAGCTGCTGCAGTTTCATTTCCATACGCCTAGCGAAGAAAAGATCAATGGCAAGGCTTATCCGCTGGTGGCCCACATGGTGCACAAGAATGCGGAAGGCAAACTGGCTGTAGTTGCCGTGCTGTTCAAGCAAGGCAGCGAGAACCGGGCGCTGAAGCCGGTGTTTGCCGCCATGCCGACCGCCGAAGGAGAGAAGGCAGCGCTGGGCAATGGCTTCGATGCTGCCGCGCTGCTGCCGGTGAATCATGGCTATTACGCCTACACCGGCTCGCTGACTACGCCGCCGTGCAGCGAGGAAGTGACCTGGCGCGTGCTGAAGACGCCGGTCGAGGTGTCAAGTGCGCAGCTGGCGGCGTTCAAAAAGCTGTACCCGATGAATGCGCGTCCGGTGCAGCCGTTGAATGATCGTAGCGTCGAGGCGAGCCGCTGATCCTGTCAAAAAGGCGCGGCCGGAAATCGTTTCCGGCCGCGCCTTTTTTTTGCGGCATCGCGCCGGGATGGCGCGATGCGTGATGCCTTGCTCAGTGCGTCGACGGATGCGTCGCCGCCTTGGTCTGCGCCATTTCGTCGTGGAATTCACCACGGCCGCCCAGCACCAGGTTCGCCACTACCACGACGACCACGTTGACGATCAACGCCGCGAGACCCGTGTACATCGTGAAGCTGTCGCCGCCGATGGTGAAGGTATGCACCGGCTTGATGCCATCCGAGAAGGCCAGGTAGCTGCCCATGATCATGCCGACCGCCCAGCCCAGCAGCAGCGCCGGCGCGCGGAACCAGCGGCTGAACACGCCGAAGACCACCGAAGGGAAGGTCTGCAGGATCCACACGCCGCCGAGCAGCTGCAAATCGAGCGCGAACTTGGTCGGCGCGAACAGGATGAAAGCCAGGGCGCCCACCTTCACCACCAGCGACACCATCTTGGCGACCTTCTCTTCGCCGGCATGGGTGACGTTTGGATTCACATAGGCTTTCCAGAAGTTGCGGGTGAACAGGTTCGCTGCGCCGATCGACATCACAGCCGCCGGCACCAGCGCGCCGATGGCGATCGCCGAGAACGCGAAACCGGTGAACCATGACGGGAACAGCGCATTGAACAGCGCCGGCACCACGTCATTGTTGCTGGCGACCTTCAGGTGCGCGGCATAGGCCATGAAGCCGAGCAGCGCAATCAGGCCGAGCAGGATGGTGTAGGCCGGCAGAAACACCGCGTTGGTGCGAATGGTGTTGGCGCTCTTGGCCGCGAAGATGCCGGTCAGCGTGTGCGGATACATGAAGGCCGCCAGCGCCGAGCCGAGGGCCAGCGAAGCGAACGGCAGCATCTGCGCCGGTTTCAGGGTCAGGCCGGTGGCGCCGCCCTTGGCCGCGAAGGCGTCGCCGGCAGCCGAGAACACCGCGCCATAGCCGCCGAGCTTCATCGGCACCAGCACCACCGCCACCAGCACCACGATGTAGATCATCAGGTCCTTGACGAAGGCAATCAGCGCCGGCGCGCGCAGGCCGGCCGAGTAGGTGTACAGCGCCAGGATGACGAAGGCGGCGGCCAGCGGCAATTCGCCGGTCAGGCCCAGCGCCTTGATCACCACTTCCATACCGACCAGCTGCAGCGCGATGTAAGGCATGGTCGCGACCACGCCGGTCAGCGCGATGGCGAATTCCAGCCCGCGCGAGCGGTAACGGCCATAGACCACGTCGGCCGCGGTCACATGGCCGGCGCGATGCGCCGCCTTCCACAGGCGCGGCATGATCACGAACACGATCGGATACACGATGATGGTGTACGGCAGCGCGAAGAAGCCGTAGGCGCCGACCGCATAGACCAGCGCCGGCACCGCGATCACGGTGTAGGCGGTATAGAAGTCGCCGCCAACCAGGAACCAGGTGATCCAGGCGCCGAAGTTGCGGCCGCCAAGGCCCCATTCATCGAGGTGCGCGCCCTTGTGTTCGGCGCCACCGCTCTGCCAGCGCGATGCGGCAAAGCCCATCACCGTCACCAGCACGAAGAAGAAGATGAAAACCGCAAGCGCGGTCCAGTTGATGTGTCCGTCCATCATTCCTCTCCCTTCTTCATTTCATGGCGGTAGACGATCCACACCAGGAGCGAGGTAATCGGCACCCAGAGGAATTGATACCAGTAGAAGAAGGGAAATCCGAAAAGGCTGGGCAGCTCATGGTTGTAGAACGGCACCCAGAGCAGGCCGATGAAGGGAAGAAGAAGTAATAACCACACGATGGTCCCCGTTTGTCACTGTTTGAAAGCTTGAAATTCACCGGGCAAATGCACGGCGGCGCGAATTATAAGAGAGTTAATGTTTTCTTTCATGACACGAATGCGCCGCACATGCATGTCGCCGCGGGCGAGATGTGCGGCCGTGTCCAGGGCGGAAAGGAATACAGGCCTCGCTTGCGCTCGTTGCTTGTCATCGCGGCTCCATGGCGTTGCCTGGCATGCGTTGAGATCATTGCGTTGAAAGCTGGGGCAATGCGTATTCAGCGCACGGCAGACGATGCGCCCGCGGTTGGTGGGCCGGCGGGCAAGGGATTGCATTTGGAGCAGAAGTATCCGGCCGGAGTTTCGCTGCAGTGGTAAATTCGGCGCGCGCCGTTGCGGTGAAACAAGCGCATGCCGTCAGCGCAGGCAGGCCGGGCGTACGGCAGGGGATGCCGTGCTGGCTGGATCAGGATCCGGCCGCGCTGCCGCCGGAAATTCAATTGCCACGGCCTGGCTTGCAAGCCAGGCCGCTTTCGCATTCAGACGGGCGCGAGCACCGGTAGCGGTGCGCCCGGTTTCCAGGCGCCGGCAGCCATGCGCGCCAGGCGTAGCTGCTCTTCGCTCAGTTTTTCGGCATAGCCGTCGCGGTCTGCAGCGGCAGCGGCGCTGCCCAGGGTGGCGGCGATGTCGGCGAGCACATAGGCGTTGGCATAATCGCGCGTCACGCCCTGCCCCTGCGCATACATGCGACCGAGCTCGTTGAGGGCATCGCTGTTTTCCTGCAGCGCGGCCTGCCGGTAGAGCTGCAAGGCGCGGTGATAACTCCTGGCCACGCCCCGGCCTTCGAGATAAACGCCGGCGAGACGGATGCAGGCAATCGGATCGCCCACTGCTGCGGCGCTTTCATACCAGGCGCGCGCGGCAAGCGGATCCGGTTTGCCGGTGGCGCCGTTTTCGTACGCCAATCCAAGTTCGCGCATTGCCGCGGCGCTGCCCGCCTCGGCGGCGAAGCGGTACCAGGCCAGCGCTTCGCGGCGCGCGCCCACTTCGGTCGAGCCAGTCAGCAGCAGCCCGGCGAGTTGCTGCGCCGCGATGAGGTCGCCATCGGCCGCGGCGCGGCGATACCAGCGTATTGCGCGCTCGCTGTCCTGTTCCACGCCGCGGCCGTACTGGTAAAGCATGCCGATCCGTGCGCGGGCCTGTACGCTGCCCTGCAGTGAAGCCTTGCGGTACCAGGCCATGGCCTGAGCATCGTCACGCGTCGTGCCGATGCCGGCTTCGAGCAGGCGACCCACGCCTAGCTGCGCTTCTTCCAGGCCGGCGAGCGCGGCCTGCAGCAGCCAGCGGAATGCTTCGGTATCGTCCCGGGGCACGCCGCGCCCTTCCGCGTAGCAGCGGCTCAATTCATAGGCGCCTTTCGCATCGCCAAGCGCGGCGGCCTGCTTCAGCCAGCTCACTGCCTGGGAAGCGTCACGCGGCACGCCGCTGCCGCTCGCATGCATGCGCGCTAGGGCAAGCATGGCCTCGGGCTGATCCTGATCGGCTGAGCGCTCGTACCAGAACGCGGCTTGCTCATCATTGCGCGGCATGGCCTTGCCGCTTTCGAAAAGCGCGCCGAGCAGATACTGCGCCCGCGCATCGCCACGCTCGGCCTCGCCCCGGAACAGCAGCATCGCCCTGGGAAAATCGGCGCGGTCATAGGCAGCCTGCGCGGCATCGAGATTGACCGCGAACACAGGCAGCGCGGTGAACACGGCAAAACCAAAGGCAAGGAAATGACGGCGCATGGCGGCAGGTATCGAGGGATGATGGAAGAATGTTGTTGTTTCCACAAGGAAACAAAATGTCTGCGTATTGTACTGTGATCCGCGCGGGCGCCATAGCGGATTTCGCGTCAGCGAATATTCAGCGGCGCCGGCCAGAATCGGATGTGGATGCAGTACGGGATCGATACAGGAGGAACCGGCGATGCACAGAAAAGCAGGCAAGGAGCCTTATTCCGACATGCCGCCATTGACGCTGCCCGCAAGGCCCTTATTGTTGCGCGGCGGATTGCGCGAGCGTGTGCGTGAAAGATGGGAATTGGCTGAGCGCGCCCGCTTGCGGCCACGCTGTGAAGCGCTGCATCAGCAGCGATGATTCGTTGGCCGTGACGCAAAAAACCCGCTCATTGCGAGCGGGAAGCCAACCTTGGAGAGGATGGAACTGTTGGAAGCTTGTCTGCTTCCGCTGGCAAGGCCCGGTTGGCCAGTCTTGCCGAAGATACTGCTGAGCCGGCATTACGCCGGCCCGAGGGGAAGATGCCTGTGCCGGATCAGCCGAAGTAAAGGCTGTTGACCGGGGACTGGCTGCGCTGCTGCTTGGTAGCCTTGGCCTGCTCGATCTTCGCGTCGCCGCGTGCCTTCTCGCTCTTCGCATACACGGCGTCCTGGCCGTCGTGCTGGCGCATCGCCGTCTCGCCTTCACGCTGTGCCTGCACCAGATCCTGGCGCACTTCTGCGCGGGTCAGGTTCGAATGAAAGCCGGCGTCCGGAGCGACGAATTCGGTTTGCTGGGCAAAAGCGCCGGTCGAAGCGGCAAGCATGGCGGCGGCGGCAAGAATGGTTTTGATGTTCATGGTGTTCTCCAAGTTGGGTATCAGTGGTTTTCGGGCTCGGCGGTCTGACTACGCCGTCGGGTCCTGCCTCGCTGAATCGCACTGCGTTCTTGTGTGTTCATCGATGAAGCACAGTCTACTTACGCAGGCCGCGGCAATAAACGGGACAACGGTCAATGCCGTGTTTCAGAATTTGGAATAATCCAGCGATTACGGTGTGTCGCGACGTATCTGTATCGCTCGATAACTGCAGGACAGCCGCAATATCAAAACCGCTGTTCGCTACAAAAAATAACTTCAAATCCATTGCGCTGCGGTGCAAAAGAGGCATTAAAATGCTGCCAACGTCGGAGCGCATCCGGCGTCACAACATCAATAGGAGACAACGATGAGCAGTGGTACCGTAAAGTGGTTTAACGACGCTAAAGGTTTCGGCTTCATTACACCGGATGGCGGCGGCGAAGATTTGTTCGCGCATTTCTCGGCAATCCAGAGCAATGGCTTCAAGTCGCTGAAGGAAGGCCAGAAGGTCACCTTTGAAAAGGTGCAGGGGCCGAAGGGCGCGCAGGCGGCGAACATCCGGCCGGAGCAATAAGCAGCGGCGACAGGGCCACCCGGCCCATGACTGCACGATGTACCGAATCCCAACCGTGACATGACAGGCGCCCCGATGCGCCCTGCGTTATCGGAATGAAGCCCGGCATGCCGGGCTTTTTTGTTTGCCGAGCCAGCTTTGCCTGGCTGGCAGAATGTTCTCGAAGTCATATCGATGTTCCGACTGGCTCCTTTTCCTTCCGCTCTTCTCATCCCCTTCCGCTGCAGCCTGTAAGCATCAATCAGGTGGCCGAAGCGCCAATCTGAAACGATGCAATTTCTAAAATGAATTCATTTGGGGCAGCTTGATCCATTTCAGTGCGCGATTCGCTGCCATGCCGGTATTGCGCGACAAAAATCTTGGCATGCTCCTTGCCAAAGGAAAGTCAGCGCCGATCCCGGCGCGGTTTTCCTGGAGATTGATGATGAAGAACGCTTCCCTGCCGCTGTCGATTGATGAAGTCGGCTCCGGTTCCGTCGCCAACCGCTGGGTGCAGCTGCTTGCCGGCCTGGTCTGCATGATGGCTGTCTCAAGCCCGCAGTATGTATGGACGCTGTTTACCAAGCCCATGCTCGGCGAACTCGGCGGCACGCTGTCGCAATTGCAGATCACGTTTTCGCTCTTGATCGTGGTGCAGACCTTTCTGTCGCCGTTTCAGGGTTTCGTGATCGACCGTTTCGGACCGCGCCTGTTGCTGTCCGTCGGCGCGGCGCTGACCGGCGCGAGCTGGGTGCTGGCCGCGCATGCGCATTCGCTCACCATGATCTATCTGACTTACGGCCTGCTGGGTGGCATCGGCACCGGCATCATCTATGTCGGCATCGTTGGCCTGATGGTGCAATGGTTTCCGGACAAGCGCGGCTTCGCGGTCGGCATGGTAGCCGCCGGCTATGGCATGGGCGCCATCATCACGACCTTCCCGATTTCCTCGAGCATCGCCAGCAATGGCTACCATGCCACGCTGCAGACCTTCGGCGTGATCATGGCCATCGTCGGCGTTTGCGCCGCGCAGTTCACGAAGCGCCCGCCGGTTGGCTGGATGGCGCATGCGCGCACCACGGTTGACGCCGGCAGCGGCGTGGCGCCTGGCCGCATGCTCAAGACACCGGTGTTCTGGCTGATGTTCGCCATGATGACGATGATGTCGACCTCGGGCCTGATGGTGATTTCCCAGATGGGCAGCTTCGCCAAGGACTTCGGCGTTGCCGGCGTCGTGGTGCTCGGCATGGCCGCGCTGCCGCTGGCGCTGTCGATTGACCGCTTCACCAATGGCCTGACCCGACCGTTCTTTGGCTGGGTGTCGGACCGCATCGGGCGCGAGAACACGATGTTCATCGCCTTCGGCCTGGAAGGCATCGCGATGCTGCTGTGGCTGATGACCCGCGACAACGCGGTGCTGTTCGTGCTGCTGTCCGGCGTGGTGTTCTTCGGCTGGGGCGAAATCTTTTCTCTGTTCCCGTCCACGCTGACCGACACTTTTGGCACCGAACACGCAACCACCAACTACGGCATCCTGTACATGGCACAAGGCGTGGGCTCGGTGCTTGGCGGCCCGCTCGCCGCGCTGCTGCATGAAGCCACCGGCAGCTGGATTCCGGTGTTCGGCGCCGTCATCGCGATGGATATCCTGACCGCGACCCTGGCCTTCGTGGTGCTCAAGCCGATGCGCAGAAAGTATCTGGCGACGCGCGCCGCGCATTAAGAGCCTGTTGCAGCGCTGAGTGGGCCGCGCCCATTCGGCGCCTTGGCTGAACGCTTATTCCGCCGCCACCACGCGATTCTTGCCCTGGCGCTTGGCTTCATACAGCGCCGCATCGGCACGGCGGATCAGGCTCTCCTCGCCCTCGCCGGCCTGCGCCAGCGCCGCGCCGGCGCTGAAGGTCACCAGCACCCGCTGATGTTCATACATGAAGATGGACTTCGTGAGCTCGCGCTGGATGCGCGCGACTGCGCTCACCGCATCCTCGAGGCGCGTATTCGGCAGCAGCAGCAGGAATTCCTCGCCGCCGAAACGCGCGATCACATCCATCTGGCGCAACGTGCTCTTGATGATGGCCACCAAGTGCACCAGCGCGCCGTCGCCGGCCCGGTGGCCCAAGCTGTCATTGAGCTGCTTGAAATTGTCGATGTCGATCATTGCAATCGACAGCGGCGTCTCATGTCGTCGCGCGCGGCCCATTTCCCGGCACAGCGCTTCCATCATGCCGCGCCGGTTCATGCTGTGCGTCAGCGGATCCTCGCGCGCCAGCTCGCTCATCTCCTCCAGCTTCGATTCGAGCGCGCTGATGCGGCGCTTGGCTTCCAGCAGTGCCTCCTGCGCCTCGGCCATCTGCGCGCGCGTATGCCGCGTGGTTTCGCCATAGGCAGCGGTATCGCCGCGTAGCTCGGCGAGCAGCGTATCGAGCTGCTGCGGCGTGATCGCGCCGTTCAGCCGGCTGGCGTAGCCCGCGATCCTGTTGTCGTATTGCTGAGCCGAAGCGGCTGCGCCGTCCAGATCGGACAGGAAGCGCCCAAGCATGCGCTCCGACGCTTCTCGCGCATCATCGCGGCCGGCTTTCAATTCGGCCTGCCTGGCGGCAACGTCTTTCAGATTGGCGATCGCCGATTCCAGCGCTTCTTCCGCCAATGCCCCTTTGAGCAGCAGTTCCGCACTCGCCAGCTGTCCCTGCACCCAGGACTCATGCTCGGTCAGCGCTGCGACATTGCCGAGCAGATGGGTCAGGAATTCGGCCATCAGCGATTGTCGCCGCGACTGGGAGACGCCGTAGGCGCCGCAGCGGGCAACCAGCGTATCGATGCTCGCCGTCGTTTCCGTATTCCCCTGGCCAAGCGCACGCCGCGCCTGCTGCAAGGCATGGCGAGGCGCTGCAGCCAGCGGATCCGTTTCGGGCAGAAGCGCGGGAACGCCGGCATCGAGCAGGCGCGTCGCTACGCTTCGCCATGCGTTTTCTTCCTTGGACAAGACTTCTACCGGGCCAGCGCGGGGCGCCATGCGCGTGTTTGCAACTTCCTCGGCGCTTTCGACGTAGGCCAGCAGCGTACGTTCGGCCAACGCCCAGTCCTCACGCCTGAGCGCTTGCGTGAGTCTTTGCCCGAACAAGGACGTCTCGCCCTTCGTGTTTGCCATGCGCTCGGCAAGCCGCTGCAGCGCCGAGATGGCGTCGCCAGTCTCGGCCGTAGCCGCAAGCGCGTCAGGTTTGAAGTCGATATTGGACATGTCTGGTTGGTGGAAAGAGGGCCATCGATGCCGGCACGCCGGGGCCGCAGCAGATGCCTTTGCTTGAGACTGCCCTCACTACGCGAGGAATC
Organism: Noviherbaspirillum pedocola; assembly: GCF_016632335.1. Taxonomy (GTDB): domain Bacteria; phylum Pseudomonadota; class Gammaproteobacteria; order Burkholderiales; family Burkholderiaceae_D; genus Noviherbaspirillum_A; species Noviherbaspirillum_A pedocola. The sequence goes on from NZ_JAEPBG010000003.1 coordinate 485,645, forward strand.
GGCGTGGACGCCATTTTACGAAGCGGTGCGTCAACGGCGTATAGGTGTTTTTCCTAGAGGCATCGCAGGCGTGGCGCCGCAGGGCCAAAGACATTCGGCGAGAGGGAAACTGCAGCCATGCCGACCTTTGTCATATAGCAACATATATTGGTGAATGCAGAAACGCCGCACGATGCAGATCTGCCGGTGACTGTCAATGGGTAAATTTCTGTAAGTCAATCATTGCATCTTGCGTAGCATGCGAAATATCGATCGTCCGACTAAAACCGGGAGCGCCACGCGCTCACCGCGGCGCGTAACAGGGCAGCCGCGGGATAGCGACGGCCCCACGCCCAGCCGGCGCATCCTCTACTACCCATGCCATGACAACGACCATCGCTACAGCTGCATCAAGTGCCACGCCGGCCGACGAAGACGCACGAATTGCGACGCTGCACCGATACGGCATCCTCGATTCCGCCTCGGAAGCGATATTCAATGATCTGGCCGAGCTGGCGGCCATGACATGCGCCACGCCGATCGGCGCGATCTCACTGATCGATCGCGACCGCCTGTGGTTCAAGGCAGTGATCGGAATGGCGGTGCGAGAAGTGCCGCGCGAACTGGCCTTTTGCGACCTGGTGCTGCGCTCCGGCGGCGACGTGATCGTCCCCGACACCCGCCTGCATCCGGTATTGGCGAGCAATCCGCTGGTAGCCGGCGCCGATGGGCTGCGCTTCTATGCGGGCACGCCGCTCATTGCCGAAAACGGCATGGTCATGGGCTCGGTCTGCGTCATTGACCGGCAGCCGCGCGACGTCACGCCGCGCCAGATGGAAGGGCTGCGCATGCTGGCGCGCCAGGCCGCCAACCTGTTGCGGCAGCGCATGCGCAAGGCGGAACTGGAACGCATCGCCGCCGAAAAGCGCGATCTGGCCGCGACGCTCGCGGCCAGCGAAGCGCGCTATCGCTCACTGTTTGATGAGCATCCCGAGCCGATATGGGCATTCGAACATCAATCGCTGCGCATACTCGAAGCCAATGCTGCGGCGATCCGGGCCCTGGGCTACAGCCGGGCGGAATTGCTGGAAATGAGGCTGCACCAGTTGTGGCCGGCGGAAGAAGTCGCGGAGCGCACACGGCACGCGAATGCCGTCGACGCACACCAGCATTTCGTCAACCGGGTACTGCTGCGCAAGGACGGGACGCCCATCGTCGTGGAAATCGATGTCAAGCCAATTGCCTTGAACAATGCCAGTGCCAGGCTGGTGGTGGCCGTGGACGTAACCGAACGGGAAAAGGCGCTGCGCGGCAAGCAGGCAGCCGAGGAAGTCGCGCGCAACAACCGCGAACGCCTGCGCGCCGCGCTGGACTCGGCGCAAATGGGCGAATGGCACCTCGATTTCACAAGCGGCGTGCAACAGCATTCGCTGTGGCATGACCGCTGTTTTGGATACCCGAATGGCAGGTCCGACTGGACCTATGCGCTGTTTCTCAATCATGTGCATCCGCGCGACCGCAGCCGCGTGGCAACGCAGCTCGACCGCGCGAAACAGCGCGGAAGTACTTATGATCTGCAATTCCGCGCAATCTGGCCCGATGGCTCGACGCACTGGCTGCATGCGCAGGGGCAATGTCATTTGAACGAAGGGGGCAAGCCGGCCTACATGGCCGGCTTTGTACGTGAAGTCACCGCGACCGTACACGCCACGCGCCAGCTTGCACTGTACAAGCGCGCCATCGAATCGGTGAACGCCGGCGTCGTCATCACCGATGCATCGGACAAAAATCATCCGGTGATTTATGCGAACCCGGAATTCGAGCGCATGACCGGCTATGCCGAAGCCGAGATCATCGGCAGAAACTGCCGGATGCTGCAGGGCCCGGATACCGATCCGGCAACCATGGCGGAGTTGCGCGCGGCAATCCGGTCGCGGCGCGCAACCCAGGTGACGATGCGCAACTACCGCAAGGACGGCAGCGCCTTCTGGAACCGCTTGCAGATTGCGCCCGTCTTCGATCAGAGGGAAGGCATTTCGCATTACGTTGGCATTCAGCAGGACATCACTTCGCTGGTGCTGGCCGAGCAAAGCGTAGCGGCGCAAGCGCGGCAGCAGACCACGCTGGCCGGCTTCGGACTGTATGCGCTTTCCGGCAGAAGCGTGGTCGAAATCTACGAAGAAGCGCTGCGCTGCGTTGTCGATACGCTGGGCATCGAGCATGCGCTGATCTATAAAGCGGTCAATGGCGAGCGGGCTTTTCATGTCGCGGCCCAGCGCGGCTGGACCCTGCTTGCACCGCACGAGAAGGTCATCGCGGCTGAACGGCTTTCCTGCGTGCGCCTGATGTTCGACACGGCGCAGCCGCTGAACATCGGCGATCTGAATGAGCATGCCGCACTGGAACTCGAAACGCTGCTCGAGGGCCGGGGCTTGCGCTCGGCGCTGGGCGCGGTCATGCGCAGTAACGGCTGCCGTCACGGTAGCCTGGCGGCATTTTCCCGAACGGCGCGGCAGTTCGGCCCGGGCGAGGAATCCTTCCTGCAAGGCATGGCGAACATCCTTGCCGCGGCGCTGGACCGGGTTCAGGGCGAAAACGACCTTGCCTTTCTCGCGCATCACGACGTGCTGACCGGCTTGCCAAACCGGGCAATGATGAGCGACAGGCTGGCACGCGCCATCGAACGCGCCTCCAGGCACAGGGAAAAGCTGGCGCTGATGTTCATCGATCTGAACCGCTTCAAGGTGATCAACGATAGTCTCGGCCATCACGTCGGCGACGAACTGCTCAAGGCCGTGGCCGAGCGCATCAGCGCCTGCCTGCGCAAAAAGGATCTGCTGTCGCGCCAGGGCGGCGATGAATACATTCTGCTGATCGAAAACGCCGAAAACGCCGGCACCGCGGCGGCAGTAGCGGAAAAGATTCAGGCCGCGCTGAAGGCGCCGTTCCGCATGCTGGAGAAAGAGTTCTATCTTTCAGGGGCGATCGGCATTGCGATGTATCCGGACGACGCCGTCACTCCGGATGATCTGTTGCGCGCCGCCGATGCGGCGATGTACCAGGCAAAGGAACAGAAAGCCGCTGGCGGCTATCGCTTCTTCACCCGCGAACTCAATGCGCTCACGCAGGACCGCCTGGTGCTCGAGCATGGGCTGCGCACCGCGGTCGCGCACGAGGAGCTGCGGCTGGTGTACCAGCCCAAACTCGATTTGCGCGCAAGCCGCATCCATGGCGTGGAAGCGCTGCTGCGCTGGAAGCATCCGGTACATGGCGACATTTCGCCGGCGCGCTTCATTCCGGTCGCCGAAGCCACCGGCCTGATCATTCCCATCAGCGAATGGGTGTTGCGCCAGGCTTGCCAGCAAGCGCGGGCATGGTTCGATGCCGGCATCGAAGGGGTGAATATCGCGGTCAATCTGTCGGCGCGGCAGTTCCATGAGAAACGCCTTGCGCACACCATCGCCGACGTCCTCGATCAGACCCGCTGCCGGCCCGAGTGGATCAGCATCGAAATCACGGAGACCGACATCATGCGCGACGCCGAAGACGTGGTGGAGCAGCTGCGTGAACTCAAGCGGCTCGGCATATCGGTCAGCATCGACGACTTTGGCACCGGCTATTCAAGCCTCGGTTATCTGAAGCGTTTCGATGTCGATGTGCTCAAGATCGACCAGTCTTTCGTACGCGATATCCCGGCCGACCATGACAGCGCCGCGATCGCCTCCTCCATCATCGCGCTGGCCCACAGCCTGGGCATGGCAGTCGTGGCCGAAGGCGTGGAAACGCAGGAACAGCGCGACGTGCTCACGCAATGGGACTGCGACGCGATCCAGGGCTACCTGATCGCGCGGCCGATGGAAGCCGCCGACTGTGCTGCGCTCATGATGCAGGACGCCGCGGCCAAGGCCGTTCGCACGCCGCTGTGCGTCGTCGGCTGAGCTGCGCCGTCTGCGAGTGGCGGCAACTCGTGCGCGGCTCGGCCCGCCGCACGGTGACGCATCAAGGCCTGCTGCTGAATGTGCCTTATTGCAATAGGTACGCTTCCTAAGAAGATCATAGAAAAATACGATGGCTAAACGCATTGCCTTCGTAAATTTCTATCGGTATTCTGCAATCCATAGCGAACGTCAATGCAAATTCACCAAGTGATTCGTTTTTACTAAGTGAAAATGCAGGGATGCGCCAAGCCTACTCTGCCTTCCGCAGGCCTCGGCGATGAAGCCACGGAAGACCGAACGCAAACAAGGAGCGAACACCATGCTGGAAGCCGCCATCAAAGCCCAACTGAAAACCTACATGGAACGCCTGGTGCAGCCGATCGAGCTGCGCGCGTTCCTGGACGATTCCGAGAACGCCCGGAAGATGCGCTCGCTGCTCGAGGACATTGCCTCGGTGAGCGGGAAGATCCGCATCGTCAATGCCGGTCCCGCCGCCGGCGAGCGCGTGCCCTCGTTCCAGATCAGCCAGGTCGGCGCCGACACCGGCATCCGCTTCGCCGGCCTGCCGCTGGGCCATGAATTCACCTCGCTGGTGCTGGCGCTGCTGCAGACTTCCGGCTACCCGGCCAAGGTCGAAGCCGCGGTCATCGAGCAGATCCGCGGCCTCACCGGTCCGCTGGTGTTCGAGTCCTTTGTCTCGCTGTCCTGCCACAACTGCCCGGACGTGGTGCAGGCGCTGAACCTGATCGCCGCGACCAATCCGGCGGTGAAGCACGTGATGATCGAAGGCGCGATGTTCCAGGAGGAAGTGACGACGCGCCAAATCATGGCGGTGCCGCAAGTGTTCCTGAACGGCGAATTCTTCGGCTCCGGCCGCATGACGCTGGAAGAAATCCTGGCCAAGGTCGACACCGGCGCCGCCGAGCGCGATGCCGCGGCCATTTCGGCCAAGGATGCCTTCGACGTGCTGGTCGTCGGCGCCGGCCCGGCCGGTTCGGCGGCATCGATCTATGCCGCGCGCAAGGGTATTCCGACCGGCATCGTCGCCGAGCGCATTGGCGGCCAGGTGATGGATACGCTCGGCATCGAGAACTTCATCTCGGTGAAGGAAACCGAAGGGCCGAAGCTTGCCGCTGCGCTGGAAAACCATATCGCCGATTACCCGGTCGACGTGATGAAGCTGCAGCGCGCGAAGCGCCTCACGCCCGCGTCCGCCGTGCAGCCGCTGCACGAGATCGAGCTCGAATCCGGCGCCACGCTGCGCGCCAGGACCGTGATCCTGTCCACCGGCGCGCGCTGGAGGGAATTGAATGTGCCGGGCGAGCAGGAATACAAGAACAAGGGCGTGGCCTATTGCCCGCACTGCGATGGTCCGCTGTTCAAGGGCAAGCGCGTGGCGGTGGTTGGCGGCGGCAATTCCGGCGTGGAAGCGGCGATCGATCTGGCCGGCATCGTGGCGCATGTGACCCTCATCGAGTTCGGCCGCGAGCTCAAGGCCGACGCGGTGCTGCAGGCCAAGCTGCGTTCACTGCCCAATGTCACGGTCGTCACCGGGGCAAAGACGAAAGAAATCACCGGCGCCGATGGCAAGGTTAGTGGCCTGGTATATGAAGACATGGCTGCCGGCCGTGACGTGAGCGTGCCGCTCGAAGGCGTGTTCGTGCAGATCGGCCTGTTGCCCAATACCGACTGGCTGGCCGGCTCCGGCGTGGAGCGCAACCGCTTCGGCGAAATCATCGTGGATGCGCATGGCGCGACGTCGGTGCCCGGTGTGTTCGCCGCCGGCGACTGCACCACCGTGCCATACAAGCAGATCATCATCGCCATGGGCGAAGGCTCGAAGGCGGCGCTGTCAGCCTTCGATTACCTGATCCGCGCATCGGCGCCGATGCTGCAGGCTGCGTAATTCCGGCTCGCGCAGCGCTCGCGTTGCGCCAGCCTGCCCTCCTTTCATGCTTCCAGTTCTGCCGGGATTCGTCCCGGCTTTTTTTCGTCGAGCGACGACGTGAACTACGGTGGTGGAACGGCGGTCACCCGCGCGGCCTTCAGTTGTCCATCTGTGGTGATCGAAGAAGCATGGAGTTTACTGGTCACACCCCATCATCAGCGCGCATCCGGCGCTGCCCGGAATTCCTCGACAAACAGCTTGGCCACCGGCGACAGCACGCTGTTGCTGCGGCTGACCAGCTGGTAAGGCTCGCTGCGTGATTGCAGCTGCAGCGGAAGAATGGTCGTCATGCCGAAGCGGGTGCAGAAGCGGGCGACATCGACCGACAGCAAGGCCACCATCGAAGGATTTCGCTGCAGCAGCGACAAGGTCGTAAAGGCAGACGTCGTCTCCAACAGGTAGAGCGGAAAGCGCAGGCCGGACTCGTGGAATTCACGCTCCAGCAGCAGCCGCATCGGCATGTTGGCCGAGTACACCACCCATCGAAAATTCGCCAGATCCGGCAAGGCGATCCGCTTCCTGCCAGCGAGCGGATGCTTGACGTTGGCGACCACGGCGAGCTGCTCGTCATGGATATCGATGCTGTCGTAAAGATGGGGACGCTGGCTGATGCTGGTGCGGCAGATCGCCAGGTCCAGCCGACCTTCATCGAGCAGAGTCAGCAAGTGGCCGCTCGTATCTTCGACAATCTCCACCGACAGCGCCGGCCGCTTCTCCAGCAGCCGTGACAGCGCCTCCGTGAGCAAGGGCACAGCGCCCATGATGACGCCCACCGACAGCCGACCTCCATGGCCCTGCAGGATGCCCAGCATGTCTTCGCGCAGATGCGCAAGATCGGTTTCGATCAGGCGGGCATAGCGGATGACGCAGTGGCCGATGTCGTTCGGCTCCAGGCCGCGGTTGGTGCGCAGGAACAGTTCGGTGCCAAGCGCCGATTCGATCTCCTGCAGGGATTTGCTGGCGCCCGGCTGCGTCAGGCCGACATGTTCCGCAGCCCTCAGCAGCGAGCCGTGGTCGGCGAGCGCCACCAGGAGCCGCAGCTGCTTCAGGCGCAGGCGGGAAAGCATGGAACTCAGCGGTGGAAGCATGGGTATGAAAGGCAGTTATAGCCGTATGAAATGTTGTCAGTTTAATGCATAGCGCTTTGAATTAAAGTGCCCCTGTCGCACGAGACTACAAACAGCATCGATGAATAACGGGTGTAAGCCTATCGGAATCGGCATGTCGTGGAGACCGGTGGGGGCATCTATAACTGTCAGTCATCCCCATGGCCATCATTAATTACATTACCCAAATCCAGTTCGGCTTCGGCGTCATCCAGCAGTTGCAGCAGGAATGCGATCGCGTCGGCATACGCCGGCCCATGATCGTGACCGATGCGGGGGTGCGCGCTGCCGGCATCATCGACCGCATCACGGCATGCCTGAATGACGCTTCGGCCGTTGCCGTATTTGACCGCACACCCTCCAACCCGAATGAAGCCGCAGTGCGCGCGGCAGCGGACATGTACCGCGAAGGCGCCTACGACGGCATCATCGCCGTGGGCGGCGGCTCGTCAATCGACCTGGCCAAAGGCGTTGCGGTATATGCCACGCACACCGGAGCGCTGAAGACCTTTGCTGCGATCGAGGGCGGCGTCGCCCGCATCACTTCGGCCACCGCGCCGGTGATCGCGGTCCCGACCACCGCCGGGACCGGCAGCGAAGTCGGACGCGGGGCGATACTGATCCTCGATGACGGCCGCAAGGTCGGCATCCTGTCGCCGCATGTCGTGCCCAAGGCAGCCATATGCGACCCTGAACTGACCATGGGCCTGCCCGCGCTGATGACGGCGGCCACCGGCATGGACGCGATTGCCCACTGCCTGGAAACCTTCATGTCTCCAGCCTTCAATCCGCCGGCTGACGGCATCGCGCTGGACGGCCTGTGGCGGGCATGGTCATGGATCGAGAGAGCCACCACGGAGCCCGGCAACCGCGAAGCCAGGCTGAACATGATGAGCGCTTCCATGCAGGGCGCCCTGGCTTTCCAGAAGGGCCTCGGATGCGTCCACAGCCTCAGCCATTCCCTGGGCGGTTATAACCCGCGCCTGCATCACGGCACGCTGAATGCCATCTTCCTGCCGGCAGTGATCGCGTTCAACACGGATGCCGAAACGATGCGGAACGAAGGAAAGCTGCCGCGCATCGCCCAGGTCATGGGTTTGAACGATCCGGCGCAAATCGGACCGGCGATCAGGGACATGACGCAGCGCCTGGGCCTGCCAACCGGGCTCGGAGAGATAGGCGTGACTGCCGACATGTTCCCGAAGATCATCCAGGGCGCGCTGGCCGACCACAGCCATCAGACCAATCCGCGCATCGCCTCCGAGCAGGATTACCTGCGCATGCTCGAGCAGTCGATGTGATCCCTTCATCCTGATGCGGGAAGACCCACGTCGCCCATGATCTGCCCGGCCACGCATGCTGCGCAGCCGGGACAACAACAATATTGGCTTTGCCAAAGGAGACAAGATTTTGAAAACCATTGCACGATCCACTGCGCTGGCCGGCGCATTTGCTGCCGCAATGCTGGCTTGCGGTCCTGCCAGCGCAGCCGGAGATGTCGTAAAGATAGGATTCATCACCGACATGTCCGGCCCGTATGCGGACTTCGACGGCCCCGGCGGCGTCGAAGCGATCAGGATGGCGATCGCGGATTTTGGCGGCACGGTCAACGGCAAGCGCATCGAGCTCGTCACGGTGGACCATCAGAACAAGGCCGATATCGCCGCCAGCCGGGCGCGTGAGTGGTTCGACAAGGAAGGCGTCGACATGCTGATCGGCGGCTCGAATTCCGCGGCGAACCTGGCCATGGCCAAGGTGGCAGCCGACAAGAAGAAGGTATTCATCTCCACCGGCTCCGGCACCACGCGCCTGACCAACGAAGAGTGCAATCCCTATACCGTCCAGTACGCCTATGACACGGCCGCGCTTGCACGCGGCACCGGCGCGGCCCTGACCAAGAGCGGCGGCAAGACCTGGTATTTCCTTACCGTTGATTACGCCTTCGGCACTTCGCTGGAAAAGGACACGACCGATGTCGTCATCGCGAACGGCGGCAAGGTGCTGGGCAGCGTCAAGCACCCGCTGTCGGCTTCCGACTTCTCGTCCTTCCTGCTGCAGGCCCAGGCTTCCAAGGCGCAGGTTCTGGGACTGGCAGATGCAGGCAGCGATGTCGTCAACGCGATCAAGGCCGCGCATGAGTTCGGCATCGACAAATCGATGAAGCTCGCCGCCCTGCTGGTGTTCATCAACGACATCCATTCACTCGGCCTGCCGATGACCCAGGGCATGTACCTGACCGATGGTTGGTACTGGGACCTGAACGATGATTCGCGCAAGTGGGCAAACCGGTATTTCGAAAAGATGAAGAAGATGCCGTCCATGTTCCAGGCGGCGGATGCCTCGGCGACCACGCAGTATCTGAATGCGGTGAAGGCAACCGGCGGTACCGATAGCGACAAGATCATGAGCCATCTGCGGTCCAACAGGATCAACGACTTCTTCACCAAGAACGGCGTCGTGCGTCCGGATGGCCGCATGGTGCATGACATGTATCTGATGCAGGTGAAGTCCCCTTCCGAGTCGAAGCGTCCCTGGGACTATTACAAGCTGGTGGAGACCATTCCCGGCGAGCAGGCCTACATGACCAAGGCCGAGTCGAAGTGCGCGCTCTGGAAGTGAGCGCGGCCCAGGCTTTGCAAAGCGTCGCGAACGACACCCGAAACGGAGACAAGCATGTCATCTGAAAAAACCGCGGACCCGAGGATGATGCCTTATCAGCTGCCCTTCCCCGCTGAAGCGCAGAAGGAAATCGTCGTCGAATCAGCGATCCCCACCGACGAGCGTCTGTGGGTGCCGCAGGCCGAGAACGTGTGGTTCCGGCCACTGTGCCTGAATGCGTCCCAGGGCTACTGGACCAATTTGCTGCGCGTGCGCAAGGCCGGCGTGCTGAGCCGCCATCGCCATCCCGCCCCGGTGCATGGCTTCGTGCTGAAGGGACGCTGGCGCTATCTCGAACACGATTGGACCGCGCAGGAGGGCAGCTACGTCTACGAGCCGCCGGGCGAGACCCATACGCTGTATGTCCCCGAAGACGTCGAGGAAATGATCACCTACTTCACCGTCACCGGCGTGATGTACTACGTCGACCCTTACGGCAACGGGCAGGGATATGAAGATGTGTTCACCAAGATCGAGATGTGCCGCAAGCACTACGAGCAGGTCGGACTCGGTGCGGACTTCATCACACAGTTCATCCGGTAGCAAGACACGGCAGCTGGCTATGCGCTGATGTCAGCATGGCTGGCATCACGTCGCGCACACAAGGCCTTGCGCAAGAGCCTCATGAGAAGGCTTGGTCAAGCCGATGACGTCGCGAAATCCGCATGTGGCTGCGCCCCGGTTCCCGCACATGCGGCACCCGCACCCGTGCAGGACCATGCGCCAGGCGCGCCCCCTGTTGCAACTGTCTGGCTGCGGCTCACAGCCAGACAGTTGCATGACAGCACACGATAATCAGGAGACAGGAATGACACAGCAGAAGAGCGCAAAGCTCAGGAAGATACAGTGGTTGGCATTGGTGTTTCTGATGCTCGCCGGGATCATCAACTATCTCGATCGCAGCACGCTTTCCATCGCCAACCATTCCATCAGCCAGGAGCTTGGCCTGAATGCGGCGCAGATGGGCATGCTGCTCTCGGCGTTCTCGCTCGCCTACGCGTTTTCCCAGTTGCCGATCGGCGCCTTGCTCGACAAGTTCGGCGCGCGCGCCATGCTGGGGCTGGGCATGCTGGCCTGGTCGGTCGCGCAGCTCGCAGGGGGCCTGGTGAACTCGCTGCAGCAGTTCCTGGTGGCGCGGGTGTTCCTCGGCCTGGGCGAAGCGCCGCAGTTTCCCGCGGGGGCCAAGGTGGTCAGCGAATGGTTTGCGCTGCGCGAACGCGGCGGGCCCACCGGCATCTTCGTCGCCTCTTCCACCATCGGCCCTGCCCTCGCCCCGCCGATCCTGACGGTGCTGATGCTGTCCTTTGGATGGCGCATGATGTTCATCATCATGGGTGTGTGCGGCATCGCCGTGGCGCTCGGCTGGTATGCGTTCTACCGCAACCGCAATGAAGTCGAGCTCACGCCTTCCGAACTGCTCTATCTTGCGGATGGCGACAATGCCGAGGCCGGCGCATCGAAGATGAGCTTCAATGAATGGAAAGGCCTGTTCCGGCACCGTACCACCTGGGGCATGCTGTTCGGCTTCATGGGCGTGATCTACATGGTGTGGCTCTATCTCACCTGGCTGCCTGCCTACCTCGAGCATGAGCGGCACCTGAGCATCGCCCGCACCGGCTGGGTGGTATCGATTCCCTACATCTTCGGCACGCTCGGCATGCTCAGCAGCGGCTATATCGCGGACTGGCTGATGCGGCGCGGCATGGAACCGATGAAGAGCCGCAAGTGGCCGATCTGCGTCGGCCTGCTCGGCGCCGCAGCATTTACCATCCCGGCCGCGTACACCCCGAGCACCGTGATGGCGGTGGTCTATATCTCGGCCGCGATGGCATTCGTGAACATGGCCAGCGGCGGCGCCTGGGCGCTGGTCAGCGTGGCGATACCCCGGCACATGGTTGCCTCTCTTGGCAGCATGCAGAACTTCGGCGGCTATCTCGGCGGCTCGCTCGCGCCGGTGATCACCGGTGTCGTGGTCGACCAGACGCATTCCTTCGTGAATGCCTTGCTGATCAGCGCGGGCGTGGCCTTTGTCGCGGCGCTGGTCTACATGTTCGTGGTCAAGGCTCCGGTCGAGAGCAAGCCGTCGACCGTCGGCTCGGCGGCCATCGCCTGATGCCTGTGCACCCAGGGAAAGCCGTGCCGGCCGCGCCGGCGCGGCATCACACACCGATTCGTGTAGTCACTTGAGAATCCGCCATGACATTCGCAGCAAATATCCTTGATGGAAAATCGGCGCTCGTTACAGGAGGAACGCAAGGCATAGGCGCCGCGATCGCGCGCCAGCTTGCCGCCATGGGAGCAAGCGTGATCGCCGCCGGCCTGTTGCCGGCAGGCGAGTCGGGCATGCCGGAAGCCACCGATGACGGCAAGGTGGTGATGAAGCAGCTTGACGTCAGCCGGCCGGACAGCGTGGAGACGCTGTTCGGAGATATCGAGACCCTGGATATCGTCATCAATGCGGCAGGCATCATCCGGCGCGGCGCCGAGCACGAGGTGGAGGTGTTCGAGCAGGTGCTTGCCGTGAACCTGACCGGCACGATGCGCGTTTGCGCCGCGGCGCGGCCATTGCTGGCGCAGCGCGGCGGCTGCATCGTCAATCTTGCGTCCATGCTGAGCTTCTTCGGCGGCGGGTTAGTGCCCGGCTATAGCGCCAGCAAAGGAGGCATTGCGCAATTGACGAAGTCACTCGCGCTCGCCTATGCGGCGGAAGGCATACGGGTCAACGCCGTCGCTCCGGGCTGGATCGCCACGCCCCTGACGCAGGCGCTGCAGGATGATGAGCAGCGTTCCCGCAGCCTGCTCGAGCGCACGCCCCTGGGACGATGGGGGCAGCCGGAAGATGTCGCGCAGGTGGCGGCATTCCTGTGCACACCGGCTGCGTCATTCATGACCGGCGCGGTCGTTCCTGTCGATGGCGGATATCTGGTGGCATAAGCAAGCGTGCTGTCGGGCCCGGCTTACCTGGCCAAGGGCCCATGGAGTGCATGCAATGGTCGGGATCGCCCGCTAATGTCACTCGCACTTTCGTAACGACTTCCGGCGCGCTTGGTATGCATGCCCTCGATAACGGTAAAACTTGCCGGCGGTGAGACGCTGGACATGTCGGAAAACTTCTACCAAGGTAGAATTTTTAGCTGCTTCAAAGTCCCTCAGGCATATCATTCTTCTATAGCAGAATTTTATTTGCATTAGTTGATATACCAGAGCATGATTCTGCTATTGCAGAATCTATGAGTGCCGCATGAAAACGGTTCAACCTACTGCTTTCCCTGCAGATCCCTTCGTAAGCTCAGTCGAAGTCATTGCAAAGGCGGTACGCGCCGCGCGTACCCAAGCGCGGGTAACCGTGTCGGACGCGGCCCTGGTGGCCCATGTGTCAATACAAACCCTGGTCGACGTCGAAGCTGGCCGCCCCGGCGTCAGCATCGGCAAGATCCTGCAAATCGCCGATGCGCTCGGTGTCAGCCTGTTTGTCGCGCCGGCAGCCCAGCGTGAGGTCGTGCGCAGTCAGATCCGGGGTGCCACCTCCAGCGGGAGCGGGGAATGAAACTCGTCGTGTGGGTTCAAGGACAGCGTGTAGGCTTGCTGTCGTACGACGGTGCCCTGAGTCGGTTCGCGTTCGATTACGAACCGGACTGGATCGGCCGACGCGGCGCCTTTGCGCTGGGGCCGACACTGCCGCTCACGTCCGACCCGAATCAAAACGCCGACCAGCATAGTGCGGTAGTGCGGCAGTTTTTCCAGAACCTTCTACCGGAGGGGAAGGCGCTGGACGATGCGGCCGGCGCCAACAAGGTCTCCAGGACCAGCGTGATGGGCCTTTTGCATGTGCTGGGTCGGGAGACTGCCGGCGCATTGATGTTTACGCTGCCCGACGAAGATCCTCACCAGTTGGGACAGCCGTCACGCCCACTCACCGATGGCGAGCTCTCCCAGCGGATTCGAGCGCGGCCGCAGATGCCGTTTTCTGTCTGGGATGGCAAGGTTCGCCTGTCCATTGCCGGCTACCAGGACAAACTGGCAGTCTATGAGAAAGATGGCCAGTGGTTCCTGGTCGAAGACCCTCGCCTGGCGTCCACCCTGATCCTCAAACCCGAGCCCATTGCAGATTTCATGGCTGGCATGACCACGAATGAATTCCTGTGCATGCGCCTGGCTGCGTCGCTCAGGCTGCCTGTTGCGAAGGTCTACCTCAAGCAGGTTCCGGAGCCGGTGTTGCTTATCGAGCGGTTCGACCGCAAGTTGATGCCGACGGCGGACGGCGCCATCTTCGTCCGGCGGATCCACTGCATCGATGGCTGCCAGGCCCTGGGCTTGCCGGTCGACTTCAAATATGAACGTCCGTATGGTGACGGCGTCGAGGTGCAGAATGTACGCGACGGGGCGTCGCTCAAGCGATTCCTCACCCTGCTTGACGACAAGACGATAACGCTGGCGCCCGGTGTTTCGAAGCTGCAGTTCCTGCGTTGGACCATCTTCCAGATACTGATCGGCAACACCGATGCGCACGCCAAGAACATGAGCTTTTTTTGCGAGGGCGGCGGGCTGAGCATCGCGCCAGCCTACGATCTGGTTTGCGCGTTGGCCCATGCCGGCGATCAGCTCCAGACCACGCTGGCCATGGCAGTTGGTGACAATTTTGATCCACTCAAGATCAGCGCCTACGACTGGGCCCAGATGGCGCACGAAAACGCTCTTGTGCCGCGACTGGTGGCCAGCGAACTACGTCGGATGGGAAAAGCTTGTCTGGATGCGCTCCCCGGGCTGGTGCGGGAGCTTGAGAGCGAGGGCGCGGAACGCGGCATGTTGTTGCGCGTTCAGGACGTCGTCGCGCGTCAGGCGGCGGAAGCCATGCGGGTAGCTCCGCTCATTTCAAAAGTGGACCAAGCCCTGTTCTGAAGCTGTCGCAAGCCGCCGCAAACCTATCTCCGATGGCGATCGCCGCCAGTCTTCACGCACAGCCGTCGTCCGGTTCCGGTGCTGGAACAGACGTCTTTCACTGATGCGCGACGACTTTCAGCCCGCGCCATCACGCAAACGAAAACGGCCCGCGCATTGCGCGGGCCGTCGCCTGTCAACCCTCCCGGATCAGCGCGTGATCTGGATCGTATTCGACGACGTATTGCCTGCTGCGTCCTTCGCCACTGCCTGGATCGTATGCGTACCGATGGCCAGCTTGCGCGTGTTCAGGCTGTAGGACAGCGTGGCGCCAGTGCCCTTGGCCTTCAGCGCGCCATCGACATAGATCTGCTGCGTGATGCCGGCCGAGCCATTGTTGTCGCTGGCATTGGTGTTGATGGACACCGTACCGCTGACCTGTCCCGGCACCGGGTTGACGATCGCGACCGCCGGCGGCGTGGTGTCCTTGACCACCAGCGTGCTGGCATTGGCCACGTTCACCGTCACCGCGGCCGATGCGCCGGCATTGCCCGCTGCGTCATACGCGGTTGCCACCAGCGTGGCCGAGCCGTTGGTCACACCGGTCGTGTCCCAGCTGAACGAGAACGGCGCGGTCGTCGACGTCGCTACCACAGTGCCGTTCACCGACAGCTGCACGCTGGCCACGCCGACGTTGTCCAGCGCGCTCACGCTCACCGGCGCAACGCCGGAAACGGTGCTGCCTGCGGTCGGCGCCGTGATCGATGCGGTCGGCGCAGTGCTGTCCACGGTCGTCTTCGACGACAGCGCTGCCTGCACCGCGCCGGCGGCATCGACGCGGCCATAGCCGAAGTAGATGTCCTTGCCCGCTGCGCCGAGGTCAAGTGCGGTCGACTGCAGGATGTTCTGGATCGAGTCCGGGGTCAGCGACGGATTGGCCGCCATCACCAGCGCGCCAACGCCTGCCGCCAGCGGGCTGGAGAAGGAAGTGCCCATCCATTCCTGGTAGCCGCCGCCGTTGGAAGTGGTCCACACGTCGCCGGGCGCTGCCAGCGTGACGAAGCTGCCGTAGGTCGACCAGCTGTACAGGTTGTCGTTCTGGTCGCTGGCGGAAACCACGATCATCGACGCATTCGGCGCCGTGCTGTCCTGGGTGCCATTGTTGCCGGCCGAGACGAACACCAGGCCGCCCTTGCTCTTCATGTATTGCGCGGCGCTGGTGATCGCCGAGCTGCTGGCCACGCCGCCATAGCTGATGTTGGCAATCTTCGCGCCATGGTCGGCAGCCCAGGTCAGGCCATTGGCCACGGTGCTGTAGTACGCATAGCACTCGTTGTAACTGGTATCGAAATACGCCACGCGCACCGGCATGATCTTGGCCGCGCCGGCAATGCCAGCCACGCCCGCGCCATTGTTCATCGCTGCGGCTGCCGTGCCTGCCACGGCGGTGCCGTGGCCGCAGGCGTCGGCGGTATTGGTGTTGTTGTCGTAGCTGTTGTAGCCGGCGACCAGGTTCGGCACCAGGTCCGGATGGCTGCCGTCAACGCCGGAATCGAGAATCGCGATGGTCACGCCCGCGCCCTTGCTGCCATCCCATGCGGCAGCGGCATTGACCTTGGCCAGATGCCATTCGCTGCCCAGATACGGGTCGTTCGGCGTGAAGTTCACCCGGATCTTGCGATCGAGTTCGGCGAACTGGATATGCGGGTTCTGCTTCAGCTGCGCCACGGCGTCGGCTTCGGACAGGCCTGCCGGGAGATCGACCACATGCAGGTCGCTCTGACCGACCTTGCGGCCCTTGCCGTGCACGCCGGACAGGATGTTGGCCAGCGCCTGTGCCGGCAGGCCGGCGCGCGGCATCACCAGGATGCGACCACGGGCAAAGTCATTGGAGGACGGCTGCGCGGCTTGAGCAGGCGCCAGATAAACGCCACCCAGCATGCCGATCATGGCGGGGATGGCAAGCTTGTTCAGCAGCGAAGCCTTGGCGGCGAAGGAACGATTTTGCTTTTTCATTTTGGGTTCTGTTTAAAAGTGGTTTTAAACAGAACTGCTTCAAGACGCGCAGGAAGCGGACCGCCGCACTCTGTTTTCGGCGGACCTTCTTTCCCTTTCCGCGCGTACGGCATACGCGGCGATGCGACATCTGGCAGTCCTGCCGTCGTGGGGTCAGGCATTGCCTGACCCGGTAGACCGATGACTTTGCGTCTCCCGCTTTCGCGGGATTTGCCCTGTTTCAGTGTTGCGAAGTTAGTGTAGGGAAATAATTTCCCGTGCGCAAGTAATTTCTACGAGGAAAATATTGATGCGGGACGGTTGCAACGGCGGCGGGGAGCCGGGATGGTCGCGCCGCTGGCTTCGCGCATCTTTTTGGCCTGAACCCATACCCTCGCATCTCGGCCAGCTGCTGTAGGGTGGAGCAGCTTCGGGACTTGCGCACTGCAGTCACGTGGCCTTGAGCAGCGGCAATCATCAATGCATTACGGCCATCTCCTGAAAATTTGGCGGATCGTTGCGGATGGCTCTGTCTCGTCGAGCAAACGCACGGCCCTCAGTAATGCTGACGCCGACTGCGCTCGTCGCCGCGAACAAACGTCCAGGCATGCAGCACATGACCCGGCGAGCATGCGAGGTCATCCCGACTACGGCCTCTGTACAAAGGCATGGACGACGCGTCCGAAGATTGTTCCTGACGACGCAACGGACCATTCGCTCTGACGCCGTTTATTGTCATGGTGGCGGTGAGTAGACTGTGCTTCATCGATGAACACACAAGAACGCAGTGCGATTCAGCGAGGCAGGACCCGACGGACAAGTCAGACCGCCGAGCCCGAAAACACACTGATACCCAACTTGGAGAACACCATGAACATCAAAACCATTCTTGCCGCCGCCGCCATGCTTGCCGCTTCGACCGGCGCTTTTGCCCAGCAAACCGAGTTCGTCGCTCCGGACGCCGGCTTTCATTCCAACCTGACCCGCGCCGAAGTGCGCCAGGATCTGGTGCAGGCACAGCGCGAAGGCGTGACGGCGATGCGCCAGCATGATGGCCAGGACGCGGTCTATGCGAAGAGCGAGAAAGCACGCGGCGACGTGAAGATCGAGCAGGCCAAGGCTACCAAGCAGCAGCGCAGCCAGTCGCCGGTCAACAGCCTCTACTTCGGCTGATTCGCTGCCGAGCGGAGTCGCCTGCGTCGCTCGGATTCCGACACCGTGCCAGACATGCACCGACGCGGTTTTCGGAGTTACGCCGATAGGCTGCAGGCCGGATCGCGTTTAGCATCAGAACCGTCTCCTCCTCCTCAACCTCCCATGAGGATGGATTAAGCCCGCCGAGCATGGCGGGCTTTTTTTATGGCGCTCCGGTGGGCGGAAACAGGCAAAATGTTGTCAGGCGAGACGTCGAACGCACGCTCGCGCCATGGGAGCACTCCCAATATAGTTGCATTGCTAACTGGATTCAGCTAAGGTGAGCGCATGTTTGATCACTGCCTTTACTTCAACACCACTGCCCTTGCCCGCCTGGTTGAACGCGAATGGACCAGGGCATTCAAGCCGCTCGGCCTGACGCCTTCCCAGGCTTTCATGCTGCGCGTCGTGCTCGCGAAGCCCGCGCTGCTGCAAAACGAACTGGCGCGGGAACTCACCATTTCGCGCCCGACCGCCACGCGCACGCTGGATGGCTTGCAGAGACTGGGATTGGTCGAGCGCCGTTCCACCGAATCCGATGGCAGGGAATACGCGATCCATCCGACCGCATCGGCGCAGAACATGAAAGACAGTCTCAATGCCGCCAGCGCGGCGGTCACGAAACGCCTGAAGAAAGAACTGGGACAGGCCCAGTTCGACGACGCTGTCTCCCGAATGAAAAATATTCGATCCTCGCTGGAGTGAATTTTTTTACACAAGTAGTTGCATCACTAACTAAAAGGAGTCCGAAATGCCCATCCTGAACGTGAAGGTAAGCGCGAACAAGTCCGCCGAGCTGACGTCGCAAATCGCCGAGCTGTTGCTCGATCTGACCACGCGGATACTGAAGAAGAAGCGGGAGGTGACGTCGATTGCCATCGATTACGTCGACCCGGACGATTGGATCGTCGGCGGCCTGTCTCTCAGCGAACAGCAGAAGAGCAGCTTCTACTTCGATATCAAGATCACGGACGAAACCAATACCAAGGATGAGAAGGCCCGCTATATCAGGGAAGCCTTTGACGGCTTCGGCCGCATCCTCGGCAACCTGCACGAGGAAAGCTATATCCATGTCCAGGACGTGCGGGCCGCGTCCTATGGCTACGGCGGATATACCCAGGAATATCGCTATCACCACCCGGCCTCATGAGCATGATGCAGGCATGCACCAGCGCCTTATGGCCTCATGTCTTATGGTAGAACCGTTATCGAAGGGCGCGTCATGCGCCTCGGTTGCCGTCGCGGTGCTCTGCCGGTAACCTTCCATTTTTCATAACGATTCTGTCGAGCATCCATGACCATGAAGCGCTCTCGCGATGTCCTTGCCTGGCTGGCGCCAGGGTTCGTGGCGCTCGCCGCGCTTGCGGGCGCCTTGCCGGCCGCGCACGCCGGCGAGGTGCCCGACACCATCGCCCAGCGCGCGCTGGCCTGCGCCGCCTGCCATGGCAAGGAGGGGCGCGCGACCCGCGAAGGCTTCTTTCCGCGTATCGCCGGCAAGCCCGCCGGCTATCTGTACAACCAGCTCGTCAACTTCCGCGAAGGCCGCAGGCAGTATCCGATGATGACTTACATGGTCGCCCACCTGTCGGATGCCTATCTGCGCGAACTGGCCGAATACTTCGCCGGCCTGCATTTGCCGTATCCTCCCGCCGCCGCCGCGGATGCCACGCCTGAAGCGCTGGCGCGCGGCCGCTCGCTGGTGGTGAACGGCGATGCCGCGCGCGATATCCCGGCCTGCGTTGCCTGCCATGGCCAGTCGCTCACCGGCAGGTTGCCGGCGATACCCAGCCTGGTCGGATTGCCGCGCGACTACCTGAACGCGCAGTTCGGCGCCTGGCGCAATGGCGCGCGCCATGCCGCCGCGCCGGACTGCATGGCGCAGATCAGCCAGCGTCTGGATGCGCGCGATGTGGCCGCGGTGTCGGCCTGGCTTGCGGTGCAGCCGGTTCCGCAGGACATGCGCCCGGAGCCGCCGTCCGCTACGCCGCTGCCACTGCGCTGCGGTAGCGCAGCCCTTGCAGAGCGGTGAAGCGATGAAGCGCTCGTTCCGCGTCGTTCTCGCAGCCCTCCTGCTCCTCGTCCTGTTCCTTGCGGCGGTACTCGCCTTGCAGAGCTGGCATGAACCTGGGCGCGACGCACGCGCCGCCGCGCCGATGGACCGTGACACGCAGCTCGCGCGTGGCGCCCGGCTCGCGCGCGCTGGCAATTGCGCGGCCTGCCACACCGCGCGCGGCGGCGCTGCCTATGCCGGCGGCAGGGCGATACCGACGCCCTTCGGTGACATCTATGCATCCAACATCACGCCGGACGAAGCCACCGGCATCGGCCGCTGGAGCGCGGAAGATTTCTGGCGGGCGCTGCACAACGGCAAATCGAAGGATGGCAGCTTCCTGTATCCGGCATTTCCCTATCCGAACTTCACCAAGCTCAGCCGTGAGGACGCCGATGCGCTGTATGCCTATCTGAAGAGCGTACCGGCGGCGCATCAGGCCAACCGCGAGCATGCGCTGCGTTTTCCGTACAGCCAGCGCTGGCTGCTCGCCTACTGGCGCGCGCTGTACTTCCGGCCCGGCGTCTATCAGCAGCAGCCCGGCAGGGATGCGCAATGGAACCGCGGCGCCTATCTGGTGCAGGGCATCGGCCATTGCGGCGCCTGCCATACCGGGCGCAGCTTCCTCGGCGGCACGGCCGAACACGGCGACCTGGCCGGCGGCATGATTCCGATGCTGAACTGGTATGCGCCCGCGCTGACCGGCGATGCAACTGGCCTGGGCAACTGGTCCACGCAGGATTTGACCGCGCAGCTGAAAACCGGTGTGTCCGCGCGCGGCGCGGTATTCGGGCCGATGGCCGAAGTGGTGGCATCGAGCCTGCAGCATTTGCCGCAGAACGATATCGAAGCGATGGTGGTGTACCTGAAGTCGCTGCCCGGCGACGCCGATGCGGCGCCGACGCCCGGTTCGCTGCCTGCAGGCGCCGATACGGTGCTCAAGGCCGGCGCGAAACTGTATGAAAACCATTGCGTGGCCTGCCACGGCGCCGATGGCCGCGGCGCGGCGTTTGCCTATCCGCCGCTGGCCGGCAGCCTCTCGCTGGCGCCGGGTTCGCCGGTAAATGCGATTCGCATGGTATTGAATGGCGGCTTCGCGCCATCGACCGCCGGCAATCCGCGCCCCTACGGCATGCCGCCTTTTTCCGCCGCGTTCAGCGACGAAGACGTGGCCGCAGTGGTCAGCTACATCCGCAATAGCTGGGGCAATCATGGCGGCATCGTCACGCCCGACGATGCCGGCCGCTGGCGCGGCGCGCCGCTCGAATGAAGCCCGGCATCTGCATGGATGAGCAATCGATGCGCATGATCAAAGGCGCGACGGATTTGCAGCGCGAAATGCGGAGCTAAAAAATTTAGTGCTGTCCAAAGTGTGTATGGGAACGTACCGGCGCGGCCATGCGCTGGCCCTCTTCTTTCACTTTGCGGAGGAACACTATGCAAAGACGCGATTTCATCCTGCAAACCGTTGGCGTGGCAGCTGCCTCGCTGCTGGTTGGCGCCTGCTCGACCACCGCCAGCACGACCACGACCAACACCGACAAAAACAGTGATCCGCAGCGCCGTCGGCGCGAGCTCGATAACCGGGTCTCGGATACGCTCGAACGGCTGTATCGCGAAGTGCCGGGCGCGCGCGAAGTCGCGGCCAAGGCCAACGGCATCCTGGTGTTCCCGTCGGTGATCAACGCCGGGCTGGTAGTCGGCGGCCAGTACGGCGAAGGCGCGCTGCGGGTGCGCGGCGCCTCGAGCGGCTATTACAACATCGCCTCGATCTCGGTGGGCCTGCAGGTCGGCGCGCAGTCGAAAGCCATCATTTTCCTGTTCCTCACGCCGGACTCGCTGGAAAAATTCCGCGCTTCGAATGGCTGGTCGGTGGGTGCGGATGCCTCGGTGGCGGTGATCAAAGTCGGCGCCAACGGCATGATCGATGCCACCACCGCCAGGGGCCCGGTCGCTGCCTTCGTGATGACCAATACCGGCCTGATGGCCGATCTGTCGCTGGAAGGCACGAAGATCACGCGCCTGCAAATGTAAAACCACGGCCCGGTGCGGCGCGCTGCATGCCGCATTCGCCCCCATGCGCGCCTTGTTAAACGGCTTGCTTGTCGGGTATGCACCGGGCCTGGTGATTTCCCTGTGGAAGCTTTTTCGTCGCCGAATTAGGCTCGGCGCAAGCTTTGTTTTGTTTTTCCTGCATGGCGACACAGCGCGCGGTATCCTCGCGCCATCTATTCGACAACATGGAAACGCCGGGCCCATCCGCGCATCAGCGCCACGCTTTCCGATCCGCCCGGCCCTGACCCCAAGAGAAGCCCATGCGGCAAGCCAAGCTGGAACCGCTGCCGACGCGCGCGCGGCTGGCGGAATTTGAAATCCTCGACATCCTCGCCGAAGGCGACTTCGGCATCCTGTACCGCTCGCGCGACCATATCCTCGACCGCGACGTCATGTTGCGGGAATACTTTCCCGCCAGCTTCGCGTTGCGCGATGCCGATGGCAGCGTGTCGCTCGCCTCCGAGCGCGACGAGGAATTGTTTGCCATCGGCCTGCGCGGCTTCATCGATGAAGCGCGCCTGCTTGCGCGCCTGGAGCATCCGGCCCTGATGAAGGTGTACCGCTTCTGGGAAGCGAATGGCACCGCGTACATGGCCATGCCGTTTCATGAGGGCTCGACGCTGCGCGCGGCGCTGGACATGGGACGCGTCGGCCGGGAGGAAGCGGACATCACGCGACTGCTGGCCGATCCACTCGACGCGCTGGAGCTGCTGCACAGCGAAGGCCGCGTGCATGGAGGCGTCGCGCCGGCGACGATCCTGCTGCGTCCCGACGGACGCGGCGTGCTGCTCGATCTCGGTGCGGCGAGCAAAACCCTGGCCGACCTGGCGCTCACGCCGACGGCGATGCTGCAACCCGGCTTCGCGGCGCTGGAGCAATACGAAGTCATTCCCGGTTTGAAGCCGGGGCCCTGGACCGATGTGTACGCCACGGCTGCCGTCGCCTACAACCTGATCTACGGCATGCCGCCGCCGGACGCCGAAACCCGCAGCGAGCGCGATGCGATGCTGCCCTTGCGCGAGATCGGCGCTGGCCGCTACAGCGAGCCTTTTCTTGCTGCGCTGGACGCAGCGCTGGCGCTGATGCCGCAGGAACGCACCGCAACGGCGGGTGCGCTGCGCAGCGCTTTCGGCATTATCGGCGTCACAGCGCGCGCTGTCGGGCATGCGCCGATGCCTCACACGCCGACCGCGCCGACCGCGCCGCACACCGAGCGCCGCGTCGATGCAACGACAGCCTTCGGCCCGCAAACGCTGCAGGCGCCGCAAATGCCGGAAGCACCCGTCACGGCCGCCGCAGCTGCGGGCGGCATGTTCGCCGGTCAAGCGAGCACCACGATTGCAGCCGATACGCCGCTGGCCCACAGTGCCGGCGGCGCCACTGTCATCGGCGAGGCGCGCGCACCGAGCGGGCGCGCTGTGGCGTCGCGCAAATCGAGGCGGCGCATACCCGAGACGGCATTCGTGGTGCTGATCGCCGCGGCGCTGTATGCGGGCTTCCGCAGCCTGCCGTCCGGCGACGGTGGCGCCACCAGGTCCACCCCGGCAGTCGTCGTCAGTCATGCGGACACGCCCTCCGCCGGGCAGAGCGCGCAGAACGCGAACGCTGCTGGCGGCGCCAGCGCCAGCACGGCACCGGCGGCTTCCGCAGCCGCACCCTCTTCTGCAGCAGCGCCTTCTTCACCAGCGACACCTTCTGCAGCAGCTACGGCTTCCGCCCCCGTCGCGCCGTCCGCCACTGCGACCGCATCCGCAACCGCACTTGGTGCACCAAGTGCACCAAGTGCACAAAGTGCACAAAGTGCATCCGGTGCGCCGAGTACAGCGAGCACCGCGACCGCACCGTCCGAGTCTGGCACGCCGCGGCTGGCGCTTGGTCTGCCGGCCGAAATCCGGACACAGCCGGCCGCAGCGCCGCAAACGCGCGCATCAGCCGCCGCAAACGCCGCGCAGCGCGCCGAGCAGCAACGCGAAGAAACCGCCTGGCTGTCGGCGCAGAGCATCGACACGCCCGGCGCCTATGACTCCTTCCTCGCCGCCTATCCCGACAGCAGCCATGCGCCGACCGCGCGCGTGATTCTGGCGCGGCTGCGCTGGGAGCAGCGCCAGGCCGAAGCCGCCCGAACCGCGCAGGGAGCGCCCCGGTCAGAAAGCGCGACGCGCGCGCCGCAGACGCAGGCCGCGGAGACACGCGAGTCACGCGAGGCCCCACCGGTGCGCGAAGCCGCGCCGACCCGCTCCGCGCAGGCCTCGCGGGTCCCGGACCGGATCGCACTGGCCCGGCCGCCCGAAGCTGCGCCAGTGACGGTAGCGCCGGCGCAGCAGCCGGCTGAAACCGCGACGGTGGATGGGAAAACGATACGGCTGCGCGGCCAGACCATGACCGGCGACTTCACGCCGGACCCGGCCACCGGCGCCGTGTCCGGCCGCGGCCGCATCGTCTGGGACAACGGCGACCGCTTCGAAGGCACGCTGGTTCGCGGCGTCAAGGAAGGCCGCGGCGAATTCGTCTGGGCCAACGGCCAGCGCTATCGCGGCGACTTTGCCGGCGGGTTGCCGAACGGCCGCGGCAGCGTCCAGTTCCCGAATGGCAACCGCTATGAAGGCGACATGCGCAACGGCGCGCCGAACGGCGTCGGCAGCATCCATTTCGCCAATGGCAACCGCTATACCGGCGAAGTGCGCGATGGCTTGCCGAACGGGCGCGGCACCAACCGCTTCGCCAATGGCGACACCTATACCGGCACCTGGCGCATGGGCCAGAGCGATGGCCAGGGCCGTTATACCTGGGCCAATGGCGATGTCTGGGAAGGGGAATTCCGCAATGGCGTGAAGACGGCGAATGGCCGCATGGTCGTCGCCGCGCATGACCGGGTCGGCGCGGTCAGCGGCGCTTCCAGCGCCGGTGCGGGCGGATCGGGTGTCTCCAGCGCTTCCGACGCTGAAGATCCTTTCCTCAAGTAAGTCTGCATTGACGCGGCATCGGCGCTGAAACGATGCCATCGTGCGGTCCGGTCGTGTGCCGCGCTGCATGCGGCTGGCACGCGCGCCGCTTTTCCGGGAGAATGCGCGGCTTTGCTCCACGGCCGCGCCTCGCCCCCGCTTCCTCTGAATGTCTTCTCCGCTTCTCGCTCCCCTCGCCTTCCTTGCCAATTTCGCGCTCGGCGCCGGTCTCGGCGTTGCCGGCGGCCTGCTCGGCATCGGCGGCGGCCTGATCGCCATTCCCATCATTTCCTGGCTGTACGGCATGGATCAGCACCTGGCCCAGGGCACGGCGCTGGTAATGATCGTGCCCAACGTGCTGATCGGCTTCTGGCGCTATCACCAGAAGCACCGCATCGATTTGCGCTCGGTGGCGGTAATGAGCCTGTTTTCGATGCTGTCGACCTGGATTGCCGCGCGCTTCGCCACCGGCATGGCATCGGCGCATCTGCAACTGGCTTTCGCGGCTTTTCTTACGGTGCTGGCGCTCTGGTTCGCATGGCGCCTGAAGGCCGAGTCGGCGCATGAAGTCACCGCGGGCGCGGATGGGGTGGCCGCAGCGCGACCGACGTCTGCGCGCGCGCTGCCGCTGATCGGCATTGCCAGCGGCGCGATGTCCGGCATCTTCACCGTCGGCGGCGGGCTGGTGGTGGTGCCGGCGCTAGTGGCGCTGTTTCGCATGCCGCAGACCCGCGCGCAGGGCATGGCGCTGGCGCTGGTGGTGCCGGGCGCGTTGATCGCGCTGGCGACCTATGCGCATGCCGGCCATGTCGACTGGTCCACCGGCATTGCGCTGGCCGCTGGCGGCGTCGTCAGCGTGTCGCGCGGCGTGAAACTGGCGCACCGATTTCGCCCGCACAGCCTGCGGCTGCTGTTCTGCGCGGTGCTGCTGGCCACCGCGGCGATGACGCTGGCCGGGCGCTGAGCGGGGGAAGGAAATGCAGCAGTTCGTAGGGTGGGCGCAGCCCACGCGTTGATCGAACAACCGCGTGGGCTGCGCCCACCCTACGCGATCCTTCTCTTGCGCGATCGCACACCAATTACCCTCGCTTCGGCACCTTCTCCCGCATCTGGGTCGCGCGCAGAAAATCGAAATCCACGCCGCGATCGGCCTGCGTCACCGTATCGAGGAACAGCTTCTGATAACCGCGCTCAGCGCTCGGTGGCGCGGCCGGGTTCTCGCGCATGCGCCGTGCGAGCTCCTCGTCTGATATCAATAGCGTCAGCTCGCGCCGGCTCGCGGACAGGCGGATGCGGTCGCCATTCCTCACCTGCGCCAGCGGCCCGCCGACCGCCGCTTCCGGCGTCACATGCAGCACGATGGTGCCGAAGGCGGTGCCGCTCATGCGGCCGTCGGAGATGCGCACCATGTCCTTCACGCCGGCCTGCGCCAGCTTCCTCGGTATCGGCAGATAGCCGGCCTCGGGCATGCCGGCCCCGCTCTTCGGGCCGATGTTCTTCAGCACCAGCGCATCGTCAGCCTCGACATCAAGCGCCGGATCGTCGATGCGCGCCGCCAGGTCTTCCAGATTCTCGAACACCACCGCGCGGCCTTCGAATTCCAGCAGCGCCGGGCTCGCCGCGGATTGCTTGACGATCGCGCCGCCCGGCGCGAGATTGCCGCGCACTACCGCCAGGCCGCCGCTGGCATAGATCGGATCGCCCAGCGGCCGCACGATGTCCTGCGCGAAGGGCCGCGCCGCGCGCTCGAGCTCTTCACCGAGGCTGCGGCCGGTCACTGTCATCACATCCAGGTGCAGCAGCGGCGCCAGCTCGCGCAGCAGTACCGGCATGCCGCCGGCGCGATGGAAGTCTTCCATGTAATGCCGGCCTGACGGCTTCAGGTCCACCAGCACCGGGGTTTCGCGGCCCATCGCATCGAGCGCATCGAGATCGATGTCGATGCCGAGCCGGCCGGCCATTGCGGTGAGATGGATGATCGCGTTGGTCGAGCCGCCGATGGCCAGCAGCACCCGCAACGCATTCTCGAAAGCCGGGCCGGTCATGATCGCGCTCGGCTTGACCCCGTTCTTCGCCAGCGCCACCGCGAGGCGGCCGCTGGTTTCGGCGATGCGCACGCGGTCTGCGCTGACCGCCGGCGGCGTCGCGCCGCCCGGCGCCATCATGCCCAGTGCCTCGACCACGCAGGCCATGGTGCTGGCGGTGCCCATCACCGAGCAGGTGCCCACGCTGGGCACCAGGCGGCTGTTGACTTCATTGATGGCCTCAGCGCCGATGTCGCCGGCGCGAAAGCGCGCCCAGTAGCGGCGGCAGTCGGTGCAGGCGCCGACACGCTCGCCTTCATACGCGCCCACGAGCATGGGCCCGGTGACGAGCTGGATCGCCGGTACATCGGCCGAGGCTGCGCCCATCAATTGCGCCGGCACGGTCTTGTCGCAGCCGCCGATGAGCACAACCGCATCCATGGGCTGCGCGCGTATCGCTTCCTCGGTATCGATGGCCATCAGGTTGCGCAGGTACATCGCGGTTGGATTGACGAAGCTCTCATGCAGCGAAATCGTCGGAAACACCATGGGCAGCGCGCCCTCGAGCAGGATGCCGCGCTTGACCGCTTCGATGAGCTGCGGCGCGTTGCCATGGCAGGCGTTGTAATCGCTGCCGGTGTCGACGATGCCGACGATGGGCCGGTCGAGCGCATCGTCGGAATAACCCGCGCCCTTGATGAAGGCGCGGCGCAGAAACAGCGAGAACTCGCTGTCGCCGTAGCTGGTAACGCCTTTTTTCAGGCCGGATGCGGATGGCGGGTCGGTGTCTTGCGGCTTGGATGTGGTCATGCGTGTCTCCTTTGTTGTTGTGGCGATGATTGCATTTCTCAGACGCTACGGCTTTGGATTTCGCTAAGGCTTTTGCATCGGATTCCAATATTTCCCAAAATTATCGACATGAATATACAAAATCGATAACATTGCCACTTTCTTAATAGAATCTGAAATGGCATGCTTTACGCCATTTTTTCCTTTGAGAAAAGACGCTCGAAATCATAAATCCGGCGACTAAATCCGGCATGAGAAATCCATCGCCACACGCTTGGGAATTGGGCAAAAAGATTCAGGCCCGGGCAATCAGCATTTACGCGACTGCCAAATGAAAAAGAAAAGAGAGGAAATTCAATGAAGACTGCATTCACCGCATTGAGCGCCGCACTGATACTGACTGGCTGCCTCACCACCGACCTGGCGAAAAAGGATGACGCACCCCAAGCGAGCAGCGAGACGCCGAAAGTTGCCGAGACACCCGCCACACCTTCGCCCGCCCCAGTTGCCTCTGCTCAACAGGTGAACGGTGGCGCACCCTGCCACACCGATGCCACCAAGATGCCCATGGGCAAAGTCCCGGCCAAGGGCAAGAATGGCAAGGCCAAAACCACGCCCAAGGATCAAGCTGACGCCGGCTGCCCATCGGGCGCGAGCGCCGTGGCGCCGGGTCAGGACAAGGCGGCAACGGTTGCAGAGAAGCCGGCGGCAGCCCCCGCGGACAAGGCGACGGCCGCAGCCGCACAGGCAGGCGCTGCCCGCCGTGAAGTCAAGGGCGTCAACGATTGGTCCGGCTATATCGAAGGCACGCCGGCTCCCGGCAGCAAATTCGGCAAGCTGCAGATCGGCATGGGACAGAAGGAAGTCATGGATCTCGTCGGCACGCCGAATGATCAGCAGGCGCATGTAACGGGCAAGGCGTGGATACCGTTCTATTTCGGTTCGGGCAAGTACGAGACCTACCTGTATTACAAGGGCCAGGGACGCCTGCTTTTCGCCGGCAACGCGGGTTTCAGCACCGGATCGGCATTGATCGGCATTGAAAACGATGCGGCGGAAAGGGGTTACGCGCGGTAAATCGGATTTGCTCGTTCCGCGTGAATGAATCACTGTTGTTGATTCGGGATGGCACAAGTAATCCCGGAAAAGCCTGTTGCGGCGCAGTTGGTGCCGCAACAGGCTTTTTTGCATTTACATGAAAGGTTTGCGGACCAGTGCCGGTGAGCGCGTCGGCGAACATGAAGCGAATCGAGGATTCCCCCTGCGCGGTACAAGCCCACCCTGTTTGGCTAACGTCGCCCATACTAATTTTCATGCCGTCCTGCTGCCGCGCTGCCTATAGTTCCCGCCGCCAGAGCCACCTGGAGAAAAAAGCATCAACGCAGGATCGCTACAAGGGAGAGCAGCATGGGCAAGGCAAGCTGGGCAAGCATATGCATGGTAGTGGCGCTGGGTGCATGCGGAGGCGGGAGCAGCAACGGTGATGGATTGGCGGCCGCGACGCCGGCGGGTCAGCAGGAGGGGAATGCGACCGTTGTGCAGCGGTACACAAATGAAAAGGCTGTGCAGGGAGACTCATTCACGCGGAAGGAGACGTACTCCTTCTCCGACTCGAATTCCAAACCCTTGACGTCTTACTTCACCAACTATTACCAGACAGTGAACGCCGATCACTCGGGCCTGTTCGTCCAAACCAATTCCGATCCGATGTTTATCCGGCGCCGCTATTACTTCACAGCGGATGGCATCACCAAGGATGCGGATGCCAGCGAACAGCCAAGTTGTGTTTCGGAGCCGTCTGTCGCGGCAGTTCCAAGCACCCTGACGCCTGGGCAGCGATGGGACAACTCCTGGACACGTACCTGCACCACCGGAACTGGCAAGACCGTGGACATGGTGCGCAACACCGGTTCCGCGACCGCATTGGAGACCATCACCGTCGCAGCCGGCACCTTCCAAACCATCAAGGAGGAAAACACCTGGACAGAAATTCTGGACGCGAGCCGCAGCACGGCGAAACTGGAACAGGTCGAACAGTGCTGGATCGACACAGTCATGGGTGTAGCTGTTAAATGCACGCAAACTGCGGTCGCAACGCCACGCGATACGAGCCTGAAAAGTAAAAGCGGCAGCGCGACCATTGAACTCATCGCCTATGACGCTTCGCGCTTCCCAGGCAGCATCAGGAACCCGGCACGATTTGCCGGCGGCTGGAACGCAGGCCTCACAGAGGCAAACACGGAGAACTGCTCATCGCTGACCATCGATACCAAAGGCGAGTTGACCGGAACATGTCGATTCGTGGATGGCTGGTACGTCGCAGTCGAAGGCGCGGTAGACGCAGATGGCGTACTCAAGGCCAGCTCGTCGGACGGCGTCACCATCTCTGGGAAATTGACGCCCGTGGACGGTAGCGTCGAATGGAGCGCGAATGGCGGCCGCGGCGCGTGGAGCATGGCGCACAAGTAAGGGGAAGAAAGAAGGTAAAAAAGGCGCGGCGAAGCCGCGCTCGTTACCGCGACCGCTGGTTGCACATCACGATGCGACCGGCGTCGCGAAAAAACGGTGCCGAGGCCTACCGCCCCTTTACAAACAGCCGGTTGATATACGGATCCACTCCTTCGCCCCGCGCGCTCGCCACCGGCCGATACCGATACAGATACACCGGCAGCAATGAATACTGCACTTGCAGCAGCAGCCGTGGCCGGCCGCTGGGAAGCATCCCTTTGTGGATGCCATGGGTGTTGACGGTGAAGGCAGTGCCGGCCGGGCCGGTCACACTGACGATGCGCTCCCTGCCGTAGGTCTTCAGGATCTCTTCATCGCTGTAATCCTTCAGCCGCATGCCGCAGACTTCGAGATGGGTGCCGCGCACGTAGACATGCGGACCGCATTCTTCATCCACATCGGTCAGGTACACGAAGACCTTGATGAAACGCCAGTCGTCGGCATCGCGATGGAACGCTTGCAGGCCGGTGCCGGTACCCGCATCGGGAAACGACCAGCGCAGGCCGATCGCGGAAATCGTCGGCTTGCAACCGATGTAATCCGCGGCCAGCCGCAGCAGGCCGGGATGATTCGCGAATTCGAGCAGGTGCGGGCAGCCGATGACATCGGCCAGCGCATATTCCGCCATCCTCACGCCCGGCGCGGCGCGGTCGATGGAAAACGGCGGCAGAGACTTGCCGCGCGCAAGGAGCGGCTTGTCGCGCAGGTAGTCCAGGATTTGCCCGATCTGGCCGTTATCGAGCATCCTGCCGAGCGGCGCGTAGCCATCACGCCGCAAGCGGCCGATACCGCGCCGATGCAGCGCATGCGCCTGCGCCGGCAACATGCCGTGACGGGCATCGATATAACGGGAAAGTCCATCGGCCAGTGCATGCCGCAGGCGTTGCGGCGTGACCATCCGTTGGGCGTAATACAGCAGGCTGTGAACAGGCTTGAACGAGCGGCCTGGCGCCAGTCGCGCGAATTCCATTGCTGCCCCCTGGAATGTGATTGTCGGCATGCGGGTAGTCACATACCGTTTCTTTTCGTCATTGTGATGCCGGATCGTAACCCGAATGTTTGCTTTTTATCAAAGGTTTTAACTTGATGTAAGCAAATACATCGTTGGATGGGGGCATGAGCAATGTTCTTAATGGCAGCGGTGCATCAACACGAAGCGGCTTGCGCATACATAGCTGCAAGCCGCTTTTGCTCGATACCTCTGCCGCGAACACAGGGCAGTGTGGCATCGCGCCATACCGGTTTAGTTTCTGGCGGCAAGCGCGCTTGCACCGCTGCTTCGATATCGCCCCAAGCCGGGTGTCAGACCGCAGGGAGCACTAAGGCTGTATCGAGCCTATTCGTTGAGGGCGGCCAACCAGCTGCTTTCAAAAGAGGCAAAAGTTACGCACAAAATCCGTGGGCAAACCTGTGGACAAGATCCGAAATAGTGAACTAGAACCTTGTTTTTGAAGAAAGATTTTCCTCTGCTCAAATTTCACCATCGCCGGGTCTTGCACAGGGATTTCCCACAGGCGATACACAGCTAATTCGTTCGCACGATGCACAGCCATTCCACAGAGTTATTCGTACATTTGCGCTGCTCGGCAAACGGCATGGAAACTTAGCGCACTCAACGCTGCCTAACCGGGCCCTTATAACGCTGACATTGACTGGAGAGAAACATGGCAGGCAACACGAAAAACAAGTACCCGGCGGACAAGGCCGGCACCAAGTATTCGGAATTCCGCAATACCAAGCGCGTCTCGCCCGGCAAGACCGCTACGACGACGACCCGCGCCGCGGACAAGGAAAGCAAATCGACCACCGGCGCGGCTGCCAACACGGCAAACGCTGCGTAACCGGTTCGCCCCAGCGGCACAAGCGCCATGCGCATGAGCGGCAACACCATCCTCATTACCGGAGGCTCGTCCGGCATAGGCATGGCGCTGGCCGAGCGCTTTCTGACGCGCGGCAACACCGTGATCGTCTGCGGCCGCAGCGGCGAAGCGCTGAAGACGGTCGAAGCACGCCTTCCCGGCTTGCAATGCATCGTCAGCGATATCGGCAAGCCGCAGGAGCGTGAAGCGCTGGCGCGCTGGGTGAGCGCGCATTTCCCGGCGCTCAATGTGCTCATTAACAATGCCGGCATTCAGCGCCGGCTGAATCTTCTCGACCCCGAACCCTGGTCTGCGACCGCGTCGGAAATCGACATCAACCTCGGCGGACCGATCCATCTGACCATGCTGCTGTTGCCGCACCTGCTGCGACAGCCTGATGCGCAAATCATCAATGTGAGCTCGGGCCTGGCCTTCACGCCGCTGGCCTATGCGCCGGTGTACTGCGCGACCAAGGCGGCAATGCATTCGTTCACGCTGTCGCTGCGTTATCAACTGCGCGACACCAGCGTGCGCGTGTCGGAAATCATTCCGCCGGCGGTGAAGACCATGCTCGGCGGCGCGCATGACTTCGGCGCAGAACTCGAGGAATTCACCGACGCGATCATGGCTCAGCTCGAAGCGGGCGCGCAGGAAGCCAGCTTCGGCACCGCAGCGCAACGCAGCCGCGCATCGCGCGATGAACTTGACCGCTGGTTCGAGGAGATGAATAGGTCGATGGGCTAGACCGATCAGATAGCGGGCCCTACCCACCAGCGTCCTTCCTCAAAAGTCTGGACCCGATCTGCCTGCCGCCATTGCGCGACGCAATTGCATCGCATCCCTTCGCCCGGCCGCGCGATACGATCGGTATCGTCAAGCCGCCCATCTCCAAATCGCTCTAGGATTTCCGATGCCATAGACCACGGAAAGGCATCGTCATGGAAGCGTTGCGAGGATTCGCGCTGCTGCTGTTGCTGCAGGCTTGCGGCGAAGGTTTGGCGCACCTGTTGCGCATACCGGTGCCAGGCCCGGTGCTCGGCTTGATCCTGCTGCTGCCGCTGGTGCACTGGCTGCCGTTGCGCAACAGCGTGGCCACCGCCGCCAATGTGCTGCTGGCGAATCTGTCGCTGTTCTTCGTGCCGGCTGGCGTCGGCGTCATTTCTTACCTCGGCGTGATGTCGACCTATGGCCTGCGCCTGCTCGCCGTCGTACTGCTGTCGACCTGGATCGGCCTGGCGACCACGGCGCTGCTGCTCAATGCGCTTCTTGCGCGCGGCCGGGATGGCGGGCAGCGCCATGGCTGAGTTCGTCCATCTATGGGTCTACCTGTCGTCCGCGCCGCTGTTCGGGCTCACCGCGACCATCGTCACCTATGTCATCGCGCAAGCCGTCTACGCGAGGCTGGACCACGCGCCCTGGGCCAATCCGGTGCTGTGGAGCGTGCTGGCGTTGGGCGCGATTCTGGTGGCGACCGGCACGCCGTATCCCAGCTATTTCGCCGGCGCGCAATTCGTTCATGTGTTGCTCGGGCCCGCAGTGGTGGCGCTCGGCTGGCCGCTGTGGCAGCGGCGGCATGAGCTGCGCACGCGCGGTGTCGCGCTGGTGATCGCGGCCACCATCGGCGGCCTGGCCGCTGCAGGCAGCGCGGTGGCGCTCGGCTGGATGCTGAAGCTGCCGGCCGACATGCTGGCGTCGCTGGCGCCAAAGTCCACCACCACGCCGGTGGCCATGGGCATTGCCGAGCGCATCGGCGGCATTCCGGCGCTGTCGGCGGTCTTCGCCGTGCTGACCGGAATGATCGGCGCGCTGTCGGGAAAGTACCTGTTCGATCTACTTGGCATCACTGACCTGTCGGTGCGCGGCTTCGCGCTGGGCACCGCATCGCATGGCATCGGCGCCGCACGCGCGATACAGGTGCATCCCGATGCCGGCGCCTATGCCGGCATTGCGCTCGGCTTGCAGGTGCTGATCGCCTCGGTACTTTTGCCCTTGCTGGCGCGCCTGGTGCGCCTGCTTTGAGCGGGCAACCTGGCAGGATACACAGCAAGCAAAAAGTCATTGCCATACTGCAATCATGCCGGTATATTCCGTTCCGTTTTTTATAACGAAAACACGGGAGCATTACATCAATGCCTCGTATATAAGCTTAAGAACATAGGGAGCGCGAATGAAAGCAATAAAATTTGTACCGATTTTTGCAGTGGCATTCCTGTCGGCCTGCGGTGGTGGCGGTGACTCGGGCAGCAGCTCGGGCGCTGCGGCGAACACCAGTTCGGGCAGCACTTCGACGGCTGCCGCGTCAACCAGCATCAAGATCAATTCCAGCAACGCCACGGATGTCAGCGCGTATTCCTATGCGGCGATGGAAGATGTCAATTCCGCGAGCGGATATGGTTCTTCCGCAGCCTTCGCTACCGGCGTGTCGGTCGATACCATGTCCACGGGCGTGCTGCAGCGTGCGCTGCAGCAGTTGTATCTCGGCCTTGGCGCCAGCGCGAATACCCAGCTCGCAAGCGGCGTAAGCACCACCAACACCGTGGCCTGCTCCGGCGGCGGATCGATGACTTTGTCCATCAATGTCGCCAACCCGAACCAGGTGCAGAGCGGCGACAGCGTGTCGATGTCAGCCCACAACTGCGTCGAAAGCAGCGGCCTGGTCAATGGCGGCGTGAGCATTGTCTTCAGCAACGTCAGCGGCACGATTTCCGATATGGGCGCATGGTCGGCCAGCATGACCATGACCTACAGCAGTTTTTCGGTGCTGACGGGCGGCGCGTCGATCAGCGCCAATGGCGACATGACCGTCAGCTATTCCCAGACCAATGCCAACACCTTCAACGCGCAGATGTCCGGCACCTCGTTCGCCGCCAATCTGACCAAGAGCGATTCCACGCAAATCCAGCGCACGCTGACGAACTACCGGCTCGTTGCCTCGGCACAGAATGGCGCAACGTCCTTCAGCGGCGATTTTGGCCTGAGCGGCAATTCGCCTACGCTCGGCAATGTCGGGTTCACCGTCAAAACGACTGCCCCGTTCAAGACGGCGGCAGGCGCGATGAACCCGTACACCGGGTCGGCAACCGTTACCGCGGCCGATGGCAGCAGCACCAGCTACACCGCTCTTGACAGCAGCAATGTGCGCATCGATGTCGACAGCAATGGCGATGGCGTGATCGACAGCACCACCAACAGCACTTGGGCCACCTTCCGCAGCCGTATCTGAACCCGGCAACCCGAGTCATCGGAACGAAAAGGGCGCATGCGCCCTTTTCTTCATCAAAGCCGCCCTTTTGTCTTCCTCATGAAATCTCTCGTTCTTTCCGCCCTCGCGCTCGGCGGCGCGCTGGTCTGCGCGCCAGCCCATGCGCAATGGGAATTCCACGCCGCCGCCGGCATGCGGCAAGCCGAAACGCGTGAATTGAATCGCAACGGCGACCGTCTCGTACACGAGCGCGGCAGCCTGCCCGGCATCGAAGTCGGCGCAGCCCGGGTGTTTGGCGACTGGAAGCTTGGCGCCTCCGGTGAAATCTATGGCGGCAGGCTCGACTATGACGGCCGCACCCAGGCCGGCGCCGCATTCGCCACCGACACCGGCACCACGCAATCGCGCATCAGCATCGAAGTCGCGCGTCGGCTGAGCGATGCGCTTTCACTGGTCGGCGCGCTTGAATGGGACCACTGGCGCCGGGACATCGAAGGACGCGGCGCAGTCCTGGGACTGCGGGAGCGATACGACGCATGGCGGCTGCTGGGCGGCGCGCAGGTGCGGCTCGGGCAGTGGCCCTTGGGCAGCGCCAGCTTGCGCGGGTTGCTGGTGTTGTCGGCGCCCGAACGCATGCAGGTGCGCTTCGAGCAGGATGTCTTTGACACGGCCACGCTCGACACATCGAACGGCGTCGGCGCGCGCCTGGCACTGGGCCTGTCGCGCATTGCCGGATCCGGGCTGGATGTGGAAGCGAACTATGAATGGCTGCGTGTTGCGCGCAGCGACGACGCACCGCTGCGCAGAAACGGCGTAGTCGCCGGTTCAGTGGCGCAGCCGGAACATGTGCGCTCCGGCTTCGGCATCAAGGCGACATATCGTTTCTGAGCGCGGCGCCGTCCCGCGCCGGACCGTGAAACACCAGGCGCTGCCAGATTCGGAACATCGTGTTTCTCGGCCTGCCCGGTTGATTGCGCGGATCGGGCAGCATGGCCAGCGCCGCCTTGATGGTGTAGATGATGATCAGCGTGCCGGTCAGGTCGCCGATGAACATCACGGCATAGCTGCGCAGGATGTTGTCGCTGCCGCCGTGAAGGGCGAAGAACAGGTTGTGGAAAGCCGGGCTTGCGGCCGAGCACAGCAGGATCAGCACAAGCAGTCGCTTCGGCGTCAGCTTGGCAAGCGAGGAGGCAAATCCGTAGCGGCGCGCTGCGAACAGATACACCAGGTACGGCCCGGCCGAGCCGCTGAAGGCACCGGCGATCGAGCGCAGCGGGTCGCTGAAATGAAAGTGAAAGAAATTCAGCAGAAATCCGGAAATCAGCAAGCCAAGTGCGCCGGCGCTGCCGCAAACCAGCGTGGACAGCAGCCGGATGCCGGCCGGCAGAAACACCCAATTCATGCCGTTGGCGAATTCCAGCCGGGAAAACAACCACTCGTTGATGCCATTGGCGGTAAGAAAAATCAGCACGGTCCCGATGACCATCGCCAATTGCAAGCGTAACTGCGACATGAATCCAATCCCGGTAAATTCTTATTGGCAGCAATATTAATTAACTGCCTTGTCAGGCAGAATAAACCTTTGACCGGTAATCGCGCAATCCTCTGTTACTGAATTTCCCCTCTGCATCATCGTGGTACGAAGAGCGATAAATCTGGCATGAAACTGTGCTATGCCTCACATCGCTTGCTAGAATCCATTTTTTTCCGGCAATCACGCCATCGCTGCCTCAGCACTCCGCTTCAGTTCATTCAGTCCATTCAGTTCACCCAGTTCATCATGCACATTCACCGCATTTCCCAAAAATTGGGCGCTTCGCTCCTTGGCGCACTGTTTTCCGGCGCTACTCTTCTCGCCTCCCTGCCGGCCGCGGCGCAGACGCTACCGGCGCCGACGATCCAGGCCAAGTCCTGGGCGCTGTACGACCCCGCCACGAATCGCATGCTGGGCGCAAGCGGCCCGGACGAGCGCATCGCGCCGGCTTCGCTGACCAAGATCATGACCGCCTACCTGGTGTGCGAGGCGCTGCATGACAAGCGGCTGTCTCCGGACCAGATGGTCAACGTGTCGTTGAATGCGTATCGCGTCGACAAGTCCTCGTCGAAGATGTTCATCGACCCGAAGGTGCCGGTATCCATCAAGGATCTGCTGTACGGCCTGATTATCCAGAGCGGCAACGACGCGGCGGTGCAGCTGGCCGAAGCGGTGTCCGGCACCGAGGAAGCCTTCGCCGGACTGATGAACAAGAAGGCCGCCGAAATCGGCATGAAGAACACCCACTTCGAAAACGCCTCCGGCCTGCCCGGCCCGCAGCACTACTCCACCGCGGCGGACCTGGCCCTTTTGGCCACGCGCGTGATCAATGATTACCCGGAGGAATACAAGATCTATTCGATCCGGGATTACACCTACAACCACATCAAGCAAGGCAACCGCAATCTGCTGCTGTACTCGGACCCGACCGTCGACGGCATGAAGACCGGCCACGTCAGCGCCTCCGGCTACAACCTGATCGCTTCGGCCAAGCGCCCAAGCAGCAGCGGCGAGTACCGCCTGATCGCGGTGGTGGATGGCGCGGCAAGCGCGCGCGACCGCGCCGACGCGGCCCAGAAGCTGCTGAGCTGGGGCTATGCCAACTTTGAAGATGCGAAGCTGGCGTCGAAGAACCAGGTCGTGGCCACGCCGGCGGTGTGGAAAGGCATGCAGAACACGGTCAAGGCCGGCTATCTGCAGGACCGCTATGAGACTGTCACCAAGGGCAGCGCCGACAAGGTCAAGACCGAGGTCGTGCTGCAGAACAAGCTGGTGGCGCCGATTGCCAAGGGCGCGAAGATCGGTGTGGCCAAGATCAGCTTCGACGGCAAGCCGCTGACCGAGGTGCCGGTGGTGGCGCTGGAAGATGTGCCGCAGGCGGGCTTCTTCGCCCGCATGTGGGATACGGTGCGGATGATGTTTGCGTAAGCGTATCCCGCTGAGGTGATTGCGAAGAGAGCCGGTTCCCCGGCTCTTTTTGCATCCGCGCCGCTTTCATTCGGCGCACCGCGTTCAGGGTCAGAACGGCAGGTTGGCCCGCAGCCACAGCTGGGGCGTGCGTCCGCCTGACGCCGGCACCGAAGTCGGCGCGCCGCCGCTGGTACGCCAGGCCAGCGAAGCGCGCCAGTCCGCGGTGGCTGCCATTCCGTAAAAGCCGAAGCCGATGCCGCCGAGCTTACGGCTGTTGTTGGCATTGGCATCGAAGGGTTCGCGGTTGATGCGCACTGAGCCGAGGTCATAGAACAACGCGCTTTGCAGCGTATCGTTCAGCCTGCGCCGCCACTCGATCGAGGCCAGATAACCGGTGTCGCCGATGCCTTCACCCACCGGATAGGCGCGCACGCCGGTCGGGCCACCGAGGGTGAATTTTTCCGAGGAATCCAGGTTCTTGCTGGCCCACTGACTGGCAAACGTCAGCCATAGAAAGTCGCGATCGGCCAGACGCTGCACCCGGGACGCGTTGAAGCTGAGTCGCGCATAGGTGCCTTGCGCGCGTGTCGATACCGCATCGATGGCCAGGGCCACCGGCGACTCGATGTCCAGCTGGCCCGAGGCGAGCGAGGCATCGACGTTACTGATGCCGCCGCCGCCCAGGCTGTCCTGGGCACTCCCTGCCAAGCCTAGCGTTGTGACGCGCAGCCGCTTGCGCGTGGAGGTCGATGTCGCGTCGACCACATCTTCCAGCCGACGCTGCTCCAGCCCGGCCGAGGCATACAGATTCGCAGCCTGGCTTCTGATGAGCGGATACGAGCCGAAGACGCTGACGCTGTTGGCAGTGCCATGCGCATCCAGCGGCGCATATTCGCGCCCGAGACGGTAACGGGTAGCAGCATAGGCCGCGCCCACGCGCAAGCCGTCCGCGCCGATCGGCGCCTGATAGGACAAGCGCCCGTAACCGAGATCGCGGCCGCTCGTCAGCACCGTGGCCGCAAGCGCATCGCCCAGGCGCAGCGGGCTGTTGATCTGCAACGCACCGGTGGCGCGATATTGGCCGGTATAGCGGTTGCCGAAATTGTCGACGCTGGCACTGCCGGCATAGGCCGCGCCGGGCTCGACTTCGACCAGCAGATCCGAGCTGCCAACGTCAGCGCCTGGCGCCAGGGTAGCCCGTGCTGCGCCCACACCCGGCGTGTCCTGCAGCAGCAGGAGGCCACGGTCCACTTCGCGGCCGCGGATGACTTCGCCGGCCGGCGCGCGCGACGCGATGTAGGCCGCGGCGCGCTCATCCGACAGGCGCGAGCTGTTGCGGATCTCGCGCTTGCCGATCTTCCCTTCCAGCACGATCAGCGTGATCTTGCCTTCCTTCACATCCTGAGCCGGCAGATAAGCCTGCGCCACGGTATAGCCGCGCTCATGGTAGTAGCGGGTCACACGCTCGGCAGCTTCGTTCAGTTCCCCGATGCCGACGCGCTTGCCGCGCAGATCAAACAGCAGCGCCTGAAGTTCATCGGTCGGAATCACCGCATTGCCGCTGATTCTGAACTCGGTGATGACGATCTGAATGTCGCGGGTCCGGCGTACCGGTGGCGCGGCGGTCTCCGGCGGCTGCTGGGGCAGCGTCGGCGTCTGGCTTTCCGGCGGACTCTGCTGCAGCTCGCGCAATATTTGCCCGGCATTCGGGAAATTCTGCAGATTCGGCGCAGCTACTTGTGCCCAGGCGCTTTCGGTCAGCGCCAGCGCGCAGGCAGCCAGCGCGCCATTGCGGACAAGGCGACTCACGGCTGCACCGCGCGGCGGCTGGTATCGAGGGCTGGAGCACAGGAGGAAGACATCAGCTCCGCTTCCGGCATGCGCAGGCCGCAGCCGGCGACCGTCAGTCGACCGTCGCCCCCGACAGGCGACAGCGCCAGGCGCCGCTCTTCCCGATCGGCATCCGCCAACAGGTTCGGCATCTGCTGCTGGAGCGCGGTATAGATGTCATCCTGGCCGCTCCTGCCCAGCGCTACCGTAGGCACCGATGCATAGCGGATCGTCAGCAGGCCATCGCCAAAATTCGGCGCATAGTTCGCCGCGTCCAGGCCCGATGGCGTGATGCGGTAAGCGCCGGGCGCGATGGCGCCCTGCGCATCGCCGCCATAGCGCAGCGTGCCGGCCAGCACCGAGGCATCGTCGCCGGCCACCAGGCCGCTGATGGCCACGCCATTGCCGCCGGCGTAGGGTTTGCCATCGAAGTCCTTGCCATCCGCATTGGCGACGATGGCGAGCGGCTTCTTCAGTATCGTGCCCGCGCCGGCCGCGACGCTATTGGCCACGCGGTAGTTCGCCGCATCCGCGCCACCGGCCAGCGCGATGCCGGCCACGCTGGCCGCCTTGCCGGCTCCGGCGTTGGCGTCGGCGAAGGCGGCCGCGGAATAGCCCAGCTTCACATCGTCGCCGGCGATGCGGTCATCCGCGAGCACGGCGCTTGCGGCAACGCTGCCGTCATAGGTCTTGCTGTTGATGCTGGCTGTCACATTCAAGGCGCGCGGCGTGATGTCGGCAACCGTCGTTGCGCTGCGATTGCCAAGGACGTAGTTGCGCGCATCTGTGCCTACGCCGAGCGCGATGTTGGCCACGCTCACGGCCTTGCCGGAACCGGCGTTCCTGTCGGCGAAACCGGCCGTGCCGTAGAGCGTCTTCACGTCGTCGCCCGCGATGCGGTCGTCGCCGAGGATCACGCTGGCGGCAAGCATGCCGTCATAGACCTTGTTCACGCCCGTGGCGTTGACGTTCAGTGTGCGCGGCGTGATGTCGGCCGCGCCCTTGGCCGGTCCGTTGATCACATAGTTGCCGGCGTCCGGACCGGACAGAGAAAGGACGGGAATGGCGACTTCCTTCCCAGTGCCGACGTTCTTGTCGCCGAAGCTGGCATTGCCATAGATGGCCACTACGCGGTCGTCGCCGATAGCCTTGAAGCTCGCCTCGGCGCTGGCGGCATTGGTGCCGTCGTAGACCTTGTTCTTCGCGACGGCTGAAAACTGCAGCGACGCGGGCGTGATATCGGCCGTGGCGCTGCCGGCGTTCTGCCCCACGCGGTAATTGCCGGCATCGGCGCCGCCGGTAATGGCAATGCCGTTGACGTCGATGCGTTTGCCCGTGCCGACATTCTTGTCGACGAACGCGGTGCGGCTCGCGTCATAGCCGGTGGCGAGCTGGTCGCCGGCGATGCGATCGTCCAGTAAGGTCACGCTCGCGGCAACCGTGCCGTCATAGACCTTGTTGACACCTTGCGCACTGACTGCAAGCAGCCTTGGCAGGATGTCGGCGCTGGCCGTGGTCTTGTTCGGCAACAGGTAGTTGCCGGCGTCGCTGCCGAAAAGCCGCAGGCCGGAGAAATTCACGGTCTTGTTGTTGCCGGCATTCCTGTCGCTGAAGCTGGCGGCGTCGAACACGGCGATGGCAAGGTCGCCGCTGAGGATGCCGCTGACACTTGCCGTTGCCCCCACGGCGTTGGCGTTTCCATCGTAGGTCTTGCTGTTCGCCGTCAGCTGCAACTGATCCGGGCTGAGGGCCAACGGCCTGATGGTGGCGGTCAGCTTCGGTTGGGCGAAACCCGCAAGCACGTAATTCCGGTTCACGGCAGAGGCACTGTCCAGCGCGAGGGATTGCACGATGACCGGCTTGTCCGTGCCGGCATTCTTGTCGACGAACACCGCGTTGTAGCTGTAGGTCACCTGTTCATTGCCAACAGGCGCTTCGCCGGGAGCGTATTGAAACGCCAGTTGGGCGGCGGTAGTGCCGTCATACACCTTGTCCTGGCGATTCACGATGACAGACAGCGGCAGCGGCGTGATGGCGGCCGAGGTCCCGCCCAGGGATGCGGCATTGGCGATGCGATAATTGCCGGCGTCGCTGCCGGTCAGGCCGAGGTTCCCGACCGTGATGTCATGCGTGCCGACGTTTTTGTCAGCGAAGTTCGCCGTATAGGAAATCCCGACCTGGTCCGCGCCCAGCGGCGTGTATTGGAAATTCACCGTCGCAGCCGTCGTGCCGTCATAGACCTTGTTCTGCCCGTTGAGGCCGCTGATGTTCAGAGCGGCTGGCGTAATCGTCAACCCGCCGCCGCTGATGTCATAGCCGGTCTGGCTGGTGGAACGGGCGCTGTAGGTGCCGGCATTGCGGCCGGAAGCCGCCTGCAGCAGGGTGGCATCGGTGATGCCGCCGTTATCGCCGGTCCGCGTAGCGGCGTTGTAGACAACGCTGGTGTTCTTGAGCGTAATCGGCTTGAGCATGCTGCGCAGTAGCGGCATCGAATAGCCGTCGTAGATGCGCCAGGTCGAGTTAGTGCCTCCCTGGTCGTCGATGGACCACCCGGCGTTCCTGAACAGCGCCAGTGATTTCATCTGATCGCCGGTGACGCCTATGCCCGCGGCGCTGGCACTTTGCCCGGTGCCGCCCTGGTCGGGCGCATCCTTATTCCAGTAGCTGGCGCTCACCACACCGCGGTTCATGTTTCCGACGAGTCCGCCGGTGGTCGCGGCGTCGGTGCCGCGGACGGCGCCGGTGGCATAGGCATTCGTCACCGCGCCGCCGCTAAGGCTACCCACCAGCCCGCCGACGAGGTTCTGGCCAGTCACGCCCGCATTGGCATAGCTGTCCGTGATTCTTGCCGCATTCTCGTTGCTGCCCGCGAGGCCGCCAACCGAAGACGTGCCGTCCACGCTGCCGCCGGCATAGCTTCCCGTGATCCGGCCATTGTTGACATTGGCTCCGACCAGGCCGCCGACCCGGCTGCCGCCCTGCACATTGCCTGTCGCGTCGCTGCCGGAAATGGTGCCGAAGTTGATGCCGACCAATCCGCCCGTCAAGCCCTGGCCGCGCACGGCGCCGCTGGCGTGGCTGTTGACGATCGCGCCGGTATCCGTCACCAGGCCCACCAGGCCGCCAACATTGCTGCTGGCTCCATCGACATCGACGGTCGAGACCACGTTGTTGACCTTGCCGTCCAGGCGCCCGGCGAGGGCGCCGACGCGGCCTATGCCAGTGACGCTGCCGGCCTCGAGACGGAGATTCTGGATGACCGACCTGCCCAGCGTGGCGCGGAAAAGGCCGACTTCGCCCGGGACCGGATCGTTGATCGTGAGATTGCTGATCACATGCCCCAAGCCGTCAAATATGCCGCCAAGACTGGTGATGGGTGTGAACGCCGTTGCGCCGGCATCGATATCCTGGCCGAGGGCATACCCCTTGCCGCCGGACCCGGGCATGCTCTGCAAACCCGCCAAGTCGGTGATGACCTCATAGGTGGAGTCGGAAACCTTGTCCTTGCTGATCAGCAGATTAGGCCCGGCCGACAGAGTGATCTTCG
Source organism: Noviherbaspirillum pedocola (assembly GCF_016632335.1). Taxonomy (GTDB): domain Bacteria; phylum Pseudomonadota; class Gammaproteobacteria; order Burkholderiales; family Burkholderiaceae_D; genus Noviherbaspirillum_A; species Noviherbaspirillum_A pedocola. The sequence goes on from NZ_JAEPBG010000003.1 coordinate 529,091, forward strand.
CGCCGTTGGTCAGAACATAGTCTGACCCAGCGGAATTCGTGCCGGTAGTCAGCGCCAGCTTGCCATTCGCCCCGGAGAGATTGGCGCCGATCTGAATGTTGCGCCCGGCGATGAGTGACAAGACGATGTTAGGCGAACCGCTCCATGCAATCGGTGCATTGATTTGGATATCCCGCGCAGCGGTGAGTACGAGCGTATTTCCGCTGGTCCAGGACACCCCGGCATTGACGAAGATGTCGCCGTTGCCACCATTGCCAAGGATTTGCGTATCCACCGTAACAGTGGTGCCTTTGAGCGACTCGGTCAGGGACGCTGTGCTCAGGAAGCCGCGATTCGGATCGGTCTGGTTAGCGTCAATGACGACATCGCCTGGATCAATCAGCCAGCTCCCCGTCCTGCCGTTCGGCGCCAGCGTCGTTACCCGCGCGCTATCATCGATGCGCACCTTGGCTGCACTGGTCTCGACGTGGCCGCCATCGCCGCCTGCGGGCGCGGAGGCATCGATGCTGCCGCTCATGACGAGCTGGCCGGCCTGCATGTCGCCGATCAGCCGCACCTCGCCGGCCTGCCCTTCCAGCGTTTTCGCCTCGATGATGCCGCTGTGGTTCACCACCGCGCGGCCTATGCCTCCGGCGGCCTTCGCTTCGAGCATGACCCGACCGCCGTCGGCGCTGATGCGGCCGCTGTTGTCGGCCAGCGCATTGAGCGAGCCGGCATCGACGCTGTAGCCAAGCAGGCTGCCCTTGTCGATATTGACGGTGATGCGATCGCCGGCTGCCATGACCGCCGCACCGCGCGGGGCCGATATCGTGCCTTCATTCCTGACGTTGGGCCCGAGCAGCGCGACGTAGCCGCCGCTGGCAGCATTGAGCGCGCCCTGGTTCAACACACCGCCAACGCCGCCGCCTTCGAGCTGCAGCAGGCCGGCCATGAACCGGTCCGGCGCCAGGTCCAGCGACGATGCGAGCAGCCCCTGCACATTCACCTGCGCGCCAGGGCCGAACAGCACGCCGTTCGGGTTGACGATGAATACCTGCCCGTTGGCGCTCAGGCTGCCGAAGAGCCTGCTCGGCTCGGCGCCAACAATGCGGTTCAGCGCGATCGCGTTCGCGTCCGGCTGCCGGAAGACGATCGATTCGCCTGCCGCGGTGGAAAAGCTGTTCCAGTTGATCGCCATGCGCGAACTGCTCTGGTTGATCGTGGTGACCGAGCCGGCCTGATTGATCGCGCCCGTGCCGCCGGCGATGACGCCGCCTGTCGGACCCGCATGGCCAACTGACGCGAGGAGCGCCGCAACCAATGCCGTGCCGCCAATTCGCCGCCGACGTGCCGCGGCTTTGCCACGTGTTCTCGCATGTTCATCAACCGCTATCCAGGACTGCTGCGCTTCGCTCCAGATGAGGCAGAAGAAGTGATTCATGTCGCTCCCATGCTTGCTCCGTTGTTCCTGCCCTTTGCGCTGCGCGTCACCGCAGGGGCAGAACACCATGCTTCTTGTTCGGTGTTGTTCTATGAAAGAACATTGGTTCAAAAAGTTGACCGGGAGCTAAGTAAAGTTGCACGCAGAAAAGTTCCATCAGCGAAAAAAATAGTTGGCCTTGTCCCGGCATGCCGATCCGCCATGCGACGCCGGCATCTTTTACACAGCGCGCTCTTGCTGCGCCGACGCACCCTGCTCTAGGCGCAGGCACACCTTTCGCTACAGAGCCGGATCCAACGCAAATACAAGGAGCGGAAATGGAAGGCATCAAGGCGCGCATCGAAGGCGATGGCATCAAGGGTTCGGTGGAGTTTTCGCTCGAGGAAGCGATGGCCCATCCGCGTGCGGGCAAGCCCTGGGCGGAGATGAATGTGGATGAGCAGGCCGCGGCGCTGAAGGAATATGCGCTATGGCTCTACAGCCGCCAGGATGGCGTTACCGGCAATGCAACCGTGACGCTGGAGCGCGGCACCTTTGCCGTCACGCGCGATCGCGACGTCTGAAGCCACGCCGCGTCATGGTTCAGGCGGGGTGATGTTCCGATGCGGTTTCATGCAGGCCCGGCGCACGCTCGCCGGGATTCTTGCCCAGCGGCGAGCAGTATTCCACCGCCGCATTGAGTTCCGCGCCGAAGAGCAGGATCAGGGACGAAAACAGGCAGTACAGCAACAGCACCACGATCGTGCCGATACTGCCGTAGACATCGCCGATGGTGGCGATGTCGCGCACATACACATCAAAGCCCAGCGACGCAAAGAACCAGGCGAGCACGGCGAGGAAGGCGCCTGGCGTGACGAAAACGAAGCGCTGCTGCACGTCGGGCCCGACCCAGTAGATTACGGTGACCGTCGCCGTCAGCAGCAGCAGGATCACCGGCCAGCGCAGCCACCAGGCCCATAGCACTGCCAGCGACACATCGACGCCGAAAACGCGCACCAGTGCCTCCATCGCATCCGGACGCACCAGCAGCAGAGTCAAGGCCAGCGCCAGCATCGGACCGATGGCCAGCGTGGCCGCGATCGACCAGGCATAGCGCTTCCACAAGGCCCGCGTTTCGCGCACCTCATATACCGCGTTCATCGCGCGCATCATCGCGCGCATCGCCGAGGACGCTGCCCATAGCGCCACCGCCACGCCAAGCGACAGCATGCCGTGGTGGCGCTGTTCGAGCTGGTCGATCAAGGCATTGATCTGCGGCGCGGTCTGACGCAGGAAAAAGACTTCGGAGTGGCGCCGCAGCCAGTCGAACAGATTGGCAAGGTCGAGAAAGCCGAGCAGTGCGAAGAAAAAGATCAGGAAGGGAAAGAAGGAGAACAGGACCTGGTAGCTGATCGCCCTGGCATGAGTCAGCGTGTCGTGCAGCACGCATTGCTGGATGCAGCGCCGCGCGATTTCGCCGGGGCCGATGCCGCGCAGGCCGGGGATGCGCATCATGCGACCCCGGCAGCGCAGCGGGCCTGTATCGACTTGCTGCCGTTCATGAAGAAAGAGATGTAGTGCCGCATGGATTCCGCCTGGCGCCCTTGCCGGTTCGCGGCGCCGCATGGCTTGGACAACGCGGGGCGGGTACAAGTTTTCTCAAGGGTATGCATGCCGGATCCATCCGCCCATCCTCTCGAAAAGATCATGTGGCACAAGCGTGCTACACTCGCGCGACGTTTTCAAAAGGAGCCCTCATGTCCCCCACTACCACGCTGCGCATCCCGGAAGAACTCAAGAGCCGCATTGCCAAGGTAGCCGAAAAGGCAGGCAAGAGTCCGCATACCTTCATGCTCGAGGCCATTGCCGAAAAGACCGAGTTCGAGGAATCCCGACAGGCGTTCATGGAGCAGGCGGATGTACGACTTGCGAACATGCTCGCCACCGGAGAATCGATCCCCTGGAGCGAAATGCGCGCCTATCTGCAAAAACGCATGGACGGGCAAGCAGCCATTGCGCCAAAGCCACGGAAGCTGCGCGACTGATGGCTCGCATCGAATTGGCTGCGGGAGTGGCAAACGACTTCGACCGCATACTGGATCATCTTCGCTCTCACCAAAGCCCTCGGGGCTTGGAAGAACTTGCAATGATCATGGAAGCCCTGGACGTTCTCGCACACAATCCCCGCATCGGGCGCCCGGTCCCTGGCGGCAAGCGCGAGCTCATCATTGGAGCTAGTGGCAATGGCTACGTCGCCTTGTATCGATATTTCGAGGAAGCAGACTTGGTTGCCGTCCTCGGATTACGTTCCCAGCGCGAAGCCAGGCACAGCCACTGAACCATCGGAGCGCCCTCACCGCGCCAGCGCCAGATTCCACACTGTCACCAGCGCCGCCAGCGTCATCACCGCGAAAGTCACCCACCCCGCGATGCGCAGTCCGCGCGGTATCACGAACTTGCCCATGATGTCGTGGTTGCGCGCGATCAGCAGCAGTATCCATAACAGCGGCACGCTGACGATGCCATTGATGATGGCCGAAATGATCAGGGCCTTGATCGGATCCACGCCGATGAAGTTGAGCACCGTGCCGATCAGCGTGGCAGCGGCAATCACCGCATAAAAGCGCGTGGCTTGATACGGCTTGTGGTCCAGGCCGGTCGGCCATTTGAAGGTTTCGCCCATCGCATAACCCAGCGAGCCGGCCAATGAGGGCACGGCGAGCAGGCCGGTGCCGATGATGCCGGTGGCAAACAGCAGGAAGGCGAAGCGGCCCGCGATCGGCTCCAGCGCCTTGGCCGCCTGCTCGGCCGAATCGATCTGGGTCACGCCATGCGCATGCAAGGTCACCGCAGTAGTCAGGATGATGAAGAACATCACCAGGTTGGAAATCGCCATGCCGCTGTAGGTATCGACGCGGATCTTGATGAACTGGCTGCGCGCCTGTTCCGGCGCACGGCGCACCGGCTCTTCCTCCGGGTCGGCGCGCTGCTCCTCCACTTCCACCGACGACTGCCAGATGAACAGATACGGGCTGATCGTCGTGCCCAGCACCGCCACCAGCATCGTCAGGTAGTCATCGCTGAAGCTGAGCTTCGGAATGAACAAATCATGCCCGACCTGCGCCCACGGCACCTGCACGAACAGCGCGATGCCGAAATAGGAAAACACGCTGATGCCCAGCCATTTCAGCAGCGACGCATACGTCCCATAAGGCAGCAGGATCAGCGCCGCGGCCGAGCCGGCGCCGATGGCCACCGGGAACAGATGCCAGCGGTCGCGGCCGACCACCAGTTCCAGCGCCGCGGCCATCGCGCCGATGTCGGCGCCGATGTTGATGATGTTGGAGACGGCCATCAGGAAAACCACCGCATACAGCACCCAGGGCGGATAGTGCCGGCGCAGATTGCCGGCCAGTCCGCGCCCGGTGACGCGGCCAATGCGCGCGCTGATTTCCTGCACCGCCGCCATCAGCGGAAAGGAAAACATCGCCACCCACAGCATCGAAGTGCCGAACTGCGCGCCGGCCTGCGAATAGGTGGCAATGCCGCTCGGGTCATCGTCGGAGACGCCGGTGATGAAGCCGGGGCCGAGCTGGCGCAGGTACTTGGCAATCGAGTTCAGCATGCGGCGGTGGCCATGAGATCCAATGCCATCAGCCGAACGGGTTCTTCACCTTTTGCGTGGGCTGTTGCTGCACCCGGTCAGGCAGATCGCGCTCCTTTTCCAGCGCGGCCACGACTGCATCGACGATGTCCTTCAATGCCCGCGCCTGCGCCAGGCCCGCCTTGTCGCGTGGCAGCTCCAGCGCGCCGTAGAGCGAGACGCGGTCGACGCGGTTTTCCACGGTCAGCTCGCCCAGCGTGAGCGACTCCGCTTCGTTTTGATACGGTGAGATCGATGCCATTTATCGGGTTCCTTCATTGGAGGTAACTTCCACCGGCCGCGCATTGCCGCGACCGCCATGCGGCGTGGGCACGGGCAGCGCCATTTTCGACGCCTTGATTTCCGGCGCGAGCTTTGGAAAGACATTGATGCGCGCCCTGCCCTCGAGCTCGGCGATCGACAGTGTCTGGTAGTTCATGCCCGGCGCGTTCGGGGTCACATAGGCCGCGGCGCTCTTCGTTGCGGGATCATAGATTGCCTTGAACACCGAGGTCGGCACCAGCACGCGGCCATTGAGGCGCTCGAGATTGTCGCCCTCGAACAGCGGCCCGGTGACGATGTAGATTTCGCCGTCGCGCCGCGCCAGGCTGCGCGTGGCTTCCTCGATGCCTTCCCACAGGATCTGGTTGTTCTTCGGGCTCTGCGGAATCATGTTCGCCAGCGAGAAGCTCTCGTTCTGCGCGGTCTCGTTCGGCATATCGCCGGACGGGCTCATGTGGCCGCGGTCGTAGCCGGACCGGGCATAGTCGGCCAGCTCGGAACGCATGCCAGCCGGCAGGCGCTCTTCGGCATGAAAGGTGTTCTTGCGCTGCAAACCCTTGGCCTGTTCCACTTCCTTCGCCGTCAAATGCTCGGCCGACCACAGCGGGGTTCGCGATACGCCGCTGAACTCCACCGCGTAGGCCGAATAGCACAGCATGCGCGTGTCCTTGGCCAGGTTCGGACTGGTGATCTGCGGCGCCTGTCCTTCAAGAAAATGATCGTTACAGGAAGGAGGCTTGGAAGTGCAGGCCGCAAGCAGCGAGACGGCGCAGAAAAACAGGAGGCGTAAAGCTTTCATCGGACTGCGATCGGTATGGATGGAAATGCCGGTGCCCGGCGCCGACCGCGCCAAACGCGCGGAAGACGGCCCCGGTTACGCGGGCCTTCCTGAGCAGACCAAACCGACCAGTGTTAGTTCTTTGTAAATACGCTGGGCATGTGCATGAGCAAATCCTGTGCAGTCAGACTCCACTTATCGCAGCGGCAGACCGGGCTCCGAATCGCATCAGTGCACAGCGCCGGCGGAGCGAAACATGTCGGCACCCCGTTTCCGGAGTAAAACATGGCGGGCGATATTAGCACTTTGCATCGTTGACAGCACAAAACAGCGCGTGTACAGTGCCCCGAAATTCATCTATATGACTAGATAAACAAATGAATTACACCCGGAGACACGATGACAGGCTGCCGCTATACCAGCGGCTGCACGACGAAATCAGCGAGCGCATCGCCGCGCAGCAATGGCGCCCCGGCGAAGCGATTCCCACCGAAGCCGAACTGGTCAAGCAGTTCTCGGCCTCGGTCGGCACGGTGCGCAAGGCCATCGACATGCTGGTCGCCGAAGGCGTGCTGGAACGCTTCCAGGGTCGTGGCACCTTCGTGCGCCGCGCCCGTTTCGATTCCTCGCTGTTCCGCTTCTTCCGCCTGCAAAAGGAAAGCGGCGAGCGCCAGGTGCCGGAAGGCCGCATCCTGCTGCGCGAAACGCTGGTCGCGCCCTCGGCGGTGGCTTCCGCGCTGCGCCTGCCTGCACACGCCGAAGTGATCCACCTGTCGCGCCTGCGCATGCTCGACGGCAAGCCGCTGCTGGCCGAATCGATCTGGCTGCCGCGCGAACGCTTCGCCGCCCTGCTCGACATCGACGCCTCAGAATTCGGCGACCTGCTGTATCCGCTCTACGAAGAGCGCTGCGGCCAGGTGGTGGCCTCGGCCGAGGAAGATCTGACGGCCGAAGCGGTGGACGATGTCCATGCGCGCTTGCTGCAGATACCGAAGGGCGCGCCGGTGATCGTGGTGGAACGCACCGCACTCGGCTACGACCGCCAGCCGCTGGAATGGCGGCGCTCGCGCGGGCCGGCGGACCGGTTCCGCTATCACGTCGAGATCCGCTGAACAGAACCCCAGACAAGCATTCATCGCCCTGACTCACGCCGCATGCCCATGGCATGCGCGCCGGCTTCGCTCATCCCGCATTTCCCATCCGGAGACAACATGCCATCCACCACCCACTCTCCCGCCGCGCCCAAGGCGCCCACTGCGCCCAATGCACCTGCGGCGCCGGCCATCACGCCGCTGGAACGCCGCACGATGCGCAAGATCGCCTGGCGCCTGCTGCCGGTGCTGATGCTCGGCTACTTCATCGCCTTCGTCGACCGCGTCAACGTCGGCTTCGCCGCGCTGCAGATGAACCATGCGATCGGCCTGAACGCCGCCGCCTTCGGCCTCGGCGGCGGCCTGTTCTACCTGACCTACGTGCTGTTCGAGATTCCGAGCAACCTGGCGATGCAGCGCGTCGGCACGCGGCTGTGGATCGCCCGCATCATGGTCAGCTGGGGCCTGGTGTCGGCGGGAACCGCCTTCATCGTCGGCCCGAACTCCTTTTATGCGATGCGCCTCTTGCTCGGCGCGGCCGAGGCCGGCTTCTTTCCCGGCGTGATCCTGTATCTCACGCAGTGGTTTCCTGCCGCCTATCGCGGCCGCATCATCGCGGTGTTCATGGTGGCGGTGCCGCTGTCGAGTTTCATCGGCTCGCCGCTGTCGGCTGCCTTGCTGCAGCTCGACGGCCTGTTCGGCTTGCAGGGCTGGCAGGCCATGTTCATCCTCGAAGCCGCGCCGGCGATCCTGCTCGGCCTGGCTTCGCCCTGGCTGCTGACGAACCGGCCGCAGGACGCACGCTGGCTCGATACTGAAGAACGCGCCTGGCTGGTCGGTCGCCTGGAGAACGAGCGCCGCCAGGCTGGTCCGCGCGCTTCGCATGCCAAGCTTGCCGACGTGCTGCTCGACCGCCGCGTGCTGGCCGCTGCGCTGGTGTATGCCGGCGCTTCCGGCGCGAGCCAATGCCTGTCGCTGTGGCAGCCGCAGATCATCAAGTCCTTCGGCCTGACGACCACGCAGACCGGCCTCTTGAATGCGGTGCCGTTCGGTGTCGCATCGATCGCCATGCTGTGGTGGGGCAAGCGCTCGGATGCGCGCAATGAGCGGGTCTGGCACACCGGCATGCCACTGGCCCTGGTGGCCGCAAGTCTGGCGCTGGTGCCGCTGGCGCAGCTGTCGCTGCCGTTCACGATCGCGCTGCTGGTCATCGCCGTGGCCTGCACCTACATCTTCAAGGGACCGTTCTGGGCGCTCGCCGCCGACTGGATGCCCGGCGCTGCCGCCGCGGCCGGACTGGCGCAAGTCAACGCCATCGGCAACCTGGCCGGCTTCGTCGGCTCGGCCATGCTCGGCGCGATCCGTGAAGCCACCGGCAGCTTTGCACTGGCGCTGCTGCCGATCGCGCTGATCTCGGCGGCCGGCTGCCTGACGCTGTGGCTGGTGCAGAAGAAGCGCTGAAGCGCGCACATTCACACAACTCACTAATAGAACAACGGAGACCATCATGTTTCACTGGTATCGCGACATCAGCGCCACCGAGCGCAAAACCTTCTGGGCCTGCTTTTCCGGCTGGGCGCTCGACGCGCTCGATGTGCAGATGTTCAGCCTGGCCATCCCGGCGCTGATCGCCGCCTTCGGCCTGGACAAAACCGAAGCCGGCCTGATCGGCGGCGTCACGCTCGTTGCCTCCGCGCTCGGCGGCTGGATCATGGGCGCCGTGTCGGACCGCCTCGGCCGGGTACGCGCGCTGCAGCTGACCATCATCTGGTTCTCGCTGTTCACGCTCGTGTCCGCATTCGCGCAGAGCTTCACGCAACTGCTGGTGTGCAAGGCGCTGCAGGGCTTCGGCTTCGGCGGCGAGTGGGCCGTCGGCGCGGTGCTCATGGCCGAAGTCATCCGACCCCAGCATCGCGGCAAGGCCATGGGCACGGTGCAAAGCGCGTGGGCAGTCGGCTGGGGCGCGTCGGTGCTGCTGTATTCCGCGCTGTTCCTGCTGCTGCGCCCCGAGCTGGCCTGGCGCGTGATGTTCGGCATCGGCATCCTGCCGGCATTCCTGATCGTCTACGTGCGTCGCAACCTGCGCGAGCCGCGTCCGGGCGCGCACGCCGCGGCCGTGCCGGGATCGGGCATGGCAACGCTGATGGGCATCTTCCGGCCCGACATGCTGCGCATGACCGTCATCGGCGCTTTGATCGGCGTGGGCGCGCATGGCGGCTATTACGCGCTGATGACCTGGCTGCCGACCTATCTCAAGACCGAGCGCCACCTGTCGGTGCTGGGCACCAGCGGCTATCTCGCGGTGATCATCTTCGCGTTCTGGTGCGGCTGCATCGCCAGCGCAGCGCTGCTCGACCGCATCGGCCGGCGCCTGAACCTGGTGCTGTTTGCCGCCTGCTGCGTCGTCACCGTGCTGGCCTATGTCTTCATTCCCTTCAGCGACGCCGCCATGCTGGTGCTCGGCTTTCCGCTCGGCTTCTTTGCCGCCGGCATTCCGGCCAGCCTGGGCGCGCTGTTCAACGAGCTGTACCCGGGCGGCATGCGCGGCACCGGCGTGGGCTTCTGCTACAACTTTGGTCGCATCGTCTCGGCCGGCTTTCCGGTGCTGGTCGGCCACATGAGCGCGAAGATGTCGCTCGGCGCAGCCATCGGTATCGACGCGGCGCTGGCTTATGCGCTGGTGGTTGCCGCTGTGCTGGCGCTGCCCGAGACACGCGGCAAGCATCTCGATGAAACAGCCGCGCAGACTGGCGGCTCGGAAAGGTCCGAACGCGACGCCATCCCGGCGCGGCATTGAAGAAGGAATCCCACGTGGCGATCGTCGATACCCATGCCCACATCTTCCAGCGCGGCCTGCCGCTCGCAAGCGTGCGCCGCTACGCGCCTGACTACGATGCCCTCCTCGTCGATTACCTCGGCATGCTCGACGCCCATGGCATCGCGCGCGGCGTGCTGGTCCAGCCGAGCTTTCTCGGCATCGACAACAGTTACCTGCTTGCCGGCCTGGCCGCCGCGCCCGCGCGACTGCGCGGCATCGCAGTGGTCGCACCCGATGTCGATGCGGGAGAGCTCGTGCGGCTTGACGCCGCCGGCGTGGTCGGCCTGCGCCTGAACCTGGTCGGCGGCGCGGCGCTGCCCGATCTGCGTTCGCCGCCATGGCGCGCGTTGCTGCGCTCGGCGGTGGATCTGGGCTGGCATGTCGAAGTGCACCGCGAAGCGCGCGATCTGCCACTGCTGCTTGCGCCCTTACTGGAGGCGGGAGTGAACGTGGTCGTGGACCACTTCGGACGGCCCGATCCGGCCAAGGGCGTGGACGATTCGGGTTTTCGGGCGCTGCTGGAAGCGGGAGCGAGCCGGCGGGTGTGGGTCAAGTTGTCCGCTGTCTATCGCAACGGCGCGAACGGTGTGGGCGAGCGCATCGCGCGGGACGCCATGCCGTTGCTACGCCGCGCCTTCGGCCCAGAGCGCCTGCTATGGGGCAGCGACTGGCCGCATACCCGTTTCGAGGACGACACAAGCGTTGCCGCCAGCCTGGCGCTGCTCGAGACGCTGCTGCCCGATGCCGCCGCGCGCCGCATCGTGCTTAACGATGCGCCGAATGCGCTGTACCGGTTCGTTGATGCCGGCCAGTCTGATGATGGCGCTTCGGGTGACGATCATGCCGCCCCGGCCGCAACAAAGGCCTGAACCGACAGACGCTCACCCTTCCCCTTGCGCCGGCTGCGCGCAATGCCTTCTCTTCCCCTGAAAGCGCGCGCTACTGCCGCGCTTCTCCGCCGCAGCACATGCGTCCCCGACGCTGCCCGTCCTTTTCTGCCCACATCTTCAAATCGGGACAAATTTCATAACGAAAATGCCGGCGATGGCCAATGAAAGGACAACCGGAAACCCGGCTGTGGCGCGAGTCACCGGCGCATTGCAGAATCCTCCGACCGTTTCATTTTGCAAACGCATCACGCTTTCAAAGGCCGATTCATGATGAGAAAACGATTGCCCGTCACGGTGATTACCGGCTTCCTCGGCGCCGGGAAAACCACGCTAGTCAACCATCTGTTATCCGAGCGGCGTGATTGCGCCATCGGCGTCATCGTCAACGAGTACGGCGAGGTCGGCATCGATGGAGAACTGATCGTCGCCGACGAGAACGCCATCATCGAAATCCGAAATGGCTGCATCTGCTGCACCGTGCGCACCGACCTCATCCACGGGGTCAAGGCGCTGCTGGCCCGCACGGATATCGCGCTCGACCGTCTGCTCATCGAGACCTCGGGCCTTGCCGATCCCGCCCCGGTGCTGCAAACCTTTCTTGCCGATGCCGAGCTTCTGACGCAGGTCGAACTCGAATCGGTGATCTGCGTGGCCGATGCCGTCAATCTCGCGCGCCATATCGACGACGATACCGCGCGTGAGCAGATCGCCTTCGCCGACCTGCTTGTCATCAACAAGATGGACCTGCTCGATCCATCGGCCATCGCATCGCTCGAACGCGATCTGCGCAGAATCAACCCTGGCGCCCGCACCGTCCATTCGACGTATTCCCGCGTCCCGGCCGACCTGTTGATCGGCACGCCGCGCTTCTCGCTGGCCAGCCTGCTGGAGATCGAGCCGGGACTGCTCGAGGACGAGCATGACCATGAGCATGATCAGTCAGTCAGTTCGTGCGCCGTCGAAACCGAGCAGCCCCTCGATGCCGCGCTCTTCAACCGCTGGATCCATCAACTGGTGCAGCGCCAGGGAGAAGATCTGCTGCGCATGAAGGGCATTCTCCAGTTCGGCAAGGAAGCGCGCCAATTCCAGTTTCATAGCGTGCACATGCTGATGGAAAGCCGGCCGGGAAAGCGCTGGCCCGCCGACACCGTTCGCAAGAGCCGTTTCGTCTTCATCGGCAGGCATCTCGATGCGCAGGCGCTGCAGCAGGGATTCCTCGCCTGCGCACAGCAAGTCGCCGCGCCCGCCATCGCCTGAACCCCATCAACGGAATCGACCATGAAACTACAGCATTACCTGGGCGGCCTGGAAAACCTCGGGCCGGTCAACCTCGACAAGCGCGTGTTTTTCGCCGACTGGGAAAAGCGCATCTTCGGCATACACACGGTCATGATGGCCGAGAGCGCGCATCTGGACGGCGCGTTGCCGGGATACCGCATCCATGATCTGCCGACGTCCTTCCGGGACAACTGGACCTGGGCGTCCTTGCGCACCGGCGCGGAAGGCATGCAGCCCTTCGAGTATTTCAAATACCGCTATTACGAGAAATGGCTGATGGGCATCAGCCAGTTCTTCATCGACCGCGGTTATGTCGCCGCCGAAGAACTGGACAAGCTGACGCGGCACTACCGCGCCCATCCCGCGGAGCCCTTACCCGACAAGGCCAATCCTCAGTTGAAGGAACAGGTGGTGCGCTATCTGCAGCATGGGGATTCCGGCCTGCGGCCGCTGAACAAGCCGCCGCGCTTCAGCGTGGGCGACACGGTGCGCGTAGCCGATCCCGCCGCGGCCGACCATACGCGCCTGCCCGGCTTTCTGCGCAATCGCGAGGGCGTGGTCAGGGAGGTCTATCCGGGCGCCTTCGAGTATTTCGTCTCCACCGGGCCGGACGGCCTCAATGGGCCGCAGCATGTGTATTGCGTCGCCTTCCAGGCCGCCGACATCTGGGGCGAAGGCAAAAGCGAACCGAACACGGTGATCTATGCGGACCTTTTCGACGCCTATATCGAGCCCGCTGCGCAAGCCACGAACAACTGAATAATCGGAACAGGACATGAACGAACTCTTTCAATACGACCCCGACCGCGAAACAGAGCGCGCGGCAAAAGTCCGCGCTCTCGAGGCGCTGCTGATCAAAAAAGGCGTGCTGGGCAGCGATTCCGTCGATGCGGTGCTGAACCACTTCGAAACCGTCGCCGGGCCATTCAACGGCGCCCGCATCGTGGCCCGCGCCTGGATGGATGCGCAGTACAAGCAGAGGCTGCTGGAAGACACGCCGAAGGCCATCAGGGAACTGAACTTCCCGGTCGGGATGGATGGCGCCGAAGGCGAGCACATGAAGGCCGTGGCAAACAGCGAAACAGTCCATAACCTGGTGATCTGCACGCTGTGCTCCTGTTATCCCTGGCCGGTCCTGGGCTTGCCGCCCTATTGGTACAAGGACCCGGTGTTCCGCTCCCGCGGCGTGCGCGAGCCGCGCGCGGTGCTGAGCGAGTTCGGCGTTGCCGTGCCGGCCGACAAGGAAGTCAGGGTCTGGGACAGCAGCGCCCAGATCCGCTGGTTCGTCATTCCCGAACGGCCCGCCAATACCGCTCACCTGAGCGAAGAACAGCTGGCCGCGCTGGTCACGCCGGAAGCGATGATGGGCGTGGCCCTGGTGTGCGCACCCGCATAGGAGACCGACATGTTCACCAGCTTCGAAGAATATGCCGCGACCCAGATGCTGGGGCAGCCCGATTCGCCGCCGCGCAGCGATGGAAGACTGGTCTTCAGCGAAGATTGGCAGCGCACGGTATTCGGCATGGCGATGGCGCTGTCCAAGGACGGCCATTTCGAATGGGAAGACTTTCGCCAGAAACTCATCGATGCCATTGCCGCATGGGAGAAGAATGCCTGCGGCGGCGAGACCACCTGGGATTATTACGAGCGCTACACCACGGCGCTGATCCAGGTTCTAGAACAGTACGGCGTCATCAAGCCCGGCGAACTGCTCGCTTCAGGCGCGTCAGGCACGTCATGAGCGCAATCGGGCTGCCTGCATCGGCCCACTTGCGCGCCGACATGGGGATCGACGCCAAGCTCAGAAGAATGGCGATGTTCCTCGGCGCCGCCAACATCCTGGTATGGGCGTGGGCATGGTTCGCGCTGCGCGAAGAAGGCGCGCTGCTCGGCACCGCGGCCCTGGCTTACGGCTTCGGCCTGCGTCATGCGCTGGATGCGGACCATATCGCCGCGATCGACAACGTCACCCGGAAGCTGATGCAGGATGGCCAGCGCCCGGCCGCCGTCGGCTTCTTCTTTGCGCTCGGGCATTCGATGGTGGTGGTGCTCGCAGCGGTCCTGGTGGCTTATGCCGCCAGGTCTTTCGGTTCCTGGCTGCCGCGCCTGCAGGAATATGGCGGCCTGCTCAGCGCCTGCATCTCCACCTCGTTCCTGATGCTGATCGGACTGTTCAATGTTTTCGTCCTGGCCAGCCTGTATCGCATGCACCGGCGCATTCGTCGCGGCATGCGGGTGAACGAAGAGCCGGCGGCTATCCGGGGCAATCTCCTGGCGCGCCTGTGCATCCCATTGTTCGCCCGCATCCGCCACAGCTGGCAAATGATTCCGCTCGGCTTCCTGTTCGGACTGGGATTTGAAACAGCGACCGAGGTGACGCTGCTGAGCACTTCGGCACTGCATGCGGCGCAGGGAGCGAGCATTGCCACGGTCCTGCTGTTTCCGGCATTGTTCACCGTCGGCATGCTGACCCTCGATGCGGCCGACGGCATCCTGATGCTGCGGCTGTATGGCTGGGCGCTGGCGCATCCCGCGCGCAAGCTGTACTACAACATGGCGCTGACCTTTCTTTCGATGCTGCTCGCGTTCGTCATCGCGGCGCTCGGCATCACCGGCCTCATCGGCGAGCATTGGCAGCTGGAAGGCGGAATATGGGACGCCGTGCATGTGGCCCAGCAAAACATGCTGACGCTTGGCTACATTATCATTGGCGTTTTTCTGCTGAGCTGGATCGTTTCGCGATGGAGCGATCGCTTCAAAAGCGATAACAACATCTGAACGACAGCCCGATATCACCCGTTTCATATCCGTAGAACCATGCGCAAGATCACCATCGGCATGCTCGTATTCCCGCGCTTTCAATTGCTGGACATTGCCGGCCCCAGCGACGCTTTCGGCGAAGTCAAAGTGCTGAGCCGCGGCGAATGCGAATATGAACTCTTCATCGTCGGCACCACGCGCGGCCCGGTGCAGTCCTCGAGCGGTTTGACCGTGATGCCCGACCGCACCATCTTCGATCCCTGCCCGCACTTCGACACGCTGATCATTCCGGGAGGCCTCGGTGTCTTCAACATCCTGGAAGACACGACCATCGTCGACTGGATCGCGAAACAGGGCGAGGAATGCCGCCGCGTCAGCGCCATCTGCAACGGCGTGTTTGCGCTGGGCGCGGCCGGCATGATCAACGGCAGAACAGTGACCACGCACTGGATGGATGTGCCGCGCCTGGGCAGCATGTTCAAGCGGGCAAGCATCGAGCCGGACCGCATCTTCGTCAAGGACGGCCACATTTACACGACCGCGGGCGTCACCGCCGGCATCGACCTGTCCCTGGTATTCATCGAAGAGGATTTCGGCAAGAAGATGGCGCTGGACGTGGCGAAGTACCTGGTGGTCTATCTGCGGCGCACTGGAGGACAGAGCCAGTTCAGCCCGCTGCTGGAAATCCAGGCTTCCGGAGACTCGGTGGTAGCCACGCTGCAGGATTACGTGATGGCCAATCTCGAAGCCAGGCACAGCCTGGAGTCGCTTGCCGAGCGGCTCGACATGAGCCCGAGGAATCTTACCCGGGTGTTCAAGAGGGAATGCGGCATGTCGCCAATGAGCTATGTCAACGATGCGCGCATCGATGTCGCGCGGCGTTATCTTGAATCCACCGATCTGAGCTATCGGGAAATTGCGCAGCGCTGCGGCATGGAAAGCGCCGACGCGCTGCGCAGGATCTTCGTGCGCCGGCTCAACATCACGCCGCAGGAATACCGTCAGCGGTTCCGATCGGCGGATCAGGCGGTGCAGGCCGCGTGAGCCGGGGCTCATAAAAAACCGGCCGGGAATACCGGCCGGTCTTTTGTACAGACGCGTAGGTTGGGCTGACGAAGGAAGCCCAACGGGAGTCCGCACGGGATTGAGCTTCATGTTGGGCTTGTCAGCCCAACCTACGCAGCCCAACCAAGCAGCCCGACCCACCAACATCGGTCAGAAGCTGATGCGCACCCCACCCGTCACGCCGACATCGTTCTTGCCGCTGCGCGCTTCGCCATTCAGGCCGTAGTAGGCATAGGCGCCCTTGCCCAGTTTCGCGGTGCCTTCCACGCTGGCCTGCACGAAGCTGCGGCCCACGTCCGGCGACACGATGCTCGTCCCCATGCCTGCCAGCGATGCCGATACCGCTGCCTGCGCCAGGTTGCCGCTATCACGGCCCACGCCGACGCTGTAACGCACCGTCGCTTTCGCCGCCAGCGGATCGCGCACCTGCGAGCCACCAGCCACGCCGACCAGCATGCGGGTGCCATTGGCCGAGTAGTCGGACAATTGCAGCGCCGCCGGGGTTGCGGTGTTTTCCTGGAAGCCGTCACGGCGTGAACGTTGCCACATCACGCGGGCGAACGGTTCCAGCGCGAAGCCATGCAACTGCCACGGCGCACGCACACCCAGCGAGACCAGCGCATCGCTGCCCTTCGCATTGTTTTCCAGCACACCGGCGATCTGGAACGGGTCGCCGCGGCGGCTGTCCCAGGTGCTGCGGCCGATGCCGGCCAGCGCATCGACCTTCACGCCGCCCACCGCCTGCTCGCCATACACGAAGGCCAGGTTCTGTTCGACCGAGCCCGAGCCGGCCGAGGCCGACACGTTGGATTGCGCATGCGACAAGCCGGCGCCGAAGCGGGTGTCGCCGTTCTTTACCATGTCCGCGCCCACGGTCAGCTGGGTGCGGTTCGCGGTGAAGCCGGAAGACTGCGTGTCGCTGGTCCAGCGGCCATGATTGCCGGACAGATCAGCCCACAGGGCTTCCTGCGCCGACACGTTCGAAGGCGTCGCGCCGGATAGTTGCCGCGCCACGGTGTTCTGCAGCGACTGCCCTGCCAGCGGCGCTACCGCTGCGATCGCTCCATGCACCTCGCCAGCGAGCGTACGGACCAGGTTCGGCAGCTGGCTGGCCGACACGCCGGCAATGCCATACGTCAGAACGGTCTGCGTATCGGTGGCCGTACCCGCGTCGTTCAAGGCCATCGCCTTGTCCAGCGCACGCGCCGCCGAAGTCGCATTGGTGTTCAAGCCAGGAGCGAAATAGGACGCATACGACACCGGCACCACGCGCAAATCGATGCTGTTGCTGTTGGCGACGTTGTAGAACACCGCCATGCGCGTGCCGTCGGCCATGCCTTGCGGCTGGGTCAGCGGCGCGAAGCGACCGTTGATGCCGCCTTCGGCGGTGACGATGCGGAAGGTGTCACCCACTTGCGGCACATACGGCGTGTAAGTGTTGGCGCCGGTAATGTTCACCAGGTTCGGCAGCAGCGTGGCGCCATTGGCGATGTACTGGTTGCCGGCGCCGGTGATCAACAGACGCGAGTAGTTGCCCGGACCGCTGGCCGTGCCCAGACCGTTGATGTCGGCCTGGAAGGCGCTGCCCGGATTCATCGTGACCGTGGACGACACGGTCAGCGTGCCCGGCGAGTTGCCCGGCGCCAGCGTGCCACTGACCGTGATCGGGCCAGTGACGAGGCCGCTGCCGCGCAGATAGGCGCCCTGGTCTACCGTGACGATGCTGTTGAGCACGCCGTTGGCGCGCAGCATGCCCTGCTGCACACAGGTGCCGTTCTTCAGCGTAGCGGTGCCGGCCATGTTCAGCGTGCCCGCGCCGGACTTGATGAAGCAGCCGTCAGACGATTCACCGAGTTCGGTGTTGCTCATCGTGCCGGTCAGCGTGGTCGTCGTGTTGGCGTCGGTGTAAATGGTAGTGTTGGCCGCGACATTGATCTTCTGGCCGGTGGTCAACGTCACGGTGGTCTGGATGATGCCGCCATTGAGGATCACGTCGCCGGTGCCGATGCCGGTGGGCGAGGTCACCTTGACCAGGCCTGCGTCGATGGTAGTGCCGCCGGTCCAGGCAATGTTGTCGCCGGTCAGCACCAGCGTGCCCGAGCCATCCTTGTACAGACGGCCGCTGCCCGAGAATTGTCCCTTCTCGGTCAGCGTGGTGCCGTCCGCGACATTGATGCTCGAGTTCGACGCCAGCGTGACATTACGCGCAGTGTCGAAGGTTGCGGTAGTGGCCAGCGTGCCGCCGTTGAGCACGACGACGTTCGAGGCGGCGCCCAGCGATGCATCCTTCGCCACCTGCAGCGTGCCGCCGGCATTGACGACGTTGCCGCCGGTGTAGCTGTTGTTGCCGCCGAGGACCAGCGTGCCGTTGTTGACGATGGTGCCGCCACCATGGGAAGCGTTGCCCGCGATGTTCAGCGTGCCTGCGCCATCCTTGATCAACGCGCCATTGCCGGAAACTGCGCCAGTCGATGCAACGGTGTTGTTGCCATCGACGCTCACCTGCGCATTGCTATCGATTGCAAGGCTGCGAGCAGTATTGAAGCTGCCGGTGGCACGCAGCGTGCCGCCGTTGAGCGCTACACCATTCGATGCGTCGCCCAGTGCGGCGTCCGTGCCTACCTGCAGCGTCGCGCCTGCGTTCACAACGTTGCCGCCGGTGTAGCTGTTGTTGCCGCCCAGGACCAGCGTTCCATTGTTGACAGTGTTGCCGCCGCCATGAGAGAGCGCGCCATTGAGCACGAGCGTGCCTGCGCCATCCTTGATCAACGCGCCATTGCCGGAAACCGCGCCGGTCGATCCGACGGTATTGTTCGCGTCGACATTCACGCTCGCATTGCCGCCGAGCGTAAGGTTGCGGGCGGTATCGAAACTGCCGGTGGCTTGCAGCGTGCCGTCATTGAGCGCTACGCCATTCGATGCGTCGCCCAGTGCTGCGTCCGTCGCAACCTGCAGCGTGCCGCCGGCATTGATGACGTTGCCGCCGGTGTAGCTGTTGTTGCCGCCCAAAACCAGCGTGCCGTTGTTGACGGTGTTACCGCCGCCATGCGAGAGCGCGCCGTTGAGCACGAGCGTGCCCGCGCCATCCTTCACCAGCCCGCCGTTGCCGGAAACCGTACCGGTCGATGCGACGGTATTGCTCGCGTCGACGTTCACGCTCGCATTGCCGCCCAGCGCAAGGCTGCGCGCGGTATTGAAGCTGTCGGTGGCACGCAGCGTGCCGCCATTGAGCGCTACGCCATTCGATGCGTCGCCCAGTGCTGCGTCCGTGCCCACCTGCAGTGTCGCGCCTGCGTTCACCACGTTGCCGCCGGTGTAGCTGTTGGTGCCGCCCAGCACCAGCGTGCCGTTGTTGACGGTATTGCCGCCCGCATGAGACACGACGCCATTGAGCGCCAGGGTGCCCGCGCCATCCTTGACCAGCGCACCGCTGCCCGAAACCGTACCGGTCGATGCGAGGGTATCGTCCGCGTCAACGTTCACGTGCGCATTGCCGCTGAGACCAAGGCCGCGCGCAGTATCGAAGCTGCCGGTGGCATGCAGCGTGCCGCCGTTGAGCGCCACACCATTGGCTGCATTGCCGAGTGCGGCGTCCGTCGCAACCTGCAGCGTACCGCCAGCATTGACGACGTTGCCGCCGGTGTAGCTGTTGTTGCCGCCCAGGACCAGCGTGCCGTTGTTGACGGTGTTGCCGCCCGCATGCGACACGACGCCATTGAGCGCCAGGGTGCCCGCGCCATCCTTGACCAACGCGCCGCTGCCGGAAACCGTACCGGTCGATGCGAGGGTATCGTTGGCGTCGACGTTCACGTGCGCATTGCCGCCCAGCGTAAGGCTGCGCGCGGTATTGAAACTGCCGGTGGCATGCAGCGTGCCGCCGTTGAGCGCCACGCCATTGGCTGCATTGCCCAATGCGGCGTTCGTTGCAACCTGCAGCGTGCCGCCAGCGTTCACGACGTTTCCGCCGGTGTAGCTGTTGTTGCCGCCCAGGACCAGCGTGCCGTTGTTGACGGTGTTGCCGCCCGCGTGTGACAGCCCGCCATTGAGTACCAGGGTGCCCGCGCCATCCTTGACCAACGCGCCGCTGCCCGAAACCGTACCGGTCGATGCGAGGGTATCGTCCGCGTCAACGTTCACGTGCGCATTGCCGCTGAGACCAAGGCCGCGCGCAGTATCGAAGCTGCCGGTGGCATGCAGCGTGCCGCCGTTGAGCGCTACACCATTGGCTGCATTGCCCAGTGCGGCGTTCGTTGCAACCTGCAGCGTGCCACCAGCGTTCACGACGTTGCCGCCGGTGTAGCTGTTGTTGCCGCCCAGGACCAGCGTGCCGTTGTTGACGCTGTTGCCGCCCGCGTGTGACAGCCCGCCATTGAGTACCAGGGTGCCCGCGCCATCCTTGACCAGCCCACCGCTGCCGGAAACATTGCCGCTGTCGGTCAGCGTGGTGCCGGAATCGGTGCTGATCGTGCCTGTGCCGGTCAGCGCGATGTTGCGCGCGGTGGCGAAGGAAGCCGTGGTTTGAAGTGTCGCGCCATTGATGGCGATTGCGCCGGCACTATCGCCCAGGTTTGCATCAGCGCTGACTTGCACAGTGCCGGCTCCGATGGTCACGCCGCCCTGAAAGGTATTGGCGCCGGAAAGCACCAGGGTGCCCGTTCCGGTTTTGCTCAGCCCGCCATTGCCAGAAATCGTGCCCGTCATTGCGACCCCATGCCCATTGGTGTCGACAGTGCCGCCAGTGGCGTTGATCGTCGCGTTCTTGCTGGTCACCGTGTCGGCGCCGTATTGCAACGTGCCGCCGTCAAAGGTAAGCGTGGTCTGGGAATAAGCGGTGCTCGACGTGTCATGCAGCGTAGGCGCCAGGTTGCCATTCGTCGTATCGATGTAATGGTTGACGGGAGCCGTGCTCGGAGCGCCGATGACCGTGATGGAACCATCGGAGTTGATGGTGAAGGTTCCGGCGTTGATGGCCGCATCGGACGGCGTCCAGACTGCGGTCAGCGGTCCTGCGGCATAACCGAAGTTGTAGAGACCCGAACCGAGGCCGGCGAATGTCGTTTGCTGAAATGCATAGATGTTGTGGCCACTGCTGCTGCTGGTGAAGTCAACCGCCGATGTGGCCGTATTGGGAAAGAAATAGTTCTGGCCGAGCGTCAATCCACCGGGCAGCACGCCGTTTGAGACATTGACAAAGTTCGGAACAAGGGCAAAAGCGCTGGTGGCGCTGTAGCCGTTGGGGCCAGTCAGGACGATGGAGCCTTCCGGCCCGACGTTGCCCGAGTGCCAGCTGCCGTAGATGATGTTGACGGTGCTCGTGCCATTCGAATCCGGGGTGATGATCCAACCCAGGGAATCGGTATGGGCTGCCGCGAAGTTCATCTGCATCAGTGCCAGAGCGCCAAGCAACGCACGCAATGCGAAATTGCCGCGATGAGAATATCGCTTGCTAGGGCTGCTTTCCGGCGCGATCAGTGCCTTGGACGAGCGCGATTTGCCGCGGGCGCGGGCAAGCTCCGAAACGGCGACGAACATCTTGCTGCACTCATTCCAGATGAGTCGGTAGGTATGGTTCATGAATTTGGAGTCTTTCCAGAGTTTCAGATGGAGGGCCGTACCCGACGTCAACGGCACCGCAAGAATCACGTCAGGCGAGCGCGGGAGTTAGCGAATGACCGGCGCAAGGCAAAAGCATCCCTGGCGGCACATTCGTGTCGCATTCGCTGACGAAAGAGGTTGTATTTTGTTTTCCTGCTATGCGCCCGATCGATCCAGGCCGCCCTTGTCCCACACGAGTCTGAGTTCGGACGCAGCAACGAACATCTTGAGACCGATTCCGCACGCGAAGTAGTAGGTGTTATTCATGGCGTTTCTGGGGATGGAAAAAGCGCGACCAGGCAAGCGTTCATAAGTCCTGACCAACAGATGAATCCGGAAGGCATTGCAACGTCGCTCCACGAAGCGATTTGCTGCGGCAAAGGACGTTCAACTTCTCCGTTTCATAGGGCGCTATCATTTCACTTTTTCCACGTGGAAATTTAAGCCGGTTTCCTAGCGACAACGAGTTAAATACTAATGGTAGTAGGAAACTTACCAATTGACAGTACGCGGATCTCCAGGGCCAATTTCTCCATGCAAGCCTGCAGGGCCGCAAAAGATCCCGGATTGGTAATGCTGCGCAGTGAAAGCCGATGCATGCCATTTCACGCTGCTAAGAGCGTGGCGCCGTGTCAGGCGTCACCCGACCCGGGAAGCTGCGCGGCAGAAAGGATGGCAGCGACGCCTTTAGCGCTTGGGCTCATGGAGGCTGTCATGAGCCCTGGGACCTATCAGAAGAGGCCTCTGCATTTACCGCCAATGGAGTCGGCACTACCCCTTAATTTCCCTGAAACAGGGTATTAGTCAAAGCCGCGTCGCATCCGAAACGCCTCGGTCGCCTCAACCAGCGCGGCCATGATGCCCGGCTCGCTGGCGGAATGGCCGGCGTCGGCGATGACGCGCAGACGCGCCTGCGGCCAGGAGCGCGCCAACTTGTAAGCGGTAGCCGGCGGGCAGACGACGTCATAGCGGCCCTGCACGATGATTGCCGGCAGGTGGCGAATCCGGTCCACGCCCTGCAGCAGCGCGCCCGACGCAAGAAAGCCCCCATGCAGAAAGTAATGCGCTTCCAGCCGGCCGATGCCGATGGCAACCGCATCCGAGCCGAAGTCGGCGATGGTTTCTGCATCCGGCAGCAGCCGCGCGCAACTGCCTTCATAGATGCTCCAGGCCCGCGCGGCGGCGCGCGATTGCGCGATGTCTTCGGAAAACAGGCGGCGCGCATAAGCGCCGAGCAGGTCGTCGCGTTCCTCTTCGGGCACCGCGCCGATGAAGGCCGCGTGCGCTTCGGGGAAGAACAGGCCCATGCCGTGCATGAACCAATCGATCTCGGCGGCGCTGCACAGGAAGATGCCGCGCAGGATAAAGCCGCTGCAACGCTGCGGATGCGCCTGCCCGTAGGCCAGCGCCAGCGTCGAGCCCCAGGAGCCGCCGAAGATCAGCCAGCGTTCGATGCCGAGCATGACGCGCAGCCGCTCGATGTCTTCCACCAGCAAGGGCGTGGTGTTGTCACGCACTTCGCCCAGCGGCGTGGAGCGGCCCGCGCCACGCTGGTCGAACAGCACGATACGGTAATGACTGGGATCGAAGAAGCGCCGGTGCTTCGGGCTGATGCCGCCGCCGGGCCCGCCATGCAGAAACAGCACCGGCTCGCCCTGCGGATTGCCGCATTCCTCCCAGTACAGCGTATGGATGGCGTCCACAGCCAGCATGCCGCTGCGGTAGGGCTCGATAGGCGGAAACAGCGGCGCGTCCTGGGAAGACTCGGCAATCGTATGCGGCATGATGGCATGGCGGAATGGGCAAGCCGGCACGATAGCATCGATACGCGCCGGCCTCATACCGCATATCGCGCGCGGCAGAGCGGCATCAGCTGCGCAGTTGCGCCGCGGCCGCAAGCATGCCGTCGAGTATGCGCTGTGCCAGCGCTTCGGGAAAACCCGGTGGCAGCGCTTGCCACACGGTGGTCGCAACGCCGGGCGCGGCGTCGATCGCTTCGTCGATCAGCGCATCGGGCGCTCCGCCGTAGCCACATCGACGCGCGGTTTCCACCATGTGCCGCCGCTGCACCTCGGCGGCGCGGTAATGCCGGTTCCTGCCTATCCATGCCATGGCCATCTTCACTTCCTGCGGCGCGAGCTGATTGGCCCCGGTGCCGATGATGGGCCAGGTTGAAATCACGTCGTACAAGGGCGTGAGGCGATAGCGGTCGCCCGCTTCGAGAAAGAGGCTGAAGTTCTTTGCATGACCGTCAGTGGCGCGCAGCAGCCAGAACACGACCTGGGCCTTGAGGAACACCTTCAGGTCCTCGTCGCGCGCAGCCGAGTTGGCAAGCAGCGTCGCAATGGCGTGCATGCCGACGCCGCCATCGGCTTCATAGCGTCGGCTGGCCGGCACGCCGTGCGCCTGGCAAAAGTCTTCCTGCGGCAGGCGCAGCCAATAGCCATCGCGCGACAGGCGTCGGTCGAAGCGCTCGACGACCAGTGCCCGGGTCGCGCCGAACACCAGGATCGCCGAGCGCGGCACCGGCAAGCCGAAGGCTTCCAGGATGCGTGCGCACAGCCACTCGTTTTCCACCGAGGTCGACATGTCGGCGCGGCGATTGCCCACCAGGCCAAGGGGCAGCTTGAAGATATGCGTGGTGGGCGTGCTGTTGCGTGGCAGGCACCAGTTCCCTTCGTTCCAGAGCAATGCGGTCTTTTCCTGGGCGCCGGCAATCGACAGCCGCAAATCCTCTTCGCCGCCCGGGGCGAGCGCATGCGCCGGATTGACGGTGTTGCGCAGCAGGCGCTCGACATCGTCTTCACCGAGCGGCTCCGCCTCGATCGATCGCCAGTTGCGTGGTTCTTCATCTGGCGGCAGCAACTGGATCGCGCCGGCGCAGTCGCGGCCGATGGCCCCCAGCAGCGAAAAGGCGCTGGCGTCGTCGGCGCGAAAGCGCTGCTGTACCCGGCGCCGTATCGCTTCGCTGTCGGGCAGCAGATTGTCGAAGAAGAAGTTCACCGCCTCGCTGCGCACGATTGGGTGGGCCTCGATGGCAGGCAGCGACAGCGACAGCGAGCGGCATGCGCTCGATGCAAACCAATCGGCGTCGTAAGCGAAGACCGGCTCGCCCTGCGGCGGCAGGCGCCATTCGCCGACGCGCACGCCGTTCTGCCAGACCGCCAGCGCCTGGGTCTTGCTGGGGCGGCCCATTACCACTCCAGCGGTGGATTCTCGGCTACGCGCGGCGCGTCGCTTTCAGTTTGGGCTAGCGGATAGTCTGCCGGCCTTTCGACTATCGTGATTTCCAGCCCGAGCGCCGCAGTCATGCGCAACAGCTGCGCCACCGTGATGCGGCCCGGGTGCAGCTCCAGGGTGGATAAGCGCGCCTGGCTCATGCCGGCGCGCTGCGCCAGCTGCGTCTGGTTCAGCCGGCGCGTCTTGCGGTAGCCCTGCAGCAGATGACCGAGCTGCGTTTCAGTGAGAATGGTCTGTCCCATGATTTATCCTGAAAACGAATAAAACCGTTTTATTCGAAAAAAGAGTAAAACGATTTTATTCGAAAACCGGATAAACCGCGAGATGCGCCTGTCTCGGTTAAGGCTGTCCTTGCCTGACCGGGCCACACCCGCTTCAGCCTGGATTCTGGCAGGAGAAGCTGGCGGCATCGTCAATGCTGCCGCTGCCCTTGTACACAGCGATCTTCGGATACGCGCACAGCGGCCGGCTGCGATTGGCCGCCCAGCCCGAAGGCACATCGGCATTGGCGCCGCCCGCGTTGCCCACGCCGCGCGCGCTGGCCGGCACGCTGTCCGGCGCCTGGCCCTTCTCGACCCAGTTCACCAGCGGCGTGAGCATGTCGAACTGGTCCGTCGCCGGTCCGCCGCTGCAATGGTTCATGCCCGCCACGCGATAGAAGCGCGCGAAGTTCGATGCGTCGCCGCCGTTGGCGCTGCGCAGGCCGTCGTACCAGGAGGTGGTGTCGTCGCTGGAGAAGATCGGGTCGCTGGTGCCGTGGTAGACCAGCATCTTCGCGCCGCGGTTCTTCAGCGTGGAAAGGTTGGTCGGATTCGGCGGCGTCATGAACGACATCGCGCTTTCGGTATAGGTCGGGTTCGTTGCATTGATCTCGGCCAGCAGGCTGTCGAGGCTGTAGGTCAGCATGAAGTTGTTGGCATCGAAGTTCGGCGACAGCGGCGGCACCTTCCAGATCAGCGCCACTGCGCCGGCATCACGCTGCGCCGGGCTGGTGAACTTCCACGATGCCCAGCCGGAGGTGGCCAAACCCGCGTCATACGGAAAGCTGGTGTAGATCTTCTTGCCGCTTTCGGTGACGGCGCCGGCGAAGAGCTGCGCAATCGCGCTCTTCTGCGCCGATGACAGGCAGGTGCCGTCTCGCGCGCCGCTGCAGGTCGGCACGTCGCGGTTCAGATCGAACGCGGTCTGGCAGGCGCCGATGTTTTGTACCAGTCCATCCTTCGCGCCGTCGAGCGCATCGCATTTGTCCAGCACTGCGTTCGACACCAGCGCGCGCTCGGCTTGCGTGAACCCGGTGGAAATGTCGCTGGCATTGGTGGCAAGCGCGGCATAGGTGCGGCCGCCGGCCAGGTTTGCGGTGGCCGCGAGCGGCAGTCGGAAACCCGGGTCGCCGACGAGGTAGCCGTCGTACTGATCGGCATAACGCGACGCAGCCACCATCGTGTGGCGCCCGCCATTGGAGCAGCCGCCGATATAGGAACGATCCGGTCCCTTGCCATAGGCGGTCTGTATCACTGCCTTGGCCATGGGGGTCAACTTGCCGACCGCCTGGTAGCCATAGTCCAGCCGCGCCTGCGGATCGATGCCGAAGGCGGCAGTTTGGCCGGCGTGGCCGGCGTCCGAGCTGATCACGGCGAAACCCTGGTTCAAGGCATTGTCCAGCGGCCCGCCGCCGCCGACCGGGCCGGTCGCGGGCACGACGCTGCCGTCGGTGCCGCCATTGGCCTGGTAGAAGAAGCGGCCGTTCCATGCATTCGGCAGGCGCATCTCGAAGCCGATCGCATAGCTCTGGCCATCGACCGGGCTCACGCGCTGGAGCATCTTGCCGGTGATCTGGCAATGCGCCGGCACTGCCTTGCCGGCGATGGTCTGACCGCCGGCGGCGATCGCATTGGCCGCAGTGATCGTGGTGTTCGGATAGTTGATCCTGCTGACGAGGTCGGTGCAGGAGGTGAGCGCAGCGCCCGTCGCCGCGGCGAGCTGCGGCAGCGTGCCGCTATTGCTGGTGTTGTTCGCGTTGGAGGCAGAGTTGTCGTCGCTGCCGCCGCATGCGGACAGGACTGCAGCGGCGATGATGGACAGGGCCAGCGTACGTTGCCGGCTGCACAGTTGCATGGTCATGAAGGTCTCCTTGTTGGTTTGTCTTTATATGCGTGATGCCGCGCGCTGCACCACGGTTTCCATTGCTTCGTCCTGATGCGGCGCATCGAAGCCTGTCGCGAGAAAGCTTGAAACATATGGCAACGGTAACTCGCCGTACAGCGCTGCCCTTCGATACGCCGCCATGCGGCTACTCAGGGCGAACGTGGGCTCTTGCATGCGAGCCGGAATGCGCAGGCGCTGCAGACACCCTGAATACCGGGTCATCAGAGCGGCTTTACATCCTTGAGCACGCCGATCGGCGCATTGACCAGCTTGCCGTCGACCTTCTTCACTTCGCGGATGTACATGTTCTGCACGATGTCGCGGCTCTCGGCATCGATGCTGATCGGGCCGCGAGGACTCTTCCATTTCATGCCAGCCAGGGTCTTCACCGCCTTGTCGCCGGTGACATCGCCGTTGAGGCGCTTGACCGTCTCGGCGATCATGCCCATCGTGTCGTAGGCTGCCACGGTGACGAAGGTGGCGGGCGGACGATTCGGATTGGCCGTGGCATAAGCCTTCAGGAAGGCGCGGTTTTCATCGTTGTCCAGCGTGATCGCATAGTTCAGCACCGTGACCGCGCCGAGCGCGCGCTCGCCGAGCGATTCCAGCGTCGGCACTTCGCTGGTCATGTCGCCCACGCCGAGGAATTTCACGCCGGCCTTGTCCAGGCCCTTGTCGCTAAAAGCCTTCAGGATGCCGATGCCGTCTTCGGCGCCCGGCGCGAAGAAGAACACCGCGTCGGGTTTTTCATCCTTCACCCGCTGCACGAAAGGCGAATAATCCGGATTGGCCAGCGGCACGCGCGCCGAACCGAGCACCTTGCCGCCAGCGCTCGTGAAGCCCTTGATGAATCGCGCCTCGGCATCGACGCCGGTGCTGTAATCGCTGACCAGGGTATAGACCTTGCCGACCTTGTTCTGCGCGGTCCAGGTGCCGAAGGGCTCGGTCATCTGCTGCATCGTCATGCCGGTGCGCAGCATGTACGGTGACTTCGCGGTGATGCCGGTGGTGACCGCGTTCATCACGATCATCGGCGTCTTGCCCTGCGTGGCGATCGGCGCGACCGCGAGCGCGCTCGGCGTCAAGGAGAAGCCGATCAGGAAGCTGACCTTGTCACGCGAGATCAATTCCTGCGCGGCGCGCTTGGACATCTCGGCATTGGTGCCGCCGTCATCGCGGTAGATGATCTCCAGCTTCTTGCCTGCCACCTTGTCGCCGTACTGCTGCAGATAGGTCTTGATGCCATCCTCGAAGGGCTTGCCGGTGTTGGCGAAAGGCCCGGTCAGCGCGGCGATGACGCCGATGCGGATGGTGTCGCCGCTGTCAGCCGCGCCGGCGGCAAGCGGAAGGCATGCAGCGATGAGGGCCGCAATCGTAATGCGTTTCATGTTGTCTCCTGGTTGTTATCGTTGTGGTGTCATGCGGCGACGATCGTGCCGCCCTCGCCGCGGTACATCGCCTCAATCAAGCTGGCCCTGCGCGACAGCACCGCGGCCTGGTTGATCGAGCCCTTGTCGGTCAATTCGCGCTGGTCGATCGATGGCGGCTCGGCAAGCAGCAGCAGGCGTTCGACGCGGTTCGAGGAGCCGCTGGCAGATGCGTTGATTTCATTGAGCAGCCGCGTGAAAAAATCACGCACTGGGGCGCTGGAAAGGATCGCTTCGGCGCTGGCGTCGGCAGCGAGGCCGGACAAGGTCAGGCAGTTCTCGATGCGCGGAAAGATCATCAGCCCGATCGCATCGCGATCGAGGCCGGTCACCACCGCGTCGAGCACATACGGCGCGCCGGCGCTGATGATGCGCGCGCGCAGCGGGCCGACCGAGACGAAGGTGCCGGAAGACAGCTTGAAGTCTTCGGCGATGCGGCCGTCGAACAGGAAACCGAGCTCGGGCCTCGCGGGGTCGTAGAAGCGCAGCGCGTCGCCGGTGCAGTAATAGCCTTCCGCGTCGAAGGCTTCACGCGTCAGATGCGGCGCGCGCCAGTAGCCGGGCGTCACATGCGGGCCCGCGAAGCGGGCTTCGAGTTTGTCACCATGCGGCACCAGCTTCACGCGGCAGCCCGGCGCAGGGACGCCGACATAGCCGGCCTGCACGATGTCGCCGGTGCCGAAGGTGCAGGAAGGCGAAGTCTCGGTCATGCCCAGGCCGGTCATGATGCGGATCTTCTCGCCGCAATGGGCTATCGCCACCGCGTCGAGCCGGTCCCAGGCGGCCTGCGACAAGCCCGCTCCGGCGCAGTAGAACAGCTTGACGTGCGAGAAGAAGGTCTCGCGCAGCGCAGCGTCCTGCTCCAGGGCCTCGGTCAGCATTTCGAAGCCCTTGGGGATGTTGAAGTAGACCGTCGGCGCGATCTCGCGCAGGTTGGCCAGCGTCGTCGTGAAATCCTTGGGGGTCGGCTTGCCGTCGTCGATGTACAGCGTGCCGCCGTTGTAGAGCACGATGCCGACATTGTGGCTGCCGCCAAAGCAGTGATTCCATGGCAGCCAGTCCACCAGCACCGGCGGTTCTTCGGCAAGAAAGGGAAAGGTCTGCAGCAGCATCTGCTGATTGCTGCACAGCATGCGGTGCGTGGTGATCACCGCTTTCGGCTTCTTCGTCGAACCCGAGGTGAACAGGAATTTCGCAATCGTGTCCGGACCAACGTCGCGATTGGCGGCATCGATGCCCGCCGGCTCGGCGGCGAGCAGAGCTTCGAAGCGCGTGGCATCGCGCCCGGCGATATCGCCCTGCCCCAGCACCAGTTCCGCATCCCTCGGAAGCGCCGCTTCGATCGCGCGGCCATACGCACGGCCATCCGACGCATACACCAGTCCTGGCGTGAGCTGCTCGATGAGTTCGCGCAGCTTGCCGTAGTCGGTCGCGATCAGCGAATACGCGGCTGAAAGTGGCGCATACGGAATGCCCGCATGCATCGCGCCCAGCGCCATCTGGAAATGCTCGAGATCGTTGCCCGACAGGATCGCCAGCGGCCGCTCGGCCGAGAGTCCGCGATCCAGCAGAGCCTGGCCGATGCGCCGTGCGCGTTCGAACATCTCCCTGTACGAGATGCGTATCCATGCACCATCGGCGCCGCGTCGCGCCACGAGGGTGCGCTCGGGATGACGCTGCGCGCCCGAGACCAGCCGGTCGGTGAAGCGCGCCGGCGCATCCTCAAGCGGCGTAAGCGCATCCACATGCCACACGCCGTTTCTACGATGAGCGCCGATCTCGGGATTGCCGAGCGCGACCGGGCGCTGCCGCGCCGGGCCTGATGCTCGCAGCGAATCTGTCATCCCTGCCTCCGTGTCAGATCGGGTAATGGCGCGGACCGGTCTGGATCGTGATCCAGCGCAGGTCGGTGAATTCCGCGATCGCTGCGCGGCCGCCGAAGCGACCATAGCCGCTGCCCTTGACGCCGCCGAACGGCATCTGCGCTTCATCGTGCACCGTCGGCCCGTTGATATGGCAGATGCCCGATTCAATACGCTGCGCCACCGCCATCGCGCGGCCGATGTCGCGCGAGAACACCGCCGACGACAGGCCGTATTCGCTGTCGTTGGCCAGGCGTATCGCTTCCTCATCGGTGTCGAAGCGCAGGATGGAGACGATGGGCCTGAAGGACTCTTCCTGGTAAGCCAGCATCTCGGGCGTGACGTTGTCGATCAGCGCCGGCTGCATGATGTTGCCGTCCACCGCGGGCTTGGCAGGCAGCACCGATGCGCCCTTTTCGATGGCATCGTCAACCATCTTCGCCACGCGTGCAGCGGCGGCAGGATCGACCATGCCGGCCAGCGGCGCATCGCTTGCGGCGGCTTTCAGGCTCGCGGTCTTCGCAGCGAACTTTTCCAGGAAGGCCGGCGCGATCTTGCGATCGACGATGATGCGGTCGGCCGACATGCAGATCTGGCCCTGGTTGAAGAAGGCGCTGAAGGCGCAACCTTCCACGGCGGCATCGAGATCGGCATCGTCCAGCACCACGATCGGGTTCTTGCCGCCCAGCTCCAGCAGCACCGGCTTGAGATGCCTGGCCGCGAGTTGCGCGATGATGCGGCCGACATGGGTCGAACCGGTGAAGTTGACGCGCTTGACCGCCGGGTGCGCGATCAAGCGCTCGACCAGTTGCGGCGCATCCTGCGGCGCATTGGTGATGACGTTGACCACGCCCGCCGGAAAGCCCGCGTCTTCGAATACCGTGCCGATCAGCCGATGCAGCGCCGGGCACATCTCGGACGCCTTCAGCACCACGGTATTGCCGCAGGCCAGCGGCATGGCGACCGCGCGCGTGCCGAGAATCACCGGCGCATTCCATGGCGCAATGCCCAACACCACGCCGCAGGGCTGGCGCACGCCGAGCGCGAGCGAGCCGGGCACGTCGGAAGGAATGACTTCGCCGGCAATCTGGGTCGTCATCGATGCCGCTTCGCGCAGCATGTTCGCAGCGAGCATCACATTGAAGCCATACCAGACCGGGCTGCCGCCGGCCTCAGTCACGCCGCATTCGATGAACTGATTGCGGCGCGCCTCCATCGCCTCGGCGGCCCTGAGCAGCAGCGCGCGGCGTGCGCCCGGCGCCATCGCAGCCCATTCCGGAAACGCGGCCTGCGCCGCAGCGATGGCGCGGTCTGCATCCTCGCTCGTGGCCGCGGCGGCGCGGGTCGCGACTTCGCCGGTGGTCGGATTGCGCCGCTCGAACACGGCTAGGCTGGATGCGGCGAGGCTCTGCCCGCCGATCAGAAGGTCGGTCTGAAACATCGAATGTCTCCTCGTTGATGGGTGGTAAGCAGCGGGCCGCTTGCGCCGCGCCGCTTCCATGATTCTCGTCGACGCGTCTTATGCGCGCTTGTACGACTGCAGTCCGGGCTTGATGCTCTTCTCGTCCAG
The DNA here is from genome assembly GCF_016632335.1 of Noviherbaspirillum pedocola. Classification (GTDB taxonomy): domain Bacteria; phylum Pseudomonadota; class Gammaproteobacteria; order Burkholderiales; family Burkholderiaceae_D; genus Noviherbaspirillum_A; species Noviherbaspirillum_A pedocola. The sequence continues at coordinate 560,934 of NZ_JAEPBG010000003.1, forward strand.
GAACTGCTTCAAGCCTTCCTTGCGGCCCTTCTCCGGATCGCGCTGATTCGACTGGTCGGTCTTGGCGTACAGGTAGTCTTCGTTCTGGTCCCAGGTCAGCTCGCGGCAGCGCTTGAAGCCCTGCTTCGCATAGCGCAGCACCACCGGGTTCTTCTGCAGCAGGTTCTGCGCCAGCCTGATCGTTTCCTCGCGCAGCTGCTCCTTCGGGACGCTGCGGTTGACCAGGCCCATCTCGGCTGCCTGCTTTCCGGTGAAGGTTTCGCCGGTCATGATGTAGTACAGCGCCTGGCGATGGCCCATGGTGTCGGCCACGGCCTTGGACACCAGGTTGCCCGGCGGGATGCCCCAGTTCACTTCGGACAGGCCGAACACCGCGTCGTCCGCCGCGATCGCCAGATCGCAAGCCACCAGCGGCGAGAACGCGCCGCCGAAGCACCAGCCATTGACCATCGCAATCGTCGCCTTGCTGTACATGCGCAGAAGTTTCCATTGCCATTGCGAGCAGTCGCGGCGTATGCGTTCCTGCATGATCTCGGGCTTGCCGTCGGTTTCGCGGAAGTATTCCTTCAGGTCCATGCCCGCGGTCCAGGCGTCGCCTGCGCCGGTGAGCACGATGACCTCGGCCTCATCGTCCAGCTCCAGGGTTTCCAGCACATCGATCATTTCGCGGTTCAGCGTCGGGCTCATCGCATTGCGCTTCTCGGGACGGTTCAGCGTGATCCAGCCTATGCCGCCGTCGACATCAACCTTGACCGTATCCCAGCGGCCTTCGTATTTGGACATACAATGTCTCCTCGAATGTGAGTGTAGTATCAGGTAGCCTGATATGCGACTTATACTAGCCGCGTCCCCGCGCTTTGACAAGACCCCTCTTCATGCCATCGAAAAAAAATTCAGCTGACGTTGCCAACGATAAAACCCGGCCTTCCGGCATCGCCTACCTGGTGGGCCGCCTCGACCATGTATTGAGCAAGCGCCTGCGCGATGGCCTGGCGCCGATGGGCATGACGGTGCCGCATTACACCGCGTTGTCAGTGTTTCGCGCGCTGGGCACGCTGTCGAATGCGCAGCTGGCCGAGCGCACGATGGTTTCGCCGCAGTCGGCCAATGAAATGGTGAAGGCGATGGAAGCGCGCGGCTGGATCGAGCGCCAGCCCGATCCTTCGCATGGCCGCATCATCCAGATCGGCCTGACCGAGGCCGGACTCGAGCTGTTGCAGCGCTGCGATGCGGTGGTGCTGCAGGTGGAACAACAGATGTTTCCGGACATGCCCGAGGACGAGCGTGACTGGCTGCATGCGCAGCTGCGCAATGCAGTGCGCGCACTGAGCGTGCATGGGATTTGAGCGACACATCTGGCCTGTGCCGCATCGTGGCCGATGATGGCGTTGAAAACAGGCCTTCAGCGTTCACACACCGAAGCGCGCCGCCGTATCCATGAAGCCGCGCCAGCGAGTGATCTTGCCACCCTTCGCGGTGAAGACATGCACCCATTCGGACTCGTAAGCCTTGCCGGTGTCCCGCGCCATCGCACGTTCCCAGCCGAGCACGGTGACATGCGCAAGCGGCGTGCGAGCACTCCGGAAATGCTTGTAATAGTTGTAACGAATTTCCACAAACTCCAGCTGCGCCATGCGGCATCGATATATTGGCCATGCGGTGCGCCAGCTTGGGCGCTGACAATGACCATCGCCGCCGTTGCATGCACAGTCTCCTGGTCAAGGGCCGCATTTAGCCGCGGCCGCCGCACTCCCTCGAACCGCAGCCATGGACCTTCCGACTCCGCTTGCCGATGCCATGATTCATCGCGCTGCGCAGCTGCTGTACCTGATGCTGCCGATCTACGCGGCCAACATGGCGCCGCCATTTACCCGTTACTGGCGCGGCCCCAATCCGCCGATCAGCCTGCGTTATCTGGGCAGCCACAAGACTGTCCTCGGTTTTCTCGCTGGCATTGTCGTGGCACTGCTGGTGGCCTGGCTGCAGCATCTCGTCGACTGGCGCGACGCGCTGATCCGCGGCCCTGACTGGTTCGCCACGGGACTCGCCGCCGGCTTCGGCGCAATGGCCGGCGATAGCATCAAGAGCCTGGTCAAGCGCCGCCTGCGTATTGCGCCCGGCCAGCGCTGGATACCTGCAGATCAGCTTGATTTCATCGTCGGCGGTTTGCTGGCGCTTTTGCCTTGGGTGCGGCTCGGCGCCTGGGATATCGCCGGCATCCTGGCTTTCAGCTTCATCGGCGACATCGCCGTGAATCAACTGTCTTACCGCTTGGGTATACGAGACACGAAATGGTGAACCGGGCGCACCTATCTATCCGCAAGCGAAGAACCCGATTGTCAGCCTCTTCCGTTCGCCCATATGTGTGACAAATTTGCAACATTTAGCAAACCCCTGCCAAAGCATTAATTAAAGGCTTTACAGCAATGTTTCTCAGTAATAACCTTTAATCCTTGCTTTCCTGTCACCGAACATAATGAAAAAAGAACAAATACTGGAGCACATCAGGAACGCGCCCATGCTGCAGTCCGACAAGGACTGGACCGCGATCGGAGACATGTACGCATCGGCGCTGTCAGGCGTGGCCGAAAAGCTGACGGCGATGGAAATGGCGGCATTCGTCGCGGTCGGCATTCTGGCGCGGCAGCATGTGGTGGGCGACGACGCGCCGGGCGGGCAGTCGGTGCTGGATTTTCTGCAGCGCGGCGCGCAGATCTCCCTGTTCTGAGGGGACGCGGTCGCGCTGCATCTCGTGCTTAACCCGCGATCCCGATGCCCTGCTGCGCGCCGACCTGCGACGCCGGCACCGCGCGCCGCTGCAGCAGCTCGAGCATCTTCGCGTTGAAGGCCGGGATGTCATCCGGCTTGCGGCTGCTGACCCAGTTGCCGTCAACGACCGCTTCCTGGTCGAGCCAGTTGCCGCCGGCATTGCGGATATCGTCCTGCAGCGTCGGCCAGGACGTCATCGTGCGTCCCTTCACCAGCCCTGCGGATACCAGCACCCAACCGCCGTGGCAGATCACGAACAGCGGCTTGCCGGCGCCGTCGATCTGCCGCACGAATTGCTGGGCCTTCGGTATCACCCGCATCTGGTCGCCATTGATCACGCCGCCGGGCAGCAGCACGGCGTCGTAATTGTCGGCGACGGCTTCGTCGAAAGTGAGGTCGACGTTGAACTCGTCGGCCTTGTCGTGATGCTTGAAGCCCTGCACCTTGCCGCGCTGCTGGGAAACGATCTCGGTCTTGAAGCCGGCTTTTTCCAACGCCTCTTTCGGGCCGGTGAATTCGACCTGTTCGAAGCCTTCGGTGACCAGGATGGCGATGCGTTTGGACGAGGATGCGTTCGGGGTGGCACTCATGGGTATTCTCCTTGCAAGTTGGGTAGGTAGCGTCATGTGGCGTCGTTCCTGCGCGCCGCAGAATGAGACAACGCGTCGCCACGGCTTTCGATGGATGAGGTACCGACGCAAAAGTTCGGGGCTGACATTGATTGCAAACATCGCAGCGGGTTTTTATCGGTAAGGCCATCGCTGCCGTGCGCATTTCTCTCAGGAAGCTCGAGCCGGAATGCCGCCGCGATCCATGGATGACCGTCAAATCCCGATGCGTTCATTGGGGACGCCAGGCCCGGTGGAACGCTTCCTTCCCGGCCCGCGACAAGGCGCGCTTCCTCCTCCTTATAATTCCGCACCACTCACCACTCCCATCCACCAGTGAACCTCGACCCCGTCTCTCTTCGCCTCTTCGTGGACATCGTCGAAAAAGGCTCCATCACCGGCGCAGCCGACAGCGCCCATACCGCCGCATCCGCGGTGTCCAAGCGCATCACCGACCTCGAGACCGCGTTGAAGACCCAGCTGCTGGTACGCACCAACAAGGGCGTGGAAGCGACGCCGGCCGGCATTGCGCTGGCCAACATGGCGCGCAGCGTGCTGCATGAGCTCGCCGACATCGAGGCGCAAATGAGCGAATACGCCGCCGGCGTGCGCGGCCATGTGCGCATCCGCGCCAATATCTCGGCCATCACGCAATTTCTGCCGCATGCGCTGCAAAGCTTCCTGGCCGATCATCCGGAAGTGCAGATACGCCTGCAGGAAGACATCAGCACCGGCATCACCCGCGCCGTAGCGGAGAACGCGGCCGACATCGGCATCTTCACGATGATTTCGCATGGCCATCCGCTGGAGGTCTTTCCGTATCGCGACGATGAGCTGGTGCTGATCACGCCGCGCGGCCATGCGCTGGCGAAGCGGCGCGCCGTGTCCTTCGCCGAGACGCTGGAATTCCCGTATGTCGGCCTGCATGCCGACAGCGCGATCAACCTGCAACTGATCCGCGCCGCCAACGAACTCGGCAAGACGGTGCGCACCACCATCCATGTCACCAGCTATGACGCGCTGTGCTTCATGGTCGAAACCGGGCTGGGCATCGGCATCATGCCGCGCGCCGTCGCGCAGCCCTACCGGCGCACGCTGGGCATTGCGGTCGTCAGCCTGCAGGAACCATGGGCAAAGCGCCAGCTGAAGATCTGCGTGCGCTCGCTGTCGGCCTTGCCGGTCGCGGCGCGGCTGCTGGTGGAGCACCTGCGCCAGACCGGCTGAGCGATCTTGCCTTCGCATTTCGCGAAGGCGGCTTCGCCAAATACTGGTTTTCGGCAACTGGCGGCGACGCTAGGATCTTCCTCGCAGTCCCACCATAACAAGCAAGGAGACCAGACATGAAGACGCGCATCCTCATCATCGCCGCATTCGCCGCAGCCACCGCGGGCGCCGCCTGGGCGCAGCAACCCATCGTCATCAAGTTCAGCCACGTCACTTCCACCGACTCGCCCAAGGGCAAGGCCGGCGAATACTTCAAGAAGATCATGGAAGAGCGCAGCCATGGCAATGTGAAGGTGGAGCTCTACCCGAACAGCACGCTGTACAAGGACAAGGAAGAGATCGAGGCGCTGCAGCTGGGAGCGGTACAGATGCTGGCGCCCGCGCCGGGCAAGTTTGGCCCGATGGGCGTGCGTGAATTCGAGGTGCTGGACCTGCCCTTCCTGTTCGATAACGTCGCCGAAGCGCACAAGGTCACCGATGGCCCGATCGGCCAGGGCATGCTGAAGAAGCTGGATTCCAAGGGCATCATCGGCATGGCCTTCTGGAACAACGGCTTCAAGGAAATGACCGCGAACAAGCCGTTGCGGAAGCCCGAGGACTTCCGCGGCCTGAAATTCCGCATCCAGTCTTCCAAGGTGCTCGATGCACAGATGCGCTCGGTCGGCGCCAATCCGCAGGTGATGGCCTTCTCCGAGCTGTACCAGGGGCTGCAGACCGGCGTGGTCGACGGCCAGGAAAACCCGACTTCCAACATCTACACGCAGAAGATGCACGAGGTGCAGAAGTACCTGACGATGTCGGACCATGGCTACCACGGCTACGTCGTCATCATGAACAAGCGCTTCGTCGATGGCCTGCCGCCTGACGTGAAGACCACGCTGGACGGCGCGATCAAGGACACCACCGCCTACTTCGACGAGATCGCGAAAAAAGAAAACGATGACGCGCTGGAGAAGATCCGCCAGTCGGGCAAGACCCAGATCATCACGCTGACGAAGGACGAGCGCAACGCGTGGAAGAAGGCGATGATCAAGACCCACAAGCAGATGGAAGGCCTGGTCGGGAAGGATCTTCTGCAATCGATCTACAAGGAAACCAACTTCAACCCGGAAAGCCTGTAATCCGGCGCATCCCGGGCAGAAAGACCGACTTCGCATGCAGAGGAAAACCATGAGCACAACACCACAGCTGCCGCTGGCTGGCCTGCGCGTCATCGAGATGGGCAGCCTGATCGCCGGCCCGTTCGCCGCCAAGACGCTGGGCGAGTTCGGCGCGGAAATCATCAAGATCGAGCCGCCGGGCAGCGGCGATCCGCTGCGCAGCTGGCGCACCGAGGAAGGGGTGACCTCGGTGTGGTGGCATGTGCAGGCGCGCAACAAGAAGTCGGTGGCGATCGATCTGCGCCAGCCGGAAGGCCAGGATCTGGTGCGAAGGCTCGCGGCCGAAGCCGACGTGGTGATCGAGAACTTCCGGCCCGGCACGCTGGAGCAATGGGGCCTGGACTATGACACCCTGTCGCGCGAAAACCCCAAGCTGATCATGCTGCGGGTATCGGGCTATGGCCAGACCGGCCCGCTGCGCGACCTGGCCGGCTTCGGCGTGGTGGCCGAGGCGATGGGCGGCTTGCGCCACATTACCGGCGTGCCCGGCGAAGCCCCGGTGCGGCCCGGCATCAGCATCGGCGATTCGCTGTCGGCGCTGCATGGCGTGATCGGCATCCTGCTGGCGCTGTACCATCGTGACGCCCATGGCGGCCAGGGCCAGATGATCGATGTCGCGCTGTATGAGTCGGTGTTCAACATGATGGAAGGCGCAGTGCCGGAATACGACCGCCACGGCGTGATCCGGGAGCCGGCCGGCAGCGCCCTGCAGGGCATCGCGCCGACCAATGCGTATCCGACCGCGGACGGCCGCTATGTGCTGATCGCCGGCAATGGCGACGGCATCTTCCGCCGGCTGATGAAGCTCATCGGCCGCGACGACCTCGGCGAAGACCCGGAGCTGGCGCGCAATCCGGGCCGGGTCGCGCAGATGGGCCGCATCGACGCGGCGATTGGGGCCTGGAGCTCGGTGCGCTCGCTGGAGGAATGCCTGGCGCAACTTGGCGAAGCGCGCGTGCCGGCCGGGAAGATCTATACGGTGAAGGACATCGTCGAAGACCCGCACTACCAGGCGCGCGACATGCTGCGCGAGGTGACGCTGAACGACGGCAGCCAGCTGAAGGTGCCGGGCGTAGTGCCGAAGCTGTCGGCCACGCCGGGCCGCTTCGAAGGCGGCGGGCCGGATCTCGGTCAGCATACCGAAGCCGTGCTGAAGAGCCTGGGCCTCGATGCCGCGCGGCTCTCTGAATTGAAAGAAAAAGGAGTGATCTGATGGCGAACTCGACGCTGCCCTTCCATGCCTTCGTCGGACGGCGGGTCTATATCAACGATGTCGCGATGCGCGACGGCCTGCAGATCGAGCCGGAATTCGTGCCGACCGAAGACAAGATCCGCATGGTGAATGCGCTGTCGCGCACCGGCCTGGCCAAGATCGAGGTGACCTCGTTCACGTCGCCGAAGGCGATTCCCGCGCTGCGCGACGCGGAAGCGGTGATGAAGCAGATCGACCGCATGGAGGGCGTGAGTTATGTCGCGCTGGTGCCGAACCTGCGCGGCGCCGAGCGCGCGCTGGAATGCCGGGTGGACGAGATCAACATGGTGATGTCGGCCAGCGAGACGCATAACCTGGCCAACGTGCGCATGACCCGCGCGCAGTCGCGCCGGATGCTGACCGACATCATCCAGGCCGCGTGCGGCGCGGCGGCGATCAACATCTCGATTTCGACTGCCTTCGGCTGCCCGATGGAAGGCGCGGTCGCCGCGCGTGAAGTGCTGGAGCTGGGCGACTGGTTCGCGCAGCAGGGAGCCACCGGCATCACGCTGTGCGACACCACCGGCATGGCCAATCCGCTGCAGGTGGAGGCGCTGTGCGATGGGTTGGCCGAGCGGTGGAAGGGGCTGGAGTTGACGCTGCATTTCCATAACACCCGCGGGATGGGGCTGGCCAATGCACTTGCCGGCCTGAATGCGGGGATCAATCGCTACGACGCGTCGCTCGGCGGCCTCGGCGGCTGCCCTTATGCGCCGGGCGCCACCGGCAATGTCTGCACCGAAGACCTGGTACACATGCTTGCGGCGATGGGCTGCGATACCGGCGTGGACCTCGAGGCGCTGCTGGCCTGCGCGGCGCAATTGCCGCAGCTGATTGGCCACGATGTGCCGGGCCAAGTGCTCAAGGCCGGCAAGTCGGATCGACGCTATCCGACGCCGCCGGACTTCGTGGAATCCCGCGAGCGGGCGCTGGCGCGGGATGGAAGCGCCAGCGATGGCAAGGCAGCCGCCTCGTCCTGATCTGGCGGTGGCGCCAGCGCTTTCGGCGTGCCTGCGGCAAACCGGCCGGGCTACCGCGACTTGTCCACATCGAGCATCAACGCTGCCTGGTTCATCCGTCGCGCATGCCGCTGCACACCCTGCCCATGCGTCGTTCTATGGTTTGCGTTTTGGAAGATGGATGGCGAACGTTGTTCCATCCGAGCAGTTCGAGGAAACGACATGGATAGCGCCGCCGTGGGCAGCGACTACCTCCCGTGCAATGTACAAACCCAAACCCAGATTGGCGTATTTGTTCTGGCTGGCATTGGGCGTTCGCGCATAGCGAAGCATCGGGTCGAAAATATGCTCGATCTCGTCTTCAGGAATCGGCATGCCGAAATTGTGCACAGCGATTACCACTTCATCGGATGTGCCGTTCAATGAAACTGATACCGGTTCTTCCTGCGAGCCGTGCTGCAGCGCGTTATTGATGACGTTACAGATGGCCTGACTGATGCGCCCGCCATCCCAGGCGCCGTCGAGCTCTCCGGACACGGCAAGAGCAATCGTTCTGTCCGGGTAACCCGAGCGGATCTCCTCGGTCAGCTGCTCCGTGAGGTGCCCCATGTTGATCGGGTGCGCGGAGATCTGCATGCCGAAGCGGGCTTTGGTGAAGTCGAGCAGATCGCTGACCATTCTGTTGATCCGGGCACTACTGTTGAATATCCGGGAGGCGAGTTTAATGTACTTGCCGTCCAGCGATTCTGTCCGCATCAACGTCTCGGCGCCTATGCTGATGGCATTTAGCGGCGTCCGGATATCGTGTCCAAGGATGCCTATGAAGATGTCCTGCGCCTGCCGCTCCATCTTTGAATACTGGACCACGGATTCGGCGAGAGCCTGATCGAGCGCCTCGTTAAACCGGGTAATGTCTTCCACTTCGAATGCGGTGGCGGTTTTGTTCCGCTTCGACCAGGAGTAAAGAACGCTCGTTCGAAGCGCACGATATTCCGCCACCAGTTGTTCGATGGTGAACCCCGATTTCAAACGCAGGGCTGCATGCACTTCGGCTGCCGATTCGCCGTGGCGCGAAGGGCTCTCCCCCATCGATCTCGCCAACCTCTCACGGTCGGAGCGTGGGCGGTCCAGATCTTCTGCGATTTCGCGAAGCATTTCTTCCGCATGGTCCCGAAGCTCTGCGACGTCCATCGTTCGGTGCGGAGGCTGGATCGAGCGCGCGAAGTCTTCCCACGCCTGCAGGATCGGTTCAAGGTTTTCTTCAATATAAATTGACAATCTCACAACATCCTCCGCGCCTTCCTCGTTTTAACGCGTGAGCCGACCTGTTTCATGTGGCGCGCCGCAATTTTTCAGGAGGCGAAAGTGTAGTGTCTGCACGCATACATGTCCGTACAGTTCATTACGTTACGTTCTTGATGCGCCTCTAATAAGGGAAGGTGGTGCAGATGCATTATTGTTTTTATAATACGGATTACGCTGACGAAATTGCATGACGGACCGCAATTCGCTATTGCGAGAATATCGTTCTTATTTCCCTGTCATCTATAACAGAGCCGCAATCCTATCGAGGAATATGTGATGCAAATTCCAGCGTCCCCAGTTGATTGCACGAACTTTCTACTCGCTCATTTACCGGAAAATGAATATCGCGCATTAAAGCCTCATCTGGAATTTATCCCTACACCAATTCATTTTAATTTTTACAGGCGCGACGAACGAATCGACTATGTGTATTTCCCGCTGAGCGGCGAGCATTCGGTTCTCGCGGTTATGGAAGATGGCTCTTCTGTCGAGGTGGGTACGATAGGCAGTGAGGGCTTTTCCACGATCGATGTCCTTACCGGGAGTAACCGGTCCCTGGAAACCGTAGTTTGTCAAATCGCTGGAGCAAGTCTGAGATTGCCGCTTTCGGTCTTCAGGGAAGCGATGCAAACGGAAACGGTGCTGGGTCGCCTCGCGTATTGTTATCTTCGAGCATACCTCGCGCAGGTTTCCCAGTCCGTTGCCTGCAATCGGCTGCATACCACTGAAGAACGATTCGCGAAATGGATGCTGATGAGTCATGATCGCGTCCCCGGCGACGAAATTCGAATTACCCAGGAATATCTGGCCACGATGCTAGGCGTACATCGCCCCACCGTTAGCCTGATTGCGAGAGATTTTCAGCGATTAGGGCTCATAAAATATACCCGAGGCGTGATTACCATTGCAGACAGGGAGGGCATGGAAGAGGCTTCCTGCGAATGCTACTCGGCTGTGAGAAAACAATTCGAGCGGGCGTTGGGCATACCCATGGCCTAATCCCGGCTTCAAATTAGAAATGCCTGTTGCATGACTTGAGGCGAGCATGGCGGATTAAAGAACGGCGAACGATTTCGGCATTCAGCGGCGATAGGAAAACGCCGAGCAGATTCGGCATTGCGCGGCTTGCACGTTGCAATGCATTTTCAGGACGGCTTTAATCCTGGCCCGAGTTTCGGGTAGGGCTGCACGTTTGCCGATTCGGCTGCGAAGCATATCCATCCTTACTAGTTGCTAGATGCCGGCAATGCGTTCTCGTCGGCCTTGCCGGAACCGGAGGCGGTGGTTCCGACAGCGCTTTCGCCCGCACTGTCATTGGTGGCCTCCCTGCTTGCCGCTTCGTCGCCTGTTGCCGCCTGAGCCTGTGATTCCTGCTTTTCCATTTCCTGTCTGGCGACCTCCTGCCTGACTGCCTCCTGTATTTCCGCTGCATGGCTCACAGGCTGCTGAGCATGACCCGACGAGAGGATGGAACCTGACCCGAGTCCGAGAAGGACGCCGCTCAGCATGCCTCGGAAAGGGCTGCTGTTTGGCTGGCTGGGAATCGTTCCCCGGGGGTAGATCGAGGGCGCTGCGCGTTGCGGGAAACCCGGCTGTGTGGGCGGCGTTAGGCTTCGGCGAGCCAGCGGAGGGGCTGGTTGGGACCGTACCGAAGCAGGTGTAAGCCCGTTTGTCCAAGAGGGAAATGAGAAGTGGAGAAATCGGAACGCTGGTCGTGACCAATCGAGAGGTAATGCGGATCTGATCAGGGTCGTTAATACCTTGCCGCGATGTGGAAGGTTCGGAGAACCGGGCCGCTGACAGAAAAGCGCCTTTTCCCTTTGAAAAGAAAGCGGGAGAAACGTTGCGTTCTTGAGATGACAGAAAAATAAAAAAGTGAATTCGAGAACGATCTACGAACGCCAAGCATTGCGTCAAGGAAACTTTCCTGCTTACAATTAAAGGGCCATGTCGGCACCCGGCATGGCTTTTTTTCTTGTAACCGAACGGATAAGTGATGAATTACTGGTATGCGGCGCGTGCCCGCACCGTCGTACTCTCCCGAATTTCCCTCTGTATCGTCGCCCTGTTGGGCCTGCAAGCCCCAGCATTCGCGGCCAATGCGATCAGCAGTCAGCAGAGCGCAGCGCATGGGCAAAATGATGCTGCGGGCGATTTCGCAACCAACCGACTTCTTGTCGTGCCGCGTGCCGGCCTGTCGGACCAGAACCTGACAAAGCTCCTCAGCCCGCTGAATGCGCGCAGCCGCCGCATGGGCAAGAGCAGCCTGCATGTTGTCGAAGTGCCGCCCGGATCGGCTACGGCCATTGCCGCGCGGCTGAAAAACCATCCGCAGATCAAGCTTGTCGAACTCGACCGCCGGCTGCCGCACGCGTTCATGCCGAACGATCCGGTCTCGCCGAATGGCGGCGCTTGGCATCTGAACAAAATTGGCGCAACTACCGCCTGGGATTCGACCATGGGTGCGGGCGTCACCATTGCGATCCTCGATTCCGGTGTGAATGCCTGGCATCCGGATCTGGCCGCCAACATGGTTTCCGGCTACAACGCCGTGGACTACAACAGCAATACCGATGACACCTGCGGTCACGGCACCGCAGTCGCCGGCACGGCAGCAGCTGTCATAAACAATGGTCAGGGCACTCCCGGCATCGCCGGTCAGTCCAGGATCATGCCGGTCAAGGTCGCTGCCTATGACAGCTCCTATAACGACTGCTACGCGTATTACAGCACCGTCACCAACGGCATCGTCTGGGCGGCCGACCATGGCGCGCGCATTGCAAACGTCAGCTATTCCGGCGTGGCAGGAAGCACCGGCATCCAGAACGCGGGCAATTACCTGAAAAGCAAGGGCGGTCTGCTGTTCGTCTCGGCCGGCAACATGGGCAGGGACGAGAACCTGCCGCGCACTTCGAGCATGGTCGTGGTGTCGGCCACCGACAATAACGACAATCTCGCATCGTGGTCGAGCTATGGCAGTTTCGTGAGCATTTCGGCGCCCGGTACGGGCATCTGGACCACGACGCGAGACGGCGGCTACCAGGCGTGGTCCGGCACATCGTTCTCCAGCCCGCTGACCGCAGGCGTTGCCGCGCTGATGATGTCGGCCAATCCGTCGCTCGACAGCGCCACCGTCGAAAGCCTGCTGTACTCCACGGCAGTCGATCTCGGCACGCCGGGCCGCGACAGCTATTTCGGCTACGGCCGCTTGAATGCCGCCGCCGCAGTACAGGCCGCGGTTTCGCGCCTGCCCAAGCCCATCGACAAGCAAGCGCCGGTGGCAGCCATCACCGCGCCACAGGCGTATGCAAGCGTATCGGGCTTGGTGCCGGTGGACGTGTCCGCAACGGATAACGTCGGCGTGGTCAAGGTCGAACTTACCGTCAACGGCAAGCTCGTCGCCTCCGACACTGGCGCACCGTTAGCCTTTTCCTGGGACTCGGCTGGCGTGCCCAACGGCATGGCAACCCTTGTCGCAACCGCCTATGACGCCGCCGGCAACAGTGCCGCCTCGGCGCCTGTTGCGGTAAATGTCGCCAATGCGGTTGCGGTGGCCGCCCCTGCGCAGAAATGGGTGCAGTGCGCGACCGAAGACAACACCTGTAACTTCTCTGGCACGCATCTGGTTCGCTATGGCGCGAATAACAGCTACGCCTACCAGACGATCGCCAGCACGGTTTCCTGCACCAACGACGTATTCGGCGATCCAATGGTCGGCGTCCGCAAGACATGCGAGTACGATGCCAACTCGACGCCAGCCGTGAGCTGGGCACAGTGCGCCAACGAGTGGGGCGTCTGCAATTTCTCCGGCACGCGCCAGGTGCGCTACGGCGCCAATGGCAGCTATGCGTACAAGACCGCCACAGCCTCGGTCTCCTGCACCAACGATATCTTCGGCGATCCTGCCTATGGCATCGCCAAGACCTGCGAGTACGCCAGCAATAGCACCACCACGCAGACGGCCGAAGTTTGGACGTGGTGCTCGAGCGAGTACAACACCTGCAGTTTTGCCGGCACCCGCGAAGTCAAATATGGCGTCAACGGCGTCTACACCAGCAAGATCGTGACTGGCCCCGTAGCCTGCTCCAACGCCATCTTTGGCGACCCGGTTGTAGGCGCTGCCAAGGAATGCCTGTACTCGAGCATCAGCAGGTAATTGCAGACTGATGTCCTGCCGGATACAGTCGCCAAATGACAAAGCCCCTCGGTTCGAGGGGCTTTGCAGTATCTGGTGCTGGTATTCCTGAGGTAGCCTGACTTTTTCGGACACTCCCGTTTGATAAACTGATCAAAGGGAGAAAGCAGAATGCAGACAAAGACATACACACCGGAGTTCCGGGCTGAAGCCGTCAAGCTGGTATTGGCGCAGGG
>NZ_JAEPBG010000030.1 GCF_016632335.1 Noviherbaspirillum pedocola
TCCCATAATTCATCCGGCAAGCGCCATCCGTCGTCCTGCTTGACCATGCCCATGATGTCCTCCATCAAAAACACTGGCTTGGACAAGCATTACTTCAATTCTTATCCCTACTGGAATAGGCTCTAAGAGGCACTCCCAGTTTAGTGCTTCGATCAAATGAAAATACGTGCTCACGCGGGTTTTCCTCGCAGCGCCCGACAATCCTTCTTGGAAATTCTGGCTCCCCTTTGTCCAGTTTCACCATCCACCCACAGATTGGACACTTCGTGGAGTAGCGATTGACATGGATAGTGCCTGGCACATCCGGATTATTTGATCGATTTATTTCGATAGTCGCCCCAGTCTCTTTCCAGGCAATTGTCCAGTCCGGTGCAACAATAATTCGATCATCGAATAGTTTCCATACTGCTGCGCCGTGCCTGTAGGCCAGACCGGAAACAAAAAAGCCCATTATCAGCATCACTAGCTCTTGACCACCGAGCGGCCCTTTTTTGTTCCAAAGGACCAGCAATATTGCCGCGATATAAATTAACACCATCGTGAGATAAACCAGTTGCCACGTTATAAAGCTGTAACGTTTGGCTGCAGTCCACCTCATCCCCTCCTGGAAGAATAACCGTCCTGCAAAAGACAACTGGAGCGCGAGATCCTTTGTATAAGTGATCGCCTCCGGCGTCGAATCCATTTCCGATTCAAATGGCGTGATCGCGGACTCTTCCTTGGATATTTCCTCTGCCTCTATCCAATAGAAAGCTGGCTTCCCTTCCATTTTTCTTAATATAGGGTAGACGTTCAGCCCTGCATCCCTGCAACGTGCGATTACATTTTCTTTGATGGCCGGATACCACTTTTCCTCTATCTCTTTCCATAGCGGACTTACCCACGCTGATGCGTCGCGGTTGGGATTTGTACCAACATCCAAATGGATCTGCTTCGTGGGTATTTTGGGGCCAGCCCGATCCTCCGAGGCTCCCGCGATTGTCTTTTCTGCAAGGTAGGCCATCACCTTAAAGGCATTTTGCTGCTTCTTGTCGGGTGGTATGGAGTCAAGGAGGATGCGGGCAACCGCCGCCATCTCATCTGCTTTCTCATTACCGTTCACAGCTTCCCGATCCGCGGTTTGTACGTTTGACTCGACCATCATTTGACCCTCAACTGCTCCTCAACTGACTACTGAGACACCGGCCGCAAGCCTAACTTGGCGCCATCCCCCAACCGGAGCCAAGAAATGTCCCAAAAGAAACAACCTGAGCATGGTATTCGATTCGCATTGCATCTTCCAACGCAAAGGATGGTGAGCCCAGCCGAAGTTAAAAAAGGCCTGACCTGCGATTGTGTCTGTGTCGCCTGTGGGTCACGCCTAGTGGCGCGAAAGGGTGAAATACGCATCGCTCACTTCGCCCATCATCAAGATTCCAACTGTCCTCATGCAGTTGAAGCGGCGATTCACTGGATGGCAAAACAAATTATTGCTGAAAGAGGGAGCATTTTTGTCCCGCACCGCGTCCGAACAAAATTGGTTCACGGTAAGCGCAATGTATGGGAGGAAGCGATCTCCGTTGAGGTACAGCAGGAGGGCGTGGTCGAGGTCGAAGATTGCCGAGTCGAGAAAAACGTGGTCGGAAACTCACCTGCAGACCGCTTTCGTCGACCTGACTTGATCGCAAAACTGAACGGCATTCCGCTCGCCATAGAGATATGGAATACACATGCTGTTGATTTCGAAAAGGAGAAATGGCTTGAGCAGCATGGCTTTTCCGTTCTCGAGATCAATGTCAGCGATCTTGCAGATCTGTCCACTGACGCCTACAGGGCAGCGCTGGAACAACGCTTATTTTCCCAATCGGGGAAGGCTAAGTGGCTTGTGCACATGGGGGATAAAGAAGCCGGAGAGCGACTGAATGTCCGCGAACAGGAATTACGTATTGAGAAACAACCAGAGGAAGAGCGTTTGCTTGCCCTATTGGAAGCACGAGAGGCCTCCAGAAAACGCCAGGAGGAAGAATGGGCAAAGGAAGTAAAGGAACGCGAGGAAGCCCAAAAAAGAGAAGCGGAGCTGCGAGAACAGGAGCGCGACATCGAGGAATTCAATTTCCCTATAAGCAATTGTGTCGTTCGTATAGGGAGAAATGATTCGCGTGTGACGCTGAAAGCGCATGGCTACCCAACAAAAAACGTCTGCCTTCGCATTTCAGCGTTGGCAAAGAAACATGGCGGAAGATATCTACGGAATATATGCCGCTGGGATTTTTATGGATGCAAGGAGACTAAGACCTCATTCGACACGCTCCATATGCATGTACTTGGGCTGACTAAGCCGGATTTTTATGTCATCTTGAAGCTTGCCGCTTCACAGATAATTAAAGCCCCCATCCCCATTCGACCAGCGGCCTCGGTAATGTTGCCCGTTGCACCGGCTTTGCCACAATACTTTGACGATCCGGCATTACAGGAACTCTTTGACGAGCGGGCGGGCATGCTTGAGTTCGAGAGCGGAGTAACCCGAGAGGAAGCGGAGCGGCAGTCTCTCGAATATGTGCGGTCTATCGCACAATCAAGAACAGGCACATCGCGTGGAGAAGTGCTGCATGCCGTACAGCAGCAGATCGCGCCGCCGAGTGTTGCGAAATGCTGCGACATAGCCGTAGCGGAAACAAACGACGATGCGGTTATTCAAGAACCCGTTGTCTGCGACTTTGCGTTTGCGTGACTCGGCCAGTGTATTGCATTCTTGGCGATGCCGACTATATTATGGCTTCGATATAATTTTTATAACAGTATGGCGACGGCGCATTTCGTCCATGGCGCAGCCTCCACCTAAATCGGCAAAGACATGGACACTCTCGGATCTCACCCACGCCGCCCCTTTCTTCTCGGTGCTTACCTGATTTACGCGCCGCATATCTTTGCGGCGCGTAAGGCGCACGAAATCCTTACCGCCGCTCCACCGCACAGTCCCTCCGGTTCGTTAAGGCTCGATTCCGGCGAAACGGTGGAATGGGTCTATCTGAACAGTCCTCCTACAGCCTAAATCGTTCGCCATTCAAGCGTGCCGACACCGGCATTTGCCTTCAGTTTCCCTGTGCGCCATTTCCACTCATCCGGCGAACGTGACTTCTCACGATGGCCATCTTGTTCTCAAGGAGATGGAAATGACTCAAGCAGCACACAAGGCATCGATGCGGCACCTGTACCTGTACACCTACCTGCTTCTTGACGAGGTCAAGCGGGCGGGCAGACCGATCCGCATCGAGTGGGGCAACCTCACGACCGCTTCCATCGGTCCCGATCCGTTAAACGACAAGGGACTGGTGATGAAGCTCAGTAACATGGCAGCCACCGGCACGGAGGAGGATGCAATCCTGCTGCGCGCGCTGGTGGCCCATGAAATCCTCTGCCACGGTAACAACACGGACTTCGACGTGAAGCTGCCTGCGGGTCTTGCCGGAAGACTGGCGAACCCGCTGGAAGACGCACGCGGTGAACTGTTGGCCGCAAAGTCGTATGGCGGCTCGAAGAAGGTCATCCGGGAAGGCATCGAGATCCTCACGCAACGAGGCATCTTTACCGGCCCAGGCGACGATCCGTCGGCGCTGCATCCTGCGGAAATCCTCTTTAGCTGGCTGGTCACGGAGCTTCGTTCGGAGCTGCTTGGCCAGAACTGCCTGGAGGAGTTTTCAGTGGCGTACCGCGAGTTGGCGATCAAGACTTTCGGCACCAAGCTGACCGCGCGGGTGAAAGCCGAAGCGTTGAACGCCGCCTACGCGGCTGATACGCAAGGTGCCGCGGATGCGGCGCAGCGCATCGTCGAACTGCTGGAACTGACCGCCAAGGAGCCGCCCCCGCCGCCACCGCAACCCGGTGATGGACAGGACGACCCCGACGATCAGGACAGCAACCCGTCGCCAGACGAACCGGGCAACCAAGGAGATCACGATCAAGCCGATAGTCAGGGGAATCCCGACGATCAACGAGACGATGACCAACAAGGGGATACGGACGATCCAAGCGGTCAAGGCAACCAGGGAAATACGGACGACCAAGGCAGCCAGGACGATCAAGGAAGCGCAAGCAACCATGACGACCAGGATGACCGAGACGCGTCTGGCAGTTCAGGCGGCCAAGGTCATTCCGACGATGGGGATGCTGCAGGAGGGGACGCTACAGGCGGCAACGCAGGTGGACAAGGTACCGATGACTCCGCCGGCGCCACTGGCACCGATGGAGACACTGCGGGATCTGGCGCAGCAGGCTTCGAGCCGTCTTACGACGACTTGCAGCAGGCGATCGCTGATGTCCTCGCTTCTACCGATTCCGACGCCGGCAATTATGGCAAGGGGCTGGAAGAAGTTCTGTGCGAAGGCAACGAGGCCATGCAACATGCCTCGGGTGGCAGCCATACCAGTGAAATGCGGGAAGTCGAGCCGCCAAGCATCACCAGGCCTCCGGAGCATCGGGCCCAGTTGCGCAGCGGTGCACGATCGACCGCGGCCACGCTGGCGCTGAAGATGGAGGAGCTGCTCGAATCGCATTCCATGGTGGCGCGATCCACGTCTACCGAAGGGCGGCTGCGGCCGAACAAGGTGGCGCGAGTGGCAACCGGCGACTTGCGGGTATTCCAAAAGAAGACCCGCAGCGAGGAGCTCGATACGTGTCTGTACTTCCTCAACGACGAATCCGCAAGCATGGGAGAGACGTTCGGGGATATCACGCGACGGGAAGCCGCTGGCCGGGTGGCTGTCGCAGCCGGCGAGGTATGCGATAACGCCAACATCCCGTTCGGGCTGGCCAGCTATAGCACCTCGGTGCGGGAATGGCAGGAAATGGACGGCGACTGGGCGAAAACCCTGAACCAGTTCGTTCCTTCTTCCCGGGATTGCACCAATACCCACCTGGCAGTGGTCTGGGCGCTCAAGCGCCTCATGGAACGTAAGGAAAGCCGGAAAATCCTCTGTGTCACCACAGATGGCGATCCGGGCGACCTGCAAGTCCTCGAGGCGGCAATCCAGGAAGCGAAACGGTTCGGCGTGGAAGTGCGCTTTGTCTTGATCGACAGAGAGTACGAACGTCACTACCGAGGCCTATCCGCCGCTTTTGGCGTGGCAAGTAATCCGCGCCAGTTGGCCGAAGCAGTTTTCGGCGCACTGGAAGCGGCATTTGCTTAACTTGCAACTCACCCTCTCATCTTCAAGATGAGGGGGTTTTTCTTTGGAAGAAGGCAAAAAGTGATGAGTCGCGAACGCTACGCAGTTACCGGCAACTTCAATTTGCACCATTGAGAAGTTTCTGAGAAGAATGCAACAATGGCGAAATTAGCAACAGGAGAAGACGAATGACTTGGATGGGGCCGACTTACGGCATGTGGGCAGACAGCGTGGACTCGATGAAGGAGTTTGCCCAGGCAGCGCGGGAGAACAAAGAGTCTGCCGAGCAGTGGCGCGAGTACGCCAAGAACTTGGAAGCGGCACTAAATGAAGTAGGTAATAAGTTTTTGCGTACAAAGGACATGTATATCGAGGCGGCTGGAAGAGAAAAGGCACAGGCAGTCCTCAAGGAAGCCGCACTGAAAGAAATTGAACGGTTAGATCCGTCCAACAAGCTCCTTGACCCGACTTTCCGCAAGACGATCTTCGATAGGGAGAAAGAAGAACTCGTAAAAGAGCTGAAGCAAGAACGCTAATCGCACGCACTGGCGCCTACCTGTGCGCGGCAATGCACCGATCTGCATCAGGTCGCGGACCGGTGCCGAGGCGTGTAATATCAAGCAGCCCGAGGGACCGATTAGCACCATGCGTTGAAGTAGTGGCTGTTCCTACCCCATGTGGCCTACGAAAGCACATGGAAATGGGAAACGATGCGGCGACGCCTCCTTCTCTAAAAAAGCCTACGTACAAGAGATTAAAATGGACTACATACTTCTTTCCGTAGTGGCCGTTATAGGAATTGGTGGCGGGTTGATTCTGCTGTACCAAGTAAGAAAAGGCCGTCATAAAAATTAAACGCGGTTGTCCCTGACCCGCACGGAATCTCGAATCGTACAGACCCACCCGGAACTTTCGCCGGGTGGGTTTTTTTATCGTCGTTGCCCCTTTCCTCTCCACTCCTGCGCACGCAAGCAGTCAATTTCAGCCTTCCACGCCTTCTAGCCGCATGCGCCATGCAGTAGGGGATGCCTTACTTGCAACCTTTCCTTTCCAGTGAAGGGCTTTGCCCCTATCACCGCTTCGGCCGCATCCCAGTATTCCAGTCCCCTCCCTGTGTATTCGAACACACATGCCGCATCTTGCCTAAAAATATTTATACATACGCTTTGTATTACAGGTATATGTAAGGTATGATGCGAGCCATCCAATAATATTGCTCGGCAGAAATGAACTCCTTCTTCAGAAAGACCACCGCATCTCTCCTGGTAGCAGCCACTCTCGGCGGTTGTTCGACGTTTCCGCGGCAACCGATGGAGCCGTCCGTTCCCACCAAGGACACGGCAAAACTGAAGACCGTCGTGGACCAGGACGACACGAACACGATGGATCTGGAGGCGGGATTCAATTCTGAGGATGTGTTCATGCTGCGCCCGGTGGAAGAGGAGGGCGTGGTACCGAATCGTCAGGTCAAGTCGGTGCACGTCACCGAGTCGGGCGTCTACGATGCGCTGATGCTCATCGCCCGGGATGCCGGTCTGTCGCTGAATATCGAGGGCGGCCCGAAAACCGCTGAGCGCTTTGGCGCTGCCGCCGTTTACGACTTGAAGGGCTCGCTGAAGGATGTGCTGGAGTCGCTGTCCGAGTCGATGGGCATCTTCTACAGCGTGCGCAACAACACGTTGTTCCTGCAACAGGAGCAGCAATACATCGTTGAATTGCCGCCGGCACTGTCCGAAGACAATGCGGCCGGTCTGGCGAACACGCTGCAGCACCTCGGCGCGCGCGACCCCTATATCGACCGCCTGAATCGTTCGCTGGTCTTCCGCACGAACCGCAAGTCGCTGGCCCGCATCGAAAGCTATCTGCAAAAGGTCCGCGACAACCGTGCGCTGATCGTCTATTCCATCGACATTTTTCAGGTGGACCTGAAAGACAACAGCAACGTCGGCATTTCGTGGAACAAGCTGGCCTACAACAGCAAAGGCCTGCCGACGTATTCGACGTCCCAGAACGGCGGGAACGCTGCCACCACACTCGGCAGCACGAGCACTGGCACGGGCAATGGCACCGGAACCAGTTCCGCTGTGAGCACCGCATCGGCCGCGGTAGGCACCACGGTGGCGGCGACGGCGAACGCCTTGGGCATGAACCTGATCCTGTCCTCCAGCCGCCTGACCGTCGACAGCCTGAT
The DNA here is from genome assembly GCF_016632335.1 of Noviherbaspirillum pedocola. Taxonomy (GTDB): domain Bacteria; phylum Pseudomonadota; class Gammaproteobacteria; order Burkholderiales; family Burkholderiaceae_D; genus Noviherbaspirillum_A; species Noviherbaspirillum_A pedocola. Next base: position 7,336 of record NZ_JAEPBG010000030.1, read on the forward strand.
CGACTTCCTGCAGACCCAAGGCAACGTGAAGGCGATCTCCCGTCCGCGCCTCTCGGTCATTACCGGGACCAAGGGCTCGTTGCGCGTCGGCCAATCCACGACCATCGTCAGCAAGGTCGGCACGAACTATTCGACCAACGTTGCGCAGGCCACGACCGAAACCCGCGACATCCGTACGGGCCTCGATCTCGCCGTCCATGCCGACTACAGCGACAACACCGTCTATACCAACCTGAAGATGAGCCTGTCCGAGATCGTCCGGTACAACAAGTTCACGGCGCTTGGGATTGACCTGGTGCTGCCGGATGCGGCCGACCGGGACATCGAAAACGTCATCCGCTCGCGTCCCGGCGACCTGGTCCTGTTGGGCGGCATCACGACCGAACACGAAACCCGCGATGACGTGCGCGGCATCTCGCAGAACACCACCGGCAAGGAAGTGATCCGCTCCGAGCTCGTTCTCGCGCTGCGCACCAAAGTTGTGTTCTTCAAAGGGAAGAAGGACTCAGCAAGCCGCCCACTGGCGATGAACACCTCCGTCCAGCAACCCATCGCCGGCGGCCAGTGAGCAGGCGCTGCATTCGCTACCAGAAAGAAAAGAACATGAATTTCGCAACGAAACATCGCGTCTCAGCGGCGCTTTCGCTCCTGGCCGGTCTGACCGTGCTGGGCATGGCTGCCCCGAGCTACGCGCAAGTACAGATTCCGAATCCCCTGATGCGGCCGCAGCCGCCCAAGCTGACTCCGGTCAGCGATCCGCACAATCTCAACAGCCCCTTGCCGCAAGGGTCGGCTCCGGCGCCCGCGCCGACTGCCTCCTCCCCCGCGAACGTCCCGCCGCCGGTCAGCTCGTCCGACTTCCTGCGCACGGCGCCGGCGAGCAGCGGCGAGAGCAAGCCGGATGCGACGGTCACCGAACTGCGCCAGCGCTTTGATGGCTATTACGTTTCTGCGACGGTCGGCGATCAGGCCGTACTGCGCCGCGCCGCCACCGTCGCCGCTGCCGCGCCGCAAGCCAGCGCCGCTCCCAGCATCAGTGCGATGCCGCCACGCCCAAGCCAGTCAGCCCTCGGCACGGTCGGCAGGGCGGAAAGCATGGTCGTCCGGGACGGCGAACCCATCGAATTCCTCGGCTCTTCCGTCACGCTGGTGCCAAAGGTAAATGGCGGCCGCGTCTCGCTCTACTACTACAGCGACGCCGCGACGAATAAGAAAAAGCGCTCCCCGTCGGCCCAGGTGGTCTTCCTCGGCCAAGTGGAATCGCAAGCGCCCGCCACGACGGCGCAGATCGTCCTCGAAAAGCCCGATCCCGGCTTCAAGGCATCGATTTCTCCGGAAATCAAAGGCATGACAAACGGTAGCACCACGAACGGCTCCCTTAGCCCGGCGATGAACGGCGTGCCGGGCCCGATCGCAATGCCCGCTTACTAGGACACGGCCATGAACCATTCTGAACAGCTCATGTTGGCCCGGCGCGGGATCGGCGAAGCGTCGGTGCGCGGACAGGCCCTGATCGACGCCGGACTCATCTCGCCGTCGCAACTGGATATCTGCCTGCGCCAGCAAGCGTACTGGAGCGAGCAGGGGCGCACGCTCTTCATCGAAGAAATCCTGGTGCGCAACCGGTTCGTGTCCAAGAACGCGATCGTGAAAGTCAACGCCGACACCGATGGCGGCGCGACGAGCAGCCTGTTCCAGAAGATTCTTCCTGTTCAGGTATGCAAGCAGTATCAGATCTATCCGCTTCGGGTCACGAACGAGACGCTGGAAATGCGCTCGGCGACCCCGCTGACGGAGCGCCAGATCGCCTCCATCCTGCAAGCATGCGAAGTCAAGGTCAGCGGCGTCAAAATCATCCCGACCGACCGTTTCGACGTCTACGAGACGCTCAACCGGCTCTCGAGCGGCGAACACTCATTCCCGACGATGCTGGCTCGCCTGAAGGTCGAAGCGATCAACGGCGTACTGCTGCGCCAGGCCTACCAGTCCATGCTGATCGAAGCGATCGACATGCGCGCCTCCGACATCCATCTGGACCGCAAGCCCGATCCGGAAGCATGGATCAGCCACCGCATCGACGGCACGCTGGAGCAGACCCATCTGGTGCCGGCGTCGCTCATGTCGGCGCTGTTCATGCGCCTAAAGACCGAGGCGAACATGGACGCCTCCGACGACCGCCGCGCGCAGGATGGCCGGCTCAGCATTGAGGTGCGCGGACGCCTCATCGATTTCCGCGTCGCCACCCAGCCGGTTGTCGGCGGCGAGACCATGACGCTGCGCGTGCTGGACCCGGATGCGCTGATCACGCTGGACGAACTGTTCCCGAACCAGCCGGACATGGCGCAGCTCTTCCGCAACATCTCTCGTGTCGAAGGCAAGAGCGGCGGCCTGATCCTGTTCTCCGGCCCCACCGGCTCGGGAAAGACGACCTCGCTTTACGCGCTGGCGCAGGAATTCCCGCGTGACGAGGCCAATATCCTCACCGTCGAGCAGCCGGTTGAATATGTGCTGCCGTTCACGCGCCAGATCCAGCTCAATGCGCATCTGAAGGAACAGGCACTCGATGTGGAGCGTTCGATGCTCCGCCAGGACCCGGACGTGCTGATTCTGGGCGAGATCCGCGACAGCGACACGATGATGGCCGCGTTGCAGTTCGCCCAATCCGGCCACCTGGTGCTGGCCACCATCCACGCCAATAACCCGGCTGAGACGTTCGAGCGCGTCACCAATTTCGCCGAAGGCTCTTCCAAGGCCAGCGCGCTGTACATGCTGGCCAACAACCTGCGCGTCGTGGTGAGCCAGCATCTCGTGAAAACCCTGTGCACCTGCGCCAGCGCGGTGGACGCGGCCGACGACATCGCCGATATCGCGAGCAAAGCGGCATACCGGCAGGTTCACTTGCGCCAGACGAATCTGCTGCGCCGTGCAAAGGGTTGCCCGCGCTGCCGCCATACCGGCTATTACGGCCGCGTCGCGTCCCACGAAACTCTGATCATCGCGACCGATTCGCAGACCCGCGCCGACCTGACCGCGCTGGTTTTCGACTCCGGCAAGGCGTATTCCCGCCTCAAGGAAATCTCGGGCGTCACGATCAAGTCCCGCGAAGAGTCGCTCGCCCGCCTGCAGGAAACCGGCGTCATCGATCTGGCGACCACGCTCAAAGGCGCGGCCAAGGAGCTGCTCTGATGTTCAATTCGCTGCGCAGCTATCACGTCGACTATCTGCTGAAGTCGAAAGCGGATGCCAACGCGGTGGAGGACCGCATGGCGCCGGGCCATTTCCGTCATCGTGCGCTGATCGTCGGCGAGAGCGAGGAAGAAGTGGTTTCCGTGGTGCGCCGGCAGGGCGGGATTCCGGTCAATGTGGAAATGGTGCGCAACCGCTTCAAGTTCTTCAAGCGTGTCTCCGCAGAGTACAAGAAGCAGTTCCTGATGGCGATCCATTTCAACTGCGCGTCCATGTCGGCGGCGCGCGCACTGGAAGCCGTCATTGAATCGGATACGTCCAGCACCCGCGCCCAGTTGAACAGCGCGCTGGCGATCATCAAGCGCGGCGGCGGCTTCATCGAGGCACTGGTCAGCCTGAACTTCTTCAATGAATCGACCCTCGCGATCCTGGAAGCGGGAGAGCGGACCGGCACGCTCACCGAGGCGCTGCACACCGCAGTGGAACACCTTGACGCCCGCGCCGTGAACAACAAGCTGATGACCGGCATGGCGTCGATGGCTGGCCTCGAGATCTTCATGGCGATGAGCACCGTGGTCAGTAATCGGTACGTGATGCTGCCGATGATGCTGGACAACATGCCGGTGGACGCCACGCCGGCGAAGACCCAGGAAATTCTGGACGCCATCCACAGCGCGATGCTCTTCAGCGACGTGATGATGTGGGGAACGCTCGGCCTGTTCTTTGTCGTCATCATGGCCGTTTACGCCTATTTCGACCGGGATCAGGCGTTCCGCACATGGGTCGACGACAAGGTGATGAGCGTGCCGGTGCTGAGCCAGGCCATCCTGCATTCCGCCGTCGCCAATTCCTTCCGGGTCGCGGCCTCGCTGGTCAAGGGCGGCGTCCACCTGAATGCCGCGATCGCCATCGCCGAGAAGAGCACGCGGGTGCCGGGCGTCATGCGCTACTGGGCACAGGCGCGGGTGCGTTCGGAGAACGGCGACTCGGTGGCCGCGATGCTTTCGCAGTCGATGCTCGACAACTCCGACCGGCTGCTGGTCGGGGCGCATACCGACCGCGCGCAGCTGGCGACATCGTTCGCAACCATTGCGGAGCGCCGCAGCTACATGGCGAGCAAGGCCTCCAAGCGCTTCGGCATGGTGTCGTTCTTCGCCACCGCCGTCTATCTGACCGTGGCCGTTCTCGGCTCGATTTATGTGATCTGGATTCAGAACGAATCGCTTCTGTCTGGACTGAAAGGCTAACCATGATCAACCCGACTTCCCTGGCGCCGGTCTACTCGGCCATGATTGCCGGCCGCGTCGTGAACCATTCCGGCGATGTCGACAAGTCGATTTTCTTCATTGCCCGCGAGGTGCTCCATACTGACAAGATTCACACCCTTGTTTCGGTCGATGCGAAAGCCAATCAGGCTTACTACTTTGCGGTGCCTTCTACGGCGCTGTCGCAGACCGGTTCCTTCGAGACCCCGCTGGCGGCCGCGTTCCCGGCGCATCCCGAGCATGCGGGCGACGGTGCCTACTATCTGGAGCGGGAAACGTTCGCCTGCGCCGTCATCAAGGATGGCGAGTCGTTCCAGTGTCTCACCAACAAAAGTGATGTGCTGCTGAACCACCTGCGCGACCTGGACCTGTCCATTCACCGGGTCGATGGCGCCGCGCCGTGGCGACTGGAATCCGCGGTAGGGCGCTACCGTCGCTTCGCCGACGGCTTTTCGGAAAAGACGATCAAGCTGGCGGCCTCGGTGACTGCCGTCGCGGCGGTTGTCGGATTCGCAGCCATGCTGGCGCACAGCGTCATGTCCTCCCACCTGAAAAACACCAGCGCCAAGGCGACCGAGCAGCTCAACGCCATCGTCATGCGCATCGAGCACGCGTCCCCCCTGTCGCAGCAACTGGCGCAGTTCCAGAAGGTTTCCTCGACGGTCGTGCGCGCCGGCGGCTGGATCGATGCCTACCAGTTGAAGGGCAACGCCGAGACGTTTTCGGTCAGCCTGCCCGAATGGGTCACGCAGGACTACATCAAGGCGCTCGGCCAAGGCACCCGAGCCGACAAGGATGCGAAGAACAACGTCATACGGGTAGAAAAATGAACAACTCACTGCTGAAGTGGAAATCGCTCGCCACGAAGCTTTCCTCGTCCGCTCGCTACGTCAGCGTCGCGACCCCGAGCGTCGTTGCCGTCGCGCTGCTTTCCTCGTGGTTTGCGTTCCACCAGGTGCAGCAGGTGCTGGACGACACGTCGAAGACGGTTGCGGCCAGAAACGATATCGCTGCCACCCAGGCCGCGACGGTAAAGAAGATGCCGCTGACAGCAGCTGGCTATGAGGAGGCACGCCGCCTAGTGGGAGAAGGCAATCCGGGCGTCGTAGTCAGCCTGAACAAGGACAAGTCCGCGCTCACCGTCTCGGTGTCCGATCCCGCGCTGATGCCGGAGTGGCTTTACCTCATCTCCACCATGCAGGCGTACCAGCCCGGCCTGATGTGGCAAGCCGAAACCATTTGCCTGAAGAAGTGCGAGGGCGGGGAAGCCGCCTTCGCCGAGCTGAAGGCATACACCCAACAGGTCGTGATCCAGTAACCCAACAGCACCCATCATGAAACTCACGAGGAAAATCATTTTTGGCGTCGCGGCCGTCGCGATCGCCGGTACCGTCGGCGCGGCCTACAGCGTTTCGCTGGCCGGTTCGCCCGCCAACAGCGCCAGCGGCGCAGGCAACCCGCTTGCCACCGTCAACGGCCGCATCGTCAGCGAGTCGACACTGCTGCCGCTGCTGCAAAACGGTCTGGACCGCACCAATGCGCTGGACCGCCGCATCACCGTGGAGGTCGTGGCGCAGACAGCGGAGAAGAATTTCCCGAGCGAGGCGCGTGCCGCCCTGGACGCGGCGCGCGGCGACCTCCTGTTCCAGCTTTACGCCGCAAAGCGTACCGCTACATTGCGCGCCGCCGTCACCGAGCGCGATATCGCCGACGTGTACGAAACGAAGATCACGGCCGAGGATTCGCGCCAGCTCAAAGTGCGGACCTTCGTGGCCTCGGATGCGAAAGACGCCCAGACGGCTTATGAATCCGTGGCGAGCCGGCGCAACAGCCCCGAAGGCAAGGAAGCTATCGGCAAGTTCGCCTACCTGAAAAAGGATGGCGATCACTTCGTCGCCACCGCTGAGATTCCCTACAACCTCGGCCAGATGATGAAAAAGCTGAAGGCAGGCGACGTGCTGCCGCCGACAGTCATCCGCGAAGGCGTGCTGGTCGCCTACATCGAGGAGGTCAAGGACGTACCCAAGCCTTCTCTTGAAAAGGTTAAGGAAGACATCCGGACCTACCTGGTCAACGATCGGCTCTCCAAGGAGATCCAGGCATTGCGGAAGGAGGCCAAGATCGAATTGAGAGGGTGAATTTTTCAAGCAGCAGTTTCTTTGTAAGTCGGCAGTTCCACTAATAATCAATCGGGAGTTTTAAGAAATGAAGAAGGTTTTCAAACACAAGAAGAAGCAGAGCGGTTTCGTCGGTCCCCTGTTTGTGGCGATCCTGCTGATCGCGGTCGTGATGGGCGCAATGGCCAAGATGAGCCGCAACAGCACCACCGGCGTCACCGATCAGGGCGCGAAGACGAACGCTGCGGTGCTGATGAAGCAGTCGAGCGATTTCAAGGCCGGTTTCGACCGCCTGCTGACCACCGGCACGGTGACCGCCAACCAGATCACGTTCGACACCAACGCCACGACGGGCCTGTTCAACCCGACGCCTGGCGCACAGTACGCCGTGCTGCATACGCCGCCTGCCGGCGTGGCGCAGAGCGGCACCCCGGCCTACACCTATAACCCGAACATCAAGCTGCCGAGCATTGGCTCGAACAGTGCGGCAGACGGTGTGGTCGTGGTCGGCAACATCTCCCTCGCCGTGTGCAACCAGATCAATACCCAGCTCTACAACGATGCGGCGACCAACACCCCGGCCACCTCGACCGGTTCGTCCGCCTCCTGGATGGGTACGGCAGCAATCGACGATAGCGGCCTGACCACCAATGGCAACTTCTACAACGGCCGCCCGGAAGGCTGTGTGAAGACCAGCGACGGCCAGTACGTCTACTACAAGGCGCTGAACGAGGTTTAATCCGCTCCCTCAGTCAGGGCCGTCCGTGGGGATGGCCCTTTTCCTTCGCTCCTTTCATCGCGCATCATGAAAAACAGACAATCAGGAATCGTCGTCGCTTATCTGCTCGTCGCCATCAGCTTGCTGTCGGTAGTGACGCTGGCCTATTCGAAAATCGCCCGTTCCAGTTCCCTGAGCCAATGGAACCAGGACACGAAAACGGCGCTGCTCGATCAGGTTTCCCTGATTCGCGGCAGGATCATTGCGTGCGCGACGATGTACCCGAGCGGAGATTCGGTGAACCATGTCCGGTTTCCGACTACCCCAACGGTCGCCCTCGTATCCGACCTGACCTGTCCAGGCAGTCCGTCTACCAACACCAATCTGTGGTCAGGCACTGGTGGATTGCCGTTGCCCGCCATGCCGTCGCGTTTCCGCCCCTGGACTTACACATATGTCTCCGGCGGCACCATGAGCATCACCACCACCGCGGCCCTTGGGACTTCAGATAGCGCCGCCATGGGCGTGCTCGACGCCGTGGCCAGCCGTATCGGCAGCAGCGCCACCCGCTCCGCCGATCAGCTTGTCATCAAGCTGATGAACTGACATGCATCCTGAACATCGCAACATGGCTACTTCTCCTGCATTTTCCTTGACCCGCCGGGTCGTTCTCGCCGCGTTCACCATCGGCGCCACTGTGCTTGCACCCCTCGCATCCGCCGCTTCTGCCAACGAAGTGCTGGGCGTGGCCGATATGACGAGGTCCGCGACGCAGAAGATAGCCGTCCAGCAGGCGATCATCGCGCTGGCCTCGGAGAGCAGCGACAGCGACGCGGATGGTTTCATCGAGCCGCCCGCGATGGACACGACTGCTGGCGGCCCGGCTGGTGGCGGGTTCATCCCGTCCACCAGCGCAGCGCCGAAAACCGATTCCTATGGCATGAAGTTAGGCTATTGCGCATGGGACAACGGATCGACAAACACCAGTACCGGCAGGATCTCCGGCAGCACCAGTTCTCCAGGCGCACCCGTTCTCGCCATCATCTCCGCTGGCATCGACAACACGTTCAATACGACCTGCGCGTCCCTCGCGGCTGGTGGCGGTGCGGCCGGCGACGATTTTGTGATTGCCTATAACTCGATCCAGATCCAGCAAGGCAACTCGGGCACCCTGTTCTTTGGCGACCCGGTTGCCTCATTGTCGGTGCTGCAGGGACTGAGTGCGGCCACCCTGAAGGATGGCCAGCTGCGCCTGACCAAGGATACGAACGCGCTGTACCGCTGGAATGCCGGCACATCCGTCTGGACGCCGGTCGGTGGAACTGGCTCGAGCATGCCGTGGCTCACCGATAACAACAATAACTATTACTCGAACAACCAGATTTCGATTGGCACGAAGTCGCCCCTCGCCATGTTCCAGGTCCATGCCGGCGCGTTGGGCACTTCCGCGGGTAATACGCTGGACATTTCAATGGCCAGCCACACCAATGGCAACTACACGATGCTGCGCACGTTGGCCTACCGGTTTGCCAATGGCGGAGGATGGGATACAGCGTCCACCCGCCTGCAAATGAAGGTCGATAGCACCGACATGGGCTATATCGAATTCAATCCCGCTGGTGCACAGGGAGGCATTGTGTTCGGAACCGGCATGTCGACGAATGGACCAGGCGCAATTCCCGAGCGCATGCGCATCTCGCAGGACGGTCGCGTGGGCGTCAATCTGACCACTCCGTACGCCGGCGTTGCAGTCAATTATTCCGGCCTCATCGGCAATGCCAATCAGTATCCCTATGACGTTGGTGCCGGAACGATTGCGGCTGGTAAGTCGATCTACAGCTATGGCACGATGTGTATCGGGAACTCAAATGCCGACTGCTCGGGCACTTATGGCCTGTACATGTATTACGGCGGGATCAATATCAACCAGAATAATCAATATCCCACCAATCTGAGCCAAGGATACAACGGTGCGCTGAAGGTTACGACGCCAAGTGGATGGGTTGATATCGGGTCAGAGAACAGTGGCTGGGCGCACTTCGTCACCGATCGAAATCTCTTTTATTTCAATAGAGAATTACAGGCCGAAACTGCCTTAAGGGTTTACAACACCAACACCTATTTCACAAGGACGGACGGTATCATCAACGGCTATCGGGTCTGGACGGAACAGCCGTGGGCCGGCCGTACAGTGGCGTCCAACAGTTACGGCTATGATTTTTGGTCCGCGCCGCTGCAAATCAGAGAATACAACTATGAAGTCGGTAACGGCGGTGACATAAACCGCGCACCGCGCTTAGCCTTTCACTGGGGCCAGGTTGCAGCCGCTATGATCAGGTTGAACTACGATGCAGTTATTGAACTCGTAAATCAGTCCGGCACCGACTATGCAAGCATGCGCGGAGGGAATTTCTGGGGTTATGGTTTCTACCAGTATTCCGATGCGCGGCTGAAGCGTGATATCGCCCCGATTTCGAACGCGCTTGCCACGATCGCCAACCTGCATGGCTATCGATATTATTTCGATCATGAAAACCATCCGGACCGCAAGCTGCCTACTGGCCGCCAGATCGGATTCATTGCGCAGGAAATGGAGAAATGGGTCCCTGAACTGGTCACCACCGGAGGAGATGGATATAAGACGGTCAACTACGCGCAGATGACGGCTCTCCTCCTGGAAGGTATCAACGAGCAGCAGGCCGTGCTCCAGCACCTGACCAAGAAGAACCAGTCCACCTTGTCCTTTGCGATCCCGACCATCGAAGGTAATGACGCACACTTCAAGCGCATCGAGACGGAGAAGCTGACCGCGGCGCAGATCGAAGCCGAGCAGGCGCGGATCAAGAAACTGAAGGCAGAGGAAATCGAGGCCGAGCGCATCAGCCTCGTGAAGACGGGCGAAGCGGAAGTGTTCGTGAATGCGGGAAGCTTTCAGCCGATCTTCGCGCCGGCAACCGGCACGCAGTACATGGTCAATGCCTTTGCGGAGGACGGGAGTATTGCGATTGCATCGGTTACCGCGACCGGCAAGCGCCTCATCGTGACTCCTATCAGCGGCTCAGGGATCGATGTGCAGGCTTGGGGAAACCAGATCGGTGTGCTGGCTGAGAACAAGACGGTCAAGACCACCTGGATTCGTACACACTGAATTACATGGCTGGCCTTGTCAGATCCCTTCAGAGCGCCGCCGCACCCACTCCGTCGGAGGCGTGCCATTCCTCTCGATGAAGGCCCTTGTAAAAGAGCTTTGTGAGCCATAGCCCACCGCGCTGGCGACAGCTTTGGCCGGCTGATTCTGCATCAGCAGCCGCTCCGCCAACGCCAGACGCCAGTCGGCAACGTAGCTCGCTGGTGTCGTGCCGACGAGCTCACGAAATCGCAGCGCGAATTTGCTTCTCGACATCGAGGCCTGCCGGGCGAGGTTATCCAGATTCCAGTCAGCAGACGGATCTTCATGGAACGCGTTGAGTGCCTTCGCGATGCCGGGGTCACTGAACCCGGCCAGCAACCCCGAACACATGCGTGCGTTGTCGATTTCGTGCCGGATGATCTGGAATACCAGAATCTCGCACAGCCGGTCCAGGATGAAACGCTCGCCCGACCCGCCACGCGATTTCTCCGCATGGGCCAGGCTAAAGGTTATATCCATTCCCGGTACCTCTTTCAGCGGAATGGCCACGTAGGAAGGCAGCGCAAGCGCGATCGGATTCGATGCGGCTTCCTTAAACATCACGTTGGCGCAGACCAGTTCAGCGTTCGAACCGGGTGGCACGATCAGACGGTGATTGAAGGGGCGCGGGTAAAAGATCAGAGTGGGTTCCGTTGCCTGTACCGACGAACCGTCATCGTGCTGCATGGTGACCGGACCACGCCGCACGAGGTGCAGATGCCCGACATTTTGTTCGACCCCGAAATCATTCGCCCCGCAAAACTCACCGGCGAAAAACGTTTCGGCACGAAAGCTGAAGCGTGGAAGCAAGGATTCGATCAGATTCATCAAATTTTGGACGAAATGAAAAAGAGTATGGACGATTTGCGTAGGCTCTCGCTTAACCGGGCCGGTGTTCTTGTCGATAACACCATAGCGTTTATCCATCCTCAACATCGCAGCGCGGATCGTGACGGGAATTCCCGGCTCGCGTGAAGCCAGGACGGTGTGCATGCCCAACAACAGGAAAAAAATCATGAACACGCTGTCATCCCTCAAAATCGGGACCAAACTCGCGCTCGGCTTCGGAGTCGTCGTGGCGCTGATGCTCGCGCTGGCCGGCTTCTCGCTGTTTCACATTTACAGCATCGATGCGGTCATCGGGAACCAGAACAAGGTCCGCACGGAGAAGCTCGAGCAACTCTATCTGGCGCGCGAAGCCCTGGACCAGACCGGCATCGCCGCTCGCAACGCATTCATCTTCACGGATGAGGCCGATGCGAAGCGCGAACTCGATATCCTCGACCAGCAGAAGGCAACCTATTTGAAGGCGCTGGACGCGATGGCGCCGGTATTCAAAGGCGATGCCGCGTTCGACAAGGCGCAAAAAGGCTTGCTCGCCATGGCGCAGGAACTCACGCGCCCACGCAAATACCGCGACGCTGGACAGATGCGCGAATACGGTGAATTCCTGGTCAAGGAATGCAGCCCGTTGCGCCGCCAGATCGTCGCTGATATCGATGTGCTGCTCAAATCGGTACAGCGCGACGTGGATTCCGTTAGCAAAAACGCTGCGAATGAGGTTGGCAGGACCGCCACCATCATCCTGATCGTCTCCGCAGCTGCTGCGGTGCTCGGCATCGTCGTCGGCATTCTCATCACCCGCGGACTGCTCAAGCAGCTCGGTGGCGAGCCCGTTGAAGTTGCGACCATCGCCCGGCATGTCGCTGCAGGCGATCTGGCAATCGCTGTAACGGTCAAGCATGGCGACCGCTCCAGCATCATGCACGCAATGCAGGAGATGCGCGACAGCCTCGCACGCCTTGTCGGCCAGGTCCGCGCAGGGACAGACACCATCGCAACCGCGTCGGCCGAGATTGCCGCCGGCAATATGGACCTGTCCTCCCGCACCGAGCAACAGGCGTCTTCGCTGGAAGAAACCGCGTCGGCGATGGAAGAACTGACCTCGACCGTCCGGAACAATGCCGACAACGCCCGGCAAGGCAATACGCTCGCCTTGTCCGCGTCGACCATCGCGGTCAAGGGCGGCGAAGTCATGTCCGAGGTGGTCGGCACGATGGAATCGATCAATCAATCCGCGAAGAAGATCGCCGACATCATCAGCGTCATCGATGGCATTGCGTTCCAGACCAACATCCTCGCGCTGAATGCGGCAGTCGAAGCTGCGCGCGCCGGCGAGCAAGGGCGTGGTTTTGCCGTGGTGGCGTCCGAAGTGCGCAGCTTGGCGCAACGCAGCGCGGCCGCGGCGAAGGAGATCAAGGGCCTGATCGAGGATTCGGTCGACAAGATTGGCGCTGGAAGTGCCCTGGTGTCGAATGCGGGCGCGACCATGGACGAGATCGTCGACAGCGTCCAGCGTGTCACCGCCGTCATGGCGGACATCCTGAACGCATCGCAGGAACAAAGCGCGGGCATCGAGCAGGTCAATCAGGCGATCGGCCTGATGGATAGCGCCACCCAACAGAATGCCGCGCTCGTTGAGCAGGCCGCCGCGGCCGCCAGTTCACTTCAGGAGCAGGCCAGCCAGCTTAGCCACGCCGTCAGTGTCTTCAAGGTCCGGGATAACGTTGTTGCTGGCGCTGCCGGCGCTCCCCTACAATCCCGCGTCCTTCCATTGGAATATACGAAATGAATACCGCTGCTTCATCCATTACCTATCCCTGCGAATTCCTTACTTTCCGTCTCGGCGCGGAAGAATATGGCATCCATATTCTGAAGGTGCAGGAGCTGCGCGCCTATGAAAACGTGACGCGGATCGCCAATGCGCCAGACTTCATCAAGGGCGTTATGAACCTGCGCGGGATCATCGTGCCAATCGCCGACATGCGGGTGCGCTTCAACTCCGGCGCGGCTACTTACGACTCCAGCACCGTCGTCATTGTTTTGAATATCGGCAACCGGGTTGTCGGCATGGTCGTTGACAGCGTCTCGGACGTGGTCACGCTGACGGAGGAACAAGTGCGTCCGGCGCCCGAGCTGGGCACGGTCGTGGATACGGACCACCTCATCGGCCTCGGCGTAGTCGACGAGCGCATGCTCATCCTCATCGATATCGAACAGATGCTTTCCGCCTCGGACATGGGGCTGCTGGAGCGCATCGCCGCCTGACGGGTTGGTTTCGAACAGTTCGGTTCCTACGCGCTTCTATCGACAGTCGCTCATGATCAAGAGTATCGAGATAAGCCAGCTATGCGTTGGCATGTATGTGCATTCCCTGCCCGGTGGCTGGACCGCCCATCCCTTCCTCCGGAACCGCTTCCTGATCACAAACCGGGCTGAAATCGCCAAGATCGTTGATGCTGGCTTCACACACCTCGAAATCGATGTGGCGAAGGGCTGCGATATCGTGGCCGTGACACCGGCTCTGGTAGAGGAAACGGAAGCGGTTTCCGATGCTGCGCCGCCAGAAGTCGCGCTGACACCGGTTTCTTCCCGTGCCGGCACGGCCAGCTTGTCCGATGAACTCGGGCGGGCGAGGGCGCTGATCGCTCAGGCTTCGCGCCTAGTCCAGGATCTCGCTCAGGATGTCCGTCTCGGGAAAGTCATTCAGCTCGATCGCGTCGAGCCTGCCGTCGAAGGCATCGTCGATTCGATCACACGTAACCCCAATGCGTTGCTGGTGCTGCTGCAGCTGAAGAAAAAGGATGATTACACCTTCCTGCACTCGGTAAGCGTGTGCGCGCTACTGGTGGCATTTTGCCGTTTCATGGGGATGCCGGGCGAGGTGACGTATCAGGCGGGCCTTGGCGGCTTGCTGCACGATATCGGCAAGGCGGAGGTGCCGGATGCCATCCTGAACAAACCCGGCCGCCTGACACCGGAAGAATTCGAGGTCATCAAGGCGCATCCCAAGGATGGCCATGCGATTCTGGCGCGGGTGGCCGGGCTGAGTTCCATCGCGCTCGACATCACGTTGCGCCATCATGAGCGCTGCGACGGCAACGGCTATCCGGAGGGCTTGTCGGGGCCGGAAATCAGCGATCTGGCGAAAATGGCCGCGGTCGTTGACGTCTATGACGCGATCACCTCGGAGCGTTGCTACCATCAGGGCATGCCGCCCGCCCAAGCCCTGTCCCGCATGCTCGAATGGAGCAAGACGCAGCTAAGTGACGAGCATGTGCGCGCCTTTATCCGCTGCATTGGCATCTTCCCGTCCGGCTCGCTGGTCCGTTTGGCCTCGGGCCGCCTTGGCGTCGTGACCGCGCAAAACCCGAATAATCTGCTTGCGCCAGTGGTCAATGTGTTTTTCCACACCAGGTCGAATACCTATATTCCGCCCGAGCAGGTCGACCTTTCCGCTCCCGGCATCGCCGAGCGGGAGCGCATCGTCTGTGCCGAGTGTCCAGATACGTGGCGCGTCGACCCACACCGCTTTCTCGAAATCGGCTGATTCCTCCCTCGCGGTCGCGCTAGCGCCATATCGGCCGTCAGCGACCGCAAATTCTCACTCCTTGGTCACAGCTGGCCAAGGATATTCCGACGTTGTCGCAGTCTGTTTTCCGTTTCCGTGTGAGGCATCTCCTTGGGCCAGGTTTCGCAATTCCTGCGCAGCCTTACTTTCAACCCACTATGGAGCCACATCGGGACAACCGATATGGGAAACACATGCAAGCAGCAATCCAAGCAATCGAAAAAAAGCCCGTCAAGGATGTTTTTGGCCTGGACGACCCGGCGTTTGCAAAAACCCAGGTCAAGGTGTTCGCCTCTACCGTTGATACCCCGGCCATCGTCGATGGCTTCAAGTTCACGGTCGAGAATCTGCGCCGGATGATGGTTTGGGCGGCTGCTGCCTCCCTGCCGGACAACTTCTTCAAGGCCAACATGAAGAAGAACCTGATGATCTTCGGCCCGACCGGCTGCGGCAAGACCGAACTGGTCAAGCAGTTCGCCGCCCGCACCGGCCGTCCGCTGTTCCGCATGCAGTGCAGCGAGGACACCGATCAGGCGCAACTGTTCGGCTCGTGGAAGCTCTGCCGTCCGATCGCCAAGGAGGAACCGGGTGAAGACGCGGGGATTCTGGAGAAGGGTATCCAGGGCATTGCCAAGGCCATCGAAAAGCTGGCCATCAGCATCAAGCGCAATACCGGCGTCGGTCCCGAGATGACGTTTGTCGACGGACCTGTGCTGCGCTGGGCCCGTACCCCGAACGCCATCCTGGTGCTGGACGAGTCGGATCAGCTGTTGCCGACGGTGTCCATGAGCCTGAACTGCGTACTGGACGGTGACGATATCGTTGTCCCGGAAACGGGAGAGCGGATCAAAATCGCACCAGGCGCACTGGTAGCGGCCACGGCCAATACCAACGGGCGCGGCTCCGCCGGCGGCAATGGCGGCAGCGCTTCTCTCTACAAGGGCACCAAGCGGCAGAACATCGCCTCGATGGACCGGTATTTCGTGATCAACACGACCTACCTGCCTGAAGAAGAAGAAAAGCAGCTGCTGATTAACCAGATCGGCCTGCCGGATGTCGCGGCAACCGCCATGGCAAAGCTGGCTGGCAAGGTGCGCTCCCTGTTCCTCGGTCTCAATGAGGATGCAGGCGCGAATGGTGAACCGCTGGAGTTCACGATCACCACCCGCAACCTGCTGAACTGGGGCATGAGCTATCGCCTGTTCAATGTCACCGGCATGGACAGCAAGATAGCGTTCACCGAGGCGCTGAAGATGACGCTGCTGGACTTCGGTTCGGCCGCGGAACGCAAGGCGGTTCTCGACCTCTGGGAAACCATTGTTGCGGACTCCTGATGGTTCAGCTGTATGTGAACCCCAACGCTGGAAAGGGGCCGAGTGCGGTGCCGAAGGCCTGGGGATTCGATTCCTCGGGCACGGTGGACACCATTTTTTGGGGCTCGCTCAACAAGAAATGGACAGTCGACCAGAAGGCAGGCGGCTATGGACGGGAAACCGCTCAAAAGAAGCAGCGGGAAGGCTACTTCTATGTCGGCGACTTCGCCAGCAGGGAAGCAGCCTACCGTTTTGCCGAAGCCTGGACACAGGGAAGGGCGGGTACGCCGTACCAGTACGATCCCGCCAACATGGAGCAGTCAGCCATCGCGGAAGGATTACGGACGTTGGGCCAGAAGGCGAGGGCGGTTTCTTCGCCTGCATCCTCTGTTCCGCCACCGGCGCCACGCCAGCAAACGCGCAAACCTGAGTTTTTCGATCAGCTCAGCGCACAGGAGAGCAACGCGGCCGCCACCGGCTTCGTTCTCGACTTTTAATCCTCCAAGCCTCGACTTCCCAACGGAATCGAGGCTTTTTCTTTTCCCTTTTCTTCTTCCTCTGCCCGGTCTGTCCTGCAGATGCCCGCCTTACAAGTTCTTGTGCTGCATAACCAAGTACAAGTTTTGGCGACGAGGCCCTTCCTCAAGCCGCAATTCCATTCGATCCGTTCGGTCCCGTAGCGGGCCACCACTTGAGGAGATTTCCTATGTTGGCAGCACTCCCAAGCACAGCTTCCTTCTTCGATTCCCGCTTCCTGTTCCCCGCGCAGGCAGAGGAACCGCTCGATGAGTTCGACCCCGGCGCCGCGTCGGCGGATGGACTGGTGGCCATCGAACTAGAGGTCGAGGAGATTGTGCTTGATTGATTCCCCTACCCACCACCCGCCCCGGCCCGCTTTTTCAGCGGCCGGGGCTTTGTCTTTTCCTGTTCGCCATTTCACCAATGTCAGGGCCAACGCAAGTGCCTTCTTTTGTAGTTCCTACTCTTGAATGGGGAAATGTATGGATATCACGCAAGTACTGAGCAACATGGTTTTGGTCGACATCATCATCGGCGGCTCCACCGGCGAACGCACCCTGGAGGCGGACGATTTCATTCGTGAAGTCGGCAAGATGCTGCCGCCGGGGACGTTCTCGTGGGTGTCCAAGGCCCGCACCGACGCCAAGCGCATCATCCTGCGTGTCGGCGCGGCGCGGCGTGTCGATAACCGTGTGCGCGGCTACTTCGTTCCGCTGGACCGCGCGCAAGCGGTGTCCGACGAACTGAAGGTGCTGCGCGACACGTTCCAGGCGCAGAAGGCAGAGTTCCTGCAGGAGCTGCCGAACATCATCGACGAATGGGCCGCCAACCCGCAAAACGCAGTGGAGATCAAGCCGGGCCTGACCCGCGCCGATCTGATTCGCACCCACGCGCCGAAGGCATCCGACCTGGACAAGCTGCTGCGCTTTGCCATGTCCGCCACGCAGATCCAGTCTTCCCAGTTTTTCGGGGAAGACGATGCGCTGCATACCGAGGTCAACGGCCTGCCTGGTCAGGCAGCGCTGGAGATTGCGGAAGACGTGAAGAAGTCGTGGAAAGGCGCGACCGGTGGCAAAACCACCTCGCGCGTGCTGGGCCTGGTCCGCCGCATCCGCCAGAAGGCGGATTCGATGGGCATCCTGTCGCCGAAATTCGAGCATTTGCGCGAAGCGTGCGACCGGGTCCTGAGGCAAATGCCGCAGACCGGGGCAATCGAAGGGCTGGAGTTCATGCAGATCAGTGCGCTGCTGGAGTTCTGCTCGCGCCCGGAGAATATCTTGGCTGAGCAATCCATGCGCTTCGATCCGCTCGATGTCGAAATCGAGGTCGAAGAACCGGCGCAACAAGCGCTGCCCGAACTGGACGCCGACGTACCGGCACCTGTGGAGAACATCCCGCCGGCGCCAGCGGCCCCGCCGCTCGAACAGCACTTCACGTTCGAGTTCTAAGCAGAAGCAAAAACGCCACCATCCTTCTCGGATTGGTGGCGTTTCTTTTTGGCGAAGATGCGTCTTAGGCAGCTTTCGCCTTCTTGCTTCCCGTGTCCGTCGTCGTAGCCAGAGCAGGGTGCTCCATCTGCAGCTTGCGCATGAAGTTGCGGCCCGCCTCGCGCTCGTACAGCAACGCCAGAAGGATGCGCGTGTTGACCGGAAGCTGTTCCCATTCCTTGAAGGAGGGTACCAGCGACACCCAGTTCGGATCGGCCTGCATCGCTTCCCGCACGATGTTGAGCTCATCGTCCAGCGTGCGCTTCACATAGAAGTCGGTCGGCTCGAAGTATTCGGCCAGCACCAGGACCTGCACCGTCGGCATGCCGAGGAATTCAGCCACGCGCTCGAGTTTATCCTTGCCCACCGACTTGATCTTGCGATGGCCGTTGCACATCGAGGCCCAGTAGATCGTCGTCACGCCCATCAGGTCGGCAATATGCCGATCCGGCAGCCCCCGTTCGATCAGCGTCTTCTTGATGAGCGTGATCAGCTTGCGGCCTTCGATCTTCGGCTTACCGTCCTGCGGCTCCTCGTCATCCGCCTCAACCTCCGTGGCTTCCGGCAGTAGCGAGCCCTGCTCGTGGAGATCGGACACTTCTTCCGCCCGGACGGTCCGGCCTGACTTCTTTTCCGCGGCACGCGCGGGCGCCGCCGCCGGCGCTTTTGCAGATACTTTTCTCGGCATAAGTGTTCTTTCCAGTTTAAATACTGGCGCACGCGCCAGAATCGCAATACACCTAGTATTCTACTGTATGTTGTGCCTTATACGGCATTTTCCCGGTATTTCCCCCCCGCGTCCTCCCTCTGCTGTCGCGCTTTTCCGCGACACGCCCCCTGCACTTTTTCCAACATCGATATCAGTATTTTTTAACTTGTATTGGTATTGCATCCATGTGTTAAGTATAATTGTTGATGCAAGACAACTTTCCGCCTTCGATCGAGGCAATGCGGTGGGCGGCTTGTCTCGACTAATGCCCCGGTGGGGTGACATTGATTATTCTTCAGGAGATTCCATGCTTCCAATGGACGCCAAACGCAATGCCGATTCGTATTCCTACCCGAACGGCATGCTCAATTCCGGCTGGATCGTCGGCGTGCTGCGCCAACCCGGCGAAGGCAAGTGCTTCATCCAGCAAACCGCCAGCGAGAACCACATGCTGCCGGTCGAGTTCGACCCCCGTCAGGCGCCGCTGCCGCGCGACCTGAAGGAATGGGATCTGGTCATGGCGTACTGCCATTTCATCGGCGCACGCGAGAATGACGTGCGCATCGTGCGCGCCAAGAGCATCCGCTTCGAATCGCCGAACCTGATGCACATGGATAAGCGCTTCGCCGAAGACGTGATGCGCAAATGGTCCGTCAAGGTGCATGCCGCCGCCAAGGATTCCGGTGTGCCAGCGGCCATCGAAGCGGTTGGCAAGCTGGCCGGCGACGTGCCTGCCAAGGAAGAGCGCATCAACAGCGTCGACTGGCGCGTGCTGAAGCTCAACAAGAACGCCACCAATACCGTGCAGCTGGCCGGCTTCGTGCAAGCCAAGTCGCTGGAGCGCAACCGCGTCAATGCCGAGGGCAAGCCGATGAATGACCGGCTGGTCGTGCTGCTGCGCCAGACCGAAGATCCGGACAAGAGCATCCCGATCCGCTGGTATGGCCGCAACCTGGAGCCGCTGGCCAACACGCTGACCCGCGGCCTGCCGATCAAGGTGCAGGGCGAGTACCGCCTCGACGTCAAGGCGCTCGGCGCACCCGATCCGGAATCTGGCCTCGCGCCCGTGTCGAAGCTTCCCTATATTGAAGCGAAAGACTTCCCGGGCCCGGTCACCCCGGATTCGGGCCTGATCAAGATCGCGCCGTTCTGGGTTGCCGAGATGCTGGAAATGGGCTCACGCAGGGCGCCACGCCGCGAAGCTGCGCCAGCGCCGGCCGCACCGGAAGGCATCGATTCGGCTGCAATTCTCGCCCAAGCGCTCGGTACGCCAGCATCCGGAGCCTGATGCCATGGCTGACATTTGCGACGATTCAGACGCGATCAATGAAGCCTTCATCGAGCGCGGCGTGAAGGCAGCCCAGGCCAGCCTTTCGGTCAGGAGGCTCGCGCCGACAGGCATTTGTCACAACAGCCGCTGCGAGGCGGATGTCGAAGAAGGCAAGCTTTTCTGCGACAACCAGTGTGCCGAGGAACACCGGCGCACCGAAAAGCTCCGGGCCATCTCCGGCACCCGGCACTAGCGCGCGTGCCTGCCGCAACGAAGCCAAGCTCATGCGAATGACTTGGCTTGTTTTTTATACACACCAAATGATTCCTGCATGAGCAAGATGCTGATCGTGGCGGAAAAGCCGTCCGTAGCCAAAGATATCGCCGCCGCGCTGGGCGGGTTCAGTAAGGTCGAGAACTGGCTGGAGAGCGACACGGCCGTGGTGTCGTGCGCCGTCGGCCACCTGGTCGAGCTCTTCGCCCCGGAAGCCGCGACCACCGGCCGCGACCTGTCCTCGCTGCCCATCATCCCGGCGCGCTTCGCGATGAAGGTGCTCGAGCCGAGCAAGGCGCAATACCTCCTTCTTGAACGGTTGATGGCCCGGCGAGACATTTCCAGTGTCGTCAATGCCTGCGACGCGGGACGCGAGGGCGAACTGATCTTCCGGCTGATCTATGAAAAGGCACGGTGCACCAAGCCGATGAAGCGGATGTGGCTGCAATCGATGACCGCGGATGCGATCCGCGACGCCTACCGCACCATGAAGCCCGGCTCGGCGTTTGACAATCTGAGCGATGCGGCCAAGTGCCGCAGCGAAGCAGACTGGGTGGTCGGAATCAATGGTTCGCGCGGCATATCGGACTTGCGCGGCCGCCAGACGCACCGGCGCCAGATCATGGCGGCAGGGCGCGTACAGACGCCGACGCTGGCGATCCTGGTGCACCAGGAACAGAAGATCCGGAACTTCGTGCCGCAGGACTATTGGGAAGTGCATGGCACCTTCGGTGTGCAGGCCGGCACCTATGTCGCCAAGTGGTTCAATCCGAACGCCAAGGAAGAGGGCGAGGAAGGGCTGGTCAATCGCTTCACCGAGAAAGCCAAGGCCGAGCAGGTGGCCAACAAGTGCCGCGGCGTCGCGCCGAGTTCGGTGACGGACACCTCCAAGCCGGTCTCGAAGGCCGCGCCGCGCCTGTTCGACCTGACCTCGCTGCAGCGGGAAGCGAACAAGAAACTCAAGTTCTCGGCAAAGAAAACGCTCGATATCGCCCAGGCGCTCTATGAGAAGCACAAGGCGACCACGTATCCGCGTACCGATTCGACAGCGCTGCCGGAGGATTATGTGCCGACCGTGGCCAAGACATTGAACGCCTTGGCCGGTACCGCGTATGAAACACACGCAAAGCAGGTGCTGGCCAACGGTTGGATGAATGCCGGTAAGCGCATCTACGACAACGCCAAGATCAGCGATCACTTCGCCATCGTGCCGACCGGCGTGAAGCCCGCCAGCCTGACTGCCGAAGAGGCGAAGATCTACGACATGATCGTGCGGCGCTTTTTGGCCGCTTTCTTTCCCGCCGCGGAATACCTGCACACCACCCGCATCACCGTTGTCTCCGGCGAGTCGTTCAAGAGCACCGGCAAGGTGCTGACCGCGCAGGGCTGGCTGGCGGTGTATGGCGTGGATATCGATGATGACGGCAAAACGCCTTCCTTGTGCGTCTATCAGCCAGGCGAGCCGGTCAAGAATGTGGAAATCGTCATCAAGGACCTGAAGACCAAGCCGCCGACCCGTTTTACCGAGGCGACGCTGCTGTCCGCGATGGAAAACGCCGGCAAGCTGGTCGACGATGACGACTTGCGCGATGCGATGAAGGAGCGCGGCCTTGGCACGCCGGCTACCCGTGCGGCGACGATCGAGGGGCTGCTGAGCCGGGTCGACGGCCGCGGCGAACCGAAGGAGCCGTATGTCGACCGCAAGGACAACTGGCTGGTGCCGACCCCCAAGGGCATGGACCTGATCGGGTTTCTGGATATGAACGGCATCGACGCGCTCACTTCGCCGCGCATGACAGGGGAGTGGGAGCAGAAGCTGCGCCAGATGGAAGCTGGCCAGTACGCACGGGATGCCTTCATGGCGGAAATTGGCGAGCTGACACGCCACATCATCGACGCGATCCGGCAGAAAGCGCCGCCGTCCTCGATGCTAGCGGGCTGCGCCTGTCCGAAGTGCGGCGCGGGCGTAGTTTCGGGTGGTCCGACCTATGTCTGTGAAGCCAACTGCGGATTTGCGCTGTGGCGCGAGATCGCCGGCCGCATGTTCAACGACGAAGAGATTGCGCAGCTGCTGGCCGATCGGCAGACACCGACGCTGGACGGCTTCCTCTCCAAGAAGAAGACGCCATTCAGCGCTGCGCTGAAGATGAATGACGAGTTCAAGCTAGAGTTCGTCTTCCTCGACGACCCGCAGACCGCCCTACGCAATTCGCTCGATGCGTCGGGCAACTCGGTGACCTGTCCTGCCTGCCAGAGCCTGATGCGGCGGATCAAAGGCAAGAAAGGCTGGTTCTGGGCCTGCACCAACCGGGAAGCCGAGTGCAAGAAGACCATGAATGACGAGAACGGCCATGCGGTTGCCTCGAACGCCGGCACTACGCTGCCCAATGGCGCGACCGTCGCTTGTCCGCAATGCACCAAGCCGATGCGGCGCATCAAAGGCCAGAAATCCTATTTCTGGGGCTGTACCGGCTATGCCGACGGCTGCCGCAGCACCCTGGAAGACAAGAACGGCAAGCCTGTACCCAAGACATCGAAACCGGCCGCGTCCGCCCAGGATGCTGGAGCATTCCTATGAACCAGAAGAATCTGATCGTCAAAGCCACCTTCATCGTCTTTGCGTTCTGGTGGACCGTCTGCAACCTCTATACCCTAATCACGGACCGGAAATGGTTTTGGGAGAGCATCCCGCTCATGGCGCATAGTCTCTACCAGAACGTGGCAGGCTTCTTTGTCGGAATCGCGTTCACAGCGTCGCTGATTTTCCTTGTGCGCACGGTGGCGCTGAATCGCCTGCAGCCGGGATCCTTCAATGGCGTGACCTCGTCCATCGGACCGGTTCCCATTCTGGCGCCGCCGGCGAAACGGGTGAAAACGAAAGACTTTCTGTCCATCGAAAGCGAACGCGTCAAGCAATGCATCGAAGCGAACAAGGCAAATCAATCGAACGAAGAACATGCCATCCCGAAGACGTCTGAGCCGCAGTCTGAAGCGCATGGCGCAGCAGCTCCTACACCTGCGAACCGGGCCGATGTAAAGGATGAGGTGCAAGGCCGCATTTACGGGGCAGACCTCGACGAAGACGGCAATTACCCAGAAGACCCCGATGAGGACAGCATTGAATGGGCTGACCTCAGTGAAGAAGTGATGCAAAACGCCTTCAAAACTACGGACTTAAATGAGCTTGGGGAGCTCGGGCTGGCGGCCAGCGGGGAGGCGCTGGTACATGCCACTGAGGCGCCCATTGATGGTGTGGACCCGGATCTACTTGCCTCACCGGAGAAATGCAGTCTTGGCGCGGACGGCCTGGAGCTTGTGGCAGACGGAATTCCCGTCATCTCGAATAGTGGCGAATCCGACTTGGTCGCTACATCTGAAAGGTGCCGTGAAAGTGATCCTGCTGACCAGGCTGTGCCCGCCGACAGTACTGGTAAGCCGAAGGAATCAAGCATTGAACCGTCAGGAATTCCCCTGAGCCACGATTGTGGCGTCGCCATACAGGATGTTCCCAAAGATCCGGTTTCCAACTACAAAAAAACGAGTGCAAGAAGATCATGAATGACGAGAACGGCCATGCGGTTGCCTCGAACGCTGGCACCACGCTGCCCAATGGCGCGACCGCCGCTTGTCCGCAATGCACCAAGCCGATGCGGCGCATCGAAGGCCAGAAATCTTACTTCTGCAGCTGTACCGGCTATGCCGATGGCTGCCGCAGCACCCTGGAAGACAAGAATGGCAAGCCTGTACCTAAATCCTCTAAACCGGCGGCATCCAGCCAATCCGCGGGAGCGTTTCTGTGAACCATAAAAATCCGATTATCAAAGCCACGTTCATCGTCTTCGCCTTTTGGTGGACTGTCTGCAATGCGTACACGCTGTTCACTGACCCGGTCTGGTTCTGGGAGAGCTTGCCGGCGATGCGCTATGGACTCTTCATCACGGTCGTTGGACTTCTTTGCGGCCTTGTAATCAGCGCCGCGCTAATCGTGCTGGAGCGCAGCCTCGCCCTGGATCGCCTGAAAGGAGGAAGCTTCCTCGGGATTACCTCCACCATCGGTCCGGTGCCGATCCTCGCGCCGCCAGCGAAGCGGGTAAAGGCCAAGGAATGTCTTCCGATCGAAAGTGAGCGCGTCAAGCAATGGATTGCAGCGAACAAGGAAACCAACCCGGCCTACGTTGCGCTGTTCATGGCCGTGTGGGAGACGCTGTCAGCTCACAAGACTCATCCCGCAAGCCACCGCAAAGGCGGTCACGGCGGAAGAACATTGGCCGAGCATTGCATGGCGGTGGCCGACACGGCGCTCGAGCTTGCACCGGGCTGGTCGTACGACGGTGTGTACATCAAGCGCGCCGGCAAGACACCGAAGCTGATCATCGCCAAGCGGAATGCCGAGTATAGGTTTGACCCTGCCGATCCCCTGATCCCGATTCTTGGGCTGGCACACGATATTGGAAAGATTGAGGCCTATAAGCTTCAGCCTGACGGCACGGTGCTGACCAGCGAGAGCAGCTCCGAGCAGGACGACGCAGGCGTGAAGCACGATGCGCTCGGCGCACGCATCCTTGCCCGGATAGCGGAGTTCTGGGAGATCCCCCCTGAAGACAATCGCATCCTTTCTCGTGTCGTTGCGCACTACCACCATCCCAGTGACTTCCCCGTGGACAAAGATGGGCTGGCGCTGGACGACCGCATGATGGCCTTGCTGGAATTCCTGATCTTGGCCGATCAGACCACCGGACAGCGGGAAAGCGGCATCAGCGCCGCGTCAGCCAACGCGGACGCGATCACCGAGACGGAAGGTGAGGAGATCTATGCGGCGTTCGTTGCATGCGTCACTGAGCAGGGCCGAATCAATGGTACCGGCAACATCGAAGCCGACAAGACCTTCAAGATTGGGCAGAAACATGGAAACGTAGTGTATTTGCGAGACGAGGCGCTGCTTAGGGCCATGTGCAAGCAACTTGGCGTTTCAATCGAGGTAGGAAGAGGCCGCTACATCTTGCTGAACCGAATTCTCACTGTTCTGGAAGAGAAAGGCATACTTGTTACCTCCCATAATAGTGTTGATTTCAAAGGGTATCAGCCGCTGTATTTGGTACGTTTCTACCATAGCGAGACGGCGACTGCTTTGGCTGATTGGCACCAGACCATCGTCATTCGACCCACATCGCAACATGGCGATCTGCATGCTCTGCTGAATCTATCGCCTCTAGCAACCACCGCGAAAATCGAAGGGATCTACTTTGCGCATCTGAACAAGATTGCTGACCCTGCCAAATTGTTTGACCTCGTTGGCAAGGCCTTTGACGATGATGTCCTTCAATCGGTACGCAAAGGGATAATGGCCGCTGGCATGCCAGTTGAAGCAGTCCGCACTACAACGCCAGCCGTCGAACCCCGTCCAGCACCGGAGAAACCGGAAACGGCCCCGATCAAGGTCTCACCGCCGAACGCTGGTGTCCTGAAAATACACGCCACGGTAACGAACACAACTCCAGAATCAGTTTCCCCGACTCCAGATCTGACTTCCGACGAGACTCCATTTGATTGGGACAATCTGGATGCTCAAGTGAAGATAAATGGCTTCGATGCAGGCGATATCGATGGCATGCCGTCGAATTCACCTGATGCCGAGATAACTCACGAACAACCCATCATTTCGGACGTTACCCCGGCCGGCGCAGAAAGCGACGACATGGATTTGCTGGCGCCGCATGTGATGGTTGGATCCGACGCGACTGATTTCGATGCCGCCATGGAAAGCGATGTTCTGGCAACAAGCCATATTGAACCTTCGGCCCCCACGGACGAAGTGGGTGTAATCGAGCCACCAGCGGCTGCTGATGCTAACGGACTAGATAAATCAGTCGATGAACCAGGTCATCATACGCTCGGCATTCCGATGGATCACGATCGAGGCACGGCGGTGCAAGATGTTCCGCGCGATCCTGTCTCCAAATATAAGAAGCAAAAGCAGGCAGAGCGTAATGACGCAAATTTGGAACAGCTACGGCAGGCATCCAATCCGTCCGACTTCTTGCAAGGTCTGTCAGCATCCCAAACGAAGAAGCGGGCTGAAAATGGACTTGTAGCATATCTCGGCTCAGGCAATAACCGTAAAGCCCCTGGCAGGATTAAGGCAGCGGAGACGGGCGCTTCTTCCTCTGACGGTCTGAGCGAGTTCAAGTTAGAACACTCGTATGAAGTTTTTCAAAAATTGGTTCAACGCGCGGTAGAAAGTGGAGAGCTACATTGCCTGGCAACGCTCGATGGCAAACACTTCGTTTTGCAATCCATGATCGAAAAGGCTTTTCCAGGGCAAAATATCGATGAGCGGTTGCCTCCGGCATTGGTCGAACGACGCTCCACAAGCGCCGGTGACGTCCTTCTCATTCCTGTGGCACCGTTAGCAAATGGCTGATCGTGCTTCGCCTTGCCAAGGAAAGGCAGCTGGGCATCTTCGCGAGAAAATGCCTGGAGTCGCCGCATGGATCGACTCCCTGCGCGAGGCCTTCGGAAAGGAGATGGTGGACGAGATGATCCGTACCGGCCTGAAGAAGGGCACGTTTTGGGCGGTTGAAAATGGCAATGTCGTTGGCCAGCCGCCTGCCGATGTGCTTGAAAAGCATTTCGCGGAACTCGCCAATCCCGAACCTTCGGTACCGCCGACTGAGGCGGTGACAGCCCAGCCCGAACCTTGGATTGACCGCCGCTGGCCGTCTTGAAGCTGCAACAGCTTCTTTTTCGTCAGGTCACAACTGCCAGGCACTGCAGGTCTTCCCATCGCTGCGGAGAGGGCGTACGGCTCACTGAGATTGTTGCGCCGACGGCGACGCATTGTCGTGCACAGCCTGCTCCGCAAATTATGTCTATGCCTAGTTCATTCCCGTAGGCCCGTAAACGGTTGAGAGCCAGCACTGCCATTGCCAGAGCCTAAACTTTCGCTAAAGGGATTTTGCGAAACCATTTCTACAGGAATATGATTTGAGCATGGCTATTCAATTCGACACTCTCCGCTACGTTGAGAAACTGAGGTCCGCCGGCATGCCTGACGCGCACGCCAAGGCGAGTGCTGAAGCATTGTCAGCCGCATTGAAGGAATCGCTCTCCACTTCGTCGGTGGCCACCAAAGATGACATTTCTGCAGTCCGAAACGATTTAAGTACACTCAGGAATGATGTAAATCTGTTCCGGGCAGAAATGAAGGCGGAGTTGCGCACTGAAATCGGCTCGGTACGAGCCGACATGAAGTTAATGCAGTGGATGCTCGGCACGATCGTTGTCGGTGTCGTGTCGCTCATCGCGAAAAGCTTTTTCTGATCTGAACTCGTCCGATCCCCCGCGTGCCGCCTTGGTGCCCGGGGGATTTTCTTCGCCTATCGGATTCGAGGCATGGGCCTGGCGGTAGGTAGATCTCTACTAAGCATAGCAACCGGAACCGAGGCGCAGCTCGAGCGTACTGGTCAACGTGGATTTGTTTCCCATGCTGTACCGCGCACACGTTCCGGCCCGTAGAAAAATTTCCCCTGCGCACAGATTCTCAAATGATATGATGATAACCATTATTATCGCCAGACCATTTTAGGTTTTCAGAAAACGGAATTACCTAAAGGGCAGGTCAATTCATACATTCAAAGCCTGCTTTATAGAAAACATTTCTGAACGCTGAAACGAAACCTCTAACGTCCACTTTCCTCATCGTTCTTTGAAAAAGGCTGTTTGGTTGATGAAGACTGATAGCGGACACCCGCTAAAAATCCAACGAAGGCAGTAGACGCTTGGCATCTGCCGCTGCAGCAACGACTCTTCCACAAACGCGCTAAGCACTGCAGCTAAACTTTATAGATTGCATGAAACATCTGTCAATAAGATGGACGACCATTTTTGAACATGAGTCTAAAAGGAATTATACACTTAGCATAATTAGGATATCAAAAACAGTCAAAAAGCCAAGTTTGTCCCACGCCTACAGTCCGACCTACGTGACGCTTCGGAAAATCATGCAAAAAACGAACTCGAGATTTTTCTTTCTCGGGCAGATATTGGTAGAAGAGTGTAGCGCCTAACGTCATTGGGCTCGTACCTAATAATATTATATCAATTGCAGAAGAATCCTTTATCAACTGTTGAAGCAAAAGGATTGTATCGGAAGGAGACGCCGCAGAAATCGTTCGCCGATTGAATTCACTAACCGGCAATTCTTTCAGAAAAGACTCATTCGCTAGTCGGCATTTTAATTGGCCATCTAATATGTAAGGCGGATCACCAACCACTGATATGCAATCTTCACGTATCCAATTATAGTGCTGCACAAACTTCTGGGCACGGTCAGAGTCAAAACCAAGAAAAAAAACATGCCGCTTTGGATGGTTGTCCTTTGCGATAGAGGGAAAGTCCAAACCAGTAATCCAGCCCGGGGGCTGGCGAATGCCATAAGTTTCAATCGGGGGCAACTCCTCCTTGATCGGCTGTGGATAATTATCTGGTGCTGTGAAGCCACATACAACTAGAATATCCGGGCGCGCAAGTAAGCAAGGCAGCACAAAAAAACAATACTCCCAATCTTTGTCTGTCAGATCAATCAGCACGGTGGTAATTCCACCCTTCTTCACTGGGATTTCCTGCCCAATCATCTTAGAGAGATGCGGCCAACCCACTTCAACTCGCGAACTACTCACCGAAAAGGAAAAGTTTAGATTACGCGTATCGGTACACTCTATAGCAATTTTCTTTGAAGTGACTGGGCTAAGTTGAAGAACCCGCTTTGCTCGATCTTCGCTATGATCCCCAACGGGGGAACTGATGACAATATCCACGTCCACGAGCCATTCACGCAACTCTTCCTCATTACGAGTCGACCTTGTCTTTAGCTTCACAAAAGCCTTTCTTGCGATGAGGAGTCAAATCCTGAATTTACGGCATTCAAGTATTGCCGTTGCAGTGCTGCATACTCAGCTTGAGATCCCATGAATAAAATACGTAGTTCCTCACCAGAAAGCGTACCAAGTTTTTTCTTGCGACGAGGAGAAAAACCATAGTGCGGGGCAAAGCACGGATTTAGCTGCCAGTCGTCGAGCTGAAGATCAGCGTCTGATTTCTGTTTATTACCGGGCAGACGGAGCAAAATCGATTCAGCATAGGCGGCCTGGAATAAGTCGGTCCAAACTTCGTTTATTTCAGTGTCTTTTGTAACGCTAAAATGATTAATTTCAGGCTCACTTTGCGTGGGAGTCCGGTTCATAACAGCAAGCAATTGTCCCAATCTGTCAGTGAAATCCAAAAGCTCTCTAGAATACTTGGGTAGAGACCGAATGACGCCACGATAACCATCCGCAGCCTTACGAAGCGCATCAGTTTGTATGGAAACAGAAATTGGAGGTGCAGCGGTCTCCCCCTTTCGTGGACTCGCAAACCATTCTTCAACGATTGACCGGCAAAGTTCTAGAAAGGTTCGGACATTGCGACCTGACAGCAAAGATACTGTCTCAGTTCCTGCATACATCACTGCTTGTGGTCGGCTATACAGGCGCGCGAGCCAAAAAAGTGTACCGCGCTCGTAGTTGTGGCGCCAGTCCTTTGCTTTAGATGTATTATTTTCAATTTCATAAATCACGCTGTCTGGATCTTTACCACTTCCTTCTCGCTTCCTTAGGCGGCCTTGATTCATTATTACAACCCCCAAGGCTTTAGTTAGAATATTTGGCTCCCGATCGAACCACGCAAAGATCCCGGCCATATCAGCGGGGAAAAATTTAGATATCCAATCTCGTAATGGCTTGTCTTGCTTGGTGTGGGCAATACGCCTTGCTTGATCCGAAGCGGTTTCGGTCGCAAGTAGCTCGTCGAGTGTAGTGACACCAAGCAAAGAAAAGAAATCGTTATTTTCCAGATATTTTTGCGCAATATTCTGCAAATGGCCCGTAAACTGGATAGTGTCAATACTCTCATCTAAATTAACGAGATTGAAATCGTGTATGGGCTGAATCTGTTGACCGTCCGCAAGTGTAGCTGTTGTTCTAAGACCAGCTTTCCCATGCTTGCAAAGCAATCGGTACGTAACGTGGTCGCTTTCTTTTATTTGCTTAATACGGCTGTTAACGACTTTTTGTTGGTCCTCTGTGTAGTGCTCATACTCATCGAGTATCACAGCAAAATAATGTTTTCCAAATTTGCTGTCTGGAGATTCAGTTAGCTGCTCGACCAAAAGTTTAAGCAATATGTTGCTTTGCAACCTGGCAGGCTCAGGAGTGTTTTCTGGATTGTTGACGTAATATCGCATCGAAGCTAATCGGTCTTCAATTGCAATAAGCAGTGCGTCCATCGTGGGATCAATATTGCGATATTCTGGCCCGAACTCTCTGATTAAAACTTGATATAGCTTTTTCTCCCTATCCGCGCTTTCACACCAAACGGCCAACCCACCAAACTCATCAAATGCGTGTAAAGCTTTCCTTAGAACTAGAAGGTCAAAGAACTGAGAGAACAACATATTGTAGTGGCCTTGTTTGTCCCGCGTTGCCGGGACAAACACTTGTAACAGATCAATATCGATGCGAAGATAAAGCCCCAAGTAGGTGGGCGCTAAGTCGGGACTTGGCACGACTCCTTTCTGTCTAATGGCACCTGCAATACGTTCGACGCTGAAATACCTGCCCAACATGGTCTTACCGCTTCCGCGCGCACCTTGGAATATGACAGGCATGAACGTACTCATTGCCCGAACAAGCTCTTTACCTGGGTCAATAAAATACTGACCTATTTGTTCATGATTGGCATAGTCCGCTCTGAGTAAAACAAATGGATTAGTTGGTGTAGCGGTCTTAACTGAAGGAGAATCTATCGGCGTTATATATTTTTCTAACAGCTTCTCTGCTAATTGGCCTATGTTTTGCGCATAGTCCTTCTCGCGCGCAGGCGAAGTGGGGCCTATTGAGTCGACGATCGTCTCTTCACCAAGCGCCAGACGCGGGATGTAAGGTAAGCGTATTTGGAAACCTTTAAAGTCCGGCCACGAGCAAATGGTCTGGACTTCGGTAAGCCATTTTCTTCTTTCGCTGTCAGCAAGCTCGGGTTCTGGCGAGCCAACTAAAATACATCTCTTGCGTCCATATTGCTCAATAAATCCGTCGCTTTTTAATCTACCGACAAGTTCTTTAGTGCCCTTAATGTTTTGGCGATTAAAGCCACTTACAATAACAATTGTCTTCGCCAATGTCATCGCAACATAAAATGGATCACTGAATCCAGTACGCGAGTCTATCAATATGAAATCAAAACCGTAACCATTAGGTTCATCTTTTGAGGTAAGTCTAGCTAGTATATCTGCCCAAGCGGCATCACCTGCAGAAGAGTAGAAATTCTCCCAGCTAAAATGATTCAACGCGTCGAGATAGGTCTTTCTTTTCTTCTCGTGATTAAGGTCTCCGGGCCCTTCACCGTTGCCCCATAATGAATTGCTTGCTGGGATTATCCATAGATTACCGACGCCAGAACTGTCTTCTTTTTTTGCGTGCCTTATAGTCACTGGAGTCGCATATTCTTCGAGAATCCATTTAGGAAAGCTTGTCCTATTTTTCTCATCGTCTGAGGTCGCAGTGTAGAGAGAAAGAAGCTCAATCAAGCCATAAGGCGCTGGAGCAACGACCTCGCGGAAAGGAGAAATTTCATGCAAACCAGGAGCTTCCAGGTCAAAGTCCAGCATGAGCACTTTTTTCCCTTTTTTGGCCAGCGCAATAGCAGTATTGGCAAGCGAAAGTGATCTGCCCACGCCTCCCTTATGGGAATAGAAGGCAATGATTTGTGGGTCTTGCGTCATGATATGTTCCATTGAGCTGTTGTCCATCACTCAGATGCATGAATAGTTGGGCGTGGTATTCGGGATCGAGGTTTACCCGCAACAATACTGGGGCGCATGCCTGTAATTAACGCCTCTATATCCTTTACGGTCAATGAAACCGACTCTGGCGCGCCTGCTTTCGTTAGAAGCTTAACCATGCGATTGAAGTAACCTTGAAAACGTTCAGCCGTAATTGGTTTATGGGAAA
Organism: Noviherbaspirillum pedocola; assembly: GCF_016632335.1. GTDB lineage: Bacteria > Pseudomonadota > Gammaproteobacteria > Burkholderiales > Burkholderiaceae_D > Noviherbaspirillum_A > Noviherbaspirillum_A pedocola. Next base: position 39,817 of record NZ_JAEPBG010000030.1, read on the forward strand.
TCCATTCTGGAATTATCAGCCGGCTGTTAATATCACGACTGCCGGAGGAGATCCAAGCTCGCGCGAGCATAGTTAGAGCTCGAAGAATGATTGTTGAATCGAGGACACTGAGCTCTCGTGTCTGACTTCTGGATGCGGTCACTAACATAGCCTGCAATGCTTCAATATGAGGTGCAAGGCTCACCTCTAAGGTATTATCTTCATCTGCAGACTTGATTAATATAGCCAAATTCGTGACATCTATTTGTCGAGATAAAAGCGAAAATATCAGATCCTTATTAGGGACAAGCTTTTTTTGTGCATCGTGCATCCGGCCAACAACTTCGCGAAAAGCGCCGCTATATATCTTCTCCGAACCTATGTTGATATAAATTGATTCAATAAGGTTTACTGTTCGCTTAAGGACCTCAGCGCTATCATTTGACATTGGAGGCAGGCAGTTTTCTAAAACCTCTGCTACTCCTACCCAGAAAGAAATACGTTGATTTTCATTATCAGCATAAGCGCTATAGAAGGCATCATATAGCCACTGCTGAGGAGGTTCAGAATCGAACGTCGGTGGGCCTGCATCGGCGGAAAGCAATGTCCCATCTTTCTCTGTCAGGCGAAGCTGAACAGCCCGGACTATCTCATCGTGGTTGGTAAAGAATGCCATCTGGCTTATCTTCCTATAAGTGCCCGAGCTTTTTTATACGAGATTCGACTGCTCGAAAATAGCCGTCGCCAACCTCCCGAAAATCGATCCAGTCTGTAACGTCGGTATCACTCCGATGAGAAACCCTTACATCATCTAACTTGAAATTATCTCTTTTTAAAGAGTCTTTATGCACCCACCACTCTTTGCGTTTTAATTCGCCCGTTTGTAGTACGCGTGCTCTTCCGTATGGAATTCTTTCGCTTTCTGTTTCCGGCGATGGATCGAAGTACCAATTATAAAAAGCATGAACCCATGTGGGTTTGAAAACTGGTATCGGTTTCGCGAGAGAGAAATTGAAAACTATTATCGGACTTTCTTGAGTCATACGGCCGAAGCTGAAGAGGCCTAGTTCGTCAGCCAGTTCACAGATTTGAGCATAATTGGAATCGATGTTTGCTCTTTCGGTGAACCATAAACCCCGCTTTCCCTCTACGTAATCCGAGAAATGAGCAGCCAACTCTAAATCGTCATCGGAATTGATATCACCTATGCCAAGCCAATGCGCTCGAGTTAGATGGGTACACTTGGTTCCCGCCGGCATTTCGAACATAACTCCTTGTTTCCATACGCTTGGGTCGGCATGTAGTAATTTTGCGCACTCTACTGCGTCTACAGCATTCTTCATCCTATCGCTCGTCGACGCTTGGATTTCTTTATCTGTATATAAAGCATTAAAATGTAATAGCGCCGCCTCACGCAAATCAGAAGGTAGCGTGTTCCAGTCGACTGTGGCTAGTGCCTGCTCGTATGCAGCCTCGTTTTTACTCCAGTAGCTCATTGCCGTGCCAATTTTGTAATTACAATAAATAGTCGAATAACAAATACAATATGCAAATCAAAGCACCTAGTAGTTGCTAAGTGCTATGTCAACTGGCAAAGTCGCACACATTAATGCGCGTTTTGGGATGAATTTGGCGCAGCTCCCGCCTGCCAATGATCGTCGCCACATTATTCCTTTCTCCGAGGAAATGAATTGCCATAGTCGAGATCTTAAATGGTCAGGGGATGCAATCTTGAAAACACAGTCGGTTATAGGACGTACGCCTTCGACTACGATAGCCGCGTTGTCGAGACATCTCCCGACCCGGGGAATTAGGATATCCCCGGGTTCAGCCATGACCAGTGAGGCGTCGTTCTTGAACATTCCGCTTGGAAAGCAAACTTCTTGCGAAGAATGTTTTCTAAAAGACGTCGTATGAAAGAAACTTTCCGAGATCTTTTCGAGCTCATTCGCAGAATGCCTTCCCCGTCGTGCTGATGTACCAAGGGCAGTCAAAGTAACTGCGTTTTCATCTGCACCTGACTTTGAAGAACACAATAATGATGACAAATCTGCAGCATCGAACCACCCGTTATAAGTTACGGTCAGTCCCTCTTCTACTGTGTAATATCTTGCTTTCCGACGAGGTCGCGCCTTGTCGAAAATGAATGCCGCAGCCTCTACCTCAGCACTTCGGAAAGCTTTTGCCGGGAGACGTAGCACCTCGTGCAAACCGAATGAGTTGAGGAAAACTTTTAATACCGCATTGTCTTTGCCATACTTAAGTGCTTTCAAAGGCATGAAAATTGCCGCTTGACCTTGACTGCTAAGGCATGAGATGGCTTGAATAGCAAATGCGAGCTCCGCTCTATAGCTTTTGGCTTGTATATTACCGAAGTGGTCTTCAATATATGATAAAGATGGCCCCGAGAATGAAATGAAAGGCGGATTAGAGATCGCGTAGCTAAATTCTCCGTACTCCTTTCGCATACGATCTGCGAAATTTTTCTTTAAAACGGAGCGTTGAACAAAATTACAGCGAGCATCTAGTTGTGCAAACTTCGCTCCTATTGAATCTATATCAACGAGTGTTGCGGACGTTTCTGAATGCTGTTCCAAAAATGCGCTTGCTAAAGCGCCTGGGCCACATCCTAGGTCAATAACTTTCCCGTTCCCGTTTCCACTAACCTTCCTGAACCTTGAAATAATGAGTCTTGCGAGTAGTGGAGGAGTCGCAAATTGGCCAAGACGAGGGTCGCCTGCAGTGCCTGCTCTCCGCCATGCAGATGATTTTTTCATTACAGTTCTTGAATTTTTGCAATGTTGTTCTTGGCAGAAAGGCTAGTTCGCAGGTTGTAGCTATACATGGAGGTTCTTGGCAAAGTGACTTGATGGCAACTGTTTTGATGGAAGTTTACACAGAAATCTTACTCGGTGCTGATCATTCGGCGATGTCGACAAGGCAAGCGACCAAGCCGGGGACGTAGTCCGGATGGACTCGAGGCGCTTCCAGTCTTCAAGCCGAGTGAGCAGCGCCCATAGAGGTTGTTGAACACGTGGATGCCTCGACAACCGGTAAGGTGTCGACTAGAGATCCGCCTCTTCCCTTTGGCTCGGGAATAGGAGTCGACAGCGTGTGAAGTTGCCTCTCTCGTGCACGCGAATGAACGCGTATCTAAATGGTGATGCGCTAGGACTTACATCCTCTCTACATGCGACCCACTGATGGGATAGCGCACAATAGTGTGCGACACTACCGCAATTTCATTTTAGTGTCAGAATCGTTTGAGCTAAACTTAGCTAAGTAAAATTACACATTACGCTGAACGAAAATTATATTGATCTATTGCAATACGACGGATCTCCGAGCCGCATAAATCTTGATAAGTTATTTCCCTCTTGCCCAAAATTTCGATTCGGTACGGTGCCAAAGCTGATGATGCATTCAATATTCGAAGGAAGGTCGAGGCTTGATAACACGGCGTAGCATCATATGAAAGGGAGTGCTTTCATACAACCGAAATGGAAGCACACTCGCGATACGCAAAACCATAAACATACGCCGTCGCAATTTTGTAAATTCTCAGAGAGCGACTGGTTCGGTGACTATCATTATGCAAACATAAATAAGTAAAAATTTTATCGTCAAGTGATAAACCGCACTCGTCCACCGTGATTTTTATGGAAAATTTTTTCCATATGGCATGACATTGTATAAAATTCGACCTTCCTATTTGAAGGTCTGATCGTCCGCTTTCGCTGCTTTCCGGTCGCACCCACAGCCACTCTGTGCTGCCGATGCGGTTGAATGACACCCGTTCGAGCCGAAGGCGCACGATCCAATATTGGCCTTTTCGCTCTATTATTTAGAACGTTATTCGCAAGTGGCAAAAGTCGTTACAAGAATTCACATCAAGATTAGTGAAAACATTGTAATTCGCGTAGACCTATTCCTACAAATGTCTTACACTCCTGCACGGTTTTGCTCGAATACATATTGACCAAGTATGAAACGCGCAAGGCAATTGCGAGTCAAAATGATGAGAGCTATTGCTGAGACGCTGCATTTTTCTAGTAGAGGAGTATAGAATGGCTACGTATAAAGAGATTCAAAATCAAATCGCTGAACTGCAACGCGCAGCCGAAGAAGCGCGCAACCAGGAGGTGCAAGGCGCCATCGATCGGATCCGTACACTAATGGCGGATTACGGTTTGTCCGTTGACGATATTGCCGGTAGCAAAAAACGCGGCGGCAAAGTTAAGGGTGGGGGCAAAGTTCAGTTTCGTGACAATGATGGAAATACCTGGTCGGGACGTGGCCGCATGCCCGGCTGGCTGCACGGTAAGGACAAAGAGCAGTTCCGCGTGGCGTAAGCTCCGGCGAATCACATGCCACCAAGCTTCTTCTTGGTGGCGAAATCTTAAACGCTCTATGTACTTTGAAGTATTTCTGTCTTCCGTCTTCTTTTCTTCAGCTCTGTGTTCCGATAAAACGCCAAGAGACCATCGGGGTATTGCGCTCTGAAAACCTTAGCCAAGCCAAGACGTTCTTTCGCGAGGAGTAGCTCGAGTTAGCCCATGTGCGTGTGTGACCTCAGTGCCCCGCACCCCGACGAAATAGACAAGCTGAAGAAAGCCATCTATGTGGAAGTGGTCGGTGGAATTACGGCGAGGAAAACGGAAAACCTGGTGGCCGAGAAAAGCCGGAACATCCAGCAGCTGAGTCAGATTTCACTGAAATTCCTTCACGCCCCCTTCGGGCAGTCATGGAGCGTACCGTCGCCGAGCTGTAGAGCGTCTCCCGGATCGACGGAAAAGACGTTCCTCTCCCAGAAAAATAATTTCGAGTAAAAGCTTTGGCGTCATGGTCGGCTCGAAAAATCTATGGTCACCCTCCTTTTTGCAAGGGTAGATTTTGGGTTTTGTGATTGGCTTGCCTAAATCTATACGGCGTCTGATTGGAGAGCACTTCCCCGCGCCACGATGAAAGTCGCGCCTG
>NZ_JAEPBG010000031.1 GCF_016632335.1 Noviherbaspirillum pedocola
TTCCCATAATTCATCCGGCAAGCGCCATCCGTCGTCCTGCTTGACCATGCCCATGATGTCCTCCATCAAAAACACTGGCTTGGACAAGCATTACTTCAATTCTTATCCCTACTGGAATAGGCTCTTACTACCTCTATTGCGAAAGGAAGCGGGTCGAGTGGATGGTCATCGCCGCACGCTCTCCGGTGGACCGAAGTTACGATCGCTTGCTATTCAAGGACATTGTTCCCGGCATGGGGTATGTGCCTTTCAAACATGTCGGCAACATTCCGCACCGCGTGATGGCGCTTGAAGTGCAGAAGGCCCGAGATATCTGGCTGCAGGCAAAGCATCCGCTATTCGAATTCATGGCACAAACCAGGCACGAGGACATCGATATTGGCACTGGCGTTTAGCACTTGTCGTCGGTTTCGCTCCGTTCGATAACGCAATATTTCGACGCCGTGGTTTGCTTGCCCAAAAGAGCATTGCGAAGGACTGTTTCGCCAGTCCGGACTGTTCGGCCGCCGGAACGCCTTCGCATCGAAACCGCCCTGGCCGACGTGAGTCGCCGCGCAGGGCTGACGAGTGAGGATGTCGCGGTCCTCGAGCAGGCGGGCCGCCAGAAAGCGGCTGAGCCGCTCAGCCGGCACCAGGATCATCAATCCCTGGGAAAGGGCGCACTGATTTCCGATCGGATCAAGGATGCGCACTGCCACGGGCGGAACGTAAATCCGTTGCCGCAATTGCCCTTGTTATAATCCCCCGCCATCCACGCTCTCCGCGACGCTTCCTTGAAACGCGCCATCGCCCTTGTCGCCTTTGCCTTCCTGCTGCTGTCGCAGCAGCTCGGTCTTGCGCATGCGATCTCGCATCTTTCCACGCGCGCGGAGTCGGGCAGCGTGCAGAAGAAGTCACTGCCGCCGGAACTGCAGTGCGAGCAGTGCCTGCATTTTTCGGCTCTTGGCTCGGGCCTGCCGGGCACGCCTCCTACGCTGGTGCTGCATGCCTTGACCGATGCCCCTGCGGCATTGCCAACATCACCCGCTCTTCTTCCGGCCGCAACCCGCGCCTTCGATTCGCGCGCGCCTCCCGCCTCGTTCTGAATCCGCAGAAGCGCGCGGCCGGCATTGCCCGGCCGCGTCCCTCCATTCCCATTCAGAACGAACATGTTGAAACGACGCCTCATGGCGGCGGCCATTGCCGTCGCCTTCGCTCCGTTGCCCGCGCTGGCGGCGAGCAAAGACGATATCGCGCAGCTGCGCGCGGAAATGCGCAGGATGAAGGCCGAGTACGAGTCCCGCATCGGCGCGCTGGAGCAGCGCCTGCAGCAGGCCGAAGCGAAAGCGGCAACGCCCAGTTCCGTCGCCGCTTCGCCGGCCCCCGTACCTTCCGCTGCGCCTGGTACACAAGCCGTCGCGCAGTCCACACCCGCCGCACCCGCCGCACCCGCCACAACCGTCGCGCCGGCGGCAAGCTCAAGCACCGCGGCGGCCATCCTCGCGGCATCGGCCATGCCCGCGCAGCCTGCCGCCATGCCGGCGTCCGCGGCAGGGGCGAATGCCTTCAATCCGGCCATCTCCGCCATTCTCGGCGGCACCTATGCGAACCTGTCGCGCGATCCGAAGCAGTACCGGCTGCAGGGCTTCATGCCGGGCGGTGAAGACATCGGGCCGGGCAGCCGCAGCTTCAGCCTCGGCGAGTCCGAAGTGGCGCTGTCGGCCAATATCGATCCGACCTTCTCCGGCCAATTGATCTTTGCGCTGGCCGGCGACAACAGCGTCTCGGTCGAGGAAGCCTTTGTCCAGACCAAGGGACTCGCCAATGGCCTGAACCTGAAGGCGGGCCGCATGCTTGCCGGCGTCGGCTATCTGAACAGCATCCATGCGCATGCCTGGGACTTCGTCGATGCGCCGCTGGCCTATCAGGCTTTCTTCGGCGGCCAGTACCGCAACGACGGCCTGCAACTGAAGTGGCTGGCCCCGACCGAGCGCTATCTGGAACTCGGGTTCGAAGCCGGCAACGGCGGCGCCTTTCCCGGCAACGACCGCAACAAGAATGGCTTCGGCTCGGCGGCGTTGTATGCGCATATCGGCGACGACATCGGCGAATCGGCCAGCTGGCGCGCCGGCATTTCCTTCCTGCATACCGGCGCGAAGGACCGGGCCTATACGGACGTGGACAGCAGCGGGGCTGCGGTGTCCAACAGTTTTTCGGGACATGCGAACCTCGTGATCGTCGACGGCGTCTACAAGTGGTCGCCGAACGGCAATGCCACGCAAACCAACTTCAAGCTGCAGGGCGAGTATTTCCGCCGCCGCGAAAGCGGCACGCTGGCTTTCGATACGACGGGCAACGGGCAGACCGGCGCTTATGCCAGCGCGCAATCGGGCTGGTATCTGCAGGGCGTCTATCAATTCATGCCGGCCTGGCGCGCCGGCCTGCGCTACGACAGGCTCAGCTCGGGCACGCCGGACATCGGCCTGGTGTCTTCCGGCGCATTGAGCGCGGCGGACTTTTCGCAGCTGTCGGCCTACAACCCGAAGCGCCTGTCCTTCATGGTCGACTGGTCGCCATCCGAGTTCAGCCGCATCCGGCTGCAACTGGCGCAGGACAAGTCGCGTCCCGGCACGAACGACAACGAAGTTTTCCTGCAATACATCATGAGTCTCGGCGTGCATGGCGCGCATACCTTCTAGGAGTCGACGATGAAACGCTACTTGATGACGATGGCGGCCGGCGTCGCGCTGGCAGCATCCTGCGCCGCGCATGCCGCAGTCAATGTGCTGGCCTGCGAACCGGAATGGGCGGCGCTGGCCACGGAGCTGGGCGGGGACAAGGTCAAGGCCAGCAGCGCCACCAGCGCGCTGCAGGATCCGCACCGCATCGAGCCCAGACCCAGCCTGATCGCGCGCACCCGCAATGCCGACCTGCTGGTATGCACCGGGCTCGAGCTGGAAATCGGCTGGCTGCCGGTGCTGCTGCAGCAATCGGGCAATGCCAAGCTGCTGCCGGGCCAGCCGGGCTATTTCGAGGCCGGCATGCTGGTGCCGCGACTGGATGTGCCCACGCGCCTGGACCGCGCCGAAGGCGATGTGCATGCGGCCGGCAATCCGCATATCCAGCTTGATCCGCGCAACATCGCCACCGTGTCGGCGGCGCTGGCGCAGCGGCTGGCGCAGATCGATCCGGCCAATGCGGCGACCTATCAGTCGCGCCAGGCGGACTTCGCCAGGCGCTGGAACGCGGCCATCGCAAAATGGAGCGAGCAGGCCGCGCCACTGAAGGGCGCGGCCATCGTCGAGCATCACAAGAATATGGAATACCTGATGAACTGGCTCGGCATGCGCGCGGTCGGCACGCTCGAGCCCAAGCCCGGCGTGGAGCCGTCCGCAGCGCACCTGGCCGAGCTGGCGGCGCAGCTGCAGCGCACGCCGGCGAAGATGGTGGTGCGCGCGGCTTACCAGGACGCGCGCGCTTCGCAGTGGTTGTCCGAGCATGCGCATATCCCGGCGGTGACGCTGCCGTTCACCGTGGGCGGCGATGATGCAGCCAAGGACTTGTTCAGCCTCTTCGACGACACCGTGCATCGTCTGCTGGAGGCCAACAAGTGAATCCGGAAGGCCTTGATCTATCCATCATTGCGCCGGCCTTCGCCGCTGGTGCGCTGGTGCTCGCCACCCATGTGCCGCTCGGCGCGCAGGTGTTAAAGCGCGGCATCGTGTTCATCGACCTGGCGATTGCGCAGATTGCGGCGCTGGGCGTGATCATCGCCGGCATGGCCGAGCTCGAAGCCGGATGGATCGTGCAGCTTGCCGCGGCAAGCGCCGCGGTGCTCGGCGCCCTGCTGCTGACCTGGACCGAGCGGCGCTGGCCGGAGGTGCAGGAGGCGCAGATCGGCGTGGTGTTCGTACTGGCCGCGACCGGCAGCCTGCTGCTGCTGGCGCACAATCCGCACGGCGGCGAGCATTTGCGCGACCTGCTGGCCGGGCAAATCCTCTGGGTGCGTTTTGACCAGTTGCTGCTGCCGGCGATAGCGACCATCGTCATCGGCTTCCTGGCATTCCGCTTCGAGGGCCGGCTGCCACGCGTGGCCTTTTACCTGCTGTTCGCGCTGGCAGTGACGATCTCGGTGCAGTTGGTTGGCGTGTATCTGGTATTTGCCAGCCTGATCGTGCCGGCGCTTGCCGTGCGCAATTACCCGGCAGGCAGGCGCATCGCCATCGCTTTCGCCGTGGGCATCGCCGGTTATGCGCTCGGGCTGGTGCTGTCGCTGGTGTATGACTTGCCGTCCGGCGCGCTGATCGTATGGTGTCTGGCGGCCCTGGCGATGCTGGTGCATGCATGCGGGCCGCGCGCAGGCGTGGCACGCTGATCCGCATCCCGACGTCTTCGAAAGAGAAAGGCGGAACTGCCGCATCGGGCAGTTCCGCCGCATCCATGCAGGTCGCGGGTCAAACCTGCGTCACTTCACCCTGTCGATGCAATCCGCTTACAGCGGTGTTGCCACACCCTGCTGTTTCGGCGTGTATGGCGTGTAGAACATCGCGCCCGCCCAGGCCGGGGTGCGCACGTTGTACAAGGGCGCGCCGCTGGTGTAGTTCGCGCCGTCATGCCAGTCGCCGCTGCCCTTGTACTGGGCCACTGCCGGGTAGGGATACACCGGACGCGACGCCGTCACATTGCCCGCGGTGTCGGTGCGGTAGCTCATCACCGAGTCCGGCGCATTGCTTTGCTCCACCCAGCCCGTGATCTGCGATACCAGGTCGATGTTGGCCAGGCCTTCGCCGCCGCCGCAGTGGCCCACGCCCGGCACCAGGTACATGCGTGTGAAGCCGTCGACGGTGGACTGGCCCATCGTGTTCTGCATCGCTTCATAGTACGCAATGGTGTAGCGCGGCGAGATGTGCTGGTCGGCCCAGCCGTGCCACAGGATCAGCTTGCCGCCGGCCTTCTGGAAGGCAGACAGGTCCGGGTTGGTCGCGTCATACAGTGGATGATTCGGCGCCAGATAGGTGCTGTAGAAGCTGGCATCGGTATAGCCGAAGTTGTCGATCGTCGGCATGGTCGGGCTACCGGTAAAGATCAGGTTATAGGCGCCGGTGACGATGTTGTAGCTGAACACGCCGCTGGATACGGCGACCGGGGCGCCGGTCGAGGTCGATGTGCTCGGCACTTCAACGCCGACCCAGTTGCCTTCGGAGCCGGGCAGCGGCCGGCCGATCTGCATGCGCTCGCGCGTGGTCGCGTCCAGCGGGCCGCCATAGATTTTGCCGGCCGCGGCGACTTCGGCTGGGGTCAGGCAGGCGCTGGTATCAAGGGCGCCGGTCGCGCAGGCGATCGAAGCGGGGTCGAAGCTGCAGGCGCGCGGATCGGAGATCAGGCCGTCGGGCGTATCGCCGCAGGCGGCGAGCACGGCCCGGTGCAGCACGGCGATCTTGTCGGCATACAGCACCGAATTGCCGCTGCTGTTGCCGGTGGTGCTGTTGGACACCACGCTCCAGCCATGGAACACGGAGTTCTGGATCTGGAAGTGGGCTGCGGGCGCGCCGGCGACGATGCCGTTGTAATCATTTGGATAGCGTTGCGCGGCCATCAGCGCTTCGCGGCCGCCATCCGAGCAGCCGACGAAATAGGAATACTTCTGCGCCTGGCCGTAGTAGGCCTTGATCAGCTTCTTGGCCGCGAGCGTGGTGATGTGCTGACCGCGGTAGGCGAAGTCCGCCTGCTGCTGTTCATTCGTGGTCCAGGCCGTGCCGTTGCCGGAATGACCCATGTCGGTGGCCGCGGTCACGAAGCCGCCCTGCTGCACCAGCGGACAGTTGTAGGTGAAGGAAAACGCGCTCTGCCTGGTCGGATCGCTGAGATTGCCGCACAGGCCGCCGCAGCCGAGTTCGGCAAAGCGCTGGGTCCAGGAGCTGACCGGCAGCGCCACCTCGAAGGTGTTCGACGGTGCCAGCGTGCCCTTCACGGCGCACATGCTGATGGTATTGCCGTTGATCGTGGTCGTCGTCACTGCGGCCGAGGTAATGGTGCTGCCCGCGCCGCCGATATCGGTCAGATCGACCGATGCCAGCTGCGCGCAGTCCATCACCGGCTTGACCACTGCCAGCGCGGTCGCTGCTGCCGTCGCGCTGGTGCTGCCCGCGCCGGTGCTGGCGCTGTCGTCGCTGCCGTTGCAGGCGGCAAGCAGGGCGGCGCTGATGCAGAGTGCCGACAGTGCAGGCAGCCCGAAGCGGCGTTGCAGCAATGACGTGGGCATGCCCAGAGGTTCATGAACCCTCATGTTGTCTCCTTCTTCTTGATGAAATTTGGTAAGGCCGAGTATGCGCACGCGCCCCCGATGGAGGGTTGCGTCCTGCCCCTCTCGCCGTTGCCATTTGCTTATCGAAAGAATGTCGGAGAACGGGACTTGGGTTGATCCGAAGGGCGGCCGGCGCGACAGCGCTTCGGATCAGAGGGTGGGGCGTCGATTAATTGACCACTAGCACGCCATGCATGGTCGGATGCAATCCGCAGGTGTAGGGAAACACGCCCCGATGCTCGGCATGCAGGCGCCATGCGCCGCCTGGGGCGATGGGCTCGGAAGCGAATTCGCCGTGATCCGCGACGATGGTATGCGGGAAGAAATCACGGTTGTTCCAGACGATCTCATCGCCAACGCGTGCTTCGATGGTTTGCGGCGCGAAACGCATCGCATCGATGACGACCTCCTGGCTCGCGCCTGCGCTTGATGCGAGTGGCATCGACAACAGCGTGCAGGCCGCAGCCAACGGGAAGAAGCGCACGGGGGAAGGTCGGCGGAATAGCATGGCGTGCCGCTACTTCTTGCTCAGATCCGCCTGCAAATGCTTCGCATGCTGCAAATGGTCATCGATGGCGGGCCTGACCTTGACGATCAGGTTCTTGAGCTCGGCATTCTTCGCGTTTGGGATCAGCGTGTTGTCGATCGCATCGAGCACCGTCTGGTGATACGCGATTTCATGTTCCACATAGGCGTTGTCGAACGCCGCGCCCTGCAAGCCCTTGAGGCGCGAGACGTTCGCCGCGCCACCCTGTTGCAGCGATTTGCTGACATCGCTGGATTCGGGCGTCAGCGCGAGCTTTTTCGCCAGCGCCGAAGCCTGCTCATTGACGCCGCCATGGTCGGTGACCATGCGCTGCGCGAAAGCCTTTACTTTCGGATCCTGCGCCTTGGACTCGGCGAGCTTGCCGGCATCGATGTCGACGCTGTTGGCGGCAACGACGATGCCGGCGATCTGCGCATCGTTGGGTGCGCGCGTATCGGCATGGGCCAGCGATGCGCAGAGCAGCACGCATCCTGCGGCGATCCGGGGTAACAGCTTGTTCATGGCAGTTCTCCTTTTCGACAGTGAAATGAAACAGCCGGGCCAGGGCTTATTCCGGCTCGGCGCGCAGGCGCCGGATGACGGCTGTGACGATGCGGTCGCAGCGCGCGCCATCGAAGCCGAAGGCATCTCCGGTGGCAAAGTCGATCTGGCTCTCCAGCGCCTGGCGCAGCAGCGCGCGGGCGCGAAAGAAGCGGCTGCGCACGGTGGCTTCCGGGATGTCGAGGCAGGCGGCGACTTCTTCGACGCCCATTTCCTCCACCGCGCGCAGCATGAACACCGTGCGAAAGTTTTCGGGCAAGCCATCGATGCTTTTCTCCAGCACCGCGCGCATCTGTGATCGCAATACCGCTTGCTCAGGCTGCTCGCCAGCCGTCTGTTCCATCTCGGCTTCCTCCATGTCGTCGGCAGCTTGGCCCTGCAGCTGGATCACCGTCGCGCGCCGCTTGCTTTTGCGCGATCGTGCGATCGCTTCATTGACGACGATGCGGGTGAGCCAGGTTTTGAGCGATGCATCGCCGCGCCATGAGGCGATGCCGCGATAGGCCTGCAGATAGGCATCCTGCAGCGCATCTTCGGCTTCGGCGTCGTCGCGCAGGATGCTGCGCGCGGTGCGGTACAGCGGCCGGTTCATGCGCCGCATCAGCAGCGTGAAGGCCTGCTCGTCGCCGCCGCGTATCGCTGCGGCCAGGTCGGCATCGGAACGGTTCGCGTTTTGCGTCACCGCCGCTTGGGTAGGCATCGTCTCTCTCCTTGTGCGTTCATGACATTGGATGAAACACGCCCGGTTGGCGTTCCCGCTTGCGTACCAGCGCATCAGAAAGGCAGCGCCAGCTTCAGCACCCAGGCATTGCGGGTCTGCCGGGCCGCGCTCCAGGTCAGCGCCAGCCGGGCGCGCGCGACGCCGGCCGACAGTCCTACGCTGAAGTCCGGGCCGCCGGCATGGTAGACAGCGAGCGGCGCGGGATGGCGCGCGGTATGCAGATAGCCGGCATGCATTTCCGCACGCATCGTGCGCCCCAGATCGCTGGCGGCATTGCATTCCGCATACAAGGTGGCTGTACCCGCGCCGAAGTAGTTTGGAGATGCCGACAGGCGGCCGCTGAACACGGCGCCGGTGAAGCCAGCGTAGGCTTCGAGGTAATCATAGGCGGCGGCCCCGGGGAAGGCCGCCGCGACGATGCCGCCGTCCCAGGCGAGGCCGGAACGATCGCGCGCGGCGCGGCCGGCATAAGTCAGCAGTTGCACATGGGCGCGGTACTCCCCGCGCAGATCGATGCCCGAGATGAAGCCACCGGCATACCAGCCATTCGACGCATCCACGCCCAGGTGCAGTTGCGGCTCGGCCCTACCATGGCTGAGCGTCGCGCCGCGATAGCGGTAGTCGGAGACAATGGCCATGCTGCCGTCGACTTGAGCCAGCGCCTGGCCCGCGGCCATCGCCCCCGCGGCCAGCAGCATGCGGCGCGCGATGCGCTCAGTGCTGCGCTCAATGCCGCCCATCGTCGGGCGCACGGGACGCAATGCAGGAGCAGGCGCAAGCCTGGCCGACCCGCTGAAGCGCGGCGCAGGCATCCACCTGGCCTGCCGTGCCCGACATGGCCTGCCTTGCCTGGCGCGGCGTCAGCTCGGGCCGCAGCTGGGTGAGCAGGGCAAGCAATCCGGAAACATGGGGCGCGGCGAAGGAGGCGCCCGAAACGAAGCCGAAACGCGCCCCGGGCAGGGTGCTTGGCACATCCTTTGCCGGCGCGAGCAGCACGCGCGCGCGCATGGCCTCGGGTATAGGCGCGCCGGCAACTGCGATCGCCGCGGGATGCGATGCCGGAAAGCCGCCGTCAGGCAATTGCACATCAGCCGCAGCCACCAGCTTGATGCCGCGCGCCGCCGCCTGATCGAGCAATTCGCGCAGCAGTCGGTCTTCCGGTCCGGCAAGACTCAGATTGATGACCTGCGCGCCGCGCAATATCGCCGCCTGCAGCGCCTTGGCCAGCGTGAAGCTGTCGCACGCGGTGCCGCCGTCCCGCTGTTGCCAGCATGCACGCAGCGCGTAGAGCCGCGCCGCCGGCGCGATGCCGGCGATGCCCATGCCATTGCCCTCGCGTGCCGCAATGATCCCGGCGACCGCGGTGCCATGCGCCTCCGCACCGGGCTTGCCGTCATCGACGAAATTCTCTTCCCATGCGACCTGGCCTTCCAGGTCCGGGTGCGCGGCATCGACGCCGCTATCGATGACGGCCACGGACACGCCGCGGCCGGTCGCCGTCTGATGCAATCGGGACAGCTGCCACAGCCGTGCGGCCGGCTGCAAGGGATAGAGCGGGTCGCTGCTGCCGTCGGCTTCCATCGCATGGAAGCGCTGTACCGGCTGGGTCCACTCGACGCGCAGATCCCGCGACAGCGCGTTCGCCAGGCTGGCGGCGCGCTTCGCGTCGAGCGGCTTCAGCACGAAGCAGTGCAGACCAAGCACCGGCATGGGCCAGTCGTCGGCCAGCGTGAACCCATGGTCTCGCGCCAGGCCTGCCGCGATGCGGCGCTGTGCATTCCAATCGGCGGCGCCATAGCCGGCAGGCCCGGCATCGGGTCGGAAATGCGGCGGCGGCGCTTTCAGCATCACCAGCAGCCGCACCGTTCCCGGCTCCAGCGGGATGCCCGGCGCGGCGGCCTGTCCCAAGGCGCAGCCGGCCAGCGTCAGCGCGAGTCCGAGCGCGATGAGCATGCGGCGCGGCCAGGGCTTCAATGGCCGCCTCTCGCGTCCAGCGGCTCGGCCATGGTCACCCTTGGCTCGCGGCGCAATGCCACCAGCGCCTGCTCTTGCGTGCCGCGCTCGACCCGGAGCACATAGGCGTCGGCCGCGGTCGGCCCATCCGCGAGGCGCGCGCCGCTCGCGCGCAGAATCTGCCGCAGCTCTTTCTCGCTGGTATCCGGCCGAAAGGCCACGACGATATCGCCGTCGCCGCCGCCGCCGGTGCGGCCGAGACCGTGATAGCGCGGCGCGAGGCTGGCCGGCAGGATGGCGAACGCCGCGATCAGGGCGGCAGCGCCGGCCAGAGTCCAGTGCGTCCACGAGGGGCGGCGCAACGTCCGGGCGGGACCCGGCGCTGCCTGCGCTGGCGCATGCAGCCGCGAGCGCAAGCGCTGCCAGGCTACATCCGCATCCGCGCCAGGGCCCGGATGGCGTGCCGCATCTACGCTCAGCCTGCGCTGTAGGTCCAGGTCGGCGCGGCATTGCTGGCAATGCCGCAGATGCCGTTCCACGTGCTGGCTTTCGAGCCGTTCCAGCGCGCCGGTGGCGAACCAGGGCAAGAGCTCCTGCGCCGCCTGGTGCTCCGCATCTTCATTCCGCAATGGCTTCTTCTCCATCAGCGCGCCTCCGCCCTGTCGCCCAGCAGAACTTCCAACTTGCGCCGTCCATGGAACATGCGCGATTTCACCGTGTTTACCGGGCATTCCATGATCGCGGCGATCTCGTGATAATCCAGCCCGTGAAAATAGGTGAGGCAGACCACCGCGCGCTGCTCGAAGGGCAGGCAGGACAAGGCCTGTTCCAGGCGCTGCCGCAACTCCTGCCGCTGCGCCGCTTCTTCCGGCTCATCGCGGCTGTCGTCCGGCATCAGCTCGACGTCATGGTCGATGGGATCGTCGAAGGCGCGCAGGGCCTTCATCGCCTTGCGCCATGCGATTGCGAATATCCAGGTCGACAGCTTGCAGCTGCCGTCGTAGCGGCCGGCGCTGTTCCATACCGCTAGCATGGTGTCGTTCACGACTTCCTCGCACAGGCTCGGACGGCGGATCGCACGGTCCAGGAAGCGCATCAGCCGTGGAAAATAGCGGCGATACAGCAATTCGAAGGCATGAAGATCACCGTCGCTTGCCAGATGCAGCAGCCGCGCTTCATGTTCATCGTCCGAGGCCGTCGGGGTGCCGCTTCGGCTGGCCCTCTTCCACATCCCGGAATCTCCATCGTCGACGGTATATGCCCCGATCGCCGCAATCGGTTCAATCGCATCAATTGGCGCGTTGCCGCCGCGATTCCGACTGTGCCGAGTCATTATGCAAAACCTCCGGGCGGCGAGGCTGCGATAACGCAAAGCGCCATGCGTAGCGAAAAAGCGCGCCATGTAAAGCGCCGTCGACGCCATGCTTGATCCCGCCCAACCCCCACGCGGCGTGTCGCCGCGGCCTTGAACCGCCAGCCGTGCTTTGCGCATATACGGCAGGTGCGGCTGCGCAGGCCGCGCTTCTCAACCGGACTTCTCAACTGGATTTCTCAACCGGACTTCGCTTTGGAGCGCCATCATGAAGACACATTCATTACAACGAGCTCTCGTTCGACTGTGCATGCTCGCCGCTCTGGCCGCGGCGCAGTCTGCGCATGCGGCGGGGGACTTTTATGAGCAGCGCAACCTGGTATCGAATGGCGGCGTTGCCGCCGCGAACACCGACCCGAATCTGGTCAACGGCTGGGGGACTGCCTTCAATCCCTTCGGTTTTCTCTGGGTTGCCGACAACGGCACCGGCGTTTCGACGCTGTATGACGGCGCCGGCAAGCCGCAAACGCTCGTGGTGCAGATTCCTTCGCCCACCGGCGCCAGCGGCGGTACGCCCACCGGCATCGTGTTCAACGGCTCGTCGGACTTCGCGGTGACGCGGAACGACAAATCCGGGCCGAGCCGCTTCCTCTTCGCAACCGAGGACGGGGTCATTGCCGGCTGGGCGCCGAACGTGGATCCGACTCACGCGATCAAGGTCGTGGACAACTCCGCATCCGCGGGCGCGGTGTACAAGGCGCTGGCGCTGTCGGCCGATGGCGCGGGCAGCAAGCTGTATGCGGCCGACTTCCATAACAATCGCATCGATGTCTTCGATGCCGGCTTCAAGCCGGTGCAGCTGGCGGGCAGCAACTTTTCCGATCCGGGTCTGCCGGCCGGCTTCGCGCCCTTCGGCCTGCAGGCCATCGCCGGGAATATTTATGTCTCGTATGCGAAGCAGGATGCGTCGGGTCACGACGAGGTTGCGGGCCGGGGCCTGGGCTATGTGAATGTCTTCGCCCCGGATGGCAGGCTGATCAGGCGTCTGGTCTCCGGCGGCAAGCTCAATGCGCCCTGGGGCATGGCTTTGGCGCCGGCCGGCTTCGGCCGGTTCGCCGGGCGCCTGCTGGTCGGCAACTTCGGTGACGGTACCCTTCATGCCTATGACTTCGCCAGCGGCCGCTTCGTCGGCACGCTCAAGGATGCCGGGCGCCGTCCGCTGACCATCGATGGTCTCTGGGGCCTGGCGTTTGGCAATGGCTTTCAGAATCAGCCGGTCAACACGCTGTTCTTCGCGGCCGGGCCGAATGATGAAAAGCAGGGGTTGGTCGGACGCATCGATGTGGCGCCTGACGAAGGGCATGACGACGACGAGGCGGCATCGGAGTGAACGGGCGGCGCATCGCGTTCGGTGCAAACAGGCAGGCATTCCCGTCACTCGGCATGTGACCAAGTACGTATTGCCGCTCCGGGCCGGCGTGCCAACAATCGGCATGGTGCGGCGCAGTGCGCGCCGCGCTTTATCTGATTTCCATTGCAAGGAGGCATGCCGATGAAAGCCGTACACTCGCTGATCTTCTCCGCTGTGGTGGTCCTGCCAGCCGCTCACGCCCAGGATGACCAGCGCACGACAACCATGAAGACCACACCAGGCGCTGGAAGCGCCGTTCAGACGACGCGCGTCAGCGCGCAGATCGTCCGCCTCGATCCGGGCACCCGCACCATCGATTTAAAGCAGCGCAATGGTGAAGTGGTCGAGATCAAGGCAGGCGAAAGGGTGCGCAACTTCGATCAGCTCCGCGTCGGCGACATGGTCAATGCGGAATACGAGGAAGCGGTGTCGCTGGAACTGAGGAAAGGCACCGCGGGCATACGCGAGCGGGTAGAGAGCGCAAACGCGTCACAAGCGGAACATGGCGCGACACCGGGCGCTTCGGCCGAGAAGAGAGTCATGGTGCTGGCCGATGTGGTTTCGGTCAACATGAAGGACCAGAAGGTCAAGCTGCGCGGTACGCATGGCACTTTCGATGTCAAGGTAAGAGACCCGGAGCAGTTGAAGCTGGTGAAGAAAGGCGACCAGGTAGAGATCAACTACCGGCAGGCGATGGCGATTTCGGTGAATCAGCAGCCGAATGGCGCCATGAAATGAGCGCTCGCTGAAGAAAGCGGTTCGCGCCTTGCGGTGGCGCAGAATCGGAGTGATGCCACTCGCTTGGAGCGGCTTTTCAGAGCGATGCGCATTGATGAGGAATGCCGGGCACCGTGTCCGGCATTCCTCGCCTCAGGATTTGCTGTCATGCGCATTTTGAATCTCGACGCTCGCTCTGCTGCGCCATGCCGGAGGCGGACTTTCCTGCGTCCTTGCTCGGCATGGCTGGCGCTCGCATGCGCTGCCTGGGGCGCTCCGCTGCAGGCAGCCGAATGGGGGCATGGCGGTGGCGCAGGCCTGGGGCACGGCGCGGGCCCGGGCGGCGGTTTCGATCACGGGCATCCTGGAGGGATGCAGCCTTTGCCGCGCCATGGCAGTCACGACGGGCATGACGGTCACGAGGGGCACGAGGGGCATGGTGGACACGGAAGCCATGGCGCGGTGATCATCGTGCCGCCGCTGCTCGGCGTGCCGTTTTATGCCTATCCCTGGCCGGAAGCGGCGCCGCCGCCGATGGGCTTCATCGGGCGGGACGAGAATGGCAATACGGTCAGCTACTGGTACTGGTGCGACAATCCCGCCGGCTACTATCCCTATGTCCAGACTTGCCTGTCAGGCTGGAGAGCGGTGCAGCCGGGTTCCTATTGAACCGGGTATGGGAGCGGAGCATGACCGACTTCGTCAACACGGCAAACCGCTATGGCCGGGTGGCCATCCTGCTGCACTGGGCCATGGCGGCCCTGCTGGTCGGACTGATTTTGTTGGGGCTTTACATGGTTGCCCTGCCGGAAACGGGATACGACATGAAGAAGATCAGCCTGATCCTGCTGCACAAGGAGCTTGGCATCCTGGCCTGGCTTCTTGCGCTGGTCCGGGTCGCATGGCGCAGCGTCAATCCCTTGCCCGCGCTCGAACCCGGCATCCCTTTCTGGCAGCGGTGCACGGCGCGCTTCGTGCATCTGCTGTTGTATGCGCTGATGTTCTGCTTGCCACTGAGCGGCTGGCTGATGTCGTCCACGGCCGGGATTCCGGTGTCCTTCTTCGTCCTCGTCACGCTGCCGGATTATCTGCCGCGCGATGAGCGCTGGTTTCATGCGCTGGTCAGCGTGCATGGATTGCTCGCCGACGCTCTCATGCTGCTGCTGGCGCTGCACGCGGGCGCCGCGCTCGCGCATCACTTCCTGTTTCGCGATGCCACGCTGATGCGCATGCTGCCGGGCCGGAACGGCTTGCATGGATATGGCGGCAGGGAAGGACCATGAAAACGCCGGAATGGGACGCGACGAAGCCGCGCAGCGCCGAAGCCTGGGCCTGGTATGCGTTTGCGCTGTGCCTTCTGGCCCTGCTTGGCGTCGGCTACGTCTGGTATCGGCACGGGAATGCGCAGTACGCGTCGTATCAGGTGCATACCGGCGATGCCGTATCCGGATTGCTGGTCGATGCGCCGGTGGAATTCCACGGCGTGGAGGTAGGGCATGTCGCGCGCATCAGTCTTGCCGGGCCGCGTGAAGTGGACATCGTGCTCAGCATCCGCAAGGGAACGCCGATCAGCGCGGCTACGCTGGCGACCGTCACCTCGCGCGGACTGGCGGCCCGTGGCTTCATGGGCTATGTCTACATTGCGCTGGAGGATGCGGGAGACAGTCGCGGGCCGCTGGCGCTGCATCCCGTTTCGCATCTGCCGCTGATTGCCGCCGGGCCATCCCGTTCCAGCGACGTGGATACAGCCATCAGCACGGTCGATGCGAATGTGCAGATCCTGACGGCGCTGATGGAAGCCACGCTGAGCCGCGACAACCTTGGCGCGCTCGATGCGTCGCTGCGCGACCTGGAACGCGTGACCGCCACGCTGGCAGCCAACAGCGACAGGCTGAATGCGATCCTGGCCAATGCGGATCGGATGAGCCGCGATGCCGTGCCCCTGATGGCGGCGGGCACGGAGTCGCTGCGCACGATGCGTGCCGAGCTGCTGCCCCAGGCCAACCGGATGCTGGCCGATATGCAAGCCGCCTCGAAAACGCTCGCCGCCGCCGCTGACAGGCTGCAGCGCAATCCATCGCTGTTGCTGCGCGGCGCTGCCGTGCCGCTGGGACCGGGAGAGCGCGATGGCAAACCCTAGCAGGCTGCTGAAAAACTACTGCGCGTGCCGATCTCAGTGTCTGCGGTGCTCACCGTACTACTCGTACGGTTCCGCTCCTCGACCCCAATCTCGACTCGCTCGCTACGTTGTTCAACAGCCTGCGCGCAAGCTGTTGAAAAACTGCTGCGCGTCGCTATGCCTGCTGCTTGCCGCTTGCGCGCCGCTGAGCCCGCAGAAGCTCGATATCCAATTGGAGACGCTGGACCAGCTGCCGGCGGAAGTGCCGCATGGAAGGGCAGGGGCAGGAGCTGCGGTGCTGCTGGTGCTGTCGCCGGATGCCGAGGCGCCCTACGATACCGCGCGCATGGCGTATGTCGAGGCGCCGCATCGCTTCGGCTACTTCGGCAGGCATGAATGGGCGGCTGCGCCGGCACAGATGCTGCTGCCGCTGTTGCTGAGAACGATGGTGCAAACGCATGCCTTCAACGCGGTGCTGGCGCCGCCTTCCTCCTCGGCTTATGGCTATGCGCTGCAGGTCCGCATCCTGGAATTGGTCCAGGATTTCCGTGCCGATCCGGCGCTGCTGCGCCTGACATTGCATGTGCAGCTCCATGAAAGCGCTTCGAACCGGGTGCTGGCTGCGCGAGAGATCGCGCTGCGCGAAACCATGAGCGACAAGACCCCGAGTGCCGGCGTGGAAGCGGCGAACCGGGCGACGGCAAGCGCGTTGCGCCAGATTGCGGACTTCGCGCTGCGGGAAGCTGGCCCTGCAGCCGGAGCATCGACGCGCGCCGGCTGCTCCTGCGCGAATGCGCGATCGCTTCATTAACGACGATGCGGGTGCGCCAGGTTTTGACGTTTCGGGTACGACATGCTTGCCGGCGCCCGGGAAAGAACATGCTGCCGCGCAGCGGCGACACGGTTGTCGCGCCGGCTGGTGCCGCCACAGCTGGTGCTGCCGCAATGCTAGGACTTCAGGAAATCCAGCATGATGCGGTTCAGCGCCTCGGCATGGGTTGCAGCGAAGCCATGCGGCGCCCCGGGCAGCACCTCGAGGCGGCTTCCCGCGATCATCTGATGCGAGCGCTTGCCGGCCACATCGATGGGCACGATGCGGTCGGCGTCGCCATGGACGATGCAGGTTGGTATGTCGAACTTGGCCAGATCGGCGCGGAAATCGGTTTCGCCGAAGGCAACGATACATTGCTGCGTGCCGAGCGGCGATGCGCCCCAGGCGATCCACTTGGTGAAGCCGAGCAGGTCGGCGCCGGCGCCGGGAGCCAGGTTGTAGAAGTTCGGAAAGAATTCTTCGAAGAACGCGATGCGGTCGCGCTTGACGTTGGCGAGCATGCCGTCGAAGACCGACTTGTCGACGCCTTCGGGATTGTCCGCTGTCTTCATCAGGAAGGGCGGCACCGCGCCGAGCAGCATCGCACTCGACAGCCTGTCGGTGCCGTAGCGGCCGATATAGCGCGCCACTTCGCCACCGCCCATCGAAAAGCCTGCCAGCGTTGCGTCGCGCAGATCGAGCTGCGTCATCAGGTCGTTGAGATCGGCGGCGAAGGTGTCGTAGTCATAGCCGCCAGTGGGACGGCCGGAATCGCCGAAGCCGCGGCGGTCATAGGCAATGCAGCGAAAGCCGGCTTCGGACAGCGCAGTGATCTGGCTTTCCCACATCCTGTGGGAGAGCGGCCAGCCGTGTATCAGCACGACTGGCCTGCCTTGCCCCTGTTCGTAGTAGTACAGCTCGGTTGAATTGGCGCCGGTGGTTTTGATGCTGGGCATGGCTGTTCCTTTCACAGTGGAGGGTTGAGACGAACCCATCAGCTCGCACTGTGACAAGCCGGCGCAAATTTCGTTCTGCCAGCCGACAACGCGTGTGGTCCGTCACACGCGACTACATGAACGACTCCGGCACAGGGTTCAGCGCGTGCTGGGAACCTCGGTGTTCTTCGTTCCTTCGGATTGCGCGCCCGATTGCTTCAGCTTCTGGTTCGCCTTTTTCTTTTCCTTGCTGTAGTCCTGCTTGGAAATGGACTTGTCCTTCTTGTATTCCTTTCGCGCCTGCGACTTCTCTTCGCGGTTTTCGATGAAAGGATCCTTGCCGGTGCCGCCGCCACCGCCGCTCTGCATTTGGCTTCCTCCCATGCCGGTCGGTCCACCGCCAGCGGTCTGGGCATAGACGATGCCGGAAGCGGCGATGGCACAAAGGGCCAAGAGGGGTTTGGTGAGATTGAGCATGGGTTTTCCTTTGAGTATGAAGAGAAGCGGCTGCGTGAAAAATCTACGCATGCCGATTGCAATGTATTTTTTTCCTCCCCACCGTTCTTGAGCATCCTCAAGGACGGGAACTGTGGGCTTGCGAAGGGCGATGCGAAGCGCTCCAGCGGGGCCGTGACCGCTGGATTCCTGCGTAGAATGCCGGAGCCGACGATTGCATCTTCAACCGTGCTTCCACTCTGTACACCATGCATGACCAACCCGCTCCCGCGCCGTGGCAGCCCAAGCCGCTGACCATCGCGATTCTCGACAGCGATGAATTTCTTGCCGACAGCCTGTGTGATCTGCTGCGCAAACGCGGCTTTGCCGCCAGCGCCTATTACGACATGGTGTCCTTGCTGCAGGCCCATGATGGCGGCGCCTTCGATGCCTATGTCATCGATAGTCTTGCCGACAGTCAGCCCGGCTCGCATGCGCTCGAAGACCTGGTCACATCGATACGCACCGGCAGGAACGCCGATGCGCCGATCTTCATGCTCGGCAACCAGACGGCGCCGGAGACGGATGCGCGCTTGGGCGACCTGCTGATGCGGCAGCGCCTGCGTTATCTGCTGCGGCCGATCAAGCTGTCCTATCTGGAGAAACGCGTTGCCGAAGCAGTCATGGAGCGGGCCGGGCTGTGACGATGTGAAGCAAGCCCTTGCCGCTCTTGTTCGCCCATGCGCAGGAAGCCATGGTCAGGTCAGGCGAAAGAATGCATTGCGCCACGGAACGCGCGCAACCGATCGGCATCGAAACCGGGAAAGGAGCACAGCATGCGACAGGCATCGTCACATCATCCGCATACAGGCGCGTCGGGGATGAGCCGCGCCGAATTCCTGCGCCTTGCCATGGCCGGCGCGATCGGACTTGGCATCGGCGCTTCCGCCCGCGACGGCAATGCATCCGCTCCACAGGGCATCAGCACACGACTGCACACCCGCGTCATCCCCTCCAGCGGCGAGCGCTTGCCCGTGATCGGGGTCGGCACCTGGCAAACCTTCGATGTCGGCGCCAGCCCGGCCGAGCGCCAGCCGCTGCGCGCCACATTGGAGGCGCTATTCGCCGCCGGCGGCTCGGTGGTCGACAGCTCGCCGATGTATGGCCGCTCGGAAGCCGTTGCTGGCGACCTGCTGGCCGAGATGGGCGCGCGCGATAAGGCTTTCATCGCCACCAAGGTCTGGACGCGTGGCCGCGAGGAAGGCATACGGCAGATGCGGCGTTCGATGGATTTGCTGCGAACCGAGCGCATCGACCTGATGCAGATTCATAACCTGCTCGACTGGCGCACGCATCTCGCCACGCTGCGCGCCTGGAAGGAGGAGGGCCGCATCCGCTATCTCGGCATCACGCATTACACCGCCAGCGCCTTCGCCGACATGGAAGCGGTGATGCGCGCGGAACAGCTCGATTTCGTGCAGTTGAATTATTCGCTGGACGACCGCGAAGCCGAGGCGCGTCTGCTGCCGCTGGCAGCCGAGCGCGGCATCGCGGTGATCGTGAACCAGCCCTTCGGTGGCGGCGGCCTGTTGCGCAGCCTGGTGCGAACGCCGCTGCCGCCCTGGGCCGGTGAGATCGGCTGCGATAGCTGGGCGCAGGTTTTGCTGAAGTATGTGCTCGGCCATCCGGCGGTCACCGTCGCGATACCGGGCACCGCGCAGCCGCGCCACATGATCGATAACTGCCGCGCCGGCATCGGCGTGCTGCCGGATGCCGCGATGCGCAGGACCATGGCGGCATGGTGGGCGCAGCGCTGAGGATAGGTGATGCGGGCCGCATCGGATGATCGATGTCCGTAGGTTGGGCGCAGCCCACGCGGCCAGCGGCATGCGGAGAGACGCGTGGGCTGCGCCCAACCTACGAGACCGGCCCGCCTATCCTCAGCGCGGCAGCAATCTGTCGAAGTCGTGGTCCAGCCGCGCCAGCGCCGCGTCGATCGCGCCGCGTCGCTCCGCGATCCATGCCCGTTGCTGCGCCAGGCGCGCATCGGCTGCCTTCAGCATGCGTTCCATCTCGGCCGGCTGCGGTCCGCCGACGGTGGCGCGATGCTTCACGATCGCCACCGGATCCAGCGCTGCGCGGAACTGCGCCTCGGTCATGGGCAACTCCGCCGGGCCGAAGCCTTCTCTCGATTCCGCATAGATGCGCTTCGCTTCGCCATAGGGAAAGGCGCTCGGGCGGATGTCGTGCGCCTTCGCATAATCGACGATCTTCGATGCGAAGTGATGGCCGACGCGGAACGGTATGCCGTTGTTGCGCATGAGTTCGTCGGCCAATTCCTGCGATGCGGTCCAGTCGCTGTCGAGCTCGTCGAGCGCGCGCTGCGGATCGATCACGAGCGCGCTCATGATGCGCTCCCAGCGCTGCAGCACATCGATGGCGGCGGCCACCATCTGGCCATTGGTCTTTTCATCCTTCGCGTCATGCATGCCTGGCGGCAGATTGTGCGCGCGGATTGCCGGGCCCATCGCCAGCGTCAGCGCATCGGAAGCATGCTCGCGTGTCAGGTTCAACAGGCCCGGATTGCGCTTTTGCGGCATCGCGCTCGACACATAGGTGTTGCCGCCGCCTTCCTGCAGCAGTATCCACGGGCGGGGCTGCGCATACTGCGTCATCACGTCTTCGATGAAGCCGCCGGCATGCAGCGCAATGCTGGTGACGATGGACGCGGCCTCGACCGGCGCATCCACCGCGCTGATTTGCGCGGCGTCGTAAGCATTGTCGACGATGGCGCCAAAGCCGAGATAGCCGGCCATGCGCTTGCGGTCCAGCGGCCAGCTGCTGCCGTTGAGCACGGTGGTGCCCATCGGCGAGCGGTCGAGCCTGGCATAGGCTTCGCGGATGCGCTCGGCATCGCGGTCCAGGCCCGCTGCGATGCCGAGCAGGTAATGGCCATAGCTGTTCGGCTGCGCCGCCACGCCGTTGGTGTAGTTCGGCACGATGGTGTCGCGCTGTCGCCGCGCCTGCATCACGACGGCGGAAGAGGTCTTGTCGAGCTGCGCGGCGAGGTTCAGCAATGCTTCGCGCAGCATCGCCGCGCGCACGGTGGAAAGCATGTCCTGGCTCGAACGGCCGGCGTGGATCAGCGTGGCTTCCTCGCCGGCGACCGCAATGAGCAGCGGCTCGAAGGTGATCACCAGTGAAGGCCGCTTGCCGCCGGGCTGGTTGCCGTCGGCCAGCACCTTGCTGATGCCAGAGGCGATGCGCGGCGCGAGCGCGCGGTCGAGCAGGCCTTCGTCGGCGTTGATGACGGTGGAGGCCTTGTTGATTTCGCCCAGCCAGTAGAAGGCGTCGTGATTGGCGCCGGTTTTCGCGGCGCCGACGTCGGCGGCTTGGGCCGATGAGGCCAGCAGCAACAGGCCGCAAAGCCCGGCTCTGGAAACTGCTCTTGTCATGATGCGGTGGATCGTCACATTGTCTCCCGAAGGTTGAAAGGCCCGCGCGGCGTGCCGTGCGGGCCCGGATTCGAAGCGGCGCCGTCCTTACTGCGTGGAGCAGGAGAAGCTTGCGGCGAGATTCGGATCGGCGCCGCCGCCCTTGTATTTCGGCCAGGAAGGATAGCGGCAAAGCGGCCGCGCCGCCGTGCCGGCCGGCGATGTGTCGACGGCGGCTTTGGTCTGGGTGTTGACAGCGACGATGTTGTTGGCCGGTTCGGTGCCGGCTTCCACCCAGCCCGACAGCAGCGCCAGGCTATCGAAGGAAGGAATGAAGGGCCCGGTGCCGCCATGGCCGTTGCCGGGAATCAGATAGAAGCGCACCGCGGCATCGATGCCGGATTGACCGTACTTCGCCACCAGCTGCTGGTAGTAAGCAATGGAAGAATCGGTGCTCACCACCTCATCGGCCGTGCCGTGCGTCCAGATGATCTTCCCGCCCTTGGCGAAGAAGGCATCGAGGTTGGTGCTGGTGGCATCGGTCAGCGCCGACACATCGACGATGCGCTGCTGCCAGGCGCCGGGGTTGGCGGGATCAACGGTCAGCGTATTGAAGGAAGCATTGCGGGTGATGAAGTATTTCATCCACTGGTCGCCGGTGATGTAGGCATTCGGCGAGTTCGACGACGCGGCCAGATAGTTCGGCGCGGTGGGGCCGGTGGCATTCGGGCCGAAGTTGCGCGAAGCCGAATACGGCGGGCCGAACACCATGCCGGCCAGGATGTTGTAGCCGCCGTAGCTGGTCACGCCATTGGCCAGCGCATAATTCAGCGCCAGCGGATTGGCCATCGCCGTGACGGTGGCGAGCTGCGCATCCGACAGGCAGGTGTTGCCGGTGTCGGCGCCGCCGGCGCAGCGCAGGCTGGCAAGGATGGCGCTGGACTGCGCCTTGCATGCGGCAACGTTGCTGATAATGCCGTCCTGCGCGCCATCGAGACCGTCGCAGGCGTTCATCACGGTGTTGAGGAGCAAGGTGGTCTTTACGGGATTGATCCAGCCCGCGCCATTGTTCAGGAACAGCGAGCGGCCAAGCTGCACATTCGATAGCCGCAGGCCGGTGTAATTCAGCGCGGGCCGGTTGATGAAGATGCCGTCGTAATCCTGCGGCCAGTTCTGCACCATGGCCAGCGCGTCGCGCCCGCCGGTGGAACTGCCGATGAAATACCCCTTTAGCGGCTTGTCGACCTTGTACAGGCTCGTCATCAGCGCCATCGCGACATCATGCGTTTTCTTCAGGCTTTGCCGCCCGTAGTTCGCGAGCGCTTCATCGTTCGCCGCGAAGGAGCCGTTCGTGATGCCGCCGACATGGCCCGAATCGTCGCCGAACGTGGCGTAGCCGAGCGCGAGCGGCGTGGCGCTGGAGGCCGGCGCGAAGTCCATCGGATCGAGCCCGGTGATCAGTACGCCGTCGAAGCCGCCGCCGCCGACATGGACGAATTTCCCGTTCCATTTGACCGGGAGGTTGATTTCGAAATGGATCACCGGCGCGGCGCCGTCCACCGGCTGCACCGTGCCGAGCACCTTGCAGAAGTCGCCATTGAGATTGTTGGCGTCCGTGGCCGCGACGAGTGCGGCCGAAGTGAATGTCGCGCCGCCACTGGGCAGCGAGATGCTGCTGGCTGGGATGCTCGTCGCGGTCAGGCCGGAGCAGACGCTGCTGCTCAGCACGGCCGGCGCAAACGTCGGCGACGTCGGCGTGGTAGTCGCAGGGGGTGTTGCCGTCGTGGTGTTCGTGCTGGCCGGGTGGTCATCCGAGCCGCCGCACGCGCTCAGGCAGGCGAGCAGGCCTGCAGCGGCAAGCAGGCCGGGCAAGCGCGCAAGCCGCGGCGATGAGGCGCGCATGGCGCCGCGGTCGGGGAAGGTCGTGGTCATATCGTCTCCGAGAGATGCGGGTCGCCGGAATGGGCCCGCGCCGGTTTCTCTGTCCGGTTGCATCGGACTATAGCCATCGCACCTGTATATGTAAAATATGCAATTTCCAGGTTTGCCATACCTATTCGATATGGCGGAATGCTGCGCTGCGCGGCGGGAGACATGAATGGAACTTCGGCACTTGAGATATTTCATCGCCGTGGCGGAAGAGCGGCACATCACTCGCGCTGCTGAGCGCCTGGGCATGCAGCAGCCGCCGCTGAGTCAGCAGATCAAGCTGCTCGAGGCACAGCTCGGCTTTGCCCTGTTCAGACGACTGCCGCGCGGTGTCGAGCTGACTGAGGCCGGCCGCATGTTCCTGCGCGATGCGAAGGCGCTGCTTTCCGATCTCGATGCGGCGGCCGAGCGCGCCGCCCGCGCGGCGCAGGGCATGGAGGGCGCGGTCGCGATCGGCTTCACCACCTCGGCCGCGGCGCATTCCTATGCGCCCGGCCTGTTGCGCGCTTTCCGCAGCGCCTGCCCGCGCGTGGCGCTGCAGCTGAAGGAAGACAATGCGGGGCGGCTGACGGAGGCGCTGGTGGAAGGCAAGCTCGATGTGGCGCTGCTGCGCGCGCCGGTGACGCGCCCCGCCGGCCTGGCGTTTCACACCATCCTGCAGGAACCGCTTTTGCTGGCGCTGCCGGCGGATCACCGCCTGGCGGCGAGCCCGAAGGCGGTGTCGCTGCGCTTGCTGCAGGCCGAGGAATTCATCCTGGTGCGGCAGCCCGGCGCTTCCGGCATGTATTCGGATCTGCTGGCGGCCTGTGGGCAGCTCGGCTTCGTGCCGCGCATCGCGGCGGAAGTCGGCAGGATGCTGACCAATATCAGCATGGTGGCCGCCGGCCTCGGCGTATCCATCGTGCCCGCATCGATGCGGGGCTTTCACCCCGACCGGGTCGCTTACCGCGAGCTGTGCGACGCGCCCGGACTGGTCGCGCCCATGAGCCTGGTGTACCGCGAGGAAAACACCAACCGGGCGGCGGAAAACTTCATCGCGCTGGTGCGCGAGACGCCGCCGGAAACGCTGCAGTCGGCATCCGCGGCCCCATGAACCGCGGCTCAGAGCGCTTCGTCGGCGGGTCCGGGGCGCGGCTGTGCAACCCCTGTGCGCAGCGACAGCAAGGCCAGGATGCCGAGCCCGCACAGCAAGGCCAGCGGCGCGAGCGCGAGCCCATCGCCGCGTTGTTCTCTCAGCCAACCGCTCAGGTTCAGGATCAACCCGCCGCCGACCAGATTCGACACGGCGTTCACGCCGGCGATGCCCGCGGCCGCGGCGCGGCCCGAAAGACAGCCGGAGGTCATGGCCCAGAACGGTCCCTTGAAGGCATAGCTGCCGATGAGCGTCATGCACAGCCCGGCATAAATGCCCCCCGGGGCGCGCGCCAGCAGCGAAAGGCACAGACCGGCGCCGCACAGCAGCAGCGGGATGGCCGTATGCCAGCGCCGTTCCAGGCTGCGATCCGAGTGCCGGCCCCATAGCACCATCACCACCGTAGCGACGGCATACGGCGCCGCATTCAACAGTCCGGTCTGCATGACGCTGGCGCCGAAGGATTTCAGGATCTGCGGCTGCCACAGGTTCAGCACGGTGCCCGAAGCGGAAGCCGCGGAACATATCAGCGCCAGGCGCCAGAGCCGCGGCTCGCGCAGCAGTCTGGCCAGGCTTTCATGCCGGATCCCGGCGCGCATGCGCGACTCGCGCGCGATGCGTTGCGCAAGCCATGCGCGCTGGTCTTGTGGAAGCCAGCGCGCCTGCTGCGCGCTGTCGGCCAGAAGGAACAGGCAACTGCAGCCGAGCAGCAGCGGCAGCAGGCCTTCGGCCAGGAACAGCCATTGCCAGCCGCGCAGGCCGGCCGCGCCATCCATCTGCAGCAGCAGTGCGGAAAGCGGCGACGACAGGAAGGCGGAGGCGGGTATCGCAGCCATGAACATGCCGATGATCCTGGCCTGGTAAGCCGCCGGAAACCAGTTGCCGAGGTACAGGATGACGCCCGGGAAGAATCCGGCTTCCGCAGCGCCAAGCAGAAAGCGCATTGCGCACAGCGCGCCCATGTCCCTGACGAAGGCAGTGCCCATGGCTACCAGGCCCCAGCTGATCATGATGCGCGCAAGCCAGCGCCGCGCGCCGAAGCGTTGCATCAGCAGATTGCTTGGCACTTCGAACAGGAAGTACGCGATGAAGAACAGGCTGCCGGCCAGGCTGAACATGGCCGGGGACAGACCGAGGTCCTGATTCATCTGCAGCGCGGCCATGCCGAGGTTGCCGCGATTGATGAATGCGCCGAGATAGCACAGGATCAGGAAGGGCAGGATGCGCCGCGATACACGGCGCATCGTTTCCCGCTCCAGGGACGGCCTGGGATCTGCTGCCCGGCCGGGTGCACGCGGCACACGGTTTGCGCTCATCCGCGGCGCGGCGCCGATGGCCGGGACATGCCGGCCGAAAGTTTCACTGCTCCGCCGCCGCCATGCGCCGCGACACCTGCGGCAACAGCGAACCGACCACCATGCCCGCCATGCTCGCCAGTACGCCGACGAGCTGCGGCGGCCAGAAGCCTTCCGGCGCGACGACCTCGAGCGTGACCCAGGAGGCAAGGCCGAGCAGGATGGAAGCCAGCGCGCCCTGGCGGTTCGCGCTCTTCCAGTACAGGCCGAAGGCCAGTGGCACGAAGGCCGCCACCAGTGTGACCTTGTAAGCGTTCTCCACCATCTTGTAGATCGAGGAGCCGGTGTTCATCGCGAACACGGTGACGATGCCGGTGAAGATCAGCACCACGATGCGCATGGTCAGCAGGAATTGCCGGTCGCTCTGGCGCGGCAGCAGGCCCTTGAGGATGTTCTCGGTAAAGGTAACCGAGGGCGCCAGCAGCGTGGCGGAGGCGCAGCTCTTGATGGCCGACAGCAGCGCGCCGAAGAACATGACCTGCGCGATCAGGGGCACCTTGGTCATGATCAGCGTCGGCAGGATCAGCTGCGGATCCTTGTCGATCAAGCCTTCCACCATCTTCGGATCGATCAGCGTGGCCGAGTAGGCGAGAAACATCGGGATGAAGGCGAAGCAGAAGTAGAGCACGCCGCCCAGCACCGAGGCGTTGCCGGCGATGCGCTCGTTCTTTGAGGAAGATACCCGCTGGAATACGTCCTGCTGCGGTATCGAGCCGAGCATCATCGTGATCCACGCGGCGAAGAACCACAGCACCTCGCGCGGCTGCGCCGCCGGGAGCAGTTGCAGACGACCCGTGTCGGCCGCATGGGCGATGACCTGGCCGGCGCCCCCGGTCATGCCCGAGACTTCCCAGCCGATGTAGATCATGCCGATGACGATGATGATCATCTGCAGGAAGTCGGTAATGGCAACCGACCACATGCCGCCGAGCAGGGTGTAGAGCAACACGCTGGCCGCGCCGATGATCATGCCGGTTTCCATGGCGATCGCGCCGCCGGACACGACGTTGAATACCAGCCCCAGCGCCTTGATCTGCGCCGCGACCCAGCCGAGATAGGAAACCACGATGCACAGCGTCATCAGCACTTCGACCGCGCGGCCGTAGCGGTTGCGGTAGTAGTCGCCGATGGTGAGCAGGTTCATCCGGTACAGCGGTTTGGCGAAGAACAGGCCGACCAGGATCAGGCACAGCGAGGAACCGAAGGGATCGGCAATGACGCCGCGCAGGCCTTCCTTGACGAAGGTGGAGGAAATGCCGAGCACCGTTTCCGAGCCGAACCAGGTGGCGAACACAGTCGCCGTGACCACATACATCGGCAGCGAACGTCCGGCGACCGCGTAGTCCTTGGAGTTGCCGACATAGCGCGCGGCGTACAGGCCGATGCCTACCGACACGACCCAGTAAAGAATGACAAACCAGATGAGAGCGTTCATGAAATCGGACGAGGAACCGGGTTGGGCAGGTCTGCGGACGAGGGTGGAATCGGGTCAGTTCAGGGGTCGGTACGCTACGCAGGACGCGGGCGGATTTAACGGTTGCGCATTATTGCACACTATTTCCATGCGGGACGCGTAGGAAGGGAACCGGATCACCGCTTTTGCCACCTTCGATGTTCGCTTGTGTCGGAAGCGACGCCGCCGTCGGCGCGAGGACTCGATCGAAGACGGGCTGTGCTTGACGATGACTCTCGGTATACGGCTCGGCATGACTTTTCCGTCCCCAAACAAAAAGCGTTACCATGCGCGCTGCCTTAATTGAAAGACATCCCCTTCCTCATGAGCACCATCAAACCTGCTGAAGCGACTCCTCACGTCTATACCGCCGAGGAGAAGCGCAAGCGCATCTTTGCCGTCATGGCCGCATCGAGCGGCAACCTCGTCGAGTGGTTCGACTTTTATGTTTACTCGTTCTGCGCGCTGTATTTCGCGGCGGCCTTTTTCCCGAAGATGGACCAGACCGCGCAGTTGCTCAACACCGCCGGCGTATTCGCGGCCGGCTTCCTGATGCGTCCCATCGGCGGCTGGCTGTTCGGCCGTATCGCGGACCGGCGCGGTCGCAAGTTCTCGCTGGTGGTGTCGGTGATGATGATGTGCTTCGGCTCGCTGATGATCGCGTGCCTGCCGGTGTATGCCACCATCGGCGCCTGGGCACCTTTCCTGCTGCTGGTGGCGCGGCTGCTGCAGGGCCTGTCGGTCGGCGGCGAATACGGCACCACCGCAACCTATATGTCGGAAGTGGCGCTGCGCGGCCGGCGCGGCTTTTATTCCTCGTTCCAGTACGTGACCCTGATCGGCGGACAGCTGCTCGCCGTGCTGGTCGTGGTGATCCTGCAGGCCTTCCTGTCGGAAGCGGAGCTGAAGGCCTGGGGCTGGCGCATTCCTTTCGTGATCGGCGCCGCGACCGGCGTGGTGTCGATGATGCTGCGTCGCACGCTGCATGAAACCACCACCGCCGAAAGCCGCCAGAACAAGGAAGCCGGCAGCCTGGCCGGACTGTTCCGCCATCATGGCCGCGCCTTCTTCACCGTGGTCGGTTATACCGCCGGCGGCTCGCTGATCTTCTACACGTTTACGACCTACATGCAGAAGTACCTGGTCAACACCGCGGGCATGGACAAGAAGACCGCCAGCTATGTGATGACCGTCTGCCTCTTTGTTTACATGTGCCTGCAGCCGGTGTTCGGGGCGCTGTCGGACCGCATCGGCCGTCGCAACAACATGCTGCTTTTCGGCGTGCTCGGTGCCATCTTCACGCTGCCGATTCTTTCCGCGCTGGGAACGACCGTGAGTCCGGGCATCGCGATGGCGCTGATCATCGCGGCGCTGGCCAT
The DNA here is from genome assembly GCF_016632335.1 of Noviherbaspirillum pedocola. GTDB lineage: Bacteria > Pseudomonadota > Gammaproteobacteria > Burkholderiales > Burkholderiaceae_D > Noviherbaspirillum_A > Noviherbaspirillum_A pedocola. The sequence continues at coordinate 28,467 of NZ_JAEPBG010000031.1, forward strand.
CGTCAGCCTGTACACGTCGATCTCGGGCATCGTGAAAGCCGAGATGTTCCCCCCCGAAGTGCGCGCGCTCGGCGTTGGTTTGGCCTATGCGGTGGGCAATGCCATCTTCGGCGGTTCGGCGGAATATGTGGCGCTGTATCTGAAGGACATAGGCCACGAGCCGGCCTTCTACTGGTATGTCTCGGCAATGATGGTGGTGGTGTTCCTGGTCAGCCTGCGACTGCCGCGTCAGGCGAGCTATCTGCATACCGACCATTGAAAGCCCAGTGGGCAGGCAGTATGCGAGCACTGCATCATCGCTGAGTCATCAGCAGGACAAGGCAGGTCGGGCGCAAGCCTCCTGCCTTTTTTCAGGCCCTGCGTTATATCTCGTCGTATATTACGGACTTTTCCTCTCGGACTCTGGCATGTCTCGGTTTCTGCTTCTCCCCATCGCTATGTGTTTTTGCTGCGCTGCGAGCGGCGCCGAGCTTGTGGTGTCCGCCGCGGCCAGCCTCGGCAATGCCTTCGCGGAATTGAAGCCGGCATTCGAGGCTGCGCATCCGGGCGCTAGCCTGAGTCTGAATCTCGGTGCATCCGGCGCGCTGCTGCAACAGATCGCCAAGGGCGCGCCGGCCGATGTGTTTGCCAGCGCGGATCAGGAAAGCATGGATACAGCGCAGCGGCGTGGACTGCTTGCCGCCGGCAAGCGCGTGAATTTCGCATCGAACAGCCTGGTGCTGATCGTGCCCGTTGGCGGCAAATGTCAGCCTGCGAATCTGGAACAACTGCTGCAAACCGCCTGTGGCCGCATCGCGATCGGCGTGCCGGGAAGCGTGCCTGCCGGCCGGTATGCCATGGCTGCGTTGGAGAGCGCCGGTTTGCGATCGGCGATAGAGCGCAGGATGATCGCGGCGCAGAACGTCAGGCAGGCGCTGGACTATGTCGCGCGCGGCGAGGTCGATGCCGGCTTCGTGTACGGAACCGATGCCGCGCTGCTGCGCGATCGTGTCCGGGTCGCATTCACCGTGCCGACGCCGCAGCGGATCCTCTATCCAGCCGCGCCGATTGCCGGCAGCGCCCAGGCGGCGCTGGCGCAAGCCTTCGTCGATTACCTGGTCTCGCCGGGCGCGCAGGCGGTCCTGGCGAAGTACGGCTTCGGCAAGCCCTGAAATGGAAGCCGCATGGATTGCGCTCGGACTGACGCTCAAGGTTGCCGGATGCGCGACGCTCATCAACCTGGTCGCGGGCGTGGCCGTCGGCTGGCTGCTGGCGCGCAAGCGCTTCTTCGGCAGCGAATTGCTCGACGCGGTGCTGACGCTGCCTATGGTGATGCCGCCGACGGTGCTCGGCTATTACCTGCTGGTGCTGCTTGGGCGCAATGGGCCGCTGGGACGTTGGCTGCTTCAGAACTTGGGCATCAATCTGATCTTTACCTGGCAGGGCGCCGTGATCGCGGCCAGCGTGGTAGCGTTTCCGCTGGTATTCAAATCGGCGCGCGCTGCGTTCGAAGCGGTCGATCCGCAATTCGAGCAGGCCGCGCGCGTGTTGCGTGTTTCCGAGACGGGCGTCTTCTTCCGCGTGACGTTGCCGCTGGCATGGCGCGGCATTCTGGCCGGCGTGCTGCTGGCTTTTGCCCGCGCGACCGGAGAGTTCGGCGCAACGCTGATGGTGGCGGGCAGCATCCCGGGCAAGACGCAGACGCTGTCGATCGCGGTCTACGAAGCGGTGCAGGCCGGGCAGGACGACCTGGCGAATTTCCTGGTGCTGGTGACTTCGGTGACCTGCATTGCCGTGCTGCTTGCGGCCGGGCGGCTGGTGCCGGGACGCATCGTTTCCCGACCGGGGAGGTAAGCGCATGATCTGGGATGTATCGGCGCAGAAGCTGTTGCGGCATGGACGCCGCAGCTTCACTCTCGATATCACCTTCGCCAGCGATGCCAGGCGCCTGGTGCTGTTCGGTCCTTCCGGCGCGGGCAAGAGTCAGACGCTGCAATTGCTGGCCGGCCTGTCATTGCCGGATGTTGGGCATATCCGCGTCGACGGACGCACGCTGTTCGACAGCGAACGCGGCATCGCGCTGCCGCCGCAGCAGCGCTCGCTCGCTTATCTGTTCCAGGACTACGCGCTGTTTCCGCATCTGACGGTGCTGCAGAACATCGCCTTTTCGCTACGCGCAGGCTGGCTCAATCCGGCCCGCGCGCTGAAGCATGAAGCAGTGGCGCGTTGGCTGGAGGCTTTCGAACTCGAGCCGGTTGCACATCAGTATCCGGCCCAGCTTTCCGGCGGTCAGCGCCAGCGGGTGGCGCTGGCGCGCGCGCTGGTGGCCGAGCCGCAAGCGTTGCTGCTGGATGAGCCATTTGCCGCGCTGGATCGCGCGCTACGGCTGCGTCTTCGTGCCGAGTTGCTCGAACTGCAGGCACGGCTCGGCATGCCGATGCTCCTGATCACGCATGACGAGGAAGACATTGCCTGCTTCGCGCAGGATGTCGTCCAGATTCGTGAAGGCCGCATCGTCGGTGCCGAGGCGATGCGGGTGGGGTAGGGTGGTCCGTCGGTAAGCCTGCCGCAGTGCCGTAGGGTGGGCAAAGCCCACGCGTATCGTCGATGACGTAAAACGCGTGGGCTGGCGCCCAGCCTACTCAGTTGTGACTGCTCACTCCTCGTGCTGCTGCGGCACCAGCGCCAGCAGATCCAGCGGCTGCAGTCCCGCCAGATCCTGCTCGGCATTGCCGGCAAAGGCGGCGCGGCTGGGCATGCGGTCCTTCAGGTAGGCACGGGCAACCATCTTCAGCGCTTCCTCGGTGCAGTTGAGCACGCCTTGGCGGAAGGCCTGGCGGATCTCTTTAGTGACCCCGAGCAGCTGCATCTGCCACGATTGCATCGCCTCATGGAAGGGCGTCTGCGGACGGTCGAGTTCGCCGATGACGCCGATGATGGCTTCCTCGATATGCTCGCGCTGCAGCGGCGTCTCCAGTACCCAATCGATCGCGCGCTCGAAGTCGCGATAGGTGCCGGCCAGCCGCGGGTCGCGATACGACAGCATCGTGAGCACGCCGGATTGCGGCGAATAGCGGGCGCGGCCGCCATAGGCTCCGCCTTCCTCGCGCAGCGCCTGGTGCAGCACGCCATTGGTCAGGAGGTTGGCCAGCACCGCGAGCGTCGGCGCATCCGGATGGCCCAGGCGCACGGTCGGCCAGCTCGCGAAGCAGTGGTTCACCTGCGCCGGCGCGACCAGGGCTACCTGAGCCAGCGATGGCGTGTCGGCCTGCGCCGTAGCGCCGTGGCGCGTGGCAAAGCCGTCTGCGCCCGGCACATCGATGGCTTCGGCAAGCCGGCGTCCATCCTCGCCTTCGCCGGCGCCAATGATGCGCACCGGGCAGGCCAGAATGCGCTGGTGCAGCGCTTCGAGTTGCCGGCTGATTTCGGCCAGACCTTCTTCGCTTTCGATGTTCTGCGCCAGGTCCGCATAGAAGCGCAGCGCATCCACGCCTTCGACCGCATTCTGGAAACGCTTGCGCGGCGACAGCGGCAGCTCGGCGGTGATCGCCGCGTACTGGTCGCCATGCTCGGCAATGCTTTGCGCCTGGTTCTGTACGATGCTGTCGATCAGGAAAGAGATGCGCTCGTCTTCATCGAAGCGCGGCGCGCGCACCGATTCCGACAGCAGCGCGGCGATGCCCTGCGCCTCCTCGCGCACATTCTTCGATGCGAACGACAGGCGGATCAGCAACGCCGGGCTCTCGCCCTCCGGCGCGACGCGTTCCTGCGCATCGAGATCGACCGCGAACGTGGGCGCAAGCTGCTGGCGCCATGCCGCGGCCGCAGCAAAGTCGCGATCGCCGACGCCGAGGTCGGGCAGCAGCGCGGCGTACAGGTCCAGCCATGGCCAGTCCGACGCCGGCAGCGCCGACAGGTCATACACCACGCGGCCGTAGCAAACCCCATTCGAGGCGATCGCCAGCGCAAGGCGTGTTCCGTCCGCCTGCGGCAGTGCATACAGCGGGCGCGGCGCCGGGCTGACATCTTCGGGACGGATGCGCGGCAGCAGCGCATTGTTCGCCGGCTGGCGCTGGCGCGCGAGCAGCGTTGCCGCGTCGGCGGCGATGCGCTCGCGCTCTTCCATCGTCAGCGCGCGCTCGCGCTCGGCCAGGCGCTGATTCTCGATTTCCTGGCGCGCTTCGAAATAGCGGGCGTCGGGAATGGTGGTGGTCGTCAGCAGCGTCGGCGCTTCCAGCAGGCGCCGGACCATGGAAGTGAAGAATGCCGGATCGCGGATCTCCGCTTCGAGCCGCTCGAAGGCGGGCTCGCTGTCGAAGGCCGCCATCACATCGCCGCCAGCCATTTCGAACGGCAGCGCCTGCAGCAGCTTGCGCATGCCATAGGGCAGATGTCCGCCCTGGATTTCTCGCTGATGAAAGCGCAGATTGCGCAGGGCCGCCTGCAACACTTCCTGCGGCACCCCTTCCTCGGCAGTGCGCTCCAGCGCCTCCCAGATGCGATTGCGCGCCAGCGTAGTCTGCTCCATCGTCAAGCCTTCCATTCCGAGATGGAACACCATCTGCCGGTGTCCCGAGTCCAGGCCGTTGAAGGCGGAAGGGCGGCCATAGCCCGCGCTTTCCATGGCCTGCATGAGCGGCGCCGAGGAGTCGCCCACCAGCCCGGACTCGAGCAGGTGCGCGCTGTAGTAGGCAAAGGCATCACTGCTTTCCTCCAGCAGCCAGGCCAGCTGGATGCCGTGCTCGTCCTGACGTGCGGTGGGCGAGGGCAGATGCAGCTGCTGCTCGCGCGGCCGGTCCCAGTAGGAAGCGAGCTCGGGCATGCGGCGCGGCGCGAAGCCGTCCAGCTTGTTCAGCACATGCTCGTTGATCACTTCCTGCACCCGGGCCGGATCGATGCGGCCCGAGGTCATGAATATGGCTTGCGACGGATGGTAGTGACTGGCGTGGAACTCGATCAGGTCCTGGTGGCCGAGCGAAGGAATATGCAGCGGATCGCCACCGGATTCGACTTCATAGGTGGTGCCGGAGAACAGCACTGTGTCCATGCCCTGGGCGAGCGCGCGCATTGGATCGGCGAACGCGCCCTTCATTTCATTGAATACCACGCCGCCATAGCCGAGCTTTCCTTCTTCAAGCGTATGTCGCCAGCCCTCCTGCAGGAAATCGAGATAGTCCAGGCGCGGAAAGAAGGCGGCATCGAGATAGACGCCGAGCAGATTGAAGAAATCGGCGTCGCTGGTGCTGGCGAACGGGTACACGGTGCGGTCCGGATAGGTCATCGCATTCATGTAAGTCGCGGTGGAGCGGCGCAGCATCGAGAAGAACGGGTCGCGAACCGGATAGCGCGCTGAACCGCATAGCGCCAGGTGTTCGAGGATGTGGGCGCGGCCGTCGCTCTTGTCGGGCACCGTCGGGAAGGCGACCAGGAACACCATTTCCGGGTCATCGGTTTCCAGGTGAATGTGGCGCGCGCCGCTGGCCGGATGCTGGTACTCCTTCAAGGTCGCATTCATCGCCTTGATGTTGCGTACGCGTTGCTCGATAAAACTCATCGTCGGTTCCAGGTGAGAAAAATGGTCCCAGCATGCTACTGGATATCCGGCAGCACTGCCGGGCGGCACGCGTGCGCTTTGCTTGCAGCCATGCCGGCGTCGCGGCATGGCTGGTGCGGCGTCAGTCGAAGAGGATCACGCCACGGGCATTGCGACCGGCGCTCAGGTCGGCGAAGGCCTGGGGCGCCTCGTCGATGCGATAAGTGCGGGTGATCAATTCATCCAGCTTAAGCCGATGGCTGCGATACAGGCCGATCAGGCGCGGAAAGTCCTGGCGCGGACGTGCTGAGCCGAAATAGCTGCCGGTCAGCGTCTTTTCGCCGAAGGTCAGTGTCGCAGTGCGAATCGAGGTCATGTCCTTTGGACTGGCAACGCCAACGACCACTGCCTTGCCGCCCTTGCCGAGCACGCCATAGGCTTGGGCTGCGATTTCGCCGAGTCCTACGCATTCGAAGGCGTAATCCGCGCCGCCTTCGGTGAGCTTGATGATGCTCTTGACCGGGTTCTCCTCGTTTTTGCTGTTGATAACGTGGGTTGCGCCGAACTGGCGCGCCATCTCGAGCTTAGCGTCCGAAGTGTCGACGGCGACGATCATGCGCGCGCCGGCGATAGCGCAGCCCTGGACTGCGTTAAGGCCGACGCCACCGCAGCCGAACACGACGGCGATCGAGCCGGGCTCTACCTGTGCGGTGTTGACCGCTGCGCCTACGCCGGTCATCACGCCGCAGCCTATCAACGCGGCCTTGTCCAGCGGCATCTGCTGATCGATTTTCACCACATTGTCGACGTGCAGCGTCGCGTATTCGGCCATTACGCCGCAGCCGGAGAAAATGTTCAGCGGCTTGCCGGTGGCGTCGCGCGTGCGCAGGCTTCCGTCGGGCAGGGTGGTCGCGGCTTTTGCGGCCTGGTCGCAAAGCTGAGGACGGCCAGTCTGGCAATAGCGGCACTTGCCGCACATGCTGACGAAGGAGCTGACGACATGGTCGCCTACCTTGTATTCGCTCACGCCATCGCCAACGGCAATGATTACCCCGGCGCCTTCGTGACCCAGGATGACTGGCGTCGGGAATGGGATCGTGCCATTCGTCGCCGAGAGATCGCTGTGACAAACGCCGCATGCGGCAAGCTTGATCATCACCTCGCCGCGTTGTGGCGGGTCGATAAGAATCTCTTCGACCACCACCGGCTGATTAACCTCACGGCAGACGACTGCTTTTGCCTTTTGCTGCATGTTCTCCTCCTTCCGCTGAGCGGATTGGTGATGCCTATTGATTAATGAATGAATGGCTTCGGGTTTTTACCTGATGATGTACGCGCTCGGCAAGGGCGCGGCTGACAGCGACCCATTTCCGCATTGCTTATCCAGTGCTGCTGCAACCCCGGCAAAAAACGTGTTTTTATGCTCGAAGACCTCTTGGCGTGGCGCGAAGTTCTGCAGTATGATTGCGCCCCTGTTCAGCGGGGCCGGGGATTAATTCCGGAGTTGCTGAAACAGGTTCCGGAGACGGAATCGAGTGCGAAGAAAAGCACTTGACGACGATAATGGAACACAGCATAATCTCGCTTCTCTGCTGCTGACGAACACGACGCTTCGCAGCGCTGACCGAAAGGTCGGGGCAGACAGGATTCAGTTCTTTAACAAGCAACAGCCGATAAGTGTGGGCACGATATCAGATGCG
>NZ_JAEPBG010000032.1 GCF_016632335.1 Noviherbaspirillum pedocola
ATGAACCGATTCCGCCGCGTTCTGATTCGTTGGGAAAAGCTGGCGAAAACCTATCTTGCGTTTCTTCATTTGGCGTGCGCTGTTATTACCTGGCGTGCAATTGGCCTACTGGAATAGGCTCTAAGCCTTGAACAGGGCCAGCGTTACGATGCGCCCGACGCGCTCATGGGTGACACCGAGGCGAGTCGGTTCGGCCAGTCGTCTGCATCGCAGCCAGTCCGGTAGATCGACTGCACGTTCCAGCGTGAGCGGCGCGAATTCATTGAGCTGGATTCGCATGGTGCCCACGGGAGAAGCATTCAGCTTCAATTCAGCCAGAAACACAACGACGCCACGAGCCGAATCCAGCGCTTCCGGCGTTTCAAGCGCGGCAGCAAACCGGGGAACATGGCGCATATATGCCGCGTGCCGGATCTGAACAGCCTTTTCCAGCTCAGCTGCCGTCTTCACCGGGCGAATGGTAAAGGGCAATGACTCGGTCTTTTCATATCGCTGATCCAGCGGCGCTTTCGGGTCGCAAATGCAGGGGCGCGACAAGAGTGAGGGAGATGTCTTCATGGGACGCTCCACGCTGACTGCCGGTTTATAGAATGATTTTTCCCGGCTGCCTCACCGGGTTAGATGTTGATAAGTTGGTAACTGAAGAAAAAAGAAGTTCTTTAAAAGAACAGTTTTTGTCGCGACAAGAAAATCCATTCTTCTGAAAGTGATTTTCTTGCGGAAATTGATGTCTGGCTAACGAGTCGCCTTAATCGAGCTTGAGGTTGCCATGTTTCAAACTCAAATTTTTCAGCGGTCTCGAGCTTATAAGCGGAAACTCAGGTCGCAGGGTGAACGTGGCCATGCCCTCCTCCTGCTGTTTGCGCTGAAAATGAAAGCGCTTTAAGGCGAATGGCAGCAGCCTGGATGGATAAGCAGCCTGTTGAAACGCGAATCATCGAGAGGCACGCCGAAAAGCTGGACAACTCGAAGCCTGGTGACGAATTTTCAGCCCTCCGGCATGTATTGAAAGCCACGCCGGCAAGCCATTCTCATCGTCGCGGCACCCTGCGAAAGCGCCCGCAGCCATCCGCGATGCAGGACCCGGCCCGGCATGCTGTGCCGGGCCGTTCGGTGCGCTTCGCCCATTGCCGTGCTCAAGGCTTGGCAGACGCCTCGGCGGCTTGCGCGCCCTTCTTCGCCGGCTTGGCGGCCGGCTTGGTCGGAGCCGGTTTTGCAGCCGGCGCCTTCGCGGTTTTTGCCGCTTCGGGCTTGGCCGGCGCGCCCGGCTTCGTCTCGGCCTTGGCGGGCGCCTGCTGTGCCTGCGGCGGCGCGGCTTCCGCGGCCGCGCTTGTCGGCGACTTGACCGGTGCCATTGCTGCGGCCGCCGCTGCACCTGCCGGCGCCGCGGCCGGCTGTGCCTTCGGCCGGGCCGCTTCGGACTCGACGCTGCCCTTGCCGCCCATCTTCAGCCCCACGTCGACATCGGTCGCGCGGCTCTGCGTCAGGCCGCCAGCCGCGGCGATCTGCGTGCCGCCGTCGGCCTTGATGTCGGCGTTGACCATTTGCGTCTTGCCGCCGGAAGCGATGGCGAGCTTGCCATCCGAGGCGAAGGAAGCGCCGTCGTTCCTGCTGCTGACGCCGCCTTCGATGCCCACGCCTGCGCCGGCGCTGCTGCTCTTTTCCTCGGGCTTGGCGGAGTTGTTCTTCTTCCCGCCTTCGCCTTCCAGCGATGCCGACATGCCTGCGCTCGTGCTCTTGGCCGCCGTGATGTTGACGTTGCCCTTGGCTGCCACGCCGATGTCGCCCTGCGACTTCACCTGCGTGCCCTCGAAGCTGGCATTGCCGCCCGAGCTCACTTGCAATCCGCCCTGGCCTGCCTTGATCGAACCGCCGGTACGCTCGGTGCTGTTCTCGAAACCCGCTTCCAGGCCGAAGCTGCCCTTCTTCTCGGTTTCGGTCTCGGTTTTCGGCTTCGCGCCGCCTGCCGCCGCCGCGGCGCCGGCTGCCGGGCTGGCCGCCGGTTTTGCCGTGCCGGCTGCGCCTGCGCCTTCGGCCGGTCCGGTGCTCTTCGTGCTGCTGCCCTCGGCGCCGATCGACGCCGATACGCCCACCGATTGAGACGTGCTCTCGGCAGCCTTGAAGTTGACGTCTCCGCCCGCCTTCACCGCGGCCTTGCCCGCGGCGGCGATATCGGTGCCCTCGAAGCTGGCATTGCCGCCGCTCTGGATCTTCAGGTTGCCGCCGCTGTCGATCGAACCCGTTACCGCTTCGCTGCTCTTCTCGCGGCTGTATCCGCCCTCGGCCGAGATGCCCGCGCTCTTGCTCGAGCTGCTCGTGCCCTTGGCGCTGTTGCTGCTACTGCTCATGCTCATGTCGACCCCGGCGGAGAGATTCGACGATTCGCTGCTGCTGGTGTTCTGCGCCGCCTTGAAGTCGACGTTGCCCTTCGCGGCGATCGTGGCGTCGCCGCCCGAGGAAACCGAGGTGCCTTCAAACGTCGCGTCCTTGCCGGCCGACAGCGTGAGCTTGCCGCCGGAGGCGATATTGCCGGTCACGGCTTCGCTGCTGCTGGACTTGTCCTTGGCAAAGCCGCCTTCGGCCGACAGGCCCGCGCCCTTGCCCGAACCGTCCGCGCCCTTGGACTTCGACAATTCCAGGTCCGCCGACACATTCATGGAATCGCTGCTCGAAGTGCTGGTGTTCTTCGCCGCATCGAACTTCAGGTTACCGCCGGCCTTCACGGTGGCGTTGCCGGCCGCATTGATGTCGGTGCCTTCGAAGCGCGCATCGTTCTGCGTCTTGATCGTCAGGTTGCCGCCGGACTGAATGCCGCCGACCACCGCGGTGGACGAGGAGGACGCCGACTTGTCCGACGCATAACCGCCGCCCAGGCCGCCGGTGACTTCGCCGTCGCTGCCGAGGTTTGCGGCCACATGCGCATGGGCGTCGATCGTCGACGACTTGCTGCTGCTGGTCTCGGTGTTCTTCGCTGCCTTGAAGTCGATATCCTTCGCCGCCAGCGACACGCCGCCATCGCCGCTGATCTGCGTGCCTTCCAGGGTGGTCTTCTCGCTGGACGTGCTCGACACCTTGCCACCGGCCTTGATCGTCGACACCACGGCCTGGCTGCTGGCGCTGGAAGCGCTGTTCTTCTCGTTGGTGTACTGGCCTTCGATGCCAAGGCTGGCGTTGGCCGAGGCTTCCGCGCCGGCCTTCGGCGCGCCGCCGAAGCTGTTGCTGCTGGCCTGGCCGGATGCGCCGGCGGAGGCGCCTGCATCCGCGGAGGCATACACGCCGACGCGCGCGCTGTTGGTTTCGGAAGACGAGCTGCTGAAGCTCGTGTTCGCCGCCGCCCGGCTGTCGATGGTCTTGGCCGACTGCTTGAAGTCGCCGGCCGCCTCGATCGCCGTGCCCACATCGGTGATGCCGTTCTGCGCGGTGCGCTCGATGTCGCCCGAGCCGGAACGGATGGTGGAAACCCGCGCCGTCGTCGATCCTTCGGTGCTGGTCTCGGTGGTGACCTTGGCCTGGTAGCCCGCGCCGAGCTTGGCCGAAGCCGATGCGCCGGCCTCGGCATTGGCCGAGCCGCCGACCGAGGATTGATTCAACGGACTGCCGCCGGCCGATCCCTGCGCCGACACGCCGGCCGACGCATTGGCTTGCGCATCGGCGTTGCCGCTGATGTACAGGCCGGCGCTGGCGCTGGTGGTCTTGGTGGTGGTGACGTTCACATCCTGGGCCGCGACGAACTTCATGTCCTTGGCCTGCAGTGATACGCCCTTGTCGCCGCCGAGATCCGAGCTCTGCACGGTCAGCCCATCGCCCGCGGCAATCTTCAGTTTGCCGCCCGCGTTGATGCTGCTGCCGTTGTTGCTGATGTTGAGGCTGTCGGTTTCGGTAGTCTTGGTGCGCACCAGGTCGATGGTCGTATCCGAATTGGCCGAGGCGTTGGCCTGCGCGCCGGCAGAAGCCTGTGCGCTGGCGCTGGCGGTGCCGCCCTGCTTGCCGGATGCCGCCGCCTGTGCGCCGGCTTGCGCGCCGGCCGAAGCGTTAGCCTGCGCCCCGTTGGCCGAGTCGACATAGATGCCGACCGAGGTCGTGGTGGTCTTGGTCGACGAGGTCGACACATCCTGCGAGGCCAGGATGTTCACATCCTTGGCCTTGAGCGTAGTGTCGCCGCCGGAATTGACGGTCGCGCCCTGCAGCGTGATCGACTTCTTGCTGTCCACGGTCAGGTTGTTGCCGACATCGATCTGCGATCCGACCGCATGCGATTTGTAGTCGGTAGTAGTGGTGGTCGAGGTTTCGGCCAGCGTCAGGCCGGCGCTGCCGTTGGCGTTGGCCTGGGCACCAGCCGCGGCGTTGGCCTGCGCGCCGGCGGATGCGGCTGCGCCGCCTTTGCCGTTGCTGGCGGCAGATCCGGACGAAGCGCCCGCTCCCGCGCCGGCGCCCGCGCCCGCATCGCCGCTGGCGGCAATCTTCAGGAAGGACGTCGTCGAAGTCTTCGTCGTGCTGCGCTCGACATCCTGGCCCGCGAGCACCTGCACATCGTTGGCGCCGATCCTGGCGTCGCCGTCGACCTTCAGCTTGCTGCCTTGCAGCGTCAGCGTGTTTGCCGTGTTCAGATCCGCATTGCCGCCGACCTCGATGCCGGAAGCCACGTTGGTGCCCTTGAACTTGTCGGTGGTCGTGGTGCTGGTGCCGTACAGGCCGCCGCCGACGCCGAGGCCGCTATGGGTGTTGGTCGACGTGGTCTCGACGGTATCCTGGCGCGACACCACGTTCAGGTTGCCGCCGGCATTCACGCCCAGATCGCCGCCGACCTTGACCTGCGAGCCGGCAATGGTCGTATCGCCGCCGCTCTTGATCTGCAGGTTGCCGCCGGTTTCCAGTCCCGATCCGATGTTCTTGGTAGTGGAAACGCTGGAGGCGCTGGTCTGCTTGTCCATGCCCCACAGGCCCTGCGAGGACTTGTAGGTCGCGTCCGCGGTCTTGTTCTGGATGGTGTCGAAGGTCACCGCGCCGCCGGCCGCAAGCGTAGCGTCGCCGCCGGCCTTGACCTGCGCGCCCTTGACCGTGATGTCCCTGGCCGCATCGAGGTTCAGGCTGCCAGTGCTTTCGATGCTGCCGGTGGCGCCGATGGTGGTGCGCGCGAAATCCTTGCCGCCCTGCGTGGTGGCCAGGGTCTGGTTGATGATGCTGCCGCCGGTGGAGGTGACCGAGACATCGCCGCCCTTGATCTTGCCGCCGGTGTTGGTGATGTCGCCGGAAGCGGTGATGTTGAGCTTGTCGCTGCCCGCGATCACGCCGCCGGTGTTGGTCACGGTGTTGGCCTTGATGTTGGTCTGGTTCGCCGCAATCACCGGCCCGCCGGTCTCGATCGCGTCCCTGGTGCTTTGCGCCAGGTAGACGACCGGCACCAGAACTTTCTGGCCGCCGACTTCCTGCTCGACCATCCACACCATGTCCTGCGTCAGCGATGCTGCCTGTGCCTGCGTCAGCGGCTTGCCGTAGGCAAGGCCCAGCGTGCCGGCCTGCGATGCGGCATTGTCCATCAGCGACTGCATCTGCGCGGCTTCGCTCTGCTTGCCCTTGAGGATGTTGCTGCCGGTCTGTGCGACGAGCTGGTCGCGGATCAGCTTGGCTTCGTAGTTGGCGTCGCCCAGGCGCTTTTCCACGGTGTCCGGGTTCAGGCCCAGGCGCACCGAGAGATAGTCCGAGCCGACGAAGTTGGTGCCGACGGCAAAGAGCGGATTGGTCTCGACGATGAAATGCGAGTTCGGGTTCGTGGCCTGCACGAAGTAGCCGTTCGGATTGCTCGGCAGGGACAGATTCAGGCCGGTGAAGCTGATGCCATTGGCCGAGGGCACGGTAGTCATCGCCGTGGCGGAAGCGCCGGTGGCCTTGCCGGTACCGGTCAGTTTCCCGGCGCTGGCGGCTGCAGCCGCAGACGCGGCACTGACCTTGTTGGTGCCTGCAGCATTAGCGGTGGAGACAGAAGGCGCGTTGGTGCTTGCCGCATAAGGCGAGCCCAGGTTGGCCAGGTGTTGACCGGTGAAGTCGACCAGATTGGTCGCATAGATGCCCGCGCCGAAAGTCTGGATGGTGTGGCGACCGGTTTCCAGCGCATAGGACGCATTCGCCGCATCGCCCGCAGTGCTGGCATAGCCGGCGAAACAGCCGCCGTCATTGCAGCCGAACTGGCCGCCGGAAGTCGGGAAGGTATAGGTGTGATTCAGGCTGCCGAAGGTGCTGTCGGTCTTGTAATCGCGCCAGCGCCGGGCATAGTCGATTTGGTCCAGGTGCAGATCGACGTTGTTGAAGGTGCCGCTGCCGCCGATGCTGACATTGGTAGCCGAGATCAGCGACGCGGTGTTGGTGCCGTAGTTGCCGTAATTGATCGCCAGGTTGTTGCCGGCGATGATCTGGCCTTTCTGGATCGGCAGCGACGCGTCCAGCTTCTGGGTCACGGTGTAGTTCTGCGCGAAGACCCAGACATGGTCGCAGTAGTCGCCGAAGATGTTGCAGTTGTAGTCGCCGGTGTCATACGGCACCGTGACGTTGCCGTAATTGACGGAGGCCGTGACCACGTTCGGCACGCCGCCGGTGGGCAGGTTGGAGAACGCCTGCGTCGTCGTGATGCTGGCGTCATGCGTGGCGATCACGGTGTTGTAGTTTTCGAAGGTGGCCGAGGACATGACGATGTCAGTGCCATCCATGGTGCCACTCGAGGTATTGGTGATGTCCTGGCCCAGAGCATTGCCGGTGAGCTTGGCGCCCGCATACAGTGCGCCGGCATTGCTGATGCCGCCGCTGTTCGCGGTAATCGTCAGGTCGCCGATTGCGGAAAGACCAGCCGTGTTCGTGTTGGCGATGCCTGAGGCCGTCACGCCGAGATTGCCGTTGCCGTGAATCGCGCCTTCATTGGTAAGCAGGCCGCTGGCCGTGATGCTGCTATCGCTGCCGTCGATGCCAAGCAGGATCACCGAGCTTGAACCATGGTTGTAGACCGTCGATGCATTCAGCGCGCCAGCTCCCATGGACTGGATGCGGCCGCTGTTGTCGACGCTGCCGCCTACGGTCTGCAGCGTGCCGCCGAACAGGGTTGCGCCGGCATTGTTGGTCAGCGCGTTTGCCTTGTGGCCGCTTTCGCCGATCGCCAGCGCGCCGGCAGCCTGGATGCGGCCGTCGTTGGCAAGCGTGAAACCGCTGCCGGGCGCGGTGATCTTCACATTGTTCGCGCCAAGGATCTTGCTCGCTGCGCCGCTGTTGTTCAATGCAGTCGCAGTTGACAGCGTGATGTCGCCGTCGGCCTGCACCGTGCCGCTGTTGGTCAGCGCGCCGCTGGTCGTGGAGAGGTGTGCCGTGCCGGCGGACTGCACCGTGCCGGAGTTGCCAAGGGTAGAGCCTTGCAGCGACAGATCGCCGGCCGAACCCAGCGTCACCAGTTTGCCGCTATTGCTCAGCGCGCCGCTGCTTGCGGCATTCAGGCTGGCGGCGGCTTGCATCGTGCCGGCGTTGCTCAGCGTGGCCGCGTTCAACGTGATGTTCGCGCCGTTCTGGACGCTTGCCACCTGGCCGCTGGCCGCGTTCGTCACTGCCCCGCTGGCCTGGATGGTCACGCCCTTATCGCCTTGCAGCGCGCCGGCATTGTTGATGGTTGCGGCGGTAACTTGCAGCGTGTCGCCCAGGCTGCCTGCGCCGGCATTGTTGGCCAGCGTCGTGACGCGGTGCGTGGCGTCGCCGAAGCGCAGGTCACCGCCGGCGTTGATGCTGCCGTCATTGCTGACATTGAATGCGCCGACGGCGCCGGTGATGGTGAGGTCCTGCAGGCTGACGATCTTCGCCGCCGCGCCCTGGTTGTTCACCGCAGTGGCGCCGGCGAGGGTGACATCGCCATCCGCCAGCACGACGCCGCTGTTGCTGATCGATCCAGTTGCCGCGGTGATCTGCGCTGCGCCGCCGGATTGCAGCGCGCCGGCATTGGTGACCGATGCGGCCCCAATGGTCAGGCTGGCGCCGGCATTCTGCGCCAGCACGCCGCCGCTGTTATTGACCGCGCCGCCGGCGCTCATGCTCACCGCATTGCCGCCCTGCACCGTGTGGCTGTTGTCGATGCCGGCTCCTGCGGTGAGGGCAACGCTGTTGTCGGCCACCACGACGCCGCTATTGGTCCATGCACCCGTGGCTTGCGCCTGCAGGTCGCGTGCGGATTGGAGTACGCCAGCGTTGCTGATGCTTGCTGCCTGCAGGCTGATATCGGCACCCGCGGCCGTATTCAGGATCACACCGCTGCCAGCGTTGTTCAATGCATAGCCAGCGTTGACCGCCACGCCCGCATTGCCCTGCATCGTGCCGGCGTTGGCCAGGCTGCCGGTGTTTGCCGTGAGCGTATTGCCGAGCATGACCCCGCTGACACGGTTGTCGATGCTGCTTGCGGCATGCGCGCCATCACCAACCGTCAATGCCTGGCCGGCTTGCAGCAGGCCTTCATTGCTTAGCGTTTCGCCGTTGCCGCCGATCGCGAGATTGCCAGCCGCGAGGATGCGGCTGCCAGCGCCGCTATTGGCAAGACCGCTGTTGGTCGTCAGCGCGACATTGGCTGCCTGCAGCAGTCCACTGTTGGCGATCGCGCCCGAAGCGCTCAATGCGGCATCGCCGCTGGCGGCGAGCGTGCCGCTATTGCTGACGCTATCCGCGGCCAGCGTCATGGCGCCGCCAGCGGCCTGCACCGTGCCGCTGTTGCCGATTGCGCCCGCAGTCGTCGCGTTCAACGTGCCGCCCGATTGCAGCGTCCCGGCATTCACGAGGCTGCCGGCATTGAGGTTCACGACCGCGCCGTTGTTCTGCGCCAGCAGGGTGGCGCCGGACCCGTTCGACACCGTGCCGCTCGCTGCGACATTCAGCGCGCTGTTGGCCTGGATGACGCCGCTGTTTTCCAGCGTGGTGCCGTTGAAAGCGATGTGCTCGGCCAGCACCTGACCGGAAGCGGCATTGTTCAACGCGACCGGCATGCCGGCGGCTCCAATAGTCATCGCGTTCGCGGCCTGCATCACGCCGGCATTGCTGGCTGCAAGCACCGTATTGGCGTCGGCGGCCGACAACTGCAGGCTCTGCGCGGCAAGGAGCTTGCCGCTGTTGTCGAAGCTGGTCTTCGCCGTCAGCGCCATGTTGCCAGCGCTTTCCGCGTCCACCGCGGCGCCCGCATGCAGCGCACCACCCTGTGCGGCAAGGTTCATGTCGCTGGCAGCAACCAGGCGCGCACGGTCGAGCGAGAGATTGCCGTCGGCGACGATGCTCATCGACTTCTCCGGCGCGGTTGCGTTGCTGCCGGAGACGAAGCTGCTGTCCGCATTGCCTGCGCCGCCAACCGTCAACGATCCGGCATGCACCGCAAGCGTGTTGCCCGCGCTCCAGCTCGTGCCATCGACGGTCGCCGCATCGCTGATGTTGGCGCTCAGGTTGCCGGCGGCGCTGCGGCCGGCTGAGGACGAGGAAACGTCATTCAGGCTGCGGGCCTGCAGTGCGAGGTTGCCGTTTGCCTTGACCAAGCCTTCATTGAGCGTCACGCCGCCATCGGATGCGAGCGCCAGGTCGTTGCCGGAAGTCAGCGAGGCATTCGAGCCCGACACCTCGATCGACGCCACGCCGGCGTCGCCGTGCTGCGCCAGCTGCAGGTCATGCGCGGCCGAGACCTTGCCCTGCAATTGCACCCGGCCGGCTGCATCCAGGCGGAAATCGTCCACGCTTGCGGCGGCGTCGCCGAGCATGCGTACGCCGACGCCGGCCTCGGTGGCGATGATGCGGATGCGCCCGGCGTACATGCCGCCCAAGGCAGTTGAGTCGATCGCATAAGCAGGAGCTGCGCCATCCGGCGTGGTGCTGCCGGTGACGTTGCGGCTGTCATAACTCCACGCATTGTTGCCGGTAACGATGCCAAGGCTGCCGCCGGCGGCGGTATTGATCGGCGCCTCGATGCGCAGCGAGCGCGTGACCAGGTCGAGGATCTGCTGCGCGCTCGCGTTCAGGCCGCCGCCATTGATCAGGATGTCGCCGCGCCTGACGTCGAAGCCGGCGACGCTGCCGTCATAGCCGAAGCGCGGCGCGCCCGTGGTCAGCGTGACGCGATCGCTGTTGATGAAGCCGCAGCCGCTGCAGGTGATGCCATAGGGGTTGGCGACGATCACGTCCGCCCTGCTGCCCAGCACCTCGGTGAAGCCGGCCAGCGTGCTGCGGTTCGTCGACACCACTTCATTCAGAATCACGCGCGCTTCCGCGCTCAGGTTGGTGTTGGCGACCACCTGGCCCGCGAGCTGCGACTGGCGCGCCGACTGCGTGGTATTGCCGTTGTTGAGCACCAGGCCATTGGCTTCGACGTCATAGCGGTTGTACTGGTTATGCGAGACCCCGGCCGCGTTCGCGGTATTGATGTTCACCACCGGCACGCCGTTGGGCGAGATATACGCATTCGTCTTGCCCGGCACCGGTATCACGGTCGTGGCGGGCACCACCTGCGCCGAAGCCAGCCCGGCGAAACCGAGCGCCGCAATGGCAGTGATCGCGCGGCCGGATTTGCCATGTCCGCGAGCGGTTTCAGGGGCGACGATGTAGGCGCCGCGCGCGGCGCTCCAGATCAGACGGAAGGCGCGGTTCATACTGGCGTGTTTGTTCACAAAGGCTCTCTTGTTGCGAAAGTCGGGGTGGCGGTGGGCAAATCAGATCGAGAAAGTCAGGCGCAGCCAGGTTTGCGAACCTTCGCGCTGCTGGAAGACATCGGGCTGGGACAACGGCCGGGCATTGAAGACATCAAAGGACACGCCTTTCAGGCTGCCGGAGACACCAAGCGCAAAGCCGGACAGCACGCCGGACGGCACATTCGGAACACGGTTGGTGACATGGCCGATGTCGAAGCCGGCATAGGCGCGCAGCGGCAGCGCCTGTCCTGCCATCTTCAGTACCGGGCGCACTGAAAGCTCGTTGCGGCTGTACCAGCCGTTATCTCCGGACAGCGTGTTCTTCACGAAACCGCGCACGCTGTAGATGCCGCCGATCAGAATCTGCTCCGAGCCGTACAGCGTGGTCTCGGCATGCTGGCCGGACAACTGGGTCGACACGCTGGCATCCATGCCGGCGACCTGGAACGGGCGGCTGTAGGAGAAGCCGTACTTGAATTTGCCGAACTGGGCGCGCGGCGCGGTGTCCGGCAGATCCGACGGATCCTGCAGCGCCGAGCCGATGCGCAGGCCGCTGGCATAGCCGAGGTCGATCTGCAGCACGCCGCCGGCCAGGCCGGTGGAGATGCTGGAATCGAGATCGAAGACCGTCAGCTTGCGGCTGCTGACGGCGAGGTACTCATCGGCGAGGTAATTCTTCGTGTCCTTCAGCGTCAGCGAGCCGGCCAGCGAGGCGCGGGTCGACTGGTTGCGGAACATCACCCGCTCGAGGCGCCAGGTGTCGGTGTCGCTCTTGCCGCGAAACTGCAGCATCGAGCCGCTGGGCGCATTGATGCTGCTGATGAATTCCGAGCGACTGGCGGTGAAGCTCGCGGTGGTGTAGCGGAACGGGATGATGAAGCTGAAGCTGTCGCTTTTCGAGGCGCGCCTGTCCCAGTCGTTCGGCTGCGACTGGCGATGGGTATAGAGCATCAGCTCGTTGAGCTTGAGCAGGCGGTCCGCCGTGAGCGACATGCCGATTTCATTCTTGCCGGTGCTTTCCGAACCCTGGTTGTCGGCCGACAGCGAGGCATGCAGCGGAAAGGCCGGCGTGTTGTGAATCACGATCTGGCTGGCGCCCGGCGTCGAACCGGGTTCCACATCCATGCGCGCATTGTTGGAAGACAGCTTGTTGATCTGCTCGATGCCCTGCTCGAAGTCGCGCAGATTCAGCAACGTGCCTTCGGCGGGAAACACATTGCCGGCGTAGAGGCTGCCGGCGCCGCCGTCGTCGAGCATGATTTTCTCGATCACGCCTTCCACCACCAGGATTTCGAGCTTCCTGCTGCGCAGGTCCTGCGACGGCAGATAGGCGCGCGTGGTGATGTAGCCGCGGTCGATGTAATCCTTCGTGATTTCCCCGAGTATCGTTTCGATCTCGGTCACGCCCAGGCATTTGCCGCTAAAGTCCCTGATGATGCGCTCGCGCAGGAACGGCGACAGGTTGGGGGCGCCGTTGATCGCGATGGTGTCGACCTGACGGCATTTCGGGCCGGCGCTGGATGCGTCCGGCTTCGGCGTCAGGCTGCGCAGATCAACGCCGCCCGGTGGCGGGGCCGCCGGCAAGGCGGATTCGATGTCGCGCTGGATACGCTCCTGCTGCTGGCGCTGCAGCACGTCGGCCTGGCGCGCTGCAGCAGCGGCGGCATCGCCCGCGGTCTGCGCATGGGCGGAAACACCGGCGTCGAATGCCAGCGCCAGCAAAAAGGCGATGCGGGTGAAACGGAAAATACGGGACTGCATGGCGAACTCCGGTGCGCTTGCCCGCCCCCGGAGCGGCCCGAATCTGAATCATGCAGCGCAGGACAGGAAGCCGGCTTTCCTGCCATGGCGATGGCAGACGCAGATACAGACGCGCGGAGGCCGGACTACCGGTTACCAGGACGTTGAAATCAAGTCGCCATTTTAGTTCCCAGAGGAAATTTTTACGGAGTAGTGTGCGAAAAAAGATGCAATGTTGTTTCTTAGCAACTTGCGGAGATGCGGTGCCGGAAGTGTGGCGCCAAGTCAGCCTGCAAGCTCGCGTACGGTGCAATACGCCTGACTGATATCGATGCCGAATTTACCTGTCGCAACAAGGCATCACCGGGGCCACCGTTCAAACTCCAATAGCCGCGATTTCAAGATCGATTCAGCAACCGGCTCAATGCTATGATGTGTACCTCCATTCGCAACCGTACACATCATGCGCACCAACATTGAAATCGACGATCAATTGATGAGCGAGGCTTTGCATGCGACTGGCCTCAAGACAAAGCGCGAAGCGGTCGAGCTTGGCCTTCGCACCCTCGTGCGGCTGAACCAGCAGGAGCAAATCAGGCAGCTGCGGGGCAAAGTGAATTGGAAAGGCGATCTGGACAAGATGCGTACCGACAAATGATCCTGGTGGATTCCAGTGTCTGGATCGACTACTTCCGCGGAGTGAACACGCCGCAAGCGGAAAAACTGGATTTTCTCCTGGGCAGGCAACTCCTGGCGATTGGCGATCTCATTCTCGCGGAAGTCCTGCAGGGCTTCGACAGCGAGCGGGAATTCAACGCGGCCAGAAGCCTACTCGCATCGTTTGAGCTGGTACAACTCGGCGGACAAAACATCGCGATTCAGGCAGCGCGGAACTTCCGAACCCTCCGCTCAAAGGGAGTGACGATCCGCAAAACGATCGACACCCTGATCGCAACCTACTGCATCGAAAACGGCTTTTCGCTACTTCACAACGACAGGGATTTCGAGCCCTTCGCCAGGCATCTCGGCTTGCGTTGCGCGCTTGACGACGCGTGATACCCATCCTGAGCGGGCGCATGCGCGGTCGCCAGACTCACCTCACCCCATCCTCCGATACAAACCCGCATAGCCCAAGCCGCGATACGCCATCCTGCGCATCGCCGCCTCCACGACGCCCGACGCGCCGACATTCATCACCCCGTAGCTCGCCAGGCTCTGATGGAAAAGACCGAGTATCCGGTTCTGCAAGCGCGGCTGGTAATCCGCGAGCCGGTTCCTGCAGCAGATCAGCTGAAACTCGTTGAACGAGCTATCGGTAGGCAAGTTGTATTGCGCCCAGATGATGCGCGAGCGCAGATGGTCCGCGAACACCGCGCGGTCGCCGCGCAGCGACAGGTAATCGCCAAGGGAGCGGCGGCCGCCGCTGGCGCGGTAACGTTCCTCGTACAGCGCGATGCGTTCGGCCGGTATCGATGCCGCCTTTACCTGCTGCAGCAATTCATCGTTCGAACAGGTAGCGAAAACCAGCGTGCGCTCGTAATGGACTTCCTCTTCCAGCAAGATCGCCAGGCCGAACACTTCTTCGGGACACAGGCATTCGGCGATCCATACCTTCGGCGCCGGGTAGCTGCCCAGCAGCGGGCCGGCCAGTTCGCGCAAGGCGGCAAAGCTCGCCGGCTCATCGAACAGCATGCCCTGCTGCGCAATCAGTGCGCGGCCCAGGGCATTGCACAGGCTCGCATCATGCAGCACCCGCGCCAGCAAATCGCTCGGCGTGTTGAGCCCCTGGTCGCGCAGGAAAGCCAGCAGCCTGCGCCGCAGCGGCTCGCGCTCGTATTCGCGAAAGTCGAGCCCATAGCGCCGGTGCAAGCCTTCCAGCAACAGCTCGATCTCGAGCGCTTCCAGCGCTTCGAGTTCAGCGCTGCGCCGCTCGTCAGTGCTCATCTGCTTCATTGGTGCAGCCACACCCGCATCAGTGACAGGAGCCGCGATACATCGACCGGCTTGGTGATGTAGTCCGACGCGCCGGCGGCCAGGCATTTGTCGCGGTCGCCCTTCATCGCCTTGGCGGTCAGCGTGATGATGGGCAGCGATTTGAAGCGCGCATTCTTGCGGATCTCGCGGATGGTGTCGTAGCCATCCATCTCCGGCATCATGATGTCCATCAGCACGATCTCGATGTCCGGGTCGGCTTCGAGCAGGTTGATGCCATCCCTGCCGTTCTCGGCGAAGGCCACCTTCATGTGGTACCGCTCCAGCACCGTGGTCAGCGCGAAGATGTTGCGCAGATCATCGTCGACGACCAGCACCTTGCGCCCGGCCAGGCCGCCGCCGACATCGTCGACCTGCTCGATCATGCGCCGTTGCGCCTCGGGCAGCGCCAGCGGCGAGCGGTGCAGGAACAGCGCGGTTTCATGCACCAGGCGCTCGGGCGAGCGCACGTCCTTGATGACGATGGTCTTGGCCACCGCCGACAGCCTGGCGATCTCGGAGCGGGTCAGGTCCTTGGCGGTATAGACCACTACCGGAATGTCGCGCATCGCTTCATCCAGGCCGATGCGTTCCAGCAGCTCGAAGCCGTCGATGTCCGGCAGCGTCAGGTCCAGCACCATGCAGTCGACGCGCTGCGCCGCCAGCGACGCCAAAGCCTCCTTGCCGCTTTCCACCGCGGTGACGTCGATGTCGCCATCGGCCAGCAACGAGACCACCTGTTCGCGCTGCATCGCATCGTCCTCGACGATCAGCAGACGACGCTTGCCGCGGTTCAGGTATTGCTGCACCCGGCGCAATTCATCCGTCAGGCGCTCGCGCGACACCGGCTTGACCAGGTAGGAAATCGCGCCCTGGCGCAAACCGCGTTCGCGCTCGTTGGATACCGACAGGATATGCACCGGGATATGCCGGGTGCGCGGATCGCGCTTCAGGCGATCGAGCACGGTGAAGCCGTCGATGTCGGGCAGATCGATGTCGAGGAAGATCGCCGTCGGCGTGTAATCGCGCG
This sequence comes from Noviherbaspirillum pedocola, assembly GCF_016632335.1. GTDB lineage: Bacteria > Pseudomonadota > Gammaproteobacteria > Burkholderiales > Burkholderiaceae_D > Noviherbaspirillum_A > Noviherbaspirillum_A pedocola. Next base: position 15,418 of record NZ_JAEPBG010000032.1, read on the forward strand.
CCAGCGTCAGCGCGGCATTGCCGTTGGCGCTGATGATGACCTTCAGGTTCTTCTCGCGCGCCAGCGCCGCCACGGCGGACGCGAATTCGGCATCGTCTTCCACCAGCAGGATCGATGGATCGCCCGGCGCGATCAGGTAGCGGTCGTCGGTGCCGGATTCCTGGTCCAGCAGCACGGTGACCGCGGCTTGCGGCAAGGCTTCCTCGCTGCGCAGGCTGGCGCCTCCGATATTGCCGCCATTACCGCCATTACCGCCATTGCCGGCGCTGGCCGGCGGCGGCAGCAGCGCAGCATCGACTGGAGATTGGGAACCGATGGCCGGCGCATGGCTGAAGTAGCCGCCGCGATGGTACGGCAGGTACAGCGTGAACACGCTGCCCATGCCCACGGTGCTGGTAACGCGGATTTCGCCGCCCAACAGGCGCGCCAGTTCGCGCGAGATCGACAGGCCCAGGCCGGTGCCGCCGTACTTGCGCGCGGTGGAGCCGTCGGCCTGCTGGAAGGCTTCGAAGATCAGCTGCAGCTTGTCCGAGGCGATGCCCACGCCGGTGTCGGACACCGAGAAGGCGACCACGGTGTCGGCATTGCGCAGATTCGGATGGTCCGCGCTCCAGCCCGCGACAACCATCTCGATCTTCAATTGCACCTGGCCGCGCGCGGTGAACTTGAAGGCATTCGACAGCAGGTTCTTCAGGATCTGCTGCAGTCGCGTGGTGTCGGTCATCATCGATGGCGGCAAGGTCTCGCCCAGCGTGATGCCGAAGGCCAGGCTCTTGGCTTCGGCCATGTGGCGGAAGGTGCGCTCGAGATAGCCGGTCAGCACCGAGAATCGGTACTCGCTGACCTCCAGCGTCACGGTGCCGGACTCGATCTTGGACAGGTCGAGAATGTCGTTGATGAGGGTCAGCAGATCGTTGCCCGAGCTGTAGATCGACCTTGCATACTCGACCTGATTGCTCGACAGGTTGCCGCTAGGATTGTCGCCGAGCTGCTGCGCCAGCAGCAGCAGGCTGTTCAATGGCGTGCGCAGCTCGTGCGACATGTTGGCCAGGAACTCGGACTTGTATTTCGAGGACAGCGCCAGCTGCGTTGCCTTTTCTTCCAGCGCGAACTTGGCCTGCTCGACTTCCTGGTTCTTGCGTTCCACCTCGCTGTTCTGCTCGGACAGGAGGCGTGCCTTTTCCGCAAGCTCGAGGTTGGTCTGCTGCAGTTCCTGCGCCAGCCGCTGCGACTGGGTCAGCAGGCTTTCGGTACGGCTGTTGGTTTCAATGGTGTTCAGCACCACGCCGATCGATTCCATCAGCTGGTCGAGGAAGCCGATGTGCGTGAGCGTGAAGCGGTCCAGCGAAGCGATCTCGATGACCGCCTTGACTTCCTGCTCGAACAGGATGGGCAGCACCAGGATGTTCGACGGCGGCGCCGCGCCCAGCGCCGACGAGACCTGGATATAGTCGCGCGGCACATTGGTCAGCCACACGCGGGTCTTCTCGACCGCGCACTGGCCCACCAGTCCTTCGCCGGGACCGAAGGATTCCGGCACCTTGCGGGTTGAACGGAATCCGTAGCTGGCGATGCGGTTCAGGCGCTGCGTCTGGTTCTGCGAATCCATCATGTAGAACACGCCGTGATGCGCCGACACCAGCGGCGCCAGCTCGGACAGGATCAGGCTGGATACGGTTTCCAGGTCGCGCTGGCCCTGCAGCAGGCGGGTGAAGCGCGCCAGGTTGGTCTTGAGCCAGTCCTGCTCGGCGTTCTTCTGCGTGGTCTCCTTCAGGTTGCGGATCATCTCGTTGATGTTGTCCTTCAGGTCCGCCACCTCGCCGCTGGCCGCCACCTGGATCGAGCGCGACAAGTCGCCTCGGGTCACCGCGGTGGCCACCTCGGCAATCGCGCGCACCTGCGTCGACAGGTTGGCCGCGAGCTGGTTCACGTTCTCGGTCAATGCCTTCCAGGTGCCGGAAGCGCCCGGCACGCTGGCCTGTCCGCCGAGCTTGCCTTCCACGCCGACCTCGCGCGCCACCGTGGTCACCTGGTCGGCGAACACGGCGAGCGTGTCGGTCATCTCGTTGATGGTATTGGCCAGCGAGGCGATCTCGCCCTGTGCCGCCACGGTCAGCTTTTTCTTCAGGTCGCCCTTCGCCACCGCGGTCACCACGCCGGCGATGCCGCGCACCTGCTCGGTCAGGTTGGCCGCCATGAAGTTCACGTTCTCGGTCAAGTCCTTCCAGGTGCCGCCCACGCCCTTCACCTGCGCCTGGCCGCCGAGCTTGCCTTCGGTACCCACCTCACGGGCCACGCGCGTCACCTCAGAAGCAAAGGATGAAAGCTGGTCCACCATCACGTTGATGGTGTTCTTCAGCGCGAGGATCTCGCCCTTCACGTCCACGGTGATCTTCTTCGACAGGTCGCCGTTCGCCACCGCCGTGGTTACCTCGGCGATGTTGCGCACCTGGTCGGTCAGGTTCGACGCCATGAAGTTCACGTTGTCGGTGAGGTCTTTCCAGGTGCCGGATGCGCCGGGCACGTTGGCCTGGCCGCCGAGGCGACCCTCGGTACCCACTTCCCTCGCCACGCGCGTCACTTCGGAAGCGAAGGAACGCAGCTGGTCCACCATGGTGTTGATGGTGTCCTTCAGCTGCAGGATCTCGCCGCGCACGTCCACCGTGATCTTCTTCGACAGGTCGCCGTTCGCCACGGCCGTGGTCACCTCGGCGATGTTCCGCACCTGCGAAGTCAGGTTGCCTGCCATCGAGTTCACCGAGTCGGTCAAGTCCTTCCAGGTGCCCGCGACGCCGGGCACGTTGGCCTGGCCGCCGAGCTTGCCCTCGGTACCCACCTCACGCGCCACACGGGTTACCTCGGAAGCGAACGAAGACAGCTGGTCCACCATCACGTTGATGGTGTCCTTCAGCTCGAGAATCTCGCCCTTCACGTCCGCGGTGATTTTCTTGGAGAGGTCGCCGTTCGCCACCGCGGTCGTCACCTCGGCGATGTTTCGCACCTGGCCCGTCAGGTTCGACGCCATGAAGTTCACGTTGTCGGTCAGGTCTTTCCAGGTGCCGGCCACGCCGGGCACATTGGCCTGGCCGCCGAGCTTGCCCTCGGTGCCCACTTCACGCGCCACGCGCGTCACCTCGGACGCAAAGGAGGAAAGCTGGTCCACCATGACGTTGATGGTGTCCTTCAACTGCAGAATCTCGCCCTTGGCTGCGGCGGTGATCTTCTTCGACAGGTCGCCGTTTGCCACGGCTGTGGTCACCTCGGCGATGTTCCTTACCTGGCCGGTCAGGTTGCCCGCCATCGAGTTCACCGAGTCGGTCAAGTCCTTCCAGGTGCCGGCCACGCCGGGCACGTTGGCCTGGCCGCCGAGTTCGCCTTCGGTGCCCACCTCCCTCGCCACGCGGGTAACTTCCGAAGCGAAGGAACGCAGCTGATCCACCATCACGTTGATGGTGTTCTTCAGCTCGAGAATCTCGCCCTTGGCGTCCGCCGTGATCTTTTTCGACAAGTCGCCATACGCTACCGCCGTCGTCACCTCGGCGATGTTGCGCACCTGGCCGGTGAGGTTACCCGCCATTGAGTTCACCGAGTCGGTCAGGTCTTTCCAGGTGCCGGCCACGCCGGTCACTTCGGCCTGGCCGCCGAGCTTGCCTTCGGTACCCACTTCGCGCGCTACACGGGTCACCTCGGAAGCAAAGGATGAAAGCTGGTCCACCATCACGTTGATGGTGTTCTTCAATTGCAGAATCTCGCCCTTGGCGTCTGCCGTAATCTTCTTGGAGAGGTCGCCGTTTGCCACTGCCGTGGTCACCTCGGCGATGTTCCTCACCTGTCCCGTCAGGTTCGACGCCATGAAGTTCACGTTCTCGGTCAGGTCTTTCCAGGTGCCCGCGACGCCGGGCACGTTGGCCTGTCCGCCGAGCTTGCCTTCCGTACCCACTTCACGCGCCACGCGGGTTACCTCGGAAGCAAAGGATGAGAGCTGGTCCACCATCACGTTGATGGTGTTCTTCAGCTCAAGAATTTCGCCCTTCACGTCCGCGGTGATCTTCTTCGAGAGATCGCCATTGGCCACCGCGGTCGTCACCTCGGCGATGTTACGCACCTGACCCGTCAGATTCGACGCCATGAAGTTCACGTTCTCGGTCAGATCCTTCCAGGTGCCGCCCACGCCCTTCACCTGCGCCTGGCCGCCGAGCTTGCCTTCAGTGCCCACCTCGCGCGCTACACGGGTCACCTCGGAAGCGAAGGATGAGAGCTGGTCCACCATCACGTTGATGGTGTTCTTCAATTGCAGAATCTCGCCCTTGGCGTCTGCCGTAATCTTCTTGGAGAGGTCGCCGTTTGCCACTGCCGTGGTCACCTCGGCGATGTTCCTCACCTGGCCCGTGAGGTTCGAAGCCATGAAGTTCACGTTGTCAGTCAGGTCTTTCCAGGTGCCGCCGACACCTGGCACGAAAGCCTGTCCGCCAAGGCGGCCCTCGGTGCCCACCTCCCTCGCCACGCGCGTCACCTCGGAGGCGAAGGAACGCAGCTGGTCCACCATGGTGTTGATGGTGTCCTTCAATTGCAGGATCTCACCGCGCACGTCCACCGTGATCTTCTTCGACAAGTCACCGTTCGCCACGGCGGTCGTCACCTCGGCGATGTTACGCACCTGCGAAGTCAGGTTGCCCGCCATTGAGTTCACCGAGTCGGTCAGGTCTTTCCAGGTGCCGGCCACGCCGGGCACGTTGGCCTGTCCGCCGAGCTTGCCTTCCGTACCCACTTCACGCGCCACACGGGTTACCTCGGAGGCAAACGAGGACAACTGCGACACCATGGTGTTGGCCGTTGTCGCCGAGCGCAGGAACTGGCCCTTCAGCGGCCGGCCGTCGACGTCGAGCATCATGGTTTGCGACAGATCGCCCTTGGCCACCGCGCCGATGACGCGCGCCATCTCGGTGGTTGGGCGCACCAGGTCGTCGATCAGCACGTTGACCGAATTGACCAGCGTCGCCCAGCGTCCGCCGACTGGCATCGGTTCGCAGCGCTCGGACAGGCGGCCATCGCGGCCGACGATGCGCGAGACGCTGACGATATTGCGCGCCATGGATTCGCTGTTCTCCATGATTTCATTCAGCGTGTCGGCGATCTTGCCGTCCAGGCCGGCCAGGTCGGAAGGCATGCGCACCGAAAAGTCGCCTTTCTTCAGCGCGATCAATGCGGCCAGCAGTTGGCGGGAATCGAGTGCCTGCGGCAATTCGGAAACGGTATTCATCGTAGATTCGGTAAAGGGGACGCTTGACTTTTGGTATGGCGGACGGAGCGCAATTTGCGTAGCGACAAATCCGTGTTGCAGCCGGAATGGTAACAACAGATGGAGGCTGGGAAAGTCTTCAGGCATTGCGTATGATCAACACCCGGCGATGTTTACGTATGTCCGTACTGAACCATTGCTAGCCTGCAGACTCGCAAAAAATTACGCATATATCGTGACCAAGCTTATTCCCGATCCGACCCCAAATGTCCTGGTCGTCAATGATGACCCCGGCAGCCTCATCGGCCTGGTCGGCCTGTTGAATCAATGGGAACACGATCTCGGCTTCGAGACCTTTTCGGCCCGTTCCGGAGAGGAAGCCTTGCGTCATGTGTTGAAGCATGAGTTCGCGGTGATCCTGCTCGACGTGAACATGCCGGGCATGAGCGGCTTTGAAACCGCCGAAGCCATTCATTCTCGCCACGCGTCTTCGCTAACCCCGATCATTTTCGTTACCGCCTATTCGGCCGATGAAATGAATCGCCTCAAGGGATACGAGCAGGGCGCGGTCGATTATCTGTTTACACCGATCGTCCCCGAGATCCTGCGCGCCAAGCTGTCGGTGTTCGTGGCTCTGGCCAAGAGCAAGCTGGCGGTGAGCCGGCAGGCCGAAGCGCTGGACCAGCAGACCCGCAAACTTACTGCGGCCAATGAGCTGCTGCAGCGCGAGATCAGCAAGCGCCAGATTGCTGAAGAAAAAAACAAGACCACCGAAGCCTTCCTGGCAATGCTGGGCCATGAGCTGCGCAATCCGCTGTCGGCGATTTCGAGCGCGGCGACGCTGCTCGGGCTGGACGGCATCAGCATGCAGAAGGCGACGACCGCCAAGGAAATCATTCAGCGGCAAAGCGGTCAGCTCACGCGCATCGTCGACGACCTGCTCGATCTGAGCCGGGTAATGTCCGGGCGCATCGTGCTGGCGAAACGCGCGCTCGATCTCGGCGCGCTGGTGCGCAACTGCGTCGATACGCTGCAGATTTCCGGCCGCGCTGAAAGCTATCGCATCGAGCTCGATGTCGAACCGGTGTTCATCCATGCCGATCCGGCGCGCATGGAACAGGTGGTGGTGAACCTGATCGACAACGCGCTGAAATACACGCCGCTTGGCGGTCGCATCGAGATCAGCCTGAAGCCGCTCGGAGAAGCCGTGTTCTTCACCGTGCGCGACAACGGCGTGGGCATGTCGGCCGAACTGCTGCCGCGCATTTTCGATGTCTTCGTGCAGGGCGAGCGCACGCTGGACCGGCCACAGGGCGGACTCGGCATCGGACTATCGCTGGTGCAGCAACTGGTCAGCCAGCACGAAGGCGAAGTCAATGCCAGCAGCGAGGGACTGGGCCTGGGCAGCGAGTTGACGGTGCGCCTGCCACGATCGACGGTGCAGCCAACGCTTGCAGACGAGCTTCCTGGCGCGACCAGCCAAACGAAATGCCGGGTGCTGCTGATCGAGGACAATGTCGACGGCCGCGACATCATGGCCATGCGCCTGGCTGCGCTTGGCCATCAGGTATTCACTGCGGAAGACGGACCGCGCGGCATCGAGATCGCGGAGCGGGAAAGGCCGGATGTGGTGTTGCTCGATATCGGTCTGCCGGAGATGGACGGCTTCGCTGTTGCGCGCGCGCTGCGCAGCAATCCCGCGACCTGCGACCTGAAATTGGTTGCACTCACCGGCTATGGTTTGGAAGAAGACCGCATCCGCTCACTCGAAGCCGGCTTCGACATGCACCTGGTGAAGCCGGTGGATCAGGACCGCCTGACGCGGGCGCTGGCTCGGAACGTCGCAGGCCACCACGCGTCGCGGTAAACCGTCTGCATTAACAGTGCTGCTCAGCGGGATGGGCCTGTATCAGTGACCGGCGCTGACTGCGGCGCGCGCATGCGCCGATAGATTTCAGCACGCAAATGCGCGAACTGATCGCGCGTGCGATCCGCCACCATGCCCATGCCAAGGCCGAATGGCAAACGCACCGCGGGCACCGACGTGCTCGTGTAGTCGATATCCGTGCCGCCATCGCGCTCGATCAGGCGTGTCACCGCCGTGCCGCTGCGGATCGTCCCTGCCACCGCCCGCGAACGCACCTCGCGATACGGGTCGAGATCGACCTCGCGCACCGATTGATAGGGAATAGGGAAGAAAGCGAAGCGCACCGCGCCGCTCTGCTCCACCCGCAACCGGTTCGGGCCGAGCGGTACTGCCCTGCTCTTCTCCAGTCCCGGCGAAAACTGCGCCATGTGGTCGTAGTCGGTCAGCACCTGCCATACCTGGCTGGGCCTGGCGTCGACGTGCATCTCGACATGGATGTTGATTGCGCTGCCGCTGCGGCTGACCGCGACACGGATATCGCTGTCGCCGGGTTGTTGTCCGAGGGCTGCCCACGAGGCGGCCAGCAGCGTGAACAGGAGCGGGGTCAGCTTTCGCATGGAGGGCATGTCGGCAATGAGGGCGGCAATGACAATTGCCGGTTTGACTCGCTGCAGCGCTACCGGTTCATGCCCGTATCGCGCCGCCTCGCGGCAGGCAGCATGCCAGATGCCGCCCATGCGCGGAAATGTTCAGCCGTTCGCCTGGATCTGCGCCAGTTCCTGCGTCAGATACGTGCTGGTGCTGTTCATGGCGCTGATCTGGCTATCGAGCGCGGTGAATTGTGCGCGAAGCGTCGTCTCCCTGGCGGCGAGGCGAGTGTTCATGTCGTCCTCCTGTTTTTGCAGGCTCGTGATCGAAGCGTTCACGCCATTGGTGTGCATGGTCAGCGAGCCGTCGCTGGACAGGAAGGAATCGATCAGGTCGTTGAACTGGCTGGCATAGCCCTTCGCATAGCTCACCGTGCCGCGGCTGCCGAGAGCGCCACCGGTGACCGCGACCGCCAGCCCATCGGCTGCCGTGCCGGCGGCGCCGATCAGCTTCTGGCCACTGCCCGTTGCTGCCGCGCCATCGATGCTGCCGGCCACGTCTAGCCCAGCGCTGCTGATCGGACTGCTTCCCAGGAGGGTTTGCGCGCCATTGCCGCCAATGGCAATCGACGATGCAGAGCCGTATTGTCGCGACGTGATCGACAGTACGCCGTTGCTCTGGCTGACTTCGACCCCGGCGCCGCTAAAGGCGCTGTTGCCATTGATCTCGGCTTGCACCTCCAGCGCCAGCGCATCGGTGCTGGCGTAAGTGCCGGGCTTGAGCGTAATCGATGCCGACGTACCGTTCATATTCACCGAGAGGTTGTCATTCACGCCTGCCGTGATGGTCAGACCGGCCGTGGAGGAACCGCTTAACGCCGCCTGAGCAGCCAACTGCGTGACTGTCAGTGCATAGGTGCCGGGCTTCGTGTTGTCGCCAGCGGCGCCGTAAGTGACCGCGCTGTCGGTGGCGCTGCCATTCACCGCGAACAGGCTGGCAACATCGTTGAAGTTCGATGTCAACGCCGCGTTCAGCTTGGTGGAATCGACCGCGAGCGTGCCATCCTTCTGAAACGTCACGCCGATGTCAGCCAGGCGGTCGTAGGCGCCGCCGCCCCGCACGGCCGTGGACAACACGTCGCGCATGCGCGTCTGCATGCTGCGCACCGTGGAATCGCCATTGAGCGCCGCCGTGGTCTTGGTCGTCGCATCGTAAGCCTGCAGGCTGGTCAGCGTCTTGTTGGCGGTGTTGTAGGCATCGACGAATTTCTGCACTGCCGAGGTCGCCGACGCGGTGTCGCGCGCCACGCTCAATGTCGTCGGGCTGCCAGCATTGGTCTTGGTCAGGTCCAGCGTCACGCCATCGATGAGGTCGGTCACATGGTTCGACGGCTTCGTCACCGCCAGGCCATCGATGCTGAACTTCGCATCCTGCGCCGCGATGGTCTGCTGCATCGCCTGGCTGCCAGCCGGGTCCTGCGACAGCAGGCTCGACAATGTCGCATCGCCCGACACCGAGATCTTCATGCTCGAGGCCGCGCCGGTGGCGCTGTTGGTCAGCACCAGCCGGTTCGGCGCGGCGCTGCCATCGTTGACGATGGAGGCGGTCACGCCCATGCCGGCGGCATTGATGGCATCGCGTATGCCGGACAGCGTCGCATGCGTGCTGTCTATGGTGACGCTCTTGCTGCCGCTGCCGCTGGACGCGAAGGAGGCGCCGGTGTACTTGCCGGTGGACGCGTCGAGACTGCCGCCGCTGACGGTGCCGAAATCGAAGGTGATGGTGCCGGCGCCGATGGCGGTGGTGGTGCTCGCCTGCCCAGCCGAGACCAGCTTCTGTGCCTGCGCGAGCTGCGTGACTTCGAGCGCGTAGCTGCCCGGCGCGGCGCTGGAACTGGCGCTGGCCGTGAGTACGCCGCTGTCGCCCACCGTGGCCTTCACCGCGGCGAATTGTGTGGGATCCGAAAGACTTCCCGCCGCCGACTGAAAGGTTGACAGCGCGCTTTTGACTTGGCCGAGCGCGGACAGCTGCGCCTGGTAGGTCGCTTCCTTGTTCTGCAGCAGCGTCAGCGGCTGGTTTTCCACCGACATCAATTGCGTGACGATGCTGTTGACGTCGAGCCCTGAGCCTATGCCCACCGAAGAAATTCCCATCTGCAGCTCTCCCCATCGATGACACCCTCGCCTCCACGTCACGGATGCGACCGAGCGGCTGGATGGGTCATATTGTCCGGAGGCAATGTATCAGCCATATGTGGCCGATGTATCGAGACCGATACAAATTCGATATCAAAGCGACGCACGCTCGCGGGGCGGGCGCGACTACAATGAGTCCCGCAGCATGCCTACCCGCTGTTCAAACGATAAGCCTGTCGAAGCGCCACACGCTTCCCCACCAGCAAGGAGACATCGATGCAGCAGAAAAGCTATGTTCAGGGCGCCTGCGACGCGCCTCTCATCGGCGCAACCATCGGCGACTATCTCGATACCGTCATCGAGCGCTTCAGCGACAACCTGGCGCTGGTGGTGCCGAGCCAGGACGTGCGCTGGACCTATCGGGAATTCGGACGCCGTGTCGATGCGCTGGCGGCCGGCCTGCTGAAGCTCGGACTGCAAAGTGGCGACCGGATCGGCATCTGGTCGCAGAATTGCGCGGAATGGGTACTGACGCAGTTCGCGACCGCGAAGGCCGGACTGATCATGGTCAACATCAATCCCGCCTACCGCCGTGCTGAACTGGAATATGTGCTGAAGAAGGTGGAATGCAGCGCGCTGATCCTGGCGCCTTCCTTCAAGACCAGCAACTACCTCGAGATGCTGCAGGATGTGGCGCCGGAGATTGCCCGTTGCGCGCCGGGCAGGCTGCAGTCCGAGCGCCTTCCACGGTTGCGGCAAGTGATACGGCTGGGCGCGGAAAAGACCGGCGGCATGCTGAATTTCGATGACCTGCTCGATGCCGATGATGAAGACCTGCGCCGGCTGCGCGAAGTTTCACGGCAGCTGCAGTTCGATGATCCGATCAATATCCAGTTCACCTCGGGCACCACCGGCGCGCCGAAGGGGGCAACGCTCACGCATCACAACATCCTCAACAATGGCTTCTTCATCGGCGAAGCAATGCGGCTCACCGACGCCGACCGGCTTTGCATTCCGGTGCCGCTGTATCACTGCTTCGGCATGGTGCTCGGCAACCTGGCCTGCGTGACGCATGGCGCCACCATGGTGTATCCGGGCGAGGGTTTCGATGCAAAGGCAGTTCTGGAAACGGTACAGGCCGAACGCTGCACCGGGCTGCATGGCGTGCCGACGATGTTCATCGCGCTGCTCGAGCATCCGGACTTTGCGCAATACGATCTCTCCACCCTGCGCACCGGCATCATGGCCGGCTCGCCCTGCCCGATCGAGGTGATGCGACGGGTGATCGACCAGATGCACATGCACGAAATCACGATCGCCTACGGCATGACTGAGACTTCGCCGGTGAGCTTCCAGAGCGCCGTCGACGATCCGCTCGACTTGCGCGTCTCGACGATCGGCCGGGTGCATCCGCATCTCGAAGTCAAGATCGTCGATGCCGAAGGGCGCATCGTGCCGCGCGGCGCCAAGGGCGAACTGCTGACCCGCGGCTATTCGGTCATGCTCGGCTACTGGGGCGACGAGGAAAAGACGCGCGAGGCGATTGATGCGGCGCGCTGGATGCATACCGGTGATCTCGCGGTGATCGACGAGAACGGCTTCTGCAGCATCGTCGGCCGCTCCAAGGACATGGTCATACGCGGCGGCGAGAATATCTATCCGCGCGAAGTCGAGGAATTCCTTTACAGGCATCCGAAAGTGCAGGATGTGCAATGCGTTGGCGTTCCGGATCAGAAGTATGGCGAGGAACTGTGCGCCTGCGTCATTCTGCGGCCCGGCATGCAGGCGGACGCCGACGAGATCCGCGCCTTCTGCGAAGGCCAGATCGCGCATTACAAGATCCCGCGCTATGTGCGCTTCGTCGATGCCTTTCCGATGACGGTGACAGGAAAGATTCAGAAGTATCTGCTGCGTGAGCGCATGGGCACCGAATTGGGACTGAGTTAGCGCCGACTCCCCCGGCGATATGTGCCGACGGGCGTCGCTGGGCTCGCTGCTGCGCCTATTCGTTCAACGCCAGGTGCCGCCCAAAGCGCTCAGGTTCGTCGACTTCTTGTTGACGATACGCACCGCCTTGCCGGTCGCATGCGGTGATGCCCAGGAAAAGCCCGATGGCTGTTTCCAGGTGCCGATTTCGACGACCGCGTCGGCGCCGATCGCGCGCGCCTTGTCGGCCATGGCATTGAGCAGCCCATCCGGGCCGCCGTACCAGACGGCGCCGGCATTGATTTCTGCCAGCGTCTCGTAGTTGACGCTGGCGGGAAGCGTGCCATCGACAAACAGCACTTTCTCCGTATGCGGCGCGAGCTTGGGCGCATTCGGCGCCATCGTCACGTCGATCGTGTCCTTCATGATCATCGGGCTGTGAGCCTGGCATCCGGCGAGCGCGGCCGCCACCAGCAGCGTTCCGATTGCGCCTGTCTTCATCGCTTCTCCTCCGTCCTTGATTGTTCGTCAGCGCGGTGCGTGCGCATTTTGTGATGAATATCATATCGGTTTTGCGCAGGCATGACTGAGGCCAAAGATCGTGTGTATCAGGCCGCATGGGCGCACGCTTGCGTCGCAAGACATTGCCAGTGTGCAGGCCAACGTACTGAAAAATGTAGCGGATAGCGCAAAACGGCATGTCGTCGCAATGCTCGAAGGAAAAAAGCGCCTGGAATGCGTGCGGCCTCGGTTAAGATCGCGCTCGGGATTGCTCAAACACAAGACACACGGCGTTCGCAACGCATCCGCGTGCGCCGCAACAAGATCAATATGCGAAGACACAAGCTGCCACTTTTCGCCGGCATCGCCGCGCTTTTGCCGGTTTGCGCCGCCGCTGCGAATCTCCCGCTATGGGAAGCCGGCGTCGGCGCTGCCGCGCTGACGCTGCCGGACTACCGCGGCGCCGACACCAGCCATGCCTATCTGCTGCCCGCGCCCTACTTCGTCTACCGCGGCGAATTCCTGAAGGCCGACCGCAACGGGCTGCGCGGCCTGCTGTTCGATACCGATCGCGTCGAGCTCAATCTGAGCCTGAACGCGACGCTGCCGGTCAGCAGCAGGAACAATGCGGCACGCAGCGGCATGGCCAGTCTGCGACCGACGGTGGAACTCGGACCGACCGCCAGCATCACCTTGTGGAAGGCGGGCGACGGCAGGATGAAGCTGGATCTGCGTACGCCGCTACGCGCGGCAGTGACGGTGGAATCTTCCCCAAAGGCGGTGGGCTGGCTGTTCGCGCCCAACATCAACCTCGATGTGCGCGATCCGTTCGGTTACTCCGGCTGGAATCTCGGCATGCTCGCCGGCCCCTACTATCAGAGCCGCAAGTACAACAGCTATTTTTATTCCGTCGGGCCGGCCGATGCGACGCCAGCGCGACCTCGCTACGATGCGCCGGGCGGCTACGCCGGATCGCAGTTCACCGCGGCGGTATCGAAACGCTTTGAGCGCACCTGGGTCGGCGCCTTCCTGCGTTATGACACCCTGCGTGGCGCGGTTTTCGAGGATAGTCCGCTGGTCCGGCGCAGCAACGCGGTATCCGCGGGCGTTGCGGTCACCTGGGTGCTTGGTCAATCCCAAACAATGGTAGACACGATCGACAATTAGGCCGCGACCGCTCGTCGCCACAATGGCGGTGCGGCCTGTCCGCCGGCGCGCATTACCGCGCTTTCGTCCTGCAAAAAATGATAAAGTCGCCGCTTCTCGCGGCTTAATGAAACAAGGCAACATGGCTATGAATCCGGTACCCACCGCTGGCACTGAAGAGTGCGATGTCCTCGTCATCGGCGGCGGCCCCGCTGGCTCCACCGCGGCAGCGCTGCTTGCGGGCATGAATCACCGCGTGACTCTGATTGAAAAGGCCCACCATCCGCGCTTTCACATCGGTGAATCGCTTCTGCCCGCCAATTTGCCGCTGCTCGAGAAGCTCGGTGTGGCGAAGGAAGTCGAGGCGATCGGCATGAAGAAGTGGGCTGCCGAGTTCGTGTCGCCATGGCATGACCATACCCAGGTATTCCAGTTCGGCAATGCGATGGACAAGCGCTGGCCGCATGCCTATCAGGTCAAGCGCGCCGAGTTCGACGAGATTCTGATCCGCAATGCGGCACGAGCCGGCGCGAATGTGATTGAAGGCTGCAAGGTGACGGACGTGGCGTTTCTGCCCGAAGGTCAGGGCGCGATGATCGCCACCCGCGACGAGCACGGCGTCGACAAGACCTGGCATGCGCGCTTTGTCCTCGATGCGTCCGGCCGCGATACGGTGCTGGCCCGCAAACTGGACATCAAGGAACGCAATGAGAAGCACAACAGCACGGCAATCTATGGCCACTTCCGCAACGTCCAGCGCAACGAGGGTCGCGACGAGGGCAATATCTCGATCTTCTGGTTTGAGCATGGCTGGTTCTGGTTCATTCCGCTTGCCGATGGATTGACCAGCATAGGCGCGGTGACCTGGCCGTACTATCTGAAGACGCGCAAGAAGCCGGTCGCCGAATTCCTGAAGGACACGATCGCACTGTGCCCGGCTCTGGCCGAGCGTCTGAAGGATGCGGAACTCGTCACTGATGCCGAAGCGACGGGCAATTATTCCTATTCCTGCAGCCGTAGCCATGGTCCCGCTTACCTGCTTCTTGGCGACGCCTATGCCTTCATCGATCCGGTGTTCTCAAGCGGCGTGATGCTGGCCATGAACAGCGCCTTTGCCGGCGCCGAGGCGGTGGACCGGTGTCTGCGCAAGCCGGCGCAAGCGGCCGCCGCGATGCGGCGCTTCGACCGCGTCATGCGCAAGGGGCCGCGCGAGTTCTCGTGGTTCATCTACCGCGTTACGAATCCGACCATGCGCAACCTGTTCATGGGTCCGCGCAATGTGTTTCGCATGGAGGAAGCGCTGCTGTCGGTGCTGGCAGGGGATGTGTTCGGCAAGACACGGATCGGGCCGCACCTGCTCGCGTTCAAGGCGCTGTATTACGGCATGTCGATGCTGCATCTGCGACGCACCTTGTCGGCATGGCTGCAACGCAAGCGCAATATCCGTCCGGTGGACGCGATCGGTTGAGGGATCCTTGGCCAGGCGCGGCGCAAAATCAGCGTCGCGCATTCTTACCGTTTCCTGTTTCAATAAGCTGATGAAAGCCCTTGCGCGTTGTTTGCTCGCCGTCTATGACTGCACGGTGTTCTATCTCGGAGTCATCGAGTTCGTGCTGCTGAGCATGCTGTGGTCGGCGCTTGCCGGCTTGCTGCATATGATCCTGCCGCGCGAGCTCGGCACGAGGGTCGGCCGCTACGGCATCATGATGGGCTTCCGCATCCTGCTGGCGAGCCTTTCGCTGTCTGGCCGTTTCCGTTTCGACCTGAAGGCGCTGGATGCGCTGCGCAACGAGCGCGGGCTGATCATCGCGCCGAATCATCCGACGTTGTGGGATGCGGTGCTGATGGCATCACGGCTGCCGGACGTGGCCTGCATCATGAAGGCCGCCATCGTCAATGACATCTTCGTCGGCGGCGGTGCACGGCTGGCACGCTATATTCGCAATGATTCGATCCGCAGCATGATCCACCTTGCCATTGATGAACTGCGCAATGGAGGTAACGTTCTCCTTTTCCCGGAAGGCACGCGTACCGTCGCGCCGGCGCGTATCGGCGAGCTGCGAGGCAGCATAGGCGTCATTGCCAGCCGCGCGCATGTGCCGGTACAAACCGTGCTTGCGGAAACGGATAGTCCTTTTCTGACCAAGGGCTGGCCCTTCTTCAAAAAGCCTCGAATGCCGGTGCATTACCAGGTGCGCCTCGGACGGCGCTTCGACGCGCCGGAAAACAGTGCTGCCCTCGTTGCCGCGATGAGTGCCTATTTTGAAGATACGCTTGCGGCAGAGCCGATACGATCGATCGTGTCGGCCGACAGCGAATCCGCGCACGAAGGTTATGCCAAATGATGGCCGTATCGGGAATGATGGATAAGCCTAGCGCCAGTCACCTGGTATTGATCCCGAGCTATAACCCTGGACCCAAGGTTTATGACACGGTCCGCTCGGCGCGCGCGCAATGGAATCCGGTTTGGGTGGTCGTGGACGGTAGCACCGATGGCAGTGCCGAAGGCCTGCAGGCGATGGCAGCCGCCGATTCGGGGCTGCATGTGATCGTCCTGCCGTACAACATGGGCAAAGGTAGTGCGGTCCTGCGCGGCCTTGAGGAGGCGCGAGCGCGCGGCTATACCCATGCGCTGACGATGGATTCGGATGGGCAGCACCCTGCTGAATTGATCTCCGAGTTCATGCGTACCTCGAAAGCGAATCCGCGGTCAATGGTGCTCGGCAAGCCGGTCTTCGATGCCAGCGCGCCAGCCTTAAGGGTAAAGGGCAGGCAGGTATCGAATTGGTGGGCCAATCTCGAGACGCTGTGGTCCGGCATTGGCGACTCGCTGTACGGGTTTCGCGTGTATCCGATCGCGCCACTCGCCGCAGTCATGCGTGGCCAACGCTGGATGCGCCGTTTCGATTTCGATCCCGAAGCAGTTGTACGTCTTTGCTGGCGCGGCGTGAAACCAGTCAACCTTGATGCGCCGGTGCGTTATTTCCGTGCCGAAGAAGGTGGCGTTTCGCACTTCCGCTACCTGCGCGACAACACATTGTTGACGTGGATGCATACGCGCTTGTTCATCGGCTTCGCGATTCGCCTGCCTCTGCTAGTGCTGCGTCGCTTGGGCAGTCGCTGAGATGAGCGCGAGCTTGCCGTTATGCGGATTGGAGACAGTCCACAAGCAAGCACGTTTCGCGAGCTTTTGGGTCAGGCATTAGCCTGTGATCCTATCCCAGGAAACTGTACCGATCCAAAGTAGAATTTTTCGGCGTGTTTTTCCTTGATGAGCAGGAGGCATGTCGTGAAGAAGAGCAAGTTTACGGAGCAGCAAATCGCATTTGCGCTCAAGCAGGCAGAACTCGGCACCCCGGTGGAAGAAGTCTGCCGCAAGGTTGGCATCAGTGATGCGACGTTTTACAACTGGAAGAAGAAGTACGGTGGTCTGACACCATCCGAGATGCGGCGCCTGCGCCAGTTGGAAGAAGAGAACACCAAGCTCAAGAAGCTGGTAGCGGATCTGCCGCTGGATAAGGCGATGCTGCAGGACGTGCTGTCAAAAAAGCTCTGAAGCCTTCCCGCAAGCGCCGCTTGGTTGATGAACTGCGGGATCGGTATCGAGCCAGTCTGACGCAGGCCTGCGCGCTGTTTGGCATGTCGCGCTCGGTGTATGGCTATCGGTCCGTGGCACGGGATGCCTCGGCGCTGACCATGCGCATCAAGGAGATTGCCGCCACGCGCGTGCATTATGGCTACAAGCGGGTGCATGTGATGCTGCGGCGGGAAGGCTGGCGAGATAACCTGAAGCGGGTCTATCGGCTCTACAAGCAGGAAGGCTTGTCACTGCGTTTCAAGCGACCCAAGCGGAACAAGGCAGCTCGCTTGCGGCAGCCGAAGCAAGTGGTTACGGCGATGAACCAAATCTGGAGCATGGATTTCGTGGCGGACGCGTTGTTCGACGGGCGCCGCCTGCGAGCACTCACAGTGGTCGATAACTACACGCGCGAGAGCCTGGCGATCGAAGTCGGCCAGAGCTTGAAAGGGGAAGACGTCGTGGCCACGCTGCGGCGCATTGGTGCCACGCGTGGACTGCCGGCCACGATCAAGGTCGATAACGGTTCCGAGTTCGTTTCCAAGGCCATGGACAAATGGGCTTATGAAAATCATGTCGAACTGGACTTCAGCCGTCCCGGCAGGCCGACGGACAACGCCAAGGTGGAAAGCTTTAATGGACGCTTCCGGCAGGAATGCCTGAATGCACATTGGTTCATGTCGCTGGACGACGCCAGGCAGAAGATCGAGCAGTGGCGACAGCACTATAATGAGACGCGTCCCCACTCCGCGCTGCGGTGGGCCACGCCCGCAGAATTCGCCCGTCAGGCAAGGATGAAACCCTTACCTGACGGGGCAATGGAGTCGGAAATTTCTACTGACGCCCGGTACTGATTCCGGGGGACGGTCATTTCAACCGCAGACTCCATGGCCGTCTCGGACTAATTTGGATAGCAGGTCACCGCGGCGTAACAGTATCGCGCATAGCATTAACGGCCTTCACTAACCACATGAATCGGCTTTCTCTCCTGCGCCTC
>NZ_JAEPBG010000033.1 GCF_016632335.1 Noviherbaspirillum pedocola
GCTGCTCGAGCCTCTTGGTTATATCCCGCCGGCAGAAGCTGAGGCAAACTACTACAAGCAATTTACCCGTCAGACCACCTCGGTCTGACTCACACCAACCAGCCTCCTCCAAAGCCGGGGCGGTTCACACCTGTGGAAACTCAGTTGAGTTTTCGAACGTGAAGTTATGTTCTTTGTATTCGCGGCGCACCGAGAAAATTCCGCAACGTCCCTCTGTCTCTTCGGCATAGATCTGCCTGAACAAACCAGGGTAATGCAGATGTAAAAGCACGAGATTGATCAGATCACTTTTATTGAAGTCCGTACGGCCCAGGTCACTCTTATCAAGTTGCATGAGCAGCATGGCGTTGACGAAGCGTTTTACTTTTCGCATGTCGCCAACTAGGGGTAAGTACTTCGCTGCTAAATCTCCATCAAGAATGTCTGCTAACTCGCTAAGCACGGCGTTCAGTTTAAGCATCGTGTCTGACGGAATAGAGCCGAGTTGATTTTCTTGGCGTTGCCAGTCTCTCTTCAAGAAATCCCGAATGCTGGAGCTGTCGACAAACAAACTTAGCTTGACTGTCACAAACTTCTCAAGAAATTCCCGTGCTCTCGAGCCTTCTTCCTTGTTTGCAGCAAGCATCTCGGTGTCATAGCAAAGCACATAGGTCGCTTGAGAGAGCTTCAATGTGCGTCTCGTTGCGAACAAAACGTTGTTGGTAGTCTTCGCGTCTAAACGATCCAGATCATCAATGACGATAATCACGCGACGTTGAATTCGCTTGAGGACCTCGTCAATATCCTCAAGCAGCTCATCAACGGTCTCCTGTGACGGTTCTAAAGAAAGTTTGAAGCCGAGGAATGACAAGTCGGCTTTTCCTTTTACCAAGCGAGAATAACGTGAAGCCGCGGGCCGAAACTCAGGAGCAAAAACCTCTCGCTGGATCGCGGCGGATAAGTCCCGGATCAAACGTTCTGTAAGATCTGGCTCCGATGCATACCGGAGCGGTTCGAATCGACAAACAACGACTTTGTCTTTCGCGCTCTCCCAGTAATGCTCCGCGAGTTTGATGAAGCTTGTCTTGCCAATACCCCATGGCCCATCGACCCCAAAAATTAGCCCGGCGTGTACTCCACTTGTGAGTACAGTTTCCGCGAACGATTTGGCTTGTGCGCTACTTGCGAGAAGGTCCTCATCCTCGCGACTGATTTCCTCATCAGCGAGAAAGTACAGTTGTGGTTGCGTCTTTTTTGTCCGGGTTACCCTGTACTGTTGAACGATTGGGGACAACAGCATGGCGCAGAAAAGAAGAAAAATTGCAGGTGCCCAATAAGGATTTCCATGCTTGACCGCCGTGTGGAGATTGGCTAACCAGGGCGCGGCCAGGTCATTCGCCCAGAGGCCGATAGCAATGGTAGCCAACAGGTCGATGCGTTGGCTGTGAATGATTCGCGTGGCGGCAATGTGTGCGCCCCGTTTTATTGCGTAGATCAAGCATATTGGCACTCCGAGCAGCATCCACCCAACATTCATGTAGAGGGCTGCGGTAGACAACGTGAGAGCGAAGTTTGTACCAAGGTAGAAGGCGGCCCGCCAAACCTCCGCACCTACAAAACCAGTGGCGAGCGCCTTAACAAACACCAGCAACTCGGGCATTTTCATCACTGGCTTGTTAGCCGCCATTGTTTGCTCTCCTGAAGCTACAGTTTCGTTATGCGACTCAGACACAAGGCTCAGTAATACTGTCGAATATAGCTGTAAGCCTTTTCAAACAGATCCTCATCCGTATGCAGCTTGAATTTGAAGAGGGCCTTGCGCAAAGCCTTCTTCACCTCACGCTCGCCAGCCTGTGTGCCTTGCCAGCCTGGGAAGCGAACCAAACGCACGATCTCATCGATATCTGCGACGACGCGTTCGACGATGACAGGTGTCTCGGCCGTCTTGACCTCATTGAACAGCTCAGTCAGTGCTGCTTTGCCGCGATCTTCATCTTCTTCGGGCGGGACCTCCTTCTCGGCTTGCAGCGTCTCCTTGGCGATCTCCAGCAACTGCTTCAGAAACTCCACGCTATTGAGCTGCCCGGACTCGAAACGGTCCTTTAGCGCATCGAGCCGCTCTGACAGCATCTTGAACTTGGGATTATCCGCGTGACCACGCAGACGTCGTTTAAGCTTGATCTCGATTTCCTTGGCCTTCTTCGGCGTTGGATTCGACAGCACCGCATCGAGCAGGTCGGCGTCCAGAACCAAGGTTTCCAAGTTGTCCTGCACGACGTCGACATGCACGTTCTGATGAATCAGCTCGATCGTTTTAGCTCCCAGCGAATGCCAGATCAGCTTGCCGTTGCCGGTGGGTGGCTGCACCGATTCATAAACCTGGGATAGCCACTTGTAGTCCTTCTCGAAGGGGCCGAGGACGGTGTCCGGCGAAAGCGCCTCCCAGATCTTGTTGAGCACGCTGTATTCGCCAGCGAAGTTATCTCTCACCTCATTGTTGGGAAGGCACTCCTGCGCGGCAATCAGGCCTTCGTAACCCTGCAGGGTGCGATCGCAGCCTGAAAAAAAGGCCAGGCATTTCTGCATGGCCTCGGGCAGCTTGTCTTTCAGCTCCTGGATATTGCTGACTACCTGCTTGACGCTCTTGTCATCGAATTCCAAGGCTGCGGCCACGTCGTCGAAGATGCCGAGGTAGTCGACGATCAGGCCGTGGTCCTTCTGCTCGGAGTAGGTGCGATTCACACGGCAGATGGCCTGCAGCAGCGTGTGGTCGCGCAGCGGCTTGTCGAGGTACATCGCCTGCAGGATGGGAGCATCGAAACCTGTCAGAAGCTTTGCTGTGACGATGATCAGCTTCAATGGGTCGGCCGGGTCACGGAAATGATCGAGCAGTCGCTCTTCTTCGTCACGACTGCGGTCGTAGGGCGCGTACTCCGGATGTTCCTTCTTGTCGCCAGACTGGACTGACATCACGATGTCAGTGGCCTCAGTTGGCAGTAGCTTGTCCAGTTCAGCCTTGAACAGCAGGCACGACTCGCGGTCGAAAGTGACGATCTGACCTTTGAAGCCGTTGGGTTCGACCTTGGACTGGTAGTGTTGAACGATGTCCTCGCACACTTTGCGGATGCGGTCGGGCGTCTTCACCAGCACGGCCATCTTGGCGGCGGTCTTGGCGAGGTTATCTTTGTCCAGGTCCGACAGACCGCCGGTGAGATCTTTGTAGGCAGCGTCCAGTGCATCTCTGTCGATGCGTAGGTCAATCAGGCGAGGTTCGAAGTGCAGCTTCAGCGTAGCGCCGTCGCGGATGGATTCCTTGAAGCCATAACGGCTCATGTAGCCCTTTTCATCTTCCTCAGCGCCGAAGGCGTAGAAGGTGTTGCGGTCGTCCCTGTTGATCGGCGTGCCGGTCAGGCCGAAGAGGAAAGCGCTGGGCAGTGCCTCGCGCATCTTGCGGCCTAAATCGCCTTCCTGAGTGCGGTGGGCTTCGTCTACCAACGCAATGATGTTGCTACGGTCATTCAGGCTTCCGGTGGCCTCGCCGAACTTGAAGATCGTCGTGATAATGATCTTGCGCACGTCCTGTGCCAGCAGTTGTTGCAGCTTCTCGCGACTGTCAGCCTTTTCCAGGTTAGGAATGTCAGCTCCGGTGAAGGTGCTGGTGATCTGGCTGTCCAGATCGATGCGGTCTACTACGATAAGCACCGTCGGGTTTTTCAAGCCGGCGTGCAGGCGCAGCTTTTGTGCCGCGAATACCATGAGTAGCGATTTGCCCGAACCCTGGAAGTGCCAGATTAATCCCTTTCTTGGATAGCCTTTCAGCACTCGTTCGACGATCTTGTTGGCGGCTTCGAACTGCTGGTAGCGGCAGATGACCTTGATACGGCGCTTCTTATTGTCGGTAGCGAATAGTGTAAAGCTGCCGAGGATGTCCAACACCACATGGGGGCGCAGCATGCTCTCGACCGACAGCTTGAGTGACTTCAGTGGGTGGTGTTGGACATCGTCGCCATCGCTATCCAAATGCCATGGTCCCCAGTCCTTGATTGGCAAGCCGATCGAGCCGTATCGGTAAGCCTTCCCCTCCGTGGCCACGGAGAAAACATTGCAGACGAAAAGCTCTGGGACAAATTTCTCGTAATCGTCATGTACCTGCACTGCACCGTCCACCCAGCTAATGCATTTCTTGACTGGTGTCTTGGCCTCAATCAGCACAAGCGGCAAGCCGTTGACCAGCAATACCAGATCGGCACGGCGCTCGGTAGCTCCGGCTCGGTAGATAAATTGCTGGGTGACGATGTACTGATTTTGCGTTAGATCGTCGAAGTCGATCAGCCGTACTGGCACATGCTCATTGTTCGGACCGAAAGGCATGGAGCGCTCGCCGCGCATCCAGGCTGTCATTTCCTCGTTGGCACGAATCAGGCCATCCGATCGTACGGCCAGCACGATGGCGCGGAGTTTGTAGAGTACTTCGTCGGTGCGCTCAGGCTTGACCGCAATCTCCGGGTTCAGGCGAATCAGCGCATCCCGCAGCCAAGACTCAACCAATACCTCGTGAATCTGACGCGGCACTTCAAAAGGAGGGGTATAGCACCAACCTATGCCCTTCGTGCTGCCGCTGTAACTGGCTTTTAGTTCCTGGGGTCGATTAGTTGAGTCAGTCTTGATCGGGCCGGAGAGGAGATCACGGACATAGGCTTCGATGGTGTTTGATTCAGTAAATGACATTGCCAATAGTCTCCTCTCGCAACTTGCGCTTTATCTCAGCTGTTTGCTCACGTCGTTGCAGGATCTCCGCCTTCGCTTTAGCTATCGCATCAATGCTAGCTACTGCAGATTGTTGTTCTTCTAGGGGCGGTACTGGTATGTCGAACGCTTTAATCATCGCCAGGTTCAGATTGGGTTGTGCAGCACCCTGAGCCATCGCTCGGAGCGATAGGTACTTACCAGACAGGTAGTAAAAGACAAACCACGGATCAAAATCTGGGTTTGGATAGATTGCAGCGCAGGCTTGATTAACGGCCGCCTGTATGCCAAGCATACCGACTCGACCTCGTGTTGGCCCCTGCCCGTAAAGCGCCACCAAAACGGAACCTGGGGGGCACAGTTTTGCAGCAGACCCCTTTAGCCCCTCGGCTGTGATGTGCTCCTCCGTTGATTGAATGACGTAGTAATTAACCTCGCCGGTCTTTACCCAAGGTACGTCACCATTCCAAAACGTCGCATTGCTTCGACTCGGCGTCCCACCAGTCGTCACTTTGAAAGCTTCCCCAATCGGCCGCTTTTCCCATTTTTTGAGGTCCGCATCTAGCAAGTCTTGCATTGCCGCTTTTTGTAGCCTGTCTACTTCGTGTTCAGTGGTTCTTAACTCCTCTTCGACCACGGCGATTGCTTCGAAAAGTATAACTAACCGCTTTTGCTCCTCTAACGGCGGCAACGCAAACTCAAAATCTGCCAAGCTAGTCCAGTTGGTTCGAGGACTAAGCGAGCCAGCCGATGTACCTACCGCGTGATCGAAGAAGGCGTCGGTCTGACAAATGAATGGTAGCAATTCCGGCAATATAACTTGGGTGTCCTTGGCCTCCAATACATAGATGTCACCAGAGCACACGCCCACGAAATCTGCCACGGCAACCTTGCGCTGGTACGCCCGGCGCTTCCCGAACAGCACCTGTCCTGGTTGGAACACGCTGGTAAAGGTCACACCATCAACGACGTTGCCCCAACTGCGGATGCGCAAATCGCCGGGCTCCAAATGTTCCAGACCGACATAGCGGTCGAAGCCGTCGCCCAGTGGATCCTGGCTGCGCGCTTTTGAAAGTCGCACCACGTCGCCAAATCTAACTTTCGGCCATTTAACGTTCTTACTTGAACGAGTCATTGCAGTGTTCTTCATGACGATCAATTGATTACCAATACTCGTTCTTGCAAATGGATGACGCCATTGCACTTTCCGATACAGCGCAACTGAAGCAGGCGAGTTTCGGCCTCATTAAACTGCCGCTGAGATATTTGGGCCAACTGGAGCTTCGCTCGCTCACTGTTGACCATTTCAAGTGCGTGCTCCTCTCGGACCTCGCGCTTGTCGTTTCGATTTAGCCAAAGCGCGCGCAGAAGTGTCGCCTCAACGTCAGTGATGGCCTCTTGGGCGTTTCGAACAGCTTTGTTTAAGACATACAACCCAATGAACGGTAGCAACCAAGGTGGTGAGCTTGCATAACCTGCGCTAGCAATCACTACGTCCGGTCCTACATCCACCAGTTTCTTGAAGTTCAGAAAAACGTTGCTGACTTTCCAAGAACTACCGCCACTTCGGCCGAGGGAATTGAGCGTGATGAAGCCAAGCGTCTTCTGGTTAGTGCTGGCGCCTGAAGTTGCACGCGCGTTGATAAGCTTCTTTATGTCCACCGCGGCTTGTATGCCTGCTTCCAACGCATTAACGTCAGATTGCGGGAACTTCAAGGCGATCTCCTGCGTTGCGCTACGAACGAATTCACCTATATCCTCGCAACTCTCGAAGCTAAGCGCTGCGGGCTGATAAGCGTCTTCTGCTAACAGATCTAGCTCACTCTCCAATGCTTCCATCTTTTGCCAGAACGTACGTCCATCGGTTTGCCATTTTTCCCAAGCTGAGCGTAGCGATACCGCATCGCCCTTGTTGTCGCTGGCGACTGCCGCGGCAATACGCTTCACGTATAGCGGGATGGAAAGGTTCGCTCCGTTGGCGCTAATCTCGTCCAGCGTGGCGACCTTTGCAAAACCGGGCACATCTACAAATGCCTTGTAGGCAGCCAGAATGCGCTGCTGGTGTTCGCGCATGAGGAAGCTTTGAGCGCGCTCGCGGGTAACCTCATTTACCGCGTCGATGAAGATAACTTTGCTCTTGCGTGCAGCCATCTTCTTGCGGTTGCAGATGACGATGCATGACTCCATAGGGGAGTTGTAGAACAGGTTGGGTCCCAAACCGATAACGGCTTCGACCCAGTCTTGCTCAATCATCTTGGCGCGCATTGCCTGTTCTTCATTACGGAAAAGGACGCCATGCGGCCAAAGTACCGCACAACGCCCCTCGTTGCTGAGACTAGCTAGGATGTGCTGCTGAAACGCATAATCAGCACGACCCTGCGGTGGTGTACCCAGGAAATTGCGGCCCCACTTGTCACTACCCCAAGCGTCGCGGTTCCACTGTTTGATGGAATACGGTGGGTTGGCCAGGATCACATCGAACTGGCGCAGACGGTCGCCCTCAATATGCTTCGGATCCGCCAAGGTATCGCCCCGGATGATCTCGAAGTCTTCCACTCCATGTAGGAACAGGTTCATGCGAGCTATCGATGAGGTGATCAGATTGCGCTCTTGCCCATAGAGCTTGAGCGTCCGATATTCACCGCCGCAGCGCTTCACTTCATCCAAGGCTGAGATCAGCATGCCGCCGGTGCCGCATGTGGGGTCATAGATCGACTCGCCGGCTTGCGGCGCAAGCAGCTGCGTCATCAAATGGACGACGGTGCGGTTCGTGTAGAACTCTGCAGCCGTGTGACCAGAATCATCCGCGAACTTCTTGATGAGGTATTCGTAAGCATTGCCGAGCTCGTCCTCGGGAACGTTTGCCAACGACAGCGTCTGGGTGGAGAAATGCTCGATCAGGTTCTTCAGCGTCTCATCGGGCAGACGCTCGCGGTTGGTCCACGTAGCGTCGCCGAAGATGCCATCGAGCAGATCCGGGTTGGCCGTTTCAATGGCGCGCATGGCTTTTTGAATCGCGGCTCCGACGTTTTTTGGCGTCTGCCGTACGTCGTTCCAATGCGCCCCTTCGGGAATCTGAAAACGGTGGTTCTCGGCGAACTGCACGTAGGAGAGATCGCCGTCCGAGCTGGCCAACGTTGCCTGGTATTCCTCGTCCCACACATCTGATACGCGCTTGTAGAACAACAGCGGAAAGATGAACTGCTTGTAGTCGCCTGCGTCGATGAGGCCGCGCAGCAGCACGGCTGCGCGCCAGAGATAACTTTCGAGTGCTTGTTGGGTGATTCTGCTCATTGCAGCCACCCTCCTTCGGTCATGATTTGCGCGAGCCGCTCTTCGGCCTCGCGGCAGCGCGCAAGTGCGTCCTTGAAGGCGGCAATGGCTTCGGGCAGGGGTGGGATATCCTCCTGCAACGGTGGCAGTACGTAGCGGGAGATGTTCAGTGTCCAGTCCTCGGCTTTAATGTCGTCAAGCGACACCACGCGGACTGTGTCCTGCATGTCGCTAAAGCCGCGATACCAGCCCAGAATTTCCGCAGCGTGCTCGGGCTCCAGATAGTTCTGTGCCCTGCCGCGACGGAATAAGCGTGAGGCATCAGCAATTAGCACCTTCTTCTGGTGTTCGGCCGACTTGCGCTTTCTAAGAACCAGGATGCACGCGGCAAGCCCTGTCCCGTAGAAGAGATTTGGCGCGAGGCCAATCACGGCTTCGATGAGATCCATCTCGAGCAACTTCTGGCGGATGCTGCCTTCCACGCCTTTGCGGAACAGCGCCCCCTGTGGCAATACCACTGCCATGCGGCCGCTCCCTTTAGCCATCGACTTGACCATGTGCTGCACCCACGCGAAGTCTCCGCTGGAGGAGGGCGGCAGACCAGCAAAGTTGCGGCCGAAGGGATCGCTCAGCCATAGCTCTTCGCCCCACTTCTCCAGCGAAAACGGCGGATTGGCGATCACGCATTCGAAGGTAGCCAAGCGGTCGCCTTCGAAGAATGCCGGGCTGCGCAGCGTGTCGCCGCGCTCCACCTTAAAGTCCTCGATGCCATGCAGAAACAAGTTCATCCGTGCGATGGAGGAAGTGGTGAGATTCTTCTCCTGCCCGTAGAGCTTGCCCCATAGGCGCTTGACGTCGCCGTGCATCTCCTTGACGTGCTGCACCGCCGCCAGCAGCATGCCGCCGGTGCCGCAGGCCGGGTCGTAGATGGTCTCGGCTTCCTTCGGATCGAGCATGTCGATCATGAGCCGCACGACACTGCGCGGCGTATAGAATTCGCCGGCCTTCTTGTTGGTGGCATCGGCGAACTTCTTGATCAGGTATTCGTAGGCGTCACCAAGCAAGTCTGAATTGACGTTCTGGTTGCCAAACGGGAGCTTGGAGAAGTGCTCGATCAAATCCTTGAGCAAGGCATCTGACAGGCGCTCCTTGTTCGACCACTGCGCGTCGCCAAACACGCCATACAAGGTGTCCGGGTTCGCTTTCTCGATCTCTCGCATCGCATATTGGAGAGCTGCGCCAACGTTGCTTGCCTTGTCGCGTACATCGTTCCAGTGACAATCCTCGGGGATTTGGAAGCGGTGTGACTCGGGAAACCAGGCCAATTGTTCGTCGCCTGTTTCATCGACGATTTCTTGATACTCCTCATCCCAGACATCGCAGATGCGCTTGAAGAAGAGCAGCGGGAATATGTAAGTCTTGAAGTCAGCCGCATCTACCGGGCCGCGCAATATGTTGGCGGATTCCCATAGGTGAGATTCAACTTGACTAAGGGTGATGTGTTGCGCGTTCAATCGTATGGTCTTTCGTTATAGAGGGCTGCTGGATGCCCACACTAAACTTGGCTCAGTTCGGTTTTCTTCACCGGCTTGCAGTCATGTCGTACCTCTCCATGGTCCTTGGAGGGAGAGCGGTAGCCGGGAACCAACATCGCGTTCTTGACGCCATAGAGCGCCAGATCTCGAGTCGCCGACAAAGATCGAACGCCAAACCGCAACACCAAACCCTGTCTTCGGATCTCGCCAATAAACCGCACGCGCAACTCGACGAACGCGAGCCGATCGCGTTGCGGTTGGGTGAGGTCTGCAAGCTGCTCGTGTGACATTTGGTCGATGTAGACCGGTTGGCGGATACTTGTGCGGAGTGTTGCCGCAAGTATATGGTCTGCTCTAGAATCTGTCACGATTGCTTTGTGATTCGGGTATCCGTTGCCCTTTGATCAGCACATCGACGCATCAATCACGAGACAGCTACGGGCGCCATTCAGAATTTCGTAGAGTTTCATCTCAAGCCGGAGACGCTGGAGCGATATGGGTTGCCAGACATCCCATACTCCATCCCTATAGCCGACGCGAAAGCGGCACAACCCGATGAAACGGAACCGACACTGGCTGCGCTGCTGTACGGACTACAGCAGCGCAGCAGCGATGGAGACGCGCAGTGGCAGCAAGCCGAGCCTGCAATGGATCGACTTGCCGAACTGATCGCAGGCGACGACAACCGAAAGTTCATCCCTGCTGCCGGCGATAACTGGTGGCTTGAACTTGGTCCAGTCGATCTCGGCGCCAGGCTGGTCGCCGTTCAACGAGGTGACTCGCTGATTGCTGCCATGACTCCTCGCGACGATGGAACA
Organism: Noviherbaspirillum pedocola; assembly: GCF_016632335.1. Classification (GTDB taxonomy): domain Bacteria; phylum Pseudomonadota; class Gammaproteobacteria; order Burkholderiales; family Burkholderiaceae_D; genus Noviherbaspirillum_A; species Noviherbaspirillum_A pedocola. The sequence goes on from NZ_JAEPBG010000033.1 coordinate 10,352, forward strand.
TTGCGGGTCGCCGTCTTTCGTCCATTGGACGCCAAGAGCGCGGGATATCTGATCGGTCTGAGCCAAAAGTCTGATCGGTCTGAGCCAAAAGCCCGATCCAGAGCACGGTGTATGCATGCGCGAAAACAACTGGGCGTATGCGCTGGATTGCACGTCCAGCTTTGGCAACGACTATGCCGCTGACCGAGGCGAGTCCTACCTGTCCTATTGGGAGAAAGGCCTGAGCATCAAATGGGATGGTTCCGAAATGCCTCAGTGGCGAGAACAGTTGAACCTCGTCGCCCGGCCGGCTGCCCAGGTGGCCGCGGAATTAAGCATCTCTCATTCCTTGCCCAGTGAAGAGGAACAGCTTGAGGCATCAACACAGCCGGCCTGGCGCAGTAAGCGCCAGCAAAGGCAAACCGTCCAGGCGCGCTTTCTGGGCTGCCTGCTGGGCGGCGCAGTCGGTGACACCTTGGGGGCGCCGGTCGAGTTCATGAGCCGGACTGAAATCCTTCGCCGTTTTGGCCCACAAGGCATCACGCAATACGCTCCGGCTTACGGCGGCCTGGGAACGATCACCGACGATACCCAGATGAGCTTATTCACCGCGGAAGGGTTGATCTGAGCTTGGGTGCGCGGTTGCTTCAAAGGGATGACTACCTATTCCGGCGTGACGGCCCATGCCTAACTTGCGCTGGCTGCGAACATAAGGCGAAAGTCCCATCCGCGACATCGAGTTCGGGACCGAAGAGCCGGGTTAGCTGTTTCAACAGCGTGCGCTTCATCGTCGTCGCGCACCAGGCAATACCTGTCTGGCAGCTTTGCGTGCGATGCCTTTGCTCGGCGAGCCGGCGAGTAACAACAGCAAGGGCTGTGGTGGTCTGATGCAAGTCGCGCTAGTTGGACTGTTTGCCTGGCGCTTGCGTCCGGATGGGTCGCCCGAGGAAACCTTCCAATTGGGCGCTGAGCTGGCAGCGCTGACTCATGGTCACCCGACAGGAGCGCTGACCGGTGGCGTGCTGGCTGTGCTGATCCTGGCGCTGACCGACGGCGCATCGCTTCCGGATGCGCTGACGGCTTCGAAGGCTATCCTGCGAACGAAGGCCAGTTTTGAAGAGACGATGCGCGCCATCGAAATGGCCGAGCACCTTGCTGGCGCCGAATTGCCATATGAAGTAGCCATGGCGCGACTGGGTCTAGGCTGGATCGCCGAAGAGGCGCTGGCGATCTCCATCTATTGCGCGCTGGTCGCTCGCAACTTCAAGCATGGCGTGATCCTGGCGGTAAACCACGATGGCGATTCCGATTCGACGGGATCAATCACGGGCAACCTGCTGGGCGCGATGCATGGCGTGAAGGCGATCCCCAGCGAATGGCTGGAGCCGCTGGAGCTGCCCGACGTCATCACCGAGCTGGCCCAAGACCTCTACTCATTCAAGGAATGGGAGATCGGTGAACACAGCGAAAATGAAGAGCTGAACCAGCGTATCTGGCGCAAGTACCCGGGATTTTGAATTGCGGCTTTCCGGCATGAAGGAACTCGGCAATGCAAGCACAGCGCAGCCGACTTTGCAATAAGCGACAAGTTGTTGGTGCTATCGGCCACCGCGGCGGTAGCAGGTCGCCATCCTGAAACATTCCAACGCATTGCACTTTTCCTCAACCCGAAGCACCTCTCAAAGCTGCCTACCCCGAGCCGACTCATCCGTCCACTTCCCCTTGCGTAGCGCCACAATCCTCGCCCCACGCTCTTCCGCAATCACTTTCGCCTCCTAGGTAAACACCGTCCCAACGACGATCACCCCATTGATCGCCGGCTCCCCAAGTCTTCGAAACGCCTGCAGCAGCGGCGCGGAATGCACCACGTCGCGCTCGGTGTGTGCACAGAGCACGAGCGTATAGACCCCGGCCGGATCGCTGCCCTTGACGATTTCATCGCGATACAGCGGCGGCACCCCGTCACGCAGTCGCGCACCGCTGACGCGTTCTCGAATCGAGGCTTTCATTGGATGGTCCTTGCGTCCAGCGTATGCATGCGGCTTCGATCAACGCAGCCAGGAGCAAGTTTCACGAGTCATTCCGCAGCGTTGTGTGCCTCTCACCATGTACACCCGCATTTGTCCCAAATCAAACCCATGCCCAAACAGCAAAGCGCTCCCCGGAAACCTGTCTAAGATGAAACGACGTACCGGCCCATAACGCCAGCGCGTGAGCAGGTACGTAAAAACATAACGACACCGGAGACACTCATGCGATTCTTCACCACCCGCAACCGCGCGGGCGGGCGCAGCATTGCCCGTTCCATCCCCGCAAAGTCCACGATCGCTATTGCCGTCACCGCCGCGCTGCTCGGCGCCTGCGGCGGCAACGACGACAACAACGCTTCATCCGGCTCTTCCAACGGCGCACAGATCAGCCAGCTCAACACACTGCAAGGCGCAACCAAGGACCTCACTGTCGAGCTGCACGAAGGCACCAACATGGCGGCGGCGCCATCGCCGGACGGCCAGCGCATCGTATTCAGCGCGCAGGGCGCGTTGTGGGTGATACCGATCAGCGGTGGCGCCGCCACCCGCATCACCAGCTGGCAGCTCGAGCCGACCGCGCCGGTATGGTCCCCGGACGGCAAGACGATCGCCTTTCAGAACTACGCGCCCGAAGGCAATTTCCATATCTGGACCGTCAATCCGGATGGCAGCAGCCCGACCGAGATCACTACCGGGCCCAACGACGACCGCGAGCCGGCCTGGCTGCCCGATGGCAGCGGCCTGGTGTTCTCCTCTGACCGCAGCAACGATGGCCAGTACAAGATCTGGAGCGTGACGCTCAACAGCCGCACACCCACGCAGATCACCAAGGGCACTGGCGCAGAAAGCAATCCGGTGGTGTCGCCGGACGGCAAGCAGCTGACCTATGTCGACAATGGCAATGTGATGACGCTTGCGCTCGGCGGCAGCGCCACGCCGGCCACGGTCGCGCCCGGCGCCGCGCCCGCATGGACGCCGACCGGCAACAACCTGGTCTATCAGAACGCGAACAAGGCGCTCCTGGTCGGCGGCAAGGAAGTCACCACGAATGAAGACCTGTTCCCGTTCCCGGTGCGCTATCTGCCCGACGGCCGCTTCCTCTATAGCGCCGACGGCAAGATCCGCATCCGCGACGCCGCCGGCGCGAACTCGCGCGATGTCAGCTTCACCGCGTCGCTGGCGCTGCGTCGCCCGGCGATCACGAATCCGAAGGACCGCGGCTTCTCCAACCTCGCAACACGCCAGGTGATGGGCATTGCCGCGCCGGCGCTGTCGCCGGACGGCAGGAGCATCGCCTTCGTCGCGCTCAACGACATCTGGGTGATGACCATAGGCCAGGCGCCGGTGCGGCTGACGAATGACACCGATCGCGACGGCAGCCCGCAATGGACGCCCGATGGCAGCGCGGTGTATTTCTCTTCCGAGAAGGGCAATGCCGGCCAGCTCGCGGTGGACCAGATCACCATCGCCACCAAGGCGCGCACGCGGCTGGCCTCGATCACCGGCAAATCGATGGTCACGCCGAAGATGTCGCCTACGGGAGACCGCATTGCCTACACCACGCTGTCGGGCCAGCTCGAGGTCTGGAACATTGCCAGCCGCAGCGCGCAGGTGATCCTGCCGTCGGTGAGCACCCAGGTCAGCACGCCCTCCTGGACGCCGGATGGCAGCAAGGTGATGGTCGTGGACAACGAGCGCATCAACAACCGCTTCCGCGAGGGTTACAACAAGCTGCGCGTGATCGACATCGCCAGCAAGCAGGGCACCTTCTATCCGGTGGCCGAGGCGCCGCGCCAGATCTCCGAGCGCGATGAAGGCGCGGCGGTGCTCTCGCCCGATGGCAGCAAGGTCGCCTTCATCATGGACTCGGTGCTGAACGTGATGCCGGTTGGCCCGAACGGCGCGCCGACCGGGCCGGCAGTGGCGATCACCACCGAAGCGGCCGACCTGCCGTCCTGGTCCGGCGATTCGAAGACCATCCTGTACAAGTCGGCCAACAAGCTCAAGACCATTGCCGCCGGCGGCGGCAGCGCGACCGAGGTCGCGGTCAACCTGCAATGGACGCCGGCCGCGCCGAGCGGCACGACGCTGGTGCGCGCGGGCGCGCTGTGGGATGGCAAGAACGCGACGCTGCAGCGTAATGTCGACATCCTCATCACCGGCAACCGCATCACTTCGATCAAGGCGGCACAGGCCGGGGCCGAAGCCGGGGTCGGGCGCTTCATCGATGCATCGGCGCTGACGGTGATGCCCGGCTTGTGGGATCCGCATATCCATCCGCTGACGCTGTATCAGGGCGGGCAGTTCGGCCAGATCGCGGCGCTGATGCTGTCTTATGGACTGACCTCGACGCAATCGGTGGCCGGGCCGCTGCACCAGAGCATCGAGATGCGCGAGGCGCTCGAAGCGGGCAACCTGATCGGGCCGCGCCTGTTCGTGTCGCCGCCGCTATGGGAAGGCAACCGGCTGTACTACAACTTCGCGCGCACGCTGCGCACGCCGGAGATTGCCGACATCGAGATCGCCAAGGCCAAGACCATGGGCGCGGACTTCCTGAAGTCCTATGTGCGCGCGCCGATACCGATCATGGTGCGAATCGCGCAGGCCGGCATCGACATGGGCGTGCCTACCGGCACCCACATGATCGCGCCCGGCGCGGCCACCGGCCTGGCCGGCACCACGCACCTGTCAGCGACGCAGCGCATGGGCTATGGCTGGTCCAAGTCCTTCGTCAACAGCATCACCTACCAGGATGCGGCGGACGTGCATGGCAAGGCCGACTTCCACCTGATCGACACGCTGTTCTCGGCCGGCGCGCTCAGTGCCCAGGATCCTGGCATCCTCACCGATCCGCGCTTCGTGCTGGTGCCGCCGAACTTCATCAGCGGCCTGCAGAATGCGCAGTCGCCGAGCGCAGCCACGCTGGACATCATCAAGCGTGATGCGCAGCAGCAGGCCAAGGTGCTGGCGGCTGGCGGTCTCCTGGCCAACGGCACCGATTCGCCACTGGTGGTGCCGGGCATCTCGCTGCACATGAACCTGCGCGCGGCGGGCTCGGTGCTCGGCAATCACCAGGCGCTGCAGACGGTGACGATCAATGCGGCGAAGATGGCATTCGTCGACAAGGATCTCGGTTCGGTGGAGGTGGGCAAGCTCGCCGACCTGGTGGCGGTGCGCGGCAATCCGCTGGATGACCTGAAGAACGCGGCCAATGTCGAGTATGTGATGAAGAACGGCAATGTCTACACGCAGGCGCAGATCCTCGCGCCTTTCCAGACGCCGCTGGCGCTGGCCGCGCGCCGCAAGGCCATCATCGCCTACAACCGTATGTGCAAGGCCGATCCGCATGAGTGTGGGGAGAATGGCATGCATGCGGACTAGGTGATGGCGAAGCACCGCGGATGGTAGCTGTCCGGCCATGCGCGGTGCGACACGCCGCATTGAAGCGCAGGGCGCGCCCACCACGGCGCGCCCGGTTCTGCCGGCAATGCCGACGCGCGTTTCCTTGTGCTGGCTCAGCATCCATCGCGCGTGCTGGCCTATGGTCTTCAGCAATGCCCATGCACTCCTCTCCGGCTTCATGGGCAGGGGAGCAGTCCCTTGCTTCACGCTGCGCCCATTTCCTCTCCTCACTTGCAGGAAAACGCCATGACCGTGAAAGACATCGGGCCGCAGCCGCAGGCCTTTGATCTGGAGGCAGCAACACGCGAGAACACCCATTACCGCAGCGTGGCCTGGAGCGGCCGCTATCTGCAGGTCACGCTGATGTCGATCCCGGTGGGCGCGGACATCGGGTTGGAAATGCACCCGGAGACGGACCAGTTCCTGCGCCTGGATGCCGGCAGCGGCCGCGCGCAGATGGGCCCGGCCAAAGACCAGCTGAGCTTTAATTGCGAGGTCTCGGATGGCTGGTGCATCCTGATCCCGGCTGGGACCTGGCACAACGTGACCAACACCGGCGACGTGCCGATGCAGGTATATGCGGTGTACGCGCCGGCGCATCACAAGCCGGGCAAGGTGCAGCCGACAGCGGCGGATGCCGAAGCCGATACCGATGACGAACCGGCGGACTGGTCGGTGCAGCCGGCCGGCACGCGCGCTGACCAGCACGTGTAAGGCTGCCGCCATCGCAGCGGGTGGCGCCACGTTTCCATGCGGCCCGGCGGGCGATGCCGGCCTGCGCAAAGTGGCCGCGCGCGCATGTGATATAGTCCGCCGCGTTGCACGGCAGAATGCCTGCCCCCACCAAGCCCGGTTTCATTTCAGCCTTTCCCTTCTCGGCTGCGCATGGATGCGTCATGTATGCGAAGCCGATTCCTTCATCCCGCGTTTCCATCCATGGCGTCGTCAACGCCGCGACTGCCTGCCCTGCCTGTCCGCTCATTCATCCGCGGCGGGATTGTTTATCAACGCTTGCCACCAGCGCTTGCGAAGCCGCCATCAGAATAAGCTGCATGCCTGCGACACGGGCCGGCGACATGGCGACAGCGCGGGGGAGCAAGCCATACCGGAGTTGTCATGCCCAAAGAAGAATTGCTTGAAATGCTCGGCCTCGTTACCGAAGTGCTGCCGGATTCCCGCTTCCGCGTCAGCCTGGAAAACGGACACCAGCTCATCGCCTATACCGCCGGCAAAATGCGCCAGCACCATATCCGCATCCTCGCCGGAGACAAGGTGTCGATCCAGATGTCGCCCTACGATCTCAGCAAGGGCCGCATTACCTTCCGTCATCTCGAGAAGCGCGGGCCGGTGAGCACGGGGTATCAGCGACGCCGTTAGACGCTGTCATGCGGCAAGGCATGTGCCGCGCCGGGAAGGCGCCGCACGGCTCGACAAAAAATAAAACCGATATCCTTAGGCGGTTTCGGGTTTCCCCTGTATATTGTGCGCCTGCACTTGCATCAAGCCGTCATTGTTGGTTTCTTTCCCGTCTTGCTCGTTCCGAGCCATTCCCGTTTGATTCGCTTCGGTTGTCCTTCTTGATTACAGGTGCATTTCGGGCCTCAGGCCCTTCTTCATCCATAGGAAATACAACATGAGCAATCAAACCGGCACCGTGAAATGGTTCAACGATTCCAAGGGCTTCGGCTTCATCACGCCTGACAACGGCGGCAACGATGTCTTCGCCCACTTCCAGGACATCCAGGCAAATGGCTTCAAGAGCCTGGCCGAGAACCAGCGCGTGTCTTTTGAGATCGGCAAGGGCCCGAAGGGCGACAAGGCGACCAATATCCGCGCTATCTGAAGCTTTCTGGCGCGATGCCGCTCGTGATGCAACTGCATCGCGCTTGATGGCATCGACGCCAGACGCTCAGCCGCACAGCGCCTGAGCGTCAACCAGGCCAGACAGTGAAACGCCTCTCCAGCGCAAGCCGGAGGGGCGTTTTCCATTGCCGCGCCGATACATTCAGACCTGCACCAGCTCGGTGTGCCCGAAACCCTTTTCGTAATCGAGCACGGATACGATCTGCGGGCGGACCTTCAGCAGAACGGTTTGCGCTGCCTGCGGCGTGCCGATCCATTGCGCTATCTGCGGAAAACGCTTGAGCATGCACGCGGTCGCATGTTCGATCTCTTCCGGCTCGGTGAGGAAGTCGGCGATCGCGGCCATCGACACGCCGCGGATGTGATTCCAGTCGGTGTAGTCGGCATTGATCGTCAGCGAGACCTTGTTGCAATGGCGGATGTTGTCCGCCTTCTGGCTGTTGGCGCCGATGCCGACATAGATCGTCATGCCGTCGTTCGCATAGCTGACCGTGGTTGCCTGCGGATAGCCGTCCGGACGGATCGTGGCCAGCGTGAGGTCCCGGCCCTGGTTGATGATGTCCAGAATGAATTCCTGTGTCGCCTTGTCCATGTTGCGCTCCTTCGCTGCGATGCGGCCGGTGTGAGGTCCAGGCTTGCGGCTGCGTGAGGACAGTGCGCTTACGCCTTCAGTGCCAACCGCCGAGTTCATGTCTTAATCGAAGGAGGCATAAACCATCTGCGATGCGTCAACAAGGCGCAAGGTATCAGCTGCGATGGCGCGCCGGTAAAAAACGTAACAGAACATGTGAAAAGCCTTTGCGCAGGGAAAACGCTCCTATATTCAGAGCATTCCCGCAGCAGCGCGGGACTCCGTGAAGGAAAGACATCATGCGCAGCAAGACTCTGATCTCGACAATTGCCCTTACCGCCATGCTCGGCGTTTCGCTCACCCCGGCCGCGCATGCGGAAGGAAGATGGGAGCGTGGCCATGGTGGCCATGAGGGTTATGGCGGTCATGGCCGGCATGGCGGCGACAATGGCGCGGCCATCGTGGCTGGCGTGCTGGGCGCACTGGTGATCGGCTCCGTGATTGCGAATGCCACCGCGGCGCCGAGTTACTCGCCGCCGCAGACGTATTACCCGCCGGCAGCGCCGACCTATTACGGCAGCGCGCCGACCTATTACGGCAACGCGCCGCAGTATGTGCAACCGGCGCCGCCGCAATCGTATTACCCGCAGCAGCCGGTGACGGTGCAGGGCGGCTATGACGGCTATGGCTATGCCGTGCCGCAACGCGTGGCCCAGCCGTATTACGGTTATTGACGCAGCAAGCTGGCAGGGTGGGTGCAACCCACACGTTGCTCGAACAAGCGCGTGGGTTGCACCCACCCTGCCAATGCGACTGCATCTCTACCGACGCGCATCAATCAGCGCCTCCATCGCATCCAGCGTATCCACCAGTTCGACCTCGAAATCGCCATCGGAAAAGTCGATGCCGAACTGCTGTTCCAGATGCATCACCAGGTTCATCATCGTGAACGAATCGAGGCGGCCGCTGATGAACAGCGATTCATCGTCGCGCAGGCCTGCGTGATCGGCATGGCTGGCAAGCGCCTTCTCGATGAAGGCGCGCAATTCCTGTTTATCCGTGGTGTTCATATCGAAGCTCCAAAAAGACTGGCCATGAACTTCAGTCGCTGCGCGAGCGTATGCACGCGGCTGCCGTCGCCGAAGACATGGATGCAGATGATGAAGGACCAGACGAACGCAAACGACCACGCGCGCCCGGCAAGGGAAGAGGGCGGACGTATGCCCCGGTTCGCGCGCACCTGCGACGCGGCAACGCCGGCGGCAAGGATCAGCGCATAGAACACATAGCTGGTGTAACTCGCAAAGGCATCAACCGGCCCGGCGGTGGCCACTTCCAGGATGTTGCGGCTGAAATGCCAGAGCGCGTTGCCGACGCCGGCGGCCATGAAAGTGGCGAAGAACATGCGCAGCCGCGGATGCGTCTTGAACATGCGGAAGAAGGTCGGCATGAAAAACAGATCGACCAGCAATTCCTTGAAGTAGTAATGAAAGCGGTTGAAGTAATCCATCAGGGTGCGCGCTTCAAGTGGCCGCCAGGAACCGCGTGGCAGCCGGTATCCCGCCAGGCGCGCGATGCCGATGAACAGATCGGCCCAGGCTGCGATCTGCAGCGCATAAGCCCCCGTGGCCAGCACCAGCGCGGCCCAGCCCATTGCCACGGGATACGGATGGCCGGCCAGCAGCGCATCGATGGCGTCGTGCGGATCGGGTATGCCGGCGCCATCAGCGAAAACGCGCTGCGCCGCATCGCGCAGCGCGAACAGCAGGTTGGCCCAGATCAGCAGCTTCACTGCCTTGATCTGCGTGATTGCGAGTTCGCGGCCCGGCGCAGACAGATGCTTGCGCAGAAAAGCCGCGCCCTTGCCGAAGGGCAGATAGGTCGGGCTCCAGAACGGCCGCAGCGCGGCCATTTGCATCGTCAGCGGCGATGGCGTGCGCGAGCGCAGGTCGGCGATGGCGAAGGGCAGGAACCACAGATAGGGCGCGAACACGAAGACGGCCGACCACAGCAGTGCGCGCGGCCAGCCGTGCGACAGGCCGAAGCTGCCGAGCACGCAGAGCAGCGCCTCCATCAGCAGCAGTGTGGTGAGTGGCCGTCTTGCCAGCAGCGACTGCGGCCGCGCCTGCACCCAGCGCAGCAGCGCCAATGCGGCGAGAAAGAACAGACCGAGAAAGCCCAACGCCAGCGGAATGGCGACAGCTTCGCCAAGCCGCTCCTGCAGCAGCACCGCGCGGATATTGTCGGCAGTGTCTACTTCATCGAGCGCGGTATTGAGAAAAGCACTGGCCCATGTGGCGGCGAACAGGATCGCGCCGCGCCGGACTGGCCATGCGGCTGCGGCCGATGCACCGGCCACCGCGAAGAATGTCGGCCAGGCGCCGAAATGCGGATACACGGCAATCAGCGCGATCAGCACGAGGCAAGCGCGGCCAACACCGGTCTGCGCGAAAGCAATGACGGCCTCGCGTCGATCGATGTCGAAAAGGCGCATCGCGCCGCTAGCAGGCGCCGCGGCAGACGGCTTCGCACTCATTGCGGCATGGTCCGCAAGAGGTGCAGCAGCGCCACGCGATCGACCTTGCCGCTGGCGTTGAATGGCATGTCGGGCAGCGCCACGATTTGGTGCGGCACCATGTAGGCCGGCATGCGCTCCTTCAATGCCGTGATCAAGTTGTCAGTGTCGATGCCTGACGCGCCGATGAAGGCCACGATGCCCTGCGCCGCGCCGTCCACCAGCGGCCAGGCGACCGAGCCGACCACATCGATGCCGGATGCGGCACGCAAATGCGCATCGACTTCATCGAGCTCGATGCGGTATCCGAGCACCTTGACCTGGTTATCGATACGACCCAGGCAATGAAAGCGGCCGGCCGCGTCGCGCAGCGCCAGGTCGCCGGTCAGATACCAGCGTTTGCCGTCGATGACGCGAAAGCGCCGTTCGGTGAGATCCGGGCTGCCGAGATAGCCCTGCGCCAGTTGCGCGCCGGCCAGCGCCAGTTCGCCGGTCGCATCGTGCGGCAGCATGCGGCCGTCATGGTCGACGATGGCTGCCTCGGTGCCGGCAAAGGGCGTGCCGATGGCGATCACATCGCGGCCCGGCGTGATCGGCGGCGGTTCGTCGACCCGCTGCGCCATGCAGCCCACTGTCGCTTCGGTCGGCCCATAGACATTGAAGATGGCCGCATGCGGCGCGGCCTCGCGCCAGGCGGCGACGATGGAAGCCGGCAACGCTTCGCCGCCGAACGCGGTCAGGCGCAGCGCGGGCAGGCTGTTGGCTCCCAGCGCGCGCATCTGGCGCAGCATGCCGACCAGCGACGGCACCGAATTCCATACCGTCACCCCGGCCTTGCGCGCATAGGCGACGGCGCTGAAGCTCGCCGCGGCTGGCAGCAGATGCAGCGCGCCGCCCGCATGCCAGGTGGCGAACATGTTGTGGGCCGAGACATCGAAGGCCAGCTCGGAGACGCCGAGCACACGGTCGTCCGCGCGCATGCCGAGCACTTCGGTGACGGCCTCGACATAGCGCCGGAATGCGCAGGCCGACACCATGACGCCCTTGGGCGTGCCGGTGGAGCCTGAGGTGAAGATGATGTAAGCGGTGGCGTCAGCAGCCACGAAGGCCGGCGCGGCAATCGCTTGCGGCAGCGACGTCGCGGTGATGAAGCCCTGCGGCGCCGGCGTTGTGCCGAGATGCATGCGCAGCGGCGGGCAATGTTCGATCACGCGGGGACTAAGCAGCCGCGCGCCGGCATCGTCGGTAATGAGGGCTGACAGATCGCATTGCCGGAACAATTCGATCAGCCTTTCCTCGGGCTGCTTGAGGCCGAAGGGCACGTAGGTCGCGCCGGCCCAGGCCGTGCCAAGCGCGGCCACGCAGGCGCCGACGCTGCGCGAGGCGAGGATGCCGACCCGCTGTGACGCGCCGGATGCCTGCACCGCGCCGCCTTCGATCAGGCCGGCGGCCGTGCGCGCGGCGCGCTCGGCCAGCTCGGCGTACGACAGCGTCTGGCCCTGGCATACCAGTGCGATCGCTTCCGGCGTATCGAGCGCACGACGATGCACCGCGCGGGCGAGATTGGCATTCTCGTTCAAGATCGGATCCTCGGATGTCTGCCGCCGGTCAAAAGGCGCTGCGTGGACTGTGCCACCTTGGCGGTCGGGTTATACGGATTGTTGCAAGCGCATGGTAAGCGAAGCGCATCGGCACGGCATCAACGGCGCGCGGAGAAGCACGTTTCTGTCATGCCATGTGGCCGCTGTGACAATTCCCGGTGGGGCGGTGCATCATGGCGCCCGGATCGATGAAAAAGGGGAAGACGATGAAACGCATGGAGGTGGATGTGGCCGTCATCGGCGCGGGCAGCGCCGGCATGACAGCCTATCGCGCGGCGCTGGCGCATACGGACCGGGTCGTGGTCATCGACAGCGGCGCTTACGGCACCACCTGCGCGCGCGTGGGCTGCATGCCGAGCAAACTGTTGATTGCCGCCGCCGATGCCGCGCATGCGGCGCAGGAAGCCGGCCGCTTCGGCATCGCCGTGGATGGCGTGCGCATCGATGGCGCGGCGGTGATGCGCCGGGTGCGCGAGGAGCGTGACCGGTTCGTCGGCTTCGTGCTCGAGGCGGTGCAAGGCTGGCCAGAGGAGCACAAGCTGCATGGCGCCGCGCGCTTTGTCGCGCCGCATCGGCTGCGCGTGGGCGAGGATATCGAGGTCGAGGCGGGCCGCGTGGTGATCGCCACCGGGTCGAGCCCGGTGCTGCCGCCGGGCTGGCGCGAAGCGCTCGGCGCGCGGCTGATCGTCAATGACGATGTGTTTTCGTGGACCGATCTGCCGCGCTCGGTTGCCGTGGCCGGCGCCGGCGTGATCGGGCTGGAATTGTCGCAGGCGCTGCACCGGCTCGGCGTGCGGGTGCGGCTGCTGGGACGCGGCGGCAATGTCGGTCCGCTGTCGGATCCGGCGGTGGTCGAGGCGGCGCGCGCCATCTTTTGCGATGCGCTGCCGTTCGCGCCGTACGCCGAGGATGTGCATGCCAGCCTGGAAGGCGATGCGGTGCGGGTGGACTTCAGCGAAGGCGGCACGCAGCGCAGCGAGCACTTCGATTTCCTGCTGGCTGCGGTCGGCCGGCGTGCCAATCTGAAAGATCTCGGTTTGCAGCATGCCGGCATCGGTCTGGATGAATTCAGCGTGCCGCATGCCGACCGCCATACCGGGCGCATCGGCGACAGCTACGTCTTCCTCGCCGGCGATGCCGCCAGCGATGTGCCGCTGCTGCATGAGGCTGCCGACGATGGCTTCATCGCCGGCGACAATGCCGGCTGCTATCCCGATGTCAGGCAAAGGATGCGCCGCGCGCGCCTCGGCATCGTCTTCACCGATCCGCAGATCGCCATCGTCGGCGCCGGCCATGCGGCCTTGAAGGAAGCGGGCACGCGCTTCGAAGTTGGCGAAGTGAATTTCGACGACCAGGGCCGCAGCCGCGTGATGGCGCAGAACCGCGGCCTGTTGCGCGTGTATGGCGATCCGGACAGCGGTCTGTTCCTCGGCGCGGAAATGATCTGCCCGGCTGCCGAGCATCTCGGCCATCTGCTGGCCTGGGCGCTGCAGCAGCATCAGACGGTGCGGCAGATGGTCGACAGCCCCTTCTACCATCCGACCGTCGAGGAGGGCTTGCGCAGCGCGCTGCGCCAGTTGCTGCGGCGGCTCAAGCCGGCCAGGCCGGATCCGGAGCGCTGCAAGGATTGCACGCCGGGGACGTGAGCGGCCCGGCTTGCAAACTACAGTGGCAGCCGCCGCGAGGACCAAGCAGCGCCCGGTCCCTGGGGCGGGGACGAATCCGGAACAGGCCGGTTCTTCATGTTTCGCTTCGCCCCCTCTGCCGCGCAGGCTCCTAGCGCCCCCCGTTGCGGCTCAGCAGAAATGGCCTGCTGTTGCCGCGAATGGTCCCGGTGCCGGCGATATCCCCGTTCTTGTTGATCGCCACCGGATTCAGCTGGGTCCAGCCCGCCCGCTTCACGGCGGGAAGCGCTTCAAGCCGGGTGACGTTGCCCTGGCAGTACAGGAAGGCCGACCAGCTTCCGCCATCGGCAAACGTCACCCCCACGATTTCTCCCGCATCGTTGATTGCCTGGGCCAGGCTCTGCGCATTTGGCATGGCGCCCAGCGCATTGTGCAGATCGATCGCGCGCGAGTCCGCGTACAGGAACGCATGATAGGTGCCGGAAGCCGAGGCGCCATAGCCGACCACCTGGCCCAGGTTGTTCATCCCGATCGCTGCGCTGTACCTGCCCTCGAAGGGATTGAGGTCGATCATGGCGCCATCCCGGTACAGGAAGGCATGGCTGATGCTGCTGGCGTCGAAGTCGCTGGCGCCGGCCGCCATGCCGGAATCGTTGACGGCATAGGCGATGCTGGTCGGCCCGCCCAGGGTGCCGATGTCGGTCAGGCTGCCGTTGCGGTAGACGAAGGCGTGCTGGCCGGGATTGTCGCTCGGGACGAAGCCCGAGCCGGCAATGTAGCCATTGTTGCTGATCGCATTGGCCTGGCTCTCTATGGTGGAACCGATGGCAGTCATGGTGCCGTTGCTGTACACGAAGGCTTGCGTCCGGGTGCTGCCGCTGTTGCTGTTGCCTACCACCGTCCCGCCAGCGTTGATGCCGGCCGCATAAGCGTTGAAGTTGGAATCCGGACCGCCATTGAGCGTGCCCAGATCGGTCAGGCGGCCTCGCTGATACAGGTACGGATGTATCGGTCCCCTGGGGCCGGCGCCTGCCTTCTGGCTCCATCCGACCACCGCGCCGCCGTCATTGATGCCCGTGGCCGTAGCCATCGCGCCGCCGAGCGTCGGGATTTCGGTGATCCGCCAGGCTTGCGCGGCATTGGCATCGCCAACCTGACTTGTCGCGGCATAGTGCAGCGCGGGTTGCGGCCCGGCCTGCGCCAGCCCCATGCCGCCGGCAAGCGCCGCGACAAGCGCGGGTACCGCGCGGAATTTCATTTTTCCGATGAATTGGCTTTTGAAAGAAAAGCACATGACCTGCCTCCCAATAGAAGATTCTTCGTGCAACTCGATGGATTTGCGAAATTTGCTTTTATTCATTTGCAAGGCAATTAATTGCCGGTTTCAGTTCATTGCGTGCATTTATTCATCTCCAAGAGAAAATTCATGAAATGAAAAGGAGGGCGCCTGGCAAATTCGCCTGTTCTCCCGCCCGATGCTTTCTTGCTGCTTCCCCGTTTTTTTCGATATGCCTCGCGCCGAAATGCATTGCATGCGAATTCGGGGTGCGAACGATCGCAACGCGGCTCGCTAGACGAAAGAACGCGAGCCAGGCTGAATTCACGCCATTCGGCGGAATCGGTTTTCAGATCGTTGCCTGATCTAATTTACGAAAATGCCGTACGAAAAAAAGTCGAGATTGTGAAATAAATGACGCACATCAAGTGACATAAAACTAAGTTCAGCGCGGGCTATGGAATTACTGACGGCCCGCGTTAATTGACGTCGTGATATTTACGGCAGATTCGGCATTGGGCGACAAACGGCGACGTCGCTCTTTCAGATGAAAAATGAATACGGCATCTGAAAGCTTGCGCGCTTTTCCGGCTTGCATCGTCATCGGAAATAATCGGGCGGGAATACCAATTCGTGAAACCGCCGATAGTGCGTCTTTCATTCCCGACGACCTGCGCGTCAAGGCCTTGTACGAACTCGCGCCGCACTTACCCATGGTGGTACAGCAAGCTTTCTCGACGCGAGTCGTGTCCGGTTCTCTTTTCTTGCGGATACATCACGTCTCAAGGAAAAGCAGGGAGTATTGGAGTTCTTTTCAAGCGTTAGTCAGTGCCCGTGCGGAGGAGCAGACGAAATTTCGCTCGTTCGTGATACATCACGACATTGCAAAAATTTGAATATTGATATTTAATCCAGCCATGATGAATGCAGTGATCCCCCTCAAATCTGGCAGCCCGCTGCTACGCGTATCGATCTACGAGCAGCTGCGCGCCGACATCCTGAAGTGCCGCATCGCTCCCGGCGCCGACATCCGCGAGGCCGAGCTGGCCGAGCGCTTCGGCGTGTCGAAGTCGCCGGTGCGCGATGCGCTGATGCGCCTGGAGCGCGAAGGCCTGGTGATCACGATTCCGCGCCAGGGCTACCGCGTCAGCCCGATTTCGCTGTCCGATGTCGACGACATGTTCCATTTGCGCGCCGCGCTGGAACGCGCCTGCATGGAACGCATCGTGCGCCGCGCCAGCGATGACGACCTAGCCACGCTCGAACCCTTCCGCCGCTTCGATGCGCAGGACTGGGAAGGCGGCTTCATCGATTACAACCGCGCCTTCCATCACCATCTCGCGCACCTGGCCGCCAACGTGCGCATGCGCGACCAGCTTGGCGCATTGATCGATCAGATGGAGCGGGTGGTTCTCGTCAGCATCAACAATGTCAAGCACGGCAATCCGGCCACGCTGGTGACCGAGCATTGCCGCATGATCGATGCGCTGCAGGAGCGGAAGTCCAGGCAGGCCGAGCGCATCGCTGAAGCCCATATCAATGCCGCGGCGAAGCGGGTGACCCAGGCGATCTCGCTGATGGTCGTGCGCGGCTGATCCACGCAATCCTCCAACAACGATAAAAGGAGACGGCATGTCCAGCAGCAATGCAGCACAGGCAATGCAAAACGAGGTTCAGACACGCGGGCTGTTCATCGATGGCCGGGAAGTGCCGGCCAGCCGCGCCGATTTGCTCGATGTGATCAATCCCGCCACCGGCGACATCCTGGCCCGCATCGCCCACGCCAGCGATGACGATGTCGATCGCGCCGTCAGAAGCGCAGCCGCGGCCTTCGAGAGCGAAGAATGGTCCGGCATGTCGAACCGCACCCGCGCCAAGCTGATCAACAAGCTCGCCGACGTGTTCGAGGCCAATCTCGAAGAGATCTACCACCTCGAAACCCTGAACAACGGCCGCCCGGTCAACGAGACCCGGGCGCAGGTATCGCGCCTGCCCGACTTCCTGCGCTACAACGCCGGTCTTGCGATCGCGCGCCGCGACGACGTGATCCCGGTCGACGGCAATTACCTGAACTACACGATACGCACGCCCATCGGCGTGGTCGGCAATTCCACGCCGTTCAACCATCCGCTGATGATCCTCATCAAGAGCTTGGCGCCGACGCTGGCTTCGGGCTGCACCACGGTGGTCAAGCCTTCCGAGTACACGCCGCTGACCACGCTGCGCCTGGCGCAGCTCTTCGTCGAAGCCGGCCTGCCACCGGGCGTGTTCAACGTCGTCACCGGACTCGGCCCGAGCACGGGCAAGGCGCTGTCCGAGCATCCGATGCTGGCCAAGTGGGTGCTGACCGGCGGCACCGAAGCCGGTCGTATCACCGGCGCGCTGGCCGGGCGCAACTTCGCGCACCAGACGCTGGAGCTGGGCGGCAAGACGCCGGTGCTGGTGTTCGACGATTTCGATGTCGACCAGGCCGTCAACTATGCCGCCTTCGGCGCCTTCATCGGCGCCGGCCAGACCTGCATCTGCGGCAGCCGCCAGATCGTGCATGAACGCGTCTACGACGAGTTCGTCGAGAAGCTGGCTGCGAAGGCGAAGGGCATCCGCATCGGCAATCCGATCGACCCCTCGGTGCAGCTCGGGCCCGTTGTATCGGCGCGCCAGCAGCAGCGGGTGCTGAACTATGTGCGCATCGGCCTGGAAGAAGATGGCGCGCGCCTGGTTGCAGGCGGCCGCGTGCCTTCGGACCCGTCGCTGGCCGGCGGCTACTTCGTCGAGCCGACCGTGTTTGCAGACGTTACCGCAAAGATGCGCATCTTCCAGGAGGAAGTGTTCGGACCTTTCGTCTCGGTCACCAAGTTCTCCAGCGAAGCCGAGGGCATCGCGTTGGCCAATGATTGCGACTTCGGCCTGGCCGGCGCGATCCGCACCAACAACATCGTGCGCGCGCACCGCGTCGCCGCGAAGCTCAAGTGCGGCATCGTCTGGATCAACGATCACCACCGCCTCGACCCGGCTTCGCCCTGGGGCGGCGTGAAGGACTCGGGCATAGGCCGTGAATGCGGCACCGAATCCTTCGATCAGCATTTCGAAACCAAGAGCGTGATGGTGCGCCTCGATGACGCGCCGTTCGACTGGTATCGGAATACGGCGAGCCAGCCACGCTTGAATTGACGGCACGGCCCGGCAAGACGTACGCACCACGTAGGTTGGGCTGACAAGCCCAACGAAAGCTCGAAGCTCCGCTGACTCCATTGTTTGGCTCGCGCGTCGCCGCTCAGGCTGGCAAGCCAAGCATCAAACGTCAACGAAGCACGGACACGTTGGGCTTGGCAGCCCAACCTACACATGCAATGCGCCACACCCGCCTCATCGCAGTGACAACACCTATAAAGGAGACAGCATGAGCACCAGTGTCAACGCAGGCGGCCGGCTCGACCGGCTGCCGATTTCTTCCTTCCACCGCCGCATCATGATGCTGATCGGCATCGGCATGTTCTTCGACGGCTTCGACATCTACATCGCTGCAACCGTCCTCGGCGCAACGCTGCACAGCGGCTTTTCGACGCTGCCGCAGAATGCGATGTTCGTGTCGGCGACTTTCGTCGGCATGATGATCGGCTCCTTCATGACCGGCTTCCTCGGTGACCGCTATGGCCGCCGCTTCACCTACCAGTTCAACCTGCTGCTGTTCGGCGGCTGCTCGCTTTTGGCCGCGTTCGCGCCGAACATGACCGTGCTGATCATCCTGCGCCTGTTCATCGGCATCGGCCTGGGCGCGGAAAACGTGGTCGGCTATTCGACGCTGACCGAGTTCGTCCCGGCCCGGGTGCGCGGCAAGTGGTTGGGCTTCATGGCGGTGTTCGTAGTCTCCGGCCTGCCGATCGCAGCCCTGGTGGGCACCTATGTGATCCCGGCCTTTTCCTGGCGCGCGATGTTCATCCTCGGCGGCATCGGCGCCATCATCGTCTGGTACCTGCGCAAGTCGCTGCCGGAATCGCCGCGCTGGCTCGAGTCCGTGGGCCGCACGCAGGAAGCCGAAGCGCTGATGCAGCGCATCGAAGCCGAAGCATCGAACGGCGCGCCGCTGCCGGCGCCGGCCCCGGCAATGACGATTGCGCCGTCGCGCAGCCTGGCCAGCCTGTGGACGCCGCCGCTGCTCACGCGGATGGTCGTCGGCTGCGTGTCGCTGATCGTCATCAACACGCTGCTGTACGGCTTCGTGACCTGGCTGCCGACCTTCTTCGTCAAGCAGGGCCTGACCATTGCCACCTCGTTCCAGTATTCGATGCTGATGTCGATCGGCGCGCCGATCGGCTCGGCCATCGGCGCGCTGACCTCGGACCGCTGGGGTCGCAAGGCCACCATCTGCGGCTCGGGCATGATGGCCATCCTGTTTGGCTGCATCTATCCGTTCGTGCATGACCCGGTGCTGCTGCCCATCGTCGGCTTCGCATTGACGGTGCCGATCTATGTGCTGGTGGCGCTGCTGTTCGCGATCTACATCCCCGAGCTGTTCCCGACCGAAGTGCGCCTGCGCGCCTCGGGCATCTGCAACACCTTCGGCCGCGGCGCCACCATCGGCACGCCTTTCCTGGTGGTGTGGCTGTTCTCCAACTACGGCATTACCGGCGTGCTGAGCCTGATGGTGGGCCTGCTGTTCTCGCTGGTGATCGTGGTGCTGCTGTTCGGGGTCGAGTCCGGCAGGCGCAGCCTGGAAGGCATCGAAGAAGACGCATTGACCAACGTATCGCTGAGAAAGGCCTGACATGAACGCCGTCATCAAGAACATCGAACCTCATTACGAAGAACTGCGCGTGAGCGCGGATGGCGGCACAGTCGCCGCGCGCGCCACGGGGCAGGGCGCGCCCATCGTGCTGTTCCATTCGCTGCTGGCCGACGACACCAGCTTCGACCGCATCGTGCCGGCGCTGGCAGCCACGCACCGGGTCATCGTGCTGAGCCTGCCAGGCTTCGGCGAGTCGGATCGCGCTGAAGGTGGACTGGAAGCCGTGGCCGACCGCATCGCCGCCGCGATTGCGGCCATGGATCTCGGGCAGCCGCCCATATTGCTGGGCAACGGCTACGGCGGCTTTGTCGCATTGACGGTGGCGATCCGTCATCCGGGCATTGCCTCGCGGCTGGTGCTGGCCGACTGCGGCGCGGCGTTTTCCGAGGCAGGACGGGCGGCGTTTCGCGGCATGTCGGCGATGGCGCGGGAAAAGGGCCTGGCCGGCATTTCGGACGTGGCCATGCGCCGGCTGTTTGCGCCGGCGTATCAGGCCGCGCATCCCGAGCTGATCGAGGAGCGTCGCGCGCGCTTCGTCGCGGTCGACGCGGAAACCTTCCACGCCGCCTGCGCCGCGCTGGCGACGCTCGATCTGCGCGGCGAACTGGCGCGTGTGCAGGTGCCGGCGCTGGTGCTGGTCGGCGAGCATGATGAAGCGACGCCGCCGGCGATGGCGCACGAGCTGGCAGCGGGTTTGCCGCAGGCGACGCTGACCGTGCTGCCTGGCTGCGCGCATGTGCCGCAACTGCAGGAGCCGGCCTTGTTCATGGACGCGATACGGGACTTCATCGGAGGGTAGGGTAGGCGTTCGCGGTTTGCTGGTGCGGTTGTGGAGTACGCCCCGCGAATCGCGAGCAACTTGGGCTTTGCGGCTCAAGCTGCGAGCCTTGAGTATCTGCGCAGTTGCCGTTGCCGTTGCCGTTGCCGTTGCCGTTGCCGTTGCCGTTGCCGTTGCCGTTGCCGTTGCCGTTGCCGTTGCCGTTGCGGTTGCAGTTGCAGTTGCAGTGCCTTTGCCTCTGTCTTTGCCGTTGCTTTTAACCCCCGTTGATTGCGCCGTGACGGCGATGCCCGGAGCGGGAAAAGGTGCGGCGTCTGTTTGAGCGAAGCGCAGCGTAGCGAGTTTAGCCGCGCCCCGCTCCGGGCGTCGAC
>NZ_JAEPBG010000034.1 GCF_016632335.1 Noviherbaspirillum pedocola
GGCTGACTCGTTCATCACGTATTTGCGCAGTCTATCGAATAAGGAAGCATTGCGGGCTTCCGGCGTACTATCCCCTCACTTTTGGTTGAAGCATGTCTTTTCAAAAGACTTTTGCGTACCTGCTTAGTACGTCAGTCTGGAGATGTTCGAATGACGTTTGCCAACACAGGGGGCGAAAACCGGGACGCGACACACATAGCAGAAATGGAATATCAAAGGAGACGCACATGAGTGAATTCAGAGGTCGCCGTATTTTGATTACAGGTGGTGCGGGCGGCATAGGCATGGCCTGTGCCCGGCTTTTCCTCGAAGCCGGGGGCAGGTTCACCTGGTTGATGTAGATGGAGAGAGGTTACGATCGGCGCAAGAAGCCTTGATGCCATTGGGTTCTGTCACTGTCAGTGAGTCGCCGCTGGATTCGCCAGCAGCGTGCGCGGCGGTGTTTGTACGAGCGGGGCAAGGCATTAGTGCATTAAGAGCGCCTAACAAAACCGTTGAATAAAGCGCCAACAAATCAGTGAGCACGCGAGGTAGAGGAAGGCTAAATGAATCTCGGCACGGCGTTCGTAGCGGATGTGCAGGCGACGATACCGATGTAGCCAGCCAATGGTCCGCTCTACCACCCAACGGTAGCGCCCAAGGCGCTCCTTGGACTCTTGGCCGCGACGTGCAATGCGCGGCGTAATGCCACGCTGACGCAGCCAGCGGCGATAGCAAGCGTAGTCATAACCCTTGTCCGCATGCAGCTTGTCGGGGCGCCGGCGAGGATGTCCCGATAGACCGGCCACCAAGGGCAAAGCATTGATCAGCGGGCACAGCATTTGAGAGTCATGCACGTTGGCGCCGGAGATTTGGACAACGAGTGGCAGTCCACGCTGATCAACGATGAGATGGTGCTTGCAGCCGAATTTGCCGCGGTCGGTGGGATTGGAGCCGGTAAGCGTGCCGCCGTGGGGGGGATGGCACGCTGGCCGAGTCCACACTGGCGCGCTCCCAATGGATCTGGTCGTATTCGCGCATTCGATGCAGCATGGCCAGGTGCAGGCGCTGCCAAACTCCGGCCTGTTGCCAATCGCGCAGGCGCCGCCAACACGTCATGCCCGAGCCGCATCCCAGTTCTTGCGGCAAATACTCCCAAGGAATACCTGTCTTCAGCACAAACAGAATGCCAGTCAGTGCCGCACGGTCACTGAGCCGTGGCCGCCCACCCTTGGGCGATGGCGTACGGGCTGGCAAGAGTGGCTCAATAAAATTCCATAGCTCATCGGGAAGAAGCGGTTTGGCCATGGCAATGACTCCCCAAACTCGATAGATCTTCGATCGCTTCAGACCGCCGCCGTTTCATCCCGATGTGGTTTTGTTAGACATTCTAATACTACAGTTGTAATTCATGCTGCCCTCAGCCGTCGGCGCCAGTGACAGAGCATGGCGATGGCCTGATGATGTCGTCGCCAATGTGACCAATGGATGATGAATGCGAGGCACGGACGCACCTGTCCGAGTATCTGCCATATCAGCTTGCGCAATTCCCGCACGCTCAGCGGTACTAATGTAATCGCTGTTGCTTCCAAAGCTGCATGGCGTCGTCGCGGGTCTTTTTTTTAACATCGGCCGCTGCGCCGAGATCGCGTACAAGACGGTGAGGTAGGCATGCGCCGTCATGGCCAGAGTGATGTGCCGATACCAGCCATGCCAGCTACGGACCTCGTACTGGTCCAGGCCGACTTCTCCCTTGGCCGCTTCGAAACACTCTTCGATGGCCCAGCGGGAGCCAGCCACGCGCACCATGGCTTCCAGGGGACAGCCGGGCGGCACGTAAGCAATGTAATAGGCGATTTCTTGCGGGTTGGCCAGGCTGCGGCGCAGCAGCAGCCAGCGCTCACCGGCTATCTGCCAGCTCAGCAACGGCAAGCGCGCCCAGTCATAGAGCCGAGGCCCTTTGGCTCCGTCCCCGGCAGCCAGCCGGACCCAGTCCTCAGCAGAGGCGGTAGCGGCCAAAGCCTGTACGGTGACTTGCCGCATGCACGGTAGCCAGACGTACTGGTTGCAAGCCAGTGCCAGCACATGCCAGATCTGCTGCTGTTCCAGCCAGAGGCGAAGGCGGCGATGATTGCCATAGACTTCATCGCCGGTGACCCAGCGAAACGGCACTTCTGCAGCGACTGCACGCTCGATCATGCGTCGGGCTAGCTCTGGCTTGGTGGCAAAGGAAACGGTCTCGGGCACCTTCGCGGCAATACGATCTTCGTCACTGTCTGTCCATTCCCGCGGTAGATACAGCTCGCGATCGATCAACACGCGGCCCCTGTTGCTGACATAGGCCAGAAATACGCCGATCTGACAGTTCTCGATGCGGCCTGCGGTGCCGCTGTACTGGCGTGCGACGCCAACCGAATGATGTCCCTTCTTAAGGAACCCCGTCTCGTCCACAACCAGTACCGCGTCCGGGTCGGCCAGGTACTCCAGGGCATAGGCGCCCACGTCGTCCCGCACCGCGTCGGCATCCCACCGCGCCCGATCCAGCAGGTGCTGAATGCTGTAGGGCACCCGCTGGCCAGTGACCTCGGCCAGCTGCCAGCCATTCTTACGCTCGACAGGCTGCAGTAAGCCTTGCAAATAATCCCGGGCGCGCTGCTGCATTTCCTTACGCCCAAAACGCCGCCCGATACGCGCCAGCAGATCGTCCAGAGTTTGCTGCCACATCCGGCTCTCTTGCCGGTATTTCTGAATAACAGCGTCCATGATCACCGCTCCTCCAAGCTGCAATCTTGAACTACATCCTAGGACAAATATCGGCAATTACAACTGTAGTACTAATTCATATGGCTGGACTATTCGAGGAGGACCTTCTCGATCCTGCGCCGCATGGAGTCTGGGACCGAGCCATCGCAAGCAATCTTACCACTGCCTACGACATGTCGATTGCGTTTTTCGAAGCACGTAGCAAAGCGAGGCCTGGACATGTCGTGCTCGCCAGTTCACGTGCATTTCAACGCGGCGCGGTCGGTCGAGCCGCCTATGCTGCCGCCAAAGGTGAAGTCGTTGGCCTGGTCAGGACGTTCTCACGCGAATTCGCTCCCGAGGTATTTGTGAATGCGGTCGCGCCTGGGCTAATTCGCACACGTATGTCGGATGAACTGGTTGCACGGGCGGGAGAACAGCGTCTCGCGGAAATTCCGCTCAAACGTTTCGTAAGCGGTCATTTAACGACGTCTATCAAGTTGCACTCCAGTCGAGGATGATGTGTCCACCAGTAACGGAGGTGGACACCCATGGAAGAGAACCATCCCAAGTTGAGAGTGGTTCGTCGCGACCGCGGCGTAAGCATTCGGTGAAGGCCGTATTGCATTGCCGGCCAATTGCAGGTAAGCGCTTTGAAGCAAGGGACAGGTTTGTGCGACGCCTATGCAGATTCCGTTGCGAGTGCGCTCGTAACGTTCCAGGGAAGCATTTCGTCAATCCGAGTGATCGGCAGATCTGGGAGATGTGTCAGGACATGACGCAGGTAGGCAAACGGATCAAGGCCATTCATTTTCGCCGAGCCAATTAGGCTGTACATCGCTGCAGCACGCTCGCCGCCAGCGTCAGAGCCGCAGTGCAACCAGTTTTTCCTGCCAACGGCCACGGTACGCAGAGCCTGTTCGGCGATATTGTTGTCGATTTCAATGCGACCATCATTCACATAGCGCGTGAGCGCTTGCCATCGATCCAGCATGTAATGGATCGCTTTGGATGTCTCCGACTTGGCCGAGAGCCTGGTCAACGCCCCTTGCAACCAAGCATGCAGGGATTCAAGCAACGGCCTGGCCCGCAATTGTCTCGCCGCCCGCCGCACTTCAGGCAACTCGCCGCGCACCCCCTACTGGCGGGGATCTTGGCCATTCACCCAGCTAAACACTTGCTTCTCTTGGTCGGGCGTCAACTCGGTGGCCGTCCAGTGGTCAGCGTCGATTCCAAGGCTTGATCTCCGCCTTGCGCGGCAGCCGCCAGCCACTTGTAAATCGTCGTGCGGTTGAACCCGTACGAGGCAATCACCTCCACCGGAGGTTCGCCTTCCCGGACTCGCTCAATGGCCATCAAACGGATCGCTTCCAGCGTTCGATGATCGAATGTGCTTCCGTCTCGTTTCATGGAAGATTCGATTACGCCACCGGTAACGTGTTCCGGATTTGTCGACTAACTTTGCGACCGCTCAGTAAAGGGTAATGGTTTTTTCTGGTCGTTTACTAACCTTTCACGAAGTAATGTCATATCGCTGATATGATGGCGACATGAAATGCAAACGAACGTCAGACGGTCGCAACTTCGACCACCATACGCTGCAGGTCATGCGGCAGCAGGCCATCAGGGCCGTACGTGAGGGGCAGACGGCAACCAGCGTCGCGGCGGCATTTGGCCTGAACGTGCGCACGGTATTCAACTGGCTGGCCAAGTTTTCCGACGGCGGAGACGAGGCGTTGCTCGCCAAGCCGATCCCCGGACGCCCACCCAAGCTCAGCGATGAAGAAATGCGTTGGATCGCGCAAGCGGTCAGAGACCATACGCCGCAGCAGTTCGAGCTGGAGTATGGCTTGTGGACCTTGACGCTGATTGCCAAGCTGATTCACCGTCAGTTTGGCAAGTCGATGTCGCTGGCCGCGGTGAGCCGGATCATGAAACTGCTCGGCTTTTCGGCGCAGAAGCCGCTGTACCAAGCATGGCAGCAAGATGCGGCCATGGTCAGGCGCTGGGAAACGAAGACGTATCCGCAGATCAAGGCAGAGGCACGCGCAGCTGGGGCCATGGTGTACTTTGCCGATGAAGCAGGTATCCGGTCTGACTATCACACCGGCACCACATGGGCGCCGGTTGGGGAAACGCCGGTCGTCACGGTGACTGGCCGCCGCTTCTCGCTGAATATGATTTCTGCCGTCAGCCCACGCGGAGACTTCCGTTTCATGGTGCATGAGGGAACGGTGAGCGCACCAGTGTTCAAGGACTTCCTGAGCCGCCTGATGATCGGGGCCACCAAGCCGGTCTTCGTCATTGTCGACGGCCACCCGATTCACAAGTCCCGGCTGGTGCAGGACTACGTGGAAGGACTCAACGGACAGCTTCAGCTGTTTTACCTACCGCCGTACGCGCCCCACTTGAACCCGGACGAGCAAGTCTGGGCGCACGTCAAGCGCCGTGTCAGCAAGCAGGCGGTACAGGCTAAAGACGATATGAAGAAGTTGGCGCTTGGTGCGCTACGCCGTCTTCAGAAACTGCCACGGTTGGTGAGATCCTTCTTCAAACAGCCTGAGTGTCAATACGCGAGACAGTGACTTTACTTTGCAAAAAGTTAGTATGTCGGGTAGGTGAGTTCAGTCGGGCCGATGTAGGCGACTTCCAGACGAGATCGTACGTCGCTCAATTTTATACACACCTATTTATTCATGGCCCCATGCACATGCGGTTTTGTGCTCTACCGGGAATAAGCGAATCGGCTATCTGCTCGCCATCAGCATTGTTTCCGAAAATGATGGGGCATAGCAAAGTTGCGGTCGCGGCTCCCTGCCGGGCAAGAAGGCACTTGTGCGTACCGTCTGTCGCTGCCACCAAGGTTGTTTGGATGGGCGGCACTCATGTCTGTCTGCAATATCGTAAGCAAAGGATAATGCCCACCATGACCGATCTCTACCACCTGACCATTCATACTGGCCATGTGCGCATGTCGCCGCGGCAGGAAGTCGAGGAGGCCAGTATCCAACGCGTGAGTACCTGGATCAAGAACAGGACAGAGCGGAACGACCTGTTCCCCGATTACGAGTTTTCGTATGAGCCGGTCGGCGCGAACCTGGTGTCCCACCTTCACCATCATGGCCAGCGCGTGCTGACCTTTGTCGTTGGGGTAGAAGACGACGTGCAGCAGCTGGTCAAAACAGTAGCGTTGAAGCTGGCGCCGTACTGGCATACCGAAATTTTACCGCTGCCTTTCCGTGCCGTGTTCTTCGATCCGGACATTGACCGCAGCGATACCGAGGACAAGCTCTGGATGGGTGACTACGAACGCGTCGTGGCTTGGACATGGATTGAAACACGCTCAGAAAGAGGAGGATAGCCATGACCTGGGGCCTGCGCGGCCAGACGCCGGTGGTGCAACGCCCTGGGCAGCGACAATCGATCAGCGCAGCCTCAGCCGTCAATGCAAAGGGCGCATTCTGGTTCTGTACCTATGAAGGCGCCCTGAATGCCGAGCTGTTTGTCACCCTGCTCAAGACGATGATGCGCTATCGCCGGCGGCCGGTGCATCTGGTGCTCGATAGCTTGCCGGCGCATAAGAAGGCCTGCGTGCGCGAGTATGTGGAATCGACCAAGGGGAAACTGACGCTGCACTTCCTGCCTGGCTACGCTCCCGACCTGAATCCGGATGAACTCGTATGGAGCCACGTCAAGCGCACCCGTAGCCCGGCGCCCGTTACGTCAGGGCGAAAAACTTCAGGAAAAAGTCATTGAGCAGCTCACTGAAATTCAGGATCGGCCAGACCTCGTACGCTCATTCTTTAATGTGCCCACTATCGCCTATATTCACGACTGCTGAGTAATGGCCCCAAGCCACGAATTTCAGGACTGAAGTATCAAGTCGCTTTCTTTGCAAAAGCCGGGATCGCGGAGCAATGGCGAATGCACGTTGCCTGTCATCAGGATGCCTGTGATCTGGCCGGCAAAGCGCCTTTGGTCAGAGCCTTTTCTTTTGCATGCAACTGTCGGCTCAGCCTTTCCAGGTGGCGTGTCATAACCAACACTGCGCCTTCCGCATCGCGAGCGCGTAGATTCCTCAGGATCGCCCGTCTCACTTCAATGACGTCGGTGCGCGGTGTCGGCGCGATCCGGTCCAAAAGGTGGCGGACAATTTCGGACAGCGAATCGATCAGCATCACCATGACTTCATTATGCGTTGCGCGCGCAACCAAGCTGTAAAAGTTTGTGATGTAAGTCGACCGTCCTTTCAGGTCGCCGCTGTGGGTCAACTGCTCGACCAAGTCGATGTCGCGCTCGATTGCGTCAAAGTCCATGTTGGTTGCTCTAGTGCAGGCCAGTCTCAGAGCGTTGTTCATCAATAGAATGCGCGTCTCGGTCAGGCTTTCAGTGGAAATGCGGCCCAGCAGCACCATATCATAAATTGCCTGCGTGATGATTCGGGGATCGCCATGTCGGATAAAAGCGCCACCGCCAACGCCGCGCTGGCACGCGATTACTCCCGCCACTTCCAGGCTGCGCAAGGCTTCGCGCACGGCGTTGCGCGATACACCGAATTGCTCAGCCAGCTCGCGCTCGGCAGGCAACCGATCACCTGGCTTCAGCCGCCCTTCCTGCATCTCGGTGCGGATCTGCAGGCAAATGTCTTCGAACGTTCGACGGGGCCTTTCCGCGATACGCGACGTTTCTGGCGGTGCTAGCTTTCTGGGCGATGCCGGTTCCACAAGGGCAGGCGGCTTGCTGGCGGTCGCTTTGGTGCGAACTGAATCCATATTCATCCCGTAGAAAATGGGGCTCTCGAGCTTCACGGTGCGTCTGGCATTCGCAAAAAACCGAGCAATAAAAAATGAGAACAACTTTGCGGCCGTATTGTAGCTTCCGACAGCTTAGGTTCAGACAGTCTAAACATCCTACCTTTCTTGACGCGCTCACAGATCTGTTGACTTAGTGGTTCTCTGCAACTAGCATAAAAGGTAGGACCTTTCGAGCTGGTGTGAGTACTCCGGCTTCGCGAGCGACAAGATCCATCAATCGGCAATAGCTCGACGAGGACGTGATATGTCTGAAACGCATGACAGTCAGTTGAACGACGCCGACACACGGCGCGAACTGGACCGGGAACTGGGGCACTTTCATTGCCGGATCCACCAGCCGGACGATCCTCCCTTGTTCACCCGCGAGCCGCAGTCGCGAATGCATGCGCTACACTGGCGCTGGTCCGATCTGTCGGTATTGCTGAAGCGGGTCGGCGAGGGGCTGAAGATGCAGGCCGGCGGCAACCGGCGCACGCTGCGCCTCGCTAATCCCGGTCTGCCGTACGGCACCACCCCCACGCTGTGGGCGTCCATCCAGGTGATTTTGCCCGGCGAGATTGCGGGCGCGCATCGGCATGCGGCAACAGCACTGCGTTTCATCATGCAGGGCAACGGCGCCTGGACCACGGTCGATGGCGAACAATACCCGATGAACGAGGGCGACTTCGTGATCACGCCGAGTTGGACCTGGCACGATCACATTCATCGGGGCGATGCGCCAATGATCTGGCTTGATATCCTCGATATTTCGCTGGTGCGGCACATGCATGCGACATTCTTCGAGGGCTCGCAGGTCGAGCCACAACCAGTATCCGACTATCCACGGCGCTCGCTTCAGCAGTTCGGAAGCGGCGTAATGAGCCCGGTGCGCGCGCAGCACCACAATCCTGTCAACCCCTTGCTCGCCTATCCGGCCGCACAAGCACAGGCGGCGCTTGCCGCAGCTGCCGAACTACCGCCCGATCCGCACGACGACACGCTTCTCGAATACCGGAATCCGGTGACTGGCGGGCCGGCGCTGACGACTATCGGCACCAGGCTGCAATGGCTACGCCCCAACCATGCCTGCCTTCCGCAACGCCATACCGGCAGCCTGGTGTACTACGTGATTAATGGCAGCGGCAGGACCACGGTCGGCGCCCAGAAATTTGAATGGGGCCAAGGCGACTTCATCGCGATTCCTCCCTGGACTTTTTACGCGCATTGCAACGATGGCGACCGGCCCGCGCGCCTACTCCAGGTTAACGATATCCCGGCTTTGCAGGCGCTTGGTCTGTACCGCGAAGAGCGTGTGCGGCGATAGTGCGGTTCGTCCTTAGCTTTCTTTCAAACCGAACAATTCATTGCCATGAAAATTGCCGTATTCGATGACTACCGCGTCGGACTGGTCGAAGGCGACCAAATCTATGACGTGACTTCCGCGATTCCCGATGCGTCCGGTGCTTGGCCGCCGGTGTTCATGAATCGCGCAATTGCGGATTGGGAGGCGGTCGCTCCCCGCTTGCGGGAAGCCCGCCGCAGCGCGCGGACGCTGCCTCTTGACTCGGTGCGACTGCTGCCGCCAAACCCTTGCCCAGTACACGTGCTGGCTGCGCCGGCGAACTATGCAAAGCATATCGCAGAGATGGGGGCGATGGCGGTCACGAAGAAGGGGCGCACGGCGCGCGAGCAGGGCTTGTTTATGAAGGCAAGCGGCTCGCTGACCGGACCTGCGCGCGGCATCGAGCTACCGCGCGGATCCAAGCGCCGCTTTGATCACGAGTCCGAACTCGCGGTCGTGATCGGTAAAACTGCGCGCAACGTGCGTCGCGAGCAAGCGCTCGATCATGTATTCGGCTATAGCTGCCTAATTGACGTAACGATGCGCATCGTGAAAGACGTCGCCGAGGAGGAGCGCGTGATGCGCAAATCTTTCGAGACCTTCACTCCGCTCGGGCCGTGGATCGTTACCGCCGATGAAGTGGGCGATCCGCAAAAGCTGCGCAACCAGTTGTTCGTGAACGGTGAATGCCGGCAAGACGCGAACACTGCCGACATGATCGTCGATGTGGCCGAATTAATTGAACTGGCGTCGTCGGTGATGACGCTGTACCCGGGCGACGTGATCGCCAGCGGAACGCCGCAAGGCATAGGCCCGATCCGCGCGCAGGACAAGGTGATGATACGCATCGAAAAGGTAGGTGAGATGACGGTGTACGTGCGCGAAACGGACGCGGTGGCGCCGTTCCTGTTCGAGGCGGCGCAGGAGTGATCGATGGCGGCAACAGGAACAAAGAACAATGATGTGCCGGTACTGATCGTCGGCGCTGGCCCGGTCGGGCTCGCGCTTGCGGGCGACCTCGGCTGGCGCGGGATCCGTACGATTCTGGTGGAAAAATCCGATGGTGCGATCCGTCAGGCAAAGATGGACATGGTCGGCATCCGCTCGATGGAGTATTGCCGTCGCTGGGGCATCGTGCCGTGGGTCGAAGGCGCCGGATACAACCGTGATTATCCGCAGGATTGCGCTTGGGTGACCAACCTGAACGGCCATGAATTCGGACGAGAATTTTTTCCCGCGCCGCGCGCGGAGAAGTGTCCACCGCAGAGCCCGCAGAAGCGAGAGAGGTGTCCGCAGAATTTCTTCGACCCAGTGCTGCGCCGGTTTGCGGAGCGATCCGGATTGTGCACGCTACGTTATGAAACCGAGCTAATCGATTTCACCGAACACGACGACAAGGTGGTGGCGACCCTGCGGGACCTGCGCAGCGGGAAAGAGGAAACAGTCGTCACTGCCTACATGGTCGGCACTGACGGCGGTGCCAGCACGGTGCGGCGCAAACTAGATATTCCGATGGATGGGCCCGAGGCGCTCACCTATACAACCAACGTGATTTTTCGGTGCGACGGACTGGAAAAACTACATCGGATGCGGCCGGCTTACCGCTACATCTTCATCGGGCTCGAGGGTACTTGGGCCACGCTTGTGGCAATCAATGGTCGGGACCAGTGGCGTTTTTCGCTGGTCGGTGACAGCGAAAGGCGTGCGTACTCCGAACAGGAACTGCACGCGGCGATCGTGCGTGCAGTCGGGCGGGAATTCGACTTTGAGATCCTGTCGATCCTGCCGTGGGTGCGGCGCCAGCAGGTTGCGCGCCGCTATGGCGCTAAACGAGTGTTTCTCGCTGGCGATGCTGCGCATCTCACCTCGCCGACTGGGGGATTCGGGATGAACACCGGCATCCAAGATGCGGTGAACTTGGCATGGAAACTGGCTGCGAGAATCGAAGGATGGGGCGGCGAGCATTTGCTGGGCTCATACGAGTCCGAACAGCGGCCGGTAGGCTTGCGCAACGTAGCCGAGGCCACCGATAACCTGAACCGGATGCTAAATCCGCGCGTGGCGCAGCCGCCTAAGGAACTGTTTGAGGATTCCCCCGAAGGCGATCGCGCGCGCAAGGAATTCGGTGACCGCTATACCGAGACAATGAAGCGCGAGTGGTTCAGCATCGGCATCCATCTCGGGTACATGTATGAACATTCACCCATCATCGTGCCCGACGGCACACCGCAGCCGCCGGATACCGTGCAGACTTATCAGCCAACCGCACGGCCGGGGTCCCGCGCGCCGCACGTGTGGCTCGCAGAGAGAAAGTCGACGTTGGACTTGTTCGGGCGGGAATTTGTGCTGCTGCGCTTCGGCGAGGATGCGCCATCCGGTGAAGGCTTTGTGTCGGCGGCCCAGAGGCGGGGACTACCGCTCCGGGTTGAGACCATCCTTGACGCCGGCGCGCGGGACATCTACGAGCGGCGGCTGGTGCTGGTGCGGCCGGATGGGCAGAGTGCATGGCGGGGTGATCGGGAACCGGGCGACGTATTGCGGGTGATCGATGTGGTGCGGGGGGCGGCCGGGGAGGGCGGCCTGGCAGCGGCGGATCATGACCGAGCCGTGCGCGAGCATTTTCTTCTTCCCTCTCTGGGCAAATGGAATGTTTGGTTAAGGGCGTCGCTTCCCGCGTCCTGCCATCCGAGGCTGGGCCTTTTCCGTGACGGGATGTGAGCTCACTGTTCATTCGTCGCGCGCTACCGCGATTGGAAACGATAGGGCCGCTAGCCCGGCAGCATGCAGTGGCTGCCACCAACAACCCTCTTCCTTGGGTGCAATGCAAAGAACAATTCTATTGACTTCGCATTGCGGCCTTTCCTATAATGGTCCTACCAGTTTGGAGATACCACTAAAAGGGCAGACATGCTTTCGAAAGAAGACAACGAATCGCTGGTGCGCGTTGGTCCAGGCACGCCGATGGGACAGCTAATGCGGCTGTACTGGATTCCCTTCCTGCCGTCGAGCGACCTCGCGGTCGATGGTCAGCCGCAGCGAGTGCGCTTGCTGGGCGAGGACTTAGTTGCATTCCGCGACAGCGAAGGTCGCATCGGCCTGGTCGATCATGCCTGTCCTCATCGCGGTGCGCCGCTGATCTTCGGTCGCAACGAAGGCTGCGGGTTACGTTGCGTGTACCACGGCTGGAAATTCGGCGTTGACGGCAAGCTGATGGATACTCCGACAGAGCCTGCGGAAAGCCGGCTTAAGGACCGTACCCGGATCAAGAGCTATTTATGCCAGGAGCGCAACGGGGTCGCGTGGGCCTACATGGGGCCGGACCAGGATGTGCCGCCGCCGCTGCCAAACATCGAATGGAACATGGTGCCTCCGGAAAACGCGTATATCAGCTTTCGCGTTCAGGAATGCAATTGGCTGCAGGCGCTCGAAGGCGAAATCGATTCAGCGCACGCTGCGATCCTGCACGGCCGCGTCGATGCGGGCGGCAACATCAACCAGTGGAAACAGGCAGCGGATCTGGCGCCGAAGTTCGAAGTCCTGCCGCATGACGGCGGTCTGCACATCGCTTCGCTGCGCGAACTGGGCGAGAACAAGCGCTACGTGCGGGTAAACCAGTTCCTCATGCCGTTCTGGACCTTCGTGCCGCCGTTTTCCGGCTTTCCGGAGCTGAGCGGCCATGCTTGGGTGCCAATCGACGACGAGCACTCGCTTTGCGTCATGTTTTCTTACGATCCGGTACGCCCGCTGCCGGAAAAAACGCGCAAGCTGTTCGATCAGGGGCACGCAGGCCGTCAGACGGCGCACCCGTCGCTGGACTCGTTCGAGACGCGCGCCGTCAGCGTGCCATATCACCGCTACTGGAGTAAGTACAACCGGGCAAATGCTTACGGTTTCGACTACGACGTGCAGGTCAGGAAATACAACTCGGGCATGCCGGGCTTATGGATCCAGGACGCGGCCTGCCAGTCGGGAGTGATGCCGATCTACGACCGTTCGGCGGAACATCTTGGCACCAGCGATACTGGCGTCGCGATGACGCGCCGCATGCTGCTCGACAAGGTGCGCAAGCTTGCCGCTAATCAGCAGCGCCCGGCGCGCTGCGATGATCCCGACGCGTGGATGGTGCGCGCGGTTTCGCTGACGCTCCCGGCGGAAGGCTCCTGGAAGGATGACGGCAGCGAGTTCATGAAGGCGCGTCTCGGCACCGACCTGGGCTATACGCCTTGAGCGCTGTTTAGACCTTTTACTATCCGCATTCACAATGGCCATAATTGCCTCGAACTCCGCGCCTGGCGCCACGCAGTTGGAGGTCCGTTTGCGCCAGGTCCGCCTGGAGGCGGACGGCATCGTTTCCTACGAACTCGTCGCTGCCGGCGGTGAAGCGCTACCCGCTTTCAGCGCGGGTGCACACATCGATCTCCATATTCCGGGCGGCATGGTGCGCAGTTATTCGCTGGTGAATGATCCTGCGGAGACCCATCGCTATATGGTCGCAGTTCACCGCGTGCCCGACGGACGCGGTGGCTCGGCGTGGATGCATGGCGTGCCGCGCGTTGGCGACGATTTGCGCATCAGTGCGCCGAAAAATGACTTTCCCCTCGCGGAAGATGCGTCATTGTCGATCCTTTTCGCCGGCGGCATCGGGATCACCCCCTTGCTTGCCATGGCGCGCCGGCTGAGCACGCTCGGACGGCCATGGCGGCTGCATTATTCAGCGCGCTCGCCGCAGCACGCAGCCTTTCTCGACGAACTGCGGGTACTCACGCAGCACGGAGGAGAGCTCGACCTGCGTTTCAATTCCATGGGCGTTCCAAGGCTCGACCTCGCGCGGCTGGTCAAGGACGCGCCGGCAGACGCGCACCTGTATTGCTGCGGGCCGCGCTCGATGATCGATGATTTCCTTGCAGCGTCCGCGTCACGCCCACAAGCCACAGTGCACTACGAGCGTTTCGCCGCGGGCACCGACGCGGCGACCGCCGGCGGTTTCGACGTGGTGCTGCAGCACAGTGGGCTACGGCTGCATGTCCTGCCCGGAAAAACCATACTCGACACCCTGCTGGACAACGATATCTCGGTGCAGTATTCCTGCTCGTCGGGCATCTGCGGCACCTGCAGGACCGGAGTCATCGAAGGTGGGCCTGATCACAGGGACGATTACCTGACTGACCAGGAGAAGCGGGAAAATCGCAGCATCATGATCTGCTGTTCCGGTTCCCGGTCAAAGACGCTCGTACTCGATCTCTAGGAACGAAGCATGACAATCGAAACAAGCGAGCAAAGCAAGACAAAGACGGCGAACGGAACGCACGGCAACGCCGTGATCATGGGCATTCTCGGTTATCTGCAGGAGCGGCGACTGCAACCCGGCGACAAGCTGCCTTCCGAACGCGATTTCGCCGAGCGCCTCGGCGTGGGACGAAACGCGGTGCGCGAAGCGCTGGCTACGCTGGTCACGCTGCGGATGGTGGAGTCGCGGCCGAATTCCGGTATTTATTTGCGCCACATCGCGCGTGAAAGCAGCTTCGAAGCGCTCGTGATGCTGACCGGAATGGGTGCTGCGCCCACGGTCACCGAGGTGGCCGAAACGATGGAAGTGCGTGCCCACCTCGAAGTGCTTGCCATCACCTTGGCCTGTGAACGTCGCACGGATGCGGACATCGCTCGCCTCGAAGCGGTGCTGAGCGAGACGGAGCAAGTGCTGGCGCAGGGCGGGAACATCTCGGAGGTGGATACCGAGTTTCATATCGCGATGGTTGACGCCGCACACAATTCGATCCTGGTGCGCGTGCTGAATGCGTTCTATCAGCTCACCGCCGAGCGGCGCGTGGTGATGTTCGCGAACAGGGAGCAGGGTGAGGCCTCTGCCAGAGAACACAGGCGCCTAGTCGAATACGTTAGGAGCAAGGATTCCGCCAAGGGAGGAAAGCTGATCCTGGCGCACATGAATCGCGCAAGGCAGTACTGGAAAACCGTACTTGAGTAATTTGCTGTTTGAACGGATTACATCCGTCTCGTACTGAAATAGCGTTGAGAGCCGCCGGCGAGAGCGGCAAAAATCGCCCTTCCATCCAACAGGAGACAAGATGCGCCATTTTTCCGTTTCTCTTGGCCTCGTGATGAGCCTGGCCTGTCTCGCGTTTGCCGGTTCCGCGGCCGCGGACTCCTTCCCATCCCAGCCTATCCACATTATCGTGCCGTACGAGGCCGGCGGAAGCACCGACCAACTGGCGCGCATCATCCAGCAGCCGGTGAGCGAAGCGCTCGGCCAGCCGGTGATTATCGAGAACAAGCCTGGCGCCGGTGGCACGATCGGCGTCGAACTGGTCGTAAAAGCCAAGCCGGACGGTTATACGCTGGTCTTCGGCAATACCGGCCCAAACGCGATTGTCGACTTCATGCGCAAGGTGCCGTATGACCCGGTGAAAGACTTGGAGCCAATTTCCGACGTCGCGGTCGCGCCGATGATCCTCACGGTGCGGTCCGATCTGCCGGTCAACAGCGTGAAGGAATTCATCGGCTACGCGAAGCAGCATGGCAACAGCATGAACTTCGGTTCGGTGGGGAACGGTTCTCTGTCCCACCTGAGCGGCGAATACTTAAATTCCATGGCCGGCACTCACATCCTACATATCCCATACAAGGGCGGTGCGCCGGTGATGACCGCGTTCATGTCCGGTGACCTGCAAGCGGCCTTTGTCACGGGGCTTGACGGCGCAACGCTGCTGCAGACCGGCAAGGTAAAGTACATCGGCGTGGGAAGCCGGCAACCGACCGAGGTGGTGCCGGGCGTGCCGCCAATTGCAAAAGACATCCCCGGCTTCAAAAGCGCGGCATGGTTCGGCGTACTCGGGCCGAAAGGCATGCCGAAGGACGTAGTGGACAGGCTAAACAAAGCGATCGTCTCTGCGGTGAGCAAGCCCGAGGTGCGTCAGAAATTGCTCGACCGCAAGGTCGAGCCCGATCCGGGAACACCGGAACAGCTTGCCGACCTGATCAGGGAAGATCGGGCGCAGTGGGGCCCGGTGGTCAAGCAAGCCGACATTCACATGTAATGAGGAACATCAGCGTATGGTTAATACCGCTTTCCCCTTGTCGGATTTGGCAAACGAGTTTCCTCTGCCCACCCCTCGGCCCTCCGGCGCGCCGAAGGCTCTCGAAGGCATTCGGGTCGTCGACTTCACGCATTTCATTGCGGGGCCGCTTGCCACGATGATGCTGGCCGATATGGGAGCCGACGTTATCAAAATCGAGGCGCTCGGGCGCGGCGACGAGTTTCGCTACTATCCGCCGCGCCATCCGGATGACGCGACACTCGGCGCGCCTTATCTCTGGGCCAACCGCAACAAGCGCAGTATCGCGCTGGATTTGAAGTCGCCCGAAGGCCTGAAGGTTGCCCTCGAACTGGTCGCAACCGCCGATGTGGTCGCAGAAAACTTCTCCACCGGCGTGATGGAGCGCCTCGGGCTTGGTTATGAGGCCTGCAAGGCGCTAAATCCGAAGCTGATCTACTGCTCGGTGTCGGCATATGGGCGTGACGGATCGTTCGCAGACCGGCTCGGGTTCGACCCGATCGCGCAGGCAGAGAGCGGCTTCGTGTCGATGAACGGCTATGCGGATCGTATGGGCGTGCGCGCACTATCGCCAGTCATGGATATCAGCACTGCAATGATGGCCTGCAATGCAATGCTGGGCGCGTTGCTCGCCCGCGAACGGAGCGGTGAGGGGCAGTCGGTCGAGCTCGCGCTGTTCGACAACGCCATGCTGATGACAGGCTATGCGACGATGCAGCACCTGTTTACTGGCGCCGACCCGCAACGACACGGCAATACCAGCCCCGACACCTGCCCGTCCGGCGTGTTTCAGGCCGCTGATAAGCCCTTCTACATCAACTGTGGTAACGACAAGATCTTTCAGCGTCTCGCTGCCGGGGTGCTGGAGCGGCCCGATCTCGCGAACGATCCGGTGCTGGCGGATCGCAACGGCCGCATTGCTCGCCGCGCGGAATTGTTCCCCATCCTTGATGAGGCATTTGCACAGCATCCATGGTCGTACTGGCAGCCGCGCATGCGCGAGGCAGCAATCCCTTGCGGCGAGGTACGGACCGTCGGCGAGGCGCTGCGTTCGAAGGAAGCGCGCGAGCGCGGCATCGTCAGCCGCATACCTCACCCGACCCTCGGCTGGCTTCCTAACATTACGCTGCCGATACGCTATTCGCGAACGCCAGTTGTCGATCCAAAGCCGGCGCCGCTGATCGGCGAGCACACGCATGAGATCCTGCGTGACACGCTGGGCTACGATGCGCAGCGCGTCGAGCAGTTGCTGGAGGCGGGTGCAGCTTCCACCGGCCCCGGAAAACCGGCTGCACCCGGAGCCGTAAAGGTGCGAAACGAATGACGATGGCCAACAGCTTGCGCGGCCGAGCAGGCGTGGTCGGCATCGGCGAATCAACCTACTACAAGCACGGCCAGTCGCCCGTTGCCGAATTTACGCTGGTGCTGAAGGCGATCCTCGCCGCTTGCGCGGATGCTGGCATCGACCCGCGCGACATCGACGGCTTTTCATCATTTGGCAACGATCGCAGCGATCCGTCGCGCCTCGCCGCCGCGTTGGGCACGCGCCAGCTGCGTTCGACGATGATGCAGTGGGGCGGCGGCGGGGGAGGCTGCTGCGCGGCGGTCGCCAATGGCGCTGCGGCAATCGCCGCAGGTCTCGCCGAGTGCGTGGTGGTTTTCCGTGGGCTGGCACAGGGACAGCACGGCCGTTTTGGCCAGGCGGCGGCAGGGCAGACAATCTCAGGCGACATGGCTTACCAGATGCCGTATGGCGTGCTTGCGCCGCCGCAGAAATTCGCGATGAAGGTGCGCCGCTACATGCACGAGCACGGTGTCCGGCAGGAAGCGCTGCGCGCGATCGCGCTGGCGTCCTACCATCATGCACAGTCCAATCCACGCGCGCTGATGTGCGGCAAGCCGCTCGATACGACCAGCTACGACGAATCGCGCTGGATTGTCGAACCCTTCCATCTGTTCGACTGCTGCATGGAAAACGATGGCGCTGCCGCGCTGTTGCTAGTTTCGGCCGAGAGGGCGCAAGACTTCCCGCACAAGCCGACCTACCTGCTGGGAGCTGCCACCGGCTCCGACCATCGGGTCGCCGCGGCTCCCCACAATGCGCCGCTGTACGCGAGCGCGAGTTTTACCACGGTTGCGCCCGATTTGTACAGAATGGCGGGTTTGCAGCCGGCCGACGTTGGGGTGGTGCAAAGCTATGAGAACTTTACCGGCGGCGTACTGATGGCGCTGGCCGAACATGGTTTTTACAAGCCGGAAGAGGCGAACGAATTCCTGACGGCGGATAACCTGATCGCGCCGAACGGGCGGCTGCCGCTCAACACCAGTGGCGGCAATCTGGCCGAATGCTACATGCACGGCTTCGAACTGGTGCTGGAAGCTGTGCGCCAGGTGCGCGGCACATCGACGAACCAGGCTGCGCGCAGCGATGTCGCGCTCGTTATAGGCGGACCGATGGTGACGCCGGTAAGCAGCCTCCTATTCGGATCGGAGGCGGTATGGTGAGTGCAAATTTCTATCTTCCCGAGGGCTTGCCTATCCCCTTGCCGGAGGCGGACGGTTTGTCGGCGCCATATTGGGACGGCTTGCGCAATGGTCAGCTGCTCACGCAGCGATGCGATCACTGTGGAACCTGGCAGTTCGGCGCCGAGTGGATCTGCCATCACTGCCATGAGTTCGATCCGCCGTGGACGCAGGTTGACGCGAAAGGCCTCATCTACAGCTGGGAGCGTGTATGGCATCCATCGCATCCCTGCCTGCGCGGGCACTGCCCGTACCTGGTGGTGCTGGTAGAACTTCCGCATGCCGGAGGAATCCGGATGCTGGGCAACCTGCTCGGCGATCCGATGCAGGATGTACGGATCGGAACCGCGGTCGAGGGCGTGTTCGAGCACCATCCAAATATCAATCCACCCTATAGCCTGATGCAATGGAAAATCGCAAGCAAAGCCAATCCGCAGGGCCGCTAGCGGGATTGCGCGTGGTCGAATTTGCCGGCATCGGGCCGGCGCCATTCGCTTGCATGTTGCTGTCCGATATGGGAGCCGACGTGGTCACAATCGAGCGGACCGGCAAGAAAATTGGCGGCCCCGCCGACATCATTGCACGCGGACGCACGGTGGTCGTCGCCGACCTCAAGGACGCAAATAGCCGGGATGAGGTATTGACGCTGCTGGATCATGCCGACGTGTTAATCGAAGGCTTCCGGCCTGGCGTGACGGAAAGCTTGGGCTTGGGACCGGAGTCGCTTGCGCAGAGAAATCCCAAACTCGTATACGGACGCATCACTGGCTGGGGGCAGACCGGGCCACTGGCGCATCGCGCCGGGCATGATGTGAACTCCATCGCGCTGACGGGCGCGCTTGGCGCCATCGGCCCGGCCAACGGCCCGCCGTCGATACCGTTGAACCTGATAGGGGATTACGCGGGCGGAAGCGTGTATCTCGTTGCGGGCATCCTGGCGGCGTTGTACGAAAGGCAGAGCTCGGGCAAGGGACAAGTCTTTGAAGCCGCGATCACCGACGGAACGATCTCGCTGATGAGTCTCTTCGCCTCGTTCGCCCTGCGCGGCAAGTACACCGAGCGCCGTGGCGTCAACATGCTCGACGGCGGTGCGCCGTACTACAACGTGTACCGGACAGCTGACGGTCAGTATGTGTTGGTTGGGGCGCTCGAGCCGAAATTTTTCGCTGAATTGTGTGAGCGCGTCGGGGTGAATCCGGATCTGCGCGCGTACCAGTTCGACGGGCAGCACTGGCCGCAGCTGCGGGAGGAATTCGCGCGCCTGTTTGAGATGCGAACCCGCGAGGAATGGGAGGCGCTGCTCGAAAATACCGATGCATGCTTCGCGCCGGTACTCACGCTAAGCGAGGCAATGCGCCATCCGCATAACGTTGAACGCGCATCGTTCATCGAGGTCACCGGCGTCAGCCAGCCGGCGCCCGCGCCGAGGTTTTCGAGAACGCCCGCTGCGGTCCAGAACAAGATTGCAATTGAGCCCGGCCGCTGGCGGAAGTATTGGCATCCTGGCGTGTCGAGAGCCCTTGAAGGATCAAATAAGATTTGCGTGGGCAGCTTCTTTTCCCCGCATGCACCCGCAGCGTACGGGCATGCAAGGCCATTTACGGACATTTCGTTGCTGTTTCGAATGGAGAAGACAAGAAAATGCAAGACGAAAGATCGCCGGGCTGGCATGCCCGGCTAAACAATGATTACTACGGCGGCGGCTTAATCCTCTTTGTGGGGCTAGCTGCGGTATGGAAGGGGTTTAACTATCAAGTCGGTAGCTTGAGCCACATGGGCCCCGGCTACTTTCCGGTTGGCGTAGGCGCCGTCCTTGCACTGATGGGAGCGTGCGTCGTGGCCGGCGCCGTTCGGCGATCGGTAACGGTCGCTCACGAACCGGGCAGGGCAGTCCATCCACCCGAATGGCGGGGCTGGTTCTGCATCATCCTGGCTGGCATTGCCTTCATCGTGCTCGGCCACTGGGGTGGGCTAGTGCCGGCCACCTTCGCCGTGACCTTCATCGCCGCCCTCGGCGACCGCCAGAACACCTTCAAGACCGCGTTCCTGCTCGCGCTGGCCATGGTTGCGGTGGCCATCATCGTCTTCTCTTGGGCGCTGCAGATGCAGTTCCCGCTCTTCCGCTGGGGCTGAACCATGGAACAATCCCTGATCGACCTGTGGCACGGCTTCGGCGTGGCGCTTACGCCGCACAACCTGATGTGGTCCTTCTTCGGCGTGCTCGTCGGTAACCTGATCGGCGTGTTGCCCGGCATGGGCGCGCTGTCGGCCATCTCGATGCTGCTGCCGCTGACCTACACGCTGCACCCGGTGCCGGCGATCCTGATGCTGGCCGGCATCTTCTACGGCTCGCAATACGGCGGCGCCATCGGCGCGATCCTGCTGAACCTGCCATGCCATCCGCCGCATGCGGTCACCTGCCTGGACGGCTATCCGCTGACCAAGAAAGGCAAGGGCGGCACCGCGCTGGGCATCACGATGATCGCGTCCTTCTTCGCCGCCTCGGTCGGCATCCTGGTGATGATCTTCGCTTCGCCGCTGCTGGTGAAGGTGGCCTTCAAATTCGGCCCGGCTGAGCTGTTCTCGATCATGCTGCTGGGCCTGATCGCCGGCGGCACGATGTCGCGCGGCTCGCCGGTGAAGGGCATTGCGATGACGTGCCTGGGACTGTTGGCCGGCATCGTCGGCACGGACGTGAACTCGGGCACGATGCGCTTTACCTTCGGCTTCATCGAGCTGTCCGACAAGCTGGAACTGGTAGCGCTGGCGCTGGGACTGTTTGGCGTGGCGGACTTCCTGCACAACGTCAACCGCATGCAGGTCATCGGCAGCGGCATGAAGCTCAAGCTCAAGGACATGCGGCCCTCGAAGGCCGAGCTGAAGCAGTCGTTCTGGCCGATGGTGCGTGGCACGCTGGTGGGCACGCTGTTCGGCGCGATGCCGGGCACCGGGCCGACCATCACCACCTTCATCTCGTACGCGCTGGAAAAGAAGATCTCGAAGACGCCGGGGCGCTTCGGGCACGGCGCGATCGAAGGCGTGGCTTCTCCGGAGGCGTCTTCGCATTCGAAGACCCAGGTGGACTTCATCCCGACGATGAGCCTTGGCATTCCGGGCGACGCGGTGATGGCGCTGATCCTGGGCGCTTTGCTGATCCAGGGCATACAGCCGGGGCCGCAGCTGATCTCCGAGCATGCCGATTTGTTCTGGGGGCTGATTGCGAGCTTCTGGGTGGGCAACATCCTGCTGGTGGTCCTGAACGTGCCGCTCATTGGCGTGTGGGTGAAGCTGCTGCAGGTGCCGTACCGCTTCCTGTTCCCGGCGGCGATGTTCTTCATCGCGGTGGGGGTGTACAGCACGAACAACAGCCTGTTCGAAGTGGGCGAGGTGCTGGTATTCGGCGTGATCGGCGCGGTGCTGATTGCGTTGGACTTCTCGGTCGCGCCGATTCTCTTGGGCTATGTGCTGGGACCGATGGTGGAAGAAAACTTCCGGCGCGCGCTACTGCTGTCGCGCGGTGACCTGTCGATCTTCGTCACGCGGCCCATCAGCGCGATGTTCATCGGGGTGGGCGTACTGGTGGTGGTGTTGCAGATGTACTTCTGGATGCGTGGCAGGCTGCGCGGCAAGGTGCCGGCGCCGCAGAAGGAGGACGCGCAAGTGGTTGCGGATGCGTGAGTGCCCTGGTGCCCCACCATTGCGTTCATGGAGCAGGGATGCCGGCGTTCGGTTCCGTTGCAATAAGGAAGTTCGCATGAGCGAAAGCACGCAGTGTCGATTGCTCAGGCGGCCAGGGAATAAAATTGGTCTGCGGCGGACGCAACTTGTCCGTCGGGGCAGTCAAGCTGCCCTTTTTTAATCATGTGAACCGTCTCAATACCGGCCAACAAAATGCGCGCACAACGAAAAGATTGGAAGCCAAGCATGGGCCGGATGATACGCTTGATGGCTCGATGGTCCTGCTCGACGATGTTGTTCAGATACTTCACCTGCCGCAGTTCTATCGGTGCTCCGGTATCCTTTTGAATGGCGTGGACAGCGGCGGTGTTGGCGCCACTCTTGTCAATGGTGATCTTGTCGGGCAAGCCGTGCTGGCCGATGGCGCGTTCCAGGACATCTGGTTATACAGAAGTTACCCATTCTCCATTCGGAGCGCCTGGATGGTAGAAGCGGCATCGAAGGTACGTTGAAGGCCAATCCAGAGGGTTTTGGCGCCGGGTTCTCCATCGCCCTTTCGGCCAAGGAAGCCGCCGAGTGAGGCGATCAATCGGATCATTTCGTTGAGCGTAGGCGGTCCTGCGGGACGCGCCTTCTTGGCCAGCAAATAGGCGCCTCTGATCTCGTCAGCGTGGAAAAACAGCGCGGCGTCCAGGTCCGGGCAGGTTCTGCCCAGCCTCATGAGGCGGGCAATGCGCCACGCCACAATCATGTACAGCACCAGCGCCCGTTCCACGCGCTCCATCTGCGACAGCTGCAACGCTTCCACCTTGCAGCCGGTTTTCAAAACATTAAAAAACAGTTCAATTTCCCAGCGGGCACGATACCAGTCGATGAGTTCGATCACGGCATGCCGATCCTGCGCCTGCCGGTTCGTCAGCAAGCGCCATACCACCGGCGTCACGCCTGCCGGCGCACCAATCTCCCGCGCCATCACGC
Source organism: Noviherbaspirillum pedocola (assembly GCF_016632335.1). Taxonomy (GTDB): domain Bacteria; phylum Pseudomonadota; class Gammaproteobacteria; order Burkholderiales; family Burkholderiaceae_D; genus Noviherbaspirillum_A; species Noviherbaspirillum_A pedocola. The sequence continues at coordinate 23,106 of NZ_JAEPBG010000034.1, forward strand.
ACGTCACACCAAGCGCTCTCTTGCCTGGCAGCGTGATGCGGCTTGCCCGTAATTCCTGCCTGACTTCGCGCGCCTTCTGCCCGGCGCGTCCCGGCAGAATAAAGGTAATCTCGCCGAGCACCTCACCGGCTTGCACCTTATCCCACAGCTTGCCTCCCTCGGCCAGCGTACGGTTATGCTGGCAACGCACTAACCAGTCTGCAGGATGGCCCAGTGCATCAGCCCGCTCCATGAGCGCGGCAATATCGCCTTCCCGATCCGCCACATACACCAGGCGGGTAGCGGGTAAGTTCGCCGCCTGTTCGGCAACCCGTTCATAACTCTCGATCCAGCGGGTACTTTCCTTAATGCCCCCACGGTGTCCATTCTCGTCCAGCGCCTCGCGGGCCCACATCCAGGCATCCAGAATCCCCAACGGTTCCCGGTCCGGCGTAACGGCGTAGGTCGGGTGCAGGTACATCCCGCGCTGCGCTTCGAAGCTCAACGGCCCCAAGCCCTCCATGTCTTGGCCATGGAAATCAAGTTCCGTCGTGTCGGCAATACACAGCACCACCGCATGCGGCTGCATGCGCTCGGCCGTGCGTGCCCAGTGCGGCTGCATCATGTCGCCCCATTCCACTTCCTCGTTGCCGAGAAAGCGATAGGCCGCCATGGTTTCGGACCAGCCGTCGCAGGCGCCCGGAATGCTCGCCGTTGGCTTGGCCGCCAGACGCTTCATCAACTCCTTGGCGCGCCGGTCGCGCCTGGGATCACCCAGATCCAGCGCTTCAAATTCCGCGTCCACCCATTCCCCTGACTCGTTACTCATCGGCTTGTCAAAAGCACAGAGTAAACGCGAATTCATCCCGGTTTACAACCCCGCACTACACGTATCCTTCAACTTTCTCTGTGTCGTGTGCGCTCAGCAGATCGGACTTGTGTATAACGAGATGGTTCCAGGAAGCGGCGCGCTGCGACCAGATCGCGTTTGGCCGTGAGCAGGAAGTCGACGGTGTCGCCATCACGGTCGACGGCGCGATAGAGATACTTCCATTGTCCTGCGACCAGCACATAAGTCTCATCCATGCGCCAACTGCCGCCAACCGGGCGTTTTCGGCGGCGGAACGCCACGGCCAGTACCGGCAGAATCTTGAGCGCCCAGCGGTGGATGGTTGTGTGATCGACGCATACGCCGCGCTCATGCATCATTTCCTCGATGTGCCGCAGGCTCAGCGGATAGGCGACATACCAACGCACGCAGGTCAGCATCACTTCCAGCGGATAGTGCAGTCGCTTGAGCACTTTGCTTAAGGCCTCGTTCATCGGCAGTCGTCCCGATCAAATCGCCGACTGTACCAGATGCGCCTTATTGCAACGGAACCCGCGTACGTGGCTCCAGGCCCGCCATACCTTCGGCTTCGTACCGCGCAATGACTTTGGTCACGGCCGTATGGCTTAACCCAACATCCTGCGCAATCTGCATCTTTGTCCGGCCGCGCTTGTACGCGCGGATGACCTGTCGCCGCCGTTCATGTTGCTCAGCCGGGCTAAGCTTTCTTGCATCGTCTTTGTCCATAAACTCTTGGACCGCAAGACTCCCTACTAATTCAAACTATTTGCGGGCCGGATCTATAATGTATTGAAAACCGGCTGCAAAGTGGAAGCATTGCAGCTGTCACAGATGGAGCGCGTGGAACGGGCGCTGGTGCTGTACATGATTGTGGCGTGGCGCATCGCCCGCCTCATGCGGCTGGGCAGAACCTGTCCCGACCTGAACGCCGGGCTGTTCTTCCATGCTGATGAGATCAGAGGCGCCTATTTGCTGGCAAAGAAAGCGCGCCCTGCAAGACCGCCTACGCTCAATGAAATAATTCGGTTGATCGCCTCACTCGGCGGTTTCCTTGGCCGCAAGGGCGATGGAGAACCCGGTGCCAAAACCCTTTGGATTGGTCTTCAGCGCCACCGCTTTAAAGGTATTACTTCACGAGTCCATCTTTGAGTACGCGCGCCGTTGCGACATGTCGTCGGACGAGGGCTGCGGAAGCGAAGCCTTTCTTGGTTTCGTTTCTGGTACTTCGGGGATGCTTGCGTAATGCCTTCGGATTGGCATGGCGGGCCATCTGCAACAGCACTCGCGCCAGTTCTGCTGTCGTCAGCTTGTCATAGCGATCCCAGGCAGCAGGCGCTACCGCCATCATCATGCCGGCATAGTGGGTGCGGATTTCGTCAGCGAAGTAGAACGAAGAGAGTTCCAGCTCACTGCTGTGCAATTCATGCGCACTCCAGACCGCACTCTGCAATACCGCCAGCGTGTTATACGCAAGGACCGCCACGCCGAAGGCTAGCAAGGCCGCCCGCGGATGTCCCAGCGTGACGACCTCGCTGTGCAGCACCGACTCCAGGCGCTGAAACAGCGATTCGATTTGCCAGCGCTGGCGATACAGGCGCCAATCCGGCGCGGCGTGAACTGGGACGCCGGCAGATTACTCAGCAGTCGGATCGTCGTATCGCCGTCTTCGGTCGCGCGCTCCAGATGCAATTCCACCCGGCGCAGCCGCAGACGTTGTCCCGCATTGTCCTCGACTTCCACCGCCTGCTCATACACCGTGCCGGCTTCAATTCTTCCCCGGTACTGCACGGACTCCAACGACTGCGGGTTCGGTGTACGGCCGTGTTCGCGCACGATAAAACTGCTGCCCTGATCATGCAAACCGCAAAGGATGCGTCGCGTGCTGAAGTTGCGGTCGGCAAGCCACAACTCGCCGGGCTGCGCCTGGCGCTGCGCCAGTTCCATCAGGCTGCGTTCCTGGGCATGGCCATCCTCACACGGCACCAAATCGACCACCAGATCCAGATCCGGGTCGTACACCACCAGCGACTGTCCTGGCAAGGCCGCGCCGCGAAACCCACGCAGTGGTTTCAGCCGTTTCTCGCTGGCCGGCAGATGATTGCCGTCGACAATCCTCAGCCGATAGCCAGGCACCGTGGGCATCTTGGCGCTCATCATGGGTATGAGCATGTCATGTAGGCGCACGGCGCTTTGCTGCACCAGCGCCCGCACCAGCGAGGGGTGGTACGCCGGATCTTGTCGTACAGGGCTTGCACCGAGACCGGCAAGTCCTTGCAAGCCTTGGCGGCCGCATGCACCGACGGGCGCAGTCCCACCGCCACGACCGACATCAATTCCACCGTGGTGGAAAACAGCAGCTCCCGGGTGTACTGGGTGCCGCCAGCTCGCTCAAACAGTTCGTCTATCCACGCCGGTTCCAGCGTCCGTTGCAGCGCCAGTCTGGCCATGACCGTCACCAAGCTTTGCTCAACACAACGTTCCACCACTGCATCCATGACCATCGCACACCTCCAGAAATCATTAGAGGAAGTTCCGATTGTCTAGTGCGGCGACTTTCGATCAGTCTAGCGCGGTTATCGAATTAATGTAGGGTATATCCGCAGAGTTGGAACCAGCCGTTGGCATCGGATTCGGTGATGTGGTCAATGGCTTGTGTGAGCGCTTCGTCGAGGGCGGTGCGAGTACGGGCTTTGGCTTTTCGCAGACTGGCTTTGAGCTTGGACCAGCAGCTTTCGATGGGCGAGTAGTCCGGCGAGTATGGCGGCAGGTAAAGCAATTGCGCCCCCGCGGCTTCAATGGCCTCTCGGATGCCGCTGACCTTGTGGGTGCTGAGGTTATCCATGATGACGATGTCACCGGGCACCAGCGTGGGCACGAGCACCTGCTCCACATAGGCCCGGAACACCGCCGTGTCGGTGGCACCCTCCACCGACATGACCGCATCGAGCCCGGTACAGGACAGCGCCCCGAGGATGGTCACATTGCGCCCAAAGTTCTTTGGCACGGCGTCCGGTACCCGCTGGCCGTACGGAGCGCGGCCGTACCGTCGGCTCATGGCGATGTTGCAGCCGGACTCGTCGACGAACTTCAGCTGTCGGCAAGGGTAGGCGGCGAGTTGTGCACGGTATTGCTGGCGTGCCAGTAGTACGGCCGCCGTGTCCCGTTCGCTGGCATGAATGGTTTTTTTTTGCGCCGCATGTGCAGCCGCTGCAGTAATCGATGCACACAGCTGATGCTCACTGTCAGTCCACATTGCGTCTGAAGCCGCTCGGCGAGCTCGGCCAGGGTCAAGTCATTTTGCTCAGCCAGCCAGCGCTGCACCTGTTCACAGGCTGCCGCATCGAGCAATCCCGGACGGCCGGCGCGCTTGCGGTCGGGTTCCAAGGCTCCGGTGCGGCGATACAGCCGCAGCAACTTCTCGACAAACGCCAGGCTGACACCAAAGAAGCGGGCCACTTGTGCCTGCGAGGCTGTACCGCGCTCACAGGCCTGGACCACTTTGCGTCGTAGATCCACGGAATAAGCAGCGCCCATGATGACCTCCTCAAGATGGCGAAGCTTATGGTTAGACCGCATTAATTTCGCCGCATTCCACCATCTAGCATTCCGAAAACCGCGCTAGGAATCACCTTTAAAGCGGTGGTCTTCAGCGCACCATGGATGCTGCCTCTACTATCCAAGCGCTCCGCATAGAGGATCCGTAACTTGTGTATAACGAGATGCGTTGAAGCGGCTATTGTGGCCTCACCCAGTTTGGCCAGCAGCTTGCCAATCGCGGTGAGTCCCAGCTTCATCCCGAACTTCTGCTCGATCAGTTCCGCCACAACTGTCCGTGTCCTCAGCCCGAAGTCCAACCCCTACTGGCGGGGATCTTGGCCATTCACCCAGCTAAACACTTGCTTCTCTTGGTCGGGCGTCAACTCGGTGGCCGTCCAGTGGTCAGCGTCGATTCCAAGGCTTGATCTCCGCCTTGCGCGGCAGCCGCCAGCCACTTGTAAATCGTCGTGCGGTTGAACCCGTACGAGGCAATCACCTCCACCGGAGGTTCGCCTTCCCGGACTCGCTCAATGGCCATCAAACGGATCGCTTCCAGCGTTCGATGATCGAATGTGCTTCCGTCTCGTTTCATGGAAGATTCGATTACACCACTGGTAATGCGTTCCGGATTTGTCGACTAACTTTGCGACCGCTTAGTAAGAGCGGCCGCGCGTAAGCTGACACAATTCGAGAAAACCAAGGATGCCTGCGGTTCGATATTTTTGCTTATGCAAGAGAATGTGGAACGCACGCGTCAGCCGTAACATCGGCGTGGGAAGGCAAACAAGTGTCCCTAGACGTACTGCCTCAGTGACTGCGATTTTCGGCAAGCAGGAAATTCCCAGCCCACTCTCCACGGCCCGCTTGATGGCTTCCGTGCCCCCGAGTTCCATTGACAATCCGACCGTTCCTAGCTGGCTTGTCAGCAGTTGCTCCACTACTTCCCGCGTGCCAGATCCGCGTTCCCTTAAAATCCAGTCGGCTTGTCTCAACGACGACACGCTCAATTCCTGTTGTCGCGCCAGGGAATGATCGGGTGCGCTGAAAATAGCCAGCTCGTCATGCTGCCAGAATATGGTGTCCAGCTCAGGGGTGACGCACGGACCTTCGACGAATCCAATGTCGAGTTCGAAGTGACGGACTGCGTCAATAATTTTTTGTGTGTTGCTCACTTCGAGCCGGATCCGGCTGCCTGGACGGCTTGCATTGAAGCCCCCGATCATTTTTGGCAGCAAGTAGTTTCCAATTGTCGAGCTTGCACCCAAGTGCAAGTCAACGGCGCGCTCATCACGCTGAAACATCTGTGCCATCTCTTGTGCCCAGTCGATCATTTGCACCGCTCTCGGATACAAGGCGCGGCCATCATCGTTCAAAGACAACCGTTTGCCGACCCGGTCGAACAGTCTGGTGCCCAACTGGTTCTCGAAATCCGCAAGCGCCATGCTTGCTGCAGACTGGGTTAAGCCAATTAAGGCAGCCGCCTGAGTGACATTCCCCTTTTGGGCGGTCGCCACAAAAACCTCGATGTGCCTAAGCGTCGTCCGCAACATGGCCTTATCAACTGCGCTGATTAGTTATATAAATATAACCTGTTTTTATAATTAATGCATGCGGCGTACTCTTGTGTTCAGCAACCACCACAAGGGGATCAGTAATGCAGACTTCCGCATACACGTGGCGCCAGTACGGTTGGGGACTCGCCCTGGCCGGATTTATCGCAGCGGCAGCCATACAAGGAGCGACGCTTCCTACAATGGAACATTGGGGGCTGAGCGCTCTTACGCTCGCGATCCTCATCGGCATTGTGCTTGGCAACACCGTATTTTCGGGGTTTGCCAAGCCGTGTGCTGCGGGGGTCGACTTTTCCAAGACAAAACTGCTGCGCATAGGAATCGTCTTGTTTGGGTTCCGGATCACTTTTCAGCAAATCAGCGACGTCGGATTGGCTGGCATTCTGATCGACATTCTAATTATCGGCTGCACATTCCTGCTTGCGGTTCAGCTCGGCACGCGCCTTTTCAAGTTGGATCGACAGACTGCGATGCTCATTGGCGCAGGCAGCTCCATCTGTGGTGCGGCGGCGGTCATGGCCGCCGAACCAGTGGTGCATGGACAAGCGCACAAAGTGTCCGTGGCGGTTGCCACCGTCGTCATCTTCGGAACGCTGGGCATGTTCATCTACCCCTTGTTCTACCCATATCTTCATCTCTCGGAGGTGGGCTACGGAATGTATGCCGGTTCCACCATCCACGAGGTCGCACAAGTGGTCGTGGCAGGAAAGTCGGTGAGCGACTTGGCAGCGTCAACGGCCGTCATCGAGAAGATGCTTCGGGTAATGATGCTGGCTCCGTTTTTGGTGCTCCTCAGCAACCGCATTAGCCATGAAGACGACGCGACAAAAGGCTGCCGGCACATCACCATTCCGTGGTTCGCCGTCTTTTTCATCGTGACCAGCGGCATCCACTCCCTGCATCTTGTTCCGGAAATTGTTGTGCATTGGATCATTCATACTGATACGGTATTGCTCGCCATGGCAATGAGCGCGCTGGGATTGCGTACACATGTCGGTGCCGTACGACAGGCAGGACTCAAGCCGATTCTTTTAGCAAGCACGCTTTTTCTTTTTCTGATGATCGGCGGGTATATCATTAATCGCATCGTCACTACGCTTCTGGCATAGCTGCGCCCGTCGGCGGCCGCCATGTGCGTTCGGGCCGCTCAGGCGCTCGGGCCCTTGGCCCGACGGACTGCGCCAGCCTGACCGCTTCCGTCTTGAATTCTTCCGTGTACTGAGGTGGCCTGTCAATGATGGACACTCGCGTCTCAAGCGGCCTGCCGATGTTTGAAGGTGTCTGCAAACGCGGCAGGAGATAGATAGTCGCACCTGCAGAATTCATCTGATACCAATCCCGAGTCATAACGATCCGGGGTGGAGCGACAGGTGTGCCCAGCTGCGGGTGCACAAAGAGCGGATGGCGCCGGGGATCTGGGTAAAGGCATTCCAGGCCGCACAGCAGGCGCCCACAATATCCTCATAGCTGTCGTAACACCGATTCGCCAGACTGCGATCGCGCAGTTGCTGCCAGACCTGTTCAGCCGGATTCAACTCCGGCGATCCCGCCGGCAGCAGCAATAACGACACGTTGGGAAAGTGAGGTCAGCTGAAAAAAGTGTATGCCAACGTTTCGTAAAATTGAGGAACGGAGGCATAGATGAATCGAGTACCGAAAGCGCGATATACAAAGGAATTTCGTGAGGAGGCGGTCAAGCTGGCGGAG
>NZ_JAEPBG010000035.1 GCF_016632335.1 Noviherbaspirillum pedocola
CCCGGAGATCGCGCCCCGCTGCGCGGGGTCCCCGTGTCGCCGAACCCTGAAGCGGGGCGCGGCTAAACTCGCTACGCTGCGCTTCGCTCAAACAGACGCCGCACCTTATCCGCTTCAGGGCCCGGCGACACGGCGCGATCAACGGGATTAAAAGCAACGGCGAAGGCAACTGCAAAGGCGAAGGCATAGGCGAAGGCATAGGCAAAGGCAACTGCAACAGCGAACGCAAACGCAAACGCAACAGCGAAGGCAATAACGACAACCGTTACGATGCCGTGCAAACAGCATGGCTGCAAACCGTCCGCAAAGCCATCCCGCCGCGCCACGGCCCAGATCAATGCGCGAAATGAATCCGTCGGGTGGGCGCAAGCCCACGCGGCGCTTCGAACAACGCGTGGGCTTGCGCCCACCCTACGAAGGGCACACGCCGCGTCGCCCTTCATGCACGCATCGCCTCCCGCAACACATCCATGGTCCGCTCGACCATGCCTTCCCGGGTATAGCGCTCGGCAACCAGCGCGCGCGCAGCTGCGCCCCAGACGGCGGTGCGTTCGGGATCCGCGACCAGTTCGAGCATGGCGCGCGCCAGCGCTTCTTCATCGGCGCAGGGAACGAGCAGCCCAGTCCTGCCATCGATGACCGCTTCGGCCGCGCCGCCAATGTCGGTGCTAATCACCGGCAAGCCCATCGCCATCGCTTCGAGCATGGCAACCGAGAACGTTTCCACCGCGGTCGAGGCCAGCACCTTTACATTGGCCGCTGCAAGCAGCGCACGCACATCGCTCAAGGCGCCGGTAAAGAGCACGCGCGATGCCATGCCGCGTTCATGGACGATCGCCTGCGCCTCTGCCCGCGCCGGACCGTCGCCAGCCAGCACCAGCCAGCTTTGCGGTTGCTGACGTAACACTTCCGAGAAGGCGCGCAGCAAATGTGCATGGCCCTTCTCGGAACGAAAGCCGGCAACGCAGCAGAACACCGTTGCGGACGCGGGAATGCCATGCTGCTGCCGGAAGCACGCGCCTTCCGGGCGTAGCCGGTCCGCATCGAAGTGCTGCAGGTCGACGCCGTTGTGCACCACCTCGGCGGCGCGCTTCAAGCCATGGAACTTGCCCAGCCAATGGCGCCGCTGCGCATCGCATACGAAGATCAGCTTGCGGCAGGAGCGCAGCAGCCATTGGTACAGCAGCACATCCTGCAATTCGGTCTTCAGGTCCTTGTTGCGGGTGATGTGAATCGCGCATACCAGCGGCGGGCGCTTGCGCGAGCGGCGCGCGCCTATCCAGCCCATCAGCAGCGCGAACTGCATCGTGCAGTGAACCAGGTCGATGCCGCGCTCATCGATCAGGCGCGCAATGTGGTCGCACATGGACAAGTCGAAGCGCGACTTGCGCGGCACGTTCAACACTTCAATCTGCCCGCGATCCACGCGCGCGAGCTGCGACAGATCCTTCTCGAAAGTGAACAGGGTTTTCGTCGCGAAGGCGGGATCGATGGCATTGACCAGGTCCACGGCCTGGGTTTCCGCGCCGGCCAGACGCAGCGAGGGAACGATGAACAGGATCTTTTTCATGCGCTCTTTCGTCAGGGGGTGTCGCCAGGCATTCAGGCCGCCAGACCGGCGAGCTGCGTGCGGTCGGCCAGCCGGTCGAAGGTGTTCAGATACACGCGCAGTGTCATGTCGTTGTTGTAGTTCAGGTTCATGTAATCGCGGCAGCGGCGGGAGACGACATCACGCGCGCCGCTATTCGTGGCAAGCGATTGCACCGCATCGATCATGTCCGGCATCGAGCCCGGCACGCTGCCGAGACCGTTGCGCGCGATCACGCCGTCCGGATCGAAGAAAGATATCACCGGCGTGCCGCGCACCCAGGCCTGCAGGAAGGAATTCGGGAAACCTTCGGAATCCGAGGTGTTGACGAAGATCCGTGCACGCTCGTAGAACGACTGCACCCGTGAATACGGCACCCGGCCATGAAAGCAGAGATTCGGCAGCAGCTCCGCCTGCCGGCGCATCTCGCGGTACAGCTGTGCATAACCGTCTTCCTCGCCGCCGATCATGTGAAAACGTAGCTGCGGCAGCGCACGTGCCAGCTCGATGAACAGGTCCGGTCGCTTGAACCCGCGCAGGTTGTTGACCCACAAGACGTCGATATCGCGATCAGTCGCAGCACCGCGATCAGGCTCGCTGACCAGCATGGCCGCGATGTCGCTATCCACGCCGTAATGGCGCAGCAACAGCTCGCGCTGCTGCTGCGACTGCGCCAGCACCGCATCGGCGCGGCGCAGGCCGACGCGGTAAAGCATGCGGTCGCGGCCGTATTTCACCAACAGCTTCACCGCTTCCGGGGTGCAGTCGTTGTCGTGCGCGACGCGATACACCAGCTTGCGGCCATAGCGGCGGCAGAACAGGCCCAGAAGGCCGATGTGCATGCCGGCCGAGCTGGCGTAATAGATGTCGGCGTCGGCGCGCTTCAATGCGGCCCAGATGCTGGTCCAGCGCGGATGGATGAAGCGCAGCACCGGTATGCCCTCGTCGGGACGGAAAGTCTTGAAAGTGCGTATGCCCGACCATTGCGCGCCGTCCGGCTGCAGATAGTCGCCCACGACCATGGAAACACGGTAGCCGTCGCGCACCAGCGCGCGGCCGAGCAGCGTGTGCTGCACCTGCTCGCCGCCGATGCCATGCGATTCGAATTCCGGTGCGAGCACTGGAAGATTCATCAGGCCGAAGAAACAGACGTGTGGCTTGCCGTGCATGTCAGCGCATCCTCCCGATAGGCATTGCTTCATTGTTCCCGCTTCGCGTCGCTACGCCTTGCTCGCAGCAGGCGTTCACTCATGCCGATCGACATGCCGATTACGAACCACAGCGAAATCTGCGAGGCCGTCGGCGTGAGTCTGTCGTCGGTCATGCCCTGCACGAACAGCACGATCACGGCCACGGCGGCGCCCTGGAAAACGCCCTGCAGCAGAGGCGCAATGCTCGCGTCCCGGCCCAGCTGCCGGAATTCGCGCAGCTGCAGGATGAAGAAGCCGAGCAGTATCACCAGGCCGACAGCGCCCATGTCGAGGAAGGTGTTGAGATAAGCATTGTGCGCATGGCCTACGTCAAAGGTCGGATCCTTCTTCATCGGTTCCGACCACAGCGTGGCCGCCAGTCCATGGCCCAGCACCGGGTCTTCCAGCGCGAAGTCCAGCAGAGGCAGCCAGATCTTGTCGGTGCGTCCGGCGGCGATCACATTGACGTTCCTGTCTTCGATGCCGACCAGCGCGCGTTCCCTGATCGCTTCCGGCAGCAGCGGCACGCTCGCGCCCAGCAGCACCACGCCGATCACGATGACGTAGAACTTGCGGCGTGACAGCAGGAACAGCACGGTGACGACAGCCGTGCCGACGAAGGCGCCGCGCGAAAACGTCATTAGCGTGGCGGCAACGACCATGCCGATCGAGGCGATGTAGGCGAGCCGCGCCAGCTTGCCGCGCACCTTGCCCAGCGAAAACAGCAGCACCGCGTAGCTGATGTTGAAGAACAGGCCAAGCTCATTGGCATGCATGCCCATGCTTTCCGTGAGCAGCTGACGGTCGGTGGCGATGGCAGCCGGATTGCCGCCGGTGCGGAGGATTGCGGTGACGACCATCAGACCCGCGAGCATCCAGATCGAGAGCAGGTAGGGGATCAGGAACAGCGCCGGCCGCTTGCTGTCGCGTATCGCGGCGGCAAGCAGCAGCGCGTACAGCACCAGCATCAGCGGCCGGATCAGGTTGTCGCGCAGGTAGCCGGGGATGTCGGTGAAAAACAGGATGTCCTTGGCGGCCAGCGCCGCGAAAGGGATTTCATGCACATGCATGGCGCCATGCAGGCTGGCCAGCCCGATCGGCACCAGGTACAGCCAGAGCATGCGCTTCGGTATCAGCCGGTAGGGCGCTTCGCGCTTCATCCGTCGCAGCAGATATGAGGCCGTGGTGGCCAGGATGAGCAGGTTGAACGGATTGGCACCGGTGATGCCGAACATCTGGTGCGGAAAGAAACTGGTCTCGTACAGCGGGATGATCAGGCTGGTCAGCACTACGCCGACGCGGAAGTCGAAGATGATGTAGGAGCACAGCGCCAGCAGCGCCGCCAGCATCATGGTGAGCGCGGGATTGAGCAGCACGATGCCCGCGCCCATCAGCGCTGCTGCCAATGCCGCGCCGACCACGACCAGCGCAGCCGACACGGTGTTGCCTGATCCCGCCGCGCCGGGCCTGCGCAGGGAAGAGTCGCCTGAGTATGCCATCGGCGCAGGCGCTCAGAAGTCGACCATCACGCATCCCGCCAGCGAAATGCCGGCGCGGCGCAGCTGTCGCGTTGCATCCTTCACCTCGGTGACACGGGTGGCATGGCGACGCAGCACCATCAGCGCGCCGCCGGTCTGCGCCGCGACGATCAGCGCGTCATGCGCGGTGGCCAGCGAAGGCACGTCGAGCAGGATTACATCGAATTGCTTGGCCAGGCGCTCGTTGAGCCCGCGAAAGCCGGGGTGCAGCAACAGCTCCTGCGGATTCGGCGGCACCGTGCCGGCTGGCAGCAGGTACAGGCTGTCGAAGCCCGGTACCGGAAAGATCATGTCCGCCATGCGTCTTCCGGCGATCATGTCCGAGAGTCCCTGATGCGGGCCGCTGCGGAACAGTTCATGCTGGCTCGGCGCGCGCATGTTGGCGTCGATCAGCAGCGTGCGCTCGTTGGCTTGCGCAAAGCTCAGCGCGAGGTTGGCGGTGAACACGCTGTTGCCCGCGCCCGCGCCGCAACCAAGCACGACCAAGCCTTTGCGCTTCTCGGAGAACCAGGTCTGCGTCAACTGGTTGCGCACCGTGCGTAACACCTCGGCTTGCTCGCTGAAGGGATCGTAGGCCGCCATCAGCAGTGGCGACAGCGCTCCTTCGCCGCGCAACAGATAGGGATAGCGGAACTGGCGCGCCAGCGCCATGCTGATGTCCTGGTCGTCCACCAGCCTGAGTTCGCGCGCGACCTCGCCGAACAGGGCGTCGCGCTCGGTTTGCGTGCGCACGACCTTGTCGACATCATCCAGCGACAGTTTGCCCAGGCCGATAAGGATTTCGCCTAGCCGGTTTCCCATCGGTTCCTGGATGGCGAGGCGGGATACGGGATGCAGGGTAGTCATGCGTTGGGTCCTTGTCAGGCATGGAGAGCGGGCTTGTGTGGCAGCGCACGGCGTGCCATCGCGATCAGGCCGAAGCGCGATCGGCGCGGATGCTGCAGTATCCCGAGCATCGGCGCGTCGACCAGTTCGCCGATGTCGGCAATGCTACGTACCCTGCGGTCGAGCAGTTCAGCAACCAGCGCCAGGCCGGCGCCAAGCAGCAGCCCCATGAACACCGATGCCACCAGGTTGAGCACAAGCTTCGGGCTGCTCGCGTCGGTGGGCACCTCGGCCGGGCTGAGCACCGACACATCCGACTGGGTCGACTGGCCCTCGATGCTGATCTGCGAATAGCGTTGCGCCACGCTGTCATAGGCGCGCTGCGCGTTTTCGATGTCGCGCACATACACGGAAAGCTGATCTCGCTGACGGTTGATGTCGAGCATCTTGGTCTTCTGCGCCTGGAAGGCCGCCTGCAGTTCAGCTTCGCGCTGGCGCAGTATCGTGGCATTGTTGTCGATGCTGTTGGCACTGGCCCGAACCTGGCGGTTCAGTTCCTGGGTCAGCTTGTCGACCTCGGCTTTCTGTTCCTGGTAGCGCGGATGGCCTTCCTTGAAGCGTTCCGCGATGTAGGAAAGGTTAGTGCGCGCCTTGGCCAGTTCATTGTTCAGGTTCTGTATCAGCGGATTGGCATTGATATCCGGCGAGCCCGAGGCATTGCCGTGCGCCTGCGCGCCGCGCGATCGCACATCGGAGAGCTGCGCCTGCACTGCAACGAGCTGATTCGACAACTCATGCAATCGCGCATTCTCGACATCGGCCCGGCTGTCGGCGTTGACGATGCCGTTCGCCTTCTGGAAGGTCGACAACCGCATCTGTGCTTCCTCGAGTCGCTCGCGCGCGCCCTTGACCTGGTTGTCGAAGTACGCGCGCGCATTGCGGGCCGGATCGGCCTTGAAGCGCGAGCTGGCCTGCTGATACTGGCTCGCGTAGGTGTTGGCCACCAGCGCCGCGAGCTTCGGTTCGTTGGCCTTGAAGGTGAGCTTGAGCACACTGCTTTCGCGCCCGGTCTTCACATCGATGTTTTCCATCAGCCATCCGACCAGGGCGTTCCTGCGCTCTTCCAGGGTCAGCGGCGTGCCGTCGGGCTTGGGCGGCATCTCCGCATTGGCCAGGCCGAGCTTGTCGATCACCGCCGCCGCCACATTGGTGCTGCCGACGATATCCGCCTGCGTGGCAATGAGGTTGTTGATCATCTGCGCCGGCGCGGGCACCCCGGTCACCGGATCGGCGCTGCTGTAATGCAGCAGCAGCGTGGTGGTGGCCTTGTAGGTCTTCGGCAGGGACATGCTCAGCGCAACTGCCGTGATCACTGTCACTGCAAGGCTGATGAAGATGATGCGCTTGCGCGCCATCAGCACGTTATAGAAATCGAAAGCAACCATATTCCTGTCCTTCTCAGAATACGCCCGATCCGTAGGCAGTCAGGCAAAGATGCATGGTTCCTTGCCTTTCGCCCCGTCGATGCCGCAGGGCGCGACGCGCGTTTCGGCCCGCTGTGTAAGCACGAGAAGCGTTTGATGATCAAACGCTTCGTACGTCAATCAAACATTGCTATCCAATATCGCCGATACGTCCCCGGCACCCTTGATGTTTCACAAATGCGCATACGGCGACATGCATCGTGCACGACAGCGCATTTGCACTGTGGCGTACACGCATAAGCAGCGCGTCTGTCACGATTGCCGCTCCCCCGCTTGCGATGAGGCCTGCAGGGCATCGATGGACGATGCGAGCACCGCGGCGCGTTCACCGAAGCGTACCTGCGCATACACCGCAACGGTGCGACGCGCCAGGTCGGGCCAGTGATAACGGGTGCGTATCAGGTTCTTCGCGGCAGCGCGCTGCGCATCGCTGCATCCGGCCTGCGCATCACGCAGGCATTGCGTCAGTGCATCCACGTCGCCGAGCGGATAGTGGCGCACTGCCTCGCATTGCACTTCGCGATTGGCCGCGATGTCGCTGGCGATCACGGGTATGCCATGACTGATGGCCTCGAGCATGACGATGGGCAAGCCTTCATGCGAGGAGGGCAGTACGAACACTGCCGCATGCGCATACATCTGCATGAGCGCCTCACCGATCAGCACGCCGGTGCACACCACGTCTTTATGATCTCTTGCCGCATCCTGCACCGACGCAGAATAGGCATCGGGATGATCGGCGCCGCCGACGATGGCCAGTTTCCAGCCGGGCAGCGCGGCCTTCTGGAAGGCGGCAATCAGATCGTGGTGGCGTTTTTCGGGAACCAGGCGTCCTACCAGCAACACATAGCGGCCCGGCTCGAGTCCGAAGCGTCGCGGCGCATCGGCACCGATATTGTCTTCGGGCAGGACCACGCCGTTCGGGATGATGGTCGACGCCCGTGCATGCTGGCTGCGCACCGCGTCATGTATCGGGCGGCTGATGGCGATGCGCGCATGCGCGCAGCGCATGCCCAGCCGCTCTCCGAGCCGCAGCACCTTTCTTGCGAAGGGTCCCCATTTCTGCCGCTCGTAATCCGGACCATGATGCGTGACCACGACGCGCAGGCCGAGCAGCCGCGCCAGCGGCGCCATCAGCGCCGGGCCGATGCCATGGATGTGCAGGATGTCCGGTCGCCTGGCGGCGGCATACAGCACGCCAAGAAAGGTATGGACGATCGCTTCGAGGCCCGATGCGCGCGGCGACCATAGCGGCGCGAAGCGCACGCCTTGCCACGTCAGATCCGATGGCTGCGATGGATGCGCGTCCGCGCGCGGCTGATAGCGTGCCCTGACGATGGCAGTGACTTCGCAGCCGAGTTGCGCCAGCAGTGGACACAGATGCTGCGCATGGCTTTCCACACCGCCCTGCACGCCGGGAAAGCCGCGCAGGCCCAGCCACATCACCGACAGAGGCTTCTTCATGCCGCCACTCCCATGCTTCGATAAATGTCCAGCAGGCCGAGCCGATAGCGTTCAGCCGAAAAATCCCTTTCTGCGAGCGCGCGCGCAGAGCGCCCCATATCGACGATCTCGGCATCGCGCAGCGTGGAAAAGCGGCGCAGCTGCGCAGCGAGCGCCTCGACATCGCCGCTGGGAAACAGCGCGCCGGTTTCGCCTTCGTGGATCAACTCGGGGATGCCGCCGATATCGGCCCCGATCACCGGGCGAGCGAGCGCATACGCTTCCATGACACTGATCGGCGCGTTCTCATACCACTCGGAAGGCAGCACCAGCGCGCGCGCCGCGCCGATGAGCGCGGCCAGTTCCGTGCCGCTGCGATAGCCGTGGAACGTCGCGTCCGCGCCGGTCTCCTGGACCAGGCGCCGCAGGGACGTTTCCTCGGGACCGACGCCGACGATCCATGCCGGCACGCCGGCTTGCGCCGCTGCCCGGATAAAGGTGCCGATGCCCTTTTCCGGTCCGAGCCGTCCGACATACACGAAGGCATCGCCGGGCGCGACTCCTGAAGGGCGCAGCGCATCGGTATCGATGAAATTCGGCAGATGGGAAAAGCGTTCACGCTGCCAGCCCCATTGCACCAGCTTGTCGATGTAGAAGCGGCTGGGCACAATGAAACGATCCACGGATTTGCTGTAGCAGCCGAGCAGGCGATGCAGTGCCGATTCCGCCATCACCAGGAGGCTGAGCATGCGCGAGCCCTTGATGCAGCGCTGCGCCGCGACCTGCCACAAGGCACCATCGCGGCAACGCTCGCATACGCCGCCATCGTTGAGCATCTTGTAGGCCGGGCACGCAATCTTCAGATCGTGCAGCGTCATCAGGGTGGGAATGCCCTGGTCCCGGATCAGGCTGAAGATCGATGGCGACAGATGGTGATAGACATTGTGCGCATGCGCGATGTCGGGGCGGGTCAGTGCGATGAGCTGCGCCACCCGACGCCTGGCTTCGAAGGAATAGAGAATCTTCTGGGCATTGCCGATCTTGCGCAGCAGCGGCGCCGGCTTGCCGTATTCGATCTCCTGCACGAAATACGGCTGGTAGGGCGAATCGAGGTTGTTCTCATGCTGCATGGCGAAGGGCACGACTTCCCAGCCGCTTTGCGCCAGCATGCGATTCTGTTCAAGGAAGAGCGCCTCGGCGCCGCCGCGCCGGTAGAAATAGTTGTTGATGGAAAGAAGGGTTGCCACGATGCTTCCTGTTCTGATGTTGCGCCTGTCGCGTTGCCCTGCGGCGCGGTCCGCTCGGCCCGCTCAACGTTTGCTGTGCCAACCGTGTCATCTCGTCGCCTGCAGTCCTCCTTCTGCAGTGCGCCAGGCGCCAATATCGGATCCGGGAAGGCAGAAGGCCCGGATCTCTTCCATGTAGCGTCGCAGCGTCCTGGGGCGCATGGCCTCAAAGGCGCGCTGGCGCAAGCACTCGCGCGCCTCGGGCTGCGCCAGGAGCGCATCGATGGCAGTGCCAAGCGCAGCCGCGTCGCCGACGGGCACGGCAATGCCGGTGACGCCATCTTCGAGGTAGCCTTGCAGGCCGCGTACGCTTGTTGCCACCACGGGAATGCCGGCCTCGATCGCGCGGCCCAGGCGCACCTGCCCGGAACTGGCATGCTGCTCCTTCAGCACCAGCGCGAACACATCGGATTCCCTGAGCAGGCGTTCATGCATGGCCGTGGATATCTCCGACAGCACCAGCGCCTGCCCATCGCGGTTGAGGCGATCGACATGCGGCCTGTCTTCTTCTGAACAGATCACGGTCAATTCCCAATCCGCGCCGTGCGCTGCAGCAAGCAGCGTTGCCCAGTCACATGCCGCGCGGCCGGACGAAAGCACCCGTGGCTTCGGCTGGCTTACGCCCGGCGGCAAGCACGATGGCGCAAGCATCATCGGAAAGGCAATGAAGCGAAACATCGAGGCCGGCAGGCCATACCTGCGTGCATAGGCATCGACTTCCCATGCCGTCATCACCTGCACCCCTTGCACCGCGCGTGGCAGAACCAGTCGAAAGAAGACCTGGTACAGCAATTCCTTGATGCGCTCCTTGACGCCGGAAGGCGCCGGTCGGATGAATTCGACCAGGCAGACGCGGCCCCTGGCGTAGAACAGCGCTTCCAGCAGCAATAGGATCACCACGCCGCGCGCATGCATGGTGCAGACAATGCGCTGAACTCGGTTCGCGGCGACAAACCACAGCAGTCCGCGCAGCAACGCGCTGCGCTGCGCGATGCGCGATGCGCGTGGATAGCGCTCATGCAGCAACGCATCGACCGACATCACGCCCGGCGTGGCGGGTCCAACGTTCAGGCTGCCGTTGCGGCCATCCGCAAGGGCCTCGGCGTACCAGGAATCCGCAATCGTCGAAGGCTTGTTTGTCGACACCTTTTTATTGGCGCTGCGGATGCTTGGCTTCATGCTCGTTCCGTGATGGAGATGGCTGCGCGGCGCAAAGGCCTTGGGCGCAGTGGGGTCACGGCAAATGCTCGGGCTTTCACCGCGTCACGGTTTTGATATTTGTCAGCAGGCGAAGAGCGGGCTTGCGATGTGCGTCATCGCCGCGTGGCAAGGGGGGGCCATGCATTGTTCTTGCAAGGCGGAGCGCCAGCGCATGCATCAAGCACATGAGGGGCGGACTTGGGGAAAAGATGGATTACGTCGCATGCCCATCTCTGACTTTTCTCAAGGAAGCGACATGCCGAATGCGTACATTGGTTTTCCGGCGCAATGGAAAGGGAGGCGTGTTCGGTTCTTCAGCTTGTGCGCCCGCGTTGTCATGCTGACCGGGCATGCGCAGTGTGCGGTCCTATCCACAGAATCAGCGTATCGCTATGTCAAGTCCCATCATCTTTCACGACTATGCAGCCGACACGGGTCGATCGCTGCGCTTCATGATGCCATCCTCCGAGGCGCAGCCGCCGTTGCGACGGCGGGTTTTGCGCATACTGGGACGGCACAAGCTGCTGATCATCGCGAGCTTTCTGCTTGCCGCGATGATGGCGACTCTGCATGCATTGAGCATCAGGCCGATGTATGAAGCCACGATGCTGGTGCATGTGGCGCAGTCCGGCGGCAAGGAAGGGCGCGCGCTGCTGGGCGATGTGGCCGGCATGTTCGGCAACAGGGCGCCGGCAAGCACCGAGGCCGAACTGGTGCAATCGCGCTCGCTGATGGCGAAGTCGATCGGCAATCTCGATCTGTATGCCAGCGCCGAGCCGGAATTCACCAGCCTCGTTGCGCATCCGGGAGCGAACTGCCTGGCGCGGCTGCGTGCAATGGATCTCGCCGCGTTCCGCTCCTGCCTGTGGAGCAGCGCCGACATCGTCATCGCGCGTTTCGATGTGCCACCTGCCCTGATCAATCAGGATTTCACGCTGCGTTTTGAAGGGGATGGCGCGTTTCTGTTGACCGGAGAAGCGGCCGGCATCTCGGCGCACGGCCGTGTCGGCCAGCTGCTGGTGGCGCAGACGTCATCGGGGCCGGTGCACTTGCAGGTCAGCGCGCTGTCTGCGGAAAGCGGCGTGAGCTTCCGGCTGCGCAAGCGCTCGGCATTGACGGCTCTGCAGGAAGCGCAGCAGGGCCTGCGCGTTAACGAGGGACGCAACGGCAGCGGCATGCTCGAGGTTGCGCTGCGCGGTCCGAATCCGGTCGTCGTCAATGCGCTGCTGGCGGACATGGCCAATGAATACCTGGCCGGCAGCGAACGGCGCAGCACGCAGGACTTGGACCGCAGCCTCGCCTATGTGCGCGATCAGTTGGCGGATGCGCGGCGCCGGCTGCAGGAAGCGGAGACGCGCTATCGGCAGTTCCGGAACGGCAAGGCAACCATCGATCCCGGCGAGGATGCCAAGACCAGCGCGCAGCAACTGGCGTCGGCGAAGTCGCAGAAGCTCGAGTTGGAACAAAAGCGCGCCGAACTGCTGGTGCGCTTCACGCCGAATCATCCGGTCGTGGCCAGCATCGATGCGCAGATTGCGAACGTCAACAACGAGATCCGTCGTCTCGGCGCCTATCTGCGCACGCTGCCGACACTGGAACAGGACAACCTGACCCTGGCGCAGGATCTGAAGATGCAGACCGAGAACTATGCATCGCTGCTGACCATGGCGCGCCAGCTTGGCCTGGCACGGGCGTCGGTCGAAGGCAATGTGAGCCTGATCGATCTGCCGCAGATGCCCGAGCGTCCGGTGCCGGACCGCATCGATGTGCGCGCTGCGGCCGGCGGCGCGGCCGGCGCTGCCCTGGCCGTGTTGCTTGCGCTGCTGCGCGGATTGACGCAACGCCGGCGCATCGAGGCGGCAGCGGATGTCGAGCGCAGTGTCGGCCTGCCGGTCTATGTGTCGATTCCTTACAGCGCCCGCCAGGCCACGCTCGCTGCGCCCAGGCGCCGCGAAGAGGCGCCGCCACTCCTGGCACGCGCCGCGCCGCTGGATGCGGCGGTGGAGAGCCTGAGGCATTTCCGCGCGACGCTGCAGTTCGCGATGCCGCAGCAGCGCAACAATATCGTGCTCATGACCAGCGCCAGAAGCGGCATGGGCGCATCCTTCATCGTCTCCAACCTGGCGCTGCTGTACGGCTCATGCGGCAAGAAGGTGCTGCTCATCGATGCGGATCTGCGTGGCTGCGGTCTGGCTGCGTATGTAAAGCCGACGCGGGAAGGCGGCCTGTCGGAACTGCTGTGCGGCGCGCAGGGCATGGAAGGCATCGTGCAGCGCGACGTGATGCCGAGCGTGGACTATATCGCCGCGGGCCAGCACTGCGCGGATTCGGCCGAACTGCTGCATCGCCCGGAGCTGGAGCGACTGCTCAAGGCAATCGCGTCGTATTACGACATCGTGCTGGTGCACGGCGCGCCGGTGCTGGAAGCCTCGGACAGCCTGGTGGTTGGCGCGCAGGCGGGCGCCATCTATCTGGTAGTGCGCAGAGGCGTGTCGGATGAGGCCGATCTGGCCGAGACGGTCAAGCGGCTCCGATTCGTCGGCCTGTCGCCGCGCGGATGCCTGTTCAACGATGCGCGCGCGGCGCAGGAAAGCGCGAGCTATCCGCAGCGTTATGCGCGTTTCTGGCCGGCGCGCTATGCGCCGGTCGTAACGAGAGTGGATGTGCCGGCGATCGGCAAGAACGCCGGGGAAAAGCGGGCCGAGTGAGGCGCGCGTAAGCGCCATGCGCAAAAAAAACCGCAGGGCACAGGGGCAATGCCCGTGCCCTGCGGCTGGTTCTTCCTGCGTGCAATGCAACATGCAGGATGCAATCCAGTGACGCGCCTGCCGGGCTGTGGCCCGACAGGCATGCTGCTTTTGCTTACTGGATCGGGGCTGCCAGCGGCTGGCGCGGCGTGCCGCCACCACCGATGCTGTTCGGGCCGTTGTTATCGACCACGTTCAGCGCCTGGACCAGGCGCTGGATGTCGCGTACCCACGGGCTGGACGAGGCGTTGGACACCAGCTGTTCGAACGCGAAGCCATAGTCGGCCTGGAACTGGGTCTTGAACGAACCGTCAGGGCCGTTCTCGGCATTGATGGCGAACTGCGGCGCATAGGTGTCATCGACGATGTAGGCGCCATAGTTCTGCAGCGTCCATGCCAGCTGCTTGGCCGGCTCAGTTTCGAGGCCGAGGCTGGAAATGTTCAGCGACGCCGGCAGAGCCAGCAGCGCGCCCATCTTCACTGCGGCGTTGCCGTTGTTGCTCTCCGCGCCGTACCAGCCTACGGCATAGCCGTCGGCATTGTTCGCAGGCCAGCGATAGCACGCGGAAGCGGTCGTGCACTTGTACAGCGCCTGCTTCGCATACACGTTCACCTTCAGCGCGTGGTTCGGACCCTGGCTGCCCGGACGCAGTTCACCGATGCGCAGGCTGCCGCCGATGGCGGAGAGGCCCGAGCCGCCGTGGGCGCCGGTGCGGCCGTCGCCGAACAGGTCGACGTCAGGGAAGGTGACCAGCGCGGTCGCCGAGGCGCCGGTGGAGCAGCGCGCGAACGGCTGCATCTGCGCAATGGTGTGGCCGTCGGCCATCAGGAAGGCCGCCGAGCTGTTCTCGATATTGTTCGGCACGACATAGTCGCTAGGCATCGGCACCTGCTTCAATGCGCCACCGGTGGCGCCGCAACGATTGGCGCCGCTGTTCCAGCCGGCGCTGCTGTAGTTCACCGTGGTAATCGGCGAGGTCGGCTTCATGATGATGTGCTCTTCATCCATCTGCGGCATGCGCACCCATTGACCCGGAGCCGGATTGCCGGAGATGTTCGCCGGCACATACACCGCGCCGCTGCCGATCGGCATGTTCCAAATGCTGTTGACAGCAAAGGGCTGCTTGTACTTGTCGCGGGCGCCCGAGGTGGTGCTCGTGTTGGTGGTCGACGTGTTGGTCGTGGTCGACGTCGTCGGGCTGGTGGTGGTGGTCGTGGTCGGCGAGGTCGACGTGCTTACGGTGCTGGACGCGTAATCGCAATGCTTGACCACGCCCGGGGCCGGATCGCCGAATACCGAGTTCGAGCACTGGGTGCTGGTGCTCAGCGTTTTGTAGACATAGCTGCTGTTGGCGCCATAGCGAACCTGGCGGGTGCCGGGGATGGTGCAGGTGCCGTTTTCGGAAGCGCAACCGGTCCAGGTCGTGGTGTCAGTGCCCGACGTGGTCGTGGTGGTCGGCGCGGTGGTCGTGGTGGACGTGCTGGATGTGGTGGACGCGACGTCGCATTCCTTCACGACGCCGGGAATCGGATCGCCGAAAACCGCGTTGGTGCATTGCACGCTGCCGGTAACGGTCTTGGTCACAAAGCTGCCATTGGCGCCGTAGCGAACCTGCTGCGTGCCCGAAACGGAACAGGTGCCGTTTTCGGAAGCGCATTTGGTCCAGGTTGTCGAAGTTGTTTGGGCGTAGACATTCGGCGCAAGCGCCATGATTGCCGTGATGCCGCTAATGCTCAATGCAGCGTTCAATTTCCTTGCGGTGTTCAAATTCATCTTTATCGCTTGATTTAGTAAGTTAAAAATTTTGCTTCGTGCGAAGCTGCGAACGCATTTCCCCAATGCAAGTCATTCGAGTGGGCGGCTCTCGGTCAGTTCCGGACGAGTCCCAAGTTTCAAGAATTATTTGTGCGCACGGGAAACAACGAATGGATGAGTCGAAATTGTCCGCATGCGTGCATGCATTTTTCCGATGCGAAACTCAATTTTCGGCAAAATGATTTCACTTTCGGAAACTTAATTCTTCAGAACATTGATTTTATTGAAATTATTTTTCGTAGAGGAAAGAGAATAATTGCTGTCAGGAAGAAAATTGGGTCGCATCATTCCGAAATGTGAAATGAATTTTTCATTTCACGGACGCTAAGTTTCTGGAAATTGGCGCGAGAAGTTGGCGGAACCTTGTATTGGATACGGGGTTTTTACTCGGCAGCGAGAGCGAAAACAGTCAATATGCGCTGCAGGTATTCCCGCATTTGGCATTTCCCGACTGCACGATTGAGAAGATGGGCGCTGTAGCACGCGGAAAGCATTGTTCGTATTTCAGAAAGAATTCTGAAATACGAACGAATTCTTTGCAGCGATGCAGATTTCGGGGAAAAGGCATGAAAAAGGACCAAGGGTCCTGGAATGCCAGCTTGGGCAAGAAAAGGCGGCGCGAAGAAGGGAGGCCAAAACGCCCGATTACACGTAGGCCAGGTATTTCTTTCGGTTGATCCGCGTACGTGTTTCCTTCACCAGACGCTGCACCAGGTAGGCGGGCAGCATCAGCGCGCGCTTGCGCGCCATGCGGGTCACCAGTCGCTGGTGCCAGGCAAAACGACTGGCGTTGCGCTCGAGGATTTGCGCATAGATGTCGATGCGCGCCGCATCGTTGCGATAGTGGTAGAACAGCAGCTCGTTCAGATGGTGACGAAACAGATAATCCCTGAAGGCATCGGCGTATTGCGGCAGCGAGGCGGCCATCTCCAGCACGACCCGGTTCGCACGGCTTTCAAAATCGCGCACCCGCTCCACATTCTTCATCGTGTAGTTCCAGGATTGCGGATGGCCGCGCCGATATACCGACATCGGCTTGTCGATGTAATACGCGCCGCCGCCTGCCGCTGCGTAAATCTGAATCGGGAAGTCGGCCATCGGCGCGTCTTTCAGCAAACCTGGCGGCATCCGGCGCATTGCTTCCTTTCTGAACACGATGCTCGGCGTCGGCATGAAACCGCCGCCGCCCAGAATCACCTCGCGCGGACCGAACCACTTGTCGCCATGCCAGGCGACATACGGCCCTTCCAGCGCTTCCTTCTCATCGAAACTGAACCAGGTGGAATGGAACACGATGCCGACTTTCGGCCGCTCGTTCAGTATCCGTACCTGCTGCGCCAGCTTGTGCGGATCGATCCAGTAATCGTCGCCTTCGCAAATCGCGATGATCGAGCCCCGGCACAGCCGCATGACGCGCATCAGATTCTCCATGGCGCCGACATTGCGCTCCGCGTACACGATGCGTAGCCGTTCCGGATACTTTTCCTGATAGTGCAGCGCCACCGCGCGCGTGCGGTCTTGCGAGCAGTCTTCGCCGATCACGATCTCGAACGGGAAATCGGTTTGCTGCTGTAACGCGCCTTCGATGGCCTGGTGCAGATACGCTTCGTGGTTATAGGCCAGCATCAGAACGGAAACCACGGGCGCGTCGACGAGCCGCGCGCTGTCGCTGATTTCGATAGGGGCCGCCACCAGTTGCGTGACGAATGCAGTTTCGGAAGGAGAATTCATCTCTGTGCAGGCGAAGTTGCGCGCGGCACGGCGCTTCCTGCGGGCCTGAAGAAAGCGCGACCCGGATGGCCTGCCGCGGCGTGGCGGGGAAGGATCAGGCGCCGCTGATCACGTCGACGATGCGCTCCTGCTCGTGCGCGGTCAGCGCCGGATAGATCGGCAGGCAAAGAATTCTTTTCGAGATTTCGCTGGCGATCGGCAGATTCTGCGTCGTTGCCGACGGGAAGCCGCGGTACATCGGGAATTCCGAGATAAGAGGGTAGAAATAACGCCTGGCGTAAATATCGTGATCGCGCAAACGCTGATAGAGCGCATCGCGACTGATCGGGAATTCCGCTTCGATACGGACAGGGAAATAGGAATAATTCGGCGTGACATCCGCTTCATGCGGCAAAAAGCTGATTCCCTTCACGTGTTTCAAAAGTTCGCGGTAATTGGCGTCGAGCTGCTGCCTTTTTTCCATTGCATGCTGCACATGCTGCAATTGCAGAAGACCAAAAGCGGCGTTGATTTCGCTCATCTTGCCATTAATGCCGGGCGCCACCACCGTCACTTCATCGATGAATCCAAAATTCTTCAGATGATCGATGCGCTGCTTTTCCTTGGCGCTGTGGCAGATAATTGCGCCGCCTTCGAAAGTATTGAATACCTTGGTGGCGTGGAAACTCAGTACCGACATGTCACCATTGAGCAAGATGCTTTTTCCGTGCTTTTCCACGCCAAATGCATGCGCGGCATCGTAAATCACCTTCAGGTTGTAATTGTCGGCAATTTTCTGAATGGCGTCGGTATCGCAGGGACGGCCGTAGCAATGCACCGGAAGAATCGCGGTGGTCTGGGGGGTGATTGCCGCTTCGATTTTCTTGGGATCGATATTCATCGTATGTTTTTCCACATCGACGAATACCGGCTTGATGCCATTCCATAGCAGCGAATGCGCGGTGGCGACGAAACTGTAGGGCGTGGTGATTACTTCCCCGGTAATGCGCAATGCCTGCAGGGCGGTAACCAGGCCCAGCGTGCCATTGGAGAAAAGGGAAAGATGTTCCAGACCGAGATGCGCACTCAGCGATTTTTCCAGTTGTTGATGAAATGGCCCGCCATTCGTCAATATGCTGTTTTGCCAAATGCGTTCCAAATACGGAAGAAATTCCTGCAATGGCGGCAAATAGGGCTTGGTGACATAGATCGTGCTGGGTTGCTGAAGCGGAACAACACTGACATTCTCAGCCCTTTTCATCTTTTGCCCCTTTTTAATGCAGCGTTTGAAAATATCCGGCTATTCCAAATATCGCTTTCATTTCTTGAGGAAATGCTAGGGTTCGCGCAACAGGCGCATCTTGATATTTCTCAGATAAACAGGGAGGCTTGCCCCCATTGCGCAATTCCATTTCAGAACTGAAAACGCCAGGAAATTTTTTACATGCAATTTCTTGTTTCGGAAAAATGAAATCTGCGGTTTTTCCTCCTCGTTGATGGACGTCAAAGTGAGTGGGGCGAGGCGCTATGTAATTGTGGGGGTACAGAGAGGGCGAATGCCGGCCCTCTAGAATCGGTATCAAGCCTTCCGGCGGGCCTCCTAGTGGAATCTGCAATGCGCAATGCTGAAGAACTGCCCGCGTCGCGCGGGTCGGCGCCCGAAGATCCGGGAAGGGGCGCCGACTACCGGTCGCCACACCATATCGAACTGCGCTATGACGGTCTGCTGAGCACCCGTCCGGGCATGTCGGACCCGGAGGCGTTGCGCCAACTGGCTTTGCCGAATCCGCTGTTTGCGCAGCACCATGCGCGTTCAGCGCGCTCGCGCAAGCGCTATCTCACCGTGCTGGTTTGGCTGGCGCTCGGCCTGGTCGGCCTGTTTTTCTGGAACGCCTGGCGCGGGGCGGCCGGCAGTGATCCGGCTGATATTGCTGACAACGCGCGCGCGCAACCGACCCCCCCGGATGCGCCAGCGGCGCACCGACCGCGCCTGGTCATGCCGCTCACGGCAACGGGCGATATCGCGGACACGCACCAGGCAGGCCATGCAGCCAATGCGGTCGATGCGGCCGATGCAAGGGACGGCCCGCCCCTCGGCCTGCTTCCCGATAGCAGCGCCAGCATGCCGCCTTTGAATCCGAATGCGTCTGTCGGCGCGGCCCGCGTCAGTGGCGAGAACACCTTGCGCGAAGTGAGCAGCCGCACAACAAGCAATGCGGCCCGAGGCTGCGATGATGCGGTCAAAGCGCTTGGACTTTGCCAGACCGACGGAAAAAAAGCGGCCGACGCGCTGGGCGCGCTGCCATTCGCAAAACCGGTGATGCCCTGATGCGCAACAGCGGTGAAGAGTGAGAAGGGGAAAGCATGCGCGATGCGGCCATGGGCGGCTATTTCGAATTGGAGACGCGTTCAGGCGACGGCTTGCCGCATCCCGGCGCGGTCTGGTTCCAGTCGGGCAGGGCGGCATTGCTCGCCTTGCTCCAGGTCTGTGCGCCAGCGCGCGTATGGGCGCCGCACTACCTGTGTTCCTCGGTGACCGACACCATCCGGCAGTCGGGTGCGAGCCTGGTGCCTTATCACATCGATGCCGCGCTGCATATTGCCGAGGACATTCGGCTGGAAGACGGCGATCTGCTGCTGGTGGTGAATTATTTCGGCGTGCGCGATGCGTATGTGCGCTCGCTGATGTCGAAATTCGATGCGCGCAAGCTCGTGGTCGATTGCACCCAGTCGCTGTTCTCGCCGCCTTTCGACTGCCTGGCCACGATTTATTCGCCGCGCAAATTCGTGGGCGTGCCGGATGGCGGCGCCCTGGTGTCCTCGCTGGCCGTGCCGCTGCCGGAAACGCAGGATGATGGTTCTTATGAAAGGCTGCTGCCGCTGATCAAGCGCCTGGCCTTTTCGCCCGAAGCCGGCTTCGCGGAAAACCGCTGCGCGCAGCAAAAGCTGGAAGGACAGGCGCCGATGCGCATGTCGAGCCTGACGCGCCATCTGCTCGCCGGCCTCGATTACCCGTCCATCGCCGCCGCGCGCGCGCGCAATTTCGCTCAGTTGCATGCATTCTTCGCAGAGGACAATGCGCTCGAACTCGATGCCGGAGAGATCACGGCGCCGATGTGCTATCCCTTCCTCGCCCCGTGCAGCGGTTTCAGCGAGTTCCTGATTCGCCAGCGCATCTTCGTGCCGCGCTACTGGCCCGAGGTCGACGCGCTGCCCGGGTGCGAAGTCGAACGCTATCTGGTCGACCACATCGTGCCCTTGCCCTGCGACCAGCGCTATGGTGAAGCGGAGATGCGGCGACTGGCGCAGGCGTGGAAGGATTTCCGGCAAAGCGAGGGTGAACCAGGCTCATTTGCGGCGCGAACTGGCTAGGGACGCTCTGGCCAAAGATGCGGCCCGGACGGCACGATCCGCCCCGCATCGCGCCATTGAACACTGTTCCAGAATGTGACAGCTGTTGCATGGGAAAACAGTGTAGACACGCTGCACCGTCGCGCTCAAGGCCTGCGGCACGACGTTTTCCCTGCGGCGACGGGAATGGCGGCTTCCGCGGCAACCCTGGTGTGTTTCTTGCAATAGCGTCGTTCGCACACTGACAGTTATGAAGCGCCGTGCCTATTCAAAGAGCGTTGCCGCGCCGGCGCGGCGTGCAATTACCCCCAGGAGGAGACCATGCAGAAGTCGCTACACATCGAGCCGGATAAATGCACCGGCTGCCTGCAGTGCGAGATGGCCTGCAGCTATGAGCATTACGGCGCGTTCAATCCGTCGAAGTCCGTGATCAAGGTGTTCGAATTCCATCACAGCGGCCGCAAGGTGCCCTACACCTGCACCCAGTGCGCCGAGGCCTGGTGCCTGCAAGCCTGCCCGGTGGATGCGATCCGCGTCGACCTCGCCACCGGCGCCAAGGTGGTGTTCCAGGATGTGTGCGTGGGCTGCAAGGTCTGCACCATCTCCTGCCCGTTCGGCACGGTGAACTATGTGCATGACACCGGCAAGGTGCACAAGTGCGATCTGTGTGGCGGCGACCCGGCCTGCGCCGCGGCCTGCCCGACCGGCGCGATCACCTATGTCGACGCCGACTGGACCGGCCTGGAAAAAATGCGCGCCTGGGCTGCGAAGCTCGACGGCCAAACCGCCTGAAACGAGGGAGAACACATCATGTCGTGGACTGGAAAAATCCTGCGCGTCAACCTGACCGAAGGCAGCTGCAGGAGCGAGCCGCTCAATATGGAGTGGGCGAAGGAATACATCGGCCAGCGCGGCCTGGCAACGCGCTATTTCATCAACGAGGTCGATCCGAAGGTCGATCCGCTGTCGCCGGAAAACAAGATCATCTGGGCCACCGGGCCGCTGACCGGCACCATGGCTTCCACCGGCGGACGCTATTCCGTCATTACCAAGGGCGCGCTGACCGGCGCGATCGCCTGCTCGAATTCGGGAGGCTATTTCGGCGCCGAGCTGAAGATGGCCGGCTGGGACATGATCATCTTCGAAGGCCGCTCGGCTACGCCGGTGTACCTGTCCATCGTCGATGACGAGGCCGAACTGCTGGATGCGTCCTGGCTGTGGGGCAAGTCGGTATGGGAAACCGAGCCGGCCATTCGCGCTAAGCATCAGGATCCGCAGACGCGCATTTCCTGCATCGGCCGCGCTGGCGAAACCGGCTGCCTGTATGCGGCGGTGGTCAATGATCTGCACCGCGCCGCCGGCCGCTCGGGCGTGGGCACGGTCATGGGCAGCAAGAACCTGAAGGCCATCGCAGTGCGCGGCACGAAGGGCGTGGGCAATATCCGCGATGCGCGGGCCTTCTTCAAGGCCACCGCCGATGCCAAGCAGGTGCTCAAGGACAATGCCGTCACCGGCCAGGGCCTGCCGGCCTATGGCACCCAGGTGCTGATGAACGTGATCAACGAGATCGGCGCCATGCCGACCCGCAATCACCGCCAGGTGCAGTTCGAAGGCGCAAAGGATATTTCGGCCGAAGCCATGGTCGCGCCGCGTCCGACTGACGGCAAGGCGAATCTGGTCACCAACCAGGCCTGCTTCGGCTGCACGATTGCCTGCGGCCGCATCTCGAAGATCGACGAGAAGCACTACACCGTGGAAAACAAGCCGCAGTACTGGGGCGCCTCCGGCGGCCTGGAGTACGAGGCGGCCTGGGCGCTGGGCTCGGCCAACGGCGTCAACGACCTCGAGGCGCTGACCTATGCGAACTTCCTCTGCAATGAAGACGGCATGGACCCGATTTCCTTCGGCGCCACCGTCGGCGCGGTGATGGAGCTGTACGAGATGGGCGTGCTGACCAAGGAGCAGCTCGGTATCGACGCCAGTTTCGGCAATGCGAAGGCGCTGACCTACTTTGCCGAGATCACGGTCAAGGGCGAAGGCTTTGGCCGCGAGATCGCAATGGGTTCCAAGCGGCTGACCGCGAAGTACGGCCATCCGGAGCTGTCGATGAGTGTCAAGGCTCAGGAATTCCCGGCCTACGATGCGCGCGGCGTCCAGGGCATGGGCCTGGCCTATGCCACCTCGAACCGCGGCGCCTGCCATCTGCGCGGCTATACCGTGGCTTCCGAGGTGCTCGGCATTCCGGTCAAGACCGATCCGCTCGCCACCGAAGGCAAGCCGGAACTGGTGAAAGCCTTCCAGGACGCCACCGCGGTGTTCGACTCGGCCGGCGTGTGCATCTTCACCACCTTCGCCTGGACGCTGGCCGATCTGCAGCCGCAATTGCATGCGGCCTGCGACGAGTCGTTCACGATGGAGAACCTGGCCGTCATCGGCGAGCGCATCTGGAACATGGAGCGCGACTTCAACAACCGCGCCGGCTTCACCCGCGCTGATGACACGCTGCCCAAGCGCCTCTTGACCGAGCCGGCGCAGACCGGGCCGGCCAAGGGACTGGTCAATGGCCTGGAGACGATGCTGCCCGAGTACTACCGCATCCGCGGCTGGACCGGCGAAGGCGAGCTGACCACGGAAACCCGGCAGCGGCTGGGTCTGTAAGTCAGGCCACGCGCCCCACCCAACGCCCGGGACCGACCAGTCCCGGGCGCGCCTGCGACCTACACGGAGTGCGACATGAAACACCTGATCATCGGCAACGGCCCGACCGGCGTGGTCGCGGCCGAAACCCTGCGCCGGCTGCGGCCGATGGATGAAATTACGCTCATCGGCGACGAGCCCGAGCCCAGCTATTCGCGCATGGCAATCCCGTATCTGCTGATCGGCAATATCGGCGAACACGGCACCTGGCTGCGCAAGGACCCGGAGCATTTCAGCCGGCTGCGCATCCGCGAGGAGCGCGGTCGCGTGAGCTACATCGACACGAAGGGCCACTTTGTGCAGATGGACGACGGCCGCATTCAGTTCTTCGACCGACTGCTGCTGGCTACCGGCTCCACGCCGATCCGCCCGCCGATTCCGGGCATCGCCAGCGAAGGCGTGCATACCTGCTGGACGCTCGAGGATGCGCGCCGCATCATGGCGCGCGCCGTGCCGGGTGCGCGCGTGGTGCAGATGGGCGCCGGCTTCATCGGCTGCATCATCATGGAAGCGCTGGCTACGCGCGGCGTGGACTTGTCCATCGTCGAGATGGGCGACCGCATGGTGCCGCGCATGATGGGTTCCGGCGCCGGCGGCATGATTCGCGACTGGTGCGTGGCCAAGGGCGTGAAGGTGCATACCTCGGCGCGGGTCGAAGCCATCGAAGCCGGCGCGGCCGGCGTGCCGTTGACGGTGCGGCTGGCCGGCGGTGAGAGTCTGCCGGCGGACCTGGTGATCTCTTCCACCGGCGTAGCGCCCAATGCGGGCCTGGCGCGCGAGTCGGGCATAGGCTGCGCCACCGGCATCCTGGTCGATGAAACCATGCAGACCAATGTGCCCGGCATTTATGCCGCCGGCGACTGCGCCGAAGCGCCGGATGCCGCCACCGGCAAGACCATGGTGTCGGCGATCCAGCCGAACGCGGTGGAGCAGGGCCGCTGCGCGGCGATCAATATGGCAGGCGGTCGGGTGCGGCAGACCAATGTCGCCATGATCAATGTGCTCGATACCCTGGGCCTGATCTCGACCTCGTTCGGGCGCTGGGATGGCGTGCCCGGCGGCGAGCATGTGGAGCTCTCCGATCCGCAGGGCTACCGCTATCTGCGCCTGGAATTCGATGGCGACCGCATCGTCGGCTCGAATGCGATCGGCCACACCGAGCATGCGGGCGTGCTGCGCGGATTGATCAACGAGCGCGTGGCGCTGGGCGCGTGGAAGGACAGGCTGAAGCAGGATCCGACGCAGCTGATGGAGGCGTACCTGGCCTGCGCGCAGCGGCAGGAAGCGTGGGCAAGGCCGTAGGTTGGGCTGACGAAGGAAGCCCAACAGGAGCTCGCACGAGATCGGGCTTCATGTTGGGCTTGTCAGCCCAACCTACGTACCCGAGCTTTTCGCAGAATGGGTGAAACCCACGCATTCATCGAAGTACCGCGTGAGTTTCACTTACCCTGCAATCGTCCCGCACGGTCCCGTTCCCATCATTGCAACCCGCACCGCGAATGAAGATCACCCTCAAGCTCTACGCCACCCTCGGCGAATACCTGCCGCCGAACCAGAAGCACAACGCCGTCGACATCGAGGTCGAGCCGGAGACGCGCATTGCCGACATCGTCGAACGCTTTCATCTGCCCGTGAAGCTGGTGCACCTGGTGCTGGTCAATGGCGTCTACGTGGCGCCGGAGATGCGCGCGCAGCGTGGCCTGCAGGAGGGCGATGTGCTGGCGATGTGGCCGCCGGTGGCGGGCGGTTGAGACCGTGCTGATGGAGGTGCCCGAGGAACTGCATCGCGAGATGGGCTGCACCCGCGCTGAATTCCTGCGCTGGCTGCCCGGCGCGACCCGGCATGCGCCGATGGACGGGGAGGGCGATGTATTCCGCGTGCGCTGCGGTGGCGGCAGCGTCGAGATCACCATCGAGGAAAGGCCGCCGCGCCGCATCGCCAGCATTGCGCTGCCGGTGCTGGCGGTGCGCTTCTGTTTCCTCGGCATGGATGCGGGAGCGCGGCAGGCCTTCCTGTCCTGGTTCGATGCCTACACGCGGCGTGGCGGCGGGTAGGGCCGCCTTTTCGCGTACAATCCCGCGCTATTCCAATCCCCCTTCCCAAGTACTCCATGAGCATCAAATCCGACAAGTGGATCCGCCGCATGGCGCAGCAGACCGGCATGATCGAGCCTTTCGAGCCCGGCCAGGTGCGTGAAGCCAATGGCAACAAGATCGTTTCCTACGGCACCTCGTCCTACGGCTACGACATCCGCTGCGCCGACGAATTCAAGATCTTCACCAACATCAACAGCACCATCGTCGACCCGAAGAACTTTGACGAAAACTCCTTCGTCGATTTCAAGGGCGATGTCTGCATCATTCCGCCGAATTCGTTCGCGCTGGCCCGCACCATCGAATACTTCCGCATTCCGCGCAATGTGCTGACGATCTGCCTGGGCAAATCGACCTATGCGCGCTGCGGCATCATCGTCAACGTCACGCCCTTCGAGCCGGAATGGGAAGGCTATGTGACGCTGGAGTTTTCCAACACCACGCCGCTGCCGGCAAAGATCTATGCCGGCGAAGGCTGCGCCCAGGTGCTGTTCTTCGAGAGCGATGAAGTCTGCGAGACCTCCTATCGCGACCGCGGCGGCAAATATCAGGGCCAGCGCGGCGTGACCCTGCCCAAGACCTGACCGCCTGCACGGCAATGCCCGCCGAGCCTTTCGTTCTGCTCGACGATTGCACGGCCAGCGAAGGCCAACCGTCTTCGCGGCTGTATTCCGGTTTTCGGCGCATGCTGGCCTGCGACGATGCGTCTGGCCTGCCGGCGCTGCTGCAGCAGATGCAGCATGGCCTGGACCAGGGCCTGCATGCGGTGCTGCTGCTGGACTATGAACTCGGCGAGCGCATCGAAGCGATAGCGCCGCGGCCCGGCGCCGCATCATCACCCACATCAGCCGTATCAGCCGCGCGCATCCTGCTCTTCGACGACTGCAGACGCCTGTCATCCGATGCCGTTGCGGCCTGGCTTGAAGCAGCGGCCGGCGCTGCCGATGCCGATGTCGGCATCGCCGGCATCGAATTCAGCGAGGATGAGGCTGCCTTTACCGCGGCGATCGCGCGCATCCATGCGTACATCGAAGCCGGCGACGTCTACCAGATCAATCACACCTTCCGCATCCGCTTCGATGCTTTCGGACCGCCCGCGGCGCTGTACCGGCGCCTGCGCGCGCGCCAGCCGGTGCCGTATGGCGCGCTGGCGCTGCTGCCCGATGGCAGCGCGATCCTGTCGCTGTCGCCGGAACTGTTCATGCGCAATGTCGGCGGCATGCTCGTTGCGCAACCGATGAAGGGCACCTTGCCTGCCAGCGGCGATGCGGCCGTCGATGCCGCACGTGCGCGCGAACTGGCATCCGACGCCAAGAGCCGCGCCGAGAACCTGATGATCGTGGACCTGCTGCGCAATGACTTCGGCCGCATTGCCAGAACCGGCTCGGTCACCGTGCCGGCGCTGTTTCAGGTCGAGCGCCATGGCGCGTTGCTGCAAATGACATCGACCATCCATGCGAGGCTGCGCGACGGCGTCACGCTGGCAGAGACGCTGGCGGCACTGTTTCCGTGCGGCTCGGTGACCGGGGCGCCGAAGCGGCGCGCGATGCAGATCATCCGCGAGCTGGAAGGGCAGGGCCGCGGCATCTATACCGGCGCGATCGGCTGGGTCGAGGCCGGCGGCGATTTCTGTTTTTCCGTGGCGATCCGCACGCTGGCATTGGCGCCGCCGTCGTCGCCATGCGGCGTGCGCCGCGGCATGCTGGGCGTGGGCGCCGGCATCGTGCATGACAGCCGCGCCGACGCCGAATATGCGGAATGCCTGCACAAGGCGGCATTCGCTACCGGGCTCGGCGCCACGTTCACGCTGATCGAAAGCCTGCATGCCAGCCGTGAAGGCGGCTGCCGCCACCTGGAACGTCATCTCGACCGGTTGCGACGCTCGGCGCGGTATTTCGGCTTTGTCTGGCGCGAGGAGTCTTTGCGTACGGCCCTGATGGATGCTTGCGCCGCGCTGCCGGACGGCGTCCATGCGCTGCGCATTGTGCTCGGTGCCGACGGCAAGGTGGAACTCGCCGCCTCGGCATTGGCGCCGTGGCAGGAGCCGGTGCGCCTGCTGCTGGCCCACGCGCCGACCGATGCCGACGACCCTTTCCTGCGCCACAAGACCAGCCGCCGCGTGATGTATGACGCAGCCTGGCGCAAGGCTGGCGAACAGGGTGCGTTCGACATGCTGTTCTTCAACACGCGTGGTGAACTGACGGAAGGGGGGCGCAGCAATGTGTTCCTGCGTATCGACGGCGCCTGGTATACGCCGCCCCTGTCTTCAGGGCTGCTGCCGGGAGTCATGCGCGCCGTGCTGCTCGATGATCCGGTCTTCGGCGCAAGCGAGCGCGTGTTGCGGCGCGAGGATGTGCGGCGGGCCGAGCAGATCATGGTCTGCAATGCGCTGCGCGGCCCGCTGCGCGCCGTGCTCGATGGCGCTTCGTAAGTTGTGGCTGGCAAGCCAGCCCTTTCAAGGTGACGTCAAATTGTTTTTCAGGCCGTCGGTAGTTCGAATAAGGTTGGCTGGGCGAGATAAGGGTGCAGTTGCCGTTGCAGTTGCCATTGCAATGCCTTTGCCTCTGCCTCTGCCTCTGCCTCTGCTGTTGCCGTTGCCGTTGCCGTTGCTGTTGCTGTTGCCTTTAACCCCGTTGATTGCGCCGTGACGGCGATGCCCGGAGCGGGAAAAGGTGCGGCGTCTGTCTGAGCGAAGCGCAGCGTAGCGAGTTTAGCCGCGCCCCGCTCCGGGCATCGACGGCACG
>NZ_JAEPBG010000036.1 GCF_016632335.1 Noviherbaspirillum pedocola
ACGCAGGTCAGCATCACTTCCAGCGGATAGTGCAGTCGCTTGAGCACTTTGCTTAAGGCCTCGTTCATCGGCAGTCGTCCCGATCAAATCGCCGACTTTACCAGATGCGCCTTATTGCAACGGAACCACCTGCAGCGCCTGGCAGATTGGCTCGACCCCAAGGCCATCCCGATGGGCGTCGATGAAGGCCTTCACGATTTGAAGCGGCGGTCGCGCTCCGCTTAGGCGAAAAAAGCGCTGGCAAGTCGCAGAATCTCGTTTGCCTTGCGCAACTCTCGTACCTCCCGCTCCAGTTCCTTGCCCCGTTGCTGCTCGACCGTCGTAGCTCCCGGACGCTGGCCAGTATCACGCTCGTGCTGACGTACCCAGCGCCGCAGCGTCTCTGCCGTGCAGCCGTTCTTGCCAGCGATGGAGATGATCGCTGCCCACTGTGATTCGTACTGGTCTTTGCTCTCGAAGACCATCCGCACTGCGCGCTCGATGACCTCGGGTGAGTATTTGATTGCTTGCTTCTTCATAGCCCCATTCTCTCAAATGTTGGGGCCTCCTCGCCGGGGCGATTCACTTCTTCGAGTGGCCCAAGCGTCACAATTTGGAGGGCGCCAAGGCGTCGTACTTTCGCGCTAAATGTAAACGCGGCGTCACTAATGCGAATCTTGCGGCGCACTTTTTCGACTAGTGTGCCAAGTCCTGACTCGTTAAGCGCAAAGGCGATTTGCTGCTCGATATAGCGAAATTTCTTTGCGGCACATTTTTCTTCGCATTTCTGCAAAAGTCTTACTTGCTCTCCTAAGTCCAGTTATCCAATTTCCCGGTGCCGGTCAAAAGATCCGCATGGAAGCTTGCGCCTGCTTTGCTTTGATGCGGGCTTCGTATTCCCATATGCATCAACAATTATTGCGATCTTTCTTATTGACTTCAAAAAAAAGACGGCTAATATACGCATACCAAGCGCTTGGTATGCAAATCGTAAACCCGCCAACGCTCAACCATGACAGGAACCAGAGAAATGGCGCATCAACAAACAGTAAAAATTTATCCCGCAAAATCCGAAATTGACCTAGAGCAACTAATCCAGGAGGACCGGGTCCACGGAAGCCTTTATACGAATGATGAACTGTTTGAGCAGGAGATGCGCCAGATCTTCTACGGTGGATGGGTGTTCGTCGGCCACGATTCCGAAATTCCGAGCGCGGGCGATTACCAGCGCCGCACCATCGGCCGCGAAGAAGTGATCATGGTGCGTCAGAAGAACGGCTCGATCGCGGTGTTATCCAACCGTTGCGCCCATCGCGGCAATCTCATGTGCATCAACAAGAGCGGCAAGGCGAAGTATCTGACCTGTACCTATCACGGCTGGGTCTATGGTCTGGACGGCAAGCTGCTCGACGTGCCCTATCCCGGCGGCTTCCCCAAGACAAAGGACGGCATCGGGCTAAAGGCCTTGCGTACCGCCGAATACCGCGGCTTCGTGTTCGCCACATTCTCCTCGACCGTCGGCTCGCTGGACGAGCACCTCGGCAAGGCCAAGGTTCTGATCGACCGTGCCTGCGACATGTCGCCGGTCGGAAAAATCAAGCTGAACGCCGGCTGGGTCAAGCAACGTTTCGGCGCGAACTGGAAAATGCTGCCCGAGAACGACACCGACGGCTACCACGTCAACTACGTGCACTCGTCCTTCGCCCGTGTCATCGATTCCCACTACAACGACGCCGCCATTGCGACCGAGGAAAGCCTCGTGTCCCAAACCAAGGACTGGGGCGACGGTCATACCGAACTGTACTTTTCGCCCTCTTACAAGAAGCATATGCAGTGGCTCGGGGTGAAGGAGAACCGCTACCCCGATTACAGCCGTCTGATGAGGGAACGCTTCGGCGCGGAAAAGGCAGACCACATCCTGCGCGAAGGTCCACCCCATGCGGCCATCTTTCCCAACCTGTTCCTGGGCGAGATGAACATCGTGATCTTCGAGCCGGTCAGCGCGCATGAATGCATCCAGTGGCATACACCGATGCTGCTCGAAGGGGTGCCGGACGAGGTGAACCAGCGTATCCTGCGTCAGTCCGAAGCCGCGCTCGGACCTTCCGCCTTCCTCCTCGCCGACGACAGCATCATCTCCGAGCGCCAGCAGCTCGCCATGCGCGACAGAGCCGATTGGCTCGACGTATCCCGCGGCCTGAACCGCGACTATATCGATGAGAACGGCGTGATCACCGGCCATGTTACCGACGAATGCACCAACCGCGGGTTCTGGCGGCATTACAAAAAAGTGATGATGGCTCCAGCGCCGGAAGCCGAAGCTGCGGCCAACGCCGGCTGTGAATCGGCCGGCGCCTGCGCAACCTAGGATCGGATCCACGACGCCGCGACAACACCGATGGCTGCCGCAACTGCGGCGCGCCGTCAGCCCGCCGGGCGATCAATGAACCCGGAAAATGATGGAGACAGCATTAAATGATGAGCCACACAGAAGAATTGAATGAACCCCGAACCACTGCGTCCGTCTCCCAGGAGGAATACAGCGCAATTCGCGAATTTCTCTATCGTGAAGCCTGCCTGGCCGATGAATCGCGCTACGAGGAATGGGAGTCGCTGGTCGACGACGACATGGTCTACTGGGTGCCCCGCGGCGAGGGTGACTACGACATGAACCAGCATCTGTCGATCACTGCCGACAACCGCTCCCGTCTGCGCACCCGGATCGCACAGCTTGTCACCGGCGAGCGCCATGCCCAATTGCCGCCATCGAAAATGCGCCGCGTGGTAGCCAACATCGAAGTCGAAAAAGACGCCACCACCGGCGAATACCGCGTGTTTTCTAACTTTGTGCTCTACGAGCTACGCTTAGCGTCAACACGCACGCTGGAAGTCTGGCCGGGACGCGTGGAACATCGCCTTCGCTGGAAGAACAATGAACTCAAGATGTTTTTCAAGAAAGTGATGCTGGTGCACGGCGACGAGGCCATTCCGAGCCTCGCCTTCATTATCTGAGCGTAGCCCAACTTCCGCCGACCTCAGGCCACCACATGAAGAGAAAACCCATCGCGGCAATCTCCGGTCTCGGCTTCAGCGAGCTGTCTCGCAAGCCGGTCGGCACCACCAGGGAACTGGCAGCCGCAGCCGTCGAGGCGGCGATTGCCGACGCCGGGCTGGAAAAAGCCGATATCGATGGCCTGCTGATCAACCGCAGTCCAGTAGCCGACGCCGAGGAATTGCCTCTGCGCCTGCAAAACGATTTGCAACTGCGGGGCCTCGGCTTGCTTGCTGCAATCGATTCAGAGGGTTCGTCCGCGGTGCAGATGATCCAGTATGCGGCAATGGCGATCAAGCAGGGCCTGGCCACCAGTGTCGCCTGCGTGTTCTCCGACACCCCCGTCAAAGCCAAAGGTGGAGGGGATACCTTCGCCATCGCCATGCCCCTGACCGGCATCGAAGGATGGGAGCGCGAACAGGGCTTTCTCGGCGCCGCCGCTGCCTATGCGCTGGCTGCGCAGCGTCACATGGCGCTGTACGGCACGACATCCGAGGATTTCGGCGCTTATGCAATCAGCTGCCGCGCATGGGCCGCCCGCAATCCGCAAGCATTTCTGAAAAAGCCGTTGACCATGGACGAATACCTTGCATCGCCCATGGTCGTATCTCCGTTCCGCGTACTGGACTGTGCATTTCCGGTCAATGGTGCAATCGCAGTCATCGTGACCAGTGCCGAGCGGGCCGCCGACCGGAGACAGCCGCCGGTTTATGTGCACGGCATGGGGCAGGGCCATCGCGGTCGCAGTGGACTCGCCGACGATGAGCCCGAGGTGAATACCGGTGCGCCGCAGGCCGCACAGCGTGCCTATCGCAGCGCCGGTGTGACCGCACGCGATGTGACGGCATGTCAGATTTACGACGCCTTTTCCTATGTAGGAATTCTGGCCCTCGAAGAATACGGCTTATGCAAGCGAGGCGAGGGCGCCGCTTTCGTCGCCGCGGGCCACACTGCGCCGGGCGGCGCATTGCCGGTCAACACCGGCGGCGGACATTTGTCGGGTTTCTATCTGCAGGGCGTCACGCCAATATCTGAGGGCGTGATTCAGGTGCGCGGCGCGGGCGGCGAACGGCAGGTGCCGCGCAACGACCTGGTGCTCGTGACCGGCTCCGGCGGCTGCCTCGACTACCATGCCTGCCTGCTGCTCAGCCCGCACACCTCATTAAGCTGAGATCGCCATGCATACCTTCTACGACCAATACGACCAGGAATTCCTGTCCTTTATCGCGCGCCGGGAGCTGCGGATTCCGCGCGATGTGAAGACCGGAAAGGCACTCGGCCTGCATGGGCGCGGATGGCGGATTGCGCGCGAGCAGACGGTCGAATGGGTGCCGGCGTCAGGCGAAGGAACGGTGGCTTCTTACGTCGTGTTCCATCGCCAGTACGCAGAAAGATGCCCGGTTCCCTATACAGTAGTCTTAGTAGAATTGCCCGAGGGGCCCCGGCTGCTGGCACGTCTGATCAATGCCGGGCCCGACTGCGCCGCCACAGGAATGAAAGTCACTGCCTGCTTCGACGAGAGCGGATTGGCATTTCAACCGTCCGGCCCATAACGACGCAAAGCAGAAAAAACGCGCAAACAAATACCAGGCCAAAAATTAGGAGACAAACATGCTGTATCTGCGCCAGATGGTGAAGCGGTGCGCCCGCAACTATCCCACCAAGACCGCATACTTCTGCGGCGACCGGTCCGCAACCTGGCAACAGATGGATGAGCGGTCGGACCGCTTCGCCGTCGCGTTGCAACGGATGGGACATAAAAAGGGTACCGCAATCGCCATCCTCACTCAGGAGACCATCGAAGTCTACGAGCACTTCTTCGCCTGCATGAAAATTGGCGCGATTCGAGTCGGCATCAATACCCAATATGCCTGGCCGGAGATACGCCATGTCCTGAAAGACAGCAAGACCAAAGTGCTGATGGTCGATGCAAGATGCAGGCATATCGCCGACGAGCATCGCGCCGAAATCGAGGAGCTCGGCATCGCACTGATCGGCTACAACGGTGCGCATGACTACCCGCACGACTACGAAACACTGCTGCGCGAAGCCAAGGGCGAGCCGCAATGGCCAGAGCTGGCCCCGGACGATGTGCTGTACTACAGCTATACCTCTGGCACCACCGGCGTGCCCAAGGGCGTGATGCTCACCCAGCAAGGCGGCGCGGATACCGTCATCCATTCGCTGATCTCGTTCGGTTTCAGCCCGGACGACACCTGGTATATGCCGGCGGCGTCGGCATGGGTAGTCATCATCATGAATTGCTTCAACCTGGGCAATGCGATGACCGTAGTGATCCCCGACGGCTCCTTCAAGGTCGATACCTTTTTGCGGGACGTGGAAAAGCGCCGCGTGACGGTGGCGCTGCTGGTGCCGACCATGATCCACCGGGCGATCGCAGAACAGCAGGCCCGCAACCACGACCTGTCGTCCTTGCGTCTCCTGATGTACGGTTCTTCGCCGGCCACCCCCAAGCTGATCCGCGATGCGCGCGAGGCATTCAAGGTCGAGATGCTGCAAACCTATGCATTGACGGAATCGACCGGTGGCTGGGTCACTTACCTGACCGAGGAAGACCACAAGCGCGCGCTGGAATCGGAGCCCGGATTGCTGAAGTCGGTCGGCCGGGTCGGTATCCACTTCGATTGCGAGATCCGCGATGA
Source organism: Noviherbaspirillum pedocola (assembly GCF_016632335.1). Classification (GTDB taxonomy): domain Bacteria; phylum Pseudomonadota; class Gammaproteobacteria; order Burkholderiales; family Burkholderiaceae_D; genus Noviherbaspirillum_A; species Noviherbaspirillum_A pedocola. Next base: position 5,695 of record NZ_JAEPBG010000036.1, read on the forward strand.
GGAAGGCAAGCCGCTGCCGCCGAACACCAAGGGCGAAATCTGGCTGCGCGGCCGTACCCTCATGAAAGGCTACCTCAACCTGCCAAAGGAAACGGGAGACGCGTTCAAGGACGGCTGGTTGCGCACCAACGACATTGGCATGATGGATGAGCGCGGTTATGTATACCTGCTGGATCGCCAGAAATTCATGATCATCACAGGCGCGGTCAATGTGTTTCCGACCACCGTCGAAGCGGTGCTGATCGAGCATCCGGCGATCCAGGAAATTGCCGTGGTGGGAGTGCCGCATCCCGAATGGGGCGAAGCGGTGGCGGCGGTCGTCGTGCCCAAGCCGACGCACAAGGATGTGACGGTTGCCGACATCATCGAATTCTGCGCCGGGAAGCTGAGCCGTCCGGAAACGCCGAAACACGTGGTGTTCGTCGATGAGCTGATCAAGACGGCCAACGCAAAAGTCAAGAAGGCGGAAATCAGGAAATGGCTGTCTACCGAGAAGGGCCTGGTGCCATGGAATACGGAGATCGAATGAGTTCCCAGCATGGCGCGCAGGCCTTGTCGCAAGCCTGGCCGGATATCGACGCGGAGGAGCTGGCCGCACGTTGCATCGCGCGACTGCGCCAGGGCGACCGCGTGTCGAAAGGACTCGACATTTCAATCGATGTCGGCGCTCCGGGACGCGTTTCATTGTCGATGGCGGTCACCGAAAGCATGGTGAACGCGTATGAAATCTGCCATGGCGGCTACATTTTCACGCTGGCGGATACCGCGTTCGCATACGCCGCCAGCACGCGAAACAACGTCGCTGTCGCCTTGAATTGCCATATCGACTTCGTCCGCCCCGCCAACAAGGGCGATCGGCTGCATGCGCATGCGCAAGTGACGAACGCCGGCAAGACAACCGGCGTCGTCATGGTCAAGGTGGTCGACCAGCAGGACCGTCAGATCGCCGAACTGCACGGGCGCTACTACAACATGGGGCGGGCCGTGCTGGACGGCGCGAAAGAAACAGCCGGAGGAATGAGTGCCGAATCAAGATGAATTGACGTTTCTGGTGAATGCCAATGACGTCAAACCCGATTGCGGAACGCGGGTCGATCTTCCCGACCATCCGCCGCTTGCGGTCTTTCGTCTCGGTGACGAGATTTTCGTAACCGACGACACCTGCACCCATGGCGCGGCGTCGCTGTCGGAAGGCGACATTTGCGACGGGCAGGTGGAATGCCCGTTCCACAGCGGCGCTTTCGATATCCGTACCGGCGAGGCGACCGCGCTGCCATGCATCAAGCCGCTTCGGGTATACCCGATCACCATCGAAAACGGACGCGTCTATGCGCGGCTCGATGCAGACGGCAGCGACGCCGGTCAGGCCGCTTGCGCCCAAATACCGTCGGCCGCGCGATGAGCCGACCAAAAAATAGCATTGCCGGCGTTACAGAGAAATTTTGCAGTTCGATGTAACACACTAAAAGGGGAGTTGAGTGAGACTGATGATCAAAAAAGCCAAGGGCCTGTGGGCAGCCGTTCTGCCCATTCTGGTTGCCGTTCCGATGCTGATAAGCGGAGAGGCCGCTGCGCAAGCCAAGCCGCCGCTCAAGATCGGCGCCTTTCTGTCCGCGACCGGGGCCGCCTCTTATCTCGGTTCCGGTGAAATGAAGACGCTTGCGTTGTACGTCGACATGCTGAATATGGCGGGCGGCATCGACGGCCGGAAAATCGAACTCTTTGCCTACGATGACGAAACCGATGCCGCGCGCGCCAATACGCTGGTCAAGCGCATGATCAGCAATGATCAGGTGCATGCCATCATCGGCGGTTCCACGACCGGCACGACGATGTCCGCCGTGCCGCTAGTGGAGAAGGCTGGCATTCCGATGCTGTCGCTGGCCGGCGGCTCAGTGATCGTCGAGCCGGTCAAGAAAACCGTGTTCAAGATGAACCATACCGACGCAGTGGCAGTCAGCAAGGTATTCAACCATATGCGCGCGCAGGGCATCACGAATATCGGCATCATCGCCGGCACCGACGCTTTCGGCCGCGCGGCGCTGACCGCGTCGCAAAAGGTTGCACCGCAAAAAGGCATCAAGATCCTGCGCGAAGAATCATTCAATCCGAAGGACACCGACATGACGGCGCAACTGACCAAGCTGCGCCAGGAATCCGGCATCCAGGCCATCCTGAACCTAGGCTTCGGCGAGCCCGCGGTGATGGTGGCGCGCAGCTACCGCCAGCTGGGGATAGAGCTGCCGCACTACGGCACGCACGCGCTCGCGTCCGACACTTTCCTGAAACTCGCCGGTCCGGCCGCCGAAGGCATGATCATGACCAACGGGGCGATCCTGGTGGCGGACCAGCTGGCGCAGAACGATCCGCAGCGCCCGGTGGTGCAGGGCTATGTGAAGGCGTACAAGGACAAGTACGACGAGGCGCCTTCGTTCTTCGGCGGCAATGCTTATGACGCGCTGATGCTGATCAAGAACGCGGTGCAAAAGAGCGGCAGCATCGATCCGCAGAAAATCCGTGACGGCATCGAGAAGAATGACCCTTTCATTGGCGTGACCGGTAAATTCCGCATGTCGGAAACCGACCATGTCGGCCTTACCGAGGATTCGCTGAAGGTGGTGCGCGTCAAGGACGGAAAATGGCTGTTGATCCAGTAATGCATTGACAGGGGAAGGAGGCCGGCAGCCGGGCAGTTCCGGGCATGGCCTCCGTCACGCCCCGTTCACGCCGCCACCGGTAGCTGCTGGCATTTTCAATCAAGGCAGGAAGTCAAGGAAGCTCAATCATGGATAGTGCACTCGTCCAGTTCCTCTCCTCGGGTGTCACCGAAGGCGCGCGCTACGCGCTCGCGGCGCTCGGATTCACGCTGATCTATAACGCCAGCGGCGCCATCAATTTCGCGCAGGGCGAGTCCATCATGCTGGGAGGCATGATGACGGCAGTGCTGATCGCGCTCGGCATGCCATACGGTCTGGCGATTGCCGCAGCGCTGGCGATCGCATTGCTCGCCGGCCTGGCCCTGCAAAAGCTGGCGACGCGCACACTGGCCAATTCGGGCGTGCTTACCGTCATCATCCTGACGGTTGCTTTCGGCATGATTCTGCGCGGTTTCGTACAGGCATTCTGGGGCACGCAGACGCGATCGCTGCCCGCGTTCACCGGCGCCGATCCGATCAAATTTTTCGGTGGTACGATCCTGCCGCAGACCTTGTGGGTGATCGGCGTCACCGCCATCGTCCTGATGGCTCTGGGCTGGTTCTTCCGTTACAGCCGCCTCGGGCGCGCCTTTCTGCTCGCTGCCTTCAACGCCGATACGGCGCAACTGATGGGCATCAATGTGCGTTTCATTCTGTTGCTCGCCTTCGGGCTCGCCGCGTTGCTCGGCGCGGTCGCCGGCGTCGTGACCGGACCCATTACTTACACCTCGTATGACGCCGGCATGATGGTCGGCCTCAAGGCGATCATCGCCGCGATCGTCGGCGGCATGGGCAGCGCTCCGGGCGCCGTGGTTGGCGGCCTGGTGCTGGGCTTGGCCGAGGCGCTGACGGCCGGCTATATCTCTTCCGAGTACAAGGACGCCGTGCCTTTCCTTATCGTCGTGCTGGTATTCCTCGTCCGGCCCAACGGCTTCTTCGGCCGTCCTCATCTGGAGCGAGTCTAAGCAATGAATAACCTCAAATTGAAAGTGAAGCAGGGGCAGGTTCTCGCGGCTTCGCCAGCGCGACCGGTAGTGGCGGCACTCAGACGGACAGGCAATCCGGGCATGATCGCCCTGGCCGCATTTGCCGCCCTGGCCGCGCTGGTTCCGCTGCTGGTAACGAACCCGTTCCTGATCGCGATCGGCAACCTGGTTCTGATCAATGCCGTTGTAGCGATATCGCTCACGCTGCTGCTCGGGACCACCGGCCAGCTCAGCCTCGGGCATGCAGCTTTTTACGCGCTGGGGGCCTTTGTATCGGCCAACCTGTCCGGCCATCTCGGATGGCCGGTGTATCTGACCGTGCCGATCGCGGTGGTCAGTGTGAGCCTTTTCGGCTGGGGCATCGCTCGGCTGTTCCTGCGCTTGAGCGGCTATTACCTGGCCGTCGCCACGCTGGGCATCGGCCTGCTGCTGGGCATCGTGCTGCGCAATGAACTGAAGCTCAGCGGCGGCCCAGACGGCATGCCGGTCGCGCCGCTGGAGGTATTCGGCAAGGCGCTGTCAGAACAGGCCTGGTACTGGACCTTCCTCGCCCTGCTGGTACTGGTGATCGTCGCGGCAAACAACCTGCTGCGGTCGCCGGCGGGACGCGCATTGCGCTCGCTGCATGACGCGGAAATCGCAGCGAAGACATCCGGTGTCGATACCCAGGCCTACAAGATCAAGGTATTCGTATTTTCCTGCGGCCTGGTCGGGCTGATGGGCGCGTTATATGGGCACTATTCCGCCTTTATCACACCGGCGTCGGCATCCTTCGTGCGCTCGGTCGAGTACGTGATGATGGTCGTCATCGGCGGTATCGGATCGGTCCCCGGCGCGGTCATCGGCGCGGGGATCGTGACGCTGCTGCCGAACGTGCTGGCAGGCATGGAGCATTACGAAATACTGCTGATCGGCTGCATATTGCTGGTCACCATCCTGTTCATGCCCAAGGGCCTGGTCCCGACTCTGCAAAAGCTTGCCAATCGAATCAGCAACAAGGAGCGGCCATGATCCTCGTCTCTGAACACAAGGCGGCCGAACAGCGCAGCGGCGCGGATATCGTACGGGTCGAGAAGCTGAGCAAGAGTTTCGGCGGGCCGAATGTCCTGAACGATATTTCCTTCACGCTGGAACGCGGCCGGGTGCATTCCATTATCGGTCCCAATGGCGCAGGCAAGACGACGCTGCTCAACGTGCTGACCGGCCTGTACAGGCCGACCATGGGACGCGTGCTGGTGCAGGGCGGCGATATCGGCGCGCTGGCCCCGTACCAGCTGGCCGCGCTTGGAGTCAGCCGTACCTTCCAGAACCTGAAAGTGTGTTTCAACATGACGGTCGAAGAAAACGTTCTGCTCGGCCGCCACCTGCAACTGAACAGCGGCTTCTGGGCCGGCATCCTGCGCTTGCCTTCATTGCAGAAGAGCGAGAAGGCGGCGCGGGCGCAGGCGCGCGAGTTGCTCGAATTTGTCGGCGTGAAAGTTGACGCGACGACGCGGCCGGATGCCTTGTCCTATGGCGCGCTCAAGCGCCTGGAGATCGCGCGCGCACTCGCATGCAATCCGCAATTGATCCTGCTTGACGAGCCGGCCGCCGGTCTCAATCCGCAGGAGACGCTCGAGATCAAAGGGCTGATCGAACAGCTAGCGGAGCAATCCATCACCGTGGTGCTGGTCGAGCACGACATGAAGCTGGTGATGGGCGTGTCGGACAACATCGTGGTCATCAACTACGGACAGAAAATCGCAGAGGGCTCCCCGGATGCGGTTTTCAGGAACCCGGAAGTGATTGCCGCCTATCTCGGCGCGCGCGGCCAGGAAGAAACGGCTGGAGTCACACCATGACAAAGGTAATCGAAATGAACCGAGCCGAGCGCAGCCGTGAATCCAGCCAGCCTCTGATGAGCCTGCGCGAGGTAGATGCCTTTTACGGCGGCATCCAGTGCCTGCACCAAGTCACGATGGAAATCATGCCGGGCAGCCTCGTGGCGCTGGTCGGCAGCAATGGCGCTGGCAAGACCACGCTGCTAAAGACCATTTCGGGTTTGCAGGCGAACCATGGCGGAACCATCGGTTTCAATGGCCGTGACCTGCAGGGCATTCCCGCATATCAGCGCGTGAAGATGGGGATCGCGCATTGCCCGGAAGGACGCCAGATCTTTACTGAATTCAGCGTCGAGGAAAACATCCGTACCGGCGGTTACCTGCAACCGAAAGCCACGGTCGAGGAAGACCTGGAAAGGATGTATGCGCTGTTTCCCATCCTTAAGAACAAGCAGGCCGAGTTGGCCGGACTGCTGTCGGGCGGGCAGCAGCAAATGCTGGCGATCGCCCGCGCGCTGATGAGCCGCCCGCGTGTTCTGCTGCTGGATGAACCGTCGATGGGCTTGGCGCCCCTAATGGTCCAGGAAGTGTTTTCCATCATCGCCCGGCTGCGGCAGGAAGGCGTCACGATCCTGCTGGTGGAACAGAATGCATACGAAGCCTTGCCGCTGGCCGACTGGGCGTATGTGATGGAAACCGGGCGCATAGTTTTAGGCGGCAAGGGCAGCGAGCTGATGCACAACGAACAAGTGCGTGAAGCTTATCTCGGGATGTAGCGGCGGATGCCGGGCGCAAATTCAATGAGTGTGGAGAGGCGGTCATGAGTGAGGGAATCGGAGCAGTGATTGTCGGTGCCGGGCTTGCCGGTGTGACGGCTGCAATCGGATTGCGGCGGCGCGGCTTCGACCGCCCGATCACTCTGGTCAACGAAGAACATGAATTTCCCTATGATCGGCCGCCGTTGTCGAAAGAGGTGTTATCGGGAGACCGCTCGCCGCAGGACATTCTGCTGCACCCGGCGACAACGTATGGCGAACACGGGATCTCGCTGCTGTCGGGAACACGGGTGCGCGCTATCGACCGCGAGCGCCGCGTGCTGATGCTTGAAGGCGGCAAGGCGCTCGGTTACGAACACTTGGTCCTTGCGACCGGCGCGCGCCCGCGCTGCCTGAAGCTGCGCCGGGCCGAAGCGAGCTCTTCCGACCGATTGTTTTATCTGCGCAATATGCGTGACGCCAACGGGTTGCGCCCGCATCTCGCGCGCGACAAGCACTTGCTGGTGATTGGCGCCGGCTTTATCGGCCTCGAGGTCGCCGCATGCGCGCGCCGGCTCGGCTGCCGCGTCACGGTGCTGGAAGCAGGACAGCGCGTGCTGGAGCGCGCCGCGCCACCGGAAGTGTCCCGATTCGTGCAAGACGTTCATCGGGAAAACGGCGTTGACTTCGTATTCGGCGCGCAAGTGATCGACATTTCGGAAGATGACCACGCGATCGCAGTGCATCTGGCAGACGATGAGACACGTACGGGGGACGTGGTGCTGGCTGGTATTGGCGCACTGCCCAACGACGATCTGGCGCGGGACGCCGGCCTGCCGTGCGATAACGGCATTGTGGTCGATCAGCAATGCCGTACCGCCGACCCGCATGTGTTCGCGGTGGGCGACGTGGCCAAGGCGTTCAATCCATTCCTGGCTTGCCATCTGCGCCTGGAACACTGGGAAAGCGCCCTCCAGACCGGCGAAGTGGCGGCTGCCGCGATTTGCGGCGAGGCGACGGTCAATGACGGCCTGCCCTGGGTATGGAGCGATCAGTACAGTCTCAATATTCAGTTTCTCGGATGGTCGGAACCGCATGCGGAAAAGGTGGTGCGCGGCGAACCCGGCAAGGGAAGCTGGAGCCTGATCCAGGTGCTGGACGGGCGTGTCATCGGTGCGGTGCTGGTCAACGCGGGACGCGAACGCCGTCCGATCGAGCGCCTGATCAAGAACCGTACCGCGGTCGACGCCGCGCAGCTGGCGGACACCGGGATCGCATTGAAGCAATTGGCTGTCTAGCCAAGAACTACGTCGAGAGCACAGCCATGAACAGCATCCAGCCAGCCGCCCAGCAAACCGGTGTGCCGCACGGCAGCATGCCGCAGACACCCGCCGGCGTACACCCGGTGCGCATCCTGCAGACCGGCGAAACCTATCTGTGCAGCAGCCTGGAAACCCTGCTGCAAGGCATGGCGCGCATCGGCAGAAAGGGGATCCCGGCCGGCTGCCTGAATGGCGGCTGCGGCGTGTGCAAGGTCGCCATCCGCAGCGGCAGCGTCTGCCGGACCGGGGCCATGAGCCGCGCCCACATTTCCGAGCAGGAAGAAGCACAAGGCGTGGTGCTCGCCTGCCGGGTGGCGCCGACCGGCGCGGTGGAGGTGGACGTGGTCGGCAAGATGCAAAAGAGTGTATGCCGTAGCCCGTGGGAAAAGATTGTCAGGTGAAGCAGGCGCGCCCGGTTTGAGCGACAAGGCCGGGGGCGTACAGAGCGGTTGCAATTGTCGTTATAAGTCAACAGGAGACGCGACATGGGTGTAATGAGAATAGGCCACATCAGTATCAAGGTGATGGACATGGATGCGGCGGTGCGGCACTACGAAAACGTCATTGGCATGAAAACCACGCACAAAGATGCCAAAGGCAATGTCTATTTGAAGTGTTGGGACGAGTGGGACAAATACTCGCTGGTCCTGACGCCGTCGGACCAGACGGGTATGAACCATGTCGCCTACAAGGTCGAGAAGGAAGCCGACCTGGATGTGCTGAAACAACGGATCGAGGCTTACGGCATCAAAACTGAAATACTGGAAGCCGAGAGCCTGCCCTTTGTCGGCCGCATGCTGCGGTTTGCGCTGCCCAGCGGTCACGACATGTGCTTGTATGCCAAGAAGGAATGTGTCGGCACCGATGTTGGCTCGACCAACCCGGATCCGTGGCCGGATGACGTGCGCGGCGCCGGCGCGCACTGGCTTGATCACTGCCTGTTGATGTGCGAGCTGAATCCGGAGAAAGGCATCAACAAGGTTGCCGAAAACACCAAGTTCTTCATGGAAGTGCTGGATTTCTTCCAGACCGAGCAAATCGTCGTCGGTCCAGGCGGGGCGATCCAGCTGGCCTCGTTCCTGTCGCGCTCGAGCAAGCCGCACGACATTGCCTTCGTGGGCGGCGAGCGCCCGGGGCTGCACCACCTGTCGTTCTTCCTCGATTCCTGGCACGACATCCTTAAAGCCGGTGACATCATGGCCAAGAACAAGGTGCGGATCGACGTCTCCCCCACCCGGCACGGCATCACGCGCGGCGAGACCATCTATTTCTTCGACCCGTCGGGCAACCGCAATGAAACCTTTGCCGGGCTGGGCTACCAGGCGCAGCCTGATAAGCCGGTGATCACCTGGACCGAGGACCAGGCCGCGCGCGGCATCTTCTACCACACCGGCGTGCTCGCGGAAACCTTCACCACCGTCTATACCTGACCGGCACCCGGCCGAACAGGCTTTACCCTCCCGCCAGCGGCGCAGCGCCCGGCGGCCACGGACTCATCCCTGTTGCCAGGGATGGGGCGGGAGGGCGCGTCCGCCGCTTGGGGCTGCAGATAACAGGCGGCGCTCGGCCACCCGGCGAAAGTGCGGGCTTGGCGAGAATCTCCAGGAGAGTGGGCATGAATCAAGAAACCGGTCAGCCGCGGCTGACCTGGCAAACGGCGCACCAGGCGGTGGAAGCCGCGGTGCGCAAGGCGCTGGAGCTGGGCGTGAAGATCAACGTCTCGGTGCTCGACGCCGGCGGCAACCTGCTGGCCTTCCTGCGCATGAGCGGTGCGCCGCTGCATTCGATTGAAATCAGCCAGGACAAGGCGTACACCGCCGTCAGTTTCGGCCTGGCGACCAGCCAATGGACCGACGCGCTGAAGACGCGTTCGGAAGCGGTCAGACAGGGCTTGCCGATGCGTCCTCGGTTCGTGATGTTCGGCGGCCGGCTGCCCATCTGGCTGGAAGGCGAACTGATCGGCGGCATTGGCGTGTCCGGCGCGTTGGAGCAGCAGGACGAGCAATGCGCTCTGGCCGGCCTGTAGGCAATCGGCTTTGGACAAGAAATTTAAGGACAGCTCAAGTGAAAGAAATCCTCAATTTTATCGACGGCGATTATGTCATCGGCAGCGCCTGGTTTGACAAGCGTGCGCCGTATAACGGTCAGGTGATTGCCCGGGTGGCCGAGGCGGACAAGGCGCTGGTTGATACTGCGGTGCAGGCCGCCCGCAATGCCTTGCATGGACCGTGGGGCAAACTTCCACTGGCCGACCGGGTCGACTTGCTGTATGCGGTGGCCAATGAAATCGATCGTCGCTTTGAGGATTTCGTCGAGGCGGAAATGACCGATATCGGCCAGCCGGCGCATTTTATCCGGCATGTCGACGTGCCGCGCGGCGCCGCCAATTTCAAGATATTCGCCGATGTCATCAAGAATGTGCCGAACGAGTTCTTTGAAATGACAACGCCCGACGGCCTCGGCGCATTGAATTATGCGCTGCGCCGGCCAGTCGGCGTGGTCGCGGTGATCTGCCCGTGGAACCTGCCGTTCCTGCTGATGACCTGGAAACTCGGGCCAGCCATGGCCTGCGGCAACACGGTTGTGGTCAAACCGTCGGAAGAAACGCCGCAGGCAGCGGCCTTGCTGGGGGAAGTGATGAACCGGGTGGGCGTACCAAAAGGCGTATTCAATGTCGTGCACGGGTTCGGCCCCCAGGCGACCGGCGAATTCCTAACTACCCATCCCGACATCAGTGCCATCACCTTTACCGGGGAAACCCGTACGGGCGCCGCGATCATGCAGGCCGCCGCCGTGGGCGCCCGCCCGGTGTCGCTCGAAATGGGCGGCAAGAATGCGGCGATCGTATTTGCCGATTGCGATCTGGACGCCGCGATCGAAGGCACGCTGCGTTCGGCGTTTGCCAACTGCGGCCAAGTCTGCCTCGGGACCGAGCGCGTGTATGTCGAGCGGCCAATTTTCGATGAATTCGTCAGTCGCCTCAAGCGCGGCGCCGAAGCGAAAAAACCCGGTTTGCCAGACGACCCGGAAAGCGGCATGGGACCGCTGATTTCGCAAGAGCATCGCAACAAGGTGCTGTCATATTACAAAAAAGCGGTGGAAGAAGGGGCAACGGTGGTCACCGGCGGCGGCATTCCGGAAATGCCGGACGCGCTCAAAGGCGGCTCCTGGGTGCAGCCGACGATCTGGACCGGCCTGCCGGATAGCGCCACGGTCATGCGCGAAGAGATTTTCGGCCCCTGCTGCCATATCTCGCCGTTCGACAGCGAGGAAGAAGTGATCCGCCGCGCCAATGACAATCCGTACGGGCTCTCCTCTGCGATCTGGACCACCAACCTGCAGCGGGCGCATCGCGTCTCCGGCGCCATCGAAGCCGGCATCGTTTGGGTTAATTCCTGGTTCCTGCGCGACCTGCGCACGCCGTTCGGCGGCGCCAAGCAATCGGGTATCGGCCGCGAAGGCGGAGTGCATTCGCTGGAGTTCTATACCGAGCTGAAAAACGTCTGCATCAAACTCTGAACATGGAACACGACACTGGAACCCTCATGGAAACCAATCTCATTACCCGCCTCGGCGACGAACTGTACCAGGCGCTGACCACGCGCACCGTGGTCGATCCCCTCAGCGCTCGTCATCCCGACATTACGATCGATGACGCCTATCACATCCAGCAGCGCATGATCGAGCGCCGCGTGCAGGCCGGCGAACGCGTCATCGGCAAGAAGATCGGCGTCACCTCGCGCGCCGTCATGAACATGCTCGGCGTCTATCGTCCCGACTTCGGCTACATGCTCGACGGCATGACCTACAACGAAGGGCAGTCGATCGACATGGCAACGCTGATCCAGCCCAGGGCCGAGGGCGAGATCGCGTTCATTCTGAAGCGCGACCTGTTCGGGCCAGGCGTCACCAATGCCGAGGTGCTGGCGGCGACCGAATGCGTGATGCCCTGCTTCGAGATCGTCGATTCGCGCATCCGCGACTGGAAGATCCGGATCCAGGACACGGTCGCCGACAACGCCTCCTGCGGCGTATTCGTGCTGGGCGACCAGGCTGTCGATCCCCGCAGGATCGACCTTTCCCTTTGCGGCATGGTCCTGGAAAAAAACGGCGAAATCGTCGCTACCGGCGCCGGCGCTGCCGCGCTCGGTTCTCCGGTCAATGCCGTGACTTGGCTCGCCAACACCATGGGCGCGCTCGGCATCCCGCTCAAGGCGGGCGAAGTCATTCTCTCCGGCGCGCTGGCGGCGATGTTCCCGGCCGCGGCAGGCGACAGTTTTAGAGTCAGCATCGGCGGCCTCGGCAGCTGCTCCGTGCGCTTCCACTGATCCATCGACATCACTTATCTACAGGAGCAATTCGCATGAAGAAAATCAAGTGCGCACTGATCGGCCCCGGCAATATCGGTACCGACCTGCTGGCCAAACTGCGGCGCAGCCCGGTGCTGGAACCCGTCTGGATGGTCGGTATCGATCCGAACTCGGATGGCCTGCTGCGCGCCCGCGAGATGGGAATCAAGACCACCGCGGACGGCGTAGACGGTTTGCTGCCTCACGTGCTGGCAGACGAAGTGCAGATCGCCTTCGACGCCACCAGCGCCTACGTCCATGCCGAGAACTCGCGCAAGCTGAATGCCCTTGGCGTCATGATGATCGACCTGACCCCGGCGGCCATCGGCCCGTTCTGTGTGCCGCCGGTGAATCTGAAGGAACTGGTCGGCAAGAAGGAATTGAATGTCAACATGGTCACCTGCGGCGGCCAGGCGACCATACCCATGGTCGCTGCGATCTCCCGCGTGCAGGCGGTTGCCTATGGCGAAATCATTGCCACCGCTTCCTCGCGCTCGGCCGGCCCCGGCACCCGCAAGAACATCGACGAGTTCACTCGCACCACCGCCGCCGCGATCCGCAAAGTCGGCGGCGCTGCAAAGAGCAAGGCCATCATCGTGCTCAACCCGGCCGAGCCGCCGATCATCATGCGCGATACGGTGCACTGCCTGACCGAATCGGCTCCGGACCAGGAAAAGATCACGGCATCAGTCCACGCGATGATCGCGGAGGTCCAGAAGTACGTGCCCGGTTACAAGTTGGTGAATGGCCCGGTGTTCGACGGCAACCGGGTTTCGCTATTCCTCGAAGTCGAAGGCCTGGGCGACTACCTGCCCAAATACGCCGGCAATCTCGACATCATGACGGCTGCGGCCGCCCGCACCGCCGAGATGTTTGCCGAGGAGCTGATCAATGGCACGCTGACGCTGTCCCGCGCCGCTGCCTGAGCACAAGGAGAATACACATGAACCTCAAGGGCAAAAAAATCATCCTGCATGACAACACGCTGCGGGACGGCATGCATCCGAAGCGGCACCAGATCACGATCGAGCAGATGATCGCTGTAGCCAAGGGGCTGGACGACGCCGGCATGCCGCTGCTGGAAATCACTCATGGCGACGGCCTGGGCGGCGCCTCGGTCAACTACGGTTTCCCGCGCCACAGCGATATCGACTACCTGAAGGCGGTGATCCCGCTGCTCAGGCATGCGAAGGTATCAGCCTTGCTGGTGCCCGGCATCGGCACCGTGGACGACCTGAAGGAAGCCCACGACTGCGGATTGCACACGGTGCGCATCGCCACCCACTGCACCGAGGCCGATGTATCGGAACAGCACATCAAGGGAGCCCGCAAGATGGGGCTGGACACGGTCGGCTTCCTGATGATGGCGCACATGGCCAGCCCGGAAAAGCTGGTAGAGCAAGCGCTCCTGATGGAGTCCTACGGCGCCGAGTGCGTCTATGTCACCGACTCCGCCGGCCACCTGCTGCCGGAAGGGGTCACCGCAAGGGTTGCCGCTGTCCGCGCAGCCTTGAAGCCGGAGACCCAGGTCGGGTTCCACGGCCATCACAACCTGGCCATGGGCGTCGCCAATTCCCTGGCGGCGATCGAAGCCGGCGCTATCCGCATCGACGGCTCGACCAACGGCCTTGGGGCCGGCGCCGGCAACACGCCGCTCGAGGTCTTCGTCGCAGTTTGCAACCGGATGGGCATAGAGACCGGCGTCGACCTCTACCAGATCATGGACGTGGCCGAAGACTTGGTGCTGCCGATGATGGACCACATGGTGCGGGTCGACCGTGATGCGCTGACGCTCGGCTATGCCGGCGTCTATTCGACCTTCCTGCTGTTTGCCAAGCGCGCCGCGGCCAAGTACAAGGTGCCGGCGCGCGATATTCTGGTCGAACTGGGCCGACGCGGCATGGTCGCCGGCCAGGAAGACATGATCGAGGACACGGCCCTGACGCTGGCGCGCGAGCGGGGGGTGGCAGCATGAGCCTCGACCAATCCACCATCGACAACCTCGCGGCGCACCTCGAAACCTGCGAGCTCGAGGCACGCGACACCGCCAAGATCACCGATGAATATCCGGAGATGGACTGGGACGACGCCTATGCGATCCAGGACCGGATCCGGCAGCGCAAGCTTGCCCGCGGCGAGCGCATCGTCGGCTTCAAGGCTGGCCTGACCTCGCATGCCAAGATGAAGCAAATGGGCGTCGCGACCCCGTGCTTCGGCTTCCTGGCCGATTCTTTCGCGCTCCCCGAGGGCGGCGAATGCAAGGTCTCGGAACTGATCCATCCGAAAGTCGAGCCGGAAATCGCCTTCGTCACCAGGACGGCGCTGCAGGGCCCCGGCTGCCATATCGGCACCGTGCTGGCGGCAATCGACTTCGTCATGCCGGGCATTGAAGTGATCGATTCGCGCTACCGCGATTTCAAATTCGACTTGAAGAGCGTGGTCGCCGACAACACGTCGGCCGTGCGGTTTGTCGTCGGCGGCCGCCCGCTGCCGGTGGCGGAAGTGGATCTGCGCACTGTCGGCATCGTACTGGAAAAGAATGGCCAGCCGGTATTGTTTGGTGCCGGCGCCGCGGTGCTCGGGCACCCGGCGGCGGCAATCGCGATGCTGGCCAACCATCTCGGCGCCCGCGGCGAACACATTCCGGCCGGCTCGTTGATCCTGTCCGGCGGCATTACCGAAGCTGTCGCGGTACAAGCCGGCGATGCCATTACCCTGCGCGTGCAGGGCATGGGCAGTGTCGGCCTGCGTTTCGTTTAATTTACCCTCCAAAGGAATTCTCCATGCCATTCGCACAAATCTATATGCTCGAAGGCCGCACCGAAGCACAAAAGCGCGCAGTGATCGAAAAAGTGACCCAGGCCCTCACGGAAGCAGTGGGAGCGCCGAAGGAAAACGTCCGGGTCTGGATCCAGGATGTACCGAAGGAAAACTGGGGCATCGCCGGCGTCAGCGCCAAAGATCTGGGACGGTAGGCCTACTACCGCATCGGAAAAGCGACTTGCGGCCCACACAACACCATCACATTCAGGAACTGAACATGTCCCACAATCCGGAAATTGCGAAAACCATCATTGCCAACGGCATCCGCACCAACTATCACGACCAGGGTGAAGGCACGCCGGTGCTGCTGATCCATGGCTCCGGTCCCGGTGTCACGGCGTGGGCCAACTGGCGGCTGACGATTCCGGCGCTATCCTCGTCTTTCCGCGTGATCGCGCCGGACATGGTCGGCTTCGGTTATACCGATCGACCCGCGGGCGTGCAGTACAACATGGCCAATTGGGTCAGCCACGCGTTGGGCGTGATCGATGCGCTCGACCTTCAAAAAGTGCATGTGGTGGGTAATTCATTCGGCGGTGCGCTCGCCCTGGCACTGGCGATCCGCGCGCCGGAGCGAGTCGGCCGCCTGGTCCTGATGGGAAGCGCCGGCACATCGTTCCCGATCACCGAAGGACTTGACCGCGTCTGGGGCTACACGCCATCGATTGAAGCCATGCGCGGGCTGCTTGATGTATTCGCCTATGACCGCAATCTGGTCAATGATGAGCTGGCGCGCATGCGCTATGAAGCAAGCATCCGTCCCGGCTTCCAGGAAGCGTTCGGCAGCATGTTCCCCGCGCCGCGCCAGCGCTCGGTGGATGCGCTTGCCAGCCCGGAAGAAAAGATCCGCGCATTGCCGCACGAAGTCCTCATTGTCCATGGCAGGGAAGATAAGGTGATTCCGCTGGCGAGTTCTTATAAATTGTTCGAGCTGATTCCCAAGTCGCAGCTGCATGTGTTCGGCCGCTGCGGCCACTGGACCCAGATCGAGCATGCCGCGCGCTTCAACCGCATGGTCGGCGATTTCTTTTCGGAAGCCGCATCCTTATAAAGGATACGTTGCTTAACTGCTCTGGTGTCATTGGAAAAAATAAAGTACTACAATAGGTGGTTTTTCGCAATGGATGGATATGTTGGGCGGTACCGGTTCAACAGTCCGGCAGGCGTATACCGATAGGAGTTAACCAATTGACACAGAGAAGTGGGCGCAGAATGTCGCGGGCGGCGTCGATGACCGGGGAAGGACGCGAACGCGAGGCCCCGGCGCGTTACTGGGAGTTAATTAAGGCTGCGGGCAAGTTGTTCCAGGAAAAAGGTTATCACGCAGCAAGCGTGCGGGATATTGCAGATACTCTCGGCATGACTTCGGGCAGCGTTTTTTATCATTTCGCTACCAAGGAAGATATTCTCGTTGCGGTACTCGAGAATGGAATGACGGAAGGCCTGGAAATAGTGCGGAAAAAGCTAGAGGACGCCAAAGGAGGGCGCGAGCGGCTGCATGCGCTAATACTCGGCCACCTGGAAGCATTGCATTCCGAACACAATTACGCGCACCAGGTGTGGCTGCGGGAACGGCAACAGGTCTCGCCGGACAAGCGCGGGCCGCTGGAAGCGCTGCGCCGCGCATATAGGGATAGCTGGCTCGATGTCCTTGAGCAAGTCAAGAGCGAGGGGTTAATTTTATCCGATACCGCGCTGTTCCGAAGGCTCGCAGTCGGCGCGCTGAACTGGACCGTCCAGTGGGTCCGGCAGCCGACGCAACAGGAGCTGGAGGACCTCGCGGACCAATTCACCAAGGCGCTCCTGAATGAGCCGCAGGCGAAGGGCCGGCCGGCATCCGGCCGCAACGATTCTGAAGGCGCCGAGAGAGTCGGCGGCGCGGCACGATAGCCCGCGCGGGATGTACCGCTAACCATTGCGTGCGGAAGCGATGTCATTCACGGCGCGACCTTGGCATGTTTTGCATGTAATCGGACCATGAGAGCGCCTTTGGCCGCCGCTCTGGATCACTATCTGCCAGCGCAACAACTTGCAGCGCATGAAGGGAGTCAAACATGGCGGGTCCCCTGCAGGGATTGAAGGTGTTGGAAGTCGCGGGCATCGGTCCAGGGCCATTTTGCGCAATGATGCTTGCCGATATGGGGGCGGATATATTGCGCATTGACCGGCACGATAGCGTCGGCAAGGACCGCGACGGCAGCGATTTCATGAAGAGCGGGCGCAAGAGCATCCTCAACCGCGGGCGCCGCTCGGTCGCACTCGACTTGAAGTCGCCGGCAGGCGTCGACGCCTTCATGCAGCTGGTCGAGTCGGCGGACACACTGATCGAAGGCTTCCGTCCCGGTGTGATGGAGCGTCTTGGTCTTGGCCCCGATGCCTGCCATGCGCGCAATCCCCGGCTGGTATATGGCCGCATTACCGGATGGGGCCAATACGGGCCACTCAGCCAGGCGGCGGGACACGATATCAACTACATCTCGATTACGGGCGCCCTTCACGTGATCGGCCGTGCCGAAGGCGGGCCGGTCGCTCCGCCGGCAATGATCGGCGATCTCGGTGGCGGCGCGATGATGCTCGCCTTCGGCATCGTCAGCGCCTTGCTCGAGGCGCAGCGGTCCGGGCGCGGCCAGGTAGTGGACGCCGCGATCACCGACGGCTCGGCCTTGCTGAGCGCAATCGTGTATGAATTCAAGGGCATGGGGTTATGGGGCAACCGGCGGCAAGCCCATCTGCTGGACGGCGGCACCCACTTTTACGATACGTATGAATGCGAGGACGGCAAATGGATCTCGATCGGTGCGCTGGAACCGCAGTTCTACAAGTTGCTGCTGGATAAACTGATGATTACGGATCGAGCGTTTGCGGCGCAACTCGATCCCGCCTCATGGCCGGCCTTGAAACAGGAACTGCAGTCTATCTTTCGTCTGAAGACGCAGGCTGAATGGTGCGCGCTGCTGGAAGGGACGGATGCGTGTTTCGCGCCGGTGCTGGACCTGGACGAAGCGCCGCAGCATCCGCACAACATCGCGCGCAACACGTTTTTCGAACGCGATGGCGTGGTGCAGCCGTCGCCCGCGCCGCGCTTCAGCCGGACCGCGGCGGAAGTCGGACTGCCGTCACCCTATGCCGGGGAGCATACCGCCGAGGCGCTCGCCGACTGGGGTGTGGAAGGGCCAGGCAAATAGCGGCGTGCGGCGGGATGTGCTGACAATTCCAATTATGGTCAACATGAATTTGTCTTTCACCGTGATTGCAGCCTGGCTTCACGCAGTGGTAGACCAGATGGAGATCTTGGGCATTGAGCGGACCAAGCTAGTGGGTGAATCTCAGGGGCTTGCGGCATTGTCACGTTAAGGTCTGAAGCTGATAGAGTTGAGCAATGAAATATCAAAGCCGCTTTATCATCGCCATCGTTTCCCGGGCGCCGTCATCAGTTGCGCAGTGAGGTGGTATTTCCGATTCCAATTGAGCTTGAGGGATATCGAGGAACTGCTTTTCGAGCGTGGAATGGTGGTCAGCTACGAAACCGTCCGGCACTGGTGCAGCAAGTTCGGCACGCACTTCGCGCACCGAATTAAACAGGCACGGCCAGACCCCGGCACGACCTGGCATTTGGACGAAGTATTCGTCACCATTGGTAGTGAGCCTTATCTGCTGTGGCGAGCCGTCGATCAGCATGGCGTTGAACTCGACATCCTGCTGCAGAAAAGGCGCGACAAAAATGCGGCGAAACGCTTCTTCCGACACCTGCTTGCCCAATACCCGAACGGCCCACGCAAGATCATCACTGACCAGCTACGCAGCTATCCGGCAGCGAAATCCGAGATCCCCGAACTAGCCGGCGTCCAGCATGTCTTCGTCAAAGCGGCAGCCCGGGTCAACAACCGCGCAGAGAATAGCCACCAGCCGACTCGGGAACGCGAACGTCGAATGAAAGGCTTTCGCTCCCTTCAACGGACGCAGACATTTTTATCGTGCTTCGGGCCGATTCGCCAGCATTTCTCTATCAATCGTCATCGTCTCGGCGCGGTGCGATACCGCACTCAACTCGCCAAACGTTTCGCGTCATGGCATCGATTTACAGTGCTCACCCAAAATCCGTCGACTGCCTTCTGATCAACCGCTGTACCTGCTCTCAGTTCAACGTTACTTCGATAACCTGAGCTCGGATAAGGAAGGTTGCAGGCAGGTCAAAGGAAAGCGCCTCACAGCTTCGTACGATTGGGTTTGCGAACCAGTCAACCGATACGCAGCAGGAGGCGCCTGATGGACAGCTTAACGGAGCTGTTTTGCCTGATCGATGACTTTTGCCAAACGTTCGAGCCGGAATGGGAGCGGCACCTGTTGGCAGATGGGCTGAAGAAGCGGCGGCGTGCAGCTTCGCTGAGCCTATCGGAACTGATGACGCTGGCCGTGCTGTTCCACCAGCTGCGCTACCGGCACTTCAAGAGCTTTTATCTTTCCTACGCGGTGCGCTTTCTGCGCGCCGATTTTCCCGGGCTGCCCAGTTACCACCGCTGTCTGGAACTCATGCCGCGGTGTGTGGTGCCGTTGAGCGCCTTGTTCGCGCAGGTTAAAGGCCGTTGCACCGGCATTACCATTGTCGATTCCAGCCCGCTTGCCGTGTGCGACAATTTGCGCATTTCCCGACATCGGGTCTTTATCAAGGTCGCCGCACGAGGCAAGAGCTCGACTGGCTGGTTTTATGGCCTAAAGCTGCATGTGGCCATCAATCACCATGGCGAGCTGCTGAGCATCAAGGTCACCCCCGGCAACGTCGATGACCGCAAGCCGGTCGCATTCCTGTGTCGCGGGCTATTTGGCAAAGTCTATGCGGATATAGGCTACGTTGCCCGCTGGCTGGTGGACTTGCTACGTGCGCGGCAGTTGGAGCTGATTACCAAAGTGCGCAAGAACATGAAACCGATCCAGCACACGCCCTTCGACCAGGCGCTACTCAAACGACGATCCCTGATTGAAACCGTCTTCGATGAGCTGAAAAATCTATGGTCACCCTCCTTTTTGCAAGGGTAGATTTTGGGTTTTGTGATTGGCTTGCCTAAATCTATACGGCGTCTGATTGGAGAGCGTTTCTCCGCGCCACGATGAAAGTCGCGCCCGGCAGTCCT
>NZ_JAEPBG010000037.1 GCF_016632335.1 Noviherbaspirillum pedocola
ACCTGCTTTGCGATATCCAAACCGACCCGTACGATTGCCATGTTTGCCTCCTACGTTGGATGCGATGCCCATGCTTCGCGTGCCCCCAGTCTACCGAGCCTCGGAGGAGGGAGTCCATGACATTACCGCTAGCGCGGTTGTCGGAATGCTAGACGGTGGAATGCGGCGGGATTAATGCGGTCTAACCATAAGCTTCGCCATTTTGAGGAGGTCATCGTGGGCGCTGCTTATTCTGTGGATCTACGACGCAAAGTCGTCCAGACCTGTGAGCGCGGTACAAGCTCGCAGGCACAAGTGGCCCGCTTTTTTGGGGTTAACCAGGCATTTGTCGAGAAGTTGCTGCGGCTGTATCGCCGCACCGGGGCCCTGGAACCTGGCCGCAAGCGCGCCGGCCGTCCGGGATTGCTCGATGCGGCAGCCTGCGAACAGGTGCAGCACTGGCTAGCCGAGCAAAACGACTTGACCCTGGCCGAGATCGCCGAGCGCCTGCAAACGCAATGTGGACTGACGGTGAGCATGAGCTGCGTGCATCGATTGCTGCAGCGGCTGCATATGCGGCGCAAAAAAAACCGTTCATGCCAGCGAACGGGACACGGCGGCCGTACTACTGGCACGCCAGCAATACCGGGCACAACTCTCCGCGTGCCCATGCCGACAGCTGAAGTTCGTCGACGAGTCCGGTTGCAACATCGCCATGAGCCGCCGGTACGGCCGCGCACTCTATGGTCGGCGGGTACCGGATGCCGTGCCAAAGAACTTCGGGCGCAATGTCACCATCCTCGGGGCGCTGTCCTGTACCGGGCTCGATGCCGTCATGTCGGTTGACGGTGCCACTGACACGGCAGTGTTCCGGATCTATGTGGAGCAGGTGCTGGTGCCCACGCTGGTACCGGGTGACATCGTCATCATGGACAACCTCAGCACCCACAAGGTCAGCGGCATCCGGGAGGCCATTGAAGCTGCGGGGGCGCAATTGCTTTACCTGCCGCCATACTCGCCGGACTACTCGCCCATCGAAAGCTGCTGGTCCAAGCTCAAAGCCAGTCTGCGAAAAGCCAAAGCCCGTACCCGCACCGCCCCTCGACGAAGCGCTCACACAAGCCATTGACCACATTACCGAGTCCGATGCCAAAGGCTGGTTCCAGCTCTGCGGTTACACCCTACATTAATTCGACAACCGCGCTAGCGGCAGGGCAGCCCCCGTGGCAAAGCTCAAGGCTGACGCGAATGCCGCTTGCAGCGGCCGGGCAGTCGTAATTTCTGAGATCCCAAGCTCATCCCGGGCGTGGGCTCCCAACGCATCGTGCTCCATCAGGCGGGTTGCCACCTGCCCAGCCAGCGGTCGGTCGAGCCCCCGCTTTGCATAGATGCCGGCCAGTTCCCGATGCTCGGGATCATAGTCCTTGGCCAGCTCAGCCTTTCCCTCGGCGAGCGCGGCCTTCTCGGTATCCGCCTGCGACGACACCGAGACATACTCCCCCGTTGCCATCGACATTGAGCCGGCGACCAGGCCAGCAATGCCGGTGACCAGCAGATTTTGGTGTGAAGCATGCGCCGCGGCCACACCGATGATCAGGCTGGCTGTTGAAATGATGCCGTCATTCGCGCCAAGGACCGCTTGCACGCAGCCATCCTATGTGTTCGATGCGATGAAACTCCTTGTGCCCCATCCTCATGGCATCACCTTTCAAGTGTGGTTAGCGACCGTACAAGCGAACCGCACCACATGCTGCTCGGCCGCTGAAGACGCTTCTGGCCTTTACTCAAGTCCTCTTTTTGCGCGCCAGCTCCGTAAGCAGCTTTTCGATCATCGGCAGCGGTGCCGGCTTAACCAGATGATGGTCGAAACCGGCTTTCGCCGTCTTAACCCGGTCAACTTGCGACCCCCACCCTGTCAACGCCGCTACCGGCAGCTTTTTGCCGCAGGGTAGTTGAAGGATATTGCGGATCACCGCATAGCCGTCCATATCGGGCAACCCAATATCCAGGAAGACGACATCGGGCCGGAATTCTTCCACCAGCGCCAGGCCATGCCTGCCAGTATGCGCAAGGCTGACCTCCTGGCCGCCGAGTTCGATCAGTGCCCCAAGGCTTTGCGCGCCATCCTCGTTGTCATCCACGATCAGGACCCGCAAGCGCGTGTCAAAAGGCGCCACGGCCTCGGGCTGTGATTCACTCTCCGCTTTGCTTGTACTCACTGCCGTCTTGTTCAATGGCAAGCGAACGGTAAACGTGCTTCCCTGACCGCTTCCCGCGCTCGACACCGCCACCCTTCCGCCATGCATATAGACCAAGCTTTGCACCAGCGCCAGTCCGATGCCGAGACCGCCATGCGCATAGTTCATGTTCGCCTTTACCTGCGCAAACATATCGAACACCGTGTACTGTGCCTCGGCCGGAATACCGATACCATTGTCGGCGACTTGCAGAACAGCGCCATCCGTCTCCCGGCGCACTGTCAGCGTAATGCGGCCACCTTCGGGCGTATATTTCGCGGCATTGTTCAGCATGTTCCCGATGACTTGTGCGATGCGGGTGGGGTCAGCAGACAATGGAAAAGGTTCCTACGGCACCACGACATTCAGATCGTGGTGTTTGGCCTGGATCGCCGGCAGGCTTGCTTCGATCGCCGTTGCCACGATGGTCTTCAAGTCAACGTCGACCTTCTTCAATTCGACCTTGCCGCTGCTGATTCGGGCAATGTCGAGCAGATCATTCACCAAATGGACCATGTGCGTGACTTGCCGCTCCATCATGTCTCTCACCCGCGCCACTGTCTCCGCGTTGTCGCCGGCAAGGCGAAGCAACTGCAGACCATTACGGATCGGCGACAGCGGATTGCGTAGCTCATGGGCCAGCGTTGCAAGGAATTCCGATTTACGCTGATCAGTCTCAGCGAGGGTGAAAGCCAGTCGGCGCAGGTCGTTTTCGTTCTGCCGCCGCTCAGAAATGTCATAGAACAGCACGGCGACCCTATTGCTGCCCGCATTGCCAACCCGAACAGCATTGACGTCAAACCATCGCCCAAGGGGTTCGACATAATCCTGCACCCGCGCAGACTTGCCAGTCACGGCGACGTTTGCAAACAGGGTCACCCAACGCAAGTCCAAGTTTGGAAATAATTCCAGCATGGACTTATTCGGTTCCGCTCTGAATCCAGTCTGATTTTGGAATGCCGGGTTGCTTTCGATGAAAAGGAAGTCGACTGGCTGTTCTTGTGCATCGTAGAGAATTTCGATGATGCAAAAGCCTTCGTCGATAGAATCGAACAACGCGCGGTAGCGAACTTCACTCGCATGCAACCTGTCTTCTGCTTCCTTCTGCAGCGTGACGTCGAGTATGACACCGGGTAGCTGAACCGGAACACCCGTTTCATCACACTTCACGCGGCCTCGAGCAATGACCGAGTGGTACTTACCGTCTCTCGCCAGGACACGGTATGACTCCTGATAGAAGGCGCGATCGTTGATTGCCTGCTGGATACGTGCCGACACACGCTCAATGTCGTCGGGATGGATCGCTTTCAGCAAGCTCTCGATAGGCGCTTCGGAAGCGACGCTGTCCGGAAGCGAGAACAAATGGGCGATGTTCGGATCGCCAATGACGCAGTTCTTTCCAATATCCCATGTCCATGTCGCTACCGCGCCGGCATCCATCGTCGCAGCAAGACGAGCCTGCGCATCCTGCAGATTCTCCTTAAAGGCTGTTCGGTCAGTGACGTCTGCAACGGTGCCTATCAGGTATAGCGGCGAGTCATTGGGCGGATGATGTACGCGGGCAAACAGCTCGATCCAGCGAAACGTGCCGTCTGGCCGGCGTACGCGACCCTGAAATCGCATCTGCCCGCTCCCCGCGCAGGCAACCTGCAATGCGGCTTGAAAGCGCTCTTCATCGTCCGGGTGTAGGCGCTCGCGCAGCGTCTGCTGCGCCGTCAATGTCGCGCACGACGGTGCCAGTCCGAAGATGTCGCACGCCAGATCATTTTGAAAGTCGAATTGGTTGAGATGCGGGGTATAGCGCCACAGGCCCAGTCCCGCCGCCTCTGTGGCAAGGCGCAGGATTTCCTTTTCCGCCTGCAGTTCGGTGTGCGCCTGCTGCAGGTCGGTGATGTCGCGCGAGACAACAAGGAAGTGAACGACGCTGCTATCTGCCGCTTTCACCGGGTGGACTTTCACATCCCACCATTTAACTGTGCCCTTGGCCGTCGGACAGGCTGCGCGAAAACAGGAAATCGTTCCTGTCGCCGCTTCCTGCAGGGCCGCGAGGACCGTCGAGCGGTTTGCCTCCGGCCACGTGTGGCACCACTGTCTTCCCAGGATACTTTTCGGACTGTCGATCTCAAGCGCTCTCAACCCGGGCGAATTCATGTGGACGATATTGCCGACGAGGTCGATGACTTTGATGCAGTCCGAGTTGTTTTCAGAAAACCATTCGGGCAGATTCAGGCTTGGATTGGAAGCCGGATCATGTTCAAGAGAAGTCATTGGAAAGCAAGACGGCGCTTCGCGCTGCCCGCAAAGACGAGACCGCCAAAGGGAAAGGCCTGATTATCAAGCGTAATTTACGGCGCAGGCAGGCATACAAACAAGCATTTTGCTCGCCGAGAACAAGTATCAGAAGCGCCTGCCACCTAAACTCGACCGTGCCACGTCTGCCCAGATGGATGCCCACCGGTACGCGAGATCCTTTTCCGAGACACTGTTGGCGCAAACTGCGCGCTCGATTGCCAGCGTGAACCTGAACATGGCCACTTGCCGGCGTCGACGAATGGTCCGACGCATCCTGCCCTCCTGTTGGGTTGACGAAGCAAAAATAATAACGAGACGCCGACCTCACGCTGCATTGGTATGCCACCGCCCTCCCGGCGATTCGCTCAGAGTTTCATCACACCCGCATTCCCTGCTGAACTCATGCAATTTTGCTCAGTCCTAAGCAAGCTGCTCGTTATACCGCGTGGACGGTTGTTGTCACATACCCAACGTTTCCCAATCATGGTTCTAACTTTCTATTTTGTCAACGGAGCGAGGAATGGAAGTCGAGTTTGTCGATGACGTGAGCAAGTTGACTGTTCACCACGCGGATGCCTTTCGGGACGCTGCTGATCGCAAAAGACATTTGGTCGCGATCGCGGAATTGGCTGAAGAAATGCGTCTTCCGGTTGAGCAAGTATGTTCCTGCTACGAGGCGGTCCTAACCGAGATGCGGAAGGAGGCCCGTATCGAGGACTTTCTGGACATTTTTGTGGCGCGGCGGGTTCGAGAACGGCTTCGCGCACGCGCGCACTGACGGCTGGCCTTAGGTACCTATATCCAACATGTAGCCGAAACCTCGTACGGTGCGTATCGCCACGCCGGCGTCAGCGAGCTTGCTGCGGATGCGGGACAGGTAGACCTCAACCGCGTTGAGCGTCACCTCCTCTCCCCATGGAAGGATCGCATCAATAATCTGCTGCTTCGACACCACCCGGCCAGTATTGCGAAGCAGATATTCGAGAATGGCCCATTCCCGCGCCGATAGATCGATCGGCATTCCATGGACGGTGGCGCGGCGCGCAGCAGCATCCAGCTTCAGGGCGCCAATCTCAATCGACGCGTCGCGCCCACCGCCGCGGCGCACGAGCGCCTTGACCCGGGCGACAAGTTCAGCCGTAGCGAACGGCTTGACTAGGTAATCGTCCGCGCCGATCTCCAGGCCAAACACGCGATCCGCCACCGCGTCTCGCGCGGTCAGCAATAGCACCGGCGTGTGGTTGCCCCGCGCCCGCATACGGCGCACGACCTCGAATCCATCGAGGCCCGGGATGCCGATGTCCATTACGACAGCGCCGATTTCCCGGCGCTGCAACATCGCATCCGCATCGCTGCCGTTGCGCACGACATCAACCTCGTAGCCCTGGGCACTGAGATTGCGGGCGATACCGTCCGCCAGCACGGCGTCATCTTCTACCAGCAGCAACTGCATCTGATCTTCCTTGGATCGGGCTACTTAACCGGCGACAGAATACAGGAACGCCCTCCTCTCCTATAGACAGTGCGGCGTAGCCGAAACGCAGCGCTGCGTACCAACTTTACTTCCCCAGCAACGAAAACGATGCGGCGATCCCCCACAAATCATACATAGATAACCCCCATTATCGCTCCTTGAGCTTATTATTTAATATTTAAAATGGAACAAATCCCTCATTGTCTCGTGGGAAGTCATCACTTGACGTTCTACCCAGCCAGGAAAACTATCTTGTTGCTAAAGCCATAGGACTGGGACTTGTGGCCCTTGCAGGCTACCCGGGCATGCATGCTTAGCTTTTAGGGATTCCTCTAGGAATGTCAGTAGAGGCAGCCATCAGCACTTGCCTCGCGTTCTCCGTAAGTCATCGCGTGATCATCCGGCTTATATCTGCTCTATGCCGGGCGCTGAAAGGTACCGTGAAGCACGAACCCGCAAATGATACGGTCATATTCCCACTATCCTTAGCGCACTTTTATTGTTGAGGTAATTTTCACTGTGCAAATCAATGAACCGGTTCTTGGGTACCTTCGTGAACTTAAGTCGTGAGAATTTTTCCCCTTCGCATTCGAGGTGACAGCGATTCACGAATGGCAAACAAGTCTTGGACACTGTCCTGCACGCAAAACCTTGTACGACTGCTCGGAAAGGCCTTTTCAATTCATCGAGCCAACTTCCCCGGCCCGCACCGCATACAACGGTGGAAGCGGCGGAGAACGGTTTTCAGGATTTGACGTCAGGACGCAGGCCCTGTACTCGCTCATCAGTTACGCTGAACGCGGTCCTTCATTAGCGCGCCCTGAGGCAGTATGCTACCCTCTTGTTTGTCTCCTATGCTTTGCTGATTCGCGGGCCTGAGATAGTTGATGAATGAAAGACTCCACTCACCGTGTCCGCCGCCGAACAAACGCGATGCTGCTATACCGAAGTCGGGAATATGTCGAACGCATTCTTCATCCCTCCTGCGCATTATGGTTTCAAGGAGAGTACGCGGTGGGGGCCGTGATTTACGCGCGTAAATCCGCCTAGAAGACTATGCGCTGGGCATTCATGCCGGACACAAATACGAGGCTCAAAAACACTCAATCGACGTATTGCCCAGATTCATCTCGGCGGAGTAATTCCAGCGCGTAGATCAGGGATCTGGGCCGAATCTATACCAGGTAGGGATGGTCTACGGCGGGCCATTTAAAGGTTGGGCAACGGTGGACACTCGCTCCTCGCCTCGAAAACGCTGCATAGACTAGCCAATTTACGCGCGTAAATCATAGATCCGCTGACCCTAATTGACAGGGATTTGCTTCAGGTTATGCGCTTAAGTGAGCTGGCTTATAGTTGCCTTTACATGACGAAGTCCCAACAGCTGAGGGGCGTCACTGTGGCCGCCTCAAAAAGATGGCGGATCCCCGGCCAACTGCCTGCAACATAATTATTTCCGCGCACAAATCGGTTCTCCGAACACCCTGCTTCATTTTGCGCTTCGCTCCGCGTACTGTGACGAAAAGGCGCCAGCGCGAGGATGGCAAAGCCACTCCCTTGGATTCGACATTAGAAGGCCCATGCTGATTTGCTCGCACAAATTGCGCATCTCGTTCTTCTTTTAAGAGAAGCGCCATAGCTCCGCCGAAAAACGTGGACAGCACAGCTTAGACAATTCAAATATTACGAGTAAATACTTGATTGATAGGCTTTATTTGAATTACAGTGACGCTGCGTAGAGTTCGATTTCCACGCGGAAATCGAACTTCAAGTCTATAAGGGGGACTGCATGGCAGCCAAAGTAGTGACTTTTTTTAATCAGAAGGGGGGTTGCGGTAAAACGACTATGACCATCCAGATCGCCGGGACCATAGCCCAAAGAGGTTTTCGGACCTTGGTCGTGGATATGGACAGTCAGAGCACCGCGACACGATGGGCCAGTCAAGCGCAAGACGAGGACCCTTTTCCCGCGGCGATGATGAATCTGGCGGCCATGGGTGGCAAGGTGCATCGGGAGATCAAGAATCATCTCGAAAATTATGATTTCATCTTTATCGATTGCCCACCTGCGGTGGATTCGCCTGCACCATCAAGTGCAATGCTGATTTCCGATTTGGCGATTATTCCGATCGTCCCAGCGCCCGCGGACATGTGGGCGTCCGTCGCTGCCAAAAAACTGGCATTGACGGCGCAAGCCACCAACGAACAACTGCAAATTCGCATGCTGCCCAACATGGTGCAAAAGAACACAAACCTTGCCCGGGATACGCTCGATGTATTGGCCGAGGACGTAGAGATTCCGCTGATGAAAACCTGGATCGGCTCACGATCGGCGTTTCGTGAGTGCCAATTGTTCGGATCAACGGTCCACAAGGTCGCCAAGAGCAGCCCTGCCGTGAAAGAAGTCGATAAGCTCACTGACGAAGTGCTGGAGATTTTGGGCGTTGCCACGGCCAAAAGGAGCAAAAAATGAACGCTAAGGCCGACCGCAAGTCGTTGTTGCGCTCCTCGATCAAGAGCGAAACGGCATCCGTAGAAAAGCGCTTCGACCCGCAGGAACTGGACAAGCGTTATGAGGCGGCCGAGGACGCGCTCGCCGGCCGTCCTCTGGGTCTGGCAGGCCCGAGGCTGGACGCATCGCTCGCCGCGGCCGATTTACGCGCTGAAATCGGCGCTTCGAGCGATGCAAACGCCAAGGTCATTATTCGCATTCCGATCGACAAGGCGCATGACAACCCCTTCAACGCCCGCCAAATTTACGATCCGGAGACCGTCAAATCCCTTGCGGCGTCGCTCGCGACGCGAGGGCAGCTGGTCGCGGCGCCGGCGATCACTCACCCGAGTATGCCGGGCCATTATCTGCTGATCGACGGCCATTATCGCAAGCGCGCGTTGCTTGCCGCGGGCAAGACAGAGATTGAATGCGTCGTCCATGACGTCTCGGACGAGCTGGATATGTATCGCATGTCTTATCTGATCAACGAAGAGCGCAACGCCCAGTCACCCCTGGACAACGCGTTGGCGTGGCAAAAATTGCTCGATGAGGCCAAGGTGGCGGACGGGGAGGGAATAGCCGAGCTGATTGGTATTTCGCCCGCCGCGGTCGCGAAAACCATGGCGTTGCTGAAGATGCCGCAAAGCGCATTGGATAAGATGCGGGAGTATCCGACGAAATTTGGCGTGGCGATCGGCTATGAGGTCTATCGGATTTCGAAAATCGTCGCGGAAAAGGAACTCCTCGACCTAATGGAGCGCGTAGTCAAGGACGATCTGAGTTCACGCGCGCTGGAGCAAGTGCGCGCTAAACTCGAAGAGGCCAAGCCGCGTAAGAAGAAAGAGGTTAGCCGGCAATACAGGATTAATTCCGGCCCGGCTCAGATTGGGTTCATCAAGGAATGGGATTCCGGCAAGGTCGCCTTCGAAGTGAATCTGGCGGATCCCAAAGAGCGGGAGGCATTGGTGGACGAACTAAAGCGCCGGTTCAATCTGTCGGAAAACCATTGAAGAGCATTGCGCTATGAGAATGATAAAGCTTCACCAAAGCTGACCAATTAGAACAACCTGGGCGCTACATGCCCAGAGCGCAAGGCCACATGGTCGTCGTCGCGCAGCCAGATGATTACGTTGGCATCGGCATGTGTCGTAAATTGGTCGACATGGTGGCCGACGCCATGGTCTTGAGCGGACTGTAATGCGCCTTCCAGTTCAAATCGAGCGCGGCACACCTTCGGATCCAGTCCACCAAACGCCGCCTGGCCTTGAATTGCACCACCCTTTTGTCCTCGCAGTTATAAAAGCCACCCAGCAGCAGTCGATCTATCGCACGCTCGACCGCTACCTTTCGCTGTGGACTGATCTCGATGCGGATGTGGGCACCGCGAATTCGAACGCCATAAATTGGGCTCGTCGTAGCAGGGGAGAAAAAAGCCATGGTCGCCGCACCGAACGATAACAAGCAGGAAAGCAAACAGAAAAACCATCTGCAAAACTACATTTTTATTGCGGTAGTCTGATCATCAGTATCTCCCTGCGGATGTGAACAACGAGGACTGCGGCGAGAAGCTCACTGAGCAATGCCGATGCACTTGGCTAGGTGGATCGAGCTGGACAACCAAGCTAAGAACTGGCGCGTCGCGTGCTTTGGCGCCGCTTGTTACATCGATAACTGTTAGACCAACATTGTGCCTACCAAGTCTGTCTATGTGCTGATCTTTGGCTGTGAAGTAGCGCTCGCCCGTCAACTGAACGCGCTGAGCGCCATGGCGCAGCTGACTTGCTATTCACAAAATTTTCTTTGAACGCCGATCATGGCTTGCGAAAGGGCGTAACGCTTCGGAATTTTAAAGCAGATCACGCGACGCTACCAATCCATTACGCGAGATGCCCAGAAACGTAGCGCCTCTGCTTCCTCGACCGACCTCCCAGGAGCCCTTCTTCGACCTGATGCATGCAGGCTAGTCTCTGTGAACGCTTCTCGCGCCAGCACGCGTGGTGCGCGTAAAGTGAAGGTTGAGAGGAACTCCCACCTAAAGCTTGCCCCCCGTACGTCGATGCCCCGGCCTGTGGGGAGGGCAAGGGCAGATGCCGTGTGGATCCCTACTCCATAGTTTTACACTCACACCTCTTGGCGCATCCCTTAGTTTTATACCCACCGAAATTTCCCGCCTTCTTTAGCTTTAGACTCACATCGAGCTTCCAAAGGCCCCTCCAACGGGATGCGGCGCTACGAAGCGCAAGGGGCCAGCACACGAAAAAGCCAAGTTTTTAGTTTTAGACCCACAGTGGGCGCGCAAAGCACCGGACTTTTAACCCTCCATTAGCCCTTAGAATGCGTCACTCTATGCGCTGCCGCCATCAGCAAGGCGACGCAGGGGAAAAAAGCGCATCCACGCATAGGAATGAGAGGTATTCCCAGCGGTTTTCATGGTGCTTTACGGAAAAAAGCGCCGTTGGACGCTTCTCAAGTTGTTTTTTTGCGAACCTCAGTGAAAAAACGTGAGTGAACCACTAATAGTATTAGACCCGCTAGCATGCTTGCGCATCAAAACGCGTAGAAAGGGTGAATCACTACTAGTTTTAGACTCACACTTCCCTCTGAAAACGCGCTATCGACGAACCGCCGCGCTAGCAAAGCGTCCAATGGGCGAATCACTATTAGTGAAAGGGCGAAACGCTAATAGCAGATCAGCGTTTCGCTATTAGTCGTAAGGGTGAATCACTAGTAGTTTTGTGGGTGAACCACTAATAGTTTTACATCGGCAAAAATCCCCTGAAACCCGCATGGATGCTACGTTTCGCGGCCCTCTAGTCTTTTGCTTTTAATCTTTGTCTTTAACCGTATACGACACTTGGCAACCGCTGGCTGGAATGCTATGGATAGATAAAAATTCAAAAGCCGAAACCCTGCAAAACCACCCTCAAAAAACGTGGGTGAATAACTAAATAAGCCTATTGACTTCAATATCCCAACCCCGATAATCGTTGCGGTCAAGCCACGTCCCATAGGAACAGTATGCCAAGGAAAACAGGAGCGCAGGAAACGCATTCAGCGAATCTGACCGCGGCAGTGAACAAACTGCAGGAGACCGCCAAGCGAAAAGCCGCACAGCGCGCGCTCGAGCCGGTCCAATTGCCGATGTGGGACGATGATCTACGTGGCATGCCAAATTCCTTCGCCAGGGGCGCCTTGTTCACGGCGGCCAAGTCCGATGGCAAGATCAAGCGCGATTTCTACGAGGGTAAACAGGTTGCCACGCTCGCAGGCATCAACATCGAATACCGCGGTCAGGAACTGCGCCAAGACGATTATTCCGTGTTTCTGGCCATCTTGCACTTCGGACGCCGCTACGAGCTGGGCAAGCCGATCCCCTTCACCGCCTATACAATGCTCAAGGAATTAGGATGGAGCATCAACACGGCGGAATACAAGCATCTGCGCGAGTGCTGCTCTCGGCTTTCCGCCACCAGCGTATCCGTGACGCAAAATGCTTCGGGCGAGCAGCTCGGCGGTGGCTACGAGGGCAGCTTGATCCGATCTTTTGCTTGGAAAGATGAGAAAGGCAAGCAGCTTTCGCAGTGGGTGGTCCTGCTCGAGCCCAGCATCGCAGCCTTGTTCGCAGACCCTAGTTTTACGCTCATGAGCCCCGCCGAGCGCAAGGCCATTGGCGGACGCTCACCCTTGGCCCAATGGCTTCACAGCTTTCTGAGCACGCATCGCGAGCCATATCCGATCTCCGTGACTAAATATCACGAACTCTCGGCCAGTCGGAGCGACAACATGAATGATTTCCGCCGCCGGCTGAAGGTCGCGCTCACACGGCTGATCGAGGTAGGTTTCCTGAAAGAGTTTGCGATCAAGAACGACATCGTGCATGTCAAACGGATTCCGAGGCACTACCGGCTGCCCCAAGGGCAAAATGCCGCGGAACCAACCACCGCTACGCTCACCTGATGTGCTGCCTGTGGCTCTAAAACTAAATCGCCGTCGCGCGGCCGCGCGCTGGCGTTGGCGGGCCACCGCAGGCGGAAGCTAACTTACACAACGTCCGCGACGGACTCACCATCCAAGCAGTGCTTCCTCCGCGTATCTCTATGCCGTCGCTGATCGGCCTGATGCAGGCAGCGTGAAGTAGTGGCAACGGATCCATACTTGGCGTTCTCTAATGGCATCCAGATCAATCTCGGCGTCCACTTGGGGCGTAATGGTGGCGTGGCGCAGCTAATGTGTGCTCGCATCCACGACTTTCGCGAATAGGCCGTTTCCGCCGGATCCCGCAACAGCAGAGGTGCCATCAAGCACCGCCGCCTTCATGTTGCGGTAAAACACGTTCCCGACAGCGTTTACCTCGACATCAGGCCAGTCCGACGCATGACCAAGGACCATTTTTCGCTGGGCAAGGGAGGGGGGACATGCCGCAGAGGAGCCGAAGT
Organism: Noviherbaspirillum pedocola; assembly: GCF_016632335.1. Taxonomy (GTDB): domain Bacteria; phylum Pseudomonadota; class Gammaproteobacteria; order Burkholderiales; family Burkholderiaceae_D; genus Noviherbaspirillum_A; species Noviherbaspirillum_A pedocola. Next base: position 12,913 of record NZ_JAEPBG010000037.1, read on the forward strand.
CTCGGATGGTATCCAACAACTCATCAATAAGGAGAAGGGTGCCTCCTTTGCCCCTTACGAACGATAGGCTACTCACCAGATGTCGTTCTCGTCCTGCGTGGCGCGACATCGCCACATGCGGGCCTTGAACACTTTTCCGGAAGTGCGTCGAGGCAGGCGCAACCAATCCTGAGCAACCAACCTCAAGCCGGCCGGTGCAAATATCGTTTTGCATGCTTGGTCACACACTGAAACCAGGCGCCGAACGCAACGAAGCCGCTAGTCCAGCGACCTTGTCTGGCTGCTCCAAGCATATGTCAGAGTCCTTGAACGCCCATGCGCGTCGCGTGAGTGAAAAACTAAATGAAAGGGGGCAGGACGCACCACTCGCGCTGGATCAGACCAAGGCGTAGCCAAATGACGCATGCTGCGGCGTCCAAGCTTGCCCACGCGCCAACAGGACCCGTGGCGGGCGCTCTGCTTTAGTTTTAGACCCACATTCTGGTACTTCTACCGGCATGCCACCGAGGATGGCGGGCGTAGTGAAGGGATTCCAAACTTGCCATTGCCGTGAAGTGAAATAGGGAAGGGCTGGCAACGACAGATGAAACCGCTGATTCTGAAAGCTGCAACAGGCGACATGAACTTTAATGCAAAGCGCTACTGGTGCTGCGCAAGACATCGATGACGTATTCTGGATGCGCGCGCAGGAAATTCCAGCCATCGGCCAGCTCTTCCGGCGTCGGAAACACCCGGTGAAATTCTGCCATCAGGCGCTTGAGCGTCGTAGCTTCAATCCGTTGTGAACTGGCACTGAGCACGCTCTGCAGGAAGTGCTCATAAATCTGCGGCACCGGAGAGAATCCGTGAACTTCATCGAATCCGCACCCGGCGCAGTTGCCGTTGTGTGGATCCCAGCGTTGATCGTCTGTACCGCACTGCAGGCATGCCGACTCTCGTTTTTCCATGCAAAAGTCCTTTAAAAACAGGGGGGCGAGTCTACCTCGAGATCGACCGCGATCGGCAAAAAGGACCAATATGGAAACGAAATTGTGTGGCGGAAAGCAGGAAACCCGTTTTAAATACAAAAATAAGCTATATGGATAAGCAGACTTATCTGTCTATGCTTTGTGAAGTGATGTGCGTCGGAAGTACTTCAGCGATGGATTTACAGTAGAGCTTGGCAAGCCATTATCACCGTCCGTATCGGACCGGCGTGTTCCGACGGGTGGATCGCAGACGGCATCGAGAAGAATCGAAGCCTTCCAATCAATTCGCTCGTAATAATGAGGCGCTTGTTCCCCCAAAGTCCTCACCTCAGAGAAGGTTTCGCAGGAGGAAAGGAAAGGGCGGCATAGTTGCTCGGCGAGTTCTTGGGGCGCTGACGACATACTCATCGACCTTTCCTCGGTAAACTTTATGCCGTGCAAATGGCGAGATCAGTCTTCAAGCAGCCGGTTGCCCGCTGAGGTTTTTGCCGGCCTTCCTTAGTGAGCCCAGCCCGCGCAGCTACGGTCACGCCCCCTTCTTCAATCGCTCACCCACCGGCAGCTTGCGTATGCGCTGCCCGGTCGCGGCGAAGATCGCATTCGTCAGCGCCGGCGCGGTGGCCGAGGTGCCCGGCTCGCCAATGCCGCCCGGCTTGTCGTTGCTCTGGACGATATGCACCTCGATCTTCGGCGCCTCGTTGATGCGCATCATCCGATAGTCGCTGAAATTGCTCTGCTGCACCCGGCCCTTGTCCACCGTGATTTCATTCCACAGCGCCGCGGTGATGCCGAAGTTCACGCCGCTTTCGATCTGCGCGACCACGGTATCGGGGTTCACCACCTGACCGCAGTCGATGGCGCAGACCACGCGATGCACCCGCACGTCGCCATCGGCGCCCACCGACACTTCCGCTACCTGCGCCAGATAACTGCCGAAGGCGAACTGCGTCGAAATGCCGCGTCCCACGCGACGCCCTTCCACCTTGGCCAGCGGTTTGCCCCAGCCCGCCTTGTCAGCCGCGAGGCTCAGGACCCGGCTGATGCGCGAGCCGTCGTCCAGCAGCGACCGGCGATATGACACCGGATCCTGGCCCGCTGCCGCCGCCAGTTCATCGATGAAGCTTTCCACCACGAAGATGTTGTGGGTCGGGCCGACGCCGCGCCAGAACGCGGTCGGCAGCGGCGGCTCGTGGCGCAGGTATTCCACATGCACGTTCTCGATGCGGTAAGGCACATCCTTCGCGCCCTCGACCGCATCCGGGTCGACGCCATCCTTCACCAGCGGCGGCGCGAAGCGCGCCATGATCGACGAGCCGGTGATCTTGTGCGACCAGGCTACCGGCATACCCTTCTCGTCCAGCGCTGCGGCAAGGCGGTCGTAGTAGTACGGCCGGTACATGTCGTGCTGCACATCCTCTTCGCGGGTCCAGACGATCTTGATCGGCACATCCGGCATCTGCTTGGCGAACTGTACCGCCTGGATCACCGCGTCGGCCTCGAGCCGGCGCCCGAAGCCGCCGCCGATGTAATGGTTGTGCACCTGCACCCGCTCGTCCGGCAGCCCGGTCAGCTTGGCGGCCGCGCCCTGCGCAATCGTCGGCACCTGGGTGCCGAGCCACAGGTCGCAGCGGTCCTTCGATACGCGCACGGTGCAATTCATCGGCTCCATCGTGGCATGCGCCAGGAATGGCGCCTCGTACACCGCCTCGATCTTGCGCTTGCCGCCGGCGATAGCCTGCTGCGCATTGCCGTCGTTGCGCGCCACCGCGCCCGGCTTGGACTTCGATGCCGCGGCCATGTCGTCGACAATCATCGCCGTCGTCAGATTCGCGTTCGCGCCTTCATCCCAGGTCGGCGCCGCCGCGGCCAGGCCCTGCTTCGCCGCCCACATGTGCTCGCCCAGCACCGCCACCGCGCCGTCGATCTTCAGCACCCGCTTCACGCCCGGCACCGCCATCGCCTTCGCTTCATCGACCGATTTCAGGCGGCCTCCCGGCACCGGGCAGGCCGCGACCGTCGCAATCAGCATGCCGGGCAAGCGCACATCGATGCCGAACTGCGCCGAGCCATCGACCTTGGCCGCGGAATCGAGCCGCTTCATCGGCTTGCCGATCAGGCGGAATTGCGAAGCCGGCTTCAGCGCGACCTGCTCCGGCAGCGGCAGCTGCGAAGCCACGTCGACGAGTTCCCCATAGCTGAGCTTGCGGCCGCTGGCCCCGTGGATGACCGCGCCATCGCGCGCCATGCAGGACGCCGGGTCGACTTTCCAGCGCTGCGCCGCCGCCGCGATCAGCACGGTGCGCGCCTTCGCGCCGGCTTGGCGCAGTGGCTCCCAAGCGCCGCGCACCGAGGTCGAACCGCCGGTCACCTGGCCGCCGAGCAGCGGATCGCTGTACAGATTGTTGTCGGCGGGCGCCTGCTCCAGCTTCACCCTGGCCAGATCGACCTCGAGTTCCTCGGCCAGCAGCATCGGCATCGACGTGAAGGTGCCCTGTCCCATCTCCACCTTGTGGATGATCAGCGTCACCGTGTTGTCGCGATCGATGCGGATGAAGGCGTTGTGCGCCAGGCCCGGCGCCTGGTTCGAGATGGTGGTCGCCGCATGGCCGACCGCGGTCTCGGGCGGCTTTTCATTGCGGGCGCGATCCTCGGCGCGCGTCGGCAGATGCACGCCGATGAGCAGGCTGCCGCCCAGTGCCGCGCCCGCGCCCAGCCATTTGCGCCGTGCCGGCGATTGCAGTCCGGTCGCGCCATCGAGGCCATTGTCATGCTTGTCCATGCTCAGGCCTCCTTCTTGCCGTTGCCGCCGGCGGCGATCTTGATTGCCGCGCGGATGCGCGGATAGGTGCCGCAGCGGCAGATATTGCCGGCCATCGCATTGTCGATGTCCGCATCGCTGGGTTTGGCCGTCTTCTTCAGCAGCGCGGTCGCGGACATGACCTGGCCCGACTGGCAGTAACCGCATTGCACCACGTCGATCTGGCGCCATGCCGCCTGCACCCGCTTGCCCACCGGATCGGCGGACATGGACTCGATCGTCGCCACCTGCTTGCCGGCCACAGCCGATACCGGCGTGACGCAGGAGCGCACCGCCTGGCCGTCGACATGCACGGTGCAGGCGCCGCACATCGAAATGCCGCAGCCGAACTTGGTGCCGGTCAGTCCGGCGACATCGCGCAGCGCCCACAGCAGCGGCATATCGTCGGGCACATTGAGGTTGGTGGATCTTCCATTGATGATCACGGTAGGCATTGCGAATCCTTTGAGAGACGGGAACGGATGACGCGCTTGCGCCGCCGCGGCGTACGTGCAACCATGTTGCGACCGTTGCCACCGCCCGAGGTTCGTGCAGCGAGGGCAAAGCTTGATGAATTCGGCGCGCAAACTACCTCGCGCCGCGCGACAATGAGAACGTGGCCTCGCCCGTCGTGGAATCCCCCTTTCCCTGCCTACACGCTCGCTGCACGCCATGTCCGACGGCTTGCCGTCGATCTCACCAAATGCGATCGCCTGCTCAAACAAGGCCCCACCGTCATCGTCGCCAGCGCGCATGCGGGCAAGCAAGGCCAATTTGATGTCGGCCGCATGGTCGATGCCGGTGGATTTTTCACCGCCCGAGGTCGCGGCGGTCATCGACCGCAACACCCATACGCGGCAGTTGGTCGACGCCTCCGGCGAATTCACGCTAGCGCCTGTTATGAACCTGTAGTGAATAGAGGGACGGTTTTACTGAGTATGAGACGGGCGAGGGCGACGTAGTGCAACCCGGCCAGGGTGTGTGTAAGGCGCTCATAATCTCGCGCCGGTCGGCGAAATCGAGCTGCCCAGCCAAAGCTGCGTGCGACGACCCAGCGGTGCGGCAGCAGTACAAAGCCGCGTTTGGCTGAAGGGTGGGAAGGCAAGATGGCGCGGGCTCGGTACCACTTGTCTGAGCAGGAACTGAACAAATCGGGACTGCAAGCGCTTGGTGGAGACGGCCGAGGAACAAGTGGAAGACCGCACCTACGAAAGCGGAGTGGCCGGCTTTTTGTCGCCGTTCGCCGGCAACAGGTTTTCCTGGACAGCTAGCCTGCGGCCACACCAATCTCCGGGGATGGTTGCATGACCGTCGCACTTCTGTGCCGCATTCTCAAGGGAGTGCGGCATTTTTTTGCCTTGCTGAAGATAGGTACTTCCGCAACTGCGGAAGTGCTGCCTGAATGCGCCATTCTCCCGACTGTCGGGACAGGTTTACGCCGAGTGACGTTGTCTGGCGAATGCGTTCTGCGCGAATCCTAACTGTTGGGAGAGAGGGCGCAAAAAATGTATCCGCTTGAGAAGATGACACCGATGGCACTGCCATGCGTACAAAATTTCTTCGGTTTAAAAAGCATCGGCAAATGCCATGGTTAGATCCCTGCTAGCATCGAGCTATCAGAATGGATTGCGGCCGTGCTGCGGCCGGCGGTGGCTGGCAGGGGACTTTCCCTGCCAGCTGGTGGGAATCAGCCGTTGGCTGATTCCGGTTCGCGGAAGCGGAGAACGATCCGGCCTCCGTCGAGAGCATGAAGTTCCGTTGCAGCGAGAAGCCTTCGTCGTCGCTGTGCGGCTAGGCTGCGCCGATGCGTGTCCAGAATGTCCGCCGTTCTCCTCTGTCCGCGACATGCCAGCCGATCAGGCTAGGCGTTTCCTCGGCTTCCGTCATGTTTGCTTGTTGTGTTTCATGATTTTGTCCTTTCGGTTGATTGATTCGATCGCGTCAAGGAACCGAGGGAGCAGGGCAGTTCCCACCGGAAGGAAACAGTGAACACGGGAGCGAAGCGAACGGAGTGGGCAGGCTGTTGCGGGACGCCTGGCCTCGGTAACAACGGCGTATCAGGGAAGCAAACAACCGGACCGTCTGAAACAGATGCGGGCAGGCGTCCAACAACGGCGCTTTGCCGCTAATCGGCCCGCCTGTGCGTTATCTGATGTGGGGTGGTGTTTGGGCCCGACCCCGCGCAGAGGCCATTCAGCGGACGTCTATAGCGGAAACCGATTTTCTGGAAAGCAGCGGAGGAGCAAAGCGGAGCCGTCCTTTCTGTCCGCTAACAGGGTGCTAGCATATCGATATCAATCAGCTCACGGCGGCCGGCAGCGCTTTTCTGAAGGTCTGCCGCAGGGTCATGGTGCCGGGGCATACGGGGCAACCTTGATTTCATTCTCATGCTTACGGGCCTAGGCGAGATCATAGGCAAGCTGGATCTTCATCTGCAACCTATCTTTACGCCACCCGAAGGGGCGAGGCGCCGTCAGACGGTTCGGGGAGGCGTCAGCCGAGTAGAGCTCGGCCCCGAAGGGGACACGCCCAGCCTGACTACGATGGAGGAGTGCGCTGCCCCCTCTGCCCTATCGGGCATTGACCCCCGGGATATCTGAAGGGCAAAGGTAGTCCTTCTAGCCTGCTTTCACGTTAGAGTCTGGGCAGCCGATGACCGTGGGCGGTGATAATCTGTGGAAGAACCCCAGCTCATTGATCTGGGGGTTTTTCTATGTCCTTCCAAGCCGTTAGCGCAATTTAACGTGGCTTCGGAGAGCCTCGGCCACCGCCGCGAAAGCGGGGGTAGTTTGCCGGCAGCTCCGATAAAAAAGATAGAAATTCAATCGTCAAACGGTTGCCTAGGAACAGACAGGCCACGAACGAATGTCTCAACCCATCGGCGATAACTCGCGGAACAGATCGACGAGCAGGCGCACTCCAGTCGGAACATGACGTCGGCTGGAGTAGTAGACGTGAAACCCGCCTCCTGTCGATGCCCAGTCATCCATCACAACCTTCAGCGCGCCACTTTCGAGATGCGGGCGAAGGACCGGCTCAGCACCATACATGACGCCAACGCCGCGCAGGCCCAGGCTCAAGGACGCGTGGCTTTCGTCAACGGTCACCTGGCCGGGCGTCGCAACGGATATTTCTTGCCCGTTCCGCTCGAATTCCCACTGATAGATCTGGTCGTTGCCGAGCCGGATGCGGATGCAACGGTGGTGCTGCAAGTCGTCTGGATGAACGGGTGCGCCGAACTTGGCGATGTAGGCTGGGGAGGCAGCGGCCAGCCACCTGACATCTGGTGAAATACGCTGGGCGATCATATCTTCCGGAACCGTCCCGCCCCAGCGAATGCCCGCGTCGAAGCCACTTCCGATGATGTCGATCAGGCGATTATTCACGCTGATGTCGATTTCCACATCGGGATAGCGATCGACAAATGTGGGCATGACGGCGGCGAGCAACAGCTCGGCCGCGTCTTCGAGGACGTTAATGCGGACACGGCCGGTGGGCTTGTCACGATAGCGGTTCAGGTTTTCGGCCGCGCGATCGATCAGGTCGAAGGGCGCTTCGATCGTTGCGAGGAGCTCCTCGCCCGCAGCGGTCAGCGTCACGCTTCGCGTCGTTCTGTTGAACAGTCGGATGCCGAGGCGAGCCTCAAGGCCGGTTACTGCATGGCTCAAGGCGGACGGGCTGACCTCAAGGTCCGTGGCCGCGCGGCGAAAATTCCGATGTCTTGCTATGGCGACGAAGTAAGCGAGATCACCGATATCAGCACGGCTCAGTGGCACGAGCACTCCTTTCGATTCTGGAAACCAAGCTCACATCATCGGCTTGCTCCATAGAACCAAAACATACCACTTTGTTGAGTTTTATTCACCAGCTCATTGCCGATCGCCCGGCTTATCAGCTGAGTTTCTTCATAATATATTGCCATTACGCTGTTCGCGATGAGTGCGACTCAACAAACCGGCAAGGCGGCACGCAGGCTTGCGCTGGCCCTTCTACTGCTTGCCTCTCTGTCATCATGGAGCGCCGCGCTGGCGCATGAAAGAACGAACGTCATGGAAATCAAACGGAAAGGGGAACAGACCGTTGTCCAAGATCCCGAGCAATATTTTACGGGCAAGGTCACGATCATCGGCCAATTTAGCAGGGAAGCGCCCTCGCGCGTTACCGGCGCAATCGTCCATTTTGAGCCGGGCGCGCGCACGGCGTGGCACACCCATCCTCTTGGCCAAACGCTGATCGTCACAGAGGGCGTCGGCTGGACGCAGGTTGAGGACGAAGAGAAGCTCGAATTCCACGCGGGCGACATCATGCTCTGCCCGGCTGACAAGAAGCATTGGCACGGCGCCACTCCGCATGAGGCAATGACCCACGTCGCAATTCAGGAAACGCTGGACGGCAAGAACGTCACGTGGATGGAGAAGGTGACTGACGAGGAATACCTCGGCGCCGGCGGGGCGAAGTGAGCCATGCCGCACGTCATCGTCAAACTCTTGCCGGGTAAACGGACGCGCAAAAGGATCTTCTCACGGAGGCCATCGTGCGCGACGTCTGCAAAACCCTTGGCTACGACGAGGACGCTGTCTCGGTCGGCTTCGAAGAAGTAAGCGCGAAAGATTGGGACGCGAGCGTCTTCAATCCGGACATCCTGAATAAGTGGGACACGCTTCGGAAGAAGCCGGGCTACGGCTCGCGCCCTAAAACAACAAAGTGAATTGAAAGGTTATTCAAATGGTACTTGAAGAGAAATTCTCCTTGGCAAACGGCGTCCAGCTTCCGAAGCTGGGTCTTGGCACGTGGATGATTAGCGACGACGAAGTCGAACGCGTCGTGCGTGATGCTGCCCAGATCGGCTATCGTCACTTCGACACCGCGCAGGCCTATGGGAACGAGCGCGGTGTTGGACAAGCTTTGCGGTCATGTGGAGTTCCGCGGGACCAGCTCTTTGTCACCACCAAGCTCGCAGCTGAATGCAAGAGTTACGTCGAAGCCAAGAGGCTCATCGACGCATCGCTGGAAAAGCTCGGGCTCAATCACATCGACATGATGTTGATCCACAGCCCTCAGCCATGGGCGGAGTTCCGCGAGGGTGGGCGGTTTTTCGAAGGAAACCTCGAAGCGTGGCGAGCTCTCGAAGAGGCTTACGATGCAGGCAAGCTGCGGGCGATCGGTGTTTCTAATTTCGAACGCGCCGATCTGGACAATCTGATTGACAACGGCAGCGTCAAGCCGATGGTCAATCAGATTCTGGCCCATGTCGGCAATACGCCCTTCGATCTGATCGATTATTCCCAGTCGAAAGACATTCTGGTTGAGGCTTACTCTCCCGTCGCTCATGGGGCGCTGATTGGAAACAACGACATCGCCGCCATGGCCGAGAAATATGGCGTGAGCGTTGCCCAAATTTGTATCCGCTACTGCTTCCAGATCGGCCTGCTTCCGCTGCCGAAAAGTACCAAAGCTGATCACCTTCGTACGAACGCTGCTCTGGATTTCGAAATCGCCCAGTCTGACATGGAACTCCTCAAAAGCAGTCATGGCGAAACCAATTATGGCGAAGCCAGCGCCTTCCCTGTCTTTGGCAAGAAGCGACAAGTCACGAGCGCGGCTGCGAAGGGATAAGCAATGGGCAAGCGCGGTATTCCCAGCGAGGCCGGCGATCTCGCCCAGAACGGGATGCGCGCTGCGCTCCCGGTCATGGCGGCGGTCTTCATCTCGTTCCTGATCATCGGAATGGCGTTGCCGGTCCTGCCTCTTCATGTGCACGACCATCTGGGCTTCGGCCCGTTTGTGATCGGGATTGTCGCAGGCTGCCAGTTCATCGCGGCGCTTCTGTCGAGGCTCTGGGCAGGCCGCCTCACGGACACTCAAGGCGCTAAGCGGGCTGTCGTGCTAGGGCTCATCGCCGCGATGATCGGCGGGGCCTGTTATCTGGCGTCGCTGGTGCTACTCGCCCTACCAGAACTCTCCGTCGTGGTCTTGCTTTTCGGCCGCGCGTTGCTCGGTGGTGCGGAAAGCCTCATCATCACGGGCGGTATGCTCTGGGGGCTTGGTCTTGTCGTTCCCAATCGCGGGGCAAAGGTCATCGCATGGGTAGGCATGTCGATGTTCGCCGCCGTGGCGGTTGGCGCACCAGTGGGAAGTCTCGTTTATGCGCGCGCCAATTTCCTCGGGATCGCGACGCTTACCGCTGGGCTACCCGCACTGGCGCTCATAATGATCGCGCCGCTGAAGCCGCTCGTTCCCGCCCCCTCAACGCCAGCCAATATCAGGGCAGTCCTCTCAGCCGTCATGCTGCCGGGGATTGGCTTCGCACTGAGCGGCATCACTTTCGGCTCGATTATAGCCTTCCTGACGTTGTTCTTCGCGATTCAGGGTTGGGCGCATGGTGCCTTTGCCTTCACGATTTTCGCAGTTGCGCTGATCCTCGTGCGCGTGTTCGCCGCTCAACTCCCCGATCGCTTCGGTGGAGCGACAGTCGCAATGGGCTGCCTCGCGTTTCAGGCTGCCGGCGTCGCGATGATCGCGTTTGCCTCTCGTGGTGAGGTCGCGATGGCTGGTGCGGCTTTGGGTGGCGCCGGCTTTTCGCTCGTATTCCCGAGCTTTGGCATCGAAGCGGTCCGACGCGCGCCGCCTCAAGCACGCGGTCTTGCGATGGGTACTTACAACGCGTTCCTTGACCTAACGCTGGGGATCGGCAGTCCATTTCTCGGCCTCCTTGCGAGCCACGCAGGTCTGAACGCTGTCTTCCTGGCGAGCGCGGTTGCCGCACTCCTTGCTGTGCCGATCGCTGTCGTGCTTCGCGGGCGGCGCGTTGCACAGGCCGCTTGAATTTGCGTGAGGGATCGTCACCCGAAGGGGCGCGACGCCGTCAGGCGGCTCGGGGAGGCGTCAGCCGAGTAGAGGCCGGCCCCGAAGGGGGCGCGCCCAGGCTGACATGTGATGGAGGAGGGCGCTGCCCCCTCTGCCCGGGCAAGCATTCACTTGGAATATTTAAAGGGCAAAGATAATCCTGCTAACCTGCTTTTACGGAACAGGCTGGAAAGCCGATGACCTTGGGCGGAGATAATGCGTGGAGAAACCGCAGCTCATCGAGCCGGGGGTTTTTCTATGTCTTTTGTCCCTAGTGGTAGTTTGTTATAAATGGAGATAAAGGTTCATTCCCTCTCCGGCAGCCTCAATGAGATATCGCGCGAGCGTAGCGAATTCGGTGGGTGGGGGGCTTGGCAGAGAAGAGACGCCGGCAGCGCATGAGCCAGTTCAGTGGCGTCAACCATGCCCGCACTGACCGAAGCAGCCGTGGCCAGCGACATCGCATCGGCAAGCGCGCTGGCTGACTTTTTTTTCGAACTGGTGAATTCGCCGAGGCGTGCTGATGTGCCTGTCGTGCCTCCTGCCACCAGCAAAAGGCGAAGGCACAGCACATCAACTGCCAATGCCGCCGGATGGCCAGGCCATTACGCACCATGAAGTCGGCCCAGCCCAGTTCATCCTCCATTTGCTTGTAGCCTTGCTCGACCTAGTGTCGCAACCCGTAGAGACGTACCACTTCCTCCAGGGATGCCACTTCCAGCGGCAAATTGGTGGTCAGGTACCAGGTCGACAACTCCGGTAGTGTCCGCCGATCCGTCGTCGCGCAAATGGCGCGTACCGGCTTATTCGAGCCATAGCTTAGGAAGCTTAACTCAATGGCCCACCAGCGTTCGGTATGCCCGGTACGGAAGTGGCGTGTCACCTGGTGCCAGTCACGCGGCCGTACTTCTTCCAGCGCTTCCTTGATCGAGTGGGCCATGTCTTCTGGTGCCCAGCTGCGCCCCACCGAGCCGCGATGCGACAGCACAAAGGGCAGCCGGCGTCGCCGCAACGTGGCCACGAGTTCACGGTGATCGCCATAAAAACAATCCGCCATAATGGCCTCGAAAGCAATGTCGGCTACCAGCGCCCGTTTAATGAGCGCCAGAGCCAATTGCGGTTTGCTATGGAAAGCGGGGTCCTTCTTGCCTTCGGGCAGACGGCTCTACGGGGTGTAGGGCATCACATGCAAAGGATAGTAGCGTTGCTCATTGGCCTACAACGTCGGCACTGCCACGATGCCGTTGTCGATCTTGCCCAACGAGCCGAGGTACTGGCGAGCCACATGCTCGGTGGCACAGCCATCCTTGCGGTCGCCGGTGTCATCAACGACGAGCACGCCATCGGGATCGCTGGCCGTCAGCGGTACCTGGCCCAGCAATTGCAGCGTGCGGGCGGTCATGACCTCGGCGTCCCAGAGGGATTCGGACAGGAAGAACTGCAGTTGCTGCACGGGCGCGATTGCGTCTGGACCAGCGGCTCCGCACCGGCTAATGCCGTGAGCGTCTTGGGTCGGTCACGTGGCGCAAGAAGACCGGCAAAATAAGTTCGGAAGCTGCGGCGGTGCGCTAATGAATGAAACAGCGGGTCGAAGAGCTTGGCGTAGTCTTCCAGCGGACCCGGCGCTGGCGGACAAGGACGACGTGCAGTCATGGCAGCAGTACCTCCTGCTACCACCATAGACTTTCTGCTGCTACTTTCAACAAACTATCTATGGACTCCCTCCGTCTTGCAAGACCTGCCGTTTTGACGTCGAAGTGAGAATCGACTGCATGTATCTATCCGGCCTACTGTGGCACCCGTCGGCACCGGCCCTGATGTCTTCCGCTCGCAAA
>NZ_JAEPBG010000038.1 GCF_016632335.1 Noviherbaspirillum pedocola
TGGATGAACCGATTCCGCCGCGTTCTGATTCGTTGGGAAAAGCTGGCGAAAACCTATCTTGCGTTTCTTCATTTGGCGTGCGCTGTTATTACCTGGCGTGCAATTGGCCTACTGGAATAGGCTCTAACCCGGTCATGTGCTTTGCCTGGCGCCTGATGATGCCGCTGGTTTGCTTGATGCGCGTCTCATCCGGGTGACCCAGACTCAGAAGATCGGCTGCGGCAGCAATCGGCGCTAGCGGATTACGCAGCTCATGAGCCAACATCGCCAGGAATTCGTCCTTCCGATTGGCCTCTTCACGCATCCGGTCCGTGTACTGCTTCAATTTTTCATTGGTGGATAACAGCTCGGCATTCTTTGCCGCAAGCTCCACGCTTCGATACTCCACCTCTTTCTCCATGATCATCTTCTGCGCGGTTAGCTCCGCTCGCTCTCTTTTGTGCGCTTTATTTTCAGCAAGAAGCTGCACGAAATCGGTGACGTCTTGGGCGCGATGGATGATGTAGAGAATTTCACCGTCCGGTGACAGGGTCGGTTTGTTGACCGGACGCCAGTAACGCTGCTCGAAGCCTGACCCATCTGGTTTCGGTATGTCGTACCGCAGGAGCGCCATGGTATCGACGGACTTGGTCGCAATGACGCGCAGAAAAGATTCGGCGAGCAGCCTTGTCGATTGGGATTCCGGATCGTCGGGGTTATCGGGAAAGACCTCGAAGACGGGCCTGCCTACAATGTTTTCCCGTTGCGTCAGCGTGTCCCTCAAGTAATCTTCGGTGGCTGCCACAATTGTGAAATCTGCATCCGGAAGCAAAATGAGAAAAGAAGCAGGCGAGCTTTCGAAAAGAGCCTGATAGTGCTCGGTGGAGATGCTGGGATGGTGGGTCATGGAACAGTAAATCCTCGCTACGCCGACTTGATTACCTGTCTTGCCAATTTTTTTATCTCGGTTCTTTCAAGTTTCCGAATCATGTCCGAGTCAAAATGGATCATTAACCCAAAGCGGCCTTTCAACTTTTGCTGATTGCGGAAAGAATCGAGGTGAGTGCTGTTGTATCAACCGGCTTGACGAGGTGATGACCAAACCCCGCAGCCAAGGTACTTGCCCGGTCGCTCTCCTGACCGTAGCCAGTAACGGCAACGAGCACTGCGTCGGTGTTTTCCGGTTGCGCCCGCAGCCGCCGCGCCACTTCATTGCCATCGATTTCCGGCAAGCCAATGTCCACCAGGCACACTTGCGGCTTGTAGAGCCTAGCCTGCTCCAGCGCTCGGAGCGGTCCATGTTCGACTAGCACGTCATGACCCATCGACTCCAGGAGCAGCTTCAGCATCTCGGCTGCATCTACGTTGTCATCGACCAGCAGAATTTTCAGCGACGCGGCTGGAGTTGCCAGAGCGACGCTTACACCAGCCGGGCGTGATGCAAGCTGCCTCTGCACGGCCAAGCGTGGGAGGCAGATCGAGAAGGTACTGCCTTGACCAAGCCCACTGCTCTTGCAGGTAACGCTGCCCCCGTGCAGTTCCACCAGACTTTTTACCAACGCCAAGCCCAGTCCCAAGCCGCCGGAGGAGCGGTCGGACGATCGTTCAGCCTGGGCAAACAGATCGAATGCATACTTTGCCGTCTCCGGCGTCATGCCGATGCCATCGTCAGTCACTTCGATCAATACTTCCTGGTCTTGCACTGAGGTACGCAGCGCCAGGTGGCCACCTTCAGCGGTGTACTTGGCCGCATTGTTGAGGATATTGGCCAGCACCTGGACCAGACGCTTCTTGTCTCCCTGCACCATGGCCGACTGCATTGCCAGGCGCATCGTCAGTTCGTGTCCGCGCGACCTGATCAGGGGGGTAACCTGCTCGACGGCCTCATTGACTACATGCTGAATATCCAGCTCTACCTTGTCCAGTTCAATCAAACCACGCGTGACGCGGGAAACGTCAAGCAGGTCATCGATGAGCCCGGTCATGTGGCTAACCTGGCGGCCGATGACTGCACTGGTCTTACGTACCCGATCCTCGTCGAGTTTTACTCTTTGCAGCAGTTCAGCAGCCGCACTAATAGGCGCTAGTGGGTTGCGCAGTTCATGCGCGAGCATTGCAAGGAATTCGTCTTTGCGACGGTCGGCTTCCTGCAGGCATTTTGCTTGTGCCTGAAGGGCCTCGGTGGCCATATTTCTCTCAATAAGGTCTGCTGCCTGGCGAGCAATAATGTCGATCATCCGAAGGTCACGCTCTGATGGTTCATGAGGAACCTTCCAATGCGTTGAAATCATTCCGACAAGTGCGCCGCTGCGCGACAGTAATGGGGTAGATTGCGCAGAAGCAACCCCCCCGGCCCGAAACGCATCCAAATCTTCGCCAGCAGAGTATTCCCAAGTTTCAAAATCAGGAACGATTACGCGTCTGGTCTGATGCAAGGACATGCCACAGGAAGTCGGCCGCTGCGGTGGTACCCATTTCCAAAATGCCTGCGCCTGGTCATCGAATCCACGATGTGCGATGAGTTCAAGAGACTCCCGCTCGCGGTCAAACCGCTGCAGCGTCGCAAAATCCGAACGCATGACCACAGCGGCGGCTTCCACGAGCTTATGGTAAAACGCCTCCATCACCTCTTCGCTGACCAGCGTAGCGCTGATGGTATGCACAAGTCGTGCATCTTCTAGTTCGGTCTCCAGTTGTTTTTGTCCTTCGTCGCGCGTCGCTAGCGCCACTTCCAGCTCACGTTTCTTGTGTGCAATGGAAGCAAGAGCTTCCTGCAGGTCAGCTGTGCGAGCTGTTACGTTCTGCTCCAGTTTTTCGTTGACCTTTAACAGTTCCTGCTTGGCCAACTTGGTCGCAGCATTCTCGATCATCTCCCAAGCGCCTTTGCGCCGGGCGACTGCAAAATTGTGATTTTGAACGACGTCGAGAATGTCGGTTCCAGTTGTTTTTCCCAAATGATAGCTACAGAGAGCGATAATTTTGTGTCCGACAAAAGTTTCAGACACTTGCCTTTCATACTCTTCGAACGCGTCCCATTGTTCGCGCGACTCGATGAAAGTCATGTTTCCCGTCACCCGTAATCCACTGAACCCGTCCGCCAGCGCTTTTACTTCAGCGTCTAGCCAGACTTGCAGCAAAGAGTGTGGTTTCGTTTCATTTGCACGCAAATACCAGTCTGCATGATCAATGATTTGAATCTTTCCACCTGCTATTAAATCAGGAAGATTCGGAATTTTTTGAGCAAGGGCGGTGATTGCGTCGGCGGAAACAAGTGGTTCTGATGTCACCCAAATACATTTCTCATTGTGAGTAATTCCAGCAACGAAGAAAGGAACAAGCGTATCGATCAGATCCTGGGGTGTCTCATACAAATGACAAAAATGCGATCCCCAATCCAAATCGCCGCAGCATGACAGCCCGCTTGGAGCCTTTGCCGGTATCGCATTCTTCAAGTTGTTTAGCATGCTTGCTTTCACGGCTGTCCTTCGAAGTTTCGCTGCATCTGTTGTGGTGATTTTCGCACCGTCCGCCATAATCAAATACTTCACACAAAGAAATGCACGCGTTTTGAAAAAGGTTCCCAAGAGAAAGCTGCATCATCCTCGCGAATAAATCCAGATATGAGGTTGCGGCATTTTAGGCTAAGTGAAAGATGGAACGGTCGCCTGACTGGGAAAAGCTTTGCCAGGCTGTAAGGAAAGACGGGCGACTACCCGATGGGGTGGCCTGAAACGGCCGGCCGCTGCCGAAACTGCAGGAAAGCGGACTACGAGTTCTACCTGCGGCCAATTGTTGAAGATTAAGAACACTGCTTTAAATAAAGAAGGAAAGCGTCTGCGCGCGACCGGAGTATTTTTGGCTAAAAGTAAAGTAAAACAGTCGGAAGAGGGTAAGCTCCACAAGGTTTTATAAGGTGACAAACCGGCTTTCCGCCATGGATAACAAATATACGATTTTGCAGTTCCCTCCTCCAGCACTGGGTTTCATCCCCAGTACGCTCCCGTTTTTCGTCGTGGGGATCGGTGCTTCCGCCGGTGGAATCGACGCCTAAACGCGTTTCTTCCAAGCGCTGCCAAGCGACACAGGCATGGCTTTCGTGGTCGTCATGCATCTGTCTCCGGAGCATGAAAGCAATATCGAACAGATCCTGCAGGCCAAAACCAGGATGAAGGTGCTGCAGGTCAATGAGAGTACACCGATCGAAAGCAACCACGTCTACATCATCCCGCCATCGAAGGATCTGGTGATGAATGACGGCAGCCTACAAGTTATATCGGCTGCACGACCTCGCGGTCAGCAAGTCGCCATCGACATGTTTTTACGCACCCTTGCGGAAGTGCATCGCGAACGCGCAGTTGGAATCATTCTGTCCGGTGCAGGATCGGACGGTACCGTTGGCATTTCACGCATCAAGGAAAAAGGTGGGATCACCATGGTCCAGTCCCCTGATGACGCGCAATATGACAGCATGCCGCGCCATGCCATCGAAACCGGCATCGTTGATCTGGTCCTCCCTGTAGCCGAGATGCCGCACAGACTGGTCGAACTGTTCAGCAACGCAAACACATTGCAATTGCCGGATGCCGCCGAGCCAAGCGCAGGCACGGCAGACGATCATCCCAGTGCAGACGCTACGGAGAAGGCGCTACGCGAAATCATGGAAATCCTGCATGCCAGGACTGGCCATGATTTCACGCATTACAAGCGCGCTACCGTACTGCGTCGCCTTGAACGCCGGCTGCAGGTGAATGGACTACCAAACATCATTGCCTACCGCAGATATCTCGAACAGTATTCGCAGGAAACGCGTGCGCTGCTTGCCGACATGCTGATCAGTGTCACCAACTTTTTTCGTGATCGGGAAGCTTTCGATGTGCTGGAGCGGGAAGTGATTCCTGCGGTTTTCAAAAATGCTCAGGAAGAGGAAGCCATCCGTGCTTGGTCCGTGGGCTGAGCAACGGGCGAAGAAACGTACTCCGTTGCCATGTTGCTGACGGACCAGAATGCACTCATGCCGAGGCCACGGACGATACAGGTCTTTGGCTCGGATATCGATGAAAGAGCGATTCAAATTGCGCGTCACGGCCATTACCCCGAATCCATCGTTGCGGATGTGACTCCGGCGCGCCTGCATGAGTATTTCGACAAGAATGATGATCACTACTGCATCAA
Organism: Noviherbaspirillum pedocola; assembly: GCF_016632335.1. Taxonomy (GTDB): domain Bacteria; phylum Pseudomonadota; class Gammaproteobacteria; order Burkholderiales; family Burkholderiaceae_D; genus Noviherbaspirillum_A; species Noviherbaspirillum_A pedocola. Next base: position 5,152 of record NZ_JAEPBG010000038.1, read on the forward strand.
GCGGGAGCTTCGGGAACGTATATTGTTCGCCACGCACAATGTGCTACGCGATCCGCCGTTTTCCAAACTGAACCTGATCGTATGCCGTAATCTGCTGATCTATCTGAATCGCGATATACAGAGGAAAGTCTTCGAAATTTTCCACTACGCGCTGCATCCCAACGGCTATCTGTTTCTGGGCACAGCAGAATCGGCCGAGGGGACTTCAGGCCTGTTCAAGCCGATCGATAAGAAATACCGGATCTATCAGGCGGTGCCTGTGCGTCAAAGCCGCATTCCGCTGGCGATACCGAAACGGCTACCCGCTCGCGAGGAATTGCCGCCTATCGCGGCAGAGGCGAAACCCAACCATCTCGACGTACGTAAGGAGCCGTTAAAGGACATCCACTACCACTTGCTTGATGCCTATGCGCCGCCCAATATCGTGATCGATCAGAACAACGATGCGGTGTATGTCTCGAAGCAGGCCGGACGCTATCTCCACTATCCGACTGGAGAGACTTCCAGAAATATCCTGACGATCATTTCCCCGGAACTGCAGCTCGAATTGCGTTCTGCGTTGTTCCAGGCGAAACAATCCGATCAAAATGTCTCGACCCGCTATGTATCACTGTCGCGCGATCAGAAAACCGTTGCAGTGCGCATGGTGATATGTCCCGCGCAAGACCAGCATGCCGCCACCGGTATGCTTCTGCTGGCCTTCGAGGAAAAGGGTGAATCCGACAGTGGTCGAGCTGTCGCAATGCAAACCCATGGTGACGTGGTTTCGCTGCATCTCGAACAGGAGCTCGCCGACACGAGGCAGCAGTTGCGGACCACCATCGGACAGTACGAGACTTCGCTGGAAGACCTGAAAGCATCCAACGAGGAACTGCAGTCGATCAATGAAGAGTTGCGTTCGACTACGGAAGAGATGGAAACCAGCAAAGAGGAATTGCAGTCGACCAATGAAGAGCTGATTACCGTCAACCACGAGTTGAAGAGGAAGGTGGATGAAACCGCGCGCGCCAATGACGATCTGCACAACTTCTTCTCTGCTACCGAGATCGCAGTGATCTTCATTGATCGCAGCCTGCGCATCAAACGCTACACCAGGCCAGCCACGAATATTTTTAACCTCATCGCCGCCGACCTGGACCGTTCCTTATTGGACATCACTCACCGGCTGGCGTACCCGCAGATGCAGCAGGACATTGCGCAGGTATTCGAAAAACTGCAGCCCGTCGAGCGTGAAGTACGAAGCAACGACAACTTCTGGTACATCGCCAAGCTGTTGCCTTACCGGACCGCAGAAGATCGGATAGAAGGAGTTGTGCTGTCGTTCGTCAATATTTCACGCCGCAAGGTCGTCGAGGAACGTCTGCGTGTCAGCGAAGGGCGCATGCGCCTGATTGCGGCCAGCACCAAGGACTACGCCATTATCACGATGGACATGGTGGGTGTGATCACAAGCTGGACACAGGGGGCTGAACGGCTGTTCGGCTACACAGAAAGGGAAATACTGGGCAAATTCGGCGATGTGCTGTTTACTCCGGAAGACCGGGCCAAAGATGCATTTCAGGAAGAGTTGGCGCGTACACGGCACGAAGGTCGTGTTGAGGAGGATCGCTGGCAGGTGCGCAGGGATGGAACGTACGTCTTCTGCAGGGGCATCCTTGCGCCACTGGCCGACGAAAAAATGGGCGGATACGTCATGATCGCGCGCGACATGACGAACAACAAATGGCTGCGCGATCAGCAGGAGGCCAAGCTTGCATGGGAAAAGCGGGAGCGCATTCGTGCCGAGGAAGCGGCAAGGGTACGCGATGAGTTTTTTGCGGTGCTGTCACATGAACTGAAGCAGCCGCTGAACCTGATTCAACTGACGGCCGAAATGCTTTCACGCGTGCCAGAGATTGCGACGCAGCCGATCGTTGCGCGTGGCACGACAACGATCAAGCGTATGGTGGAGAGTCAGACGCGGATCATTGACGATCTGATGGACTTGTCGCGCCTGGATACCGGAAAACTGACACTGAATTGCGTACAGGTGAATCTTAGTGACGTAGTGGCTCACATTGTCAGTCTCGCGACAGCCGATTCAAAGCAACATGGCATTACGATGGATCTGGAGCAGGCGCCGGAGGAGCTGATTATTTATGGCGACCTGGTCCGCATCGAGCAGGTCGTGTGGAATCTCTTGAGCAACGCGTTGAAGTTCACCCCAACCGGCGGCAAGGTCCATGTTCGTTTGGGCCGGGATGCAGACAATGCTTACATTGACGTCGCGGATACCGGCAAGGGAATCCCCGCAGAGTTCCTGCCCTTCGTATTTGACATGTTTCGTCAAGGTAATACAGGTGCAACCCGCCAGCACGGTGGCATGGGCATTGGGCTGGCGCTGGTGAAAGAACTGGTCAGCAGCCATGGCGGCCGGGTTGAAGCGCACTCCGCCGGTGACGGTCAAGGCGCGCAATTCCGCGTGCTTCTTCCGCTGGCGGTACTGAAGCAGCCAAGCTTGGCCATGCCTGCGAAGAAGGGTGAAAACCACTTGGCAGGCAAGCGCATTCTGTTGGTCGATGATGCGGCAGAGACCCTGGAGTCACTTGGCGCCTTGTTATCCATGGAAAACGCGCAAGTCACTACTGCGTCGAGTGGTGCTGAGGCTTTGAAGACCGTGGCGGCGGCCGAACCGTTCGACCTGATCATTTCGGATATCGGCATGCCGGAGATGGACGGTTATACCTTGTTGGCAGAGTTGCGCAAGTTGAAGGCGACGGCGAAGGCGCCAGCCATTGCGCTAAGTGGATATACCCGTCCAGCAGATGTTTCTCATGCGCTTACGGCCGGATTTGCTACCCATATCTGCAAACCCGTAGCATTCGACCAGTTCATTGCTATCGCGAGTAGATTAAGTGCTTGAAATTCCATTACGCGAAAGCTTAATCCAAATGCGGAAGAGATTCGGCCTCCAACGGCATGGAAGGTGTGATTTGGTTTAGTAACCGGACTGAGCGTCTGTTGAGGACCATATTGCGGCCATACGCTGCGTTTCTTGGGATATCCGCTACTGGCCGGTATTGACCCATCAAGTTTGAGACCCCACAGAGCCAGCATGCCCTCATGGCACTAAGGTTGTAGAAGTCATAAAAATTGAGATTCAGGCGGGCAGACATGAATCACACGACGACTAAGACTGACTATCTAGTAGTTGGGGCTGGCGCAGCGGCCATGGCCTTCGTAGATTCGATGTTGTCGCAATCGAGTGCGACCTTCGCCATCGTCGATCGCCGTGCGCGGCCCGGCGGGCACTGGAATGATGCCTATCCTTTCGTTCGATTGCATCAGCCATCAACAGCTTACGGCGTAAACTCAACAGAACTAGGCGACGGGTCCGTGGATGCGGTGGGGCTAAACAAGGGACTGCGCGAACTCGCGTCCGGCGCCGAAGTGCTCGACTACTTCGACAGGATCATGAGGCGGCGATTTTTACCCTCTGGCCGCGTACGGTATTTTCCGATGTGCGAGCACACAATTGACAGCGAGGGAATCCATCACGCAAGGTCGCTGACCAGCGGGAATTCAAAGCGTTTTGTCGTAACGAAAAGGATTGTGGACGCGACCCATGCTGGCACATCCATTCCTTTAACTCACTCGCGCGGCTATACCGTCGCAGAGGGCGTTGAATGTATTCCGCCGAATGCCATCCCTCACCTCGACCACCCCCGACAACAATATATCGTCGTAGGTGGCGGGAAGACGGCGATGGACACCTGCCTTTGGCTACTCCAGAACGATGTTGAGCCGTCACATATCCGCTGGATTATTCCGCGCGACGCCTGGCTGCTTGATAGAGCGAATCTCCAGTCGGGGCCGGAGTTCCATGGAGCGTATTTAGCCGGACTAGCCCAGCAGTTCAAAGCCATTGCCACCGCCAGTACCCTCTCTGACCTTTATCAGGAACTTGAAGAAAGGGGACAATTCATCCGGCTTGATCGCACAGTCACACCAACCATGTACCACTGTGCAACGCTATCGCAGGCGGAGCTTGCAGAACTCAGGCGCATCTGCGATATCGTGCGCCTGGGACGAGTCATATCCATTGACGAAGACCGGATCATCCTTGAACAGGGCGAGACCGATAAGAAGAAGGATGCGGTTGTCATCGACTGTAGCGCACAGGGCCTGCGCCCGGTAGAGGGGCTTAATGTCTTTGACGGCAGCACAGTGAATCTTCTTCTCGTCCGTGTGTGCCATCCGTGCTTCAGCGCAGCCTTTATTGGTCACATTGAAAGCCAGTTCGAGGATGAGGCCGAGAAGAATGCGCTCTGCCAGCCCGTCCCGGTGCCTATGTTGCCGAGCGATTACGTTCGGATGTGGGTTGCGACATTCAACAACCGCTTGCGTTGGGGCCAGTACCCGGCTATTGAATCCTGGCTTACAGAATGCCGTTTGGATGAAGGGGCACGGAGCATGCGCGGCATTAGGAACGATGACGAAAAGGTACAGGCGATCCTAAAGGACTATCGTGCTAGCGTCAGGCCAGCAGTAGAGAATCTGCCCAGACTTCTCGCGCAGATTTGAACGTTTATCACCCTGACAGCGTTAAAAGTAAAAGGCTGAAAGGACTGAAACCGACCCTGAGGAGAAGTTCGATGTGCTGAGCAAAATGTCTGGAACGCAGCACAGAGCAGACGTACGTCACCATAGACAAACGGACCCCGGGTTTCGGCATTTAAATCTGAATGTGACTCAGCCGTTCGAGAGCAGTTTGGTGCATACATGGGAAACGACGATCAATGCCGGTTTGTCGCTGATCAGAACTGCATTTGTCCACGGGCTCCACCATCTCTTTCGTTGCTCGCCGCTGAGAAAGAAACGAAGGGGGACCTCGCATGAAACTTCTGTGCGCCATGCTTTTCGCACTGCTCATGCCGTTCGGAGCTACCCGCGCTGCGCTCCTTTCGGCCGACTCGCCGCTAGGGCCGGGAACCGGTGTCGTCGACACCAATACTGGCTGGGAATGGCTGCAACTTTCGGCCGCGCGCAGTTTGTCGATCCAGCAAGTTTTGGACGCGACGGCGCCAGGCGGCATGCTCAGCGATTTTCACTACGCGTCCCGCGCCGAAGAGGCGACGCTTATTGATGGCTATCTCAGGGTTGGCTGTCTTGCTGGCTGTCCAGAAATTGTGGTGGCCGTGCGGTACTTTTTCGGGCATTTCGGGATCAACCTCATGCAGGAACTCGGGATTGACACCTACTTGGAACCAAATGAATTGAATTCCACGGATCCTGGCATCTATTCAACGCGCTTCATCTGGTACACATTTCCGCCCAAGCTGTATTTCGATACCCAGCGCTTGACGTTGACTGAGGCGCGGCTTAACGACACAGGCCCACACTGGATTGTTCGCGAAGCTCAACTGATACCGGAGCCCTCAACAGCCACGCTACTCTCCCTGGGCGTCGGTGTATGTGCCGCCTTGTGGCAACGCCGCAGGAACCTTTGCGGTAGGACGTGATGCCGTAGACGAAACCAACAGACTGTCCGGCGTTGGTTTGGCGACGATCAGAAATGAACCTGCCAATCGGAAGCAAGCTTTCTCTTGCACCCCTTCGTTGAGAGGGGAACAAAGGAGGCCGTCCCGTGAAATTCGTGCGCACCGTGCTTTTTGCTCTGTCGATGTCATTGGGCGCTGCTCATGCCGCACTTCTCTCCACTGATTCACCTTTAGGGACAGGAACCGGTGTTTTCGACACCAATACCGGATGGGAATGGTTGCAGTTGTCGGCGACACGCAGCCTCACGATTAGGCAAGCCCTGGACGAAACGTCGCCGGTTGGAGTTCTGAGCGATTTTCACTACGCGGACCGCACCGAGCTAAGTACGCTGACCAACGCCTACCTGAGCTTCCCTTGCTATAGAGGCTGTCCGGAAGTCGCGCTAGGGGTAGATTATTTTTTCGGCCACTTTGGGATTTCATTCACAACTGCACACGCGGTAAATACCCGTCTGGAACCAAGCCCATTCACATCGAACCCGGGCATCTACGGAGCGCTGTTCGTTTACTATCCCGAAGTTCTTGAACTGTATTCTGATACCCAGTTCCTCACTTTGAACGAGGAGCGCCTCAACGACACAGGCCCACATTGGATTGTTCGCGAAGCGGGAGCGATACCGGAGCCTCCGGGGACCGCACTGTTTGCGCTTGGCGCCATCGCTTGTGCCGTTATCTGCCGGCGCCGCGGCAACGGAGAAGATCGAGCGATTACTTTCTCAGCCAGGGAAGTTTTCCTGAGTATTTATCTGCGGCACGCGCAGCGGCGGTCGAAATGACGTCGCACCGTACCAGGTCAGCCAGGCAGCTATAACGATCAAGGTTCGCTTTCCCAAGCCAAACCGGACTTCCTAAGCCAAGGCTTGATTGTTCGCTTCTGGCCAGTAAGCGCCCTATTACGCTACGCCGCTTACTGACGGAACGCTGCGCTCCCCCTGCTCAGCTATTTCAAGTGCGTCCTCAGCCTCAACGCCAAGGGAGCGAACCGTTCTCTTTAGCTCCGTGCGCGCCTGCTCAACGTCGTCAATGCAACGATGCCTAGTCCAAAAAGCGTCACGGTAGCAGGTTCCGGTACAGCCTGCTGATCCACCACAAGCCAGTGGCTTGCACGACTTTCTCCTCTACCCAGAAAGGATGCTTGGGAGTCGAACTCGACTTCCCCTATCGGATCGCCATAGGTATGGAAGCTCGCTGTAAGAGCAAATCGCTGTTGCACCTGCTCCGACCAGTTCACAGCGTAATAGGCTGAGAAGCCCCGGAAGGCGTCATTGAAGCCAAAAAGATCAAAGAATGCCAATGGCGGTGCAACATCGAATGTGCGTGAAAACGGGCTGCAGTTCAGCCGAAGGTTTTCCGGCGTTACTAGGCTGCAAAATTCGGTGGACGTCGCATAGTGAACACCTTCGAATCTCCCTCCCGGCTCCATCTCGGTAAGCACCTGGCTGACAGATAATCCACTTGCAACTGGCAGCTTCAACCATTCCAAGCCTGAGGTAGTGTCGATAACGCCGGTTGCGCGGCCAAATGGCGTATCAACAGACATCAGCGCCGCGTGTGCCACGGCAACCGGTAAAAATAGGGCGATCAATATGGCGATAAGGCGTCTCATATGCGGGCTCTTGCATGGATGATGCGGGCGGCGAGATAGGCCACCCCCGGTCCATCAGTCTTTATCAAGCGAATGAAGCGACTTTGAAGAAACGCAAGATTTCAACTGCACTGTAAAACCCGTTCCAAATACCTAAACATCAGCACCGGAAGAATGCTCTATATGCTCGCTATCAACAGCATTGCGCTGGACCCAATTGCAAGAATGCCCATGAAGGTCGAATGAGTAGGTATCGGCGCTTCAACCGCGCGCAGACAAGCGCATCATTCCTAGCGGCAGCAATGGGAGGACTACATACTTATGCGCTAGCTCTCTGCTTAAATGCTTCGGCATCGAAGAGGCGGCTTATGACATAGAAATGGCAATTCACCTCGGCTTCAAAAATAACCTCTCCTGGCCGGTAAGCGACATGGGTAAAACGGGAACACCGACCCAGACACCCCCAAGGGTTCTGCGCGGGCATACGATGACCGTAGTGTCCGCCAAGTAAAGTGGGACCATGACAGTTCCCCATAAATATCCAATCACCCCGGACGGACGTTACTTCATTGTAGCGGGTCGCCTCTGGCGCATGAGTAATCCCGCACTTCCTGAGAAGCTGAGGCAGGAACTGGTGGAGCGCCTAATGAATGCACGCAGGCAGATCGCCGCTGCCAAGAAGGCACACAATGCCGGAGCGAAGCGCAGTGCTCGCGCAGCGGTCGATGAGACAAAGCGCTTGCTGGGGGAGCGTGGACCCGTATGGTGGACTGACGGCGCACCGAATTTCAACCGACGCCTTGTTGCAAACACGCCGTATGCAGAGTGGCATGCAACACTTCTGCCGAGCGACTCGACCTGATTCCCATTCTTCTTGCCTGACCCGTCTAGTTGCTCTCCCGCTTTGCTCGGTACAGACTTCCCGATGCATGATTTAAGGGACCGATGATTGTCCGTTTCCGAGCAGCTGTGGCTGTACTCGGAAAGGAGAAAACCGACCCTTAGCGGTCTGTTGCACCGGCACTATGTATGGCCGCTTTGTGCACGGAATACGGCCATTCATAGCGTGGAGATAGGTATCGAACTACTGAATTCGAGCCCGTCTGCCGGAGTAGCGCCATGGTAGGACCTTCAGGGCGCACCTCCTTCCCCTCAAACATGGACAAAGTCTGGCCAAAGGCGCGCACCGCCGTTGCATCGATGCGGTCAACCGTGCGCCGAACGCATAGCGTCATGCAACGCTGCGTGGCGAGTTCAGGTTCATTACAGTTTGCGACGCTACATTAAGTATTGAAAATCGCTAGACCACCAAGCCGGATAGGTCTTCTTCGCGACGACTTGCCGCGTATGGCTAAGCCATTCGCGAAGGCTTAACTCATTTCCACATTTCCAGATCACGGGGACAAAATGCATTCCACCGCTCACTCTAAGATGTCGGCCGCGCCTGCCATTAGCCCGCTCGAGCTCCGCACGATGCGCAAGGTCGCCTGGCGCCTGTTGCCGGTGCTGATGCTCGGATACTTCATCGCCTTCGTTGACCGCGTCAACGTCGGCTTCGCCGCGCTGCAAATGAACCATGCGATCGGCCTGAACGCCGCCGCCTTCGGCCTCGGGGGTGGCCTGTTCTACCTGACCTACGTGCTGTTCGAGATACCGAGCAACCTGGCGATGCAGCGCGTCGGCGCGCGGCTGTGGATCGCCCGCATCATGGTCAGCTGGGGCTTAGTATCGGCGGGAACGGCTTTCATCGTCGGCCCGAACTCCTTCTATGCAATGCGCCTGTTGCTCGGCGCGGCCGAGGCCGGCTTCTTTCCCGGCGTGATCCTGTATCTCACGCAGTGGTTCCCTGCCGCCTATCGCGGCCGCATCATCGCGGTGTTCATGGTGGCGGTGCCGCTGTCGAGCTTCATCGGCTCGCCGCTGTCGGCTGCGCTGCTGCAGCTCGACGGCCTGTTCGGCTTGCAGGGCTGGCAGGCAATGTTCATTCTCGAAGCCGTGCCGGCGATCCTGCTCGGGCTGGCTTCGCCCTGGCTACTGACGAACCGTCCGCAGGACGCGCGCTGGCTAGAAACAGAAGAACGCGCCTGGTTGGTCGGCCGCCTGGAAGACGAGCGTCGCCAGGCTGGTCCGCGCGCTTCGCATGCCAAGCTTGCCGACGTGCTGCTCGACCGCCGCGTGCTGGCCGCCGCCTTGGTGTATGCCGGCGCTTCCGGCGCGAGCCAATGCTTGTCGCTGTGGCAGCCGCAGATCATCAAGTCCTTCGGCCTGACGACCACGCAGACCGGCCTCTTGAATGCGGTGCCGTTCGGTGTCGCATCGATCGCCATGCTGTGGTGGGGCAAGCGCTCGGATGCGCGCAATGAGCGGGTCTGGCACACCGGCATGCCACTGGCCCTGGTGGCCGCAAGTCTGGCGCTGGTGCCGCTGGCGCAGCTGTCCCTGCCGTTCACCATCGCGCTGCTGATCATCGCCGTGGCCTGCACCTACGTCTTCAAGGGACCGTTCTGGGCGCTCGCCGCCGACTGGATGCCCGGCGCTGCCGCCGCGGCCGGACTGGCGCAGGTCAATGCCATCGGCAACCTGGCCGGCTTCGTCGGCTCGGCCATGCTCGGCGCGATCCGTGAAGCCACCGGCAGCTTCGCGCTGGCGCTGCTGCCGATCGCGCTGATCTCGGCGGCCGGCTGCCTGACGCTGTGGCTGGTGCAGCGAAACCGATGAGGCCCGCACCGCTGCTAAATCGATGCAATCAATTGTGCATCGAACACGTGGCGGCATGCAACGCCGCGTGGCAAGTTCAGATTCATTACAGGTCGCGACGCTATATTGAGCCTCACTAAAACCCGATAAAAATCGTCGGTGGCGCACATCGCACGTGGGCACTTAAACCACTCGTACTGCGCATCGAATGGCATGCGCATTTACACCGCCCGGCACGGACACTTCCGCCTGTCATGCCGGATAGGTGATGCATAGAGATCTAGTTGTTGTGCACTAGAGAGCGTAGTTCCGAAAACTTGGTAAGAGGAGACGATGTGATTAAGAGAATGAGTCATCTGAAATTGAGGGGCGTAGTCGCCGCGCTGGTCGCAGCAAACATGGTTGCCGCATGCGGCGGCGGAGGCGACGATGCCCCTCCGAGCGCCACCGCGCAAACCACCACCGCGCAAACCACTACCGCAGCGATGCCTGATGCTGTGCGAATGACTTGGTTCGGCATCACCAACTGGCATTACCAGATCGGTGACCTCGGCGTCATGCTTGATGGTGAAGTTTCATTCCCCGCGACGACGCCCAGCCCTGCCATGGTGACTCGCGCCTATAACGCGCTGAAGACGCATGGATCGGTAGATGTCATGCTGGTCGGACATGTCCATCCAGATCATTCGGTGAGCATGCCCGAATGGATGAAGCAGACCGGCAAGCATGCTTATGCGCCACAAGCCGTTTGCGACGCCGCGGTGAAGTATGGCGTACCCGCGTCACAATGTACCGCAATCCATGGCGGCGAGAAATTTCAGCTAAGCCCGTATGTCGCGATGCGCGTGGTGCGATGGGTGCATAGTGTGAGCTGCGGCGTATTCGATACTGGAACGGATGGTGCCAACGGGGGCGGACCATCGACCTACGGTTTCTTGTTCACGGTCCAAACCAAAACGAAGCAGCTGACCTGGTTCGTGCACGACAGCGGCGCAGGCGGAGCCGAGCTGCTGACCAACCGCATCGAGAATGGACAGGACTTCGGTGCACCGTTGAGCAATCTCGCCGCAGCAATGAAGGACGCGAAGATTGACAACTTCGAGCTATGGGTCCCTGGTCCGGAATCGCGGACGGTGCAGCAGGCTCGCGTAATTGTGCCGGTCTACGGTGTGAAGTATTTCATCCCCCACCACATCGACGAACGAGCCTCATCGACCGGCCCGTTCAATCTTCTCACCGGTCCGCAATATCTTTACAGCAAGGCGGATTTTCCAAAGCTTACGTCGTTCCTCGCATCGAACAATGTCGCGGAATTCATCCCCATCAATTACATGGATGCGTGGTCGTATGACCCTACCGGCGTGAAGGCGCTCGATAACACCGACGCGAAGGCGCTGCTCGGACTGCCAGCCTCCGGGCCTGGTCCTATGCCCCTGGGACCTAATCCGCGCCTCGGCACCGGAACGCTGGAATGCCCGGAAGACTGATAGGCATTCAGCTGATGTAAAACCTTTACCGGTTCACCGGCTTGCTGGTGAACCGGAATCGTTCATGTAACGCTGGAGATGTCATGATGCTACGTGAGAATCGGCGAGTTTTAACGACAGTCCTGTGCGCGACAGTGGGGATGATGACATCTCTCACCTCACAGGCCGCCACAACATTCACCTTGAATCCACCAATTGGCTCGGCGGATGCAATTGCAAAAGGAATGGAGTTATGGTGTGAAAAGGCCGCGTCGGCGACGCAGGGAAGAGTTCTGTGCGCCGTGGGAAGCGTGCGTGTCCCGCCTGAGAATGCGGCAGCGGCTCTGCAGTCAGGCAAGGTCGACCTCATTTGCTTCCCGCACAAGACTGATCCGCAGCGCTATAAGATCAGTCGGATTGCTGATCTCCCACTGCTTGGCGATTTCGCCGAAACGACGTCTATCGCCTACCAGCGTATCTACAACAAGTCCCAGCTCATGGCGAATGAGCACAAGGGATACAAGGTATTAGCGGTATTTACGCAACCCCCTTCATTCCTTTTCACATCACAGCTCCGGCCCGAACGCGTACCAGCTGCCCAAGCTTTGCGCACTTCAACCGATGTTGGTGCACCCCGCAATCCGCTACGAAAGCGAAGCAATACTGTGCAAGGCGCTCCTGCAGCTCCGGAGAAAAGCGGGAACGAAGACGGTAGCCGATACCTGATCGGAACGACGACGGAATTCAAGGCGTTGCCCGGCCATGCAACTATGCGCAGCGCGTTGATGTTCAAGGGCGGCGTCTCGAACGTCAGTTATGTCTTCGCACTGAACCAAAATCAGTGGAATCGTCTTTCCGCACGGGATAAGGAGGCGCTTGATCGCATCAGCGGCGTCGAGGCTGCCGCGTTAATGGGTCGAACTCTGGATGCTCAAGCGTGGAAGGCAAACATCAGCATGCATGATGCGGGAATCGCTTTTTACCCGCCCACCGAAGCGATCTTAGTGCGCACCCGAAATGAATTTACGGCTGCGGACAAGGATTGGATAGCCAAGGCAAATTCAGCGGGGATTCACCATCCTGCTTCCCTGCTCACCACCTTCCGCAAGGCAATATCTCAGCAGGAAGAAGCGGAATAACGGCTTACTCGCCAAGGGCACCTTACCCTTGTAGAGGACAGATACAAATACCAAAGCAGTCGTTACGCTTAAGTAATCGACGTCCGTTCCTGGCCGAGAGCGGGCAGCTTTTAAACTACCTGGTCCTGCAAAGCGCTATAAGCGGAAAGTCACGCTGGTCATGATTTGCGTCGGTCATCCTGCCTTCGAGAGTATTCAATGGACATATCCCTAACGGTCCATGTGTAGGGATCCCACATTGTCTGAGTTCGGCCCGGCTACTAGACTTGCACTGAAATACCCATCAGGAGACAAAACATGGCCGTTATCGCGCTCAGTGGTCGCTCCATTATCGGAATCGCTTTTTCTGTTCTTGGTCTGATGGGCACCGGATCTGCGCAAGCAGGCGCCTGTGAAAACCTCGTCCTCAATATCGGGCTAACGGGGGGCACCGTAAGTGGAGCAGTTACGGTACCCGGCCCCTCATTTACCGCGGCGAATGGCGTTACCTACACCAACCTCCCATCGTTTTGCAAAGTCAGTGCAATCCTGACGCCAACGACCGATTCTTTCATCAATGTCGAGTTATGGATGCCGACCACAAGCTGGAACGGCAGGTTTCAGGGAATCGGCAACGGCGGCTATGGCGGCACGATTGCACAGGGTTCGCTCGCGATGGTCGCGGGACTGCAGTCGGGTTTCGCCGTGGCATCGACCGACATGGGGACCGCTCCTTCCAGCAACGGCGATGCGGACGCGCTCATCGGTCATCCTGAAAAGTGGATAGACTTCGGTTCTCGTGCGACGCACCTGATGACCACCCTATCCAAGCAACTGATCCAGCAGTTCTACGCGCAAGGGCCGCAATATTCCTATTTCAATGGCTGTTCCACCGGCGGTCAGCAAGGCCTGATGTCGGCGCAACGCTACCCCGATGACTACGATGGCATTCTGGTGGGCGATGCCGCCAACAATCGTACCCACGTGCACACGGCCGTCCTCTGGGATTACCAGGCGTCGCACAAATCACCGCTCGGACTATTTTTCAGCACCGACCAGACGAAGGCCATGGATGCATCCATTGTCCAAGCCTGCGCTGTGAAGAGCGGCGGCCTGGCGACCGATCCGTTTCTGACCGATCCGCGCGCCTGCGACTGGGATCCGGCTGTCATGCAGTGCACCGGGGCGCCCGATGGCATCTGCCTGACAGCAGACCAGGTCGCAACCGCGCGCGCGAAGTACAGTGGACCTCGCGATCCTGTCACGGGGAAACAGATCTATCCCGGCCTACCGCGGGGCAGCGAAGCCGATAGCCAATTCGGATGGGCTGCGCTCGACACTGAAGTGGAGACGCCGTTCGGATCGCTTTTCAAATGGGTATTTGGACCGACCTTTACCTATATGAATTTCAACTTCGACAGCGACATGTCCACGCTCGACTCCATACTTGCGTCGGCGCTCAATGCGAACAGCACTGACCTGTCGAGATTCAGCGGGCGCAACGGCAAGATAATCGCGTATCACGGCTGGGCCGATCCGCTGGCATCGCCGCAGGAGGCGATCAATTACTACGAGCGCCTGGTCGCTGCACAAGGAAGCGGTTCGGCCGCTACTCGCCGCGTGCAAAGCTTCTATCGGTTGTTCATGGTGCCCGGCATGTATCACTGCGGTTATGGACCCGGACCTAATGCGTTCGGTCAGCCTTATACCGGGCAGATAGCGGTGCAGCCGCCATTGCAAGCTGATGCAGGGCACGACATCTTCCTGGCGCTGCAACAATGGGTCGAGAAGGGCGTGGCGCCGCAACGGGTCGTCGCGGCGAAGTATGTAAGCGACTCTGCCTCGAATGGCGTTCAGATGACGCGCCCGCTGTGCGTCTATCCCAACGTCGCACGCTACTCCGGTAGTGGGGATCCGAACTCGGAATCGAGCTTCATCTGCGCCCCAGCAGCCGGAAAGACCGATCCCGCGCAAGTGCCCGCGCCGGAGTATCTCAACTGAGTGACATACCGCTGCAGCTCTCGCCCTGACCTGTGCAGGTCAGGGTTGGTAGCCGGATTCATCATCCGGCATCCGGCGTGCATCGCGGAAGGAAAAACGCCCGCATCGGGTGCCGAGCTGGATCAGGATCGGCCTGAATCAACGCTTCAGCGTGAACACAGCGACAGCTTGAGACAGCGCCGTTGCCTGCTGCTGGAGTGCTCCGGTGGCAGCGGTAGCTTCCTCTACGAGGGCGGCATTCTGCCGGGTTGTCTGATCCATCTGCGAAACTGCCCGATTGACTTGCTCGATGCCAGCGCTTTGCTCCTGGCTAGCGATCGCGATCTCGCCAACGATGGCAGATACGCTCCTGATACCAGCGACAACCTGGTTCATGGTCGAACCCGCCTTCTCAACAAGCTTGTTTCCGGCTTCGACCTGTCCTACCGAGCTTTCGATCAATGACTTGATTTCTTTGGCGGCAGCTGCGCTACGCTGGGCGAGACTGCGAACTTCCGTTGCAACCACCGCGAAACCTCGTCCCTGCTCTCCGGCCCGAGCCGCTTCGACGGCCGCATTCAACGCCAGAATATTGGTCTGGAACGCAATCCCATCGATCGTGCTGATGATCTCCACGATCTTTTGCGACGACTCGGAGATCGAGCTCATGGTGTCCACGACCTGCGCGACGACAACGCCGCCTTGTGCGGCCACGTCCGAGGCGGAGATAGCCTGCTCATTAGCTTGCCTGGCATTGTCTGCATTCCGTTTCACCGTTGAGGTCAATTCCTCCATCGACGAAGCGGTTTCCTGGAGCGAAGCTGCCTGCTGTTCGGTACGCGAAGATAAATCAAGATTGCCGGAGGAGATTTCAGAAGAAGCCGTGGCTATCGAATCTGTGCTGCTACGTACTGCAACGACGATGTGCTCCAGATTGTCGTTCATATCCTGCAGTGCGTTCAGTAGCTGGCCAAGCTCATCTTTTTCCCTGGCTCGTATATCAGCCGTCAGATCTCCACGCGCAACCGTTTTGACTACGCTAAGCGCGGTTGCAAGGGGAGCAGTGATGCTTCGGGTGAGCGCCCATGCGCAGCAGGAACCCAGCGCAACGATAAGGATCGCCAGAATTTCAAGCAGCATGCTGCTTTGCGAAGTAATCACGCCGACACGCGTGCCTATACTGTCCATCTCGCCACGCTGGAACTTCAGCATGTCCTGCAAACCCTTCTGATAGCCCGTGACCGCCGGATTGAATTTTTCTTCAAAGAGCTTGTTGACTGCATCCGTGTTCCCGGCAGCCTTCTCCTTCATGACCTCATCCCGCATCGCAATGTATTCCTTGCGCGCTTTGGTCAGTCGCTCAAACTCCCGGCGCTCTTCGTCCGACGCTAGCATCGCCTCCACTTTCTTGGTGATCTCGTTGCCACTCTTCGTGAGATCTGTCGCGTCGGAAACAAAGAACTTTGCAAGCGAAAGATCACTGCTTTTGATAATCGCCAGCGTACGTCGTATGCCAGCAGCGACATTCGCGTTAAGGTCACTGATAAGACGCTCTTTAACCAGTGGGGTGGCCATCAACTCTCGCGTTTCCCGCTCGATGACATGAAGCCTCCAGACCCCGATCCCTGCAACAAGAATGCAGAGACTGAGGATCAGTAAAAACCCGGCGACCAGCCGCTGACCGATGCTGAAATTTCGTAACGACTGCACTTTTATCCCCTTCCATCCATTTTTGAATACGACACTATTGTTATGCGCGGGCCTCGCACACGAATCGGCTTGACGCCGCTTCGAGAGGGCGAGCGATTACCCCCCCCAAAAAATTTACTGCAGGAAATTATTTTCTAGAGTATCCGAAATTTCGTTGCTTGATGACGATTTTCCGGTTTTGCAAAATGAATAAACGCTGCTTTCGCTTTTCTGCGACAAAGTTTGTACTCTGCAAACACCAAATGCGCGGAAACGCGGCAGGGAGAGAAAGACCTTATCGGCAGGTAACCCGGTACAGGCCTGCGAAACGCTGAATGGCGCCTTGTTCAGCTGGCGCTCCAAAAAATGCGTGGAGGAGATGAAGTCTTGTTTTCGCGCGGCAGCGCTTGGAACCTGGTCGATCGTCAGTGCGTAAGACTTGAGCGGCACCGTCATGCATCGACCTCACGTAAGAACTTACAGCGACGATGCATTCACCTCGAGGCCGAGCCTTGCCGACAGCACACGCTGAACCTCGTGGATGTCTACGGGCTTGGTAAGGTGAAGGTCGAAACCCGCCGCGAGACTTCGCACCTGATCGGCTTCAGTGCCCCAGCCAGTGAGCGCCACCAGCACGCGGGCTTGCGCGCCCGGCAACTCCCGCAACACGGACACAGTCTCGTAACCATTCATGCCCGGCATGCCGATGTCGAGAAAAACCACGGCAGGATCATGGTGCTTCACGATCTCCACGGCCGTCTGCCCGTCGTGCGCAAGGAGCGCTTCGTGGCCGTTCATATCCAGCAGCAAGGCCATGGTCTCGGCGGCATCACGGTTGTCGTCAACGACCAGCACCCTGCGCCGCATGACCACGTTCGGACTCGATGGCAGCGCGACTTCCGCCGGTGCGGGAGTGTCCGCGCGCGGCAACCAGATGCGGAACTGGCTGCCGGCGCCCGGGCCGGCGCTCTCGGCGGCAACGCGGCCGCCGTGCATCTCGACCAAGCCCTTGACGACGCTCAGACCGATACCCAGTCCGCCCTGGGCATGGTCCAGGTGCTGCTGCACTTGCGCGAACCGGTCGAAGACATGGTCGAGCATATTGGGCGGAATACCGATGCCCGTGTCCGTCACCTCGATAAGCAGCATACCCGGCAGACTGGCCTCGCCGCCACGCAGCGTTACGCGACCTCCGCGCGGCGTGTACTTCGCGGCATTGTTTAGCAGGTTACCCACCACCTGTACCAGGCGAGTCAGGTCGCCAGTGACGCGTAGCGCCGGATCCACGCCGTCCCACACGACCACGTGGCCCTGTGCGTCGAACAAGGCGCGCACGCCCTCCAGCGCCTGTTCGAGAACGGCCTGCAGCGAAAGCGATTCCTGCCGCAGCAGGATCTTGCCCTGCCGGATGCGAGCGATGTCGAGCAGGTCGTCGACCAGGTGCACCATGTGGTCGAGCTGGCGCTGCATGATACCCAGCACTCGTCGCCCCTGGCCCGCCATGCCGCCATTGATGTTTTGCACCAGGTGCAAGCCGGTGCGCAAGGGTGCTAGCGGGTTGCGCAGCTCGTGCGCAAGCGTGGCCAGGAAGTCGTCTTTCTGGCGGTCGGCAAGCTTGAGCGCTTCGCGCGCACGCACGAAGTCGGTGATATCAACGCAAGCGCCGGTCATCGTCTTGGCTCGGCCCGTCGGGTCCAGGAAAGTGCGGCCGCGGTCGTAAAGCCAGTGCACCGAACCGTCCGGGTACACCACCCGGAACTCCATCTCGAAGTCATCGCCGGCATCGCGGCAGCGCTCGCAGCGGCGGATGACCTCGTGGCGATCGTCCGGGTGGACCAGCGCGATGAACTGATCGAGGCTGCGTACCACTTCGCCCGGGCGCAGGCCAAACAGGCGGTCGAGCGCGGTGTCCCAGGTGAGCAGGTTATCCTGGATGTCCCAGTGAAAGGTGCCGGTGCGGCTGGCTTCCAGAGCCATTTCCATGGCGAGCTCGGCGGTCTTGCGGCTTGTGATCTCCATTGCCGTGCCGTTGGCGCGCACGCAGCGGCCGGTGGCATCGAACAGTCCGCGTCCCTTGGCGGCGACCCAGCGAACCTTGCCGTCGTCGCGACCGACCGTGCGATATTCGATGTTATAGAACTCGCGCCGCTCCGGGTCACACGCCGCCGCGAATGCGCTGACGACCGACGCCCGGTCGTCCGGATGCAGTCCCCCGAAGAAGTCGTCGAGCGAGAGTGCTTCGTCGGTCGTGATACCGAATATGGTTCGCAGACGCGGTGGCCAAACCAGACTGCCATCGGGCACGTTCACATCCCAAAACGCGATCTCGGCAGCGTCAGTGGCCAGGCGCAGGCGTTCCTCGCTCTCGGCCAGGGCCTGTTGCGCCGCGCGCCCGGCACGCGACTCGTGAACCAGCTTCAGTGCCCCAGTGGTTTCGATCGCCGCGCAAAAGATACCTGCGACCTGTCCATCGTCACCCAGCAAGGGCGTGTAAGTGAAGCTGAAATAGTGTGGTCCGGATGTCTCGCGGCCGGCCAGCTTGAATGGCCTGTTCTCGAATGACAGCGACTCGCCGCACATGACCGCCTCATTCAACTGACTTAGCTCGTCCCAGATCTCGCTCCAGACCTCAGCCATCGGCTGGCCGAGCGCATGCGGATGTTTGTCGCCCAGGATCGAGAGGTAGCGGTCGTTGTAAAGCGAAATGCATTGCGGACCCCATCCGATGAACATGGGCTGCTGCGCACGCAGCATCAGGCTGACGGCCGTCTTCAGGGACTGCGGCCACGCGTCCAGTGTGCCAAGCGGCGTCGTCGACCAGTCGTGGCAGCGGATCAGTGCGCCCATGGCGCCACCACCGCGCAAGTGCGGCTGGTCGGAAAGGTCAGTCATCGGTATGGCTCAATATCGCGGCGGCACAAGGTCGATTCGCATCGGTTGATTGGTTTGAATTGATGTCCTCGTGGCGAAGAATAAAATTCGACAAAGGCCAGACAACGGTACCAAATAAAGACTTGCAGGTATAGCAACTTATGCGCTGAACTACCGTGTCGATCAAACGGATGGCGTACCAGTCAGCGGGCTGCGGCTAAACTTAACGGTAACTTGGACGGCACATTTTACAGTTTAAAACAGCTGGTATTGTGTCGATTCTGGAATAGATGCCTGTCTAGCTGAGTAGCGAGGTAATAAGTACCTGAGTTTGTGGGCATCCGCTTTTGGGCGGCGCCGCTTTCTTAAGGATCGGAGATAGCGACTCAAAGCAGGAAATACCCTTAACCGGTGTCTTTATATTGATATTTCGTTCCAGGCAATCTTTATACATCGCTGGTTGCATTGAGCCATGCCGGTCTGGAAAGCTTCTCGATGAAGAATCGCGCGAGTACTTCCACCTTGGCCGGCCGGCTTCGTGACGATGGAGTGATGAAAGAGCTAATGTCAATTCTGGTGTATGGCCGGTCTGAAGCATAGGAATATCAGGCGGCGAGTTTCTGTTGTTCCGGCGGATTGTCTTGCACCGGGATGCCATCCCTGAACGGCACGCCATCCAGCAACG
>NZ_JAEPBG010000039.1 GCF_016632335.1 Noviherbaspirillum pedocola
GCTGCTCGAGCCTCTTGGTTATATCCCGCCGGCAGAAGCTGAGGCAAACTACTACAAGCAATTTACCCGTCAGACCACCTCGGTCTGACTCACACCAACCAGCCTCCTCCAAAGCCGGGGCGGTTCATTTTGAGGTAGGGCTCCTTATGATCAATAGTGTCAAGTCATACCCTGGAAATACGCAAAAAGATGGAATGGATCCCTGTAGTCTTGGTTACGTTCAAGGTTCTCGTGTTGGGCATAGGCATGTTCTTCGCCATCAAGTGGCATTACGACCAAGGAAAGAAGGGGAAGAAGGTGGCGAAGGGCGCGGTGTTGCGCGCGGGTGGCAAGGTGGCCGCAGTCTTCGTGCTATCGCTTCTGGTTCTCGGGTTCGTCACCTTCATCCTTATCCGAAAGCTTGGGCTTCCTCTGGTCTGACGAAGACAGAAATGCGGCAGTCATTCGCCGATGCGGCTACCGGGCAGTGTCGGCAGACGTGGCAGGGCCCACTTCGGCACATCCCATTGGCATCGTTGCGAGACGATTCATCGGCTAGTCATTCGGGAAACCATCTGCTTCAGATGACGATGTCGAAACCCTGAATGTCGATTGGCGACCTTGACCTGAGCAAGACCATTTGCCGCAGCTTTCGGCAGTGAATGGCTCGTCAACGTAACCGTTTCCACACACAGCTTCACTCGCTGGCCCGTGTCGAGCGGTGATGAACAATGAACGAGATGCCATCGCCACCACGCTGCTTGACTTCATACATGCATGCGTCGGCAAAACTGATGGCTTCGGTGACGCTGTTCGGAATGGCCAGGAAAGTAGCGACCCCGACGCTGCAGGTGACTTCATCCGAACAAGCCTGTATTTCACGAATCTGCTTGTTCAGCCCCGTCAACAGCGCTCGCGCGGCATGGTGGTCCGTATCGGGCAGAGCCACTGCGAATTCGTCTCCCCCCAGTCGGCCTACCAGGTCCGTGCGCCGGCGATGCGCAAGCAGGCTGTTGGCAACCGCACCCAATACTGCGTCGCCAGTCTTGTGGCCCGCGGTGTCGTTGATCTGTTTGAATTTGTCGACATCCACATAGACCAGGGTGAGCGGCGTGCGCTGGCGTCGGGCCAGATTGAAGACCAGCTCCATCTGCTCAAACAACGCGCGCCGGTTCAACAGGCCGGTCAGATGATCCGTTCGACTCAGGACGATCTCGTGTTCAAGAACCGCCTTGAGCCGTACCAGCAGTCCCGACACGACGTAGAAAAAGACGACATGCGCAATCCCGCCCCACAGCATGACAGTCGATGTTTGCCAACCCTGCTGCGCAATCAGTATCGTCAGGATGCTGCATAACACAGACAGCAGGCCTGCAGGACGAAGGCTGCCGTACCAGGCGGTGATTGCAATTGGGATCAGATAGAAAATGCCCAGCGAGATTTCTGGGCCGATGAAATGGTCGACTGCGGCGATGAATATAACCAGGCTTGCAACGAGTAATGCCAGCAATGTCGGCGACAACCGGGACAAGAACCCGTTCAATATCTTCCCCACAATCCGTCCTCTTCGCCGTTACGAGGGGCCATATTAATTTATCGTCGAGCAGCCTCCAATCTGATCCCCACGGCAGTGCCGGAAGAGTTTTGACTTTGCGTAATGTTCCTTGCGGGGCTATCCCTTCAATCCGGCGCATCGGGGAGAGGGAAGCCGCGCTTCAGACATGCATGCGCAGCGCATCCGACTCCGAGATCGCCGTCGCCGAAAGCACGGCCAGTCGCCCGGCATCGAGGTTCAGCGCCGCGCCGAAGCGCTCCAGCAATGCTTCGCTTTCCAGGTCGTACCCAGGGTCGTCGATGGCGGGCAGCGCGGCGGCCAGGGTTGCGCTGAAGGTGGCGACCTGCTGCATCCATTCGGCGCGCGACTGCGCCGGTTTCAGTACGCGCGCATGGATCGGTGCCAGCGCATAAATGATCGTCTCAGGAATCGACCAGGCACGCAGCACACCTTCGGCCAGAGTCTCATAGCTGCAGCCGAGCACCTGCGTGGACGCCTGGCGCGGTGTCAAGCCGTCGGTAGCGGCAAGCCGAGCGATTTCCTCGTACAGCGCGTCGTCCCAGGCCGCGACCAGCAGCCGCCCGATATTCCGGAACAGCGCCGCGACAATCGCTTCTTCGATGTCCTCAAACGGCGCATGCCGCGTCAGCTCGCGCGCTGCGACGCTGGCTGCCAGCGCCAGCCCGAGTTCGGTGCGCACATGTTGCCCCTTGCGGCCGCGCATGCCGTCGGCGAGCAGCATTGCCAGCGCATTGGTCTTGATCACATGAAAGCCGAGCACCATGATCGCTCGGGAAAGCGTAGTCACCGGCTCTGCATTGGGCCGCCGGTACACCGACGAATTCGCCAGGCGCAGCAGTCGTTGCGACAGCGCCGCATCCTTCAGCAGTAGCGCGCTCAGTGCAGGCACCGCGTCCTGCGCGTCCGCGCTTATGCGCACGATGCGCGTGACCGTGCCTGCCATGGCTGGCAGACGGTCGAACGCAGTCAGCTTTACGATTAATTCTTCTCGCACGGCGCGCGCATCGGCGGAATGCGTGCTCATGATCCAATCCCTCAGTTATATTTCTGTGAAGCAATAATACCGGAAAAACGTCCATGCTTGCCGGCGGTGCACTCGCGATTTGCTCAAATGTGGAGGTAGAGGCGGTAAGCGCTGATGGACGAATGGACAGCTGGGACTCCGGATAGCTTGTCTGCCGACCGCGCGGTCCTTCACGCCTTCGCACGGGTGAACCGGTTTTTCTGCGGCATTGTTTTCGAGGACTAATGCAAACGCGTGTTTGCGATGTTCGCGATTCATTTGACCATCGAAAACATCGAATAGGAGTTTGCATGAAGTCCACGAAAAATCTTTGGATTTCGAGACTTCGCCGCGGCCACCGGGATAGGTTTCGAACATGAGCGTTTCGCAAGCTGCACCTTGTCGCGCGGACGCATTCGGTAAGAATGCGTGAGTCAGGGTGAAGCCGCGCGAAAGGACTTTGACCAAGCCGATTCCGCTTTTGCATTTCCTCTTTCTGACGTGGTCGCTAAAGGAAAAGCATCTGCAAGGAAACTTCTTCGGTGTAATTGAGAAGGTGTTCATCAGCTCGGCGCACTCAAATCGATGAATGCAAGGGCCATCCTGACGCTGGTTATTTCCGCTTTTGGCCGTGTCGATCTTATTGGCACAATCCTGGCAAGCACATTGAACCAAACGATATTGTGCGATGGAATCATCTTTGTAGATGACATCCCGGCCGACAATGCGCTGGCATTTCGTGCAGCTTCTGATTCCAAAATTATGGGATTGTCCGGCGCCACTCCTTCTTAACAACGGGCGCGCGATGCCGGCCTCGTCGCCGCGAAGACCGACTTCCTTACATTGTCGAACTTTAATTACATTTTCGTATGGAAATGTGATGGGTCTTTGAATTGGTGGTTTCTAATCAATGCTTTGTAAATATGTCAAGCACTGGCACGTCAATTGCTCAAACGGCAGCGCAGTAAATGGGGGATTTTCAAGAAATTAATCAACAAAAGGAAAAAATGAAAATTACGAAGTTGTTTATTGCCGGCGTATGCACGTTTCTTGTTTCGAGTTTGGTCATGGCAGCCACCATTCGTGAATGGAGGATTTGAGGCAGGTAACGCAAATGGCTGGATCGCCGGCCAGGGCTATCGTGGGAACGATTTCAATTCAACCTTGACGCCAGGTAGCGTATTACCTGGCGAATCTTTGTACGATGGCCCGTCTACGCATTCCAGCGTCATTAATTCCAGCTACGTGGACCCGAATATTGGCGCCGCTCTCGGAAGCACCGTATATACCGGCAATTATTCGTATCGGATCGAAGATACGACCAGCGGCGGTTATGCATCGGCAATCAGCCAGAAAGTGCAGGGCTATACCGATAACAAGATTACCTTCGCGTGGAAAGCCGTACTGGAAAACGGCGGTCATGATGCGGACGAATCGGCGGTATTCCGTATCGTGTTGCGCGACGATACCACCGGCCAGAACGTCATCAACCGCACCTATGACGCGGGTGCAACCGGTGGCGGCGTCGACACCCGCTTCGCCGTGGATGGCAATTTCTTCTACACGGCGGCATGGCAGGTCGAAGAGTTGCTGATCGATGCGGCGTTGGCAGGGCACGATTTCACACTCTCCCTGCTTGCTGCAGACTGCGAGCCGACTGGCCATACCGGCTACGCCTATCTCGACGGTTTCGGCGCCGTGCTGCCGCCTCCGGGTGGCGCTGGCGACCCGCCGCCGGCTGGACAGGTACCGTTGCCCGGCACCTTGGCGCTGTTGAGCCTGGGTTTCGCCGGCTTCGGCGCTGCACGCAAACGCAGGCAGGCCCGACAAGTCCAGTAGCCTTCGGGTTCCAGCGTTGAAGAGAGCAGCCCCGCGCGAGCGTGTCGCCGCGCGGGGCTTTCGTCTTCCGGCTTGGTGCGCGAGTCAGACCACGCCGTCGCGCCGCAGCGCCGCGATGCGCTCGGCGTCAAAGCCAAGCTTTGACAGCACTTCGTCGGTATGCTCGCCGAGCCTGGGCCCGAGCCATTCGGTCTTGCCGGGCGTAGCCGAAAGCTTGGGCACCACGCCAGGAACATCGATGGGCGCGCCGTCGGGCAGCGTATGACGCTCGATCATGCCGCGCGCGCGGTAGTGCGGATCTTCGTAGATATCCTTGGCGTCATAGACGCGGCTGCTCGGCACATCCGCCGCTTCCAGCACTGCCAGCACATGATCGAGTTCGTTGGCGCTGGTCCAGCCGGCGATGGCGCCATCGATCAGCGCGTTGTGCGCAACCCGGCCTTCGTTGCGCGCCATGCGCGGGTCTTCAGCCAAATCGGCGCGGCCGATCGCATGCATCAGGCGCTTGAAGATGCTGTCGCCGTTGCCGGCGATGATCACATAGCGGCCGTCGCGGCAAGGATAGGTGTTCGATGGCGAAATACCGGGCAGGCTGGAGCCGGTGCGCTCGCGCAGTTCGCCGAATTCGGCGTACTCGGGCAGGAGACTTTCCATGACGCCGAACACCGCTTCATACAGCGCCACATCGATGAATTGCCCGCTGCCACGATTGACCTTTACATGGTGCATTGCCAAAAGCGCGCCGATGACGCCATACAGCGAGGCCAGCGTGTCGCCGATGCTCACACCCATGCGCACCGGCGGCCGGTCCGGATAGCCGACCAGGTTGCGCAATCCACCCATCGATTCCGCGATCGCCGCGAAGCCGGGACGCTTGTGATACGGACCCGTCTGGCCGTAGCCGGAAACCCGCACCATGACCAGGGCGGGATTGATCGCCGACAGCTGCTCCCAGCCCAGGCCCCATCCTTCCAGCGTGCCGGGACGGAAGTTCTCGATCACGATGTCGGCATCCTTCACCAGTTCGCGCACGATTTCCTGCGCGGCCGGCGATTTCAGGTTCAGCGTGATGGATTTCTTGTTCCGGCTCTGCACGTACCACCACAGCGAGGTGCCATCGTGCAGCTTGCGCCAGTTGCGCAGCGGATCGCCGTCGCCCGGCGTTTCGATCTTGATTACCTCGGCGCCGAATTGCGCCAGCACCGAAGCGGCATAGGGGCCGGCGATCAGCGCGCCCATTTCAATGACCTTGACGCCCTTTAACGGAGCATCGTTGGCGGTGGTGGAATGCATGGCTTTGGACGGCCGGGCCGTAAGGGTTGCGAAGGAACGCATCTTACAAGGCACGGGTGTTGCACGAACGGCGAGCAGGGCGCTGGCGGGATGCCGTCGCGCCCCGTGCCAGGGCAGGGCCGGATCAGGGCTTGGGATCAGGGCTTGTAAAGGTCCACCGGCATCAGCACCACCGGCTTGTCGCTGCGGTTTTCCCACCAGTGCGTCACGTCCTTGGTCGCTGTCACGACTTCGCCGGCGCTGTGCGGCACTTCGACGCCGTTGCGGATTTCGACCACATTGCCTTCCACCACATATTCGAGCGTGGGCCGGTCCTTGTGGCTGTGCGCCGCGACATGGCCGCCGGGCTGGATGGTGATCTGCCGGGCGCGCAGCTGGCGACCGGTATGGTCGCTGATCTGCTCGTCGAGCTTGATGTTCGCCATGTCTCTGTTGGTTGCGCCCTTGGTATCGGTGGGACCGGACGACTGCGAATAAGCGATGCTCATGGTGGCGGCCAGCACGGAGCCGTAAACGAGCAAGGCCACGCTTTTCCGGCGCAGTGGGAAAATCGACGGCATGGCGTTCTTCATGGGTGTCTCCCTTTATCTTTAAGGAATTAATTCTGGAATTTGAAGCAGTTTCTGAAGAGTGTATGGGCTACGTTTCGCCGACGCAACTACCCCGTTGTCTTTCGGAAACAGTTCGCATGTCTGGACGGCGATTGTGCTGCTGAATTGCGACATCCCGCCATGAGGCGGGTCAATTTCCCACTGAAGGGTAGCGGCTTTGCAGAGTGGAAGACGTTATGAAAGCCGGAACGCTAATCGATGCGTGCAGAATTTGGCAAAGCGGTTTCTCTTACCGGTCTTGGCCTGAATTTATCCAAGCGCCCTGCGGGGGACATTTTTGAGCCCCGGAATGGTCCGCAGATGGGGCGATCATCGCTCACGTCAGCTACACTAACGCGCCTATTCGTCTCGTAGGGTGGGCGCAGCCCACGCGTCTGCTCGATCAACGACAGACCAAATACGCTGCGGCCACCCTTCGCATTTTTCGCCACCCGATACGCAGAACAGGAAATCTCAATGAAGTGTGCACTCGTAGGTTCGCGCTATTTCGGCGCGCTGGTACTCGAAGCGCTCAGGAAGGAAGAGAACGTGATCATTGCCAGCGTCGTCGCGCCGGCCGAGGATGATCGCCTGGCGCAGGCAGCGCGCGCTGCGGGCCTGCCCTTGCATGTGCTGGAAAATCCGAAATTCGTGCCGGCCGAGGCGCTTGCCGAAGATGTCGATCTCATCATCGCCGCGCATACCCATGCACGCGTTTCCAGTGAAGCACTGGCGCGCTCGCGCCTGGGCGGCGTTGGCTATCATCCGTCGCTGCTGCCGCGGCATCGCGGCATTGCCGCCGTCGAATGGACGATACTCGAGGGCGATCCGATTGCTGGCGGCTCGGTCTATCACCTCGCCGATGGCTGGGATGCCGGCGCGATCGCGGCGCAGGACTGGTGCTTTGTGAAGAAGGGTGAAACCGCGCGCGATCTGTGGGAACGCGCACTGGCGCCGATGGGACTCTCGCTGCTGACGCGGGTGGTGCGCGAGGCGCGCGACAGCGGCAGGCTGCATGCCGCACAACAGGACCCGGCCTTTGCCACGAGGGCGCCGATGCTACGCAAGTCGGTGGTACTGACCGAGGAAGCGCAGGTAGACAATGTATCGCTGGTTGTGTCGATCATCGGACCGGACCGTCCCGGCATCGTGAGCCTGGTGGCCGAGCGCGCGCAGCGCTATGGCGCCAACTGGGCTGCAAGCCGCATGACGCGCATGGCTGGTGATTTCGCCGGCATGGTCCATCTGGAAGTGCCGCGCCAGCAGGCCGATGCGCTGGAATCGACCCTGCGCGCACTCGAAGCCAACGGCCTGCGGGTGACGGTGGCGCGCAGCGATGCGGCCACGGTGCCGGCCTCGCTGCGCTCGGTGGAGCTGGAACTGGTTGGCGAGGATCGCATTGGCATCGTCAGCAGCGTCACCCGCATTCTGGCCGAGCGTGGCGTGAGCATTGAAAACATCCATACCGAGACCGTGCGCAGCGGCATCTCGGGCAAGCAAACCTTCAAGATTGGAGCGCATTTGCTGGCGCCGGCAACCGTGGATATCAATGCGCTGCGTCTCGAGCTCGGCGCACTGGCCAGCGAAATGATGGTGGATATTGCGCTCGATGAGCGGCCGGCGCAGGAAGCGTGATCGCTGATGTTGATGCGGTGGCGGGCATATTGCACGACCCCGCTTCGACGTACGCGATTGCAAAGGGATAAGAAGCAGCCATGTTTTTAAAATGACAATAGATGTTACCGTGCGTACACAAATTCGCACGCTTCTCGGTGAAATTGTTGATTCCAGTAAATATTTAGCTTTTTCCCAGCTAGACTTCGTCCAATTCATTTCCACCGGCCGGTAATAAAAGGGAGCGGACGACAGCCATGGATCGCATTCAACATGACCTCGAAGAGCGCGTCGCGCTCACCAGCAACAACAAGTTTGAACTGATGCTGTTCCGGCTTGGGCGCAGCCGCGATGCCGAACACAGCGAGCTGTACGGCATTAATGTGTTCAAGGTGCGCGAGTTGATGGCCATGCCGGCCATTAATACGGTCGCCGGCTCCTCGCCGTATGTGATGGGCGTGGTCAATATCCGTGGCCAGATCATTCCGGTGCTCGATCTGCCGGCCCTGGTCGGCTGCACGCTGACGCAGCCGCCGAAAATCCTGATCGTCACCGAATTCGCGCGCACCACCCAGGCCTTCGCGGTTGAGGATGTGAACGAAATCGTGCGCCTGAACTGGTCGCAGGTGCGACCGGCCGAAGCCTGCGCCAGCGGCGCCGGCACCGTGACCAGCATCGCTCAGTTTGAGGATCCGGAAGCAGGAAAGCGTCTGGTGCAGGTGCTGGATGTGGAGCAGATATTGCAGCGCGTATCGCCGGTTGAGGAATCCGGTTTCGACAGCGCGACGCTGGGCGCGGGGCTGGATGCCACCAGCTATGCGCCCATCCTGGCCGCCGACGATTCCTCCGCCGCGCGCACGCTGATCGGCAAGACGCTGGAAAGCATGAGCCTGACGTACACGATGACGAAGTCGGGTCAGGAAGCCTGGGAAGCGCTCAACGGCATCGCCAACGAGGCGCAGGCGCAGGGCCGGCCGCTGTCGGAGCTGGTGTCCATGGTCCTGACCGATCTTGAGATGCCGGAAATGGATGGCTTCACACTGACCCGGAAAATCAAGGCCGACAAGCGTTTCGCCGGCCTGCCGGTCATCATTCATTCCTCGCTCTCCGGCGACGCCAATGAACAGCACATCCGCAGCGCCGGCGCGGATGCCTACGTCGCCAAGTTCAAGATCGAGGAACTCGGCGGCATCATTGAAAGCACGCTCAGGAAGGGCAGCACTACGGACGGCATGCCTGGCTAGAGCGGTTACAGCCAGACCGCTGTCGATGCAGGCGGGGGTGACGCTGACCGCCGAGAGCCTGCCGCAAACCAGACTTTTCCTGCGCAAGCAATATCTGTAGCGCGTCTCTAGAGCACATTTGTCCCGGCCGGTCAGACGCGGCCGCGATATGGCGGCCGCATTGCTGCGGCAACCCTGAATACGCGCCGGCTTCATCGAACCGTCGCCGCAACGGGCACTCTAACCGGCTTGCATTGTTTTCGGAGAAGCTCATGTTTGCGGATGTCGGCAATGGCGTGCTGGTCAACCTGGCGCTGGTGGCACGGATACACCTGATCAATCTCGGCGCGGCCGGCACCGTGGTGAAGTTCTATTCGCCGGCCAATGAATTGCTGGCAGACTTTACGCCGCCAACGCCGGAAGAGCTGGACCGGGTAATGACGGTGATCCATGCCTATGGTCGCGGCATACCGGCAGGCTGACGGCGCGGCCACGGCATGTGAGCCCCTTCTGCGCGACGCTCGGCTCAGCACTCAGCACTCAGCACTCAGCGCACGAGCGCAGCCGTGCGCAAGCCTTCGCGCAATTCCTGCGCGAGCTCGCGCCTGTGCGACGGCGGCACATGACGGCCGACCTCCACCGCGACGCCGCCGCCTTCGAGCCTGATCAGTTCGCCCCAGGTGGAAGGCGCCTGTACGCGGGTGCGGCACGCATCCATCCATATCTGCTCGATGCGTTCCGCTTCGATGCGCTCGACCAGCAGGCGATTGCCCAGGAGTGCAAGATGCTCGCGATCGGTGGCATGCCGGGCGTGGTAGAGAAAGGCCGCCGCCACCGCGGCCAGTTCCAGCAGCGCGAATAGCGGCAGCAGCCAGGCGCCGTGTCCTCCATAGTGCGGATGCAGCATCATCGACAGCGCGCATGTCAGCGCCACTACCAGCGATGCCGCGAACAGCAGCACATAGGCATGGACAAACTGGCGCGGCGTCAACGAGCAGTTGCGCTTCCACAGCCACTCGCGAGATGCGCGCATCGTAGTCTCCCTTGCGAGCATGTGCTCACTTGACCAGCGGCGGATTCTCGAAGGTATGGAAGGGCGCCGGGCTGGGCACGGTCCACTCCAGACCTTCTGCGCCTTCCCAGGGCTTGGCTGGCGCAGCGGCGCCGCCGCGTATCGTCGGCAGCACCACGAAGAACAGGAAATACACCTGCGACAGACCGAAGCCGAAGGCGCCCACAGTGGCCACCATGTTGAAGTCGGTGAACTGCGCCGGATAGTCGACATAGCGGCGCGGCATGCCGGCCAGGCCGAGGAAGTGCATCGGGAAGAAGGCCACGTTGAACCAGACCAGCGAATTCCAGAAGTGGAACTTGCCGCGCCATTCGTTGTACATGTGCCCGGTCCACTTCGGCACCCAGTAGTAGAAGCCGGCGAACAAGGCAAACAGCGAGCCCGCGACCAGCACGTAATGGAAGTGCGCGATTACGTAATAGGTGTCGGTAACCTGGATGTCGATCGGCGCCACGGCCAGGATCAGGCCCGAGAAGCCGCCGATGGTGAAGACCCAGATGAAGCCGACTGCCCACAGCATCGGCGTCTCGAAGCTCATCGAACCGCGCCACATCGTCGCAATCCAGTTGAACACCTTCACGCCGGTCGGCACGGCGATGAGCATGGTCGCGTACATGAAGAACAATTGCCCCGTGACCGGCATGCCGGTGGCGAACATGTGATGCGCCCAGACGATGAAGGACAGGATCGCGATCGACGCGGTGGCGTAGACCATCGAGGCATAGCCAAACAGCGGCTTGCGCGAGAAGGCCGGGATCACCTGCGAGATGATGCCAAAGGCCGGCAGGATCATGATGTAGACCTCGGGATGGCCGAAGAACCAGAACACATGCTGGTACATCACCGGGTCACCGCCGCCGGCGGCATTGAAAAAGGTGGTGCCGAAGTGGCGGTCGGTGAGCATCATCGTCACCGCGCCGGCCAGCACCGGCATCACGGCAATGAGCAGGTAAGCGGTGATGAGCCAGGTCCAGCAGAACATCGGCATCTTCATCAGCGTCATGCCCGGCGCGCGCATGTTCAGGATGGTGACGATGATGTTGATCGCGCCGAGTATCGATGAGATGCCCATGATGTGAATGGCGAAGATCGCCATGTCCATGCCCACGCCCATTTGCGTGGACAGCGGCGGATACATGGTCCAGCCCGCGGCGGTAGCGCCTCCGGGTGTGAAGAAGGAGCCGGCCAGCAGCAGCGCCGCCGGCGGCAGCAGCCAGAATGAGAAGTTGTTCATGCGCGCGAACGCCATGTCGGAGGCGCCGACCATCAGCGGAATCATCCAGTTGGCGAAGCCGACGAAGGCCGGCATGATCGCGCCGAAGATCATCATCAAGCCATGCATCGTCACCATCTGGTTGTAGCGTTCCGGGCTGACGATCTGCACGCCGGGCTGGAACAGCTCGGCCCGGATCACCAGCGCCAGCACGCCGCCGATCATGAACATGGTCAGCGAGAACCACAGGTACAGCGTGCCGATGTCCTTGTGATTGGTGGCGAAGGTCCAGCGACGCAGGCCGTGCGGATGCTCGTGCGCATGACCATGGGCATGGTCGACGGGAATGGTGGCGCTCATGGAATGACTCCGGAGTGAGGATGCCGTGTGCGGGAATGTCAGCGCGCCCGGATGGCGGCGATGGCGCTGCTGCTGCATCCGCTTGCCGCCGGCCTTTGGCTTCAAGCCACGATGGCACAGCGATTTGCAGGTATCAAACCGTATCCGAGCGGCGCTTGATCGTGCTCATTGCTCGTTTTGGCCTGGAAACTCGGCCAGGCAACCTGTGCCGTATTTCCTTGAGATCCTGCTAAAGCATGCCGCGTTCAAGGCAACGGCTGAGCAGCTCCGGCGCGGGCAGCGGCTCGCTGAACCAGTAACCCTGCGCCTGGGCGCAGCCATGCCGCTTCAGATAGTCCAGAACTTGCAGTGTGTCCACACCCTCGGCAACGACTTCGAGATTCAGGCTGCGTCCAAGCGCGATGATGGCTTCGGTCACTGTTCTTCCGGCTGCTTCGTTCTGGGTAACGCGGCGTACGAAGGACTGGTCGATCTTGAGCTTGTCGATCGGCAGATTGGTGAGGCTGGACAGACTCGAATAGCCGGTGCCGAAATCGTCAAGCGAAATCTTCACTCCCAACTCGCGCATCTGGCGCATCACCTCGACTGCGGCTTCGACGTTGTCCATGATCGCGCTCTCGGTGATTTCGACCTGAATGCCGCCGGCCGCCGCGCCCGAACTTTCCAGGATCCGGCGAAAACTCGTGGCGAAATCCCGGTGGCGGAACTGCAGCGGCGAGACATTGACCGCGATGGGAATCGGCACACCGTCGCGTTGCCAGACATGCTGTTGCCGGCAAGCTTCGGCGAGCACCCATTCCCCGATCTTGCCGATCAGACCGACGGCTTCGGCGATCGGCACGAAGACCGCGGGCGGAATCGGCTTGCCCTCGCTGTCGGCAAGTCTCAGCAGGGCTTCAACGGTGACGATCATGCCGCTGTCGAGGTCAATCACGGGCTGGTAGTGCAGCTCGAATTGCCGCAGGCGCAGTGCTTCCTGGATGCGCGCCTCGATGGCGAGCAGCTGGCCGGCATCGCGCTCGAATTCGGGCAGGTAGAAATGATAGAGGCCGCGTCCGGCCTGTTTGGCGTGATACATCGCCAGGTCGGCCGTGTGTATCAGCGCGTTGGTGTCGGCAGCCTGCGTTGGGAAGCAGCTGATGCCGATGGAGGGCGTGATCGACAGTTGGAGTGCGCCGATCACCATCGGCTCGCGCAGCGTATCGATGATGCGCTGCGCCAGGATGGCGGCGCGATGACGCTCGGCGCCGGCATGCGGCTGCACCACGACGAATTCATCGCCGCCAAGGCGGCCGACCAGGTCCTCGGCGCGCACGCTCTGCAGCAGGCGCTGCGCAACCAGCTTCAGCACCCGGTCGCCGACCTCGTGTCCATGAGCGTCATTGATCGGTTTGAAGCGATCGAGGTCGATGAACAGCAGGGCGCCGGCGCTGTCGCTGCGGCGCGCCGCGGACAGCAGGTGTCCGCAATACTCGAAAATAAGCGCGCGATTCGGCAGCCCGGTCAATGGATCATGCAGCGCGGCTTCACGGATGCGGCGCTCCGCGAGCTTTCTCGCGCTGATGTTC
Organism: Noviherbaspirillum pedocola; assembly: GCF_016632335.1. Taxonomy (GTDB): domain Bacteria; phylum Pseudomonadota; class Gammaproteobacteria; order Burkholderiales; family Burkholderiaceae_D; genus Noviherbaspirillum_A; species Noviherbaspirillum_A pedocola. Next base: position 13,331 of record NZ_JAEPBG010000039.1, read on the forward strand.
TGCACCGTGCCGCGCAGCGCGCAGATGTTGCCGTCGCTGCCGCGCACCGGTTCGCACTGGACTTCGATCCATTGCCATGCGGCGGCCGCGGATGTCACTTCGAGCTCGATGGAAAACGGCGCGCCGGTCGTCAGCGTGTTGCGCACCTCGATCTCAATGGCGTCCCATGATGGTCGCGGTAGTACCGTATCGCGCAGCGCTGCGAACGACAGCGGCTTATCAGGGAACAGGTCGCGTATCGAGTTCGATGTGGTGATGCAACCACTGTCCAGGTCGCAATGCCAGGTGCCGAACTGCGCCAGCCGGTGCGCTTGCTCGAGTTCCGCGTTTTTTGCGCGCAGGCCTTCATCGCGTTCACTGAGCAGATCACTTGCGCGCATGAACGCGTCCAGCACCTCGGCCGCTTCGCGGATGGGCACCTTCGGCGGGGTCAATGCCTTTCCAGTGCCCATGGCTGCTGCAGGGGCGATCAACGCGGTGACGCCGCCCGCGATCCTGCTGCCGATCAGCCATGCCAGGCCGAGCGCGATGCCGAACAGGACCACGATGCCGGCGGCCATGGTCGTCATCGAGCGCAGCAACGGGCCTTCCAGCGTGGCGCGCGGAATGGCGATGGCCACGCTCCACCGGGTTGTCGGCGAGCGGCTGAAAACCGCCAGGGATGGCACACCGTCCAGCGTGTTCATGCGCAAAGTCCCTTCATCGGCGTGGCGCATCGCATCGATCAGCGCCGGAACTGCCTTCTTCCCGACGGAGGCTTCCGGACGCAGGCTGCGGCCGACCACGGTGTTGGCGCTGTCGAGCACGCCCGCCACCCAGCCCGGTGGCAAGCTCTGCACGGAAAGCAGTTGCTGGAAATTTTCGGGAAGGATGCCAATGGCTAGCAGATAGCGAATCCGGCCATCGATGGGCACCGGCACATTGACGCTCACAAGCGGTCGCTTCTGTATCGGCCCGTGAAACAGGTCGGAAATGACGGTCTTGCCGGAGTCGAATACGTCGTTCAGCTCAGCAGGCAAAGGGTAGCGCGGCAGTTTGGCACCGAGCGGCACCGCGCTGTTGAGCAGTTGCTGTCCCGTCGCGTCGCGCAGCACGACATTGGTGCCGATGCCGGCAAGGTTGACGAGCTGTTGCGCGCGTCGGTAAAAGGCGCTCAGGTCGCCGCGCATCAACGTATCGGAACTTGCAAGGGTTTGCGCGACCGTGATTGCGGTGAGCAGATGGCTGTCCACCGCCTGGGTAAGCGCACGCGCGGTCTGCAGCGTGCTGTCCTCCAGTTGCGCGCGCCGCTGCGCGAAGTCGTAAGCCGCAAGCACAAGTGCACCCAGCACGCCGGGGAGCAGGCAGGCGACGATCAAAAGGCTCAACAGGGTTCTTATCGACCAACGCGGCGCGGCGCCCGGCGCGCGGAGTCTTGACGGTTTTGCGTTTTTGTTGTCGCGCATCGTGGTTGCATTACGGCTGTGTCATGTTTTGGTTGCCACCCTGCTGCGCCCTCGATAGAAGACGGCTGCCGTGTGTCTGAACGGGGTAATTCTGCTCCTATTTTTAGAACAGTTGGCAAGCCGGTGCCGTTGGGATGATCGAAAGCCTATTGCATTGGGTCATCGGTGTTGATTTGCAGATCGAGGCCTAGGCTCGGTAGCGCGACAATGAACCACGCCCTGATGTATCTGGCAGAAATCGCTGCAGGCATCTGCAGGGATGCCACCCGATCTGCATCTCCCACCAGAGACATAGGCCTTTCGAATGCCGGACGCCGCCGCCCGGCGTTTTTCCATGGTCGCGTATTGACCGGCATCGGAGCGGCATGTTCCAATTCCGGCCGGAAAGGCAAGCTTGATGCCCAGGCTTTTCCGAACAGCAAGGCCGGTGCCGCCACTAGCCACGCGGTTTCCCGCCTCCTCCCGTTTCCTATACACATGCCCGCAAACATCACGCCCGGATTCATCGCCCTGCATGGCAACCAGATGGAAGAGTTGCGCGCCGCGGTGTTCGGATGGATGCGCGAGCATCCGCTTGATCCGCTTGAAGAAGACATTTTTCTGGTGCAATCCAACGGCGTCGCCGAGTGGCTGAAAATTGCGCTGGCCAACGAAATGGGCGTGTGCGCCGCCACGCAGGTGATGTTGCCGGCGCGTTTTCTGTGGCAAGCCTACCGGCGCGTGCTGGGACCGGAAGCGGTACCGCGCCGCTCGGCCTTCGAGCGCGCGCCGCTGACTTGGCGATTGATGCGCCTTTTGCCCGGTCTGCTCGATGAGCCGGGTTTCGAGCCGCTGCGGCAATTCCTGTCGGATGGCGACGTCGAGCGCCGGCTGCAGCTGGCGCAGCGCCTGTCCGACTTGATGGACCAGTACCAGGTCTACCGCGCTGACTGGCTCGTCGACTGGGCCGAAGGTCGCGACCAGTTGCGCCCGGCGCGCGGTGAAGCTCTGGAGATGGCGCCGGATGCGCGCTGGCAGGCGCAGCTGTGGCGTGCGCTGCTGGCCGATCTGCCCGATGAGGCGCGCGCCAGCGGTCGCGCCGATGTGCATGCGCGCTTCGTCGAGATGCTGCAGTCCGGCGCCGCGCCGCGCATGCGCCTGCCGCGCCGCGTGGTGCTGTTCGGCATTTCGGCGCTACCCTGGCAAACCCTGCAGGCGCTGGGCGCGCTCGCGCAACGCATGCAGGTGATCATCGCGGTGCCGAATCCCTGCCGCTTCTATTGGGGCGACATCATTGCCGGACGCGATCTGCTGACCGCGCAGCGCCGGCGCCAACCGCTGCGCGAAGGCCGCGATCTGTCGGCCATGCCGATGGAAGCGCTGCATGCGCACAGCCATCCCCTGCTGGCGGGCTGGGGACGGCTCGGACGCGACTTCATCCGCATGCTCGATGAATTCGATGCCATCGATGCGGCCCAAGCGGAGACCGAGGCGGCGAAGCTGCGCGTGGATCTGTTCGGCGAAGAGGAAGGGCAAACCCTGCTGGCGGGCGTGCAGGCCGCGATCCGCGATCTGCTGCCGCCAGGCGAGCATCCGCAGATGCCGCCGGAAGATCCGGTGCGCTCGATCGAATTCCATGTCGCGCACAGCGCGCAGCGCGAGGTCGAGGTGCTGCACGACCGGCTGCTGCATCTGCTGGCAGAAGGCAAGGGCAGATTGCGTCCGGCCGACATCATGGTGATGGTGCCCGACATTGAAAGCTTCGCGCCCGCGGTACGCGCCGTATTCGGCCAGTATGAGGCGCGCGACAAGCGCCATATTCCCTTCGAAGTAGTGGACATCGCCGAGCGCCGCGTCAATCCGCTGCTCTCGGCGCTGGAGTGGCTGCTGCGGCTGCCGGAACAGCGTTGCCAGCAGAGCGAGATCCGCGATCTGATCGATGTGCCGGCGCTGGCCGCGCGCTTCGGCATTGCCGCTGGCGATTTGCCGCTGCTGTCGCAATGGATCCATGAATCCGGCGTGCGCTGGGGCTTGGATCACGGCCATCGCCATGACCTGGGCCTGGGCGCGGCCGGCGACCAGAATGCCTGGATCTTCGGCATCCGCCGCATGCTGCTCGGTTATGCCAGCGGCGCGGGCGGCGCCTTCGCCGGCATCGAGCCCTATGGCGAAGTCGGCGGCCTGGATGCCGGGCTGGCCGGCTCGCTTGCCTGGCTGGTGGACGCGCTGCTGTACTGGCGCGGCGTGCTGGCGCAGCCGGCAGCGCCGCGCGCCTGGGGCGCGCATGCGCGTGCCTTGCTGAAAGCCTTCTTCCATGCCAGTGACGAGCGCGACCGGCTCACGCTGGCCCGGCTCGAGGAAGCGCTGCAGAACTGGCTCGATGATTGCGCCGCGGCCGGCTTCGACGAAGCCGCGCCGGTGGCAGTGCTGCGCGAAGCCTGGCTCGGCGCCATCGACGAGCCGACGCTGAACGCGCGCTTCGTCTCCGGCGGCGTAACCTTCTGCACGCTGATGCCGATGCGCGCGATTCCTTATCGGATGGTGTGCCTGCTCGGCATGAACGACGGCGATTTTCCGCGTCGCGCGCAGCGCGCCGATTTCGATCTTCTGGCATTGCCGCAATTGGCCCGGCCGGGCGACCGTTCGCGCCGCGACGACGACCGCTACCTGATGCTCGAAGCGCTGCTGTCGGCGCGCGAGTGCCTGTATGTGAGCTGGGCCGGGCGCAATGTGCGCGACAACAGTGAGCAGCCGCCGTCGGTGCTGGTGTCGCAGCTGCGCGATTACTTGGCGCTGTGCTGGGGCGTGGACCTGAGGTCGATCACCACCGAGCATCCGCTGCAGCCGTTCTCGCGCCGCTACTTCGAGCGCGACGGGCTGTTGACCTATGCGCGCGAGTGGGCTGCCGCGCACCAGGCCGCAGCCGCGTCGTCGGCGGACGAGCGCGCGCTGCCGCCGCTGACGATCGAGCCGGGTTACCGCTTGCGGCTTGCCGAGCTGGCGCGCTTCATCCGTCAGCCGGTGCGGCAGTTCTTCCGGCACCGCTTGCAGGTGGCTTTCGAGGAAGCCGAGCCGCTCGGCCGGGACGACGAGCCGTTCGCGCTGACCGAGCTCGATGAATTCCGCCTAGGCGCGATGCTGATGGATGACGGCAATCTGCGCGATACGGCCATGCCTGCCGATGCTTCGGCCGCGCTGCACGAGCGCGCCGCGCGGCTGCGGCGCCAGGGCTTGCTGCCGCTGGGCCTGTTCGGCGCCGAGATGGAGCGCTATCTGGTCAATGAATTTTCTGCGCCGTATGCGGCCTGGCTCGAACTGTGCCGCCGTTATGAACTCCCTGCGGACAAGATGCGCATTGCCCAGTCCTTCGATGAGCTCACGCTGGAAGACTGGCTCGACCGCTTGCACAGCGATGGCGAACGCCGCGTCTGGCTGGCGCAGAGCTCCGGCCGCATGGTGAGCCGCAAGGGGCAAGCGGCGGAAGCGCGGCCGCATCGCCTGATCGACGCCTGGGTGCGCCAGCTTGCGGCGGCGGCACAGGGCGAGGTCTTGTCCGGCTTCCTGGTCGGGCGCGATGTGGTGATCGCCTTCGATCCGCTCGAGCAAGACGAGGCGCGCGCAGTGCTCGGCGAGCTCCTTGCCTGCTGGCGCGAAGGCATGGCCCGGCCGCTGCCGGCGGCATGCAAGACCGCGCTGGAGCTGATCGCAAACGGCGATCCGAAGAAGGTGTTTGACGGCGGCTTTCGTGAAGCGCCGCCGGGCGAAGTCAATGGCGATCCGTGCCTGGCGCGGCTTTGGCCGGACTTCGACAGCTTCGCCGCCGAGCCGGGCTGGGAAGAGTGGTGCCGACGACTCTATGGCCCATTGGCGGACTGGTCTGCGCGCCACGTGCATGTGCTGTCGCTGGAGCGCTTTCTCGGTGCGGGAGACGAAGCATGATCCCCGAGCTCCAGCCGATCGCGTTTCCCCTGTCGGGAGCGCGCCTGATCGAAGCCAGCGCCGGCACCGGCAAGACCTGGACCATCGCCGCGCTGTATCTGCGTCTGGTGCTCGGCCATGGTGGCGAGGACGGCTACGTGCGGCCGCTGGCGCCGTCCGAAATCCTGGTGATGACCTTCACCCGCGCTGCCACGCGCGAGCTGTCGGACCGCATTCGCCAGCGCCTGCTGCAGGCCGCTGCCTGCTTCCGCGGCGAATCCGAGCCCGAGGACGACTTCATGGCGGACTTGCTCGACGCCTATCCCGAAGGACAGGCGCGCGAGGCCGCGGCCTACCGGCTGGCGCTGGCCGCCGAGGCGATGGATGATGCGGCGGTGTTCACCATCGACGCCTGGTGCCAGCGCATGCTGCGCGAGCATGCGTTCGACAGCGGTTGCCTGTTCGACGAAGAGCTGGTGAGCAGCGAGGAAGAAATTTTCCGGCACGCGGTGCGTGACTACTGGCGTCACCATGTGTATGCGCTCAATGCCGACATGCTCGCCGAGGTGCGCGGCTGCTGGCAGCATCTGCATGCGCTGGAGGAAGCAATACGACCGCTGGTGGCGCGCGCCGAGCTGTTTGGCGAGCATCGCGCCGAGACGCTGGGCGCGCTGGCACTGCGCGAGCGCGGCCGGCAGCGCGAGCGGGTCGCCTTGCTGAAGGCCGGTTGGGAGATGCGGATCGCGCGCATGGAAGCCTGGATTGCCAAGCATCGCAAGGCGCTGCATGGCAACCGTCTGCGCCAGGCGACGGTGGACAAATGCTTCGAGGCGCTGCGAGAGTGGATTGCTGACGACGGCATGCTGCATCCGGGCGATGGTTTCGCCAAGGGATGGTCCAAGCTGTTGCCGGACTTTCTCTGCGAGGTATGCAACGATGCGGCGCTGGTGCCGATCGATGACTTCGACCATGTCGCGCCGCTCTACGAAGCGCTCGCCGCGCTGGAGCCGATGCGGCACCTGTTCATGCGCCATGCCGCCGCCACGATCGCAGCGCGCATCGATGAACTGAAGCGCCGGCGCCGGCAGTTCGGCTTTGCTGACATGCTGACCCGCCTGCGGCTGGCGCTGGAAGGCGCAAACGGCGCGATGCTGCGGCGGCGCATCGTCGCGCAATTCCCGGTGGCGCTGATCGATGAATTCCAGGACACCTCGCCGGACCAGTACCGCATCTTCGATGCGCTGTATCGCGTCGCCGACAACGACCCGGGTACCGCGCTGCTCCTGATCGGCGATCCGAAGCAGGCGATCTATGGCTTTCGCGGCGCCGACATACACAGCTATCTCGCCGCGCGCCGCGCCACCGAGGGGCGGCACTACCGGCTAGGTACGAACTTCCGCTCCACCGCGCAGTTGGTGGGCGCGGTCAATCATCTGTTCCTGCAGGCCGAGGGACCGGCGCATCCAGCCGGCGCTTTCCGTTTCCGGACCGGGGCCGGCAATCCCTTGCCCTTCGAAGCGGTGGCCGCGCGCGGCCGCGATGAGATCCTGCATGCATCGGGCACACCGGTGCCGGCGCTGACCTTGTGGTGCCATGCCGGCGACATGCTCGGCGCGGAAGCGGCGCGGCGCCATTTCGCCGAGCTGTGCGCAGAGAATATTGTGTCGCTGCTCGGCGATGCGGGCACCGGCTTCATCAGTGATGAACGCGGCTTCGTACCGCTGCGCGCGGCCGATATCGCGGTGCTGGTGCGCAACCGCACCGAAGCGGCCGCGGTGCGCCAGGCGCTGCAGCGGCGCGGCGTGCCAAGCGTCTACCTGTCGGACAAGGATTCGGTCTACCAGGGCGAAGAGGCGGCTGACATGCTGCGCTGGCTGCGCGCGGTGTCGAGCCCGCTCGATGCCAGCTATGCGCATGCGGCCTTCGCCACCCGCAGCGCCGGCTTGTCGCTGGCGGCGCTGGCTGAACTGGCGGTTGACGATGCGGCCTGGGAAGCGCGCGTCGAACAATTGAAGGCGCTGCGCACCGTTTGGCAGCGCCAAGGCATTCTGGCGATGCTGCGCCGCTTCATCCATGAACTCGGCTTGCCGGCGATGCTGCTGGCCCAGCCAGGCGGGGAACGGCGCCTGACCAACATGCTGCATCTGGCCGAGCTGCTGCAGCAGGCCAGTGCACAGCTCGACGGCGAGCAGGCGCTCATCCGCTGGTTCGCCGAGCAGATCGCCAATGACGCCGATGGCAGCGATGAACGCATCCTGCGCCTGGAGAGCGATGCCGAGCTGGTCAAGGTGGTGACGGTGCACAAGTCCAAGGGATTGGAATATCCGCTGGTGTTTCTGCCCTTCGCCTGTGCTGCGCGCAAGATCGATCGCAAGAACCGACGCTTCTTCGACTATGCCGATGACGACGGGCGGCGTCATATCGATTTCAGCCTGTCCGACGAAGCGCTCGAGGCGATGGAACGCGCGCGCATGGAGGAAGACCTGCGCTTGCTGTATGTGGCCGTCACGCGCGCCCGGCATGCGCTGTGGCTGGGACTGGCGTCGACCGGCTCGAAGAGCGCGCCGGATGGCACCATCCATGAATCGGCCTTCGGCTATCTCCTGTCCGGCGGCGCGAAAGTGGCGCCGGCCGAACTCGAAGCGAAGTTGCGCGCGATGTGCTGCGATTGCGAGCACATCGCCATCACGCTCTGCCACGCCGCGCCCGGCATGACGCCGCTGCCGCCGCGCAACGATGCGATTGAACTGCTGCCGCCGCTGCAGTACGAGTCCGAGTTCGAGCGCCACTGGACCATCGCCAGCTATACCTCGCTGACCCGCGACCTCGGCGCCGCGCCGGCGCCATCGACCTCGGCCGAGGAAAAGCTGCTTGACGAGGAGGATGGCGTCGACGCCGGTCGCCCGCGCGACGAAGCCTGGCATCGCTTTCCGCGCGGCGCGCTGCCGGGCCAGTTCCTGCACGGCCTGCTCGAATGGATGGCAGTGGAGGGCTTCGCGATCGTGGACGAGCCGGATTTCGATGCGCGCCTCGGCGAGCGCTGCGACCGGGCCGGCTGGGAACACCGGCGCGAGGATGCGGCGCTGTGGCTGCGCACCGCGGCCAGCGTCGTCCTGCCGCCGATCGGCCGCTCGCTGGCCGAGCTGGAGAAACCGTGGCCCGAGATGGAATTCTGGATTCCGGCCAGCGCGGCGAGCATCGATGCGCTGGACCGACTGTGCCGCAGGCATCTGCTCGACGGCATGCCGCGCCAGGGCTTGCAGGCGCGCAGCCTGACGGGCATGCTGCGTGGCTTCCAGGACCTGGTGTTCGAGCTCGACGGCCGCTACTGGGTGCTCGACTACAAATCGAATGCGCTCGGCAACGACGACACCGCCTATGACGCCGCCGCGCTGGCCGGCGCCATGGCCGCGCATCGCTACGATGTGCAGGGACTGATTTATCAGCTCGCGCTGCACCGGTTGCTGAAGGCGCGCCTGGGCGAGGAATACGACCCGGCTGAAAAACTGGGCGGCGCCATCTTTTATTTCCTGCGCGGCGTCGGCAACCGCGATACCCGCGGCTGCCACCTGCTCGCCGCCGATGCGCAATTGCTGGACGCGGTCGACGCGCTGCTGGCCAATGACAAGGAGAATTTTGCATGAGCACTGCCGCCGCTTTCCGCCAGCATCTCGATGCCTGCGCCGAAGAAGGTTCCCTGCGCCGCCTGGGCTCGTCCTTCGCGCATTTCATTGCGACGCTGCACGATGGTCCGACGCCGGTGCCGCTGTTGCTGGCCTGCGCGCTGCTGTGCGAGCTGGAAGGGCGCGGCCATAGTTGTCTGGATCTGCGCGAGCTTGCCGACGATCCTTGTCGGCTGCTGACCTGGCCGATCGAGCAGTGGGAGCGCCTGGCGCTCGCCGCCGGCACGCTGCCCGACTGCGCCGCCGCCTGGCAGCACGCGCTTGCCAGCTGCAGCCAGGTGCGACTCGCCCATGAAGACGACCGCCATCAGCCGCTGGTGCTAGATGGCGACCGTCTGTATCTGCGTCGCTACTGGACCGATGAAACCCTGGTGGCGGGAGCGGTCGCGGCGCGTGCCGCCAAGCCGCGCGACGTCGACCCGGATGCAGTGCGGCGCTGGTTGGACCAGATGTTCGATCCGCTTGTCGATGGCGGCCCAGACTGGCAGAAAATCGCTTGCGGCGTCGCGGTGCGCAGCCATTTTTCCATTGTCACCGGCGGCCCTGGCACCGGCAAGACTTACACGGTTGCGCGTCTGCTGGCGCTGCTGTTCGCGCTGGCCGAGGATCCAGAGCGTCTGCGCATTGCGCTGGCGGCGCCCACTGGCAAGGCCGCGACCCGCCTGAAGCAATCGATCGACGACGCGCTTGCCGGTCTGGCCGCGCGGCTCGGCGACAGCTTGCCGCTCGCGCACCTTGCCGGCCGCATCGGTGCCGCGCTGACCTTGCACAGCCTGCTCGGCGCGCGCCCGGATACCCGTGCCACGCGTCACCATGCCGGCAATCCGCTCGATGTCGACGTGCTGATCGTGGACGAAGCGTCGATGATCCACCTCGGCATGATGGCTTCGCTCCTGGATGCATTACCGCCGCAGGCAATGGTGATACTGCTCGGCGACAAGGATCAGCTGGCATCGGTCGAAGCGGGCGCGGTGCTGGGCGACTTGTGCCATCGAGCGCAGGAAGGCTGCTATACGGCCGCCACCGCCGCGTACGTGGCGCGTGCCTGCGGCGAAAGCATCCCGGCCGATATGCTCTGCGGCGGATCCGAGCTGGCGCAGCAGACGGTCATGTTGAGGAAGAGCCGGCGTTTCGACGGCTCGATCGGCGTGCTTGCGGGCGCGGTGAATTCGGGCGACGTCGAAGGCGCTCGCCGGGCGCTGAAGGGCGCGCCGAGTGCGGAAGTGCATTGGCTGGAGCGAGGGCGTCCTGACGATTTGCTGCGCCTGGCGCTCGAAGGCCGTGAAGCCGCCGGAGGCTTCGGCGCTTATCTGTCGCGGCTGAAATCGCATCCGGTGCCTGGCACTGATTTCGCCGCGCATGCGGCCTGGGTGCGCGATGTGCTGCATGCGTTCGACCAGTTCCGCATCCTGTGCGCGGTGCGCGAAGGCGACTGGGGTGTGGCGGGAATCAATCGCATGCTCGAGCGGGCGCTGGATGACGAAGGATTGCTGCGCTGCCGCGGTGAATGGTATCTGGGGCGCCCGGTAATGGTGACGCGGAACGACCATGCCACCGGCGTATTCAATGGCGACGTCGGCATCGCACTGCCGGACCCCGTGCGAGGCGATTCGCTGCGGGTGTGGTTCCCGCACGGCGCAACGGTGCGCAGCGTCCTCGCCAGCCGCCTGCCCCACGTGGAAACTGCCTTCGCGATGACAGTGCACAAGGTACAGGGCTCGGAATTCCAGCACGCAGCGATGGCCTTGCCGCCGCTGCGCAATGGCATGCTGAGCCGGGAGCTGGTCTATACCGGGATTACTCGCGCGCGCGAGCGGTTCACGCTGGTGTCACCCGAACCCGGGATCTTCGGCGATGCAATTCTCAAGCGCACTCGGCGCGCGAGCGGCTTGCGCGCTCGCCTTGGCGATGAAGGCGTCGCGCTGGAAAACTGAAGCCAGATCAGGTGTGCCGGCGTAGCGTCTGCTCGCTGTTCGAAAATCCTTGGCGCTGCATCGAATTCTGCAGTATGATTGCGCCCCTGTTCAGCGGGGCCGGAGAGTAATTCCGGAGTTGCTGCAACGGGTTCCGGAGACGGAATCGAGTGTGAAGAAAAGCACTTGACGACGATGATGGAACACAGCATAATCTCGCTTCTCTGCTGCTGACGAACACGACGCTTCGCAGCGCTGACCGGAAGGTCGGAGCAGACAGGATTCAGTTCTTTAACAAGCAACAGCCGATAAGTGTGGGCACGATATCAGATGCGCCGGATCTTCGGGTCCGGAATGCTCAAATGATAGAAGTGCTCGCACAAAAGAAATACAGGAAGG
>NZ_JAEPBG010000004.1 GCF_016632335.1 Noviherbaspirillum pedocola
CGTCGATGCCCGGAGCGGGGCGCGGCTAAACTCGCTACGCTGCGCTTCGCTCAAACAGACGCCGCACCTTTTCCCGCTCCGGGCATCGCCGTCACGGCGCAATCAACGGGGTTAAAGGCAACTGCAACTGCATCCTTATCTCAACCTGCCAACCTTATGCAGTCTACCGACGGCCTGAAAAACAATTCGACATCACCTTGAAAGGGCTGGCTTGTCAGCCAAACCTATGCATTACGGTCCCGCGCAATCACGCAAGACGGCACCACCACGCCTTGCCCTGCCATTTTGCATTTCCATTTCCCATCTTGTACGATGTCGCACCGATCCACCGGCCGCGCCCATCATGCATTCGCAGCTGTCGACCATGCGCATTCCCATGCAGGAAAATCTCACCAGGCGATGCCGTATCCCGCTTCCGGTTTTCCGCATGCGCAGCGCCGCCAATCACCGGTGCACCGTCCCCCTCCCATCCGAAAGAAGCACGCATGCGACCTGACATCCTTGTTCTCGGCGCCCTTACCTCTCCGCACATGCTGCAACAACTCGAGGCCGGCTTCACCTGCCATCATGCGTGGCGCCTGCCGGCGGCCGAACAGGAAGCCTTCATCGCATCGGTTGCCGGCAAGGCGCGCGCGGTCGTCACCAATGGCGGACTGGGCATCAGCCGCGAGCTGATCGCGCAATTGCCGGCCATCGAAATCATCGCGGTCAACGGCATCGGCGTCGATGCGGTCCCGTTCGACGCAACACGCGCACGCGGCATCGCGGTGACCAATACGCCCGGCGTGCTGACCGACGATGTGGCCGACCTTGGCGTGCTGCTGTTGATGGCGGCGGCACGGCGCCTGCCATGGCTGGACTCCTACGTGCGGCGCGGCGACTGGGACGCGAAGAAGCCGATTGCACCGGCGTTGTCGCTGCGCGGCAAAGTCGCCGGCATCTTCGGCTTCGGCCGCATCGGCCAGGCAATCAGCCATCGTCTCGCCGCCTTCGGCATGCGCCTGTGCTACTACCAGCCGAACCCGGTGGCCGGCACCGATGTCGAGCGCGTCGGCTCGCTACACGAACTCGCCGAGCGCTGCGATTACCTGGTGGTGGCAGCCCCCGGCGGTGAACGGACCCGGCACAGCATCGATGGGAGCATCCTCGATGCACTCGGCCCGACCGGCACGCTGGTCAACATCGCGCGCGGCTCGGTGGTCGACGAGGCCGCGCTGATCGCTGCGCTGACCGAAGGCAGACTCGGCGCGGCGGCGCTGGACGTGTTCGAGGACGAGCCGCATGTGCCCGAAGCGCTGCGCGCGCTGCCCAACGTGGTGCTCACGCCGCATGTTGCCAGCCTGACGGTGGAGACGCGTCAGGCGATGGGCCAGCTCGTCGTCGACAACCTGCTCGCGCACTTCGCCGGCAAGCCGCTGCCAACGCCGGTTGCCTGATTTCGTCTCGCCGCCTCTCTCATCGATAAAACATGGCCCAAACCCCTACCATGCCGCGCGCGTTGCGCCGGATACTGCGCCTGGAAGATTTCGAGCCGGCCGCACGCGCGTATCTGCCGCGCCCCATCTTTGGCTACGTTGCCGGCGCCGCCGAGGACAATGCCTCTCTGCGCATGAATCGCGCAAGCTTCGATGACTACAGCTTTGTGCACCGGGTCATGGTCAATGTGTCGCAGCGCTCGCAAGCGGTCGAGCTGTTCGGCCGCAGCTACGCCTCGCCGTTCGGCATCGCGCCCATGGGCATGGCGGCGCTGTATGCGTATCGCGGCGACCTCGTCATGGCTGCCGCCGCGCGCGATGCGAACGTACCGATGATCCTGTCCGGCTCCTCGCTGATCCCGATGGAAGAGGTCGTAAAGGAAGCGCCCGATACCTGGTTCCAGGCCTACCTGCCCGGAGAGACCGCGCCGGCGATGGCCCTGATCGACCGCGCTGGCCGCGCCGGCTTCAGGACGCTGGTCATCACGGTCGATGTGTCCGTGATGGCGAATCGCGAAAACAATATCCGCAGCGGCTTTTCCGCGCCGCTGCGGCCGTCGCTACGTCTTGCCTGGGATGGCGTCACCCATCCTTCATGGCTGCTCGGCACGTTCACGCGCACGCTGCTGCGCCATGGCATGCCGCATTTCGAAAACAACTTCGCCGGGCGCGGCGCGCCCATCCTTTCGTCGAATGTACTGCGCGACTACAACGACCGCGGCCACATCACCTGGAAGCATCTCGAAGCGATACGACGTGTCTGGCCCGGGCCGATGGTATTGAAGGGCATCCTGCGGCCGCAGGATGCGGTGACGGCGCGCGAGATCGGCGCGGATGCAATCGTGGTGTCCAACCACGGCGGCCGCCAACTCGACGGCTGCGCGGCGCCGCTGCGGGTGTTGCCCGGCATCGTCGCCGCGGTGCCCGATCTGCCGGTGCTGCTCGACAGCGGCGTGCGGCGCGGCACCGATGTGCTGAAGGCTATCGGTCTCGGCGCGCGCATGGTGCTGGTGGGCCGGCCTTTCGCCTATGCGGCGACCATCGCGGGGCAGGCCGGCGTGGCGCACGGCATCAAGCTGTTGTCCGACGAAGTCTTCCGCAACATGGGCATGCTCGGCATTGCGAACCTGGCCGACATGACGCCAGACTTCCTGCGGCGGGAATATCCGGGCGCGGCATAGCTTAAAGCTCGATGGTCATCAGGTCATGGCCGACGATGACATTGCCGTTGTAGTGCTTGCGCACGCCTTCGGCCCACATCGCGTCGGTGATCGTGGGGTCGTCGCCGGGCACGAAATGGCTGAGCACCACGTTCTTGACTCCTGAGGCAGCGGCAACGCGGCCCACGTCTTCGGTGACGGTATGACTCGCCAGCAGGTGCTCGCGCAGCGTGGCCGCATTCGGCACGCGCTTGGCCATCGCTTCCACGCCCGGAAGATACATCACTTCATGCACCAGGTAATCGGCGCCCTTGGCGAACTCCGCAAGCTTCGGGTTGTAGCCCGTGTCGCCGGAGAACACCACAGTCTTGCCGCCGAATTCGAACTTGAATCCGTAGCAATCCTTCAGCGGCGGATGAATCGCGCTCATCGCGCTGACACGCACTGCATCGTTGCGGAACACGTCGTTCAGGTCATGGATGTCATGCGCTTCGATCAGCTTGCGCAGGTCGGGCTTGCCTTCATCCTTGATGCGGGTGGTGATATCGATCTCGTTCAATGCGAGGAAATCCCGCGTCATCTTTTCCAGCCCTGGCGGCCCATAGGCATCGACGACATGATTCAGTCCGGTGGCCCAGCCGCTGTAGATCAGGTTGCCGTATTCCAGCTCATGATCCGAATGATGATGGGTGATGAAGATATGGCGCAGGTTCTGCAGTGGAATGCCGGCGCGAACCATTTGCATGGCCACGCCGTAGCCGCAGTCGACAACATAGGGCACGCCGCCGATGACGAGCACATTCGACGGATTCATGCGCGACAGGTTGCCCAGCGTCTTGCCCGAACCGCCGACGCGCGGTCCGCCCTTGGTGCCGAGCAGCACCAGCCTGTCTCGGCCTGGTGTGCCGGCATCCTGTGCCCGCGCGCCGAAAGGCAAGGCGGCCAGCGCGCAGGCCATGCCGGCGCCGAGTTTGATGAAGTCACGCCGGTTCGCGTTGAACGCCTGGCTGTTGTTGCGCATTGGTACAGTCTCCTTGGGCCAAGCGCGCAATTCTACGGCCTATTCGTCGGGATGACTGCGTACCGTGCAGAACGCTATGCGTCGATCAACTCCGGGTTCCACGCATGCACGGTCTGCTGCTGCTCCCCCAGCCCGGCAATGCCGAGCCGCATCACGTCGCCCGGCTTCAGGAACACGGGCGCGGGCTTGATGCCCATGCCGACTCCGGGCGGCGTGCCGGTGGTGATGACGTCGCCGGGCATGAGCGTCATGAAGCGGCTGATGTAGCTGACCAGCTGGGCCACGCCGAAGATCATCGTGCGGGTATTGCCAGTCTGGAAGCGCTTGCCATTCACATCCAGCCACATGTCGAGGTTCTGCGGATCCGGCACCTCGTCAGTCGTCACCAGCCACGGGCCGATCGGACCGAAGGTATCGCAGCACTTGCCCTTGTCCCAGGTGCCGCCACGCTCGAGCTGGAATTCCCGCTCGGACACATCGTTGATCACGCAATAGCCGGCAACGTGGCCCAGCGCATCCGCTTCGGACACATAGCGCGCCTTTGATCCGATGACCACGCCAAGCTCGACTTCCCAGTCGCCCTTCTTCGATCCCTGCGGCAGCACCACTGCATCGTTCGGTCCGACGATGCAGCTCTCTACCTTCATGAACAGCACCGGCTCGGCCGGCACCGGCATGCCCGATTCGGCCGCATGGTCGGCATAGTTCAAGCCGACACAGATGAACTTGCCCACGCCGGACCAGGGCGGCGCAATGCGGCCCGGATTATCCACCAGCGGCAGGCTCTGCGCGTCGATCCCGCGCAGGCGCTCCAGTCCCTGCGGCGAGAGCGCGTCGGCGGTGATGTCACCAAGTACGCCAGACAGATCGCGCACCTTGCCCTGTTGATCCAGCAACGCGGGCTTCTCGCTGCCCTTCGCGCCGTAACGCATCAGCTTCATAACTTTCCTTTCTTGATGAGTGGAGTGTGGTGAGTGCGGCTCAGGTCGACCAGCCGCCGTCAATGATATGGATTGCGCCAGTGGTGAAGCCGGACTCATCCGAGCCCAGATACACCGCGAGCGCCGCGATTTCCTCAACGGTGCCGAGCCGGCCCATCGGCTGGCGCGCGCGGAAGGCGGCGGCGACCTCGTCCACGCTCGCACCGCTGGCATCGGCCTGCGCCGCGACGCGCTGCCGCAGCGACGGCGATTCCACCGTGCCGGGGCAGATCGCATTGCAGCGCACGCCGCGGGTGACGAAATCCGCGGCCACCGACTTGGTCATGCCAATCACCGCGGCCTTGGTCGCGCCATAGACGAAGCGCGCGGGCACGCCCTTGACGCTCGAGGCGACCGAAGACATGTTGATGATCGAGCCGCCGCCTTCCAGCATCGCTGGCAGGAAGGCTCGCATCATGCGATACATCGAGCGCACATTCAAGTTGAACGACGCATCCCAGGCGCGCTCGTCGCACTCGAGGATGCTGCCGCTGTCAACGATGCCGGCGCAGTTGAACAGAATGTCGACCCTGCCGAGCTCGGCGGCCAGCGCGCGGATCGCGTCGGCATCGGTGACATCCAGCCTCCGTGTCTCGCAGCCGGCGAGGTCGACAAGGCTTTCGGCATTGACGTCGGTGGCGATCACGCGCGCGCCTTCTCGCGCAAAGGCCAGCGCCGTGGCGCGTCCTATGCCCTGCCCGGCTGCGGTGATCAGCGCGGTCTTGCCACTCAATCTCTGTGTCATGCGACTTTCCCTTCGTAATAATGACGCGGCTCGACTCCGGCATTGCCGCTACGCGCCAGCGCTTGTTGAATTGGTCTGACCAATTTATGATGCCCTATCCTCAATCGCTTCCAAGGAGATTGCACGCCATGCCCGATATCAACAGTGACAGCGCCAGTGCCGGCGCGAGCGGCATCGATGCCGACGCCGAGCGCCTGCATGCCTTCATCGCCACGATGTGGACCCGGCTCGGTAGCCAGCCGCGCGAAGCGCAGCTGCTGGCCGATCACCTGGTGCTGGCCAACCTTTCCGGACACGATTCGCATGGCGTCGGCATGGCGCCGCGCTATCTGCGCTCGCTGCGCGAAGGCACGCTGCACCTCAACCGCCATGCGCGCATCGTGCGCGACGCCGGCGCCCTGCTGACCGTGGATGGCGACATGGGTTTCGGCCAGGTGAGCGCGCATGAAGCGATGGCGCTTGGCATCGAGCGCGCGAAAACGCTCGGCATTTGCGCTGTCGGCCTGCGCAATGCGCACCACATCGGCCGCATCGGCCACTGGGCCGAGCAATGCGCCGACGCCGGCCTGGTGTCCTTTCACTTCGTCAATGTCGCCGGCGATCCGCTGGTCGCGCCCTTTGGCGGCCGCGATGCGCGCATCGGCACGAACCCGTTCTGCGCCGCCTTTCCGCGCGCCGGCAAGCCGCCGCTGGTTTTGGACTTCGCCACCAGCCGCGTCGCCTACGGCAAGGCGCGCGTGGCCTATAACAAGGGCGTGCGTCTGCCGGCCGACAGCGTGATCGATCCCGACGGCATATCGGGCGACGACCCGGGCGTGATGTTCGCCGAGCCGCGCGGCGCGCTGCTGCCCTTCGGCGAGCACAAGGGCTATGGCCTGGCCGCAATCTGTGAAATCTTCGGCGGCGCACTCGCCGGCGGCCGCACGACGCATGCGGCCAGCCTGGTGAGCGGCGGCGTGATCATCAATGGCATGCTGTCGGTCATCATTGATCGCTCCGGCTTCGATGCGCCGGATGCCGACAGCGAAGCCGAGGCCTTTCTCGATTGGCTCAAAGCCGCGCCGAGCGCGCCCGGCGTCGATGTAGTGCAGACGCCCGGCGAACCGGAACAGCGCCTGCGCGCACAGCGGCGCGAGCATGGTATCCCGATCGACCGTGCCACCTGCCTGCAGCTGATCGATTGCGCGCACCAGGCCGGCATGCCGCAGGCGGAGATCGATGCAGTCTTCGGCGCTTCCGCCTAGGAACGCAAGACCGGGCGTCGGCCTCATGCGCCGACCGCCTGGTGGCCGCCGCCGAGATAGGCGGCGCGCACTTCCTCATTGTTCAGCAGCTCCTGGGGCCGGCCCTCCGTGATGAGACGCCCGGTCTCGAGCACATAACCGCGGTCCGCGACCGACAGCGCCATGTTCGCGTTCTGCTCGACCAGCAGGATCGTCATGCCGCGCGCGCGGATGTCGCGGATCACGCCGAACAATTGCTGCACGATGATGGGCGCCAGCCCGAGCGATGGCTCATCGAGCAGCAGCAGGCGCGGCCGCGCCATCAGGCCGCGCGCCACCGCGAGCATTTGCTGCTGGCCACCGGAGAGACTCCAGCCCAGCGCGCGCGACAGCCGCTTCAGGTCCGGGAAGATGGTGAACATTTCCTCGACATCCCGCGCCAGTTCCGCCTTGGACAAGCGGCCGCGGTTCGATGCCCCGAGCTGTATGTTCTCCGTGACCGTCAGGCCGGGAAAAATGCGACGCCCTTCCGGCACATGGGCAATGCCGCGACGGACAATAGCCTCGGGCGAGAGCCGCTGTATCGGCTCGCCACCCAGCAGTATCGTGCCCTCGGCCGGACTCACCAGCCCCGAAATCGTGCGCAGCGTCGTGCTCTTGCCGGCGCCGTTCGCGCCCAACAGCGTGACGACCTCGCCTTCGTCGACGTGCAGCGACACCTGCCGCAATGCCTGCACATTGCCGTAGAAACTGCTCACCGATTGCAATTCAAGCAGCCGCATGCGCGCTCTCCCCGAGATAAGCCTTCACCACTTCCGGATGGCGCAGCACTTCCTGCGGCGCGCCGTCGGCGATCTTGCGGCCGAAGTTGAGCACCGAGATCCGGTCCGACACCTGCTCGATCAGGGCCATGTCATGCTCGATCAGGAAGATCGTCAGGCCATGGCCGCGCAAGCGCTTCAACAGTTGCACCAGTTCGCCCTTTTCGGTGCTGTTCAAACCGGCGGCCGGCTCATCCAGCAGCAGCAGCTTCGGATGGCCGGCGAGCGCGCGCGCGATCTCTACCATGCGCTGATGGCCATAGGGGAGGCTCTTCACCACCACCTGCGCCCGATCAGCCAGGCCGACGAAAGCCAGCGCTGCCAGGGCACGTTCGCGCAGCGCCGCGTCGCCGCCAGGGATGGGATTGTTTTCGCGCTGCGCGCCGACCATGACGTTTTCCAGCGCCGACATTGCCGGGAACAGCCGGATGTTCTGGAAGGTGCGGCCCAGTCCCTGCGCCGCGCGCGCATGCGGAGAGGCATGGCTGATGTCGCGACCATCGAGCAGGATGCTGCCTGCGGTCGGCCGCAGGATGCCGTTGAGCACGTTCAGCGTTGTGGTCTTGCCCGAGCCGTTCGGCCCGATCAGCGCATGCACCGTGCCGCGCGCCACATCGATGTCGATGCCATCCACCGCCTTGACGCCGCCGAAGTGCTTGGACACATTGGACAGCTTCAGCATGGTCGACTCGCCCTGCGCCGGCACATCGAGCACGAGCGGCGGCACGGATGCATAAATCGGTTGAGCGCGTCCGAAAGCGCGGCGCCATGCGGCCGCGGCGATGCCCCAGATGCCTTCCGGCATGAAGACCATGATCAGGATCACCGCGAGGCCGTAGGCGGCGAGGTAAATCTCCTTGAGGAAGCGCAGCCACTCGGGCAGCAGGATCAGCATCATCGTGCCCAGCGCCGAGCCGAATGGCGATTGCGCGCCGCCAAGGAGTGCCATCGTCAGGAAATCAATCGCGACGCGGAAGTTGAAATTGTCCGGGCTGACATAGGCAAACCCCGCCGCGTACAGTGCGCCGCCGACGCCGCCGAGCGCGGCGCACAGCGTGAAGGCGATCACCTTGACCTTGAGCGTGGGCACGCCGGTCACTTCGGCGGCCATCTCGTTCTCGCGCACTGCGCGCATGGCCCGGCCAAGCCGGGTATGCGGCAGGCGCCAGACCAGGAACAGCATCAGGTACAGCACCACGGCGCAGAAGGCAAGATAGGCGCGGTCGTCGCTGAGTTCGTAGCCGAAAAGCGAGGGCCGCTGTATGCCGGCAACGCCATCCGGGCCGCGGGTGACGTCGGCCCAGTTCACCATCACCAGGTCGAAGATCTGCTGGAAGCTGATGGTGATCATCGCCAGGTAATGGCCGCCGAGCCGCAACGTAGTCAGGCCGAGCACGAAGCCGGCCACGCCGGCGATCACGATGCCCAGCAGCAGCGAGACCCAGAAGCTGAGCCCGTAGGCAACCGTGCCCAGCGCGACCGCATACGCGCCGAAGCCAAAGAACGCGCCCTGGGCCAGGTTGATCTGCCCGGTGTAGCCGAGCACCACCGTCATGCCGAGCACGGCCACGCCATAGGTCGCGGCCTGCATCAGGATGTTCAGCACATAGTGGTCGACCTTGGCGACATAGGGCACGATCGGCAGCAGGATGGCGAGCACGAGCACCACAAGCAGGCCAAAGCGAAAGCGCGGCCGGGCCGGCAGCGCCGGATTGGAAATGGCGGCGGGGGGCTGGCTCATGCTTTCTCCGAGATTTTTTCGCCGAAGATGCCCTGCGGCCGGAACAGCAGGAACACGAACAGCAGCAGGAAGGCAAAGGCGTCCTTGTACGGCACCGAGATATGCGCGGCGGCGAAGCTTTCCACTACCCCTAGCAGAAGTCCGCCGACGATGGCCCCGGTGACATCGCCGAAGCCGCCGATGATGGTCGCGGAGAAGGCCTTCAATGCAATGATGGACCCCATGCCGATCGACACGAACAGGACCGGCCCGATCAGGACGCCGGCCAGTCCGCCTAGCGTGGCGCTGTAGATGAAAGTGATGGCAATCATCCACGCGACCGGTATGCCGAGCAGGCGCGCCATGTCCTTGTCCTGCGAAGTTGCCTGCAGCTTCTTGCCGAGCAGTGTGTGCTCGAAGAAGAAGTATTGGAATGCGACAGCGATCGCGGTCACGAACATGATCACCAGGTATTGCGAATCAAGGAACACGCCGCCGATCTGCACGCCGGGTGTATTGAGCAGCTTTTCCAGCGGCTTTGGTTGCGGGCCGAAGACTGCCAGCACTGAGTTCTGCAGAAACACCGAAGCGCCGAGGGTGCTGATGATCACCGGAAGAAAGGAGCGGTTGCGCAGCGGGTAATACACGCCGTAATTGAAGATCACGCCGAATACCGCCATCACCACGAGCGTCAGCAGCAGACCGAGCCAGTACGGAAGATGCAGCGCGCCGAGCATCGTCATCATCGAAAAGGCGCCGAGCATCGCGAAGTCGCCCTGCGCGAAATTGACCACGTTCGTGGCCCGGATGATCAGCACGAAGCCCAGCGCTACCAGCGCATACACCGCGCCGATGGCCAGGCCGGAAAACAGGATCTGCAGATTGATTGCCATCGAACCCATGCAACGTCTCCTTGGCTTGCCGGCCGCTGTCGCGGCCGGCGATGGAAGCAGCTTCTTGCGCGGTTGAGGACCGCTTATTGGGCGACGTCGAAATCGATGTGCTTCACGAACACGATCTTGCCGTTCTCGTTCTTCACGACGTTGTAGCCGTGCAGACCGTCGCCGTTCTTGTCGAAGGTATAGGTGCCTTCGACGCCCTTGTAGCCCTTGATCTCGTGGATGGCCTTGCGGATGTCATCCGGCTTGGTGCTGTTGGCCTTTTTGATGGCCTGCGCCAGCACCTGCACCGCGTCATAGGACCAGGCCGAATACAGGTCGGGCACCAGCTTGTACTTCTCCTGGTAGCGCTTGGCATAGGCTTGCGCTTCGGGACTGGATTCCACCGCGAAATCGGCAATGGAATAAGTGCCGTAAAGCGCGTCGCCGGCCAGCTTCATCGCGGTGTCGGTGGACAGCGAGGGCGAGCCGACCCAGGCGCTGTTGACGCCGAGCTGGCGCAGCTGCTTGGCGAAGATGCCGACATCGGTGGAATTGGTGATGTAGGACGAGACTACGTCCGCGCCGGACTGCTTGATGGCCAGCACCACCGGCGTGAAGTCCTGCGAGTTGCTGGTGAAGCCCTGGACCGTCACTGGCGTGATGCCATGTTCCTTCAGCGCCGCGGTCAGCATGTTCTTGCCACCGTTGCCGAAGGCGTCGGTCGCATGCATGATCGCCCACTTCTTCAGCTTCAACGTATTGACGCCGAAATCGGCGATCACCTTCGCGGAATAACCGTCGTTGGGGCGGGCGCGGAAGATCCACGGATTGTTGGAATGGGTCAGGCCATAGTCCGTGCCACCGACGACCATCGGCAGCGCGGCCTTTTGCACCGTCGGCATCACGGCCTGTATCTGCGTGCTGCGCACCGAGCCGATCAGCGCGACCAGATCGCCGGCGCTGGTGAGCTTCGAGACTGCGAGTACCGAGCCCGGGTTCGAGCTCTGGTTATCCTCGATGCGCAGCTCGAGCTGCCGCCCGAGCACGCCGCCGGCCTTGTTGATTTCCTCGAGCGCCATCTTCGCGCCATTGATCTGGTAGACCCCGGCTTCGGCATTCGCGCCGGTGCTTTCGGCCATCAGGCCAATCTTGATGGGATCGGCGGCATGTGCGCCGAAGGATGTCGCACCTGCAACGATGGCGGCGCACAGCAATGCAAGCTTCGTGGTCTTCATGGTCTCCTCGCGTCTTCTGGTTGAATTTGCGGGCCGCGCTTCCATGGGCTCATGGGCTCACGGCCGTTGGCTGCGTTTCTGCTACGGGATCACAATGTGGCGCGCGCCGGCGTGAAGGCCGTTCGCTTTGCTGCGAAGTGCTGAGATTGAGTACATGGCCGCGGTCTCCTTGTATGCGGAGCGCCAGCCATGGCGGCATGCGGCGGCGCCTGGCGGGTGCCGTTATGCTGCGTGCCCTGACTTGTCGTCTCCGGTTGTCGCGGGCATTTTCGCCCGTCTCTACATTTTGAATTGGCTATTTGGTCTTACCAATGCGGCGATAATTTCAGGGTTGGCATTGACTGTCAAGCATGCGAAGCGGTGAGTGCCAGGACTTGGACGCGACATGCAAGCACGCTTGTTTCGCATCAAACGCTGTTCAAGGCATGCAAAGGATGCGGGAGCAACGAGTCATTACGCTACAAGCGCATCAACATGACTTGGTTTGCCTTTGCCTTTGCAGTTGCCTTTGCAGTTGCCTTTGCAGTTGCCTTTGCAGTTGCCTTTGCAGTTGCCTTTGCGGTTGCAGTTGCCTTTGCGGTTGCAGTTGCCTTTGCGGTTGCAGTTGCCTTTGCGGTTGCAGTTGCCGTTGCTTTTAATCCCGTTGATCGCGCCGTGGCGCCGGGCCCTGAAGCGGATAAGGTGCGGCGTCTGTCTGAGCGAAGCGCAGCGTAGCGAGTTTAGCCGCGCCCCGCTTTAGGGTCCGGCGACACGGGAACCCCGCGCAGCGGGGCGCGATCTCCGGGTCGCCTTTTCTTGGTTACTTCTTTTGGCGAAGCAAAAGAAGTGACCCGGCTGCCGGGCCGGGACCCGGCTTGGTCGCCAAGTGCGATGTTCTTATTGGGTCATCGGGCCTCAAACCTCGACCGGACGGGCCTTTCAATCCAAGCCTCGACCAACGCGACGACGACCAAGACAAGAGCCTGCCCCCTCAACGACATCACTCCGGTGATGCAATACGTTCAGCGCCCCCTCGACCTAGCCGGGTCCCGGCCCGGCAGCCGGCCTACTTCTTTTGCGAAAAGAAGTAGGCAAGAAAAGGCGCCCCCGGAGATTGCGCCCCGCTACGCGGGGTTCCCGTGCCGTCGATGCCCGGAGCGGGGCGCAGCTAAACTCGCTACGCTGCGCTGCGCTCAAACAGACGCCGCACCTTTTCCCGCTCCGGGCATCGCCGTCACGGCGCAATCAACGGGGGTTAAAGGCAACGGCAACTACAACTACAACTACAACTACAACTACAAAGGCAAAGGCACTGCCACTACAACTGCAACTGCAACTGCAACTGCACGAATCACATCAATACTTGCACTGACCACTCGCATCGTCCATTGCATCTCACGAGCGCAATACACTGCGCCACCGCCATACGCATACCACCACCTATGACAACAGCCCCCGTTGCGCCAGATTACGCATCAGCGCACCAGCACCAAAAGTCCATGGCGCAATGCGATCGCTGCGGTTCACGCGGTTCACCAGCGTTCCCAGTCCCGGCGTGCTGATGCGCACGATATCGCCGACCTCATGGGTAAAACCCTGGCCAGGCGCGAATCTGTCCTCGGTCGGCGAAAACATCGTGCCGAGGAAGAGGAGCATGCCGTCCGGGTATTGATGGTTCGGACCCATCGCATGGGTGACCAGGTCGAGCGGATCCCTGCTGATCTGCGACATCGGGCTGCTGCCGGTGAGCACAAAGCCTTCCGGTCCTTCGATGCGCATGTCCAGATTGCAGCGACGCACATGGTCGATCGTGTAGCCCTCGTCAAAAAGGCGAATGAAGGGACCAATCGCGCAGGAAGCATTGTTGTCCTTGGACTTGCCCAGCAACAGCGCGCTGCGGCCTTCGAAGTCGCGCAGGTTCACGTCATTGCCCAGCGTAGCGCCGACCGTTTCACCCCGGCTGTTTACCGCAAGCACGATTTCGGGCTCGGGATTGTTCCAGTCGGACTTCGGATGCAAGCCAATCTCGCTGCCCAAGCCAACGGCAGACATCGGCTGCGCCTTCGTGAAAATTTCGGCATCCGGCCCGATGCCCACTTCGAGATACTGCGACCAGGCGCCGCGCTCGATCAGCACTTCCTTCAGGCGAGCCGCGTCTTCCGAACCCGGAACGACACGCGACAGATCATCGCCAATGACCGCAGCAATCGCGCGCCGGACCTCTTCCGCGCGCGAAGCGTCGCCGCGCGCCTGCTCTTCGATGACCCGCTCGAGCATGCTCGACACAAAGGTCACGCCGCTGGCCTTGATCGCCTGCAGGTCGCAGGGCGCGAGCAACCAGGGCAGCGCCGTGTCGCGCGCCGCTTCTTCCGAGTTGCGCAGCAGTGCATCGAGCGGTGCGATGCGACGCAGCGCCTTCGCATTGCGCACTGCGGCCGCCGGCTGCGGCAAATCGAGCAACGCGCTGCAGGTGGCCGCGAGCGGCGTCAGGTCATACGCGCCGTCCGGCCGGATCTGGGCCAGTGTCGGGCCGATCCCGGGTTCCCAGACGCGCCCGATCAACAACGCGGATTCGGCGTCCTGCGGCATGCAGGCCTCGCTACGGTATCGCTCGTCCATCCTGTCTCCTCGCTTGTTATCGGTATGACGCCAGCCGTCGTGCCGTGGCACGACGCTTCATGCGCTCTTTCTTGCGGGCGCGATGGTGGCGCGTCGACTGCGCGAACTGGCATCGCTGGTCTTGCGCTTCTTCGGCGCACTCATCAGGCTCGACGTCAATCTCTTGTAGCCGATGTCCATGTGGCGCCGCATTGCAGCTCGGGCCGCTTCAGGGTCTTTGGAACGCAGCGCTTCCAACACCACCCGGTGCTCGGCCACGGCTTGCGCCCACACGCGCGGCGTCTCGAAGTGACTGTGCAATTGATCGAAGAGCGGGCCGGTGCGGGCGTCGAACAGCCTGCGTACGACACCAACGAGCACGCTGTTGCCAGTCGCTTCGGCAATGCGTATGTGGAACAGGCGATCCGCGTCCAGCGGCTTGACGCCCGCGGCGGCGTCGGCCTCCATCGCGTCGATGGCCTTTTCCACCGCATCGAAATGCCGCTTGCGACCGACCTTCGCGGCCAGCGCCGCGATCTCGCCTTCGACCAGCGCGCGCGCACGGATCAGCTCCAGCGGCCCTTCCTCGCCGGACATGTCGAAGCCGGCTTCCTGCGGGGCGGGCGGCTCGCACACATAGATGCCCGAGCCCATGCGCACTTCGATGTAACCCTCCACTTCCAGCGCGATCAATGCTTCTCGCAGCGATGGCCGGCTCACGCCTAGCTGCACCGCGAGGTCGCGCTCGGCCGGCAGGCGCGAACCGATCGGAAATTCGCCGCGCTGTATCAGCGCGCGCAATTGCCCGCTGATCTGGCGATAAAGGCGTTGCGGTTCGATGGCTTGGATCGGCATGACGGTAGTTCCATTTCTGTACTGCGGCTCAAACGGGAGGCGGGATTATACGACCCAGCCTTCCGCGCTTTCCTGCGATGAAACGCCGTGCCGATGGCGCCGCCGCGCTAGCAGAGCGGCAATTGCCAAGGAGCGCCGCTGATGCGCTCCGAGCATGGGTTCATTCCCCCAGCGGCGCCGGCATCGGCAGTCCATGGCGGGTGGCGGCTTCGAGCAGCATCGGCGCGATGCTTGGGTGCAGTTCAAGTCCTTCCGCCTCGGCCCTCGCACGACGCGCAAGCGCACGGTCTCCCGGCAGGCGCACCGCATCGAAGCCAGGACGCGGCGGATTATCGCGGCAGGCTTGCGCCAGCGTGTCCATCTGCCTCAGGTAATCCGGCATGCCGCCAAAGGCGGACGGGTCGTAGAGCGTCATGAAGACCGTTGCGCCCCAGCCTTCGGGCGCGTCGCCCCGCCCGTGGCCCGACAGACCGCCGGTCAGGGCTTCGATCAGCAGCGCCAGGCCGTATCCCTTGTGACCAGCGGCCAAGCCGCCAAGCGGCTGTATCGTGCCTGGTGGACCGGTGAACAGCACGCCCGGATCGGTGCTTGGGTTGCCTTGCGCATCGAGCATCCAGGGCTCATCGAACTGCTGGCCTGCACGGTGCAGGCGATTGCTCATGCCATTCGTGGTGACCGACGCCGAGATGTCGATCAGGATGGGCGTGCCTGACGTCGGAATGCCGGCCGCGATCGGATTCGGCGTGAACACTGCGCGCGTGCCGCCATGCGGCGCGACGCTGGCGACCGCCGGGTCGGAGCTGGCCAGGACCATCATGAAGCCCGCTTCAGTAGCGCGCAGCAGATAGGTCGCCAGGCAGGCGATATGGTGACTGCGCCGTATCGCCAGGCTGGCGCTGCCGTACTGGCGTGCGCGCGGCATCAAGGCCTCCAGACCGCTGGTCACCAGCCACGGGCCGGGAAGTCGACGACCGTCCCAGGCCAGCGCAGCGCCGCGATCGGACAGGACTTCGGGCGCGCCGGAACGTGTCATTGTGCCGGCTTCGATCTCCTTCACGTAGGGCGCAAGTAGCGCCAGGCCGTGCGTGTCATGACCGAGCAGGTCGCCCAGTACCAGCGTGTCGGCCACAGCAGCCGCGGGTTCGGCATCCAGGCCCGCCGCGCGCAACAGCTCCGTGGCGAAACGGCGCAAGGCATCCGGGGAATAGCGTGCGGCGGCCATCAGTAAGTCGCCCTTCCGCCAGAAATGTCGAACACGGCGCCGGTGGAGAACGAACAGTCGGCGGAACTGAGCCAGGCCACCAGCGCAGCGATCTCGGCGGTTTCGCCGAAGCGATTCATCGGGATCTTCGACAGCATGTAATCGATATGCTGCTGCGTCATCTGCGAGAACATCGGCGTGCGCACCGCGGCGGGCGTGATGCAGTTGACGGTGACACCGCTCTGCGCCAGCTCCTTGCCGAGCGACTTGGTCAGCGCGATCACGCCGGCCTTGGAAGCGCTGTAGGCCGAGGCGTTCGGATTGCCTTCCTTGCCGGCGACGGACGCGATGTTGACGATGCGACCGTAGCCGCGCTCGCGCATCTGCGGCACCAGCGCGCGGCAGCACAGGAAGGTGCCGCGCAGGTTGATGCGCATCACCTCGTCCCAAGCTTCTGGCGCATAGTCCCAGACCGTGTTGTTCGGGCCGGTGATGCCGGCGCTGTTGACCAGGATGTCCACCGGGCCGGCGGCAATGGTCTGGTCGCGCGCGGCATCGACCGCCTCCACGCTGGAAATGTCGACCACCACCAGCTGCGGCGCATGCTCGCCGAACGCGGCGCGCGCCCGGTCCAGCGTTGCGGCGTCGCGGTCCCACAAACTCAGCTTCGCGCCGCCGGCGGCGAGTCTTTGCGCGATCTCCAGGCCGATGCCGGAAGCGCCGCCCGTGACGACCGCATGCCTGCCGCTGAAATCATAGTGATTGCCCTGTCCCATTCCCGTCTCCCGTATCGTGGATTTGTCGGCTTCAGGGCATGTACTGCCCGCCGTTGACTTCGATGATCTGTCCGGTCACATAGCCGGACAGGCGCTCGGACGCGAGGTAGAGGAATGCGCCGACGCATTCATCGGCGGTGCCCAGGCGCGCCATGGGTATGGCCAGCCGCATTGCTTCCATCTGCTCCGGCGTCGAATACTTGTCGTGAAAGGGCGTGACGATCACGCCGGGCGCCACCGCATTGACCCGTATGCGCCGACCCACCAGCTCCTTGGCCATGCCGCGGGTGAAGGTGCTGACGAAGCCCTTGCTCGCCGCATACAGGCTCGCGCCCGGCCCGCCACCGGTGCGCGCGGCGATGCTGGTGAGATTGATGACCGAAGCGCCTTCGCGCAGGTGCGGCAGCGCATGACGGGTGCACATCACGGTGGAGCGGACATTGACGTCGATGACCTCGTCGAAGATGTCATCATCGATTTCGGCAAGCGGCGCGCGGCGCACGAGCGCGCCGGCATTATTGATCAGCACATCGATGCCGCCGAAGCGTAGCGCGACTTCCTCGACCACGCGCCGGCATTCGTCCGAGTCGCGCAGATCGCCGCGCACGACGATCGCCTCAGCGCCGGCCGCCTGCACCTCGCTGGCGACCTCCGCTGCGGCTTCCAGCGATTGATGGCAATGCAACGCGACGCGGCAGCCCAGTTGGCCGAAAGCGCGCGCGCATGCGGCGCCAATGCCCGTGGACGCGCCGGTGATCAGCACCGCTTTGCCCTTCAGATCTTCCATGAAGCCTCCGCTCGTTGGTCTCTTCAAGGCCATGCGATTGCTGCTCCGCTCGGCGGATTCATCGCGCCTCGAAATTGGTCTTACCAGTTCGGCGGATGGTTTCAGAAGCTCTACGGCTTGTCAAGCATGGGGTTTGGCGATATTGGCATCCGACAAGAGATGGTCAACCCGCGCAAAATTATTGGTATTACCACTTTACCCGGCGACGTTTTCTGAAATAGACTCCACCTGCGGTAAAAACCGTGACTTGCACCACCCGCTTGTATAACTAAAGTTGAATGATCAACGCAAGGAGACAAGGTGGCACATGAAGTCCCGCATGAAGTGCTGGTTCCGCTGAGCACGCTGCGCAGCAGCAAGGAAGCCCCGCTCGTCCTGCGCCTGGGCGCCGACGATGACGTGCTCATTGCCGGGCGCGAGATCCGCCCTGGCGCCGTGCTGCCCGATACCGGCATCAGCGCAGCGTCCGCCATACCGGCCGGACACAAGATAGCCGCTCACGCAATTCCCGCTGGCGCACCAGTGCGCCGCTACAACCAGATCATAGGCTTTGCCACCCGGGACATCGCCGCCGGTGAGCATGTGCATCTGCACAATATGGCGATGCGCGACTTTGAGCGCGACTATGCCTTCTGCGCCGATCTGAAACCGCAATCTGCCTCTACCGATGCGCGCACCTTTCTCGGCATCGCCCGCCCCGACGGCCGCGTGGCCACGCGCAATTACATCGGCGTGATCAGCAGCGTGAACTGTTCCGCCACTGTCTGCCGCCATATCGCCGACGCCTTCCGCGGCGACGCGCTGCGGGACTATCCGAACGTCGATGGCGTGGTGGCGATCACGCACCGGTCCGGCTGCGGCATGGCATCCGATGGCGAGGCGATCGACCTGCTGCGGCGCGTCACCGCCGGCTATCTGCGCCATGTGAATTTCGCGTCGGTGCTGTTCATCGGCCTGGGCTGCGAATCGAATCAGGTCGGCGCGGTGCTCGGCGCGCAAGGACTGGCAGAGTCCGACCGGCTGCGCATGATGACCATCCAGGACAGCGGCGGTACGCGCAGCACGATCGAGCGCGGCATTGAGATGGTGCGCGAGATGCTGCCCGCGGCCAACGCGGTGTCGCGCCAGCCGGCGCCGCTTTCCCATCTCACCGTCGGCCTGCAATGCGGCGGCTCGGATGGCTACTCGGGCATCACCGCGAACCCGGCGCTGGGCGCGGCCATGGACATGCTGGTGGCCCATGGCGGCACGGCGATCCTGTCCGAAACGCCGGAAATCTATGGCGCCGAACATCTGCTGACACGGCGCGCGGTGTCGCGCGAAGTCGGCGAAAAACTGATCGCGCGCATCCGCTGGTGGGAAGGCTATACGCAGCGCACCGGCGGCGAGATGAACAACAATCCGTCGCCCGGCAACAAGGCCGGCGGGCTCACGACCATCCTCGAGAAATCGCTCGGCGCGGTGGCCAAGGCCGGCGGCAGCAATCTTGCGGATGTCTATGAATATGCGCAGGCGGTGACGACTCATGGCTTGGTGTTCATGGATACGCCCGGCTTCGATCCGGTCTCGGCCACCGGCCAGGTCGCCGGCGGCGCGAATCTGATCTGCTTCACCACCGGCCGCGGCTCGGTGTATGGCTGCAAGCCGGCGCCGTCGATCAAGCTGGCCACCAATAGCGCGATGTACCGGCGCATGAGCGAAGACATGGACGTCGATTGCGGCGGCATCCTCGAAGGCGAGGAAACGGTGCAGCAGGCCGGAGCGCGCATCTTCGAGCGCATCATCGAGGTCGCTTCGGGCGCGCGCAGCAAGAGCGAATTGCATGGCATGGGCGACGAGGAATTCGCGCCCTGGATACTTGGCCCGACGATGTAAGCCCGTAGGGTGGGCGCAGCCCACGCGTCTCGTCGATCAGTCGATCAGCCATAGCGCTCGTCGACCGACCAAACCGCGTGGGTTTTACCCACCCTACGCAAAGCATAAAAAGCACAGGAGACCGCATGAGCGACACCAAGAAGCCGCTGCGCCGCAGCCAGGCGTGGTTCGGCCGACAGGACCGGGATGGCTTCATCTACCGTTCCTGGATGAAGAACCGCGGCATCCCGCATGACCAGTTCGACGGCCGGCCCGTGATCGGCATCTGCAATACCTATTCCGAGCTCACGCCCTGCAACTCGCATTTCCGCCAGCTTGCTGAGCAGGTGAAGATCGGCGTCTGGGAAGCGGGCGGCTTTCCGCTCGAGTTTCCTGTGATGTCGCTGGGCGAGACGATGCTGCGTCCGACTGCGATGCTCTTCCGCAATCTGGCCAGCATGGATGTCGAGGAATCGATACGCGGCAATCCCATCGACGGCGTCGTTCTGCTGATGGGCTGCGACAAGACCACGCCGTCGCTGATGATGGGCGCGGCCTCGTGCGATCTGCCGACCATCGGCATTTCCGGCGGCCCGATGCTCAACGGTAAATACCGTGGCGGCGAACTCGGATCGGGCACGGGTGTGTGGCAGATGTCCGAGGAAGTGCGCGCCGGCCGCATGGCGCAGGAAGAATTCTTTGAAGCCGAGAGCTGCATGCATCGCTCGCATGGCCATTGCATGACCATGGGCACCGCTTCGACGATGGCCAGCATGGTCGAGGCGCTGGGCATGAGCCTGCCCGGCAATGCAGCGATTCCGGCAGTGGACGCGCGGCGCAATGTGCTGGCGCGCGAGTCGGGCCGACGCATCGTGAAGATGGTGGAAGAAGACCTGGTGATGTCGAAGATCCTGACGCGCAAGGCCTTCGAGAATGCGATACGGGTCAATGCCGCCATCGGCGGCTCGACCAATGCGGTGATCCATCTGCTGGCCATCGCCGGACGCATCGACGTTCCGCTCGCGCTGGAAGACTGGGACCGCCTCGGCCATGAACTGCCCTGCCTGCTGGACCTGCAGCCGTCAGGCAAGCACCTGATGGAAGACTTCTACTATGCGGGCGGGCTGCCAGCGCTGATCCGCGAACTCGAAGGGCTGATCCACCAGGATGCCCTTACCGTCAACGGCAAGACGCTGTGGGACAACTGCCGCAATGCGCCGAAGTGGAACAGCGAAGTGATCCGTACGGTCGAAGAACCATTCAAGGCGCACGCCGGAATCGCGGTATTGCGCGGCAATCTATGCCCGGATGGCGCGGTGATCAAGCCGTCGGCAGCCACGCCGGCGCTGCTGAAGCACACCGGCCGCGCGGTGGTCTTCGAGAACAGCGAACACATGCATCAGCGGCTCGATGACGAAAGCCTGGATGTCGACGAGAACTGCGTGCTGGTGCTGAAGAACTGCGGGCCGAAAGGCTATCCGGGCATGGCCGAGGCCGGCAACATGCCGCTGCCGCCCAAGGTACTGAGAAAGGGCATTACCGACATGGTGCGCATTTCGGATGCGCGCATGAGCGGCACCGCCTACGGCACCGTGGTGCTGCATGTCGCGCCCGAAGCGGCGGCGGGCGGCACGCTGGCGCTGGTGCGGGACGGCGATATCGTCGAACTCGATGTCGAAGCGCGCCGGCTGCATCTGCATGTGTCGGATGAGGAACTCGCGCAGCGGCGCGCGGCATGGCAGCCGCCGAAGCCGCCGATGGAAGGCGGATGGCAGCGGCTGTATTTCGAACGGGTGCAGCAGGCCAACCTGGGCGCGGATCTCGACTTCCTGGTCGGCAAGCGCGGCGCCGGCATCCCGAAGGACAACCATTGAGGCGCGATTGATGAAGATCCTGATTACCGATTACGACTTTCCCGACATCGAACTCGAGCGCGCGCTGTACCGCGAAGCCGGGGTGGAGCTGGTCACCGCGCAATGCAGGACCGAAGAGGAAGTGATTGCCGCGTCGGCCGGTTGCCAGGGCCTGCTGGTGCAGTATGCACCGGTGAATGCGAAGGTCTTCGCGGCGCGACCCGAGATCCGCATTGTCAGCCGCTATGGCGCCGGCTTCGATACGGTGAACGTCGCCGACGCGAAAGCGCATGGCGTGTGGGTGGCGAATTCGCCGGACTACGGCGTCGGCGAAGTCGCCACGCATGCGCTGGCGATGACGCTGGCGCTGCTGCGCCATGTGGCCTTCTACGACCGCGACGTGAAAGCCGGGCGCTGGCACTACAGCAGCGCCGGCACGATGCGCCGCGTCGGTGACATGACGCTCGGCATCCTCGGCCTGGGCCGCATCGGCAAGCGCTTCGCACATATCGGGCGCAACAGCTTTGCGCGGGTGATTGCCTGCGATCCGTACATCATCGATGGCGACTTCCCGGCGTATGTGCAGCGGGTCAGCAAGGAAGAATTGTTCGAGCAGGCCGATGCCATCTCGCTGCATGTGCCGCTGAGTGATGAAACGCGCGGCATGGTGAATGCTTCGCTGCTGTCGCGCATGCGCTCGGGCAGCGTGCTGGTCAATACCGCGCGCGGCGCGGTGGTGAATATCGACGACCTGCTGGCGACGCTCGACGCAGGCAAGATCGACGGCGCCGCGCTGGATGTATTGCCGACCGAACCGCCGGAGACGAACGCGCGCATCGTGCAGCATCCGCGCGTGCTGCTCACGCCGCATGCGGCTTTCTATTCGACGGTGGCCGAGAAGGAACTGCGGCGCAAGGCGGCACAGAACCTGGTCGATTGGGATCGGCAAGGGCGGCCGACGTATGTGGTGGTGGAAGGAAGCGCATCGTAAATTGCCGTAGGGTGGGCGCAGCCCACGCGTTTCTTCGATCAAGCGCTGGCCGCGTGGGCTGCGCCCACCCTACGAATACATAAAAAAGATATCGGAGACAGACAATGGCAGCAGTACAGATACGCGCGGTACAAAAGCGCTTCGGCAGCACCCAGATCATTCGCGGCGTCGACATCGATATCGAGGATGGCCAGTTCACCGTGCTCGTTGGTCCATCCGGCTGCGGCAAGTCGACGCTGTTGCGTATGCTCGCCGGCCTGGAGGAAATCACCGAGGGCGACATCACCATCGGCGGCCGCGTGGTCAACAACATGCTGCCCAAGGAGCGCAACATCGCGATGGTGTTCCAGAACTATGCGCTGTATCCGCATATGACGGTGTACGACAACATGGCTTTCTCGCTGCTGCTGGCCAAGACCGACAAGGCCACGATCAGCACGCGTGTGGAACGGGCCGCCGAGATCCTCGGACTGCGCGAACTGCTCGATCGTTATCCGCGCCAGCTTTCCGGCGGCCAGCGCCAGCGCGTCGCCATGGGCCGCGCCATCGTGCGCGATCCGCAGGTCTTCCTGTTCGACGAGCCGCTGTCCAACCTCGACGCGAAGCTGCGGGTGCAGATGCGTACTGAAATCAAGGAAATGCACCAGCGCCTCAGAACCACATCGGTCTACGTGACCCACGACCAGATCGAGGCGATGACGATGGCCGATCAGATCGTGGTGATGCGCGATGGCGTGGTCGAGCAGCGCGGCAAGCCGCTGGAGCTTTACGACCATCCGGCGAATCTGTTCGTTGCCGGCTTCATCGGCTCGCCGGCGATGAACTTCATCCCGGCCACGCTGCGCAATCGCGGCGGCGCATCCACGGTGGAATTTGCCGATGGCAGCATGATGCCGGCGCCGCACGGGGTGACGGGTGCGGACGGACTAAAGGTGGTGTATGGCGTGCGTCCCGAGCATCTGTCGCTGGGTCGTCCGGGCTCCGGCCTGCAGAGCACGGTGGCGGTGGTCGAGCCCACCGGCGCCCATACCCAGGTCTATGCTCGCTTCAACGGCATCGAGCTGACATCGGTGTTCCGCGAGCGCCACGACTTTGCCCCCGATGAAATCATTCACCTGTGCCCGGACCACGCGCACACGCATCTGTTCGACGCGGAAACGGGCATGAGCCTGGCTGCGTGAAAAAGGGATAAAGAGGGAGAAAAGCTGTATCTAGAGTGCTGACCTGCAGGGACGCAAGTCCCGCCTAACGGAGGAGTTGGAGACATGAAGACGACAAGAAGAGAATTCATCGTATCGACCGCCGCGCTCGCCGCCGCATCCGCATTCGGCTTCAGCCCGAACGCGAGTGCCGCCGAGCCCCTGCGCTTTACCCCGGAAAAGGGCGCGAAACTCAGGGTGTTGCGCTGGAAGCGCTTCGTGCAGGGCGACGAAGACCTGTGGACCGCGAACACCAAGAAGTTCACCGAGCTTACCGGCGTTGAAGTGCGCGTAGACAACGAGGGCTGGGAAGACGTGCGACCGAAGGCGGCGGTAGCCGCGAACATCGGCAGCGGACCGGACATCATCGTCGGCTGGTTCGACGATCCGCACCAGTACCCGGACAAGCTGGTGGACTTGACCGATCTCGCCACCTATCTCGGCAACAAGTACGGCGGCTGGTACGACGTCTGCAAGACCTACGGCACGAAGGATGGCAAATGGATCGGCCTGCCGCTGGGTGTGGTCGGCAATGCCATCGTGTACCGCGAAAGTCATGTGAAGGCGGCCGGCTTCGACGGCATACCGAAAGACACGGCGGGCTTCCTGAAGCTGTGCCAGGCGATGAAGGCCAAGGGCACGCCGCCGGGCTTTGCGCTGGGCAAGGCGGTTGGCGACGGCAACAACTGGGCGCACTGGCTGCTGTGGTCGCACGGCGGCAAGCTGGTGGATGACAAGGGCAATGTGGTCGTGAATTCGCCCGAGACGGTCGCCGCGCTTGAATATGCGAGGCAGCTGTATCCGACCTTCGTGCCCGGCACGCTGTCCTGGCAGGATCCGTCGAACAACAAGGCTTTCATCGACGGCCAGATCAGCCTGACCGCGAACGGCATCTCGGTGTATTACTCGGCCAAGACCTCGCAGGATCCCAAGCTGCAGGAAATGGCGAAGGACATCAACCATGCGCGCTTCCCGATCGGCCCGGTGGGCAAGCCGACCGAGCTGATGCAGATCACGCAATCGATGCTGTTCAAGTACTCCAAGTATCCAAACGCAGCCAAGGCCTATCTGCAATTCATGATGGACGCGGATCAGTACAACCCTTGGATGAAGGCCGCGATCGGCTATGTATCGCAGCCGCTGAAGGCCTACGAGGCGAATCCGGTCTGGACCGAGGATCCGAAGCACACGGTGTACCGCGACGGCGCGGCCATCATGCTGCCCAACGGCTATTCCGGCCCGCTCGGTGTGGCCTCCGCGGCGGCGATGGCGGATTACATCGTGCTCGACATGGTTGCTGAGGCCGCGAGCGGATCGAAGACGCCGAAGGAAGCGGCAGAGCGCGCGGCAAGCCGCGCGGCGCGCTACTACAAGGCATAAAGCGGCACACGGCCGCACTGCGCGGGACGGCGTCTGAACACGCCGTCCCGCGCAGCCTGCTTCACTTTATTTGGATGAACCGATGAACCCGGATACCACGCTATCGCCGCCAGCGGCCAATGCCGCGGGCGCGCCGCCTTCGGCCCTGGCAAGACTGGCCAACAGCCGCAATGCGCTCGGCCTGCTGTTCATGCTGCCGACCGCGGCAATTCTGCTTGTCTTTCTGACCTACCCGCTTGGTTTGGGCGTCTGGCTCGGCTTTACCGATACCAAGATCGGCCGCGCCGGCGAATGGATCGGGATGGGCAACTACAGTTACCTTGCCGGCGACTCGGTGGTGCAGCTGGCGCTGTTCAACACGCTGTTCTATACCATCGTCGCCAGCATCCTGAAGTTCGCGCTGGGCCTGTGGCTGGCGCTGCTGCTGAACAAGAACCTGCCGTTCAAGACCTTCTTCCGCGCGATCGTGCTGTTGCCATGGATCGTGCCGACGGCGCTGTCGGCGCTGGCTTTCTGGTGGATCTACGATGCGCAATTCTCGATCGTCAGCTGGGTATTGATGAAGATGGGCATCATCCACGAGTACATCGATTTCCTCGGCGACCCCTGGCTGGCGCGCATGTCGACCATCATCGCCAACGTCTGGCGCGGCGTGCCTTTCGTCGCAATTTCGCTGCTGGCGGGTTTGCAGACGATCTCGCCTTCGCTGTATGAAGCCGCAGCGATCGATGGCGCCACGCCCTGGCAGCAGTTCCGCTATGTGACGCTGCCGCTGCTGACCCCAATCATTGCGGTGGTCATGACTTTCTCGGTGCTGTTCACCTTCACCGACTTCCAGCTGATCTATGTGCTGACCCGCGGCGGTCCGCTGAATTCGACGCACCTGATGGCCACGCTGTCGTTCCAGCGCGCGATACCGGGCGGCTCGCTCGGCGAGGGCGCGGCGCTGGCGACGATGATGCTGCCCTTCCTGTTGGCGGCGATCATGTTTTCCTATTTCGGGCTACAGCGTCGCGGCTGGCAGCAGGGAGGTGACAAATGAGTGGCGTAGTGGCACAGAAAGCGGCGCGCAAGGCGTCCAAGAACGACGGAAGCGGCGAAGCCTCGGGCATGGATTACCTGCAGTCGATGCCGCGGCGCTGGGTGACCGTCTACATACCGATGGCGATCTTCCTGTTCGTGTTGCTTTTCCCGTTCTACTGGATGGCGATCACCGCTTTCAAGCCGGATGCGGAACTGCTGTCGAGCTCGGGCAACCCGTTCTGGGTGATGGCGCCGACGCTGGCGCACTTCAAGAAGCTGATCTTCGATACGCCCTATCCATCGTGGATGTGGAACACGGTGGTCGTGTCGACGGTGTCGACCTTCGTGTCGCTGGCGGCGAGCGTGTTCGCCGCGTATGCGATCGAGCGCTTGCGCTTTTCCGGCGCCAAGCCGGTCGGGCTCGGGATCTTCCTCGCTTACCTGGTGCCGCCGTCGATCCTGTTCATCCCGCTGGCTTCGATCGTGTTCAAGCTCGGCCTGTTCGACACCCGCTGGGCGCTGATCCTGACCTATCCGACCTTCCTGATCCCGTTCTGCACCTGGCTGCTGATGGGTTACTTCCGTTCGATTCCATTCGAGCTGGAAGAATGCGCGCTGATTGATGGCGCGAGCCGCTGGCAGATCCTGGTGAAGATCATCCTGCCGCTGGCGGTGCCCGGACTGATCTCGGCCGGCATCTTCGCGTTCACGCTGTCATGGAACGAGTTCATCTATGCGCTGACCTTCGTCTCGTCCAGTGAAGTGAAGACAGTGCCGGTGGGCGTGGTGACGGAATTGATCGAGGGCGACGTCTATCACTGGGGCGCGCTGATGGCCGGCGCGCTGCTGGGTTCGCTGCCGGTGGCGGTGGTGTATTCGTTCTTCGTCGAATACTACGTGTCGGGCATGACGGGCGCGGTGAAGGAGTAGCACCACGTAAAGCCCCGCGGACCTTACGGCGCGTGGGGCAAGTTTGCGCCCGGGACTGGAGATTATCGCATCGGGCTATTCGATTGCTGGTCCGCCATCCGACAGCGTGCTGCCGTTGCATGGGTGGCTCATGGCGAATGCCATGGATCCGTTCACGGCACGATTTGCGCCGCGCCTGCGGCTTACGGCAGGCTGTGCCGTCGCGCCTCGCTCCATCCGTAACAGACCGCGGCGCGGAAATGTTCCCAATTGCTGCCGCGATGGCGCTTCTGCCAGCCGATGCGCGCCACTTCCTCGACCGCCTGCCATTCCTGCGTTGTATCCGACGCTTCCCAGATCAGTGACGCGCCATATCGGTAGGCCGGCTCGTAGATGCTGTAGCTGGCGCCTGTCGCTGCATAGCGTTGCTCGTAATGACGCTTGAATGCCGCGGTGAGCCCACGCCCGCCGGCCACGCGCGGCATGAAGCCACTGCCCTCGCTGCGCACTTCCGCGGCGCCAATTTGCGTCAGCGCCTGACGCACGACGCCGGGGTCAAGCATGTCGTCGAGCACCACCTTGATGGCGGCGCCGTCGTCGTGAGCGGAGTCCGCTGCTTCGGCTTCCGTGCTGAACAGGCGGAACAGGCGGGCCAGGCCCTGCGGTTCGGCGCGAGGCAGCGGATCGTCGATTTCGATGTCATCCGCGGCGACGCCTTCGGCCAGCAACAATGCGCGCGCCAGCTGCGCATCGGCAATATCACGAAAGCGTGCAACGACGGTCTGACTCATGGCGGTTCTCCTGCTTGTTGGCGTTTTTTGAAGATGAATACAGCCTAAACGTCTGGCCGATTGACCGGTATAGGAAAAGCGCGACACCGAATGTAGGAAATTGGCGGTGGGCCGCGTCGGCCAGCCGGAACGCTGAGGTTTGCGATAAAGCAAGCCAAATCGTTGTAAAAATCATATTATTGTGCTCAGGCATTCCTAACCTGAAGGTAAGAAAAAATGGACGACCAGACGACTTCCAGCGCTATGCATCGCTACAACCCGGACAACCTGCTGGACGGGGTCATTTCCCGTCTGAAGCTGAAGAACGACGCCGCGCTGGCGCGTGCGCTCGAAGTGGCGCCGCCGCTGATCAGCAAGATCCGGCATCGCCGGCTGCCGGTGGGCGCCTCGCTGCTGATCCGTATCCATGAAGTCACCGATCTGCCGGTGCATGAACTGCGCGCGCTGATGGGCGACCGCCGCCAGAAGTACCGCATCAGCGATATGCAGGGCAAGCCGAAGGAATAGTAAGCGAGCGCTTCTGCGCGACTGCGGCGAAACTGCGTGGCGGCCGCGTTCATGTTTCCGACGCTGTTCCCGACTCCTTTTCACAGGCGAGTGCCATAGCTCGCGTGAGCGCATGCAAGCCGGCTGGGCAGCATGGTAGGCTGCCTCGTCCGTTCACGGCATGCGTGTGCATGGACAGGCCCGCGCCGGTCCAATGCATCGGCGCGGTGATGCGGTCCACCGTGGGAGCGAGATCCATGAACAAGAAAGTGACGCGCCGTACCGTCGATCTGTCGGCGTATCCGGATCTGGTCGTCATACACCTGGGCATGCGCGTCCATGCGCTTGCCGGCCTAAAAACCCTGTTCGGCCTCGGACCGCGCATTGCCAAATCGGTGCAAGAGCAACCCGACGGCCTGCTGCTGCACGAGAACATGCTGTTCTCGCTGTTTCCTCCCCACGTCGGCATGCGCCAGTACTGGCGCGACTTCGATGCGCTCGAAGCCTGGGCGCGCTCCGAGCCGCACCGCGCATGGTGGCGGCAGTTCCTGCGCGATTCCGGTGGCACCGGTTTCTGGCATGAAGCCTATTTCCTGCG
Source organism: Noviherbaspirillum pedocola (assembly GCF_016632335.1). GTDB lineage: Bacteria > Pseudomonadota > Gammaproteobacteria > Burkholderiales > Burkholderiaceae_D > Noviherbaspirillum_A > Noviherbaspirillum_A pedocola. Next base: position 28,542 of record NZ_JAEPBG010000004.1, read on the forward strand.
CGGCGGCATGGAAGCCGTCTACGACGACATGGCCATCGCTACCGGTTTCCTGCGCTTCGCGCCCTCGCTGGATGCGCGCGGCGCCATGTTCTCGGCGCGCGGTCGCGCACAGCGCGCCGGTCAGGCAGGCACGCCCGAACCGCTCGGGGAAGACGAGCTGTATTCCTGAGCGCCGTGCGGCCTGATCAGGTCTGCCGCTGCAGCATGATCGTGGACTGCCGCGGCTGTGCAGCGCGGGCGCGAAGCTGACCGCAGCCGCCGTCGACTTCCTGTCCGGCGGAATCGCGCAGCTTGGTCAGCACGCCACGTCGATGCAACTGCCGCGCGATCTCGCGACAACGCTCCCACGCCGGCCGCCGGAACGCCAGGTCCGGAATGCTGTTGTACGGAATCATGTTCAGCACCGCATACCTGTCCTTGAGCAGTGCAACGATGCCGTCGAGTTCATCGTCGCCATCGTTGACGCCTTCGAGCAGCGTCCATTGATATTGCACCGGATAGTGCGTGGCACGCGCATAGGCCTCCCCACGTTCGACGAGTTCGACCGGCGACATGCGCGGCGCGCGCGGCAGCAATTGCGCGCGCAGCTCCGGCTTGGTCGTATGCAGCGACAGCGCCAGCGCCGGCTTGACCACGCCTTGCGGCAGGCGCTCGAACACGCGCGCATCGCCGACGGTGGAAAACACCAGATTCTTGTGCCCGATGTTGCCTTCGCTGCCGAGCAGATCGATGGCGTCCATTACGTTGTCGAGGTTGTGCGCCGGCTCGCCCATGCCCATGAACACCACCTTCTTCACCGCGCGCAGCGAACGCGCCAGCGCTACCTGCGCGACGATTTCACCGCCGGTCAGCTGCCGGATCAGTCCGCTTCTGCCGGTCATGCAGAACTGGCAGCCAACCGCGCAGCCGACCTGGGTCGACACGCACAGGCCGCCGCGCGGCAGCAGCACGCTTTCCACGGCCTGCCCGTCCGCCAGCCCGACCAGAAGCCGCGCCGAACCATCGTCGGTCGGATGGGAAGAGAGCAGCCGCACCAGACCTCCCAGCTCGGCATCGATTTGCGGCAGGGCCGCGCGCAAGGCTTTCGGCAGAAAATCCTCGGGCCGGCGCCGGCCGCCGTCATAAGGACGTCGCTGCAACCAATCGCGCAGCACACGCTGTTCATGGACGGGCAGCGCGCCCAGTGCCTGCAGACGCTGGCGGATCGATTCGATTTGCATGAAATGGGTCGGACTTCGCAGGCGCAAAGGCATACGGGAATTGCGGGGCCGCCATTATCCCGTGCATGGCTTCGGATGACCACGGCTTTTCGCGTGAGGATTTCGTCGCCTTTTGGGCGTTCAGCGCACTATTGAACAACACTTCGGCGAAAGCGCATGCGTTTTGTTAACACTCGCATAAGCTCCGGTGCTACAATTTCTGTACAGAAATACATTAGGAGGGCGTGTGTCTGCTCGATCCATAACTGCTTCCTGTGCGTCTCCACAACGCATGCTGTGCAGCGATTCACACGCGCCATACCGGCATACGCAATTCCTTCCAGCCTGACACCATGGACACCCTCCCGGACTCCGAGCAACAATCCAGCATGACCCTGCCTGCAGCGCCGCCCATGACGGACGCCGTGAAGACGCTGGTCTGGATGACCGACACCGTAGGCAACGTCACCTATCTGAGCCGGGACGTGCGGCATCTGTTCACCTCGGGCACCACGCTTTCCTTCGCTGCTTACATGCAGTCGGTGCATCCTGACGACCGGCAGCGGGTCATGGAAACCTTCGGCCGCGCGACCGTGATGCGCGAGGAATTCCAGATCGATTACCGTGTCATCGGCGCCGATGGGTCGCTGCACTGGGTAACCGGTTCCGGCGCGCCGCGCTTCGATGCGCACGGCGAATTCAGCGGCTACACGGGCGCGCTGCTCGACGTGACGACCCGCTATGAAGCCATAGGTCGCCTGGAGAAGAGCGAAGCGACGCACCGGCTGCTGACCGAAAACAGTTCCGATTTGATCAGCCACCATGCCGCCGACAGCGGCATCTTCCTGTTCGCCTCACCCTCCTTCGAACGCATACTCGGTTTCGATGCCGAGGAGCTGGTGGGCAAACGCTCCGCCTACGAATTCGTGCACCCCGAGGATCGGCTGCGCGTAGACGCGGAAATCGCCCGGCAGATGCGCGAAAGCAGTTCGGGCAGCGTCGTCGAGTTCCGTGCGCGCCACAAGAATGGGCAATACCTGTGGATGTCGACTAACCTGAAGCTGCTGACCGACCAGCTCACCGGTGAAAACACCGGCGCCGTGGCCGTCACCCGCGACATCAGCGCCGAGCGCCAGACGCGCGAAGCGCTGCAGCAATCGCGCAACGAAATGTATTCGATGCTGGAAAGCATAGGCGAAGCCTTCTACGCGATCGACCGCGACTGGCGCATTACCTATGCCAACCGCAAGGCGGCCGACTTCGTCGGCATCGCGCCGAACAGGGCCATCGGCAAGCGCCTGCTTGATGTCGCCCCGGAACTGCTCGGCACGCCGATGCACCAGTATTTCCAGCAGACGCTGGACACCCGCGAAAAAGCCTTTTTCGAAGCCTACTGGGAGCCGCGCGATGCCTGGGCCGAAGTGCGCGTCTATCCGAACGATGACGGCCTGTCGATCTATTTCCATGACATCAGCGCCAGGCGCAAGGCGGAAAACGCGATGCGCACCAGCGAGCAGCGCCTGCGCGAAGTGATCGAAATGACGCCGGCCGGCTATCTGCTGGCCGACGGCGATGGGCAAATTCAGGAAGTCAATCCGGCGCTGTGCCGTATTTCCGGCTACGAGCGGGAAGAGCTCGTCGGCCGCAAACTGGACTCCCTGTTTGCCACCTCGCCATGGGACCGTAGCGCCTACACCGCGCACGGACCCGCATCGGCACAGGGACAGGAGGCGATCATCCGCCACAAGTTCGGCAATGAGGTGCATGTGCTGTTCAACGGCAGCATCAAGCGCGACGAACTGGGCCAGGCGCTGTCGCTGACGGCCTTCCTTACCGACATCACGGCGCGCAAGCACATTGAATATCGGCTCGAACACCTGGCAACGCATGACACGCTGACCGGCCTGCCGAACCGCGCCCTGCTGACCGAGCGGCTGCAGCAAATGCTGGCGTTTTCGGCGCGGGACACGACGATTGGCGTATTGTTCGTCGACCTTGACCGCTTCAAGGAGGTCAACGATTCCTTCGGCCATCAGCCCGGCGACGTGCTGCTGTGCGAGGTGGCGCAGCGCTTCCGTCATGCGCTGCGTCCCGGCGACGTGATCGCGCGCCTGGGTGGCGATGAATTCATGGTGGTTGCCCATTGTTCGGAAGGACGGAGCTCCGCAGCCGCCATCGCGGAAAAGCTGCTTGGCAAGCTTGCCGCGCCTATCGATATCGGCGCGCAGCATGTGTTCATCAGCGCCTCGATTGGCATCAGCATGTTCCCCGAACACGGCGGCACGCGCGAGACGCTGTTTCAGAGCGCGGATACGGCGATGTACCAGGCAAAAGGCGCTGGCCGCAACATCTATCGCTTCTTCGAGCCGGAAATGGGCGTGGCCGCGCGCACCCGCATGACACTCGAACTCTCGCTGCGCCGCGCGCTTGGCGGAGAAGAATTCGAGGTGTACTACCAGCCGCGCGTCGATTTGAAAACCATGACCGTGATCGGCATGGAAGCGCTGCTGCGCTGGAATCATCCGGAGCTGGGCCAGGTGCCGCCGATGCAATTCATCCCCTTGGCCGAGGAAAGAAATCTGATCAGTCCGATCGGCCACTGGGTGCTGCGCCAGGCGTGCCGCGACACGGTAGACCTGATGCGCAAGCTCGGCCGGCCGTTGCGGGTCTCGGTGAACCTTTCGGCGCGTCAGCTGCGCAACAGCGCGCTTCCCGCGGAAGTGCAGGCCGTGCTGGACGAAACCGGCTTTCCAGCGCCGCTTCTCGAACTGGAGCTGACCGAAAGCGCGCTGGTGGAAGACATCGAGCATTCGGCGCATCTGCTGCGACAGCTGAAGGACCTGGGCGTAAAGATTGCAGTCGACGATTTCGGCACGGGTTATTCCGGCCTGGCTTACCTGCGCCGCTTCTCGCTCGACGTGCTCAAGCTGGACCGGTCGTTCGTGATGCAAAAAGAAAGCCATACCAGCCACTTCGACTTCATCAAGGCCTTCGTCGACCTGGCGCATGCGCTGAAGCTGTCGGTGGTGGCCGAAGGCGTTGAAACCGATGACACCCTGCAGTTCCTGTGCAGCACCGCGTGTGATGAAGCGCAGGGCTATTTCATCGCACGGCCGATGCCGCTGGCGGCGCTGATCCAATATTTGCGCAGTCCGTCGCTGCTGTCGAAGCAGGACACGCTTTCCTTCAACTGAGCGGGGTGCGTGGAGGCTGGCTTAGCGGCCAGAGGCGAGTTGAGATCGCTTCCTTGTCCCATACGGGCAAGCGCGCATCGTGCTCGACTCGCCCTACGGCATTCAGCGAAGGACTGGCTCGTCAGCTGTCCGGCGCCTTCGCACGCCGCCCCTGTTCCGCGCTGGGGCGGCTTCCGTCAAGCGTCACCGCGCCAATGGATCCGGCCGCATCTGCACCTTGTACACCTTCGGAGAATTTTCCACCCCGCCTTCGTTATGGAAGCTGGCCCGGGTGCCGGAAGTCGTCCATAGCCCGCGTCCCTTCCATCCCGCGAGCGGATCGTCGATCCTGCCGTCGACGTTCTTGGTGAAGAAACCAAGCGGATAAGGCATGCGCAGATTGATCAGCTTGTCATCCACCACGGCGATCAATGCCTCGCCGCCGTTTGCGGAAGCGATCGCCACATTCGCTCCCAGGCCAAAGGCGTTGTAGCGATCGACCCAGACGTAGTAGGCATGATTGGCGCTGCCCTGCGCATCGAGGTTCCTGAATTGCGGCCCGGGCATCTGGTACAGCTTCCAGCCTTCCGGACACTGCTTGCCTTCGGCCGCGCCCGGACCATTGAGCGGGCCCTTGCAGAGCCTGCGGTCAAAGCTCGCGATATGCCCGCTCGACAATGCCGTCCACACGACGCCGTTCAGATCGATGTCGATGCCGCGCGCACCGAAGGTGCCTTCCGGCGGTTGATAGATTTCCGCAAGCGCTGTGCGGGCCGGGTCCGGGCCCGGATCCAGGCGCACGATGTAGCCGGGCTGGTCCATGCGCGAGAAGCCGCGGTCCATCGATTGGCCCCAGATGCTGTTGTCCACCGGGCTCGGCATGATGCCGTAGAAAGCGGCCATCACGCGCTTGTCCTTGCTTGGGTCGAGCGGCTGGTTCGCTTCGACATAGTCGTCGCGCTTGCCGTTGCCGTTGGTATCGATGATCAGCGGCGTCCAGCCCTGCGACTTCTGCTCGTCGTGCGTCTGCAGGTACATCTTCGTGTTGAGCCATCCCACCACGCCGCCCGCCGGCGAGCCGCTGCTGGTCCAGAGCGTGTTGTTCTCGTCATGCCCGAAGTACAGATGGTGCGTGGTGAAGCAGGTGTCGATCAGGTTCCAGGTCTTCGTCGCCGGGTCATACACCGAGAGCTGGCGCACCGACCCATCCAGCGGCACCACCATCGCCGATGGATGGGTCGAGCCCTTGCGGCAGAAGGCCGGATTCTGCTCCGGGCGTATGCGCGCGGTGAACCAGATGCGTTTGGCCTCATCCATCATCACGTTGTGTATGCTGGTATGACCGTCCCAGATCGGCTCCATGCCCCAGTAGGCCGAGTTCCCATGCGGCAGATCCAGCGAAGACGGCGTCTTCGGATCGCGATACGGATGGCGCACTTCGGCCGCGATGTTGCGTACCGGGTCCAGCGTGGGCACGAGGTCGGTGCTCTCTTCCGACGAGCCCCAGATCAGACCGTTGGCATTGATGCGCGGATTGCGCTTGTCGGTGGAGATCGCATCATGCTGGTAATGCTTGGGCGATGCCCAGTCCCAGACGGTGTACACCACGTTGCGCTCGATGCCTTCGGGACGGGACGGCTTGGCGAACGGCAGCTCGCCCTGCCTGATGCGGTCGGTCCAGTTGGCATACATCGCCAGCGCCTTCTCCGGGCCCATGCTGCCAAGGACGATGGCCATGTAAGGCATGGCCTGGCCCGCCTGGGTGCGATGCGCCCAGGCCGTGAACGAGTCGCCGAGGCGGGCAAAGGTTTCAGGCACCTCGCGTATGCCCTTCGATCCGAGCGCATGGCAGGACTGGCACATGTTCTTCATCGTGTCCACCCAGGCCGCCTGCGATTTCATCGTCGGCGCCATGCCGGCGTTGCCCGGCGCGCCGGCGACGAAGTCTTCGGGCTTGGGCACATCGATCAGGGAATACCAGTACATGCCGGGGTAATACGCGGCGGCCGCACGCTCGTCAGGCGCGGTCACTGCCTTGAGGTTAACGAGCTTGCCCGGACGGGCGCTGACCTTCGGTGAATCGACGAGCCCATAACCCCGCACCCAGACGCGGTAAGAAGCTTTCGGCAAGGACGGAATGACAAAGCGGCCCTGGTCATCGGTCACGACGATCTTGGCGTACTTCGTCGGCAGATCGGTGGTCTCGGCGATGACCCATACCCCGGTCTCCGGACCATGATCGCCCTGAACAGTGCCGCCGATGTCGACGCGTGAAATCGATGGCCCGGCCGCGGGGAACGCCAGCGCCGGAACAGCGCCAGCCAAGAGCAACAGCATGCCGATACAGGTGCGTGTCTTCACTACCGTCTCCTGATTGTTCGAATTTTTATTACAGTTGCCTTTGGCATCGAACATAGCAGAGTCGGTGTCGGAGCGGCAAGCAGGACTTCGCACCCATGCCGCTTTCGCTGATGCTTGCATTGCCTATGGTGAGGCCCGCGTCAGAGCGCGCCTACAAGGTTCAGACAGCGGCTTCATCCGGTCGTACGGCGCACCAGTTGCCGCCGGCGTAACGCAGCAGGCGCTCGCCTTCATAACGCCACAAATGCAGCCAGTCGTTTTCAATCAGGTCGCTCACGAGCTTCTGCTCCCGCAGCACGCGCTCTATCCTGTCGCTGGGCGCATCGATCACCACCGTCAGCCGCAGCGGCGCATGCATGCAGCGCTCGCCGTCGTGCAGCGACTGGCGCGACAGGCCAATGCGCAGATCACCGCCGTTGCCCTCGAATACGCCAATGCGGCCGCCAACCACGTTGTGCAACAGCTTGTTGCCGCTGCCGAACTGCTGCGGCGCGCATACCGATGCATGGTATTGCCAGTTGATCCAGTGCGCGACCAGCATCGGCGCGGTCATCAGCGATTGCAGCAGGCTGCCGTCAGGGTCCTGCTCGGCCTGGTAGTCGTGCAAGAAGCTGCGGCCATCGAGCACTACGCTTCGCGTGCGCCGGCGCGGCGCAATGATGAGGCTGGCATTGCCGGCGAGCCCCCACTCGGGCCGGGTTTCGGCGCCGTCGTTGGCGCGACGGCGCAAGGCGGCCAGCAGGTCGCGATGGCCTGTCGCGGGATCGAGCCCCAGGCGCGGGGCACGCTCGCGCCGGACGGCATCGCAGGCATGGTCGAACACCTGCCGCAGCCGCTCCCATCGCGCGCGCGCCACGGATGGCACACGGTCCAGGTCGAAGGCTTCGATTTCATCGGTCGTGGTGTTGTGCAGGGCGGCGACGAATACCGTGTCGCCCGGAATGCGGATGTCGTGGCGCGGCAGGCCTTCACGGACCTCTGGCGCATTGAGCAATTGCGCAAGCGCGCGCGCATTGACTTCGCCGGTCTGGCCGCAGCAGGCGCCGCAATCGAGCGCGGCGGCGTGGGCATTGTTGCTGCTCTGGCTGCCATGGCCGACCAGCAGCACCAGCGGCGCCATCCAGCCGGCCAGTCCCATCGCCTTCAACACGCGCGCAGCCAGATCGACTTTTGCATCGGGGTCCAGGCCCGACAGCGCGGGGCGACAGACGCTGTGATAGCGCGCGGGCAGGCCATGCATATCCTCGTTCACGCGCGCACTCTCTGATTGCCTCAGCCATCGCGCCAGCTTGCCGGCATAAGCCACGCCGGTGGCTTCGACGAAGGAAAAGGCAGCATTGGGCCACCGGCTTGCCGCAAGTCCCGGCGCCGACCAGGCGAAGCGCCGGCGCCTTGCACGCAGCGCCGCGCGACTCGCCTGCCCTGCTTCATCGATCCGATCCTTGCGCGCATCCTCGAAGCAATCCTCCGCTTCGATCGCCGGCGCCAGCAGTCCGGGCAGCTGCGGCCGACGCGCCTGTGTGCCCAGCGGCGTATAGGCGATCGGTAAACCGAAGAAGCCGGCGAAGCCAACCGTCCGGATCGCGGGCCACAGGTTTTCCAGCGCGCGGCGCAAGGGCTCGCTGCGCACATCGATGCAGAACGCTGCCTGCACTTCGATGTCCGGATCTCCTTCGGTCGCGCGCCCATGGCCGACAGGCGTAGCGGTGAGCCGGCCGGCGAGTCCGCGCTGGTAATGTGCTTCAAGCGCAAGCTGCCACACTTCATCGACCAGGAGCAGATCTTCTGCCTGCGCCATGCGCTCGGCAAAGCCGGACCATGCGCGCTGCAGGATGTCGGTCGCACGGCGCGCGGCAGCATCGCCCTTGCATTCGAGCAGAATCGCGCCCCAGGCCAGGCGTATTGCCAGCAGATCGCGCAGATGCGCATCCGTGCGCCCTTCCTGCCGCGCCTGCCAGCCGAGATAGGCGCACCATGACGCCCATCCATTCACTGTCAGCAGCAGCGCTTCCAGGTAATCGGCCCATGTGTCTTCGGGCAGACCGAGCCGCTGTAATACCCATCGCTCGGCGTCGGCGCGCGTTGGCGGCAAGGCATCCAGCCATCGATGCATGCCGGGCACGCCCATCAGCATGCCGATGCCGTGGTCGTGCGTGAGCGTGTCGCGCCAGAACGCGTACAGGCCGGATGCGCGTTCGGGTTGCCAGTCGGCCTGGCATTCGTCGAAGTAGGCGGCGCACACCTGGCTGACCTGGTGCGTGATTGCCTGCCGCCAGTCCAGGCGCGCCTGCCGCGCCGGATCGTCGTCGAGCAGATCGATCAGCAGGGGCAGGCGTCGCAGGCACGGCGCCGCGTTCAAGGCATCAATGCAATCCGAACCCTTCATGCCGGCAGCGCGTGCCGCGGGCAGCGTAGCCAAAGCGCAGTCGAGATCGGCAGGACCGATGCGCTTTTCTTCCCAGGCTTCGCGCAAATGGCTGCGCGGCGGGAATACAGGAATATCCGCAAGCAGAGCCATGCGCGCCGCCACACGGCGCAGCGGCATGCCTATGCGTTGCCAGTGCGGATTGACGGCAATCGCGCCATCCAGCGGCCAGGCCGGCGCGATTCTTTCGCATGCCTGCGCGCAAGCGGCTTCGATGCGGAGATCGTGCGCCTTGCGCTCTTGTCCCGTCGATGTCGGGGCGACGTCGCAGTCCTGCCGGTTGAAGTCGTGATGCTGTAGCTGGCTGAAAGGCATTCTGTCCATGATGTCGGTTCCAATTGAATCAGCGTGAAGAGGAGGTGGCCGGCGAGGCGCTGTCGAGCGCGCGGGCAATGACACTCGCGGCGGGCATCCATCGCCCGGGCCACAAGCGCAGCGCCAGCCGGGTATAGGTCTCATCGACGTGGAAACCCGCATAACTCCAGCGGCGCCAGGCTTCCATGCCCTGCGGATGCAGGCGCAGGGCAACCACGCTGAGATACATCACGCCCATTCCGAGCAGGGCGACGAGGCCGGCACCGTCCCTGGGCGCGTCGTGCAGCCCCAGCGGCAGCTTGTGCGCGCATGCCATCAGCAGGCTCAGGCCGGCCACCATCGCCACACCGGCCAGCGCCTGCCACGCTGCTTCGCCGCGGGGCTGCGTGCCGGGCAGCCACAGCAAGGGCGCCCAGGCAAAGGCCAGCACGCCGCTCCACCACCACGGCAAGTTCGCCAGCATCAGCAGCGGCGTAATGATGGCCGCTGCCACGAACGGCGCCGCCACGGCACTGCCCGCGCTGACACCCGAAGCGCCGCGCATCCTGTCGCGCCGTGTCTGCTGCACGACGCTCGAGGAAGCGAGAAACGCATGCGCCTTGTACAGGGAATGTCCGATGAGATGCAGCGCCGCCAGGGTGTACAGACCGAGGCCGCATTCCAGCACCATGAAGCCCATCTGCGCGCAGGTCGACCAGGCCAGCCGCACCTTGATGCTGATGCGCGTGAGCATCGCTAGGCCGGCCAGCAAGGCGGTCAGGAGGCCGGCGCCCGCCAGGATCCAGCGTGCCGCCGGCGCGGCATCAAGCAGCGGCGCAAAGCGGATCAGCACAAAGCCGCCAAGGTTGATCACGCCGGCATGCAGCAGCGCCGAGACCGGCGTCGGCGCTTCCATCACCTGCATCAGCCAGCCATGCACCGGCAGCAGCGCGGTGCGCAGAATCACCGCCAGCACCAGACCTGCCGCGGCAAGCTGCAGCGGCACGGACGCGTTGCCGCCCTCGAGATGGCGCCACAGCGCATCGAAGGAACCGCTGCCGACGTCGTACCAGGCAAGGGCGGCGGCGGCGAGCAGCATGCCGTCGGCCAGGCGGTCGGCAATGCGCTTCTTGTGCGCGGCCAGCAGTGCGAACGGGCGTTCCGGATAAAAGCCGAGCAGACGTTGCAACGCCTCGCCCACCATTGCCCACGCCAGAATCAGCACCAGCCAATGGTTCGCCAGCAGCAGCACATGAACGGCGGCCAATACCGTGGCAAGCGCCGTGATATAGCGCGCCTGTCCGGGCTCGCCGTACAGATAGCGCGCCGAGAACGCGCCAATGACCGTTCCGAGAAATTGCACGAGGACGGCAAACCAGGCGCCGAATGGCGTAACGATAACGCCAGGCAGGTATTGCGGCTGGACTGCGTTGCCGGCTGTTCCCTGTAGCGAACTGAGCAGATGCAGCAAAGGCGCGGCCAGCGCGGCTAGCAGCGCGGCAAGGGCAAGACGGGAAAACAGCTTCCAGGCCGCGCCTGTATTAGAGCCTCTAATAATGAATGGTGATGGCGCCAGAAGTGCCGCTATCAGCATCATCGAGCCAGGGAGTACAGCGAAGAGCGAGAGAAAAAGATGGAGGATTTGCATGTCGGTTCCGGAAAAACGCACCGACAAGATGGTGATTGCAAATAATCATTCTGTAAAATACATAGATCGGAACGTTTTCATACATAAAAAAGAATGATTGAACTCGGACAGCTCAATTTCCACCACCTTTTCTATTTCTGGCGGGTCGCAAAACTTGAGCATCTGACACGCGCTGCCGAGGAGTTGCATACCTCGCAGTCGGCCTTGTCCGCACAGATCAGGCAGTTGGAAGAACGCCTCGGTGAAGCGCTGTTTCAGCGCTCGGGAAGGCGACTGGTGCTGACCGACGTTGGGCAACTGGTGCTTTCCTACGCCGAAAACATCTTTGGTTTAAGTCAGGAAATGCTGGGCCGGCTGCAGGGCCAAAGCACAGGCATGCTGCGCTTGCGCGTCGGCAGTGTGGCCACGATGTCGCGCAATTACCAGGAGAACTGGATCCGCCCGCTCCTGGCCGATCCGACGGTCACGCTCACGCTCGAATCCGGCGTGCTGGACGGACTGCTCGAGCGCCTGCTGCGGCATCAGCTTGACGTGGTGCTGGCCAATGAAACGGTGCCGGCCGATTCGGAACGTCCGCTGCTGTGCCGCTTTCTCGGCAGCCAGGAAATCTCGCTTGTCGGTCCCGCGGACAAATGGGCGCAACGCGCGCTGCGCCTGCCGCAAGACCTCGACGGACTGGAGCTTGCCCTGCCGGGCCCAAGGCATGCGCTGCGGGCGCAATTCGACGCCTTGTGCATATCGGCCGAAGTCAAGCCCCGCCTGCGCGCCGAAGTCGATGACATGGCGATGCTGCGCCTGATCGCACGCGACAGCGGCTGGCTCACCGTGCTGCCGGATGTCGTGGTTCAGGATGAATTGCGCGCAGGCGTGCTGGTACAGCTGGGCCGCCTGCCGCAGCTGCGGGAAAACTTCTATGCGATTACCACGCTGCATCGGCATCGCATCGAGCGCTTGGAACACCTGCTGTCCGGCTCGGGCGAAGTCAGCGATCCGGCTGCCTTGCAATAAGGCACCAGCAGCCTGCGCCATGGCGCGGTGATGCAGTAGTGCGGTGGCGGTGCCCCTGGTATTGACGGATCCGGCTGAACAAATGTTCGATCATGACTTTTGTAGCCATTACCCTGTCATTCCGCTAACATGACGCATCCTTAAACCCTTGCATTATTGTCAAGGCTCCCTGCACCCTGTCCAACCCGGAAGAACGACGACCATGCCGTCACCACGAAAAGGCCGCGCTGAAGTTCTGCTGAATGCCTTCAGGGACAAATGGCAGTTCTCCCGCCGCAAACCGAAGATTTTTGCTGCCTGGTCGCTGCTGTGCATGGCGCTGCTCGTCATTGCCTGGGGCGTGGTGCTGTCGGGCCTGAAGGAAGACCGGGCCGCGGTCGACGAGCGTGCCAAGTTCGAAGCCGAGGCCCTGGCGCATACCTATGCCGACCGTCTGTCACGCAGCATCAACAGCATCGATCTGGTCAGCCAGCATGTGCGCTTCGAGTGGGAGTCGCTGCACGGCAGGATCCGCCTGGAACGAATGCGGCGCAATGGCCTGTTCCCGAGCCCGAGCCTGTACTACGTCACCATCGTCGACAAGAACGGCATACCGCTGACCAGCACGCTACCGAATTTCCGGTCCACCGCGCTGGCCGATCGCCCGTATTTCCTGGAGCAGAAGAACAGCAAGACCGACCGCCTGGTACTGGCTCCGCCGATCATGGGCCGGATGTCGATGGCCAACGTGGTGCACTTCTCGCGCCGGCTCACCGACGGCAACGGCAACTTCGACGGCATCGTGCTGGTCTCCGTCTCCCTTGAATTCTTTACCGCCAATTACGACACCGCGATCTTCGGCGAACACGGCCTGCTGGCGGTGGCCAATAGTGATCGCAGCCTGGAGTTGGGACGCATCGGCCAGAACGTGTATCCGCCCGAACAATCGCCCTTCAGCCAGGTACCGGAAATGACGGGGTCTTCCGGCAGGGCACAGCTTGCGGGAAGCGACTACTTTTCCGACAAGCGTTCGCGCTATGTCGGCTGGCAGCAGCTGCAGGACTATCCGCTGCTGGCCATTGCCGGGCTTGATGAAGCGGAAACCCTGATCCCCTATGAAAGAATGCGGCGCGACACGCTGTGGCGGGCGGCATGGGCAAGCTTCGGCCTGGTACTGCTGACCCTGATCGCCATAGCGCTCACCATTGAAATGGCATGGCGCAAGCATCAGCTCGACATCACGCAGACCACCTATCGGCTCGCCACCGAGGAAGGCAGCGAAGGTTTCTACATCGTGCAGCCGGTGCGGGAAGCGGATGGCACGGTATCGGATTTCGTCGTCATCGACTGCAACCAGCCCGGCGCGGAGTTTTTCAAACTGCGGCGGCACCAGTTCATCGGCAGGAAGATTTCCTTCGTCGAACGGCATTTCAATCTGCGCCGGCTTCGCACGGGCCTGATCGAAGCCCTGGACAAGGGCGCTTATGACAGCGAAATGGACTTGCCGATTTCCAGCCCGCTGTCGATGCGCTGGGTGCATCTGAAGGTGGTGCGCTCGCAGGACAATCTCGCGGTGCGTCTGCGCGACATCAGCGAAGCCAAGGCCCACGTCGAGGAACTGCGGCGCCGCGGCGAGGAAGATGCGTTGACCGGGCTGCCAAATCGGCATTGGGTGCAGATGCATTTGCCCGTGGCCCTGGAGCAGGCGCGCCGCAATGAAGAATCGGTCGCGGTGCTGTTCGTCGACCTCGACGGCTTCAAGAAGGTCAACGACACTGCCGGGCATGCGGCTGGCGATGAACTGCTGCAGCATGTGGCGCTGCGGTTGAAGGAAGCGACCCGCCCCTACGACAAGGTGGTGCGCTTCGGCGGCGATGAATTCGTGATCATCCTCGAGAATGTCGAGCACCGCATCGACGCGGCGCAGGTGGCGCAACGCGTAGTGGCGGCATTCAAGACGCCGTTCCGGCTGCGTCAGGCCAATCACACCGTCGGCACCTCGATCGGCATCGCCATCTTTCCCTCCGACGGCCAGGATGCCGCGACGCTGCTGGAGAAGGCCGACATCGCGATGTATTCGGTGAAGACGCGCGGCAAGGGCGCCTACCAGTTCTATGAAGCGAAGTTCTACAACGCGCTGCGCGAGCGGCTGAAGAAGGAAACCGATATCCGCAATGCCATCGAGCGCGATGAATTCGTGGTCTATTACCAGCCGCGCGTGGATGTCGCCACCGGCGTGACCGTCAGCATGGAAGCGCTGGTGCGCTGGAAGCATCCCACCAAGGGCCTGCTCGAGCCCTATGACTTCATCGTGCTGGCCGAGGAGACCGGCCTGATCATCGGCATCAGCGAACTCGTCATCGACAAGGTCTGCGCGCAGCTGGCGAGCTGGGCCAAGCGGGACGCGACACTGGTGCCGGTGTCGGTGAACGTATCGCCGCAGCATTTCCAGCATGCGGACGTGGCCAAGATCGTAACCTCGGCGCTGGCGCGCCACCGCGTCGCGCCGGATCTGATCGAACTCGAGATCACCGAATCCTCGGTCATGGAAGGCAATGAAATCTCGGGAGCGCTGTCCATCCTGCAGCGCAAGGGCATCAAAATCCTTGTGGACGATTTCGGCACCGGCTATTCCTCGCTGTCGCAACTGCACCGGCTCGACTTCGATGTGCTGAAGGTGGACCGCACCTTCACCGCCGAAGTCGACCGCAGCGAACAGGGCCGTGTGTTCTTCACCGCGATCGTGACGATGGCGCATGCGCTGGGCATGCGCGTGGTGGCGGAAGGCGCCGAGCGCGCATCGCAGATGGCGATCCTGAAGGAGTTGCATTGCGACGAAGTTCAGGGCTTTTACATCTCGCGTCCGATTCCGCCGGAGTCCGAACAGCCGGTGCTGGCGCGGCATTTCCTTCCAGTGCCGGAATAAGGCATCGCCCGGCGCATCCATGGCACGCACCTTGCTGAGGAGGAAGCGGTAACGCTTCAGTCTCCTCCAGTAGTTTTCGCCCGCCCCGTCGGCGGGCGTTTTTTTGGTGCGACGGCGTTGCGCCATCCTCAGCTGCGCCAAGGCGGCGCACCAACCCCGCGAGGGATTGGTTCAAGCACGCAAGCAAACGCCACATGGGACTCGCATCCTTAATGATCAAGGGCGTGCGTGCAAGTTCTGAGTCCCGCATCGAGCCTGCATTGCAGTCTGCGCCGTTGCAGCTGCTACCAAACCTGCCACAGTGGTCAAGACAAGGGGCACCGACGCCGAGTGTTGCGGTCTGATTGGTATCACTACCGATGCGGGGAAGCCATGGAACGGGAAGTCACCAGCTATTTCGATGAGAACTCCGACCTCTATCAAAAGGCTCGACCACACTATCCGCCAGCATTCATCAGGTGGCTGGCGCAGCAGTGCCGCCACCATGACCGGGTATGGGATGCGGCTTGTGGCAATGGACAAGCGGCAATCGATCTGCGCGAGCACTTCGCCGCGGTCGAGGCCAGCGACGTCAGCAGCGCGCAGATCGACACGGCGCCACCGCTAGACCGTGTGAGGTTTTCGGTGCAATCGTCCGAGCGCACCGAGTTCGACGATGCCGCTTTCGATGCCGTCTGCGTCGCGCAGGCGCTGCACTGGTTCGATCTGGACAAATTTTGGCCGGAGGCGCTGCGCTTGCTGAAGCCCGATGGCGTGTTCGCCGCGTGGGGCTACGGCTGGCCGCAATTGCCGCTGCGACTGGCGGCGTTGCTGCAGGAAACGCTGTTGAACGTCATCGCGCCATACTGGGCGCCGCAGAACCGGCTGCTGTGGGCCGGCTATCAGGGCATCGCCCTGCCCTCGCCCTTCATGCGCATCGATGCGCCGCCCTTTGACATGGCGGTGGAATGGGACGTGGAGCAACTGTTCATGTATCTGCACAGCTGGTCGGCCACGCGCAAATGCATGGAGGAACAGGGTGACGCCTTTTTCCGGCGCAGCCATGAGCGCCTGCGCGAGCAGTGGGGCGAGCCGCGCAAGCTGCGGCTGGCCCTGGACCTGCATGTCATTGCCGCGCGCAAGCCGGCTTGATCCCTACGGTGGCGGTGCTCAACGGATGCGCCCGAGGTCGTGACGCCGCTCCAGTTTTTCCTCATACAGCGGCTGGCCGTGCAGCCGCGCCAGCGTCGTGGTGAGCGTGCGGCCGAGGTCTTCGATCATCTGACGCTGCTTGTCGTTGGCGATGGTGCCGTCCACGGCAAAGACTTCCTGCGCCTTTCCGACCGCAAGCTGATCCGGCAGCACGATGACGCCGATATTGGCCAGGATGGTGCGCACATGCGCCAGACCGCGCAGGCCGCCGAAGCCGCCCGGCGAGGTGCTCATCAGCACTGCAACCTTGTTGCGATAAGGCGCGAGGCCGTCTTCGCCATCGACCGGACGCGATGTCCAGTCGATCGCATTTTTCAGCAGCGCCGGCAGCGAGCCGTTGTATTCCGGGCTGGCAATCAGAAAGCCCTGGTGCTCCATCAAAAGGCGGCGCAATGCACGCGCGCCTTCCGGCATGCCCTGTTGCGCTTCGAGATCACCGTCGTAGATCGGCATCGTGAAGTCGCGCAGATCGATGACATTCACTTCTGCGCCAGCTGCGCGCGCGCCTTCAGCGGCCACGCGCACCAGTTTCTTGTTGAAGGATTCGCTGCGGGTGCTGGCGGCGAAGGCCAAAATTTTCGGCTTGGTTCCTGACATGCTGTGCTCCTTGCGCATCTGTTGATGCCGCTTGGACCCGGCTCGGCGATCTTCGTTGTCGCCCTGCGCGCCGAATCGGTCAAGGCTTGTCGATGGGCGCCGGGGCGGGTTCCTGGCTGGATTCGGCACCCGAGGCCGCGCCCGGTTTCGGCGTGGGCGGGTTCTGCGCTTCACTGGCCGGCCCGCTGTCGTCAGGCAAGGGACGGTATTGCGCATCCGCACCGCGTTCCTTGCTGCCGCTGATCTTGCTCGCACGGCGCTGCAGATAGGCATCGCGCACGAACGCATAGCGGTCCAGCGCGGCTTCCTCGAGCAGGTTTGATGCGCTCAGCAAGCTGGCGCGGGTATCGATGATGCGTACTACCGTGCCGGTGTTGCGCACATCGACACGCTGCACGTATTGCCACGGATAGCCTTCAAAGTCGACCGGCAAAGCAGCCGCGTCGCGTATCGTCGAGGAACCGAAGAAAGGCAGCACCAGGTAAGGACCGGAACCCACGCCCCAGACGCCAAGCGTGACGCCGAAATCCTGCTTGTGCTTCTGCAGGCCCGCTTCGCTGGCGATGTCGAGGAATCCGAAAAGACCGAGCGTGGAGTTGACGGCGAATCGCATGATGTCGGACACGCCATCGGCGCCGCGGCCTTGCAGCAGGTTGTTCACTGCGGTCCATACGTCGCCGAGGTTGCCGAAGAAATTGTTGATGCCGGTCTGCACCGAGCCGGGCAACACCTTCTGGTATGCGGTGGCCGCAGGCTTCAACGCATAGCGGTCGATTTTGTCGTTGACATTGAACATTGCGCGGTTGTAGCCCTCCAGAGGATCGGCCGGGTTTTTGGTATCGGTTGTAGCGCAGCCGGAGAGCGCAGCCGCGAGTCCAGCCGCGAGCACTGCTTGAATGGCGTTCTTCAAGGCGTATTTTCCTGTTGGGATATCGATGCGAAACGGGACAGTTGCAATTGACCGCAAAAGCCGCAGGCAGTAAGGACGTGCTTCCTCCTGCGCATCATGCATGCGGCGCGCCGGCATGTCAGTGTGCTTGCCAACATTGAACGCCATGTTGAGCTGTCCGGGGTTGCGCGTGATTGACGCTGCCGGCGTCATCCCTGGAGGAAGGACGTTGCAACCTTTGAACGGGCTACTGGCGCGTGGCAGACAGTTGCTGCGCGCGCTCGAGATGTCGCATCGTGATTGGCAACCATGCCTGCGCATACGACCGTAGCGCTGGATTTGCCGCGGTGCGCGCAGTCTGGTCCAGCAGCCCGAGCAGGCTCTTGTGGTCGGCAATGCCGAACAGATACAGATAGCGGCGATCGAATTCCGGCCCCGAAAGCTCGCTGATCTCCGCCGCTACCGCCCGGTGCACCAGGTCTGCGCCCTCGGGCAGCAAGAGTCCGGCGGATGTGGCCAGGGCCTGCAGCTGCTGCAAGGCCTTGCCATGCTCGTCGACAATGGCTTGCGCGAAGGCTTTTACCTGCGCATCCTGCGTGCGCGTCAGCGCAAGCTGGCCGGTCTGGATCTCGGCGATGTTGGTTTGCGCCAGATCGGCAAGAAGACGCAGGTCGGACTGACTCATCGCCTTCGATGCCACGGCGACTGCGCGCTGGTGCTCGGTCTGACCGCCGCCTTGCGTGGCGCAGCCGCTGAGGCCGAGCAGAAGTACGGACAACAACAGGGCTGATGCGCGATGGCGCTTGTTCATCGGGGTTCCTCGCAGTGATGGCGCGCAGCGACGGTGAGATGGACTGCGCTTGACGGCGCTCATTATAGGCATGGCCATGCAGGGGCAAAGGCTGGAACTCCGCGCCAGCGATTGCTCAAAGTCATGAAGCGCGGACGGCGCTGCCGCACTCAATGTCGCCGCCGCAATCCAACGATTCCCAACAGAGGTCACCATGAAACGACAGCTTCTTGCAGTATTGCTCGCCACGGCGCTTGGCGCCTCGACCGGCGCCCAGGCACAGACGATGAACGGCGGCGCCGACGGCGGCGGCACGCCGGGCCCGGGGGCAGGCATCGATCCGGGCGGCTCGAACAACGCCGGCGCGGCGACAACGAAACCGGGCAAATCGAAGTCGCACGCATCAACGAAACCGCATGGCGGCGGCAATGGCAAATCGAAGACCCTGGGCGGTGGCCCGCTGGGCGCGGGTGCGGGAATGAGCGGTTCGGATTCCTCAACCGGCGCCACGCCCAGTGCGGCGCGCGCGCCCACCACGCGTTGACAAGCATGCGCAGGCAGCGCCTAGGGGCGTGCTTTCCAGCCTTGCGCCGCAGTGCGCTCGCGCGGCGCCATCCTGTCTTTCAAGCGCCGGCGAGATCGTTCGTGATCTCCTGCAACGCGCCGCGCAGCCAGCGGTGCGCAAGGTCGCGCACTTCACGCTCGTGCCACAGCATATCGATGCGCAAGGGCGGCAGCGCGAAGGGCAGCCGCGTCCAGGTCAGCAGGTCGTCCATGCGCGTGGTGGCGATAAGCTGGATCGGGATGATGGTCAGCAGATCCGACGCGGCGGCAATCTGCGCGCCGACCGTGAACTGGTTGACGGTGAGCACGATGCGGCGCTCGCGGCCCATGGCGGCCAGCAGCTTGTCGGCCTGACCCTGCATGCGGCCGGAGAAGTTCACCAGCACATGGTCCGCTTCGCAATAGCGGTCCAGCGTCAGCTCCTGCCGCGCCAGCGGATGGTCCTTGCGCATCACGCAGACATATTCGCCGCTGTACAGCGGATCATGGCAAATGCCGCTGTCGACTTCCTGCTCGGCATCGATCTGGGCGACGATGCCGGGAAACGAGCCGACGGCCAGATCGATTTCGCCGCGGATCAGCGATTCGCGCGGATCGCGGCTCAACAGCGGCAGAATCTGCAGGGTCAGTCGTGGCGCGGCCCGCTTCAGCAGGGGAATCAGCGGCGGCAATACCCGCGCGGCGGTCGAATCGGCCATGCACAGGCGCAGGGTCTTGCTGACATCGACCAGATCGGACTTTTCCGGCCCAATCGCGGCTTCCAGGGTTTCCAGCGCTGAACGCACCGCCGGCCGCAGCGCCAGCGCGCGGGCAGTCGGCTTGACGCCATGCGCGGTACGGATGAACAGCTCGTCATCGAGCACATAGCGCAGACGCTTCAGGGCATTCGAGACCGCCGGCTGCGTGGTAGCCAGCCGGTCAGCGGCGCGGGTCAGGTTCAGCTCCGTCATCACGGCGTCGAATACGCGCAGCAGGTTGAGATCAAGATTGGTAAAGCTCATGGAATGGCTCGTGAGGGTAAGAACCGGAAAAAATCGGTATCAGGGCGCGGCAAACCGCCAGGCGATCGGTTTAGTGTGCGGCGCAGCATAACATGAACATCGGTGCATTATGGAAACGCCATGCAGGCAAGTTGCGCTGCATCGCAGCATGCGCCATGCATGCGCTTCTCCGCACAAAAAGCAGGAGCGCTCATGACGATGGTGCAGAGATCCTGCTCATGCGCGGCGGCAATTCACAGCGTTGGGGCATGCGTCCGCGCTTTGCCATGGCACGTGGATTGCCTAAAGGCTTGCGACCATGCATTCCGGCCGCGCTTGCATGGAACCTGTTCATGGAGTCAGCCGATGTTTCACCAGATACCCGTCATCGACCTTGGCGCAGACAGCAGCGCCGCCGGACGGCGCCGCATCGTCGAGGCGCTGGACAATGCCTGCCGCACGGCCGGCTTTTTCCATCTCGCCGGGCACGGCGTGCCCGCAGCGCTGATCGAGCGCCAGTTCGAGTGGAGCGCGCGCTTTTTCGCGCTGCCGCCGGAGATAAAGATGAGCCTGCATCTGTCGCGCAGCCGCAGCCACCGCGGCTACGAGGCCATCGGCGACCAGCGGCTCGATGCATCGATGCGGGCGGATCTGAAGGAAAGTTATTACTGCGGCATCGACTATCCCGACACGCATCCGTTTGTCGTGCGCGGCTATACCGGCTATGGCGGCAACCAGTGGCCCGATGCCGCCCTGCCCGGCTTTCGCGCAGCGATGGGGGAATACATCGCCGTCATGACAGCGCTGGGAAACCGGGTGATGGCGCTGCTGGCCGAGGCGATGCGCTTGCCGTCGCAATATTTCGCGCCCTTGTATGCCGATCCGATGGTGGCACTGCGACTGCTGCGCTATCCGCCGCATCCCGCCGGCGCCGACGCGCGCGACATCGGCGCAGGCGCTCATACCGATTACGGCGCGCTGACGCTGCTGGCGCAGGACGAGCATGGCGGACTGGAAGTGCAGAATCCGGATGGCCACTGGATTCCGGTGCCGCCACGTGCCGGCGCCTTCGTGGTCAACATCGGCGACATGGTGCCGCGCTGGACCAATAACGCCTATCGCTCGAATCCGCACCGGGTCATCAACCGCAATCCGGGTGGCAGGCCGCGCTACTCGCTGCCCTTCTTTCACGGACCGCGCTACGACGCGCGCATACGCTGCGTGCCGAGCTTTCTGCCGCTGTCGGGACCGCCGGCATGGCCGGACTGCACCGCTGGCGAGCATTTGCTTGCGCAGTACCGAAAGACTTACGGGAAGACGCTGGAGGGGAGTCTGGATGGAAGGAAGGGTTCGGGGGAGGCAGCCGGGGCGCTGTCATAGCACATCGGCATGCTTTTCATGCCATGCGCCGTGATGGCGCGCGCACCGGCTGCACATGCCGGCGGCTCGCCATACGCCGCCGGCATGTGTCTGTCATTTGTTCTGTCGCTTGGTGTCTTCGCTACCCGAGTTGCGATACCAGCCCTGGGTCGATGCCTGCGCGCCGCTGCCGGGGGCAAGCGATTCATTCTGCATGGCGTCCTCTTCCCGGTCGCGCGCATCGTCGCTGTAGCGCCTCTGGTCCCGGGTTGCCGTGGATGAAGAAATCTTGTAGCCCTTCTGTCCTGCGCTATGAGTCATGGGAGTCTCCTTCAGGGATGGTTTGCAACGGGGGGGAAAACGCGACCAGTATAGGCCCGCGCTTCTCGACTGCCGCAACAGCAAGTCGGGAATTGGCTGAGAGGACGCCGCACGAAAAAAGTTTCAAATGGAAATTGCCCGGTAACGCGCTCCGAAGCCGCCGCTATTGCGCCAATCTTTGATGACATTCGATGGTCGAGTGTGCGCGGCAAGGCTATCCTGTCGATTTGCGCCGACGGCTTCGCTCGGCCGGATCACACAGGCGGCTGCGTAGCCCAGCTCGATCGCCGCTCAAGGCATTGGGACAGAAAATGACATTCATCTGGCCGGAGTTGCTGTGGTTGCTGCTCGCTGTTCCGCTGTCTGCAGGCCTGTACTGGTACTGGCTGCGGCGACGGGCCCGCGCGGCGCTGCATTTCGCCAGCCTGGGCGTGGTGAAGGAAGCGCTGTCCGGCCGACGCCAGACGCGCCGCCATATCCCCCCGACGCTGATGCTGCTGGCGCTCGGCTGCCTGATCGTCGCCATGGCGCGACCAGTAGCCAGGACCGCCCTGCCCTTCACCGCTTCAACGGTGGTGCTCGCCATCGATACATCGCTCAGCATGGTGGCGCAGGATTTCGAGCCGAACCGCCTGGCCGCCGCGCAAATGGCCGCCAAGCAATTCATCCAGCAGCGACCCGCGCATACCCGGCTCGGCATCGTTTCCTTCGCCGGCACGGCAGCACTGGTGCAGGCGCCGACCGCCGACGCCGA
This sequence comes from Noviherbaspirillum pedocola, assembly GCF_016632335.1. Lineage (GTDB taxonomy): Bacteria > Pseudomonadota > Gammaproteobacteria > Burkholderiales > Burkholderiaceae_D > Noviherbaspirillum_A > Noviherbaspirillum_A pedocola. The sequence continues at coordinate 51,000 of NZ_JAEPBG010000004.1, forward strand.
GCGCGCGATCGAGGCCGTCGATGCGCTGCGCCTGGAATCGATGACCGCTGTCGGCAGCGGCATCCTGGTGTCCCTGAAGACGCTGTTTCCGGATGAGGAAATGGATCTTATGGCGGTCGATCCGCGCGTGCGCGCCAAGGACGACCGCAACGGCGCCCGTTCGCTCGATGAAGGCGGCCGCAAGGAAGCGCCGAAGGCGAAAGTGAACCGGCCGGGGTCCTACTCGTCGGCGGCGATCATCCTTCTCTCCGACGGCCAGACCACGATGGGTCCGGACCCGATCGAAGCCGCGCGCATGGCAGCCGAACGCGGCGTGCCCATCTATACCGTGGGTGTGGGCACTACCGAAGGACGGATCATCTCGCTGGGCAACTACCGTTTCAATGCGACGCTGGATGAAGACACGCTCAAGGAAATCGCTGCCATTACCCATGGCGAGTACTACAACGCCACCGACGCGGCGGCGCTGGTCAACATCTATCGCAACCTGAATGCGAAGGTGCTGATCGACAGGCAGGCCAAGGAAATCTCGGCCTTGTTCTGCGCGGCAGCGGCGCTGTGCGCGATCGTGGCGGCGATGCTGTCGATGCTCTGGTTTTCACGCGTGGCGTGAAGCACGGGTTTGCAGGAAGCGTTGCCGCTGCATCCACAGGGTGGACACCTGGAGGGTGCAACAGCGACAGCGCATTGCCGACGGCAGCCGCCGTGCATTCCCGGTGCGCAAACAGCTTGCTATCGCTCCACCCGCGGCGGCCACTTGCTGCGGCGCTTGTCATTTCCCTGGCGCTTGTCATGCCGCACTGCACCCGTAGCCGACATTGTCGCCGGATTGTCCAGCCAGGCATTGAGCTGCTCGCGCACCTGCCCGGCGCCTCCGTGCAGACGCACATAGCGGTAATTCAGCGCGCGCCGCAGCAAGTCGTCGGTGGCCTGCGGCATTTCATTGCGCAGGCCGATGATGCGCTGGCAATTGCGGAATACCTCCGGGCTGCGCACTGCGTCGGCCGGCACGATCGACAGACGCAGCTGCGGATACAGCGCCTGCAGATCGGCATAATCGCCGGCGCGGCTGGCCACCAGGCCAATGACAGGCTTGAAGTCGCTGTTGGCCGAAGGCGGCAGCTTGGGATCAAACAGCGGCTGCATGTCGCCTAGCGGACCCGTCTCGGCTTCATCGGCATCCGGCTGCGACGCCACGGTGAATGCTTGCGACGCACCGGGCAGTTCCGCCGCTGGCTCAATCCGAGTCTGAGCCTGGGCCGACACGGCCTGCGTCAGCGGGGCGAGCAAGGGCGCAAAGCGCGCCGCGCCGCCCGGCCGGGACCATGCGTCGACCAGCACCCTTGCCAGCTCATCGCAGATCAGCGCCACGATCGGACGCGCGCGCTCGATCAGGCCGTCGAGCGTCTCGCGCTCGGCCGCTTGCGCATCGGGCCGGGCTTCGCGAGTGGCCTGCTGCGCAACCGGGTCCGCAACGGCAGCACGCATCTGCTCCGGCTGCTCCGGCTGCTCTGCCGGCTCGGGCTTTCCAGCCAACGTCTGATCCAGCCGCATTTGCCTGAAAATGATGCGCAGGCGCGCGCGTATGCCTTGAAAGCCCTGAGCGATCGAGATCTGCTTGCGATGCCTTTCAGCGGGCAGCACTTCCTGGGCCAGGAAAACATCCTTAGCTTTAATTTCTTCCAATGTATCGGACGCAAGCAGCGCATTGCCTTTCTGCTCCAGCAGCCAGGCAGCGATTCGACTCCATTCGCCATCGGTCCATTTGATCGCGGCGTTGGCCGCGGATATCGTAGTTTCGTTTGCCATGGCAAAAACCAAGCGTTAAAGAAGCCCGCCATGCCTGCTGGCATAGCGTAAAAAGGCGCGACCAGCAGACGCGACCGCCGACGCAGCCGTGTCCCGGACCGCAACGGCATTGCATGAAGAATGGCGTGCATCGTGCCGCTGCGGCGTCGAAGAGGCCAGCAAGGGCATGCCCGCGGTGTTCGTCTGATCCTTTGCAAGCTTGCTCTTCGCTCGGCCGCCTGCGACAGAACTCGCATAGGCGACATCAGTACCGGAGCCGAGGCACAGGGCCTGCCACATACCGGTAGAGAACTGGAGAACAAGAGTCGCTATCGCTTGCGTCGATGCCATGGACATAGCCATTACTCACGCAGGCAAGACCGCTTCACACGGGGACACAAAGCGCGGCGAATTATACAGGCGCAGCGAGCGCCTTCGCGCCATGCCATCCCAGCGACAGCATGCATGATTGATAAAGCTCATACCGGCTCATTGTCGCAACAAGACTTTCCTTATCGCTGATTGGCCAGGCACGATCATCCTCAGCCTCGCGTCGACCATGTTGCTATCGAAAGAGAACTCGACCGACTTGCCGCGCACCGTGGCTGCGGTCAGCATCGACGAATCAGAACGCTTTTCCTGGCGTCGCGGAAATGGCGTCGTTGACCTGTCCCTACACTCGTTGAACGATCCGTCCAGATTGCAGGTCATCTTCAGAGCGGCATGCGCTGCAGGATGCGCGTACATGGGCATTGGTTTCTTGCGCGTATGATTTGCAGCTTCCGATCGAAGTCCCTTGCGCTTCTCCTAGCCATGAAACGCGACGACCTCCGTTTTCCGAAAAACCCGGCGCGCCCCGATTCGGGTCGCAATGCCGGTAAAGCTCCCGACAACAAGGGCATGCCGCCGGGCCGGGCCTGGCTGCTGTTCGTCTTCATCCTGCTGGCCAATTATTGGCTGATGAAGACCTTCGCACCCGGTCCCGAAGCGCCAGTGACCATTCCCTACACCGTCTTCAAGGCGGAAGTGGACAAGGGCAATGTCACATCGATCTACAGCCAGGGCGCGAATATCGAAGGCCGCTTTGCACAGCCGGTCACCTGGCCGCCGCCGGACCGCGACAAGGGCGCGCGGCTGTCGAAGGAAACGCCGGTCGAGCCGAGCCGTACCTCGCCGACCTTCACCACCACGCTGCCGGCCTTCGTCGGCCCGGGCCTGGAAGGCTTTCTGGTCGACCACAAGGTCGAGATCAGCGCGGTGCCGATACAGGCGGGCAACACCTGGGGCGCGCTGCTGTTCGGCTTTGGTCCCGCAATACTCATCATCGGCTTCTACGTGTGGATGTACCGGCGCGCCTCCTCGGGCGGCGGCATGGGCGGCTCGATCTTCGGCATCGGCAAGAGCAAGGCGCGGCGCTACGACCAAGAGCAGGACTCGCGCGTGACCTTCGACGACGTGGCCGGCATTGATGAAGCGAAGAACGAATTGGTGGAAGTCGTCGATTTCCTGAAGGACCCCGGCAAGTACACCCGCCTGGGCGGCGCCGCGCCCAAGGGCGTGCTGCTGGTCGGCGCGCCGGGTACCGGCAAGACGCTGCTGGCGCGAGCGGTGGCGGGCGAAGCCGGCGTGCCCTTCTTTTCGATGAGCGCGGCCGAGTTCGTCGAGATGATCGTCGGTGTCGGCGCGGCGCGGGTGCGCGACCTGTTCCGCCAGGCGCGCGAGCAGGCGCCGGCGATCATCTTCATCGATGAGCTCGATTCCATCGGCCGCGCGCGCGGCTCGATCGCCATCGGCGGCTCCAGCGAGCAGGAGCAGACGCTGAACCAGATCCTGACCGAGATGGATGGTTTCTCCAGCCGCGAAGGCATCATCGTGCTGGCTGCGACGAACCAGCCCGATGTGCTGGACAAGGCGCTGCTGCGACCGGGCCGCTTCGACCGCCGCGTCGTGGTCAATCTGCCGGACAAGACTGGCCGCGAAGCGATCCTGCGGGTGCATACACGCAAGGTACCGCTCGGCGCCGATGTCAGCCTGGCCGAACTGGCGTCGGCTACGCCAGGCCTGTCGGGCGCGGATCTGAAGAACCTGGTCAACGAGGCGGCGCTGTTGGCGGCGCGACGCGAGGAAAACAATGTCACGCAGAAGGACTTCATGGATGCGCTGGAGAAGATCATGCTCGGTCCCGAGCGCCCCATCCTGCTGTCGGAGACGGACCGCGAGCGCATCGCTTATCACGAAAGCGGCCATGCGATTCTCGGCCTGGTGATGCCGGGCGCCGACCCGGTGCACCGGGTCACGATCGTGCCGCGCGGCCAGGCGCTGGGCGTGACCTACCAGCGCCCGCCATCGGACCGCTACAACTATCCCGAACCGTACCTGCGCGCGCGCATCATCGGCATGCTGGGCGGACGCGTGGCCGAAGAGCTGGTCTACGGCACCCGCACCACGGGAGCGGAAAACGACATTGAGCAGGCCACCAACATCGCGCGCAGCATGGTCACCCGCTGGGGCATGAGCGATGCGCTTGGCATGGTGCAGCTGGCGCCGCGGCAGAATCCCTATCTCGGCACGAGTCTGGGCATGGCGGGCGACAAGCCCTGCAGCGATGAAACGGCGCGGCTGATCGATGTCGAAGTGCAGCGCATCATCGGCGACAGCCATGAGGAGGCGATGAAGTTGCTGTCGCTGCATCGGCGCGAGCTCGATGCGCTGGTCGCAGCGCTGCTCGAGCATGACACGCTGGATGAGCAGGAGATATTGCGTGTGACCGGCCTGCCGCCGGCGCCGCAACTGGAAGGCCGGCCGCTGGGGAGATGAAAGGCGCCGCGCCGGTCAGGCGTGGCGTACGCCCGCATGCAGCCGCAGTCCGAGCGCATGCAGCACTTTGAAGATCGTCGCGAAGCTGGGATTACCCTCTCCGGAAAGCGCCTTGTAGAGACTTTCGCGCCCGAGTCCGGTATCCCTGGCGAGCTGGGTCATGCCCCTGGCGCGGGCAATATCGCCTAACGCCTTCACGATGAGCGTCGCATCGTCGCCGGCTTCTTCCAGGCAGGCTTCAAGGTAGAGCGCCATTTCCTCTTCAGTCTGCAGATGCTCGGCGACATCCCATTTCTTCAACTTGATTGTCATGTCGTTCTTCCTCACGCCAATTGGCGCGCAAGTGACAGCGCCATGCGGATATCCTTTGCCTGCGTCGACTTGTCGCCGCCCGCAAGCAGAATGACGACCTCCTTGCCCCGCTCGATGAAATACACCCGATAGCCTTGTCCGTAATGAATCCGCATTTCCGAAATACCTTCGCCTATCCGTTGGCAATCACCAAAGTTGCCCAGTTCGGCGCGACTGATTCGTACCTTGATGCGGGCCGCGGCGCTCCGGTCGCGCAGCGCCGCAAGCCATTTGTCAAACACATCCGTCGATAAGAAAGTTCTCATCGGGTTTGCGATTGTATATTTTGGGATACAAGCTGGCAAGGCTCAAGGATCGCTGCCGCTACAGGTGATGCAAAACGGGATAGAAGGTTTCGGGGAATACCAGTGAAGCGCATCGCTTATATCGCCGATGCGAAAGAGGCTGGAGGATGTGGCCGCGCTTGCTGGGGACGCCGGTTGCGCTTGCGCGGGCGCCGGTCGCGCGAGCTTCAAGCCGAGCTTCCTTCGTCAGTCCGACCCATGTATCCCAGGCATGGCAGCACTGCGCATCACCCAGCCAGAACACGCGGGCATGGATGCGCAGGGCCTGCTCCGCCCACGCGGTTCAGGGGCTAGCAGCCGCGTGGGCGGAGCAGGCCCTACACCGCCACCGCTTCCTCCCGCGGCATCAGCGTCGCAATCGCCTCATCCACCGTTTCCAGGAAGATGAATTCCAGCTGCGCGCGCGCATCGGGCGGCACGTCGTCGACATCCCTGCGGTTGCGCGCCGGCAGCAGCACGGTGTGGATGCCGGCGCGCAGCGCGGCCAGCACCTTTTCCTTGATGCCGCCCACCGGGAGCACCAGGCCGCGCAGGCTGATCTCGCCCGTCATCGCGCAATCGTGGCGCAGCGCGCGGTTGGCCATCAGCGATGCCAGCGCCGAGAACATCGCCACGCCTGCGCTCGGCCCATCCTTCGGTGTAGCGCCGGCCGGCACATGGATGTGGATGTCGCTGCGCTCGAACAGCGCCGGATCAATGCCCATGCCTTCCGCGCGTGTCTTGAGCAGCGACAAGGCTGCCTGTGCGCTTTCCTTCATCACATCGCCGAGCTGCCCGGTCAGGACCAGCCGTCCGCCGCCCGGCGTGCGCGTGGCTTCGATGAACAGGATGTCGCCACCCACCGGCGTCCACGCCAGCCCGGTGGCTACGCCCGGCACGGCCACGCGCATGGCGACTTCATTCTCGAAACGCGGCGCGCCGAGGATGGCCGCCAGGTCTGCCTCGTCGATCGTCACCCGCTGCGCCGTGCCTTCGGCGATGCGCATGGCCGCATGGCGCAGCGTGTTGCCGATCTCGCGCTCCAGCCCGCGCACGCCGGCTTCGCGGGTATAGCGTTGGACCAGCGCATGCAATGCGGCATCGGTGATCTCGCACTGCTCCGGCTTCAGCCCGTTGGCTTCCATCTGTCGCGCCACCAGGTAGCGCCGCGCGATCTGCACCTTTTCCATCTCGGTGTAGCCGGGCAGCTGGATGATTTCCATGCGATCGCGCAGCGGCCCGGAAATCGTCTCCAGCATGTTGGCGGTGCAGATGAACATCACCTTCGAGAGATCGAAGGGCACGGCGAGATAGTTGTCGCGGAAGCTGGCGTTCTGCTCCGGGTCCAGCACTTCGAGCAGCGCCGCGGCCGGATCGCCGTGCACGCCGGCACCCATCTTGTCGACCTCGTCGAGCATCATCACCGGGTTGTTCGTGCCGGCCTTGCGCAAGCCCTGAATGATGTTGCCCGGCAGCGCGCCGATATAGGTGCGACGATGGCCGCGGATCTCGGATTCGTCATGCACGCCGCCCAGGCTTACGCGCACGAACTTGCGGCCGGTCGCGTGCGCGATGCTCTGTCCGAGCGAGGTCTTGCCCACGCCCGGCGGTCCGGCGAAGCACAGGATCGGGCTCTTGCCCTGCGGATTGAGTTTGCGCACCGCGAGGTATTCGAGGATGCGACGCTTGATCTTTTCCAGGCCGTAATGCTCTTCATCGAGGATGCGGCGCGCATCAGCGATATCGATGCGCTCTTCCGTGGATGCCGACCAGGGCAGCTCGGTCAGCCATTCGAGATAAGTGACCAGCATCGAATAATCGGGCGCGGCCTCGGGCATGCGTTTCAGGCGCTTCAGTTCCTTCTGCGCATGCGCCTTCGCCTCTTCCGGCATGCCAGCCCTTTCCACCGCGCCCTCGATCTGGGCCACCTCGCTCGGCGCGTCTTCCTCGTCGCCGAGCTGCTGCTGTATCGTCTTCAGCTGCTCGCGCAACACTGCTTCGCGCTGGCGTTCGGCAAAGCGATTGCGGGTGCGCTCGTCGATGTCCTGGCTGATGCGCAGCACTTCGAGCCGGTGCGACACCAGCGCCAGCGCCCGGTCCATGCGCTGCTGCAGATCCAGGGTCTGCAGCACTTCCTGCTTTTCGGTCGGCTGCAAATCCATCAGGCCAACGACCCAGTCGGTCAGGGTTTCCGGCGAGGTGATGTTCTGCAGCGATGCGGTCAGCTCGGCCGGCGCCTGCGGCAGCAGCGCCAGGATCTCGGCGGTGCGGCCCTTGAGCTGCAGCATGCGCGCTTCAATATCGGCGCTGCTCTCATGCACCGGCGACAGCCTTTGCGCGCGTGCCACGTTGAACGCATAGCCCGACAGCATCTCGGTGACCATGAAGCGGCCCTCGCCCTGGCAGATGATGTGATGCGCGCCGTCCGGCGTGGTCATGTAGCGCAGGATATTGGCCGTGGTGCCGACCCGGTACAGATCGTCGGGACCGGGATTTTCGGCCGAGGCGTCACGCTGCAGCAGCACACCGACCTGGCGTCCGCTGCGCGCGGCCTGCTGCACTGCGGCCACTGTGCTTTCGCGGCCGACCGTGATAGGCAGCACCAGGCCGGGAAACAGCACCAGGTTGCGGGTGGGAATGATGATCAGCGCATCGTCCGGCAATGCCGGGATTGCCTTGGCGGTGTTAGTGTCGGCCGCGTCGGTTTCCTGGTTCGGGAGATCGTTCGCCATGTCGCTCCTTGCGTCATGCATGCTTTTTCAGGGTAAGGAAGAGACAGCCATCGCTGAGCTCGCGGCGCACGATTTCATACATGCCGGGCCGCAAGTCGATGCGTCGTTCGAATCGCCCGTACGGAATCTCGAGGCGGTGCACCGCTGCCGAGCCCGGCGCGGGAATGGCGCGCTGACCCTGTACCGAAATCGTTCCGCCATCGATGACGACCTTGACCGCATCGGCCGGCACGCCCGGCAACGCGATCACCAGCATCAGCTCGCGCGCGGTTTCATACACATCCACCGGTGGCTCCCATGTCGGTCCGCCAGTTCCCTGCCGCCTGAGCTCGAAGCATTGGCGTCGCATGCTTTCGGCCTGTTCCAGAAGGGCCAGACTTTCGGCCCACATCGATCGGGTCGGATCACGAGAACTCATGCTGCTTCCTTATTAGGTTCGTCGGCCATGCCGGCGCCCGGGCTGCGCCGGGCCAGCGCTTTCACGGCGGCAAGCCGCCGCATGCATGCGCGACGTGGTGCGCAGGATAGAGGCGCGCCGCGCAAAGGAAGTTCCATGTCCGCTGGCATGGCGAAGGAGCGCGCAGGCGCGGCCGCATCACGCGCGTCGGCTCAACCCTGCGTCGATACGCCGCTGCCACTGCGGCGCGTGCGACAGCAGAAGCGCATCGGCGTGGCGCGCGGCAATGAAGGAGAGCGCGACCGGCTTGCCGTCGACCGTGCCGGCTGGAAGCGTCAGCTGCGGCAGGCCTGCATGGCCTGCGATCGCGTTGATGGCCAGCGCCGCCTGATAGAAGGCGGCTCTCTCCTCGCCTGATGCGTTTCTTGGCAGCGCAGTGCGCGGCGTCGTCGGCACGAGTAGCACTGCGCCGGGCGGCAACAGCGCATCGAGTCCGGCGCGCAGCAGCGCGCGCACCGTGGCTTCGCGCTCGATATCGGCTTGCGCAATGTCATCGAGTCCGGCAAAGCGCGGCGCAATCGCGGGGCCGAAACGTGGATGCACGGCATGAATCCATGGCCCAAGCGATTGCCGGATCTCGCCGCCCTGGCATACCGCGTAGCAACGCAGCCAGCGTTCCAGGCCGCCATCGAAGATGTCGACAGGCGCCGCATCGAAATCGCCCGTCAGCCACGCCAGGTGCCGTCGCAGCGGCCCGTCCGCCAGCGCGAAGGCGTCGCGCGCCAGCAAGTAGCGCGGGATCGGCGCCGATGAAGCGGGCCGCGGCAGCAGCGCGGCGGCGACCCGGCCCAATACCGGGACCGACTGCGCGAAGATGCCGATCGTGTCATAACTCGGCGCGAAAGGGAGCACGCCGTCGAGAGAGATGGCGCCATGCGTCGGCCGCAGCGCGGGAACGCCGCAGAACGCGGCCGGCACGCGCACCGAGCCGCCGGTATCGGTGCCGAGCGCGAAGTCGGCCAGGCCGGCGGCGACCGCCACCGCCGAGCCGCTGGAAGATCCGCCCGGCAGGCAATCCGGACAGCGCGGATTGACCGGCGTGCCGTAATGCCAGTTCTCGCCTTCGAGACTGAAGGCCAGTTCATCGGTGATGGTTTTGCCGCACAGCGCGGCACCGGTATCGAGCAGCCGCGCCACCACGTGCGCATGGCGCGCGGCCGGCGCATGGGTGCGCGCCCAGTCGGGATTGCCGCCGCCGGTGACAGAGCCGGCGACATCGATCAGGTCCTTGACCGCAAAGCGCAGTCCGTCCAGCGTTCCGCTGCGCGTCGGCGCGAGATGCATGCGCGGCCCCGGCACGAAGGCACCCCCATCCATGCCGCCGGCATGCTGTGCGCCGCTCGTCATGCGCCGGCGCCATCGAGCGCGGCAAGCACGCGCGCCGAATCGGTAACGAAGCCGAAGCATTTCTTGACGTTCCAGATCGTCGCTTCGGTGCAAAAGGCTGGTGATGTGGTCGCGCAGCAGTCTTCCACGAGCAGGCAGCCGTAGCCGAGGAAATTCGCATCGGTGAGCGAGTGCAGCACGCACTGGTCGGTGTTGACGCCGGCGAACAGGATGGAGCGGATGCCGAGGTTGCGCAGGATGCTGTCGAGCGGCGTATCCCAGAAGCCGCTGATGCGATGCTTGTCCACCAGGATGTCCTGCGGATCGGGACGCAGCTCATCGACGATGGCCGCGGCCCAGGAATCCTTCTGCAGCACTGCGGCGCCGCTGCCTGCAAGCGGATCGCCGAGGCCGATGCCTTCGCCATGCGGCTTGTACAGGTGAATCTGGTTTGGCGGCATGTTGGCCAGGTCGGGACGATTGCCCCAGTTCACCCAGATCACCGGTACGCCCGCCGCACGCAGTGCCGGCAGCAAGCCCTGCAACGGTGCAATCGGCGCACGATCCGGGGTCGGATCGCCACCAATCTGGTGAACCCATCCATCGGTGGTGCAAAAATCGTTCTGCATATCGATGACGACGATGGCGGTCTGGCGCAGGTTCAGCCGCACCGCTTGCGGCTCGCACGCGATGGTGGCGATGCGCGGTGCGGGCGGCGGCACGCTCATGTCCACGGTGTCGCGGTCGGCGCGCCAGCGATTCGCGGGACTGGCGCCCAGCATGCCCTCGCGGCTTTTGAGCAGGGGCGGCGTCGGATAAGTCATGTCGGTTCCTTGTTGTTGTAGGCATGGGCGAAGCGCGGGGAAGGCGGGCGCCGGCCATGCGTGCCGCGGCTCATGATGTGGTCGCATGGCCGATGGCACCGAACTTGCATCGCATGCTGCCGCAACCCGTTTCACCCTCTTCCAATAATGCAAAAGGAGTGCCAGATGCTGAGAACATGGAACCGCCGCCGCGCGGTCAAATCGCTTGCCACCGCTACCGCCGCCTTGGCCACTTGCGCCTTCGCCGCGGCGCCGTTTGCGCATGCCGAAGACCCGCTGAAGGTCGGCATCCTGATCCCGGGATCCAAGTCGGACAAGGGTTGGATGGAATCCGGTTATGACGGCCTGGTCGCCGCCGAGAAGCAGCAGGGCGGCAAGATCAAGGTGCAGATGATCGAGAACATCAACTATGCGGACATGGAGCAGGCGCTGACCAACCTGGCATCGAAGAACAGCCTCGTCATCGGCGTGGGCGGGCAGACGCAGGCGGCGGTGTACAAGATCGCCAAGCGCTTCCCGAAGGTCAAGTTCTCCATCGTCGGCGGCAACCAGGGCGAATCGGCGCCGAACGTTGCGGGCTATGACGTCAAGCAGGCCGAGATCGCCTTTGTCGCCGGCGCGGCCGCGGCCATGCTGTCGAAGAATGGCGCGGTCAGCTATGTCGGCGGCATGGAGATTCCATCGATCGTCAATGCCGGCAAGGAGTTCGGCAACGGCGCGCGCTACATCAATCCCAACATCAAGTACGTCGAGAACTACACCGGCGATTTCGACAACGTCGCCAAGTCCAAGGAAGCCACGCTGGCCGCGATCGCGCAGGGCGCCGATGTGCATTACCACATCCTGAACCTTGGCCTGCGCGGCATGGAGCAGGCCGCCAAGGAAAAGGGCACGCACATCATCGGCAGCTACACCGACCGCTGCGGCAGCGATCCGCTGTACGTGGCCTACAGCATTACCGGCGTGGGCTATCAGGTGCGCTATGCCATTTCGCAGGCGGTGACCGGCGAATGGAAGCCAGGCTACAAGGCCTTCGGCCTGGCCATGGGACCGGAATCCTCGGACATGAAAATCTGCAACGCCACGCCGGACCAGGTGAAAAAGCTCGAGCAGATCAAGAAGGAAATCATGGAGCGCAAGATCAAGGTGCTCGAGGGCTGATGATGACAAGCGCCGCATCCGCCCCGATCGCCGAACCTGCACAGGCTGCGCAGCATGCGATCGGCGAACCCTGGCTCGCGCTGGCCGGCGTCGGCAAGCGCTTCGGCGCGATGCAGGCGCTTGCCAACGTCGACCTGACGATACGCGCCGGCGAAATCCAGTGCCTGCTCGGTGAGAACGGCGCCGGCAAATCCACGCTGTGCAATGTGATCTTCGGCGTGCATGCGCCCAGCGAAGGCCGGATGACGCTCGATGGCGCGCCGTACCGGCCACAGGGGCCAGCCGATGCGCTGGGCAGCGGCATCGCGATGGTGCACCAGCATTTCAGCCTGGTGCCGGACATGACGGCGCTGGACAACCTGCTGCTGGGCCAGGCGCGCGGCATGCTGCGCCGGCGCGAGCAAGCCGAACGCATCACGCAACTGTCGCAGCGCTATGGCTTGTCGGTCGACCTCCATGCGCGCATCGATGCGCTTTCGGTCGGCGAGCGGCAGCGCGTGGAAATCATCAAGTGCCTGATGCGCGCGCCGCGCCTCCTGGTGCTCGACGAGCCGACCGCGGTGCTCCTGCCCGACGAGATCGCGGCCTTGCTCGCGGTGTGCCGCGAGGTGGCGCGCCAGGGATGCAGCGTGCTGCTGGTGACGCACAAGCTGGCCGAGATCCGGCAGGTCGCCGATCGCGTCACGGTGCTGCGCGGCGGCATGGTGGTGGCGCAATCGCAGCAGCCCGCCAGCGACATGGAGCGCCTGGTGCGGGCGATGGTGTGGCGTGAAGGCGCCGATACAGCCGTAGTTGGGACAGCCGCGCCGGCAAAGGCGCCACCGCTGGCGCGACCGCGTCGCGCCAGCGAGGAAGTGCTGCAGATAGACGGGCTGTCCGTCATCGATGCGCAGGGCGTCACGCGCCTGGACAACTTCACGCATACGCTGTACCGCGGCGAGATCGTTGGCGTTGCCGGCGTCGAGGGCAATGGTCAAAGCGAGCTTGCCGCCGCGCTGTCCGGCATGACACGCCCGACGGCAGGCCGCTTCTTTGTGCGCGGCCAGGCAATGCAGGGGCGGCCGCCGCGCGAGATCACGCGCGCCGGCGTCGGCATCGTGCCCGAGGACCGGCATGCGCATGGCTGCATCAACGGCCTGTCGGTCGCGGAAAACCTGTTCCTGAATCGCTTCGAGCAATTCACCCGCTGGGGACGCGTCGACCGGCGCGCGATGGCTGCGCGTGCGCGCGAGCTGATGGCGCGCTACGACGTGCGCGCCGCCAGCGAGGCGGTCGCCTTCGGCGGCCTGTCCGGCGGCAACCAGCAGAAGGCGGTGATGGCGCGCGAGCTGACGCTGCCCGGCCTGGTGGCGCTGATTGCGGCGCAGCCTACGCGCGGCCTGGATGTCGGCGCGGTCGAAGCGGTGTATGGCCATATCCGGCGCGCGCGCGACGAAGGCGTCGGCGTGCTCTTGATCTCTTCCGAACTCGACGAATTGCTGAGCGTCGCCGATCGCATCCTGGTGCTGTACCGCGGGCGCATCGTCGGCGTATGCCCGTCCGGATTCGAACAACGCGAGCGCATCGGCGCACTGATGGCAGGACAACAGGCATGAATCTTCGCTTTTCCCCCAAACTCGTTTTGCCCGCGCCGCCGCTGGCCGCCGCGCCGATTCTGCTGCCCTGCGCGGCGGCCGCGATCGCGCTGGCGATTGGCATCGCGCTCATTGCCGCCACCGGCGCGAACGTGAGCGAAGCGCTGGCGGCCTTCGCTGACGGCGCCTGGGGCTCGCCGTATGCGATCGCCGCTTCGATCAACCGTGCGCTGGTGTTCGCGCTGATCGGGCTCGGCTTCGTGCTGGCCGACCGCGCCCGGCTGACCAATGTCGGCGGCGAAGGCCAGATCGCCGTCGGCGGCATCGTCGCCACCGCGGTCTGCCTGTATGGCCATGTCGCGGCCCTGCCCTTCGGCCTGTCTTTCCTGCTGCCGCTGGCCGCAGCCAGCGCCGCCGGCGCGCTGTGGGGCGCGCTGCCGGGCCTGCTGAAAGCCAGGGCCGGCACCAATGAAGTGATCAGCACGCTGATGCTGTCCTTCATCGGCATCTGGCTCCTGTACTGGAGCGTGCAGTCCGAGGCGCTGCTGCGCCAGCCGATGACCAATTCCGGCACCCTGCCCGAATCGCTGGAAATACCGGCGTCGACGAAGCTGCCCTTCTTCTTCGGCGACGATGCCATGCCGCTGCACATCGGCCTGCCGATAGGCATCGTGCTGGCGATCGCCATCGCCTGGCTGCTCTCGCGCAGCCTGTTCGGTATCCATCTGCGCTCGGTCGGCCTGAATCCGCAGGCCGCGGCCCAGGCCGGCATGCCGATCACGCGCAGCATCGTGCTGGCGATGACGCTGGCCGGCGCGCTCGGCGGCCTGGCCGGCGGCATCATGCTGCAGGGCGACCAGACCGTGCTCAAGGCCGGCTTTTCATCGGGCTACGGCTTCGATGGCCTGGTGGTAGGCCTGCTGGCGCGCGGCTCGGTGCCCGGCGTGCTCGCGGGCGCCCTGCTGTTCGGCTTCCTGCGCTCGGGCGGCATCAACATGGAGATGGTCGCATCGGTGCCTTCGGCGCTGGTGCTGGTGGTCCAGGGCATCATCATTCTCACGCTGGCCGGCATGCATCTCCGGTCACGCGGCACGACGGGAGCCAAGGCATGACAGCGGAAATGGTCGCAGTATTCATCGGTTCGTCGATCCGCTTTGCCGCGCCGCTTCTGCTCGGCGCCACCGGCGAACTGGTCAGCCAGCGCGCGGGCGTGTTGAACATGAGCCTGGAAGGCATGATGCTGACCGGCGCCTTCGCCGGCGCGGTCGGCTCGTGGGCCAGCGGCAATCCGCTTCTCGGGCTGCTGTGCGGCGTGCTCGCGGTGATTCCGCTCGCCTTGCTGCAGGCGTTTCTCAGCATCCGGCTGCGGGCGAACCAGATCGTCACCGGCATCGGCATCAATATCCTGGCGCTGGGCGCAACCACGCTGGCTTACCGTGAGCTCTTCGGCAGCCGCTCGGACGCGGCGATCCCGGGGCTGTCCAAGTGGGCGCCGCCGCTGCTGCGCGACATCCCGTTGGTGGGGACGATGGTGTTCGAGCAGGTCTGGCTGCTTTACGCGGGCCTGGCCGTTATCGGGCTCACCGCCTTCGTGCTGCAGCGCACCGCGCTCGGACTCGCCCTGCATGCGAGCGGCGCGCAGCCGCGCGCGGCAGACAGCTGCGGCCTGTCCGTCACCGCGCTGCGCTATGGCGCGGTCGTGTTCGCGGGTGTGATGGCCGCCGTCGCCGGCTGCTTCATCTCGATCGGCGACATCCACACCTTCACCGAAGGCATGACCAACGGCGCCGGCTACCTGGCGATCGCCGCCATCATCTTCGGCAACTGGAAGCTCGGCCGCATGCTCGGCGCCTGCCTGCTGTTCGGCGCGGCGACGGCGCTGCAGTTCTTCCTGCCCAGCGTCGGCGTGAACGTGCCGAGCGCACTCCTGATCATGCTGCCCTACGTGCTGGCGCTGCTCGCGGTGGCCGGGCTGATGGGCCGGCAAACCGCGCCGGCGGCGCTGGCCCAGCCTTACAGCCGGGCATGAGATCCCAATTTTTCAACAAGGAAGCGAGGCGAAACGATGACTTGGGAAGACCACGCCAGGGAGAGGGAGGCGTATGTCGGCGCGGCGCTGGCGCTGCACGGCTATGCCGCCGATGAAGCGCTGCGCCAGCGCGTGACGGCGCAGTTTGCGCGCATCGCGGACATCGCCGCCAGCTTTCTCGACGCCGATCTGCCGCTGGACGCGGAACCGGCCGCGCTGTTTCAGCCATGATGCGCGCCAGTGACATTGCGCGGGCCGTCGCCGACGGCAGCCTGTTGGCGGTCGATGCGCTGCGCGCGAGCATGGAGCGCATCGAGCGGCTCGATCCGGCGTTGAACTGCTTCACCTCCCTGACGGAGGAGCGCGCCTGGCGCGAAGCGGCCGAGATCGATGCGCGGCGCGCGCGCGGCGAAGCCTTGCCGCCTTTGGCCGGCGTGCCCTACGCGGTGAAGAATCTGTTCGACATCGAAGGGGAAGTCACGCTCGCCGGCGGCGCGGTCAACCGCGGCAATGCGCCGGCCGCGCGCGACGCGGTGCTCGTCGAGCGCATGCGCGCAGCCGGGGCGGTGCTGGTCGGCGCGCTGAACATGGATGAGCATGCCTACGGCTTCACCACCGAGAACAGCCATTTCGGTCCGACCCGCAATCCGCGCGATACCACGCGCAGCGCCGGCGGTTCTTCAGGCGGCTCGGCCGCGGCGGTGGCGGCCGGGATGGTGCCGATCAGCCTTGGGTCGGATACGAACGGCTCGATCCGCGTGCCCGCATCGCTGTGTGGCATCTTCGGCCTGAAACCCACCTTCGGCCGACTGCCGCGCGCCGGCAGCTTTCCCTTCGTGCACAGCCTCGATCACCTCGGACCCTTCGCTGCGAATGCGCAGGATCTGTCGCTCGCGTATGACGCACTGCTCGATGCGCCGCGCTCTTCCCGCATCGAACAGGGCATCGCGCACGGACTGCGCGTGGCTGTGCTCGGCGGCTGGTTCGAAGAGTGGGCATCGGGCGCTGCATGCGAGGCGGTCGCGCAAGTGAGTCACGCGCTCGGCGCCACACGCAAGCTCAGGCTCGCCGGCGCCGAGAAGGCGCGTGCCGCAGCCTTCGTCATCACCGGGGCGGAGGGCGGCGCGCTGCATCGTCGCCGGCTGATCGAGCGCTACGACGAATACGAGCCGCTGTCGCGCGACCGCCTGATTGCCGGCAGCCTGATCCCGGCCGGCTGGGTCGCCCAGGCGCAGCGGGTGCGGCGCATGGTCTACGAAGAAGCGCTGGATCTGTTCGAGGACATCGATCTCCTGATCGCGCCGGCCACGCCCGTGCCGGCCACGCCGCTGGGCAGCGAGGAGATGGAAATCAATGGCAGGCGTGTGCCGACGCGCGCCAGCATGGGTTTGCTCACGCAGCCGATTTCCTGCATCGGCCTGCCGGTGTGCGCAGTGCCGGTATGGCCCGCACAGGCGGGCGGCCTGCCGGTCGGCGTGCAATTGATCGCCCCGCCATGGCGCGAGGATGTCTGCCTGGCCGCTGCCCGCGTGCTGGAAGCGGCGGGCTTGTGCGCCGCGCCGCCACACCCCAACCCGCATCGCCAAACTGACGAACCCTTTCCACTTTCCCACCATGCCTGAGATCAACCGCCCTGATGTGCTGGCCGAGGTAAGGTCGGCCTTCGAGCGCTATGAAACCGCCCTTGTCTCCAACGATGTCGCGGTGCTGGACGAATTGTTCTGGAATTCGCCGCACACCCTGCGCTACGGCGCCACCGAGAACCTGTACGGCTATGACGCGATCCGCGCCTTCCGCGCGAACCGTCCCGCTGCCGGCCTCGAGCGCACGATACGGCGCGTGGTCATCACCAGCTATGGCGATGCGATGGCGACAGCGAACATGGAATTCGTGCGCGGTGGCAGCCAACGCATCGGGCGCCAGAGCCAGACCTGGATGAAGACGGACGCCGGCTGGCGCGTGGTTGCCGCGCATGTGAGCCTGCTCGATGCGGGCGCGAAATGAGCCGCTGAGGAAGGGAAAGCCGATGAAGAATCTCTTGCGCGTGCAGGCCCAGCCCTATGCGTATGCACTGCGGCCGGAAACGGCTGCGCTGGTGATGATCGACATGCAGCGCGACTTCATCGAGCCCGGCGGTTTCGGCGAAGCGCTGGGCAACGATGTATCGACGCTGGCGGCTATCGTGCCGGCCGCGGCGGCGCTGCTCGACATCGCGCGTGCCCTGGGCATGCTGATCGTGCACACCCGGGAATCGCATCTTCCCGACTTGTCCGACTGTCCGCCGTCCAAGCGCGCGCGCGGCAATCCAGGGCTGCGCATCGGTGATCCAGGGCCAATGGGCCGGATCCTGGTGCGCGGCGAATACGGCAACGCGATCATCCCGGCGCTTGCGCCGCTGCCTGGGGAAATCCTGATCGACAAGCCCGGCAAGGGCGCGTTCCATGCGACGCCGCTGCAGCAGGAGCTGCAACGGCGCGGAGTGACGCATTTGATTTTCGCTGGCGTGACCACCGAAGTCTGCGTGCAGACCTCGATGCGCGAGGCCAATGACAGGGGTTACGAATGCCTGCTGATCGAGGATGCAACGGCAAGCTACTTCCCCGAGTTCAAGGAGGCCACGCTGGCGATGATCCGCGCGCAGGGCGGCATTGTTGGATGGACTGCGACGCTGGAGGCGCTGCGCGAGGCGGCGGGATCGCGAGCAGTCTGACCGGGTCCACTCCGCCCGGCTCCGCGCCCTGCCCCGGCCAGGTCAGCGCATGGGGATCGGCTTCAAGCCTCATGTGCGCCGGTTTGCGGCTTGCCGCGCAGTTTTCCTCTTAGCCTGGTGATGCCCGCTCCAGTCTTTTCCACGCCCTTGCGTACCCCTTTTTCGGTAGCGGCGGCGGCGCGCTCGATGCCGCGACCGACATGACGAACGCCTCGTTCAACGCCTTCGCCCGTCTTTTCCGCGCCATGGCGTATGCCTTCGCCGGTCTTGCGGGCCAGTCGCCCCACCTTTCCTTCGGTATCGGCCGCCATGCCGGCCGGCGCGTGCACGACGAGCAGCAAGACGATGCCGGCTGCTAGCGCCTTCGCCGGCGCATTGCGATGTGACTTCATGGAGTGCGGGTTGGAGAGCAGTGGAAAGGCGCATTGTAGTCGAGCCTTGCAGAGGGAAACGGCACAGCGATACCTCGGGAATACCCCGAGCCGCGCACCCGCAGAGATAGCGGTTTCCTTGCGCATTGCCGTCATGGCGCGCACTGAAGGTCGATATCGTTTGCCCGGTGTGCGGCCTATCGAGGAGAAAGACTGTGAAAGCATGGAAGAAGACTTTACTCGGCAGCATTCTGCTGTGCGCCTCGCTGGCGGTGTGCGGCGGGGCCGCGGCGCAGACGGTCGCCGCGCCGCCGGCCGGCACGGCTAGCGCCACGCCGGACAATGCGGTGCTACTGACGGTGTTCCTGAAGCATGACCAGTCGCGCCCGCTGGGCGAGCTCAATGCGCAGTTGAAGCGCCAGGGCTTTTACCAGGCGTTTCCGCCGCAGGGCATGGAGGTCGTCAGCTGGTATGTGGCGATGGGCATTGGACAGGTCGTCACGCTACGTTTGCCGGCCACTCGCGTGCGCGAGGTCAATCGGGTGCTGGAAGATACGGCCTGGGGCGTATATCAGACCGAATTCTTCCTGAGCTATGACTACAAGACCGTCGGCCTGGCCGAACACGAGAAGGCGAAATGAAGCGCGGCTGAGCCGATTTCACGTCAGCGCACGAAGAACTCCTGTTTCAGGAAATCTTCGAGGCCGGCATTGTCTTCCCTGCGCGCCGACAGCATCACCACGCGGCCAAGACGATGTGAGTCCCAGCTGAAGTCGCCGGATTCATGCTTGCGAATGATCTCGATCATCTTGCGCACGATGGCCGTTTCCACGTCGCCGTTGGCTCCGGCGTCGACTTCGACCAGCTCGCGCGCGGCGGCGCGGCTGTCGTTGTCCCAGCCGCGGAACAGGAACTCGGCGTTGCGCACGCCCATGCGCGTGATATGAAAAATCCCGCCGTCGGATTTGCGGCCGCGCGCCTGGGCGACGCTGAAGGCAACGTTCGCGCGCGCCACGTCGTCTCCCTGCGGCTTGCTGTCCGTGGCGTTCGACGACGCACCCGGCGACGGTATGCCGGCGGCGCGGCGGCGCTCGCGCGCCGCAGCGACCATTTCCGACATGTCAGCGGGCGGGGCTGAACCTGGGGCCGCTGGCGCAGCGGGTGCACTCGGTGCCGCCATCGACGGCGCAGTCGATGGCGCACGGCGCGGCTCGGCGCGCCTGGCCAGGGGGACGCGCGGCGGCGCGGCGCGTTCCGGCGGCGTGGGCGTGCGCGGCGCGACGCGCTTCTTCGCGGCTGGCGGAGAGGGCCGTGCCTCAGGCTCACGCGTTGCAAGGGGCGGCACCGGGCTCGCTGCAGGCGGCGCAGTCTTTGGTCCCAGCGGCTGCCGGTTCAGCTGCACGACCAGCGGCCCATGACTCTCGGTGCCCGCACTTTGCGGTTGCGGCGTCATGTGCGATCGGAAGAATAGAAACAGCAGCACATGCAGCAGCAGCGACATGCCGATGCCGGCGGCAATGCGGATGCGAATACGGGTGCGATGTTGTTGGGAAGGACTGGACTGCTTCATCGAAAAAGGCGTTGGCGGGCTGCAAGCCATGAAAAGGCCGGTGCAGTATGACATGGTCGGCTTGCCCGCGTTCCGGCGGCGACGCAAGTGTAACGTCCGCCCTCCCATTGCAGCCATTTCCCTGCGCGCATGTCCTTGGGCTTGCGCCGTTTCGTGTACCTGCACAGCGCGGCCCGCTATGCTTTGCGCTCGCCGGCGCACCCGCAGCAAGCCACACGTCCAGCGAAAAGGAAGGGAGAAAGCAAGAGCAATGCATATCCATGTCGGCACCAGCGGCTACCTGTACCGCCACTGGAACAATGGCGTGTTTTATCCGCGCGGCGTGAAGGACAGGCTGGCCTATGCGATGCAGCGCATGAGCGCGATCGAAATCAATTCCAGCTTCTACCGCATTCCGCCGCCGGATACGGTCGCTGCCTGGACCGACAGCGTTCCGGCGGGGCACCGCATCGTGCTCAAGGCGCCGCAGTCGGTGTCGCACCGGCGCCGCCTGAAGCTGCACAGCGAAGGCGGCGTGCGGCAGGGAGCGGATCTGTTGAACTACTTCATCGAAGGCGTATTGCGCATCCCGGCCGACAAGCGCGGCCCGGTGCTGCTGCAACTGCCTGGCGCAATGAGCATCGACCTGGCGCGCCTGGAGCCAGTGCTGGCAATGTTCAACGCGCATGACGTACGGGTGGCGCTGGAAATCCGGCATCCTTCCTGGTTCGTCGCGGCCACGCTGTCGCTACTGGAGCGCCATGGCGCCGCGCTGGTGGCATCCGACTGGCCCGAGTTCAGCACGCCGCTGGTGGCGACCTGCGATTTCCTTTACCTGCGTCGCCACGGACCCGGCGCGCTGTATGCCAGCAACTACGACGATGAGGCGCTGCTGGCCGACCTCGCGCTGCTGCGTGGTCAGTCCGCTCGCGACGCCTATGTCTTCTTCAACAACGATATCCACGCTTATGCGCCGCGCAATGCGATGCGCATGATCGAACTGGCGACCAGTTCATGACAGGCCAGCTTCCGCAGGCGCGGCAGCACCATGCCTGCGCGCGAGACGTTTCGGAACACGGGCAAAAGTAAGCGTTTGCAACATTTCTCTTCGGCAACTAAATCACTCGCTACACTCCCCGGGCTTTTTACAGGACGTTCAACGGCACGCGTCACAGCGCGCATCGCCGAGCGCAACACAAACCAATTGCAAAAGGGAGACACCTCATGAAACCCACATATCTCGCAGCCTTGCTGGGCGCCATCGCGTCGGCTGCCCTGCTTGCGGCTTGCGGCGGCGGCGGTGGCGGGGATTCGACGGGCAGCACGAGCGGCAACGGTACGCTCGGTGTATCGCTGACGGACGCGCCTTCCTGCGGCTATGACGCCGTCAATGTCACGGTGACGAAGGTGCGCGTGCACCAGAGCGCAAGTGCCTCCGACACCGATGCCGGCTGGACCGATATCACCCTGAACCCGGCACGCAAGATCAACCTGCTGAGCCTGTCCAACGGCGTGTTGTCGGCGCTCGGCGAGACGCCGCTGGCGCCGGGCCACTACACGCAGTTGCGCCTGGTGCTGGGTGCAAATTCGAACAATGTCATGGCCAACAGCGTGATCAGGACCGGCAGCACGACCGAGATCGCGCTGGACACGCCTAGCGCAGTGCAAAGCGGCATCAAGCTGGGCCATGCCTTCGATGTGGTCGCCGGTCAGCGCGTGGACCTGGTGCTGGACTTCGATGCGTGCACATCGATCGTCGCGCGCGGCAACAAGACGCTGGCGCTGAAGCCCGTCGTCAAGGTCGTGCCGACCGCAGTGAACGGCATCGACGGTTTCGTCAATCCCGCCCTGGCCGGCAGCCATGTGGAAGTGTCGGCGCAACAGAACGGGCAGATCGTTGCCAGCACCGCGCCGGACGCGAGCACCGGCGAATTCTTCCTGTCGCGCCTGGCGCCGGGCAGCTATGACGTGGTGATCACGGCCGATGGCAAGGCAGCGACGGTGATCGCCTCGGTGCCTGTAGCGAGCACGACCGCCACCGTCGCAGTATCGACGAAGGCAGCGCCGATCGATCCCGCGAGCGCCGCGACGCCGGCGCGTGACATCGGCGGCACCGTGACGCTGTCGCCGGCGGGAGCATCGGACACCGCGTACGTGGCCGCGCAGCAGACGCTGGCTTCGGGCATGCCGGTCACGATCCGCTATCGCTCGACCGACCTGGCGCCCGCCACCTATGCATTGACGGGCTTGCCGACGGTGCCGCCGCAAGTGGCGCAATACAGCGCGACACTGCCGCTGTCCTTCGCCGCGCAGCCTACGGTGTCGCCCGGCGTTGGCAAATACGCGGTGCAGGCCTCGGCTTCCGGCTATACCGCGAAAAGCGTCGGGCCGGTGGATCTGACAAGCGCCAGCCAGTCCGGCGTGAACCTCACCCTCTTGCCCTGAGCATGCGCATCGCAGGCATCAGCGCATGAACGAAGGGCCGCTTTGCGGCCCTTTTCCATTACCCGGCGTTGCGACAGCGCCGCATCACATCCACGAGTACCGCGTTCCCACCCACACCGCGCGTGGCACGCCATAGCCGCGGAATTGCTCGGCCAGCGGATTGTCCGGATCGAAGCTTCTACCCGGACCGGTGAATACGTTCTGC
Source organism: Noviherbaspirillum pedocola (assembly GCF_016632335.1). GTDB lineage: Bacteria > Pseudomonadota > Gammaproteobacteria > Burkholderiales > Burkholderiaceae_D > Noviherbaspirillum_A > Noviherbaspirillum_A pedocola. The sequence continues at coordinate 73,623 of NZ_JAEPBG010000004.1, forward strand.
CCCAGCACGCCGAAGTTCGCGTACTGCCGGTTGAACAGGTTCGACACGCGGGCGAATACGTCCCAGCCCTTCTTCACGGTGTAGCGGGTGTCGAGGTTGATCACCGCATAGCCCGGCAGCTTGCCGCGGCTGTCGGCATTGTTCTCATCGCCGCGCGCATGGATGCCCGACACGGCCACGATGTTGGCGCCGGCTTCCCATTGCGGCGTGATGTCGTAGTCCAGCCGCAGCTTGAAGCTGTGCTGCGGTATGCCTGGAATGCGGTTGCCGCTGTTGACCTGGATCTCGCCGTTCGTGTCAGCGCTGCTGTTGGACGGGCTGCTTTCGGCGAACGAGGTCTGGTAGGTCGCATCGATGAAGCTGTAGTGCGCAGTGATGCCGAGCGGACCGAACTTGCGGCCGGCCGACAGTTCCAGGCCCTGGCGGCGAGTCTTGCCGACATTCTGGAAGTAGCCGGCGTTGCTGCTGACGCCGCCGCTGCTGACGAAGGCGATGTCGTCATCGAGCTCGGTGCGGTAGATTGCGGCGCTCCATGCGAAGCCGTCATTGCCCTTGCCGCGCGCGCCAAGTTCGATCGTGCGCGCGATCACCTTGTTGAGCGGCGGATCGGACAGGAAGCTGTTGGGCAGCTTGCATGGCGCAGTCGGATCGGCGCAGGTGAGTTCGATGGCGGTCGGCGCGCGCATGCCTTCGTTGTAGGTGGCATAGGCGGTCAAGGCCTTGCTCGGGTTCCAGTTCACGCCGACGGCTGGCGAAAAGCGCGAGAAGCTATGGTCGCCATTGAGCTCGGGCGCTTCGCCGCTGCGGTCGCGGATATGGATCTTGGCGACGTTGTAGCGGCCGGACAGCGTCAGTGCCCATTGCGGTGTAAGCGACAAGGTGTTCGTGGCGAACAGTCCGTAATAGCGGCTGCCGGTTCTGGCGTTGGTGATGCTGGCGAAGTCGCCCAGCGCTTCGGTGCCGCGGTCGGCGGTGAACGCGGCCGGCTGGCTGTTCTGGGTGTAGCGGGCATTGCCGAGATCGGCGCTGCCGCCGATGACGAACTGATTCTTGCGGCCGGCAATGTCGCCCAGCAGCGTCAGTTGCAGGCCCAGGCCAGCGCTGTCCTGGTCGATCGACGAAGCGTCGTTGAAGGCTTGCGGGCCGCCGTCGTCGGCATGGTCATTGACGTTGCTGGCGAAGCTGTTGTTGCGGTAGTGGCGGTAGTAGACGTTCCCGCCTAGCAGCACCTGGTCGTTCAGGAAGTGGCTGCCCTTGGCCGACAGGAACATCAGCTTGTTGTCATTGCGGTCCGGGTAGGTATAGGCCTGGCGGATGTTGTCGGAGAACGATGCCGGCAGCGCCTGCGTGCCCTGCAGCCGGTTGTCCGCGGCGGTGAGGCTGACATCAAAGTCGGTGTCGGCGGTCTGGTAACCCACCTTGCCGAAGAACTGCTGGATGCGGCTCGGATTGTGATCCGCCCAGCCGTGGTCGTCGGCGAAATTCCCGGTGAGGAAGTAGTCGAGATTGCCGGACTTGCCGCCCTTTTCGAATTCGACTGCTTTACGGCCGAAGGAGCCGCCGGAGAGTTGCACCGAGCCGCCCGGATAGGCGCTGCCGCTCTTGGTATAGACCGCGAGCGCGCCACCCAGGGTATTGAGACCATACGCGGGATTCGATCCCGGGATCAATTGCATGCTGGCGATGGCGGACTGCGGCAGCAGGTCCCAGTTCACGGTGTCGCCGAAAGGCTCGTTGATGCGCACGCCATCCTGGAATACCGACAGGCCCTGTGGCACGCCCAGGAGCGGCGAGGCGGTGAAGCCACGGAAATTGACGTCCGGCTGATACGGATTTCCCTGCGCCGCATTGACCGTGACGCTGTTGGCGTTTGTCTCCAGATGCTCGGCCACGCTGTTGTGATGCTGGCGCTCGAGCTTGTCGCTGGTGATGATCTGCACGTTGGCCGGCACATCCTGTATCGGCGTACCCAGGCCGGGCAGCAGCGTGGTGCCGATGACTTCCACCGTTGGCAGCTCCAGCGCTTCGGCGGGATTGACGGTCTGGGCTTGCGCCGTGCCGAAGCAGGCAAATGCGCTGGCCAGTGCGGCTCGCAATGCATGGCGTCGATGCGCACGCGCGATCGGCTGACTCATGTGTCTCCTCTTTTCCTCGTCGGGATGTTTTCGGGAAAGCGCATCTTACCGCAGCGCCATCGTTCTAAAAGTTGGTATTTTCCTACAGGAAACCAGGCTTATGAAAAAATATAACGATCGGATGGAATAATGGCTCGCGCTGCGCGTTTACCGTGTGCGCTTCCCGCGTGCAGTACCCACCACCATGAAAGGAAAGACCATGCGTATCGCCGCCCTCTCCACCCTCGCTTCCTTCGCCCTTGCCGCCGCCCTCGCCGGTTGCGCTGCGTCATCGGGCATGATGTCGTCGGCGCCGGCCAGGATGGAAAACAATGCTCTCGTCGGTCCGAAAGGCATGACGCTCTACACCTTCGACAAGGATGCCAACGGCAAGAGCATGTGCAATGGCAAGTGCGCCGAGAACTGGCCGCCGCTCATGGCGACCGGCCCGGTTTCTGGCGATTACAGCGTCATCACCCGCGATGACGGCGGCAAGCAGGTCGCCTACAAGGGCAAGCCGCTCTACTACTGGGCCAAGGACCAGAAGCCGGGCGACATGACCGGCGACGGCTTCAACAATGTCTGGCGCGTGGCGCGGTAAGCGCGTCGAGCAGCGATGAGCCCGCGCGCCGCCTTGTCCGGCTGCCTTCGATGAACGAGATCCTCGAGCATCTGCCGCGGCTGCGGCGCTATGCCCGCGCGCTGACCGGCGATCGCGCCGCGGCCGACGACCTGGTGCAGGACACCGTCGAGCGGGCGTTGTCGCGCTGGATGCTGTTTCGGCGCGGCTCGCATCTCGATGCCTGGCTGATGACAGTGATGCACAACCTGTACATGAGCCAGATGCGCCGGGCAGCGGCGCGCGGCGCCATGCCGCTGCAGGACCTCGACTTCGAGCCGGCCGCGCCGGCCAGCGGCGAATCCGCGCTCGATCTGCGCGACCTGGAACGCGCGCTCGCGCTGCTGCCGCTGGAGCAGCGTGAAACTCTGCTCCTGGTCAGCCTCGAAGAGTTTTCCTATGAACAGACCGCGGCGATTCTCGGCGTGCCGGTGGGCACCGTGATGTCGCGGCTCGCCCGCGCGCGAGCGCGGCTGCGCGCATTGCTGCGTGGCGAGCCTGCGCAGGGGCCTGCGCTGAAGGTGGTGAAATGACGCGTCCGCTCGAATCCGAACTGCACGCCCTGATCGATAACCAGTTGACTGACGCGCGCGCAACGCAGGTGCGTGCATGGCTGGATGCGCATCCGGAAGAGGCGCAGCGCTTGCGCGACTGGCAGGCCCAGCGCGAAGCCTTGCATGCCCTGTTCGATGCGACATTGGAAGAGACGCCGCCGATACGGTTGCAGCGCAGCGCCATGGCAAAACCATGGTGGCGGCAGCGGCTGCCGCGCATTGCGGCGGCCGTGCTCTGGCTGGCTCTGGGCGGGGTCGCCGGTTTCATGGCGCGCGGCCCGCTTTCCGCGGCGAGCGCGCCCGATGTCGCCGCGACGCTGCCGCGCCAGGCCGCGATCGCGCATGTGGTCTATGCGCCGGAAGTGCGCCATCCGGTGGAAGTCGGCGCGGATCAGGAAGCGCATCTGGTGCAATGGTTGTCCAAGCGGCTCGGCGCCAAGCTGGCGATACCGGACTTGAGCCGCGAAGGTTTTGCCCTCGTGGGCGGGCGGCTTCTGGCGGCGGATGATGGTCCGGCGGCGCAATTCATGTACCAGGATGCGCAAGGCAACCGGCTCACGCTGTATGTGCGCCACGATGGCGCGGATGCCGGCACCGCATTCCGCTATGCCGTGGAAGATGGCGTCGGCGTGTTTTACTGGGTCGACGGCGCCTTCGGCTATGCGCTGTCGGGCAAGATCCCGCGCGAGCGCATGCTGGCGGCGGCGCAGGCGTCGTATCGGCAGCTTGCCGGGCATTGAAGTCATGCTCCGCATGTCCGGTCCGTTCTACAGCAGGTCTTCGATCGGCAGCACCGACAGCAGGCGGATCCAGGTGCGCCGCAGCCAGCCCGTCTCCGGCTCGTTATGCCAGATGCGTTCGCCGTCGCCGCTGCGCTCGATCCACTCCAGGCCGCCGTCGCTTGCCAGACGCACTTCATAGGCATCGTCGGGCACGCGCTCATCGAAGATGCCCGACAGTCTGGCGGCGAGCACAGGGCTTTCCAGCACCACGCCCATCTCGGTGTTGAGCCGGGCCGAGCGCGGGTCGAAGTTGAAGGAGCCGACAAAGACGCGCAGGCGATCCAGCGCGAACGTCTTCGCATGCAACGAGGAGGCCGAGCTGCCGCCGGATCCGTAAGGGTGCCCTTCTCCCCTCTCCTCTTTCTCCGCCCTTTCCTGCCTTCGCGCCGGCTTGGTCAGGACCGGCTTTAACTCGTACAGCGTCACGCCGCCGGCAAGCAGGGCCTTGCGATATTTGCGATACCCCGCATGCACCGCGGCCACATCGGTTGCGGCCAGCGCATTCGTCAGGATCCTCACGCGCACGCCGGCGGCCGACAGCGCCGTCAGCGAGCGCGTGCCCTCTTCGCCCGGCACGAAATACGGCGACACCAGGTCGAGCTCGTGCCGCGGCTTGCCCATTGCCTCCAGCAATTGCGGCAGCAAATGGCCATCGGCGCGGTCTTCCCGCGCCACGACCTTGGACGGATCGTCGTAGAAGATGCGCGCCGTGGTCCATTCCAGCGGCAGGCTGTGCGACAAGAGTTGCCGCATCAGTGTCGTCTCACGCACTTCGCGCAGATACTGCTGCGCCGGCGCTTCGTGCGCGAGCGCAGCCCAGGCCTGCAGCATCTGCGCGGCTTGCGTCGCATCGGCCGGCGCAATGAAGCGCTCGGCCGGATAGGCTGACTCGCAGTTCCAGTACAGGTCGAATTCGCCCGAGGTCTGGCGCACGGCGGGACCGGCGAGCGCAACGTCGAGGTCGACGAATTCGGTGCCCGGGCCGGCACTGAAATATTCGTTGCCGATGTTGCGACCGCCGACGATGGCGACCTGGTTGTCGGCGATGAAGGCCTTGTTGTGCATGCGCCGGTTGATGCGGGTGAAATCGCCGGCAATGTCGGCAATGCGCAGGCCACGGTTCGCATACGGATTGAACAGCCTGACCTGGATGTTCGGATGCGATTGAAGCGCGGCCAGTGCGGCGTCAAGCCCGCCCGTCACATTGTCGTCGAGCAGCAGCCGCACCCGCACGCCGCGCTCGGCGGCTTTCCACAGCGCTTCAAACATCAGTTGGCCGGCAGTGTCCGGTCGCCAGATGTAGTACTGCAAGTCCAGGCTTTTCTGCGCGGCCTCGATCAAGGCCATGCGCAGCGCGAAGGCTTCGCGTCCGTCCGAGAGCGCATAAACGCCATCCTGCCCCGGATGGGCTTCGGCACGCTGGGCGATGGCTTGCCCGAGCCGGGTCGCCGCGGTGTCTTCGAGCGCGTGCGACGGCGTGCGCGCGTTATTGGGCGGCAGGCCCGCACAGCCTGCGAGCAGCGCAAACAGGGCGATGCCGGCAAAAAGCCGTCTCGCTGCGTTGACCATGCCTGCCGGCATGGGCCATGAAGCTTCCTGGTGCATGTGGGCGCCTGGATCAATGGATTGCCGAGAGTATTCCAGACACGGCTGCAGCATGCATGGTGAATATCGAATCGGCGCAGACGCTTCCCTTGATCCGGCTCAGTCGCCATCCATTGCCGGCGCATGGCACGCGGCCTAGGCTGGAAGCGTCATTCGGTTGCGATTTCGATTCGGAGGATGCAATGGCTTACAAGACTATCCTGGTCCATGCCGACGTGCCGCATGCGGCGCAGCGTCTGCGCATTGCGGCCGAACTGGCAGCGCGGCACGAAGCCCATCTGATCGGCGTCGCAGTCACCGGCCTGCCGCGGCATGTACATGGCGGTGATATCGCCAGTCTGGAAGACATGGTGCTGATGAATCAGCTTGACGAGATGCGCGCCGATGCCCAGGCCGCCATCGTCGCCTTCGAGGAAGCGGCGCAGCACGCAGGCGTGGTTTCCCGGGAAGCGCTGCTCATCGACGATGATGCGGCCGGGGGCATTGGCGTCCTGGCGCCGTATGCGGATCTGGTGGTGCTGGGTCAGCCGGATCCGGATGCGCAACGCGGCGATCTGCAGCGCGGACTGCCCGAACATCTGCTTCTCGGTACCGGGCGCGCGGTGATGTTCATTCCGTATGCCGCCGAGGCGGCCACGGTTGGTCGCCAGCCTCTGATTGCGTGGGATGGAAGCGCTGGCGCCAGTCGCGCCGTTACCGGAGCGCTACCGATGCTACGGCAGGCTGGCGCGGCCAGGATCGTGCGTTTCAATGCACCGCGGCATGGCGACAGCGACAGCCAGAATGCTTTGGCACAGCTTGCGCGCTATCTGTCGCGCCACGGGGTGCGCTGCGAAATCCTTGTGGAAAGCACCGAACTGGACATGGGCAGCGCGCTGCTGGCACTGGCTTCGGATGTCTTCGCTGATCTGCTGGTCATGGGCGCGTACGGCCATACGCGGCTGCACGATATGTTCATGGGTAGCGCATCGCACACGGTGCTGCGCGATATGACGCTGCCGGTGGTGATGGCGCATTGACTGGCTGGTGCGGCCTGTTCGCCCCGACTTGCTACACGATGCCCGAACTGGCATGCCCGACACGAAAGCATCAAGCTTCCGTTCGCCGGGAATCATATTGCGCACCGCTTTTGCTTTGTTTCAGCGCATAGCTTCTCTGATTGCGGTAACACCTTCCGTTTCACAGTCATCGCATGGAAGAGGAAGCCGCATGGAGATGTTGTTGCATCGTGTGAATAAAGCGGGACCGGGCCGGTCCTTCGGCAGGTTGACTGGGGCGTGCCTGGCCTTGGCGCTTGCGGCATGCGGCGGTGGAGGCGGTGGTGGAGAGAGCGCCGCGGGCGGCGGCAATGGCTCTTCGGTGTCCACCTCGCCCCCATCCACGGCAAGCGGGACGGCGTCCCCGGCGCCGGTGGCGGCGCAATTGCTTTTCCATGCGGCATGGACCGCCTCCCCCGTCGACGCGCTGTCCAGCACTTCGGGATTTTCACCGCCGCAGGCATTGACCCTTTCGAATCAGACACTGCGTCAGACAGTACGGGTAGCCATAGGCGGCACCAGTTTCCGGCTGCGCCTGTCGAACCTGTACGGCACTGTGCCGCTCGTCATTTCCAACGTGCATATCGCGCGTAGTACCGGGGATACGGCCGTCGATGTCGCTACCGACAGCGTGGTGGGCTTCAGTGGCCAGGCGGCGGTTACCATCGCCCCGGGAAGCGAAGTGCTCAGCGATCCAGTAAGCGTTTTCGCCCCGGCACTGTCGCAGCTCGCGGTCAGCATGGCGTTTGCTGCGCCGGTGTCGATCACCACCGCGCACGGCTTTGCGCGCGATAAGGTCTATGTCGCCAGCGGCGACCAAAGCAGCGCGCAAGTCTTGCCCGCCGGCGCACAAGCCCTGACCGCAAATTATGTATTGAATGCGGTGGAGGCCGTCGATACGCAAGCCAAGCGCGTTGTCGTCGCCTTCGGCGACTCAATTACCGAAGGCGTTCATGCCACGTCGAACGGCGCCAGGAGCTATCCCGACCAGTTGAACGACAGGCTTCAGGCGGCCGGTTTGGCGTACGTCGGCGTGATCAATGCCGGTATCGCTGGCAACCGCTGGCTTGCCGATGGTATTGGCCCGAGCGGGACGAAGCGTTTCCAGCGCGATGCATTGAATGCGGCCGGCGCAAGCCATGTCATTCTGCTTCTCGGCATCAACGACATCCTGTTTTCAGGCGCATCGGGCACGCCCGAAGAGGTAAGCGTCGCTCGGCTCATCGCAGCGATAAGCGAGGCGGCGAACGAAGCACGCACTCGCGGGTTGAAGGTAATCGGCGGCACGCTTGCGCCTTGCGCGCTGCCGGGCACGTCCGAGGCGAAGCGGCAGGCGCTCAATGCCTGGGTACGTTCAAGCGGCGCTTTTGACGGCGTTGTCGACTTTGATGCTGCGCTGCGCGCGCCAGGCAATCCCGGCCTGCTGAATCCACTCTATGACAGCGGCGACGGCCTGCATCCGAATGACGCCGGCTACGGCGCAATGGCGACGGCGGTGAACCTGGCGCTTTTCCAATAGGATGATTTGCCGTTCGAGATTACAGTGCGAATGCCCCGCCTAGGCCTGGCTGCGAACTTCTCGCATTCGGGGTCGCACAGCATAGGCAGTTGCGTTTTGTTGCCTTGTACGATAAACGATGTCAGTCGGCCATCGGTACGATGCGTCGTTTAACTCTGTAACTCATTGGTCGCCACATGGGCTACTTTGCTTTGTCTTTGTAGATTCGGTTTGCAGGTCGTGATAGCATCGCGATTATTTCTTCTACGCAATATTTTCGCGGATTTCCATCCGCGCGATCGCGCCCTGCCATGCTTAGCACCAAAGAAATTTTCCTCATCGCCTCATTGCTGTGCTTCGTGTCCTACCTGATCCTTTTTTCGTTCCGAGAAGACGGGGTCAAGGGGATACGGCAATTGCTTCTGGCCAGCGTGCTCGGAATGGCCGGCAATATCCTGTATGCCTATGGGCGCGAACTGTCGCCACTGTTCGCGTTTGAAATTGCAAACACTGTCTACGCTTCGGCTCCGCTTGCGGTCTTTGTCGGCTATCGCCACCTATTCGGCCGCCGCACCCCCTCCCGCCCCTTGTTTTTGCTGCTGGCGCTGTTCTGTGCCGGAATTTCCTTTTTTCATTACGTTGTCGATTCATTCTCAGCACGCACCATGCTCGCGTCTATGTTTCAGGCAGGGGTCGCGCTTGCGATTGGGCATACGGTGTTATCGCGTCGCGCTGCATGGCACAAGCCGCTTTATCCCAAGGTCTTCATTCTGAGCATGTGTGCTCTTGTGGCAGGTGGACATCTGTTTCGTGCGCTCTGGCAGTTGTATGGTACGCGGCAGCCTGTTTCGTTGCTGGAGCCGTCGGGCTGGAATGTGATCTTGCTGGCGGCCGGCGGGTTCGCTCTGCCTGTGCTGATTTTTGGCGCGCTGCTGATTGCCCATCGGCGCATCGTGCTGATGGCGGAATATGCGGCAAACCACGATTTCCTTACCGGTGTGTGGTCCCGCCGCGCCTTCTTTGAAATGGGTGAACATGAGTTAGCCCGGGCGGGAAGGACAGGTCTTCCGATGTCCCTGCTTCTTGTCGATCTGGACAACTTCAAAGCGGTTAATGACACGCAGGGTCATGACAGGGGAGACCAGGTACTCATGGAATTCGTCAGTCATGTGCGTCATGAGTTGCGGGTCGTCGATTCGCTTTGCCGCCTTGGTGGAGATGAGTTCGCGGTGCTGATGCCGGACACAGACCTTCCTGGCGCGGCAGCGCTTGCTGCCCGGCTGCGCGCCAAGGTCGATATGGCGCGTGAACGCATGGCAGGCGTGACACTAAGCATCGGGGTCGCGACACTGCGCGATCGGGATATCGATCTCAAGGCGCTGATCAAGCGCGCCGACATTGCCCTTTACGCCGCAAAAGAACGCGGTCGCAACCGTGTGTTTCTTGAACAGGAAGGCACATTGCCTCTTGTCGTCAAGCATGCGGCTTGAGTTGCTGCTCAAAGTAAAGACTCTTAAGGGATGCTGCACGAGTCACTGCGGACCTGATAAGACGACAAACAAATCGGTTCACTGCTGTCGGCATTCATGGGGCTAGGCGCTGGCAAGCATCGGTCTTGATAGCGCTGCATTAAGGCAAGCAATCAGAATTGGCAGGGCGAGCTTTGGGACGGCACCCGCATGTGCTTAAGGCCGCGTCAGACTCGCCTGCCTAAACGTCCACCAACCGTGCGGGTGCTCACCCTGTTTTCTGGGTCAGCAGGCGTTTAGCATTCAGATGAAGCTATCGTCATCGGACCCCGGGTCAGAAGAGAAGTCGCTGCTGCCGTCGGAGACCACATTGTTTTGATCGGACGAATAGCTGTCCCGATCATCTCGGCTATTGGCCATACTGTTGTCGTCGAGGTAGTAGTTGTTGACCGTTGTGTTCTCGATCGGCTCGTTAAACGAGCCTGCACCGGCTGGATTCATGAAGCCTGAGCCGCCATGATGTCCGAGCATATTCTCAATTCCCTGGAACAGGAATGCGCCGCCAGCCACACCCGCAGCGGTTGCTGCCGCGCTGCCAAGAAAGCTTCCCGCCCGCCCCCCAAAAAATCCCTGCGACGCTGGCGGCGCCGGCTGCGTGTATTGCTGGGGTGGGGGATATGCACCAGGTGCTTGATATTGCCCAGCGGTGGGGTAGGCAGGTGCGGGAACGGAAGACGGGCGTGATGTCGACGGTGCAGGATGATTGCCCCAGGAGTTCGCCGAATCCAGGAAACCTCGATTGGGCGGCTGCGAGGACTGCAATTGATTTTGCAGGGTGGAGATTTGAGCCTTCGCAGCATCGAGGGCCTGTTCCATCAGCATCGCTCTTTGCACCAACAGATATGCAGCGTCCGGCTGGCGACTGATGGCATTGGAGATCATTGCATTTGCTTCCGGATCCTTCTGCACATTGGTGGCTTGCACCAGCTGATTGAGGAACGTTTGCAGCATCTGCGCTTCTTGAGGACTCATACGGTTCTCCTGGTTTGAAAGGTTGATACCCTTGCAAAATAGGATTGCCTAGCGGTTTTACAAGTGCCCTGTGCAGGCGTATGGAAATTTCGCAAGTACACTCTTCGAAGCAGGAGCCGAATAGAGTCTACTGGGCAAGCAGACCGGTCTTGATCATCTGCGGGCGAACCAGCGAGGTGTCATAGAACGTCGTCATTTTCCTGATATGTCGCTTGTCCGGGGTGAATTCGAAGACTGACATGCCGCCGAAATGGATGAGTTGGTCGTCATGCATCAGCCATTCGTAGTCGGATTGCACGGCAATCGAAATATCACCATTCAGTGCCTGGAATACATTCTTCACCTTTACCGTTGACTTCTTCACGGTTTTGAACAGCCAGAGGTGGTAGGACTTCACATCGCATGTACCCTTTAACGGTGTGATGATTTCGGCGTCCGGCGTAAAGATCGCAAGCACCTTATCGAAATCACGATCGCGCACAGCGATACGGTATTGCAGGCTTAAGTCGAAAGCGTACATGGCTGTGAAATGCTTGGGAAAGGTGTAGCAGTCTACGTTTTGGCTACGCTACTGTCTATGAATGCGTTTCGTGAAGAGATTGGAAATTGGGTGGGCACGATCGCTGGTTTCAAATGGGGGTAGTTTTGTCCGAGCTTCCCAGGGGCATTAGGACGGCTATCCCTGGGCAGGATAGGACGGCGATTATTACTGCCTCCGTTTCACCCAAAGGCCTCGGGTTTTTCAGCGGCCGTTATGTATGGTCGCCTCTGCTTCGGCGTTTGAGGCTTGCCCTTTGCCGCAATCAAGCTCCGCTAAGTGTTTGAATTTATGCACATACGAAGTTCGTACGATGCAATATTTGCTGGTCGGCTCACCTTCTTAATCTGGACTTAAAATCGCCAATGCTATCGCGCCTGATGCTGACCCACCATAACCTATTGTTTTTAAAGGAAACCGAAGTTCGTACATCTCTTCTATCAGCAAATTGATATTCGCCGTTGCAAAGGATGTCTGTGCTGAGCAGCAAGGACGGCACATGACAGATAGGTAAAAGTCTTAGTTGTTCAAATATGGCCGTGTGTCTTCACTTAGAGCTGCGAGCATGTCCGAACACCAAATCTGGAAGCAATAAGCCTTATCCGCTCGCCGGTAACACAACCTACTCCCACAAGCTATAACGATCCCTGGTAACGATCGCCTCAACCCGAATAAACAACGCAGATATCTACGGCCGAAAAAAGCGGCTGAATCTCGTCACAATCTGATCGCAACACGCTGCGTCTCCGCTTCTACCCGGAAGGATTCATCCCATCGACATTCTTGCCATCTCATCAGCCGACCTGAAAGCGATATCCCCTTGAAGCAAGGCATTAGCAAACGAGAGGTTCACTGGCAGACTGCCACGCCGCCCGACCACTGCATGGGTGCCCGCATCCGACGCTTCGAATATCCCACAGACCGTGCCGTCCCGGGCAAGTACCTCGAGACCATGGTGACGTCGCCCAAGACTCGCGAGCATTTCGCTGGCACGTCGAAGTGCTCCATGGCGGGTCGCTTTCTCGTGGCGTTGCTGCGCAATCCAGGCAAAGTCCAACGGCTTCGCCATCACCGCACGCAAATATGCCACCACGCTACGTCCTCGCAGAGTACTGATGCGATGCCAAACGGCCGCAACCACATCCCCAAGCCGCTTGCCTGCCAGCTTGGCATGAAGCATCAGCCAGCAAATCGTTCCCTTGCTAATGTCAAGCGTACGCAATCGCAGAAGCTCGATTGGCAACCCAGTGGAAGGATCGATGTCATTGACTTCCCCAGCGTGTTCTGGCTTTGGAACTGCCGACCGAACAGATGGCTGGGCTGTATTCTGAAAAGACTGTTCGTCTTTGGTATGTTCTTTCTTTATATATCCGTCTCTCACTTTGAGAGACCGCTCCCTGTGAATAACCTGATTTAATCCGAGCATGGTCAGTGCCTTCGTAGTGAGCGAGATGGGCGATAGATGAAATTCACCGAAGCTCCTGCGAGTCTGTTCACGAGTAATGTATCCCTTATCGACGAGTTGCTTTAACCCCCGATACAGGGTCGCTTCAGAGTTGAGCAGAGCCTCTGCACGCAGCAGATCGCGCCTTGGAAAAATCGCTTTTCTGGCGTTCCGGAGATTGAGGAAGGTAAGTATGCCGAACAGTACGCGCCTGGATGTCGCATTGAGATCCAGGCAGAGAAGAGGATTGAATACAGCCGCACGCGCTTCAATAAGGGAAGAGGGGAGGGGGCGTGCAACCGCCACCGCCCGATCTGCCGCTGGAGGAAGATAGGTCATGACACTCCTTTTTGTCTGGAAAAAGGAGCCCCATAGGCTTGACACGACCTTGAAGTGCGATAGAATCGGGACTGTCTGAGTAGGTCCACGAGCCGACGCCAATCGGTTCCATCGCAAATTCAAGCGGTCTTCCTACTATTCAACAGCCCGAGCGCCAACTCGGGCTGTTGTCTATGTGGGACTCGCTAAAAAGCGTTTTCAGGCTTACATAGCATTTCTCTCTTTAAAGAATTGATAGGGTAGGACGCTATGATTAGCCGCCCTTAATCTTTCCCCGCACGTACTGTTCGAATTCTTTTGCCCAATCTGCGGCCTCCTCTTCACCAACGCTCGATGCGAAGTCGATAACAACACGGTTTCCGCGGGTTTGAATCTTGCAAAAGGTCTGCTTGCCGGTTTTTACGATGCGCGGCTGCAAGCGTGAAACCGTCGACTGTGCTTTCGAGCGGGACGCATGGGCGACTGCCTGCGCTTGCGTGTATCTACTGTCCTTTGCAAGCATCTGCACTGCTTCGATGACAAGCTCTCCATTGCCGCTTTCCGCCGCCTGTGCCAGCTTGGTCGCTGCCTTGCTTCCGAGAATATGTGGTTTTGCTTCGAGATGGGCCAAGGCTTCCGCCGGAAGCCGGTCGAAACTGAACAGATCCGACACGGTGGTCGCTGGTACACCCGCCTCAGATGCCAAGTCCGCCTGAGATTTTCCCGTTTGAAGCTGTCTTCGTTTAAAACCCAAGTATTTCTCATAGTCAGGCAAGGAGGGCTGGAGCAGGTTAGCGTAAAAGGCGCTTAGTTCAACCAGATCATCGTTCGTCTCAAGCCCCACTGCCGTAATGGTAGATCGGCCGAGAATACGGTAAGCCTCAACCCGATTGTGGCCAGAGATGATTTCAAACCCGCCTTCGACACGCGGCCGAACGGTAATCGCTTGCACTAGAGGATTGTTGCGCAGGTTTTCCACCAGTTCAGAAAACTGTTCCTCGCTCAGCTTGCGCCGACGACCAGGCACCGTATGCAATTCCTCAAGGGGGATCTCAAGGCTGCGACCCTGCGCCAACAGGGTTTCAAGCTCCTTGATCCTATCTTTCGCCGTTGCGTACTTTCCCTGCAGATCCATGAGCTGCCCAGGCGCAGTGCGTGGCACACGTACCTGCACTGGCCCCGTTCCTTGATCATCATCGAGGGTAATGGACCTGGCCTTCTCAGCCTGGCGCGACGTTAATGACATGATTATTCATTCCTCAAATTAGCGACGGTTGCTTTTCCGTTTCCCAAAGCGCACAAGTCTTGTTATCGATGAGGTCGACCAATCGATCAAAAGGCTCGGCAATTCTCCGGTACGCATCCGTGCTGCCGTCATAAGACGGCATGTCATATACAGTGGAGAACTCGGCAGATGTGTTCATCGCCAGCGGTGTCTCCGGAATCTCTACCGGGAGCACGTGATCGCGGTAAGTCTTGATAATCCAGTCCTTCACCAGCTCGGCGGTGGGCTTCTTTGGAATGCGGGTGATCAGAATGTCGATGTAATCGAAAACCTTGGAATCCTCAGTGTGCTTATTCGATTGCAACCCGCCGATCAGGTCTGAAAACAGTGACCAGAATTGCACCATCGATGCAAAGGACAAGGCATCCGGAACGACCGGGACAATGATCGAATCACCGGCGAACAGAGCATTGATCGTCAAATAGGAAAGGGTAGGGGCCGTATCGATGATGATGTAATCGTATTCATCGAGCAATGGCTCCAATCCCCGGCGAAGCACTTTCCAGAACTGAAAGGTTTCATCGCCCTGGTGCACCTTGGCCGGCAACATGAACTCGGCATTGAAGAGATCGGTCGAACTCGGAATCAGATCGAGGTTGTCCCAATAGGTCTTCATCGGAGCATGGCGAAGATCTTCTACACTGCCATCGACCAGCGGTAATATGGTCTGCTCGGCATCGATCTCCGCATGGGGATTAATGCCGAAAAATGTGGTCGTGGAGCCTTGCGGATCGAGATCGAGGATCAAGACTTTACGACACCGACGTAGCGTCAGACCCTGTGCCAGCATCATTGAAGTCGTGGTCTTGGTCACACCACCCTTGAAATTGCCGACCGTGATGATTTTCCCTTTTTGCCCCGGTGCCCGTTCTGGAATATCAACGGTTTTCTTCACCCACTGCATCGTCTCGGCGAGAGTGAAATAGCGCATTCTTCCCGGCGCTTCCTGCTTACCGGTTGGCAGTTCGCCGCGCTTGAGCAGGTAATTCATCTTTGTTTTATCAATGCTACAAAGGGCTTGCACCTTGTTGCTCGGATAAATAGGAGCCTGTTTGCGCGGGAAAGGCTGCAGCATCGAATCCCGAATTTTCTGCAGCATCTTGCCGGACCGATCCGACAAGGCAAGCAGCTCATCGGCGTCGACGCCACGTGGGACGGGTGCCAGATCCAACTTCATTCAGTAACTCCAGGATAAAAAATGCGCGGCAAAATGCGCAACACGGCTTCGGAATATCCTTATCGCATCCGTGTTGTCTACGTTTCCAGAATAATACAACCGAATTCACGGTTTTGGCTAGAATCGGTATGAATCTTCGCTGCGGTATGAATTGCCGCAAAGGGTGTGGTGTCGCGTCCGACGCGGCGTCGGCGTGAAAAAATCGCGATTTCCGTATGCCGGGCATTGATTCACAACGGATTGAATAGGCGTCTTGCGTGGCATTATCGTGCGGCTGTAAGACTGGAACGAATTTGGAAGCCGGATGCAAGACGATGGACACGCGTCCTGAATAACACAATATTTCCAATAAGAAATGTCGCGGATGCATCGACTCCCGGATCGACTACCACAGTTCCGAATCCGGGGTGCGAATACTCCGACGCAATTCACAGCTTAATAAAGCAGGAGAAGAAAACGCGCGCAAATCAAAACGCGGCCAAGTCTCCGAATTTTTCCACCTCGCGGCTGCGTTTATCCTTCTCGGTAGTCACATAAACCGAGGTCGTGCTGAGCGAGCTATGCCCAAGCAGATCGCGTATGGTTTCCAGGGCAATACCATTATGAATGCCATGCGTGGCAAATGTATGCCGCAGCCAGTGGGTGGACGCCTTGCGCAGCTTTGTCGCCATGTCCAGATCGCCGGCAAGCAATGAGTTGGCGACCTCTTCGAAAAAGGATTTGAGTACCCTGTACAAGCGCACCGCCGAGAGCGGCTCTTCGGGTGCAAGCGCCGCATTCGCCGCCGGGATCGCAGCAATCAACGGCACGTCTTCCACCACCTCCCTCAGGCTCGCGTAACCGCGATGCTGAAAATACATCCGGATTTCATTCACCACATTTGGATTCAGTTGCACAGTTCTGAATTTCCCACCCTTTCCGCGCACTCCGATTTCCCACTGCAATTCCTCCTCGCCCCGGCGAGTGAAGGACTTCAGATCGCGACGCCGCAGCGCAACGAGTTCGGAAAGCCGACAACCGCTGCTATAGGCAATCGCGAGGATGAACCGCAGACGGTGATAGCGCGCGTCACGGGGCATGCACGCAAGATACTCCTTGACGATTTTCCACTCGGCAATCGTCAGCGAGCGCGACACTTCAATGCCGACCGTCACCGGTTTGGCCAAGTGGGGAAGGGCGCGCAGAGGGTTGTGCAACAGATAACGCTGGTCGACAAGCCACTGCATCAGATTCTGCACAATGCCTAGCGCATGCTTCTGCGAACGTTCCGACAGCGGCCCTTCAAAGGGGCGCCATAGCGACGACAGTCTCTCGATGCCGCGCGGCCCCATCCAGCGTTTTTGCGGAATACGGTAATACTGCGCCCACACCTCATCGCTCTGGCGCCCGAGATACCAAAGGAAATTTCTGTAGGAAATGCAATCTTCCACGGTGAGTGAGCTCAGCGCCTTGCCGGCCTCAAGTATGGACCAGAGAAGAAAGCGCTCGGCTTCCTTCCGATATGCGCGCTGCGTATGTCCGCCCTTCGGATAGCGTGCAAGCCACGCATGTATCGCTTCGAGATCGTTGCGGGCGGAAATGCCGGCGCGGTCGCCGCGATTCGTTCCATAGGCGCCGTTGAGCTCATGGGGAACCAGAAAGCTTTCCAAAGGCGCGATGTCCGTACGAGCCGGTGGCGGGGCCAGCATGGTCGTGGTCCATTCCCTGCGCGGCTTGATCCCGCGCGCCGACAGTTTCATCCCCAGCGATGCCTCGGTTTCGGGCAGCATCAGCCAGTCCATGATCTGCCGGGCTGCCTTTTCACCGACACGCGGCACCTTGGTGTACCAGCGGTAGCCGCGTGAATTGATTGCATTCACAAGCTGCTCGATCGTATGCAGGCCGGCAGCGGTAAGACGCTTCGCGATGACGGGGTCGATCCATCCCCCCACGCCGTCGGATGGGCGCGGGTCCGCGCCCGTCAATTCCTCGACCTGCCGCAACACGGCCAGTTGCCTGCTGCGCAGACGGTTGTTCCGCACGCTGCGGCGATCCAATCCAGGCGTCGCGCCGCCATATTCTTCCTGGAACAGCTCGATCAGTTCCTGCTCGGTATAGGTTTCATACGGGTCGCGCTCTTCCCGAAACTCGTCGAGCGTGGGCACATGCGCGCCGTATTTCACCCGCAAGGCTTCCGGCTCCAGGCGTATCAGTCGGCTGCCAGAACCATTCCCGGTGCGGCGGGCGGCCACCATCAACTGTTCCCGCACCCACTTCAACATGGACTTCGCGACACGCAGGTCCATATCCGTTCCTTCCGAATCTGGGTCTTCGACGGTTTCCAGGTAGCGCCGAGCCAGCGTGCGCAAATCCAGTCCGTCCAGGTAGCCACGGTAGAAGGCGAAATGATGACGTCCCAGTTGAATCAGGACCGTGCCACGTGCAGTCCAGGCAGAGGGCATAGGAGCGAAAGAGTGGAATGAGTGGTTAAGGCTGCGGTCGGGACATTACCCGCGAGATTCCGCAGGGGAACAATGAAACGCGCGCAGCGATTTTAGCAGCAAACATTTCCTAAATGGATAATGGGACTTATCAATGCATAAGTTATGGCGAGAATGAACCTGGACATTGCCGGGCTGGAATTTTCGTCTGACGCTAGACGTGTCGCCTGGATTATCGGAGTTCCTTTCAGGGCAGACGGCACAGGAAGCAGGGACGCATGCCAGATACCAGCGCCATGCCCTGGCGCGGTGCCTCAACGTTCGGTGCGCCGCAAATGAAGCTGTAAGAAGAATGAGCATTGCAGTGGAGGCGAAGCGGCAAGGTCAGCGATTTCTACTGTATCGCGCAGGCAAATGGACTTACCAAGCGCGCCGCCTTTACGCGTGCGCAATTTCCGATGAGTTACATCTGTTGCGCTCTTCAATGTAACGATCGTGACATTCTTCCCTCCTAGTATCACGCCCGCAGCACGAGTCGAACCCGTTGCTCGTGGCTGCACAC
This sequence comes from Noviherbaspirillum pedocola, assembly GCF_016632335.1. Lineage (GTDB taxonomy): Bacteria > Pseudomonadota > Gammaproteobacteria > Burkholderiales > Burkholderiaceae_D > Noviherbaspirillum_A > Noviherbaspirillum_A pedocola. The sequence continues at coordinate 92,077 of NZ_JAEPBG010000004.1, forward strand.
TGGCGCCCTCTCATAGAGAGCCGGGCGCGCAGTCACTTTCCTATTGATGCAAGAGGATACGCATGAAGCACAAGCGCATTTCCAAAGTCGTTCTATCGTATGTGATCGGTACGACCGTCCTGTCCAGCACTGTTCCGCTCACCGTGCATGCGGCCCCAGCCACTTCACCGGTTTCAGCAGCAACACCAATTGAGCATGTGATCGTCATCATCGGCGAGAACCATACGTTCGATAACTTGTTCGCGACCTACCAAGCCAAGCATGGACAGCAAATCTCCAATCTGCTGTCCAAGGGCATCATCAAGCCCGATGGCACACCAGGCCCGATGTTCGGCAAATCCGCGCAACAGCAAGCCGACAACCGACAGATTTACAAGATCGACCCAACGCACACTGACCCCTATGCGACGCTGCCGCAACCGCAGACCACGTATGCCACTGGCTTGCCGCCGGGCGTGCCCGATGCGCGCTTTCCGGCTAACCTGCCGAACGGGCCGTTCCAGATCACACGCTATGTCCGCTATGACGCGCACACCGGCGATCCGCAGCATCGTTTCTTCCAGATGTGGCAGCAATACGATGAAGGCCGCCTCGACCTGTTCCCCTGGGTCGCGACAACCATCGGCACAGGCGGCCAGAATGCCGCGCCCGCACCGACTCCGGCCAACACCTTCCAGGGTTCGGAAGCCATGGGCTTCTACAACATGCAAAGCGGGGACGCGCCGATTTTCCGAGAGCTTGCGGACCACTACGCAATCAGTGACAACTACCATCAGCCCATCATGGGCGGCACCGGCGCGAACTTCCTGGCGATCGTGACCGGAGATTTGGCCTACCACAATCAGAATGGCCAGCCCGATACGCCGCCGGCGAACCAGATTGAGAATCCGGATCCGCAGGGCGGCACCAACAACTTTTATCAGCAGGACGGCTATGCGGGCGGCTCCTACGTCAACTGCGCGGACCAGAACCAGCCCGGCGTGCCAGCCATTTCCCGCTACCTGTCCAGCCTGCCGTACCAGAGCCATAACAATGGCAATTGCGCCGCCAATACCTACTACCTGGTCAACAACTATGGTCTCGGCTACAAGGCCGACGGTACGCCGCAGCCGCTGGGGCCGACGCATTTCACGTTGCCGCCACAGCACATCCCGACGATCGCCGATGCGCTCAGCACCAAAGGCGTGTCCTGGAAGTGGTATAGCGGCGGTCGTAATGCGGATGGCACCACGAGCAGCGAGTATTGCGGCATCTGCGATCCGCTGACCGGCTTCACATCGATCATGACTTCCTCGCTGAAGAACAACCTGGTCGGCATGGATGCGCTGGACCATGACATGGCCGATGAGAAGCGTATGCCCGCAGTTGCCTTCGTGCGTCCGCCGGAAAGCCAGGCAGGCCATCCGGCGAATGCGACCGTACCGGACTATGAGAAGTTCGTTGCGTCGTTGATTGCCAAGGTGAAGAACAACCGGGAGCTGTGGAAGAAGACGGCAATTCTGGTAACGACGGATGAGGGCGGTGGATACTACGACTCCGGCTATATTCAGCCGGTCGACTTCTTCGGCGATGGCACCCGCATCCCGCTGATGGTGGTCTCTCCGTATGCCAGGAAGGGCTATGTTGACCACACCTATTACGATCATGTGTCGATCCTCAAATTCATCGAGGCGAACTGGGGACTGCAGCCCTTGTCTGCGCGCAGCCGTGACAACCTGCCCAATCCAATCATCGATACGCGTAATGACCCGTATGTGCCGATGAACCGTCCAGCCATCGGCGACCTGATGAACATGTTCGACTTTCAGCATCACCGCAACGACAGGGACCAGGACGACAGGCGCGACAACCTGCGGTAAAGCTGACTGTTTATGGGCCTGAACATCGGCAGAGGGGCGAACCGCCATCGCAGCGATGCGGTTCGCCCCATTTTGTTTTGCATGAGCGCTGCGCGAAGCTCAATCGTCAAGCGATCGGACAGCACCTATGGCGTGTCATCAAGTGGACCTGCGGAGGATTGCCCGGTCATTGGCGCGTTAATGGTAATGAGCGCGGCGCGTGACGCTGAGATTGCCACCCGTTACGACAAGACCGTCCAAAACTTCCTCGGCGCAATCCATCTCGCTACCACTGTTATCCAGCGCAATTGATGAAGCGCCCAAGTTGTCAGATGGTTGTCAGACGGAAATATTAGGATGGTGTCGTCTTGCGTTGGCGAGACCTCCAGAAAACCTTCCCCGCGATCGTCACGGTCGCGGGTTTTTTCAACGACGCCGCAGGTACGCAACTGTGGTGTCATCACGAAGGAGTGCACGACCGTCTGATGCCGAGCTGAACACAAGAATCACCGGGATGTCGCATCCGGTCGTGCCAGGTCCAACGGCGTCTGGAGGACCTGTCGAGAAAGTATGCGCATTCTGCAAAGGGCAAACCTCGCGAAAGCGGGGGACGCAAAGTCACCGGTCTACCGGATCAGCAAGCAGTTGATCCCATGACGGCAGGACTGCCAGAAAGCGCATGCCAGCAGCAGCCATTTCTTTTCTGTAGCAGGCGCGCGTTTCTGCAGTTCTGTTTAAGCCAATTAAACAGAACAGAAATGAACAACACCAACCAGCAAAAAGACCACTTCGTGGCGCGACGCGCCATTCCCCGCAAGCTCACGCTTGCCTTGCTTCTCAGTCTGCTCGGCTGTGGCGCCGTCATCAGCGCCAGCGCCGCCCCTGCTGCTTCGGAACAGTGGGCAAAGGGCCGCATCCTCGTGATGCCGCGCGCCGGCCTGCCGGAACAGGCGCTTGCCGCCATCGCCGGCACTGTTGGCGGCCATGCCCGCAAGGTCGGCCAAAGCGACCTGCATATCGTGGACCTGCCCGCCGGCGCGTCCGAGACGGCCGCGGTGCAGCACCTCTCGCAAAACCCGCACATCCAGTTCGCCGAACTGGACCGCAAGGTGTCGGCCAAGTTCACGCCGAACGATCCGTACTTCGGCAGCGAATGGCACCTGGCCAAGGTCAACGCGCCGAGCGCTTGGGACACCACCCAGGGCGCTGGCGTAACGATCGCCATTCTCGACTCCGGCGTTGACGGCTCCCACCCGGACCTCGTTCCGAACCTGGTGGCGGGCTACAACTTCTACGACAACAACACGAATACCGCGGATGCATGCGGCCACGGCACCGCGGTGGCCGGCACCGCAGCAGCAGTCAGCAACAATGGCGCGGGCGTGGCTGGCGTTGCAGGCCAGGCCAGGATCATGCCGATCCGTGTGGCCTATTTCGACACCACCTACAACGAGTGCTATGCCTACTACAGCACCATTTCCAATGGCCTGACATGGGCCGCTGATCACGGTGCAAAGATCGCCAATGTAAGCTATGGCGGCGTCGCCGCGAGTTCGTCCATCATCAGCGCCGCGCAGTACATGCAGAGCAAGGGCGGCCTGGTATTCGTCTCGGCAGGCAACAACGGCACACAGGACAACACCACGCCGACGTCTTCGATGATCGTGGTCTCCGCGACGGATCAGAATGACAACCTGTTCAGCTGGTCGACCTACGGCAGCTTCGTGACCCTGTCCGCGCCGGGCGACGTGTGGACCACGTCGAACGGCAGCGGCTACCAGGAATGGATGGGCACCTCCTTCTCCAGCCCGTTGACCGCCGCGGTCGGCGCGCTGGTCATGGCGGCCAATCCGAGCCTGACCGGAGCATCGGTGCAGAACATCCTGCAGTCCACCGCAGTGGACCTCGGCGCGGCAGGCAAGGACATCTACTACGGCTATGGCAGGGTGAACGCCGCCGCGGCGGTGCAGGCCGCGCTCACGAGCCCTGTAGCCGATACCACGGCGCCGACGGCTTCCATCACGTCACCCGGAGCGGGCAGCAGCGTCTCGGGCGTCGTGCCTGTCAGCGTCTCGGCAGCCGACAACGTCGGCGTGACCAGCGTGCAGCTCAGCGTCAACGGCACGGCCGTTGCTACCTCGACGAGCGCACCGTTCTCGTTCAGCTGGGATTCGACCGGCGTGGCAAACGGCTCCGCGACCCTCGTTGCATATGCCTATGACGCCGCCGGCAACAAGGGCGCTTCCTCGATCGTGACGGTCAACGTGGCGAATGCCACCACGATGGTCGCCAAGGATACGACGCCGCCTGTTGTCTCCATCGTCAACCCGGTCCCCGGCATGGTCTCCGGCACGGTGTCGGTCAACACGAACGCCAGCGACAACAATGGCTCCGCAGGTATCAGCCAGTGGATCTATGTCGACGGCGCGCTCAAGGCCCAGGGCACCGGTGCCACCCTTAGCTATAGCTGGAACACGCGTAAACTCGCCTCCGGCACGCACACCATCCAGGTAGTGGCCAAGGATGCGGCAGGCAATCAGTCGTCGACCTCGGTTCAGGTCACCCACTAACACTGCTTCTCCGGCCGGCGACTGCGCCGGCCGCGCGGGACTATCCCGATAGGGCAATTCAGGGAGATACACATCATGAAACAACGCAACACAATCGGACTTCTGAGCGCACTTGTCTCGGCCGCCTTGCTTGCTGCATGCGGCGGCAGTGGTGGCAGCGACACCAGCACCGCATCGGCCGGCTCGAACGGTTCGACCGGCACTAACACGACTAGCACGACCACCACAACGCTGGCCAGCAGCGGCACAGTTGGCGTGTCGCTGACCGACGCGCCGTCCTGCGGCTACGATGCGGTCAACGTCACCGTGACCAGGGTCCGACTCAATCAAAGCGCCACCGCATCCGACACCGACGCCGGCTGGACCGACATCACGCTCAACCCGGCGCGCAAGATCAACCTGCTCGACCTGTCCAATGGCGTGCTGACCGCGCTGGGCGACAGCCAACTGGCCCCAGGCCATTACACCCAGATCCGTCTCCTGCTCGATCCGAATACCGGCAACACGCTGGCGAATTCGGTGATCAGGTCAGGTACCACGACTGAGGTTTCGCTGTCGACGCCGAGCGCGATTCAGACCGGCATCAAGCTCGTGACTGACTTCGATGTGACGGCGGGACAGCGTACCGACCTGGTTCTCGACTTTGACGCTTGCAATTCCATAGTCACGCGCGGCAATGGCACGGTGATGCTCAAGCCGGTCGTGAAAGTCCTGCCCACAGCGCTGAACGGCATCGACGGCTTCGTCGGCGCCGGCCTGGCCGCGAACCATGTCGAAGTGTCGGCGCAGCAGAACGGCCAGATCGTCGCCAGCACCGCGCCGGATGCCGTCACCGGCGAATTCAAAATGCCGCGCCTGGCCGCGGGCAATTACGACGTCGTCATTACCGGCGACGGCCGCGCCGTCACCGTCATCACCGGCGTTCCCGTGACGAGCACGAGCGGCGAGGTAGTGGTGTCCACCAGCGCCGCACCGATCGTGCCGGCAGTTGCCTCGAGCGCCGCGCAGAGCATCAGCGGCACCATCACGCTGAATCCGGTAAGCACCTCAGTCGGCGCCTATGTGGCGGCACAGCAGACTCTGGCGTCGGGCACGCCTGTGACGATCCGCTATCGCGCGGCCAACCTGGACACGGGCGACTACACGCTGGCGAGCCTGCCGACGGTGGCTCCTTCGGTCGCGCAGTACAGCGCAAGCTTGCCGTTGACTTTTGCGACGCAAGCCACGATTACCCCCGGCATTGGCCAGTATGCGGTGCAGGCTTCGGCAACGGGCTACACAGCGCAATCGGTCAGCCCCATCACCATTACTGGCGCAGACCAGACAGGCGTGAATCTGACGCTGAGGCCGTAACAGCGGCTTTGCTGCAATCATTTGCCGTCGACGCGTAGCGAAACCCCCGAAGCCGGTCGTTGCATTGCAGTGGCCGGCTTTTTTAGCAGTTCGTCACGGCAGAGCCGCATTCAGAGTTAAACGTCAAGATTCAAGATCCGTTTGTCTGTGGTGACGCACGTCTGCTTCGTCCTGCGTTCCGGATATTTTGCTCAGCGCATCGAACCAGCTCTTTCCCCGATAACACCAGAAGACCATACTGAGTCCGATACATTTCCTGCAAATCGGCGAAGAACAAAAAAGCCGCCTGTACAGGCGGCTTGAGAAGCGGGGTCGCGGACTCGTAATCAGTAGTTGACCAGCGCCGGGACCAGGCTGCCAGCGTTCGGCGATCCCAGTCCAGTGACATAGTCATAGCTGCCAGCGGCTTGGCAGACCGCGCCGCAAGATCCATTGCTGCCGGAAGTCACGTCCCTGTAATTGGCATAGCTGCTTTTGCCAACTGTGTAGAGAGCGTTGTAGGCAGATGCCAGGCGAGCTTTGCCGGCAGCGGTACGCTGCGCGTTGACGATAGCGAATAGCGCGGCCCACTGCGGTGCTGCGGCGCTGGTGCCACCCATTTGAAACCACCCGGTCTGGCCGTTGTAGGGCACGCTTGTATAGACCGGCACGCCGCTGGCCGGATCGGCATTGTAAGAAACGTCCGGCACGCCGCGATGGCTGGCGTAAGGCAGTGGCCAATAAGTCTGCCCGGAAGGTTCGGAGGAATAGGAAGAGACGCCGCCGCCGGAACCATTCCATGCGGCTTCGCTGATGTAATTGCCGTAGGCGTCAGCATTCAGCGTGGTACCGCCAGCGGAAACCGTCATGCGCGAGGCCGCCGGATAATCGACGCCATGGCCCGAGTCTCCCGAAGCGGCGACGAAGGTAACGCCGGTCGCGCTGAAATGGGAATCGTAGTAGGACTGGCCGGAAAACTCGGGACCGCCAAAGCTCATCGATACTACCGATGCGCCATTTTTGACGGCGACATCGACGGCTGCCATGAGGTCCGTCATCGACGAGGACTTTGCCTCCACCAGCAGGATGCGTGCTTGCGGTGCGATTGCATGCGCCCATTGCACATCAAGCGCGATTTCCAGCGACCAGCCGCCGTCCACTGCCGGCTGTGAGCCGGCCGCATAGAGCTTCGTGAAGCAGCCGGTCGAGGAGACACAAGAGGGCAGACCATAAGCCTGAGAAAAGCTGTTCAGGTCGGACTCGATGTTCGGATCGTCGTAGGCGTCCACAATCGCGATCGTCTGACCCGCGCCCTGATTGGCGATTTTGTCAAAGCCATACGTGTGGCGCACGTTCGCCGGCGTGCGGCTTGTATTGGGCGCTGTCACCGCTTGCGGTGTCGCAGAGATCGGGGCGATAGGGCCGTTGCCGTGGATGCGAAACGGCGGGCGAGCATGTCCTGGAGGCGCTGTCATGCCTTCACGGGCATGGCCCACCGGATCGTTGGCTTGCTCATCTGCGGCCTGCTGTGCGACCGAGGAGGCCTGCTGAGGCAACGCGTAAGCCGAATTGAGTGAAATGATGCTGGCTGTAAGAGCGAAGGCAACTGTCGAAGATTGCAGAAAGCGCATGCGTGATGTTCCGTTTTGATCGGGGGAGAAACGCGGAAAGTACGTGTTTCGAGAGGGCGCAGGGGAATGCCTGCCGGAGAGAGACTGAAACGAAACAGCGTTATAGCGGCAAGCTGTCTTCGGCGCAAGCTGTCAAACCGGCAACGACAGCAGTTGTCACTCGCGCGGCTGGCCCAAACAGATATTGAAATGACTAAAACGCTTATCGGCAGTCTCACGAAAATGTAGTGCCGGAGCTGTATGTACGGCTGACATCCCGGTAACACTCGTCAAGTGGCAGCAATGGTGCGTTCTGCGGCATTGCCAGAAAGTGTCAATGTCGGGTACGCCAGCGGAAAGGCCTTGCTTGCCTTCTCTTGGCGCACACCAGGCAGCAATAGGGAAGGTGAGATTCGACGGGTAAATCGGCGATGTCGGTCTAATTTTCCATCGCACTCGATATGGCGAAAGCGACCGCCGGCCGGCGTGGATTCAGAATCTCAGGTTGGGTGAGTAGCGCCGCGTACCTGGTTGCGCCCGCTTTCCTTGGCGACATAGAGCGCCTTGTCGGTCGCCTGGATCAACGATTCCGCAGATGAAGAGTCGAGACCTGGAACGCATGCGGAGGCGCCGACGCTTACGGTCACTATCCCGACCGGACTGCCTGCGTGAAGTAACTCCAGCGAATGTATGGCAATTCGGAACCGTTCACCCATTGCGATCGCGCCAGCCTCATCCGTTTCAGGAAGCAGCACGGCGAGTTCTTCACCGCCATAACGGACTGCCACATCCCCTGGCCGGCTGCCCGTTCGCATCAATGTCTCGCCGATCTGGCGCAGGCAAACATCCCCGGCCAGATGGCCATAGTGGTCGTTGTAGCGTTTGAAGTAGTCGACGTCGATCAGCAGCAGCGCCAGCGGCGTACCGCCGCGCACGGCACGCGCAAATTCTTCGGCCAGTGCCGTATCGAACAGGCGTCGGTTGCCAAGGCCGGTCAGGCTGTCCTGCAGCGAGAGGCGTTCCAGCGATTTGTTCATCACCTCGAGCGCACCCTTGGCTTGTCTCAGTTCTTCCTGTGCTTGTTCGCGCTCATCGATGAGTCGGATAAGCCGATAGCCCACCACACACAGCACCGCAAGCACGACCGCCTCGATCGCAGTGGTGCGCTGCTTATCTTCTCGCCAGTGCGCCAGGACATCGTCAACGGCCAGGGCACTGGAAACGATGACTGGATAGTCCGGTAGCCGCTGGTAGCTGTACATCCGCTTTTTTCCGTCCACCACACCGGTAAGCACGGCGCTTCCCCGTTCGCCATTACCGAGGAAAGCACGGTACACCACCCCCTTGCTGAGGTCCGCTCCGATCAGCGCCGGGTCGTAAGGACGACGCACGATGACCGTGCCGTTATCCATCATCAGGAGGATGGCGCCGTTCCAGCCAATGTCGAAGCTGTTCTGGTACTGCGCGAAATAGTCGACGTCAATCGTCGCTACCGCGATACCGGCGAAGGAGCCATCAGGGCGGTTAATGCGGCGAGACACCGGCAAAATCCACTTCCCCGAAGTCACGCTGCGCACAGGCGCGCCGACGTGGGCGGTCGTTTCCCTATGGGTGACGTGATAGCGGAAATACTCCCGGTCAGGTATCGCGAATCTGCCAGTGATGACTGTGCGCGATGTCGCTATGCCTTGCCCCTGGCTGTCATAGATCGACACACTATTCAATGCCGGAAAGCGTATGGCGGTGCGCTGCAGCAGTATCTTGAAGTTCGGCTTGGCGGCGGCATCCATGCCGTCGTTTTCGAGTACATCAACCACGCCTACCAGAGCGATATCGGCGGCCTGGATGGTGTCGTTGGCTTGCTGGACCAAGGCGCGCGTCATATTCATCGTGGTAAGACGGGCATTGTCCAGTCGGTCTTCGCGCGCCTGCCATACGCTCCAGCCTTCTGCACCGACGAAAGAGAGGATGACTAAGCCAACGAAAGCAAATGCGAAAGCCCGGATGGTCCTGGGACGGAGTTGATAGCTGCGGCGGAACACCTTTCGCAGGCGAGGCAAATGACCATGCATGTTGGAAAGAACTGTTGGGGCAGGCACAACATAATGCAAACTCGTTGCCGATCACGGCTGCTTCACATTGGCAATTGCGCGAAATCAGACTTCGCGATCGAATGCCGCGAAAGGTGAGACTTCTGCCAGGTACGTGAGAACCACGTGAAGAAGATGATGAGATTTTTCCTGCGCCGCACAAAACGGCTGCGTATTTTAAAACAGCATCGGTTCCGTCGTCTCGGCCGTATCGCTGGAAGGAATGCCGACTTGTCCCTGGCGAATCGCTTCGGCGCGCTGCGCTATGGCATCGCGTTCAGCAGGGCTTAGCCGTGCCACGTTTTTCACTTGTAACGCGGTGCGCGCGTTCGTGCTCAGCAGCTTTTCGTGGCGCATCAGGAAATCCCAGTACAGCGTGGTGTACGGACAGGCGCGATCGCCGGTACGCCGCGCCGGATCGTAGCGGCAACTGGAGCACGGGCCGCCCATACGCTCTATGTATTTGCCGGTGGCGATATACGGTTTGCTGGCCATCAGGCCGCCATCGCCGTACTGGCTCATGCCCAGCGTATTGGGCAGCTCGACCCATTCGACAGCGTCGACATACACCGCCAGATACCACGCATGCACCTGCTGCGGTCGCACGCCCATCAGCAGCGTGAACAATCCGGTGACCATCAGACGCTGGATATGGTGAGCATAGCCGTGCTGCAGCGTCTGCGAGAGCGCCTCGCGCAGGCAGGCCATGTCGGTATCGCCGGTCCAGTACCAGGCGGGCAGATCGAAAACCGCATCGAGGGCGTTGCGGTCGGCATAGCCGGGCATCTGCGTCCAGTAGATGCCACGCACATATTCGCGCCAACCCAGGATTTGCCGGATGAAACCTTCAGCGCTTGGCAAGGGCACGCGTCCGGCGTGATAGGCAAGCTCGGCCGCATGCACGACCTCGCGCGCGCTCAGCAGTTTCAGGTTCAGCGCCGCGGACAGATGCGAGTGGTACAGCCACGGCTCGCCGGGCCACATTGCGTCTTCATAGCGGCCGAACAGCGGAAGTCTCTCTTCGACAAAGCGTTCCAGTGCCTCCAATGCCTGCTCGCGCGTGACGGGCCAGGCGAAGCTGGCAAGCGTGCCGGGGTGCCGGGCGAAGCGGCTTTCGACCAGCGCAATGACCTCGCGCGTGATCGCATCGGGCGGGAAGGCAGCGCGCGCCGGCACGGTGCCCGGTCCTTCGGGACCAAAGGTCTCGCGGTTGTCGGCGTCGAAGTTCCACCGGCCGCCGATCGGCGCGCCATCCTGCATCAACACCTTGTGGCGCTGGCGCAGTTCTCGGTAGAAGTACTCCAGCCGCAGCGACTTGCGGCCTTTTGCGTGGGCGGCAAACTCGCGCACGGTGGTGAAGAAGTGACGGTCTTCGCGTACTTCCAGCGTCAGCCCGGCGTTTTCCACCACCGCCTTCAACGATTGCCACACGCGCCAGTCTCCCGGCGCCGTCATCACCACCCGCTGTGGCGTGAGCGTCGACAGGTACGCCCGCAGCTCGGCAGCCAGCGTGCCGCGGTTGCCAGCGTCGTCCAGCCGCGTGTAAGTCAGCGGCATGCCCGCGTCGCGCAACGTCTGCGCAAAGTGGCGCATTGCCGCCAGAAAGATCGCAATGCGCTGCTTGCTTGACCAGACGTGGGTCGATTCCTCCGCGGCTTCGGCCATCCATACGGCATCCTGAGCGCGGTCGAAGCCGTCGAAAGCGGTCGCTTCCATGTCGAGCTGGTCGCCCAGCACGAGGACGAGGGTGCGCACGTGCGTGAGCGTCGAGTGCCTAGCCATTTAGCGCCTGCCTCGCCAGAGCGGCCGGATCCGGAGGAAGGCTCGGTAGATGCCTTCCAGCAGCCACAGTCCTGGCCGTGTATCCATCAGTCGACCGAGCCAGGCCCAGCGCGGTAGCGATTGCCACAACAGCGTGAACGCGGCGGCACCGCTGACTAAAGTGCCGTCGGGCCGGCGCAGGTGCAGCCGCGCCATCGCAGACTCGCGGCTCAGATCCGCGCCGAGCTCGGTCGTGTCGCAGCGTGCGATGTCGATCCAGTGCACGCCTTCCGCTCCGGCTTGCCTGCGGTACATCGCGATCTCGCGCGAACACACCGGGCAGGCACCGTCGAAGTACAGCGTGGGTTTGGACTGGTCCATGTTTGGCCTCCGGAATAAGACGGGCCATTATAAGAAAAATGAACTCATACTGAACTCATACACTTTAAAATGCGTCGAATATCCAGTAGCAGCCAACGCAAAAGCAACTCGTTCAGATCATGAAGCGTCAACATTCGCAACCAGCGCCAGCAGCGCCCGATCCGTCCTTTCGCAGCGGGGCAGTCGCGCATATGGCAAATATCCCGGTGGCGACTCTGCGTATCTGGGAGCAGCGCTACGGCGCAGTACAGCCGGCCACGGCGGCGTCGGGACATCGGCTGTATTCGCTGGCCGATGTGCAGCGCGTGCTGTTGCTGCGGCGGTTGACTGAACAGGGACACGCGATCGGAACGATTGCGGCGCTTGACTCGACGCAGTTGCAGGAAATGGCCGGCATGCCCGCCGGCGTTGCAGCTGGCGCCAACCACAAATTCGTCCGTCCGGCAGCCGGCTTGCGGATGGTCGTAGTGGGACTGCCGCTAGCGGCGCGGCTGCAGCGTCCGGCAGTGGTGCAACATCTGTCGCAGCCGCTGAGGCGCATGGCGGTGTTCGAGTCGCTGGACGAGGCGGTGCAGGCATCATCAGGCATGCCAGCTGACTTGCTGCTCTGGCACGCGCCGGAACTGCTTACCGGCGTGCCACCGGCCTTGCCGGCGGCGCAGCAATCATGCGGGGCCCGTCAGGCAGCGGTGGTGTATCGCTTTGCAGGAGCGAGCGCGACAAAGGCGTTTGCGGATACGGGTGCGGTGGTGATCCGCGAGCCGATTGACGACGACGCCCTGGGCAGCTGGCTCGCCTCGATGGAGGCAACCCTGCGCTCGCCGCAGGACTCGTCGTCCGCGCGGGAAGCCGCTCCGGCATCCCCGGCACTGGCGAACAGCGCCGTGGCGCCGCGCCGCTTTGACGACGCCACGCTGACAGCGATCGCGGGACTGCCGCCCCAGTTGTTCTGCGAATGCCCGCGCCACGTTGCCGAATTGCTGATGCAGTTGGCGAGCTTCGAAGCCTACAGCGCCGGTTGCAGCAGTGTCAGCGCGGCCGATGCGCAAGTGCATGCCTACCTGCAGCAGGTGGCCGGCACCGCCCGCGCGCTGTTCGAGTCGGCGCTTGAGCGCGTGGCCCGCCACGCCGGTCTGCCGCTTCGCTAACCAGGAGGTACCTGTCATGCCCGAGCTGAACCTGAAATTGCCTGCCCATGTCGCCTTGCTCGGTTACGGCGGCCTCGTGCCATTCGTGGGCCTGGTGATCCTATCCGGCGTGGACCCCGCTCGCGCAGCGGTGTGGGGCCGCGCGCTGGTGGGATATGGTGCGGTCATTCTCAGTTTTGTCGGGGCGCTGCATTGGGGCTTCGCGATGACAGCCGCAGGTATCGGTTTGGCACAGCGCCGACGCGCGTTCGTCTGGAGCGTGGTGCCGGCCTTGCTGGCGTGGCCCGCTACCTTGATGACCACACCCGCCGCGGCATTGCTCCTGGTGCTGGGATTTGCGCTGCACTTTGCGGAAGACCGCCGGCTTGCCGGCGTCGCCGCATTGCCTTCATGGTACCTGCCGCTGCGCTGGCGTCTTACCGTGGTCGCCAGCGTGTGCCTGCTCGCGTACGTGTGGCGTGGAGCGGGGCAGGGATGAGACAGTGCGTGCGGCAAATTGGCGAGCCGACGTTGTCCCGGTATAACCCGCGGTTCGCGCCTTGGTTCATGCGCCGCAATGAGATCTGGCTCGCCCTGGAAACCGCCGATCCGGGCGCTGCTGCGCGCTGAGCCAGCGCCGTGGCGAAAAAAATCAGGATGAGAGAACGCCTCGAATAGAAGCCGGAAGTGCAGCCAGAGCCGACCATCATGGGCCAAGAGCGGACCGACGCAAGGGAGTTCATCGATGTATGCCTTCTTCCTCGCATGGAACAGGCATGAATTCCTTCAGGAAGGGAGCGGTGCGGCTGGCTTTGTCATGCACGATCTCCGCAGGCGTACCTGACGCAACAATCCTGCCTCCTTCATCACCTGCGCCCGGCCCGATATCGATTACCCAGTCGCTTGCTGCCAGCATGCGCATGTCATGTTCGACGACGATAACGGTATTGCCTGATTGAACCAGCTTGTCGAGCTGAAAGATCAGCTTGTCGACATCCGACGGATGCAGCCCGGTCGTCGGCTCATCCAGGATGTAGAGTGTATTGCCTCGCGTGGTACGTTGCAGTTCAGTTGCCAGCTTGATGCGTTGCGCTTCGCCTCCGGAAAGTTCGGTCGCGGGTTGACCCAGCCGCAGGTAACCGAGACCGACTTCACGCAGCACGCCCAGAGAACGTTGTATCGCGGGCTCATCGACAAAGAAATCATGAGCGGCATCGACCGTCATGGACAATACATCTGCAATGTTCTTGTTCTTGTATCTAATCTCCAGGGTCTCGGCATTGAAGCGTGTTCCCTGGCAGACCGGGCACGGCGCATAGACGCTCGGAAGAAACAGCAATTCAACCATGACAAAGCCTTCGCCCTCGCAGTTGCCACAGCGCCCCTTGGCGACATTGAATGAAAACCGCCCGGCGTCGTAGTGGCGTGTCCTGGCTGCCTGCGTGGAAGCGAAAAGCTTGCGGACATGGTCGAACAGGCCGGTGTAGGTGGCAAGGTTCGAGCGTGGCGTGCGCCCGATGGGCTTCTGATCCACCGTAACCAGACGCCCGATGCTGGCCATGCCAGCCGTGATGCGGCCACCCAGCGTGGCGGGCATGTCATGCTCTATCGATTCGCCCTGGTCTGCTTCCGCAACAAGCTCCTGGCCCAATTCCCGCGATACCAGCTCGACCAGCACCTGGCTCACCAGGCTGGATTTCCCCGAGCCCGAAACGCCGCTGACGCTGGTCAGAACGCCTAAAGGAAACGCTGCATCGACGTTGGCGAGATTGTTACGCGTGACGCCTTCCACTTGCAGCCAGCCGCGCGGGGAACGTATCGAACGCCCGGCAAGCCCGTTGTCCGTGAATAGATAACGTCGGGTATGCGAGTCCGTGACATGCGACAGGCCCGGCGGCGGCCCGCTATACAGAACGCGTCCGCCATGCTCTCCGGCTTCGGGGCCGACATCGACAATCCAATCGGCATGACGGATCACTCCCAGCGCATGTTCGACGACAAACATGGAATTTCCCGCCTGCTTCAAGCGGTCCAGCGCTTCCAGCAGCGCCTGGGTATCCGCGGGATGCAATCCGGCCGAAGGCTCGTCAAGCACATACACCACGCCAAAGAGATTGGAGTGAACCTGCGTTGCAAGCCGCAGCCGCTGCAATTCGCCGGGGGACAAGGTCGGTGTGCTGCGCTCGAGCGTCAGGTACCCCAGCCCCAGTGACAGCAGTACCGACAGCCGATCAGAGAGGTCGGCCGCAATGCGCTGGGTGACGATAGCCTTTTCGGGATGCGTTGCTGCCATTTGATCCCAGCCTGGCGCGCTTTCCCGGGCATAGGGATGCAGCAGGGTTGCCAGCTGCTTCAACGGTAGTCTGGAGAGCTCGGCGATATCGTATCCGGCAAAGCTGATGGCAAGCGATTCGGGGCGAAGTCGCTTGCCCATGCATAGCGGGCACTCCTTCCCTACCATGTACTGGGAAACCCGCTTTTTCATGGACGCGCTTTCCGTATTGGCAAAGGTGTCCAGCACATATTTGCGGGCGCTGGTGAAGGTGCCCTGATAGCTGGGCGTGTCCTTTCGCTTCAACGCCTGCTGCACTTCCTTTGGGCTCAGTCCGGCATAGACCGGAACCACCGGCTGTTCCTCGGTGAACAGGATCCAGTTGCGGTCCTTCTTTGGCAATTTGCGCCAGGGTATGTCGATGTCGTAGCCAAGGGTCGTCAGGATATCGCGCAGATTCTGTCCATGCCATGCGGGCGGCCACGCGGCGATCGCGCGTTCCCTGATCGTCAGACGATCGTCCGGCACCATGGATTGCTCCGTCACTTCATACACCCGTCCCAACCCATGGCAGGTGGGGCAGGCGCCTTCCGGCGTATTCGGAGAAAAGGATTCCGCATACAGGATCTCCTGGCCTTCAGGGTAATTGCCGGCGCGCGAGTACAGCATGCGTAGCGAATTGGACAGCGTAGTGACGCTGCCGACCGATGAGCGGGTAGTCGGCGCCCCCCGCTGCTGTTGCAGGGCGATGGCGGGAGGAAGCCCTTCGATGCTGTCCACTTCCGGCACGGGCATTTGATGGAACAGGCGGCGTGCATAGGGAGAAACCGACTCGAGATAACGTCTTTGCGCTTCCGCGTAGAGCGTGCCGAAAGCCAGCGAAGATTTGCCGGACCCGGATATGCCGGTAAAGACCACGAGTGCATTACGGGGAATCTCAAGGTGCACGTCTTTCAGATTGTGTTCGCGTGCACCACGAATCTGCACAAAGCCGTCTTTTTTGCTCATCTAGTTTTCCTGTTGGATCGCCTGTACGCAGTGTTCGAAGTGGATAGGTGCCCCATGTTCAGCCATTGGCCTTTGTCGGACGTTCTTTACCCATTAATAAAATGTCCACTAATGTGACCGTGAGAAACACGAAATAGTTCGATATGCCGTGTGGTGCAGCGCACGTAAGGTGTTTCAGTCGTTCCTGCCAGCGGAGAGAGAATCTCGTCCTGCTGCCGGATGGAACGCGGGCAGGGGAACATTTCAGAGCTCTGTTTCGAGCGGATAGACAGGAACCTTCCCAAGGAAGAAGGTCGAAAACATCATCGTTCGCTTCTATCCGACAAACCGCACTCAGCAATAAGGAAAAGAGCATGGTCGCTGCAGTCCCGCAATTGTTTGCCGACGAACCGGTCGGTGCATTAGAGACCGTCGCACTCTTCGATGGCGCGATGCCTACCGGCGTAACGGTTTCCCGGCAAGGTCGCATCTTCATCAACTTTCCCAAGTGGGGCGACGATGTGCAATTCACGGTCGCTGAACTGCGCGAAGGCAAGCCGGTAGCCTATCCGGATGCGGCATTCAACCGTACAGACCCGAACGACCCTGCCGCGGCACTGGTCTCGGTGCAGAGCGTAGTGATCGATCCGGCCGACCGGCTCTGGATCCTCGATACCGGCAGCCCCATGTTCCAGCCGACGCAATACGGGGGCCCCAAACTTGTCTGTGTCGACCTTGCTGCCGATAAGGTAGTGCGCAAGATCCTGCTGCCGCCGGACGTCGCTCTGCCCACCACCTACCTTAACGATGTGCGCTTCAATCTGCGGCAAGGCAACGAAGGCATGGCCTTCATCACCGACTCCTCGGCCAAGGGACCCACCGGCATCATCGTCGTCGATCTTGCCTCGGGCGATAGCTGGCGCCGGCTGCATGACCATCCGTCCACCAAGCCGCTGGAGATACACGAGTTCCTGCCGGTGGTCGAGGGACGGCCGTTCCTGCAGCAACAGCCGGACGGCACGGTCAAGCCCGGCCCGGCGATGGGCACCGACGGCGTTGCCATCAGCGCCGATGGGACGCGCCTCTTCTATTGCCCGCTGGGCAGCCGCAACTTGTATAGCGTGTCGACCGAAGCGCTGATAGACCGCTCGAAGAGCGATGCCGACGTGGCGACAACGGTGGTCGACGAGGGCAACAAGGGCGGCGGCTCGGACGGCCTGGAATCGGATGCCGCAGGCTGCATTTACGCGACTGACTATGAACACAACGCGGTGCTGCGCCGCAGGCCGGACGGCAGGTGGGAAACCGTAGTGCACGATCCGCGCCTGCTCTGGCCGGACACGATGTCGGTCGCGGCAGACGGCTATCTGTACGTGACCGCGAATCAGTTGCATCGCCAGGCGCGTTATCACGGTGGGCAGGATCTGCGGCACAAGCCGTATGTGCTGTTCCGTACCCGCATCGATGCGCGGCCAGTCGAGTTGGGCTGATCCTGCTTCTCAATCGCATGCTCGGCATCGAGTTCATCGACTTGGGCTGGAAGGATAACCGCTACATGCACGCCTTCGGCAGCCTGCCGGGCGATATACTGCTCGCCAGCTTCGAGCAGGCTTGGCAGAAGATGCGCCAGCATGGCCATCCGCATGCGCCGGGTGCCCATTCGATCACGCAGGCGGCAGTCTAAGCCGGCAACTTCGCGTGGCCGAGCGAGGCCCTTCCGCTGCTCGCAAACCTGGCGTATGCCTTCATTTCGATGCGAGCCTCCAACAAGCAGCCTGGTGCGAAAGGTACGGCGAAGAATGGTTTTTCCGGGTTTGCAATATGCATGGGCGAAGCGCCAGATGGACAACAAACAGCTTATCGGGCTGTGTTTCGTATTCTTGTGGTTCTTCATCGGCGGCATCATGCACTTCGTCGCGACCGATCTCGAGGTCAGTATCGTTCCACCGTGGATCCCATGGCCGCGCGCGGCTGTACTGGTCAGCGGAGTGCTTGAGCTGGCTGGTGCGCTCGGAATCATCATTCCTTCGACACGAAAGGCCGCCGGTGCCGGCCTGTTCATGCTTACGCTAGCAGTGACACCGGCGAACATCTACATGCTGCAGCGGCCGGAGTTGTTCGGGATATCGATGTGGTTGCTATGGATGCGCCTACCGCTGCAGGTAGCGCTGTTGTGGCTCATCCTATGGAGCACTCGCCGTTTGCATCGGCGTCGCTGAGTGATCTGATCTGGAGACTAATCTACCAAGAGCCGTGCAAGAGTTGCGCGACCTGCTCAGTAGCGCAGACGCGATTCTTATAGCCAGTCCCGAATATGCGCATGGCATAAACGGAACGATGAAAAACACTTTGGATTGGCTGCTAAGCCATCCTGGCTTTGCTTACAAGCCCGTTTCGGTATTCAATCCTTCATATCAGTGTCATCACGCGCATAAAGCGCTGAAGGAGACTTTACGTACCATGGCAGCGGACCTTATTCCTGGTGCCTGAATCCGCATACCAGTAATCGGATCGGGAATTGACCAGAGCGAAATTGCGCAGAAACCGACATTTCGTGCAGCGATAAGCGGAGCGCTTGAATGCGTCGTACATCATTTACAACCGAAATCAGCCAACGGACGAAGCTTAATTGTTGGAAATACAAGGAGTTGAACAACCGTTTGCTGAAATCAACGGCTATGGTGCACATGATATTGACCCGGAACTTGGTTAGCCTGTGGTCTTGCTCAATCAAGTTATTCACGCATTTGGAGAATCAAAGTTTCGGGTCGCAAACTCCGTCGAACCGGCTTTGCAACAATAGACAGTACCTGCTATATTTCCGTGTGACAACAGTTCTCTCTTGCCGCGTCTGAATTGTCGTCCCAAATTTCCTGTTTTCTTCGAGACGATTGCACCGAGAATAACGAAAACCCGAAGAAAATTTGTTATGAGCGAGCGCCAACGCTATGCCGTGCTTAATTTGCCGGCAGTTCCTGAAGTCAGCGCTATAAAAATCGTTTTCAACCGTCGCAGCGCAATCATTATTACGTTCACGACGCCAGAAAAAGAGCACATTCAAGGTTAAAGCATGGAATTGGAAACGGAACTTTTATCACTTCTGGAAAGCTTGGAGCATTTTGAGCACACAAGCAGTCTTTCCAGCCAGTTCAATATATTCGAAGCGGTTAACATGGCGAGGCAAGAAATACGGCACTCGAGGTTTCTCGCATATTTGTTGGACCCGTCTCAGCCTCATGGTCTGGATGACCGCTTTTTAAAAGCAGTCATCTTCGCCGCAGCGGAAAATCACACGTTATTGCCTATACCAAAACTGCAACTTGCAATCGCAGATTATTCCGAAGCGCGCGTATATTGCGAGCGCGACCATTTCGATATTTCCGTCGAGATACCCGATTTAAAACTTCTGTTCGTCATCGAAAACAAGATTGGTGCCGGGGAGCGGGAAGGCCAACTCATCGATTATCGTAAGAACGCACAAAAGCTCTACCCTGAGTACAAATTTTTCGGATGCTTTTTGACCGCTGACGGATATGTTGGCGAGGATATGGAATGGGCGTCACTGAGCTATTCCGCAATCACCAGCAGCCTGAGGAAACTTGAGCAGACGGGGATGTTGTCTCCCGCCGTGCAAATGGCAATCGACCACTATGTGAAACTGATAGAGAAAAGAGTTATGGCCTCAAAAGAGCTAATAGAAGCCTGCAAACGAATCTACCGGCAGCATCGGACCGCCTTGGACTTAATCTACGAACACGGCAGCGAGTCATTACTCGGACAAGCCTATATCGAGTTTCAGGAGAAACACCCATCGTTGGGTAGCGCGTTGGAACTAAGAAAGGAATTTCTCTCCTTTGTCCCCAAAAGTTGGGCCAATATGGAAAATTTTGATGTCGCGGATCTGAGCAAATGGAAAACGTCTTGTCCGATAAAATTTTGGTTAACGACTGATGCGGAACATCTTCATTTAAAGCTTGAGGTCGGGCCTGTCGATGGCAAAAAGAATTTTAGTCGCGAATCCTTCGTTGCAAAACTGCGTAAAGCATTCAAGTCGAGAGAGAACAGAAGGACAGGCGATGTATTTACACGGATCCTGAGCAGGAAGGTGAAATTGGATGAAGATGCCGGGGTCGAACATTTCGCCGCTTCGCTGGAGAAGTTATGGCAGCAAATCGACGGTGACGATGTGATTCAGAAAGTGGAAACTGCGGCGAAAGAGTGCCTGCAGTGTCCTGCTTCCCAGGATCGTTAAGTCAATAACACAGAGCCTGCTTCTCGGAAGGCAGCCCTGAATTACGGGAAGGCTGTTCGTCTCGACCAGCCTTTAACACACGTAGCCATGCCGAACGCGCCGTTCTTTGCTGGCCTCGTACGACAGGCATCAGCTTACTGTTCGCATACACGACTGCCCCGAGTCCACCACGGGAGTGAAGACTTCCTTGACGCCAAAATGCCGCTGGATCTTCGCCAAGGGCATGCTATTTGAACCTTTCCGGCCACAAAAAACTCGGTAGAGACTGGCGTATTTCCTCATCGGTCTGATCGGGGACATCGCGCAGGTCCAATATCCATCTGCGCGTCACCAAACCATCTTCAATTTCAAGAAATATCTCGTCATTGAAAAACTTTCGCGCCGTTGGTCCGGTGCGGCGATGCTCTCCGCGGTAACAGCGCAACACGCCGCTATACCAGCTTGCCAGTACAGAGCTACTCGCTGTCGCAAACAGCGTGTTCAATGGCAGTTCTCCCCCGCTCGATAGCTTTACGAGAAACAGGCTATCCCGGAATATTTCCCACTCCGCGACATAGCCATTGCTACAGTTCGGCCAGCACGGCGTGAAAGGGCGCTTGTCCATAAGCGCGAGGTATGGTTCCAATGGATACTGGTCCAGAAGATAGCTATCCCCTTCGTAGATCAAGCGCTCTTGAATATCAAACGTCATGGCTGTGTACTTTTCGCTTTGAGCACTGTCCCGGCGGAGTGATATCGGTAACCCGACCCACTGGCCGCAATGCGGCGCTGAGCGTTTGCGCGGTAAAGCTGCCGATTCCGGGGGCGGCAGATTCCCGCTTGCCAGCAATACAATATTCAGTTTGGTGACGCGGTTGCGGAAAAGGAAGTGGACAACCGATGTCGGCAGTATCCCGGGATGCACATGCAGCCCGGCTTTCCCATGCTTATCCGCAAATACGGCAGTACGCCTGGAGCCGCCATCCAGAATGGGATCCAAGGTGAACACCAGCGTGGCGTCGCTGTCGCGCACATTCCATTCAGTACGCTGAAGGTAGGAGCGCGACGGCGTCTCGACCAGGCAATATCTTGCGGCGATTGGACCATCTTCGGACCTGCGCCCCTGTGGACACCATCCGCCGTGCGGTATGCCATGCGCTATCGCCCAATCGAGCCCGGCCCGATCAGCGCCTGTCTGGCCGCCGGACATGAGCAGGAAACCGCTGTCGACCTTGAACAAATCATCCAATCGGACTCTCCGATCCATCAAGTTGCGTCGGTGTCGCCAAACGCCGCGGTGGCCAGCCGGTCAAGCGCCTGCGCCTCCTGCGGGGAAAGGTCGGCATCGGCCAGCAATGCCTGTATCAGCTCGCGGGCATCAGGCGCCTGACGCAACGCCTTTGCCACTTCCATAGCGTCCGGGGATGCACCCCTTCGCAGCAACACCGCGATCATGCCGGCGCGCTGGTGGATGAAGTCGGTATCACTGTCATACAGGTCGTCCGGGCAGGCGCTCAATGCGGTGCGCAGCGGCAGTTCGTCCCCGGCGTGTATATCGGCGCCGGCCGCGAGCAGCAGCTCCACCATGGTTTCATCGAGCGAGCCGACCGCGGCGAGCAGGGCGGCGTCGCCGCCGGCATGCACGTCCGCTCCCTGCGCCAGCAGCCACTCGACCGCGTCGACTGCCATGGTGGTCGCGCCAGCAGTGAGGGCTGCATCGTCGTCGGCATGCAGGTCGGCGCCTTGTGCGATCAGGAACGCCAGCATGTCCGTGTTGTTGACGGCAGCGGCGCTACGCAGCGCTATGACTTCAATATCGCTGATCTGCACGCCTGCATCGAGCAGGAGCGTCAGGATCGCCATGTGGTCGGCGTTGCGCGAGGTGCCGGTGAAGTAGTACGGGGTGCGCAAGCCATACGCATGGACGCCTTCGCTTAGCACCGCGATCGCCGCACAAGCATCACTGCGGGGATCAGCGCCATGACGCAGGGCGAGTTCCACGCCATCGCGGTCGGCCCAGCGGCAGGACATTTGCAGGAACTTGTTCCAGAAGACTGCACGCCAGTCGTCGATTCCGATGCCGTCGTGCCGTAGCGTATCGCGCAAACCCTGCAGCCGCCCCGCGACGAATCCCGCAAGCCACGGGTCGGCAGTCGATACGGGAATGGCTGGGCCGGTTGGCGCTGCCACGTCCTCGACTGACAACGGCCATGGAACGGTCGACTCTTCGAGCGGCTCAGCCAGCGCACCCAGCGCAATGCGTACATCGAAATCAAAGCCGTTCACTCCGGTAAGCACTGCAGCAAGCTTCAACGCCGGCGTCAGCGTCGAACGGCCCAGGAAGGACAGGACAGCATCTTCGTAGGCATTTTCTTCGCCCGAGCTGATCGGGTATTCCTGAAACAGGATGCGCCAATGGGCGCGCAGTTCATCCAGCGTTTTGCAGGATTCCAGCGGCAGGTGCCAGCCAATGAGGTTCATGATTGTCCTATCAGGAAGGTGGGTGAGGGAGCTAGGACTGCATGCTTTCGAGCGCGGCATCGATTGCACCAAGCGCATCAAGGGCACCCATGGCCAGGCCAACGTCGCGTGGATCCGCGACCTGTGGCTCGCGCGGATTGATGCGCACCAGCCGGCCATTGTGCTGACGCACGATGCGATGCGCGAAATGCCGCACGGTGGCAATTGCAGTACCGGCGCCCAGTTCGATGACGACCGGCTGGCGAACCTGCGCCAGCCAACGCTGCTGACGCGTCTCCTGCAGGTCCTGGCGCTTGCTGATCCACGACCAGTCGCCGAACATCAGGATGTTCGGGCGCGCGATCCCGCCGCAGTGCGGGCACCGCGGCAGAGGACTGGTCAGCTCGCATCGGGCTTCATCAACGACGGGATCAACGCCGTCGGCCGGCCACACCGCTTCGGTGCACGGCTGCAGGCACTGCAGATGGTGTATCGATCCGTGGCATTCATGGAGCCGCATGGGATCGAAGCCCGCGACCTCGAACTGTCCGTCGACATTGCTCGTAAAAACGGAATAGCCATGCCGCTTCATGCCGCCCCATTTGCGCAGTAGTGAGAACCCGGCGTGCGGCCTGGTGCGACGATACAGCGCAAGCCGGTGCCCGTAAAAACCCCAGGCCTGCTGCGCATGCGCATGAAACGCGTCGGGCGAGGCGATGTCCTGGAAGGCGATGCCGCTCTTCGCGAGCGCCGGGTAGGCTTTCCAGAATCCTTCGGTGCCACGGAAGTCGGGCAGGCCGGAGTCGACGCCGAAGCCGGCGCCAGCAGCAATGACGAGGGCGTCGGCGTCGTTGATCAGTGCGGCAGCCCGCGCGATGCTGTTTTCAGTGGATGGGGATGACATCGAATCCTCCTGGTTTCAGAGCTGCGGCGTAACGCCATGGATGCGGGCGCTGCGTGCGCCAGCGCCGTCGACGAAGAGGCTCCATTCGCCATGCTGTTCGAGGCACTGCGCCAGCGCACAGGCACGCCCGTAGCCGAGCCGGAATTCGCGCTGCAAGCGCGAGACCGGACCGGCCAGCACATGGATCTGCTGCTGCCTGAGCCGGGCGATCCATGCGCTCGCCTGCTCCAGATCGGAGGCGAGCGTGGGACTCTCGCCTTGAACTTCCGGATCGTTCGTTTCGCCTGTGACGCGCAGCGACAGCGCCGAGCCGTACACCAGAACGACAACGCCGCCGAGGGTGGCAAGAAATTGCCTTCGTGTTTGCATCTCGAGATCCATCTGCTTCATCCTTCCCTGTCAAATATCGCCTGTGAGCGCGGCCCGGCCGGACGGGAGAAAGCCACGCCGGCGGCACATTAGCTTACTCAAGACTGGCGACAGCGCTTGTCGCCAGTGGTGTGCCGTGCCCATACCAGCGCGGGAAATGACGGGAATGCTTCAGGCGGCGGAAGGAATGGCAGAGCTGTACTGTGCCGCCATGGCCAGGGCAGTAGCGCGCATCCTGTCGCGCAGCGCGGGCGGGGACAGTACCGTGACCTGGTCGCCGAAGCCGAGCAGCCACCAATGCAGTTCCTTCGTGTCGAGCACCGTGGCGCAGACACGCACCGCGTCGCCATCCGCGGGGACAATTCGCTGGTCATTGGACAATGGGCATTCGCTCAGGTGCGCGGCAGCGCTGCGCGTGAACAGGGCTTCGAGGGCAATCCTTTCTCCGCTTTCCGGGTACCCGAATGCCCCGGCGGCAATATAGGCGTCCAGGCTGAAACCTTCAGGGCGGCAGCTCCTTTCCTCCAGAATCGTCGCCGACTGCATCCGGTGCAGCGCAAGCTGGCGCACGTCGCTGAAGTGCCACATCGTGCATACCAGGTAAATCACGCTGTCCCGGACTACGACGCCGAGCGGATGAACAAGATATTCCTTCGGCTCCGTCGCCTGGCGCTGCAGGTAGCGGACCATGACCTGCCGCTCGTCAAGCAACGCATCGTACAGGGCAGCATGGACCTCCGGATCGACGCGCGGCGATTGCAGACGCAGTCCGCGCGGCAGCACGCGTACCTTGTCCGGCCATTGCGTCATGCCGCCATCGTTCTCCGCGAGCACGGCGTTGGCGGTGCGGAACCAGGGATCGAGGTAATTCAGCGTCGATTCCGGCAGCAGCGCATGCAGATAGCGCTGCACCAGGTGGAAAGTCAGCGCGGCTTGCGGCTCGAGAAAGGGCAGATGGAACTGTTCCGCCTCGGCCTGCCATGACCAGCCTTGCGGTTTCGCGCTGTCGGAAACCAGGGGCAGGATCGCCGATAGTTCATTCAGGTCGCGCTGGATCGAGCGCAAGGAAATCCGGTAGCCTGCGCCCTCCAGGCGCTGCAGCAGACTCGCGGTGTCGATCTTGCGCGGATGGCGCGGGATATGGCGCAGCATCGCCATCATGCGGGGCAGTGTGTTCGACATCGAATTCGGCAGTGGTCACGGATGTATGCGACGGGGCTTGTCGTATTGCTGTGATAAGCCCAATCCACAAAAAAGTTTTCGTAAAACGGATGATGGTCGCATCCCGCTTCGCCACGGGATGCTGAATACAGGGAGAATGGGAAGCACGCCGGCTTATGCGCGCGACGCCGCCTCACTCCTGTTCAACGACCTCGTTGAAGGCTTCTTCGATTGGAAAGCCGCGCATGAGCAGCTTGATCATGGCCTCTTTGCCTTCGAGGTCGACTTTGCCGTCATAGCTGGCGCGGTCTGCCTTGTAGGCTTCCCAATACAGGTCGCGTGCCTCTGACTCGGGGAGCTTCCGGCGTCTTTCTGTTCGGGCGCGTTTTCTGGCAGCCGCTGTCTCCAGTTCGAATGCATGGTGAACATCCGCACTGGCCGCATCCCAGTCAAAGGCCAGTATCGCAGCCTTATCCGCTTCCCAATCGCCCGTGTATCCCTCCCCCGGACGACCCTGGCCATTCACAGCAAGGCAGGCGAGGTTGGGCAGGCTCAGCCGTTGGCAAATCATTTCCACCACCAGCAGACGCTTGCCGATATTGACCGGGATGGCAGCCTCGATATACGGCGCATCCGGATATTTTTCCTTGGTCCTTCTGACGAGCTCGCCATACCTGATCGTGATGTCGCGATCTGCCTCCGCCTTGCCAAGCTCAGTCCGCACATGCTCGAGGAGCACTGCGAAATAGAGCTTTGCAAGGCATACGCTGATTTCCGTAATTTTTGTGACCGCCATCTTGCCCCCTTGATGCTTGAGATTCCGCGGGCCGGATGCCCCGACCCCCGGCTTCCACGCTGAATACGCATGCAGACACTTCGTCCGATAACCTGCAGCAGCGGGAAATCATACTCGAATTTGTTTCTACCAGGAAATTATACCGGGCAATGCAAACGATCCGGACCCGCATGCTGATCATTCGCCAACCCCGGACCTAAACCTCTTCCGCCCATCTTTCCCAGAATCCTGGCGCGTCATGGTGTGCGTTTTTCATCGCTTCATCGAACGGGTAATAGCAGAACCTGGCGCCGTCGATGGCCATGGTGCCGTCAGGGTGTTCCAGGTAGTCGCGCACGCGCCGGTAGTCCGGATGGGTTTCATCGAAGGGCACGTCGATGTAGATCTGGCCGCGATAGCTGCACATGAATGACGCGCTTGCGACATGGCCGCAAGGCGTCCAGCCGATCGCCTGCGCGTCGAGCCATGCGATGATCCGCCGGCGCGCCGGCCAGGCTTCCCAATCGAAGGCGCGGGACAGGCTGGTATGGAAGATCACGTGCAGCACGTCGCGCCCTTTTCTGCGCGCAATGGCGTCGATATGTTCAATGACTGCGGGCATGGTGTCTCTCCGTTTGATTACTGGTAGCTGGCTGGCGTCATCGCCGCATTCTTCAAACGAAACCAATCGCCCTGCCTTGCGCATCATCGGGTTTCGCTTCCCATTCCTGCCGCAGTTCAATCAGCCAGGCGTCGAGCTCTGCCTGCAGCCCGAGCAGCGCAAAGCGCTTTTTGACATTGGCAAAGTCGCCGGGCGTGAGACCTTCGAGCGACTCCAACTCCCGCATCGCTGAGCGCGGCAGCTCCTGCTGAACGGGCCAGTCGATCAGTTCTCTGAGCATTTGCTCCCGCTGCGCGCAGGACAATGGCTTGAATTCGAGCCGGAACACGAAGCGGCGCATCAGCGCGCTGTCGATCGACCTGCCATGGTTCGTCGCGCACAAAAACACCCCGTCGAAAGATTCGAGCTGGCGCAGAAATTCCGCAGTGACCGCTTCCGATGCGCGGTGCATCGCGCTGGCGCGGTCGCTCAGCAGGGTTTCCGCCTCGTCCAGAAAAACCATCTGCCGCTCCGGATCGCACGAGGTAAACATTTCCGCAACCTGCTGTTCCGATTCACCGAACCATTTGCTGTTCACGTCCGATGCCGAGTAATAGAGCAGTTCACGTTCCAGGCGCTCGGCGATCCTGCTCGCCAGCTGGGTCTTGCCGGTGCCCGGCGGGCCGCTCATCAACGCTGTCCCCCGGCCATGGCGCGCGATGGCGTCAATAATCTGCTCCGGGGTAAACCGTCCGCCAATCTGCAGATAGGCAGTATCGAAGCGCGTGACGATGTGCGGCGTCCTGCGCATTGCCCGGGCACGCATCATCTCGCCCTGGCTATCGAGGTAGCACAGCGCGACTTCCTCATGCGTCCCGGCCTTTCCGGCGGCCAGATGCGCCACTTTGGCGCTGGACGCGATCAGCGCCGGCGACAGGCCGCTTCGCCGCGCAATACGGTCGATCGTGGCCTCGCTGACCCCGAGCGGTTGCAGATGTCGTTGCGCGATCTGGCGTCGCACGGCCAGCTCCGGCACATCAAAGCGGATGCAGAACGTGAAGCGGCGGCGATATGCCTGGTCAATCTCGGCAATGCTGTTCGTGATCCAGATCACCGGATGCGGGTTCGTTTCCAGGAGCCGGTTCATCCACGCCTTGCTGCCGATCCGCGGCGCCGCTGCGCCGGATTGGCCCTGGTCCAGGAACACATCTTCCGCCTCGTCCAGAACCAGCAGCGCGGATTGTGCATTGCCCAGCAGGGACTGCGCCGTACGCAGACTGCACAGCCTTTGTCCACGCGACGCTTCAGCGCCGTCGCGGCACGCGACTTCATAGGCGCGGCAGCCGATGGAAAGCGCCAGCTGCTTGGCGAACTCGGTTTTCCCCGTGCCAGGGGGGCCATACAGCAGGATATTGACGCCAGCCTCCGCATGCGCCAGAGCGGTCTCAAGAACAGCTTGCACCGTACGCTGCTGTGCAGCCAGCGCCGGCCATTGCAGCGCTTGCGCATCAGCCGGGGCCGGCAACGGCTCCAGCAGCGCATCGAACAAGTCGGCGCGCCTGGCATGCGGCAGCGTGAAGACGCGCTGGCCAAACCGAGACAGCTCGAGCAGATCGCGCAGTGCAGTCGTGCCATCCGCCAGGTTCTCGAACAGTCCGCTCTGCATCAGCGCGCCACTTTCCTTCAATGCGGCAATGACCGGCTCCAACGGCATATCGATAGCTGCCGCGATGGCACGGTGGACCTTGCTCACCGGGCGCTCAAGACGAAGGTAGCGGAAGGCGAACACGGAGTGGTCGAGACAGGCTGCAAGGAGCAGGATGCGCGTCTCCGCCTCGGTCAGCGCAAAGCTTTCCTGAAGGTGGCGCACGTTGGACTGCATCGGAAACGGGTCTCGCGCTTCGAAGAACAGGAGCTCGGCATACATCCTTTCGTACAGCGGCGCCGTCTGCGGCTCAGGCCATGACAGGTTTCTGCCCAGCCACTCGTAATAGGCAGTTCCACCGACGGCGCTGGCTGCATCGAGTCGAACCGCCCACTCGGGCCTGGCTGCTTCGTCTCCCTCCAGACGCTGCCGCACCAGCACGGCGAGCGGATGAATCACGAAGCCGATGTCGTCGAGATGATGCTCATAGAGGCTGCCCGGCTGGTCGCGGCACAACCGGTAAATGGCGAGCAGTGTGCGGATGGTCGCCGGGTCGCACAAGGCAGGGGAAAGCGCAAGAGAGTTGGTAGTCATGGGGTCAGCATCGTTGAACATGCCGCCATCTTGCATCCGCCTGGCGACAGAACTTGTCGTTGCCTGATTTGCCGTCCGGGCCGGCCGCAGCCTATGCGACAGGATCTGTCGCGCGACAGCCTATAGTTGACGAGGCGGCGACATCGGCGCCGCGATCCGGCAAGCGCGATGGCTTGCACAACAAACTCGGGGAGACAGCTTTGCACAGGCAGACATTGAAGGATGAGCATTTCAGGGTGATCGGCTATATCGATACCGCCAGCGATGGAAAGCAGACCGGCAAGGATGCCCGCTTCCATACGGTCGGCTACTACGATCCCAGGACGAATGTCACAAAGGATGCGCATTTCCATAGGGTAGGGTATGGCAATCAGCTGGCATCGCTGATCGCCTGCCGCTGATGGCATGCGATCAGCGAAAGCCTCGAATGACTTGCCTCGGGAGACATGCATGGCAGCACCACTGATTCACTTTGTGCACGGCAAGGAAAGCGGTCCCTGGGGCGGCAAGATCAAGGCGCTGGCCGAGGTGGGCCGCCGCCTCGGCTGTCAGGTCGAGAGCCTGGATTATTCCTTCACGCAGGATCCCGAAGAGCGCCTGGCACGGCTCCTCGGTGCCTGCGTCTCCCGGACAGGCGAGCTGTTGCTGGTCGGCTCGAGCATGGGGGGCTGGGTGGCAGCCGAGGCGTGCACGCGCCTCGACGCCAAGGGACTCTTCCTTCTGGCGCCAGCACTGCACATGCCGGGCTATCCGACTCAGGATCCGGCCGTAAGCGGCAGGCATGTCGAGATCGTCCATGGCTGGAACGACGCAGTCATCCCGTATGAGAATTCGATCCGGTTCGCGCGCGAGCACCAATGCACGCTGCATCTGGTAGAGAGCGACCACCGGCTGAACGACTGCATACCGTTGCTCTGCGGCTGGTTCGAATCATTCCTGCAGCGCCTGCTGCAGGCGCATTGACGCGCTCGCCGGCGGCAGCTCAGGCGTTTGCGGCCGCGGCGTTCTTCACGCCGTAGGGAACATGCGCGGCCTGTACATAGCCGGCTGCCGCGTCGCAGTTACGCTGCTGGTCATCGAAAAAGATATCGGCGCCAAAGCTTTTCAGGAACGGTCCCTTGTCCATGCCGCCCAGGAACAGGGCTTCGTCAATGCGGATGTCCCAGAAGCGCAGCGTGCGCACCACGCGCTCATGCGCCGGCGCGCAACGTGCTGTCACCAGAGCGGTGCGGATCGGGCAGGCGTGGGCACTGTATTGCGCCTGGATCCGGTGCAGGCGCGCGAGGAAAGGCTGAAACGGTCCGCCGGGCAGCGGAATATGCCGCGCGGCGATTTCGCTGCGGGTGAACGCGTCCAGCCCCGACTCGGCAAACACCCGCTCGGCTTCATCGGAGAACAGCACGGCATCGCCATCGAAAGCGATGCGCACGATCTCGTCTGCGGACAGGCCAAGCAGGGGGCCGAGCACCGTCGCGGCCGCAATGCCTGCGTGGAGCGCCATCCGGACATCACCGGGATCGGTCGATAGAAACAGATGGGCGCCGAAGGCTGCCGCATAGCGGTAAGGAGGCGCGCCCCGCGTGAAGGCGGCGCGGCTAATCCCGAGCGCATGGTGCCTGAGCGAATGGAAAATCCGCAGGCTCGTGTCGGCGCTGTTGCGCGACAGCAGAATGACTTCGACTTGAGCGGGGCGTGCATCATTCAATGCCAGCAACTTGCGCACCAGATGGAAAGCCGGCCCGGGCGCGAAGGCTTCCGCTTCGTGCGCGCGCTGGTGGCGCGCATAGGCATCTTCTCCTTCTGTCTCAAATACCCGGTGGCTTTCGCGCAGATCGAACAGCGCGCTGGACGCGACCGCGATCACCAGTTTTTCGCAGGATTCCATCTCTTTCATACCGCCTTCCCTGTTGTGAAGGACTGAGCCGCGCGACGACGACGGGGGCTCATCCGTGGCTGTGCATTGTCCGGAAGCTGGCGACAGCTTTTGTCGTGTTGCTCGAGAAGCGGCTCGCGCTTGCCATGCGACACGGCGCGTCGCCTGCTCGCCCCAGGATGATGGTCCCAGCTTCCGGCGCATCGGACCGGATGGGGAAGCAGGAGAAAACGGATGGATAAGGACACCGCTGCATTCGGGCGCTTTCTGAAAAAAGTCATCGCACCTCGGCATCGTTCCGGCCAGGCGGCTACCGACAAGGACGACCCGCGCCTTGAAGAACTGGCGCAACGCGTTCGTGCAAAAAAACGCAGTCTGCGGAAAACGGCGAAAGCAGCGAAAGGCTCGACGACGGAAAGTATTTCATCAGAGCAATTTATATTGCATAATGGAAAACGATATGATTCCTAGAATGTTTCCCGCGCTTGCCAACCGTGCGCCGTGAGGCGGTGCTACGTGCATCCTGCCCTGTGCGTTACCAAAGTCTCAAGCCTGCCCGCCATGCTGACCATTCATCTCTCCAACCGTTTCGAGTGCTGCTTGAGCAACTGATCGAACATACAGTCAAAGAGCCAGGTCGGAAAATTCTGCTTCGGTTTCTCATCCCCTCCATCGTCAAGGGATGGTGCTGCTTCGGCATCCGGAGTCGCTTGGCTGAACGCTCATGTGGGAAGAAAGGCTTGCGCCCTTTCGTCAACGCGAAAATGTCATAACTTTTAGAACAAAATAGTTGCGATCCTGCAATAAAACATTTACGCTTTGCCATATTGCTTTTCTGCATCGAGATATCTCGATATCAATGGAATTCCGTGAAAATTCTCCCGTTCTTATTCGGTTGGCTGCTTTGCATGACAGCCCATGCAGCGAGCTTTGATTGTGCGAAGGCATCGACCTCGGTGGAACAGATCATCTGTAGCGATCTGGAGCTCTCGAGTCTGGATGAACAGCTACACGCTACTTATCAGCAGGCGCTCGCGGATTCTGCGGACCCGGCTGCGCTTCGATCCGCACAGCGCCGGTGGAACGCAGATGTAAAAGGAGGATGCCAGGACAAGGAATGCCTCTTGGCCGTATATACGCGGCGCATAGCGCAGATTTCAGGGAGCGCCTCAAGTGCTGGAAGGGCACCAGGTAACGCAGATGCGATGGCTGAACGCTCAGACCGGCCTGACGCTTCGATCGAGAACCTGGCTGCTGTGCCTATGGATATGTCAGCTTCCGCTGCAGGAGAAGCTGAGAATCAGCCGTCAGGAAAGGACCAGCAATCTCCCTTGTCTGCTGCACCAACCCAATCCGGCTCCTTGGATGAACAAGCTGGCTCAGAAACGTCGAATCAGGTGCAAAGCTCCCCGGCGGCGGCTGATGATGGTGCCCCAGGCGATGACGCGGCGCTGTCTTCGCCGAACGGATTATCTACGCTGACCCTGAAGGTGGCAGGCGCAGGTTTGCTTCTGATCGCTGCGCTGTCGATGTACCTGCACGCGCAGGGAAAATTGACGATCTATTCGGATTACACGGACGCCTCCGTGACAGCGCTAACCCCTCTCATTGCATTCGCGGTCTACGGCGGAGCGAAATTCTTCGAGATGCAGGACAAATCCGCCCTCGTGGCGGCAATGGCTGTTCTGGTATTCGCGGCAGGGTTGATCTTTGTCCATACCTTCCGCCACAACGGCGTATCGATCTACTTCCCTATGGCGCTGATTACCAAGCTTACGATTATCAGCCTCTACTACGTACTGATGGCGATCCTCCTTTTTCCCTCCGGTACGACCAGAAGGAAGGGTGAGAGAGTCGCGAGTTTTGAAGCCAGGGAAAGACGTGAGGCGCGCGAACGTGCCGCACTGGTAGCCGCAGCCACGGGATCCTTTATTGCTCTTTCAGGGTGGATGTGCCGACGTGGCGAGTTCACCTCCTTCAAACGCTATCTCACCTTCAGGTAAGCAATCGTAAGACTTACTGGAGAAAAGGTCCTGGCGTTCCATGCATAGCTCGCTTCATCCGCATTCGGACCAGTGTTCGCCGCATCGGTCGATTTACTCATTTCAAAAGGATATTCATGGCACGCACACTACTCGGCACGCCGACGCAGCAATCAGTGGTGCCGGCTTTGTCAGCACGATCGAATGCGCGAACAGCAACGCTGTCGACGCAAGAGATTGATGCACGATTGCGGCAGAGACGGTCCGCTTCCTACATCGATGCCATCACAAAACTGGATGCCGGTGGACATGTGCATGACAGACAGGCGCTTGAAGCGCTGCTCGCGGCCATACAGCAGGAGTTGCCTGAGATTGCGATCGAGCACCAGCCGCTGGGCATCGTGGCCCGATGCTATCTTGGCGCGCCGTATGAGGTCCATACCCTCGATTGCAGCGGACAGATTGTGCGTCATTACAAAGGCACGGAAAGTCTTCCGCCACTGCTGGAGCGGGCTCGGGCGCTTGCCCTGCATCCCGGATATGCCTTTATCGAAGTCTATTCAACCAAACTCATTGCCGTTGGGGTGGCTGGCGATACCTCTCTGGTACAAGGATAAAAATGAGCACTGAACGCATCATTCACCTGGCTGATCTCACATTCATCCATAACAGCCTGCGCGGGTTGCATAGCGATATTTCGACTGTTTCCGACCAGGTCGAAGGGGTGGGCCAGCAGGTATCTACGACCAGGTCGGAATTGCAGCAGCTTGAGCAGCTTGTCAGGGACTTCATTGCCGCTGACATGAAAGCGAAAGAGCTGCAGCTTGCCGAAACAAGACAAGTAAAGATCCGCCAGGAGCTCGAAACGAAGTTCGGCTATTACGCGGAGGTGCGGCGCCAAGCGACCGGTATCCTGCAGGCGGCTGACGTCAGCATCGTCAGGAAGGAGACGATCACATCGGCAACTGAAGAGCTGATGCTGTCCACGCCGCGATACTGGCTCGCTCCTGCGCTCGTCGCTCTCGCGGCCTGGCTCAACGACAATCAAGGCCTCGCCACCAAGGCGCTTTCCGAGGCCCTCCGGCGTGACGATGAAAAGACCTCCCTGTTCTTTTCCCTGGTCACCCGCCGTGCAGCGCGCGGTTCGGCATGCGCAACATGGCTGGACCGATATTTCGGAATGCAGGATCCCACGCAGCTTGACAGGCAGACAGTCGTGCTCGTGGATGCGCTTGCAAGCGGCGTATTCGGCCCTGAAGTACGAAGCCGGTGCGCAGAGCGGATCGAAGCCTGGATCGAGGAGCTATCGCAGCGCGCTGGCTTCGTCGATGAACAACGTACGCAGTGGAATACCGCACTACGCTCGAAAATACCGAGCGCTGACAATGACCGGTATGGATATCTGAGCAAATACAGTCCAACCTGGCCAATGCTCAACGACGTCCTGAACGGCGCCGCAATGCATGCGATTGTGCACAGCTACTTCTCTCAGGTATTCAAGGGCGCGATTCCCCCTTCGCCGAACATTCAGGCCGCCGTCGACGACTTGCTCGACAAACTGGTAAAGAATTTTGACGACGAAGAACTGCCTCTGCGTCGCGATGAAAGACTGTGTCAGCTGATCATTGATGAAGGTGGAAATCGTACTGCCGCAGCGAACCGTTACGCTCTTGAAAGCAAGGCCCTGGATGAACAGGTGAGCTTCACACAGTTGCTGACGAACGCGGCCATGCATCCGGAGGCGTCCAAAGCATCAAAAGCGACGCAGCGTTTTGCGATCGCTCTGTCGAAGAACTGGATTCGTGATGCGCACTTGGACCTCACCGCCAGCATACGCGCTGCAGTCCCAGTCGACGTGGACCTGGAGATTGAAGGGTGGAAGGGCCAGACTCGAGATGGCGACAACGAAAGTGCGCTGATACCCGACCTGGAGAACCACATCGAGCAGAAGAAGGAAGAGACCATTGCCAGTATGAAGTTGGACATCAAACACTGGGCCGGACTGACTATCGGCGCCTTGTTGATAGTCCTGGGCCTGCCCTCAATGAACTGGCTGATGATCCTGTTAGGCGCAGGCGCAGTGATATGGTTTTTTTCCGCCAAGTCGGGAATCGCAAAGGCTCGCCAGAAAGTGGCCGAGGATTTTGCCAAGCTCAAGGAGCAGTCAGTACAAATACTGCGAGCCGCATTGGCGGAAGTCGTCGAACTGCGCCGTGATTTCCTCAAGCGCGACGCACTGTCCCACGAAGTCACCAAACTGCTGGATGGCATCACGCCGCAGCAATACGTCTTGTCGTCGCATGACAATGTGCGCCAGGTGATGGCACAGCCTACTGCATGACATCGAAAGGAAAGCACTATGACTCGCGAGATATTAAGTGGCAACGCATCAGAACTTCATCAGCCAGGCCTGCCTGAACAGGCGCGTCTGGAAGTTCCCATCAAGCCTTCTGCGACCAAAGACGTCGCCCACCCTGCGGATGCACTTGCCGCAGCTTTTCCGGAATGGGATCTGCTGCCAGGAACCCAATTCATTCGGCGTGTGAAATGACTGGCATTGGACTCCCGCCGGAAACCTACGCGCAATGGAGCAAATGCCTTGATCTTCTTGAAGAGGGGCTGGACGACGCAGGCGTGGTGAGTGCAATGGAACACGGAAGGCTGGGATGGACCAGTGGTGTTGCGAATCTGTTTTCGGATCGGATCAGCGCTGTCTTCAACGTTCGCTTGCAGCGCTGCAATGATCAGATGACCAGAGAACTTCGTGCTGGAGGCGGCGAGACAACACTTGTTCGCGCACTTCTCAACAGCAGGAGAACGCTGGCGCTGTTACACCGGGTGGCGACGCTTCCCGCATTCCCCGCATTGTTACGAGACCATCTGTGCCAGGAATTAAAAAGCTATGCCACGCGGTCTCAGCAGGCATTGGAAGACAGCGCCGCGCTTGACCGTAGCGGCCGTACGGCAAGCCTGATCCGGAACAACAGCATTTTGCGATATGACGCCTCGGATGCCGTGACCGGGCAAGCTGCATCCACTTCCACCTCTACGACAACCCCGCATCCCGGATCGAACGGAGTTCCGGGACGCCGCCGCAATATTCTTATCTGACATGAGCGACACCATTGAGTTTAAAAACACGCTGATCCGATATCTCAAGGCAAGGATCCCGTTCATCTCTGTTCGTAGCGCCGAGCGGTCGCGTGTACTGGATATCTTTCGCGATGTGGCGAACAGCCTGAATGCTCCGGTGTATGTGCATACGCTGTCGCAGGGTATGAAGGAACTGGTCTCGAGCCGCCCGATCAACGATGACCGCTCCGTAGTCGGCGCCGTGGATTTCGCAAGCCAGCAGATCGGTCAGCGACAGAATCTGACTTTCGTGTTGACCGAAGTCGCCGATATCGAAGACGACACACCCTTTGCGCGTCAGCTGCAGGACGCCGTGATGCTGGCAGCCGAGCACGGCGGCGTGCTGGTGGTCGTTACCACGAAACCGGTCTGGGGACAGCTGCAGCGCCTGGGCATGTCGCTTGTGTTGTCGTCGCCGAACGAGGATGAGATGCTCGCGATCATCAGGGAACAAGTGGGCGCTTACCGCGGCCAGTTTCCCATTGAATGGGACGATGCCGACGAACGACGAGCAGCGGCTGTTCTCGCTGGCATCTCACGACTGGAAGCGGAAAACATCATCGCGACTCTTCTTGCGAAAGGGGGTATCCACAAGGACGACATCAGTGAGCTGATGCATGCCAAGGATCGCATCTTTGCCGATATCTCAGGAATCGAAAGGGTAGTGGTGCGTGGGTCCGAGTTGAATGTAGGCGGTCTGGGGGGATTGAAGGCGTGGCTGGAAAGGGAAAAGCCGCTGCTGACTGCGGATTTGCGCGAGCGAGGTATCCGGCCGCCGCGAGGCGTGTTGCTGGTCGGCGTGCCGGGCTGCGGCAAGTCCCTGTCCGCGAAGGCTATTGCACAGAATTGGAATCTGCCGCTTTATCGCCTGGACCTGTCCACGATCCATGGGCAGTATCTCGGGCAGAGCGAAGGACGGCTCAAGGATGCGCTTTCGACCGCTGATCACGTTGCGCCTTGCGTGCTGTGGATCGATGAAATTGAAAAGGGTCTGGCCGGCGCCACGCAGGGAGGCAATGATGGCGGTACATCGACCCGCCTGGTCGGACAGTTCCTGTACTGGCTCCAGGAAGCGCGCTCCCGCGTCTTCGTTGTCGCCACTGCCAATGATGTTTCCAAGCTGCCGCCTGAACTGCTGCGACGTGGCCGGTTCGATGAATTGTTCTTCGTCGACTTGCCGACACCCGCAGAGCGACGGGAGATTATCGAGATTTATGTGCAGCGTGGACTGAAGAGCTCGATTTCCACGGCGCTCATGGACAATCTGATCGAGATATCGGATGGTTTCGCCGGTTCCGATCTCGAATCGGCCGTGCGCGAGGTTGTGAAGGAGGCTTACCTGTTTGGTGATGACAAAGTTTCCGATGCGTTGTTTGTTCGGAGCTTCCAGAACGTCGTGCCGCTCTCAAAGACAAGTCCTGAACAGATCGATGGCATACGGGCGTGGGGACGGGAACGTGCCGTGCCCGCGTCGGGACAACCCATCGGAGGCGGCGCGCAGCCATCGCGGGCGCGCCGTTCTGTTCTCGTTTGATCCAGCCATTCTCCAGGCATCCATACCCGTCGTTCGGCTCCAAAAGGCCGAGCCCAAGGCGAAGCAGCATGGTCCGGGTGCATAAAGGGCAGGGGCTGTTCTGCCGCAGGGGAGTTTTCCGACACGGCAGATGATGCCCCGATCCCTTTGCCACAACAGCCAGGATAGAAACTTGTGCCTGGCTGATACCCCCCTCAATAAAACTCATGAATGAAATTACGTACTAGAACTTGTAGCGAGTTGCAGTTTCGTCTAGTATCCTTTTGGAAATTTTCGGTGCGCGATAAGGCGACCCAAGAGTTGGGCTAAGTGCGGTGAAGGATATGGTCGTGGAGTATCACGGGGCGGTTCAAATACGATGCTGTGCGGGGTCTGCAGCATTTCGGTCAATCTCATTGCCGCAATGACGCCGTGCCTGAGCGCTCCTATACCCTCACCTGTCGACAGTGTCATGCCCTATACGCGCTGCCTCTGGCTGTCTGCCAGGGCTGCGGCCCGACCAGCACAACTTGGGATGGGGTACCGTCCCAATACCAGCGTTGGGTAGCGTGCTGCAAATGTCACGCGCGTGTCCACCTTAAGAACGCGGCGCACCTTCCCGAGCCCGAGAAATGCACGATTTGCGGCGCACCAGATTTGGGTTGGCGCGGCAGTGACGGTGAGTGGTGGGATGCTGCGCGAAATGGCAGACCCACTGGTCCAAGCGTCTGGATTCATGGCCTGTTCGACGGGAATTATGACGGCGCGCTCATGAGCGGGCATGCTGACGTTGCATTCGGCTTGCGTAATTACACATTCAAGGTGGTAGAGGCCGCGCTTAACTGCGCCGGTCGCGTCGACCAGCCTCCTGTGCCGGTTGATCCCGCCGGTCTTGCACCACTACGGCTGCCGATCGTGCGAAAGGTGCGTATTTTTTATCGTACGGCCGAGGGCGAGACCCACTGTCAAATTGCAGACTTGCATGACTTTCGACTGCACCAGTGGGGCACGGCCAGCAATGAGCAGGTCAGCAATGGAGCACCTGCCATCGTGGGCCGGTTTTGGGGTACAGCCTATGCCCGCCTGATGCTGCCCAGGGAAGCGGATCTTCCAGGAGACGAACTGGATCCCACTTCTGCAGCCTCGCCAAACAGGCCTCCGTCTCCGGATATCCCTGCAGCATCCGCTGCCGATGAAGCGCCGGGGAATGCGACTGAAAACGACAGTGGCATTCCCGACAAGAATCCTGAACCGTCCGGTAAGGACAGTGCTGTGGATGGTATGGCAGCGACGGATCAGCATTCCGCGCGAAGTAACCGAAGTGAAAGCGCCGGATCTTCATCGCAAGATGAGACCGTGAACGCAGCAGCTACGCCTTCTCAGGACGAGGCGGAGGGATCGACGGCTGAGAGACGCGCGCCATCTTCGCCGCGACCAGCCGATACGACCGCCGTTGACGATGCCGCGCAAGCGATCGATACCTCTTCCGCGCACGATGCTCGTACTGGCGTTGATGCCGGTATTCGGCGTTTCAGAAGGGTGGGCTTAGGGCTGGAGCCCGGCGTGCCATTCCTGCGACCGCGCTGGTGGACGTTTCTGTGGTGCGCAGCGCTGCTCTTGTGGCTAGTGTGCGGCTGGCCGGTCATGCTGTTGGGCGTCGGCGCACTCTTATTGCACCGCGTGCTGCGACTCGTATGTTGCAAACGCTGGGGTTGGCCGCGTCCGGCTTGGGAAGCATGGGTACATCCTTTCCCCATGCTTGTTCTGGCCGCATTCGCGTATTTGTTCATCACGGAGAGTTCAAGGCCTCCTTTATGCGCGCAGCCGTCCATGGAATGGGTTGGTGTGCTAGCCGGAATGCTGCTCCTCTCTGCGCTTGCCAGACTGCGTGCTGTAGCGTTAATCATCGCGCTGCTTTGGATCGCAGCGTTGCTGGGATCCTTCCGCCATCATGGCGCAGAGTGTGGCCAGAGCATGGCCCAAGCAGCCCAATCCGCAGTAAAGACCGCTACGGAGAAGATCCAGCAACGTGCCGACGATCTGATGTCGTATGACAGTGATGCTGAAGTCATCAACTCGGGTTCGGCCGAGAGTCAGAAAGCGCATCGCATATCGCTGGCACGGGCACTTCAGGATCCCTCGCAATATTTCACTTGCCCACGGTATGCAGGCGACGCCAGGGCGACGCCAGCCGAAATCTATTTGGGAGAGTCCGCGCTGTTCAAGTTCAAGAGTGACCGACTTGATGCAGATGCCGATGCGCATCTGCGCAAGCTAGCCGAGCTCATTCGTCACAATCCCAATGCTTCCATTGTCTTGACCGGCTATACAGACAAACTTGGCGTGCCGCTTTTAAACCTTAAATTAAGCGAACAGCGGGCGAGAAGCGTGGCTGACTGGCTCGTCGAACATAATGTGCTTCCTTACGATCGCATTGAAGTACGTGGCGCCGGTGACCGTGATCCGGTAGTGGATGATCCAGCTCTATACCGGATGAATCGGCGTGTTGAAATGCGCATCGATTGCGACAATGTTGTAGAGGAAAACGGCGATGCAGCAGCTCCCGCCGTCGGGGAGCTGGCGCAGAAAGCTGTGCCGACTGCCGGGAACGAGACGGGATCGGCCCCATGACCCTTCTCGTGTCGATGATGTCAATGTTTAGCCGGCTACGCGTCCATCTCTTCGCACAACCGGCGATCCTTGCCGCCGCTGCTTCCCGCATTGTTTTACCGGGCGGCCGCACTCCGCTCTCGCTTACGCTGCGCGGCTGGGGATGGCTTGCTGCAATCCCCGCGGGAACCGCGCCGCGCAGACAGGCATGGCGCTTCTTTAAGACCGGCCGGCTGCAAGTGCTTGTTCCCGTGGGGGAGCCGGTAAGCATTTTGACGAGGAACTGTTTCGGCCGAAGCGGGAGTACCTGGTATCCGGTCGCCAGTACTGTGCAGGAAAGCCCTGTCGCTCCCAAGCCGAAGCAGCGCGTCGTCGATATGAATTGCGTGCGTCCGCCGCAAGGCAATGTGTTGCGTCTGCCATTGCCAGACACGATCGCATTTTCACTTCCCGCACCAAAGCCAGTTGCAGTCGTGCTTCCCAAAGCCCGCGGTCTCAGCATGCCCCGAATGCACCCCGCGCATTTTGCGATCCCTGCGCTCCCTTTTGAGGTACGCCGCGATCTTGCCGATGCAGGGACCCATGCAAAGCAGGCTGCCGCTGCAGTTGAAGAGTCGGTCGCGGTATTGGCCCACTACGACAAACAATGAACAACATTACCGACAACGAGGCAATCATCATGTCATCCTTCCCCGAGGCCACAGGCGACAACCAGGCGCCCCGTTATTTCCAGGACTATGTATACGGCTCGCCGAGCGCCAACAGCCATACGTTCTGGGGGCGTTGCAAAGCAGCGATCAGTGACTTCCTGTGCTTTTGCGCCGGTGCTGATCCGCAGATCCTGCGATATTGTCCGCATTCAGAGCGTGTCAAGGAGCAAGGTATCGGTGGTGTGGTGCTGGCGACCGCAACACTCGCCTTTTTCTCCGGGTCGTATGGTTTCTACACCGTCTTTTCATCGAAGAACGGCTTTGCACTATCAGCAGAGCAGCAGGCGTTTGATTGGGCGGCACTGGCGCTCGCCATCCTGTTCGGTCTCGTCTGGTCGCTCATGATCTTCAATCTTGACCGCTTCATCGTTTCCACCGGCGGCCATGGCGATGGCACCGAGAAGATCACATTGGGCGAGATCTGGCGCGCTGTTCCCCGCATCATCATGGCGATCGTCATCGGTCTGGTCCTGTCCAAACCGCTGGAAACCCGCATCATGAAGACTGAGATTGAAGCCAGGCTGACTGAGATGCAAAAGGACGAGGCAGCAAAGCTGCAGCGCCAGGACGACGCGGAATACGAGAAGGGAAGAAAGGAGCTCGACGCCAAAAAGGCGGAGCGCGTCAAGCAGCGCGATCAGAAAGCGACCGAATTGCGTGGCATGCTGGACCGTATCACCGAACAGCGAGACAGAGTCGACAAGGAAGCCGATGGTACCGCTTCAGGTCGAGCTGGCGAAGGCAAGGCGTTCAACGCCAAGAAGACCAATCTCGAAGAGATGAAGGCGCAGTACGAGCGCACGAAACGGGACTACGACCCGGAAATCAGAAATCTTGATACGGAAACCGCCGCCATCCAGGCACAGATCGATGAGGGTTTGAAGAAGCGCGAGAGCACCTTCCGGGAAAATGAAAAGAAGGCTGCCAGTCTTGATGGGCTGATCAAGCGTATTGAAATTGCCGGCGAAATCTCACCAGGCGGAAGCCTGATGCTTACCTTACTGCTGATCGTGCTCGAGATCGCTCCGATCTTCTTCAAGATGATGGTCGCGATCGGCCCCTACGACTATCTATCGGAAAACGTCAAACGACTGGCGATCGCAGCACGCGGCATCGAAATCCGCGAGCAGATCAACGGCAAGGGCAGCGTGGAAGTGAGCGACGCGATTTACTACCAGGCAGAGACTTTGTATGAACATGAGGCCGGCAAACTTGAAGTCGAGCGTCGACTTGCCGAAGTCGCCTACGGGGTTTATCAGGAGCAGTTGGCAGACGATATTCGTGCGAACCCGGAAAAATACCAGCGCTCGGCACGTGCACCAGGCTCGATGGCGGCCTGAGAACCGATCTGCAATATGGCATTGATGACAGTTATCGCGCGGTGCCTGCTCGCGGTGATGGGATATGACCGGGCAGTGGTGTCGTACCTGTCCCGCAAGGATTTCTGGCGTCTTGCGTTGTCGTCGTTGCTATGCCTGTGCTCCGCCTTTCTTTATGCCGTCTCTGCTGCCTACCTCGCCTATGTCGCTGTCTACGCTGACT
This sequence comes from Noviherbaspirillum pedocola, assembly GCF_016632335.1. Lineage (GTDB taxonomy): Bacteria > Pseudomonadota > Gammaproteobacteria > Burkholderiales > Burkholderiaceae_D > Noviherbaspirillum_A > Noviherbaspirillum_A pedocola. The sequence goes on from NZ_JAEPBG010000004.1 coordinate 134,147, forward strand.
TTGCGCGCTGGCTGACCGCGACAGGAATCGGGATAGGCGTGTTTCTCTTCGCTGTCACCATGCAGCGCCTATTCGTGAGCACGGGAGGCTATGCGCACCACTGGGACCAACAGCGCCTTGCGCAGTGGCGTCCCGATCGGCTGCGTCTGGTATGCGTAGTCATCATCGCGCTGCTGCTGTCGCTGCCCTACCTGCTCATGTCACATCGCGACAGGCTCGATCAACAAATCGAGGAAATCCGCCAGACCAAGGCGGCTTTCTATCGGGATCAGTTGCGTCGCGCACGCGATGATCGCCGTGAAGATCTTTCGCGCGCGCGCGCCCTGGTTGCTGAGGATGAGCAGCGTGTTACCGCGCGGATTGCCGGCGCTGTTGCGCCAGTCAAGCACACTGCCGTGGCACAGTCCGGCCGGCGCAGAGCGCTCCTCATCGGTGTGCATCGCTACCAGCACTTCGACGCGCTGCCCGGAGTCGGGACTGATGTACAGACGCTCGAGCGTTCGCTGGCCGATGCCGGATTCATTACGACGGTATCCATTGATGAGACCCGTGATCAGTTGGTGCTGAAAATTGACAGCTACCTGAAGTCGCTGCAGAAGGGTGACATCAGTATCGTGTACTACGAAGGACATGCCTTGCAGCGCGCGGGCCGCAATCACCTTGTGCCGGCAGACTACCAGCCCGGCGCAAGAGCGGGCGCCTATCCGATCTCCCAGTTGATCGACGATGTCGCCAATACCTCGCCGCAATGGAGCATCGTAGTGCTTGACGTCAAGCACCGGTTTCCGGAAAGCGCTCACTTAGGACTGGCGCCTGTGCATTCGCAACCGAATACGGTAGTCGTGACAGCCATACCACCCGGAACCGTACAGCCGGCCAACGTAGCCAGCGACAGCATGCTTGCTGCCACCTTTGCCCATCAGATCGGCGTGGCGGACAACCCGCAACAAATGCTGCAGCGTGTCGTTACGGAGACAGCGGAACGCTCCTTGCGATTGACGGGTTGGAAGCAGCAGGTGGTTGCCACCTTCGGCAAACATACGGACTTGTTTCGATCCGCCGACATTGCCGCAGCGTCGGAAAAGGAAGGTCCGCCCGGAACGGTCGGTACGGACAGCGTCGGATGCCGGGAAGACAGCGTGCAGACCCTGCAACGCTGCTTACGCGCACGTTTGAATGTACTCGACGCCAGCCTTAATGCAATTCAGCGGCACAGGCATGCTGAGGACGAGCACAATGTGGATCTCTATCTCGCCAGCCTGCATCAATCCAGCATGCTCAGTGAACGCTGGAAGCTGTTGTGGGACGAACGCGGCGGCAACATCGTCTTGGCATTGCTGATCGCCCTTGCGATGGTGCTCGGTGATCTGTTGCGTGACCTTGGCGTTGACGCGCTTCGCAGCTATGAGCAGTGGCGAGCCGCTGGTGCACGCATTGCGATTGAAGCTGGCTATGAAAAGGCGCGGCAGTCCGTGGGCGATGCGCTTACGCCTTATGCGGCTGGCCCGCTGCCAGGGCTGCGCTGGCATGAGCTCAACCAGTATTTCGAAAATCCTTCCGCCGCCCGGCTGTCGCTTGGCGGTGTCGTTGCCGCTGCGAACGGGTCGGACGCTGAGCTGAGGCAGGCCCTGATTCTGCCGGCCACCACGCCGCTGCTACCGGCGCCGCAAAAAGATGCCAACCCTGATTCAACCGGACCAGTCACATGATGCACATTCCTACCCCGCCTGTTCCACGCGCGCCATATAGGCCGGGACGGTTGCGCCGTGCGGTATGGTTTGTCACTGGCGCCGATGCGCAGGTTTTGTGCGACCCCGATTGTCCAGAGTCCGAACGCACGAAATTCGACTCCATCGGGTTAGCGATGTGCCTGACTACCGGGCTGGCATTTTTGTCCGGCGTGAGTGCCTTCTATCAGATTTTTTTCCCTGGGCTGCACCGCTATGAATTTCTCGGCACGCCGTGGCGTGCAGTGATCAGCCTACTATTCGCAGGTATCTGGACACTTGTGATTTTCAACATGCAGCGTTTTATTATGCTTGGCAGTCGCCGGGTATCCGACCATGGCGTGTTGCATCTGGGTGATTGGCTGCATGCGCTGCCTGGAATGGTACTGTCGCTCGCTGTGTCGCTGACCTTGGCGACGCCATTGCAAGTGCTCTTGTTGGCGCCTGAGATTGATGTCCACCTGATCAAGGAGCAACAAATCCGTAAGCGTGCGGTCCATGCAAGCATCGACGCGCACTATGCGGCTGAAAATCAAGACCTCACAGAGCGGGCTATGCAGCTACGGGAACGGACTGGACATGACCTGCCGGGAAGTGGTGTTGCCACTCCATCGTGCTTGCAAGCGTCTTCGTTCTCACATGATCCGTACGGCTTGCCGCAGCTTCAGGAATGTCTCCGCCAGGTAGAGCAATGGAATGCGGTGCTCACCCAGCGTCAGGCAGCGTTGAAGGAGCTGCATGGCCATTCCGATGGCAGTCCGCAAGGCCGGGAGGCGGAAGCTGAATGGCTCGCACTTCAGGAGGATGGGCGCCAAGCTCGCATGGCGCGTGAGCGACTGTATGCCGACATCACGCTGGACCAGCAAGCCGGGTTGCTGAGGCGCGCGACTGTTGCTTACGAGGTCAATCCACTGTCGAGCTGGGCGATATTCCTTGTGGTCTGCTTCATCCAGGGAGTGCCAGTATTGATTCGGACACTATCCGTGAAAGGCCCGTATGAAGATTTGCTCGACATGGTCAGTCGGCGACATCTTGCTGCGGCCGGCATCGAGCCCGCCTCGCTCCTTCTGTTCGACCGTCACGGCAAATCCTTCCCGGTGGATTCCTATCTGATGGTGAAGAACACGGAGCAACGGATGCTTTCCGTGTTGCGGACGCACCGTCAGGCACTACGCGAAGAGCGGCTGGCACGCTTCGAAGAGCGCTATGCAGCAATCATGCGAAGTCAGGTGCATCCATTTGCAGATAGCCCGTCAGGAGCAGAACGATCAAGATCGGGCGTTTCTATTGATAAAGGCTTTTAGTACCGCAGGAGAGGAGGGTCTATGGGCTGCCTCGCGGGACATGAGCCGTTGTGTGATATTGCTTGCGTCCGGAGAGGCTTGGAGCGCGGCGATTGATAAAAGACAGGTTTACCCGCCTGCGTTTTATGATGCAGTCCAGCTTGGCATCTCAGCGTCAACGCTCTGTCGCGCTGTTGATCTCATTTGACGCCGGCAATCAGCAGTCAGCAAGTGCCATCGTCCAGAACGCGCTGCTCGGGGCAACAGTATCGGCGCTGGGCATAGATCGTTTGACCGCGAACCTATGCAGGAGCGCGTGCTGCGTTGTCGGGAAGCGTGAGGCCGTCTGCAGAAGTGCGCTTGAAAACAGAGCGAGCAGCGCCGCAGACCATGCAGCAATTAGGGGGCAGCAAGGAAGTGAATCGCAGCGGAATACTTTTTCATGTCGCCGGCCTGTGGACGCTGTCCACGCTCGATGCATCGGCAAAGTGGCTGGTGCTGGCCGGTGTGCCGGTATTGATGGTCACCTGGGTGCGCTACCTGGGCCACATTGCCGTGATGACCGCCGTTGTGCTGCCGGCGCAGCGCGGCGCGCTCCTGCGCACGCGCTCGCTCAGTCGCCAGCTGGTTCGCGGCGTATTGATGGTCTTGTCCACCTTGCTGTTCTTCTCGGTCCTCAGGCGCCTGCCCCTGGCCGAGGCGACCTCCCTCAATTTCATGGCGCCCCTGTTCCTGATGGCCATGGCGCCCGTGCTGCTGAATGAGGCGCACCGCCTGCACCGCTGGGTCGGCGTGCTGATGGGGTTTGCAGGCGTGCTGATCGTGGTGCGCCCGGGATCGCAGCTCGATCCCATCGGGGTAGCGCTCGGTCTGTTGACCGCGCTGACTTTCGCCTTCTTCCAGATTGCCACACGCCGCGTCGCGCACGACCCGCCATTGACGACCAATTACTACGGCGGGCTGGTCGGCACGGTCGGGCTGACGCTGGCGCTGCCTTGGTTCTGGCAAATGCCGGACCTGTCGGCCGCGCAGTGGCTGCTGCTGCTGTCCACCGGCCTTACCGGGTTTGTCGGTCACCTGCTGCAGATCGTCGCTTACAGCAGAACTCAGGCGACGCTGCTTGCCCCCTTCAGCTACCTGCAGATCCTGGCGGCGACCGCGCTTGGCTGGCTGGCCTTCGGGCAGTTGCCGGATATGACGACGGCCATAGGCATTTCGCTGATTTGCCTGGCGGGACTTGCCGTCGTGCTATGGGAAACGCGCCATGCAATCGCGGCTGCGGTCTCGCGAAAATGAACACCGGATTTTCTTCGGGGAGCGCTTATCTGTCTCGCTGAAAGGCGAGCGGCATGTGCTGCTCCTGGCCTTCGGTGCTGCATGGCTTCGTAGCATCCGATGTTGCTCATGCCGCAACGGTGTTGCTTTTACGGCGCGCTCCCATCCTCACTTCCTTCGAACTGATTTTTCGCAATCGTCCCCATATTGATGAAGCGGAAGCTCGAATCACATGAGTCCGCTCATGTAACCAAGGAGGTCGCCATGTACCCGTGTCAAAGGCCGCGCAAGGAGCAGGTCCGTGAATGGTTGCAGAATGAAGTCGCACAGCACCGTCCGCCGCCCGCACTGATTGAGATTCGTCGTCAGCTCGGATGGGGATGGATCGAGATGGAGCGTGAAGAGCGACAGCGCGAAGGGCAATAGGTGTTGGCGCCAATAACGCCATCAACCCACCGTACAACAGGAACACTGGAAATTGGCCGGCCGAAATGCCGGCCTTTTCATGTCGACGACCGGCGTCTGCGCGCCTGAGGCAGTTGCATGAAGTGCCTGCCGGCGTCCATAGTGGCAAGCTTTTGATGACATTCAACAGAAAGGCAGGATGCGGATGGACCGGGAGATGATGCGAAACATGGCTAGGCCGATGCGGTGCTGTGGGCATGCAGGCCGAGTGTTCACGGACGTACGTATGGCCCGTCTGGTGCGCAGCGCTTTTGCCGGCGCGATGCTGCTCATGGCCGCGCAGCAGGCCAGCGCGCAGATGAGCGGCGACGCCGGCTGTGAGCAGCAGGCGCGCCATGCCGGGAAGCTGGCTGAAGCACGGGATCGTGGTTTGTCGGAACAGCAGGCGGTGAATGAGGTACTAGCCGGAGAGCCGGCTGCGAACAGGCAGGAGGTTGCCGAGTCCGCTGAGTTGCTTTTCCATCGCTTTCGCCGCATGCCGCCGGATCAGGCCGCATTCGAGTTCATGGCTTCCTGTCTGGATGAAGCGAATTGACCAGGTTCAGCCCGCTGCTGAGGGGGCTGCAATGCGCGCCATGGCCGGCGCGGGTACCTGCGCGTCCAGCTGATGCGTGAAGAGGGTTGCGCCGGCAGGTACGCACAGCGGCCGCCAATCCGGCTGCCTCTCTTGCCGGCTTCAGCCGCCGTGATATGGGCTGTTCGCGTCGAACACGCGTAGGCTATACGGTTTGTCCGACTGGTTGCTTGTGCCTGGAGCGCTATTGAGCGTGGAGCAAGCAGCCATGGACAGCGTGGCGAGCAGCAGCAGAGCAATCTTCATTGTTTTTCCTTGAATCGCTTGAGGTCCGCGGGAAGCGGGCCTTGTGTGGTGGAGTGATGCCTTCATGGCAGCGCTGCCAATTTAACGCCGCGGAGTGCGACGATAAACGCGATGCCGAACAAGAGGTCATTGCAGTATCTGCAATAAAGTAACGGTGGTATCGGGGCAGGCGGATTGATGGTTCAGGGAAGCTTGCTTGGAGCGATGCGCATGATAGGTCTGTCGCGGGGAAAGCATGAGGATGGGAAAGTCGGGAAGAGCATTCACGCTCGTCTTGTTGAGCATTACTGGAAATGCGCTGGCGACGCCTGCGCTGATGAGCGCCGGTCTTGGCGCATGCCTCGGCATTGGAGAGGATGCCGCCCGACTTGCCTGCTATGACCGGCTGGCACGCCAAAGCGTGAGCGCCGAAGGCGAGTCGCAGCGCGCCACTGCAGTGCCAGCGCACGAGGCCGGGCCGGAAAACGCCGCAGTTCAGGAGCCGCGACAACAAGGCGTCGATACCTCGTATCTGGCCAGTCATTGGGAACTCGATGCGGCGCACAAGCGTGGCACCTTCAGCTTTCGTCCGCATCATGAAAACTATCTGGTCGCGACTTATAACTCCTCACCCAACAATGCGCCTTATCGTCCGTTCCAGGCATTGACGCCCGGCGCGAACGGCCTGGCTCACAGTGAATTGGCGTTTCAGCTCGGCTTCAAGATGAAGCTCGCGGAGAACCCATTCAATCAGCCAGTGGACTTGTGGTTCGGCTATACCCAGCGCAGCTTCTGGCAAGCCACGAACCATCAGGCTTCCAGCCCTTTCCGGGAAACCGACTATCAGCCGGAACTGATGGCGGTGGTGCCGACCGATCTCAACATCCTTGGACTGAGGATGCGCTTCATCAATCTCGGCTTATTGCATCAATCGAATGGACAGGGCTCGACCCTGTCGCGCAGCTGGAACCGCGCCTATGCGCAGTTCGGATTCGAGCGCGGCGACTTCACGCTCACGGCGCGGGCCTGGAAACGCTTCAACGAGAGTGCGGAAAGCGATGACAACCCGGACATCAGCAATTACATGGGACATGGCGATGTGGTAGGAAGCTATCGCCACAACGGCCACGAATTTTCCCTGCTGTTGCGCCGCAACTTCAATACGGACAAAGGCGCGGCGCAGGCGAGCTGGGCCTTTCCTCTGACCTCGAACCTGAAGGGCTATGCGCAGTTTTTCTCCGGGTATGGCTACAGCCTGATCGATTACAACGTTTACCAGCGCGTCCTTGGGCTCGGCTTGCTCGTCAAGTTCCGATAGCAAACAAAAAGATGCCGCGCCTGTTTCCAGGACGCGGCATCCTTGATCGTCAGAACCCGGGGAGGGCTCTGCGCTTATGCCTGTTCAGGCATCAAGCCGCCTCAGGCCTGCTTGCGACGACGCGCCAAGCCCAGGCCCATCAGACCCAGGCCGATGAGCGCCACGCTGGCCGGCTCAGGCACGGCATTGCCGAAGATGACATCCATCGAGCCGTTGATGGTTTGCGTGCCGGACACGTTGAAGTTGTTCAGCTGGCCCGACTGGAAGGACACGTTGTAGAACGGATTCGGCGAAGTGAAGAACTGGCTGCCGGCCGAAGTCAGGCTGAAGCTCGACGCGGTGCCGAAATTGCCGCAGTTGATGCCGCTGCCGTCGCTGCCGGTGCAGGTCGGCAGCGTCGGGTCCAGGGTGCCCTGGCCGGAGGCCGGCATGCCGGTGCCGATCAGGTAGTCGTCGCCATTGGCGCCGAGCGTCCAGGGCGTGTTGCCGTTGGCCGGGGCGGTGAAGCTGGTATTCGTGCTCGGGTCGATAAATACCGACAGATTGCCGCCCTTGGTGAAGTTGAACGCGGTTTTGCCATCGGCGCCGGTGCTGTAAGTGCCGCTGCCGGTGTACAGCGCGTAGAGACCGTACTGGCTGGCAACGACCGAGCCGGACTGGCCAAGCTGGGAATTGACCGGGGTGGCGCCATTGTTGGTGACGAACTGGCCCGCGTTCCAGAGCAGGGATGCATTGAAGGTATTGTTCGCGCCGAAGGAAATCACTTCGGTGTAGTTGCCGGTGACCTTGTCAGCGGAAAAGGTATTGGCGGTAGCGCCGGTGACCGAGCCTTCGTTGACGGTGAAGTTCGGGAAGGTTTGCGCGAGCGCAGCTGAGCTGGCCAGGGCAAAGCCGCCCGCGAGAAGGGTAGCCAGTACGGTTTTCTGTAGCGATTTCTTCATGCTGATTCCATGGTTCGGTTGCTTGAATTTCCACGCTCCGTCGTTGACGGAGCACGCGTTTGCACGCATTGCATAAGAGCAATCAGGACGCACCATGGAAACAATGCAAAATCTTTGCCACAACAAAGTTAACATTGTGAATCAGTGCGTTATGGAATCTGGACGAAAGGCATCTTGCGTGAATGTAAAGCATGTCGACATGATGTTTTTACAATCATGCTGCATTGCAACGACATTTGGTGTACGGCGGCGTGTGCTCTATCAGTAGACGAGTCATCACCAGCGCGGCGGCTCTTTAATGCTGCAGTGCAATATGAAATGCGGCTGTATTCCGCAATCGACCAAGCCGAGCTTGGGCTGCATGACGGTTACGGAATCAACTCGGAGCAACACGAAGTCGGCAAGCTTGTCCTTGCTTGCAAGCAAGCTTTGTTCAGAATGTGAATTGGCCGATAAGCGACCGGGTTACACTTTGTTCGGAACAGTACCGGGCTCCCATTGCGCATGCTTCCGACACCGCAGCCGTTTCCTCTTCAGCAGAAGCTTCACATTCTGCGCGAGCACATTCCTGCGCTCGCGCCCTGGCCGGCGGCATGCGGCGCGCTGATCGTCGGCATATGGGTCTGGGCCGCGTCGACGGTCCATCATGAGAAGCATGAGCTGCTCGAGCGCGCGCGCATCACGACGGCTGCGCAGGCGCGCACTTACGCGGAACAGATAGAGCGAACCATTGGCCAGCTCGACTACATCATGCTCAGCCTGCATTACCAGTGGCGGCAGAACGGCGGATGGTTGAATCTCGAGGACCAGGTCAAGGCCGGCCTGGTTCCCGAAGACGCGAAGCTTTCCATCACCGTGTTCGACCGCCATGGCATGCCGGTCACCAGCACCAGTCCGGAGATAAAGGGAAAGCTGAACATTGCTTCACGCGAGTACTTTCGCCGTCACGCATCCAACCCCAGCGGCGAGCTGTTCATTTCCAAGCCGATGCGCAGCATACTGACCGGGCGCGACGTTCTGATCTTCTCGCGCCGGCTCAACACCGAGGACGGCACGTTTGCGGGAATCATGGCGCTGGCCATCGAACCGCGTTTTCTCGCCTCGTTTGTCGATGAATCCAAGATCGGCAAGGACGGCTTCGCATCGATCCGGACTTCGGACGGCGTATTCATTGCCGCCAAAACCAGCCGTGGTTTCCGCACCCAGGGTCCGAACCACCCGGGCGCGCCGGAATTCAGCCAGCCCAGCGGCGTGCGCCGCACTCCGGCCGATCGCTACCTGGACCGCAAGGACCGCATCGTTGCATGGAGCACGGCCCGTCACTATCCGATCGTTGCCGTCGTCGGCGAATCGGAAGGCGCACTGCTCGAGGAATACGCGTCCAGGGGCATGGAGATACGCATGGCTGCCGGCATGGCCAGCATGCTGCTGTTCCTGCTGGGCGCCGCAGGCATGCGTCGCGCGGCAACGCGCATCTGGCAGGAGGAATATGCGCGCGAAGTGCGGGATGTGTACCGCACCGCCACCGAGAACGCGCGCGATGGTTTCTTCATGCTGCGTCCGCTGTACGGGTCCAATCGGGAGATCGTCGATTTTCTGATCGAGGATTGCAATGAACGCGGCGCGCTGTACCGCGGGCTGCCGAGGGAAACCATGATCGGCAAGACCCTGTCGGCCACCATGCCGCACCGGTTCCGCACGCACATGCTGCCCGCGTGCCGGCAGGCGATGGAGATCGGGCTGGTCGAGGATGAACTGGACATTCCACAGCCCGGCTCGCGCACCGTGCGCTGGATGGAGCGGCGGCTGGTGCGTTCCGGCGCCGGTCTTGCGGTGACACTGCGCGACATCACCGAAACCCGGCTGCATCAGGAAGCGCTGGAACGCCTGGCCAATGCCGACGCGCTGACATCGCTGCCGAACCGCCATTGGCTGACGCATTACCTGCCCGCCGCGATCGAAAGAGCCCGGGAGCAGGGCAAGCTGTTTGCGCTGATGTTCGTCGATCTGGATGACTTCAAGAACATCAACGACACCATGGGCCATGAAGCCGGCGACGAATTGCTGCGCATGACAGCCCGGCGTCTGCAGGCGGTGATCCGGCCGGAAGACAAGGTTGCGCGCCTGGGCGGCGACGAGTTCACTATCCTGGTCGAACAGGCGCAATCCCGCGAGGAAGTGGCGACCATGGCCGAGCGCATCATCGAAACGCTGCGCAGTGCGTTCGCGCTCGGGGAAACGCAGCGCCAGCATGTGGTGCATGCATCGGTGGGCATCAGCCTGTTCCCTATCGATGGCGCCGACGGCGCCACGCTGCTCAAGCATGCCGATATCGCGATGTATGCGGCCAAGGCGCAGCAAAAGGGCACCTACCGCTTCTTCGAACCCAGCCTGGAGCGGCGACTCGTCGCGCGCCTGACCCGCGAAGCGGAGCTGAAGATCGCCATCGCCCGCGGCGAACTGGTGCTGCATTATCAGCCGCGGGTAAGCGGCGACGCCGTCGAGATCACCAGCATGGAAGCGCTGGTGCGCTGGATGCATCCGGTGCAGGGACTGATGCAGCCGAATGAATTCATTCCGCTGGCCGAACGCACTGGCCTGATCGTCGCGCTCGGCGAACAGGTGATCCGAATGGCTTGTGAGCAGCTGGCCCTATGGAAGCAGCAGGGCTTACCGGTAGTGCCGATATCGGTGAATGTGTCGGCGCAGCAGCTCGATACCGGAACCTTGAGCGCCGCGCTTACCGATGCGCTGCGCGAGCATGCCTTGGACACCGGCTTGGTCGAGGTCGAAGTCACCGAATCGGCGACGGTCACCGAAAGCGGCGCGGCGCGTGGCGAGCTTGCCGCGATCCAGGCCGCCGGCATCAAGCTGTATGTCGACGACTTCGGCACCGGTTATTCGTCTCTGGCGCAATTGAAGCGTCTGGACATGGATGGCTTGAAGATCGATCGCGCCTTCACTTCGCAAATGCTCAACGGACCGGATGACGCCGCGCTGTTCGCGGCGATTCTCGCGATGGCGCATGCGCTGCGGATGAAGGTCGTTGCCGAAGGCGTGGAGACCGCGGAACAATTGGCGGCGCTGCGCTCGATGGCTTGCGAAGAGGTACAGGGCTACTACATTTCCCGGCCGGTGCCGGCGCACGAGGCGGCAGCACTGTTGAAGCGCCGCTTCCTGCTGCCCGCGCAGGAGAACAGGCACTGAAGGAAGCCGCGCTTTCACTGCGCCAATATGCCGCGCATATCCCGCATATGACGCATCTGGCGTGCCGCCTGGTCCGTCGCCTTGTTCGATGCCTTCAACAGAAGCGCGGCGCTGAATTCCGAGCTCGCGCCACTGGCGATATCGGTTGCCGTCGCGGTGAAGAATGCCTGCCTTCTGCCGTCGCCAAAGGGATCCACGACGCCAGTGAAGCGCGCATGGATGAACGCCTTGCCGGCAGCGTCGGTACGGACCTCAACGCTGCCGAGATAAACCTCGCCCTCGCCGTAACCCGCATATCCGGCCGCGCGACTGGCATAGATCTCCACCACATAGGCGCGATCGGGCCGGGTCTCGAGCAGGCCATGGATAGTGACCGTTCCATCGGACCAGCTCGATGCGGCATCCAGCACGGGAAAGTTCTGCAGGCCGTTCACGCCGTCGTCGCAATCGGGCAGCCCATCTGCGCAATTGGCCGCGCCATCGTTGTGCGTGGGCCCGTCCGCGCCGAGATCGATTCCCAGCTTCGGATAATCGGTCCGGCATGTCGTCGATCCGGGCAGCGTGCCGGCGCCGCCGGCATGGCAGCGCAGGATGTCGCGGCCGTTGTCGTAGATGGCATTGCGGCTAATCGTAACCACGTTCATCGCGCCCGACGGCGCCACGCCGAGCCGGTTTGCGGTGATCAGGTTGCCCGCGATCGTGGTCCCGGTGCCGCTGGTCGTGATGCCGTTGGTATTGTCGGTAAGGATGTTGTCCAGCAGGCGATGACGATTGCCGCCGGCCTGGATGCCGTCCGAATAGCCGCTGAAGCGGTTGTTGCGCAGTTCGATGTCATCGCTGCCGAAGATCTCTGCACCCTGCGAAGGCATCTCGGTGCGCGCCGTTGCGACAACGGTGTTGTCGCGCGCGATGCCATGGTCGGCGCCGCGCACGAATTCGAAGCCGTCGCCATTGTCGATGAAGCTGTTGTGCAGCAGCCGGTTATGCGTTGCCAGGCCCGTGGTCGCGCCGCCGTGGCCATCGTCGCCGCTGACCAGAACGCCGGAAGCGCCGACCTGATGCACAAAGCGGTTGTCGCGGATCTCATTGTCGCTGCTACGCAGAATCAGGATGCCGATGCAGAAGTTGCGGATTTCCAGGCCGGCGATTTCCACGCCGTGCGTGTCCACGATCGCCAGGCCCGCCTTCTGCAGGCTACGCACATTCGGGCCGTTGCCGGCTTCCTCGCCGGGGCAGGAAGCGGCGCTCACCGTCTTCAGCAGGCGGCTGCCGTCGATGATCACGCCGGGATGCGGCGCATCGAGTCCACGAACGTCCCGCAGCAGCGCATCCTCTTCGGGCGCAAGCGCAGCGCTTGTTGATCCGCCCTCGATGACGACCGGCCCGCGAATCGCGGGCAGCGGGGTGACCGGCCGGATGACATGGGGCCCGGGCCCTTGTGGCGCAATGCGGATGCGGTATTGCCCCGGATGTTGGTTGTTCTGCAGTATTGCGGCGCGCAGCGTGCCTGCCGATCCATCGTCCGCCAGGCTGGTCACGAGCAGCAGGCGCGGATGCGCTGCCGCGCCGGCAGGGTCTACCATTTCCGTCAGGCCGCCGGACGGAGTGTGCGGCGCACAGGCTGGAACACCGCAGGCCAGCAAGGCGCCAAGACTAACAATGCGTATTACCGGCATGAAGCGATCCATGCGTCCGTCCTGGTGAATCCGCTCTACGATCCGCCGTGCCCGGCCATGCCGAACAGGCGTTCATCCCACACCACCGCGCGCGGTTCGGCAACGACGATGCGCGCCGCATCGGGATGCGCCGGATTCACCAGTGCATTGCATTCCTCGCGCGCTACCACCGATGGCACGATCAGCACCGCGCTGCGCATCTCGGCCAGCCAGGCATCGCCGAAGGCGCGCGCCGGCTGCAGGGACATCGCATCCCAGCCGCTCGGCAGGCTGTCGGCGTCGTGGCGTTCGATGCTGACATCCTCCGGCACCGTCGCCTCGACCCAGGCATGCGTTCTGGGCACCTTGCCGATGCGCGCATGGACCAGCACTTCGAGCATGGCGCCGGCAAAGCTCAGCGCGGCATAGATGACTGGCGTGCCGGGGCTGTTGAAGCGGCCGCCGACCAGCATCGCGCCGGTGCCGCTCCAGATCGCATGCCGGCTGTCCGCGATGCGGTACAGCTTCACGCCGGCAATCCATAAAACAGCTTCCAGAGCAATTCCTCGACCCGCCGCGCGCCCAGCTCGGTGAGCGCGACTTCCAGCGGCGCTCGACCTTCCAGTTCCGGATGCGGCGTGGCAAGGAATTCGCGCGCATCGTCCGCATCGGCCCAGACGTAGGAAGCGGTCGCGACGATGCGCGCCAGGCGTTCGGTCTTCTCGGACTCATCCTGCGTGAGCCGATCGCGGCGGCGCTTGTAGGTCGCCTCGGGAATGATGCGCGCGAGCAGCGCGCGCCGGGCATCCGCGCCCTGCGTGGCCTGCGCCACACCCGCGCGCAAGGCGGATTTCGGCAAGCCGTCGCGTACGCGCGCCTCGAGCTCGGCCAGCGTATGCGGCAGCGGCCGCAATTCCATCACGCCGGCAACATCTTCGGGGGAAACGAGCATCATGAAGTGGTCCAGTTGGGTATCAAATGATGCTTGATTATATGCCAGATGATACTTGTGGCAAGGCGCTTCTCCTCGGAGCGCAGTTTTCCCGAAGCGTAAGGATCAACGACCATGCCATTTCGTGTGTCGAAACGCCATGCGGGAAAAAAGTCGGCAGCCTATCAATGAAAGGGAAAACGTCTGCCTGCTCCCACCATCGATTTACGAGCCCTTGAAAGGCGGCGCGCTTGGCCCGAAAGGTGCCGCAAGAGCACGGGATTCAGCGCTGCTGCGGCAACAGCGGCCGCAAAGCCAGCGCCAGTGGCACGATGGTCAGCGCGGTCAGGGCCGTGGCGACCACGGCGCCATGCACGCCGATCCGGTCGCCCAGAAAGCCGTAGACCACTGGCGCAAGCGCGCCCGAACCGATCGTGCCGGTATAAAACGTCGCGAATGCCCGCTCGGTGTGTCCTGCGCGCGCCAGTTCCGGCACGGTGCCGTACAGCGCCGACGAGGTGCCGTTGAGCATCACGCCCAGAAGCGGCAACAGCGCCATGGCCGGCGTCAGCGGGCAGAGCAGCACGGCGAGGATGCACACCGCCGTGCCGGTCTCGGTCGCCAGCGTGGTGCCAATGACGCCGATGCGCGCGCCCAGCCAGCCGCAGGCAAACTTGCCGGCCGCGCCGCCGATGAATACCAGCGACAGCGCGGTTCCGACCATCGTCAGCGAAGCGCCCTTTTCCTTCAGCAGAAAGGGCAGCAGGGTCAGGAGGCCCATGCGTACCGCGGAATCGAGCACGCCTGTGGTCAGCAGCAGCGCAAACCCTTTGCCGGAGCCTTGGCCGGCCGCGTCGTGAGTTCGGGCTTCGACGGCCTCACCGCGTGGTATCGAGGGCATGAGCAGCGCCAGCGCCGCGGCCACGCCGCATCCGGCAAGCGACACGACCCACAGCGCATGACGCCATGGCATCAGCGTGACCAACAAAGCGATGGCGGCCGGCAGCGCCGCCTTGCCGATGTCGCCGGAAAAGTTATAGACGGAGAGCGGGCCCCTGGCATCACGCCCGAAACTCTTCGATACCGCGCTGGAAGCAAGCGGATGCTGCGTGCTCGATCCAGCACCCGCTATGGCCAACGCCGCGCCGAGGCCGACGAGGCCGCCCGACATCCCGGCCAGCGCATAACCTGCCGCAGCCAGCAGCGTGCCCAGCGCCAGCGTCATCCTGTTGCCCAGCGTTCGCGCCAGGCGTCCCGCCAGCATCTGCAAGCTCGCCATCGTGCCCACATACACACCGCGCAGCAGCGCCAGCGCCGCGTAATCAAGACCGAAGTCGGCCTGCCACACCGGCAGCAGCACATAGATCAGATCGGTGTAGCCATCGTGCAGCGCATGCGCCACGCAGGCCAGCCACAGCACGCGCGAGCGCGATGCGCCAGCGGCAGCGCTCGTGCCGGACTGTCGCGCGGCAAACGCGGGAAATCGGATGAAGCGCATCTCTGTCCTTTGTCTCTTTCTTGCTCGGGGCGGCGGTAATGCGATGCCCATTGCCGGGCTTGCTCACGTGCGCCGGCATCATGGACAGCGATTCTATGGCCCGGTCGGGCCTGCCTCCAATTGCATTAAGATCGCGTCGACCGGGAAAAAAAGTCACCTCATGGATAAAGATAACGATCCGCGCAGGGAAAGCGAACGCCTGCCGCCGCTCAATGCGCTGCGCAATTTCGAAGCAGTGGCCCGGCATGGCAGCTTCGCCGCCGCCGCTGCCGATCTGCATGTGACGCACTGGGCCGTAGGCAAGCAGATCCGGCTGCTGGAAGACTGGTTTGGCGTGCCGCTCTTCGAGCGCCGCCCGCGCGGCGTGGTGTTGACCGATGCGGGCGCCGCGCTGCTCAACGACGTGCACCAAGCCTTCGCGCGACTCGGCGCCGCGGCGGCCGGGTTGCGCCAGGAGCGCCCCGCGTACCGCGTCTCGGGCATCGTGCGCATCAATGTGCTCTCCAGTTTTGCCTTGTGCTGGCTGCTGCCGCGCCTGGGCGACTTTTACGCGCGCTATCCCGACATCGATGTGCGCGTATCCACCAGCTCGCGCAAATTGCGCTACGTCGGCGATGCCTTCGACATCGGCGTGCGTTCCGGGCAGGAAGCGGGCGCTGGCGTCGTCTCGCGTCCGCTGATGCCCGACATGCGCCTGCCCGCCTGCAGCCCGGCGCTGCTGCGCCGGCATCCGATACGCAGCGCGGCGGATCTGCGCGCGCACACCCTGCTGCATTCGGCCAGCACGCGCAGCGCCTGGCCGCAATGGCTGCGCGAAGCCGGCATGCCGCATCTGCGAGCGGCGCGCCATGTCGAGTTCGACCATACCTATCTTCAGCTCGCCGCCGCGGTCGAAGGCCTGGGCGTGGCGCTGGCATCGCTACCCCTGATCCGGCGCGACATCGCCGCCGGACGGCTGATGTGCCCGATCGCGGCGCCGGCCTGGCGCGCCGCAGACTATGCGCTCGTCATCAACGCCGACCGCGCTGGCGATGCCGCTGTGCTGGCTTTCGAGCGCTGGATCACCGCCATGGCTGACCGGGAAGGCGAGTCGAACGCGACCGGTGAGCACATTGCGCAGAAGGCATCCATCCAGCCCAATCCTGATTGAAGGGTTCAGACGCGGCAGCGTCGCTGTTGCCGGCGCATGTGCCCGTTGGCAAATGGAGGACGCTGACACTCGCCCGCGATCCGCTGTGTGTCGGACGCACATTGAACGCCATGCCCGCCTCAATAGAATCGAATCGTTGCCACTTTGCCGAGCCTGCGCGGCGATCAGCCTTCCGCGCGGACCAGCGGCACAGCAACGCTTCCATACCAACAAGAGGAGACAGCATGAGAGAGTGGAGACAGGCATTCCCGCTGGGATGCGCGAGCCTGCTGGCATTGACGCTGGCAGCATGCGGCGGCGGATCGGACAACGGTTCGGGCAGCACCGCGGCTGCTACCGCGACAACACCGGCAAACTCCGGAAACGCAAACGCCGCGAGCATCAAGCCGGTCGAATGCGCGCAATTGGCCGGCACCACCGTTCCCGCGTCGGCGATTGCCCTGCCGAGCTCGGGCGCGACGGTCGTCACGGCCACCGTAGTCGCCGCCAGCGGAACCGGCGCCAGCGCGGTGCCGGAGCATTGCCTGGTCACGGGCACGGTGGCGCCGGTGGACAAGACCGCGCCGAACATCGGCTTCAAGCTGGCGCTGCCTACCGCATGGAATGCCAAGGCGCTGATGCTGGGCGGCGGCGGCTTTGACGGCAGCGTGCCCAACGTCACCGGCAATGTGCCGATGGGCCCGACCGACCAGCCCACGCCGCTCGGACGCGGCTATGCCACCTTCGGCAGCGATTCAGGCCATCAGGCCAATACCTTCGGCTCCCAGGACGGCAGCTTTGCCCTGAACGAGGAAGCGGTGCGCAACTTCGGCGGCGATGCCATCAAGAAGACCCGCGACGCCGCCAGCTATCTGATCAAGCTGCGCTATGGCGTCGACAAGATCCAGAAGGCGTATTTCGCCGGCGGCTCGACCGGCGGACGCGAAGCGCTGGCGGCCATCACGCGCTGGCCCGCCGATTGGGATGGCGCCATCGCGTGGTACCCGGCCTGGAACGACGCGGCCGCGCTGCTTGGCGGCCATCGCGTGAACCGCGCGCTGGCGCAGCCCAACGCCTATCCGAACACGGCCAAGCGCGCGCTGCTGTACAACGCTGCGATGGCAGCCTGCGACAACCTCGATGGCGTCGCCGACGGCCTGATCAGCAACCAGCAGCTCTGCAACGCCACCTTCGACCCGGCCACGGCAATCTACAACGGCAATCCGCTGCGCTGCGCCGGCGGCGCCGACACCGGCGACACCTGCCTGTCCGATGCGCAGATCGCTGCGCTGAAGACCATGAATACCGATGCGCGCTTCAACTTCGCGCTGGCCAGCGGCGAGGATCACTATCCCGGCTACAACGTCTGGGGCGCCGATCTCGGCATCACCACCAATCCGTCGCCGCTCGAGCCGACCGTCACCTTCCTCGCCCTGGGCACGACGCAGCCGACGCTGCCGATGCCGCGCACGGCGCCGTATATCAGCGTGCTGCTCGACCAGTGGATCAAGTATTCCGTGACGCGCGATGTGAATTACAACTCGCTGTCGCTGGACCCCGAAAACCCGGGACCCTGGGCCGGTAGGATCAGCGAGCTGAGCACGCAGCTCGACACCAGGGTCGACCTGGCGCCATTCGCTGCCAAGGGCGGCAAGCTGCTGATGGCGCATGGCACGGTCGACGTGCTGGTCAGCACCCGGGCGACGGAGGAATACTTCCAGCGTCTGCAGAGCCAGATGGGCCCGACGGAGGTCGACAAGTTCGCGCATTACTACGAAGTGCCGGGCTTGGGACATGCGGCCAGTTCCAGCTTCAACGCCGCATGGGACTCGCTGACCGCGCTGGAAGGCTGGGTGGAAAAGGGCGCCAATCCGACCAACCTGACTGTCGCCGATACGGCCGGAGTGCCGGGCCGCACACGGCCGATGTGTGATTATCCGAAGTGGCCGAAGTACAGCGGCACCGGGAACGTGAACCTCGCTGCTTCTTTCGTCTGCTCGAACTGACGGCACATGGCGGGGCTTGCGCAGGCGAGCTCCGCCATCCGTCTCATTCCTGCTGCGCCGGACTCGTGCCGTCGCGCATGTTCAGGCTCCACAGCCGCAGCGCGACATGGATTTCCAACGCCCGGTTCGGGCTGCCCCAGTAACCCAGCAATTCCTCGATGTTCGCCAGGCGCTGGCGCACGGTGTTGACGTGGATGCCCAGCTGCGCGGCGGTGCTGGTCGCATTCTGGTTGCTGTCGAAATAGCTCAGCATCGTGCGGGTCAGGTCCGAGCCGCGCTTTTCATCGTGCGCGATGAGCTTGCCGATGCTCGCATGGATGAAGGTATTGAGGCTGGCGCCGTCATGCGTTTCGAACAGCACCGAATACAGCGCCATCTCGTTCTGGTGCAGGATCTTGCCGCGCACGCCGATGCGGCCCAGCACGACCAGCGCGCGCCGCAGCGTCGCATACAGGCCCGGGATTTCCGCCGGCGACTGCACCGGCCGGGACACCACGCCGCGGTAGCCTTCGCAGAATTCGCGCTGGCTCGCGACAGCGAAATCCCTGACGATGTCCTGGGCCTCGGTCGCCCTGCAGACGATCGCCACCACGCCATCGACTTCGTCGAGCACCAGGTCCGAGAAGCGCTTCTGCGCGCGCAGCCGGCGCGCAACGAAGCCGGGCTTGAGGATTTCGGTTTCGATCAACACCAGGCATAGCGGCTGCGACAAATCGAGAGCGAAGCGTTCGGCGCGTTCCAGGGCCAGCGCCGGCTCGTCCTGCCGCGGCGAAATCAGGCTGCGCAGCAGCGCCGAAACATCGCGCACCTTTTCCGCCTCGAGTCGCTCCTGGGACAGCAGCACGATGGCGATGATGCTCGCGCTGCGCTCGAAGGTGCGTATCGACACTTCGCTCAAGTCCTCGCGCCGGAACAGCAGCACCGCGCCCAGCACGTCATTGCCGCCGATGACCGCATGGACCCGGCACAGCTCGCCGTCGGCTTCCCAGGCAAGCACCGATCTGCCGGCCAGGCGGCTCTCCCGCGTGGCGCTGGCAATCGCGTTGCTGTGCGCATCATGCGGCGCATAGGCTTGCGCCGCGACGCCGCCATGGTCCTGCGCCATGCCGCGTCCAATCACCTGCGATGCTTCATCGATGACGAGCACATCGCCGCCGAGCAGTTGCGCGATGGAGTGGCACAGCGTGCCCAGCGTCGCGCCGCGGGCCAGCAGCGAAGTCAATTGCTCGTGCGCCTCGGCCGCGCCCTGCATCTCGCGCACATGGCGCTCGCGCTCGGCGCGCGCGAGATCGGCTTTTTTCAAGGCCGCATTCGCGCGCTCGAAGGCCTGCGCGTTATGGATGGCGACCGCGGCATGGGTGGCCAGGGTGCAAAGGATGGACACGTTCAGCGCGGTGTGGGTGCGATGGTAACGGTCGGCCACGAACAGCAGGCCGATGACTTCATCGTCGAAGACCAGCGGCACGCCGACCAGCGCTTCGATGCCTTCATTGCGGAAGGTCTCGTCCAGGACCGGATCGTGCACGAAACGCGTGTCATGCAGGTAGTCCGACGTCGCGAAGGGCAGGCGGGTCGACATCACCACGCCAGCCACGCCGAGGTTTCTCGCGGCGGTCATCTGCGTCGTGCTGCCCGAGATCGCGCCATCGCTGACGCGCACCCGGAATTCATCGCTGTCGGCGTCATACACCGTCAACCAGGTCAGCTGCGATCCGAGCAGATTGCGCGCGCGCGTGACGATCGCATGCAGCAGGCCGGTCAGATCAAGCCGGCTCGACAAGTCCTTCGCCGAATCGATTACCGCGAGCATGCCCTGTTCGCTCTGCTGCTGCAGCTCGAGCCGGTTCCTCACCGCCATGGCCATGCGCACCAGTTCGATGGCGCCCGATTTGCCCGGCGTGTCGTCAGGCAGCGCTTCGGCCTGCACCAGGCGCTGGGCCATCTCCTCGGCAGATGCGTTCCGGTGCAGCAGGCGTATGAGGTCGGCGATCAGATGTTCAGCGGTACGGTCCATGTGCTTCGGTCGCGTTGATGTTCGGGTTATGCGGATGAGTCGATGCGCGATGCAGGAAGACATGCCGTTACCGGATGCCTCTCCTGCATGGCACTGAATAACGCGGCAAGCGCGCATCGCAAAGAAGAATTTTAGTAGGCAGGGATGCTCGATGTGCTGATCACACTCCAAGCGCGTGCGATATGTGCGCTTCCTACATAGCCTTGCCGATGTCCATCCGGGAAACTGCTTGCCAAGCAGCGGGGCAACGCTACTTTCGGCAGCACGGGAGAAGCGGGCCAGGCACCAGACCAGCCACCAGAGCAGCCTTACCAGGAAGACCATCATGAGCATTACTGCATCACTACAGCCAAAGCCGGGGCTGCGCGTTCTCGTGACTGCGGGCGCATCCGGCATAGGCGCGGCCGTTGCGCGCGCCTTTCTCGAGACCGGCGCTCGCGTGCATGTCTGCGACATCGACCGCTCGGCACTGGACCGGCTCATCACCGAAACGCCCGAGATCAGCGCGAGCATGGCCGATGCCGCCGTGCCCAGGGATGTGGAGGCGGTGTTCGAGGATGTTCGCGCCAATCTCGGCGGTCTCGATGTGCTGGTCAACAACGTTGGCATCGCCGGGCCTACCGGCGCGGTAGAGGACATAGATCGCGCGGAATGGGAACGGACCATCGCGGTCAACCTGAACAGCCAGTTCTATTTCGCGCATCGCGCCGTGCCGATGCTCAGGCAATCGTCCGCGCATCCCTGCGTGATCGCGATGAGTTCGGTCGCGGGCCGGCTGGGCTATGCCTTCCGCACGCCATACGCCGCCACCAAGTGGGCCATCGTCGGCTTCATGAAGTCGCTGGCGATCGAACTCGGTCCGCATGGCGTGCGCGTGAATGCGATTCTTCCCGGCGTCGTCGAAGGCGAGCGCATGAACGGCGTCATCGCTGCCCGCGCCGCGGCCACCGGGGTGACGGTGGATGCCATGCGCGACGAGTACCTGCAAAAGATATCGCTGCGGCGCATGGTCACGCTCGACGATGTGGCGGCCATGGCCATCTTTCTCAGTTCGCCCGCTGCGCGCAACGTGACCGGCCAGGCGATCAGCGTGGACGGCAACGTCGAGTATCTGTGAACACCAGCGCGCACGCAGATGCGCCAGAGATCGTAACCATCCTTACCTCACAAATCTTGGAGACACTCATGCACCAACCTGCAATCACGCGCAATGCCGCCGTTCTCGCGCTGGGCCTCGGCCTCGGACTTTCCGCAGGAGCCGCTTCTGCCGCGCCGCTCAAGATCGGCCTGGTCGAGACCCTGTCCGGCCCGCAGGCTTCCTCGGGCCAGGCCTACCGCAGCGCTGTTCGCTACGGCGTGGACCAGATCAACGCCGCCGGCGGCTGGAACGGCGAGCCGGTCCAGCTCGTCGAGTATGACAACCAGGGCGGCCCCGCGGGCGCGGCGGACAAGCTCAAGGCCGCAGCCGCCGACGGCGTGCAGCTCATCGTCCAGGGCGCATCGTCGGCGGTCGGCGGGCAGATCACCGAAGACATCCGCAAGCACAACCTGCGCAATCCCGGCAAGGAAATGGTCTACATCAATGTTGGCGCGGAGGCGCTCGACCTGACCGGCGAGAAATGCAACTTCCATCACTTCCGCTTCAGCGGCAATGCCGAGGTGCGCACCAAGGCGCTGGTGACCGCGATGAAGGGGGCGAATGCGCTCGGCACCCGCGTTTACTCCATCAACCAGAACTATTCCTGGGGCCAGGACATGGAGAAGGCCATCGTCGAAAACGCCAAGGCCGGCGGTTACCAGGTCGTCGAGAAGACGCTGCACGATGTCAACAAGGTGCAGGACTTCGCGCCCTATGTCGCGCGCATCAGCGCAGCCAAGGCCGATACTGTCCTCACCGGCAACTGGTCCAACGACCTGCTGCTGCTGATGAAGGCCACCAAGTCGGCAGGGCTCAAGGTGCGCTTCGGCACGGTGTTCCTCGATCAGCCGGGCAACCTGGCCAACGCGGGCGATACGGCGATCGGCCACTTCGTGGCGCATACCTTCAATGCCGAAGCCGGCGGCGCGGAGGGCGAACGCTTTGTCAACGACTACAAGGCAAAGACGGGCCATGCGCCAGTCTTCATCGAGCCGCAGACCGTCTATGGCATGGCCATGGTCGCCGATGCCTTGAAGCGCACCAAGCCGGCAAATGGCGCCTTCAACGCGAACGGGTTTGCGCAGGCGATGGAGACATCCCGCATCGATACGCCGATGGGTGAAATGCGCATGCGCGCATCCGACCACCAGGTGCTGCTGCCGATGGTTGTGTCCACGGTGAGCCGCGACGCGAAGATGAAGGTCGACGGCACCGACATGGGATTCAAGCCGGTCAAGCGCTTCACCGCGGAGGAGGCCGCCACGCCGGCGCAGGCCAGCTGCACGATGAAGCGTCCCGGCTAAAGGCCCCTGCAGGGCCCACGCCCGTCCAATCGCGGACGGGAAGGGATGTTTTCAACATCGCCGCGCTGGGCCCGCTTCATTCGCTGCGAGGAGATTTATGGACCAATTCATCGTATCCCTGCTCAACGGCATCATCTACGGCTTGCTGCTGTTCATGGTGTCCGCAGGGCTGACGCTCATTTTCGGGATGATGGGCGTGCTCAATTTTGCGCACGCCTCCTTCTACATGCTCGGCGCCTACTTCGCTTACGCGTTGCAGGGCGTGCTCGGCTTCTGGACGGCGCTGGTGCTGTCGCCGATCCTGGTCGGATTCATCGGCGTGGCCATCGAGCGCTATTTCCTGCGGCGCGTGCACCATCACGGCCATGCGCATGAACTGCTCGTCACCTTCGGCCTGTCCTTCATCATCGCCGAACTGATCAAGCTGATCTTCGGCAATTACCCGGTGGACTATCGCGTGCCGGCGGCGCTGGATTTCTCGGCTTTCAGCATAGGCGGGGCGCAATACCCGGCATACCGTCTGCTGATGGGCGGCGTGGCGCTCGTGATGTTTGTCGCCATTTACCTGCTGCTCACCCGTACCCGGGTCGGCATCGTGGTGCGCTCCGCCATCTACCGGCCGCGCATGGCCGAGGCGCTGGGGCATAACGTGCCCATGGTCTTCATGGGCGTCTTCGGCGTCGGCGCGGCGCTGGCCGGGCTTGCGGGCGCGGTTGCGGGCGCGTTCTACACCACGAACCCCAACATGGCGCTGGAGCTGGGCGTGATGGTGTTCGTCGTCGTCGTGGTCGGCGGCCTGGGTTCCCTGGGCGGCGCGATGCTGGCTTCGCTGCTCATCGGCGTCATCACTTCCCTTGCGGTCGGCGTGGACCTGAGCCTTGCCGATCTGCTCGGCGTGGTCGGCGCCGGCGAATGGGCGCAGCGCACGGGCGGACTGCTGACGCTGAAGATCTCCAGCCTTTCCGCGACGATTCCGTTCGCGCTGATGCTGTTGATTTTGCTGGTGAAGCCAAGCGGGTTGATGGGTGAAAAGGCGTGACGACATGAAATCCCGATACGTCTTCCTCTTCCTCGGCGTGGCCGTGCTGCTCGCCCTGCCGCTGCTGCTGTCCCAGGGCCTGCTCAATGCCGCGATACAGATGCTCATCGCCGCGCTGTTTGCCTGCGCCTACAACCTGCTGTGCGGCCAGGCCGGCATGCTGTCCTTCGGCCACGCGGCCTACTTCGGCGTCGGCGCCTTCGCCACCGTGCATGCGATGAATGCGTTCGCCGGCGCAGGCCTGCTGCCGACGCCTCTGCTGCCGCTGGCTGGCGCAATCGGCGGCCTGGCATTCGGCGTCGTCGCCGGCTGGTTTGCCACCAAGCGCAGCGGCACCTACTTCGCGATGATCACGCTGGCCATTGCCGAACTGGTGCATGCGCTGGCGCCGCATCTGAAAGGACTCTTTGGCGGCGAAGCCGGCGTTTCCACGATGCGCATGCCGGCCTGGGGACTGGACTTCGGATCGACGACCCAGGTCTATTTCCTCACGCTGGCATGGGTGCTGGTATCGCTGGCGCTGCTGTATGCCTATACCCTGACGCCGCTGGGAAGGCTCACCTTCGCGCTGCGCGAGAACAGCCACCGCCTGCGTTTCCTGGGCTATGACGTGCACGGCCTCGGCACCACGGTGTTCGCGATTTCCGCGATGTTCTCCGGCGTCGCCGGCGCGCTGCAGGTCATCGGCAATGAAGCGGCCAACTACGTGGTATTCGACCCCAGCCTGTCCGCGGCGGTGGTGCTCAATACCTATATCGGCGGCGTCAGGCTGTTCCTCGGTCCGGCGCTTGGCGCGGCGCTGATGAGCTTCTTCGGCTATGCCGTGTCGGACCTGACCCAGTCTTGGCTGCTGTATCAAGGCATCCTTTTCGTGGCCGTAATGATGTACCTGCCGGCCGGCCTCACGGGCCTGTTCGCCATTGCCGGCCGGCTCCGACAGCGTCTTGGCATGGCGCGCATGCTGCCGATCGCGGCGCTGTCGCTTGCGGCCGCGCTCCTATTTTCCGCGGGCGGCGCCTTGACGATCGAATTGCTGCAACGGCTCTTCTCGCAGGACTACCGCGCATTGGCCAAGCTTCATGCGGACGCGCCATTGCCGCCGGTGACGCTGCTCCAGCATGCCTGGTCGCCCGCGGCGCCGATGACCTGGGCAACGCCGCTGTTGCTGCTGCTTGCGGGCGCCTTTCTGGCGCGTGTCGTGCGTGCGCGCCTGCATGCGCTGGAGCGGGAGCCGGAGCCGGGCTTCGCCATCGAGGCGCCGGTCAAACGCAATGGAGGTGTCGCATGAACGATCCCCTTCTGGCCATTCACGGCCTGAAGAAATCCTTCGGACCGGTGGAGATCATGCGCGGCGTCGACCTCGCGCTGCGCCACAACGAGCGTCATGCCCTGATCGGGCCGAACGGCGCCGGCAAGTCCACGCTGTTTCACCTGGTCTCGGGCAACCTCACGCCGAGCGCCGGGCAGATCGTCTTCGACGGCCGGCAGATCGGCGGCAAGTCGCCGCAGGCGATCAATCGGCTCGGCCTGGCGCGCTCCTTCCAGATCACCAATATCTTCCCGAAGCTCACCGTGTTCGAGAACATCCGGCTTGCCGTGATGCGCAGCCGCGTGGCGCAGTATGCATTCTGGAAGTTCATTGCCAGCGATGGGGGTATCCGCCTGGAGACCGAGCGCTTGCTGGAACTGGTCCGGCTTGCCGGAAGGGCGACGACGATCGCCGGCGAGATGGCGTATTCCGAGCAGCGCTCCCTCGAGATTGCGATGACGCTGGCATCCGATCCGAAACTGATCCTGCTGGACGAACCAATGGCCGGCATGTCGCAGGAAGAAACGCACTACACCGCCGAGTTGATCCGCGACGTCACCAGGGGACGGGCGTTGATGATCGTCGAGCATGACATGGACGTGGTGTTCTCGCTGTCCGACCGCATCAGCGTGCTGGTCTACGGGCAGATGATTGCCACCGGCACGCCCGAGGACATCCGCAACGATCCGAATGTCAGGCAGGCCTATCTCGGCGAGGAGACGAGCGCATGAATGCCAATTCCGAAACGCTGCTGCGCATCGAGGACCTGCATGCGCATTACGGCAAGAGCCACATCCTGCATGGCGTGAACTTCAGCGTGGCGCGCAACGAGGTCGTCAGCCTCTTGGGCCGCAACGGCTCGGGGCGTTCAACCACGATGAAGGCCATCATGGGCCTGGTGCCGCCCACGTCCGGCCGCGTCCTGCTGCGCGAGCGCGAGCTTGCCGGCGCGCGTCCCTATGCCATCTGCCGCGCGGGCATCGCTTACGTGCCCGAAGAGCGCGAGGTCTTCGCCAATCTGACCGTCGAAGAGAACCTGCGCATGGGCGAGCAGCCGGCGCCGCCCGGGGCGCATCGCTGGACGGTCGAGCAGATGTACGACTATTTCCCGCGGCTCAAGGAGCGCCGCGACACCAAAGCAGGCAGCATGTCCGGCGGCGAGCAGCAGATGCTCACCATCTGCCGCTCGCTGCTCGGCAACCCGCTGGTGATCCTGATCGACGAGCCGACCGAGGGACTGGCGCCGAAGATCGTCGCGCAGGTGGCCGAATGCATCCGGGACATGCACAGCAAGGGCGTCTCGGTCGTGCTGGTCGAGCAGAAGCTCGTCATCGCGCTCAAGGTATCGAGCCGCGTCTGCGTGATGGGCCATGGCCGCATCGTTTATGAAGGCGGCCCGCAGGAACTGATGTCCAACGACCGGGTGCTCGCCGAATGGCTGGCGGTGTGATCTTGGCGCGAGCCATCCATTCATTAATCAATCCGTATTCATTTTTTCCACAGAGGGTTTCATGGCCAGGACACAGGACAAAGTCATCATTTCATGCGCGGTCACGGGGTCGGTGCATACGCCGACGATGTCGCCGTATCTTCCGCTGACACCGGATCAGATCGCCGAACAGGCGATTCAAGCGGCCGAAGCGGGCGCGGCCATCCTCCATCTGCATGCGCGCGATGCGCAGGACGGCCGCCCCACCGCCGATCCGAAGGTGTTCGACGCTTTCGTGCCACGCATCGCGGCAGCGACCGACGCGGTGATCAACATCACCACCGGCGGCAGCACGCGCATGACGCTGAAGGAACGGCTGGCCTATCCGCTGCAGGCCAAGCCCGAGATGTGCTCGCTCAACATGGGATCGATGAACTTCTCGATCCACCCGGTGGCACGCAAGATCGAGCACTGGAATCACGAATGGGAAAAGCCTTATGTCGAGGGCATGGAAGACCTCATCTTCCGCAACACCTTCCGCGACATCAAGCACATCCTCAAGGTGTTGGGCGAAGACTGCGGTACGCGCTTCGAGTTCGAATGCTATGACGTCGGGCATTTGTACAACCTCGCGCATTTCGTCGACGAAGGGCTGATCCACGGCCCGCTGTTCATCCAGAGCATCTACGGCATTCTTGGCGGATTGGGCCCGGACCCGGAGAACCTCGTCGTCATGCGCAATACCGCGGACCGGCTGTTTGGCCGCGACGGCTACCGCTTTTCGGTACTCGGCGCCGGTCGGCACCAGATGTCCCTGCTGACCATGGGCGCAGTCATGGGCGGCAATGTCCGTGTCGGCCTGGAGGACAGCCTGTATCTCGGACGAGGCCAGCTTGCACGATCCTGCGCGGAACAGGTGCGCAAGATACGTCGCATCCTGGAAGAGCTGTCACTGGAGATTGCCACGCCCGATGAAGCGCGTACCATGCTGGGGCTCAAGGGACGGGACGCGGTCGGATTCTGAGCTGTCCCTGACAGTAAGCCAATACGAGACACCAATAATCAAACTACGAGTCGGGAGGAAAACAATGAATGGATATCTGGCAGGCAGGGTTGCGATCGTCACGGGCGCGGGCAGCGGACTGGGGCGCGAGCATGCGCTGGCGCTGGCGCGGCAGGGCGCGCGGGTGCTGGTCAATGATGTGAAGGGCGCGCATGAAGGCTCGCCGGGTCGGACTGTCGTCGATCAGATCATCGCCGAAGGCGGCGCCGCGATCGCGGATGGCGGCGACGTCACCGATTACGCGCAGATGGAAGCCATGGTCGCGCGCGCCGTCGATGCCTGGGGACGGGTCGACATCCTGGTCAACAACGCCGGCATCCTG
The DNA here is from genome assembly GCF_016632335.1 of Noviherbaspirillum pedocola. GTDB lineage: Bacteria > Pseudomonadota > Gammaproteobacteria > Burkholderiales > Burkholderiaceae_D > Noviherbaspirillum_A > Noviherbaspirillum_A pedocola. The sequence goes on from NZ_JAEPBG010000004.1 coordinate 161,999, forward strand.
CGCGACAAGAGTTTCTCGAAGATGTCGCTGGAAGACTTCCGCCTGGTGCTGGACACCCATCTGATGGGCGCGGTTCACTGCACCAAGGCGGTATGGGAGCGCATGCGCGAGCAGCGCTACGGCCGCATCGTCATGACGACATCTTCATCCGGCCTCTACGGCAATTTCGGCCAGGCCAACTATGGCGCGGCGAAGATGGCGCTGGTCGGACTGATGCAGACGCTCGCACTGGAAGGCGAGAAATACGGCATCCGCGTCAACTGCCTGGCGCCGTCGGCTGCGACCGCGATGACCGAGGGCATCCTGTCGCCGGAAGCGCTGGCCAAGCTGCATCCTTCGGTAGTGAGCCCGGGTGTGGTCGCGCTGGTTGGCGAGGATGCGCCGACACGGACGATTCTGCTTGCCGGCGCCGGCAGTTTCGAAACCGCGAACATCACGATGACCAGGGGCGTCTTTATCGGCGCAACCGAAGACGCGGCAGAGCAGGTCCGCGAGCGATTCGCGGACATCGCGGACCGGAGCGAGGAAACCGTGCCGGCTTCGGGTTGGGAGCAGTACCGGTTCGAACTGGAGAAGGCCGGCGGCGCTGCCTGACGGCAGGAGTTGTAACTGTTTGCGCTGGCGCGGTCGCATCAGGCGCCGTCCGGCCTGCGGCAACGGCGTGGCAGCAGGGAAGGGAAACCCTTGGCGCAGTCTGCCGATCGGGGTTCCTGATATCCATCCAAGCCACGCCGCTGTGCGCAAGTGCTTGCGCCATTGCGTCGTTCATCCGTACAGCACAATGCGGCGTGACAGCGCGTTGCGCGCATCGTCCACCGCTTCCTGCACCGCTTCAAGCGCGCGCGGATGCAGCAGGATTTCGAAATGATTGCAATCGATGTCGATGGTCCGGATGTCTTCCCGCGCGCGCATTGACTGCAGCGTGACCACGCCATCGTTCGGCAGCGGAATCAGTGGCGTGGCGCCCGCGGTACTGACCAGGTTGGTCCACGGCGTCATCACTGGAAGGCTTTTTGCCGCGCGTATCGGCTTGCTGTGCGGCTGTATATCCTTCAGCACCTGGCTGAAGGGCAGCATGCAGGCCAGCATCTCTGCGGCTTCGCTGCCACCGTAAGGCGTGCTCATCGTGATGCCGCCCAGCACGCGCTTACCCAGCGCGTCAGCCAGGTGCAATGCATGGATGCCGCCGAGCGAATGCGCGATGAAGACCATGTCGCGAGTGCCTTCGAGCTGTTGCAGCATCGCGCGGTGATTGCGGTAGAAGCCTTGATGGCTCTCGTAGTCGAGCACGATCTCGTCCCGGCTGGCGAGATGGCTACGAAGGTAGTTGAAGCTGGTGGAGGTGGCGCGATTGCCATGTATGAATACCAATTGCATCTGATCCCCCCTATTGATGCTTGTGCAGGAACGCATCATTACTGCACGAAAACCTGCAATGCGAGCGCAAAGTCTATGCTGCACCACAGCGTTCATCCAATGCTCCTTGGTGATGTCCGCCATGAGGAGCGCGCATGGCGCTAAAGAAACGCCATGCGTCGTAGTCTCGGTCTGGGCGGGTGCATACCGATGCGCATGGCACGGTGAAATTAGTGCCTGCCGTCGAGGTCCAAGCTCACATGCGCCCCTCCGCACCGATGCCAAGTGTTCTCAAGCAACCCCGAGCCGCGCCAGGCCGCATGCTGCGCATTCCCGGTGATGGCCTCGACTTGCACGTCGAAGTCGCGGGCAACGGTCCGCCGGTGATCCTGCTCCACGGCTTTCCCGAGAACGGCCATTCCTGGCGCTGGCAGATCGCACCGCTGGTGGAAGCGGGCTTCTCCCCATGGGTGCCGAACCTGCGCGGCTATCCACCGTCGTCGGTGTCGCCGCGCCAGGCCGATTACCACCTGCGGCACCTGGTCCATGATGTCGCCGCCATCGTCAAGGCAAGCGGCCATGCGCGCGCGCATGTCGTCGGGCATGACTGGGGCGGCATCATCGCCTGGACCTTCGCCGGTCTGTGTCCGCAATTGCTGGACCGGCTGGTGATCATGAATGCGCCGCACATGGCGCTGTACTCGGCGAAGGTTTGGCATACCTCTCAGTTGCTGCGCAGCTGGTACGCGGCCTTCTTCCAGTTGCCGCTGCTGCCGGAGCGCGTGCTCGCAGCAGGCCGTTTTCGCATCGTGCGTGAGATCTTCCGGCGCGGGCCGGTGCGCAGTAGCGCGTTCGCGCAGGAGGACATCGAGCGCTATGTCGACTGCCTGTCGCAACCTGGCGCGCTGAAGGCAGCGCTCGACTATTACCGTGAAAACATGCGCAGCGACGGCATGGCGCTGGCGGCTTGCGCGCGTACCGAAGCCAGAACGCTGGTGCTGTGGGGCGAGCGCGATCCGACGCTGGGTATATTCCTGCTCAGCGGACTGGCACGTTATGCGTCGCATGTGCGCATACACCGGATCGCCGGCGCCAGCCACTGGGTGCAGAACGAAGCGCCGGAAGAGGTCAATCGCGTGATGACAGCCTTTTTGCGCGAGACATGATGGAGCGATCGACGGCGCCAGACGCCGCGCATGCCCGGCATCCTCTGAATGCAGGGGGAGCAGGCACATGGACGGGATTAAAAGCAACGGCAACTGCAACTGCGAAGGCAAGGGCAAATCGCAACTACGTAAGCCACATCGGGAATTGGGCCAGCCGAGAGCGCGACTCGTGCGTTCCCTGCCCGACCAAAGCAGGGCTTGCTCCTAATGCGAACGAAACAAGGCAACCCTTGCAGGCGACTTGAAAACCATTGCTTATTGCTTATTGCTTATTGCTTATTGCTTTTTGCCCCTTAACTGCTGTCCAGCGGGCACAGCCATACGTCTGCCTCAATACAGGCAAGGTTTGTGCCTCATCTCGGCGAAGGCCTGAGTGAAAGCGCGGTCACGTCAGCAATGACGCGTTCGCGCCATGGCGTTCAAGCTGCGTATCGGCCCGGCAATGTCGCACGGCTTGACACTGCGCGGTTCACTGATCTGTCAGCTTTTCTGTAACGTTCTGATTTTTACAGCAATTTACTTTCTGGTGCGCTGCTTGCTTGGCTGCCTGCGCCTGCCCGGCCGGGCAGTGTGCATCCATGCAAGGAGCATCCTCATGAAGATCCGCAAGCCAAGATGGCTGTTGCTGCCGGCGCTGCTGCTGGCGGCCGGCCACAGCCATGCGCTGCTTTACACCGCGACACTGAGCGGGACCGCCGAAGCGCCAACGAATACATCGCCGGGCACTGGTTTCGTCCAGCTCGACTACGATCCGCTGGCACACACGCTGGGCGTCAATGCCACCTTCAGTGGCCTGACTTCGGGCACGACGGCATCGCATATCCATTGCTGCGTGGCCCCTCCAGGCGCCGTCGGCGTGGCCACGCAATTGCCGAGCTTCACCGGCTTTCCGCTTGGCGTGACGGCCGGCAACTTCAGCAACAGCTTCAGCACGCTGGCGCCGGCAACCTGGAACCCGGCCTTCATCAACGCCAACGGCGGCAGCGCCGCGGGAGCCGAGGCGGCGCTGGCGGCCGCGCTCGCTTCCGGGAACGCCTACTTCAACATCCATACCACGCAATTTCCCAGCGGCGAAATTCGCGGCTTCCTGAGCGCATCGGGCCAGGTGCCGGAGCCGGCAAGCCTGGCGCTGCTGGCCATTGCAGGCTTGGGGCTGGCGGTGCTGCGCTGGCGCAGCCGCTGAACCATCCGCGCAGCGCCCACACGCGACGCCCTGTCCTTCTCGCGGAGGACAACCAGGGCGCCGCACTTTCATTACCTTCTCCGACAAGGTACGCAAAAGCGACCACATAAATGGCTGGGCAAACCGGCCGATAACGAAGGAGACGACTATGCAAGCACGCACCTTTCCGGCGAGCGCCTCGGCCGCTGCCATTCTCCTGTTGCTCGCAGGCTGCGGCGGCGGCGATGACAACAGCGCCCCGGCTGCCCAGAGCAACGCCACCACATCGATTCTGGCCAGCAGCGGTTGCGCGGGCGTGACCAAGGTATCGCTTCCCGGCGTGACCATACAGAGCGCCACCGAAGTGGCTGCCGGCACGGTGCGGCCGAGCGGCGTCACCACCGGCGACTTCCTGCCCGCGCATTGCGTGGTGCGCGGCGTGGCCGACCCTTACATCGGCACCGACAACCTCGACCATGCGATCGGCTTCGAGCTGCGCCTGCCCACCGCGTGGAGCGGGCAGTTCATGTTCCAGGGCGGTGGCGGCAACGACGGCACGCTGGCGCCGGCCATGGGCACCAACACCGGCGCGCTCGCGGCATCCGCGGGCACCGGCGCCTATGCGCTGGCGCGCGGCTTCGCGGTGGTGTCCACCGACGGCGGTCACCAGGGCACCGACGCCGCTTCCTACGGCAAGGATGCGCGCGCCCGCACCGACCATGCCTACAACGCCTACGACCGCACCGCGCAGATCGCCAAGAGCCTGATCGCGCAGTATTACGGGCGCAATGCCGAGCATTCCTATTTCCTCGGCTGCTCCGGTGGCGGTCGCCAGGGCATGATGTTCTCGCAGCGCTTCCCGAGCTATTTCGACGGCATCGTCGCTTCGGCCCCGGCAATGAAGGTGTCCAGCGGCGCATCGATCGCCGCAGCCTGGGATTCACAGCAATACCGGGCGATCGCGCCGCCTGACGCTTCGGGCAATCCGATCCTGGCCAATGCCTTCTCCAATGCCGACTTGGCGCTGGTGTCCAAGGGCGTGCTCGATGCCTGCGATGCGAAGGATGGCGCGGTCGACGGCATGGTGCAGGACCCGGCCTCCTGCGGCTTCGATCCCGCGGTGCTGCAATGTTCGGGCGCGAAGACCGATTCCTGCCTGTCGGCAGTACAGGTGTCGGCGCTGCAGAAAGCCTTCGCCGGTCCGCGCGACTCGGCCGGCAATGCGCTGTATTCGAGCTGGCCCTGGGATGCGGGCATATCCAATGCCGGCTGGCGTAGCTGGAAGCTCGGCAGCTCGCAGACCGCTACGCCGGATTCGCGTTATGTGACGCTGATCCAGAACGCGATGGCCTATGAATTCTTCACGCCATTCGACGCGAACTTCGACATCTTCAAATTCAACTTCGATACCGACCCGGCGCGCCTGGCCGCCTATTCCGCGGTCTACGACACCTATCGGACCACCGACCTGACGCCATACACCAGCCATGGCGGCAAGATGATCTTCTTCCACGGCGGCAGCGACCCGATCTTCTCCGCCAACGACACCATCGACTATTACAAGCGCCTGGCCACGACCGCCGGCGGCATGGCCAATGCGCAATCCTTCGCGCGGCTGTTCGTCGTGCCTGGCATGAACCATTGCTCGGGCGGACCAGCCACCGATGCCTATGACGGCCTGGCCGCAATCGTGAACTGGGTCGAGAAGGGCACGGCGCCGGACAGCGTGCCCGCGCGCAGCACCGCATCCTTCGCGGGACGCAGCCGGCCGCTGTGCGCCTATCCGAAGACGGCGCATTACACCGGCAGCGGCAACATCGAGGACGCGGCGAACTTCGTTTGCCAGTGAGCCTCTGGCAGAATGGCGCGCCGCCAATAACATTCCAGGAGACATGCACCATGCAACACAAGCACACCACTTTGCGCCGTGCGCGGCTCGCCTTACTGATCGGCGCTTTCGGCACGCTCGGCGCCGCCGGCGCGGCCCATGCCGACATCAGCGTCGGCGTGATCCTGTCGCTGACCGGCCCGGCGGCGTCGCTGGGCAAGCCGGCGGAGAACACCGTGCGGCTGTGGCCATCCGAGATCGCCGGCCAGAAGCTGAAACTGATCGTGTTGAACGACAACAGCGATCCGACCGAAGCGGCGAAGGCGGCGTCGAAGCTGATCAATGAAGACAAGGTCGACGTGATCGTCGGGCCGTCGCTGACGCCGCCGTCGATCGCGGCCATGGAAGTGGCCGGGCGCAATGCCACGCCCATCATCGCGCTCGGCGGTGGCAATGCCATCATCGAGCCGCAGGAAGGCCCGCGCAAATGGGCGTTCAAGATGGCGGCGCCGGAAGCGCTGTCGGTGGAAAAGGTGGTCGAGCACATGGCCGCGCACAAGGTGAAGAACGCTGCCGTGATCGCCGTCACCACCAGCTATGGCGAAGGCTTCCTGAAGGCCTTCAGCGCGCAGGCGCCGGGCAAGGGCATCACGCTGTCGGCGGTGGAGCGCATCGGCGCGCAGGATATCTCCGCGACCTCGCAGGTGATCAAGGTGCTGGCAGCCAAGCCGGACGCGGTCTATATCATGAGTTTCGGCACGCCGGGCGCGACGCCGCACATCGAGCTGGTCAAGCGCGGTTACAAGGGGCTGATCTATCAGACCCATGGCATTGCCAATGCCGACTTCCTGCGCGTCGGCGGCAAGGAGGTCGATGGCGCCTATCTGGCGGTGGCGCCCGTTCTAGTGGCGGAACAGCTGCCGGCGCAGAACCCGGTCAAGGCGCCGGCGATGGAATACGTGACGAAATACGAAAGCCAGAATGGGCCCGGCACCCGTTCGCAATTCGGCTCCACCGCTTGGACTGCACTCAACTGGCTGCAGGCCGCAGCGCCGGTGGCGCTGAAGAATGCGCAGCCGGGCACACCGCAATTCCGCCAGGCGTTGCGCGATGCGCTGGAGGGCATGCATGAAGTGGCCAGCCCCGAAGGCGTATTCAACATGAGCCCGGGCAATCACAACGGCCTGGACGGCCGCGGCCAGGTGATGGCGCGCATCGTGTCGGGCAAGTGGACGCTGGACCAGGACGCGAAGTGAGTTGGCAAGCCCGCACGGCGTAGACCAGTTGTGGTGGTGCGTAGTTCGTAGGTTGGGCTGCAAGCCCAACATGCTCGCGGTTCGCAAGCGCCTGATGTTGGGCTTGTCAGCCCAACCTACGAGCCAACTTCGGACGCTTGCGGGTCGCAGCACGTTGGGCTTGCAGCCCAACCTACGCCTTACCCGCCGCGCCCCGAGCGCTGCAGCACCAGCGCAAACAGCTCGTTGTTGTGATGGATGCCGAAGCGGGCATAGGCGCGGTTGCGGTAGGTCTTCACCGTGGTGGCGCTGATGCCGAGGTCGCAGGCAATGCCGTCGTGGCTCATGCCGGCGAGCAGGCGCACGCAGACGTCGAGCTCGCGCTGTGGCAGCGAGGGCGCAAGCTGCAGCAACAGTTCGCGCAGGCGTTCCGGCGGCAGGCCGGCAGGAACACTGGCGACCGGCTCGCACAGCTCGATCTGGCGCGCGACCATGGCCAGGAGACCGGGAGCGAGGCGGCTGAAGAGTTCAAGCTCGCGCTCGGCAAAGCCCGGCTGGTCCGCATGGCGATAGAGATTGACCGACAGGATGCTGTCATCCGGGAAGCTCGATGCCACCGACAGCCGCTCGCGCAAGCCGTGGCGCTCGTAGATCGCATGGCGATGGCGCGCATCCGGCACGTCGGCGGCGGTGAGGTGCAGCGCCTGCAGCGGCTGGCGTGCGTCGGCCAGGGCTTCAAAGGTGCGATCGTGCCGGTACAGCCAGGTGCGGTAGGCATGCAGGCAGGCGGGCGTGGTGTCAGGCCGCGCATGGCTGCCGGACAGGTAGCACACCGGCGGCGCATCGCGGCGAATGCGGTACACGCTCCAGGAGCCGGAGGGCAGGCCGAGATTGATCGCCGCCAGCGCCTGCGAGCGAAACCCGCTTGATCCGAGATGCGGAATCATGCCGAGCAGCGCGGCTTGCGCGGCATCGGCGGCAACGCCGGGTTCGGAAACGGTCCAGACCTGCATGAGAGATTCCCTGGTGGATGCTCGAGTTGACGCCCTAGAACATGGCGCTGCGCAGGGATCATAGCAAAGCGCTCTGAAAAACAGGACAAATGGAGGAAAGGCATGAGCAAGGACGAGAACCGCGGGCCTGATGCGGCGCCCGCGCTGGAATGGCTGTGCCGGATCACGGCCCGGGTTGCGCCGCTGGTGTCGCTGGGTCCGGCGCCCTCTGGCGAGCGGCGCTATGTGCCCATCGTCGGCGGCACGGTGGAAGGCCCGGCGCTCAATGGCGAAGTGCTCGCCGGCGGCGTCGACTGGCAGTTGGCGCGCAGCGACGGCACGCTCGAGATCATGGCGCAGTATGTGCTGAAGGCCACGGACGGCGCATTGATCGAAGTGCAGAGCCGCGGCTATCGCCACGGCCCGCCCGACGTGATGGCGCGCATGGCGCGCGGCGAGCCGGTCGCGCCGCATGAATACTATTTCCACACCGCGATGAGCTTCTGCACCGGCAGCGCGGCCTGGGCGCGCCTGAACTCGCTGGTGGCGGTGGCCACGGCCCGGCGCGAGCCGGGCGCGGCAGTGCTGGACGTGTACCTGGTCGGCGCGTCCTGACGCCGCCAGGCTTGATTCAGAAGCCTTCGAGCACGATCTTGCCGCGCGACCGGCCCGATTCCAGCATGGCATGCGCGCGTTTCAGGTTGTCCGCACTGATCGTGCCGTAGCTCTCATTGACGGTGCTGCTGATGGCGCCCGCATCGACCAGCCGCGACAGCTCGGACAGGATCTCGTGCTGCGCGATCATGTCCGCGGTCTGGAACAGCGCGCGGGTGAACATCAGCTCCCAGTGCAGCGATACGCTCTTGCGCTTCAACAGGCGCACGTCGATCGGCGCCGGATCGTCGATCAGCCCGAAGCGGCCCTGCGGTGCGATCGCTTCAGCGATCTGGGCGAAATGCTGGTCGGTCTGGGTCAGGCTGACGATGTAGTCCGCCTGCGGTATGCCGATGCGCTGCATTTCCTGCGAGATCGGCTGACTGTGGTCGATCACATGATGCGCGCCCTGGCGCTCGACCCAGGCGCGGCTCTCGGGCCGCGATGCGGTGCCGATCACGGTCAGATTGGTACGCTTGCGCGCCAGCTGCACCATGATCGAGCCGACGCCGCCGGCCGCGCCGATGATGAGAATCGATCGGCCGGCGGCTTCAGGACCGGTCGGCACCTGCAGCCGATGAAACAGCATTTCCCACGCCGTCAGGCCTGTGAGCGGCATCGCGGCCGCGGCCGCAAAGTCGAGCGAGTCCGGCATCTTGCCGACGATGCGCTCGTCCACCAGCTGCAGCTCGCTGTTGCTGCCGGCGCGGGCAATCGAGCCGGCATACCAGACGCGGTCGCCCGGCTTGAACAGCGTCACGCTTGGGCCGACGGCGCGCACGATGCCGGCGGCGTCCCAGCCCAGCACCTTCCACGCGCCGTTCTCCGGTTGCGTATTGCGGCGCACCTTGGTGTCGACCGGATTCACCGACACCGCCCGGACTTCAACGAGCAGATCGTGTCCTGAGGCAACCGGATCGGGCAGGGTGACATCGACCAGGGCGTCGGGATGATCGATAGGGTGACTGGCTTGATAAGCGACGGCTCGCATGATGGCTCCTAGTGACGGATGAAAAGCCGCTATTCTGGCCTTTCAGCGCCGGTTGATAAACTGCGCCGCGAGCGAATCACCTTGAAAAACATTCCGAAAGTGCGGAATGTGCAGGACCTTGCATTCTTCGAAGCAATGGCCGAAAGCGGCAGCCTGTCCGAGGCGGCGCGTCTGTTGAGCCTGTCGCCGGCGGTGGCCGGCGCGGTGCTGAAGCGGCTCGAGGTCTCGCTCGATGTGGGGTTCTTGGTACGCACCACGCGCAGCATGCGCCCTGAACCGAGACGCAGCTAAGCACCGCTTCAAGCGACCTGAACGCCACGCGCTTCAATCAATATGCGCAGCGATGCGCTGCCCTACAACATGGACTTTCCCTGCGCGAGGATGGTGTCGCAGACCCGTTTCGTGGCTTCGGCCTTCAGGCCGCCGCCGCTCAGATCGAGCTGCTGTCCATTGCTGCCACTCAGAAGGCCTTTCGCGCCGCTCCTGTAGCCACTGTCGGATGTGGAGGAACCACCTGGAAGTTTGCCCATCAGCTTGTCCTTCACGGATGCCGGACCATCGCCGCCGAGGTAATTGTTCCTGATGCAGAACTCGAGCACACCGGCAACATTCCCCACACTGCTCGACTTGAGCGACTGGCCGGATAATGCGCCGCTCAATCCTCCGGCCGCTTCATGGCTGCCGCCAGGATTGACGGCGCGTTTGCCTTGCTCCATCAAGTCGCCGAGCTGTGCATGCGCGCCACCAGCTGCGAGCAGCGAAGCCAGAAGGACTTCGATCAGTACGACCCGATGGCCATAAAACTTCATGTCATGTTTGTTCATAGCGCTTCACCGCTGCAGTGAGATCAGGTGAGATCAAGCCCGCGTTTCAAGATGCGCGGAGGCTTCCCGCTTTCCCGCGACATCCGGTTCCCGCAGGTCCTGCTGCAGCAGCATGCGATACAGCACTCCTGCAAGCAGGCCGCCGAGCAGCGGAGCGAGCCAGAACAACCACAATTGCGTCAGCGCCCAACCACCGACGAACAGGGCCGGGCCGGTGCTGCGTGCGGGATTGACCGATGTGTTGGTCACTGGAATGCTGATGAGATGGATCAGCGTAAGAGCCAGTCCGATCGCGATGCCGGAAAATCCGACCGGCGCCCTGGTATGCGTTGCGCCAAGAATGATGAGCACGAACATGAAAGTCATGATCAGTTCCGTGATCAATGCAGACTCGATCGAATACCCGCCGGGTGAATGTTCGCCATATCCATTGGCGGCAAACCCCTGCTGCACATCAAAGCCCGGCTGGCCTTTGGCGACAATGTAGAGAACGAGAGCGGCAACGATGGCTCCGCCTACCTGCACTGCGATATAAGGGCCCAGCTGTTTTGCCGGAAAACGGCCGCCAGCCCACAAGCCTACCGATACTGCCGGATTGAAGTGTCCGCCCGAAATCGGGCCGAATGCATACGCCGCGGTAAGCACCGTCAAGCCGAAGGCCAGAGACACGCCTGCAAGGCCGATACCCACTTCCGGAAACTTCGCCGCCAGCACGGCGCTGCCGCAGCCGCCAAGGACCAGCCAGAACGTGCCGAGAAATTCGGCGAGCAATTTGATCGCGAACATGGTGCACCTTCATGAAAAAGCCAGCGCTCCCCGTGCCAGCGGGGCCGCCAGATCATGGTAGTAAGCATTTCATGCCGGTCATTGAGCTATCTCCTATCCATGGGACATGGACAGGCATGCGCAGATTCAGCACGTCGCCTTGCTCCTTGTGCGTATTGTTCATGGCGTATCGGCGGATTCGTGCCACGTTTCTTGTGATGAGCGGGTTCCTTGACCTGCCTTAATGGCAGCAGACCAGTCCCGGGGCGCGAACATCACGCCGCCTGCCTTCATGCTTTCTGCCTGCCGGTGCGCCAACGTCCCGTGCGCATCGAATGGCACCGCGCCTACCGTGATTCTGGCGCAGACCAGGAAGGGTCACGGCATGGGCGCGACCGGCCAGCCTGAGTTGCTCCTCGGCGCGGCGCAGCGTGTCCATACCGCACCCAGGACGCGATAGGTCCGTTCGAAGATGTCAGGCCTGACGATGCCGTGCCTGCATGGTTCGTACTGCAGCAACCAGTCGCCCGGATTCCCGTTCAGAACAGTGCCCATTGCGTTCATCTCCAACTGGACCGCTGATTCGAGCCGCAGCGCCACGCAGGCAAGCACACGCTTGTGATACCTGCCATCCTCGCCTGCGGCGGTCGGCGCGCAAGCCTGATAGGTACGCGCAAAAACATCCGCGCGCACCGGCCAGGACTCGCCCGCCACGCCGGTGACGATCGCGTCGCCGGCACAGTAGGGCATGGCGCCTTCGAGCGTGCGGCAGATGCCGGCGCGATGCGCCCAGCTGACCTCGACGGCGAGCGGCAGGCTTTCCACGCGCAGCGACCTGGCGTTGGCCGAAATATCTGTCGAGCGTGGCAGAAAGAGCGGTGTCAAGCGGGCACTTCGGCGCGCTGCTCATTCACCAGCGCGCGCCATTGCTCGTTTTCCGATGACATGATGCGCGCCGCTTCGATCGCATTCAGCCTCAGAACGATGCTGCTCTCCTTGCTGACTACGGCACCGGCAAATGCGGCCGCACAGGCCCGTCCGCGCTCTTCTTCCTCCTCGATTTCGCGGCGCAATTCCGTGAGCTGCTGCGCCGTCTGCTTGGAGGCACTGGCGATTCGGCCGTACTCGAGCTTGGTAGATATGCCATGCAGGCCCGCCGCCAGCGCCGGCCCCGCGGTCGTCAGCAACACGGTGTATTCGAACCAGTGCTGGTGATGGACTGCATCGAAGAAATGCGCGCCAGCCACCGTCACCGCGAGCCAGAAAATCAGCAGCATCACAAAGCGCAAGCCCTTCTCACGCTGTTCCAGCCTTTCGCTATTGCCGTCGTGGTAATCGATCTGGCCCTGTATTTCGCGACAGAGTCGCGTTGTCAGACTGTCGGCGGCCGCATTGCGCGCGCGGCCATCAACCGCATCGGGTTCAATGCCCTCTGTGGCGAGCAGCCTGCGCAACAGCCACGCTTCAGCGCTATGCAGCGTGAGCGCGCCGGACGTGAGATCTACCCTGAGCAGCGGCTGCGCGTAGCAGTCCGGCAGCGCCAGGAACGGCCGCGTGACCGCCAGATAGCGCAGTTGCTCGGCAAGGAAACGGTGGCCCAGCCAACGCTTGTGCCAGCGGCTGCGCCGGTGCCAGGAAAGCAGGAAGATGATGGCAGCCAGAAAGCCTGTCTCCAACATGGGCCAGACGCCAGCAAGCCCATGCTCTTGCGCCCCTTTCGCAGAAGCCAGCATGCCCATCACCGCCGCGGCGACAGCAAATGCGGACAGCAGATAGATCATCCAGACGCAGCTGCGGTGGTTGCCCGCTGCGATGCCAGCGCGTCTCTCGTTCCAGTTGCGTCGCGCCAGCAATGCTGGCGGCAAGGCGAAGGCGGGTCCGGATGGGCGCTGCGCGGCCGCCTCAGCGGGCAGCATGCCGTCGCGATGACGCTCATCTTTCTCCGTGCTTCGCGCTATCCCGGCGAAAACGCGAAGCACGCTTGCTACGGTGCGCCCGATGCTGACGAAGGCCGCCGCCATGAAGCGATCCAGGGCGCTTGCGTGACGAATTACGACGTTATCCGTATCGCGTTCCTCCGCATAGGCGCGCAACGCGTGCAGCGGCCCGGCATCGCTGCCGCGCACAGACCGGTATTGCGCCGCTGCCGCTGCGAGCGGATTGATCCACCAGCGCAGCGAAACGCTCACCGGCGAAACGGTGGCCGAGAATATCCCGTCTTCGCCGCGCAGCAGACTGGTGCTGACGATGCCGTTGTCGAGTTGATGCAGCACGCTCTTGTTGATCCTTGCGGGCAGCAGCTCGCGCACCGTGCCGTCGGCATCTATCCAGAGAACCGGCATGAGCTGCCTGGCTGCCTGGTGCAGCAGCGCAAGAATGCGGCGCGCATCTGCACTCGCGTCGCCGCCGTCCCAGATGAGGATCACCAGATCGGCATGCGCCAGCACATAGTTGTCGTGCATGCCTTGCTGCGCGTTCATCTCATCCACCTGGTCGGGGCCGATGCGGTGCGGTTCGTAGCCGGCGGCCTGCGCCACCTGGGCAATGTGCGCATCGCAGTGCGCAGCCATGCCGTGCAGCAGGCGGAAGCGGCTGGGGGCGCGCGCATACAGGCTTGCCCCGAAGAGATCGGCGTCGGTGCCACCCTCTCCGCATGCGGACCGGATCTGGCCGAGCATGTCGGCCAGCGCGACACGCGTGAGCACGTCCGGCGCGCTGGCCGCGTCGAAGGATTCCGCGGCGACGAATACGTTGATGCCGGGCGTGAGCGCCGGAAAGCGGGATGATGCGTATCGATCGTGTCTGGTCATTGCCTGGGTCTTTCCTCGTTGCGTGATGGGTGTTCCTGTCGCGCGAGCGCATCAGACCGGTTTGGCGAGTTGCGCGTAAGCGACCTGGCGCCAGGTCGCGTTGCTGTCGTCGAGCACAGCGCAGGTCTCGACGGCGGCGTCGATCAGGATGCCCGGATCGTCTTCATCGACGTTCGCCCGCACTGTCCCGAGGATGCGGCGCAGGCGTACTGCGGTCTCAAGGTGCGCCTGCTGCAGTCGGCCGATCTCGAGAAAGGCATTCACGAAGTGCAGGGTGCCTGCCAGCGCCGGCAGGAAGGCGGTGACGAGCAGCATCGCCGCCGGGTTGTAAAAGGGCTGGAACCATGCCAGCGCAACCGTAACGGCGAAAATGCCGAAGCTGATCCGGTTCGTCAGCGCGCCGATGGCTGCGTAGTCCTCGCTCTTGCGGTGGTTGTATTCGATCTGCCCTGCCGGCCCTTCAAGCAGCCGCGACAATTCGGCCGCCAGCGGACGCAGCGCGGCGTGCGCCTCGCGCCGCGCATTGTCGATGCGGCGCCTGAGCTCGGCGCAGCGCGCGGCTTCCGCCGCCTGTCGCGCCGCGAGCCAGTGCCGGTGCATGCCTCGCCTTTTCACCTGCCAGGCCAGCAATGGTCCGGACAGCATCGCGCAAGCCCTGAACAGCATGACTGCCATTGCATCGCGGCCATGAAAACCGATGGCGGACGGCAAGATGGAAAGCAGCACTCCCGTCGCGGATGCGAAGCCGATCAGCACGCCCGCGCCGCGGTAGGCTTCGCCCAGCCGTGTGGCCAGGGCATCGGCCGCATCGGCGGCATCGGCCGTATTGAGCCCTTGCGCCTGGTTCGGCGCATTGCATGCAGTCGGTGGATGACTTCGTCGTTCCAGCGCTGACCGCCTTGCGCGCGCGGCCCGGCGCCGCCGCGCCGGCCAGGTCAGCAGACGCAGATAGGCATGGTAGGCGAGGCGCAATGGCAGATCCATTATGTCCATCGGACCGTGCGGGGCCTGGTGCCGCATTCGAGCCGGATCAGTCGTCATCATGCAGCGATGGCGAATGCGCCTTCCGGCACCGCGTCTTCGATGCGGGCCGGATAGCGCGCGAGTTCATCCCTGCCCGCACGACCCTGGCCTTCAGGCGATCGTCCATCCATTCCGATATGGTGCGATCAACCGAGGGCTGGGAAATGGAAACGGCCATGGCAAGTTCTGGTTATGGTTATCTGCGATGCTTCCTCATCGGAAGCAGTGGCCATCGAGGCATGAACGGGAAGTCCGCATGTTTCATCGGCGTCTGTGCCGCAGAATGTTAGCGATTTTAGAACGATTTGCCCAGCCGGCAACCATCTGTGCAAGCGGTGTCATCGGCGCGGAACCCGCTGCTCAGAGAAAGCCATCGAAGTGCGCGATGTCGAAACGCGTCTCGGCAACGGCCTTGCCTATCGCCTGGAACACCGGCAGCGACGCGATGTCGTCGAGCTGAAAGCGATTGCCGGCGAAGGAGGCGCAACCGATCGCATCGAGTCCGCGCAGCGTCAGCTCCGCGTTGTAGCGGGCATAAGTGAACAGCGGCGGCAAGCCCCAGCCGGCCGAACCGTGCAGGCCTCCGACTTCGGCGTCGATCGGTTCGCCGGCCACGCAGCGGCCGAGGATGCGGCAGGCCAGGTCCTGTTCCGCCGAGCCCGCCGCCATCAGGGACCTGACCGCCTGCCCGATGGTCGCCGCAAGCTGATTGGTCTTCCAGCTCGGCTGGGCGATCTCGACGGGGCAGCTGCCGGTACCCACCGAGACCAGCAGCATGCGGTCGGCGCCATTCGGCCAGCCGAGCCGATACGCCGGCAAGCTCGCCATCTGGAACAGTTTCATCGCGGGGTTGTTCAGCGAAGTCAGCGCGCCGTCGCGAAAAAGATAAGTCCGCCCGCCTATGCGGATCGCCTCGGCCGGAAACAAAAGGGGCGCCGCGGCGCTTGCGCGCACCAGTTGCCACAGCGGGATATCGAGATTGCATTCTTCGCCGGCCTGGTTGAATAGCGCCTGCGGATTGCTCGATACCGGCCATGGCGAGCAGGTGGACGCGTTCAGCATGACCAGCATCAGCAGCGACTTGAGCCTCCCGGAACCCAGCGTGGTGTCGGAGCCGAGCACTTCCCTGAGCAGGCGCTCGAAGCCGTCCGGCTGATACTTGCTGAAGATGACGCGGCTGAGCGGGTTGCGATTGATCTGGAAAATGTAGCGCGCACTCTCGAAGTAGAAGCGCCGTATGTCGTCCACCGCCATGCCCAGGCTCAGGCAGGTGGCGATGATGCCGCCGGTGCTGGTGCCCGCGATATAATCGAAATAGTCTGACAACACCAGATCAGCGTCGCCAAGGGTCCTGCGCAGATCGCTTTCCATCCGGGCCAGTACTTCCACCGCGAGGATGCCTCTCAAGCCGCCGCCGTCGATGGCAAGCAGCCGCTTCTTGTCGTCATGACGTTTCCTGAACGGCGTGCTGAGCATAATCTGTTCCAGATGTTGTAGCGATCCGAAGAATACTATAAGGGAGAGTGCGGGCGTGGAAGTATCCGAGCAAGAGGGCCGACCGGGCCGCTGGCGCATGGTGCTGCTGTTGGCTGCCGCGGCTCTCGCCATCGGCCTCGGCACATGGGGCAGTTGCCTGTTCCTGATCGCGTCCGGCAAATACGCGGGCCTGGCGGATGCCGCCTATCGTTCGCTGCAGCTGTTCGCTTTCAATCTTTACGATTCCGGTCCGCTGCCATGGCAGCTCGAGGCGGCGCGCTGGCTGGCGCCGGCGACGACCTTGGGAGCCATCTACAGCGCAAGCATCGCCATGCTGCGGCGTTACGGCGCAGCATGGCGGCTCGCCGCGTTGCGCGGCCACCTGGTGATCTTCCATGCCGATGTCGAAGCGCTGGCGCAGCGCGCGGCGCGGCCAGTGGTGCTGGCTTGCACGGGGCAGGGCGCGTCTCTGCTGCGCATGGGACGTCACTATCGCCTCACGCTGGCCGCGCTGTCCGATCTCGTTGTCCGGTCTCGCGCCTGTCATGCCGATGCGGTCCTTGGGTATGTGGCGGATGAAGACGAAGCACTGGCGCTGGCGCGGGAACTGCATCAGGCCTGCCGCAGCGCCGGCCGGCGCGATCTGCCACTTACCCTGGTGCTCTCTTCGCAGCAAATGTGCGCCCGCCTCGAGTCGATCGAGACGGTATGGGAGCCCGAGCTCAGGCCGTTGTTCATCACGCCTTCGGAAGTGGCGGACATGAAGGTTTGCCAGGCGATTGCGGGGACGCTGGGCGCGCTGGCGTCGTCAGCGGCTCCGATATGCATCGCCTTGCATGGCGATGGGCACGCATGCCTGCGTATCGCCAGGCGCCTGTCCCTGCTGCTGCAGGCGGCTCCCGTGCGACGAGTGCAACTGGCGCTCGTCGGGACGGCCGACGAAGCCTTTGCCGGGCAATTGGCGCTGCTGCGCGACGCGGCGCCGCAGATCGATTGGGAGCCCGCGCCGCCGGAAACTCCCGAACCGGCTGCAGCGCCGCGCGACAATGTGCTGCATGTCTTCTGCGCCGCTTCGCCCGGGCTGCTGCTCGACCTGATCCGCCATCGGCGCGAGGCGCACGACATCGGCGGCGGCGCGTGCATCGCGGTGTTGCCGCGGCGCTGGCGTTCCCGCGCTGCGCTGGCCGCGCTGCCGGACAAGGACTGGATCGCGGTCACGGCGGACCTGGACGAGGAAATCTCGGGCAGCCTGCTCGATCCCGCATTGGAAACGCTGGCCGAGCGGATCCATGAGCACTATCGTGGCAGCGATGCCTCGGGGCCGGCCGCGCTGCCATGGGCCGACCTGCCCGCCAGGTACAGGCGGTCTTCGCGGCTGCAGGCCGAAGCGGTGCCATTCAAGCTGCTTGCGCTGGGCATACCGATGGAAGCGGCGCTCGCTGATGCCGCGCCGGTCGAGGCCGCGATCGCCGCGCGAATCGAAGCCCTGTCGCAGGCCGAGCATGCGCGCTGGATGAGCGAGAAACTGCTCGGCGGCTGGCGGTATGGCGAAGTCCGCGACGACCGCCGCAAACTGCATCCCTGCCTGCTGCCGTATGCGCAGCTGCCGGAAGCGGAAAAGGAAAAGGACCGCCAGATGTGGCGCCTGCTGCCGTCGCTGCTGCGCGAAGCCGGCAGGCAGCGCGCCGGGTAAGCGCGGCGTGCCAGCCGCGCACGCGTTGTGCATCGGTACTTCGTTCGCCGACACGCGGGACCGGACCTTGCCAGGAAAATCGGCAATTCTTGCGCTATGCATGCCATTTTGCAAACGGAAAAGTTGATAAAGTTTTACGTTGTACGGTATGCTCTCCGCTCATTCATTCCAGCCATTCCCATCCATGAAACAGGCGTTCGTCAGCCACGCGTCGGAAGACTATGTCGTCGCCAAGGCCATCTGCCGCATGCTGGAAGAACGTGGGATCAGTTGCTGGATTGCGCCGGACGACCTGGTTGCGGGACGGTCCTACGGCAAGGAAATCATCAAGGGCATCGAGGAGGCGAGCGTCACGCTGCTGCTGCTGTCGCGCCACTCGAACGTCTCGCAGTTCGTATGCAGGGAGATCGAACGCGCCGTCAGCAAGCACAAGCCGGTATTGCCGGTGCGGCTCGAGGATGTGCAACCGTCGGACGACCTTGAACTTTTTGTCGCAGCGAACCAGTGGATCGATGTCTGGCCCAGTCCACGCGCCGAGACGCTCGACCGCCTGGCCGACGCAATCCGGCAAAGCAGGGCGGTTTCGATGGCAGTGCCCGTCGCTGCCAAACCCGAAATCAGGTCCGAGGGAACAGGAGGCGAACAACCACCGCCGCGGCCTGTCCTCGCGCGCAAGCTCGTGCTGGCGGGCTGTGCAGGCATCGCCGTGATCGCCGGCGCGGCCGCGTGGCAGATGGCTGGGCGCTCGGCGACCCCGGCTGCGCCGGCCGTAGTGGTGCCAGCGGCGCAAGCGCAACGGCCGGCGCAGGCCGAGCCGATCCCGGCCAGCCAGGATCGTCGTCCCGCACAGACCGCTACTGTCGAATCCGGGCCATCCCCTGCCGCCGTAGCGCAGGACAGCGTCGCGCCGGTGCCCGCCACCGCTCCGGCTTCGATTCCCCGGGCGGAACAGGCGCAATCCAAGCCCGCAGCCGCTGCGCCTGCGGTAAAGCAGGCCGCGGCGTCGCCCACGCCGTCCCATGCGGAAGCGCCGAAGCCGCCGAAGAAGAGCGTCGGCGTGAAAGTCGCCTCTGCCGCGCATGCCGAAGCGCCAGCAGCGACGCATCATGCCGCAAGTACCCGCAGCGCCAGCTGCGTGCAGATACTCGAGCGGGCCTCGTTGGGAGAGCCGCTCAGCAAAGAAGACAATGCCACTCTGAGGACGCAATGCTGAAGACTCCGCGTATGTATCGCCTGATTCTGGCCAGTGCGCTCGCCGTGCCGCTGACCCTGCTTACGTCCTGCGCCGTGCATCAGACGGCCAGGCAGGAAACCACCGCGTCGTTCGACCAGGCGCTCGATGCGGCCACCGACGACCTGATCGCGCAGACGCAGAAGCTGCCGGTGTTTCTGAACAAGGTCGAAGCAAAGCTGAACAAGCTGAGCAACGCCGGCATCATCGTTGTCGACCCGATGCTGGACGGCGCCAGCGGCCAGCAGACCGAGGTCACGAAGAAGGCCGAGCAGCGGCTCGTGCAGCGGGTGCAGGCGCGCTTCCCGCAGTTCTCGGTGCTGCCATTCAATGCCGAGGACATGGCCAAGGCACAGTATGTGCTGAACGGCACCATCACTCGCATGGGCAACGGCGCAAGCTACCGTTTGAATCTGGCGCTGACCGAAGTCAAGACCGGCGTGGTGCTGGCACAGGCTGGCGCGCGCATTGCGGGCTCCGCGCTGGACACGAGCCCGACGCCGTTCTATCGCGACAGCCCGGCGCTGTCGAAAGACCGGGTCGTGGAAGGCTATATCCGCACCTCGCAGACCAGCGCCGGCCAGCCGGCGGACCCGGTCTACCTGGAACGCCTGCCGACCTCGGCGCTGCTGGCCGAAGCCAATGCCGCCTACAACGCCGACAGGCTCACCGATGCGCTGAATCTGTACGAAGCAGCGGCGAAGCGACCGGACGGGCAGCAGCTGCGCGTCTATAACGGCCTGTACCTCGCCAACTGGCAGCTGCGCCGCACGGCAGAGGCCGAGAAGGCATTCAGCGTGATTGCGCAGCTCGGACTGGCTACGAACAATCTGAGCGTGCGCTTCCTGTTCAAGCCGGGATCGACCGATTTCCTGGCAGATCCGAAGATCACCGCGCCTTACCCGATGTGGATACGCCAGATCGCGCGCCAGGCGGCGCAGGCAGGACAATGCGTGAACGTGATCGGACACACCAGCCGTACCGGCAGCGAACAGACCAACGAGCGCCTCTCGTTGCAGCGCGCTGATGTCGTCAAGAAGCGTCTCGAGCAGGAAGACCCGGGCCTGGCCGGCAAACTGCGCGAGGAGGGCCTGGGCTTCCGCGAAAACATCATCGGCACCGGCACCGACGACTCGCGCGACGCGCTGGACCGCCGCGTCGAGTTTCGCGTCATCTCCTGCGGCGCGGCGTGAGTGTAAAGCGCCGCAGCGCCGGCGCGCATTCGATCGGGACCGCAAGCTTGCCCGCCCGCGGCTGAGGCGGCCGCGGCGCACCCGGCTCGGGCAGGCTCGCCGAACGCTCGGGCGCAGAAATACCAGCAGGTTGGTCCTGGCGCGACGTAATGCGCCGCAAGCCGGGCGCTGGAAAGGAATCTGCCTTGGGGCCAGCATCCGAGCACGCCCTTGCTCCGCTGTGCAGTGCTGCTAATGGCCGGCCATGCATGAGCCATGCGGCCGCACCGGCGGCATGGCTGCCCAGTTGCGTTCTTATCGCGTGGTTCCCTATCACCTGGTGGTCGACGCCCCTGGCGCATGCCCGTCTTCAAGCCCTACGGCAGCATGAGGGCGCCGTCGTCACCTGTGCCGGCCCACGATCACCAGCCTGCATGGCATTGCAGCGCAATGTTCCATCGACACCGGGGCCGTGAGATCCTCTCAGAAGCCGTTGCGCAAGGCCACGTACACCAGTGTGCCGACCAGCATGCTCAGAAGCGCATTCCTGCACTTCAGCTGCAGCACGATTACGCAAGCCACGGCAATGAGCTCGAACCACGGCCCGTGCCCATGCTCTGCTGCCGACGTTGCGCCCGTATGCAACAGGAGCAGCGTCATGATGGCCAATGGCAGGAATTTTCCGAGCCGTTCCACGAGCGCATGGCGCCGCAGCCATTGCGCGGCGAAAAACGGCAAGGCCCTGAGGAGAAAGGTGACGCCCCCCATTGCCACCAGCACGCCTAGCACATAAGCCTTATCCATGACTCTGTTCCCTTGCGCTCGGCTTCCATGGCAGCAACAGCGCCGCAAGCAGACAGAGGCCGATGGCGACGACCAGGGCATGTCGAGGGAAGGCCATATGGGCGATCGCGTAAGCCGCAAGCGCGGTCCATAGCGGAACGGATGCGCTGCGGCTGCGCCATTGCTCAACCGTCAGCACGGCAAAAAGGCTGGTAAGGATGAAATCGAGCCCCTGCAGCGGGATTCTTGCCTGCGTCCCGACTACGGCGCCGATCCCGGTTCCGAGCACCCACCAGCACTGGTTGAGGAAAATCAGCGCGGCCATTCGTCGGGTGCCGCAGTCGCTCGGCAAGGCGGTGAGCGTGGAATAGGTTTCATCCGTCAGGCCAAATGCCATGTACCAGCGCAGCCATCCCTTTGCGGGAAAGCGATCGAGCAGGGAAAGTCCGTAGAACACATGGCGCAGATTGACGACGAGGGTGGCCACGGCGATCGGGCCCATCGGCATGCCTGCGACCAGCATCGGAATCATCATGTACTGCGATGCGCCGGCATACACCAGAATGCTCGCGAGCATGGCTTGCCACCAATAGGCGCCTGCCTGCACGAAGAGGAAGCCAAAGACCGCGCCAAGCGGGATATAGCCGATGGCCACTGGCGTGGTCAGCGTGAGTATGGTTGGGTGAGAGGCTGGCGTGTCTTTGGTATTCAAGGCGATGCTGAAACTGCGACGCGGATCGAAGCGGATTGCCGGGAAAGCGAAAGGCGCGATTATACGTTGAGCTGTCAGGGCACCGGCGCTACGTCATCCTGGTATCCGTGTCCGCGCAGCTGCATGCGCCGCGAAATCCGAACGCAGGCTTGTTGAATGAATTACAGTGCTGCACTTCATCAAACCGGACGACCCTATGCCGCAAAACGACATCTCAGCTCTCGGCCAGGAATGGACCACCCTGCAGAACAACCATGAGGCCTATGAAAGGAGCAGCCTGCTGATCAAGCTTTTCGCCATCGCGCTGCTGGTCGCCTGCATCGCCATCGAACTGGATGCGGTGACGACTGGCCTGCTCATGCTCGTCATGTGGATACAGGAAGGCATTTTCAGAACCTCGCAGTCGCGCATCGGAGAGCGCATCCTGCGCATCGAAAGTTTGCTGAAGCAAGCTGCGCCGCAAACCCCCATCGCTTACCAGCTGCACAGCGAATGGCAAGCCAGCCGCCCGGGGTTTCTCGGCCTGCTGGTCGAGTACGGCCGCAGCATGGTGCGGCCGACAGTTGCGTTCCCGCATCTCGTACTGATTCTGTTTGTCATTGCATGGCCCATGCTCGGCTGAAGACTGGGCGGTCCCGCTGCCTCGCATGCGAGTCGAGCCGCGTGCCTCCAGCGATTTACCGAAGTCCTTCGCACTTTGCTTAGGCCTTAAGCCTTAATACTTGCCAACACTTAACGCGAACAAGCGAGCGAAACGTTTATCAGCGCATTGCTCGACGTCGCGCCTCATAGCGCCTGGGCACTTCAACACCATGCCTTTTCCAAGGCGCTACCCAAGCGCATGACGAAAGATGATTGCGTCCACGGACTGTGAAACCGATGCAACACTTGTGAACGCCCTTTCATATTTGCATTTACTTTCCTTATAGAAACAACCAGAATGCGGTGTCCGTTCACCTTTCGGTAGCACTGCATCCTCTGTATCGCTCAAGTTCATCTTCGATGATGGAAAGAGCCGGGCATGGAAGGTCTTCCGGAAGCGCTCCACGCGAACGATTTCAAGCCTCTGCAACACTGCTCGCGATGAAAGCAGCTTGGTTCACCCTGGCGTTTAGCGTGCCAACCGCTTTCAGCTTGCAGGATGCACTCCTAAATCAAAGCTGAAGAAGAATGAAGATTGCGAATTTAAAGATAGGCATGCGGCTCGGGCTCGCATTCGGTGCGGTATTGATGCTCATGGTTGCGATGCTCTTTACCGGCATCTGGGAGCTGTCCCGTGTCATGGATGCGAAGCAGCGGGTGAAGGAATTTGAATTCAAGAATCAGCTCGTCCGGGAGTGGATGGGCGCCACCAGCGCCAATGCCGTGCGTGGCTATGCGGCCATCAAGACCAATGACATCGAGGATGAGCGCTATTTCCGCAAGGAGATCGACCAGAGCCGCGACCGGAACAACGCGATTCAGAAACAGCTCGAGGAGCTCATCAAAAGCGCCGAAGGCAAGAAACTGCTGGCTGATGTCAGTGAGCGTCGCAGCAAGTATCTCGAGATTCGCAACAGACTGATTGCGATGAAGGATGGCGGCAAGGCAGACATCGCCGACATCGCTGCGCGCTCGCGAGCCGAGATGGTTCCCGCGATGAACGACTATCTGAAGGCGATGGAAGCGCTTCGCGCCTATCAGCAGAAGCTTGTCGAAGAAAATGACGAGTACATGAATCAGGTGTATGGCGAAGCGAAAACCCTGCTGATTGCCTTCGCATGCGCGGCCATTGCCATCGGCGCCGTCCTGGGCTGGCTGCTGTCGCGCAGTGTCACCGTGCCGCTGGCCGCGGCAGTCGATGTCGCACAGAAGGTGGCTTCCGGTGATCTGACGACCCAGATCGAAGTGAAATCCTCGGACGAGGTCGGCGCGTTGCTGAGTGCGCTGCACACCATGAATTCCAGCCTGTTGAAAACGGTTTCCGAGGTGCGCATGAGCACCGATACCATTGCGACCGCATCCAGCGAAATCGCTAGCGGCAACATGGACCTGTCCTCTCGCACCGAGCAGCAGGCCTCTTCGCTGGAGGAGACGGCTTCCTCGATGGAAGAGCTGACCTCCACCGTCAAGCAGAACGCCGAGAATGCGCGTCAGGCGAACCAGCTTGCGCAGACGGCATCGGATGTGGCCAGGAACAGCGGCGACGCGGTGGCCAGGGTGGTGGAAACGATGGCGGATATCGATACGGCTTCGAAGAAGATTGCGGACATCATCACCACCATCGACGGCATCGCGTTCCAGACCAATATCCTTGCGCTGAACGCTGCGGTGGAGGCGGCGCGCGCCGGCGAGCAGGGACGCGGCTTTGCGGTCGTGGCATCCGAGGTGCGCAGCCTGGCGCAGCGCTCCGCTGCGGCGGCAAAGGAGATCAAGGACTTGATCCACAGCTCGGTGGAAAAGGTCAACGCGGGCACGCAGCAGGCCGCGCTGGCCGGCAGCACCATGAATGAGGTGGTGAGCAGCGTGCAGCGCGTCACCGACATGATGGCCGAGATCACGGCTGCGAGCGCCGAGCAGAGCGCCGGCATCGAGCAGGTCAACCAGGCCGTCACGCACATGGATCAGGTGACCCAGCAGAACGCCGCCCTGGTGGAAGAGGCGGCTGCGGCAGCTGCTTCGCTGCAGGAGCAGGCGGGCAGCCTGGCGCAAGCGGTCAGCATCTTCCGGGTCCATGCTCAGCCGCAGCATGCAGTGGCGGCGACATCGAAGGCTGCCGGCGCGCTGACACGCCCGGCAGCACAGCGCAACGCCTCTTCGTCTTCGAAGGCGGCGCGTACTCCCGTACTGGCCAGCGCCAGCCGATCGGCCGCGCCAAACCACAGCGGTGAAGAATGGGCTGAATTCTGAAGCGATTCCGATGCGGGATGACAAACCGGCCAATGGCCGGTTTTGTTTTTTACGGAGCATCCTTACCGCTTCCGGCCTTGACAGCGCGCATGGCCATGCCGGCAAGCGTGTTCTTTAACGGTAATGGCAGCCGCAGCGCATTTCCTCGCTGACGCTTGACCCAAAGCAATTGCTTCTTCCTGAGCTATTGCTATCTTCTGGCCATTATCAATTTGTCACTGACTTCCGGAAAGCTTCCATGTCCAGATACTTCGCTCTCTTCCTTGCCGCTCTTACGCTGCTATCCGCCACAGCATGCTCCACCATCGGCGATGCGCTCGCCGACAAGGGTTCGGGCCAGGCAAGGGTGTACAACGCTTCCTTCGATCAGGTGTGGAACGCGGTGCCGGACGTCTTGCGTGAACTGGGGCTGAAGGAAGAAGGCTTCCACAAGGGCTCAGGTTACGTAGTCGCGCGCAAGAAGGTGGTGGGACAGGAAGTGGCGGACAACCTGGCGGTGTTCGTTGACAAGGCCGATAGTGCCAACCGCACCCGGGTCGAGGTCGTGGCCAAGAGCACGCTGATGCTCGATCCGCTCAGCAGGAAATGGGAGACGCGGGTCCTCGACAAGCTTTCGGAAAAGTTTCCGCGCTGAGCGCAGTCAGGTCGTAGCGGGGCGACCGGCGAAGCATCAATCATGCGAGGTGCCACCGCCCTCAGAGGAGGCACCGTGCATGTCGCTGGCCATCTGCGCATGAAAGGCGTAGGCATAGCTGCGAACGCTGGACAGCAGATCGATGCGTGACGGCCACTTCTCGATATAGTCGTTGGCGCCCGCCTCGAATGCCTTGAGGCGGTAGTCCGAATCCACGTAGGCGGAGAGCAGGATGATGGGAAGCGCGCCGAACAAGGGATCCCGACGCAAGGTCTGAATGACCGAGACGCCATCAACAATGGGCATGCGCA
Organism: Noviherbaspirillum pedocola; assembly: GCF_016632335.1. GTDB lineage: Bacteria > Pseudomonadota > Gammaproteobacteria > Burkholderiales > Burkholderiaceae_D > Noviherbaspirillum_A > Noviherbaspirillum_A pedocola. The sequence continues at coordinate 187,706 of NZ_JAEPBG010000004.1, forward strand.
TATCGAGCAGAAGGACATCAGGCATGAATTCGCGGCACTTCGACAGGCACTGCTCGGCACGGAACAGGCATTCGGCAATCACCTCAGGCGCAGTGTGCAGCAGTTCCAGCGTCAGTTCGGCCGAAGCCTTGTCATCGTCCACTACCAGAACTCGCATTGGAAACGCTCCGTGTTGTCATTGAGGCCGTTGCAGCCGATAGGGAGGCGCCCAACATGTCAGGCATTCTAAGCGCAGGGAAATGCTTGTGAGAGAGAAATATCAACGAACTCGTCGGTATGCATAGTGAAATGCAGGCTTTGCGCCACCGGATGGGGCATCGACAGGCTTGGAACAAGTCAGGATTTGATGCGGCGCGAATCACAGGCGCGAAGGTGGCCTAAAGTTTTTCGGCATACAAGGGATTTCTCGAGGAACTTTCATTTTGCTCGTGGCATAGTACGGCTTTGCCTGAAATGCCCATCTCCAAACGGCGCAAACCTCTCTCTGTCATCCGTAATCGCTTGATGCACCAGTGTGGCAGGCGCATGCGTTGACGAGTAGCACACACTTTAAGGATGGATTTCGTGCCGGCGGCCGGACTCTTGGAAATATCACGCATGGCGAGCGTCATCTTGCTCATCGCCTTCGCTTTTCTCTACGCAGTGTGGAGAAGGGAACGCAAGCGTCATCAATTACTGGCCCGCGATCATGCGCGGCTGCAGGCTGACCATGACACCATGGAAGGCATGTGGATCGATGCGCCGCTGGGCCTGGCAATACTGGACCGGGAACTGCGTTATGTGCGCATCAACAGACTGCTTGCCGACATCAATGGTCTGAGCATTGAAGAGCACGCCGGCAAATCGCTGCGCGAGATAGTCCCGGATCTCGCGCCGCAGGTGGAAGAACTCTTTCTGAATGTCATTCGCACCGCCAAGCCATTGCTCGGCATTGTCATCGGCGGCGAGACCTCATCCCAGCCCGGCGTGGAACGCTTCTGGCGCGAGAATGTTTACCCGATCATGTCCACGCACGGCCGTGTCCTTGGATTGAAGGTCACCATCGAGGAATGCACCGAGCAGAAGCGCCTTGACGACGCCTTGCGCGCCAGCGAGCAGCGTGAACGGCAACGGGCGATGGAACTCGAGACCGTGATGAACGCCGCGCCAGCGGGCATATTCATTACGCACTCAACGACCTGCAGCGATGTCGCAATCAACGCCGAGGCCATGCGCATGCTGCGCAGAGAAGCGAGCGAGCAGCTTTCGCTGTCATGCCCTGGTGAGAAGAATTATCAGATCTTTGCCAATGGTGAGTTGCGTGAAGCTTCCAGTTTGCCATTGCAGGTTGCGGCGGCAAGCGGTATGGCGGTACGAGGGCAGGAGCTGGAGCTTCGCTTTCACGATGGCGCGGTCATGTCGATTCTCGCCAACGCCGTGCCACTGCATGATCGTGAAGGCGTCGTCACTGGAGCCGTCGCGGCCTTTGTCGATATCACGGCGCAGAAGATGGCTTCCGACATGCTCCAGCAGGACAGCCAGCGCAAGGATCAGTTCATCGCTACGCTCGCGCATGAACTGCGCAACCCGCTTGCGGCAATCCGCACCGGACTGGACCTGATGAAGGTATCGCCGACATCGCTGAGCCTGGTCACGCGCACCCGCGACATCATGGAGCGCCAGCTCGGACACCTGGTGCGTCTCATCGACGACCTGCTGGATGTTTCGCGCATCAATACCGGCAAGCTGGAAATGCGGCGCGAGCCCATGTCCCTGGCAGAGGTCATCGATAACGCGCTGGAAGTCAATGCGCCGTTCATTGAAGATTCCGGGCATACGCTCGAAGTGAGTGTTATCGCGACGCCGCTCTATATAGAAGCTGACCGGGTCCGCATCGAACAGGTGCTGACCAATGTGCTGCACAATGCGGCGAAGTACACGCCAGCCGGAGGCAAGGTGACGGTCACGGTTACGGAAGCAGCCGGCGAGGCAATCATCTGCATCGCTGACAATGGCATAGGCATCGACCCCATCGTGCTGCCATCGCTGTTCGATATCTTCAGCCAGGCCGAAGCCGGGCGCGACTTGCGCAAGGGTGGCATCGGTATCGGCCTGTCCCTGGCGCGCAAGCTGGTGGAGCTGCACGGCGGAAAGCTCACCGCCAGTAGCGACGGTATCGGCAAGGGAAGCACCTTCACGATCCGCCTTCCCCTGTGTGAAGTGCCGATCATCAAGGCGCCGGCCAGCGCAAGCTCGGCAAGCACGCATGGGCCAATGCAGACGCAACGCATACTGATCGTCGACGACAACACGGACGCAGCATTAACCCTGGCTTCCTTGCTGGAGACCTGCGGCCACCGTATCGCAACGGCTCACACCGGCACGGAAGCGATTGCCAGCGCAAAGACGTTTTATCCGGACATCGTCTTCCTCGACATCGGACTGCCTGACATAAGCGGCCTTGATATCGCAAGAATGCTGCGGCGGGAAGAGAGGCTGCGCAACGCGAAGCTGGTCGCCCTGACCGGATGGGGCTCGGTGAATGACCGGACCGCGACGAAAGAGGCTGGCTTCGATCTGCATTTCACCAAGCCCATCAACATCGATGCACTTCGCCTCGGCCTGCCCGAACTCAAGTTGCCGCTTGCCCATTGACCATGGATGGCAAGGGCCACGCTGCGTACTGACTGCATGCGCTCACTCTGCCGGCTCGGCGTATTGCGAAGACAGGCCCCATTCAAAAGCGAATACGGGCCGCAATCCGCCTGCCGCGGCAGGACCGGGCATGGGCATTGCCCGACGCGAATACCGTAGCGCTGAGAAAATCCTTAGCTCGCTACCCCGGGTTCCGTTGCAAATGCGAGAAAAGGACGTCCGCATCGAATTCGACAATGCGAGCCGAGAAAGACGTCAGCCGACGGAACCGCAGGCAAGTCGGCCTATCTGACCGGCATTGCAATGGCAGCGTGCGTCGCTCGGGTTGTCCGCAGGGAGGCCCATCCGAAGCGGAGCGGCGGCGCGCAGCGCTGCCTGCCATTCTCAACCCTGCAAGGAGATCTCCATGGCTACCATGAACAAGAACACCCCAGTCGTTGCCGGCATGTTTCCCGACCGTGCCAGCGCGGAACAGGCGTATCAGGACCTGTCCGCACGCGGCTACGGGCAGAAGGATGTCAACCTCGTCATGAGCGATGAAACCCGCAAGCGCCACTTTTCCGGCAAGGATGCGGTCAAGACTGAACTGGGCACCAAGGCGGCCGAAGGCGCGGGCATCGGTGCGGGCGTTGGCGGTGCGCTCGGCGCGATCGCCGCTGCCATTGCCGCTGTCGGCACATCGATCGTGTTGCCCGGCCTGGGACTGGTCGTGGCTGGTCCGTTGGCTGCCGCGCTGGCCGGCGCTGGTGCAGGCGGCGCCGCCGGTGGCCTGCTCGGCGCGCTGGTCGGATGGGGAATCCCGGAAGAGACAGTGAAGCACTACGAAGCGGGGATCAAGAATGGCGGCATTCTCATGGGCGTGAAACCGCGCAGCAGCGAAGATGCGCAGTATTTCGAAACGCGCTGGAACAGCAAGTCCGCCGCCACGGCCGCCACGGCCGCCACGGCAGGAACAGCAGGCGCGCGTATGCAGGACGCCGGCACCATTCCCGTGGTGGAAGAGCAGCTCGAAGTCGGCAAGCGTCAGGTTGAACTCGGCACGGTGCAGGTGACATCCCATGTGGTCGAGAAGCCGGTGTCGGAAACCGTGACGCTGCGTGAAGAGCATGCGTCCATTGAGCGCCGCCCGGTCAATCGACCCGCTTCCGAAGCGGATCTTGCCGCGTTCAAGGACGAAACCATCGAAGTCCGGGAAACCGCCGAGAAAGCCGTGGTCAGCAAACAAGCGCACGTGGTCGAAGAAGTCGTGGTGGGCAAGGAAGCGACTTCAAGCACCCAGCAGATCTCGGATACGGTGCGCAAGACCGTGGTGGATGTCGAGCGCGACGGCGGCACCGGCCTGAGCAACTCCAGCGCCTATGAAGATGAGTTCCGCAAGGACTATGCGACGCGCTATGCCGGTACCGGCGGCAGCTACGACGACTATGCGACTGCCTATCAATATGGGACGACGCTGGCATCGGATAGCCGATACGGCGGCCGCTCCTGGGATGAGATCGAAGCCAATGCCCGCAGCGATTGGGAAGGGCGCAATCCCGGTTCGACCTGGGACAACATGAAGGCAGCGGTGCGCCACGGCTGGGAAAAGGTCACCGGCCAACGGCGTTGATGCGGCAGGCACATGGCCGGGGGCAATAGGTGCCGGCCAGGTTTGCTGCACGGCATGCGGCGTTAACAGTGCATCGGCGCCGCACGCCGTATATACCGTCCTGGATGCGGTCTGACTCTGCCGCCACATGGTTCCCGAGCGCTGTAACCTTGAGTTGGGAATGGCGTCTACATCGCGCGGCGCCATTGTTCCGCGGGTCCTCGCGCATAGCAAACTGAAAGGATGCTCATGAAGAAAATAGTGTTCATTGTGTTGGCCGGTCTTTACGCATGCAGCGCTTTTGCCGCGTCCGACAAGGACACGGCGGCGGTGGTGAAAGATGAGAAGGCGGACAACACCCAGCACAAACCTGTGGTGAAGAACGCCTCTCCGAAAGCCACACAACATGCGAAGGAAGAAGCCGACAAGACCAAGGCGCAGGCGGAAAAAGGCGATGCCAAGTCTGTAGGCGGAATGAAATAGGCTTTGATCATACTGATGCGCCTTGCTCATGTGCTGTTCAACATCGCTGCTGCTCAACGTTCCTATGCATGACCCTTTTTATTTCCGACGGCGGCCGTGAGCTTAGCCGCAACCGCAAGCAGACCTTGAACGCAGATCTGGATAGGGGCAGCGGCTTCACCTGTTCACCCGCTGCCCCATCCTGTGTTCTGTCCGGACGGGAATGAAGCCGCCTTGTTGATGTTTTTGCGATCAGGCAGCCATTGCGCTTGGCCATGGCCGCAATCTCGACCTCACTTCATCTCGCAGCCGTCTCTTGCTTCGGCAAATGAGACGCAAGCAGATCGGGTCGGCATCAGGAGACGCTTGGAACAAGATTCTCACCACCGGATACCTCGATTACGGTTCCGGTCACATAAGGATTGGTCATCAGGAACAGCGCCGCGTGCGCAATGTCTTCCGCTTTGCCCGCGCGCCGCGACGGGAACGTCTCTTCCACTTTCTTTCTAAGTCCCTCACGGGCTTGATCAGGCAAGAAGCTCCACATATCAGTATCGACAAAGCCGGGACGGATTGTGTTGACGCGGGTCGGCGCCAGTTCCAGCGCAAGGGAACCGGATAAGGCTTCCACAGCGGCAAACGTAGAGGTGACAGCGGCATAGCCGATCTTTGGTCGAGCCGCCATACCGCCGGAAAGAAAGGTGATGGAACCATTCGCCCGGAGATGCGGCGCGCCATAACGGGCACAGGCCCATGTACCCAGGAATTTTCCCTCCAGGTAGCTACGCACCCCGCGCATATCTGCGTCCATGAAACCGCCCCAGGTGCCGATGTCGGGCGCTGCGGTGACGACGAGGTGATCGAACGATCCGATGCGCTCGAAAGCCATGCGTACGGCCGTTTCGTCGCGCATATCCAGACTCACCTGCTCGAAATCGGCAAGGTCCGGACGTTCTTCCAGCGACGCGATGCGACGACTGGCGACGATCACCGTTGCACCCGATAAGCGTGCTGCGCGCGCGATTCCCAGACCGATCCCGGTCTTTCCTCCGACAACGACTAGTTTCTTTCCCGAGAGGTTCAACGATGGGGCGCTTGATGCACTACGGTCATGATTTGCTGTGTTCATGGTTTAGATCCTTTGGTCAGTTATCGAGTGCAGCCCAAGGAAGCGTATAGGCATGGTTCGAGCGACGATTGGGCAACGTCGTCAAAACAAAAGCTGGCGTGTCTGCACCTTGGGCTGTATTGCCACGGCCGTCATACGATGCTTTTCCTGGAATCATTCGCACCGGCTGACGGCATGAGGACAATAGTAATTAAGCCCAAATGCATTGATAATCCGCTCATCCTTCATGACACTTATTCCGAAACGGGATTAATATGCCGCGCATGCGACCGGCTCATGCAATAAGGCTAATGGTGAAGCGCATGCCGCGCGCGAGGTGGACAACCAGCTGATGGATAGGCAATGGATCGATTTCAGGAGTTGACCGCATTCGTTGCGGTCGTGGAAGCAGGCGGCTTTTCTGCCGCCGCGCGGCGTATCGGCGAGTCGCAGTCGGTGATCAGTAAATCCGTCGGTGCTCTGGAGAAGCGCCTTGGCGTGCAGCTATTCAACCGGAGCACGCGCAGCGTCACGTTGACCGATCATGGCCGCAAATACTACGAACGGACCAGGCCGCTGCTGGAAGAAATGGAGCAAGCGGACGGGGAACTGATGAACAGTACGCTCGAGATCTCAGGCCTCGTCCGGATCGCGACATCCGCTACGTTCGGCCGGCTTCATGTCCTCCCGCTCATTCCGGAATTGCTGGCGCTGCACCCGAAGCTCAAACTCGATCTCATCCTGTCCGACAGTGTGCAGGATCTGCTTGCGGAAAATGTTGACCTGGCGATCAGGGTCAGTCCCGTCTACAGTCCCGACGCCGTGGTCAGACGCGTGACCACCACTTCACTGGTGTGTGCCGGATCCCGTCGGTATTTCGAGCAGCATGGAATGCCGAGTCATCCTGAAGACCTGCAAAACCATAACTGCATCATTTACAACGGTGTCGACAGCTGGAATTTCGTCGGACCGCGCGGAAAATTCAGCGTACGGGTGAGCGGCAACCTTTCTTCCAATACAGTGGAGACGATGCTTTCTGCCGTGCGGGACGGCATCGGCATCGGCATGTTTTACCGTGCCTCCTTGGTCGGCGAATTGCGGTCTGCGGACATCATCACCGTTCTCGATCAGTTCATCAGTGAAACGAGGGATGTCAGCCTCGTCTGGCCGAATCGCAGATACATTTCCGCAAGAGTGCGGCAAGTGACTGAGTTCTTTGCGACAGCGCTCGCTCAGCGCATTTGAATTTCGGCTTACCGGTGCAGGGTGCGCGAGTCCTTGTGCAAACAAGCCTCTCAGCGTTGCGCACGGCAGGGTGCGGGAACGGTAGAGCTTTTGCGCGTGCCGAGCTCACCGTCCGCAGTGATCATCACGCCGCCGGACGGTTGCACGCCACAGCCATGCTTGCAGCCGGTGGCGGCTACAGCAGCTTGACGCTCCCAAAGACCCCGCCTGCGCTATCAGGCTCGGCTCATTCGCTATGTGCTTCAACGCCCTGCTACAGCAAGAATCCGTCTCCGCCACTGCCGGTGAGATCTGCGTTGCCGCTCGTTTCATCTTTCAGGTGGATGCCGGTCAGTTGCCGCTTGCGCGCTTCCGACAGCAGATAGTGCAGCTTCACCGCCGCATCCGGGTAGCGCATGCCCGCAGGCCTGACATTCGATATGCAGTTGCGGCTTTCATCGGTCAGGCCGACCCGTGGCTGCCAGGTCAGGTACAGACCCATGCTATCGGGGGAGCTGAGACCGGGCCGTTCTCCGATGAGCACGACGACCGCTCGCGCGCCCAGCACCGCGCCGACCTCGTCGCCGATGGCTACGCGGGCCTGCTCGACAATGGCGATAGGCGCGAGCGACCATTCCTCCGGCTCGATGCATTGCTGCAGCGCCTGCAGAAAGGGCGCCGCGTTCTGCTCGATGGCTAAGGCCGACAAGCCGTCGGCAATGACGATCGCAAGGTCGTAGGCGTCCTCTTCGCGGTCCATTGACTGCAGCGCAAGGCGGGACGGCTCGTCGAGCTGGCGGCCGAGGTCCGGTCGGTGCAGATAGACATCCCTGTTGGCCGCGGCCGAATGCAGTCGTAACACGGGCGGTGGCGATGGCAGCGCCTGTTCGATCATCCTCTGCAGCCGTGCCGCATCCAGCGTCTGGCGCACCGCATCGCGCGCCCGGGCGTGCGCAAGCTGAAACGCGAGTTGCGCCGCGGTAGGAACACTCACCCCGGCATGGCCCAGCCCTATCCTGGCCATCGTGAATCGGCGCAGCGGCTGCAACGGATCCTGCACCGGCTTGCCTTGCGACATCGCATCTCTCCTCAGGACAACCGCAGCAGCGCTTGCTGAAATGCCGGCGGCAGGCTTGTGCCCAGCCGCATGCTTCCATCGCCGCTGAAAATCTGCATCTCGCGCAACCATGCTTCGAACTCCGGCGCCGGGCGCAGCCCGAGCGTGCGCCGCAGGTACAGCGCATCGTGGAACGAGGTGCTCTGATAGCCGAGCATGACATCGTCCGCGCCCGGCACGCCCATGATGTAGTTGCAGCCGGCAACGCCCAGCATCGTCAGCAGCGCATCCATGTCATCGCCATCCGCTTCGGCATGGTTGGTGTAGCAGACGTCGCATCCCATCGGCAAACCGAGCAGCTTGCCGCAGAAGTGGTCTTCCAGGCCAGCGCGCAGGATCTGCTTGCCGTCATACAGATATTCCGGACCGATGAAGCCGACCACGGTATTGACCAGCAGCGGCTTGAACTTGCGCGCCACCGCGTAAGCGCGCGCTTCGCAGGTCTGTTGATCCACGCCGTGATGCGCATTCGCCGACAGCGCGCTGCCTTGCCCGGTTTCGAAATACATCAGGTTCTCGCCGACGGTGCCGCGTCGCAGCGACAGCGCCGCTTCCTGCGCTTGCTGCAGCAGCGCGAGATAGATGCCGAAGCTGCGGTTGGCCGCCTCGGTGCCGGCGATGGATTGAAACACCAGGTCCACCGGCGCGCCGCGCTCGATCGCGGCAAGCGTATTGGTCACATGCGTCAGCACGCAGGACTGCGTCGGAATCGCGTAGCGGCGGATGATGTCGTCCAGCATGCCGAGCAGGCGTACGACCTGCGGCACATTGTCGCTCGCCGGATTGATGCCGATGACCGCGTCGCCGCTGCCATGCAGCAGGCCGTCGAGCAGGCTGGCGGCAATGCCCGAGGCATCATCGGTCGGATGATTCGGCTGCAGGCGGGTCGACAGCCGTCCGGGCAGCCCGAGGGTATTGCGAAGGCGGGTTACGACGCGGCATTTGCGCGCCACCAGCACCAGGTCCTGGTTGCGCATGATCTTGGACACGGCCGCGGCCATCTCCGGCGTAATGCCGGGCGCAAGTTGCGACAGCGTCGTTTCATCCGCCTCATCGCCGAGCAGCCAGTCGCGAAAGTCGCCGACGGTCAGATGCCGTATGCGCTGGAAAGCGGCCGCGTCATGCGTATCGATGATCAGGCGCGTCACCTCATCGCTTTCGTAGGGCACCACGGCTTCATTCAGGAAGGTCGTCAGCGGCAGATCCGCCAATACCATTTGCGCGGCGACGCGTTCCTCGGCGCTGCCGGCTGCCACGCCTGCCAGGCAGTCTCCCGATCGCATCGGCGTTGCCTTGGCCATCAGATTGCGCAAATCGGCGAAGCGGTAGCTGCAATTGCCCACTACGCGGCTAAAGCGGCCCATGAGTCACCTCGTCATCGATACCCAGGCGGGCATGCGGTTCATGAGCCGCGGTGCCGGGCCCTGAACGGCGCACTGGCTCCATTCTCGCGTGTCAGGAGGCGACTTCCGTGTCCTTGGCCTGCGCCGTCGTATCACCCGCTGCGTCATTCTCTTCCTCGAGCGACTTCCGGTAGGCATCCTCGAGCGCCTGGCTCAACTCGTCGATGAACCTGCCGATGTGGATACTGGCAAGCGATTGCCTGTCCACCATCTTCTTTCTATCGCGCTGCCGCATATGCTGTCCCCTTGTGAGATTAGAACGGTTGCTGACTGATACCTTCACTGCCTCTTGAGTTCTTCCGCAGCGAATTCATCGCTGACCTGCGTCGCGCGGTCCTTGCGGTTGCGGTTATCCGCATATTTCGTTAAGCGCGCTACCTTGCCGATGAGTTTGCTCGGACGTTCCCGTATGGTTTGCGGATAGGCGACTTCCCCTACCCATTCCGCGGGAATTTCCACCAGCTTGCCGCGACGCATGCGATAGAACTTTCCATCCTTCTCGATCCGCTTCATGACTGCCTCACCGATTGCGCCAGGCCTGAAACAGATTGACCGGCTCTACCTGCTTCCGGTTCCCTGCCGCGCGGCAAGAGGTCGAGCGAGCCGGCATGCCGGCACTATTGATGTACGTCAGTCGGATTGCAACCGAGGCCTTGCCGCGCGCGTATCGGCCCTGCGCCGCGCTACTCTTGGCGTGTTGATGGCGTCCGCATAAGGAACAAAGCCATGTCCGCGATCGTGCGTATCGATGACCAGACCATCGGCATCGAAGACTTCGTGAAGACCCTGAAACTCAACGGCCAGTTCGAAAGTCTTGTCGAGCAGCTGGTGCGTGACCGGATCACAGTACTGGCGGCCAAGAAGCGGGGGATTGCGCTGCCGCCGGATGAGGTGCAGGAGCGCGCCGATCAGTTTCGCCGCATCCAGGGCCTGCATCGGGCCGCGGATATGAACAATTATCTCGATGCGCTCGGCGTATCCCTCGATGAATTCGAAGCCTTCATCGTCGACAGCCTGTACCAGGAAAAGATGATGGAGGAAGTCTGCAGCGACGCTGCCGTGGCGGAATACTTCCATCTCCATTCGCCGAAGTTCGACAGCATGGAGGTCAGCCATATCCTGGTCGACTCGGAGGGCAAGGCGAAGGAAATCCTGGCCTGCCTGGAAGACGATCCGGATGCCTTCGCCGACATGGCGCTCGAGCACTCGCTGGCCGAGACGCGCGAGCATGGCGGCGCTATCGGCCGGGTCCTGCGCGGTTCGCTGCGCGGCGACATCGAAGCGCGTGTCTTCAATGCCAATGCCGGCGAAGTCATCGGCCCTTACGCCACGCCGGACCGTTCCCTGTTCGAGATCTTTCGCGTCGATGCGCGGCATCCGGCAGCGCTTGACGAAGACACCGCCGCTGAAGTGCGGCGCCTGCTGCGCGAAGAATGGTTGCTGGCGCGGGCGCAGGAACACATCATCGAGGCGCGTTAGCCACCGTCACTCACACCTTCACTGCAGCGCGCATGGACGCCGCCTCTCCACAGCAGGCCCTGGCCGACTTCCTGGGCGGGGTCGAAATCCTTTCCTCCTTCACGCCTGCCGAGCTCGAACAGCTCGCGCGGCAGGCGCAGACGCGGGCGTGCTCCTTTGGTGACACGGTGTGCAATGCCGGCGCGCCGGCCGCCGGCTTGTACATCGTCAAGTCCGGCTCGGTGCGGGTTTTCACCGAGGAGCACGGCAAGGAAATCAGCATGGGGGTGAAGAAGGCACCCGAAGTCTTCGGCGAGCTGGCGATGCTGCGCGAACATGCGCATGAATCCTCGGTACGCGCGGCCGCGCGCACCGAACTGGTGATCATTCCGAGGGAAGCGTTTGCGCCTGTCATTGCCGGTAATCCGGCCGCGCAGGATTACATCACCAGTTTCGTGGCCATCAGTTCTGCCGGCGGCTTCGTCACCCGGCTGTTCGATCTGCGCGGCAAGGTCGATCGCGCCGAGCTGGAAGAATTCGTGCGCAGCGTCGGCGTCAAGCGCATCGCGGCCGGACGTGAAGTCTTCAGGCAGGACAGCCGCGACGACCGGCGCCTGTATGTGGTGCGCCGCGGCGAGGTGCGACTGGTACGCAATGAAGGCGGCAACGACTATCCATTGGCCACGCTGCGCCAGGGCGAGGTCTTCGGCGAGAAGGCTTGCCTGCTGCGCCAGGAGCAGATGGCGACGGCCATCGCCGCTACCGACACCACACTGCTGGTGATACCCGAGCGCACGGTGCACCAGATTCTGGGGCGCAATCCGAAGCTCAGGGAAGCGCTGGAGGAACGCATCCGCTACATCGAAAGGGAGCTGGACCGGCAGAAGCGCCTGGCAGAACGTCGCGGCGGCAAGGTGCAGCTCGATCTGGCATCCAGCCCGGAATTCGGCGAGAGGCTGGTCAAGCGCTTTCCCTTTGTCGAGCAGGCCGAGGAAATGGATTGCGGCGCCGCCTGCCTGGCAATGATCTGCCGGCATTACGGCATCGCGATCACGCTCGGCAAGCTGCGCGAGCTGGCCAATGTCACGACCCAGGGCGCGACCATGGATAGCCTGGCGCGGGTCGGCGAGTCGCTGGGCTTCACCATGCGCGGCGTGCAATGCACCTTCGATGCATTGCGCGGCTTCGAGCTGCCCTTCATCGCGCATTGGGAGGGCTATCACTATGTGGTGGTGTACGGCGTGTCGGCGCGGCAGGTGCATGTGGCCGACCCGGCCATCGGTTTTCGCAAGATGACGGTGGAGGAATTCGAGCGCGGCTGGAGCGGCACCTGCCTGCTCTTTACACCCGGGCAGGACATGGCGCGGCTGGCATTGGCGCGTTCACCGTGGCTGCGCTTCATCGCCTACCTGCGGCCCTATCGCGGCATCCTGCTGAACCTGTTCCTGGCCACCTTCGTGATCCAGCTGCTCGGCGTGGTGCCGCCGCTCATCATCCAGAACATCCTCGATGGCGTGATCGTGCACCAGAACATCAGCCTCCTGCACCTGCTGATTCTTGGCCTCATCATTTCCAGCGTCTTCACGCAGCTCATGAGCACGATCCGTGCGTATCTGTCGAACTTCATGGTGCGCAACATGGATTTCGCGATGATGTCGCACTTCTTCCGGCACACGATGTCGCTGCCGTTTTCCTTCTTCGCCAAGCGCAAGACCGGCGACATCCTGGCGCGCTTTCAGGAAAACCATACGATCCGCGCCTTCCTCACCGAGTCCACGGTAAGCACGGTGCTGAACCTGCTGATGGTGTTCATCTACTTCAGCATCATGTTCGTGTACAGCCTGAAGCTGACCCTGATTCTCATCGCCTTCGTGATTCCCATCGTCGGCCTCACCGTGCTGGTCACCCCACGACTCAAGCAATATGCGCGCGATGTGTTCAACGCCTCCACCGACGCGCAAGCCTTTCTGATGGAAGCGCTGGGCGGCGTGGAAACCGTCAAGGGCATGGGCATGGAACGCGCGGTGCGGCTGAAGTGGGAAAGGAAATACGTGAAGGCGCTGCAGGAGCAGTACCGGGCGCAATCCTTCCACATCGTCGTCGGCCTGGCCAGCCAGCTGCTGAACGCCGCCGTCACCATCTCCATCCTCTGGGTCGGCGCCAGCCTGGTGCTGGAGCGCGAACTGTCCATCGGCCAGCTCATTGCCTTCAATTCGCTGATGGGCAGCGTGCTGGCGCCGCTGATGGGACTGGTCGGCTTGTGGAATCTGCTCAACGATGCCGGTGTAGCGATGGAGCGCCTCGGCGACGTGCTCGACATGGAGCCCGAGCAACGGCCCGAAGACCTGTCCTCGCGCGTGGTGCTGCCGGACCTGCATGGCGAGATACGGCTGGAGAACGTCTACTTCCGCTATGGCGGCGACGACACGCCTTATGTGCTGGAAAACATCAGCCTCGAAATCCGGCCCGGCGAGCTGGTGGCCATCGTCGGCCGCAGCGGCTCGGGCAAGACCACGCTGGCCAAGCTGCTGGTGGGCTTTTATGCGCCGACCGACGGCAGGATCAGCGTCGACGGCTATGACATGAACATCGTCGACAAGGATTCCTACCGGGCGCAGGTCGGTTATGTCATGCAAAGCAACCTGCTGTTTTCCGGCACCGTGGCCGCCAACATCGCCAGCGGTGACGACAGCCCGGACCGGCGCCGCATCGAGGAAGCGGCAAAGATGGCCGATGCGCATGCCTTCATCAGCAAGCTGCCGCTGGGCTATGAGCAGGTGGTCGGCGAACGCGGCATGGGCTTGTCCGGCGGGCAGATACAGCGGCTGTGCATTGCCAGGGCGCTGTATCACGATCCGCGCCTGCTGGTTTTCGATGAAGCGACTTCGGCCCTGGATACGCAATCCGAGAGCAACATCATCGGCAACATGAACGAGATCCTGAAGGGTCGCACCGCGGTGATCATCGCGCATCGGCTCTCCACCATCATGCGCGCTGACAAGATCCTGGTGCTGTACGAAGGCGCGGTGGTGGAGCAGGGCCGGCACGACGAGCTGGTGGACAGGCGCGGCATGTATTACCAGCTGGTGCAGAAGCAGTTGAGCACGGCATGAAGATCCTCGACCAGCCGCCGGCGCCGCGCTCGGCCCTCTCCTATGCCGGGCTGATCGAGAAGATCGAGATCATGCGCTCGTCGCTGCGCTGGGCCACGCGCCTGGAGCGGGCCGACATCGAGAAGCTGTTGCGGCAGTCCGGCGCGCTGCGCGATGAAGTGATGCAGCTGTCGCACAAGGAGCGCTTCGTCGCCGCGGCCACGGGAGAAGGCCAGTCGGTCAGCGTGCTGGCGGCCGCATCGGCGCCGGGCGCGCGCCGCCTGGCGCTGCGACAGCGCAGCTTCGTGTTCGAGGGCACCTTCGGCGATAACCCGCGCCTGCTCGATGCGCTGGAGATCGCCGAGAAGGCCGCGCCGACCGATCTGCCGGTGCTGATCGATGGCGAAAGCGGCACCGGCAAGGAATTGATGGCCAAGGTGATCCATGCCAATGGCGCGCGCGCGGACAAGCCCTATGTGTCGGTCAACTGCGGCGCGATACCGGAGAACCTGATCGAGTCGGAACTCTTCGGCCACAGGAAGGGCGCCTTCACCGGCGCGGCGGCCGACCGCCGCGGCAAGTTTGAAAGCGCGCATCGCGGCACGATCTTCCTGGATGAGATCGGCGAGCTGCCTCTGCAGGGACAGGTCAAGCTGCTGCGGGTGCTGCAATCGCATGAGATACAACGGGTCGGCGCCGATGATGTGATCTCGGTGGATGCCCGCATCGTCGCGGCGACGAATCGCAATCTGCGTCAGCTGATTGCGCAGGGCAGTTTTCGCGAAGACCTGTTCTATCGCCTGAGCGTGATTCATGTCAGCCTGCCGCCGCTGCGCGAGCGGCGCGACGAAATCCCCTTGCTGTGCGCCTATTTCAGCGACGAGGCGGCCGAAGCGCTGAAGCGCGCGCCGATGAAGATGACGCCGCGCCTGCGCGACTTCCTGCTCGGCTATACCTATCCGGGCAACATCCGCGAACTGCGCAATCTGATCTATCGCCTGTCCTGCCTGGCCGGCGAGGTCGCGGACCTGGCGCATCTGCCCGAGGATATCCGGCCCGGTATGCGCGAGCGCGAGCTGAATGTTCCGGCGCGGCGCGCGGCCGACGCGGTCGCGCCGCCAGCCTCGCTCGCCGATGCCAGGCGCGTGGCCAGCGACGAAGCCGAGCGCGCCTTTCTCGAGCGCGGCCTGCGCGAAGTTGGCGGCACCGTGACGGAACTGGCGCGCCGCTGCGAAATGAATCGTTCGCATCTGCAGATGCTGCTGAAGAAGCATGGATTGCATTCGCGGGATTTCCGGCCGCGCAAAGCTTGAGGGTGCTTGTGTGCGGGTCTTGCGGAGGCGTCTGCCCTACGGAAGATCGTCGCTGTACATGGTCCGCTAGCGTTCCAATCCTCACACCGCCGGATTGAGCACTGTACTTTCCTGCGCGGCCACATCCTCGGCCATGATCACAACCACTGACACATTGTCCCGACCGCCATGGGCCAGCGCGAGATCAACCAGGCCCTCGGCCGCACGATGGCAGTCGTGGCAGGCGAGCAGGCGGGCGATCTCCTCGTTGCCGACTTCATTGGAAAGGCCATCGCTGCACAGCAGGAACATGTCGCCGGCCGAGACATCGACGAGACCGTCTTCCGCGTCGAGCGGCTCCATCGCGCCGATGGCACGCGTGATCAGATTGCGCGCCGGATGGCTCGCTGCATCCTGCGGCGACAACGCGCCGCGGGCCACCAGTTCGCCGACCACGCTGTGGTCGCTGGTGAGCTGCGTCAGTTGTCCATCGCGAAAGCGGTAGATGCGGCTGTCACCGACCCACAGATACGCGCAGCGATGATTTGCCGCGAGCAGTACCACGACAGTGGTGCCGATGGTGCCCACATCGCGTAGTGCGGCTTCCATCTGCAATTGATGATTGACCGATTGCAGTCGCTCATGCACCTCGGCCACCGCTTGCGTCAGCCCCGGCGCGGCCGGCATGTGCTCCAGGGTATCGATCGTGACGCGGCTGGCCATGTCGCCTCGGCTGTGCCCGCCCATGCCGTCGGCGACGGCCCACAAGCCGCGTTCCGGGCAATCCAGCAAGGCATCTTCATTGATTTCACGCACCGCGCCCGGATGGGATCGCGACGCGGATAGCCATCGAAGGGAATTCGCATGCGCCATGGCGTTCTCCGCAGCGGGTCGCTCGTCTCCTTGCAGTATAGAGCGCCACCGTGCGGCTGCGGCGCAGCGATATGGCTATGGTTTGATATTCATGCTGCGTTGATCCACGGCGAGGCTGATCTGCGCGTTCGGCGCGGTGTTGCTGACGTCTATGCTTTGAAACTGGTTGTTCATCTGCTGAGCGAAGTAGTTGTTGGTGACCTCAAAGACATTGATGACGCCGCCAAAGCCGCCATCACTTGCCATTGTCGGGACATACGGGCGTATCCAGCCGTACACCCAGCCCGCGCCGCCGCCGCCGCGGATGGATGACATTGCGCCCGCTTGCAATTCGCTTGCGAGGGGAAGATCCCGAATGATGAGCTCAGCCATGATGACTCTCCGTCGCCGATGAGGAAGGAATGCGTTTCAGAACCGCGGCAGCGCCAACGCATTGAAGCCGATCTGGGTGGGGCGGACCTGCAGGCCGCCGAGGTCGACGCCGGGGCCGATGATGCTGTGGTTGAGCACGGCCACATGCTGCTCCATGTTGTTGGTCTGGGCCACATTGATCGGGATGTTGATGGCGATGCTGGGGCTGCCCGCAGTGCCGCCACGGATGGCGGCCATGGCGCGGCGATCCAGCGTGGCGTCCGGGGCGATGTTGCGGATGACGAGGGAAGACATGGCGAGATTCCTTTGCGTTATCGAGGGCGCCGGCCGGGATGGCCGGCGCACGGGTTTGGATAGCTACGGTTCAATAGCGGCCGACGTAGTTGCCGGCTTGCTGGTTGTTCCAGGCGCAGATGTCGCCGCCGAAGACGGCGGAGCCATTGCCGGTGGCGTTTTGCTGACACTGCGTATTGGCCTGGGCGATGTCGACGGTGGTGGAATGGCTCACCGGCTTGGGTTCGCAGTACTCGTAGGACGGCATCTTGAAGCAGCTGCTGTAGCTGCTGAAGCCGCGGCCGGTGCCGCCGTGCACCTTGTTCATGGCTTTGTCGTCCAGGGTTGCGGCAACGGACAGGTCCTTGATGTTGAGGGCGTTCATGCTGTTCTCCTTCGATTGAATGTCGTTAAAAGATGGCGATGCTTCAGCCCGGCACGCGCAGGCCGCCGAAGCCGCCAAGCACGTTGAAAGCCTGCTGATTGTTTTCAGCGGTGATGCCGCCGCCAAACGTGGCCGAACCGTTGCCGGTGTCGTTCTGCTGGAACTGCTGGTTTTGCTGCTGCGCGCTTACCGTGGTGGTCGAGCTCACCGAAGGCTTGTACTCGTACGGATGGCAGGAAGGCATCTTGAAGCAGCTGCTGTAGCTGCTGTAGCCACCGCGCACTGCGCTCATGGCTTTGCCGTTCAGTTCTTCGGCGATGGACAGGTCTTGGATGATCAGGGTGTTCATTTGCGTTCTCCTTCAGGTGGTTTGCTTGCCGGGTTGAGTGAGCTTTTCGTTGCGCTCGAACTCTCTATCGCATGGACTGTGCCAGCCCTTGGTAAATAGGGCGTTCTGGATGCAAGTCATTGAAGTAAAAGGGTAAATCCGCCGGGTGGATACGAGGAGCCATATCGGCGCCGTCGTGCCTGCTACCAGGGTGCCGGCTGGTGGCCAACACCGCCCTGGCAAGCTGTCGGCGCAAAACGAACACTGCGAATCGGATGCAGGCAGTCACTCCACGCGGCCGCGATGCCAGCGGTGCGTGCCGGAAGGTCTATCCGCGGCGCCGTGCGGCATGGCATGAACAACATGCACACTGCCTGCTCGTTCCAAGCCGGCAGCATGTTCCATACCAGAAACTATAGCGGTTTCCAATAGGAAATTATCTAGGCCCAAAGTCGAAAGAATCCGAGTGCGTCGCACGAGGGACTGCCGCATAGTGCTCGCCTGAAGAACTGGCCCTTTGGGCTGCGTGTTCCGCAGTTGCGTCACTACCTGTGCGCATCCGCATGCAGCCTGGCGCCGAGAACGCTTCGATGGAGCCGTCATGGCATTCACATCTGCTGCAGGTGTGGACTATCCAACATGAAGACGAACGACATATGAAACTGAACAATCTCAAGATCGGCACGCGGCTGGCGCTGGCCTTTGGCACGATTTGCCTGCTGTTGGTCGGCATTATTCTTTTCAGCGCGATGATGCTCTCGCGCGTGAACGCCAATACCACTGACATCGTCGACTTGCGCCTGCCGCGCATCCAGGTGTCCTACGCGCTCGGCGGCCGGGTCAATGACGTTGCGCTGGCCCTGCGAAATCTGATGCTCGCTCGTGACAAGGCGGATGCGCAGAAGCAGATTGAAACGATCGCCGCCGCGCGTCGCGAAATCAATGCGAACTACGAGGAGCTCAAGAAGCTCATCGTGCTGCCCAAGGGTAAGGACATCCTGAAGAAGATGATGGAGTCCCAGGAGCAGTATGTGGTGAAGGCCGATCGGCTCATCGCCATTGTCAATTCAGGCACGGCGGACGAAGCGCGCGCCTATCTGAACAGCGACCTGCGTCCGGTACTGGCGAGCTACAAGAGCAGCATTGCCGAGATGATCGAGTTCCAGGTCGAGCTGACCAGAAAGAGTGGTCAGGATGCCGAGCGCGGCTATCACGACACCCGCAATCTGCTGCTGGGCATAGGCGCAGCCATCGTGGCGCTTGCCGCATTCCTTGGCTTTCGGATCACGCGCTCCATCACCCGTCCGCTGGCGCAGGCGCTGGAAGTGGCCAACACGGTGGCGGACGGCGACCTGAGCAGCCGCATCGAAGTACGTACCAGCGATGAAACCGGCATGCTCCTGGCGGCGCTCAAGCGCATGAACGAAAGCCTGGTGACGACCGTGACCGAGATCCGCCGCGGCACTGAAAGCATTGCCACCGCCTCGGCCGAAGTGGCGTCGGGTACCCAGGATCTGTCTTCCCGCACCGAGCAGCAGGCTTCCTCGCTGGAGGAAACCGCTTCCTCGATGGAAGAGTTGACCTCTACCGTCAAGCAGAATGCGGACAACGCGCGCCAGGCCAATGCGCTCGCCGAAAGCGCATCCACCTTCGCCGCCAAGGGAGGCACGGTAATCAGCGAAGTGGTAGACACCATGGCCGAGATCAACGAGTCGGCGCGCAAGGTGGTCGACATCATTTCCGTGATCGATGGCATCGCGTTCCAGACCAACATCCTGGCGCTGAATGCCGCGGTGGAAGCGGCGCGCGCCGGCGAGCAGGGCCGCGGTTTTGCCGTCGTGGCTTCCGAAGTCAGGACGCTGGC
This sequence comes from Noviherbaspirillum pedocola, assembly GCF_016632335.1. Taxonomy (GTDB): domain Bacteria; phylum Pseudomonadota; class Gammaproteobacteria; order Burkholderiales; family Burkholderiaceae_D; genus Noviherbaspirillum_A; species Noviherbaspirillum_A pedocola. Next base: position 207,179 of record NZ_JAEPBG010000004.1, read on the forward strand.
GCAGCGCAGCGCCAATGCCGCGAAGGAAATCAAGATGCTGATCGATACTTCAGTGGAAAAGGTGGACAGGGGCAGTCGCCTGGTCGGCGAAGCCGGCACGACGATGAACGACATCGTGCAAAGCGTTCAGCACGTGACCGACATCATGGCCGAGATCACTGCCGCCAGCGCGGAACAGACCGCCGGCATCGAGCAGATCAACACCGCCGTCGCGCAAATGGATCAGGTCACGCAGCAGAACGCGGCGCTGGTCGAAGAAGCTGCCGCGGCGACCGAATCGATGCAGGAGCAGGCTGGCCGGCTGGCGCAGGCGGTGGCGGTATTCAGGGTGGATGGCGCGCAGCACGTCGTTGTGCAACAGCTTGGCGCGCGTGCGGCGCCTGCCCCGGCGTTGTCCGGCCGGTCGAAGGCGCCAGCCCTGCGGCATTCCGCTACCGGTTCTTCCGCGCCGAAACGGGTTGCGGCTGGTGGTGATTGGGAAGAGTTCTGAAGTTCCTGAAGTAATCGGTACAAGGCGATGACGACGCGGGCCCTTCATGGGCCCGCGTTGCCTTTGCAGCGCCGTGGTGCGCGTTGGCTATTTGCGGCGATCAGGCGCGCTTGATGGCACCGCGCGGGATTGGCCGCCCGCGGACCGGCTACGCTGCACGCCGCTTGGAAAATCGACGATGCGCGCGCCGCGTGCGAACGCGGGACCAAGATTGACGGGCCGGCCGCGCAGGCGTGCGCCGCCGATGATTGCAGCCATGGCTTCGTGGTCGAGATCGGTGTTTTCCGTCAGGTCACGGATGATGAGGCTGGCCATGAGGCATTCCTCCATGAACGATGAAAGCCCGGGCACACGAGCCGCATCGGCAGGCATGCCCGGGGACATGAGAACAGCTTATGCAAGGTCGGTGTTCATGCATTGACATGGATTCATTCCTGCCTCTGCGTGATAGCGACCGCGGCGCCGGCCGTTCAGAGAAAGCGTGGCGGCAGCGCCAGCGCATTGAAGCCGATCTGGGTGGGGCGGACCTGCAGGCCGCCGAGGTCGACGCCGGGGCCGATGATGCTGTGGTTGAGCACGGCCACATGCTGCTCCATGTTGTTGGTCTGGGCCACATTGATCGGGATGTTGATGGCGATGCTGGGGCTGCCCGCAGTGCCGCCACGAATGGCGGCCATGGCGCGGCGGTCCAGCGCGGCGTCCGGGGCGATGTTTCGGATGACGAGGGAAGACATGGCGAGATTCCTTTGCGTTATCGAGGGCGCCGGCCGGGATGGCCGGCGCACGGGTTTGGATAGCTACGGTTCAATAGCGGCCGACGTAGTTGCCGGCCTGCTGATTGTTCCAGGCAGCGATGTCGCCGCAGAAGACGGCGGAGCCATTGCCGGTGGGGTTTTGCTGATACTGGGTATTGGACTGGCAGATGTCGACGGTGGTGGAGTGGCTGACCGGCTTGGGCTCGCAGTACTGGTAGGACGGCATCTTGAAGCAGCTGTTGTAGCTGGAGCCGCGGCCGGTGCCGCCGCGCACCTTGTGCATGGCTTTGTCGTCCAGGGTTGCGGCAACGGACAGGTCCTTGATGTTGAGGGCGTTCATGCTGTTCTCCTTCGGTATCGGTTCGGGATGGTGTATGGCTGTCGGGCTGGAATCAGAAGCGCAGCATGTCGCGCATCGGCGAGTAGCCGGAATCGACGACATTGAATGCCTGCTGATTGTTGTAGGCCTGGATGCCGCCGCCAAAGGTGACCGAGCCATTGCCGGTGGCGTTCTGCTGAGTCTGGCTGTTGCCCTGCGCGAGCGAGACATTGGTGGTGTAGCTCGAGGCCGGATGCTCGCCACTCAGTGACGGCATCTTCCAGCCGCCATAAAAGCCGCCGCGCACTTCGCTCATGGCCTTGGCATGCAGTTCTTCGTTGATGGACAGGTCTTGGATGATCAGGGTCTTCATTTGCGTTCTCCTAGAGGTTGCTTGCTTGGGTAAGTGAGCCGGTTGTTGCGCTCGATCTCTCTATCGCATGGACCGTGCCAGGACATGCCTCATTCGGGCCGGATCACGCAATCCATTGAAAACATGAGGGATTTCGAGAGGCGTGGCGTCTGTGTGCCGCTTATCGCGGCATGCTTGCGCATGCGGGTGACGCAGCGCATCCAACACGCCGGATACGACTGTCGCATCGGGCCCAACACTCGCATGACGCAAGACCTGAGTAGCGATGTTGCGACGACGTCGAGTGCGCGCAGCGATCTTGTTGCACCTCAAGCAGCCGCAAGCGCGGCGTGGAGCCATCGTCGCTGAAGATGCTCCAATGAAGGGGCTTCCCGGGCACGGGAAAGGCAAAGTCCTGAACACGGGGCATATACCCATGGCTAGTCTCGCGGACGCGATTCATACCTTCCAGAACGGCGGCCTGTCCCGCAATGCCTTCCTTGACCGCGTCGAAGAGCTCCTGTCCACGGGGGAGCAAGACGTTCAGGCGCTATTCGCCATGCTGCGGCAGGCCGAAAGCCAGCAACGCCTTCCCGGCGACCTCTATATCGAACTGCAGCGGCGCATAGGCCGCCATGCTGCGCGACGCAGTGCTGGCGCGGACCGCGGTTCATCGCTGCAAACGCGCGTCGCCGCACCGCGATCGGTGGTGGGCGCCGACCAGGACAGCTGGGACGGCGCGCAGGCGGCGCCGGAGGGCGAGCGCATCAAGGGCGTGGGCGACATTCTCAACGGCCGCTTCGTGCTCGAGGAATGCATAGGCTTCGGCGGCATGGGAACGGTGTACAAGGCGCTGGACCTGCGCAAGCTGGAAGCCTCGGACCGCAAGCCGTATATCGCGATCAAGGTGCTCAATGTGCATTTCCGCGGCCATCCGCAGTCGCTGATCACGCTGCAGCGGGAAGCGAAGAAGGCGCAGGAGCTGGCTCACCCGAACATCGTCACCGTGTACGACTTCGACCGCGACGGCACGACGGTCTATCTGACGATGGAATATCTGTCCGGCCGGCCGCTGTCCCGAGTGCTGCGCGAGCCCGGCTTTTCCGGGCTGCCGTATGCCGAGGTGGTGCGCATCGTCGGCGGCATCGTGAAGGGTCTTGCTTATGCTCATGAGCGCGGCTTCGTGCATTGCGACCTGAAACCGGCGAATGTCTTTCTGAGCGAGCGCGGCGAAGTGAAGGTCATCGACTTCGGCATTGCGCGCGCCTTTCACAAGCCGGAGAACGACAGCGAGGCCACGGTATTCGACCCGGGCAGCCTCGGTGGATTGACGCCGGCCTACGCCAGCCCGGAAATGCTAGAGCGACTCGAGCCGGATCCGCGCGATGACATCTATGCATTGGCATGCATAGCCTATGAACTGCTCTGTGGTCGCCATCCCTTCGACCGCCTGCCTGCCTTGCAGGCGCGCCATGCCGGCATGAAGCCGCAGCGGCCCAGGAATCTCGGTCTGCGCCCGTGGCGCGCGCTGAAGGCGGCGCTGGCTTTCGAGCGCGAGCGGCGCACGCCGACGGCCGAGGCTTTCCTGCGCGGCTTTCGCGGTGAGCGCAGCGGTGTGGAATACCTCGGCTACGCGGCCGGCGTGGCCGTGCTGCTGGTGGCGCTCGGCGTAACGCTGAAGACCTGGCATGGCCGCGCCACGCCGGCTAGTCAGCCCCAACCGGCACCGACTGAGGCTGCAGCGCCAGCGGCGCCGCTCCCTGCGCAGGCATCTACCGCCCCGGCATCCTCCGTTCCCGCGCCGGTGTCTACCGCTCCCACCATCGTGCCTGCGCTCACGATGGCGTCGGTGATACCGGTGCTCGGCGAAGTGCCATGTTCCGCGCTGCTGCCCGAGCTGCACGGCAATGCGCTGCGGGTTCGCGGCTTTCTGGCGCAGCGTTATGGCGAAGCCAGACTCAGGGAGAAGCTGGCCGCCATTCCCGGCGCCCAATCAGTGGACCTCAACGTGGAAACCATTGATGACGATAAATGCGCACTGATGGCGGCGCTCGGACCCTACTGGGTGCGCAGCCGTCAGGCCGGCAACGCGGTGAACGTGCGCATCAGGGCGGCCGGCGGCGCCTTGACCGAAGGCGACCGGCTGGTGCTGGATATCACCACGCCGGCATGGGATTCGCAGGTCTATCTCGATTACTACGAGCTTGACGGCAACGTGCTGCACATGGTGCCGAGCCCGCGTGCGCCGCAGAACGGCGCGCCGGCCGGCCATGCGGCCACGGTAGGCAATGCCGGCGGCTGGGTCATTTCCAAACCCTTCGGCAAGGAGATGATCGTGCTGCTCACGGTGCCGGCGCCGCTGTTTGCCGGCATGCGCGCCGAGCAGGAACCTGCGGCAACCTACCTGGCAACGCTGGAGAAGCAGTTGGCGCAGATGAGGTCACGATACGGGCCGGACAAGGTGGGCGTGGATTTCGTGCAGTTGAGGACGGCGGCCAAGGGACGATGAGATGACTTGGACGACTTGGGGCCACCGCTCGATGGCGCCGGGGAGCGATGAGAACATGTACATGCGGCATGCGGCGTTGGGCTGCCAAGTCCATCATCCCTGCAGCGGTAGGGTGAGTGCAACCACCCCTGTCAACATGCCGGATGCAAGTGCCTACCGAGCACGTTCTGAATCCCTTGTTCATGAAACGCTTCTGTGGCTTACAAAAAGACACGTCTTTTCTCTGCATAACCACTAACCGTTCGCCCTGAGTAGCCTGCGCAGCAGGCGTATCGAAGGGGCTGACAGAGCGCGTTCACCAGATGAAGACATGCTTTCGGTATGCAGCCGCTATGGTGTCCTTCGATACGCCGCTGCGCGGCTACTCATGCTTCGATATGCCGCACTACGGCTACTCAGCAGAACGGGTTCTTCTTAAAGCATCGGAAAAGCGCAAGATCATTTGCCGCGATGAGTGCCTGGCTGCATGTTGACAGGGGTGGGTGGATGCAACCCACGCGGTCTTCGCCAGATCGACCGGACGCGTGGGTTTCACCCACCCTGCGAACCCTTGGGGCGGTCGATCCGCCAAACCCGATTTGCCCGCCCGAAGGCCGCCTGGTGCGCGCTACCTGATATCCCGCGCCACGCGCAACCCGTTCTGCGACTGCCGCACGCTGGTGTCGTAATGAAAGCGCGTGGTCACCGGCATATAGCTCGCGCCTTCGCGCCACGATCCGCCGCGAATCACATGCGCGCTGCAGAACGATTCATTCCAGCTGTGGCCATCCGTCGGCGCATTCTTGTAAGTGCCGTGCCAGCAGTCGCTGACCCATTCCCAGACGCTGCCGCTCATGTCATGCAGGCCAAAGGCATTGGCCGCAAATGACGCGACCGGCGCCGGCGCCTGCTGTTGCCACGGGTCGCCGCATTCCTTGCAATTGGCCATGCCTGCGCGCATGCCTTCTCCCCACCAGTAGCGGCTGGCACTGCCGCCCCTGGCAGCGAATTCCCATTCGGCTTCGGTCGGCAGACGGTAAGCCTTGCCGGTCTGCGCGGACAGCCATTTCACATAGGCTTGGGCATCGTCCCAGCTGAGGTCGCGCGCGGGCAGATTGCCAGCGTCGCCTGCCACGGACAAGCGCGGGCAGGCATTCGCCGCCACGCAGGCATTCCATTGCTCGATGGTCACCTCGGTCTTGCCGATGGCGAAAGGCCTGGCGATCTCGACCCGATGCGCCGGCTTCTCGCTCGGGTCGCCGCTGTTGCTTCCCATCGTGAAGCTGCCGGCCGGCACGCTGACGAGCGTCGGACAGTTCGCGCAGTCGCGGATCTCTGCAACAGCGGCGGCGGGGCGCTGCTCGGCCTGCGCCGACTGGGCCGATTGCGCGGGTGGCGGCGCGGGCGCCGGCTTGGCCGCAGGCGCGGGACGAGGGTTTTCCGCAGCCGGCTTCGGCGGCCTCTCAGGCTTCTCCAGTCTCTCAGGCTTCTCCAGTCTCTCCGGCTTCTGCGCCGCCGCGCGCAGCCTTTCTATGCGGCTTTTCGCCAGCGGCGCGAAGCGACCCTTCGGATAGGCTTGCAGATAGGCCTCGTAGTCGCTGGCCTGCGTGCTGTCCTTGATCGATTCCCAAAAGGTGAGCTCGTATTGTTCGGCATCGTCTTTGGGCATCACGCCGATACGATGCAGCCGGGCAGCGCCAGGCGCGTCAGGCAATGCAGCGGTGCCGGAAAGGGCAGCGGCCTGCGCATCGGGCAAGGCCGCGAACAGCAGACAGGCAATGGGAAGAAAGGTCCGCACGAGCGCTCCCTTGCATCAGGACAGAACAGGCAGGCGCAGCGTTGCTGCGCGCCCCCGGTCATCGCCCGTCGTCGGCCCTGCGCACACGGAGCTTGCTTTTTCTCAGTGGATGCCGCCACCGCGCGCGTATGTTGTGGCCATACCTGACGGCGCGAAAGCAAGGATTCCGGCGGCAATCCGGCGCATTACGGCCCGCCGACAAAGCTTGGACCTCGATCATGATTGTCTTCAAAACACTGGCAGGCGCTTTGTCTGATGTCAGCATGCGGCGTGGTGCGTTGCGACTCGCATGGATTGCGGCATGGATTACCGTCAGCGGCGCGCCGCCGGCGACAGCGGCTGAGCGCACGCCAGCGCCGGCCAATGCTGTCGAGTACATCATCTGGCCGCCGAATGGCGCAGTCATCGATGGCGGCAGATTCTGGTTGCGCATGGGCCTGCGCAACATGGGCGTGGCGCCCAAGGGGGTCAAGCAGCCCAATGTCGGACATCATCATGTGCTGATCGACACCGAGCTGCCGGCGATGGACCAGCCGATTCCGAGCGACAGGAATCACCTTCATTTCGGCGCCGGCGAAACCGAGGCCCGCATCGAACTGCCGCCGGGCCGGCATACGCTGCAGCTGCTGCTCGGCGACGCCGATCATGTGCCCTTCGACCCGCCGGTGCATTCGGAACGCATCACGATCACGGTGAAGTAGGGCAAGGCAGACGATCCGCACCGCCACGAGGAGCAAACGGGAGCGCAACATGCACAAGCATCACGCCATCGCAGCCGCACTGCTCCTCATCGCGCAGGCTGTTCATGCCAACGGCAAGGCCGCCGCGCCGAATGCGGTGGCCTACATCGGCTGGCCGCAGGATGGCTCGACGGTCGCCGCCGGCAAGCCATTCCGCGTGTGGTTCGGCCTGCGCAACATGGGCGTGGCGCCCAAGGGCGTGGACTATCCCAACACCGGGCACCATCATCTGCTGATCGACACCGATCTGCCGCCGCTGGACCACGAGATTCCATCGGATCGCAATCATTTGCACTTCGGCGCTGGCGAGACCGAGACCATGATCGAATTGCCGCCCGGCAGGCATACGCTGCAGTTGCTGATGGGCGACGACAGGCATATGCCGCATGATCCGCCGGTGTATTCGAAGCGCATCAGCATCACGGTCCGATGAGGGCAACAGAGCACTGGCAATGCGCGGGATTTGACCAATACTGATTCGCACGGCGCAGGCCTGCTGCGCCGTGCGAATGGGACAGCGGAGATGGACACGACAGCCAATCCCGGAAAGACCCGCGGCCAGGACCCGGGCGCATCGTCGGCTTACCTGGAGGCGATGGATGCGCAGGATTCCGAACCGCGCATCGTGCCCGTCCTTGATGAAATGGTCATTGGACGTGACAAGCAGGATTCTCTCGACGCCGCCCGCTACCTGCGCATACCCGAGCACACCGTGAGCCGGCGCCATGCGCGCATGCGTCGCAGCGGCGATGGCTATGTCATTGAAGACCTGCACTCGTTCAACGGCACCTTTGTCAACGGCGAGCGGCTCGCGCCCGGCGATTGGCGCCGCCTGCGCGATGGCGATGAAATCACGCTTGCGTCCAAAGCCTTCGTCTTCCACTCGCTGATCGTGCCGGCTGCACAGAACGCGCCCGGCATCGTGACGCGCTCGGTGGATGCCTCGGACCTGACCCGGCTCGCGCCGCTGCATGAAGTGATGGCTGGCGATACCGACCTGGCGATGCAGAAGCTGCATGCGATGGCGCAGGTCGGCATTGCGCTGGGCGCGGTGACGGATAGGGAAACGCTGATCGAGAAGATCATGAACTTCATCTTCGACCTGTTCCCGCAGGCCGAACGCGCGTTCATGATGCTCGCAAGCGGGGAAGACGCGGCGCCAACGCCGGTGGCGGCCAGAAGGCGCGACGGCGCGCCGCTCGACTGGCAGCAGCTGCGCATCTCGCGCACCATCGTCAACGATGTCGTGCGCAACAAGCGCGCGGTGCTCTCGGTCGATACCCTTGCCGACCGCCATTACGGCGCGCAGGAATCGATCATTGCGCAAGCCCTGCGCAGCGTGATGTGCGTGCCGCTGCTGCTCGAGGGCGAATGCCTGGGGCTGATACAGGTCGACACCTCGTCCGATCCGCAAGCCTTCCGCGAAGAGGACCTGGAGATCCTGACCGGCGTGTGCGCGGAAGCCGCGGTGGCGCTGAAGAATTTCCAGTTGTATTCCGACATTGCGCGCCTGCTCGACGGCTTCGTGCGCGCGTCGGTGCAGGCGATCGAAGAGCGCGACCCGGTAACCGCGGGCCATTCCTTCCGCGTTGCCGGCTATGCCGAGCGGCTGGCGCTCGCGGCGGACCGTGCCGAGATCCCGGCCCTGCGCGACATCCGTTTTTCGCGCGAGCAGATGCGCGAGATCCGTTATGCGGCGCTGCTGCACGACTTCGGCAAGGTCGGCGTGCGCGAGCATGTGCTGCGCAAGGAAAAGAAACTGCATCATGCCGACATGCGCCTCCTGGCGCTGCGCTTTCAGTATGTGAAGGCTTGCCTGGAACGGCAGGCCTGGCGCGACCTGGCGCAGCGCCAGGGGCGGGAAGGCATGGGGCGCGAAGCTTTCCTGCAGGCGAGCGCCGCGTTGGAAGCGGCCCTGATGCAAGAATTCGCGCGGCTCGATGCTTTTCACGAAACGATACAGCGCGCCAACGAGCCGGCGATCTCATCCACCGCTTCCCCGCCCGAACTGGAACAGCTGCGCGCCTGTACCTATGCCGGGCTGGACGGCGGCGAACTGCGCCTGCTCAGCGACGAGGAATACGCGGCGCTGTCGATCGCGAAGGGCTGCCTGACGCCGGATGAGCGCAGGCAGATCGAGAAGCACGTGGTCGATTCTTATTCCTTCCTGATCCTGATTCCGTGGACGCGCGATCTGGCCGGCGTGCCATCGATTGCGCACGGCCATCATGAAAAGCTCGACGGCTCCGGTTATCCGATGGGTTTGCGCGGCAGCGAGATCTGCACGCAGACCCGCATCCTTACCATCGCCGACATCTTCGATGCGCTCACCGCTGGCGACCGGCCGTACAAGAAAGCCATGCCGCTGGAAGCGGCGCTGGACCTGATGGGCCTGGAGTGCCGCGCAGGGCATCTGGATGCGGCACTGTTTTCCGCCTTTGTCGAATCGCGGGCCTGGAACACGCAGGAGGCGCCATGAAGCTTGGGATCAGGACCGGCGCTATCGGCGCGGCCCTTGCCTGCGCCATGCTGGCGGGCTGTGCCGACACCAGCATGCCGGACTACCGCCGTCCCGATGCGCCGATCAAGGCGGCCTGGTCGCAGCAGCCATCGGGGGCCGCGGCGCCGGTCACCGCGGCGCAGGCGATTTCTCCCGACTGGTGGCGCGAATTCCATGATGCCTATCTCGATGGGCTTATCGACAAGGCCATCGCCGGCAACATCGATATCGCCATTCTCGCGGCGCGCATCCGCGTTGCCGGCGCGCAGATCGGCGAAGCGCGCGCGGCAGCGCTGCCCACGCTGGATGCCGGCGCCGGCGCCAGCTTCGAGAAGAGCACGGGGCAAAGCTTCACCAAGCAATTCAATCTTGGCACCCAGGTGAACTGGGACATCGATATCTGGGGCAAGGTCGAGAAGGGCGTGCAGGCGCAGCGGGCGGAATATCAAGCTTCCGAGGCGGACTGGCGCGCCGGTTATCTCAACCTGGTGGCGGACGTGTCGACCACGTATTTCCAGATACTGCAGATCGATGAACAAATCCAGCGGCAGCAGGCGGCGCTGGAGCGCGGTCGCAGCATTCTGTCGACTTATGAAGCGATGCACGCGGCCGGCCTCGTGCCGAGCACACGGGTGCTGCAGCAGCGGGCCGAAATCAACAGCCTCAACACCGGCCTGCTGGAGCTGCGCCGCTCGCGCGAGCTGTCCGGCAATGCGCTGTGCACTCTGCTCGGCGTGCCGGCCGGCGATTTCCGTGTGCCGCCGGGCCAATTGCAGGGCAGAGTGGCTTTGCCGTCGGTGCCCGGCGGCCTGCCATCGGATCTGCTCAAGCGGCGTCCCGACATCGTCGCGTCGGAATACCGGGTGCTGGAGGCCTATCACCTGACCGGCCAGGCCAAGCTGGCCCAGCTGCCATCGGTCAGCCTGACCGGACGCGGCGGCAGTTCCAGCCTGGCCCTGGGCGACTTGCTGCGCGGTTTCACTTTCGGCCTGCTGCCGAGCATCAATTTCCCGATCTTCGATCCGGCTGTGAAAGCCCGCATCAAAACCAGCGAAGCCGAGGGCCAGGTCGCCGAGCAGCAATACCGACGCACCGTCATCGGCGCTTTCGAGGAGGTCGAGAATGCGCTGGTCAATCTCGATGCGCACCGCAAGCAGAAGATCGAGCTGCAGCAGCAGGTCGAGCATCTGCAGACGGTGGAGCAGCAGTTCCAGGGTCAGCTGAAGGAAGGCGTGGTTTCGCAGCTCGATGTGTTCGAGGCGGAGCGCTCGTTGCTGGGCGCGCAGCTCGCGTTGCTGGCCAACCATCAGCAGCTGCTGTCGGACACGGTGACCTTGTACAAGGCGCTCGGCGGCGGCTGGCCGCCGGTGGTGGTCGGCGCAGACGCATCGGGCCGGCCATGAGGAGACCGCCGTGAGTGTCTCTCCGCAGCCGATGCCGCAGCAGGGTCGGGCGCGCGATGCGCCGGCCGCGTTCGCGCTGCTGCTGGAACCGCTGTCGCATCCGGAACTCGGCGAGATACGCATCCAGGACACGCTGTTTCCCATCGGTCGCAATGAAGCGCCTTTCGACGCCTATCCGGCCGAGCTCACGGCCACGCTGTCGCGCCGCCATGCACGCCTCTTCTGTGAAGGCGGCGAGGCCTATGTCGCGGACCTCGGCAGCCGCAACGGCACTACGGTCAATGGCGTGGATGTACGCGAGAAGACCAGCCGTCTGAAGGATGGCGATGAAATTCGCTTCGGCAGCGCATTGGCCTACCGCATCCGGCTGGGCAAGAGTATGGCCGCGCCGGTATCCACGGCGCGCCTGACCGCGCTCACGCTCACGCCCGAGCATGCTGCGCTCGGCTTGCAAACCATCGTCGTCACCGAGTTTCCATTTCTGATCGGGAAATCCGAGCCCGAGTTCGCGCGCTACGGCGAAGCGCATGCACAGCAGCTGGCCTTCCTGTCGCGGCGCCATGCGCATATCTTCCTGCGGCGCGGCATGCCCTGGATTGAAGACCTTGGCAGCACCAACGGCAGCTATATCGATGGCAAGCGGCTGCAGGAGCATGCGGCGCCGATCACGGACGGCACGCGCCTGGCCTTCGGCGGCCAGCATTTCGCGTACATCGCCAGCCTGCAGCGCGAAGCGCTCGCGGTCGACCCGACGCTTACCGGCATCGCGCTGCCTGCGCAAGTCCCGGACGCCGCGCCAGCCGCTGTTGCGCTATCCGATCCGGAAAAGACTACGTTCGTGGCCGCGGCGGGTTCCTTCCTCGACATCTTCTGCGTGACGCCGGCGCAGGATGCGGGCGCGGACAAGGGCATGGATGCCGCTGTACCGGCATCCATGCCTTCCCGGCACGCAAGGGAAGCGCCGCGCAGCATGGCGGCGGCCTGGGTGCGCGCACTCGTCGGAGACAGCGGCCCGTCTCGTGCGCGGATGCTGGCCTGGATAGCTGGGCTTGCGGCTGTAGTGCTCGCACTGGCCGCGACGCTGGCCATGCGCGGTGGCGACGAGAAAAAGGTGCGCGCGCTGCTGGCCGAGGGTAGCTTCGAGCGCGCCGCCGCAGTTGCAAACGCGCATCTGGCAACGCACCCCGACGATTCGGCGATGAAGGCGCTCGATACTGAGGCCGTGTTGAAGGGCGGAGTGCCGCCCTGGCTGGCAGCGCTCAAGGGTGGGCGCGACAAGGAAGTGCGGGAGCTGCAGGAGCACATGGCACAGAGCGCGCGTGGCAACGATGACCTGCGCGCGTTATTGGGCGAACTCGACTGGGTGGCGCGGCTGCGCCGCTACATCGCCGGGCGCGGCGGACTGGAAGCGCCGGTGCGCATCTATGTTGATGAAGCGCCGATGCGCGAGCTGCTGGCATGGTGGGATGCGGATGCGAACGGCCATCAGCGCCAGCTCTCGCGCATCGCTGCCCAGGTGCCAGCCTTTCGCGATACCTATGCCGAAGCGCTCAGTCATGTGCGCCGGCTCAAGAGCGACGATGCGGTCTATGGCGCCGCTATCGAACGTCTCAATGCCGCACTCGAAACCGAGCTGAAGGAAGACCGGCTCGATGCCGTGCCAGCGCTGCTGGATGACTACGCGGAGAAATATCCGCGGCTCGGCGGACTCGAGCGCATCCGCGCCGATCTCGCGCTGTACCGGCAAGCACTGGAAGCCGCGCGCGATCGGCGCGTGGGACTGATGGTCGCGCTGCGCGACAGCGCGCAGTTCGCCACCCCGCCGTTCCGTGACAAGTTCCACGCGCTGGCTGCCGGGCCACGCTTCCCGCCAGCGGAGCTGGCGCAGCAATACCGCGCTGTTGCCGCCAGCTGGCAGGCCGGCAATACGCGCGCGGCGATCGAGCGCCTCGAGGCGATGCGCGGCGGTGCCTGGAGCGATGCGGTGGATGCCGAGATCGCGCGCAAGAAACGCATTGCCGAAGGCTTTGCTGCCCTGCCCAAGGCACGCGGCAGCCCCGGCCAGGAAGAACGGGTACTGGCGTTTTACGATGCGTTGAATCCGTTCGAGGACGGCTGGTTCCTGCAAGCAGCAAGCGACGAGATCGAGCCTTACCGCCGGCAGGCGCAACAGCAGGCGCGCGAACTCATCGAGCGCGCCGAAGCGCAATGGCGTCGCTACCGCGACGGCGGCGGCATCGAAGGGCCGCAGCGCCTGGAGGCCACGGTATCCGATCGCTTCCGCAGCCAGGCACGGCTGCTGGTGGCGGCCAGGGACGATGCGCAGCGCGGCATGCGCCTGTTGCGGCAGGTGCGTGCCGAGCAGCCGTCGCAATCGGCGAGCCTGCAGGAACAGATCGGCGCCGAGCTCGAGCAGCAGCGGCGCGCGTTGCGCGACGCACGAGCAGCGCTCGATCCGGCGGTGTACCGGGCCAAGCTGGCCCTGCTTGGAGGCGAAGATGGCGAAAGAGAAAGCGCAAGAGCTGGCGCAGGACGGTCCTAAGCCACTGGCTGAAGCACTGGAAGACCATAGTGACGAAGGTATCGCGCTGCTCATGGCCGAGTCCTCGCGCCTGGCGCGGGCGACGGTCGTCACCATGCTCGCATTGGTGCTGGCCGGCCTGGCATGGTCCTTCTTCGGTCATGCCGATGTGACGGTCACGGCGCAGGGCGCGCTGACGCCGGAATCCGAAGTGCGGCGGCTGTATGCGCCGGTGGATGGCGAGCTGGCCAATCTGTACATTGCCGAAGGGCAGCCGGTGTCCAGGGGCGACGTGCTTGCGCGCCTGAATGCGCGCGGCGCGATCGAGGCAGCCACCAACGCGCTCGAAGCGCAGCTCAAGCTTGAATCGGCCGAGCGCGAATGGAAGGAGTTCCCGCAGAAAAAGGCCTTGCTTGAGCGGCGCGCGGCCGCGTTGAAGCAGCAGATGGAGTTGGAAGAACATCAGAACGAGCGGCGCATCACCGAAGGCACCGGCAAGCTCGCCGAGACCCAGCGCGCGCAACTGCAGGAAGCGCGCACCAATGTCGAGGATGCGCGGCGCGCGCGCGATGCGGCGAAGGATGAGGCGGACAAGTATGCGCGGCTGTCGGCCTTGCCCGGCGGCGGCGGCGTGGCGCAGCTGCAGGTCGAAAGCAAGAAGAACGCGCTGCAGGCGGCGGACAATGCGCTGCGGGTGGCGCAATCGCGGCTCTCGGAATTGTCGGCGCGGCAGTCGCTCGAACTCGGGCAGGCGCGCACGCAGCTCGAAACCAGCGGCCAGGAACTGGCGCGCCTGCGGCTCGAATACGAAGCCGCGACGCGCGAAGTGGCCAATACCGAGGACAAGCTGCGGCTGCAGGTGCAGACCGCGCGCCTGCTGGCCGATGCGGCGGCGCGCATCCGCTTCGAGAACATCGACAAGGACAACTTCCTGCTCATCGTCGCACCGGTCGATGGCGTGATCACCGACGTCACCACCACCCAGCCCGGCGACAAGGTGCAAGCCAATGCACCGATCGGCGGCATCGCGCCGAAGGAAGCGCGTGTCGTGCTGAAGATCGAAATCAATGAAAGCGACCGCGGCTTTCTGCGCGAAGGGCAGGCGGCCAGGCTGAAGTTCAATGCCTTTCCCTACCAGCGCTATGGCGTGATCAACGGCACGCTGCAATTCATCTCGCCGACCGCCAGGCCGAGCGCGCAATCGAAGAAACCCGTGTACGAAGGCCGCATCACGCTGGACCGCGATTTCTATCAGGTCGGCGACATGCGCTATGCGCTGCGCTACGGCATGGTGGCGAATGCGGAAATCGTAGTGCGCGAGCGGCGACTGATCGACCTGGCGCTGGATCCGTTCCGGCAGGTAGGGGGATGAGCGGCATGCGCCATGCAGGCGTTTTGGTGCGTTTATTGATGTTTTGTTCTTTTGATGGTCGCGCCCATGGTGCGCAAGCAGCGAGCCGGAACTCATCGTGCTGAGCAAGTACACAGGTGGCTCTTCTTCGAACAAGGAAGCATCACCATGAGCCTGAATGCCGCATCGAACCGCAACGGCAAATCAACGAATGCCGGCCCAGATGGTGTGCAGCGCTTACCACTTTCCACTTCGCATCTCCCCCCGGCCGGCAATGCACCCACGCTGGCGGGAACGAACACGGACCGGGTCTCGCTGCTTGCCGGCGCAGATTCCGAGCTGACGAGTGCGCAGCGCACCCGGCTCAATACGCTGCGCGAAGGAGCGCAAGCGCTGCGCTGGCCAGACAACGATCCGGACGCCGCCGCAACTGTCGATGTGCCGGCCTACTTCCGCAGTGTGAAAACCAGCGCGGCGCAGCTGCATGAGATCGGACAGACGCATCCGGCGTCGCCGCAGCTTGCGAGCTGGATCAAGGCATTCGAAGGGGCGCTGGGACGCCTCAACGCCGCGCTGCGCCGGGGTGCAGACAAGGGCGGGCTCGATGCGGTTGCATTCGATACCGAAGCGCTCAGGGACATCTTCGGCGCGCTCTCCGCATTCGCAGATCCGGCCAGGGCATCACTGTTCAACCGCCAGCAGCGCCGCGCCTTGCAGCCGCTGTTGCAAAACCTGACGACGACGCTGCTGCAGGCAGCGGCAAAAGGCTTTGCCTCGTCGGCGACTGTTGCGGAACATCTGCCGCTGCTGAACTGGATCTGCCGTGGCGTAAAGAAGGGCTTGCTGAAGCCGGACGACGGTATCGCCAAGGTGTTTGAAGGAGCACTGAATGGCCTGGTTGGCTGGGTAGGCGCCGACGACCAGGATGCGCAGGCCTATCAGATCGGCGAATGCGCGGCGATTCTGAAAGACGTTATCGAGTATGACCTGCTGGCGCTGAAGGCAAAGGGTGAGGCGGGGGCTGAAGTCTCGCACAAGCTGAAGCAATGCATGGAAGAACTGTGCGGCGCGCATAGCTACGCGGTGCTGGAGAAAGCGCCGGTCAACGGCGTGTCGGTAATGAACGTGTGCAATCTGGTCAAGGAACTGATCGGAACGCAAGCGTTGAGCATCGACGAGCTGCAGCGAAATGGTCAGTTGCAGCGCTTGCTGACGCTGATCGAGGAGATACCGAACGAGCAGATGAGCGGTGGGGATGGCCGGGTGTTATCGAATGCCGGCAACTTCCTGCGCCTGTTGATGCGACGCGCTTCGGAAGGACCTGTCGGGGACAAAGAACTGCACGAGAGGGTGTCGAAGGTTGCGAGACGGGTGCTGGCGGCGCTGAATGCCGAGGGATTCGGCAAGGGCCGCAGGAATGCGCAATCGCTGGCGAACCTGGTGTCGTTCATGCAGGACTGTCACGAGCATCTGTTGCCGGCCTGCGGCGACGAGGTTATGCGCAAGAGTTTTGCCCGTGCGCTGGACAAGCTACTGGCGAAGCTCGTGGCGGGCGGCGCAGCAGCATTCAGCGATGGGCGCACCATCGATGGCTTGCTGTTGGCGCTGGCCTATCTGCAAGAGCAAGGCTTGTGCATAGGCACAGCGGGGCTGGAAGAACTGCGCGAAGACTTGCTCGACAAGCAGAACGGCGTGGAACGCGCAAGGCCCGCAACGCCGGTGCTGTTGAGCGGGCTGGGTGCGCAATTGCCGTCGGTGACGACACCGCCGAAGCTGACGCTGAACCAAGAGACAGAGCAGACCAAGGCGGATGAGCCGCGCAAGCGTATCCCTGGAGAAGGCGCGATCGTTGCGCAGCCGAGACTGATGGAGCCTGCGCGCAGCGGCCCGAGCACGAGTTATCTGCGCCCGACCGTGGGCCGGGGCAAGTTCGCGCATGCCCGTAGCGCCAAGACGGATGCGTTCAGTCTTGCGGCGCATGACGCGCTCGCGGAAACGGTCAATGCGGACGATATCGATTCGGATGATGAACAACAAGACCTTACCGAGGCGCTTCCCAAGACGCCGAGCAAGGACATTGCGGTTGCCAATTCCAGCGTAAAGCCGCAGGCGCCAGCAGGCGTTGTCGACGTGGAAGCGCTGGTTGCCGCGCTGCGCGCTGGTCAGCCGCAACAGACCGAACAAGTGATGCAGCAACTCAGGAGCTTGCCGCAAAGGCGGCTGCCGGCACTACCGGAAGCGTTTCTCCTCGAGCTGGACAGCGAAGCCTTTCTGTCGGACAAGATGCGCTTCAAGGCATGCAATACCTATCTGTCCAACCTGAGCAAACAGGACAGGCAGAATGCGATTGAATGTTTCACAAAGCATCCACCAACATCGTCGACATTGCGCGAGCTGTTGATCAGGCACGGCATTGTCAAGGCATCCGAAAGCCAGCATGCGCGGAACAGCGGCTCAGTCGCAGTCGGAGGGACGCCTGAGCATAGTGCAATCGATCCGCCGGCAACTGCGCATCGCTCGAGCCAGGCTAAGCCTGCCGCTGCCAGCTCACCGCAGACATCGGCGGAGCATCGCAAACAGGGGGGGCGCGCCAAGGCTGGGGGCGACACCGTGATCAGGGACGCCGCCGACGTTGGCCACAACTCCAAGGTGCGCGTGAAAATGCAAGTATTCAATGGTGCCGAGCTGGACGATATGAACGCGCTTATCGATGCGGCGCCATCTGAGATCCCGACAAGATTGCGTGCAAGGATAAAACAGGGGATGGATCTCAATGCTCCAACGGTCATTGGAATGACCCCACTGATGGCTGCTGCACAAGCTGGCGCCACGGAACTGGTGTCGGCAATGATTAAGGAGGGAGCGGATGTCAATGTTCACACGTTGAATAACCAAAACGCGCTGATGTGTGCTGCATCGTTTGGCCACACGGCCACGGTACGGGAGCTGGTGCGTGCGGGTGCAAAGATCGATGCTGTAGATGCCAATGGCGTAACCGCACTAATGTTGGCTCTGGCAGCGGGGCACATTGAAACGGTACAGGCATTGGCAAGCCTGGGTGCAAACGTCGATGCCGCAGCCCTGGGGGGAGAAACTTCGCTCATGCGCGTTATAGAAATGGGTCGCATGTCGTCGGTGCGGACATTGATTGACTTGGGTGCAAACGTCAATGCCGCAGCCCCCGGCGGCGCTACCGCGCTGATGCTTGCTGTACGCAAGGGCCTCATGGCTATTTTCCGTGCGTTGCTGCAAGCGGACGCAGATGTTAATGCCGTGGACGCTGCCAACGTTAACCCATTGATGATCGCCGCCGCGAAGGGTCGTTCGGACATGGTGTGGGAGTTGGCGCGGGCGGGCGCAGATGTCAATGCTACGACGCCGAATGGCGTAACCGCAGTGATGTTCGCTGCGGAAAAGGGGCACACGGCGACAGTAGAGGCACTGAAGGAGTTGGGAGCAAATCTCAATGCCAGGACACTCGAAGGCACAACTGCAATGATGCGCGCTGCAATGGCGGGGGACACGGCTATGGTGCAGACGCTGGCGCATGCAGGCGCAGATGTCGATGCTGCACGGCCCAATGGCATAACTGCACTGATATTCGCAGCAGATAAGGGCCACACAGCAACGGTGAAGGCGCTGAAGAAATTGGGCGCAAATGTCAATGCCGCAGCCTCAGACGGACTTACTGCGCTGATGCAAGCTGCGAAGACAGGCAAAACGGCTATGGCGTCGTTATTGATCGAGCTGAAGGCTGATGTGAATGCCCATATGACATTTGGCACAACTGCGCTGATGTTCGCCGCCGCTAGGGGCGACACCGCCATGGTGCGGGCGCTGGCGAAAGCAGGCGCAAATGTCAATGCCGCGATGACAGACGGCGTAATAGCGTTGATGCTCGCTGTACTGAAAGGTCATACGACCACAGTGCAAGCGCTGGTGAAGTTGAAAGCGAATGTGAATGCTGCAATGGTCGAGGGCACAACCGCATTGATGATGGCTGCGGAGAACGGCGACACGTCCATGGTAAAGGCGCTGTTACTTGCAGGAGCCCGGCTGGATATGGTCGACATCAACGGCCAAACCGCGCTGAGTATGGCAAAGGAAGGCGGACACGGCGAAGTGGTCAAGTTATTGCAGGCGCGTCAAAAGAGCTGAGCTCGAGACCGGCATGGATTCGCGCTGAAGGCGGCGTGAGTCCCATCAAGGACGTTATCAAGCCCCTGTCAATCGGTACGAACGAAGGCGCCGATGCTGCTGGCGCCGAGACATCCGGCGAAACAAAACGAAAGCATTGAGCGTGAGACGCGGCCGACTGGAGACGGTGTACTGCATGTACTACGCTCCCGTAGCCGGTCATTCGGAAACGGTACTAGCTGTCCTGCGTGGCCGACCGTCTCACGGCATATCTTTCAGCCGACGGTGCGCGGCACGTGTTCCTTGCGTAGCAGACCGCTGCCATGGGTCAATCCGGATCATGGGACTGGCGTTCAGCGCGCCAGCGGCCTGGCATCGTCTCCGGACGCCATGCCGCCGTTTTCGGTCTTCACGCCGTCGCGGAATTCGCCTTCCCAGGCGCCGCCGGATGCCCAGGCATAGCGGCCGTGGCCATGGCTCTTGCCCATGCGCCAGGCGCCGCTGTAGATATCGCCGTTGGCGAAGCGGTTGGTCCCGCTCCCATCCGGCAGGCCGTTCCTGACGTCGCCGGAATAGCGGTCGCCATTGCTGAAGTCGATGACGCCTACGCCATGCGGCACGCCATCCCGCATCTCTCCTTCATAGCGGTTGCCGTTGGCGAACTGCATCGTGCCCTTGCCGTTAGGCAGTCCGCGCGCCCAGTCGCCCCTGTAACGCTGGCCATTGGCCCAGATGAATTCGCCCTTGCCTTGCCGCACGCCTTGCGCCAGCGTGCCTTCGAAGCGGTCGCCATTGTCCCAGACGATGCGGCCGCGGCCGGAGACGGCGCCGGTGACCGGGTCCGTCGTGAAGTTGCCCGTCATGGTCTGGCCTGGCAGCTTGAGCACCCTGCCTTCGCTGCTCATCGTTTCGCTTGCCCGCTGCGGTTCGCGTGCCTTATCAGGCTCGGGTTTTTGCGCAGCCTGATAAGGCGCTTTTTCCGCCGGCCCGGCCGGCGCAGTGCGCTCCTGTGCTGCTGGCGCTTCGGTCCTGGCGGCGTCGCTGGCCGGCGCGTCTGGCGATGCCTGCGGCATTGCTTGCGCGATGCGCGGTGTCGAGGCTTGCCCCGCGGTCTGTGTCGGCGGCGTCGTTTGTGGTGGTGGCGTCGCCGGTGTCGCGGATGGGACTCGGGCCGTTGGCCCCGCAATCGATGGCGTAGCGGGGAGTCCGTAGCCCTGCTGCGGAGCCGCTGGAGCCGCATTGCGCGCGGTGCTGGATGTGTTGGCTTCGCTGGTGGAGGCGCCCGGCGCTTTTGATGCGGCGGATGCGTGCGACTCTTCCGCGTGCCTGAGCCGCGCCAGACTGGCCCGCGCTTCATCCGCATGGCGACTGGTTGGATACCTGCTCAGGAAGGACTCATAGACCAGTGGTTTGTCGATGTTGCGTACCGCTGCCCACAATTCCTCTTCGCGACGCTGCGTCTCCCCAGCCGATGGATGCTCGCGCTTTTCCGGGTTGGCGATGCCCGGCGCCGCGGCAGCGGCGCTTGCTTCGGGCTTTGTGGCGGCCGGCGTCTGGCCCAAGGCAGCGGTGCTTCCGGTCGATGGCGCGACCGGTTCGCTGTGCCGGGTCACTTCCTGCGGCGCGGATGCGGCCTTGCCGGGATGCCGGACCGCGAGACGAAAGCCGCCGTAGAGCGCAGCAGCAACGATGAGCACCAGCATGGCCTCGATGGTGCTGCGCCTGCCCAGGGTGCGTGGCGCGTGCGCGGCAAGCCATTGCCGCAGCCGCTCGATCACGCGGTGGCGCGCGCCATATGGTCTTCGCCATTGAGCTGCCCGCCGTTCCGGCGCGCTTGCGGTGCCCTCGCGGCGGAAGGCTTCAGGCCTGGCCGCGCTTGCCATCGGTTCCGTGCGCGTGGCCTCGTCCACGCTCGGCATGGCTTCGGGAATGCTTTCGTCGATGCCGAGCGCGCTGCGGAATTGCGCCACCGAGCGGATGCGCAGCTCGGGCCGCACAGCCAGCGCATGGTCCAGCGTGGCCAGGAAGCTGTCGCGGTAGCGTCCCTTGCCGGCCTGGCGCGCCGGCAGCATGTCGTCCTGCACGATGCGCGCTACCGCCGGTGGCGGCGGCTTGCGCGTGATCAGGTAATACACCACCGCGGCCAGCGCATACACATCGGTCCAGGGCCCCTGCTGCATGCCCGGGGTTTCCATGTACTGCTCGATGGGCGCATAGCCGGGCTTGAGTATCGCGGTCGGCATGTGCGTGAGGTCGCCGAGCACCTGCCGCGCCGCGCCGAAATCGAGCAGCACCGGGCGGCCATCCTCGAGCAGCATGATGTTGTCCGGCGCAATGTCGCGGTGATAGCAATGCGCCGCATGGATCAGGCTGATCGCGTCGAGCAGATAGGCGAGAAAGGCGCGTATCCATTCTTCGGTCGGTGTGATTTGCCCGCTTCGAATGGCTTGCTTCAGGGTCACGCCTTCATAGAAGGGCATGGCCATGTAGGCGGTGCCATTGGCTTCCCAGAAACGGTAGACCTTCAGCAATGCCGGATGATCGAAGCGCGCCAGCAGCCGCGCTTCATTGAGGAAGCTGCGCATGCCGACCCGGAACAGTTCCGCTTCGCGCGGGGAAGTGGCCAGCACATTGCCGTTCGAGGAGCGCAGCGCGAAGCTCGTGGGCATGTATTCCTTGACCGCGACATGGCGTTCGAGAAAATGGTCCTGGGCCAGATAGACGATGCCGAAGCCGCCGATGCCGATGACTTTCAGAATTTCGAATTCGCCGAGCCGCGCCCCTGGCGGCAACGGATTGCCATCGTCAGTCGCCACGCGTTGTGCAGCGGCAGGATCGCCGGGCAGCGCGGGCAGGATCACCGTGCGATTCGGCTCGGGTGGGGTCGCGTTCATGTCGAAAGGCTTGCGCATCGCTGAGCCACAGGGGCCTTACCTTACAACGGTCCGCGAAGCGGCGCTATACCGCACGGTGAAAACGCGCCGGCGGCACGGTAAAAAGCGTTGATGCCGGCCGCCAACCCAAGCAGGACGAACGCGCCGGTTACCAGCCTGGCTCGCGGGCTTTGGCGCGAATTCGAACGCTCGCAAGCGCTGGTGCGTCAGACTTTCAGCATCCGCCTTGCAATGCCTGGTTCAGAAGAGTAATCAGGTCATTGATCCCGAATGGCTTCTGAAGATAGCAATTCACGCTGACGGAAAGGGCCAGTGCGCTGATTTCACGGGCTGCCGAGATGAATACCACGGGCGTGTGGATGCCCCTGTCCCGCATATGCAGTATCACTTCGGTTCCCGTCAGGCCGGGCATTCTCTGGTCGAGTATGATCACGTCCGGCTTGTATGCGCGAGCGAAGTCGAGCGCCTCCTCACCGTCCTGCGCCTGCCACACTTGCCATCCTTCCATTTCGATGAATTCGGCAACGGCCTGCCTGAAATCCTTGTCGTCATCTGCCACCAGCACACTTGCCTTAGCCAAATCGGCCTCCGTGGAAATCAATGCTTATCGATAACAAAGCTGCCGATACGCAGGGAATCGAACTGCCGCGGCTTCTGGTCGATCGCAACTATCACATCGGGCGCCGTCGAGAAACGGATGGTGCCGAGTGCAAGCTGCTCATCGTTTGCGACATCGATTCGCAGCGTCGAACGTGCAGGAGATGATTCGAAAGCCCGCAGAAACGCCCTGAAGAGCGTTCTCTGCAGCTCGCGCCTGTCGACATGCACAGGCACCGGCTCTGTACCGTGCACGACGACATCGAGGCCGCGCACCGCCGCTTCCGTCGCAAGCAGCGCCGCCATTTCCCGGGCATGCTGCGCCAGATCGTGGCGCCGCGGTTCTTCGGTTCCGGCCGACGCGATTTCCCGCCATAGCTGCGACTGCATGCGAAAACGGGTGATCAGCTGGTTCGCGACTTCAACCAGCTGCGTGACCTCGGCATGGCGATTGGCGCGAACGAGGCGGATGGCCTTTTCCAGGCGCAATCGCGCGGCGCCGTGCATTTGCACCATGTCCTGTTGTATGCGGTCGAGCAGGGCGTCATTCGTTTCCCCTCCGAGCATCTGCTGCAGTTCCATCGACAGTTGGCGGCGAATCAGCTCTGCCTCGATGCCGTGAGCTGCGCAATAGAGAATCTCGCGGATCCGGTGAGAGGCTTCAACGCGCCGCACGGATGTGCTCAGTACGCCGGCGATCTCTCCATTCGGTCCGGTCAAGGGCAGTCCCTGGCAGGTGAACGGGTGAAATCCCTCGATGAAATGTTCGGACCCGACGAGTTCGATATATCCGCCCTCGGCCAGCGGGCTTCCTATTCCATTCGCGCCAGCCTGCTGTTCGGCGAGCAATGCCCCCGGCCCTGGTACACGCTGCCGACCACTGACGCTTTCCTCGTCGCCCAATACATCGATGACGACGGCGTTCCGGTCGCCCAGCATGGCCGCATGGCGTTCGTCCCCGGCGGCCTGCGACAGTGCCTGCATGTACGGCTTGGCCGCCTGGATCAGGTTGCCTTCGCGCTCAAAGAGTTCTTTCGCCTGGGCCGAGGTGAGTTCCCTGGCCTGCATGATGAAGGGGCTGGCGCCGACCTGGTCGCAACGCTGCCACGCGCGCTGGATCGACTCCCGCAGCACATCGCGCGGAATTTTCCTTGTATAGACGTAGTGGTTCCAGACATTCTTGGTCGAGTGCTGGTCAGTTTGCATACGTTCTCCCGCGGCGACTCACTGGCTGTGCCCGGTGTTATTCATACCCTGTGCAGGCGTGGAGGCGGCGGGCGTGTTCATCGTGCACCATTCGAAGAATGCATTTCCGATCATCGGACGTCCGATGAAATAGCCTTGCGCCTGATGACAACGCTTTTCGCGGAGAAAGGCGAGGTCCTGCTGCGTTTCAACGCCTTCCGCAACGATTTCCAGATTCAAGGTGTGCCCCAATGCGATGATCGCTTCGACGATGGGAGGGCCGGCTCCGCCGCCTTCGATGCCTTTCACGAAGGAGCGATCGATTTTCAGCTTGTCCAGCGGGAGCCGGGCGAGCTGGCTCAGACTGGAATAGCCGGTGCCGAAATCGTCCAGGGCGACCGAGAGCCCGACCTCCCGCAATATCGAGAAGGTCTTCACCGACTCATCGATGTCCTTGATCAGGGCGCTTTCCGTCAGTTCCAGGGAGATGAGACCGGGATTGACGCCGGATTCACGCAGGATGTTCAGAAGCGACGGAAGGAAACCCTGATGGCGGAACTGGATCGGTGAAACGTTGATCGCGACGGTAATGGCGGGAAGACCGTCCGCCTGCCATTGCACGACCTGCTTGCATACCTCTCCGAATACCCAGCGGCCCAGGGACTGGATGACGCCGACCGACTCGGCAATCGGGATGAACAGCTCGGGTCCGATGGGATCGCCATCGGGCTGTGGCCATCGCAGCAATGCTTCGGCGCCGCGTACGCTGCCGGTATGCGTATCGACGATGGGCTGGTAGACGAGCTGAAAGCCTTGGCCTTCCACGCCGCGGCGCAAGCGTTGCTCGATGGACAGCGTCCGGCGTTCCAGAGGCGTCGGTGCGCCTGTATAGAAATGGAAATTGTTCCTGCCGGCTTCCTTGGCCTGGTACATCGCCATGTCGGCATGCTGGATCAGCGCGTCGAGAGACTGTCCATCCTGCGGGAACAGGCTGATGCCGATGCTCGGCGCACAGTACAGCTCGCGCTCGCCCACCCGGTACGGCTTCTTGAGTTCTTCGAGCAGATGGTCCGCGGCGCGCCCGGCGTCCGAGGCTTCCGAGAGGTCCGCCAATACCGCCAGGAATTCATCACCCGCCAGGCGCCCCACCATGTCCTCGGCGCGCGACGAGCTGCGCAGTCTCGCCGCTACCTGCTGCAGCAACTGGTCTCCGATTCCGTGTCCGAAACTGTCGTTGATCGACTTGAAGCGGTCGAGGTCGATGAACAGCACCGCCAGCATCTTTCTGGAGCGCCGGGTAGCGGCCAGCAACTTTTCGCCAAACTCGATCAGGCATGCGCGATTCGGTAGGCCGGTGAGCGCGTCATGATGCGCCAGGTGGCGAAAGCGTGACTCCGCTTCCTTGCGTTCGGTGATGTCGCTCGCGAGCATCACGATCCCCTCGGGGGACGGGAATATGCCGACATGCCAGCAGCGGCCGCCACGTTCGAGCTCTACCTGCGCACTTTCACGCCTGGCCATGGTTCGCTGCAGCGCCGATCTCAGCGCTTCTTCCATGTTTACCGGGAAAAACTGGGAGAGCGGCTTCTGCATCAGCGCATCGTCGTTCGTGCCGAGCCAGCTTGCCGCCCGGCCGTTCGCAAAAGTAATGCGCCACTGGCGGTCCACCGCGATGAACGCTTCGCTGACACTGTCCAGCACCATGCGCATGCGCATGCGTGCGGCTTCGGCTTCGGCGCGCAGCGTGCGTTCCTGCCGGCTGCGTTCGGCCTGATCGACCAGGATGCTTACGCGGGCCAGCAATTCGCGCGCGCTGAATGGTTTCACCAGGAAATCGTCAGCGCCAGCCTCCAGCGCATGGCTTCTCTGTTCATCGTCCGCTTTCCCGGATACCAGGATGATGGGAAGCGCGGAAACCAGCGGGTCGGTTCGTATGGCACGGACGAGGTCGAGTCCACCCATGCCTGCCATCAGAAGATCAGTGACCAATACGTCGGGTGGCCGCTCGTAAATACTTTCCAGCGCACGCGCGCCGTCGGTCGCGGTTTCGGTGCTGAAGCGTTCTCCCAGCAGGCGGGCGATGTAATGGCCAAGCTCGGCATTGTCGTCAACCACGAGAACGCGCGCTCTCTTCTGCAGCGATGGCGAAGTGTCCGGGAAGGGAAGGCTGACTGCTTCCTGCTCAAGAATCCATTCCTGCGCTTCAAGAGCATGATCGTTCTTCCGCCTGGGGTGGCTTTCCTTTTCGCCTTCGACAATGGCTGCTGGCGGAAGATGAGCTCGCCCCAAGGGTATTTCAACGCAAAATACGCTTCCTGCGCCGAGTTTGCTCTTCAATTTGACTTCGCCGCCGTGCAGCCGCGCGAATTCTTTGACCAGGGCAAGGCCTATTCCCGTACCTTGTTCACCATTGGAAGGTGCCCCGCGCGCGCGGTAGAAACGGTCGAATACTTTTGGTATATCGGCATCGGGAATACCGCTTCCCGTATCCCGGACCGAAAAATGAACACGTCCTTCTTTTTCGACAAGCGTGACTTCGATTTCTCCGTCGGAGGTGAATTTGACTGCATTGGATAGCAGATTCAGAACAATCTTTTCCCACAATTCATGGTCGACGAAAACCGCTTGATCGAGCGGTTCGCAATTGACCCGCAATTTCAGGCCAATCTGTTCCACCGCGGTCCGAAACTGATTTGCCAGCTCGGCGGTGAACGAGGCCAGATCGGTAGGCTGGAACGTCGCCGTGATGTGTCCCGAGTCGGCGCGCGCCAGCTCGAGCAGGCTGTTGACCAGCCGCAGCATGCGCCCGGCGTTGCGCCGGGCGCTGGCCACAGCTTTCTGCTGACCCTGGTCGCCATTGGACGCAGCGGAGCGCTGCAGCTGTTCCAGCGACCACATCAGCAGCGTCAGCGGCGTACGGAGCTCATGACTGACATCGTTGAAGAAATCCGTCCTGGCTTTGTCGAGTTGTTCCAGCGAAGCGTTCGCCTCGCGCAGCAGCGCATTTGCGGAATCGATCTCGCGCCCGCGTTGAAATAATTCAGTTGCCAATGCATGCGTCTGCGCATCGATCAAGCCCCGTGGCAGCTTTTCGATCAAGGCTGTTACGTCCTCGACGCGATGGATGATGGAGACGACTTCACCATAGGCGTCGAGCACCGGAACGTTTACCGGGCTCCAATGGCGCACTTCGAAACTGCCGCCAGGCAGGGGAATATCGTATCGCTGGAGCGGCATGGTGTCGGCGTGCTTTGTAGCCAGAACGCGTTCGAGAGAGGCTCGCAGGCGCGCTGTCCCGGTGCTGGACGGGTCTTCCGGATTTGCCGGAAAAACGTCGAATATGTTTTTGCCGCGAACCGCGTTCTCTTCAATGAATGTCGCCGCGCGATATGCGGCGTTAGATGTGACGATGCTGAAATCGGGGGCAAGAATCAGGCACGGCGAAGGCAAGAACTCAAAGATTTTATAGAAATCCAAATCTGGCGCTTGATCCGAATAAGCCATAAGTCACACGTAGTGTTCCTTAAAGGAACATAGACATTGCGAATGTTACCTTTGGTTCAAATTGAATGCGGTTATAAACCTTCCACGCGCAAGAGGAAAAACGTTGCGACGGTAGGTCGGATTCAGGGAATGGGATTGCAATTCCATTGCTGAATTCAAAAAGCGCTGCCCGCTTTTATGCATCGGATTTCCGTCCGGCCGCGTTGCGCCGCTCAGGCCCGCGCGCATTCATTATCGAATGCGATTCGTGTTTTTCAAAACGGCAATTTGAAGGCACGCTAGGACATCAGAAGAACGCCGACGTGATTTCTTACTTTTCCGGCTTGCCGTATTTTTTAGCGTTTAACCTGGACGGAAAATTGCACCAGAAGCCGCCGTCATGGACAGCCGTCAGCCGAAACGAATGCTTGAATCCATTCATCGCTCCGACTTCACCTGCACAGTGCGAACGCAGCAACTTGGGGAGCCGTTGCGCCGGGCTTCTGACGCGCACTGGCAATAATCCGGCTTCCATACCGGATATCGACCACATCTTGCCTGAAAGATATTTCCTAAAATCAGCATTAATGCGAAGATAGGGCGCGTTAAATTTCCTGACAGAAATTAACGGTCACAAAACTATTTTAAAGCTCTGTCCATTCGCGCCATGAAACTAACCTTCCGCAAGAAACTTTTCCTACCGCTCTTTATCAGCTGGCTTTGTCTGCTCGGCATCAGCAGCTTCAACGTCATGGACAGCAAGGCCAGGCGCTTCGAGGAAAGGCAACTGGCGCTGAAGTTTGCAACCGACGCCGGCATGTCGACGGTAAAGCGCTATGCCAGTCTGGCCGACTCCGGCAAGATGCCGCTCGACGAGGCAAAGAAGCGCGCGCTCGATGAACTGCGCGCAATGCGCTATGGCAAGGACGGCTATTACACGATCATCGATTCCACGCCGCGTGTGGTGATGCATCCGATCAAGCCGGAAATGGATGGCAAGGACATGTCCGATTTCAAGGACAAGGCCGGCACGCCGCTGTACATGAACGTCGCGAAGATTGCGAAGACCACCGGCGAAGGCTGGGTCGACTATGTCTGGCCCAAGCCGGGCGATGCGGACCAGAACCGCGTCTACCCGAAAGGCGCTTATGTGGCGACCTTCAAGCCCTGGGACTGGAGCTTCATTTCCGGCCTCTACATTGATGACCTCACCGATGCCTTCGTGCGCGACCTGTGGCAAGCGGCATTGCTGCTGGCGGTAGTCGGCGTGGCGCTGACCGCGGTGATGCTCGCGGTGATCCGCAGCCTCGGCAAATCGCTGGGCGGCGACCCGGAAGATGCCGCCACGGTTGCGCGCAGCATCAGCGCGGGCGACCTCGGCGTGGCGGTGCCCACCGCCGCCGGCGACGAAGCCAGCCTGATGGCTGCGATGAAATCCATGCGCGACAACCTGTCATCCATCGTCGGCGAAGTGCGTACCGGCGCCGATGCAATCGCCAGCGCCGCGCGCCAGATCGCGGCCGGCAATACCGACCTCTCTGACCGTACCGAACGCCAGGCCGGCTCCCTGGAGGAAACCGCATCGTCGATGGAAGAGCTTGCCGCCACCGTGAAGCAGAATGCGGACAATGCGCGCCAGGCGAATGGGCTCGCGCTGTCCGCGTCCGAGATCGCCATTCGCGGCGGCGAAGTGGTCGGCGAAGTGATCACCACCATGGCCTCGATCAACGAATCCTCGAAACGCATCGTCGACATCATCTCGGTCATCGACGGCATCGCCTTCCAGACCAACATCCTGGCGCTGAACGCCGCGGTCGAAGCGGCCCGGGCCGGTGAACAGGGACGCGGCTTCGCGGTGGTGGCTACCGAGGTCAGGAGCCTGGCACAGCGTTCGGCTTCGGCGGCCAAGGAGATCAAGGCTCTGATCGGCGACTCGGTAGAGAAGGTCGACGCCGGCGGCAAGCTGGTCGACCAGGCCGGCGCGACGATGCAGGAAATCGTTTCCAGCGTGCGCCGCGTGGCCGATATCATCGGCGAGATCAGCGCGGCAACCGGCGAGCAGACCGCCGGCATCGATGAAATCAACGGCGCCATCGGCGCGATGGACCAAGTCACGCAGCAGAATGCGGCCCTGGTGGAAGAAGCGGCTGCCGCATCGCAGGCAATGCAGCATCAGGCCGAGCGGCTGGTGCAAGTGGTGAATGCCTTCCGTAGTGGTGAGACCGTGGTGACGGCCGCGGTCGCGGCGCCGATGACGATGCCGGCGCTCGGACGGTCCGCGATGACGCGCACGAGTGCAAACCTGCCTGCCAGCCGGACGCAACATGCTGCGCTCGCCGCGCGCAAGCTGCCGGCCGCCAGCGCCGGCGCTACCGGTGCGGACTGGGAAGAATTCTGATCGGCGCGGCGCCGCAAGTCTGAACGCACGACGGGGTTTGGACGGCTCCGTCCCGGTGCGTTAAATCAATCCTGCTCTCCGGGAAGCTTCCATAATCGAAATGCTGCTGCGCTGGCGAACGCATCGCCATGCACGGCAGCATCCAGTATGGAAACGGAGACAGGAGACATGAAAAAAATCGCGATTCATCAACCGAGGCTGCTGCCGCTCGCTGCGGCAGCGCTCGCCAGTTTCGGCCTGGCCGCATGCGGCGGCGGCGACGATAACAATACCCCGGCCCAGCCGGCGCAACTGGCCATGAGCTGCGCACAGCTCAATGGCATGAACATCCCCGCTTCCTCCATCGGCCTGGCCACCACCGGCGCCACGGTGACCAGCACGCAGGTCGTGGCCGCCGCGGGCAGCGGCGCGACTGCCGTCGGCGAATACTGCAAGGTGCTGGGAGATATCAACCCGGTGGATGCGAGCGCGCCGAAGATCAAGTTCCAGCTCAATCTGCCCACTGACTGGAACAGCAAGGCGATGATGTTCGGCGGCGGCGGCTACAACGGCACGATCGCCACCGGCGCCGGCAACGTTCCTGCCGGACCGGCGGACAAGCAAATCCCTCTCGGCCGCGGCTATGCCACCTTCGGCAGCGATTCCGGCCACCAGGCCAATGCGAATGGCAGCCGTGACGGCACCTTCGGCGCCAATGATGAAGCGCTGCGCAATTTCTCCGGCGACGCGATCAAGAAGACCCGCGACGTGGCCATGGCCATCATCAAGGCGCGCTACGCCGCCACGCCGAAGAAAACCTATTTCGCCGGCGGCTCCACCGGCGGGCGCGAAGCGATCCTGGCGGTGCAGAACTGGCCGCAGGACTTCGATGGCGCCATCGTGCTGTATCCCGCGTGGAATGCGGCTGCGCTGGACTTGCAGTTCGGCCGCATCACGCGGCAGCTGGCGCAGCCCAACGCTTATCCGAGCCGCGCCAAGCGCAAGCTGCTGTACGACGCCGCGATGGCTGCCTGCGACACGCTCGATGGCGTGCAGGATGGCCTGATCAGCAACCAGGCCGCATGCAACGCGGCTTTCAATCCCGCGACCGCCACGCTCAACGGCGCGCCGCTGCGCTGCCCAAATGGCGTCGACGTCGGCGACAGCTGCCTGTCCGATGCGCAGATCGCCTCGTTCAACGTCATCAACAGCACGCTGACGCTGCCGTATGCGCTTGCCAGCGGGGAAACCACGTATCCCGGCTTCAACACCTGGGGCACCGACTTCGGCGTTCCCGGCACAAGCCCCTTGCAGCCGACCGTGCTGACGCTGTCCATGGGCACCGAGCAACCGGCCAACCCGATGCCGCCGGTGACGAGCACCACGATGCCGCCGTATGGCAGCACCTTCTGGGACCAGTGGGTGAAGTACTTCGTCACGCGCGATGCGAACTACAACTCGCTGTCGCTCGATCCGCAGGCGCCCGGACCATGGCAGAGCCGCATCGTGGCCCTGACTGGCATCCAGGACGCCAACAAGACCGATCTGTCTCCCTTCGTCGCGCGAGGCGGCAAGATCCTGATGGCGCATGGCATCCATGATGCGCTGGTCAGCACCCGCGCCACCGAGCAGTACTGGACCCGTCTGCGCAATGCGATGGGCGCCAACACGGTCACGTCCTTCCTGCGCTATTACGAGATACCGGGTTACGGCCATTCCACCAGCAGCGTCTTCAATGCCAGCTGGGATTCGGTGACGGCGCTGGAGAACTGGGTGGAAAAGGGCGTCGCGCCGACGAACCAGATCGTCGCCGATACCGCCGGCGTACCGGGCAGGACGCGGCCGCTGTGTGAATACCCGGCCTGGCCGAAGTATTCCGGCACCGGCGATATCAATAGCGCGAACAGCTATACCTGCGCGACGCAGTAAGCGCAGCGGCGCCGGCCCGGAAGCCTGACGTGAGCTTCCGGCGTCTGAGGTTCATCGTCGGGATGCGGGCCAGATCCTCGGCAAGCTCCTGACGATGAGCGAATGGCAGATCGGCGACCAGACACATCATCAGGCGCTGTAGACCGAGGCAGGCGCTGACCCTCAGCCTACCGTGCGTGCCGCGCGATGCCGCGGTCCGACGCTTCAGTGGTGTCGTCAGTCTCATGGCCCGGCTTCGCCGTGTCGGATTTCGGGTCGGGCCTAAGGTCCGGACGCAGCTTCAGCAGCACGCTCCAGTACTGCATGTTCAGATTGGCGGCTTCACAGCTCGGATCGCGCGCGCATTCACGAATGCGCGAGCTTGAACTCCGGTCCGGATCGTAGCTGCGCGACAGCAGCATCGCACTGTTGAGCTTGAGCTTGCGCCGCGCTACCGACTGCAGCACGTTGCCGCCCACGGTTTCCATCTTGCGGGCATCCGCGTCAACAAGGGTGACGACTTCACAATGCGCCGGCGCCGCAATACCGCGCAATGCCACGGCATCGCGCCATTCTGCGTAGCGCTTCAGCGGCGCGGTGCCGCGCGAATAGCACAGCAGGTCGCCAACGGCTGGCCGCGCGCTTTCGGGATCGCAAGCGACCCAGGCGTAGTCCAGCGACGGTGCAAACGCGCGCTGCACATATTTCCAGTGCGCGGCGGAATACCTGAACTGAGCGGCGCTCAGGCCGGCGCGGTCCATCACAAAGGAAATGAATGCGGCCGACCATGGCGTATCGTTCATTGCTGCGCGCACCGCTGCCTGGCGCAAAGGCTCTGCGATGTCCGCTTCGAGGTCTTCGGTTTGACGCAGCAGTTCGCCAAGCCGATAGGTCGTTGCCGCGCCGGCGTCGGCTGGCGCATCGAGCAGGCCGGGCGCGACCATGAGCATGCGGTCCTCATCCGCGCCGGGAACATGCTGCGCCAGCGTGCGCCAGTATTCCCAGACGCGTCGCCAGGCATAGCGGCCGGGTCGACTCGCGTCGCGCCGGCCGGTGCCGGGATCGAGCAGCACCGAGAACTCGGATTCAGTGGCGCCGAATTTCCACAAGCGTCCTTCGGCGTCGATGCGGTGGCCATCGAATTCCGCATATTCGCGCAGGGCAATCGCGGCGATGCTGGTGCCCAGCGGAGAGGGCGCAGTGGCGCGACACGCCGCGGTTGACGCATGAGCAGCGACGTGGCTGGCAAGCAGAAGCAGAGCGAGGGAACGTATCGGTTTCAGCGGCATCGTTTTATCGGTGGGGCAGGGCGCGTCATTATGCGTCGAATACCTCGACGGCCGGCACAAGGTCTTATGCGGGGCGTGCCGTGTCGGAAAAACTCCGTGCCGGGACAGGAACAGTCATGTATGGCGATTTGGCTTGCTCAGTGTCAAAGCCGACATCTGCCTGCGTGCGGACCGGGTTGCCGCACCGGCAATCGCATGATACTGTATGCGCATACAGTACTCGCATATGGCCAGCATCATGTCCCGACTTACCATGCAAACCGTCGCCTCCTTGCCGCAGGATTTTCCGCGCGCCGACCTGGTGCGCGAAGTCCTCTCGAACTATGAGATGTGCAGCGAACTCGTCGCGCAGATCGTCGCCGAGGTGCGCAAGGAACAGTTGCGCAGCCCGCTGATTTCCACACCGGAGATTGTCGAGATGCGGCTCGATCTGGCCCGGCGCTTTGGCTGGGGCTGTTTTCCCGGCGAGCTGGAATGGATCTTCCGCAATGTCGTGCGCGAACTGGGCTGCGATATGCCGAGCTCGCTGGTGCCATAGATGGACCGGCTCCCTCATCACGCGGGCAAGGCAGGCTCATGATGCTGCTGCTCTTTTCTGCGGGCGTCGCATTTGTCCTCATCGCCATCGGACATCGTCTTCGCAAAGGCACGCGCTCGAACCGTCGCCGGGCCTGGAAGGAAAGCGAATACTCCTGAGGCCTTGCCGCAAGCATGCGCATGCTTGCGACTTGAGCCGTCGCGGATCGCGCTATCATCGCGGTTTTCCGATTTGCCGCCAGGCGTCCACGGCGGCAAAGCCATGCGATCCAGCCCGACCTTCCAGCCATCCCATGCAAACGAAAGCCAACCTGCCGGAGACGGCGCTTCCTCTCGACATGATCATCTTCGGCGGCGCGGGCGACCTCGCGGTGCGCAAGCTCCTGCCCGCGCTGTACATGGCGCATGCGCACGGCAATCTGCCGCGCTCGACGCGCATCATCGGCGTCGGCAGGCATGAGTTCAGCCGCGAAGCGTATGTCGATTTTGTCGCCCAGCAGTCGCGCCTGTTCATTCCGCCGCAGCACATGGAGCCCGAAGCCTGGTCGCGCTTTCTCGACCTGCTCGACTATGTGGCGATGGACGCCACCGACGCCGCCGGTTACCAGCATCTTGCCGCCCGGTCGCGCGCCGGCGTGGAGCGGGTGTTTTACCTTGCCACGTCGCCGGCGCTGTTCATGGGCATCTGCGACCGGCTGGCCGCATGCGGCATGGTCGATGAAGCCAGCCGCGTCGTGCTCGAAAAGCCGCTGGGCCACGACCTGGAATCGGCACGCGAGATCAATCTCGCCGTGGGCAGGCATTTCAGCGAATCGCAGATCTATCGCATCGACCACTACCTCGGCAAGGAAACCGTGCAGAACCTGATGGTGCTGCGCTTCGGCAACGGCATACTCGAGCCGCTGTGGCGCGCGCCGAGCATCGAAAGCGTACAGATCACGGTGGCCGAAACCGTAGGCGTCGGCAGTCGCGCCGGTTTCTATGACGGCACCGGCGCGCTCAGGGACATGGTGCAGAACCACTTGCTGCAGCTACTGTGCATCATCGCGATGGAGCCGCCGGTCTCGCTCGATCCGGACGCGGTGCGCGATGAGAAGCTCAAGGTGCTGCGCTCGCTGCGGCGCATGAGCCTGGGCGATATCGCACGGGACACGGTACGCGGGCAATACACCGTGGGAGCCGTTAATGGCGAGGCGGTAAAGGGATATCTGGATGAGCCGGGCATACCGGCGGACAGCGCGACCGAGACCTTCGTCGCCTTGCGCACCCACGTCGATACCTGGCGCTGGGCGAACGTGCCATTCTTCCTGCGCACCGGCAAGCGCATGCAGAAGCAGCTGTCGCAGATCGTCATCGACTTTGCCAATCCGCCATTCTCGATCTTCCCTGATGCGCCGCGCACGCGGGCCAACCGGCTCGTGATCCAGCTGCAGCCTGAAGAATCGATACAGCTGCAGATCATGGCCAAGCAGCCGGGCAGCGGAATGAGCATGCTGCCGGTCGATCTGAAGCTTGATCTGCAGTCCGCGTTCGCGCAACGCCGCGCGGAAGCCTATGAGCGTCTGCTGATCGACGTGGTGCGCGGCAGACTGACGCACTTCATGCGCCGCGACGAACTGGAAGCGGCATGGTCCTGGGCCGATCCGATACTGGAAGGCTGGCGCGAGCTTGAAGAAAAGCCGCTGCGCTATACCGCGGGCAGTTGGGGGCCGGATGCCTCTTCGGGTCTGCTCGCGCGACAGGGCATGGCCTGGCACGAATGAGCGCGGCGCGCTGAACAGCGCGCATGCGGGCCGCTGCGGAGTGAGCCCGATTCGCTTTCCTGGCAAGCGCAAGTTGCAATGCAGCTTGGCATTGCTCTGGCTCGTACCCGACTTCCGAGTCGCCGAACTCGGTCGCCGCGCTACCTGAACAATCTGGATGATTTCGGGAGCACGCGGTAACCGGGGCATGCAAGCTGCGCTGGGATTCCTGCCCTCCGGCTCATGCAGCGATCCCGCCGATAAGAAAGAGCGCTCCGCAATCCGCAGCAAGCAACTTCCCCCTTACGCATTCCCGCGAGGGCAAAACGCGTATTTTCAATATCGATACACATTACATAGCAATACAATCCGTACTAACAGCAAGAACGTTTTGTCTTATGCTGCTTTGAAGGACTTGTTTCACTATGGCTTCACACAGATGAGGCACGCCAAGTTGTGGGGCGCCTTGGCCGCGGTGGAGAAACTGCTACTGCAGTTAGTACGAATATATCTCGTCAAAGTTTAGAACGAACAGACAGGCTTAACGCTGCATTGCCATCAGCTTTGAAATGGAAAGGAAGAACCATGCGTTGGCGATTGAATACGGTTCGCACACTGCAAGAACGTGCGCATCGGGCCCAAAGGCTTGACCAAAGCAATCATCAGCGATGATGCCGGCGACCAATCGGTGGGATCTAAGCACAGCGGGGGCCGACCGGGGTAGGGATGTGTCGTGTCTCGGAGTCGGCATACGCGCCTGACCGGATGCGAGATCCGCCCTCGTATGAGACGGCAGGGGCCAAGGGTTCCACGGCCAGTTACCGCATGTCCGGCGGACACGCCCGCTGCCCTCTGGCGCAGCTCGGACATCTCCATGTATCTCGCTAAGCACGTCCGGCACGGTGGATACCATGTCCTGGCTCAAGAAGATTTGGTGCTCCGCTTCTGCCTCTGCGGGGATTGCGAAATCAGCCTTCCGGATTCAATGCTGCGTGGTACACGCCAAACATGGCGGCCACGACACGGACCGCCAAGACCAGTTCTCTGCATCCGAACCGGCATCGACGAAACCAAACGCACAGACTCCCCCGCAAAAGCAACTCAACGGCTTAACTTGCCGAGTAGGTGGACTACGCAATACAACACAATTGATGATATTGCCGACAACTGTTGACGCGAGGCAACTGTTGCTCGAAAATTCATTCGTTTCGTTGCTTTGACCGCAGCATTTTCATAAACAGCGCCTCGATATGGGTTAAGCCATGTTCCTGAAAGGCATCAGAATCAGCGTGGCCAGCAGTCTTGCCTATGCGCTTGGACTGTCGAAGATGCTGATACGGGGAACGACGGGTCCGAACTGCACGCAGCAGCTTGTAGGCCAGCACGCGGACGTTTCATCGCGGGAGGCGCAGCAGCAGGTAATGAGCGGCAAAGTCAAGCTCCCGAATCGAGACAGGCAATCAGATTCTGCAAAGGCATTCAACTTGTCCTGACTCAGGGCGGCGGGACAACACGACGACAACCATCTGCCCTCCTCGTAGCTCCAAGAAACCTCGAAAATGAATCCAATTGCTCGTCGCATGCAGGCGCACTATATGTTGGCCGACCGTTTGATGCTCGGAATATTGTCGGCTCTGCTTCTCATCTCTTTTTGCATATCCGGCATGCATGACACCCTCATTTGGTCGTGCATCGTCGGTCTTCCCGCGCTTGCCGTACCGGCCGTGTTTTATGTGCTTCGTCCCGGTGAGCGCATCACACGCTGCGTGGTCGCCACTGCAATGATGGTCTTCTGCGCCCTGCAGATTCATCAGGCGGGAGGTCTCACCGAGGTGCACTTCGGCATTTTCGTAGCGCTGGCGTTTCTGCTCTTCTATCGGGACTGGACGGTCATTGTGACCGCGGCAGTGGTGGTCGCGGCACACCACCTGAGCTTCGATTTTCTTCAGGAGCGGGGCTATGGCGTGCTGTGCCTGACCAGGCCGAGTCTCGGCATGGTGTTGCTCCACGCAAGCTATGTGGTCGCTGAAGCAGCGGTGCTGATCTATTTGGCCGTGATTCTGCACAGGCAAGCGGTAGAGGAGGTGGAGCTCAACGCGCGCGTGGAGGGATTGAACAACGCAGGTGATGGACTGATTAACCTGGCCGAACAAGAGCATGGCCGCTCAAGCCAGGCCGGACGCAATTTCGATGTGATGCTGGGGATATTGAGCGAGTCGATCATGCGGATTCGCCAGGGAACGGAAGTGATCCATCAGGCCAGCCAGGAAATTGCAGCGGGCAACATGGACCTTTCTACACGCACTGAGTCGCAGGCCTCGTCGCTGCAGCAGACCACGTCTTCGATGGAAGAGCTGACCTCGACCGTGCGGCAAAACGCGGAAAACGCTGATCATGCCAATCAGCTTGCCTCGAACGCTTCGCAGGCGGCGATGGCAAGCGGCGCGGTGGTTGCGGACGTCATATCCACCATTGGAGAGATAGATGCGGCGTCGAAGAGGATCGCGGACATCATCACCACGGTCGACAGCATCGCTTTCCAGACCAACATCCTGGCCCTGAATGCCGCGGTCGAAGCAGCGCGAGCCGGCGAGCAGGGACGGGGCTTTGCCGTGGTTGCGACAGAAGTGCGCAACCTGGCGCAGCGCTCTGCGTCGGCGGCACAGGAGATCAAGACCCTGATCTCCGCCTCGGTTGAGAAAGTGCAGGCTGGCACCGTCCTTGCTGCGCAAGCGGGCAATGCGATGGAGGATGTGGTCAGCAGGGTACAAAGCGTCACCGCCGTGATCAACGAAATCACCGCGGCAAGCCGTGAACAGCGCAATGGCATCGAGCAGGTGAACCGGGCCGTGATGCAACTCGATACCGTGACACAGCAGAACGCGGCGCTGGTGGAACAGGCGGCCGCCGCAGCGGCGTCCTTGCAAGACCAGGCAGGCAACCTGGAACAGGCAGTCAGCGTATTTCGTATGGGGCAGGAGCATCACACGAGCGCAGTGCCTGCGTCACGTGTCCCGCTCCAGCTGAACCGGGACAATGGAAATACCATTCCCCTTGCCATGAATCGTCAGACGAAGGCGCTGTCGAAGTCGCCTGCTTGCTGATTTGCCTTTGTACAGTGCGAGCGCACTTGCTACTTCGCCGGATGCTCGCGCGATGAAGCGGGCATGCAGGGAAAACGGTCCCCGCTGACGCCCGCTCCATCGTTCCGCCGAGGCCGAACTCAGCGGTTCACGACGCGTTTCGGCATGGTCAGCACGATCGCCGCTGCAGCAATCAGCGAGATTGCCACGCAGTACAGGCCCATGTCCGTGCTATGCGTCACATCCTTGATCCAGCCAACCAGGTAGGGGCTGACGAAACCGGCCAGATTGCCGACCGAGTTGATGAGCGCGATACCGGTGGCCGCAGCAGCGCCGCCCAGGAAAGCCGGAGGAATCGACCAGAACTGGCACAGCGCCCCCAGGATGCCGATCGTCGCAAACGTCAGCGACACAACCGCAAGCGTCACGTCATGCGGCACCAGCGTGCTTGCCACCAGGCCGGCTGCGCCAAGAATGGCCGGTATCGCGACGTGCCAGCGGCGCTCCTTGCTCTTGTCCGAGCTGCGTCCCAGCATCACCATCGCGACTGCGGCGGCGCCATACGGGATCATCGTCAACAGGCCGACATCGAAAGCATCTGTCACGCCGGAAGCCTTGATCAGGGTCGGCAGCCAGAATCCGATGCCGTACAAGCCCATGATGATGCCGAAGTAGCAGGCGCACAGCACCCATACTCGGCTATTGGTGAAGGCGCCGCTGGCGCTGTGGACCTCGATATGCCCGGACTCGCTGGTCAGGCCCTTCTCCAACACCACCTTCTCTTCCTCGTTCAGCCACTTGGCCGAGCGTATGCCGTCGTCCAGGTACAGCAGCACCACGATACCGCCGATGATGGACGGAATCGCTTCGATCAGAAACAGCCACTGCCATCCTGGCATGCCGCTCACGCCGTTGAACTGATTCAGGATCCAGCCGGAAAGCGGGCCGCCGACGACACCGGCGATGGGGATGCCGGTCATGAACATCGCGGTGATCTTGGCGCGGCGTGAAGACGGGAACCAGTAGGTCAGATAGAGGATGATGCCGGGGAAAAAGCCGGCCTCGGCCACACCCAGGAAGAAGCGCAGGATGTAGAAGGTCGTTGGCGTCTTCACGAAAATCATTGCGCCGGAGAGCAGGCCCCAGCTGAGCATGATGCGCGCGATCCACTTGCGTGCGCCGAAGCGATGCAGCGCGATATTGCTCGGTACTTCGAAGATGAAATAGCCGATGAAGAAGATACCGGCGCCGAGGCCGTAGATGGTCTCGCTGAATTTCAGGTCCGCCAGCATCTGCAGCTTGGCGAATCCAACGTTCACCCGGTCAAGGTAGGCGAACACATAGCAAAGGAATAGGAAGGGGACCAGACGCCACGTCACCTTGGCATAGGTGCTGTCCACGGTATTGGACTGCGCGGCGACATCGCCATAGGCGGTCTTTAACATTGTTATCTCCTGTGTGTTGCCGGCGCGCTCATCGTCGCGCCGATCATGCTTATATGGGCGGCCCTTGCTGCCGGCCGCCTCTCTTCCCTGGCAGCTCAGTCGAACATATCCGGGCTGGTTTGGACGAGCTGCTCGTAAATCGGCTGGAAGTGCAGCCAGCCGATGTACTCGCTGCCCACGTGTTCACGGCTGTAGCGCGAGCTGTGCTCCGGAACCATGATCGGTTTGATGCCGGTGGCTTCCACCAGCAATTGCTGCTGGCAGCAGCGCTCGAGCGCGATGAACCAGAATGCCGCGGCTTCGATGCTGTGACGGCTCACGGTCAAGAGACCGTGATTCTGGTGTATCGCTGCCTTGACGTTTTTGAAGTAATCGGCGACCGACATGCCTGCCTTTTCTTCGACGGCCACGGCGCCGGCCTCATCACCGATGACGACATGGTCCTCAAAGAACGCGGCGGCGTCCTGGGTGATCGGATCGAGCGGACGGCCGAGCGCCGCGAACGCAGTGCCATACACCGTATGCGCATGGCACATCGCGACGATGTCAGGGTTGGCTTCATGCACCGCGGCATGCAGCACGAATCCGGCGCGGTTCAGCGCGTGGGTCCCTTCCACGACCTTGCCCTTGTGGTCAGCCAGGATCAGGTTCGACACCTTGACCTGCGCGAAATGCACGGCCATCGGGTTGGTCCAGTACAGATCGGGGAACTCCGGATCGCGCACAGTGAGATGGCCGGCAAAACCGTAGTCGAGGTTGTGCAAGGCAAAGGCGCGGCACGCGGCGACGAGGCGCTCCTTGCGATGCTGGCGTTCCTGCGCGAAGGTCGAGAAGTCCGGCAGTTCGGGGAATTTCAGGCCGTCCTGCTTGGGGCGATAGATCGAGTTATTGGAAGGATGGGAAATCGTACGGCGCAGTTCTGTCTGTTGCGCGCTGGTATTGACTTGCGTAGTGCCGGTGCTCATGCCTGTCTCCTGTGTCGGGTTGCCAAAGAATGGCCGCAACGATAAGACAGCATGCGCCGGCGATCCAGACGCGCCGGGCAATAAGATTTATTTCACCGGCTTATAAATGCCACGGCGGCTCGCGAAACACCTCGACGAAGTAATCGATGAATGCGCGGATGCGCGGCACGACCTGGCGCTCCGGGAGATAAACCACATGGATGGCGGTATCGTCCTTGGCCTGATAGTCGCTCAAAAGCGGCACCAGATCGCCACGACGGATTGCCGGCACCGCGAGATGTTCGGCCAGGCGCATGATGCCCATGCCTGCCATGCACAGTTGAAAGAGAGTCGTGCCATCGGTGCTGCGGAAGTTGCCCTGCACGGTGAGCGTTTCGGCTTGGCCGTTGACCATGAACGGCCATTGGTTGAGATGCTCACGCGGTGCTTCCCACGTCAGGCAGGTGTGCCGGGACAGGCCGTGCGGCGTCACCGGCTGGCCATGCCTGGCAAGGTAATCGGGCGAAGCCACCACGACACGCTGCAGATCGCAGAGCTTGCGGCTGCGCAGCGAAGAGTCCTGCAGCCGCCCCATGCGTATCGCGACGTCGAAGTTGTCTTCGATGAGATTGACGTTCGAGTCCGACAGCGAAAAGTGCATGCAGATCTTCGGGTATTTCGCCATGAACCCCGGCAGCGCCGGCACCAGCTGATCCATGCCGAATGCGTGCGGTGCACTGATGCGCAGAT
Source organism: Noviherbaspirillum pedocola (assembly GCF_016632335.1). GTDB lineage: Bacteria > Pseudomonadota > Gammaproteobacteria > Burkholderiales > Burkholderiaceae_D > Noviherbaspirillum_A > Noviherbaspirillum_A pedocola. The sequence continues at coordinate 248,267 of NZ_JAEPBG010000004.1, forward strand.
TGCCGGAGGGCTCGCTTGCCCGCACTTGCGCTTCGGCTTCCTCGAGACTGTCGAGGATGCTGTTACAGGACAGCAGAAAGCGCTCGCCCTCGCTGGTCAATCGTTGCATGCGCGTCGATCGGTGCAGCAGCTGAACGCCAAGCCGTCGCTCGAGGCTGCTCATCATCTGGCTGACAAAGGGCTGGCTCACACCGAGCAGGTTCGCGGCGGCGGTAAAGCCGCCAGCCTCGACCACTGCCTTGAACACGCGCATCTCCAGCAAGCGCTCATCTCTCATCGCGCGATTTCCTCCTCGTGGAATCCAATGACCAGTCCGATGTGAAAGCGGATATTCTCAAACGCCTCTAGCGATTCATGCATCCTGTTACATTGCATCTCACTCATCTCTTGCCGGCCCGCCAGGGCTGTGACAAACACACGGGACCGTCAATATACAGGTCCGCTTCCCCGCAAGATTTCCGATCTGCACGAACGGCGCGCTCATAAGCCTTCTTTCTTCGTTGAGCTCATTGTGACTGCGACGCGAGATATGCCTGGGCACGGCGGCTCATGCGCCGCTTGTGACTGCGCAATGCCGAAGCAATCCCTTTTCAGGATTACATTCATACAAACTAGAATGGCCCTGCCGCCGATCCGGTGGCCGATCCGGTATCCCGGATGAATAACTAAAACGCGATCAGGAGACACAAATGACACGGCACAACAACGTACTTGCGGTACTGGCATCGACGCTGGCGCTCGGCCTCGCCGCTCCTGCCTCGGCGCAGATTTCAGGCGACTCGGTGAAGATAGGCTTCATCACCGACCTCTCGGGCTTGTATTCCGATACCGACGGCACCGGCGGCATCGAGGCGATCAAGATGGCGATCGCGGATTTCGGCGGCAACCTGGACGGGAAAAAAATCGAGCTGCTTACTGCCGATCACCAGAACAAGGCCGATATCGCGGCCGGCAAGGCGCGCGAATGGATAGACCGCGAAGGCGTGGACATGATCATCGGCGGCACCAATTCCGCGACCAGCCTGTCAATGGCAAAGGTCGCCGCCGAAAAGAAAAAACCTTTCATCTCGGTCGGTGCGGGTACGGCGCGATTGACCAATGAGGAATGCACGCCGTACACGGTCCACTATGCGTACGACACGGTTGCGCTCGCCAGGGGAACAGGCGGCGCAGTGGTGAAGCAGGGGGGCAAGACCTGGTTCTTCCTGACCGCCGATTATGCGTTCGGCACCTCGCTGGAAAACGATACTGCCGCAGTGGTGAAGGCTTCGGGTGGCAAGGTGCTCGGTTCGGTGCGGCATCCGCTGTCGGCTTCGGATTTCTCTTCCTTCCTGTTGCAGGCGCAGGCGTCGAAGGCGGAGATCCTGGGCCTGGCCGATGCCGGCGGCGACACGATCAATGCCATCAAGTCCGCCAACGAGTTCGGCATTACCAAGACCATGAAGCTGGCCGGCCTGCTGATGTTCATTACCGACGTGCATTCGCTCACCCCGGCGCTGGCCAAGGGCATGTACCTGACCGACAGCTGGTACTGGGACCGGGACGATGACAGCCGCGCCTTCGCCAAGCGCTTCTACGCAAAGGAACACAAGATGCCGTCCAGCCTGCAGGCAGCCGATTACTCTTCCGCGCTGCAATACCTGAAGGCAGTCAAGGCGGCCGGCACGGACGATGGCGACAAGGTGATGGCGCAGTTGCGGTCGATGAAGCTCAACGACATGTATGTCAAGAACGGAACGGTAAGGCCGGACGGCACGATGGTGCATGACATGTATCTCATGCAGGTCAAGGAACCCGGGCAAGTCAAGCAGGGCTGGGACCTGCTGAATATCGTGCAGACGATCCCGGGCGAGCAGGCCTGGACCACCAAGGCGGAGACCAAGTGCACGTTATGGAAATAATCTGGCGGCCCGCCTGAAGCCGCATGACGCGGTGTTCGCCGACTGTCGACTTTCATGATGGCTTTCCCTGGAAAGTCGACGTGAAAAGACAAGACAGGTGAACATCGCTTCAACGACTTGCGTACCTGCACATTTTCGATGACCAGGCACCTTGCCTGATTAAACCAAAGGAAGCTTCGATGAAGTCCATACTCGCCATCACTGTAGCGACACTGTTTTGCGCCGGCTCGGCGTTTGCCCAGGCACCTGCTGCCCCTGCGAAGCCCGCAGCGACAGTTGCAGCGCCTGCGATCCCGCCGCAGGGAAACACGGCAGCCGCGTCAGCAGCCGCAGCTTCTCCCGCCGCATCGATCTGCGCAACCAAGGCAGTTGACAAGAACGGACGCAAGCTGCACGGCGCCGCGAAAGCTTCGTTCATGAAAAAGTGCGAGGTCAATACGCTGAAGTAAGCGGCAGCGACTTGGAGGCGTTTGAAAACGGATTGAAGGCCTTCAATCCCGGTGCCTGATGGACGTATGGCGCAGGCGGCACTGCCGTGTGTTCCAGTGAGCGCCGGGCAAGAGCGCTGACCCGGATCGGGAGCACAAGCGCTATGTGCATGATCTGCGCGGGCCTGCCTCCCTGCCAGGGACATCTCACGCATCCGGGTTGGCGTTTTCCGCTGGCAACGCCTCTCTCGGCAGGAGCGGTGTCCGTGTCAAGTTCACCTGCCGCTGGATTGGTCCGCGTCAATGTGGCGTTTCAGCTCACGCACACAATGAAATTCCGTCAGTGCTGCGCGTGCGACGGGTAGCGATACACATGCGCAAGGATGGTATCGATGACGCGGATCGCACAGGTCGCGCCACTGTTCGAGAGCGTGCCGCCGAAGGCCTATGGCGGCACTGAAAGAGTGGTGTCCTACCTGACAGAAGAGCTGGTTCGACTCGGACATGAGGTAACGCTGTTCGCTTCCGCGGACTCGGTGACCGCGGCGCGCCTGCTCGCGCCTGTTGCGAGCAGCATCCGCCCGGTTCCCGGCAACCAGGAATGGCTTGCCTACCACGCGATACAGATGGATGAGGTGCGCCGGCATGCGCATGAGTTCGACATCATCCACTTTCATACCGATATGCTGCATTTCCCGACCGCGTTGCAGTTGGGCGTGCCGCATCTCACCACCCTGCATGGCCGGCTCGACCTGCCGCAGCTGACGCCGCTATTGCGCCATTTTTCGGGCTCGCCGCTGGTGTCCATTTCAGATGCCCAACGCCGTCCGCAGGCCGCCGCGAACTGGGCCGGCACCGTGCATCACGGCTTGCCGGCGGATCTATACCGGCTATCCGAGACAGCCAGCGAATATCTGTTGTTCATCGGCCGGGTTTCGCCGGAAAAGCGCGTCGACCGGGCTATTGATATCGCATGCCGCTGCGGCATGCCGCTGTACATAGGCGCGAAGGTCGATCCTGCCGATGCCGCCTACTTTGAACGCGAGATTGCGCCCCTGCTGCGGCTGCCCGGCGTGCACTTTCTCGGCGAGATCAGTCAGTCGCAGAAACGTGAATTGCTCGAGCATGCGAAGGCACTGCTTTTTCCCATCGATTGGCCAGAACCATTTGGCCTGGTCATGATCGAAGCGTTCGCGTGCGGCACGCCGGTGATTGCTTACGACCATGGATCGGTATCGGAAGTTGTCGAGCACGGCGCTACCGGCTTCATCGTTCATGACCAGGAAGAAGCGGTCGAGATGACGCGCCGTATCGGCATGCTCGATCGCCTTGCATGCCGCGCGGAATTCGAGCGACGCTTCACCGCGACGCGGATGGCAGAGGGCTATCTGCGGATCTACGAACAATTGCTGTCTTCGGGATCAGCCTCAAGGAGCACGCCATGATCCAAAAAGTCCGGCTTGGCGAGGAGTGGTACATCCTCGCAGCGGCATCTCCGGTGGACGAGCGCCGCCGCGTGCTGAAAGACAATGAAACCTTCGCCGTCTTCGACCGCTTCGGGGATGCCCAGTCCATCGGCCTGGGCGAGGAAGGCATCTATTACGGCGACACCTGCTTCCTGTCCCATCTCGAAATGCAGATCGGCGGCATGCGGCCGATGTTCCTGAACTCGACAGTCCGCGGCGACAACGGCCTGTTCGTCATCGAACTGATGAACCCGGACCTGCATCCCGGCACCGATGAAGCCATACCGAAAGGCGTGCTGCATCTGTTCCGTGCCAAGCTGCTGCGCAATAACGCTTCCTACGAGCACGTGCGCATCGTCAACTTCGGACTGGAACGCATACGCACCTCGCTGACCTTCCTGTTCGGCTCGGACTTCAAGGACATCTTCGAAGTGCGCGGTTTCAATCGCACCAGGCGCGGCGTCGATCTGCCGCCGCAGGTTAGCGTCGCCGAGGTCCTGCTCGGCTATCGGGGCCTGGATGAGATCGTGCGGCACACCCGCGTGGAATTCGATCCGGCGCCGCAGCGACTGGTGCAGGACCAGGCCGAGTTCCAACTGGACCTGGCGCCGAAGGAGGAAGCGCATTGCTACCTCACGATAGGCTACGAGGAAGGCCAGGCCAGCGCTGCGCCGCGGCCTGCATACTTCGAGGTCTACCGCCGTTGCGATGAAGAGATGCGCGCGCGGCAGCAGCAGCGCTGCCGGATATCGAGTTCCGACCCGCTGTTCAACAGCTGGGTCGACCGTTCCACTTCGGACCTGATCATGCTGAGCACCCGGCTGCGGGACGGCGAGTATCCGTATGCCGGCTTGCCCTGGTATTCCACCACCTTCGGCCGCGACGGCATCCTGACCGCATGGGAAATGCTATGGGTCGAGCCGCAGATGGCGCGCGGCGTGCTCGGCTTTCTGGCGGCGAACCAGGCAAGCGACATGGACCCGGCGCGCGATGCCGAGCCCGGCAAGATCCTGCATGAAGCACGCAATGGCGAGCTGGCGCGGCTGGGCGAGACGCCATTTCGTCGCTATTACGGCACCGTCGACGCCACGCCGCTGTTTGTCGGACTGGCCGGCGCCTATCACCAGCGCACCGGCGACCTCGAGTTCATCCGCTCGATCTGGACCAATATCCTCGATGCGCTCAGCTGGATCGATGAATACGGCGACCGCGACGGCGATGGCTTCGTCGAATATGCGCGCCATACCGAAAAGGGGCTGGCGCAGCAGGGTTGGAAAGATTCGCATGATTCGGTGTTTCATCACGATGGCCAGCTTGCCGAGGCGCCGATTGCGCTGTGTGAAGTGCAGGGCTATGTCTATGATGCGAAAGTCCAGGCGGCACGGCTGGCGAACCTGCTCGGCGACCATGAAATGGCGCGGCGGCTGGAAAGCGCCGCAGCCGAGTTGAAGCGCGAATTCAATCGTCGCTTCTGGTGTCCTGAAATTCGCATGTATGCGCTGGCGCTGGATGGCAGCAAGCGCCAGTGCGCAGTTGGGGCCTCGAATGCCGGGCATGCGCTGTGGAGCGGCATTGCCACCGAGGAGTATGCGTCGCAAGTGGCGCAATCCCTGGTGTCGGCAGACTTCTTCTGCGGCTGGGGCGTGCGCACGCTGCGCGCGGACGAGGTGCGTTACAACCCGATGGCGTATCACAACGGCTCGGTATGGCCGCATGACAATGCATTGATCGCGGCCGGCATGGCGCGTTACGGGATGACTGACAAGGCGCTGCAGATCTTCACCGGCATGCGCGAAGTGAGCCTGTACATGGATCAGCATCGCATGCCCGAGCTGTTCTGCGGTTTCGAGAAGCGGCCGGAAGAAGGGCCGACACTGTATCCCGTCGCCTGTTCGCCGCAAGCCTGGGCGGCAGCAAGCGTTTTCTATCTGTTGCAGGCATGCCTGGGTCTGTCCTTCGATGCGGCGCAGAACCGCGTATGTTTCCGCAACCCGCGCCTTCCCGACTTCCTCGACTCGCTGAGCTTCCGCGACCTTGCGGTCGGGAATGCGACCGTCGACCTGCAACTGCAGCGCTACCCGCACAACGTCGGCATCAATATCGTGCGCAAGGATGGCAATGTCAGCGTCGTGAATCTGGCCTGATGTCACGGTAAGCGCAAGAATGCGGCCGGCATCGCACTGATGGCCTTGGGCGGCAACAGCAACTTACAGGAGACGGGAATTGCGCCAAGGTTCGTTTCCCGTCCTGCAACTGATCGGCCCGCTCATTGCGGCGGGCGGACTGCTACTTTCGGGATGCGCTCGATGGAGAGCGGATCCGGCAGAAACGCCGCGCAGCATGGCGTCGGTCACGGCCGAAGCGCATGGCGCGGACCATTACGATATCGGCCGGATGAATTTCAATAGCCCGCCCGCGGTCGTTACCACGGAGCGCCACACCGGCCCGTTCGCGGCTGGCCGCGCGCTCAGCTACGCGGCCGCTCTCCAACCCCTGGATCCGGATCCGGTCAAGGAAATCCGCATCGACGCCATGCATCGGATCATTGAACTTGCACCGGGCGTGCAATATGGCGCGTGGACTCTGGGCGGCACCGTACCTGGGCCAACGATACGCGCGCGCGTCGGTGACCGTATCAGGTTTTCGATGACGAACCGCTCGGATGAGTTGATGCCGGGCGTCCAGATGGTGGCCGCTCCCCTGATGCACTCGATGGATTTCCATGCCGCCATGGTGGCGCCACAGGACAAGTACCGTTCCATCGCTCCCGGACTAAGCATCTCGTTCGAGTTCACCCTGAACTACCCCGGGGTGTACATGTACCACTGCGGTACGCCGATGGTGCTGGAGCATATCGCCTCCGGCATGTACGGCATGGTGGTTGTGGAGCCGCGCGCGGGCTATCCCACCAAAGCCGATCGCGAGTATGCCGTGATCCAGAGCGAGTTCTACACGAAGCCCGATCCGGACAATCGGCGTATCGACGGGCAGCCCCTCCATGTGCTGGACGGCGACCGGGTACGCTCAAGAGCACCGACCTATACGGTGTTCAACGGCCGATACAACGGCATGGTCGACCAGCCCCTGGTGGCCAAGCCCGGCGAACGGGTACGCCTGTTCGTGCTGAACGTGGGACCGTCGAATACGTCCAGCTTCCATGTGGTCGGCACGATTTTCGATCGTGTCTGGCTCGAAGGGAATCCCGACAACCAGCTGCGCGGCGCGCAGACCGTTCTGCTTGGCTCGTCCAATAGTGCCATCGTGGAGTTCGTGGTGCCGCAAGCCGGCATCTACACCATGGTGGACCACGAGTTCGCCAGCGCGTCCCAGGGAGCCGTCGGCCTGATCGACGCGGGCGGCAAATCTGAGCAAGGCACGCATGGGGCAGAGCACCACAACATCCCGGCGACAGCGGTCCCCACAGATCCGGTTGCGGTCAGGGGCAAGATGGCTTTCGACTCGAAATGCCTGGCATGCCACTCTATCGGCGGTGGCCCCAGGTTGGGGCCGGATCTACTCGGCGTGACCGGACGGCGTGATACCGCCTGGCTGAAACGGTGGCTGAAATCACCGGAGAAAATGCTGCAAGGCGATCCGCAGGCGCAGGAACTGCTCGCGCAATGGAAGGTGCCGATGCCGAATCAGAACCTGGCGGACCGCGACATTGACCAGTACCTTGCGTATCTCAGGTGGGCCGATGAAAACCTGCAGCCGCGTGGCAAGGTGCAGCCCCAGCCTGGCGCCCCGGGTGCTGCCTTGCCGCCGGACCGGAAGCAATTGGTAGAGCCCATGCCGGCGAGAAGGTAGAAGAGCAGGATGCATCCGGCACCGCATCGCATCACATCGTGCGGACCGGCTTCAGCCGCGCCGCGTCGCCAGAGTAATTGCCTGGCGCATGGCTTCCAGCATGCTGCCTTCATCGGCGATGCCTTTGCCGGCGATGTCGAAAGCCGTGCCGTGGTCCACCGAGGTGCGGATGACCGGCAAGCCAACCGTGATGTTGACCCCGGCCTCGAGTCCCATCACCTTTACCGGCCCATGGCCCTGGTCGTGGTACATCGCGACCACCAGGTCGAAGTCTCCGCGCCCCGCGCGGTAAAACAGCGTATCGGCCGGCAACGGTCCTTCGACCATGCGCCCCAGCGCCTGTTGCGCCCGCACTGCGGGGATGATCTTCTCTTCTTCCTCGCCGTGGCCGAACAAGCCGTTCTCGCCGGCATGCGGGTTGATGCCGCATACGCCGATGCGAGGGTTCGCGATCCCGGCGCGCACCAGCGTCGTATACCCGCGTTCGATCGTACGCTCGACCAGTCCCGGCTCGATCTTGCGGATGGCATCGAGCAGCCCGATGTGCGTGGTTACATGGATCACGCGCAGCTTCGGCGCCACCAGCATCATCGATACTTCGGGCGTGTTGGTGAGCTTGGCCAGCATTTCAGTGTGGCCGGGAAAAATATGTCCACCGGCGTGCAGGGCTTCCTTGTTCAGCGGGGCGGTGCAGATGGCATCGATTTCCTCCCTGAGCGCCAACTGCACCGCGCGCTCGATATAGCAGTAAGCGGCATGGCCGCACAGGGCGGACAGCTGGCCGAAAGGAAGATGCGGCGGGATCAGTCCCAGGTCGATGCATTCGACGACGCCATATTCGTAACTTGCGGCATGCACATCCTCGATGGCATGCAGCTTGAGCTTGCTTCCAACGATTTCTCCTGCCTCGCGCAAACGGTTGATATCGCCGATGACCAGCGGCCGGCAGTGTTCGTACAAATCCTTGGCGGCCAGGCATTTCATGATGACCTCTGGACCGACGCCCGCGGCGTCGCCCATGGTGATGGCAATGATCGGACGGTACATGATGAGCTTTCCTTTGAATGGCTGTTGGGCCGGATCAGGTTCCGGCGGGATTGACTCGCGCGCGCTGGTCTATGCGCGCCTGCCGCAAGGTGTGATAACAGCGCAGTAGGGTTTCGCGCGACCCGAATGCGCCAGCTTTGGTGATGACCGGTACGGAGTGCACGCCGGCGGCAACGGACAGGGGCACGCCCGACTCGACTTCTCCGACCAGGTACAGGCCTTGCGACCCCATGGCGGACAGCAATGCGCGCGCCGTCTCGCCTCCCGTGGAGACGATGGCACCGATATGTCCGGCCAACGGAGCGATCATATCGGCGAGCGCCTGGCACAGCTGCAAGCCCTCATCCATGATGACCGTCCCTTCCTTCCCGATCAGCAGCAAGGTATCCCGGTTTGCAAGCAGCGAATCCGCGACGGCACGGCGGATCTCGGGCCACTGGGGATGAGATTGGCCCTCGCGCAATGCGGCCACCGGGACTTCAATGCGGTTCAAGTCGGCATTGTCGAATAAATGCTCGGCCTGTCCTCTCGACACGCTCGACAGGCTGCCCACCACCGTGAGGATGGCTCCTTCAACAAACACCGAAGGAGCTGCCGGCGGCGGTCCGGCGGCAGGCAGCATGGCTGAAAGATGCGTGCTTAGGCCCGCGGAGCCCACCCAGAAACGGCGAACCCGGAGGTCGAGCGTCGCGCGGGCAATGCTCTGCAGATCCTGTTCCCGCCCGACGTCCAGCACCACTGCCTGAACACCGTCGGCCGCATGCTGCTCCAGAATGGCGCGCAGGCGGGGCGGCCCCAATCGAATGGTTTCGATGTCGATCGACACGGCATGGATACCGTGGCGGTTCAGCATGGCCGGGATATCCGCAGTGCCTGTCATGCCTTCGTTGCGCCAGATTTCCGTTTGCTCCAGCGGCACGGCATTCACATATTGGCGACCCCGTGAAGTCAGGCGGCCGGCGCGCGGGAACGCCGGGGCAACGATAGCCAGGCCCGCAACGCCGATGATGGCAGCCAGCTCCTGCACGAAGTTACCGCGCAAGGTCGAATCGATTTTCTTGTACAGCAGTTCGGCGGGCGTCCAATAGCGATCGAGCAGCTCGGCATGGATTGCCGCTGCCTGTTCCGGCGGCAGGCGCCGCGTATCCGCATCGATTGCGATGACTGCAGCGGATTGGCTGTCGCTGCCGTGCGCGGCTTCGCGGTCAAGGACCACCAGGGTTTTCCGCCCGGACCTGACGAAGGCACTGGCACAGTCCGCCGCTCCTGAAAGATCATCCGCAATGATCACGATGCGCGACATGATGGCCTCAGGCTGATTCGATGACATGGGCCGGTATGCCGACGAATGCCATGACAGGGACGCGCCTTCCCGCGCGGAGCAGTGAAGGCGCGATCAGCATGCCGCCGTGAATGCAATCCAGGGGGCGCTGGGTAGGGAATCGACCCATGTCTCCATCTCCGTAAGCCATGGCTATGACTGCTTGATATGCCTGGAATGCGCATATTGGAGGGGAATTTAAACGATTTGCGCAGCACGAGCGAGAAATAAGGTGTCAACGATGTGTGTATGCGCAATGGGAGCATTTCACCTGATCGTTCCGATGGCAGACCATCCCGGCCAAAGCGACGGGATCGGTGCCCGGTCCGATATGTGATCCGGCGCGAGTTCGCGCGCCCTCGTGCCGGGCTCACTCACGCCATGGCGTTCTGCTGTCCGAGGATGGACACGAACATCTTTCCGGCAGATGACAATGTGACGTTTTTCCGCCAGACGACGCCATACGGCTCCATCTTCGATTTGAGATGGGTCGGCAGAATGCACAGGATGCCTTTTGCGGCGAAGAAGTGCGCTATGTCCAGCGGCATGACGGCGACCATCTCCGAATCCTGCAGGAGGGAGGTGGCAACGAATGTCGACGAGGTCTCGATCACATTCTTCGGAAGCATGACGCCCGCCTGCCTGAACTCGTGCTCGACCAGCACGCGCAAGGGCGCATTGGCGGTGTACAGAACCCACGATTGCCTTCCTAGCTCATGCAGGCTCACGTCGCGCGCCTGCGCCAGCGGATGATTGCTCCCGGCGACGATGCAGATGGGCTCTTCGCGCAGCACCGTGTAGTCGTACAGATGCGGCTGGAGCGAAACGGTAGGGCGGCCGATGACCACATCAAGACGGCCTTCATCCAGCAGCTGGAGCTGCTTCGTGCTGGTTTCCTCGAAGATTTCGATCGACAGCTCCGGCTGCAGGCTTCTCAGTTTGGCGAGGGCTCGCGTGAGCAGGATAGGCACCGCTCCCATGATTGTTCCCACTGCCAACCGGCCGCCCTGGCCATTCATGATGTCCGTCAGCTCCTCGCGCAGATTGCCGAGGTCGCTCTGGATAAGCCGCGCATAGCGGATCACGCATCGGCCAAGCTCCGTTGCTTCGATCCCTCTCGACGAACGATCGAACAACGTGATGCCGAAGGATGTCTCCAGCTCATGCAAGGCCTTGGTGGCGGCGGGCTGTGTCATGCACATGACCTCGGCCGCCTTGTGCAATGAGCCCTGTTCATCCAGCGCGGTGAGCAGCGCGATCTGGCGCAGGCGCAGACGGCCGATGATGAAGCTCAGTGGAGGGAGGGAATGCGACGTGTCTTCCAAAAAGTTATCGCCCGATAAAATTTGATCATTAGACGGCATGCAACAAGCCTCATATATTCGACAGCAACAACAAACAAATGCGGTGGTCCAGTTTGCCTGGCCCGACACGATACAACGGAGACACTCCTCAAATGCATAGAATCCCGAAAAAAGTGCCCGGGCGCAGTCCTTGATGCGCTGAGGCATCGAGCCTCGTCATCCATAACCCAAGCCGCATCCGCAATCCAACGATCGAGATACCGCCCAGGTAGCTGCCATGCTGCGCGCATGCGGCCGGGCCACGTCTGATCATGCGAACGCAGACTAGGTGCGCAGCGCTTGCCGAAGGCAGGCGTCTCATCGATTCACTGGTCCCTATTCGGGCTTTAGGAGCATTACCGAGATGAGACTGATCCAGTTCGAAACCCCGCAGGGAAGTCGCAAGGTCGGGAAGATACGGGGATGGGATATCGAAGTCATTCCGCATGCTTCGTCGGTGCGCGAACTGGCACTCGCCGCGATCCGAACCGGTGAACCGCTGGAGCGCCATGTGCATGCGCTGGGCATCGAAGGTCATGAGGATTATCGGATCGTGCTGAGCGAAGGGCGGGTGCTGCCGCCGCTGGACCATGCGGACCATGCGCATTGCCTGGTATCAGGCTCGGGCCTGACCCACCTGGGTAGCGCATCCACGCGCGACAGCATGCACCGCGGTGCCGGCCGCAGGGAAACCGGTCCGAGCGACGCGATGCGCCTGTTCAAATCGGGCATGGCCGGCGGGCGTCCTGCCGAGGGCCAAGCCGGCATCGCGACGGGATGGTTCTACAAGGGGGACGGAGCCATCGTGGTCCGTCCGGGCGCGGCGATCCCTGTTCCCGATTTCGCCGACGACGCTGGTGAAGAGCCTGAACTGGCAGGGTTGTACGTCATCGGCGACGACGGTGCGCCGTACCGCATAGGCTTCGCGATCGGCAACGAATTCGCCGACCACGGAACCGAGGGCAAGAATTACCTGTATCTCGCCCATTCCAAGCTTGGCTACTGCTCATTCGGACCGGAACTCTATGTCGGCGCCTTGCCTGCAACCCTGATCGGCATGAGCCGCATCCGGCGCGAGGGGCGCGTGATCTGGGAAAGGGAGTTCATCAGTGGCCAGGACCATATGAGCCATTCGATCGAAAACCTGGAGTACCACCATTTCAAATACAACCAGTTTCTGCGACCGGGCGATGTCCATGTCCATTTCTTCGGAGCGCCCGCACTGTCCTTCGCGGACGGGGTTCATATCCAGTCCGGCGACACCTTTGAAATCAGTATTCCGGAGTTCGGCGAGCCGCTGACCAACGCCGTCACGAGCAGCAGGCCACGCGTGGCCATGAACGGTGTCGCCGTCCTTTGACGTCGGACCACAGCGCAGGCAACTAACAGGAATAAGGGAAGGCTCAGGAGTGCCATGACTTACACCTTCGATTTCAATGCAGTATTCGCCAGTTGGCCCCGACTCCTGGAAGGGGCATGGCTGACCATCGAACTGTCCGCCATTTCGATCGCTCTGGGCTTTGTGCTCGGCACCTTGTGCGCCATTGCCAGCAGGAGCCGCATCAAGCCGCTGCTCTGGCTGATCAATGCGTACATCGAAGTGATCCGCAACACGCCCTTGCTGGTACAGGTGTTCCTGGTGTTCTTTGGCCTGGCCAGCATCGGCCTCAAGCTGTCCGCCGAAGTCGCCGCCGTGATTGCATTGGTCCTCAACGTTGGCGCCTACACCACCGAGATCATGCGCGCCGGGATCAACTCCATCCATCCGGGTCAGATTGAAGCAGCGGAATGCCTCGGCATGTCCAAGGCGCATGTCTACTGGCATGTGGTGCTGCTGCCGGCGGTCGAGCGGGTGTATCCGGCGCTGAGCAGCCAGTTCATCCTGCTCATGCTCGCTTCAAGCATCGTTTCCCAGATATCGGCGGAAGAGCTGACCGCGACCGCCAATATCGTCCAGTCCGAAACCTTCAGGAGCTTCGAGGTGTATTTCGTGGTGGCCTTTGCCTACCTGCTCCTGTCCTTCCTGTTCCGCGGCGTGTTCTGGCTGATCGGCAACGGCGTATTCGTGCGCAGGCGCAAGCTCGGCACGCCCATCTGAGGAGCGTTCATGACCCAGTTTTCTTCCACCCACGTCATGTACCTGTTGCAGGCGGCGCTCTGGACGATTGCGCTCTCGCTCATCGCGTTCGCCGGCGGCGGCCTGTTCGGATTCATCATTGCTCTGGCCCGGACTTCGCGTTCCACGTTGGCCAGGAGGCTGGCCAGCGGCTATATCCAGATCGTGCAGGGTATCCCGCTGCTGGTGATCCTGTTCATCTCGTATTTCGGCCTGAGCATCGCCGGTCTCGACCTGTCGGGACTGGTCGCAGCCGGCATCTCGTTCACCATTTATTCCGCGGCCTTCCTGGGCGAGATCTGGCGCGGCTGCATCGAAGCGGTGCCTCGTACGCAATGGGAAGCTTCCGAATGCCTGGGCTTCAACCGCTTCGAGCAATTGCAGAAGGTAATCCTGCCACAGGCCGCGCGCATTGCCATACCGCCGACCGTGGGCTTCATGGTCCAGATCGTGAAGAACACTTCGCTGGCATCGATCATCGGGTTCGTCGACTTGTCGCGTGCCGGGCAGATCGTCAACAACGCAACGTTTCAGCCATTCACGGTGTTTGGCTGTGTCGCCGTGATCTATTTCTTCATGTGCTATCCGCTCTCAGCGCTGAGCAAGTCCCTGGAAAGGAAATTGAATGTCAGCCATCGTTAGTATCCGCAATCTGCACAAGAGCTTTGGCCCGGCCAAGGTGTTGAACGGCGTATCGCTGGAAGTCAAGAAGAGCCAGATGGTGGCCATCATCGGCCGCAGCGGCTCGGGGAAGAGCACGCTGCTGCGTTGCCTGAACGGTCTCGAAAAGGTCGACTCCGGCGATATCGAAGTCTGCGGCTACCAGGTCAGCCGGCCGGAAGGCCTGGACCTGCGCCAGCTGCGCAAAAAGGTCGGCATCGTGTTCCAGAGCTACAACCTGTTTCCGCACCTGACGGTCGAGCGCAATGTCACGCTCGCGCTCACCACGATCAAGAAGATGCCGCTTGCCGAGGCGAAGAGCACGGCCGACTCCGTGCTGCAGATGGTCGGCATGGAACACAAGAAGGACGCCTATCCGGAACAGCTCTCGGGCGGACAGCAGCAACGGGTGGCGATTGCGCGCTCGCTGGCGATGGCGCCGGAACTGATGCTGTTCGATGAGGTGACGTCAGCGCTCGACCCCGAGCTGACCGCCGAAGTCCTGAAGGTCATGGAAAACCTTGCCAGGAACGGCATGACGATGGCCCTGGTCACGCATGAGATGGCCTTCGCCCGCAAGCTGGCCGATGTGCTGGTGTTCATGCATCAGGGGAAGGTATGGGAAGTGGGACCGCCGGAAGAACTCTTCGAACGTCCGAAGACATCCGAGCTGGCCAAATTCGTAAGCAGTGAACTTTAACAAGCGTCGCAAACCATCTGGAGACAACAATGAAATCGATATTCAAGGCCACACAAAAACTCGCCGCCGTCGTACTCGGCATGGCTTTCCTGGCGCAGGCGGCGCAGGCCGTCACGCCGGCCGAGATCAAGCAGCGCAAGAAGGTGCTGGTCGCGATCGATCTCGGCACGCCGCCGTTCGGATCCACCGACGCGCAGATGCAGCCGCAGGGATCCGATGTCGAAGTGGCGCGCATGATGGCCAAGGACCTGGGTGTGGAGCTGGAAATCGTGCCCGTGACCGGTCCGAACCGGATTCCGTTCCTGATGACGAACAAGGCCGACATGGTCATTTCCTCGTTCAGCATCTCTCCCGAGCGCGCGAAAGTGGTGGCATTCAGCGCTCCGTATGGCGCGATCCAGTTCGTGGTTGCGGCGCCGAAGTCGGTGCCGATCAAGGGAATCGATGATCTGGTGGGCAAGCGTACCGGCGTCGTGCGCGGAAACATCCAGGACAATCTGCTGACCCCGATGGCCCCGAAAGGCGCCACGGTCGTGCGCTTCGATGACGATGCCACGGTGACCGCCGCTGTACTGTCCGGGCAGGTCGATGCGCTGTGCACGCCGAGCATCCTGTCCGCGGCCATTGCGAAACAGAATCCGGACAAGCAGATCGAAACGAAGTTCGCGATCAAGACCGGTCCCTATGCGGTCGGACTGCGCAAGAGCGATACCGAGCTCAAGCAGTGGGTCGACACCTGGATCGCGGCGAACCTGAAGAATGGCCGCCTGGGCGAAGCCTATGCGCGCTGGGTCGGCCAGCCGCTGCCTGATCTGACGCCCTTCATGACCAACTGAAGCCGCGGGCGGCCGGAGTCGCTCTGGCTGCCCATCGTTTCTCCCACGCAGCGATTCCCCGTTCCGCTGCGCACCGGCTGTGGTCGGCATGCGCAAGGGAATGAGGTGATCGCATGCCCGCCGCACGAATCACAACAAGCTGTCGAACCATGATGCAAACCCTCTCTCCAGTCATTCGGCTCCATCCCAACGACGATGTCGTCATCGCCCGGCGGCAGCTCCTGCCCGGCACACGCATCGATACGGAAGGCGTGACGGTGGCTTCCCTGATCCCCGCGGGCCACAAGATGGCGACGCGCCGCCTCGACTCCGGGCAGCCGGTCAAGCGCTACGACCAGGTCATCGGCACCGCGAGCCGGGACATCGAGCCCGGCCAGCATGTGCACACGCAGAACCTGGCGATGGCCGATTTCGCGCGCCGGCATGAGGCAGGCGCCGACGCGCGGCCCACCGATTACCTGCCCGAACCCGCGACCTTCATGGGCATCGTACGGCCGGATGGCCGCGTTGCCACGCGCAACTACATCGGCGTACTGACCTCGGTGAATTGTTCCGCCACTGTGGCGCATGCCATTGCCGACCATTTCAGGAGGGACTTCAATCCCGGCGCGCTCGCGGCTTTCCCCAATGTGGACGGCGTCGTGGCATTAACGCATGGCCTGGGTTGCGCGGTCGACTCAGAAGGCGAAGCGCTCGCAATGCTGCGCCGAACGCTCGCCGGCTATGCCAGGCATGCCAACTTCGCCGCGGTATTGATCGTCGGCCTGGGCTGCGAGACCAACCAGATCGCCGGCATGCTCGACGCGCACGGATTGAAGGAGCATGAGTTCTTCCACACGTTCACCATCCAGGGCAGCGGCGGCACCGCAAAGACGGTACGCCTGGGTGTGGAGAAGATCATGAGCATGCTGCCCAAGGCGAACGACATCCGGCGCGAACCGGTGTCGGCGCGCCATCTGACGCTGGGGCTGCAATGCGGAGGATCGGACGGCTATTCGGGCATCACCGCCAATCCGGCTTTGGGCGCCGCGGTGGATCTGCTGGTGCGCCATGGCGGTACAGCCATCCTGTCCGAGACCCCGGAAATCTATGGCGCTGAACACCTGCTTACGCGCCGGGCCGTGTCGCCCGTGGTCGCCGACAAGCTGAACGAACGCATCGCATGGTGGGAGCAGTATTGCGCGCACAACGGCGCCGAACTGAACAACAACCCTTCCGCAGGCAACAAGGCCGGCGGCTTGACCACCATCCTGGAAAAATCGCTGGGCGCCGTGGCCAAGGGCGGCACCACCAATCTGGTCGAAGTCTATCGCTATGCCGAACCCGTAAACGCACGCGGGCTGGTCTTCATGGACACGCCCGGGTATGACCCGGTCTCGGCCACCGGCCAGGTCGCCGGCGGCGCCAACATGATCTGCTTCACCACCGGCCGTGGCTCCGCCTATGGCTGCGCGCCGGCGCCGTCGCTGAAGCTCGCGACCAATACGGCGCTGTGGGAAAGGCAGGAAGACGATATGGACATCAATTGCGGCGGCATTGCCGACGGTACGGAAAGCATCGAAGAAGCCGGCGCGCGCTTTTTCCAGATGATCCTCGACACCGCTTCCGGCGCGAAGACGAAGAGCGAAATGCATGGATATGGCCAGAACGAATTCGTGCCCTGGAACACCGGCGTGCTGACCTGAACCAGGCCGGATTGCTTCAGGGCGCGCCGCATACCGCGGCCCGCAAGTCAAAGAACTGCAAGAGGAAAAAATTGGAACAGAAAATCAGCGTGGCAGCCTGCCTGCCCGAGGACCATCATCAGGCCATTCTCGTCGGCCGCATTTGGCAACCCGATGTCGGCCCGACCCTGGTCAGGGTGCAGCAGGACGGCATCTATGACCTGAGCACGATTGCGGCCACGTCCAGCCAGCTGTTCGAACGGCAGGACGCGGCACAGGTGGTGCGCAGCGCGCGCGACATGCCGCGCCTCGCCGACCTCGACGCCGTGCTGGACAACTCCATTGCCGCCAGGCGCGATCCAACCCTGCCCTGGCTGCTGGCGCCGTGCGACCTGCAGGCCGTCAAGGCGAGCGGCGTCACCTTCGTTTCCAGCATGCTCGAGCGGGTGATCGAAGAGCAGGCGAGGGGCGATGCGTCGAAAGCGGAGAAGGTGCGCGAGTCCATCGTCGCGATCATCGGCGACAACCTGGCAAGCGTGGTGCCGGGCTCGGCGCAGGCGGCAAAGCTCAAGGAAGTGCTGATCGGGCAGGGCGCCTGGTCGCAATACCTGGAAGTCGGCATCGGTCCCGATGCGGAGATCTTCACGAAGACCCAGCCGATGTCGAGCGTCGGCTTCGGCAGCGAGATCGGCATCCATCCGAAATCGGAATGGAACAACCCCGAGCCCGAGATCGTGCTCGTCGTCAACAGCCGTGGAGAAACGCTGGGAGCGACGCTGGGCAATGACGTCAACCTGCGCGATTTCGAAGGCCGCAGCGCCCTGCTGCTGGGCAAGGCCAAGGACAACAATGCGTCGTGCGCGATCGGCCCGTTCATCCGCCTGTTCGACGACAACTACTCCATCGATGATGTGCGCCGATGCGACCTGGCCATGCGCATCGAAGGCAGTGAGGGTTTTGCATTGACGGGCAATAGTCCGATGTCCCTCATCAGCCGCGATCCGCTCGATCTGGTCAGCCATGCGATCGGACCCAACCACCAGTATCCGGATGGGCTGGTGCTCTTTCTCGGCACCATGTTCGCGCCGACCGAGGACCGCGGCGCGCCGGGCCTGGGCTTTACTCATGCGATAGGCGATGTCGTCACGATTACCACGCCCGGGCTGGGTGCCCTGGTCAACCGCGTCAATCACTCGGACCGCATCGAGCCGTGGCGCTTCGGCGCCGTGGCGCTGATGCAGAACCTGGCACGCAGGCATCTGCTCTGATCCGGCCGCTGCCAATGCAAGACCGACCACCACTCGTGACGACCCCAAGCATGAAACCGCAAATTCTCCTGGCCGCCAAGGTGCCGCCATTTCTGGTCGAAGCCCTGGCGCAGCGCTACATCGTGCATGACATGCTGGCGCAGCCGGACCCCGGATTCGTCGACCGTGTCGCACCGCAGGTGCGTGCCGTCGTCGCCAACGGGGAATCCACCATCACGGCGGACTTTCTGGCGCGCCTTCCGGCCGTCGAGCTTGTCAGCGTATTCGGCGTGGGCTATGACGGCGTCGACGTTCAGGCGGCCCGCCAGCGCGGCATCCAGGTCACCAATACGCCGGATGTGTTGACCGACGACGTGGCCGATATGGCCATGGCGCTGCTGCTGGCGGTCGCCCGCAAGGTGCCGCAGGCGGATCGATACGTGCGTGACGGCCAATGGGGCAGGGCGGCGTTTCCCTTCACGCGCAAGGTCAGCGGCGCGCGCCTGGGCATCGTCGGGCTCGGTCGCATCGGCAGCGCCATCGCGCAGCGAGCGCGCGGCTTCGGCATGCATATCGCCTACACGGCACGCAGCCGCAAGGACGGCATCGATTATCCGTATTACCCGACGCCGCGCGACCTCGCGGAACAGGTGGACATGCTGATCGTCAGCACGGTCGGCGGCCCGGCAACCCATGGGCTGATCGATGCCGAAACGCTGCGCGCGCTCGGACCACAGGGGATCCTGGTCAACATCGCGCGCGGCACGGTGGTCGACGAGGATGCCCTGGTCGAAGCGCTTGCGACGAAAGCGATCGCCGGCGCAGGCCTCGACGTGTTCGCCAGCGAGCCGCGGGTGCCAGCGGCGCTCGCCAGCATGGACAACGTCGTGCTCACGCCGCACATGGCAAGCGGCACGCTCGAGACACGCACCGCCATGGCGAACCTGGTTCTCGACAATCTGGATGCGCACTTCGCCGGCCGGCCCTTGCCGACGCCGGTGCCGTGACGAGTCGACAGCTTGAGCACCCGCCATTCATGGCTCTGTAGATCAACAGAACGCTAACAACGGAAAGAATGCTTCGATGTCGCATACGAAATCACGCCCCCTACGTTCCGCGCAATGGTTCGGCACCGCTGACAAGAACGGCTTCATGTATCGAAGCTGGATGAAGAACCAGGGCATTCCCGACCATGAATTCCAGGGCAAGCCCATCATCGGCATCTGCAACACCTGGTCCGAACTCACGCCGTGCAACGCGCACTTCCGCAAGATCGCCGAGCATGTGAAGCGCGGCATCTTCGAGGCCGGCGGCTTTCCGGTGGAGTTCCCGGTGTTCTCCAACGGCGAGTCGAACCTGCGCCCGACCGCGATGCTCACGCGCAACCTGGCGAGCATGGATGTGGAAGAGTCCATCTGCGGCAACCCGGTCGACGGCGTAGTGCTGCTAACCGGCTGCGACAAGACCACGCCGGCTTTGCTGATGGGAGCGGCCAGTTGCGATATCCCGGCCATCGTCGTCACCGGCGGGCCCATGCTCAACGGCAAGCATGAGGGCAAGGACATTGGCTCCGGCACGGCGGTCTGGCAGTTGCATGAAGCGGTCAAGGCAGGGCAGATCACCCTGCATGAATTCATGTCGGCCGAAGCCGGCATGTCGCGTTCGGCCGGCACCTGCAACACCATGGGCACCGCCTCGACCATGGCATGCATGGCAGAAGCGCTGGGCACATCGCTGCCGCACAACGCGGCGATTCCCGCGGTCGATGCGCGCCGTTATGTGCTGGCCCACATGTCGGGCATGCGCATCGTCGACATGGTCTGGGAAGACCTTCGGCTGTCCAAGGTCCTCACGCGCCAGGCTTTCGAGAATGCGATACGCGTGAACGCCGCCATCGGCGGCTCGACCAATGCGGTGATCCACCTGAAAGCCATCGCCGGGCGCATCGGCGTGCCGCTGGAATTGGAGGATTGGACGATCACGGGGCGCGGCACGCCGACCATCGTCGACCTGATGCCGTCGGGCCGCTTCCTGATGGAAGACTTTTACTACGCCGGCGGTTTGCCGGGAGTGTTGCGTCGGCTGCTCGAAGCCGGCCTGCTGCCGCATCCGGACGCGCTGACCGTCAACGGCAACACTCTGGGCGAGAATACGCGCGGCGCGCCTATCCACAATGAAGAGGTGATACGCCCGCTGGACCGCCCGCTGGTTGCCGACGGCGGCATCTGCATCCTGCGCGGCAATCTGGCGCCGCGCGGCGCGGTGCTCAAACCGTCGGCGGCATCGCCCGCATTGATGCGGCATCGCGGTCAGGCCATCGTCTTCGAGGACTTCGACCACTACAAATCCCGCATCAACGATCCCGACCTGCCGGTCGATGCGAACTCGGTGCTGGTGATGAAGCATTGCGGGCCCAAGGGCTATCCCGGCATGGCCGAGGTCGGCAACATGGGACTTCCTCCGAAACTCCTGGCGCAGGGCGTCACAGACATGGTGCGCATTTCGGATGCGCGCATGAGCGGCACCGCGTATGGCACCGTGGTGCTGCATGTGGCGCCGGAAGCGGCCGCCGGCGGCCCGCTGGCGATCGTGCGGGACGGCGACTGGATCGAGCTCGATTGCGGCGCCGGGCGTCTGCACCTCGATATCAGCGCCGAGGAAATGGCGGCACGCCTCGAGCGGATACAGAACATGCCGGCTGCGCCGAATCGTGGCGGCTACCAGAAGCTGTATGTCGACCATGTATTGCAGGCCGACGAGGGATGCGACTTCGACTTCCTCGTCGGTTGCCGCGGCGCGGAGGTGCCGAAGCATTCGCATTGAGGCCGCATTTCCGGCGTAAGGGCGGCAACGGCTCATGCGCCGGCTTGCGTCCACCCATGAACAGACCAGCAGAAAGACGATCCATCCATGAAAACAGCCAACATCGCGGATCTGAGAGAACAGGCGCGCCGGCGCCTGCCCACCATGTTTTTCGACTACATCGATGGCGGGTCATTCAGCGAAAGGACGATGCGCGCCAATGAAGCCGACTTCGACGACTGGCTGCTCGACCCGCTGGTCCTGCGCGACGTTTCCCACCGCGATCTATCGGCATCCTTCCTGGGCGGCGAGCATGCATTGCCCATCGTGCTCGGCCCGGTCGGCTTTGCCGGCCTGTTCGCCGGAAATGGCGAAGCGCAGGCGGCGCAGGCCGCCGCCGCGGCGGGAATTCCGATGTGCCTGTCCACCTTTTCAATCTGCTCGATGGAGGAAGTCGCGCGCGCGGCCGACATGCCGCTCTACCTCCAGCTCTACATCCTTCGCGACCGCATCCTGTGTGAAGAGATGATCGAGCGCGCGAGGAATGCCAACGTGAAGGCGCTGGTGCTGACGGTCGATTCAGCGGTCTCGAGCATACGCGAGCGCGATACGCGCAATGGCTTCCGAACGGCGTCCAGGCTTAGGCCGGGAGCGGCGCTGGATATGGCCCTGCATCCGCGCTGGGCTGCCGACATGCTGCTGTCCCGGCGTCCCAGGCTGGGGAATATCTCGCCGCGCTGCAGCGCCGGCAGGAACTTCATGGACCAGGTCAGCTTCCTGTCGAATCAGCTCGATCCGACGCTGCGCTGGGAAGACATCCGCTGGCTGAAGGAGCGCTGGAATGGGCCGCTGGTCATCAAGGGCATCCTGACGCCGGACGATGCGCGGCGCGCAGTCGACCATGGAGCGACCGCCATCGTCGTCAGCAATCACGGCGGCCGCCAGCTCGACGGCGCCATGTCCACCATTTCCGCGTTGCCCAGCGTCGCCGCCGCGGTCGACGGCGAAGTCGAAATTTTCCTCGATGGCGGCGTGCGACGCGGCACGCACATCGTCAAGGCCCTGGCGCTCGGCGCCGACGGCGTGTTTCTCGGGCGCGCCTGGGTGTACGGACTTGCTGCCCATGGCCGCTCGGGAGTGGCCGATGCCATCAGCCTGCTGCGCGCCGAGTTCGATCTCACGCTGGCGCTGATGGGCGTCACCAGCATCGCCGAGTTGCGCAAGACAGGCACCAGGCTGCGGCGCACGCAGCCCGGCATCGGCAACGCAGCGGTATTGCGGCGAGCATCCTAGCCATGTTCGAACATGCATTACGGCGCGCCGATCCGAAAGGTCGACCATGAACCTGCCATGCGCCTTCCGGCGATTGCACGCCTTCGGGCGGCGGCACAAGCGTGCAGTTGGCCTATGACTGCGTCATGCGGACGGCGCCATGCTGCCACGGCGATCGTCATGATCCTGTTCTCCGCCCTGTTCCTGGCGACGATGGATGCGGCGACCAAGCAGGTGAGCGGCGCGCTGTCGGTCGCCTTCGTGATGTGGGCGCGCTATACCATCCAGGCCATTGTCATGGCCGTCTGCATCGCCAGGGCAGTGGGCCGGGACGGGTTCCGAACGGCGCATCCGCGCTTTCAGATCCTGCGCGGCACGGCGCTGGTAACCGCCAGCGGCATGGCATTCATCAGCCTGCGCTACATGCCGCTGGCCGAGGTCACCGCCATCGTGATGCTGTCTCCGGTGCTCGTGACAGCCGCATCGCGCAGGATGTCGCGCGACGGTATCGGTGCTATGCGCTGGCTGCTGGTCTGCGGCGCATTCCTCGGCACGCTGGTCATCATTCGGCCCGGCAGCGGCGCCTTCGGCCCGATCGTGATCGTGCCCCTGCTCGGCATGCTGGTGGTTTCGGCATACAGCCTGCTGACGGGCCGCCTGGCCCTGCTCGAACAGCCCAGCACGACCCAGTTCTATTCGGGCGTGACAGGCAGCGTGCTGTCGGCATGCGCCATGCTGTTTGTCGACGCGGGATTCCCCGATGCGCTGCCCGCGTCGATCGCTGTTCATGTCACGCTGCTGCTGTTGATCGGCGCATGCTCGACGCTCGGCCACCTGCTGCTTGCCATGGCATTTCGCCGCAGCAATCCTGCGTCGCTGATGCCGTTCACCTATGCGCAGATCGGCTTCGCCGCCATCCTGAGCTGGGTGGTGTTTCATCATGCGCCCGACTTCTGGACCTGTGTCGGCATGGGCACCATCGCGGCTTGCGGCGCCATCACTGCCTGGATCAATATGCGTTCGAAGACCGCTGCGGCCCTGGAAACGTCAAGCCTGGAAATCACTTCCTGATTGGCGTCATCAGCTTCCATCCACCAGAAAGGAAACCCAATGACTGACATAGCAAGACAAGCCTCTCGCACCGCGTACAAGGGGGTGTTCCCGGTAGTCCCGACGATTTTCAATGACCAGGGCGAGCTCGATCTCGAAGGACAGCGCCGCTGCGTGGACTTCATGATCGATGCCGGATCGAACGGACTGTGCATCCTTGCGAATTTTTCCGAGCAATTCGTATTGACCGATGAAGAACGTAATCAGGTGATGGACACGGTGCTCGAGCATGTCGGCGGCAGGGTGCCAGTGATCGTTACCACGACCCACTTCGCAACGCAGATCTGCGCGGAGCGCAGCCGCCGTGCCCAGGAGCGTGGCGCCGCCATGGTGATGATCATGCCTCCGTATCACGGCGCGACGATCCGGGTTGGTGAACGCGGTATCCATGAATTCTTCAGCCGGGTCTCGGATGCGATCCGTATCCCGATCATGATCCAGGACGCGCCCGTGGCCGGCACCACGCTGTCGGCGGCCTTCCTCGCCAGGATGGCAACCGAGATCGCCAATGTCGCGTATTTCAAGATCGAAGTGCCGCAGGCCGCGGCCAAGCTGCGCGAGCTGATCGCCCTGGGCGGCGACGCCATCGCCGGACCGTGGGATGGCGAGGAAGCCATCACCCTCATGGCCGATCTGGATGCCGGGGCGACCGGTTCCATGACCGGCGGCGGCTATCCGGACGGCATCCGGCAGATCATGGACGCGTATGCGGGCAACCGGCGTGAAGAGGCTGCTCGCCTGTATGAAAAGTGGCTGCCGCTGATCAATTTCGAAAACCGCCAGTGCGGCTTGATCGCTGCCAAGGCGCTGATGAAAGAGGGCGGCATCATCGCCTCCGAGGCGGTCAGGCATCCGCTCCAGCCGCTGCATCCCGCCACGCGCGCGGACCTGATCGACATTGCCAGGCGCCTCGACCCGGTGGTGCTGCGCTGGGGTAAGTAAGACATGATGAACAGCTCCACGCTACGCCCTGACATGTCACGTGCGCGCTTCGTGGCGGTCGATTGGGGGACCAGCAGCTTTCGCGCCTGGCCGATGTCCGCCGATGGCATGCCGCTGGCGCAAAGCCGGGGCCCCGAAGGAATGCTGCACTGCATGACTGAAGGCTTCGAACCCGTGCTGCGCCAGCACCTCGAGCGGCTGGGGGCGCCGGCCCACCTTCCGATCCTGATCAGCGGCATGGCGGGAGCAAGACAGGGCTGGAAGGAAGCGCCGTATCTGCAGACGCCGACGCGTCCGGATGAACTGCATCGCGGCGCGGTGAAGATCGATGCGCTTGGGGACGTTCGCATTCTTCCTGGCATCGCGCAGCGTGATGCGTCGCGTCCGGACGTCATGCGCGGCGAGGAAACGCAGCTCCTTGGCGCGGTGCGCGGCGACTTCTCCGGTCTGGTCTGCATCCCTGGAACCCATAGCAAGTGGATCAGGCTCGAGACAGGCTGCGTCATGACATTCTCGACTTACCTGACGGGCGAGCTGTTCTCGGTCCTCGGCAAACACAGCATCCTGGCGCATGCGGTGGAGCCGGACCAGCCGCCATTGCCGGATGCGCCTGCCTTTCGCAGCGGGCTCGACGCCGGGATGCACCGGGGATTGCAGGAACAGTTATTCCGCCTGCGTGCAGCGCAGTTGCTCGGCTTTGAACAGCGTGGGGATGGTGCCGCCCGCTTGTCCGGTCTGCTGATAGGGGCCGAACTTGCCGATGCCGGGCGGCAGTATGGTGGCAACGGACCTATCCTGCTGATTGCAGCCGGCATGCTGGGTCAACTGTATGAGGCTGCGCTACGGCAAGCGGGCTGGGATGTCGAAACCGTGGACGCGGAAAAGGCCGCGCAGGCCGGCCTGGCAAGAGCTGCAGCCAATCTCTGGGGGGAACACTTCTGACATGAGCACTTTTGAATTGAAGGCATCCGTGCCCTGGCCCGATACGAGGCGAGCGCTCGTCGCGATCATGCGTGGCATCCGGCCGGAAGAGGTCGAGGCCATTGGTGAAGCATTGATCGACAGCGGTTTCGAGATCATCGAAGTGCCGCTGAATTCCCCCGAGCCGTTCGCGTCGATCGAACGCCTGG
This sequence comes from Noviherbaspirillum pedocola, assembly GCF_016632335.1. Lineage (GTDB taxonomy): Bacteria > Pseudomonadota > Gammaproteobacteria > Burkholderiales > Burkholderiaceae_D > Noviherbaspirillum_A > Noviherbaspirillum_A pedocola. The sequence continues at coordinate 274,059 of NZ_JAEPBG010000004.1, forward strand.
CGCGGCGCTTTGGCGCAGATTGCCTCATCGGTGCGGGAACGGTGGTGAGCGCGGCGCAATGTGACAAGGTCGCCGCCGCGGGCGGACGATTGATGGTCAGCCCCAATGTGAATGCCGAAGTCATGGCCGCTGCGCAGGCGCATGGCATGGTTACCATGCCGGGCGTGTTCACTGCCACCGAGGCCTATCTGGCGCTGAGCCTGGGCGCTTCGGCATTGAAATTCTTTCCCGCTTCGGTGCTTGGTCCCAGCGGCATCGCCGCACTGCGCGCCATCCTGCCGCAGGATGCAGTCCTTGGCGCCGTGGGTGGCATCTCCGAAATCAATTTCGGCGCTTACGCTGCCGCCGGCATCCGTACCTTCGGGCTGGGCAGCAGCCTCTACCGTCCGGGAATGTCGGCCGAGGAGGTCAGGCGAACCGCTTCGGCCTCCATCAAGGCATATGAGCTCGCGATGCATGAGAATGCGCGTGCGGCGCAGGGTTAATGAGGTGAAGCATGGACAATAACGGCACGCTGAAAGAATGTACGTTGGCACACCCGATGCCAGCGGCAGAGGCGGAAGCGGGAGGATGGGTTCACCAGGACGTCGATGAGCTGCGCGACCTCGATGTATTTGGTGTTGAGTACCGCTGCCGAGCGTGCGGCCTGACATTCATTGCTGAAAATACGCGCTACACGCGCTAGAACCACCGGGGCACGAAGAGCTGGTGGCAGCAATAAAGGTCATCGTCTGGATGATCAGATTCAACACCTTCATCAAGCCATGAAGACCTCACCCGACACCGGCAGGATTATTCCAGTATCTGGAATGAATATTTGACGTATGTGCTGTTTATTGCCACCGATCTGGTAAGTAAACTGTGCTTCATCGATGAACACACAAATAAACAAGTGCGCTTCAGCGAGGCAGGACCCGACGGGCGACAACCATTGCCTGACCGCCGAGCCTGAAAAACACGGATTAACCTGATCTTGGAGAACAACATGAACGTCAAACAACTGATTGCCGCTGCTGCCGTTTTCGCTGCCGCTGGTTCCGCTTTTGCACAGCAGACTGAATTTGTCGCACCGGATGCCGGCTTCAAATCGACGCTGACGCGTGCCGAAGTGCGCCAGGACCTGGCCCAGGCGCAAGCGCAAGGCCAAACCGCAATGCGCGAGCATGATGGCCAGGACACCATCTACGCACGTAGCGACAAATCACGCCAGGACGCAAAGATCGAGCAAGCCAAGGCCGTTAAGGAGCAGCACAGCAAGTCGCCGGTCAATAGCTTGTATTTCGGCTAATCCTGATAAAACCGCACCAGCCGCCGTTCTCGGCCTGGGATAGCACAGCCGGCATGACGCCGGCTTTGTCATTGGTGCGGCATGGTCGCCAGAGCAGACCATGCTGCCGGAGCGAGATGAGGCCGCGTGGGCCTATCCATGACCCATGAGGCGGCACGCTCCGAGCAATTGGTGATTGCCGTGCCGCCGCATGTCCTTGCAGTTCAGTGAGTCACATCCAGCAACGATGCCTGGATGCCTTGCACACCTGATAGACCAAGAATGGTGAGCAGCACGTTTTGCGGGCCGATATGGGCATTTACCGGAGCCCACCATTCGTTTTTCGCCGAGTGTATGCCTGATGAAGAACCGCCGCCGCTCATCGTGATCGCGGGGATTCCCAGGCTCATCGGCAAATTGGCATCGGTGGAGTGGGCACTGTCGAGAGCGGGCTTTCTGCCCTGTGCTGCCGCCGCGGCCAACGCTACCTGGACAATTGGCGAGTTCACGGACATCTTTCCTGCCGGCCGATCTCCAATCAGCACCGGTTCAGCCTTGATCGCCGTGCTGTTCCACCGCTGATTGGTGTCTTCCACGCCTTGTTGCACAGCAGCCAGAATCTGCTTTTCTATCCGCTGCAACGCCGTCTTGTCTTCCGAACGCATGTCGACCAGCATGGAGGCCGACCCTGCGATCGTATTGACGGACTGGCCTCCCTCAATGACCCCGACATTGAACGTCACCTTCGGATCGGTGGTGACGCGCAAATCATCGATTCTGGCCACGGCTCTTCCCAAAGCATGAATTGCGGAAGGCAGGCCAAACGCCTCATAGCTATGTCCGCCCGGCCCCTTGAAGTTGATCTTGTAGCGACGGCTGCCGGTGGCAAGGTAAGTCACCGGCTCGCCTGCGTCGCCACCCAGGGCTGGCTCCAGGCCGACAAACGCCTTGATCTCCTTGTGCTCTGCAAAGATATGCTTGACGCCTTTCAGGTCACCCAGGCCTTCTTCGCCCACATTGCCGCAAAAGATAATGTCGCCGTCCGTTTGAATCTTTGCCGCCTTCATCGCCTCGACGATCGTCAGGATCGCTGCCAGCGATCGCGCATTGTCCGCAATGCCGGGGGCGTACAGCCGGCCATCCCTTTCCGAAAGGGTCAGATCGGTATTCGTGGGGTACACCGTATCGAGATGCGCTGCCAGCATGATGGTAGGGCCGCTCCCATTTCCCTTGTAGGTCCCCATCGCATTTCCTGCGTCATCGATATGTACCTGCTCCAGGCCCAGCGCCTTGAAACGTTCAGCGACAGCGCTTGCGCGCTTTCCTTCCTGGAAGGTGGGTGCGGGAATGGCATTGAGGGTCTTTGTATTGGCGACGGTCTTCGCCTCATTCTTTTCAATGAAGTCCAGCGCCTGCCTGATTGAAGGCTGCTGAACGAGTTTATTCATCGGCTCGTTGATTCCCGGCAGAAGAGGAGGGGACGCTTCTGCGGCAAAGGCGAAAGATGCGACCAAGGTTCCTGTGACAAGTGTGGAAAGTGCGGCAAGTCGTACGCTGGCATGCATTACTGCGGTCTCCTTTTGGTTTGAATGATGGCTGCGAAGCTGCGCTCGACAATACACGGTTTGGGATGCCGCCATCGGAAAAGCTTAGTTCCGCCTTGGAGCCGAGGCACCCGCAGAGCGCTTCAGGGAAGTTGCTTGTCAATGCCCGGATTCTTCTTGCCGATGCCGTTGTATGCACTGGTTCAGCTGGTGCTTCGGGGCACGTTGAATCTTGCACAGCAGCGCATGCGAAACCTCGTGGACCTCGTATCGTTGTCCCAATTCCCCTATCAGCTTGACAAATAGACTGGCAGCCATTTCCGCGTCAGCCAGCGCCCGGTGAGCGCGTCCAGCCACAGGAAGATTCGCATACTCGACAAGTGCGCCAAGCCTGTGACTCGGTGCCTGCGGGAACAGACGCCGTGACAGCAGCAAGGAGCATGCGAACTGCTGAGGTCTGACTCGGTCGATATGCGCCAGCTCGGCGTCCCAGAATTTGCTGTCGAAAGACGCGTTGTGGGCAACCAATGGATAGTCGCCTACGAAATCCGATACTTCCTGCATGACTGCGGCAGCTTTTGGCGCCTTGCGTATCATCGCGTCGGAAATTCCGGTGAGGGTTTCGATGTAAGAAGGGATGCGTACTCCCGCATTCATCAGACTCTGGTAACGGTCCACGACCTTTCCATTCTCCAGGAGGACAGCGGCAATTTCAGTAGCGCGGTCTCCTTGCGCGGGTGACAACCCGGTTGTTTCAAAATCGATTACAGCCACAATTTCCACAGTACGTTCCTCTGGCATTCACATTCCAATGTCCGGATTGTCTCATCCGAAGCGATGTCGATAAGGACTTTGGGACAGTTTGTGGCAAACCATCTCCCAGGCCGAAAAGACCATTGCTGGCACAAGAGCGGCCCTATGATTGCTCATTCGATACATGGACTTGCTCGCGATGTCGCTTCGAGCCTGGTACCGGCATATCGAGAAGCAAGACCCGTCATTGGAAAGGAAGCATGAATGATTGCAGCAAAAGGGCTTGTGGCGGCAGTACTCGCGGTCGTGGTATCGCTTTCCTGGGCAGAAGAAAATACGGGCGTTACGCCATACCGGCCCTCCCTATCCAATCCGGCACAATTGCCGAAGCCGGGCCAGCTCGAGCTGGAATTCGGTGGCTTGCACTCGAAGACCGGAAATGCCCGGGAAGACAGTCTGCCTTACCTTTTGAAGCTTGGATTTTCCAAAGAATGGGGAATCCTCATTGGCGGCGAAGCCTACGTCTGGTCCCGCGATGAAGAAGGTTCACGAGAACACGGCGTAGGTGACACGAGCTTCATTCTCAAACGCGCATTCATTGTGAATAGCAAGACGGCTTTTGGATTGGAGCTCGATGCAAAGGTGCCGACTGCGAAGGAAGCCATTGGCAGCGGAAAGGCCGAGTACACCTTGAACGGCATCTACAGCCAGGACATGGGCAGCATGCACCTGGACGCGAACCTCAATACGACTCGGGTCGGCGTCATCGAGCCCGGCACGGCACGCATGCAGACCGGCCTGTCTGCATCGCTTTCCATGCCATTGGTGAAGGGATGGCGGGGCGTCACTGAACTGTCCGGGACACGGCGCAGCGGTACACCAACCACGGCGCAACTGCTTGCTGCGGTCGTGTACAACCCAAGTAAGTGGTATGCCATCGACGTCGGCATGGCCAAGGGTCTCACCAGCAAGTCACAGGACTGGTCCATCTTTAGTGGTTTTGTCATTCCCATTGCCAGGCTTTGGTAGCACGGATGACCAGTCACACTTCGCTAGTGTTCGTGCCGGTGATGGTGTTCGCACCGCCATGCGTCAGCTGACGAATACCATCTTCTTCAGCAATGCATGCACGCCCCAATTGCCATCCACGACCTGGGTGACGCCGAAGTCGACCCCCACGGACATCAGCGAGATCGCTTCGTCCTCGGTGAGTCCCTTCGCCGTCATCAGGAAATGACGCATCTTGCGATACGCATCGCGCATCGCTCGTTCCAGGGAAGACTTCTGGAATATCTCGCTTTGCGCCTGCTCCCCGAGTTCGGCGAGATAGTTCGCATAACTGAAGCCATGCACCACCCATTCATCGCGGGTCTCGAGCAGCGGGTAATGCAGCCCGGCCAGCGCCGTTCCATCGAGGTCTGCGCGCTTGTGCAGGATCAGCTGGAAGGTGCCGGTGAGAGAGCATTCGATGGCCGTGCCGCACAGTTCCGCATCGCCTTGCGACGCATGCGGATCGCCGACCGAGAACATGGCGCCGGCCACGGCCACCAGATAGTAGACCGTCGCCCCCTTGCCGATGCGCCAGTTGTCGATGTTGCCGCCGGTGTAGCTCGGCGGAATCGATGAAGCCATCTCGGCTTCGGCCGGCGCCACGCCTATGGTGCCGAAGTGCGCCCGCACCGGCACACGGACGTTTTTCAGCACATCATGGTTCTTGACGATGGTGCTGTGATCCACGGGCACGCCCGGGTAGTCGATGCTCGCATGCACGACGCCGAAGGGATCGGTCTGCGGCGTCCAGCGATAGTTGTAGACGGCGCGCGCCCAGTGGCTGTCGCCCGATGCGTCAAGCTCGTAGATCGTGATGACTTCGCGCTGCCTGGGCTCGGTAAGCATGTCACCGTAATGGAAGCCCCAGTTCGCCGCGGCGTTGCTGCCATAGGTTTTGCCGCGATACAGCGGATTGGCGCTGGGGCGCGGCTTGACATCGATGATGCGCACCTCCAGCACGTCGCCGGGTTGCGCATTGCGGACATGGACCGGGCCGGTGCAGATGTGCACGCCCAGACCGCCGCCAGCGCCGGCCGGATGCTGCATGTCGCCCGTGCCGCGACGATCCACGTTCTTGCCCTTGCTGTCCCAATGGAAGACGCTCTCGGCGCCCGGGTCGCCCTGCACCATGCGCTCGATATCGTCCGCGGCATGATGCGTCAGCGTCTCGATGGTGACGTAGTCGCCGGAATTGACTTCCAGTACCGGCGCGGCCGAACGGCTGAAGTAACCCCAGAGCACCGTATCCTTCGTCGCCGGAATGTAATGATGCGCACGGGGCTCGTCGACCAGCGTCGCGGAATCGGCGCGGGGCGCCGCTGCTTCACTGCGCAGCGCAGGCATGCCCGCAGGCGCTGCCTTCGCGGCGCCGTCTTCCTTCAGGCATGCCTGCACGGACTCCTTCAAGGCTTCGGCGGCATCGGCCAGGTCATCGGGCGATGCGCCATGCGTGCACATGGCAGTGCAGATGTGTTGGTTCATGGTTGGTGATATTTCCTGTCGAAGTTTTCCGGGAAAAGCGGGCGTGCCGCTTCCCGCAAGAGCAAGGCATACGCGGGCGCAGCAAGCGTCATTTGCGGATGCCGACGATCAAGTCGATTTCGACCAGGGCGCCGACCGCCAGTCCGGTCACGCCGACGCAGGTGCGGCTCGGCAAGGGGCCGCTGAACCAGGAGGCATAGGCGGCATTGAAGGCGTCGTAGTCGGCGAAGTCGGTCAGGTAGACACGCACCATCAGCGCATCGTCGAGCGTGAGCCCGAACTGCGCGAGCACCGCCTCGAGATTCCTGCGAACCCGTTCGGCCTGGACGACGACGTCTCCCTCGATGATGTCGCCAGTCGCCGGATCGGTCGGCATCTGCCCGGTGACGAAGAGCAGGTCGCCCCATTGGGTGGCGTGAGAAAACGGGCCCACCTGGGGAGGAACACCCTGCTCGGGCCGGAAGCTGAAGCTCTGCTTGCCAATCATGCTGTGATCGTCTCCGGATAGTCGCCTTGCATCACGCTGAGGAATCGCGCGGTCAGCGGGTGCCTGGGGCGGGTAAGGACTTCGTGCGCCGGTCCTTCTTCAGTGACCGCGCCGTTGCTGAGGAAGACGACACGATCGGCGACTTCCTTCGCGAAACGCACCTGGTGGGTGGAAATGATCATGGTCAGACCGTCCTCGGTGGCCAGCTTGCGGATCACCTCGAGCACCTCGTTGACCATTTCCGGGTCCAGCGCGGAAGTCGGTTCATCGAGCAGCAATACGCTTGGCCTGGGCGCCAGCGCGCGCGCAATGGCGACCCGCTGCTGCTGTCCGCCGGACAGATGCCGTGGCAGAGCATGCGCGCGGTGCCGCAAGCCTACGCGGTCGAGCAATTCCATGGCCCGGTGCTGCGCATCGGCGGCGCTCATGCCATGCACCCAGCGCAGCGGACCGGCAACGTTTTCCAGCGCCGTCAGATGGCCGAACAGGTTGAAGTGCTGGAACACCATGCCGACGCCCGCATACGCCCTCTGCCGGGCAATCTCGCTCATCGACATGGCGCTGCCATCGGCGTGGAATCCAACCCGCTGTCCGGAAATCCGGACCTCGCCCGTGTCCCAGTCCTCGAGGCGATTGATGCAACGTAGCAGGGTGCTTTTGCCGGATCCGCTGGGCCCGAGGAGCGCCACGACCTCGCCCTGGCGCACTGTCAGCGACAGCGAATGGAATACCGGGTGGTTGTCGTACTGCTTGCCCAGGCTGCTGACCTCGACCATGGCCTGTGCCGGCGACGGCTTCACCGGCGCCACGGGCGCAGCCGGCCGGCTGTCGCGCTTGACGACGGCCGAACCCGCGGCATGCGCATCCGATGCCTGCTGCTCGTCATGGTCCGGGGCCGTTGCGCCTTTGCCGAAGAAGCGGCGGGAGAGCCCGCGCCGCGACGAGGCGCGATCCAGGTCCAGCCAGCGCTCGGTCAGCAACTGGATGCCGGCGACGGCGCTGGTCAGGATGAGATAGAGCACGCCCGATGCAAAAAAGACCGAAAAGAAATCGAAGGTCGAGGAGGCCAGCTGCGTGCTGCGCAGCGTCAGTTCCTGCACCGAGATGATCGAGGCGAGGGAACTGTTCTTGAGCGCGCTGACGGCTTCGCTGCCGAAGGCGGGAATCATCGTGCGGATTGCCTGGGGCGCGACGATGCGGCGCATCAGCATCGCCGAAGGCATGCCCAGCGCCTGACCGGCCGCCACCTGGCCGCGGTCCACGCTGCGGATACCGGAACGCAGTATCTCGGCGAAGAACGGGCCTTCGTTCGCGGCCAGCGCGATCCCGCCGGCGACCAGGGCGCTGAACTTGATCCCGATGTGAGGCAGCGCATCGTAGACGAACACCATCTGCAGGATCAGGGGCGTGCCGCGGAAGATGACGGCATAAGTGCGCGCGAAGCCGGATAGCCAGCGCTGGCGGGACATCTGCATAGCCGCCAGCGCCATGCCGAGGAACAGGCCACCCGCAAGCCCCAGCGCCGTCACCTGCAGGGTCAGTAAGATACCCTGCAGGAGATACGCAAGGCTGAGGTAATGCAGGAAGAGTTCCATGGATGCGCTCGCAGAAGCTTACTTGCCGGTGGTCGAGATGATGCGCGGCGCTTCCTGCGCGCCTTCGTCGAGTCCCCACTTCTTCAGCAGCGCCGCTTCCGCGCCGGTGTTCTGGATCTCGGTCAGCGCGGCGACCATGGCATCGCGGAAGCGCGGCTTGTTCTGCGGGATGCCTATGCCGATGTAATACGGCAGCGTGACCGCGACAGCCTTGCTGAGCTTGTCGGGATAGGCCTTGACCGCCTGGTCGACCGTATTGATGTCATTGATATAGGTGTCGGCGCGGCCGGCCAGGATGGCCTGGATGCAGTTGGCGTTGTTGTCATACAGCTGCACCGTCGGCGCCGGCTTGCCCGCGGCCTTGCAGGTATCCGCCAGCTTCTCGATCAGCGGCACCTCGACGAAACCGGTGTTCTCGGCCGCGGTCGCGCCGCACAGGGAGAGATTGATGCCGGTGATGTTCTTCGGATTGCCCTTGGCAACGAGCACGCCGTCGGACACCTTCGAGTAGGTGATGAAATCGACGGCTTTTGCGCGGTCTTCGGTGGCATAGATATCGGAGATCACGAAATCGGCCTGACCACTTTGCAGCGTCGGAATCAGTGCGGCGAAGGTGACGGGCTTGTAGTTCACGGCAAAGCCGAGGCAGCGTCCCATCTGTTCACCGAGCTCGATATCGAATCCGATGTACTTCGACGGATCCTTGGGATCGGCGGATTCATAACCCGGCGTATGCGGATTGATCGCATTGATCAATGTCTTGCCTTTGAGCTCCGGGTATTTCGCTTGCAGCGCGGAGCAGGCCGCGGATACGGCTGGCGCATCATTGGCGGCGAAGGCCGGACTGGCGAAGCCCGCCGCGACAAACATGCCGATGGCGCATTGCTGCAATCGCTTGAGAGATGAACGGGCGCAGTGCTGGTTGGCGGCGCGCTTCGGATTAAAGGACTCGTAGGCCTGGTTCATTACGGACAGCTCCCTGTGAGAAGGCATGCCAAGCGCATGCATCGAAGGAAGTGCAAGACCTATGCCAAGACGAAATGCGCGATACGTGCCGCCCCGGACCGCACATGCTGCGCAAACGCCTCACGGCTGCGCCTGCGCGCGGGCATTTGCGGACCATGCGCCATTCCGAGGTGCGCGCAGTGCGCGGAGACAGTGCAAGGTCCGGGAGGCGGCGAGCCGGATTGATCAGCCATCCTGGTTGCAAACCATGAAGCCAATGGCAAGCGCCGACGCATTGCGTCCGGCATGCGCATGCCATCGGCGCTTCATTGCTGCGGGGAGAGGAGAGGGGTCTGCAGGCCAGCGGCGCCGGAGAGGAAGCGCCGCAGTCAGGGATGGTCACGGCATGCCTTGCGCTTCGGCGCCGCGGCCCGCTGCGTTCAGTTCTGCGTCGTCACGAATGCATTGCGCAGGTATTCGCCCGAGGTGATCGGCTGGTACCTGGGTACTTCACCTTCCGCGCGGCATGTCGGTATGCAACTGATCTCGGCGTCGTAGTTCGGGTTGTGGAAGAACACCAGTGACTGGCGCCGGCTGTCTTCACCGGAGCCGGCGGGCGGATTGACTACCCGGTGCAGCGTCGATACCCAGGTATCGTTGGTCCAGCGTGCCATCAGGTCGCCGATGTTGATGATGTAGCAGTCCGGCACGATCGGCACGTCGACCCATACGCCTTCCGCATTGCACACCTGCAGGCCGCCCGGCCGATCTTCTGCGGCAAGTATGGTCAGGCTGCCGTAATCGGAATGCGCGCCGGCGCGGATCTGTCCGGGCACGGGCTGCGCGATCTGTGCCGGATAGTTCCGCACCCGCAGCCGGCTGATGTGCCTGTCGATCTTGTCATCGAAGAAGGTCTCTTCCAGGCCCAGTCCAAGCGCGAAGATCCGCATCAGGGTCTGCGCGAGCTTGCCCATCTCCCGGTAATACGCGGACCACACCTCCCGCAGTTCGGCGGGCTGCTCCGGCCAGAGATTCGGCGCGAAGTGCTTGCCCGCTTCCGGTGCGAAGGCATAGGCTGCCGGCGGCAGGTCGACCGGGCCTATCATCAGGCTTTCATTCAGGTCGCCCGCCTTCGCATTGGCATCGCGCAGGCGGCCCACCGATTCCTCTTCCATGCCGATATATCCCCGTGTCACATCGGGGGCCGGCCTGGCGACGCGCGCCTTTTCCGCGTGCGGCAGATCGAAGAAGGCGCGCGACACCCTGCGCATGTCGGCGATGCGCTCCGGCGACACGCCGTGCCCGGAGATCACCAGGAAGCCGATATCCCGGCAGGCCTGGTCCACTTGCCGGGCAATGTGCTGTTTCTCCTCGGCGGTCCCCGCAGAAAAGGCGGAGATGTCGATCACTGGTACCTGTAGCAGTTTCATGGTTGAACCGTCCGTATGTTCATGGCAAGGAAAGAAAGTCGGCCGCGCTGCTACGGCAGGCCTGCGAGTGCGCATCGCTAGACGAGCGCATCGCCGCCGTCGACGCATATCGTCGCGCCGGTCGAGTAAGGATTGGCGGCCGCATACAGGATGGCGGCCGCGATGTCTTCCGGCTGTCCGATCCGGCCGGCGGGAAACCGTGCCGCCGCATCGGCATACTTCGCCGCGCGCGCCGCCTCATCGAGCTTGTTCCACAGCGGCGTATCGGTCACGCTCGGCGACACCACGTTGACCCGCACCGGCGCCAGTTCCAGCGCAAGCCCGCGCGCGAGTCCTTCCAGCGCGGCATTGATCGCTCCCTGGAGCACGGCGTTCCTGCTCGGCCTGCGGCTGAAGACGCCGGACACCAGCGTCAGCGAGCCGCCCGGCCCGATGCTGCAGGCGCGGGCAACGTGATAGGCGCCCCAAAACTTGCTGTCCATCGCTGCGTACGCATCCTCGATATCGAGTTCGCGGATGGTCCCGCTCTTCGTCGCCGCTGCGGTGACCACGACATGGTCCCAGGCGCCGCATGCACGGAAATAGTCCTGCACCGCGTGGACGTCAGTGATGTCGAGCCGCGCGCCCAGGGCTCGTGGTCCGAGCGCGCGTACCGCTGCGTCGAGCTTGTCCGGGGAGCGCGCGGCGACCGTCACGCAGGCGCCGGCGTCCGCGGCCGCACGCGCGGTCGCAAGCCCGATGCCGGAGCTGCCGCCGATGACCAGGACGCGGGAGTTCGTGAATGTCCTCATGCTTGTCCTCTCTGTGCTACGACGCCGTCCGGCACCAGTGCCATGGTCGATGACTTGCCTATTTCGTCATCCCGACCGGAAGGATGCGGTTGTCGATGAACTGGGCCCACACATAGTCGTTCTCGTTGAGCGCGTCATGGTTGGACGCGTTGAACGGCTTCACATAGGTCTTGATCACGCCTTCATACCGATCGATGTTGTCCAGGCCTTCGCGGATCGCCTCATGCTCGGCCGAGCCCTTTGCGGCGATGGCCTTGGCCACCAGATGCATGCCGTCATAGGCGTTTGCCACGCCGATCGCGGCCGGGATGTCGTCCGGACCCTTGATGGCGGGATACTTTGCCTTCAGTTCCGCGAGCAGCTTTTCGCCCTGCGGCGACTGCTTGCCGAAGAAACTGTAGGTCTGCACGAAGTGGACGTTCTTCGCGCTCGGGCCCGCGAGCTCGGTGAAACGCCCGGTGGCCGGGCCCCAGTGCGATACGACCGGCACCTTCCAGCCCATGCGGTCCAGGGACTTCACCACCTGCGCCGCAGGTCCGACATTGCCGACGAGGTACAAGGTATCCGCGCCGGCGGCCTTCAGCCGGGTCAGCTGCGGCACCACATCGACGTCGCTGCCTTCGAACTTCTCGATGCCCGCGGGCTTCATGCCCTTTTCGGCAAGCGCGGCGGTCAAGCCTTTCTCATTCGACTCGCCCCACGGATTGTTCACCAGGATCAGACCGGCTTTGGACGCATGAAAGTTCTTTTGCGCGTATTGCACCATCGCCTTGTCCACCAGCTCGTCCACCGCCGACACGCGGAACGCGTAGTTCGGGTTGGCGCCGTTCCTGGTGATGCCGGTGCCTGCGGCCCATGGCCCCATGAACGGGGTCTTGGCCTGATTCATCAACGGGACGATCGCCATCGATACCGGCGTATCCAGGCCGCCGAAGACGACCGCGACCTTTTCCTTGTAGATGAGTTCGCGCGCGGCGATCACTCCCTTGGCCGGATTGCTCTCGTCATCGCGGCTCACCAGCTCGAGCTTGCGTCCGCCCAGGAGGCCGCCGCTGGCATTGATGTCATCGATCGCCACGGCCAATCCGCGCGCGATCGCTTCGCCGCCCTGGGCGGATTGCCCCGACAGGGCAGTGACGAGGCCGATACGGATCGGTTCGGCGGCATGCGCGGCCGGCAGCACGGCGGTGGCGACGAGAGCCGCGCAGGAAGCGATGAAGGTGCGACGCGGTAGAAAGCTCATGATGACTCCTCGGGCAAGTGGAAAGGAAAAAAGGGACTGCCGTCGCTTCATGGGAGCGCCATGGCATCGCGACAGAATCGTGCAGGCATGCACATGCACCGCACCGGAAACGACAGTGCCGGAGCATGGAGTTCAGTGGCCGCCAAGATAGGCCTCGGCAAGCCGGTTGTTCGCGGCGATTTCCATCGCCGTTCCCTGCGCCGCGACGCGGCCGCCTTCAAGCACATAGGCACGGTCGGCGAGCGCCAGCGCCAGGGCAGCCATCTGGTCGACCAGCAGGATCGTCATGTTCTCCGCACGCAGGCGGTCCAGCGCGGCAAACAGTTCGGCGATCACCTTGGGCGCCAGGCCGAGCGAGGGTTCGTCGAGCAGCATCGCCTTCGGGCGCGACATCAGGCCGCGCGCCACCGCGAGCATTTGCTGTTCGCCGCCGGACAGCAGCCCGGCACGCTGGTGCAGTCTTTCGCGCAGGCGTGGAAAGCGCTCCAGCATTTCCTCGACCCGGCTTTCCCTGTCCTGCGGGTACAGGAAGGCGCCGAGGCGCAGGTTGTCGAGCACCGACAACTCCTTGAACACCTGCCGGCCTTCGGGCACCAGCACCAGGCCGCGCGCGACGATGGCATCCGGCGAGAGGCCGGAGATATCCGCGCCATCGAAATGCATACCGCCCTTGACCGGGCGGTGCAGCCCGGCGAGCGAGCGCATCAATGTCGATTTGCCCGCGCCATTGGCTCCCAGCAGCGCCACCAGTTCGCCCTGCCTGACCTGCAGGCTGACTTCCTCGAGCACCGGAGCGGCACCGTAGCCGGTGACCAGCTTGCCCACGCCCAGCAATTCCCTGCCGATCGCGGCCGTGCCCGTTCGCGAGCGCAGCGCGCCGACGCCCATAGCCGGATCGCCGAGATAAGCCTGGCGCACCGATGCATCGTTCTGTATCTCGGACGGGCTCCCCGCAGCCAGGCGCTGGCCGGCGTCGAGCACCACGATGTGCTCGCAGACTTCCATGACCAGCGGCATATCGTGTTCGACCACCACCACGCTGACGCCCGCGGCCGCGACGCGGCGCAATAGCGCGGACAGGCTGCGCTTGTCTTCGGCCGACAGGCCCGCCGCGGGTTCGTCGAGCAGCAGCACGTCGGGATCGGTGGCCAGCGCGCGCGCGATTTCCACCAGGCGCTTGTCGACATGGGCCAGATCTGCCGCCGGCAAATCCGGCGCGCCGCGATAGCCGCAGAACTGCAGCAGCGCGCGGCTGCGTGCGCGCACGTGCGGCGCGTGAAAGCGCACGGCATCGAGCAGATGTCCTAGGCGGCCTCGGCACATTGCCAGCGCGACGTTGTCTTCCACGCTCAGGCTGCTGAACAGCTCGGAGGTCTGGTAGGTACGGGCAATGCCGCGCCGCGCGATGTCGACCGCGCTCCTTCCCTGCAGCGCTTCATCGCCGAGATGAAAGCCGCCGCCGCTGGGCTGGTAATAGCCGCTGAGCATGTTGAGAACGGTAGTCTTGCCCGCGCCATTGGGCCCGATCAGCCCATTGACGGCGGCGGGTCGCATGGCGAAGCTGACCTCGCTGGCCGCCCGCACGCCGCCGAACACCATGCTGAGCGATTCGGCGCGCAATGCGCGACGCTGGCGCGGCGCAAGAACCGCTTCCGGGTTCGCCATGTTCAGCGTGTCGCCGGGTCGCGCCCCCGCCTGCGCATGACGGCGCAGGCGACGGTGCAGCGCGCCGACGATGCCTTGCGGCGCAATCCACAGCACGACCAGCAGCAGCGCGCCGAATACCAGCAGCCGGTACTGCGCGAGTCCGGCCAGCAGTTCGGGCAGGATGCCGACGATGACGGCGCCCGCCAGCGGTCCCGCGACCGTGCCGGCGCCGCCTATCACGACGACCAGCACGAAGAGTATGGATTGCATGAAGCCGAAACTGTCCGGCGTCACGAAGCCCGACAGCGGCGCGAACAGTCCGCCCGCCAGGCCGGCGAGCAAGGCCGATACCGCGAAGGCAGTGGTCTTGATCACCAGCGGATTGAGGCCGATCGACTCGGATGCGGTTTCGCTGTCCATCACCGCGCGCATGGCCGCGCCCCAGGTGCCGCGGGACAAGCGCGTGAACCCGGCGACGAGCACCATCACGGCAGCCACCGCCAGCAGCGCGATGCCCTGTTCGGTGGACAGGCCGCCGAAGGAAGGCGCCGGTATGCCCATGATGCCGTTCTGTCCGCCGGTCACGCTGCGCATCTCGATGATCGCGTGCTGCACGATGAAGCTGAACGCGATGGTGATCATCGCCAGGTAAGGGCCCTTGACCCGCAGCGCCGGCAGCGCAAGCAGCATGCCCAGCGCACCCGCCACCAGGGCCGCGATCGGCCAGGCCAGCCAGAAGCTCCAGCCCAGCGTGGCCTCAAGTATCGCGACCACATACGCGCCCACCGCGTAGAAGCCGACATGCCCGAACGAAACCTGGCCGGTAAGGCCGAACAGCACGTTCAGGCCAATGCCGACGATGGCGGTCAGCATGACGTTGGCCAGCACGAAGACGTAGTAGCTGTTCAGCGTGAGCGCCAGTCCGAAGGCGGCGGCGAAGGCGATCGCCCAGAGCACGAGCTCGGCCGGCGTGCCCAGGCCGAGCAGCCGCCCCCTGGGCGCCCGGGTATCGGCGCGCGTGTCGCGTGCGGCAAGCAGGATGGACGAGGGCTTCATACCTTTTTCACCTCTTTTCTGCCGAACAGGCCGTTGGGACGCAGCGCAAGCATGACGATCACCAGCGCAAAGCTGATGATCTGGGTGTAGCCGGAACCCAGCGTAGCCGTCACCAGCGCCTCGACGATGCCGAACAGCAGTCCGGCCAGCATCACGCCCCATGCGCTGCCGATGCCGCCGAGGATCGCCGCTGAAAACGCCTTGAGGCCGAACAGCGTGCCCATGTCGGCATTCACATTGAACAGCGGCGCGATCAGCACGCCGGCCACGCCCGCCAGCAGCGTCGACAGCGCGAACGCCGCGGTGACGACGCGCCTGATCGGTATGCCCATCAATTGCGCGGCCGCGCGGTTCTGCACCACGGCCAGCATCGCGACGCCCCAGCGGGTGCGGCGCGCCACCGTGCTCAGAAGAGCGGCCAGCGCCAGGCCGAGCAGCGGGATCAGCAGATGCAGGGGATAGATGCCCAGGCCGAGTCCGCCGATATCGACAGGCGTATTCGCCAGCGGCGAGGGCAGGCTGCGCGGCTCCTTGCCGAAGGTGTGCAGCACCAGGTTGTCCAGCACGATGCCCAGCGCCACGGTGGCGATCAGCCAGGCATTCGAGCCGCGGCTGGCGAAGGGACGCACCGCCAGCGCCTCGACCAGCGCCCCATATGCCGCGCACAGCGCCAACGCGATCGGGATCGCCAGCCACATCGGCCATCCCAGCGTTTGCGCAAAGCTGTAGCAGAGCACCGCGCCAAGCATCATGGAGCTGCCCTGCGCGAAATTGACGGTGCCGGAAACCGCATAGGTGATGTAGAAGCCGAGGGCCATCAGGCCATACATGCTTCCCAGGCTGAAACCGCTGATGAGGGCCGATAACAGCATGAATCAGCTCCTCGCTTGCACTTCATGAGGCGGCACATCGGCGCGCCGGGCAAAGCAGTTCATGGTGGTTCCCCTTGAAACGTTGCAACGGGTTGGCTTTCCCGGCACGACTTATGCAAAGCCCATGCCATCGCAACAGAAAACAGGCTGCTTTGCCGGCAATCAGACGGAGCGATTCGCAGCAATCGCATTCAACGTTCCGCTGCGATGCCCGCCGGCAGTGCGCGCTCATGCAAGAAAACGATGCACGACGCACCCTCTTTGAACATGGACCTGGACCTTCAAGCATGAAGAACAACGACTTCGGACCGCTTCCCACGCACGACCGCTTTCCCTATTCCGCGATCGGCGCGCGGCCGCGCTACCGCTGGCCCAACGGCGCCGGGCTGGCTGTCTACATCGGCTTCAATATCGAGCACTTCGCTTTCGGCGAAGGCATGGGCGCCAGGCTGGGCCCGGCGTGCCCGGAACCGGATGTGCTGAATTACTCCTGGCGCGAATACGGCAATCGCGTTGGCGCCTGGCGCTGCCTCGAGATGTTCGATGCGCTCGGCCTGCCTGCCGGCGTGCTGGCCAACACCGCGCTCTACGATCACTGCCCCGAGCTGCTCGAGGCCTGCGTGCGGCGCGGCGACGAGCTCATCGGCCACGGGCATACCAATGCGATGCAGCAGGGCACGCTGCCCGAGCCCGATGAGCGTCTGTTGCTCGAGCATTGCCGCGAGCGCATGCGCGCGTCGAGCGGCAAGGCGCCGGCCGGATGGCTGTCGCCATGGATCTCGGAGAGCCGGGTCACACCCGATCTCCTTGCCGAGACCGGCTATCGATATACGCTGAACTGGGCCCACGACGATCAGCCGATACGCATGCGCACCCGCAGCGGCAAGACCCTCTGGTCGATTCCGTATCCGCAGGAAATCAACGACATCCCGATGATCATCGCCCGGCAAATGGATGGACGGGACTTCGCCGCGATGATCACGGACCACTTCGATGAAATGCTGGAGCAGTCCCGTCGCGAACCGCTGGTGATGGGAATCGCGCTGCATCCCTACCTGGTCGGCCAGCCCTATCGCCTGCGCCATCTGCGGCGCGCGCTCGAGCATGTGTGCCGCGCGCGCGACCGCGGCGACATCTGGTTCACCACGCCGGGAGCCGTTTGCGATCATGTCGATGCGCTCGGTCTTGCGGAAGCCGGCAGCGACACCGCGCATCGCGTCCTGATGAAAGGCGCCGCATGACTTCCCTGGCGCCCCAGCAAACGATGCAGCCGGATTCCCGGTGTCCGGATGAACCGGCGATGACAAGACGATGAAAAGACACCCCAGGCTCGTAGCCGCCCCTGATGCCGAACCTGCGTCCACCGAAAGCGCGGACGCTGCCGCGCAGCGGGTTTACCAGACCATCTTCGACAGCGTGATGAGCCAGCGCCTGTTGCCCGGAACGAAGCTGCCGGAAGCGGCGCTGTGCGAGCTGTTCCATGTCGGGCGGACCACCGTGCAGAAGGCGCTGCAGCGACTGGCGCATGAATACATCGTCGAGCTGCGCCCGAACCGCGGCGCGATGGTGGCCATGCCCACGCCGCAGGAAATGCGCGAGATCTTCGAGGCGCGCCAGGCTCTGGAGGCGGCCATTCTGGGGCTGGCGGCGCGCAACGCCACCGACGAGGACCTGGCGCGGCTGCATGTCCACCTGGAACGCGAGCATGCGGTCATGCATACCTGGAGGCAGGCCGAATGGGCGCGGCTGGCGAGCGACTTCCACCTGCGCGTCGCCGAGCTGTCCCATAACGCCATCCTGCAGCGCTACCTGGCCGAGTTGCTGTCTCGCTGCTCGCTGATCGTGGCCTTGCATGAGCCCGGCGGACATGCTTCCTGCGAGCATGAGGAACATGCCGGCATCGTTGCCTGCCTGGAGCGGCGCGACGCCGAGGGCGCGGTGCGCGCGATGCAGGCGCACCTGGCGGTGCTGGAGCAGCGCATACAGCTCGACAGTGAAGGTTCGGGCAAGAACCTGGCGCGCATGCTCGGCTTCGACGAGCGATGACCATGCTGCATCCGCCGCGGCTTTACGTGTATCTCGATGCGGTGGCCCGCGCCGGGTCGATCCGCAAGGCAGCCGAACAGCTGCATGTGGCCTCGACGGCGCTGAACCGCAGAATCCTCGAGGCCGAGCAGGCGCTGGGCACGCCCCTGTTCGAGAGATTGCCGCGCGGCGTGCGGCTGACAGCGGCCGGCGAAGTCATGCTTTCCTTCGTACGGCGCAGCCTGGCGGAGCTGGAATCCGCCACCAGCCATATCGAGCAGCTGCGCGGCCTGATGCGCGGCACGGTGCGGCTGGCCTGCGCCGAATCGGTGGGCACGGATATCGTGCCGCGCATCGTCGCGCTCTGGCAGGCCCGGCATCCGGGCGTGCAATTCCGCCTGCAGGTGGGCGGCACCCAGAGCCTGGTGGCGGCCCTGCTCGACGACGAGGTCGAGCTCGTGGCCGCGCATGACCCGCCGCCGCATCCGCAACTCGAGGTGCTGGCCGACATGGCGCAGCCGCTGCATGTGATGATGCGTCCCGATCATCCGCTCGCCGCGCGCGGCAGCCTCAAGCTGGCGGATTGCCAGGCCTATCCGGTCGCCCTTGGCGACGCCTCGTTCGGCAGCCGGCGCCTGCTGGATGCGCATGTGGCGCGCTCGCGCCTGCGGCTGCAGGTGGTGCTTGAGTCCGGTTCGGTGGAAACCATCAAGGCCTACGCGCGCCATGGCGGCGCGCTGTGCTTTCAGTTCGAAGCCGGCACGCGGCGCGACTGCGCGCTGGGCGAGCTGGCGAGCGTGCCGCTGAGCGACGCCGCGCTGGCCGGCAGCCGGCTGCAACTGGCGGTGCGGGCCGGGCGCAGCCTGCCGATCGCGGCGATGAAGTTTGCCGAAGCCTTGCAAGCCGAGTTGTTCCGGGTTCAGCGGCATTCCGACCTGCCCGCATGAGCGCACACAATTTGCGCTCGCTGCGATCGAAATTCGGCGCTACCTGCGCGCACTCGGCATGCCGGAAGATGGGCACATGAGAACCGATGTCCACCTCCTTTCCATGGCCCATCCGGGCGACGTCTCCGCCCTGGATGCCCTTATCCGCAGCGGCGCGATTTGCGCGGCACGGATCGTCGCCGTCATCGGCAAGACCGAAGGCAATGGCGGCGTCAACGATTTCACGCGCGCCTATTTCACCCAGTCGCTGATGCACCTGCTTGCACGGCATCTCGGGGACGAGCCGGCGCGCTTGGCCGCGCGCATCCCGTGCATCCTGTCCGGCGGCACCGAGGGCGTGCTGAGCCCGCACTATGTCGTCTTCTGCCGCGATCAAGCGACGGGCGATGACGATGGCGAAGGCGGCGCGCTCGCGCTCGGGCTGGCCTTCAGCGAAGCCACCCCGACCGAGCGCATCGGTCGCGCCAGCCATGCACGCCAGGTCGCCGACGCGGTGCGCGCGGCCATGCGCGATGCCGGCATCGAACGCACGAGCGATGTGCATTTCGTGCAGGTCAAGACGCCGTGCATCACGGTTGCGCGCGCCGAAGAAGCGCGTGCGCGCGGCGTCGAGCCCGTCACCGGCGACCCGAACCGCGCGATGGCCTATGCCAGGGCCGCCGGCGCGCTCGGCGTGGCGCTCGCGCTCGGGGAAATCGACGATGACGTGCTGAGCGACGCCGCGCTGCTGCGCGACATGCATCTCCATTCGGATCGCGCCAGCGTGTCTTCCGGCGTCGAGATCGCCGGCAATGAAGTCATCGTGCTGGGCAACAGTCCGCGCTGCAACGGCCCTTATCGGATCGCGCACCGGCCGATGCGCGACGCGCTCGATATCCATGCCGTGGTGGATGTGCTTGCCGAGCTTGGCCTGCAGGCGTCGCCGCAGATCGATGGCGCAAGCCTGCAACGCATTGCCGGCGTGTTCGTCAAGTGCGAGCCGCAGCGCCAGGGCCGGGTGCGCGCTTCGCGCCACACCATGCTGGACGACACCGACATCAATGCCCAGCGCCATGTGCGCGGCGCGGTCGGCGGGCTGGTGGCAGGCGTGATCGGCGATGGCCGCATCTTCGTCTCGGGCGGCGCCGAGCACCAGGGACCGGACGGCGGCGGCCTGGTCGCCGTCATCGCCAATACGGCACGAGACGACTGATGCGAGCCGAGCCGTGGATGCTGTCAGCCTCCGCGCTTGCGCGGGCTTATCGCGACGGCGACTTGTCGCCGGTGCAGGCGCTGCAATCGGTGCTTGCGCGCATGGATGCGGTCAATCCGGCGATCAATGCTGTCGTCACCTGCGACCGCGAGGCCGCGCTCGCGGCTGCCGCGCGCAGCCAGGCGCGCTGGCGCGAGGGCAGGGCGCTGTCCGCGCTGGACGGCGTTCCCTTTACCGTGAAGGACAATCTCGCCACCGCCGGCATGCGCTCGACCTTTGGCAGCAGGCTGTACGCCGACCATGTCCCCGACAGCGACGAGCTGCCGGTGGCGCGCCTGCTGGGCGCGGGAGCGGTGTTGCTGGGCAAGACCAATGTGCCGGAGCTGGCGCTGCACGGCTATACCGACAATGCCCTGTTCGGCGTCACCCGCAACCCCTGGAATACCGCGCTCACGCCCGGCGGCTCCAGCGGCGGCGCGGCCGCGGCCGTGGCTGCCGGCATCGCGCCGCTGGCGCTGGCCACCGACGGCGGCGGATCGATCCGCCGCCCGTGCGCGCATACCGGCTGCGTCGGCCTGAAACCCGGCACGGGCCGCGTGCCGCGCAGCGGCGGCTTTCCGGTGTTCCTGCACGATTTCGAAGTGGCCGGCCCGATCGCGCGTTGCGTCGACGACCTGATCCTTGCAATGCACGCCTTGTCGCCATCCTCGTCGCAAGATGCCCGCTCGGCGGTCTTTGCCGACATGCCGTTCTCGGCCGCGCCGCATGTGAGCGCGGCGCGCATCGCGTTGATCGATGCGCTCGGTGATGCGCCAGTGGATGCCGAAAGCGCGCAGGCGGCAGAGGAGGCGCTGCGCTCGCTTGCCGCCCTGGGACACCGGCCGGTGTCATTGCCGCCGGCGCAGCGCGCAGCCCTGGTGCGCGCGATCACCGCGATCAACGAGGATGCCTGGCCCGTGCTCAGCACGAGCGGCCTGGCATGGCTGATGGCGACGCATTTCCCAGGGCGCGAGTCCGCGCTGTCGCCGCCGCTGGCAGTCCTGCTGGAGCAGGGCCGCGCGCGCAGCGGGGTCGACATGATGCGCGCCCTGGAGGCGATACGCCATCTGCGCCAGACGCTGGCGCAAGTGTTGCACGACATCGATTGCCTGTTGCTGCCGTCGGCGGCAAGCCAGCCGTGGCAGGCGGCCGAACCGCATCCGCCTGACATTGCCGGCCAGCCGGTCGGTCCGCGCGGTCACGCGATTTTCACCGCCTTCGTCAATGCCGCCGGCCTGCCAGCCGTGGCGCTGCCCGTCGGCATGAGCACGGGCGGCATGCCGCTGGGCGTGCAGCTGGTCGGCCGTCACGGCGCCGACGGCTGGCTCTGCGCACTTGGCCGCCAGCTCGAAGGGACGCATCAGTTTGAACCGCTGTGGCGCCGCCATGCGACGCACGAAGCCGGTGCAGGCGCACCTGGCATGCAATCCGCTAGAGAGAACGCATGAACATGACTTCCGCTACTTCCCCTTCCTCATTCGCTGCACGTCCGCTGCGCATCGTCATCGTCGGGGCCGGCGTGGCCGGCTGCATCGTCGCGCGCCTTCTGGCGGGACGCAGCGATGTGGAAGTCATCTGCCTCGAGCGCGTCGCGCGCGACGATCACAGCGAGGCCGGCACCGGCCTGAACATCGGGCCCAACGCGATCAAGCTGCTGCGCGCGCGCGATCCGGCGCTGGCTGATGCCATCGCTGCCGCGAGCTGGCCCTGGAAGACCTGGCGCACGTCGCTGACCGATGGCACGGAACTGTTCTCCCTGCCTCTAGCCGAAGTCGCCGATAACGATGGCGTGCGCATACGCTGGTCCGAGCTGTATCGGGTGCTGCGCGTGGCTGCCGGCGATGCGGTCCGCTATGGCGTGGAGATCACCGACATCGGGCGCGGCGTTGACGGCCGCTGCCGCCTGCGCTATGAAGCCGATGGGCAGACCCAGCAGCTCGACGACATCGACTTGCTCATTGGCGCCGACGGCCGCTATTCCGCGACGCGTCGCGCGCTGTCGGGCGCGCCGGCGATGCGCCAGGTCGGCGTGGCGATCTTCCGCCTGCTGGTGCCGGACAGCGCGGGCGGACTCATCGACGATTACGAGCAGTGGTTCAACGGCGCGCACCGGCTGCTGGCGTTCAGGGTGCCTCCCGGCCATGTCTACATCGCCGGCACCTTTCCCTTGCGTCCCGACCACGAGATCGGCGCGCACGACAAGTCGGCCGATGCATTGCGCCGCTATTACCTGCCGCCGAACGCCGCGCCGAGCGCGCAGGCGCGCTGGCTGACCGAAACCCTGTGCGCCAATGTCGAGCAAATCCACTGGGCGCGCCTGCAGGAAACCGCGGTCAGTTACTGCGACGGCGCCGCGCCACTGCTCTACCTTGGCGACGCCGCGCACGGCATGGTGCCGACCCTGGGGCAGGGCGCGACCCAGGCGATCGAGGATGGCTGCGTGGCCGGCGCGCTGATCGCCGCAAGGCTCGCGGCGGGCAGCCGCGATATCGGCGAGTGGCTGCGCGCCTTCGAAACGCTACGGGCCGAGCGCATCCGTTTCGTGATGGATTTTTCGCTGGAAGCCAGCGACACCTTGTTCGCAGGCGCCGATCCGGTCGCAGGCGCGCTGAAAAAGATGGAGCCGCCGTTCCGCGCCAAGCTCGCCCGGCTGTATCGCGATGTCACGCCGCAGGGAGCAGGGGCATGAGCGGCGCCGCCATCCATGGCCTGTTTCATGTCGCGATCAAGACCGCGGACCTGGAAGCGACGCGCCGCTTCTACATCGACGTGCTTGGCCTGGTCGAAGTGCCCAGGCCCGACTTCGGCTATCCCGGCGCATGGCTGGCCTGCCCACACCCCGGCGGCGGCGCGATCGTGCACATCTATGCCGGCGGCCCGGCGCTCGGCACTGAAGGCCAGGCGCCGCAGGGCAGCGCCGCGATCGACCATCTGTCGCTGTCGTGCAGCGGCTTTGCGCAGTATCGCGAGCGCTTCGCCGCGCATGGCCTGGACTGGCGCGAGTTCCTGGTGCCCGGCACCAGCCTGTGGCAACTGTTCGTCTACGACCCGAGCGGCGTGCAGCTCGAACTGACTTTCGAAGGCCGCGCCGAACCCGGAGATCCGCCTGACATGTCGCCGTCTCGGGCCTATGTCGCCGGCTCCAGCTTCTTCGATCGGAACACCTATCCCCTGTTATCAGCCTGAAGGATTGCCCATGAAAATCTCCACTCTGTTCCGCTACGCCTTCAGCCTCGCCGCCGGCCTTGCCGCGATCTCGATCGCGCATGCGGACGACAAGGTGCGCGTCGGCGTATTCGCGTCCAGTTCGGCGCTTCCCTATTTCGTCGGCCTGGAGCGTGGCTACTTCAAGGAAGCCGGCATCGCTGTCGAAACGGTGACGCTGGCATCGGCGCCGCTGATCGTGCAATCGCTGGTTACCGGGGACATCGATGCCGCTTCCAACCTGGTGACGCTGGAAGGCGCGAACATCAGCCAGCGCCGCCCCAACACGCTGACCTACATCTCGCTCAACGGCCAGAATGCGCAGTACATCACGGAACAATTCGTGGTCAAGGCCGGCTCTGCCGCCAAGAGCCTGAAGGACCTGAAAGGCGCAAAACTGTTCTCGGCGCCAGGACCGGCCAATATCGGCACCGCGAAGGCGGTGCTCAAGGCGGCGGGACTGGAAGAGAACCGGGATTACACGATCCAGGAGCAGCAATTGTCGGTGCACCTGGGCGCGCTGCAGGCCGGCACCTTCGATGGCGGCTATACCCTCGAACCGGTGGCAAGCACCATGATCAAGCAGGGCGTGGCGCGCAGGCTCGAGGCTGGGTTGATTTCCACTTACCTGCTCGGCAACGCCTCGGCGCAGGCCTATGCCGCCGGCGGCGCGCTGTCCAACAAGCTCCTGGCCGAGCGGCCCGACGTAGCGGCCCGATTCGCGAAGGCCTGGGCCAAATCGGTGGCCGCGGCCAATACCGACCCGAGCGCGCGCGAACTGCTGGCCAAGGACATGAACGTGCCGGCGCAGCTTGCCTCGACCGTGCCGCTGGCCAATTTCGTCATGGTCAGGGACATGTCCGCATCGCAGAAGGCCGACTTCCAGAAATTCGTCGATATCGGCGTTGGCCTGGGCGTGGTCAAGGGCGCCATCGACACCGCTACCATCATCAAGGGGATGTGATGCGATTGCTGAAATCGATGCCGCAGCCACAGCCGGATCCGCGTGAACAGAACGGCGCCTGGCGCGGCCAGCAGGAGGGCAGGGACCTCGGACACCGCTGGTATGCGCCGGGCACGCACATCACGATCCGCGGACTGTGCAAGCGCTTCGGCGCACACACGCTGTACGAGGACTTCGACCTCGATATCCCGAAGGGCAAACTGATCTCGATCTTCGGTCCCAACGGTTGCGGCAAGAGCACGCTGATCAACATGATCGCCGGCATACTTCCGCATGACCGCGGGCAGATCCTGTTCGATGGCAAGGACGTGCATGAAACCCGCATCGGCTATGTCTTCCAGAATTACCGCGAAGCTGTCTTTCCCTGGATGCGCGCCATCGACAACATCCGCTATCCGCTCAAATACCTGAAGCTGTCGAAGGCGGAGAAGGAGAATCGCATCGATCAGCTGGTGCAGAGCTTCGATGTGAAGATCGACCTGAACAAGTATCCGTACCAGATGTCGGGCGGGCAGCAGCAGATGGTGTCCATCATGCGCTCGCTGGTGATCGAGCCGGAAGTGCTGTTCCTGGACGAGCCGTTTTCCGCACTGGACTACGAGATGACGCAATTCCTGCGCGAGAAGCTGCAGAAGGTCTTCATCGAGCGGCCGGTGACGACGCTCCTGGTGTCGCATGACCTGGATGAAGCGGTGTACCTGGCCGACTATGTGCTGCTGCTGTCGCGCAATCCGACCCGGATTGCCGACTTCGTTCCCTTCGACGCGCCGCGGCCGCGCAATGCGGAAACGACGCTGACGACGGACTTCATCCGCGTCAAGGGTCACAGCCTCGAGATATTCCAGCGCGAGGTGCGGAAATGACCGGCGGCCGCGCGCTCGCCGCGCGCTTCAAGCCCTTGCTCGGCCTGTGCCTGATGGTGGCCTTGTGGGAATTCGCTTTCCGGATGCGCCTGATCGACCCGGTGCTGCTGCCTTCGCCGGTGCAGGCGCTTTCTGCCTTCTGGCACGGGCTGCGCGAAGGCACGCTGTGGGTCGACTTCGAGCGCACCATCGTGCGCACCGCCAGCTCCTTCGGCATCGCGCTGGTGCTGGCCGTGCCGCTGGGTATCCTGCTGGGCTCGTCCGACAAGGTCTACCAGGCGCTGGAATTCCCGATTGATTTTTTCCGGTCCACGCCGGCATCGGCAATGTTCCCGCTGTTCCTGATCCTGTTCGGCAGCGGCGAAGGCACGAAGATCGCGGTTGCCGCCTTCGGCGCGGCGCTGGCGATTCTGTTCAATGTGGCCTATGGCGTGATGCATGCCCGCAAGCAGCGCCAGCTCGCGGCGCGCGTCATGGGCGCCTCGCGCCTGAAGGTGCTGACCGACGTGACCCTGTGGGAATGCCTGCCGCAGACTTTCGTGGGCATGCGCTCCGGCGTTTCCCTGGCGCTGGTCATCGTCATCGTGGCCGAGATGTTCATCGGTTCCACCGACGGGCTGGGACAGCGCATCCTGAAGTCGCAAATGGTGTTCGACATGCCGGACATGTATTCATCCATCTTCGCCGCCGGCGCACTCGGCTATGTCCTCAATCTGCTGTTCATCGTGGTCGAGCGGCGCTTCGTGCACTGGGGTGGCAAATAACAAATGAGGAGTTTTCGCTAATGGTGATCAATGAACCGCAGGTGCTGGCCGAACTGGAGAAGGTCTTCGCCGAGTATGAGCAGGCGCTGGTCGGGAACGACATCGCCACGCTGGACCGCCTGTTCTGGAATTCGCCGCACACGCTGCGCTACGGCGCCGGTGAAAACCTGTACGGGTTCGACGAGATACAGGCGTTTCGCAATGCCAGGCCGGCGCACAATCTCAATCGCACCGTCATCCGCACTGCGCTGACCAGCTTTGGCAAGGACTACGGCGTGACCAACATCGAGTTCAAGCGCGCCGGCAGCGAGCGCACCGGGCGCCAATCCCAGACCTGGGTGCGTTTCGAGGATGGCTGGAAGGTCGTCGCTGCGCATGTCAGCCTGATGACGAGCTGATCTTCATCGCGCTCACTTGTGTTCAGGCTTACTGGTGCCGATGCACCACCACGCCGAGGAACAGGAAATCCGGCCGCGCTGCGGGCACCGTTTCTATTGGCTACACCAGCCTTGCGAGACTACGCGGCACGTATCGGTTAACGCAGATGACAGGCTTGCTCAAGGTGCTTGGGCCTGCCGACTTTGCGCAAGCGGTAGCCGGCCCAGAGCAGCAATATCGCCAGCGGCATCGTCGCGCCGGCAATGGTCAGGCCGAACCAGCCGCCGGCCGCAAAGCTGGCGCTGGCGATGCCCGATCCGGCAGCCGCACCGACGAAGCCGGAACCGATGAAGACGGTGGTGATGCGCGCCCGCGCCTGGGGCGCGAGTTGATAGATGACCGACTGGTGTGCCACCTGCAGTCCCATCACGCCGATGTCCAGCAACAGCACGCCAGCCAGCAGGGCGACCAGCGTATGGGCGCCGAAGCCGATGAATACCCAGGACGCCAGCGTGAGCAGCGCGAGGCCCCAGGTTGCGGCATTGCCATGGCCCCGGTCGGTCAGCCGGCCGACGGTATTCGCGGCAAGCGCGCCGGCGGCGCCGACCAGTCCAAACAAGCCGATCTGTGCTTCGCCGTAATGGTAGGGCGCCCCGGAGAGCAGAAAGGTCAGCCCGGTCCAGAAAACGCTGAAGGTGCCCAGGCCAAGCGCCGAAAAGAGCGCGCGCTGGCGCAGCAGCGGTTCGGCGCGGACGATATCGGCCAGCGAATGCAGCAGCTTGCCGTATTGCAGTGTGCCGCGCGGCGCTTCCGCAGGCAGGATCTGCCGCAGCGCAACCAGCAGTATCGACACCGCCAGCGCAGCGATCACATACATCGGCCGCCAACCGCCGCTCAGTCCGGCAACGGCACCAGCGACGGTACGCGCCAACAGGATGCCGAGCAGAAGGCCAGTCATGACGGTGCCGACCATGCGGCCGCGGCTCTGGTCCGGCGCATGGGAGGCGACCATCGAGGTAATCACCATCACCGCGCTCGACGACATGCCGATCAGCAGTCCGGAAAACGCAAAGACCACGAAGTTCGGGCTGAGCGCCGCAAGCATCAGCGAGGCGATGTTCGCGCCAAGCATCAGCGACAGCAGGGAGCGACGGTCGAGTACGTCGCTCAGGGGCACCAGCAGGAACACGCCCAGCACATAGCCGATCTGGGTCGTGGTGACCAGGTAGCCGGCCCAGCTGAGCCGGATATGAAACGACGCCGCCAGCAGGGCCGTCAACGGCTGTACGTAATACAGGTTGGCGACCAGGACGCCGGCCGCCAGGGCGAACAGGAACAGCCGGATGGGTGAGAGCAGCTTGCCGGCGTCGGCAGCGGTGGAGAGGGGTGACATGGGCAGACCTTTCAGGGGAGTGTTGGTGTACTTGACGGTCCCCAGTCTAGGCGGGTCGGCGATGAAGATAATTACCGCATAATGCGCCTTTACAATTCGTTTTATATGAACAATAGGTAGGTGAACATCGTGGACCGGCTCAAGGCGATGCAAACTTTTGTACGTATTGTCGAAGCGAACAGCTTCTCGAAGGCGGCAGAGACCATGAACCTGCCCCGCGCGTCGCTGACCGCAACCATGCAGAACCTGGAGGCTTACCTGGGCACGCGGCTCCTGCACCGCACGACGCGGCGCATCTCGCTGACGCCCGACGGCGCCGGATACTACGAGACCTGCCTGCGCATCCTCGGCGAAATCGATGAAGCGGAAAATGCATTTCGCGCCCAGGCTGCGCATGACCCGAGCGGAAAGTTGCGGCTGGATCTGCCGGGTGCGCTGGGAAGAAACCTGGTGCTGCCGCAACTGGGCCGCTTCATGGCGCTGTATCCGCGGATCGAACTGGTTCTGAGTCTGGGCGACCGGCTGGTCGACCTGACCCGCCAGGGCGTGGATTGCGCAGTGCGGGTCGGGAGCCTGCAGGACTCGTCGCTGGTCGGTCGCCAGATCGGCTCGATGCAATTCGCCACTTGCGCGGCGCCGTCCTACCTGCAGCGCCATGGCACGCCGGTTGGCCTCGACGATCTGGAGCGGCATGTCGCCGTGGTGCATCTGTCGGGCCGCACCGGGCGCGGGCTGGACATGGACTTCGTGGTCGATGGCAAGGTCGTACCGGTAAAAATGAATGGCCGGATCGCGGTCGACGATGCCGATGCCTATGTCTCCTGCGGCCTGCAAGGCCTGGGGCTGATCCAGGCGGCGCGCTACCAGGTCGCCGCGCACCTGGCGTCGGGCGCGCTGGCGGAAGTGCTGCCGCAGTGGCGCCCGGCGGCAATGCCGGTATCGCTGATTTATCCGCAGGGCCGGTCGTCGGCGCCCAGGGTGCGCGCCTTCATCGCGTGGATCAGCGAGGTGTTCCATCAGCATCCCGACTTTCAGGACGACGTCAGCGGTGCGCGCTGAAGACCGGCGCGATTGCGGTCGCTGCCATCCATGCCTGGATAGACTTCAACCGATGCAGCTCCCCAAGGGCCCGTCGTCACCGCTGCCATATCGTTCAATGTCCGCTCCGATTGCCTCGCGATCAGCATATCTGCGGGGTCAGGCCAGCATTTGAATCCGGCCCGCATCGGGGCATTTGAAAATGGTTTGAACAGGCTTACTGGGGCGTAATGTAGATTATGTAAAACTAGCTATATCAGGATGCGCTGTGCAACGAGACGACGCGTACCTTTGCACACCGATCCTCTTTGTGCGCAACACCGAAATTTTCCGCACGAAAAAGTCAAATGAAAATATTTGCATCGCGGCATGCCTTTTGTTCATTGTGCTTTCTAAAAGTTGTCGCTTAGCATACCCTCCAGAAATTAGAACAATTTTCACACCCCTAGGAGACAACATGAGAGCGAAGCACAGCATCGCCATGGCTGCGGCCGTCCTGATTGCATCGGCATCGGCGCTGGTCCATGCGGACGACAACCTGCAGAAACTTGAGGGCTTCAAGAGCACCGGGGCATCCCTGGACATCGAAACCGTGCCGCAAACCGGCGCGCGCGCCGACGCGCTGCGCTCGAACCTGAAGAACATCAAGCTGCCGCCCGGTTTCAAGATCGATCTGTATGCGGTAGTGCCTGACGCGCGCCACATGGCCGTGGGCCCGTCCACCGGCATCGTCTACGTCGGCACCCGCAAGACCCGCGTCTGGGCCGTCACCGACCGCACCAAGACCCGCGTGGCCGATGAAGTGAAAGTGTTCTCGCCCTCGATTCCGATGCGCGTGCCCAATGGCGTGTGCTTCTCGCCGGATGGCGTGCTGTACGTGGTCGAGCACAACCGCGTGCTCGCCTTCCCGGCCGCCGAGTTCTTCTATGAAGGCCCGGACGTGGCAGCAGCGCAGGTCGTGCCGCAGGGCCAGCTGATCCCGACCACCGAGGAAAGCTTCAACCACGGCGCGCGCACCTGCCGCATCGGTCCGGACAACAAGCTCTACATCACGCTGGGCAACCCGTTCAATGTGCCGGCCAAGGAAAAGCTCGCGCTATACGGCAAGACCGGCATGATGGGCATCATCCGCATGGACCAGGATGGCAAGAACCGCGAGGTGTTCGCCCAGGGGGTGCGCAACTCGGTGGGCATGGACTTCAATCCGAAGGACAAGACCCTGTGGTTCACCGATAACCAGGTCGATGGCATGGGCGACGACACCCCGCCGGGTGAGCTGAACCGCGCGGCCAAGGCTGGCGAGAACTTCGGCTTCCCGTATTACGGTGGCGGCCATGTGCGTACCGTCGAATACAAGAGCGATACCCCGCCGGCCAACGCCGTGTTCCCGGAAGTCGAGTTCGCTGCGCATGCGGCTGACCTTGGCATGAACTTCTATCGCGGCAACATGTTCCCGGCCAAGTACCAGGGCGGCGTATTCGTGGCCGAACATGGCTCCTGGAACCGCACCACCCCGATCGGCGCGCGCGTGATGTTCGTGCCGGTGGGCTCCGATGGTCATGCCGGCAAGGCTGAAGTCTTTGCCGACGGCTGGCTGACGAAGTCGAACGAGTACATGGGCCGCCCGGTCGACGTGGCGCAGCTGCCGGATGGCTCGCTGCTGGTGTCGGACGATTACGCCGGCGCCATCTACCGCATCTCGTATGCCGGCAAGTAAGTTCAGAGCGCTCGTTCTGGCCCTGCTGACGGGCGCGGCCTCCCTTGCCTACGCGCAGGGAGCCGCGCCCGCGAAGGCGGCGCAGTGCTTCGCCTGCCATGGTGCCGACGGCATCGCCAAGATGCCCGACGCGCCGAATCTGGCAGGCCAGAACGAAAGCTATCTGATCAAGGCGCTGCACGATTTCAAGTCGGGCCATCGCGAAAACGAGATGATGTCGCTGATGGCCAAGCCCTTGTCGGATGAGGACATCCAGCAGCTCGCGGCTTACTTCAGCGGTTTCACGATCAGCATCAAGCGTCCCTGAGAAGGAACGCTGAACGAGGGGGCAGCTCGCAGCTTGCCCCCCTTCTTTTCTTCCCCGGCCGCAGGCAAGGAAAACTTCGCCGAGCGCGCCTCCGTTTCTCTTGCGGTCGGCTGCCGCAGCGAGCGCACAAAAACCATGCTTCGCTCACGAACCGCGCAATGCCTGCGTGGAACGACCTCGTGATGAAAGCATCTATCAGCTATCACGCGGCACCCGAGCAAGCAACAGCAGCGTCCTCACCCTTTTCGAGATATGGCTTCCAACGAAATCGGCGCACCCACTCACGGACCGTTTCCCGCGCAACAACCGGCTACGCATGCGCTTCACGCCAGCTGGCGCTATGACGACCGCGGCTGGACCCGCGATCTGCGCATCGATTTCCTGCGCGGTTTCGTCTTTGTTCTGCTGTTCACCAGCCACTTCCCGTTCTTTTCCTGGTTCTCGCTGATCGGCTGGGAGCGGCTTGGCGTCATCTCCTCCGCGGAGATGTTCATTCTGCTGTCCGGCATCGTCACCGGCGCCGTCTACGGCAAGCGCTTGAAGACCGATGGTCTGGATGAATGCACGGTCAAGCTGCTCAAGCGCTCCTGGACGCTGTACAAGACCGCCGTAATCGCGGCCGGCATCGTGGCCTTGCTGCGCCTGCTGCCCTGGCTGGACATGACCGCGCTGACCACGTTCACGGACCCGGTCACCGGCAAGGTCTACCCGCTGTATCCGCCTCTGGATGCCGGCTTCCTGTCGAACCTGTTTCATGTGCTGGTGCTTGCCGCCAGCCCGCATCAGTTCCAGATCGTCGGCCTGTATGTGGTGTTGTTCATCCTGACGCCGTTCCTGTTCTGGGCCATCGATCGCGCCTGGACTGTCCCGCTGCTGATCCTCAGCTGGGTCTGTTACTTCATCAATGTCTTCACGCCCGAGACGCAACCCGGGACCGCGGAAATTACGATCACCGTCGGCCAGTTTGAATATGCATTTCCCCTGATCGCCTGGCAGGTGCTGTTCGTGCATGGCGTCGTCGTCGGCTATTTCCGCCGGCAGATCATGGATTTCTTCGCGACAGTGCCAGGCCGCGCGCTGATTGCGCTGTGCATCCTGCTTTCGCTCGCGCTGATGGCGTTCTCACTGAACCATCCGCTGGAACAGATGCCTTCCTGGTCGAAGCTCAGCATCGTCCCGAGCGCGAGTTTCGACGCGCTGTACCACGCCTACTTCCTCAAGTACAAGCTCGGCTTCGGCCGGATCGTCAACATCACGGCGCTGCTCGTCTCCGGCATGGCGCTATTGACCGTGGCATGGAAACCGATCCACAAGTGGCTCGGCTGGCTGTTCATACCGCTGGGGCAGGAATCGATGTACGTGTTCTTCATGCACCTTTTCCTGATCCTCCTGGTGTTCAATACGCCCTTGCCCGATCTGGACAATGTATGGCTCAACACCGCCCTGCATGCGGCGGCCATCCTTACCTGCTGGATCATGGTGAAAACACGCTTCCTGTTCCGGTGGGTGCCGCACTGAACCACACAGGCGTGCCAGGCTTTGAAAACCCGCTGCGTGCGCTTATCCCTGCTTCCGCGTGTGCCAACGCAATATGCTGTACTGCCCAAGCAACAAGCTGCCAAAAACTATTGCCGCACAGAAACTGACACCACTATAATATTTCTGCAGGGAAATATTATAAACAGCACGTGGATGTCATCATGCGATTCAAGCCGCTCCAGCGCCATCTGGCCAAACTCATTACGCCTTTGCTGCTGATCGGCAGCACTGTTCTTCCGATGTCAGCCTCCGCGCAAAGCACGCAAGTTTTCTTTGACGACTTCACTGCCAAGGGCAGTCTCGGCAGCGCCTGGCAGGTTTCTTCCTGGGTGAATGGCCATCCGTTTGGCTGCACCTTCTCGACGCAGGATGTGTCTGTCAACAAGAGCCTGCTGACGCTCAGCTTCAGCGGCAATTCCGGCAAATGCGCGGAGGTCCGCACCGTCAAGTCATGGCAGTACGGCAGCTTCTCGGTCAGCATGAAGCCGGCCAATGTCGCTGGCACGGTCAGCTCGTTTTTCCTTTATACCGGCGTCGCCGGAACGAGCACCCATTACGAGATCGACATCGAATTCCTCGGCGGCTCGAACATCCTTCATACCAATTACTGGCTGGCGGGCCAGCAGTATCCGCTCGATATCGACTTGTCGACCCTGGGCATCAATCCGTACAAGTCGCTGCGCAAATATGGCTACTCCTGGACATCGACCGGCATCGCCTGGTACGTGATGACCGATGCCGGCCAGTGGCTGCAGCTGCGCCAGGTCGCGGTCCCGGCCATGCCGGCGATGCAACTGATGATGAATGCCTGGTACGGCGACAACCTGGATACCGCGCTGCAGTTTCCCGGGTATTACGCGGGCCAGGCCGGTTCGGCCCAGTACGATTCGGTGTCGATCAGCCAGTAGTCTTCAACGGCGCCTGAAAAAACGCTCCCGGGCTAGGCGCTAAGGGCTTGCCGCCTCGCGCAAGGCTTCATACACCGGGTCATGCATGACCTGCCTGCGCGCGTCGTCCAGCAGCCAGCCGATATCGGCATCGTTGATGTCCACCGAAGCGCCGTAAGGATCGATGAGCTTGCCGGCGAAGACGATGCTGTCCGAGACATTGGCGGCGGAGCTGACACGGGTGTAATCGTCCAGGATGCTTTCGCGCACCACTGCGCCTGCTTCAATCACGCAGTTCGAGCCGATCAGCGTGGGACCGGTGATCTGCGCGCCATCGCCGATGGACGCGCCGCTGCCGATATACACCGGCCCGCTGACATGGATGCGGTCCCAGTTGGCGCGCACGCCCAGGCCCGCGCGTATGCCCGGCCGGATCTCCCTGCCCGGCAGGCGAAAGCCCTGGACCTGCCCGGTCAGCGCCAGTCGCGTCGCATTCCAGAAGTCCACTACGGAGCCGATGTCCACCCATTGGAATGGCAGCGACACCGCGTGCACCGGCAGGCCCTTGCGGATCAGGTCCGGGAACAGCTGGCCGCCGATGTCGTATTCCTGGCCCGCGGGAATGTGATCGAAGATGGCCGGCTCGAAGACATAGATGCCGGTATTGATCTCGGTGGACGCCGCTTCCGCGATGCTCGGCTTCTCCTGGAAACGCAATACCCTGCCCGTGTCGTCGGTGACCACCACGCCATACTTCGACACTTCCTCGCGCGGCACCGAGCGTGTGACGATGCTCGCTATCGCGCCGCTGCGCCGATGGCTGTCGATCACGGCCTTCAGGTCGACATCGATCAGCGCATCGCCGCAAAGCACGACGAAGCTTTGATCGAAGAAGCGGCAGAAGTCCTGGATGCGGCGCATGCCGCCGGCCGAACCGATGGGCTTGTCGATGAATTCGCCATTCTCGAGCTCGCCTTCATAGGAATAGGCGATCTCTACGCCGAAGCGGTCGCCGTCGCGGAAATAGTTCTCGATGTGGCCGGACAGGTAGCTGGTGTTGATGTAGATCTCATCGAATCCATGCCGCGCAAGATGCTCGATGATGGATTCCATCACGGGCTTGCGGACCAGGGGAATCATCGGCTTGGGCATCACCGAAGTCAGCGGCCGTACCCGGGTACCCTTGCCGGCGGCCAGAATCATGGCTTTCATGGTCGGATCCTCTTCAGGCTATGCAGCGGCGCGCCTGAGCGCGTCCTCGCGGGTGTCGGCAATGGCAAATACCTTGTCCATGCGGGTCAGCTTGAACAGGCTCAGCACGCCGCCGCGCACATTGCACACGGCCAGCGCGCCTGTGCCGCCCAGCGCTTTCAGCACCGAGACCATGGCGCCCAGGCCGCTGGAATCCATGAAGTCCACGCCTTCGAGATCCAGCACCAGCCGTTTCTCGCCGCGTCCGATGAGCTCCTGCATTGCGCCCTTGAACGCGGGAGCAACCGAACCGTCCAGGCGCTTCATCGTCGGCCTGACCACAGCCACGTCCTGCTCCTTGCTCACACTGATCAGTTCCATGCCATTCTCCTTTGCTGTGTTTGCCTGATGCACAACCTCACCAGGCCATGCTCCATGAAATCGAGATGCTGCCGTACCGGAAATTGCCCTGCCCTGGCGAACCTGCGTGCCATGGATAGCGATTGCCCGAGTAGTTGTTGTACTGGACCGTGACGGTGCCCGGATGCCAGTCGAAATAGCCGAAGCCGTAGGTGAAGTCCGGATCCCAGGGCTGCTGCTGCGAGCGGTCCGGGTAGTACAGGAAGGTGCCGTTGACATACCAGTTCTCCGGCGTCGTGTAGCGGCACGACAGCGACACCGAGCGCTTGCCCGAGCGCAGCTTCGATGTCTTCAGGTCGGTATAACGCGGCGTGTAGTTGAAGTTGGTCGAGCAGCCGACATCGTCGCGCTCCCTGAGCACCAGCCATGACTTCACCGTTTGCGGAATGACCAGTTTGTAGCCGAGCGACAGTTGCCCCTGCCTGAAATGCGTGAATTCTTCGCGCTGCCCTTCGATCAGGTGGCTGCGATCCGGATTCAGACGGTTGCCGGTGTAATTGCCATACACCAGGCTGAATGTCCCGGGATGCCAGTCGTCGTAGCCGAATACATAGGTAAAGTCGGGATTCCATGGCCTTTGCCTGTCGCCCATCAGATAGCGGTAGAAGGTCACGCCGATGAACCATGCGCTGTACGGGTTGTAGCGAATGTCGGCCTGCAGCGTTGGCGAGACCGCGGGCGAGCCCTGAAAACCGGCGCCCTTGGCTCCGCCCTCCTCGGTGCGCAATGGCATGTCGAGGCCGAGGCGAAGGCGCCAATGGGTGTCTTCAGGCGCCGCGCTGTCGCCTGCCGATGCGCTCGGTGCCACATCGGCGGGTAGTGCCCGACCTTCCCACGACGGCACCTGTTCCGGAAAGCTGCCGGCGCGATTGATCTGCGCCGCGGCCGCCGCATCCGACATACCGTTCAAGCCTTCTGCCGCGCCGCAACTGCCCGCAGCCAGGGCAAGGCCACCGACGATTGCCGCCATGCCCGGCCAGCGGCGCGCGCAGCCTGCGATCCCGGTGATCCGCATGACGCCCTACGGGACCAGCGCCCGGGCCTGCGGCTTGGGCACGCAGGCCGGCCGCTCGGCTGGGAAACAGCGGTTCGGACGGTCATACGGGTCGGCGGTCTGGCGCGCGAGATAGCGCGCCGGCCCCGGCTCGGGCAGCAGCGTTCCCTTCAGCTTGAAGAGCAGCACTTCGAGGATCTCGGCGTTGGTGGTGAGGCCGATGCTGTCGCGCGCGGCGCCGCTGTTCTCCATGCGTCCGTCGAACCAGCCGCGCTCGGCGCTGTACAGCGTCTGCACCGAGCGCATCAGCAGATCCGTGTACTCGCCGGGCCAAAGCACCCACATGCCGAAGGCGGCGCGGGTCGACACCATGGCCAGCTTCGGATATTCCTTGCCGTCCGGTCCCACGGTATTGAAGGCATAGCCGGCGGCGAACACCGCGTCGTAGACCAGGTAAGGCGGCTCGCGCAGCGCGTAGTCGGTGCGCGCGGTCAGCACGCCTTCCCTTTCATGCCGCAAGGCCTGCACCTTGTAGACCGCGTCCGCCATGCCGCGCCAATCGGTCGCGCCTGCGGTGTCTTCACCGGGATACCTGAAGCCGTACTCCATGCCGAGCAGCACATACGGCATGGTCAGCACCGGCGTCTGCACGCCGGACAAGCGCGATTCGCGCGCGTCGTACTGCACCGGAATGCCATAGATGTTGACCGTCTCCGTCTCGGGCTCGCGCCACAGCCGGCGTGCATCGAAGCCCCATGCCGCGAATCCGGCGGCTCCGACCTGCTCGTAACCGAGCCTGCCTTCCTGGTAGCGATTGCGCTTGCCGTTCTCGATCGAGACGCCGTACATGGCGCCGCAGTCGTCGATGACCTGGCAGAAGTTCATCCGGAACACGACCTTGTCGACATATTCGCGGTATTGCGGATAGCGCTCGCCAACGATCCGCATCCAGGCCAGCAGCCTGCCTGTCTCCACCGCGGACCAGCCGATGTCGGCCGGCTTGTTGTCGTAGCTGACCATCTTCCCGGTCAGCGCGTTGTAGACCTTGCCCGGCACGCTGGCTTCGGACAGGTCCATCTGCTGCAGGAATGCGAGCACCCGGGAAAGCCGGGCGTCGAACTCATGGGCGTCGATCAGCTCGATCTCGCGCGCTGCGACCAGTGCGGCAAGGTAATCGCCGAGATGCCACATCGAAAACGTCGGCGTGCGGTCGCTTCCATTCACCAGCCCGTTCTCCGGGTTGGTGTTGTTCTCAAAGTAGCGCCAGGCAATCTTGGCCCATTGGGTTTCCTTCTCCGTGAGCTTGCCGTAGCGCCCGATGCCGCCGACATGCTCGGCATACGCCTTGGCGCGCTCAACGCCGCCGGACAGCAGGCCGCATCCGGCCAGGCTTGCGAGCAGCATCAGCACGGCGCAGCAGCGCAGCCGCTTGCCTATTGCGATCCTCATCGGGCGCAGCATCAGCATGCGGGACCGCCGTCGCCGCGGCATGCCGCATTCGTGTCCGGCTCGCGCGCCACGTTGAAGTTTGTCCGCAGCTCGGCGCCGTAAGGATTCGCCGCCGCCCTTTCCCACAATCCCTTGCGCTGCGCGCCTTCCTTCAACAGCGTGCCCTGTGTCTTGAACAGCAGCGCTTCGAGCATGATGCCGTTGTTATTGGCCGTGAATGCCTTGATCGGCCCCTTGCCGTTCTCCAGCAGCGCTTCATAAAAGCCCTTGCCCGGATCATGCTGTTTGGCGATGGCCGCAAACAGCCGATCGGTGTAATCGGACTTCCACAATACCCACATGCCGAGCGCGGCCTTCAGCGACACCGCCGCGAACTGCGGCACGTACTTGCCGGTATCGGTGATCGTGTTCCACGGAAAGCCATCCGAATACACGGTGTCATAGACGAAATAGGGTTCCTGGTCGAGCTGATGCTCGGAGCGCGCGGTCAGGATGCCGCTGGCCTTGTAGCGGTTCTCCTGCGCCTGATAAACCCGGTTGGCGAAGTCGCGCATCCAGTCGCGTCCCGCCTTCGTGCCAGCGTCGCCCGCCCGGGAACCGGCTTCCCAGCCGAACTCCAAACCGTCGAGCACATAACTCTCCGAGACCACGTAATTGTGCTGGTAGTACTTGCGCGGATCGCGGGTGTCATAGGGCACCTGCACGCAATACACCGGCACCGTCTCGAAGGGCTCCGGCTCGGACGCGCGCCGGGTGGAAAAGCCCCAGAACCGGAAGCCCATCGCCGAATATTCCTCGTAGCCCAGGCGACCTTCCTGCACGTACTGCACCTTCTTCTCGGGCGACAGGCTGGCGCCGTACATCACGCCGTCGCGGTCCAGCACATGGTCGAACTTCCAGCGCAGCACGAAGCGATCGATGCCGTCCGCATGCTCGGGATAGCGCTCCTTGATGATCTTCAGCCAGATCAGCAGGCGCCCGAGATCGATCGCGGAATAACCGATCTCGCCAGGCTTGTTCGCATAGTCCGCCTTCTCGGTGGTTTTGGCGTTGTAGACCTTGTTCGGCAGCTCGCCGCGGAAGAAGTCGAGGCGGTTGAAGGTCTGAATGATCGCGGCAAGCCGCTTGTCCAGCGTCGCGCGGTCGATGATATGCAACTGCTCGGCAGCCACCAGCGCGCCGAGGTAGGAAGCGGTGTCCCACATCGTCGTGGACGGATAGCCGTCGACCGCGTTGACCAGGCCATTCTCCGGCTGAGTGTTGTTCTCGAAGTACTTCCAGGCGATGCGCGCCATCTGCATCTCCTGCTCCGTGAGCGGACCCGAGCGGTGCGCATAGCCGGATGCGGCAAGCGCGCCGGGGCCGCACTGCGCCGCATGTGTCGCCCGTGTCGATACCATGCAGCAGGCCGTTATCAAAACGATCGCGCACACGCGTGTCTTCAATTCCCGCCTCCCTTGCGCAAGCCCAGCAGACGGCCCTGCGCCATATAGGCAAGGCTTTCGAGAACCACCGCGTTGGTATTCGCATTCAGCGAGCGGTTCGGCGCGCCGCCGGCTTCGTATTTGCCGGCATACCAGCCACGCTCGGGATCGTTGAGGCCAGCCACCGCGTCGATCAGCCGGGTGCTGTATTCCGACTGGTACAGCGCATGCCAGCCGAACGCTGCCTTGACGCTCAGCGTGCGCAGCTCCGGCAGCGATTCGCCATTCTCGGTAATGGTGTTCCAGGCGCGGCCGTCGCTGTACACCGCGTTGTAGGCGAAGTAGGGCGCACGGTCGAGGTGGTCTTCGGTGACGGCGGTCGGCACGCCGGTCTTGCGGAAACGTTCCTGTTGCGCGCGGTACACCCGCCACGCCAGTTCCTGCGTCACGCTATCCCAGCCGAATTCGAGGCCGTCGAGCACATACGGCTCGCTGACGACGAAGTTGCGCGCGCCGAATTCCTTCGGATCCCGGTCGTCGACCGGAACATGGATGCCATACACATCGACCCAGGAAAGATGCGGCCGGTAGTCCAGCGCATCGCGCATATCGATGCCGTACAGCGCATAGCCCGCCGCGGCGTACTGCTCATAGCCGAGCCTGCCTTCCTGCAGCTCGCGGGCCGAGCCATCCGCCGCAAGGCTCGTGCCGACAAGGCTGCCGTGGCTGCGCACCCGTGGCAGATCGTAGCGGCTGACCACCCGTGTCACCGCTTCGGCATGCTCAGGGTATTGCAGCGCCACGATGTCCAGCGCCACCAGCAGGCGCCCGATATCGAGGGCGGACCAGCCGATACCATTCGGCGCCGGCTTGCCGCTGTAATCCGCCATCGCCAGCGACGACGTGTCATATGACTTGTTCGGCAGCACATCCCGATACAGGGGCATGCGCGCCAGCGAGCGCAGCGCCTGGTCCATGCGGGCATTGAACTGCGCCGTGTCGATCACATCGATCTTCTGCGCCGCGATCAGCGCCAGCAGGTAGGACGCCGTGTCCCACATCGTGGCCGCGGGATAGTCTTGCACCGAGTTCACGAGGCCGGTCTGCGCGTCGGTGTTGCGCTCGAAATAGCGCCATGCGATGACGGCCCATTCCCGCTCCCTGTCGGTCAATGCGCGCGGTGCCGGCAATGACGGCAGATCCGGGCTGGACTGAACCACAGCAACGCGGCCCGGCCTGTGCTTCGCCGCTTCCCTTTCGCCGACGGCGCTCTGCCGTTCGATCCAGACCGCAAGCAGGGTCGCCACCAGCAGCGCGGCGACGAAGGCGATGGTGCTGCGCGCCTTGACGATGGGCGAAGTCATAGCGCCCCCTGTTTTGCGCCCGCCGCAGCGGCTTCCATGCCGGCGGCGTCTTCCTCGGGCGGGCTCCAGGTCGCCGCGCGTATGATCGGCAACATCACGAGCACATTGTTGGCGGCCCATACCGCGTTCACCATCAGGCTCGGTAACTCCTCGCTCACCCCGAGGCCGAACACCCGGAAGCAGGCGAACACGAAGCCGGCCACGGTCAATGCCGATACAACGATCTGCGGAATCACCAGGCGCAGGAAATTGCCTTCCTGGCGCTCCTTGGGCGTCACCGGGAATTTGATCTTTTCGCCCTTGAGCACGGTCCACAGCGCGCGCAGGTTGACCGAGAAGAAGGATAAGTACGAAGCCTTGCCTTCCCATTGCCAGACGCCCCACATGCCGAACATGAACGCAATCTCGTTGACCACGATGAAAGGCACCGCATGCCAGTAAAAGGATTCGGAATACGAGGACAGCGGCGGGATGCCGGTGAAGAAATAGATGATGGGCGCGGCCAGGAACATCAGATTCCAGATGGCGCCGAAATAGGACCAGAAGGTGGACAGGTACATCAGGCGCTGCGCCGGGGTCATGCGTCCCCGGAACAGTGGGTTATCGCGAAAGCAGATGTCCAGCGTGCCGCCGGCGTACTTGAAGCGCTGGATCATCCATGACAGCAGATCCTGCGGCGACAGCATCTTCGACTCGACCTCGGGATGCATTACCGACTTCCAGCGCCGGTCCACATCGTTGTGCAGCACGATCGAGGTGTAAATGTCTTCGGAGACGTGGAATTTGTACGGCGTGAACTCGGTCTCCAGGATCACCTGCGTGCGCATGGCGTCGCTGAAATCGGCGCGGATCTCGGCGTCGCCGATGTCCTTCGCATAGCGGCTGACTTCCTTGTCCACCGATAGCGCAAAGGCGCGCAGCGCCGCCTGCATCACCGCTTCGCGCCGATGGATCGATCCGGCGCCGCAGCAGAAGGCGGCATTGGCCCAGTTGCGCCGGCGCAGGATGATGTCGTAGAACATCTTCGGATCGTTGATGAACGGGTCGCGTCCCACCGGGTATTCGCCGATGAGCTTCTCCACCGCGCGTCCCAGCCATTCCCCGGGACGGCCGATCTTGCCGCGCAGGTAGACCGGCAGCGGTATGCCCTCGGGGATGTCGTAGAACCATTGCGGCGTCTGCACCCAGGCCACATCGGGATCGCGGAAATAGCCCAGGGTATGCTCGGCAAAAGTTGGGAACAGGCGGGTATCGGCGTCGCAGATGATGATGAAGTCGCCGCTGGTGTTCTCGAGCGCATTGCGCAGGTTGCCCGCCTTGAAGCCGATGTTGCTGGACCGGGTGATGTAATTGACGCCTTCCTCTTCGGCCACAGCGCGCATGGCGGCTCGCTTGCCATCGTCCAGCACATGCACGCGCAGATCCAGCGCATGCGGATAGCGCATCGCCTTGGCGTCGCGTATCGACAGCCGGACCAATTCCTCTTCCTCGCTATAGGTGGTGATGAACACATCCAGCGCCACCGGCCGCTCGAAGTCCGGCGTGTCGTGCACGCAGTCGCGCGCACTGGCCGGTGGCGCCTGGCGCGGTGTATCACGCAGCTTCCACAGGTTGAAGGTGAACAGCACGAGGCCAACATAGGACAGCGTCTCGGCCATAACCAATGGCACGGCGAACCACAGCGCATCCATGTTCAGCGATGATGTCCAGCGCCAGCGCAGGTAATTCGCGCCGAGGACAAGCGCCACCACGACAAGGAATTGCCAGATGAGCTCGATGACGGGGGAATGCGGCAGGGGCGGCGGCGGCCTTCGGTTTTCGAATTGTTGGAAGTAGAAGCGCAATGCCGTTTCCCCTCTCGCTCTGGCCCGGAAGGTCATGCGTCTGGCAATGACTGCGCCAGAACACAGTCATCCACTGCGGCGCATGCAAAGGAACATGCATGCGTCACCTTCAGGGCATTGTTTTCTTGTTTCCTTTTGAAGAAATGTGTCAGCGAAAGTTCGACGGCGATTACTGGAAGTGCAGCACTATTGATCAAATCTGTACCGCTACCCGGAAATCACCGCCTTCTCCATTCTCAGCGTGTTCACGTTCTCGCCGCGCCGATAGGCAATGCGATCGAAGGTCGCTCGCATCAGCGCCAGGCCCATGCCGCTTTCGGGCAGGTGCGCAATGTCAGCAGGGTCGAAGTCGAATGCCTCCGTATCGGCATGGAGCTGCAAGTCCTCCGCCATCGGCTTGCCGTGATCCGTCAGCTCGATCACGATCAGGCCATTCGAGAAGTTGTAGCTGATTTCGATGAAGCCGGGATGGCCTTCGCCGTAGCTGTGCCTGACGATATTGGTCATCGCCTCGACGACACCGATCTCGATTTCGTTTTTCGCTTCCTCACCCACCTCGGCGGGCAGAAACACGCGCAGCGCCTGGGCCACCCGCGCTACATCATCCAGCGTGGCTTCGAACATGAAGCTGGCACGGCGCTCGGCGGCCTGGCGCGGCGCTGCGGGCAAAGGCGGAACATCTTCGGTCATGGCATTCCCTCTTCCATATGCGACCCGGCATGCCGTCTTGCATGGCACGGGGTAGCAAGCGTGCGTACGATGACGACTTCACACGGTGGCGGTTCGGCGCCGGCAGCAAGCATGCGCCAAAGCATTCAAAGTCTGTTATCGAATTCGAGCACGACAAAGGTCATATCGTCCTTTATTTCTCCGGTCCCGTCCTGCCAGTTCAGGATGGCTGCTTCAACGGCGGACTTGATCTCCGGGAGCGAGGCCTGTCCCATGCGCTCGACCACGCTTGCCAGCCCATCGTGCCCGAACTCGCGCCCTTCGGCATTGACTGCTTCGGAGATGCCATCCGAGTAGAGATAAAGCCGCGAGGCGGGCCGAAGCTCTACCGATACCGCTTCATATTCGGCGTTCTCGAGTATGCCGATCGGCAAGCCGCCGCGCCCCAGTACTTGCACACCCTGCTCGTGCGCATGGGTCAACAGCGGATAGGGATGGCCTGCCTGCACCAGAGCAGCGCGGCCGGTCTCGGTATCCAGCAAGCCATACACCATGGTCAGGTACATCCCCGTACGGTTGGTGGCGAAGAATTTGCGGTTTACCTCGCTTGCCACCGCAGCAGCGGTCGTTCGCAAATCTTCTTCACAGCTGTGCAACAGGAACAGCATGTCGCTCTTTGCCGCGTAAATCAGGCGCTGGACCGTGAAGCCCAGCAGCGCCGCTGAAACGCCATGGCCCGACACATCGGTGACATGGAAGCAGACATACCTGTCGTCCAGCGAAAAATAATCGAAGATGTCGCCGCTCAGATAACTCGATGCCAGGAAAAGCCAGTCGAAGCATGCCTTGCCTATGCATTGCGGCAAGGGCAGAAACTGCTTCTGCGTCTCCTGCGCCACGGCCATCTCGGCGTGCAGTTGTCCATAGGCTTGCGACAGTTCGCGGTTGCGGCTGCTCAGCTCTTCCTGGAGCATGGCGCGCGCGCGCTCGGCTTCCTTGCGCTCGCTGATGTCATGGCCAACCGCGACGATGGTATCGGTTTCAGCCGCGCGCAGCCGCTGCATGCGCACTTCCAGCGTTCCGGGCTGCCCGCTTTCGCCAGCCGACGCCCGCTCCACCTCAACGATGACTCGCGGCGCCGCGCCCTCGCGCAGGGACAGCAGCGCCGCTTCGTGCCTGGATGCAGCGGCCTTGCCCAGCATGCGATCGAGCCTGAGCCGCCCTACCCTGCCGGATGCCAGGCCGGCGGAACGAAGCGCCGCGGCGTTGGCATAGATGCCGCGCAGGGATTTCGTGTCCGCCAGCAGAATCTCGTCCGGCAGCTCATCGAGCACCCGGCTCATCATCTGCAGATGCCGTTCCTCGCGCCGCGCCTTGAACAGCACGCCGATCACACGGGATAGCTGCTTGAGCGACTCGACCTGCCAGGTATCCAGCCTGGTCGGCTTGTCGGACAGCACGCACAGCGTGCCAAGCTTGTGCCCTTCCTCGCTGACCAGGGGAACGCCCGCATAGACCCGTATGCCGAGTTCGCCGGTGACGAAGGGATTGTCATGGAAGCGTTCATCGAGCGTGGCGTCGGGCACATGCAGGATGTCTTCCTGGACGATGGCATGGCCGCAGAAGCTGATGTCGCGCTCGGATTCGCGCGGTCCCTTCCAGCCATAGGTGGCCTTGAACCACTGGCGCTTGCGGTCCACCAGCGATATCAGCGCATAAGGCACGCCGCAGATCTTGCCGGCAAGCGATGCGACCTCATCGAATACGGCTTCGAAAGGCGTATCGAGCAATCGATAGCTTT
This sequence comes from Noviherbaspirillum pedocola, assembly GCF_016632335.1. Classification (GTDB taxonomy): domain Bacteria; phylum Pseudomonadota; class Gammaproteobacteria; order Burkholderiales; family Burkholderiaceae_D; genus Noviherbaspirillum_A; species Noviherbaspirillum_A pedocola. The sequence continues at coordinate 318,634 of NZ_JAEPBG010000004.1, forward strand.
CCAGGTTTTCCAGGCGTTCCGCCTCGTTTTCGGGTATCGGCGCTTTTACCATGGGGCGATCTGATGGGTCGCGCAGTTGTGCTTGCCGAGTCGGCTTTCCATGCGGCTGGGCAAAGGCGGAAGGTAAGGCAGCGCCTGGGTCCATGCCTGCAATGCCATGCCGCCAGCCGGCGGAATGCCGAATCTCATCGCCACCTCACAGTTGCCAAAGACGATGAGACAGGAATAGTGCGCAAGCGTTGGCGCAAGTTGCTGAATGTTTGCGCCTGTCTGCATGCATGCCGCGAGCGGCGCACGCTTCACGGCCATGCGGCCGTCCCGAATGTAGCAATCGTGCCGCCATGATGCCCCGCGACTCGCGCGCGGGACACCGCGGCTGGCGTTTCGAACTGCTCAGTTCGCGCTCAGTTCGCGCTCAATTTACGATCGGCAGCGCAGCGCTGAGCCCGGTGACGTTCACGCTCAGCGGCAAGCGGGTGTGGTAGTTGAAATACTGCGGATGGTAGCCATACACCGCCAGGCCGAGTTTTTCATTTCCGTGCAACACCATGCTGATGCCGGGCAGCTGCACCGTCTGCTCGCCAAAGCCGGCAACGGGCCATACCTGGTCATGCACCAGTTGCTGGCTGCCGTCCGGCAGCATGCGCACCAGGCCCAGGAATACGATCGGCGGATTGTCGGTAGCGGTGGCAAGCGGATCGGTCGGCGCAATGTTCAGATGCACGCTGGCGATGCCCATCAGCGTGCGGTCCGCACCCGAAGCGCCTGCGAGTGTCACCACGCTTGCCGCGTCCGGGCCGGTATAGGCGGCCAGTGCGGGCGAGGACAAGGTCGCCGGATCATTCGGAACCACCACGCCGGCCAGCGCCGGCGGCAAGCCGGTCATCAGGTTCTGCAGTGCCGCCGGACTGGCAGTGACATTCGTGCCGCCGCGTTGAATGATCGGCGCGCCGGACGGATTCGGCCCCAGCTTCGCGACTTCATAACACTTGCCTTCCGCAGTCTCTCCTTTTGGCCCGCTGTTCGGATTGCCGTCTTCCAGCACGGCGCGCACATCCGGCACCGTCAGGTAATCCGCGGAATAGGAAGCGTCGAGGCGGGAATCGATCAGGTTCTGCGACAGGAAGGAGAACGCCAGACGCGCGACCGGCAAGGATTGGCCGCCGCAGGACACATTCTCTTCGGTGAACTTTGATCCGCTGGTGCTGGAGACCAGCACATCGGGATGGCCAAAGCGTACCGCCATGAATTTCGAGGCGCTGTTGGTTTTGCGATAGCACTCGAAGTTCTGGAAGCCTTCGTTCAGATTGAACAGCACATCGTTCGATCCCTGGATGAAGAAGGCGGGAATGCCCGGCTGCTGCATGTCGGGGCTCGCGCCTTCGCAATACGACACGGCGCTGTGCAAGTACATCTTGCGACTGAAGTCGGCGCTGACCTGGTTAAAGGTGCTGGCATCAACGAAGGCCTGGTAGGTGAATGGCTCGGCGCGCCCGAGCCCGGCGGCGCCGACGCCGACCAGCAGCGACAGGTATTCGCTCTTGGGTTGGTTGTAGATGCTGTAGCGCAGGTCATACCAGGTGGTGGTGGGCACGAGCGCATCGATGCGCTTGTCCACGCCGGCGCCTATGGTCTGGTAGCCGCCGCCGTAGGAAAGGCCAACGGCGCCGATCACCGGGTCCGGCACGCCGCTGGCATTTTTCCTATGAGCCAGACGCGGCAGATTGGCTTGCGCCCAGTCGATGATGGCCTTCACATCCCGGCCTTCGATCTCGGGATCCATCACATTCGCGAACCCGCCGGAGTCACCAAAGCCGCGCTGGTCGAAGCTGATCACATACCAGCCCTGCCCCGGCTGCTTGCCGCCCTGCCTGCCGCTGTCGAGCGCCAGCTTCGCCGTCTGCAGCGGTGTATTGGCGGCGTCACTGTAGGCTGTCGTGTCGAGATTCTTGGTGCGCTTGCCTCCCCAGCCGTGGCCTTCGATCAGCAGCGGCGCCGAGTTGCCGACCGGGATATTGGGCGCATAGACGGTGAAGGTGATGACAGTGCCATCGGCGGACACCGCCGAGGCGTCATAACGCGTGGCGGTCTGCGCCGGCGCGAGGTCATTCAATGGCGCCAGCGTGCTTGCATCCACCGTGGCGAGCACAGGATCCGTCGACAGCACCGTGGTGCTCAATGCGTTGACCCGCGGTGTCGCGGAGCTTGTGCTGTCACCGCTGCCGCATGCGGCGAGTGCCGCGGACAATCCGGCGATACCGGCAAGTTTCCAGACGGGGGTTTTCATCGAAATCTCCTTTCAGATGGACGTCGGACGTCGTGATGCTGATTGAGCATTCGCGGTTTTCCATGAGGCCGCGCGGCGCACATGCATCCGATTAGCCGACTTGGAAGTACGACAGTTCCGCTATGCAGAATCTTGTTTTGTTTTTTTATTCTAGCGAAGCGGCATCAGCCCGCCGTTGATTGCAAACAATCGGTTTCCACCGCGTCACAACACGAAATCATTTTTCGCAATGCAAAATGCATGGCTCCGGATGGCACTGCGCGGATCATGAATTTGGAACGTCCGCCAGCGCGGCATACCCGCGATAACGGTGTTACCGGTTTCGGTAGAGCCATCCCGAACTTGAGAGACGTCAATGGCAATCCGACTTCAGGTGATAGAACAGGGCTTCGATCCCCTTATTGCTTGCATCCCGGCAGCGAGTGCCTCGGCATTCATGCGCCGGATCCGGCTCTGTGAACATGAAGCTACTTTCCCTGCTGCTTGCGCTGGCCATGTTGCTGCTGTCGCCGCTGCATGCGGCCGCCATCGACTACAAGATCGTCACCGCATCCGAGCGCGGCACCTATATCCAGATCGGGCGTGACCTGGCGAAATACGTGGCGCCCGCCGCCAATATCGGGCTGGAAGTCTTGCCATCGAAGGGGTCCAGCGAGAATGTGCAGCGCCTGCGCTACGAGCCGGGAGTGAAGCTGGCGCTGGTGCAGTCGGATGTGTACCAGGCCTTTCTCGACCAGGCAGCCGCGGGAAATGCGCAGGCCGGCCGCATGATCAAGCCCTTGCGCGCGGTCATGCCCTTGTACAACGAGGAAATCTACTTCGTCGTCCGCGCCGACTCACCCTTGCAGTACATCCATGAAATCAGGGACCGTAAGCTGGCCATCGGCCCGGTCGGCAGTGGCACCGCATTGTCGGCGACCACGCTGTACCGCCTGATGTTTGGCAAACCGCTGCCGGAAGCCAATGCCACCTATATCAGTAATGAAGAGGCGCTGATCCGGCTGACGACCGACAAATCCATCGATGTCGCCGTCATCGTCGCCGGTCAGCCGGCCAAGCTGTTCGTGGACATGAAGCCGGAGGCGCGCCGTTACATCAAGCTGCTGCGCCTGGACAATGCCGCGCCGGAAACCGAGCGCGCGCTGCAGACCTACTATCCGGCGCAGATCGAGAAGAGCAGCTATCCGAACTGGGTCGACGAACCGGTGCCTACGCTCGCGGTCAAGGCTTTCCTGGTGACCTACGACTACGGCGCCGCGCATGGCACCGCCGACAATCTCGCCGCCTTTGCCAAGTCGCTGTGCTCCAACTTCGACACCCTGCAGGAAAAGGGCCATGCGAAATGGAAGGAAGTGAAGCTCGATCTTCCAACACTCGGCAAGGGCTGGTCCTATTACCCGCCGATGGAACGCGCGTTGCGCAGCTGCCTTGCCAACCGCGGACAGAATGACACGCGCCCGATGCTCAACCCGGCGTCTTCCGGCGCATGCACGCAGCAGCAAAAGGTATTGGGGCTTTGCGGAACCTGAGGCACTGCGGCACGGCGCAAAGAATCGGCAGCGAGCACCGGATTCATTACGTGTCGGCCTCGGTGGCAGCCGCGGCAATGCCGCCGCTCAGGAAGGATGTGATCTGCGCCAGCACCTCGTCCGGATCTTCGGGATGGCAGATGCCGCGTGCGAGTTCCTCGAGCCGGTGCGTATCCGAGAACGCATACATGTAGGCGCCGACCATCAGCGTCACCCGCCAGTACACATCCTTGGCCGGCAGATGCGGCAGGGCTTCGCAGAACGCTTCGACATAGGCGCGGGTAGAGGCATCGTAGGCTTCGTTGCGCAGGCGGTAGGAAATTTCCGGCGGCTCGGTATGCAGCCGGGCCTGCAGCCGGATGAAGGCCCGACCTTCGGGCGTGGCGCGCAGCGCCAGCGTCGGTGTCAGGAACGCGAGAACGATGTCGCGCACCGAAGGCTTGTTGCCATCGCGGCGCAGTGTCGCCAGGTTTTCCAGACGGTCGTCCGATATCTTGCGGCCGCGGCGCAGGAACACCTGTTCGAACAGACCGTATTTCGAGCCGAAGTAGTAACTGATCAGCGCCTGGGTGACCTGCGCCTTCTGCGACACCTCGCGCAGTGTGGTGCCGGCATAGCCGAGGTCGGCGAAGGTCACTTCGGCGGCATCGAGTATGGTTTCGCGCACATTGCTGCCTGCGCCTTCCGGCCGTCCTATCTTTCCCCGCCGGGCAACGGCTGATGCCGTGGGCTGCCGACTCGCGTTCGCCATGGGTTCCGCCTCCCTCTCGGTCTCTTCTGGAGGCGGGGATTCTAGCAAATCGGCGCGCGCTGAAGGCGCAGCGGAAAACGGCTGCGGCTCGCCTTGGGCCGACCCGTCGGTGATATCGGTCAGCGAGCTTTCAACTCTCTGCGGGCATTGAAGGACGATCGCAGCTCAAGCGTCCATCCTGCCGCATCTGGCCACCACATCTTCGATCCTCATTGGCGCGCCGAGCAGAAAGCCTTGCGCCAGCGGTATGCCGATGCGTATCAGCGTGCTGAGTTCCCCGAGCGTCTCGATGCCTTCGGCAACGATCTTTGCGCCGGTTTCCCGGGCGAACTCAGCCAGTGCAGCCGTCAGCGCGCGGCGGGCGCTATCGGTATCGATATGCCGCACCAGGCTGACATCGAGCTTGATGATGTCCGGCGCCAACTGCAGGATATGGCGCAGCGACGAATGCCCGGCGCCGGCGTCATCGACGGCGATGCGCACGCCCGCGGTACGCAGCGGCGCGAGCGTTGCCAACAGGTCTTCATAGCGCAGCACCAGCGCATGCTCGGTAATCTCAAGCACGATCCGCTCACAGGGCATGCCCAGCAATTCCGCGGCCAGCGCACCGCTCAGCACCAGGTCCGGCGAAGCATTGATCGATACATACACCTCCTCCGGCAAACGTGGCAGCGCCTGCAGCGCCAGGCGGATCGCGGCAATTTCCAGCGTCTGCGACATGCCGATCTCGGCGGCTTCATGGAACCACAAGTCCGGGGCGCGCAGCGGTTCCGTGGCAAAGCGGGACAAGGCTTCCACGCCGGCGATACGCTTGCCTGCCACATCGCGTATCGGCTGATAAACGACCGACAGCAGGCCGCTGCCAAGCACTTCCTGAATGCGATTGCTGATCTGCCTGTGCTTGCGGATGGCGATCGCCTCATGCTCGATATGCGTGGCGGCCAGGTCCGCGCATACGCGCAACAGGCCGAGATCGCGTTCATTGAGCGTCGCATCCGCGTCGCCACCAAAGCAGCACAGCGTGCCGTACAGGCTGCCGTCGGACAGGGTGACCGGCACACCGATATAGGAGCCTATGCCCAGCGTGCGAGTGATCGGAAGCCGTGACGCCTCCGGATTGGCGGAGGTGTCCGGCAGCACCTGCGGCATGCGGCCATCCACCAGGCGCTGGCAATACGTGTCCTCGAGCGGATCGCCGCCACCGACTTCAACAGGAGAAGACACGTCGCTGGCATCCACCATTCGGAACACGCGTCTTCCCCCCGAAAACTCGGATAGGAAAGCCACGTCCATGGCGAGGTAGTGGCGTATCGACTGCAGGATGCCCGAGAGCGTTTGCTGAGAAGGAACGAGCCCGTCGCTGACAGCCTCGGCGAGCTGGGTAAGAAGATCGGATGGTAAGCGTGCGGACATACGGACGAATGAAAAGAATCGTTGACCGGAACTGCCGCGGCCGCCCGCTGCGGGCCAACCGTTCCCCAGGGCAGAAGTTGGCTTGCCGCCGACTGCCTGCTCTTCGGGAACATTGTTACAAAACTGGTGCAGGATTTCCTTGCAAATAGACGGATGCACGCGTTTCGTCAAAGCTAGCGGCGACGATCACGCTTTGTTCGCTCCCGCGCCGCAGACCTTGTACGTTTCATGCGTACGGTATTGCACGAGGATATTTGTTGCCGCGCAAAACCAATGTACCGCCGGGAGGTTTCAAGGCCGCACCGCTTGTCTGTCGCATGCATGCGCAAGAGCGCCCCGCAGATGTAGGCGCCATTTGTGATCAAGGCGTCGTTTCGCCCGATCCGCTGGAGGTATGGGAAAGCATGAGATTGCGCACAAAGCAGATATGGCCACGCAGGCCGTAGAACAGATCGCCGAACGCGGCCGGCACATTGATGCGCGACACCGACTCTTCAATATGATCCAGCTGCCGCAACACCTCTTCACGCGCCTTCGGATCAGACGAAGGATGGAAGGCATCGCGCTCCAGTTCGAGCAGCGCGCGGTACCAGCGGTGTATGCGCGACTCCATGCGCCAGCGATAGATGGCTGGCGCCATCTTCAATGCCGGAATCAGCACCAGGGCGAAAGGCACGACGAAAGCGATGATCCGCGCGATCAGGCTGGCCACGCCATAAGGAAAGCTGCGGTAGAGGAAGCTCTTTCCCGAGGCGTAATAGCGACTGGCATCCGGACTGATGCGGAAGGCATGCTCCTGCGGCGCCGGAAATTCGCCGCGCTTTCTGAAGAGACTGGCGCCGCCATGCAACTCTCGCGCCGCCTCGAGGAGCAGATCCGACAGCGCGGGATGCAGGTTGTCGCGTGCGACCAGCTCGACGGTCGGCCCGATCAATGTGGTGCTCTCGGCCGGGATGTTTCTGCCGAAGTCGAGCGTACCTTCGGGCAGGCTCAGCTTGTTCAGGTTATTGAAGCGCCGGACATAGGCATCAGCCTGCCGCACATTGAACAGATGAATGTCCGGCGCGCGCAGCAGCGTGCGCATCATGTCGCCGGAGGTCGATTCACCCATGACGAAGATCGCGTCGACGCGGTTTTCCTGCAGCGCACGCAATTCGTCGCCATCGGCAACCTTGACGAAGCGTGTGCCATCGTCCTCGATGCCATTGGCTTTCAGCAGTGCGAGCGCCAGCGCATGCGCGCCGCTGCCCTCCTCGCCGATGTCCAGGCGCAGCCCGCGGAAATCGGCGATCAACTCCCTGGTCGCACCACGGTAGAAGATCATCAGCGGCTGGTAATTGATGCTGCCCAGCGACATCAGCTTGCCAGTAGCGGACTTGGACACATCCTGCTTGCCCGCCTCGCCGCTGAGCACGAAGCCGACATCGACGCGGACATTCGGATCGGACAGCTTGAGCAGGTTATCGCTCGAACCTTCAGATGGAAGGATGTCGACGGCAACGCCTTCCCGCGCCAGGATCTGCCGGTAGCGCTCGGCATAGCGCGCGAATGAACTGCCCTTGGGCCCGCTGGTGATGACGATGTGGTTCGGTGCGCCGAAGTTGGTGAGCATGACGACAGTCGTGCCCAAGCCCAACGCGATGGCAATGATGATGGCGACGGAGACAACCTGTCCCCGTCCAAAAAGGCGGTTCAGTCTTGCGAGCATGCTGGTGTGACGAATGGCGAAAGGCGAAAGGCGGTATGCGGCGCAGTCGGGATGCGCGGTGGCTTTTCGATCAGCCGATGTCCCTGGGCAGCGCGGCGATGATCCGGTCGGCGATTTCGCGCAGCTGAGCCGGATCCGCCTGTACCGCAGCATGCGGCTTCAACGCATCGCCCTCGCGCCGCGGTATGACGTGGAAATGCACATGCGGCACCGTTTGCCCCGCCGCGCGGCCATTGAACTGGGCGATCAGGACGCCCGGCGGATTCAGAGCCGCCTTCACTGCACGAGCCACGCGGTGCGTGGTGCGCATGCAGGCCGCGGCGCCCTCGACCGACAGCTCGAAGATTTCGACTGCCGGCTCCTTCGGCATGATCAGCACATGGCCTTCGGCCTGCGGCATGATGTCCATGATCGCGACGGTCAGGTCGTCTTCATACACGCGGATCGAAGGAAGCTCACCGCGCAGGATGCGGGCGAAGGGATTTTGCGGATCGTAGCTCATGGTGTTCCCGGGGCAAAGGCGACAGCGAGATGCGGACCAGTCGGCTTCCGCGTTGCTCGGTGCGAAAGGTCCGCCCGGTCCGGACGGTTCGCCATTTTAGAGCGATTTCGCAGTTCGACAGCCTCTGCATGCAACATGCATGGTCGCTACGCACCGTCCAGCCGGCAGAGCGATACGCCTTCAGTGGGAAATTCTTGCGGCGGCCGGAGCTAATTCCGGCCCTTGGCTAATCGGTAACCAAATCCACACGTGCCATTTCTAGCGCCTCTAGCCGGCGCGCCGCGATGCGCATCATGCCGCGCTGAACTGACAAATTGCTGAACCGTCAGGCGCCGGCATCCCGACCATGGCGCACCCGGGTGGAGGCAAACGCCTATAATGCCGACCGCCAACGAAGGAGGAGTCATGCAGGGTTTCAAGCGTCGCGCGCTTTATGTCATTGTTTTTGAAGCGATTGCCATCTCGATATGCACTGTCTGTTTTGCGCTGTTGTCCAGCAAAAGCCTGGGCCATGCCGGCGCGCTGTCGGTGGCGACCTCGGCGATCGCCGTGCTGTGGAACCTCGCCTTTACCACCATGTTCGAAGCCTGGGAAGCGCGCCAGACCACGCGCGGCAGAAGCATCAGGCGCCGCATGGCGCATGCGACCGGCTTCGAAGCGGGCCTGCTGATCCTGCTGGTGCCGCTGTCGGCCTGGTGGCTGGAGATCGATTTCGCGCGCGCGCTGGCGATGAACATCGGCTTGTCCGGCCTGTTTCTGGTCTATACCTTCGTCTTCAACTGGAGCTTCGACCGTATCTTCGGGTTGCCGGCCTCGGCGCGTTGAGGCATTCGTGTCAGGCCCCAAGCCGGAGCAAATACTCTGCCTAAAAAGGCGCCCTGCCTGGCTGGAAGAAGATGTCGGCAACGGCAGTGGACCATTCACGCTGTGCATCGTGGCGCAGACATGAAAAAAGCCGGCATCCCGAAGGAATGCCGGCCCGTGCATCTCTGCAAGCGCTTCAGGCAGCCAGGCCTTGCAGCGCCGCGTTGAAGGTCGCGCTAGGCCGCATCACTGCGCTAACCTTCGCTTCTTCCGGCTTGTAGTAGCCGCCGATGTCGGCCGGCTTGCCCTGCACTTCCAGCAACTCGGCAACGATCTTCTGTTCGTTCTCGGCCAGCGCCTTGGCCAGCGGCGCGAAGCGCTTGGCCAGCTCAGCGTCCTGCTGCTGCGCGGCCAGTTCCTGCGCCCAGTACATCGTCAGATAGAACTGGCTGCCGCGATTGTCGAGCTCACCGGTCTTCGGCGACGGCGACTTGCGGTTATCCAGCAGCTTGCCGGTAGCCGTATCCAGGGTCTTGGCCAGGAGCTTCGCACGCTCGTTGCCGGTCTTGATGCCCAGCTCTTCCAGGCTCACCGCCAGCGCCAGGAACTCGCCCAGCGAATCCCAGCGCAGGTGGTTTTCCTCGACCAGCTGCTGCACATGCTTCGGCGCCGAGCCGCCCGCGCCGGTTTCGTACATGCCGCCGCCGGCCATCAGGGGCACGATGGACAGCATCTTCGCGCTGGTGCCCAGTTCCATGATCGGGAACAGGTCGGTAAGGTAGTCGCGCAGGATATTGCCGGTGACCGAGATCGTGTCCAGGCCGCGCATCACGCGCTCGAGCGTGTAACGCATCGCGCGCACCTGCGACATGATCTGGATGTCCAGGCCGGTGGTGTCGTGATCCTTCAGGTAGGTCCTGACTTTCTTGATCAGCTCGTTTTCATGCGGACGGTACGGGTCCAGCCAGAACACGGCCGGCATGCCCGAATTGCGGCAGCGGGTGACGGCGAGCTTGACCCAGTCGCGGATCGGCGCGTCCTTGACCTGGCACATGCGCCAGAGGTCGCCCTTCTCGACGTTCTGCGACAGCAGCACTTCGCCGGTCGCGATGTCGGTGATGTTGGCTACGCCGTCTTCGGGAATCTCGAAGGTCTTGTCATGCGAGCCGTATTCCTCGGCCTGCTGCGCCATCAGGCCGACGTTGGGCACGGTGCCCATCGTGCGCGGGTCGAAGTTGCCGTGCCATTTGCAGAAGTTGATCATCTCCTGGTAGATGCGCGCAAAGGTGCTCTCAGGGATCACGGCCTTGACTTCCTTCAGGCGGCCGTCGGCGCCGTACATCTTGCCGCCGGCGCGGATCATCGCCGGCATCGACGCGTCGACGATCACGTCGCTGGGCGAATGGAAGTTGGTGATGCCCTTGGCCGAATCAACCATTGCCAGTTCCGGGCGATGCTCGTGGCAGGCGTGGATGTCGCGCGTGATTACCTCGCGCTGCGAATCCGGCAGCGTGGCGATCTTGTTGTAGAGATCGACCATGCCATTGTTCAGGTTCACGCCCAGGCTCTCCAGCACCGCGGCATGCTTTTCCAGCGCTTCACGATAGAAGATGCGCACGCAGTGACCGAAGACGATCGGATGCGACACCTTCATCATCGTTGCCTTCACATGCAGGGAGAACATCACGCCGGACTTGCGCGCGTCTTCGATCTGGCGCTCATAGAAGTCGCACAGCGCCTTGACGCTCATGAACATCGAATCGATGATCTCGCCTTCCTGCAGCGCGACCTTGGGTTTCAGCACCACGGTCTTGCCGCTCTTGGTGACGAGCTCCATCTTCACGTCGCGCGCGCGGTCCAGCGTCATCGACTTCTCGCCATGGTAGAAGTCGCCGGCATGCATGTGCGACACATGGGTGCGCGAGGCCTGCGACCATTCACCCATCGAGTGCGGGTTCTTGCGCGCATATTCCTTCACGGCGCGCGGGGCGCGGCGGTCCGAGTTGCCTTCGCGCAGGACCGGGTTCACTGCAGAGCCGATGCACTTGCCGTAGCGAGCCTTGATCGTCTTTTCTTCTTCGGTCTTCGGATCGGCCGGATAGTCGGGAATCTTGTAGCCCTTGCCCTGCAATTCCTTGATCGCCGCCAGCAGCTGCGGCATCGAGGCGCTGATATTGGGCAGCTTGATGATGTTCGCGTCCGGCTCGAGGGTTTTCTTGCCGAGTTCGGCAAGAGCGTCGGGCACGCGCTGCTCAGGCGTCAGGTACTCGGCGAAGTTCGCCAGGATGCGCGCGGCGACCGAGATGTCGCTCTGCTCGACGTGAACGCCCGCGGTGCTGGCGAAGCTGCTCACGACGGGCAGGAAGGCATAGGTCGCCAGCAGAGGCGCCTCGTCGGTAAGCGTGTAGATGATGGTCGGATCGCTGCTCATTCGCTATTTCCTCGGTTCTGGCGAAGCCTCTTGGGGTTCGCATCACAAAAAACGGCCGGTTGGGGCCTGCGCAAAACGCCTGGCTCTTTAACGTCCCGGCCTGATGGCCAAGCGTGGTGTATGGATCGTCGTAGACGCGGGCAGCGCCATGCGGAATCGGCTGCAATCTGTCCACGACTGCGGCGCCCGGTGTTGCCACGTCACCATGTCTTATATAAGACATAAGAGAGACACCGTATTATGCACGAGCTTTTCACGATGTGCCACATCAAGTGCTGCCTCTGCGACTTTCCTTCGCGTCAACCCCCCATTGATCTTCCTTCCTGAACTGTTCAGGTCAGTCGTCAATTGCTTCGATGCTTCGATGCTTCGATGCTTCGATGCTTCGATGCTTCGATGCTTCGAATCGCACCGGAGGAGTTGCAGCAGGCGGTGCGCGGGCGCCCCGGTTCGAGGCTGTGTGCAATTCCCGATCCCGCTGCGGCGACACTCTTTCCTGCGCTTGCGCATCGAGGCGCGCGCCACTTGCCTTCGACGATGGCAAGCAGGGACAAGTTCTTCGCAGGCCAGTCGTGGTTGCCGACACGGAGATTAAAGGACAGCCGGCGCAGAAAATTGCGGCTGCCGGTCGCATAGCTCGTGCAGCGCATGGAGGTATGGAGATTACGGGACGCGATGGTGTTCGTGCATGCGGCTGGAGACCGCGCTGAACAGTTGGTAGCAGTCCGCCTCTGACGATCGCTTGATGAATCGATCCAGATGAAGAACACAGTCGTGACACTCGACGAGGCAGCGTGTCGTCAAGGTGGTAACGAACCTGATCGGTGCCAAACGACATCGCTGCGCAGCGCGCCTTGCAAGCGAGCTATCTGGCTCTGTTGCGAACACGAGAATGCCCTGTCACGCCATATTTCGCTCATGCGTATACGTGAACGGCGACCATCCATGGGTCGCCATGGATGGTCGCCGCGCCCGAGCGGCGTCGCTCGTCGCTTACTGCATGCTTCCACCCAGCATCAATGCACGCTGATGCGAGATTGCGTAGGCCGAGCGCGCCTCGTCCATTTCCTTCCGGTATGTGCCTCGTGCAGTGTCGGCGCATGCGCCTTGCGGCGGGTTTGCCGGTGCGCCGCAGCGTTTCAACGCCAGCGCATAGCGATGCTCGGCATTTTCCGTACGGGTACGCAGCGCGATTTCAGCACGATCCTCCGCAGCTTCTTCGCGCGGAGGCATGGCCTGCAGCGCAGTTCCGGCATCGGTGATCGTCGTCTTCTGACTCACGTGCGCCACCGGGGTGGCGCCGACCTGAAAGGATGCGGTGAACAGCACGGCGGATGCAAATAGAAGGGACGCGATGCGATGGATACTCATGGAAACTCCGATAGCGGGGAACGCAAATTGAACCATGCCACGGCAATCTTGAAAACCTTGTGCGTATGCAATCCTGGTTGCAAGGAACCAAGCACGACAGGTATTAGTCATACGGAGTCGAAACATGAAGCAACATACGTCACGGCATGAGCCTTCCCTTAAGGCAATCCGTTTCGCAATCCAGGCGCGCCACACCGACTTTCAAGAAGCGTGAAGTGTCGCCACCCGAACTCCCGATGCCTGCAACTGCCGGAAAATTATTCCAGCAGGCATTCCCCGGATCATCTCTCAGCGTGGAAATGTGCATGGATATACCAAGCCTGCTTCAGCATTACGGATACTTCGCAGTCGCCCTCGGCGCCTTTCTTGAAGGGGAAGCGATTCTTCTCGTCGCCGGCGCCGCTGCATGGAGCGGTTATCTGGTATTGCCGAACGTGGTTCTGGTTGGCGCAGTCGCAAGCTTCTTCGGCAATCAGCTTTACTTCGCATTGGGACGGCGCTACGGACCGGCGCTGCTGCAACGGCGCCCAGCACTGGAGGTGCGGACCCGTCGCGTCAACGCGCTGCTCGAGCGCTATCACCTGCCGCTGATTCTGGCGTTGCAATTCCTGTATGGCTTGCGCATTGCCGGCGCATTGGCGGTTGGCATGAGCAATGTGCCATGGTTGCGCTTCCTGATCCTCAACCTGATCGGCGCATTCGGCTGGGCGCTGTGCGTCACTGCCAGCGGCTATGGATTTGGCCGCGGCCTGGCTTATCTGCAGCAACACATTGACGCCGATGTCGCCTGGCGTGTGCTCGTATTGCTGATGGTGGCCGTGCTGGCATGGATTTTCCTGCGTCGCAAAGGCGAAAAGGCTAACGCCCGTTAAAGCGCGTGAGCATGGAAGGCAAAGGGGCCGGGATGCAATGCACACCCGGCCCCTCTTGTTTCGAACCGGCATTCCTGCCGGGAAAGCGCGTTTACACCGCGCGACGGACCAGAAGCTCCTTGATCCGGCCAATGGCTGCGTTCGGGCTCAGGCCCTTCGGGCACACGTCCACGCAGTTCATGATCGAATGGCAGCGAAACAGCCGGTATGGGTCTTCCAGGTTGTCCAGGCGCTCGTTGGTCGCTTCGTCGCGGCTGTCCGCAATGAAGCGGTACGCCTGCAGCAGACCGGCCGGGCCGACGAACTTGTCCGGGTTCCACCAGAACGACGGGCACGACGTCGAGCAGCACGCGCACAGGATGCATTCGTACAGGCCGTCGAGCTCCTCGCGCTCGGCCGGGTACTGGATGCGCTCCTTCTCCGGCGGGATCGAATTGTTCACCAGGTACGGCTTGATCGAGTGGTACTGCTTGAAGAAGTTCGTCATGTCCACGATCAGGTCGCGGATCACCGGCAGCCCCGGCAGCGGCCGCAGCACGATCGGCTGGCTCAGCTCGTTCAGGTTCGTGGTGCAGGCCAGACCGTTCTTGCCGTTGATGTTCATCGCGTCCGAGCCGCACACGCCTTCACGGCAGGAGCGGCGCAGCGCCAGCGAATCGTCCACGTCGGCCTTGATGCGCTGCAGCGCGTCCAGCAGCATCTTGTCGGTGTCCTTGAGCTCCACCGTGTAGTCCTGCATGTACGGCTTGGCGTCCTTGTCCGGGTCGTAGCGGTATATCTTGAATTTCAGAGTGCGTGCCATTTTGCGGGGTCTCTCAGAATGTGCGGGCCTTGGGCTTGAACGTCTCCACCGTCAGCGGCTTCTGGTTCACCGGCTTGTATTCCAGCCGGTTGCCTTCGGAAAAGAACAGCGTGTGCTTCATCCAGTTCTCGTCGTCGCGCTTTTCATAGTCGCGATGCGCATGCGCGCCGCGCGATTCCTTGCGCGCCGCCGCCGAGATGATCGTTGCCTTGGCCGTTTCGATCAGGTTGTCCAGCTCCAGCGCTTCCACCCGCGCCGTGTTGAACACTTTCGACTTGTCCTTGAACGACACGTGCTTGCGTCGCTCGTCCAGTTCCATGATGGCTTTCACGCCCTGCTGCAGCAGCTCGTCGGTGCGGAACACGCCGCAGAAGTGCTGCATCGAGCCGCGGATCGCGTTGGCCACGTCCTGCACCCGCTCGCCGCCAGTGGACGTCTCGAGATGGTTCAGGCGATGCAGCGCCAGGTCGGCCGCGTCCGCCGGCAGCGGCTTGTGCAGCTGCTTCTTCAGGTCGCTGTGCACGATGTGGTTGCCCGCGGCCCGGCCGAACACCAGCAGGTCCAGCAGCGAGTTCGTGCCCAGGCGGTTCGCGCCGTGCACCGACACGCAGGCGCATTCGCCCACCGCGTACAGGCCGTTGACGACTTCGTTCGGATTGCCGTTCTTCGGCGCGACCACCTGGCCATAGATGTTGGTGGAGATGCCGCCCATCTGGTAGTGGATCGTCGGCACCACTGGGATCGGTTCCTTGGTCGCATCGACGTTGGCGAACTTGTGGCCGATCTCGAGGATCGACGGCAGGCGCTTGCGGATGGTGTCCGCGCCGATGTGGCGCAGGTCCAAGAGCACATGGTCCTTGTTCGGACCGCAGCCGCGGCCTTCCTTGATTTCCTGGTCCATCGAGCGCGATACGAAGTCGCGCGGCGCCAGGTCCTTCAGCGTCGGCGCATAGCGCTCCATGAAGCGCTCGCCCTGGCTGTTGATCAGGATGCCGCCTTCGCCGCGCACGCCTTCGGTGATCAGCACGCCCGCGCCGGCCACGCCGGTCGGGTGGAACTGCCAGAACTCCATGTCCTGCAGGCCGAGCCCGGCGCGCGCGGCCATGCCCATACCGTCGCCGGTGTTGATGAAGGCATTGGTCGATGCGGCCCAGATGCGCCCCGCGCCGCCGGTGGCAAACACGGTGGTCTTGGCTTCGAGGATCATCACTTCGCCGGTTTCCATCTCCAGCGCCACCACGCCGAGCACGTCGCCGTCCTGGTCGCGGATCAGGTCGATGGCCATCCACTCGACGAAGAAATGGGTCTTGGCGCGCACATTGCGCTGGTACAGCGTGTGCAGCATCGCGTGGCCGGTGCGGTCGGCCGCGGCGCAGGCGCGCTGCACCGGCTTCTCGCCGAAGTTGGCGGTATGGCCGCCGAACGGGCGCTGGTAGATGGTGCCGTCCGGGTTGCGGTCGAAGGGCATGCCGAAGTGCTCGAGCTCGTAGACGACCTTCGGCGCTTCGCGGCACATGAATTCGATGGCGTCCTGGTCGCCGAGGTAGTCGCCGCCCTTGACGGTGTCGAACATATGCCAGTACCAGTTGTCCTCGCTCATGTTGCCCAGCGAGGCGCCCACGCCGCCCTGCGCGGCCACGGTGTGCGAGCGCGTCGGGAATACCTTGGACAGCACCGCGACGTTCAGGCCGGCCTCGGCCAGTTGCAGCGACGCGCGCATGCCGGAGCCGCCGGCGCCGACGATGATGACGTCGAAGCGGCGCGAAGGAAGGGAAGATTGGATTGCAGCCACGTTCAGATTCTCCACAGGATCTGCGCGGCATAGCCGGCGCAGCCGATCAGCCACGCAATCGTGGCCACTTGCAACAACAGCCGAAGCACCACCGGCTTCACATAGTCCATCCACACGTCGCGCATGCCGACCCAGACGTGATAGGCGAGCGCCACGAAGGTGACGAAGGTGGCGATCTTGAACCACTCGTGGGCGAACAGGCCGGCCCAGCCTTCATAGCTGAAGTTGCGTCCGCCCAGGAACACCGCCAGCAGGATGATGGTGTACACGCCCATGATGATGGCCGTGGCGCGCTGGGCGAGCCAGTCGCGAAAGCCGTAGTGGGCGCCGACGACGAGGCGCTTGGCGCCGATGTTCTTGCTGATTGCCATGTCAGAACGCTCCAAACAGTTTCAGGGCCACCACCAGGGTCAGCACCAGGCTGACGGCCAGCACGCTGAAGGCGGAATGGCGCGAGCCATCCTTGGACAGGAACATGTGCACGTCCATGAACAGGTGGCGGATACCGGCCAGGAAGTGATGCAGGTAGGCCCAGGACAGCGCCAGGATGATGAGCTTGGTGATCGGGTGAGCGACGATGCCGTGCAGCGTGGCGAAGGTGGATTCCGAGGTCAGGCTCTGCTCGAGCAGGTACAGCACAAAGGGCAGCAGCAGGAACATCAGCACGCCGCTGATGCGGTGCAGGATCGATACCCACGCCGCCAGCGGCATGCGGTACTTCATGATCTGCGTGACGTGAATGTTGCTGAACTGGGGCCGGCTTTTCTTTGCCGCTTCTGACATGGGCTTCCTCACTTCGATGGATAAGGGCTGAACCGGAGTGCCGCGTCGACGAGCTGTGCTTGCAGCGGGGGTTCTTTAGAGACTGCGTATTGTCCTACGATGCCGTTATACTGTCCAATATCTTGAAACTCTGCCTGAAAGAGCTTTAACAGATAACGCAGCGAATTACGCAAACCGGGAACACCACATGGAACTTCGCCACTTTCGCTATTTTCTGGCGGTCGCGCAGGAAGGCAATGTCACCCGCGCTGCGGAAAAACTGGGCATTGGGCAGCCGCCGCTGAGTCAGCAGATTCTTGCGCTGGAGCGGGAAATGGGCGTGCAGCTGTTTCGTCGCACCGGCCACGGCGTCACGCTCACTGAGTCCGGCCAGGCGCTGTTTGCCGACGCCAAACGCCTGCTCGACGATGCCGACAATGCCGTGCTGAATGCGCAGCGCGCTGGCCGCGGCGAGACCGGTCATATCCATCTCGGCTTTACCGCGTCTTCGGCATTCAACCCGGCGGTGCCGGCGTTGATACGCGCATTCCGCAATGCCTATCCCGGCGTTGGTTTGAGTCTCGTAGAGGGAAATACCGCACAGCTGCTGAATTTTCTCGAGGAAGGCAGGCTCGATTTGGCTTTCCTGCGTCCGGGATTGCATGCCTTCAACGGGATTTCGCTGTACCGGATTTCAGATGAACGCATGAAGATCGTCCTGCCGCTGAAACATGCGCTGGCAAAAAGAAAAAGCGTGGCCTTGTCCGCGCTTGCCAATGAATCTTTCGTACTGATTCCGCGCGCGGCCAGTCCAACGCTGCATGATGAAATTGTCAGCGCCTGCAGGGCGGCGGGGTTCGAACCGAAGCTGGGCCAGCAGGCGCCGCAGCTTTCCTCCGTGGTCAGTCTGGTGTCCGCCGAGTTCGGCATTTCGATTGTCCCCGCCTCGGTAAGCCAGATTCGGGCCGAGGGCGTCGTCTATGTCGACATATCGGGCGCGAGCGTGCGCACTCGTCTGGCATTGGCTGCGCGCGAAAACGATGATTCGGCAAAAACTGCCAATTTTTTCAATATGGCAAAGCAGATGCGAGTCGAGCGCAGTGATACATCGATTGAGGAAAACGAGGATAAAACGCCGGAATGAATCGTTGCTTTTTCATGCCAGGAATTGATGAATTAATGCAAACTTAATCCCGGCAACTTTCAGCAGAAGACCGATCATGCTGAGCATAAAATGCATTTCCTGCACAGTAACTTTATTTCCAAACACGAAAAGAAGAATAATAAAAGGCAGGAGAATACAGAAAATGGGAATATTGCCGCGCAGGCTGAGTCGCCAAAATTATCCTGCTTGCATGAACGCACAGAATGCATTTCATGCATTCCGAATGGGAAAGATAAAATTTACCGAACGCAAGGGCAGCGCCTGGTTCGGTATTTCAGTCAGGAAATATAGTGTGGGAATGCCGTTACATTGCATCAGCAACGGCACAGAGTAGGGGCGAAATCCGCCCTCAATGTAGTCGCTCAGGGCGCCTTGCTTGGGGAACCGGCTCGTCGTTCCACAACAGAAGCGGCGTACCGTCAAGGTCGCAGCCGTCTTTCAGAAAGGCATTCAGGATGTCTTCGTCGCTGAGATGTGCATTGAACAATTCATCCGCGTCATCGATGATTTGCAAATTTTCCGTTCTTGCGATGCTTGCCATTTCGCTTAATCCCATTACTGTTGTGCCCGATTGAGCAGCGGATGAATTATACCCACGGGAAAACTGGCGCGAAAAGCAAAAGCGCATTAATGGTTGAGATATTTAGTCAATTGCTGCATTTTTGCATACGCTGATTAACAATTCGCTTTCCAAACAGAAATTAAGTGATTTCCTCAAGGAATGTATTTCCCCTATTAAATGGGCGCGTTGCATTGAAATATGCGCTTTGTCCTACACTGCAATCCGGTTTCGTCCGATGCACGCATTGTCGAGTTGGCTCTAGTCTTGATTCCGCCACTTAACCATTTCGGAGGCCATCATGAACAAAGATCAGATCAAGGGCGTAGCCAAGGATATCGCTGGCAAGGCGCAGGAAACCGCTGGCCAGGTGACTGGTAGCAACAAGCAGCAGGCGAAGGGCGTCGCAAAGCAGGCCGAGGGCAAGGTGCAGAAGGCTGCAGGTGATGTGAAGGATGCCGTGAAGAATCGTTGATCCGATACGGCGCAAGAAAGGCGGACTCGATGTCCGCCTTTTTTATTGCGGTGCTATCGTTTGCGCTTTCCCGCGCAGTGCCGCCAAGGCGCATGCACCCTTCTCCCCGGCGAAACGTTCATGAAATTCTTCGACGCCCAATCCTATCCCTACCCTTCCCGTCGTAACGCGGTCTATGCCCGCCGTGGCATGGTCGCGACGTCGCAACCGCTGGCGGCGCAAGCCGGGCTGCAGATATTGCAGGCCGGTGGCAATGCGATTGACGCCGCCATTGCTGCCGCCGCCGCGCTGACTGTGGTGGAGCCGACGGCCAACGGTATCGGCGGCGATGCGTTCGCGCTGGTTTGGCACGGCGGCAAGCTGCACGGATTGAACGCCAGCGGCCCGGCGCCGCGCGCGGCCAGCATCGACGCCTATCGCAAGCTGGGATGCGACGCCATTCCACTGTACGGACCGCTCTCTGTCACGGTTCCCGGCACGCCGGCAGCCTGGGCGGCGCTGGCCAGGCGCTTCGGCAAGCTCCCACTGACGAAGACGCTGCATGCCGCCATCGACTATGCGCGCGAAGGCTTTCCGGTATCCCCCTCGATTGCCTACGCTTGGCAGACGGCGACCAAACTGTTCCGAGGTGCGTTCAAGGGCGAGCATTTCCAGCACTGGTTCGACACCTTCGCGCCGCAACGTGCGCCGCGCGCCGGGGAGATCTGGCGTTCGCACACCCATGCGGCCACCCTCGAAGCGATCGCGCAGACCGATGCCGAAAGCTTCTACCGCGGCGATCTCGCTGAGCGTATCGCCGCCTTCCTGCAGCAAAGCGGCGGCCACATGACGGCGCAGGACCTCGCCGACTACGCGGTGCAATGGGTCGATCCGATCAGCGTGGACTACCGTGGCTACCGTGTCTGGGAAATTCCACCGAACGGCCAGGGCCTGGTTGCGCTCATCGCGTTGAACATCCTCAAGGGTTTCGACGTCAGCGACCGCGATACCGTGCGCACCCTGCACCGACAGATCGAGGCGATGAAACTGGCATTTGCCGACGGACTGGCGCATATCGCTGATCCGGCGCACATGCGCATGTCGGTGGAAGACCTGCTGTCCGATGCGTATGCCGACGAGCGACGCGCATTGATCGGCGAAGAGGCGCTACTGCCTTTGCCCGGTGTTCCAGCGCGCGGCGGCACCGTGTACCTGTGCACCGCGGACAGCGAGGGCAACATGGTGTCCTACATACAGAGCAACTACCTTGGCTTTGGCTCGGGCATGGTCGTGCCGGGCACTGGCATCGCGCTGCACAACCGCGGCAACAATTTCTCGCTCGACCCTGCGCATGCTAACCATATCGCCCCCGGCAAGCGGCCTTATCACACCATCATTCCGGGCTTTCTGACCTGGGATGACAGGCCAATCGGGCCCTTCGGCGTGATGGGTGCCTTCATGCAGCCGCAGGGCCATGTGCAGATGATGATGAACAGCATCGACTTCGGGCTCAATGCGCAGGCATCGCTGGATGCGCCGCGCTGGGAATGGGAGAAGGGCTTGCGCGTGAACATCGAAAGCACCACGCCCGAGCACCTGTATCGCGGCCTTGCCGACATCGGCCACGATGTGTTCTGGTCCAACAACCGCATCGGCTTTGGCCGCGGGCAGATCATCTGGCGCAATGAGGAGGGCGTGCTCTGCGGCGGCACCGAACCACGTACCGACGGCGCCGTCGCAGCCTGGTAGGGAGCATCGCCGCATGGAATGGATCAATGGCATTGTGCGCGCCGGCTATGGCGTAGCCAGCGGCAGCGGCGCGGATCGCCGCTATCCCGCCGGGACAATACGCATGCAACAGCCGTTCTTTCTCGAGCGCGGCATCGATCTGTCGCCCTACTTTCCCGGAACGCTGAACATCGATGTGGCGCCGAAAGCGCCAGTGCCGCGTCGTCCCATTTTTGACGGCTTGCTCCGCTGGTACGCCGACATTGAGGAACGTTTCCTGCTGTCGGAAACCGAGATCGAGGCGTCCGGGAAAAGATATGCCGGGCTCTGGTACTACCCGCATCCGCAGACCAAGCCGGCGCATGTGCAGGCCGATACCGTAGTGGAGCTGCTCATGCCATGGATCCCGAATCTGCACGCCGGCGATGCGGTCCGGGTCGGATTAGCGCAGGGTGTGCCTGAAAAGGTGGCAAAACTTGTTCACAAATTCCGTGAATAAGTCTGTTGATAGCGGCTTGGCATCCGTGCCAGGGCGTTGATTCCAAACAAAAAATGCTGGCGCGTTAAAAATGCGTCAGCGCTGCCTGTGCACAGCCCTGTCCAGCGATCGTTCCACAGGAATTGCGCACGTGAAATACACAGTGTTTCCACAAGCTTGTCGAATGAACTCGACGGTACGGGACGCTGTCCACACTGCAAGTCCCTGGGCACGCGAGATGCTTTGTAGCGCGGGTGCATTACTTCTGTTCTCCGGCAGCAAGGCAAGGCAAATGATGTCGCGTCAGTCGCCGGTAAGGCACAACCGCGATGATTTTCGCGGTGCGTATTCCGGCATACCGACATGGCGATGCAAGTTGCGAGCATGAGATGGACACGCGCTGTGTACTTGGTCCCGTCGTCGCATGGCGGCGAAGTCAAGCGAAGCACCCCAGCAAACGGGGCCAATAATCGAACTCGAGAGGAAAGCCAATGAAGTCCCATCTGTCCACGATCCACGACATCCTGCTGCTGCACGCCGTGGTCGTGACCATCATCATGAGTGGCATCCTGCACCTGTGGACGATCAGCGGCACGAGCGACCAGGCGCTCTCGTATCTGAAACAGGTGGGATGCACTTACGAAATCATTAACACCGCGGCTTCAGCCGTGTCCAAGATTAATCGGGAATGCCTGTCGCGTTAGATTCTCTTGCACAAGATCGTCAGAGGATGAAGGCATTGACATCGATTCAGTACGCAAGGAAAGAAAGAAATGTTTTACCTTGCGCGCACTATCGCCGCCGGCAAGGCCCTGTCCAGGAGGCGAAACTGGCCACTGCTGATTGAAAGCCGGATGCAAGTGTTCCGCCATTCCCGCCAAGCAGATTCATGCTTCTTCGCCCCTCTTTCCACTGCGCGTGATAGCGGCGCGCCATGCCCGATCGGCATCGATTTTTCCATGGATCGCCTCTGCGCCGTGTCAATACCAAGCGCCGTGCTGCGAATAATGCTGGTCTTCCTCCATCTCACCGCAGAGGCTGGTGGTTTATGGAAGACCGAAGGTATGCGCGTTTTGAGAAGCGCAAGAAAAGCGACACCTTGCTCGGGTTGATTGCATTCGTGCTGATTGCCGGGCTGGTCCTGCTGCTGATGTTCAAATTCGTTTTCCGATTCTGAACACCGATGACTGGCGCATCCGGAATCCCGAACTGATGAAGCTTGCGGCGCCGGCGTCATGAATGACGCAGCATGGCCAGGCATTGCGGGATGCCGCCCTCTCCCCCATTCGCGCCGATGTCAGATGGCAGCGCCAAGAGGATCGGCCCACACTCCGGCGCACAGTGCCGGCCGTGCCCTTGGGCGAATCCGTGAACGCTGATTATCCACCTTTATTTACTGCTGGCAATATTTCCCGCGAAAAATTCTACGCGACGGCGTCCTTTCTGCTTTGTCCGCTTCTCTATCTCATTCGGAATTCCGAACGCCAAGTCGACATCAGTACGGAAATCCGGTCGGCCGTATAGGAATTCGGATAGCAAACTCCCGTGATTTCAAAGGCTTGTGGAAAAATCCGGCTCGGCGGAACAGTGGCACGCTCCGTGCTCACTGAGGAACTGCCTCGATCAACCCAATGCGCGGAGACCGCACCCGGCGAGGCACTCCTCCAATGATGAAGCCTGAGAACACAAGGACGTTTCGATGAAAAAGAACCGACTCACCACCTGGATTGCCGTTGCCATGCTGTGTGGCATCGCCGCTGGCTACGCAACCCATGTGCTTGCTCCCGATCCGGCCACCGCGAAAGAGATTGCCGGCTACTTCTCCATCGTCACCGACGTGTTTCTCCGACTGATCAAGATGATCATCGCGCCGCTGGTGCTGGCAACCCTGGTCACCGGCCTAGGCGGCATGGGCGATGCGAAGGCAGTCGGCCGCATCGGCGCCAAGGCGCTCGGCTGGTTTTTCTGCGCATCGCTGTGTTCCCTGATCATTGGATTAATCATGGCGAACCTGCTGCGTCCGGGCGATGCAATTGGCGTGCCGCTGCCCGACCCCGGCAGCGCAACCAACCTGAAAACTTCGGCGCTGAACCTGAAAGACTTCATCGTCCATGTGTTCCCGAAGAGCATTTTTGAATCCATGGCCGGCAATGAAATTCTGCAGATCCTGGTTTTCGCCACCTTCTTCGGCCTGGCGCTGGGCAAGCTGAAAAACAGCGCCGCGCAGACGCTGCTCGGCACTACCGCCGAGATCGGCCATGTGATGCTGCAAGTCACCCACTATGTGATGCGCTTTGCGCCGCTGGGCGTGTTCGCCGCGGTCGCCTCGGTCATTTCCACCGAAGGCCTCGGCATTCTGCTTGTCTACGGCAGGTACATGGGCAGCTTCTTCCTTGCCCTGGCCACGCTCTGGCTGGTCCTGATCGGCGCCGGCTTCTGTGTGCTGGGCCGCGACATGTTCCGCCTCTTGAAAGCGATACGCGAGCCGATGCTGATCGGCTTTTCCACCTCGACCAGCGAAGCTGCCTATCCGAAGCTGATGGAACAGTTGGAGCGCTTCGGCATCCGTGACCGCATCACCGGCTTCGTGCTGCCGCTCGGTTATTCCTTCAATCTCGACGGATCGATGATGTACACCGCCTTCGCCGCGCTGTTCGTCGCCCAGGCCTACCAGATTCCGCTCACGCTCGGCCAGCAAATCACGATGCTGCTGGTGCTGATGGTGTCGTCCAAGGGCATCGCCGGCGTGCCGCGCGCCTCGCTGGTCGTCGTCGCGGCGGTATTGCCGATGTTCCACCTGCCCGAAGCCGGTCTGCTGATCATCATGGGCGTCGACCATTTCCTCGACATGGGTCGCACCGTGACGAACGTGCTCGGCAATGCGATTGCCACTGCCGTGGTCGCAAAATGGGAAGGCGACGTCGATACGGTCCATGAAGGCGCGCCGGCAGGCTCGCTTGCCGAAGCGGTGCCGGACGAGGATGAAGACGCACGCGTTGCGCAACGCGCGTGAACCGGCTCGCCCGCCGCTGGTGGCTGCGGGCGCCTTTGCAGGCGGGTTCCTGTTCGGGTAACGATTCATCGAGCGAGAAATTCCCGAGCGGCGGCATAATTCGGGAACCCGAACGCTCCCTGTTCCCGATGGCCGCCAAGCAAAAGCGATCCCGCCTTCTCGCCCTGTTCGCATTCGTCCTCCTAGTTGGCGCAGCCGGCGTCACAACCTACCGTGCCAGCATCACCGCCGGCACGGCCGAGCTCGAGGCCACCGGCCGCCATCGCCTCGACCTGTACGTGGCCAGCCTGGAACGCGAAATCGACAAATACGCGTACTTCCCGACCACGCTGGGCCTGGAGCGCGATGTGCTGGCCCTGCTCGAAGCGCCGTCGGCCACGCGCGCCGAGGCGGTGAACCGCTATCTCGAACGCCTCAGCGAGCGCGCCGGCACCTTCTCGATCTACATCCTCGACAGCGCCGGCCGGGTCGTCGCCAGCAGCAACTGGCGGCGGCCGGACAACTTCATCGGCGAAGACCTGTCTTTCCGACCGTATTTCCGCCAGGCGATGACCCAGGGCAGCGGCCGCTTCTTCGGCATCGGCACCACGCGCGGGGAACCGGGCTACTACCTGTCCTCGGCGCTCGTCGATGGCGCGCAAACGCTGGGCGTGGCCGTGGTGAAGGTCGGCCTGGACCAGCTCGAGAATTCCTGGACCACGGCCGAAGCGCCGGCGCTGGTCTCGGATGAAAACGGCGTGGTCATCCTCACTTCCGTGCCCGAATGGAAATTCACCACACTGCGGCCGCTCGATGAAGCCGCGCGCAATGCGCTCGACCGTTCGCTGCAATACAACCGGCGCACGCTGCGGCCGCTTGCCATGCGCACGCTCGCCACGCTGGCGGGCGGCGCGCAGCAGGTGCGACTGTCCGACCCGGATGCGCACGCCCCGTCCGCCTTCCCCCGCGCCGGCGTGTACCTGGCGCAGAGCCGGCCGCTGCCCGGCACGCCATGGCAGGTCACCGTGTTCTCGCCGCAGCGCGAGCTGCGCGCGATGGCGGCAAATCGCGCGGCGCTGGCCGGCGTGGGCGCCGCCTTCCTGTTCCTGCTCGGCCTCATGCTGGAGCAGCGCCGGCGTCACCTGCGCGACCGGCTTGCAGCGCAGGCGGCGCTGCAGCGCGCGCACGATGAACTGGAGCGCAAGGTGGTCGAACGCACGACCGATCTGTCATCGGCGAATGCGCTGCTGCAGCGCGAAGTCCTCGATCGCACCGCCGCCGAGCGCACGCTGCGCGCGGCCCAGGATGAACTGGTGCAGGCCGGCAAGCTGGCCGTGATCGGGCAGATGGCGGCCGGCATCGCGCATGAGCTGAACCAGCCGCTGGCCGCGCTGCGCACGCTGTCCGGCAATGCGCGCAAGTTCCTGGCACGCGGCATGCAGGACACCGCCAGCGCCAATCTGGAGCGCATCGATGAACTGGTCGATCGCATGGGCCAACTCACCGCCCAGCTGAAATCCTTTGCGCGCAAGTCTTCCGGCCAGCCGCGCGCCGTGCTGCTGCGGCGTGCGCTGGACAATGCGCTGTTCCTGCTCGAGCAGCGGCTGCGCCAGGCGCATATCGTGCCCTGCATCGACTTGCCGCAGGACGCGGTACAACTCTGGTGCGATCCGAACCGGCTTGAGCAGATCCTGGTCAACCTGGTGAGCAATGCGCTGGACGCGATGGAAGGCAGCCAGGAGCCGTTTCTCGAGATAGGCGCGCGCCTGCGCGAGCATCGCGCCGAGATCTGGGTGCGCGACCGCGGCCCGGGCATCAGCGCCGATGCCGCCGCGCACCTGTTCGAACCCTTTTTCACCACCAAGGACGCCGTCAACGGACTCGGCCTGGGCCTGGCGATTTCGGCCGGCATCGCCGCCGATTTCAACGGCAGCCTGGCCGGCGCCAACCATCCCGACGGCGGCGCGGTATTCACGCTCACCCTACCGATATGCGAGACCACATGCGCGACGTAACGCCGAATCTTGCGGTGCTGCTGGTCGAGGACGATGCCCATGTGCGCCTCGGCTGCGAACAGGCGCTGCAGCTCGAGGATATCGAAGTGCAGAGCTGCGACAGCGCCGAACGCGCGATGCGTCGCATTAGCGCCGACTTCTCGGGCATCATCGTCTCGGACATCCGCCTGCCCGGCATGGATGGCATGGCGCTGCTGGCCGAAGCGCGCGCGGTGGACCCGGAATTGCCGGTGGTATTGATCACTGGGCATGGCGATGTGTCGCTGGCGGTGCGCGCGATGAAGAGTGGCGCGCACGACTTCATCGAAAAACCGTTCTCGCCGGATTACCTGGTCGAAGTCGTGCGCCGCGCGCTGGACAAGCGCCGTCTCACGCTCGAAGTGCGCAGCCTGCGCGCGCAACTGGAAAACCGTGGCCAGCTCGAGGAAAGGCTGATCGGCCGCTCGCCGGCGATGGCGCGGGTGCGCCAGCTGGTGGCGAGCCTGGCTAACAGCGCCGCCGATGTGCTGATCGAAGGGGAAACCGGCACCGGCAAGGAATTGGTAGCGCGCTGCCTGCATGAAGCCGGGCCGCGACGCAGCGGCAATTTCGTCGCGATCAATTGCGGCGGGTTGCCGGAAACCCTGTTCGACAGCGAAATCTTCGGCCATGAAGCCGGCGCCTATACCGGCGCCGGCAAGCGTCGCATCGGCAAGATCGAGCATGCCAGCGGCGGCACGCTGTTTCTCGATGAGATCGAAGCCATGCCGCTGACCATGCAGACCAAGCTGTTGCGGGTGCTGCAGGAGCGCACGCTGGAGCGGCTCGGCTCGAACACGCCGATCCCGGTGGACTGCCGCGTGGTAGCCGCAACCAAGACCGACCTGAAGCTGCTGTCGGATGAAGGCCGCTTTCGCGCCGATCTGTATTACCGCCTCAATGTCGCCACCCTGCCGCTGCCGCCGCTGCGCGAGCGGCGCGAGGATATCGGGCTGCTGTTCGAGCATTTCCTGCTCCAGGCATCGGCACGGCATGCCCGGCCGGCGCCGGCGCCGGATGCGGCCCGGCTGGCGCGACTTGTCGCTTACGACTGGCCGGGCAATGTGCGCGAACTGCGCAATGTGGCTGACCGCTGCGTGCTCGGCATTGAAGCCGGTTATCCGCCGTTTGGCGACGCCACCGCCGCGTCCGCGTCCACACTGGCCGAATCGGTGGCCGCTTTCGAGCGCAATCTGATCGCGGATGCGCTCGCGCGCAATGGCAACAGTCTCGCGCGCGCCGCCGAGGCGCTCGGCGTAGCCAAGACCACGCTGCATGACAAGCTGAAGAAATATCGGCTCGGGTGAAATTGCGGCCTGATTTGAATGTCTCGAAAAGAGTTAATTCATCAAAAAAGCGTGACAGCTTTTACTAGCCATGAACTGAGGAAAATTCCCCTCTTTTTTATGTTCCTGAATTTCTTGGAACTCGACAGAAATCATTCTCTCCCTGCATACCCGATTCGGAAGTTTTCCGAAAAACCTGCGCCGATCTATGGATAGCCAATACGGCGCAATGCCAGCTTTATCTGACGCGCAAGAAATCGGAACAATAGATGCGAGTACCATGGCATAGATGGCTTTCGCTGAAATCATTCATATGTTCGCTCCACGACCTATTTTTCTTTCCCAAGATGCTGGCACCAAGCCGCATACCTGCGAATGAAACGATATTGGCAGGACATCTCTGCTTCCAATGATAAGACAGAGCGCTTCGCGGACTCTATTTCATTCTTCCATTCAAAACCGAAAACACGGCATTGACAGGTCCTGAATAAAGATATTGAAATGTATTAATGCAGGCCTCCTTATTTCCAAAAAAACGGCATGCCTCACCAAGGCCGGGGCGGCCGCATCGTTGTTTGCGACAGGGGCAGTAGTTTCCGCCTGGATTTACTCATTCCCGTTACGAGCTTTAGTTCTGCAATAACGGGCAGACACTGAATCAATAAGCTATTCAACAGCGATGACTTCCAATGAGCTCGGAAACTCCCGGATCACACCTTTCGCAAGCAATTTCAGGCAACAAACAAAGTTGACGAGAGCCTGCATAACAGGGGAAGACATCAACTTTGGCTTAACTCAAATATTTCGCAAACGTCGCTCCAGCCATAGAAATGGACTTCCATATTTTCGATTCAATTCAACGGTGGAATATTTTCCGAAACTCAGCAATTCCGCAGATAAAAATTTTCTTTGCACCGCTTCCATTATTGTAGAAGTGAAATATAAAAATTTGCGGAATCGGTTGCCATCTCATTTTTCATGCCTTAATCTATTTTCTCGGCGCGATACCGGACCGAGAATGTTAATAGCAGTGAATTTCTGAAATCAATTCTTACGGAGAATTAACATGCAGAATATGCCTACCGCTACACCAGCAGCTCGAGAGCACATCCAGGCACAAATGGATTTTTTGACAGACGTTTCCAAAAATTTTTTCCACACAGCTCAACGCTTCAATGAAGCGAATATGAAGGTGATGCAATCCATCTTCGCGGAAACCGTTAGCAAAACTCAACAAATTATGCATAGCAGTCCGCAACAAGCCTTATTGGTTGCATCGGAAATTGCTCAACCAGCCGCTGAAACAATTAATGCCTTTAATGCGAACATTGCGAATATTTTTGCGCAGGCACAGGAAGAGATAGCGAAAACGGCAGAGCAACATGTACCCAAAACAACGCAGGCGGCACGGACGTTGGTTCAGGATGTCAACAAAATGACTGAGGAAGCCAGGAACCAGGCATCCGAACGTGGAAAACAGGCTTATGAGCATATTTCCACACTCATAGACAAGACTTATTCAGCGATGCAGGCTAACGGACAGGCCGGCCAAGCCCGTTCTGCAAGTCAGCCTGTGACTTCCCAACCTGCATCGCACCCTGTCGCGGGTTCTGCTGGCGCAAGCAAAGCGGGAGCATAAATAGAAAAAATCTCCCCGCTTCTGGAGCGCGTTTCTTTATTTTTCTGCCCGCTCGTTTTTGCGGGCTTTTTTTCTTGCGGCGCCAGAACGTCATTATCAAGTTCACCGGATGAAATCCGGAACTTGAGCGCATCTGCCAAACGGACACTATTTTCTGCAACACTCGACCGGCCGCAGGCGCAACGCGAAGCGGCATGATGCTGGCGCAAGAACGCGCGCGCATGCCGGGCGCAGGATGATGGCGAGCGCGGACATCGTCGCCGCGTCCGTTTTCCGCAAAGGACATCTGCCATGAATACCCTTGTTGCTATCGCCGCATCCTTTCTCCTGCTTCTACCCACGGCCAGCGTTTGGGCGCAGGATACGCGCGCCGCTTCGGCCACCCAGTCCCAGGCCGAAGCGCAGAACGGCACCGATGTCGGCGTCATCCAGATCGACGTGATCACCGCTGGCTGGAGCGCACGCAAGGACATCATCGGCAAGCCGGTCTACAACGAGCAGGAGCAGCGCATCGGCAAGATCGACGACATCATCATCACGCCGGACAACGCTGTGTCCTTCGCCATCATCGGCGCCGGCGGCTTTCTCGGCATCGGCAAGCACGACGTGGTGATCCCGATCGACCATATCCGGTCCATCGACAATCGCTATGTGCTGCCGGGCGCGACCAAGGCGGCGCTGAAGGCGCTGCCCGCGTTCAAGTACAAGCGCGCGCAGCCCTGAGGCGTATCAGGACGACCATCCTTCGGGAAGGACGCGATGAAACGCCCGCTGCGCGCTGCCACATCGGTTCTCGCGGCGCTGTCGCTTGCCGCCTGCGGCGGCAGTTCCGTGGCCGTCGTATGGTCATCCGGCTCCGGCTTCATCGTCTGGGTCGGCAACAGCCGCGGCGACCACGTGGTGGATGGCAGGAACGAGAGTTTCGCCTTTACCACCGAAAGCCGCTGCCTCTACAACTTCCAGACCGGCCGCCGCAACGGTGCGTTCTGCCTGCTGCCGAATGACAACGCCTTTGCCTACGGGCCATATCGCGGCGCGATAAGAAATGCGTATGCCGCCGATGGCAGCTGCGTGGCGACGCTGACGGATGCGGGGGGAAACGTGATCGACATCGATCTCGATGCCTACGGCAGGGAAGTCGTGGTCCTTACCCCGCGGCATGCGCAGCAATGCGCGTCCTGATCGGCATGTGCCTGCAGCATCGTGGCTGAGTAGGGTGGGCGCCAGCCCACGCGGTGCGCGACGTGCCGCGTGGGCTGGCGCCCACCCTACGGTTACTTTCGTAGTGCTGCCCTCCTATGCCTGCCCCTGCTCCGCCAGACGCGGCAAGGCTTCGGCATGCGTCTCGGGCGCCGAGTAGCGATGCTTGAGCCACGCATAGACCGGGCCGAGCGCATTCATCGGCAGCACCGCCAGGAGCGCCATCAGCGGATCATGCGGCACCGGTCCGAAACCGCCGAAGACAGTGGCGAAATACGAAGCGAAACCGAAGAACATCCCCGGCAGAAAGCCCAGACCCGGAAGACGGGCCAGGAGCATCATCGTCGCGTTGAGGCAGAACAGGATCACCATCTGCGCGACGATGAAGGCGCCGCCCTCGAAATACTTCGATGCCGCGCCGAAGCCCAGCACGATCAGGAAAGCAAAGAAGGAGCCCACCGGCATGACCGGCCAGATGCGCTTCATGTTCTGCGGCGTCGGCCCGCCCATCGCGTAGGTCGCCGCCCAGCCGATGAAGATGGCCCATGGCGGCAGGTGCAGCGGCGGCAGCGAGATCAGAACGGTGGTAACTGCCAGCAGCGATGCGACGACTTCTCCGGGTAGCTTGCTCATGATGGTCTCCTTTTCCTCTTTCATTGGGATGGTGATGCCTGCTACGGGTGTGACGGGTGTCAAGGGTGCTACGGATGCGTTGAATGCGATGGCTGATGCGCATGCTCATGCGCGCCGCAGCCGCGGTGTATCGTGCAACGGTGCTCGGTGACGACGGTGATGCGTCCGCGCTTGATGACCCACAGCCGCGGCGGAATATCCAGCAGCGCGTCCGCAACCTGGAAGGTGTCGAGGATCACGAAATCGGCATTCCTGCCCACGGCAATGCCATAGTCGGCGCCCAGGCCGATCGCGGCGGCCGCGTTGCGCGTGCCCATGTCGAGAATCGCAGCCTGATGCTCGGGCGTGCCGAACTGCACTACATGCGCCAGCATGTTGCCGATCTGGAGCATGTCGGCCGTGCCGAAGGGTGTGAAGGCATTGCGGATGTTGTTCGACGAATAGGCTACGTTCACGCCGCCCTGGTGCAGCGCGCGCACCGGCGTCAGGCCGCGCCGCGGGTTGGCTTCGTCGCGCCGTCCGCCGAGGTAAAGATCGGTGGCGGGCAAGGTGACGATGCTGATCTGCGCCTCGCGCAGCAATGCGACGATGGGCTCGAGCTCGCTCGGCGGCAGGGCGCCCAGGCTGGTGACATGGCCCAGCGAAACGCGCCCCTGGTAGCCGCATTCGAGGGTTCTCCTGGCGATGTACTCGGTGGCGGCAAAGCGCTGGTCGGCGCGGTCGTCGGCGAAGTCGGCATGCATGTCCACCGGCGCGTCATAACGCAGCGCCATCTCGAAGACCAGGTCGATATGGCGCTGCGTGTCTTCCCAGTTCAGTTCGTTGTAGGGGCAACCGCCGACCACGTCCGCGCCCAGGTCCATCGCCTGTTGCATCAGCGCCAGCGTGCCCTCGGACTTCAGGATGCCTTCCTGCGGAAAGGCGACAATCTGCAGATCAAGCAGATCGGCATAGTCGTTGCGCAGCTCGAGCAGGGTTTCGACGCCGATCAGGCCCTGGATCAGATCGACATCCGGATGCGCGCGGATTGCGGTGGTGCCATTCTTCACCGCGCGATCGAGCACGGCGCGCGAGCGCTCCAGCACATCGCCGCGCTCCTGCTTGCCCTTCAGGATGCCGGTGACGCGGATCGCTTCCTCAAGCGTGCCGAAGCGCGACGGCAGGCGCCGGTGCAGCAAGGCCTTGTCCAGGTGCAGATGCGGCTCGACGAGCCCGGGTATCGCGGCGCGGCCGCCGGCTTCGATGAGCCTATCCGCCTCGACATCGATACCCGGCTCGATCGCGGCGATGCGTCCGTCGCGCACTGCGATGTCCACCAGCGGACCTTCGTCATCGATGCGCACCTGCCTGACCAGTAAATCGACTTTCATGCTTGTCTCCTTCGTTATGCGCCGCTTATCGCGGTCTTGGATCAAGGCGCGCTACAGCCCGAGCGCGCGGCCGTCGCTGCGTGGATCGTGCGCCCCGGTCATCGTGCCGCTGGCGCGATCGATCACGATGGCGCCAGGATGCCCGGCCAGCGGACTCTGCGCCGGCAGCACGCTGGTCTCATGGCCGCGGCTTTCGAGTTCAGCGAAGACATCGGCGCCGGCGTCGCGTTCCAGCTTCAGCGTGTCGCGGCTGTCCGAGAAGGTGCGGCCGAGCAGAAAGCGTGGACGCGACAATGCCGTGAGCGGGTCCATACCGTAGTCGATCATCCGGGTCAGGATGGCGGCAAGCGTCTGCGGCTGCCCATCCGCGCCCTGGGTGCCGTATAGCAAGCGCGGCGCGCCCTCGCGCAGGTAGATGCCGGGATTGAGCGTGTGAAACGGCCGCTTGCCTGGAGCGATGCAATTCGGATGCGCGGGGTTCAGGGAAAATGCCGCGCCGCGGTTGTGCCAGATGACGCCGGTGTCCCCGGCCATCACACCGCTGCCCCAGTCGAAATAAATCGTTTGCAACATCGACACCGCGTTGCCATGCTCATCCGCCGCGGCAACGAAGGCGGTGTCGCCGGGACGGAAGGGATGCGGCCATGGCCGTGCGCGGGCCGGGTCGACGCGCGCGGCGGCGCGATCCAGCGCATCGGCGCCGAGCAGACGCTCGCATGGCACCGCAGCGAAGTCGGGATCAGCCAGGCAGCGGTCACGATCGATGAAGGCAAGTTTCACCGCCTCGACCAGCAGGTGGTAATAGTCGGCGCTGCCTTCCGGCACCGAGGCCAGGTCGAAGCGTTCCAGGATGCCCATGATTTCCAGCGTGGTCACGCCCTGGGTCGGCGGCTGATGCGCCAGCAGCAGGCCGCCGCGATACGGCTGCGCCAGCGGCGGCTCGATGCGTGCACGGGTGGCGGCAAGGTCGGCAGCGGTGAGCGGCGAACCGGCTTCGCGCAAGCCCTGTGCCATGCGCTCGGCAAGCTGACCCTCATAGAAATCACGGTAGCCGCGCTCGGCCAAGGTTTCCAGCGTGCGGGCCAGTCGAGGTTGGCTGAACGCTTCACCGACCCGGGGCGCCGCGCCTTGCCCATGAAAGGCAGTGCGCACGCCGGGCAAGGCATCGAGTTCGCCTGCGCGGTAGCGCAGCCAGAAATCGGCGGAAGGCGTATGCGGGAAGCCGTCGCGGGCCAGCGCAATGGCCGGCGCCAGCAGGTCCGACCAGGAAAGCTTGCCGCCGAGCCGATCCCGGCTGTATTCAAAGGCCTGGCCGAGCGCATCGACATTGCCGGCGGTGGTCAGCATCGATTGCGGCCCGCGTTGCGGTATTGCCTCCATGCCATTCAGCCACGGCGGCAACCTCGATGCGGCCTGGCCGATGCCGGAAATCGTCACGACCTTGCCGGCGGCATCGCTGATGAGCAGAAAGCCGTCGCCGCCCAGGCCGGTGAAATGCGGATACGTCACCGCCAGGCAAGCGGCGATGGCAATCGATGCCTCGACGGCATTGCCGCCAGCGGCCAGCACATCGAGGCCGGCCCGGGACGCCAGCTCGTGCGGGCTGGTCACCATCGCCCGTTGCGAGCGGGCCAGCCGCGGCGCTGCTTCGGACTGCGGCGTCGTTACTGCTGCGCGGTCCATGACTACGTTGTCTTCGATATCGTCGGCTTGCATGGCGTTTTCCATCAGATGCGTGATTGAACGTATGACGCAATGTAGGAAACCGGGCACTATCTGTCTACGCGCGCAGGCATATACGCCGCATTCACCGCATGAATGGGGATACTGCCGCGGCGCGCATTACCGATATCATCGCCATGAACCTCAGTTCCGTAGACCTCAACCTGCTGGCAGCCTTCAATGCGCTGGCCCGGGAACGCAATGTCACGCTGGCAGCCAACCGCCTTGGCCTTTCCCAGCCGGCGATGAGCAATGCGCTGGCACGCCTGCGCAAGCTGTTCAACGATCCGCTGTTCGTGCGCACCGTTGCCGGCATGCAGCCCACGCCTTATGCGCAACAGCTGGAAGACCCGATCGCGCGCGCCTGCGAACTGCTCGAAGCCGCGCTGCAGATCGATGCCGGCTTTGACCCGGCAACGACCACGCGCAAGGCTTTCACCTTCTATCTTTCCGAGATCGGCGAAATCGTGTTCCTGCCGAAGATCCTGATTGGCCTGCAGCAGCGCGCACCGGGCATCAGCGTGAAGGTCAGCCGCGTGCCCGAGCACGGGCCGCAGGCGGCGATGGAAGCCGGTGAGGTCGATCTCGCCATCGGCATCTTTCCCGGCCTCAAGGCCGGCTTTTATCAGCAGCGGCTTTATGGCGATCGCTTCGTGTGCATTGCGCGGCGCGGCAAGACATCGCGCAGGTCGGCGCTGAGTCTGGAGGAATATGTCAGCGCCGCACATGCGGTGGTGGCTTCGACCGGCACCGGGCACGATACCGCGGTGGAGCGCATTCTCTGGAAGCAGCGGCTGCATCGCAGGATCGCGGTGACGGTGCCGCATTTCATGGCGTTGCCAACCATCGTGGCGCAGACCGATGCGATCGCCACCATCCCGTCGCGCATGGCGGCGGCATTGACCGGATTGACGAACATCGAGGTGCTAGAGGCGCCGGTTCCGTTTCCGCGCATGGAGATACGGCAGCACTGGCATGAACGCTTCCATCACGACGCCGCCAACCGCTGGCTGCGCGAACTGATCAACAGCCTGCTCCGCGAATAGCCGATCGCTTGCCCTTCGCCCCGCGCAAGCCGCGCACGAGTTCATTGCGCTGCATTTCATCTACGGGCACTACAATGCCAGCGCCCGTCACAACACATACCGAAAAGGAGATGACCGCATGACCCTGCCCACCGCTTCCCTCGCACGTTTTTCACGCCTGGTACGTACTCTGCCCGCGCTGCTTGCAGCAGGTGTCCTTGTTTCCGCGCATGCCGGCCAGCCGGACGACAAGCTGCTCGGCGCGGCGCGTGCGGCCCAGCCGGCACTGATCGCATCGCTGAAGGACATGGTGATGATCGAATCCGGCAGCAACGATGCGGCCGGCCTGGCGAAGATGGCGGCCTACACCGAGAAGCGCCTGCAGGCTCTGGGCGCGCAGACCGAGACGCGCAAGGCCGGCGAAGGTCCGGGCAGCATTGTCATCGGCCGCTTCACCGGCACCGGCAAGGGACGCATCATGCTGATTGCGCACATGGATACGGTGTACCGCGAAGGCGTGCTGCAGACACAGCCGTGGCGCATCGAAGGCAATCGCATCTACGGTCCCGGCATCGCTGATGACAAGGGCGGGATCGCGGTGATCCTGCATGCGCTGCAAATCCTCAACGATGCCGGCTGGCGCGATTACGCGAAGATCACGGTGCTGTTCAATTCCGATGAAGAAACCGGTTCGCGCGGATCGGGCGAGCTGATCGCCACGCTGGCCGCCGAGCATGACGAGGTGCTGTCCTGCGAGCCTTCGTCGGCGGCGCCGGAATCGCTGCTGCTCGGCGCCAGCGGTACCGGCACCGTGCATCTGAAGGTGCATGGCAAGAGCGCGCATGCCGGCGTGAATCCGCAACTGGGCCGCAACGCGCTGATCGAGTTGTCGCATCAGTTGCTGCAGACCGAGGACGTCGCGAAGTCGGTGCCCGGCACGCAGCTGAACTGGACGCTGTCGCGCGCCGGCAGCGTGGTGAACCAGATTCCCGAGAACGCGTCGGCAGAAGGCGACATGCGCCTGACTGCGCCGGACGGCTTCGACCGCATGGAAACGGCGCTGGCGCAACGCATCAAGAATCGTCGCGTGCCCGATACCGAAACCACCGTCACCATCGATCGCGGCCGGCCGCCCTTCCTCGGCAACGCGGCTTCACGCGCGCTGGCGCAGCAGGGCCAGGCCATCTATGCCGAGCTCGACCGGCCATTGACGCTGGTGGACATGATCGGCGGCGCGACCGATGCCGGCTTCGCCGCGCGCTCGGGCAAGGCGACCGTGCTGGAGAGTTTCGGCCTGCCGGGCGCCGGCTATCATGCGCGTGATGAATACATCGTCACCGACGGCATCGTGCCGCGCCTGTACCTGATGACGCGCATGCTGCAGGAGCTGGGCAAGCGCTGAGGCAGGTACGGCGCATCGCCTCGAAGACTGGAACGATGGAATCATCACCTCGGAGCTTGGGCTGACGAAGGAAGCCCAATATGCTGAAGGCCCGCAGGCGTTTGATGTTGCGCTTGACAGCCAGCCCTTTCAAGGTCCACGCTCGGCAACTGCTGATTGGCTGTAATGGCACTACGCTGCAGGGGCGCGTCGCTACGGCCAGGGTACGGGACATTCAGGTCTAATGCGTTTGGCAGCAGGCAAAGTTCGCAGGTATAGGGAAGCGGCTTACGTACTGATACTGGTCCTGCCTTTGCAGTTGCCGTTGCAGTTGCAGCTGGTTTTGGCTTTTGTCGTTGCTTTCAATCCCGTTGATCGCGCCGTGGCGCCGGGCCCTGAAGCGGATAAGGTGCGGCGTCTGTCTGAGCGAAGCGCAGCGCAGCGTAGCGAGTTTAGCCGCGCCCCGCTTCAGGGTTCGGCGACACGGGTACCCCCGAAGGGGGCGCGATCTCCGGGTCGCCTTTTCTTGGTTACTTCTTTTGGCGAGCAAAAGAAGTAACCCGGCTGCTGGGCCGGGACCCGGCTAGTTCGCCAAGTGCGATGTCCTTTTTGGGTCATCGGGCCTCGGATTTCGACCGGGCGGGCCTTTCAATCCAAGCCTCGACCAACGCGACGACGAGCAAGGCAAGAGCCTGCCCCTTCAACGGCATCACTCCGGTGACGCAAAACGTTCAGCGCCGCCTCGACCTAGCCGGGTCCCGGCCCGGCAGCCGGCCTACTTCTTTTGCGCGCCAAAAGAAATAGGCAAGAAAAGGCGCCCCGGAGATTGCGCCCCGCTGCGCGGGGTTCCCGTGCCGGCGATGCCCGGAGCGGGGCGCGGCTAAACTCGCTACGCTGCGCTTCGCTCAAACAGACGCCGCACCTTTTCCCGCTCCGGGCATCGCCGGCACGGCGCAATCAACGGGGGTTAAAAGCAACGACAACAGCAACAGCAACAGCAACAGCAACGGCAACGGCAACGGCAACGGCAACGGCAACGGCAACGGCAACGGCAACGGCACCATACCCTTACTTCGCCCACCCGCCCTCATGTCGCACTACCGACGTCCTGAAAAACAATTCAAGGTCACTTTGAAAGGACTGGCTTGTCAGCCCAACCTGCGCAGCCTGCAGTGCGAAGGCGTGACGCTGAGGCACGCTCATGCGCCCAGCACCGTCACCACCACGGAGCGCCGCTGCGGCGCGTCGCGATGCTCCCACAGGAAAATGCCCTGCCATGTGCCGAGCATCAGGCGCGCGCCGCCGACGGGCACGACAAGGCCAGTGTCGGACAACACGCTGCGCGCATGCGCGGCCATGTCGTCGGGCCCTTCGAGGTCGTGCCGGTAAGCCGGGTCGCCATCCGGCGCAAGCCGGCCCATGACGGTGTCGAGATCGCGCCGCACATCGGGATCGGCATTCTCGGTGATGGTCAGCGAGCAGCTGGTGTGCTGCACAAAAACATGGGCCAGACCGCATTGCAGCCCAGACTGCGCGACAGCTTTCGCAACTTCGCGGGTGATATCGCGAAAGCCGCGTCCGGTGGTGTTGAACTGGAGTATCGATTGATGTGCCATTGCTGCCATCGCCTTATCTATTGCGCATTCATGCATGCGCTGTTCCCAAGCCGGTGCGGCGCGCTTTGATCAATATCGTGCGCTGCTACCGCGGGTAACATGTCCCGGCCTCTTCCATGGCCCGCGCTTGCCAGCCATAAAACGACAAGGCGCACCATACCGCAGAACCACCAGCCGAAGCGCCGTCCACGCCACCATGCCGCGGTCGCCCGGTGTCGACGGAGCATTTCGTGTATCGATTCATCAAGGGCACCTTCCGTTCCCTGGCCGGCTACAACTACCGGATGTGGGCCGCCGGCGCCCTGATTTCCAACATCGGCACCTGGATGCAGCGCACCGCCCAGGACTGGCTGGTGCTCACGCAGCTCACGCATCAGAACGCCACCGCGGTGGGCATCGTGATGTCGCTGCAGTTCGGACCAGCCTTGCTGCTGCTGCCGTTGACCGGTTATGTCACCGATCGCTTTTCGCGGCGCCGGATACTGTTCGTCACCCAATTCGCGATGAGCCTGCTTGCGCTGGGGCTGGGCCTGCTTACCCTTAGCGGGCATGTGCAGCTTTGGCAGGTTTATGTATTCGCGCTGCTGCTCGGTACCGTTACCGCCTTCGATGCGCCCGCGCGCCAGACCTTCGTCTCCGAGCTGGTCGGCGAAAGCGATCTGGCCAATGCGGTGGCGCTGAACTCCACATCCTTCAACGCCGCGCGCATGATCGGCCCGGCCGCGGCCGGCCTGTTGATCGCCTCCACCGGCACCGGCGCGGTGTTCCTCATCAATGCGGCCTCATATGGAGCGGTGCTGGCCTCGCTGGCGCTGCTGCGGCGCGGCGAGCTGCATCGTCGCGACCGGAGCCAGCGCGCGCAGGGCGGGCTGATGGCCGGGTTCCGTTATGTCGCCGGCAGGCCGGATCTGAAGGTGCTGCTGCTGATGCTGTTCCTGCTCGGCACCTTCGGCCTGAACTTCCCGATCTTCATTTCCACGATGTCGGTATCGGTATTCCATGCCGGCGCGCGTGAATACGGTTTGCTGACTTCGGCCATGGCAGTCGGCTCGGTCACTGGCGCCCTGCTGGCGGCGCGTCCGGGAAAACCCGGCATACCGCGCATCATCGGCGCGGCCGCGATTTTCGGCATCGGCTGCGCCGCGGCGGCCATGGCGAGCGCCTATGCATGGTTCGGCGCAATCCTGGTCGCCATCGGCATCTCGGCGCAGATCTTCACCACCTCGACCAACAGCCTGGTGCAATTGGCTACCGAGCCGGGCATGCGCGGCCGGGTGATGGCAATACTGCTGGCGATCTTCTTCGGCGCGACACCGCTGGGCGCGCCAACAGTTGGCTGGGTCGCGGATCGCTTTGGTCCGCGCTGGGCCTTGGGCGTCGGCGCGGCATCGGGCATTGCGGCAGCCATCGTCGGCCTGCGCTATTTGCGCCTGGTGCGCGAACGCTCGGCCAAGGTACAAGCGCCATCGGGCGAATGAGCGCGGCGTCGATATCCGCAAAAGAAAACCGGCAGCGCAGGGCTGCCGGTTTCACTTACATGTTGAAACGGGCGGGACGGCATGCCATCCCGCCCTGCCGTCTTACTGCGGCTGCGCCACCGGCGCGGCCGGGATCGGCGTGCCGCCCGCAGTGGTAGCGAAGCTCAGCGGGCTGACGGCTTCCTGCTGGCCGACGCCCGGCTTGCTCCAGTCACACACGCCGCTGGCAAACACCGCCTGCAACCGGTTCAGCTGCGTAGAGCTAAAGCTGACTGGCGCATAGTCGGCAGCGGAGAACGGCTTCAACTGGCACTTCAGCACGTTTTCCGACAGTGGTCCGCCAGCGACCTGGCGCGGCGACGAATGCGGCGCCAGGAAGCGATCGGCATTGCAGGCGGCCGGGTCGGTGACCTTGGTGCTCTGCGTGGTGTCGGTGCTGAGGTAGCAGAAGTCGGTGGCGTCTGAAGGCTTGGACTTGGCGATCTTCTGCTCCAGCGACAGGCTGCTGGTGTCGGCCTTGATGTTGCCGACCCATTTGTCGATGGTCAGGAAGGATTGCACCGCCAGGCTCGTGGTCGGGTTCAGCGCATAGCCGAAGCGCCACATGACGTGGTTGTCATGATTGCCGTTGGCCTTGTCCAGGCGATCCCTCAGCGAGAAGCTGCGCCAGGTGTGATGGATGCCGAAGTTCGTGACGTTCTTGATCGAGCCCGGCGGCACGTTGCCCGGCAGCGTCGAATCATCATAGCCGCGCAGATCGAGGATCGCCGTCTTCGCCAGTTGCTTGCCGCTGGAAACGATGCCGGCCTTGTAGGCAATGGCAAGGGCTTCCGTGTCGCCAACCGCGCGTGGCGCGGCGCCGGTGGTGCCGGGGGCGGTGGCATTGTTGTCGAAGTCGAAGGCGCCGATGCGTTCGTTCAATGTCACGAACTCTTCCGGCGTGATGACTCCGGCCATCATCGCCTTCAGGCCATACTGCACGCCGACGTTGTCGCGGGTGTCGCGCGCACGGTTGGTGCCAGGCACCTTGCCCCAGATCGCAACCGCCGCATCCGCGCCGTCACAGCGAATGCCGGTCGGATTGGTGGTCGGGTCGTAGACCAGCGAGGCCGGAAGCTGGCAGTTGTTCCTTGGCGCACCGAATGGCGCAGTCGCTCCCGTGACGTCATCCGTCACGACCACCGGAACGTAGTTGCCCGGACGGTCGATGTTGGAGAACAGGTTGGTCCAGGCATGGCAGCCGGTCTGATCGACGTGGCCGTTGATGGCGGCCTTCTTGTCGTTGATCTGCTGCTGCGTCAGGCCGGCAGTGAGCGTCTTCCACTCGGTCGAGTTGTAGAAGTTCACCAGCAGCGCGCAGTCCTGCACTTCCAGACCGGTGGTCTGCGAATCCGGATAGGTGCAGCTCGGCTGGATACCGTCCACCAGTCCCGGCATGATCGACGCATTGGTCAGCTGGTTGATCGAACCGCCCGAGCAGCCGTTGCCCAGCGTGTAGCGGATCGGACCATAGGTGTCGACGATGTGTTCCTTCATCATCATCACGGTTTCGCTCATCAGCACCCGGTTCGAGTTGTACAGAGAATCGGTCATGCTGTTGTCGACGACCATGAAGCCGCGGGCCAGTGCGGCTTCAGCCCTGTCGTCGGCCCAGTTCTGCTCGGAGCGGAACTGCTTGCGCGGCTGGCCGGTGGAAGCGCCGAAGCTGTAGAGCAGCTTGCCGTTCCAGGCCTTTTGCGGCGCATACGGCTGCCAGTCCGATTTCGGGTCGAACAGCACCGCGATGTCGTAGATGCCGCGGTTCATCGTGCCGCGCTCGACGCGGACGATGTAGGGCACGGTCACGCCGGCGTCGGTGGTGGTCGTGGCCAGATCCGCAGGCGCGGCGGCGCTCGGGTCGTAGGGCTTGAAGCAGGCGTTGGCCGGCGCGGTCGTTCCGGGGTTCGGATCGGGCAGCGCGGCGTTGGAGCAGCCGGCTGCGGTCGTGTGATAGAACAGCTTGTACTCGGTCTTGATATTGCACTGCGCATCGACGGCCGTGGTCGTCAGGCCGCTGGCATTCGTCGACGGGGTCGACCCGCTTTCGGCCTGCGGGCTCGGCGTGGCGCACACCCAGGGCTGGATCTGTGCGCCGGAAATGATCGGGCCGCCGATCGGGAAATTGGTGATCGTCAGTTTCGCGCTCTTGGCGCCGTCGGCGCTCGCGGTGACGGTGTTGTCGCCATTGGCAAGTCCGGTCAGCACGCCGGTGACGCGGCCGTCGGCGCGCACCGCGAAACTGGTGCTGACATCCTTGCCGTTCAGGTTGACCTTGATGGTCTTGCGATCAGCGCCGGTTGGCGCAGCGATCTCAACGAAGGCATCGCCGCCGCTGACCATGTCGGCGCGGTTTGACAATACCTTGATGTCCATTGGGGCATTGTTGTCATCGTCGCCTCCACAGGCGGCGAGCAACAGGGCAAGCGAAGCCACGGGTAATACCCGCAGCCATGGGGTGTGGCTGTGCATGAAAAGCGTCTCCTCGGTGTTTTTTGTCGAATCGTGGTGCTCATGCTGCTGTTACGGAAAGGCTGGGTGGCTGGTCTCCTTCCTGGCGTACAGGTTTCTATTGGCTTCTAAAACCGCAGTGCAGAACTTGATTTCAGTTTTTCAGGAAACCTTAAGCCGACGTGTCCGAAAAGTAAAGTTAAAACTCGGCATGTACTTTTTGCATGCAGCGAAGTGTTCGCGGCGCTGCAACCTACGCTGCCTGCAGGAGACGTGAACGACCGAACTTGGGCGTAGCGAAAGCCGATTTCTGTTATCAATTTGTTACAAGTAACTGTCGACGCAATTTACAGATGCTCCAAATCATCACCATGCTTATGTGCAAGATATAAAAAAAACAAAGGCTTACAAGCTCGGCACGCAAATTGCTCAAGAAGCCTTGCAGGGAGCAGTACTGCCGGCATTGCTGGGGAGCATGTGTGCCGGTAGCGTAATAGGAAGATAGCAACGATGGACAAAACCTCCTTCATCAGGAAGGGCCTGATCGGGCTGGGTTTGACGATAGCCGCGGCTTCGAGCCACGCCGCACTGATTCTCGATACTCCGTCGACCGCGAATCTGTCCGGTACCGGTATCGGCAACGTCAACACCATCCTCACCATTCAGAGCCCGGGCAGCACCACGACCGAGACCGGCAGTGTCGGCTGGAATGGCACGGCTACTACGACGAGCGGCAACGTCATCAGCGGCGGCAACGGCACTTCGCAGAATCAGGCAGTGACCTTCGCCAGCGCCGGTTTCACCAGTGCCGCCAATCTCGCCTCGGACCTTTCGGCGCTGCGCCTCGTCTTCAATGCGCAGGAGCCGGGAAACACCGCTGAGAACGGCATTAACCTGAGCAATTTGGTGCTGAGCTTCTTCAGCCCGACCGGAGCGACGCTGTTTACCTCTGGCGCTTTCAACGCTCAGGCCAACGGTAATTTC
The DNA here is from genome assembly GCF_016632335.1 of Noviherbaspirillum pedocola. Taxonomy (GTDB): domain Bacteria; phylum Pseudomonadota; class Gammaproteobacteria; order Burkholderiales; family Burkholderiaceae_D; genus Noviherbaspirillum_A; species Noviherbaspirillum_A pedocola. The sequence goes on from NZ_JAEPBG010000004.1 coordinate 361,888, forward strand.
CCCACCACGCAGACGGGTGTGGGCAACTCGGGCTTTGTGTTCAAGCTCGACGGTGCGGACATCACGGCCGCAACCACGGCGCTTTCCGGCGCCAACTTCAGCCTGAACGACCGCATCGGCCTGACGGCCAGCGCGCTCAACGCCACTGGCGGACCGGATACTTTCTTCACGGTCCGATTCCAGAACGGCGCAACTGGCGGCGGCGGCGGCGGCGCCGGCATCCCGGTGCCGGAACCGGCAACACTGGCCATGCTCGGCCTGGGCATCGGCGCACTGGGCTTTGCGCGCCGGCGCAAGAGCTGAACCGCCTACCCGCATACAGGCAGGCGACGCCGGCAATATCGGCGTTGACAAGCCCGCGGCATCCTGAGGATGCCGCGGGCTTTTTCCTGTTGGCACCCGGTTTCGTATTCCTCAGCGCTTGGGGTACAGTTTCGGCGTCTTCGCGCACGACGAAGACAAGCGGATGCCGCGACGATGCGAATCGCGGCGCCCGACGCGACATTCCCGTCGCTGCATTCCTCTCAAGAAGAATGCACGCCTACCAGCTGGAGGAGACCACATCATGCGCACTCGCATTACTGAACTTTTTGGCATACGCCACCCGATCATCCAGGGCGGCATGCATTATGTCGGCTTTGCCGACCTGGCCGCGGCGGTGTCCAACGCCGGCGGCCTGGGCATCATCACCGCGCTGACGCAGCGCACCCCGGAAGCGCTTGCCAACGAGATACGCCGCTGCCGGGAAATGACCGATGCGCCCTTCGGCGTGAACCTGACCTTCCTGCCGGCGCTGGCGCAGCCCGACTATCCAGGCTATATCCGGGCCATCATCGAAGGCGGCGTGAAGATCGTCGAGACGGCGGGCAACAATCCGCAGAAGTGGATGCCGGTGTTGAAGGAAGCCGGCATCAAGGTGATCCACAAGTGCACGTCGGTGCGCCATGCGTTGAAAGCCGAGGCGATCGGCTGCGATGCGGTCAGCGTCGACGGCTTCGAATGCGGCGGGCATCCCGGCGAAGACGACGTGCCCAACTTCATTCTGCTGCCACGCGCCGCCGAGGAACTGCGCGTGCCTTTCGTCGCCTCGGGCGGCATGGCCGACGGCCGCTCGCTCGTGGCCGCGCTGGCACTGGGCGCCGAAGGCATGAACATGGGCACCCGCTTCATCGCCACGCGCGAAGCGCCGGTGCATGAAAACGTCAAGCAGGCCATCGTCGCGGCCAGCGAGCTCGACACCCGGCTGGTAATGCGGCCGCTGCGCAATACCGAGCGGGTGCTGACCAATACCGCGGTCGAGCGCCTGCTGGACAAGGAACGCCAGCTCGGCAGCGCGCTGCGCTTCGAGGATATTGCCGCTGAAGTCGCCGGCGTGTATCCGCGCATCATGAAGGAAGGCGAGATGGATGCCGGCGCCTGGTCCTGCGGCATGGTCGCCGGACTGATCCACGATGTGCCGACCGTGCAGGAGCTCATCGATCGCATCATGGCCCAGGCCGAGAGCCTGATTCGCCAGCGGCTGGGCGCGATGCTGGAGCAATAAGCGATGCCTGCACGAGCGGCCCGGCGCTGCGGACCGCTCGTCAAAGCAGACCGATCCCGAAGCGCCCGAATGCGGGCGCCACATTTACAGAACAGGAGACGCCGTGCCTTTACCCGAATTGCAGACCACTACCTACAGCGTGGACGATGGCATTGCCACCATCACGCTGAACCGTCCCGAAAAGCTGAATGCGTACAACGCGAAGATGCGCGAGGAATTGCTCGCGCTGTTCGATGAAACCGATGCCGACGACCAGGTTCGCGTGGTGATCGTCACCGGCGCCGGCCGGGCATTCTGCGCCGGCGCGGACTTGTCTTCCGGCGGCGCCACCTTTGACCGCCAGGCCAATCCCGGCGATCTGTCGCGCGCATCGCTGAAGGTCGGCGATGTCTACCGCGACGGCGGCGGCACCAACACGCTGCGCATTTACCAGAGCCTAAAGCCCGTCATCGGCGCCATCAATGGCCCGGCGGTGGGCATAGGCGCGACCATGCAATTACCGATGGACATGCGTCTGGCATCGACCGAAGCGCGTTTCGGCTTTGTCTTCGCCCGGCGCGGCATCACGCCGGAAGCGGCATCGTCCTGGTTTCTGCCGCGGCTGGTCGGCATGCAGACGGCGCTTGAATGGTGCATGACCGGTCGCGTCTTCGGCGCCGACGAAGCCTTATCGCGCGGGCTGGTGCGCTCGCTGCATGCGCCGGATGCATTGCTGCCGGCGGCGCGGGCGCTGGCACGTGAAATCGCCGACAACACGGCGCCGGTATCGGTGGCACTGGCGCGGCAGATGCTGTGGCGCATGGCCGCCGCGCCGCACCCCATGCATGCGCACCGCATCGACAGCCGCGCAATCCAGGCGCGCGGGCAATCGGCTGATGCGCATGAAGGCGTGTCCGCCTTCCTGCAAAAGCGCCCGGCGGCGTTCCCGAACCGGGTGTCGACCGACATGCCGCCGTTCTTCCCGTGGTGGGATGAGCCCCCGTTCGAGTGAGCGGAGTCAGGCTTGGTCGTCGTCGCCGGGCGGCTTGAACAGGTCTGCGAGCGCCTGCGATTTGCCGGCGCTGCGCGCCGCGGGAGACGATCCGCGCCGGCCGGTGAATTCGTCTTCGATGTTGTCGCGGTAATAGCTCCAGGCCGCGCCCGAGCTCGATAATCTGGCCCAGACGTCAGCGCCCACGCCTGAATACTCGATCGCGCTGCCGTCTTCGAATTCCACCCGCAGCAGGCGCTGGCGCGGATCGTATCCGGCGGCGCGCAGCTTGCCGGAACGAATCGTTTTCATTTCCATGGCTTTCTCCATCGATACGGCGCGCAGCTCACTGGCATATTGCCGCGCGCACCGGTTCAGCGGCGGAATATAGCAGTGGGCTGCGCGATACGGTCTCCAAATCGCGCGGCGATCGCTTGTTGTGCCGGTATCGGTCGCCGGCATTTGCTAAGCTGGCCGCCCTCCACGTCACATGCCTTGCGAATCAACATGCCCACACCGGAAATGCATCTCGGCCTCATCAGCGCCATGGAACAGGAACAGACCGGATTGCTCGCGCTGCTGCAATCGCCTCGTCGCGAAACCTGCGGCATGCGCGAATACGTCACCGGCATGCTCGGCGGCACGCGATGCACTTGTGTGCTGTCGCGCTGGGGCAAGGTGGCCGCCGCAGCCACGGCAACAATGCTGATCGAGCGCTTTGGCGTCACGCACATTCTCTTCACTGGCGTGGCCGGCGCCGCCAGCCGTGGCGTGGCGGTCGGCGACATTGTGATCGCCAGCAGCCTGGTGCAGCACGACATGGATGCTTCGCCCTTCTTTCCACGCTTCGAGATTCCGCTTCTGGGCGTGGCGCAATTTGCCGCCGACGCGACACTATCCGAGCGACTTGCGCGCGCGGCGCAAAGATTTGTGGAACAGGACGCGCCCACGCTGCTGAGCGCCGATGAACGTTCGGCATTTTCGATGCGCGAGGCGCGCGTGCATCACGGCATCATTGCCAGCGGCGACCAGTTCATCGGCAGCCAGGCGCGTCTGGATATGCTGCGGGAACAGCTTCCCGGCCTGCTGGCGGTGGAGATGGAAGGCGCGGCGGTGGCGCAGGTGTGCCACGAATTCGGCTTGCCGTTTGGCGTGGTGCGCACGATTTCCGATGATGCGAACGAGCACGCGCCGGTCGATTTCATGCGCTTCGTCGAACGCGTGGCGTCACGTTATACCTTGGGTATCGTCACGCGCTTCTGCATGCCGGGCTGAGCGCGATGACACGTCGCATTCGTTCGACAAGGACTCCGTAGCGCCGATGGCCCACGCCGGCATGCGCGGCAAGCGAGCAATGGACGCCCGGCTCGCTGCCGCGATTCCGGCCGCAAGGAAGCCCTACTGCTCGCGTATCCAGGTTTGGGTGCGCCCGAACGCCGGCATGCCTATGTAGCCGCGCACGTCGAGCTTCTTGCCGCCGTCGGCGAGACGCATCTTGCTGCGATAGGTCTTGCCGTTGCCCGGGTCGAGGATCTGCCCGCCATTGAATTCGTCGCCCTCCGGTTTCATGCCGGAAAGGATGGTCATGCCAACGATGGGCTGATCGCGGCGCGCGCCTTCGCATTTGTCGCAAACCGGATCGGTCGGCTCGCCGGCCGCGCGGAACAGCTTCTCGATCTTGCCGTTCAGTTCGCCGCCGGTCTCGCTGATGCGGATCAGCGCCGTCGGCTTGCCGGTGTTGTCATCGATGGTTTTCCACAAGCCGACCGGCGAAGCGGCATCGGCCCAGGCTTGCCCCCACAGCAGCATTGCCGCCGCCGCGAATAATCGAATCTGCATCGTTCTCTCCCTTTGGTTGAATATCAGTGTTGCGCCATCGCCAGCAGCATGTGCAGCAACGCATCCGGCGCGCTGATCATCGGATCATGTCCAGTGGCGACTTCCAGCACCTGCCAGCCCGGCTCGGCGCGCACGCGCGCGCGCATCGGGTCGATGGTAGCCAGCGCCGGCGCATGGCAATCGATGAAGCTGCGCGGCAATGCGGCTACCCGCGTGGCGTCGAAATGCAGCGGATCGTCATATACGCCGCCGGGCTGCGGCCGCATGCGGCGAGAGATCCAGTTCGCATCGTCGCCGGAAAGCCCGAACAGCGCGGGATCGCTGGGTGGAATCGCGCCGGTGGCTGCGATCGCCGCGCGCCGCTGCGCGCGCGTGGATTCCGGATGACCGCTCGACCAGCTTTCCCCAGGCAGCGGCACCACGGCATCCACATACACCAGCCGGGCGATGCGCTGTGGCATGCGGTCGGCCAGGCCGGTGATGATCAGGCCGCCATAGCTGTGGCCGACGACGATCGCCTCCTGCAACTCCTCAGCCTCCATCACCGCTGCCGCATCTTCGATGTGATCGGCAAGCCGGATATCGGGCGCGAGCTGATGCGCGCGTTCCCCGGTGCCGGTCAGCGATACCGCGAAGGCACGGTGCCCGGCACGCCACAAGCCGGGCAGTATGCGCTGCCAGCACCATGCGCCATGCCAGGCGCCATGCACCAGGACGAAGTCCGCCATCGCCGTCTCCTGTCGTTATGAAATTGCGAGCGATTCTATCCGCATTGTGCCCGCCAAGGCAGACTGACGTGTTCGCGCAAGCCGCGTTCCAACGTGCGCAACACGAACGGCAAACCCAACGTACAATAGCGCCGTTTTGACCGAAAGTTGCTCCAGGTCAGGATGCACCGCCGCGTTTCCTGTAGTGCCTTCGTACGCATCGAACTCTCACGGATCGGGATATCTGCTTGCAGCCATGAACGTTTTCCACGTCATTCTCGCCCTCGTCACGCTACTGGCCATGGAGCTTGCGGTGACCTTCATTCATCGCTATGTGATGCACGGCTTCGGCTGGGGCTGGCACCGTTCGCATCATGAAGCGCGCAAGACGCCGGGCTGGGAACGCAACGACCTGTATGCGCTGGTATTCACCGCGGCAACCATTCCCCTGTTTGCGCTGAGCAGCCCGAGCGAGCCGCTGTGGTGGATCGCCAGCGGCGTCACCGGCTATGGATTGCTGTATGCGCTACTGCATGATGTGCTGATCCATCGCCGTCTGCCGCTGAAGTGGAAGCCATCGCATCCCTATATGCAGCGCCTGATGTCCGCGCATTATCTGCATCACGCCGTCAAGACACGCGAAGGCGCGGTTTCCTATGGTTTCCTGTACGCGCCGCCGGTCGAGGCGCTGCGCGCGCAATTGCGCAGGCGCAAAAAGCCATGAAGCCGGGAAGGCAAGGCGCGCTCGGACTGCTGCTGGCCGCGGCCATCATCGCCGCCTGGCTCGCCATTCATGTGGCGGCCATCTTCTTCCTCGATGCCTCGTCGATCCTGCGTACGCTGGCGTTGATCGTGGTGCAGACCTGGCTATCGGTGGGCCTGTATATCGTGGCGCACGATGCGATGCACGGCTCGCTGTGTCCGGGCCATCGCGGGCTCAATCGCCGCGTCGGCGCGCTGGCATTGTGGCTGTACGCCGGCTTTTCATTCGACAAGCTGCTGCCGATGCATCATGCGCATCATCGCGCGCCGGGAATGCCGGAAGATCCGGACTTCGCGCCGATGAGCCCGGACCGTGCGCTGCCCTGGTATCTCGGCTTCATGCGCACCTATGTCGGGCGGCGTGAAGTGCTGATCATGCTGGCGCGGGTGGGCTTGTACATGCTGGCCGGCGCGCCGCTGCAGAACATCGTGCTCTTCTTCGCGCTGCCGGGATTGCTGTCCTCGCTGCAGCTGTTCTGGTTCGGCACTTTCCTGCCGCACCGGAATGTGAGCGATGCCGAGTTCGTCGATAGCCACCGTAGTCGCAGCAATGCTTACGGCACGCTGCTGTCGCTGATGACCTGTTTTCACTTCGGCTATCACCACGAGCATCACCGCTTTCCGGCCGCGCCGTGGTGGCGCCTGCCCGCAATACGGCGCGGGAGCCAGGCATGAAGCCGCGCCGCATCGTGCTGGCCACTGCCGGATCGCTCGGCGATCTGCATCCGTTTCTCGCGCTGGGCGTGGAGCTGCGGCGTCGCGGACACCAGGTTGTCGTCGCTACCAACCATGCTCATCGCACGCCGGTCGAGAATGCCGGCCTGGCCTTCCATCACATGCGCCCCGACCCGGAACACACGCCGGAATTCCATGCGCGTTTCATGGACCCGAAGCGCGGCGGCGAATTTGCCTTTCGCGATTATCTCGCGCCGGCCATACGCACGAGCTATGCCGATCTGCTCGAGGCCACGCGTAATGCCGATTTGCTGGTGAGCCAGTCGCTGATGGCGCTGGCCGCGCCGCTGGTGGCGGCGAAAACCGGCATCCGCTGGGCGTCGGCGGTGCTGCAGCCGATGTCCTTCTTCTCGCTGCACGAGCGGCCCAACTATCTGCCGATCGCGCCGCTGGCCTGGGCCTGCGGCCGTTATCCGGAGCTGCATGCGCAAGTCTTTCATTACGTCAGGAAGCACACCGAGTCCTGGGTGGCGCCGGTGCTGGCCTACCGGCGCGAACTTGGCATCAAAGGCGATGCGCATCCCATGTATGAAGGCCAGCATGCGCCGCGTCGTGTGCTGGCCATGTTTTCGCCGCTCATCGGTCCGCGGCGAGCAGACTGGCCCGCCGCCGCGGTACAGACTGGCGCGGCGCTGTTTCGCGATGCGCGTGCCGAACTCACGCCCGAGTTGCGCGCCTTCCTCGCGCGCGACGATGCGCCACTGGCGGTATTCACGCTGTCTTCGGCCGCCAGCAATGCCGCCGGCAGCTTCTATCGCGAAAGCCTGGACGCCGCGCGCGCGCTCGGGCTGCGCGCGCTGCTGATCATGGGCGGCCTGGCGAGCAAAGCGGCGCTGCCCGAACCCTTGCCCGCTTCGGCAATGCGCATCGCCTATGCGCCTTTCGAGCTGGTGTTTCCGCATGCGGATGTGATCGTGCATTCCGGCGGCGTGGCGACCTGCGCCAAGGCCCTGGAAGCGGGCCGGCCACAGATCGTGGTGCCGCATGCGCATGACCAGCTCGACAATGCGCTGCGCCTGTCGCAGGCCGGCGTGGCGCGGCTGCTGCGGCCCCGGCGCGCAAGAGGCGGTGCGTTGCGGCGCGCGCTGCGCGAAAGCCTCGCCGACGCCGGCCTGCGCGAACGCGCGGCGAAACTGGCACTGCAGGCGCAGACCGAGGACGGCGTTAGCCGGGCCTGCGATGCGCTGGAGGAGATGTTCGCCGATGCATGACCTGCTCCTGATTGGCGGCGGACTGGCCAACGGCCTGATCGCCTGGCGCCTGAAGATGCGCCATCCCGAGATGCGCATCCTGCTTGTGGAAAAGGATGGCGCACTCGGCGGCAACCATACCTGGTCCTTCTATGGCGACGACCTGACGCCGGAGCAGCAAGCCTGGATCGCGCCGCTGGTGACGCACGCTTGGCCAGCATATGAAGTCCGCTTTCCCCGCCATGCGCGCAGGCTCGAGTGCGCCTACCACAGCATCAGCTCGGAACGCTTTCACCAGGTGCTGCAGGACACGCTTGGCGCTGATGTGCTGCTCGACGCGCGCGTGACCGACATCGCGGCCCGCTCGCTGCGCATCAACGGCCGCCGCTATGAGGCGCGCGCCCTGATCGATGGCCGCGGTCATGCGCCTTCGCCACATCTGCGCGTGGGATATCAGAAGTTCCTTGGCCAGGAACTGGTGCTGGCCGAGCCGCATGGCCAGGCGCTGCCGATCATCATGGACGCTACCGTGCCGCAGCACGACGGCTACCGTTTCGTCTATACGCTACCCTTCGATGCGAAACGCATCCTGGTTGAAGACACCTATTACAGCGACGGCCCCGAACAGGACCCTGCGCATCTGCGCGAGCGCATCGCCGCCTATGCCCGCGAGCGCGGCTGGAAGATCGACCATGTAGCGCGTGAGGAAGTCGGTGTGTTGCCGATTGCGCTGTCCGGAGATATCGAGCGTTTCTGGGAATCGAAGCCGGCTGGCCTGCCCTGCAGCGGCCTGCGCGCTGCGCTGTTCCATGCGACCACCGGCTATTCGCTGCCGCATGCAGTGCGTCTGGCCGACGAGATCGCCGCCATCGAAGACATCGACGAATTCGCCAGCGCCGCGCTGTGTGCGCGCATCCGCGCTCATTCGACGCGGCAGTGGCACAGCCAGGCCTACATGCGCATGCTCAACCGCATGCTGTTTCATGCCGCCGCGCCGGATGAGCGCTATCGCGTGCTGCAGCGTTTCTACACGCTTCCAGCCGGCCTGATCGCGCGTTTCTACGCCGCGCGCCCCACTTTTCTCGACCAACTGCGCATCCTGTCCGGCAAGCCTCCCGTGCCGGTGCTGGCTGCCATCAAAGCGATACGTTCCCCATGAAAGACAATGTGAGCAAGGCCGTAGTGATTGGCAGCGGTTTCGGCGGCCTGGCGCTGGCGATACGACTGCAATCGGCGGGCATCAATACGCTGCTGCTGGAGGCGCGCGACAAGCCTGGCGGGCGCGCCTATGTGTACGAGGACGAGGGCTTCATCTTCGACGCCGGGCCGACCGTGATCACCGATCCGAGCGCGCTCGAGGAATTGTTCGCGCTGTCGGGACGGCGGCTGGAAGACTATGTGAAGCTGCTGCCGGTGTCGCCGTTCTACCGGCTGTGCTGGGAAGACGGCTACAGCTTCGACTATGTGAACGATCAGATGGAGCTGGAGCGGCAGATCGGCATGAAGTCTCCGGCTGATGTCGCGGGCTATCGCCGCTTCCTCGAATACTCGAAGGCGGTGCTGCAGGAAGGCTATCTGCGGCTCGGCCATGTACCCTTCCCGGACTTCCGCAGCATGGCACGCGTTGCGCCGCAACTGATCCGGTTGCAGAGCTATCGCAGCGTGTACGGTATCGTCGCGCGCTTCATCCGCGATGGGCACCTGCGCCAGGCCTTCAGCTTTCATTCGCTGCTCGTTGGCGGCAATCCCTTCGAGACCTCGTCGATCTATTCGCTGATCCATGCGCTCGAACGGCGCTGGGGCGTGTTCTTTCCGCAGGGCGGCACCGGCGCGCTGGTTCGCGGCATGGTGCAGCTGTTCCAGGACCTCGGCGGTGAAGTGCGCATGAATGCGCCGGTGGACGAAATCGAGACTACGTCCAATCGCGTCACCGCGGTGCGCCTGCGCTCGGGCGAGCGCATCCCCTGCACGCTTGCGGCCAGCAATGCCGACGTGGTGCACACCTACGAGCGCCTGCTGCGCGACAACGCGCTCGCGCGGCGCCGCGCGGCCAGCCTGAAGAAGAAGCGCTTCTCGATGTCGCTGTTCGTGATCTATTTCGGCCTGAAGGGGGTGCGCGAAGGACTGCAGCATCACACCGTGCTGTTCGGCCCGCGCTATCGCGAGCTGTTGAAGGACATCTTTCACGGCGATGCGCTGCCCGAGGACTTTTCGCTGTACCTGCATGCGCCCACGGTCACCGATCCCTCGCTCGCGCCGCCTGGCCACAGCGCCTACTATGTGCTGGCGCCGGTGCCGCACCTGGGCAATGCCGACATCGATTGGGAAGTCGAAGGGCCGCGCTACCGTGACCGCATTCTCGATTATCTCGAGCAGCGCTATATCCCTGATCTGAAGCGTGACCTGGTGGTGTCGCGCATCTTCACGCCTTTCGATTTCCGCGATGAGCTCGGCGCGCATGTCGGCTCGGCATTTTCGCTGGAGCCGGTGCTGTGGCAAAGCGCCTACTTCCGCACGCACAACAAGGATGAGGCGATCGACGGCCTGTATTTCGTTGGTGCTGGCACGCATCCGGGCGCCGGCATACCGGGCGTGGTCGGTTCGGCCAAGGCCACGGCGGGCGTGATCGTCAGCGAGCATGCAGCGCGGAGCAGCGCATGAACGAGGATGTTGCCGCCTACAGCCGGGATGCGATCCGCCAAGGCTCGAAAAGCTTCGCCAAGGCGGCGATGCTGTTCGATCCTGCCACGCGCGACAGCGTCATGATGCTTTATGCCTGGTGCCGGCATTGCGATGACGTCATAGACGGTCAGGTGCTCGGACATGAACAGCATGCGCTCAGCGTAGACGAGAAGCGGCAACGGCTGGCTGAGCTGCAGCGGGAAACCGAGCGCGTGTGCGACGGCTACGATAGCGACATTCCTGCCTTTGCTGCGCTGGCTGCCGTGCTGCGCCGCCATCCGATTCCGCGTCGCTGCCTGTTCGAGCTGCTGCAGGGTTTCGAGCTCGATGCGATCGAAGCCAGTTTCCCGACGCTGGATCACACGCTGCGTTACTGCTATCACGTCGCCGGCGTGGTCGGCGTGATGATGGCCGCGATCATGGGCGCGCAGGAAGAAGACACGCTGCACCGGGCATCGGATCTGGGCATCGCTTTTCAGCTCACGAATATTGCACGCGACGTGATCGACGACCTTGAAGTCGGCCGCTGCTATCTGCCGCAATCCTGGCTCGAGCATGCCGGGCTGAAACGGGAGAGCATGCATCTTCCCGAGCATCGCGCCACGCTGCATGCGCTTGCCGCTGATCTGCTGACTCTGGCCGAACGCTATTACGACTCGGCGAAGACGGGCATGGCACGGCTGCCATGGCGCTGCTCCTGGGCGATCGCCAGCGCTCTGCTGATTTACCGCGACATTGGTCTGCTGCTGCGCGCGCATGGGCCGGCTGCCTGGGATGCGCGCATTGCAGTGTCGAACCGCAGAAAGCTATGGCGCCTGTGCCATGGCAGCTGGCTTGCCACACGCACGCGGCTCACGCTGCGGCGCACAGCGGCCGCGCCGCGCATGGATCTCTGGACCCGGCCGCTGTAGCGCCGGTGATCAGAAAAAGTCCCTGACGAATCCCTGCAATACGGCCGCATTGCGCTCGCCGTCGATGGCGGCCAGCGCGCCGTCGAGATAGTCGCGCAGCTTGCGCCTAGCTTCGGCTGCGCCAATGCGGGCAGCCATGTTGACGCCGTCGCGGTCCATGTCCCGGATATCGTCACGCAGCTGGAAGGCCAGGCCGATGTGCCGGGTGAACCGCAATACCTTGTTCTCCTGCTCCGGCGTAGCGCCAGCTACCACGCATCCGGCTCGCGCCGCGGCGAGAAACAACACACCGGTTTTCAAATGGTGCATGTCGGTGATTGCTTCGAGACTCGCAAGCGCGCCGCCCGCATGCAGGTCGATGTATTGACCCAGGGACAAACCGTGCGGACCAACGGTTTCGCACAGCAGTTGAATGAGCGCCAGGCGTCGTCCTTCGGGCAGGGCGTCGTGGCTGGCGACGATGCACTGGCTTTGCGTGAGCAATGACACCGCCGCCAGGATTGCCAGGCTTTCGCCGTACTGCAGATGCGTGCACAGGCGACTGCGGCGCTCGCGGTCGTCATCCATGCAGGGCAGGTCATCCAGAATCAACGACGCGCAATGAATCATTTCGATCGCGCATCCCACCTGCAGCGCGGACTGACGCGGACCGTCAAGAAATTCGGCAACGGCCAACGCCAGCAATGGCCGGATCCGCTTGCCCGGCGCAAGCACGCTGTAACGCATGGCTTCGAGCACCGGAGAAGGCGGTGCATGGCCGAGCAACTTGCCCAGGTGATCGTCGACGAGTTGCCTGGCCTGGGAACTCCAGCTGCGACTTGCGGATGGGATAGCTTCGGTAGCAAACATGTCGACTCACGATTCGGTGGATGACTACGGTACGGTAGGCATGACTGCATGCGCACGGTGTGCAGCTGGAGAGCCGTGCATCTACAGCCAGATGGCAATATTGCAAATGCCCAAGGATGATAACGGCTTCCGCGAGTTTCTGCCGAGCCACCTTCAACTTCGCTTGACTGTCAATAATGTTTTTGTCTGCAACCGCAGGGAATCACCCGGCAACGGCGAGAATGCTCTGCCTGTGAAGAATCTGATTCCGTTGAAGCGACTCAGGTGCTTGAAAGACGCCGGAAAGAATATCGAATAATCCGATCAAATCGATGATATCGCCGTGGAAACCGAAAGCACCATCGAATTACCTGTATCGATGAGATGGCGTGAATACACCATATCAAAGATATTTCCGTGTTCCTCCCAGTTCACGAAGGTCTTAGATATCAGAGCGCGGTGTGATGGAAACGAGCGACACGGAAAACGGAACGACGAGCGAAGCGATATCAAAGTGGAAACATTAACTTATTGAACCGATGCAAGCGCTGTACGGCATGCCAACCAATCCGCCGTGAAGGGCCTATCGACACGGATAACTATCGCTGTCGTGCATAAATGGCTCGGGCTAATTCAGGTATCGTCATACGCGATGGATATTGCGCACGCTCAATACGGCCTGACCGAGATTAAGTGAGCGAAGGGACAGGCAGGGGTATTGGAGGCAACCGTCGTATATCCGATTTACATCGGAGCATGCATGCCGAATTGCGATGCGAAGGAGGGAGGAGAAAAAAAAATCGGCGCCCGCAGAATTCGCCGTGTTTGGCGAGCGGACGCCGTTTCGGTCAGCGTTGGTGAATGCAGGAGTTTCGGTATCGAACTCGACAAAGTCTATCGTTGCCAGTCCATGCCGAAATTCCCGGTACGCTGAATGCCTGCGTCAGATACGGAACTGTTCGGCATCCTTGCCATGGAGCCAAGCCGGTTTGCGACCGCGGCCAGACCAGGTATTTCCATGTTCGTCGCGATATTTCGCTGCGCCAGCAGGCTTTTTCGCCCCTTTTTTCCTTGTTTCCTGCAGATCGTCAACAGAAATGCCGTAATCAGCCATCAACGACTTGATCTGCTGAATTGCGCCGTCGATTTCCGATTGGCGCTGCTGTTCAGCCTGACGCTGCAATTCCATGATTTGAGCCTGTATTTCCTTGTAGGTCGCCATATGTCGTACTCCTTTTCGCTATGAATATAGCCAGGGATCCGGCTACAACGGGCGTAGACTATATTAATTGGATTCTTTTTTCAATCGCATTTATCGGGAATAAATTATTCTCTTGATCAAACACTGCGTATTTCCACCGGGATGAAGCTTTCAATATGAACCTTTTGGTCAGTGCAATTCGGATGCAATCGGGAAAAGGTGAGAATCGGTCGATCAGAGGATTGCACTGCGAAAATTGCACTAAAATTTGAAACGAATTTTTGCTTCGCTCGTAGCCAATTCGAAGCAACTTAATAGAACATTGCGATGAAACGTATGGACTTACGGACTTAGCCAAAATCCCGGCGGAATGAAAGAAGGAAACGCATCATCAGCAATTCGCGCTGCGAAATTTGTGCAATGCCGTGATGTGATCGCATGGAAAGGACAAACCTGAGGCTCTTTCGGCCTGGGACATTATTCCTTTCCTAACCAAGTCTCATACACGTGCCGATATTCCCCGCTGCCGCGCGCCAGTTGCAACCAGGTGTCGACGAAAGCCTTCAGGGTGACATCGCCCCGGGGCAGCATGTAGGCTTTCTCCGCGTATTGCAGCGGCTTATCCGGATGGATAGGGCAAAGCTCGGGATGCTGCCTGGCCTGCCAGCGCGTTTCGCTGGCGTCGGTAATCATCACATCGGCGTCGCCGCGGACGATCTTATCGAAAATCGTCACGTTGTCTGAATGCACGGTGAGCTGTGCTCGCTTCAAATTGGCTTTTGCAAAGCGCTCATTCGTACCACCAGGATTGACAATGACACGCGTGCCGGGCTGATCGATATCAGCAAGCGATGCAAAGCGTCGCACATCAGCGCATCGCGCGATCGGTGCCTTGCCGTCGATCAAATGGGATTGCGAGAAAAAAGCCTTTTTCTGCCTTTCCAGCGTTACCGACACGCCGCCCATGGCGATATCGCATTTCTCGAGAAAATCGTTCATCAGCGTCGGCCATGTCGTCTTGACGAATCGCGCCTGTACGCCGAGAGCCGTGGCCAGGGAATGGGCCATGTCGATATCCATGCCTTCGAATTGGCCATCGGGACGCAGATACGTAAAGGGTTTGTAATCTCCAGTTGTGCAAACGCGCAGATAGCCGGTCTTGATGATGTCATCAAGACGGGAGGCGTCGGCATGCGCAGCACATGGCAGCACGAGCGCAAAAATGATGAACAGGCGTTTCATCGGGTCTCCTGATTGTCGTAGGCGGTTAGCGTCGCGCCATTGTAATTGGGCAGGCTAATTGTCCCGTGCGCAGAACAATGTTCCTTGCGAAATGCGCTATTCGCCGCAATTTCCGCCATTTAGAATGCCCCGGCGTTTTGCCATTACCCGCCGTTGCGCATTGCAATGGCGCTGACGCCTGATCCATCACAAGGAAAGTCCATGTCCACAGCAGAAACTCATCCCGCGCAACCTGTCACGGCGCAGACCGCCCTCAAAAAGCCGCGCAGTATCGAGCGTCTCGTTACCGGCATGGGCACTTCGGACGGCGCTGGCGTAAAACTTACCCGGGTGCTGACCCAGCCGTTGCAACGCCGTCTCGACCCTTTCCTGATGCTGGATGCCTTCGGCACGGATAATCCGCAGGATTACATCGGCGGCTTTCCCGACCATCCGCATCGCGGCTTCGAAACCGTCACTTACATGATCGCCGGCCGCATGCGTCACCGCGACAGCGCCGGTCACGAGGGCTTGCTCGAGAACGGCGGGGTGCAATGGATGACCGCGGGACGCGGCGTGATCCATTCCGAGTTGCCCGAGCAGCAGGACGGCCGCATGGAAGGCTTTCAGCTTTGGCTGAACCTGCCGGCGCGCGACAAGATGTGCGCGCCCTGGTATCGCGATATCAATAGCGAGGCGATACCGGAACTGCGTACCGACAGCGGCGCGACGGTACGCGTGATCGCCGGCGCAAGCCATGGCGTTTCCGGCGCAGTGCAGCGCGAGACGACGCAGCCGCTGTATCTGGACGTGCATTTCACGGAGACAGGCGGCAGCTTCGCGCAGGCGCTGCCATCTGGCCACAATGCCTTCATCTATGTGTATCGGGGCGCCATTGATATTGGCGGCGGCAACGTCGCTGCGGGTCAGATGGCAATACTGAAGAACGAGCGCGACAGCGACGGCGTCCTGCTGCGCGCGGCTTCATCGGCGCGGCTGCTGGTCATCGCCGGCAATCCGCTCAATGAGCCGATCGCGCAGTACGGCCCGTTCGTCATGAATACCAACGAACAAATCTTCCAGGCGGTTGCCGACTTCAACGGCGGCCGTTTCGCCACGGCCGACGACTGAAAGACACCACCGCGCGGGCGTCTGCCTTCACGGCGCGGATTGCCTGGCCGGCGCGCCCGGTGCGCCGGCGCCGGCAAAGAACCCGAGCACGAGCCGCACGAGCGCTTCTTCGATGGCTTGCCTATCCTTCGGCTCGGGCAGATGAATCAGCGCCGCGCGCACGACGCCGGCGAATGCCTGCGTCAGCACAAAGGCCTCAATCGTCGTGAGCTGGCGGCGCCCGCCGTCATGGGTGGTGACGCCGGCGCCACTGAGCAGCGCCGTGATCAAGCCGTGGGTCATGTTGCCCGGCAGTGCCGTGCCCGGACCGAGCGCGCGCTCGAGCAATTGCCGCTGCACCTGCGAGCGCGCGCCGAAGACGCCAAACACCGCCCGCACGATGGCGCGCACCCGGTCTCCAGGCGCGGCCGGCGCCGGCCCTGCCAACACTGCCAGCACCTGCTGGCTGACTGCAGCGATTTCGCGGCGCGCCAATGCCGCGAGCAACGCATGCTTGTCCGGGAAATATTGATACAGCGAGCCGATCGACACGCCCGCCAGTTCGGCAATGCGGTTCGTATTCAGCGCATCCAACCCGTCGCGCTCGATCAGGCGGCTGGCGGCTTCCAACATGAGTTCCACCTTTGCCCGAGACCGATCCTGCCGCGGCAAGCGACGCGCAAGTCTTTGATTTTGCGATGGATTTCCAGGCATGAGGAGCAACGCGAAAAGCGAGTTTGGAAATGTGAAGGATGCTCATATCATACCCCTCATCCGTTCCATAACCGCACGCAAAACCTGCGATGAACAACCTGCTGAAATTCCAGCTTTATGCCACTGCTGCCGTGGTGGCAATCTCGATGATCGAGGCCGTGGTCCTGGCGCGCCGTAACCGCGGCTTCGACTGGCGCGAGACCCGGCTGTCGCTGCTCGACCTGGTCGGCCGGCGTATCGTCCAGCTGATTCCGCTCAGCCTCGCCGGCCCGGTGATGAGCTGGGCCTGGGCGCATCGGATCCATACGATGCCGCTCGACGGCCCGGCCGCCTTCGCGCTGCTCTTCATCGGCCAGGAGTTCTGTTATTACTGGTATCACCGCGCGGCGCACCGCATGCGCTTTTTCTGGGCGACGCACCAGGTGCATCACAGCCCGAATCAATTGACGCTTTCCACCTCGTACCGCCTGGGATGGACCGGCAAGCTCACCGGCACGGGCATGTTCTTCGCGCCGCTGGTGTGGCTCGGCTTCCCGCCGGGGGCGGTATTCGCGACGCTGTCGATCAATCTGCTGTACCAGTTCTGGCTGCATACGACCTGGATACCGAAGCTGGGATGGCTGGAATATGTATTCAATACGCCGTCCGCGCATCGGGTGCACCATGCGTCGAATCTGTCCTATCTCGACCGGAACTATGGCGGCGTGCTGATCATCTTCGACCGGCTGTTCGGCACCTATGCCAGCGAACGCGACGAGGAGCCCTGCGTCTATGGCCTGGTGAAGCCGCTGCGCGAAGCGAGTCTGTGGCGCATCGAATTCCATGAATGGCGCTCGCTCGGGCGCGACATGATGGCCGCGCGCAATCCGGTCACTGCAGTAAAGCTGCTGCTGATGCCGCCGGGCTGGGCGCCGGATGGGCAAGGCACGCGCACCGAGGATTTGCGCGCGGCGGCAACGCCACAGGAAGGTTGATGGGGCTGTAGGGTGGGCGCAGCCCACGTGTCTCTCCGCATGCCGGCGAACGCGTGGGCTGCGCCCACCCTACCAATGCGGCTGGTTCGTGGGTCGGCTGACAAGCCGGACGGAATCCCGAAGAACCGCAAGCATGCCCGTTGGGTTTCCTTTATCAGTCCGACCCGCGTCTCCCCGTTATGCCCCCTTCTTCAACTGCTCTCCCACCGGCAGCTTGCGTATGCGCTGCCCGGTCGCGGCAAAGATCGCATTCGTCAGCGCCGGCGCCGTGGCCGAGGTGCCCGGCTCGCCGATGCCGCCCGGCTTGTCGTTGCTCTTCACGATATGCACTTCGATGCGCGGCGCTTCATTGATGCGCATCATCCGGTAGTCGTTGAAATTACTCTGTTGCACCCGTCCCTTGTCCACCGTAATCTCATTCCACAGCGCCGCAGTGATGCCGAAGTTCACGCCGCTTTCGATCTGCGCGACCACGGTATCGGGGTTCACCACCTGGCCGCAATCGATGGCGCACACCACGCGGTGCACCCGCACATCGCCATCCGCGCCCACCGACACTTCCGCCACCTGCGCCAGATAACTGCCGAAGGCAAACTGGGTCGAGATGCCGCGCCCCATGCGACGTCCGTCGACCTTGGCCAGCGGCTTGCCCCAGCCAGCCTTTTCGGCCGCAAGCTGCATCACCCGGCTGATGCGCGAGCCGTCGTCCAGAAGCGACCGGCGATATGCCACCGGGTCCTGGCCCGCAGCGGCCGCGAGTTCATCGATGAAGCTTTCCACCACGAAGATGTTGTGCGTCGGGCCGACGCCGCGCCAGAAGGCGGTCGGCAGCGGCGGCTCGTGGCGCAGGTATTCCACGTGCACGTTCTCGATGCGGTAAGGCACATCCTTCGCGCCTTCGACCGCATCCGGGTCGACGCCATTCTTCACCAGCGGCGGCGCGAAGCGCGCCATGATCGACGAGCCGGTGATCTTGTGCGACCAGGCTACCGGCATGCCCTTCTCATCCAGCGCCGCGGCCAGGCGGTCGTAGTAATACGGCCGGTACATGTCATGCTGCACATCCTCTTCGCGGGTCCAGACGATCTTGATCGGCACATCCGGCATCTGCTTGGCGAACTGCACCGCCTGGATCACCGCATCAGCCTCGAGCCGGCGCCCGAAGCCGCCGCCGATGTAATGGTTGTGCACCTGCACCCGTTCGTCCGGCAACCCGGTCAGCTTGGCGGCCGCTCCCTGTGCAATCGTCGGTACCTGGGTGCCGAGCCACAGGTCACAACGGTCTTTTGACACCTTCACGGTGCAGTTCATCGGCTCCATCGTGGCATGCGCCAGGAAGGGCGCCTCGTACACCGCCTCGATCTTGCGCTTGCCGCCGGCGATGGCCTGCTGCGCATTGCCGTCGTTGCGCGCCACCGCCCCCGGCTTGGACTTCGATGCCGCGGCCATGTCGTCGACGATCATCGCCGTCGTCAGATTCGCGTTCGTGCCTTCATCCCAGGTCGGCGCCGCCGCGGCCAGGCCCTGCTTCGCAGCCCACATGTGCTCGCCCAGCACCGCCACCGCGCCTTCGATCTTCAGCACCCGCTTCACGCCCGGCACCGCCATCGCCTTCGCTTCATCGACCGATTTCAACCGCCCTCCCGGCACCGGGCAGGCGGCGACCGTGGCAATCAACATGCCGGGCAGGCGCACATCAATGCCGAACTGCGCCGAGCCATCGACCTTGGCGGCGGAATCGAGCCGCTTCATCGGCTTGCCGATCAGGCGGAATTGCGAAGCCGGCTTCAGCGCGACCTGCTCCGGCAAGGGCAGCTGCGATGCGACGTCGACGAGTTCGCCATAGCTCAGCTTGCGGCCACTGGCCTGGTGGATGACCGCGCCATCGCGCGCCATGCAGGATGCCGGGTCGACTTTCCAGCGCTGCGCCGCCGCCGCGATCAGCACGGTGCGGGCTTTCGCGCCGGCCTGGCGCAAGGGCTCCCAGGCGCCGCGCACCGAGGTCGAACCGCCGGTCACCTGGCCGCCGAGCAGCGGATCGCTGTACAGATTGTTGTCGGCAGGCGCCTGCTCCAGCTTCACCTTGGCCAGATCGACTTCAAGTTCCTCGGCCAGCAGCATCGGCATCGAGGTAAAGGTGCCCTGCCCCATCTCCACCTTGTGGATGATCAGCGTCACCGTATTGTCCCGATCGATACGAATGAAGGCGTTGTGCGCCAGCCCCGGCGCCTGGTTCGACATGGTCGTTGCCGCATGGCCGACCGCGGTCTCCGGGGGACGCTCGTTGCGCGCGCGGTCCTCGGCGCGCGTCGGCAGATGCACGCCGATGAGCAGGCTGCCGCCCAAAGCCGCGCCGGCGCCCAGCCATTTGCGCCGCGCCGGCGATTGCAGTCCCTGGTGTTCCGCGAGGCCGTTCTCCTGCTTGTCCATGCTCAGGCCTCCTTCTTGCCGTTGTTGCCGGCGGCGATCTTGATCGCGGCACGGATACGCGGATAGGTGCCGCAGCGGCAGATGTTCCCGGCCATCGCATTGTCGATGTCCGCATCGCTGGGCTTGGGTGTTTTCTTCAACAGCGCGGTCGCGGACATCACCTGGCCCGACTGGCAGTAACCGCATTGCACCACGTCGATCTGGCGCCATGCCGCCTGCACCCGCTTGCCCACCGGATCCTGCGACATGGACTCGATCGTTGCCACCCGCTTGCCGGCGACGGCGGAGACCGGCGTGACGCAGGAGCGCACCGCCTGGCCATCGACATGCACGGTGCAGGCGCCGCACATCGAAATGCCGCAGCCGAACTTGGTGCCGGTCAGTCCGGCGACATCGCGCAGCGCCCACAGCAGCGGCATGTCGTCGGGCACATTGAGGTTGGTGGATCTTCCATTGATGATCACGGTAGGCATTGCGAATCCTTTGAGAGACGGGGAACGGGTCACGCGCGCGGCACTGCCGCGAGCGCGCAACCTGATTGCGACCGTTGCCGCCTACCAAGGTTCTTGCGGAAAGGACAAAGCTTGATGCAATCGGCGCGCATGCACGGACCGAACGCTGCAAAGGCGACGCCATGGCGCCACCCGTCATACAATCGCGCCTTTTCCCCGCAATGCAGCCCGGTGTCCGCCATGCCCGATCGTCTCCCTGTCGACCTCGCCAAATGCTATCGCCTGCTCAACCATGGCCCTACCGTCATTGTCGGCAGCGCCCATGCGGGGCGCATCAATCTCATGTCAGCGGCGTGGTCGATGCCGCTGGATTTTTCACCGCCCAAGGTCGCAGTGGTCGTCGATCGCAACACGTACACACGGCAGCTGATCGAGGCATCCGGTGAGTTCACCCTGAATGTGCCGACGCGCGAACTGGCGAAGCTGACGGTGGACGTGGGTTCGGTATCGGGGCGCGATGTCGATAAGTTCGCCAAATATGGCATCGCCAGCCTTGCCGCGGAGCGCGTCGACGCGCCACTGATTGCGGGCTGCATCGGCTGGCTGGAGTGCCGGGTGATTCCCGAGCCGCATATTCAGGACACCTACGACCTGTTTCTTGGCGAAGTCGTCGCTGCCTGGGCAGATCCTGCGGCTTTCAGCGACGGGCATTGGACCGAGGAACAGGGCGGCCGGCGCAGCATTCATTACATCGCCAGCGGCCACTTCTTCGAGACCGGACCGGCTTTCGAAGCGGAAAAATAAAAGGCTTCAGAACATCGCCAGCGGATTCACCGGCGACGCGGTCGCGCCCTTCATGCGCCAGGGCGCAATGCTGACCAGGAAAGCCCAGCGCTTTTCGCGTGCGCAGCGTGCGGCCAGCGCCTCGAGTTCGGCATTGTCGATCAGGGGCATGCCGAGATAGGGAATCGCCACCATGTGTATCGGCTCGACCCAGCGGGTGTAGCCCGCGGGCGACGGCCGCGCTTCATTGTCGCCATCGGCCGACAGCGCCGCCACGCGCCGTTCATGCAGCCATGGCAGGCAGGAAGCGTGCAGACCGGTCGAATGCTGCACCGAATTGCGCGTGCCGGCGCCGCTGCGGATAAACAGGATGTCGCCTTCGCCCACTTGCACGCCCTGCGCCTTTTCCGCGGCTTCGAGATCGGCCGGCAGGATGGCGCTGCCCAGCGGCAGCGCACGGCCCTTCTGCGCGGCGATGTCGAGCAGCACGCCGCG
Organism: Noviherbaspirillum pedocola; assembly: GCF_016632335.1. GTDB lineage: Bacteria > Pseudomonadota > Gammaproteobacteria > Burkholderiales > Burkholderiaceae_D > Noviherbaspirillum_A > Noviherbaspirillum_A pedocola. The sequence continues at coordinate 383,435 of NZ_JAEPBG010000004.1, forward strand.
TCCGACGATGCCGGTCGCGCCCATGACTTCCACGCCCAGCTTTTCCGCGCCGCGCAGCGTCACCGCGTCGATCGGCAGACCGTTGTACATGCCCTGCTTGCCGCCAGGAGTAAAGAAGTGGCACAGCGCATCGACATGGGTCAGCGCCAGGCCATGCACGGACATGCCGATGTAATCCATGCTGCCCGACTCGGCCGGCAGGCGGTCGACATAGCGCTTCATTTCATAAGCCTGCCTGCGCACACCCTCTGCCTTGGCCACCGGCACCTCGCGCGCCAGCGGCACGACTTCACCGCGCTTGACCAGCGCCATCGCCGCCAGTCGCAATGCCGGCGTGATGTAGTTCAGCGTGCCGAGCTGATCCTTCGGTCCCCATTTGCCCCAGTTGCTGATCTTGGGCAGCAGGCTTTCGATCTCGATATCACCAGGTCCCGGCGGCACCACGCTGCGCGCGCCAGTCCCCGCAGAGGCAGCTTGCGCCGAGGGAAGCGTCAGCGCTGCCGCGCTCGACAAGGCGGCACCAAGAAATTGCCTGCGGGTGGACATGAGAAATCCTTTCTGAATGTGCGGATAGCGGTGGAATCGCCGCGCTTTCATCAACTGCCGAGCGCGTGGCACGCAATTCTGGCACAGCCGGCACACAAATAACGCGACAGCGCATCGATGACGATTCGAAACGTGGCCATTGCCATGCACTCGCATCTTTGCACATCGTTTCACGCATATTGCACAAACGTGCAATTCGGCCTATAGTGAACGTCCGAACATGCTCGCGTCGCAATGACGCGCGCCGCGGCAGCAGCCGGCGGCGTTAATCAACGAATGGACCGATGCAAATTCCTGCCGAGCTGGATCTCTTGATTGTGGGTGGCGGCATCAACGGCGCCGGCATTGCGCGCGATGCCGCCGGGCGCGGGCTCAGCGTCGCCCTTTGCGAACAGGCCGACTTTGCCAGCGGCACGTCCTCAGCCAGCACCAAGCTGATTCATGGCGGTCTGCGTTACCTGGAACACCGTGAATTCCGGCTCGTCGGCGAAGCCCTGGCCGAACGCGAAAAGCTGCTCGGCATTGCACCGCATATCGCCTGGCCGATGCGCTTTGTGATGCCGCATCTGAAAGGCTTGCGACCGGCGTGGATGATACGGCTCGGCCTGTTCCTGTATGACCGGCTTGGTGGAAAGACCACCCTGCCGAAATCGCAGGCGGTCTCGCTGCCTGGCAGCATATATGCGTCCGGCCTCAAGCCCGAGTATCAGCGCGGCTTCGTTTATTCCGATGCCTGGGTCGACGATGCGCGCCTGGTGATCCTGAATCTGCGCTCCGCCGCCGAGCATGGCGCGCTGATCCTGCCGCGCACCCGTTTTCTCGGCGCCGAGCGCGAAGGCGCTGTATGGGTCGCGCGCCTGGAAGATGTGCGCACGGGCGAAACCCACGCGCTGCGCACGCGGCTCCTGATCAACGCGGCCGGCCCATGGGTCGGCGGTGTCGACAATGCGCTGGGCGCGCGCGGCGGCAAGGCAAGCGTGCGTCTGGTCAAGGGCAGCCACATCATCGTGCCGCGCCTGTTCGAAGGCGAGCATGCGTACATCGTGCAGGATGCCGGCAAGCGCATCATCTTCATGATTCCGTACGAGCGCGATTTCACGCTGATCGGCACCACCGATGTCGTCGTCGATGCAATCGCCAAGGGCGCAAGCATCAGCCAGCAGGAAATCGATTATTTGTGCAGCTCGGTCAGTCGCTATACCCGCCAGCCGGTCACGCCCGACATGGTGGTATGGAGCTACAGCGGCATTCGTCCGCTGTATGACAACGGCGTCGACGATCCCTCCGCGGTGACGCGCGACTACACGCTGATCCTGGATGGCGACAAGGATGCCGCGCCGCGCTTATCCATCTTTGGCGGCAAGATCACGACCTATCGCCGGCTCGCCGAAGCGGCGCTGGACAAGCTGCAGCCCTGGCTGCCCGACAAGCGCGGCAAATGGACTGCCAGCGAAACGCTGCCGGGCGGCGACCTCGGTCCGGGCGGGCAAGCCGCGCTGCTCGCGAAGCTGCGCGCAGCCTATTCCGCCCTGCCCGAAGAGCTGCTGCTGGGCCTGATGCGCCGGCACGGCACGCTGGCCTTCGAGGTGCTGGGCGAGCGGCGCACACTTGCCGACCTTGGCCGCGACTTCGGCGGCGAGCTGTTCGAATGCGAAGTGCGCCATCTGGTTGAACACGAGTGGGCGTATGAGGCGGACGACATCCTGTGGCGCCGAACGAAGACCGGCCTGCACATGAGCGAAGACCAGCGCCTCGCCTTTCATGACTACATGGCCGAGTATGCGCAGGCGTAGATTGAGCTGACGAAGAAAGCCCAACAAGCTCGCGGCTCGCGCAGGCATGATGTTCGACTTGTCCGCGCAAGCTGTGTACCGACTCGTAGGGTGGGTGAAACCCACGCGTTCAATCGCACCCGCTCAGGTCGCAACACGCTTGCGCCATGCGCCCTACCGCTCTTCCGCGCTCGCCTGCGCCAGCAACAGCCGCGCGGTCGGCTCATCGATGATCAGTTCATTCATGAAGCCGCCGCGCAGCGCCGCGCGCAGGCTTGCGACCTTGCCGGTACCCGAGACCACGCAGATCGCATGCTTCACGCTACGGAACAGCGCCAGATCGGGGCCGCTGGTGCGCGCATTGAGCGCGATGTCCTCATAGCTGCCATCGGCGCGGAAGAACACGGTGGCGATGTCGCCGACAGCGCCGTCCGCGGTAACCGACTCGATATCCTGCGGCTCCAGGTAGCCGCCGCTGTGCACGTGGCTGGGCACACCGGCCGATGGCGCGCCCACGCTGAACAAGGCGATGTCGCAGCGCTGCTGCAGCGCCAGCAGCGCGCGCACGCTGCGCTCGCGCCACAGCGCCGTCCTGGTCTCGGCAAATTCGAAGAAGGCGGGCACCGGAAACGGCTGCGGACGCGCATCGTAGTTCGCCGCGAAACGCATGATGATCTCGCTGCTGAAGGCCGTGGCCATGCTCAGGGTATTGCCCGAGCCGTTGAGCTGCACCACGTCTACATTCACCGTCGCCTTGGGTGTGAGGCGCGCGACGATCTCGTTGACGGTATTGCCCCAGGCAATGCCGATCACCATGTGGGACGCGACGATGGTATTCAGATATGCCGCCGCATGGCTGGCCACGCGCTGCAGCCATTCGGTTTCGCCGGCCATCTCGGGCACGGAAACCACCTGCGCGCGCGCCAGACCAAAACGGCTCCTGAGTTGCGATTCAAGCTGGCGCGCATGTTCACGCGGATCGTGTATGCGGATTTCCACCAGCCCGTTGTCGCGCGCATAGCTCAGCAGGCGCGACACCTTCGAGCGTGACAGATCCAGCTCGCGCGCGATGTCGGTGGTGGTCATCTGCTGGTAGTAATAGAGCCGGGCCACGGTGATGGCATTGGTGAGCAGATCCGGCTCTTCATTCGGGTTGGGCTGGTCTTCCGCTTGCATTGCGCGTTTCGCTTCCTTCTTCACCGCGATGGCGCGGCATGCATGGTTAGGGGAATGCATCACTGAGCGGCATCATTGCATCGGCCGTCCCGATGCTGCCGCTCTTGAACGGATCACGCGGCGCTGATCATCCAGCCGATGCCGAAGCGATCGGTCAGCATGCCGAAACATGGCGACCAGAAAGTTTTCGTCAACGGCATGCGTACCTGACCGCCTTCGCCCAGCAGAGCGAATACGCGCCTGGCCTCGTCCTGACCGGTCAACGACAGGGACAGCGAAAAGCCGTCGAAACGCGCCCCTTCCTCGCAACCGTCCGAAGCCATGATTACCGACTGCCCGATGCGGAAGGAACAGTGCATCACCTTGTTCTCGAACCCGGCCGGCACCATGCCGGGCGGCGGCGGTTCGGGATTGTCGCTGTAGCGCATCAGCATTTCGGTCTGCGCGCCAAGCGCTTCGCCATAGAACGCGAGCGCTTCCTCACAGCGGCCATTGAAGAACAGATAGGGTTGCAGCAACGCGTCTGACATGAGGCCTCCTTGCCCAGTTGGTGAAAACGGAAATGGAACGTCGGCATGCTACCTAGCGTTTGCGATAGCGTCCATGGAAACCGTCGGCCGCCACGGTCTGTCTCATCCACCACCGCGCTGCGCCGCTCGAGGATCCCCGCAGTGCTACAGTTCCCATAACAATTTTTTCCAACCCCCACGAAAGGCCACCATGGACGTTTCTCCGCTGCCACTCGATGCCGAACTGATGCGCGTGCTGTCCGGCATCACCACGGCGACCCTGACCACCGTGCTGTTGAAGAAGGGCTTGCGCAATGTCTGGATGCGCGGCGCCATGCCGCTGCGCGCCGATACCCCACGGCTGGTGGGCCGCGCCTTCACGCTGCGCTTCGTGCCGGCGCGCGAAGACCTGGCCACGCCCGCTTCCTGGGGCAACCCGATCTCAACGCGCGCCGCGATCGAAGCCATGCCTGCGGGCTGCATCGCAGTGGTGGATGCGCTCGGCGTCACCGATGCCGGCATCTTCGGCGACATCCTGTGCATGCGCATGCGCAAGCGCGGCGTGACCGCGCTGGTAACCGATGGCGTGGTGCGCGACATCGCCGGCGTCGAAGCCACCGGGCTGCCGATCTGGTGCGCCGGCACGGCCGCGCCGGCATCCGTGACCGGACTCACCTTCGTCGGCTGGCAGCAGCCGGTGGGCTGCGGCGGCGTGGCGGTGTTTCCCAACGACGTAATCGTCGCCGACCGCGACGGCGCGGTGCTGATACCGGCGGCGCTGCTCGAAGAAGTCGTCACCGCCGCGGTGGAGCAGGAAAGACTGGAGACCTGGATCATGGGCGAAGTCGATGCCGGCGCTGCGCTGCCAGGCCTGTACCCGCCGAATGCGGACAACCTGGCGCGGTATGAGTCCTGGAAGCGAGGCCAGCCGAGCTGATGCAGGTATCCATGCGCTGAAAGCCGATTGAAAGATTGTGTATCCGATCGAAGCGGCGATCGTCAACGCCTGCCACAGCGGCCAGAGCGGCACCGGCGACGTCGCGATCCTGACCCCGGCCAATCGCGTGCCGTTGATGCCCTTCGCGCAAATTGCCAGCCGCATCGGCGGCGCCATCACGGTTGCGCTGACCTTGCTGGCGCTGTCACGGCTCGTGCAACACTGCTGCGCCATCGCAGGGAATGAAGGCCGCGCTTGCACACAGCGCGGCTATTCTCATTGCGCGATTCGGCGGCAGCTTCTGACGCTTGCGCACCGCGACGGTGAGCCGCCCCTCCTTTTGTCGGCCAGTTTCCGCCGGCACAGCATTTGCTCCTTTCTGTCCCGCCGTCACGAACAACACTGGCTTGTGTGCCAGGAGTTGTAACAACCACGACAGGGGAGATCGATGCGCAAGATACCCGGCCCGCGAGGGCGCCTCATTCCCGCCTACCTGAAACTGGCCTGCGCGCTCGGCGTTGCCTGCTACGCCGGCGCCGGCGCGCAATCACCGGCGCCGCGTCAGGTCAAGGTGCTGATCATCAGCATGTTCGCGCCCGAAGCACAGCCCTGGATCGACAAGATGGCGCTGACTCAGGCCATCACCGTGCCCGGCCTGTCGGCGACCTATCCGCAGGTGCGCTGCAATGCCGCCGACGTATGCCAGGTCACTACCGACATGGGCAAGGCCAATGCGGCATCGACGATGTCGGCGCTGGTCTACAGCAGGCAGTTCGACTTCAGCCGCACCTGGTTCCTGGTAGCCGGCGTCGGCGGCGTCGATCCGCGCAAGGGCACGCTGGGCAGCGCTGCCTGGTCACGCTGGCTGGTTGACTGGGATCTGTCCTGGGAAATCGACGCCCGCGACAAGCCTGCCGCCTGGCCCACCGGCTACCTGGGTATCAATACCGACGCGCCCGGCAGGAAGCCGCCGCCGGACTATGGCTCGGAAGTATTCCGTCTCGATGAAGCGCTGTTGCAGAAGGCGTTGGCGCTGTCGAAGACGGCGCAGCTTGCCGACTCGGCGCAGGCGCAGGCTTACCGGGCGCGCTACGGATCCGCGCCGGCGAACGCGCCGCCGGCCATCATGCAATGCGATTCCCTGACCGGCAACAACTGGTGGCATGGCGAGCTGCTCGGCCAGCGCGCCCGAGACTGGGTGCGCCTCTTGACCGACGATGCCGGCGACTACTGCATGACCGCGCAGGAAGACAATGCCACCTACAAGGCGCTGCAGCGCGGCGCGCAAGCCGGCAGGCTCGACATCGCGCGCGTGGCCGTGCTGCGTACCGCCGCCAACTTCGACCGCCCGTATCCGGGCCAGACGCCGCTGCAATCAATACAGGCCGACTCGGGTGGATTTGCGCCGGCCGTAGCCAACCTGGTCGCGGCAGGACGCCCGCTGGTGGACGACATCGTCGCCAACTGGGAGGCATGGAAGGATGGCGTACCGGCTGTGCGCTGAAGCGCCCGGATCAGCGAAGGACCACCGGAGATCACCCATGCGCAAGACATCCACACAGTCGCCGCACCGTAAGGCAAGCTCGCTTTGCACTGCTGTATTGGCCGCCGGACTGGCACTGCTCGCCGGCTGCGGCAGCAGCGAGAACGCGCAGTCGGCCGCCATGGCGCCGAAGCTCATGATCATCAACATGTTTGCTGCAGAAGCCGCGCCATTCCGTCAATCGCTGAACCTGACGCAGCGCATTACGGTCGGCGGCTTATCGAGCCGCTATCCCGAAGTGCTGTGCAGCGAGGATGGCGTGTGCCAGGTCGTCACGGACATGGGCTATGCCAATGCGGCCTCGTCAGTTGCGGCGCTGCTTTACAACAGCGCTTTCGACCTGCGTAACACTTACTTTCTTATCGCCGGCATCGCCGGCATCAATCCGAACCAGGGCACGCTCGGCTCGGCTGCCTGGGCGACCTACCTGGTTGATTATGCGCTGTCGCATGAAATCGATGCGGGGGAAATGCCTACGGGCTGGAACACCGGCTACTTCGGCATCGGCAGCGCATCGCCGCAGCAAAAGCCGCCCTTCGATTACCACACCGAAGTCTTCCAGCTCAATGCGGCGCTGGCGAATCGGGCTTATACGTTGTCAAAGAATGTGGTGCTGTCGGATTCGCCGGAAGCACAGGCTTTCCGCGCGCGCTATGCACAGGCGCCGGCGAACCAGCCACCGCGCGTGATCGCCTGCGACAGCGTCTCCGCCGATACCTGGTTCGCAGGCAAGGCACTGGCCACGCGCGCAGAGGAATGGGCAAAGCTGCTGACCGATGGCGCCGCCACCTACTGCACCACGCAGCAGGAAGACAATGCCACGCTCGAGGCGCTGCGGCGCGGCGCGGCCGCCGGCAAACTCGACCTCAAGCGGGTCATGGCGCTGCGTAGCGGATCGGACATGGACCGTCCCTATCCCGGACAAAGCGATGCGGATGTGCTGGTGAACTATGCGTCGCAAGGCGGCTTTGCGCCGGCCACGCGGAACCTGGCGCTGGCGGCTGCGCCGGTGATACGGGAGATCGTGAACAACTGGGATACGTGGAAAGCGGGCGTGCCCGCGCAGTGAAGGCGCGCAGGCCCGGGAGAGATGGTCCATGGCATGGACGCCACGGACCATCGATTGCGATCAGGTCCTCACATGCAGGCGCACGTCGATGTTGTTGCGGGTGGCATTCGAATACGGGCAGACGATGTGCGCCTTGTCCACCAGGCCCTGCAGCTGCTGCTGGTCCATGCCCGGCGCGGTGATGGTCAGGTCGACCTCGATGCCGAAGCCGGTTGGAATCTGGCCGATGCCGACGTCGCCGGTCACGGTCAACTCCTTCGGCAGCTGCACCTTCTGCTGGCCGGCGACATATTTCAGCGCGCCGAGGAAGCATGCGGAATAACCGGCTGCGAACAGCTGCTCGGGATTGGTGCCGTTACCGCCGCCGCCGCCGAGCTCCTTCGGCGTGGTCAGCTTCAGATCCAGCACGCCATCCGAGCTCTTCGAGCTGCCCTCACGGCCGCCCTGCGAAGTTGCCTGAGCGCGGTACAAGACTTTTTCGATTGCCATTGCGTTTTCCTTTTTCATGATTCCGGCGGATTTCCATGGCTCCCGGGCGCCGGCTTGTCGGGAGCGCAGTGTCTGCTGCCAGGCTGCGCAGCTCATTGCGCCTGCGCGACCAGGCGGTCACGCAAGGCGATCAGATCGTTTTTCATTTGCGCAAGTTCCGCATTCGAGCATCCGGTGGCATCGATGACCGCGGCCATGATGCGCTTCGCATGCTCCTTCATCGCCGCGCCTTCATCGGTCAGGCCGATGACGACCTGTCGCTCATCGCTGCGCGATCTGCTGCGCGTGACCAGACCTGCTGCCTCCATGCGCTTCAACAGCGGTGTCAGCGTGGCCGAATCGAGCAGCAGCGGCTCGCCGAGCTCGCTGACCGTGCGTTCATCCTGTTCCCACAACAGCATCAGCACCAGGTACTGCGGATAGGTGATGCCGAGCTCCTGCAATAGCGGACGGTAGACCTTGGTCATCGCCAGCGAGGCCGAGTACAGCGCGAAACAGAGCTGCTCCTGCAGCACGGGCACGCGGCGGCTTGCGGTTTTGTTCTTGCTCATGCGGATGCATATTAGATAGCACGCGATCTAATTGCAAGCGATTTTGATAAGGTTCATTGATCCAGTCGTGAGCGGCCGCGCGGCAAGCCATCGCGCCAGCGGCGATAATGGCCGCCTTCAAGAGCGCAAGGAGAGCATTGCCATGGCTGCAGTTCAGGACCGCATTACCGCGTGGATAGACGCGCACTTCGACGAGGAAACCGCCTTCCTGCAGCGCCTGGTGCAGATTCCCACTGACACCCCGCCCGGTGACAACGCGCCACATGCGCACGCCGTCGCAGCTGAACTTGAAGCTTTGGGCTGGGAAGTCGAGCGCCATGCGGTGCCCGAAGCCGAAGTCAGGGGCTACGGCCTCGCCAGCCTCACCAACCTGATCGTGCGCCGCCGCTATGACGCCGGCGGGCCGACGATTGCGCTGAATGCGCATGGCGACGTGGTGCCGCCCGGCGAAGGATGGAGCAAGCTGCCGTACGGCGGCGTGATCGAAGATGGCAAGCTGTATGGCCGCGCCGCGGCGGTGTCGAAATCGGACTTCGCCACCTACATTTACGCCTTGCGCGCGCTGGAGGCGGCCGGCGCGCCGCTGCAGGGCACGGCCGAACTGCATTTCACCTACGACGAGGAATTCGGCGGCCTGCTCGGTCCGGGCTGGCTGCTGAAGCAGGGCCTGACCCGTCCGGACTACCTGATCGGCGCCGGCTTCAGCTATGCGGTCGTCACCGCGCATAACGGTTGCCTGCAATTCGAAGTAACCATCCACGGCAAGGCCACGCACGGCTCGATTCCCGAAACCGGCCACGACGCGCTGCGGGCCGCGACCGCCGTGCTCGATGCCATCTACAAGGCCGCGGATGGCTTGAAGGTGAAGCGTTCATCCATCGCCGGCATCAATCATCCGACCATGATCGTCGGCCGCATCGATGGCGGCACCAATACCAACGTGGTGCCCGGCAAGGTAGTGCTGCGCATGGACCGGCGCATGATCCCGGAGGAAGACCCGGTACAGGTGGAAGCCGAGGTGCGCGCGCTGATCACGCAGGCAGTGGCTGGCCTGGCAGGCATCCGCGTCGAGATCCGGCGCCTGCTGCTGGCCCATGCGCTGCGGCCACTGCCGGGCCACGAGCGGCTGTCGGCAAGCCTGCGCCGGCATGCGAGCGAGATGTTTGGCGAAAGCATTGACGAGATTGGTTCCGCGCTTTACACCGATGCGCGGCTCTACAGCGAGCGCGGCATTCCGGCCGTGTTATACGGCGCAGGGCCGCGCACGGTGCTGGAGTCGAATGCCAAGCAGGCCGATGAGCATCTGGTGCTGGAAGACCTGCGCGGCGCGACGAAAGTGGTGGCCCTGACACTGCTCGATCTGCTTGCGGCATGAACCGCGAGGGACGATGTCGCCGAGGCGGCTCTTCCGCTCTTCACTGCCGACGTCTTCACGCTCGACGCCCGTTCAGGAGCTGGACTCTTCTTCGTCTTCGTCATCATCTGGGGGCAGCTCGGGAATGGCGTCAGCGGTAACGGCGGATCATTACGCGCCCCCTCATGCGATGCCGCTGTGCTACGCGGCGCTTCGATGCCTGCGGCGGTGTTCGTGGGCGCGGAGCCAGACGCTGTGGAAGTCGGAGCCAATTCCTTCATCGATGCTTCGATCAGGGCAATGATTTCCTCATCGCCGGTTTCCTTCGCCATGTCGAGCGCGGTTTGGCCGTTTGCATTGCGTATCGTCAGCTGCATCGGCAAGGTGTGCTTGATGGCGAGCAGCTCCTTCATCACGTTCGGCATACGGAAAAAGATGGCAGACATTAGCGCAGTGAATTTTTTCAATCCTGTGGAGGCAGTGACCTGCTCTAGCGCAACGTCTGCAAGAAGCAGCTTCACGACCGCTGCACTTGCGCCGAAGGATATAGCGTGATGAATCGGAAGCCCGCTGTTACCATCTGCCGCGCTCAGTCTTTGCTCCCTGCTCCTGAGACTCAACAGCAAGCCGGCGACCTCAACAGCGCCTGATATCGCAGCACGGTGCAGCGGCAGTAAACCCTTGTTCGAGCTCTGCATTCTCAATGCACCGTCTTCATCGTCGAACTGCAGTATCAGCTTTGGAGCCGCTGCGTCGCCATAGCACGCGGCATGATCCAGCGGCCTCAAGCCCTTATCGTCCGCGAGCAAGAGCGAGTTCTTTCCCGTTTCGGTTTGCAAAACCTTACCGAGCATTTCGTGCAGGTGAAGCCGGATCAGCACCGAAGTGAAGGCTTGGCCGTTGGGCCATCGCTTTGCCATCAATCTTTCTGCACCCACATTCGTGCAGACAAGATGCAGCATGGCGGTCCATTGACGCCTCACATCCTGTTCGGGCAGCTCACAGGCAGCATCGATGCTTGCCACGCCAAACCGGATTTTTTCCTCTTGGCTCAGCTCCTTATAAACCTTCATCCATGCGTTGTAGTTCCGGATGAGTTGCTTTGCCCGCGAAAACACTGCTTCGCCCTCAAGGGAGCGCGCCTCGCCGGCCCCTATGGAAGACGCTTGTGCCCCTGAGCTCGTCTGCCCCGGAGCGGCTGGCTGCAGCGCCGGCGCACCAGTGTAGCGATCTGCCGTCGCGGTAGACACAGGCATAGGCCCAAAGTTGGTTTTGGGTTCGGGCACGGCACGGGGATCATGCGAAGCGCTCGACGTGATGGAAGGACGGCGTGTGACGGAAACCCTAGGGATCAACGGAGGTTGCGGCTCGGCAGGCTGCTGTAGCGTTAATGCCATACCGGAAGAATGCGCAGTGAATGGAAAATTAAAAGACCCCGGGGCAGGAGTGCTAGTCGCAGGTGGGAAGAGAACTAAACCTGGGTTCGGACCGCCACCAGTCAGGAACAGCGAAGCGTTCGCCGGTGTATTGATGGCCGCAGTGCCGCCCGGACTGGCATTGCGGCTATTCTCTGGCTGCCGATTGTTAGAGTCGCCGTATTGCTGGTATCGAGATTCAGTGTCGGAAACCCCTGAGGTTCGCTTCATTGCTTGCCAAGCCTCTCGAAAAAGTAAAAAGCTCCAGTAACACGTTAATCCGCAATGTTCCGTATCACTGATCCCGGTACCGGGGTTCAGTGTTCGCCAGTGCGTGTGCCGCGTCTGGCTCCTACGACCGCCAGCATGCGCGAGCCGCAATTGGCAACGGCAATACTTCGATCAATATCGCGATGCCGTGGCGGAATTCCATGTTGTAATCGCGTTGGCCGTATTTGCGAAGCGTGCGCAGTTTGCGGTTCGCAGCCCGGCGCCCAAGACCCTGGCAGAAAAGGGATACCCAACCGAAGAGGAGGATGACATGGCAAAGCTGATCGTGTTGTACAAACAGCCGCAGGATGAAGCGGCATTCATGCGGCATTACTTCGATGTGCATGCGCCGCTGGCCAAGCGCATACCCGGGCTGCGTTCCTATGAGGTGAGCGAAGGCGGCGTCGCCGCGCCCGGCGGCGCTTCCGGCGTGTTCCTGGTGGCGATGCTGGAATTCGATTCGATGGCGGCCCTGCAGGAGGGCATGGGTTCATCCCAAGGCCAGGCCGCGGTAAACGACCTGCCGAACTTCGCGGGCGCCGGTGTCGATATCCTGATGTGCGACACCAGGAAGCTGTAGGCCGGCACGGCATGCCGAGCGTTGTCCGGGCGCTCGGCAGCGCAAGCGATGTGCGGATCAGAACAGGTCAGCACCATATGTCGCAGGGTCGAAGTCATCAGGCTCCGGCATCGGCGTTTGCGGAAACGGGGTCAGCGGCACCGGCTTTTCGGCAGGCCCCTGCTGCGCGGCGTTGCCGGCATTCGAGGAACTTGCGCTCGCGTTGCTCATGCCGGTGCTGGCAGAGCTTGCCGAGGAGGATGGCAATTCCTTCATCGCTTCGTCGAGCAGCGCAATGATCTCGGCATCGCCGGTTTGTTTCGCGACGTCGTACGCGGAATGGCCAGCGGCATTGCGCATCGTTAGCTGCTGTGGCAATGCGGGTTTCACAGCGAGCAGCACTTTGACTGTTTCAATATCGCATAGCTCCACTGCGCACATCAGCGGAATGGACTTGCTTATGTTCTGAGAGAGAACCTGTTCCACCGCACAGTCTTCGAGAAGCTTTCTGATGATCGCGCCGCTCGACCCGCTGTTGATTGCGCTATGCAGAGGCAACCCACATCTCGCACTGGCGAGTCTCTGTTCCCTTCCCATGCAACTCAGCAACAGGTCGACCATATCGTCCTCCGCCATTGCTGTTGCCGTATGAAGCGGTACCTGCCCACTGCGAGCTCTTTGCACCCTGAGCGTTCCATGTTCGTCGTCACAGTTCAGGATCATCCTGACCGCATCATGATTACGAGCCTGGAGTGCAAAAATCATTGACGACGCCTTGGAGACGGAGACATCTACGAGAGACTTCTTCACGGCTTCAATCTCGAGGACCCTCGCCAAAAGATCGTTGAGATGAAATGACGCTAGGACGGTGACCAAAACCTTCGCTTTCGATGAGTTGAGCAGAAGCGCCTCGGTGCCGATATCACGGAGCATCCGCTGCACCCTCCCCCTCCATTGAGACTTGACTAGTTCGGATGAATCGCAGAGCAGCAGAAAGGTGGCTATCCCATATCGCTCACGCTCCTTGCCTTGCAATTTTGAATAGGTGGCCCAGTAGCCATTCCAGTCTTTCATCGCACTAGCTACGCTGTGCATCAGCGCCTTGTCCAGAAATACGTCTGTCTCCGCGCCGGCTGGAACTGCTGCGCCCGACGGCGCGGGTGGTAGCGCAACGTTGCGGTTGACAGGCGTTGGCATACTGCTGCCATGCGATCCCGCGGGCGTGAAGCTGTTCGGCGCGGCAATCGATATTGGGGGGGCGCCATCGGCGGCATACGCATGGTCATGCCGGGCGGTGACGCGTGCAGCATCCAAGGCGGCTGCAGTGCAAGCATTCCAGGCCCTGTAGCCGATGGAGCCGATCTGAAATGCGGGAAGGGGTGGGGAACGACAGGATACATACCGGCTGGCGCAGCCGGCGCAACCGGCGGAGGCGGCGGGAAGGACGGCAAGCCTGAAGTCGCCCTCTCGCCGGGCTCAGTTTTGATAGTCGGGAGGCCGACGCGTACATTGCCCTGCACGCCGCCGTTCTGTCCAGTATAGGTTGAATCAGGGCTCTGCCCATTCCGATTCTGATACGGCTGGCTGTTGCACGGATTTTCTGACTCCGGTCCGGTTCGCTTCATCGCAGTAGATTCCTTTATGGAAAAGAGCCGGTTTCGTAACGCAACACAGTAAGCGGTTCTTTCCACTCGGCAGCGAATCGCATGGCCGGCGTGGCGCATCCGAAAGAAGGCAATGCCCGCCGTGCCGGCGTCGTAGTGCCCTTCCGCGATGAAGGCAGCCAGAATCCAGGTCCAAAAGCTTGATTCAACGCAATGGCCTTCCGTGAGCGAGATGCGCTATAGCAACAGACGCCCTATACTCGCAGCCCGCGCGTCGCCAATTCGCGCCGCGCCCGCGACTCGGCCGCAGGCACTAGCCCTGGGCCCGCAGAAGTCCACATTGCAAGCCTCTTTGCAGACCAGCCTCATGCACGACACGGAAAAGCTCCACACCGCTACCGGCAACGATGCCTTTTGCTCCCCGCGCATGGACGTGGAAGGCTTGCCCTTGTCCGGCACGGTGCGCCGTGCTCGTCCCACGGTACGCTTGCGGCGCTGTACACCGGTGCGCCCATGAGCCCGAATGCCCTGACCGACGACTTGCGGCGCCTGATCTTCGCGATACCGTCGATTCCCCATCTCGAAGCGCTGCTGCTGATGCGGCGCGAGCCGCAGGACTGGGAAGCGCCGAGGCTGGCCCAGCGCCTTTACCTGCCGACCGAGCGCGCCGCGCACATCCTCGCGGACCTGCTCGCGGCGCAACTGTGCAGCCCGGTAGAAGACGCGGCCGGCGCTTACCGTTACGCGCCAGCGCCGGAAACCGAAGCGCTCGTTGAGAGCCTGCAGCGCTACTACAGCAGCCATCTGATCGAAGTCACCAACATGATCCACACGAACTCGCGGCCGCATTCCCGCATCCGGGAATTCGCCGACGCCTTCAAGTGGCGAAAGAGGAAGCCATGATGCAAGCGTTCATCTACGGCCTGTGCGGCCTGACTTCGCTGCTGTGCGCCGCGCTGCTGTGGCGCAGTTATCGCAACAGCGGCTACCGCTTGCTGTTCTGGAGCGCGCTATGCTTCACCGGACTGACGCTGACCAACGGCGTGCTGATGCTGGACAAGTTCATTTTCCTGGAAACCGACCTGCTGCTGGTGCGCTTGTCCTTCGGCTTGCTGTCCCTGCTGCCATTGCTCTATGGGCTGATCAACGATGAATGACTACACCGGCATCGCGCAGATGATGATCGGCGCCATCGCCACGGGCGCCTTTGTCATCGGCGCCTTCTTCATGCGCTTCTGGCGGGTGACGCGCGATCGCTTCTTTCTGCTGTTCGCGCTGTCCTTCTGGATCGAAACCGTCAACCGCGTGCTGCTCGGCGCGGTGCCGATGTGGCGCGAAGACACGCCGGCTTATTACCTGTTGCGGCTGCTGTCCTATGCGCTGATCCTGTTCGCCATTCTTGACAAGAACCGCAGGAAGGAATGAGCCACGCCATTCGGCAATGGAGGGGTTGGGCTCGTAGGTTGGGCTGCCAAGCCCAACGGAACTTCTAACGCCCGCGGGCTTCATCGCTGAGGATTCTTCCGTAGGTTAGGCTGCCAAGCCCAACAGAAAGGTCGATCCCGTGCGAACTCACGTTGGACTTCCCTCGTCAGCCCAAGCTACCGATTCACCGTCTTCGCCGGCAGCAACAGCACCAGCGCCGCGCCGATCAGCAGCGCCGACGAGGTGAACATCAGTCCTGCCTGCTGCTTGCCCGTGATGTCATTGAGCCACCCAACCACCGAAGGCGACACGAAACCAGCGAGATTGGCGATGCAATTGATCGCCGCAATGCCGGCCGCCGCGGTCATGCCGCCGAGGAAGGCGGTGGGCAGCGACCAGAACTGCGAGCTTGATGCCATGCTGCCGATGGCGGCAATGCTGAGCAGACCGAGCGCCATTGCCACGCTGCTCGCATGGGGAATCCCGAACAGCGCTACCGCGGCCAGTAGCATCGGCAGCGCGCAATGCGCGCGCCGGGCACGTGTGCGGTCCGCGCTAAAGCCGATGAAGGGCAAGGCCGCCAGCGCGAAGCCGTAGGGAATCGCCGAAAGCAAACCGACCGATATCATGTCGCTCACACCGGCATTCTTCACGATGGTCGGCAGCCAGAAGGTGATGCCGTACTGGCCCATCACGACGCAGAAATAAATCGCCGCCAGCAGCCACACGCGCTTGTCGCGCAGGAAGGAGGCCACGTTGGCATGTTCCACCTTTTCTGCCGCCTCGCTGGCGATATTGGCTTGCAGCAGCGCCTTCTCGTCCGGACTGAGCCACTTGGCCGCCGCGATGCTGTCGTCGAGATAGCGCAGGATGGCGATGCCGAGGAACAGCGACGGCACGGCTTCGAGCATGAACAGCCACTGCCAGCCCTGCAAGCCATGCGCGCCGCCCATCGTCTGGAGGATATAGCCGGACAGCGGCGCACCGACGATATTGGCCAGTGGGATCGCCATGAAGAACAGCGACAACACCTTGGCGCGGCGCTTGCTCGGGAACCAGTAGGTGATGTAAAGGATGACGCCGGGCGCGAACCCCGCCTCGGCCGCGCCGAGCAGAAAGCGCATCGCATAGAACATGGTCGGCGTCGATACGAACGCGAAGCTCGCCGAGATCGCCGCCCAGGTCAGCATGATCCGCGCCAGCCAGCGGCGCGCGCCGTACTTGTGCAGGATCAGGTTGCTCGGCACTTCAAACAGGAAGTAGCCAAGAAAGAAGATGCCGGCGCCCAGGCCATAGATGGTGTCGCTCCAGGAATTATATTTCCAAGGAAAACTAGACAGTGAGTGCGTGAGTGAGTGGGTGAGTCGGGTCCATCGAGGCAAAAGGCCTAACTGTCGCTCAAGCTAGCATGGTCCACTAGACACCATTCTTTTCGACATACTGTCGATTTCCCACTTTCATTTGGGTCGCGCGGCCTGTTCTAATCAACTAAACCTTTATCTAGTCAGAGCGCGTTTCGCGAGTACAAGCGCAGGGCTAGCATACCGGTGTT
Organism: Noviherbaspirillum pedocola; assembly: GCF_016632335.1. Taxonomy (GTDB): domain Bacteria; phylum Pseudomonadota; class Gammaproteobacteria; order Burkholderiales; family Burkholderiaceae_D; genus Noviherbaspirillum_A; species Noviherbaspirillum_A pedocola. Next base: position 400,206 of record NZ_JAEPBG010000004.1, read on the forward strand.
AAGAGGACGCGGTGCAGCTTGAAACGGCAAGGCGTGCGCCCGGTCTGCATGCGCTCGTACCGGGTGAGACTCGCTTCCGCGTGAAGCTTGCCGGTGGCGCCAAACCTACGAGACCGGCGTTTCAATGGCTGGCAGCCAAGTGTCACCTCTGGGCCAGCGATGTCACTTTTCTCGCGACTGGAGAAGGATGGCGATCAGCCACGTTGGACTTGGCTAACCGACGCATCGAAGGCTGGTCGCTGCCGGATCAAATGCCGAATGACCTCGTCTGACAGCACTTGCGCAGCGCTTACTCACAGCGTGAGCCGCCACTGGATTTGATCTTACAATCCAGCAAGGGAGCCAATACGCCAACTGGACGTGCCAACAATAGGCCATATTTTTCGGCATGATGGACTCAACGAGTCTACGCGCCAATGCTTGGGACAATGCCCCGCTGGAAAGCTTTTTCAAAACGTTATAGCTTGAAGAGATTCATGAGCTGCGCTGCGAAACGCGAGTCCAAGCGCGCCTGGGACATCTTTGATTGGATTGAAGGTTATAAGAACCGTTAACTACTGTATGTCTCAACCTGAACCGGAAAAGCACCACGTTGCCGTCCACACGTCTGAGATGCAGCGAAAGCGGACATTTTTGCAATTGGTTTTTTTGTCAGATGCGTGTCAGCCTCCCGTAATCTCCATCAGAAATTTAATGAACTAACAAGCATGGACATTGTGTGGAACAACTTCCATGAGCAATCAAACTCACCGTTGTAATTTCGAAGCATTCACTTTTGCCCACAAAGCCAACTTTTTACAAGCATACCTATTTATTCGCACCCATCCTTCAACTGGAAAGCTCTATTTATTTCCTGATCGCCAGCAAACACCTGGGGCATGTGTAATTGGCATTGGCGCATTCATCAAGATACTTTTCGGCCAAACACTGGAACTGTTCATATCCTTGAACGCTTTGCGTAGACAAAACAATGCCACGCTTTTGGTATGCACTCGTGGGTCTATTCTGTTTATAACTCACACCATCCCGACGCTCCGATAAAAACCCATCTTCAAACTTGGCAATAGTGACCGCTTTGTAGAAACTGACAAGCAGATACAGCCATTCACATGCCGAAAGTCTCTCCTGCATAAACATGTCACGAAAAAAAGAAAGCGGAACGTCATGGTCGACTGTTGGAGCGCATTCCGCCTTGGTCGAACTAAGTGGAATGTCCTTCAGCGGCCAAAAACGAATGAACGTACCGGCGACAAATTTTGGAAGGTCATTGCCATATAGGCTGGCACCATGCGCGTGATACAAGGCACCTAAATACGCAAGGAAAACAGCAAGGTCACGTAGGCGCGCTATGGTTTGCCTGTGTTCCGCTACTGAATGATAACGGCACTGTAAGTCCTTTTGTGAATACAATCGAATTGGATTATCGCGCCCCCAGCGTTTTCGTCGCTCGTCCAGCTCTTGTTTCCGTTCAGACGTCAACATCTCACAGTCCTCTCTCACATATTCCGGCATACCGGTCTAGTTTATATCACTGAACGCGAACCTCAGCGATAACCGACATCACTTCATTTCCATAGTACAATAACGCCGCTGATTCATCCAAAATAATATGTTTCCAACATAACGCTCCTGATTGAACGCGTTCACTTATATGCCTTTGGAACTTATCTCACTACTCGACACCTCCCATTTTGCAACATTCCTTGGTGGGGCCTGTATCGGCGCTGCGGGCACTTACCTTGCGGACCGGTTCACGGATCAAAGGCGAAACAGTGAAGCGAGGTCCCGGAACCTGAAGCAGTTCAGGCGCATTGAGAAACATATGCCGGATTTATTTTCGGAATTTCGTAAAGACTTAGCGGAACGGCCCGAATTAGCCATCAGAGAATTTGTTTTACTTCCGAGCCAGAACGTTATTTTTAACCACGGGCAGCCGCGGTTCGTGTATTTCGAATCTGATTATTTGGCCCTAAAAAACTTGGTGTCACTGCTTGTACAGGCCGGTTACGTTAGTATTGTCCGATCTACAGATACACCGATCTATCAACTAAACGAACACTTCGTAGAATTGCTTCAAATAGCACGCGTACCAATCGGCGTGCAAGCACAAGGCTAATTTACAAAGGAAAAGGAATCGGCGAGCGGTTTAACTACTCTTTGATCTTACAAAACGAGTGAGCAGCTTATGTTACCTTGCCGTAGCAGTCGATGACGTGCATAAGATAGCCGAACAAATAGAGGTATAGCGTTCAGCCGGTGAGCATCTCCGCGAAGGCTAGATGCAGGGTGTACTCCACCCAAAACGCCTTGGACATCGAGTTTCTGCATTCACACATACTCGAAACTCTAGAATGAAGCCAAGGCGCGAAGCGATTCGGCTTAAAAAACTGTCAGCCTTCACGGGCAAGCCAGGCATCAAATCGCTCTCTGGCTACGTTAGTTAATGCGTCATGAAAGGCAACTCTGTCTTGCTTATAAAGACAGTGACGAATGATAGTATAGGGATTGAGTGAATCGTCCGGGTTGTCCCTCTCGAACTCAGCTTGATATCTCCTTACTGCGGTTATATTTTCTCCAACGAACGAATTCAAGTCGCGACGAGTAATGTTGGGGCACATTTTTACGATGTCTGCAGTGAACCCATCGACCTTATGTGGCTCGAACTCAAACGCTCGGAAGAAGTGCTTAGCTATGCGCAAGAGTCCGAAAGCGTTGAGCTGAAGGCGTGTATTAGACGGTCTTGGCGTTTGCTGAGACTGTGCCGGGTCACGCTGCTCGGGTTCGTCTTCCTCTGCCATTTGGATTTCATGGAGAGTCGCTTCACGAATTTCCTTGAACTCTCTGTCGGCCAGCTCAAACAGGGCGGCAAGCGTATTGATACGTCGTTTCAGGTTGTTTGGTATGGCTTTTTTATACTTTATCTTGTGATCCAGTACGCTCCAAGAGTCTTGAACAATTGTTCGCACTTGAATCTCAAAGGCTAGGTCGGCGTAAACTTGATACTCTTCTGCTGTGCTGCGTGGTGGCCCAAGCTTTACATCTAAATGCAGCCCCTTGTATCCAAAGTTACTCTCTGTGCTCTCAATTGCTGCAATTTTATCAGTCACATCGATCACTGAGAAATGATGCTCGATGACTTCCCTGATACGTTCAATATCGTCCTCATATAGGCAGACGATGCGTATTCCAATAAGATCGGAGATATGATCTTTAATCGCATACCCATTACCTCCCTTTTCAAGGTCGGTGCGATACTTTAGGTTGAATTTTCGAATGCACTCTTCACGATCTTTAACCCGACCTTCAATCTTTGAAATCTCGACGCCTTTTGAACGAATCACAAGCGCGGTGAGAAGAGCGATGTACGAGTCTTTTGCATCCTCCATAAGTTTCAAGTGTGTACCGTAATAGTCGCGAAACTCGGTCTTTTCGCGTTCGAAATCTGTTGATGCCACTCAGGCTCCCTTATGAAGGCAAAGTTTTTATTAGTTGCAAGACGCTAGATTAACACGGCCAATTTTAGCTCATTACGAGGCCAAAGATATCGCGAGCCGCAGCGATGGAAGGTTGTCCGCAAATCTAGTGAGGTATCCTTTTGGGTTTAAAGCTCTCTTTGTCCGTCGAGCCCAATCTATCTGCCGGCCAATGAGGATGTTTTCGCCAATTTTTCTTGCAGTTCTCCCCCCTTCCGCCTCTCCCTTGTTTGCCGCTATGCTGAAACCATGCCGTTTATGTATCAAAAACGTCTCGCTCTGTGCGGTGATGACGGTTTATTAGCCGTCTTCTGCATTTATCGAAAACCTTGGAAACGTCCGCTGTCAGTCTTTGGTATCGCTAGCGCCCTTCCCTCCACTGAGAAGGCGCTTGCTTTTGTCGACGCCAATCTACGGTGATTCAAACTTCCGTATTTTCAGCGATTTCTAGTGCATCGTCGACTTCAATGCCGAGATATCGAACGGTGCTCTCCAACTTGGTATGACCGAGCAAAAGCTGCACGGCCCGGAGGTTCTTCGTCTGTCGGTAGATCAATGTTACTTTCGTCCGGCGCATAGTGTGCGTGCCATAGGCAGCACGATTTAGTCCAATCGATTCGACCCAAGATGCAACGATACGAGCATATTGCCGTGTCGTGATGTGGTCATCTACTACTATGCAGCTTGGGAAGAGGTAGTCTCGCGGCAACAGATGCGCTTGATTGATCCACGCGGATATTGAAGCACGCGTCTGTTCAGTGATCTCGAATTGGACTGGGCGATGAGTCTTCTGTTGCATCACTGTTGCCCGAGGCAGAATACGCGTGCCCAGCGCTATGTCGCAGACATGCAATTTTACGAGATCGCATCCACGCAGTTTGCTGTCAATCGCAAGGTTGAAAAGAGCGAGATCCCGGATTCGCTCGGCAAGCTGGAGCCGAATACGAATAGCCCAGATCTCTTTTAGTTTCAAAGGCAGCTTTTGGCCTATCAACTTGCCCTTGTTCCAAGGGATGCAACCCTGGTTTCCGAGAGGCGAGGCGTTCATGTGAGTCTCCTTGAAGAAGTGGAAGGAAACTCATTCTGAGCCCGTCGTAACAAGCAGGGCTGGGCAAGTCCTACAGCAGTCTCGATACCGATTTGAGCCGTAACACGGATGAAACGCGAGCCCGGCACGCAGAGCAACTGATTGGCAACCAGCGTGGCCTTGAGATGCAAGCGTTCAGTGATCCGAAACAGGATGTCCCTGATGACGGCGGTACAAGCGTCGGCGTCGACCCAGATCTGCATGACGAATCCGACGAAATTGGAAGACGCATTGTAAGGCAGGCAGTGCAGCAAATGCGATGCGCCAGCGGCGGGTATGTGCTGGATCTTGGCCAACACCAGGTACAGGTCTGTCTGGCGCCATCCGGCACCCGGCAAATGCAAAGACTGCGAAACCTTCAGCAGAAAGTCCGGGCGCTGCTGCGTGAGCCTTGGTTTTCTACCACCCGGGATCAATGGAGCAATGCCGTATCGGGTTCCGGCACGGTCTGTGCTGTGTCTCCATCGAGCGCGAAAACGATGCTCGAAACTCAATCGACAGACTTTTTACTGACCCAGGAGAACCGCCATGAAGACGCTGATGATCAAAGACCTGCATGTCACGCACGAACCGGATTACGAAGCAAAACCAGGCATTCGCCCCTTGTCACCCGAGCAGTTGAAGCTGATACATGGTGGACGGACCGTAAGCGCTACGGTCGACGGCAGGCCCGGTGGAACCGTGAACGACTTCGATATAAACATGGCAATCTTCGAAGGACGCATCAGCGGCCCGTACCTGCTGTAAGCCAGGCCGGCGCTGAAAGGACCGATATGGCTGAACACATTCAGGAATGCGTAACGACTAGTCGGCTGAAGGGATGCGGCGCAATGCGCCGCATCCCTTATGCGTTTGCATCTTGAGAAGTGCCTGCACATGAGTCCGCTGTGGCCAAAAAGAGTGGCTTCAGGCCATCAGCTTCGGCCACGTCCATCCCCGACCGGCAGTGCCCCCCAGTGAGCAAACTGAGGATTTTTGCCGGACTCACCTACTCCTGTCGTGCTTCGTATGGCAGGTAAAAATCCGCATTAGGCTACAGCGGTGCTCGCCATTGGTGAACGGCTCGCCTTTTGCACGGCTGGCTGTCTAGTCCACGCTGCCCTTGCCGGTGTACTGCGCCACGGCCAGATAGGGAAACAGCGGGCGCGAGCGCTGCGCTCTGGGTTCTCCTGCGCCTACGGCAACCCTAGCGACCGGCCCACGGGCTTGCCGGCTGCCACCGATGGCGGCTGGGCAAACGCGCTGCGGCCCTGGCCCCGGGGTGGTGTGCGCGCCACCACGGCGTCGGTGAATGTTCCCGACGCGGCGCCGCGGCGCCAGATTCATGCAGCAAACTCCCATGGCGAGCACACGATCATCAGGAAGATCATGGATGATGTACGAAGGCAGAATGTCTTTGATGTTTCACAATTTTCTCTATGCCCCATGTTTTACATTTGCATCATGCCTCATGAAACATTCGTGAGAAACGGAAATCCGGCTGTTTGCCTCTCAAAGCGCAATTACCGGCGTAACTCAACCACACACATTGGTCCTGCATGCCTGACACCAGAGATACCAACAACGAAAATACCAGTCTCGAGGCGGCTGCCTCATTCAATTACCTCATAAGCGCGAGGAACCTCATATCCGACACGGAATTCGGAGAAGACATTGGCGATGTCACTTACCTGAAAGTACCGAAGGGCGAAATCGCGACGCCTCAATACCAGATCGACAGGCAAGACTGGGTACTGGAGGTCAGGGACATTGCAGACAGCATTGCCGATCACAGCCTGGGGCCGACAGGAGATGTTCTTGTATTCGTTCATGGCTATAACAACAGTCCCGAGACTATCAGGGACCGGCATGAAGTGCTGCAGGAGTATCTGGCTGTTGAAGGCTGGGGCGGCATCGTCGTTTCGTATGACTGGCCATGCGGGGACGACACCCTCAATTATTTCGGCGACCGTAGCAAGGCAGCCCTGACGGCACATTATCTTGTCGACAATGGCATTCGCCTGATCGTGGAAGGGCAGACGAAATACGGATGCGAAACCAATATTCATCTCCTGGGCCACTCCACGGGAGCGTATGTGATCATGGATGCATTTGCCGCCGCAAAGAAGGTCGGCAGCTTCTATGACAAGCCTTGGCGGGTTGCGCAAGTGGCCTTTATTGGCGGTGACGTCGCGGCTAACAGCCTTGACGCAGACAGCGACTGGGGAACGCCGATGTTCGAGAGGATCATGAGGCTTACCAATTACTCCAACGGTTTTGACGATGTCCTTGCGATCTCAAATGCAAAGCGTCTTGGAACCGTCCCGAGAGCGGGACGCGTCGGACTGACGGAAAACGCGAATCCGAAGGCAGTCAACGTAGATTGCAGCAGTTATTTTCAGCATCTTGATCCTGCCTCGCAAACGGTAAAGCTCGGCTGGTGGAATCACACTTGGTTCCTCGGGAATCACAACTGGACGCGCGATCTGGCGATGACATTGGAGGGACGGTATGACCGACGCGTATTGCCTACAAGGGAAGAAGTCAACGGAAGGCTTGTTCTTACAGAAGGGACGAGGCCAAGATTCGAGTCCGAATGGCGCAGGCTCGTCAATCCCGTTGCGGCTGAGTTGCGGCCGGGTTCATCGAATAGGCAGGCCATCGTCTGAGGTGCCGCCAAAGCGGCAAACCGGGAAAAACATGGTTCTTCGCCGATCCGCGGAGTGAGCAACGGACGCAGGACAGTCCCTTATTGCTTTGGGAGGAACGCGAAAGTTCGACCCAAAGCAGACAGCGAGCTTGCCGTAAAGCGGCCATCTGACGTTGTGTCCTCGACGCGACGACATGCCATTCGCAGACCCCCGCATCAAAGAAAGCTGACACGGCGTTGTGCTTGACTTAGAGTGCACTCGAAGTCCTAACCTCGGGTCTGTCATGTCGAAATCTCTAACGATCGGTCAGGTGGCCACAGCCACTGGTGTTTCCGCGCATACGCTGCGTTACTACGAACGAGCGGGCCTGCTCCGTGCGGTCGGGCGAACCGCTGCCGGACACCGGCTGTATTCGCCAGCCGATTTGAACTGGCTTCAGTTTGTCATGCGTCTGAAGGCGACGGGAATGACGATAGCTTCTATAAAGGCGTTCTCTGAACTACGCGCACAGGGCGACTCTACATACGATATGCGGCGCGAGATGCTTGCTGCGCATCGGGACACGGTTGTCGAAGGTATCGCTGAACTGAAAGCCAATCTTGCTGCAATTGTGGACAAGATCGCTTGGTACGAGGCCGCAATAAGGAATGTGGCGCGACATGACGACAGTTTTCAACCAAATCAACAGGAAAAGGACCCGTCATGGATACCAGATTCGACGCAACGCACGCGAAGCAAGACCGCTACACGCAGGGATGGCAAAAGCTAAAGCAAATCGACGGTGAGGTCGGCGAAAAGGTCGTTGCGGCGCTCGCCCCCATTGCTCCAGACTTCAGCCGCATGCTGATCGAATTCGGCTTCGGTGACATCTATAGTAGGCCACAGCTCGATCTCCGCGCCCGAGAGATCGCGACAATCGCGGCATTGGCCGCGCTCGGCAATGCACAACCGCAACTAAAAGTGCATATCGAGGCGGCGCTGAATGTCGGCTGCACACGTGATGAGATCGTCGAGGTGTTCATGCAGATGGCACTCTATGCGGGCTTTCCGGCAGCATTAAATGCGTTGTTCGCCGCAGATGAAGTGTTTGCCGCGAAGAGCGTCCAGTAGAGCTGGATAGCTTAGCCGAAGCTAGCTCGGGCAATTGTCAATTAAGCCGGACTCTCGTATGAAAGTCCGGCATTGGCCCGGAGGGGGGATTCGACCCGAAGCAGCCACTCGGCCTTTTGTTGCTGGCCGAAAACGGCCTGTCGAGACTGATATGCACGACCATTGCAACCAGCCAGCTTTGATTCGTCAGGCCCCCACCTTTCGGTCTTGGGGCCGGATTATTGATCGATGGATCGGCCGATCCGCCGATCCGCCGTCAGGGCTTGAGCGCCCGCGTGGCCAGGAAGGTCGGTAGGAAGTTGTCGATGACGAATCGGGGATTCGGCTGCCAATCTTCGTAAAACCCCGTCAGCACAAAACCAGCTTCCAGTTGTCCTGCGATTTGTCCGGTCAGACTATGGCCAAATACAAGTGGCTCACCGCGCTCCCGTTTGTCGTTCAGCGCCTTGGGATCCAAGTCTTCGAGGTCCGAATACGGCAGGGGAAAGCGCGGGTGTATGAGTCCCTGCTCAGCATGCCGTGGATCGCGGTCGCCAACGAATACCACGGGGTTATAAAAGCTGCTCAGCAGCGTACCGCCGCTTCGTAGTACACGAAAGCACTCACGCCACACTGGGTCGATATCGGGCACGTATAAATTGGATATTGGATGAAAGACCAAGTCGAAGGATGCAGCAGCGAATATGGACAGGTCGCGCATGTCGCCTTGTATGGTGAGTAGGTCCAGATCATCGCGCTGCGCAACCATGCGATCCTGCTGCAGTTGCAACTCGGAGGCATCAAAAACGGTGACCTGGGCACCGGCCGCAGCCAAGATGGGGGCCTGCTGGCCGCCTGCGGAAGCCAGGCACAATATGCGCAGGCCTTGTACGTGTTCGAGCCAGCCGGCAGGCAGGCGATTCGGCGTCAGGCGGACCTGCCAGCTGCCGTTGCGGGCGGAAGCAACTTCTTCCGCGCTGACGGGGCGAGACCACGCGCATTGCTGCTCGGCTTGGCGATCCCAGGACATACGGTTGTGGTTAAACACATCAACATCGTGAGTGGAAGTGTGAGGCATGGTGTTTTCCTTAAATAATCAGAAAACTGCCCGTGCTACTGTGGCCGCGACAACGGCGGAACCGCTTGACCCGACCGGGCCATGCAGGTATGCGGAAGCAATGATCGACTGAACACAAGTATGCGGCTGACAGATCGCGCGCAGGCAGCGATAGGCAGATGATGCTAGGGCATCAGCGCATTACTTGTTCATGTCATCATGCTCCGGTGGTGTGGAAGAGTGGGAAGTCTAGCATGCTGCTTGTGGAATGTGGGTGTTCGTGTTTCAGTATCAGCACCACTCATTAATTTTGGTGCGCATAGGTCCGCTTCTGGCCGGTAAGCGCCCTGCTTCACTGGGCCGCTTACCGACCGAGTGCTACACTTCTGTCTGCTCAGCTATTTCAAGCGCGTCATCAACCTCAATGCCAAGGTAGCGCACGGTGCTCTCTAGTTTTGTATGCCCGAGAAGGAGCTGGACGGCTCGCAGGTTCTTTGTCCGTCGGTAGATCAGTGTTGCCTTCGTCCGTCGCATAGTGTGCGTGCCGTAAGCTGATGCATCCAGACCGATTGATTCCACCCAGCCCGCCACAATGCGCGCGTACTGGCGAGTAGACAGATGCGGTGACTTGGCGACCCTACTCGGGAAAAGATATTGGTTGGAAGTGAGGTGCGCCTTCTCGATCCATGCGGTAACTGACTGCCGGGTCTGCTCGGTGATCTCAAACTGAACCGGCCGATGCGTCTTGTGCTGCATAACCATGGCGCGCGGCAGGACTGCCTTACCTTGGGCGACATCCAAAACACGCAAGCTCACCAAGTCGCAGCCACGTAGCTTGCTGTCGATGGCGAGATTGAACAATGCCAAATCACGCACTTTTTCGGCAAGCTGAAGCCTTATTCGGATTGCCCAGATCTCTTTCAGTTTCAGCGGAGCCTTCTGGCCGACAAGCCTACCTTTGTTCCAAGGCACCGATGCCTTGGGATGTTCGATATGGAAGTTCATGAGAGTCTCCTTTGATGAAAGGACTCTCATTGTGTTCAGGCAAACGGGCGCTCAACGCGCAGGACCTAATGGGAGGACAGATTTAGGCGTTGACAGATACGCAGAGCTCCGTGCTCCCATTGGCGCGGTCCGGGCGCATACGCGCCCTCGGGATCTTCTCCAAGAAGCGCCTGGCCGGCGCGCCCGAGGTTTCGACGATCGCAGAGGCCGGCGGCCCGCGGCTTGAATCCTCGACGCGGGTAATGTTCCTCGCCCTGGCCGGAACTTTCAAAGACATCGTCAACAAGATGTCGGCGCAGGTCTCCAACGCCGTGGCCTCGCTAGACATCAAGAAGCGGTTCGAGGAGCTGGGCATCGAGCCTGTGGCGGAAACGCCCGAGGAAGCCTCAAAGTTCCTCAACGACGAGATCGTCGAATGGGCGAAGGTTATCACGACTGCCGGCGTGAAGGCCGAGTAGCGCATCCCAGAGAGACGCCGGATGTCCGGCTCTCCGAAACAGATTTCTTCCATACGGTGATACAGTGGAGCCTGCTACTCAGGAAGCTCTTAAGCTAGGAGTTCGTTCATCAGCCCGATCAGCCTCAATCGGTTTTACACCATGATTGGCGGGCCCGACGACGTACACACCCCACTTTGACATTGCATGAGCAAGGACTGTTCGAATGAATCACGAAAACGATGAGGATTGGAGAGTCCGCGTTCATTTGGCAGCCGCGAACCGACTGGCGGTCTACGACGACCTGGAAGAAGGAATCGATAACCACTTCACAGTGCGTGTTCCGAATAAAGAAGATCGGTATCTGGTACTCCCGTTCGGCCAGCACTGGTCCGAAGCAAAGGCGAGTGACTTGATCGTATTTAACGAAGCCGGCGATGTTCTCGAAGGGAATGGAACTCTGGAACTCAGTGCGTTGAGCATTCACGCTCCTCTTCATCGAATCACTGGTGCCAATGTGGTCTTGCACACTCATCAGACATGGGCCTTAGCGCTAAACATGATGGAGGACAACCGCCTACTCCCTGGGAGCCAGACCGCAGCTTTTCTCACGCCGTACATTGCTTATGACGACGGCTACGCGGGCCTAGCTGCCTCGGTGAGCGAAGGCGAACGACTTGCCGCCATTTTAGGCACCAAGCAAATTCTTTTTATGAAAAACCACGGCGTTCTCGTGATCGGCGAGACGATCGCGCAGGCTTACCGACGTCTGTACAAGCTAGAGCGCGTTTGCCGTGCGCAAATATTGGCAATGTCTACCGGGCGGCCGTTAGCGGTACTTGACGAGGCGACTGTGGAGAAGGTGAGCCGACCAAATCCGCGCAACAGTCATTCGCAGGAAGAGCGCGAGGCGCTCTATTTCGCGGCTATGATGCGGGTGTTAGATCGCGAGATGCCCGGCTATGCGGATTAAAAACAAAGGTCAAGCGACTAGTCTTGGCTAGTCTATTTGCATTTGCTTACGACGCCGACTCCAACAACCCAACTTCAAGCCGTGTGCAAGGCCGTCTCGCCCACAAATGGACAGCTGATAGGGATTCGATCGAAAGAGGATTCGTTATCAAGAAGGTACGGCCATAGCTTCGAGATAGTTACCGGATTCGACACTCAATTGCCGATGCCTTTCTGCCTAACAGCGATGCATGCTGTCCACCACGGAAATCTACTTACACTCCACTAACAATGCACGACATTGGTAAGCGGTGGAAAAACTCCACGTGGATTGGCCAAGAGACGCTTCCGCTATCGAGTAAAGGTGAATATCCGCTTTGGCCGGGTGCTGCCTGAGTCGAAAAGTGCGATTCCGACCCGACGCGGACATTCATCAACATGCCTTGAAGGTCCGCTTTGTGCGCCAGAGCAGGCGGAAATTTAGAATTCTGCAAAGGAGCCGGCCTCGCCAGCCCCTCGCTTAATCTGTTGCTGTTCTTAAGTACCTTACTGCATGAGCACCTTTTCGTGAGGCGCTTCCCTTTCTTTCTTACCTGTTAATTAGCGGCTGGTTCCAACGGACGACGCTTCCAGGCACATGTGACGAAAGGACACGAGGCATGGCCCCCATAGGGGGAGCACGACCATCCGTAGGCACGGGGAAAAGAAAACGGGCGATGGTAAAGCCAGCAATGTAGTTGGTGGCATTTCATGAAAGAAATATCGCCTACTAAGGAGATTGACGAAGGTCAATCGCATAGGGACGTCTCGAGTTATTTTGATTGTACAAAACAAGGAAGCTGCCACTATGGAACAAGTCTATGTGAAGGAAGGGCTTCCTGCTTCTGCAGAAGCGGTATGGCAGTTGATACGGGATTTCCACGATATCAGCGCGTGGGCGTCAAGCGGACGGATTCTTGATGCCAATGGCGACGGAGTCGGCGCGGTGCGCCGCGTGCAGACGCCGCTTGGCCTAGCTGTGGAACGATGTGAGATGCATGACGAGCAGGGGTGCCAGTTTAGCTATGCTCTGCTCGAATCGCCATGGCCGCTTAAAAATTACGTCGCGACAGTCAAAGTGTCGCCTGCATCGGAATCACAGTGCAATATCGAATGGTCAAGCCAGTACGACGTTCCACCCGGCATGTCGTTAAAAGATGAGGTGGAAAAGATGTATCGCCATTCATTTATCAAAACATTGCGAAAGACGTTAAGTGCAAAAGCGTAATTAATGCGCAATAGTCTTTAGGCATATTGGGATTGGTATTAATCCAAGGGATGAAGTTCAAAAGCACTCCTGTGAAAGGGGTGGTATGTCATTGAGCATAATACGTACTTTCAGCGCGTTCCTTGCTAAAAGGCAAATGACCGCATGGCTCAACCCGATTGCCTAAAGCAACCTGTACGCAGGATATTTGGGAACGTAGTTTGCTAAAACTTGTCAATTTGATAGTCCCATTCCCGAACAGCAGGAATGGGATGAAATACCAGATGCATCCGTATTTCTTTACCGACCGCAGAAGTTCATCTAATCTTAAAGAGAGGCAACATATGGGCATACTAGGCAATATATTCCATAAAATCTTTCCTTCTTCCCATCCCGCTGTCGCTCAGGCAGATGCACCAGGCGCAGCTTCACCTGCTGCTCCAGAAGCTGGAAACACTGGGCCAGCCACTACGTCCGCAGCGGCACCGACGCAGAACATGCCGGAAGTCGATGTTGAACAAATCTTAAACGGCATGGCGCAGTCAAGCGGACAAACCCTTAATTGGCGTACCTCCATCGTCGACCTGCTCAAGCTGCTTGGTCTTGATAGCAGCCTGCAATCACGCAAAGAACTTGCCGGCGAGCTAGGTTATAGCGGTGACACGAATGATTCTGCCTCGATGAATATCTGGCTTCACCGTCAGGTAATGAACAAACTGGCCGCGAATGGCGGAAAGGTGCCCGCAGACCTCAAAGACTGACTTTCCGTAATCGACTGCATTGGGTCACGCCTGTCGTTGGTGTGGCCCTTGCCCGTTAGTCTGTTGAACTGTGCTTGATGCCCAATACGCTGTGCAGACGCTTGGGGCTGACCGGACCAAGCCCTCAGGCTCTTGACTGGCATGCCTTTGGGCGAAGCACGGTGGTGTCCATCAGTCGCAACGATCTCTGTGTAATTCCTCTCAGGAGAGGAAGTCGTGAATGAAGCTCCGGCGCAACTTCGTTGCTGCGATATTCTTTATCCTACATTGGGCTTCTACTGGTGTTGCTGCGAGAGATTTTGCCGCAGAAATGGAAGTTGAGAATAGCCGTTGGTTAGCTGTTTATAACAGCCGGGATGCCCAGGCATTTGGACCAATGTACACACCGGATGCCGTTATCGTGCCTCAAGGCGGCGAACCAATCAAAGGGCGTACAGCCATTGTGCAGTTTTGGTTTGAGATGCTGAAGAATGGATTTCTGAAGCCGACTCTTGAAATCGTTGATCTGCACCAGGAAGGCAGGCTAGCCTACCAGACTTGCCGATGGACCGTTTTGAAGCTGAGAGAAGGCAGTTCGGTAAAGCACCTTAGTGGGAACACGCTGCGGATTTTCGAGCGTCAGCGTGATGGACGTTGGCTGATCAAAGTCCAGATGTCCAATACCGATTAGGGGAATACTGGCCTATTTTCCCCGGCACTCACTATGAATGGCTTGGCAAGCTATATAGCACGACAAGATGAAACCGCAAATGAATCAACACCCCAAATGGCAGGCACTTTTCCGTGAGGGAACCAGAATTGAGCAAGCGATCAATCGCCTCACTCCATTCGCGTGCTATAAATCTCTCGATTTCCTTTTCACGCAGTCCCATACTTATCATTTGCAGTAGGCAGCAATTGACACTATCAACGTTGTATCTGCGAAACCGCATTCCGGCCGGTATCGCACAACTGTAGCGTTGTCATCATGCCATGCAGGGAAACGACGGGAGAGGAGACGGGATGGACCAGCGGATACAGGAACTGGCAATCAAGGCCAGGGAACATTGGGAGAAGTGGCTACCCAGGAAAACCAAGGAATTGAAAGATGCCGGACAATTCTACGCGGCCCTCCACATCGTCGCGGTCTACACACAGGCGAAAATCGACGAGTTCATAGCCAAGGGATACGACAAGCACAAAGCCGAAGAACTGGCGCTGCCGCTGTACATCCTACTGGAACCGGAAATACAAAGCCCTCCGCCAATCCTTCATTAACTGATATCCGTGGCACCGGTCAGCACTCGTCGAGGCACTATTCCAGCCGGTAAATAATCAGGATTTATGGGCCGTGCGTTTGGGGGTCCTTCCGACAACTTCCAACTTGGCTTCGACGATTCCAGAATGCGCCATCCCTAATTTTTTGGCTGCAGCGAGCGTCACGTCACCCACCAGGTCAGGCGAACTCGGACCACGATCATTGACCCGAAGGATGACGCTCTTGTGGGTTTTCAGATTTGTGACCCTGACGCGGGTTCCGAACGGCAGCGTCTTGTGGGCCATCGTCATTGCGCTGGCGTTAAAGCGTTCGCCACTTGCCGTCTTGCGACCATTGAACTTACCGCCATACCAGGCGATCTTGCCGGATGAGGGGCCTGGATTGCCGGCGCTTGGCTCGTATACAGTCCCCTTTTGGGCAAAGGCTCCATTGGCTAGCGAAAAAAGTACAGTGGCGGCAATAACAGAAAGAACTGAACGGAGCATGCTATCCCCAATGACCTTGTTGACGAGTGATTTTTAGCGCAATGCGCCTGGCTGCCTGAGCGCATCACGTATCTCGCGAAGAAGCAGCACATCTTCCGATGGCGGTGCTTCTACGACAGGCGCCTGTGCTTCCTTGCGCAAGGTCAGGGTCCTTGCCTTGTTAATCATATGTACCATCAGGAAAATGATGAATGCCAGAATAATGAAGTTGATCAATATAGTTAGGAAGTTACCGTAAGCCAATACTGCGCCGGCTTTCTTCGCTTCTGCCAAAGGCAGCTGCATGCTTTGGTTATTCAACGGCAGATAGTAATTAGAAAAATCCAGTCCACCGAAAATCTTCCCCACAATCGGCATGATCACGTCTTGCACAAGCGATTCCACGATCTTGCCGAAGGCCGCGCCAATAATGACCGCGACTGCCAAGTCGACCACATTGCCTTTCACGGCAAACGCTTTGAATTCTTGAAGCATGCTCATCCGGATCTCCTGTTTTCTAAATTACAACAGCCTATCATAGCCAGCACAAACGCCTTGAATCCATAATATGGACGTTGGTTGTTTGTCGTCATAAGGTATCAAAGAGCAACGCCTTTCATCACAATGATTTGAACTATCTCAGCACGAGCTTCAATTTATTCGAATGTTAAAAGGCCAAGGGCCAGCCGAAAGCACATTAGGGTGGCGCCACCTACTTGCCAGTATCCCCTTCAGATTTTCAGCAATCAAAGGTTTCACCTCACCGTGCTCGAACTGCATTCCGGGCACGGCTTTGCCGTGTAGACCGGCCGCCAGTTAATTTCGCAACCGTATGCTCGCAACTATCATTGATTCAGGTGATCCTTCATCTTGGCCATTGCGATTGCAAGGGCTGCCCCGCCAAGTGTTTTTATCAGCCCGGAGTGCTGCGCGTAGAATCCAGCGAGTTCGTCAGCAATGCCGGGATTTGTCTGATGTGCTTGGTCGACAACTTCCTGCACCTGCTGTGGAGACAACTGGGAAGCTTGGTCGGGCGTGATCTGGCTGCTGCCAGGGTTCATGATACGGCCGAGCACACCGCCTGCGAGGCCTCCACCAGCCGCCGGTCCTAGCGCCGAAAGGATCTGGTTCAGCATACCGGCTTGTTGTTGCGGATTCGAATTACCAAATAGCTGACCCACCATTTCACCGATGGGCGGTGTTTCATTCGACTTAAATGCGCCGGCTAGGCCATTGGCCAGCACGTTGTCTGGTACGTTTTGCGCAACCTGGTCGAACTGGTGCCCACTAACGTTGCCGCTACTGAGCGCTTGGGTAAGGATATCGAAGAGTCCCATGTCAAACCTCCTTCTAATTAACGCGGTTGCGTGTAAAAAGGTGATATCCGAGCAGCAGCACGATCGCGCCGATGATCGAAGCGATGAATCCTGCGGCATGTCCTGGCGGATACAGCCCAAGCGCCTGACCGATATAGGTCGCTGCCAGCGAGCCGGCGATGCCGAGCGCGGCGGTAAGAAAGAAACCGCCAGGACCCGCCCCCGGCGTGAGCGCCTTTGCAATCAGGCCAGCGACAAAACCGATGATAATCGTCCAGATCAGATGCATGTGCTCTTCCTCTCTAAGGATAGACTGGCGGTAAATCCTACCATGGAATAACGTTAGCAAACTAATAATCCTTTATTAAGGATTGCACAAGAACGGCTTCGACAGACCGTCCAAGGAAGGCAGATATCGAAGCGTCCTAACAAACCGCACCGTTAGCAGGCATCGCTTGTCGTTCCGCCGTATCAGGACACGAATCCAAAAACCTTCCCACCAAAAATCATTGATTCATAACGAGCTATCAGAAAATCAATTCAAAGGCGACTTACAGCATGGACTTCGCTTGCGAAAGAATTGTGTCGCAAACTTGCTTGGTGATCTTATCCTTCAAGCCCCCGCCGCTTAAATCAAGTTGCTTGCCATTGCTGCTGTTAAGAATGCCTTTTTCGCCATCGGCATAGCCGCTGTCAGACGAAGAAGATCCTCCTGGGAGCTTGCCCATGAGACGGTCCTTCACCGACGAGACCGCGTTTCCACCCAGGTAGTTATTCTTGATGCAGAAGCTCAGAATGCCAGCGACGTTACCTGTGCTTCCAGCAGTAACGGACTCGCCCGACAATGCGCCCCCCATCCCTCCTAAGTTTCCCAAATTTCCAAGACTGCCAGTCGACCCTGCCTGCTTTTCCTTATTGAGAAGATCGCCGAGCTGGGCGTTTGCAATTGATGCAGGCAATACCGCACCGATGAAAACTCCGATAAGTACCGTGCAATAGAGAGGGGCTTTCATATCGAATCCCTTCAGGTGTAGTTGTGCCACCTTCACTATAGATGTTTCATATCCCGGCCGATGAATCGGCCTGGTGATTACTTGGCACAGTTGATGTGCGTCAGACGTTGCTCAAACTATTTCCAGAAATTAATTCCTATAGGAAGCGCAATTTTGAAAACAGATGCGGTCAGCTTCACTAATAAGTAACAAGCCGCAAATAAGATGCATACATGCACTTTTCTGAGTAATACCGCCTAAAAATGCGGATGGCCACTGTCGCTGCCGCCACCGAAAGGCAGCAATTCCTGACCAACGTCAAACACATCACGACGACGCCGATCATGCTTGATTCAGCCTGAATTACCAGCGGTCTCTGCATGTATTGATTTGCATGGGTTGCAGTCGTGGCTTTCGAGAGCGTTGACCATTGATGAGCGGCGTAGTACGCCAACCGACTTCTTCCCGAGACAGCTTCAACAGGCAGCGATTTCTGCCATTAACCATGCTGGAGGAGCGTCATGACTGCGAAACTCGTTGCTGAATTCCTTGGTACTTTCTGGCTGGTCCTGGGCGGGTGCGGAAGTGCAGTCCTTGCCGCTGCATTTCCCGAGGTAGGTATCGGGTTGCTCGGCGTTTCGCTCGCGTTTGGCCTGACGGTGCTGACTGCTGCTTACGCGCTTGGTCCAATTTCAGGCGGGCACTTCAATCCGGCAGTGTCAGTCGGGTTATGGGCTGGCGGGCGTTTTCCAGCAGAACACGTTTTGCCCTATGTTATGTCGCAGGTCATTGGCGGCATTGCAGGCGCAGCCATGCTCTACCTGATTGCCAGTGGGAAGGCAGGCTTCACTCTGGCCGATGGCATGGCATCCAATGGCTATGCGGACCATTCGCCTGGAAAGTACACGTTGCTTTCCGGACTGATCACCGAGTTCGTTATGACGTTCATGTTCCTGATCGTCATTCTGGGCGCCACCCATCAACGCGCGCCAGTGGGGTTTGCAGGCGTGGCGATCGGACTTGCGCTGACACTGATTCATCTGATCAGCATTCCGATAACGAACACCTCCGTGAACCCGGCCCGCAGCACTGGGCCTGCACTCATCGTCGGGGGCTGGGCGCTTCAGCAGCTTTGGCTGTTCTGGATCGCACCTATTCTTGGAGCGGTTTTTGCGGGGTTTTCCTATCGATCTGTGCTTGAAGCCGAATATGCTGCACCACCGCCAGTAACGGGTCGGAAGAGTCCGACAAGTTCCTGACTGGCGCACACGCGTCAAAGAACTATTTTCAGTTCAAATCCCGTCGAAAAAATGTCGGACGCGACAGGCAGTGCGCGTGATAAACGGGACGCTGCAAGGCAGAAACAGGTAAACTGAATTCTCAAAACAAAAGATTTCGGCTGCCAAAGTCATCGTCCGAACAGCCCCTCGAGCTTGTCCTTTAATTGATCCTCGACCCGGCCCTTGATCTCGTCCTTGCGGCTATCCAGCTGCTTTCTGACAAGGTTTTCGGCTATGCCAGTGAAGTCGACCTGATAGCCAATGGAGGTGAATGGCCCCGACAGCCGGACCGGGACGGTCAGCCCTTTTAGCGCCTGTAGTTCCGGACCGCCTTGTCCTTGCAACGTGGACACGATGGTAGTCTTGACCAGATAATCAAGCCGGTCTTCGCCGATATCGATGTTGCCTGCCCCCTCTACACGCAACAGTGGCGATTTGGCCCGTAAGTCCTGGTTGCGGGCAATTCCACGAACAATGTTGAAGCTGCCGGTCAGCTCGCTGAAATCGCTCTTTTCAGCCGCGTTGCCGGTGCCGGATTGCGCGGGCACCGTGCCGCGCAATTCCCCGATACGACTCCTGGCGGTACGGATGATCTGTCCTACATTGAATCCTTTGACCGCGCCATCCCGCAGCGCAACTTCCACTTTGCCGTTCAGGTTCTTCTTCAGTTGCGCGACCAGCCCGCCCTCGGTCGTTACATCCAGCATCACGTTGCCGCGCCCCTCCACCGGGTCCTTGCCAATCGCGTCCTTCAGCAAAGGGCCAAGGTTGATCCCGGACAGCGACTGCCGCACAGAAAATTTCGCTGGTGTTGCGGCGACCACCCCTGCCGCACCAGTCATGGTCCCGCCATACAGGCTGGCGCTGAGCGGGTTGATGTCGAGTTGGCCGCCGCCCGCCTTCATCGACAGGCGGAGATTGGAAAGCCGGATGTTTTTTGCCTTTAGGCTGCCGACACGTAGATTGCCGCTCGCCTCTAGCAGGCGCAGCGCCGACAGGTCGATTGGCTTTTCCAGCTGGTCTGCGGGCCTGGCTTTGCCCTGTCCGGCGCCGACAGGCGTTCCTGCGCGATACCGGTCTGCGTCCAGCTTGTCGACATCGATGTCGAAGGTATAGGCGGCTGGCGCATAGCCGACAAGCCCGAGCGTGGCATCAAAGCTGCTGTCGTCGAGCTTTCCCCTCAGCCTGGCACTCATGTTCTGCTGGCTCAACTCGGCCAATGCGCTGCCGCTGGCCCCCAGCTTCATTGCGCCACCGCCTGGATTGGGCAGCGTCACATCGATGGCGATGCCTGGCAGGTCGATGCGGCCGGACGGCAAATTGGCCGTGATCCCAGTGGAAATCGTGCCGGCGATGGTCGTCGCTCCCTGTTTTCCGGACAGCGTTGCGGTGAGCGCTGGTGAAGAAAACAGGAGTTGGTCGAAATCGCCCGTCAGGCTCCCCGCCACACTGACTTTTGCATCAGTAGTGGCGTCCTTGAGTGTCGCAGCCAAGGTGAGCGCCGGCAGTTGGAAGGCCTGCCGTGTGCCTTCGAACGCAGGTAGCAAGAAAGTCATATTCACGTCACGGCCACTCGAAAACCACCTAGCTTCGCCCGAGACCTTGCCGCCATGGAGCTTGTCACCATCCATAATCAGTTTTGGCGCATCTAGGCTGAGCGCGAGCGGCCGTCCAGCTTGCTTTCCCGTCACCGACAGTTTTAGACCGGCAAGCGCGAACTGCTTGGTTTCGGGCTGCAGATCGGCATTGCCGGCAACGTGCACCAGTAGGTCGGTGATACCGGGCGTGGCGCCTTTCAATTCGCCCTCAAGGGCGTCGAACGCATAGCGCTTGCGGTCTAGGTCGAAGTTGAACTTCGTCTTCACAATCAGGCTGGCATCCAACTGTGGATTGGTGCTCCTGATGCGGGCGGTCACCTGCGCGTTGCCCGGTACGGCATTGGCTATCCGCCCGGTTTGCAAGTTCAGTTCAGTAATCTCGATCTCGCGCCGCGCCATCTGGTCGTCAAGCGCGATCCGGGCATTGGCGACTGTCACGCTATGGATGTCGACGCGAACAGGCTGGCCACTGCTTTCCTGCTTGGCCAGCAGGTCGTCATAATTGGTCGTCCCGTCCTTGTCGCGCCGAAGCTGGAGGTTCAACTCCTTGATCTCGACGCGGTCGACGATCAGTTGCCTGCTCAGCAGCGGAAGCAGTGCGAACGATACCTTTGCACTCTCGACACTGGCGAATTGCGTGCTTGCATTGCGCTCGGAAAGGCTCACCCGGCCCAAGTCGGCACTGATCTTAGGGAAAAAGCTTAGCCTAATGTCGCCGGGTATTCTCAGCGTGCGCTGCTTCTGCTGCTGGACCAGCGCAATGATCTGCGACTTGTAGGCATTCGCATCAAAGGTCGCGACAAAGGTAGCGACGCCTGCCGCAACGACGCTCAACAGGACCGCAAGACCGATAAGGAAATATTTGGCGGCTTTGGACATGGCGCATTCCGATCCGGCGTGCTGGACGTCCAATTTACCACTGCTGCACGAAAGGCAACACGCATAAGAGGCCGAAGCGATTGACCGACTCAGGTCTCATCGTGGATTAGCACCTGGCCTAACAACGTCGCGACCTGCAGATGTTGTAGCCCATGGCCACTTCGGCACAGGCGGTGAGGCAAAATGAAAGTGCCCGCCTTTCGCCAGTCACGGCGCGCGGTTGATGATCGAAGGCCAGGTCATCGATGCATGTGGCCGTCAACCGAAAGGCGTTCCAACCGTTTTATCAATGCCACAACCATGCGGGATCGGTGAGCGACCTGCTACAGGAACGCAAATGAAAAAGCATTTCGGCATTGCTACATTGTTTTTGGTCTGGATTACCGGTGCCCAGGCGCAAGAAATTGGTGCTGGCTTGGCCGGGCATCCAGATGCCCGGAATCATCGGCAAATGCACCCAGCATCTTGGTCAGATCGTCATGGGCCGAAAGCATCATGATATAGAGCCTTTGCATCCCAAACAACATTCCGGCACTGCAAGGAATCACCATTCCCATGCAGCAACATATTTCCGGAGTCGTGCTTACTATTAAACACGCTTTTAAAGGAACGACGAAGGTTACGGCACACTAGCGCACTGTTTGCCTGAGTCTGCATGTTGAAAGATACTGTACAGGCTCACCAGTGCCAGTGGCGGGATTCCGGAAAGGGTTGCTTGAGTTGGGTCGGCATGGCTGCAGCTTGAGAGCCAGCCGTTTGCGGTTGATCTGTCTCGTCGATTTTTGGTTTTCTTTCACTTCTATCAAAGGACCATGTATGCACAATCATTTGAAGATGTTTGGATTCAGTGTCGCCTTGGCATTATCCGCCGCCGTGTTTGCACAGAGCCCAAGCACGGCGCCAGCCACAAAGCCCGCGCCAACGAACACCGTGCCGAATCCCATGACAACGACCGGGCGTGAGGCCTCGCCTGGATTGGGTGAAAAGCCGTTGCCGGCACCAAAATCAGGTTCGAAGTCGACGTACAAGGTTCCCGAAACCGCAGCGCAAGGTGGCGGCGACGGCAAGGTCTGGGTAAACACCGGGTCAAAGACCTACCATTGTCCCGGGACCAAATATTATGGCAAGACCAAGGCAGGCGAATACATGAGCGAAGCTGACGCCAAAGCCAAGGGTAATCACGCTAACCACAAGAAAGCCTGCTCGTAGGGGAACGCAGCGGGCGCTTTCTCTCTTCCGGTACAGCCATTTCGAATGCGAATTGATCCCGCACGGGGGCGCTTCATCTTGATGGCTTACTTCCCGGGACGGTAGCGGTGAGAAAGTCCACCGTCTTCCCGGCCTGAGCAGGCGGCAACCGTTCGACGCCAATGCACGGTCGTCTGCAATTGGCTGGCTGCCGCCGATGGCGGAGGACCGAAACCGCCCGAGCTGTGTAAAAACGTGGACGCTTTACACGTTTCGTAGCGATTAGCATCAAGGCCGCCAAGAAATACACCCGCGGGTTTGGTCAGGAGGGTATTCCTTGCACAAATTGCGATGTTTTTTTGTTCGTCCACAAAGACGGCGGTGGCTCGCATTTTGCAGGTGGAGGTCGGACCAGGGGTAAGTCCATCTACTTCGCCCGTAGCAGCTCTTGCTCGCCAGGAGCTGCTTCAATCATTGGAGAGCCCTTCCCGATGATAGATGGCGCCTGGGCAGCCTACTTACTATGCATAAGGACGGGCAAGATCTTGGCCCTGTGCGAGCAGTGCGTTGATGCGTCGCGGCGCCATCGCCGTGAGCGGCAGCTTTATCACAGGAAGTCGCCTGTCAACGTCGCTGCATCAAAGGCGGCTAATGGCCGGTAATCGCCATGCTGCCCTTCGCTGCTTGCTGACCAAAGTGCTACACCTCCGTCTGCTCTACTATTTCAAGCGCTTCATCACCTTCAATGCCATGGTAACGAATCGTGCTTTCCAATCTTGTATGCCTTAAAAAGACTTGAAACGCTCAGCATTTTTTAATCTCTCAGTAAAACAGTGCCGCTCTCATCCGTCGCAGAGAATATGTATGCCATAAGCAGATCTGGCTTCCTTATTTGATATTGCTCATCTATGGCCCGCTCAGATCAAATCTGAGTGGGTCAGCCGATTACTGTTCGGTGAATGAGAAACCCTTTTCGTGTTGTGCATACCATCGAATAAACTCGTGTTCAGGAAGCGGATGGGAAACCGCATATCCTTGGGCAATATCGCATCCTTGTCGTGCGAGTAAATCATAAGTGGCTTGATTCTCTATTCCTTCTCCAATAGCCTTGATGTGCATTTTGTGTGCTAGTGATATTGCTGATTCAATAATGTGCGATGCCCCGGCGTCTGTAAGTGCACGCTTGACAAAAGACTGATCAATTTTGAGGTGCGAAATTGGCAGCCGATGCAGGTATTGCAGCGACGAGTATCCGGTCCCAAAATCGTCCACCGAAATGCGAACCCCGTGTTGCGCCAATCGATTCAGTTCGCCGATCATTCGTTCCATGTCGATCATAAGCGCACCTTCTGTAATTTCCAGTTCGAGCAAGTTACCCGCTACGGCGTAGTGATCGAGACAACTCAGGACGTTGTCCACAAAGCCGGGATGGATCAAGTTCCGCGGAGAGACATTTACAGCGACTGGTATGGAAACGCCTTGGTCAAGCCACTCTGTGATCTGTTTGAGGGAGCACGTTAAAGTGAATTCGACAACTGCCTGAATCAAGGTACTCTGCTCGGCGCAAGGAATAAATAAGCCGGGTGGTATCCAGCCTCTTTGCGGATGCTTCCACCGTATCAATGCCTCGGCTCCGCAAACTTTTCCACTACTCATCGTTATTTTTGGTTGGTAGTGCAACGAGAGCTCACCATTTTCCATAGCGCGTCTCAGATCACCGAGCAGCGAAAGATTCTCTTTCACAGCGGTCATGAAGGCCGCGTTATAGTGCACACTGTTCTGACCGCTCCGGTGTGCAGCTAACGATGCGGCTTCCGCCTCCAGTAATAATGTCTCCGGCCTTTCTACACCCTGTGTAGATACGTCGCCACGGACATATCCAACCCGTGCATCAGCGTGCACAGCAACCTGCCCAATTTGAAATGGCGACTGAAAGAGTTTGACTAGATGATCGAGAAACCCTTCGATCTCTTCTATAGCGCTGGCGGCGACTATTGCAGCGATTTGTTCCGGGCTCGACCGGTACAGGCCAACGTGCGGGCCGTGTGCTGACTGAGACCGCTCGGCCGCCTGCCTGACAATATCCTCAACTACATCAATACCAAAAGCAGTTCTCAAATCCGCCATGTTGTCAAAGGTGACGAGAGTGAGAGCGAATAGACTGGATTTATATTTCTGCGAACCAAGATCAATCAAATCTTCTAACAACGCTGCCCGATTGCGCAAACCAGTGTTGATATCGTGCCGGGAATTCCATTCGAGCCTTTTGATGTGCGCACGAACACTTTGACTAGCAACGCCACTTAGAATACCTACCAAGCTGAAGAAAATGGTGCGGTATATCCAGTTAAGTGTTTCTTGCTTTTCGCCAGAAACAGAATCAATTGGCATGTAAGGGCCGAGTGCAAGACCTCCAATGACGGCAATTAAAATTCCCCCTCGCACACCATAAATGAAGCCCGACAGCAAAATTGGCAAGTACATGGAATGCGAATAAACGAACTTAATTCCGCCCGTTTGATAAACAACATACGCAATAACCAGTATGACAAGGAGAAAGAGCGGGAATGCCAGGCGCTCGATGCCTTTGTTGGTCTGGAACAATCGATGATGGTATGTTGGTTTGTACACTCAGTATTCCAAGAATTTCCGTGTCTTTATAGAAAGGAAAGACCACCCTCGAACATGTCAGTTCATCCGGGTTCGAGGTTGGTTTAGCTGCTGGCGTCGGTGAAGTGCCCGCCGAACATGGTAGCGAAATGTTTCTTTTCTTGCGTCCATATCTGCCACGGCATCTTCCAAGCTTTTCCAACCTTGCGCAAGGCTCGGAACAGCATCTCGGTAGTATCATCGGCCCAACGCAAGCGGCGTAAACGACGTAGTCTCGCTATCTAAATTGCCAAAACTCGTGGTTTTCGTGGGAGATATCGAGACGGATTAACCTGCTAACGGACGTTCTCAAACGCTGCGTAACGCAGGCGAAGCCCGAGGCCTTCTCTTGTCACAATTTTCGTCCCCAGCCATTCGAGACCATCTGTACCAAAGCTGCGTCTGCAATACGTTTCACAACATGCGTTCACATCAAGGTAGCTGTTAGTCAAGTCACACATTTGTGCGCTTCCTGGCCATAGGGGCCGCTCGGGTATCGAGGAGCGCGATATGGCCCGGTATGCCGAAGGCACCTTATGGCGCTAAACAAGGGACTTGGATAAGGAGAACGGGAAAGCGTGGTGGCTTAGAGTTCTGCATTGAAGCAACTGCAACAGATGCGCGTCAATTATGCTCTAAGGGCAAGACAATCGAAAATCGGCAGCCACAACCAATTCCTTCGCTCTGCACGGTTATCACTCCGCCGTGAAGTTGCACAAGGTGGCGTGTGAGAGCTAGTCCAATACCCAAACCGCCTTGGGCATGCGCTTTTTGATTCTCCACTTGCTCGAACATATTAAAGACGCGCTCCAATGCTGTGGTATCCAGGCCGATTCCGTCATCGATCACGCATATCTCGGCTCGCCCTTCTCGCTGGCTCAGCTCCAATCGAATGTGGCCGCGCGGCGGCGTGTATTTCGCGGCGTTGTTCAGCAAATTCGACGCCATTTGCGCGATCCGCGTGGAATCGACCATCGCGGTAATCGGACAGTCGAAGCCCGCCTCTTGGAAGCTTTGTCCACGCGACTCCATGAGAGCACTGCAAGCTTCAATTGCGAGTCGTAACGGGGTGCGCAAATCAATCTGCTCAAGCCGCAAGCGAATTTCGCCGCGCTCTACGCGTGCTATGTCGAGCAAATCGTCAATCAAATTGACCATGTGAGCAACTTGCCGCTCGGCCAATGCTCGAAGCCACTCCCGGTCCTTGGGATTGTCGCCGCGCATTTGCAAAGCTTGCAACGCTCCTACCACCGGCCCAAGCGGCCCGCGAAGCTCATGAGCCAAGATGGCCAAAAACTCGGATTTCTTGCGACTTTCAAGCATGGCTGCGTCGGCACGTTCCTGCTCCAGTTGCTGCGCGCGCTTCCGGTCGGTTACATCCAAAGAAATGCCCGATAGGGTCGTCGCACGCCCTTGCTCATCAAAAGCGCAATTTCCGCGCACATATACCCAATGAACCGAGCCGTCGGGCCACACCGTGCGGTAATCGATTCCGAATTCGCTGTCGCACTCGATCGCTTGGGCCACGACAGCACGCCAGCGCTCAAAGTCATCCGGATGCACCGAAGCCGCCAGATCCTCGTAGGTGAATTTCGCACCAGAGGGTCTACCGTAGTTAGATTTGCACTGTTCCGAGCATTTCATCGTCCCAGTTGAAAGGTCGATGTCCCACGTCCCCATCCTCCCGCCTTCCAGGGCAAGCCGAAGCCGCTGCTGTGCTTGGCGTAGCGCGCCAACGTCTTCAATAATGGTTGAAGTTTGCGGGAGCAATTCGCCTGCATCGTCGAAACTTGCCTTGCGCTCCTTGACTTTGCGCCACGTACCCGCCGCGTCGCGAAGTCGATAACCGAGCACACCGCCTTTTGCACCTTGAGCCCAGTACGATCGAACGCAATCGCGATCATCTGGATGGACGACGTCAAGCCACCCAAAGCCGGCCAATTCGCTTTGAGTCTGCCCGGTCAATTTGCTCCATGAGGGCTGTGGACCTTGAAAGGAGCCATCCAGGCTGCGGGTCCAGCGCGCTACGCCCGCCGCTCCAAGTGTCGACCAAAGTCGCACCTGCATGCTTTCACGATTTTGTGCAGCCAGAATCCGTGGCTCGACCCCATTCCCCATGTGTTGTCCCTTATACAATGCTTTCGGCCTTAGCCAAAATGTTACTGCAATTATGGCCGAGTTCTACTCACCGCGAAGAACTGGGATTTGGTAACGTCGTTTGGTCGATGGCGACTAGCCAAGGTTTTCTGGCTTTTCCCATGTCCCGTCAATTTCCTGTAAACGCGTTGTCCACTTTTGGCCGGTTGATGTAGGCGAAAAAAGACCGAACCCGACCCCAACCTGCCAGTCAGCACTTTGAACTGCACGTTTGACCCACCTCCCGTCTGAATTTGGCCTCAGACTTTGGGCAGAACCGGTAAGGCTAAGCGGCAAGCGCTTGAAGGTTATCAGTTGTATTTTTGGCAAATTAACGTGATTGCATCGGATCTAGCTCGGGATTGCTACTTGCCGATTGCGCCCGTTCTGTTTCGCGCCATAGACGGCTTGGTCGGCTCTTTGGAACAGACTGCTTACGGTGTCCGCCGGACCTGCCCCCGTGAGTCCCGCGGAGAAATTGCAGCGTACTTCCGGCCATTCAGGCAAGGCGACCGTGTTGCCTATTGCATGCCGAAGCCGTTCCACCATTTGCATGGCGTCGGGCAGAGACGTCTCAGGCAGAAGGAGTAGAAATTCCTCTCCGCCAATGCGGCCCAACAGATCCGTTTGCCGCAGGTTTCGCTGTGTTTCCGCGACAAAATGCTGTAATAAACAGTCACCTACAAGGTGACCATATGTATCGTTAATGTCCTTGAAGTGATCAAGATCGATCACGGCAACGATCAACGGGGTACAAGTTGTCTGTGCATTTTTTAGCATCTCATCGAGGCGCGAGAAGATAAAGCGCCGGTTATACCCACCAGTGAGCGGATCGATCTGAGATGCATGTATAGCGGAATCCCTAGCTCTCTCAAGTAAGCGTTCGTTGAGCTTGAGTCGGGTGATATCAGATGCAACAAGCAACAACCATCCCTCTGGTGACATCGACTCGGTTATCCGAAGCCAGCGGCCATCCGCGAGATCAATCTCAAAGGCTCGGTCTCTTGCACATCGGCGGCGTGTCGAAATATCGGCGAACCACGCGTCAATGTCGTCGCTTTCAATCACCGCCCCTTTGCCTGTGGAATAGCAATTTCGCAGCATTTCCTCCCAAGTGGGATACGTGTCGGAAGCAAGTGCATACGCATCGCGAAAGGCAGGGTTAGCAAACTGGAGTCGGTCATCCGGGTCGTAAAGCGCGACCGCAAGCTCACTTCCTGCTAGGCAGGTAAGCAGCATGTTAATCAGCTTTTCGCGCACATCTTGCGGTAGTGTGCTTGATAGGTGCGAAAGAGTTCCGTCTGCGGGATTCGATGGAAAGATATTCAGCAATTGATTTTCCCTGCGGGGATAGGACTATAGAACGCAAACGGCTCGCCGTACGGGTAAGGCCACTTTACTCCTGGCTTGAAAGTTTGATTCTTCCATCCAGATAAAGTTACATCAAGGATACAGACCAGTACCAGCGTGCAAGTCACCGCTCTAATTGTTTGATTTTTTGCAAAGATTTCAATTTGTGAACCTTGCAAGCAATGAGTTGGTCGACTCTCTACGCTATGGGTGTATGTGGAGGTGCCGTAGTCCTAATCAACGGATAGAAAGAGTGTCTTCTCTACGGGAAAGAGGGTCAAAAACGAATCCCCGGCCCAGCACAGAGGGGCCTTTTGTTGGACAGAAACACCTGTTTCCGAAAGATGCCGACGTCAGCAATGGCTAATTGCACCAGTAGATGCGACATTCGATAACGCTAAACCCATTGGCAATAGCCACTACTGCTTCCGCACGCCTCAGTGGTCGACAGCACTTCCTCCTGCTGCATTGAGAAACAACATATTTTTACGACAGACTTCCATGATGTATGTCAATTTATTTCTTAGTTGAAATAAATTCAACGCTATTTTTGATTGGTTGTGAGATGCTTCTCGGCAATTTTCCTTGTGGAGAGGGTTCGTCCTCTCCGTTGAAGCCAGTGCGCGTTCGCCGCGTTAGCAAAGACTGCGGTATTGCTCTACCGAGCTACTGCCGCCCTCTCTCCTCCATTAACACAATCAATAGCACACGAGACTGCCTTGAAGCTCACCTTTCGCACCAAGCTCTTTCTTCCCTTGATCATCAGCTGGGTCTGCCTTTTTACCGTCATGACAGTCAATGTCGTGCGTGATCGCTCGCTGCGCCTCGATGAACGCATGGCGCAGTTGCACAATGCCGGCGACATGGCGCTGTCTATTACCAAGGAATACGCTGAGCTTGCCTCAAAGGGCACAATGGCCGAGGACGAAGCGAAGAAGCAGGCACTACAACGGATCAAGAGCCTACGTTATGGCCAGTCTGGCTACTTCACCGTGCTGAGTGAAAAGGCAGTGTTGATGCACCCGTTCAAACCCGAATTGGTTGGAACCGACCCCGCCGCTTTCAAGGATCCGGACGGCACGCTGGTCTATGTGGATGCCATCAAGGCAGTGAAGGGCAACGGCGACGGCTTCACCAAATACTTGTGGGCCAAGCCGGGCGAGAACAAACCCGTACCGAAGCTGGCCTATGACAATGGATACAAGCCTTGGGACTGGATTTTCATGACCGGCTTGTACATTGACGACGTTGATGCTGCCTTTTATAAGGACCTGATAGTATCCGGTGCCCTGCTTGCGGCAATCATCGTTGCCCTGACGGCGATCGTACTGCTTATCGTCCGCGGCATCGAACGCTCCATCGGCGGCGAACCGGCGCAAGCGACTGAACTTGCCCACCGCATTGCCGGCGGCGACCTCGAAACTGCAATCCATATTCGGGCTGGCGATCGTTCGAGCCTGATGTTTGCCATGAAGACGATGCGCGATGGTTTGATTGACATCGTCAGCCAAGTCCGCACGGGAACCGATACGATTGCTACGGCTTCCAGCCAGATCGCGGCTGGCAACCAGGACCTGTCATCCCGTACTGAACAGCAGGCCAGCTCCCTGGAAGAGACCGCTGCTTCCATGGAAGAACTCACTTCGACCGTCACACAAAGCGCGGACAATGCCCGCCAAGCCAACCAGCTTGCCATTTCCGCTTCGAAGATTGCCAGCCAAGGCGGTAGAGTGGTCAGCGAGGTGGTCGATACGATGGCTGCCATCAATGAGTCGTCCAAGCGCATTGTCGACATCATCGGCGTCATTGACGGCATCGCGTTCCAGACAAACATCCTCGCATTGAACGCCGCGGTCGAGGCCGCACGCGCCGGAGAGCAGGGTCGCGGCTTCGCGGTTGTCGCGACCGAAGTGCGTAGTCTTGCGCAGCGCTCGGCGGCAGCGGCCAAGGAAATCAAGGCGCTGATTGACGACTCGGTGAGCAAGGTCGATACCGGCGCTTCGCTCGTCACCAAGGCCGGCACGACGATGAATGAGATCGTCAGCAGCGTGCAGCGTGTAACCAACATCATGGGCGAAATCTTGGCGGCCTCCCAGGAGCAAACGGCCGGCATCAGCGAGATCAATACCGCTGTGTCCCAGATGGACCAGGTCACCCAGCAGAACGCGGCCTTGGTGGAGCAAGCAGCCGCAGCTTCCGAATCGATGCAGCATCAGGCAGCGCAGCTCGCACAGGTAGTCAGTATCTTCAGGGTAGGCACGGCCTCGGCCTCTTCTGCGCCGGTTGCCCAGGCCCAGCGGTCGCAGGGTCATGTTCTGGCGCGGAAAGATGCAGGCAGCCGAAATGCCATCGTTGCGCCCCAATCGCGCGCCATACGGTGGGAACAGATTCCCGCCTCGAAACCGGCCGAGGAATGGCGGGAGTTTTGACGCTTCAGCAGCCCGCCATTTAGGAAATACATCACGAAAGTTTAAACGGGAATTGTTTCGGGTCACTGCGCGTTATAGTCTTTATTTCTCCTCCATCGCAAGGATGAAGACACCCACTTCCCATGAGCGGTTTTTTCGCCTTTTCTTTGACCTTTGAATTGAGTAACGGGAGGCGAAGCGGCCGGTTCTCGCGACAATAAAACCGAGAAATACGACCGACTGCCATCGTCAGGCGGTATTCAGCGTAAATCTGCTGTACAGATGAAAGGGAGACTTTGAGTCAATCAAGTCTAAAGGCCGCTCTTGGCCGAGGCTGTGTAAAAACAAAAAAGCCTACGAATTTGTGTAAGGTCAGCATAGCGGCCCGGTTGCGGAGGGGCACATTCTCGCACTATTGAGGCCAAGCTGCATGGACCGTGCGGAGCGTTCGCGTTTTTACACAGCCTCGGCCGAAACTACGTCACTCTTCAAAGCCGTTTCAACCCAGTGTCAACAATCGAGCATTGATCAGGTTCGCCAGCCAACGTAGCTAGTGGCGCAACTCCTATTTATCGACGAGACATTTTTGAAAATGCGCTCGAACTCAAGTATCCCAGTTTCATCGTGACTAAATGACGCTACGCCCATGATCGAACTTTGCCAGCGCCCGAAGCTCATTCGGTTGCGTTCGAAAACAGCCGGATTATTCTGCGCTCACTTATACTAATCGCGAGTCATAACGATCCGGGGTGGAACGACAGGTGCGCTCAGCTGCGCGTGCACAAAGGGCAAATGGCACCGGGGGTCTAGGTCAAGGCGTTCCAGGCCGCACAGCAGGTGCCCACAATCTCCTCATAGTTGTCGTAACACCGATTCGCCAGACTGCAATCGCGCAGTTGCTGCCAGACCTGTTCGGCCGGATTCAATTCGGGTGATCCTGACGGCAGCAGCAATAACGACACATTGGGAAACCGCGGGAGCCTTGCAGTGGTATGCCATTCCGCCTGATCGAATACCACCAGCGCATGGTGGCCAGGCGGAATGGCGAGCCTGATCTCTTCGAGATGCAGGGCCATCCTGTTGGTATTGGCATACGGCAGTACCAACCCCACTGCAGCATCGTTTGCTGAGCACACCGCCCGGAGATATACGCCGACTCCGATTACTGCTGGCGCACGATGCGCGGGCGGCTACCCTTACGCGCCCCAATCCGGGTTTGGGCGCCGCGCTGGCCAATGCGCATTTCATCCTGAAACCAGATATCGACGTGCTCGAGTGGCACCTCAGGCAGCAGGACCACCTGAGCTTCCTTGCGCAAAATTTTTTGAATGCCGCCTGCCTAGCCGCATTGGCATGCGGGCTCACCGAGCGGGCGGTGATCCACGCTATGTCGAACCGTTTGAGCAAGTCGTGCACGCCGTTGAGGCGATAGACCACTCCGAACTGCTCGGCGAGAAACTGAGGAATATCCTCGCCCTGCACGCGTCCGCCGTCGCGCTGCTGCTGCAGTTGCTCCACGGCTTGGCGAAACGTTTCTCCCTGGGACCGGGGCAAGCGCTGGGTACTCCAGGTGTGCGGCACGCCCTTCAGGCGCTGCACACCTTCAGCATTGAACCAGCTCAGCCAGCGCATCACTGTATGGCGCGTGACCCGCAAGGCCGCTGCGACTTCGGTGATGGTCTTGCCGTCCTTGATGTGTGCCAGACCCATGTAGCGCAAGCGATTGGGCCCGCTAGGTTCCTGCCGTGCCAGAAAATCGAAGTTACGCCTCCGCAGCTTCTGCAACGTCTCCTCAGGCAACATGGCAGTCTCCTGGGCTCAATGCTGTTTGCCTGTGACCCCGTGCTCAACACTCGGTTCGTTTAACCTCGGGATTGGTATTAGTCTATGCGAGCTTGGATGTGCCCGTTTGCTCAGGGAGTCCTGCCGCGCAGGCCGCTCTACATCATGCACTAGTGCTTTGTTGGCTTTGTTACAGCCGCTGCATATATAGGGCGAATGTAATCAGCTTCGGCAATCTCGGCAAACAAGGCAACAGCGGATCGGACCGAGGCGACGCGGTCTTCGTCATTCGGAAAGTAGCGTGTGGCGGCCTCTATCAGTGTTAGGGCAGCATGGATGGCATAGTCAATCTCTCGCAAACGCGTGTTCTGTTGTCCTTCATGGGCCTCCACGATGCGATGGATGTTCACCACAATCTCAAGCAACACATCGTTGTCGAGATCCACAGCCTTTTTACGCGACATTTTTGCTTCCCTATGTTTTCCGCTAGAAAGCCGTCGCTAGCCATTGTTCAACATTGGCAAGTCGTTAATGATTCGCCATAGAACTTGCAAAGACGATTCGCCGGGAGCCCTCATTACAGTATTCGATCTTACATCTACCGACTCGGGTAGCTGCCAGCCATTTTCGTTGAGCCGTATCAAGTGGCCGACTGTCAGCAGTAATCAAGTCTCATTTGAGATATGTGAAAAGTAATCTCAGTAGCTTCCAACAAAATGGATTCGAATCAATGGAGGTTCGCTATGGCGACAAGCCTTGAATACAAAGGCTACGTAGTGTCCGCAGAAGCTGAAGAGTGGGCAGACGAGGTATGGGCCGGAAGCTACGTCGTTACAGTTCAAAATACAGGCAAGATGATTCGTGAAATGCCCGACGCCGTGATCGGACAGACGTTTGCCAGTGCTTGCGATAACGCTCTTGATCGTGGGCGACGGTATATTGACCGGGTAATTTTCAAAGAGGCGAACGACTGAGTACAACGCAAATACTCGGGGGATGAGCCGTCCTCAATTGTTTTAAAACAGTATTTGGTAAATCCATATTTTTCCTGCTTGGGAGTAGGCAGAGAACCTATTTTCGATTGATGGCCCGCTTGTTTGAAAATTTGGGAGCATTGGCTAAATTATAACGGTCAAGCGCGGGAGCCAAAGATGCATAAGATCATCGACTATCGGGGATACTTCATAGCAGTCTCTGCTTGCCTTGCTGATGGGGACGGCTGGCTTGGGCGATACACGATCACGGATAAAGCAACTGGCGAACACGTGCATGAAGTGCATCGCGCCGCGCAACGGAGGAGCTTCGAGAGTGCGTGCAATGCGGCCTTTATTCTTGCTGCAGACTATGTTGACGATAAGCTTCCCTCAAGCTCCACCGTGAGGTGACCGCAAGGCCCACCTAGTCAGCAAACTTTTGGATTCGGGAAGTTTGTGAAAATGAGGTAGACTCGAGCATTGATTAAATTTTTGGCAGTCGCGATTGAGGCGATGGATGATCGAATTGAGTACAATGGCTATGTAATTGCAGGCTACGCCGAACGATGGGAACCTGGTGGTTACGTTGGAAGCTATTCGATTAAAGCGAAGTCGACTGGAGAGATCATTCGAATCAGTAGATTCGTAGCTTTCCACGACCTTCCAAATGAGGCCTGGGGTGCGGCAATCGTCATCGGTAAGGAATTTGTGGACAAGGTTTTGCCTGCCCTGATGGGAAAGTCCGCTGATATGGGCGGGGGCCGCCAATCCTAATTCCTTAAGCCCCGCAGGCCAACCAGCAGAAGTATTCCGCTGGCGTGCAGCCTTTCTCCCAGATCACGATATCTCAGTTACGAAAAGGGTGGACGAAGGCGCCGCGCGCCGGAGGCGCAAAGATCGAGGAAGTTCATACTAGATTCTCCCTACGATAAAAGGGGAGCGGACAATGGGCGACCAGCCTGAGAATCCATATACAGCTCGTACTGAGCGCACCGCTGATTATAAGTACCGGGCGGTCGTAGAGTTCACATATCAAGCGGATATCAGCGATCAAGGCAGAAGGGTAGCGGTGCATGTACTCGCTGGCGTCTTCCTCACAGATGAAGAGGCTCTCGCTGAGGCCATACCCAAGTCGGTACGCGCAGAATCGACCCAGAGCAGCCGGTCAGCCGGACATGTCGATAGTCGGGTTTTGCTATAAAGCCGACAAGCCTACATGGTCCGGCTGCTCGCGCACGACCAGAAGGGCGAGCTGAACCCGGCCTACCACGCCACGCACTGTCATACGAACAGTATGCTCTGCTCACCATGAACTAAGCCGTTCGCTTAAGGCATCATTGATTGTCAACCAGCGTCTCGCCGATCTCTCGAAGTATCTCGATCGGGCGGCGAGACTTTTAACCATTGATTGAATTGGCTGAGCATACAAAAGCCTCAGCCGTGCAGGTCATGGGGCACTCACGAAATAAGTGACCACAGAGGTCGTTGCCTTCCCGCTCGGCAGGATGATGTCAAAAGTTTCCTGAACATCATACGAGATTGAGCAGTTATAGGGATCGAGGGATCCGACCACCTTAGTCACGCCGACGATCACGCCGTAGTACCAGATTCTCCCTGTATCGTATTCATAATGCACTGGTTCACGGGCTGTTGACACAGGATCGACCCGGTCCGGTTCGCATGGACGTTTGAGAGTCGCAGTCGCATTGCGTGGTGTGATCGAATATCGTGGCCGATTGTTAGAATCAAAACATCCGCCGACGCAAGTAAAATAGACTTTTTTCCCAAGTGAACATGCGGTGAGATCATATTGATAATTGATTCCTCCGGTACGCGTCCCTGCCTCGTATCGGTTCGTTGTGCATGGAGTAAGAGCGTAATCCTGTAATTCCGTTTTCACTCCTTCATCGATGTTATTTACGGTAACTTTTACGATCGCGGTACCCTTTGCGAACGTCAATAAATCTGTGCCGGTAATAATTGTTTCTCCAGGGCTTACGCCGGTCACCAATCCAGTGTTTGCATCTACCCAAGCGACACCGGGAGTATCGGAACTCCATTTCATGTTGGCCGGAGCGCCGAAATCCCTCCCAGTCTTGTCTGTCAGGGTCGCATTCATCTGCAATAAATCTGCGATGGTGATAGTTTGGCCAGCAGGCGTGACGCGCAATGTAAACTCGCACGGTACAACTACCCCTTCTTTTTTACAGACATCGACACTTTGCTTGTAGTTGTAGTATTTATAGAGTTGAAGAGATAAATCGCCGGCTGCATAGATACTCTTGGAGAGAGCAAGCCTTGCGTAAGCAGTGCTAATAAACTTGGCAAATGGAGTATCTGGCACCTTCGTGCCTGATGTGGTTTTAGCCACCTCTAGGCCCGGGTCGGGGCATCCTTTGGCGTAATCCGTCAACGTCTTGATGAAGGTTACCGGATTGTCCATGCCAATGATTTTCTTGATATAACTGTACAGGTTATCGGCGTTCGGATCCGTGAGCAGCTTGGTGAACTCAGTTCCATTCAAGGTGTCGTTCGCGAATTTTTTTACGCAGGCATCGCCCACGCCGGGATCCGTTTTGTATAACCCATTAATGATTCCGAGTGATATTTTTGCGACAAGGTTCACCGAGTTGAGCATGCGGGTTTTTTCATCCTGCTGTATCGTTACGGTAAACTGTGGCGACGAACCGACAATATCCTTCTTGGACTCGCTTCCGCCGTAGTAGGCGAGGTATTGCAGGTTCGTTGTCTTGCGAGGCTCAATTTCCGCTTCCGAAGCTCCCTCGGAAGGTGTTGTTGTGGCCTTCCAAAAAAGCGGCGTACGGTTTTTAATTCAAGGTTGTTCCCTGGTGCGTTCAACAGCCACATTTTGTCCGTCGCATCGTCCTGAAAAAAATAATATGGGAGAGATTGGACGGTTTCTGCGGACGCCAATATTTTCGGTGCCTTGGACAATGCGGTCTCGTTGGCGAGCGTATTTCTTGTCTCCATTGCAACCTGCCACACCGCATCGATGACGGCATCAGACTGGATTGGCGGAGTGCCGGCTTTGAGCGCATCGGAAATTTTTGCCGTCAAGTACGGGAAGCTGGGCGAGCCGGTCACTGTTTTCGATATCGATGGATCAGTAGAATACAGGTCGCCATTTGCAATTCTTACGAATGCCTCCGCCGTTGTTGCTGTGTTGAACGTTATTTGTTTGCGTCCAACCGCCATTAGATAGGGGCCGTCTGAACCCGATGCGACGAACAGGTAATCCTTGCCATCGTCTGGCAATGCGGGAAGCTGCTGAGTCATTCCGACGCTGCCTTGCGGAGTATCGACACTGCTTATTTTGGCTTTGGACGCGGCGGGGATACTAGAATCTATGGCGAAGTCCTTAGATGTGCCCGTATCCGTGCTCGAGGAACCTCCCCCACCGCATGACTGGCATAAAATCGCGGTGAGTGCCGCTGCTAAAACGATTTTGGCTCGTTGATACGTACGCATGTTATCTCCGCTCTTTTGTTGCCCGGAAGGTCCGACATGGCTTCTGGGGTATTTCACTTCGTTGGCGCAAATTAGCGTAGATACCTTTTCGAAAATGTGGCAAATGAATAAGAAAGCGCTTGAGGTGTGTCAAGCGAAAACTTGTACACCTGGGGCGGAAATTGCGTCATGCCGGCGCAATCGTTCAATTTGCCGCTAAGATAGATAAAGGCGCGTGATTTGATTTTCGAAATCACTATCACTGTACGATTAATATCCTGATGAGAATTGATGCGGCGGTAAAATTGCCGTAGGTCTTGCACTACAGATTTTTCAACAGAATTGGCCGGCTGCTGTCGATGGCGAAAGGACAGCACCTCACTCAGTACAGACCTAAGCCGGACCATAGACTTATGTCGGATATAAAAATTGAAAGCGGCCATACCGCTTGGCTGTACGCCTCCGACCCAAGACTTTAGATCCAAATACGTGGCCAGTAGAGGTAAGGGCTACCTCATTTATCATCCCGAGGCGGCTGGGTGGTTACGACGAGGTCATATTAATGTTTCTGCTTTTTGGAAGGTTCATCCGATGTGCAAAACAAAGACACATTAAACCGACTCCCAACAAGGTAAGCATAGATGGCTCCGGCACCGTTCCTTGTTCTGGTTCTGGCTCCTCGATGTCCGATTGAAATCTCTGGGCTAATGGACTATCGTAAGTTTCGCCAAAGTCCGGCTTACACTGCAAGCCAGGGCGGCAAAAGGTGGTTTTTGGTAATTCAGTGAAAGAACAAAACGACGGTATTATTCCCTGACCTAAAAGCCAGTTATCTTGAATAAGGTAATTTTGACCCCCGAAGCTTTGATTAAATGCCCCAAATGAATCGTGCTGTATTCCTGAATACTTCCAGGCACACATGTCGGCATTTTCTCTGCCGCTTGTTGCAGTTTGCGGGCCAGGCTCCTTCCACGCTGAAAGGTATGGATCACTAATCGCTTCCGTGAGTTCATGTGCAATGACAGATAGCATCCCACCGACGATCGGATCGCCACGGAATTGCACTAGATTATCAATGCAGGTGGGAGCATTTTGCGCATTGCCAACAAATCCATAAACAAACGACCCAGAATAAGCATGCCATCCACAACTCGTTACTCCAAAGTTTGCAACGGAGATCGAAGGTCCCGTTAGAACCAAGTTAAGATTATTCCCCTGTGCCTGGGGACTGTTTCTGGCTATGGAACTGATCGTAGATTGGTTAAGTGAAGTACCATAGGTAGATGCATCTAGGGCAATTGATTGGCCTAGCTGAACTCCGAGTGGACTGTTCGCCCTATCACTATAAAAGCGAGTGATCCCCCACCAGTTAGTACCACTTATCCCGCTAATGAAATTATTAAAAATCGGCTGTACAGTTGTGACCTGACTCCCCCAACCATAATAGATAAGGTTAACGGTTGTCATTCCCCCTAGGACGGGTCCACCGTTATAAATGGGATCTGCTGCCACTTCGTTAGAGGCAGAACCAAGTCCCATAAGCAGCGAGATCGCGACAATAAGGGACGCCGGATTTTCGATTTGTTTGCCATCAATCATCATTGCCTCCATTAAATTAGGGAATGAGGGCACCCCTTAATCGCTACATACAACAAATATGCCAGTGTTTTTAACTGCTTGTTTTTCTTCGACTGCGCAGCGAATAGCGAACAACCGCCCACACCTTTTGTAAATAATTCCGACATCACTAAAAATAAAGCGCGGCAGAAACGAAACTACGGGAGTTAATACGTGCAAGACAATGACTTGCAACTAAGCCACGAAATGCATGGTCACAAAATACTGACAGAGCGCATTGATGTGCATATCGACTATTCCGCTCCGTATATAGGGACATACAACTGATTATCGTCCGCAAAGTGGAAGGAAGCTGCCGTTCGTCTTCTTAATGTCAACGGCCGCTTATGGCCGATTGCGTTGAAAAAGTCGCTTAATTTGCCCTCGGGATCGAAAGAGGCTTTAACTCGACTGTTCAGAAATGCCGCCATTGAACGATCGTCAATCAAGTGGAGAGTTCATACTCGTAAAAAGCGCTCTCCATTGTTGCGAGAAGGAATTTTCAACACAATCGGCCGATCCCGGCCGCTGGACCTTGGCAGACACTAACTTGAACAGCCCCATTTCACTCTCGAGATACGCATTCCATAATGCGTAAGAGCGGTCAAAAAAGAGGGTTGGCTGCAAAACGGATATGGTCTTTACCGGAGCCCCCGCACTACTAAGGCTGAGCTTCGCCTTAATCTTCGATCAATCCTAGCCGTCGCAGGTCGTACGTGCTACAGATCCACAAGGAGTGATGCCATGAGCGAGCAGCAGCCGGACCAGGATATGAGCAAGGCAGTACAGTCGCCTGATGAGCGCCTTGTCGCCGCTGCACACGCTGGCGATCTGCCTGCGGTACAGCAAGCTGTCACCGATGGCGCTAACATCGACGCGAAGGTCGTCACGGACCGGTTCCGGGGTGAAGAATTCCAAAGCACGGCCTTGCATCTGGCGGTACTGTATGCGCACGAGGCGGCCGCTGTCTATCTCTTGGAAAAGGGTGCGGACGCGAATGCTGTCGACAGCGCAGGCCGCGCACCGCTACACCTGGCAACTATCGCGCGACAGACCAACTTCGTACGTATGCTTTTAAACGCCGGCGCCGACGTGAATCTGAAGGATGCCAAAGGATATTCGCCGCTGCATTCGATTTCCTCAGTAGGAAACTCCACGGAGATTATCGATCTGTTGCTTGAGCGCGGTGCGGATGTAAATGCCGCTGACAATGGCGGCGTGACCCCAATTTTTGATGCGGTGTATAACGCGCAACCAGTGCTCGTCAAAAAATTGCTTGAACATGGCGCGATGTTCAATGCGTTCGACAACAATGGCGAGCAGCCGATCCATTTTGCTAATCGAGATAAGTTGAAAGAGCGTGGGGGAATGGAACGGACAGTGGAGTGCCTCGCGCTCCTTCTCGAGGCTGGGGCGAGCGCGGACGCGCCTGATCGTCATGGCAAGACCCTGGTGGAGCAATGCGAAAACGATCCGCGAATAGCAGAGCTGGTGGCAGTTTTCAAAGCCAAAGCCGGAGTTGATGCTACGCTTGCAAAGTTTCGGCGTGAAGGTCCACAGGGAGACAGCGATGACTGAAACAGCATGTGAAAATGTAACGACCGAAGAGGCGAAGAATCTTTTATTTGCCTTGTACTAAATCACCCGCGCCAGCAAGGGTGCCCGTCGCGCGCTTGGTGATGGAGTCCTCGTGCTGAGCGAGGAAGTCCATAAAAAAACGCAGCCGATCGACGCCCTTGAGATCGCTTGGCAACTCCTTCTTGCAGCGGGAACATCGGCACACGAAACCCATGTCGCGTACTAGGGAGAGATTGCGAATCAGGTAATCTTGCTGAAGGAAACCGTTATCTTCGCCACAGTAGCTCCATGTGATTTCCTGCCCTGGCTGGATAGGCAGCTTGGCCGCCAAGCCCTGTTCGCCAGCGACAGGATCCACCGCGACCATCGCGGCGGAGGGATCGCAGGA
Source organism: Noviherbaspirillum pedocola (assembly GCF_016632335.1). Classification (GTDB taxonomy): domain Bacteria; phylum Pseudomonadota; class Gammaproteobacteria; order Burkholderiales; family Burkholderiaceae_D; genus Noviherbaspirillum_A; species Noviherbaspirillum_A pedocola. The sequence goes on from NZ_JAEPBG010000004.1 coordinate 441,267, forward strand.
ATGGTTCGCGCGGGACAGCGTTTTGTACATGCCGTAGCCAGTGATGGCTTTTTCACCGGCGCCGAAGACGATATTGTTTGTGACGACACCGACATAGAGCTTACGCACTAGGGTTCTTTGTACGCCGTAGCGTTTGGCCAGCAGCCGTTCGATTTCGGTGTCGTTGTGCAGCGGCGGGAAAACATCCTCGCTCTTGAGTTGCCAGCTGTAATAGGTGTTTCGCAAGCTAGCGTTCGCTAGCAGTTTGTGGGTTAGATCCCAAGCATAGGTGCCAAGCTCATGCTGATCGGCTGGGACGGTGACCAGTGGCTTTTCGCACAGGATCGTCTCTCCGACGGCGATTGGCGCGGCGGCCACTAGCTGTTTCTCTCCCGCATTGCCCCATTTCTCCACCTTCCACTTCGCCATTGCCGTCGCTCTAAGATTCCAAAAGCGTGGATTCTACGCGGATTGCACGCGTGCGAGTGGCGCTCGGTTCATTTATGTTCCGAAACTCGAATCTGTTGGTATGCGCTGCATATCGGTCGCAAATTCAATCTCCCTACGTCTGTAAAAATCCGAATCAGACTAGCCGTTTTACCAGGAGGCTCTATTGCAGAAGCTATGCAAGCAATAAACGGAGAATTTCCGAATCGATGAATTTATGCGCAGTTGGCAGGTTTGAGCTATGACAGACAACCATTTCGTCGACAGTTGGAGGTCGCGGATCTTCGTACGGATATTTTTCTATCCGCACAAAAATAATGTCTGCGCGCGCCATAGTGAGCTATGCCACGCGGACTCTACAGTACCGCCGTCGATGTACCGCTGCTATTGCACCGACAGAACTTCCACTTCGAAAGTCAGCGTCGCATTCGGCGGAATCACTCCAGAAATACCACGCGCGCCATAGGCGGTCTCTGGTGGACAGGTCAGTTTAGCCTTGCCGCCAACATCGATATGTTGGATACCTTGGGTCCAGCATGGGACGACACGATTGAGCGGAAAAGTGGCTGGCTGACCACGTTTATACGAACTATCGAACTCCGTGCCATCGGCGAGTGTGCCGCGGTAATTTACCACGACCGTATCAGACGCTTTTGGCGCTACGCCAGTACCTACCTTGATAGTTTCGACGACTACGCCTGAAGGCAAAGTTTGTTTGGCAGGCGCCGCAGCAATGGATGAAGCGGCTGCGAAAACCAAAGTAGCAACCAGAAAGGAGCGCTTCATGCAAATATTCCTTTTGCTGCTAGCTTAAGCGGTACTGTTCTTTATCTTTTCCGTGCAGCCAACCAGGCATTCGACCACGGCCAGACCATGTGTTTCCTTGGTCGTCGCGGAATTGCACCTTACCCCCGGCCTTGGCTTTCCCACCGCGCTTTTTGGTGCCAACGATGTCGTCGATGGACAACCCATAATCTGCCATCAGGCTTTTTATTTTGTCGACCGCGCCTTGCACTTCTTTAGTGCGTGCTTCTTCTGCAGCACGTTGGAGTTCAGCGATTTGATTTTGTATCTCTTTGTACGTTGCCATTTCCCACTCCTATATTGAAAAAATGCATCGCTCACATGGCACTTGTTTGTGTTCTTGACCTAGGGTTAATTGATATTAACCACATTCGGCAAAAACGCAAATTCGCGAAGCAGGGCCGAGTGTAGTAGATGCGTAGAAATATTGCTAGCTGGATTATTAGACCTTTGACTATAAACAAGCGAGGTAATGAGGGCGGAATTCGCATCGTCGTGAAATGCTCTAATTATTAGGACAATACTGCACAATAAAAACTGCTTTCAACTGAGTTAAAGACGGCGCAATAAAAATCATCGTCTGCGTAGGCTGTGGTATGAAAAGGTAAGCTTTAGTATTTAGGATGTCTTGCACCATTAATAGTCGACGTTTCAATCACGGGCGGATCGTCGATGCTCAGTCCGTGATAACAGCAATGGGTAGTCCCTCAAAATTTCGCTTCTGACGTCCGCTTACAGTCTGAACCGTCCCCCCACTATTTTCATGATCGATTGCACTCGGCTGCCAAGCGCTAATCCGTCATCAACATTTGGAATCTCTGCTTTTCGCGGAAAACTGGAAGACCAGTCTAGCTGCGAAGCCAGGTGGTGCTTGGCTCGCCCAAAATCACAGATCAATGCCAGGATGGGAAAGTAGAACGCAGGCCGCCTTGGCAAGATCCAGATAGCTGCGAAACTCGGGGCAGACTGAATGACAACAAGTTGGGGCTGGCCACTGCGATCGAGTATGGCGCGCATTTCTTTGTAGATGTCGCTGAAGAAGGGACGGGATACTGGCATACAACCGCGCGCCTGCTTCGGTCGGTATCACTCCGCGGTTGATCCGTTCAAATAGAAGTGTTCCACGCGCCTCCTCTAGCGCTTGAATCGAAGAGCTAACTGCTGAGCCATTGATGGAAAGCTCTCGCGCCGCTTCCACGACGGATTAGTGCATATATGCCGATTTGAATGCCTGGAGGTTCCTGAGAGGAGCTTTGCGCAGCGCGATGTAGCACTGAATTGAGTTCATCTATAGGTAAAAATTCATCGCTATACAGGTATGGCTGCCGTTCATACACTGAGTTTCAAGGAGTGCACGTTCCTTATTGTTTCTCTTCTTTAAAACCCTAATCGGAGACAACTCAAGTGAGACAACATAACCCTACCACTTCCTTGGGGAAGTGCCGCATATCGAATCCGCCGGTACGCCTTGCAGAAGGGAGCGGTACAAGTGCAGGGATATATCGAACAGGCATTCGGGATTGCGGACATTCTGACCGTCGCAGGCACGTTGGTCCGTGCCGGCGTTGCGACGTCTTCCCCCCAGATTGCCCCGCCTGACACATTCTTGGCTGCCGGCCCTCTGCCGACGCTGCACGACCAATACGGCCTTTCGGTCAGTGCATGACGGCGAGTGTTAAAAGCTGGCTTTAGTAACAACCAAAACAACAGCGAGGGCACGGTATGGCAGCGCCTTTCTGCATCCGTCAACCCCGCAAGCACCGGTTTAAACCGCACAAGCCGAAAGCTTGGGCATGGCATAGCGATCTTGCCACCGCTTGCGTCACCGCCCGCTAGCCCGCCGCAATTCCCGTTCGACGGCCGACACATTGAGGCGGCTTGTGCTTAGTCCAAAAACGTCATCTCGTGTAGTCGTCTTCCTGGATCCGCGTCTGCTTGCATGGAAGTCGTCCAGGAGTCCGATGCATGGCGTTTGGAACGTACAGCCAAACTGAAGGAGACAAAGATGAAATCCCATACGACCACGACCACGAACTTCGGAGCGGATGGCTCCAGGCTTACCGCTGCGGCCGGTAGCTTCGAAACACGCACCTACGCCAAGGTCGCGCGCCGCCTGATACCGTTTCTGATGCTTTGTTATCTTGGCGCTTACCTCGACCGCGTCAATGTTGGGTTTGCCAAATTGCAAATGCTCAACGACCTGAAATGGAGCGAAACGGTCTACGGTCTTGGCGCCGGCATTTTTTTCCTCGGCTACTTTCTGTTCGAAGTGCCAAGTAACCTGATTCTGCACAAGTATGGCGCACGTCGTTGGTTGGCGCGCATCATGCTGACCTGGGCGGTGATCTCGGCATGCTTTGCGTTCGTGTCGACGCCGACCATGTTCTATGTGATGCGCTTCTTGCTTGGCGCGGCCGAAGCCGGGTTTGCCCCGGGTGTAATCTTGTACATCACCTATTGGTTTCCGAGCAAGCGCCGCGCCAAAATGATGTCGGTGTTCTTCATGGCGATTCCGTTGGCAAACATCGTCGGCGGACCGCTGTCAGGTTGGATTCTGCAATCGTTTTCGGGTGCCCACGGTTTTCAAGGATGGCAATGGCTGTTCATGCTTGAAGCGATTCCTTCGCTGCTTCTCGGCGTCGCGATACTCCTCTATTTGGACGACAGCATTGCAGCAGCAAAGTGGCTGACGCCTGAAGAGAAGAAACTGTTGCAAGACTATATCGCCGAGGATAATACGGGGAAGGTCTCGCACGCGTCCGTCGGCTCCTTTCTCAGCGATCGGCGGGTATGGCTACTGGCAGCCATCTATTTCTGTGTCGTAATGGGCCAGTATGGCATTACCTTCTGGCTCCCCACGATCGTCAAGAATTCAGGCGTGAGCAACGTCGCACTGGTCGGTGTGCTTTCCGCTATTCCATATCTTTGCGCCTTAATAGCGTTGCCCTTCATTGGCATCAGTTCGGATCACACGAAAGCCAGGCGCCTGCATTGTGCAATCCCGATGGTGATGGCGGCACTTGCTTTGTTCCTGTTGCCTACCACGAGTGGCGTTGGAACAGCATTGGCCCTGCTTAGCTTAGCCGCCATTGGCAGCATTGCTTCGAGTTCGCAGTTCTGGGCCTTGCCAACCGCATTTTTGGGCGGCATGACGGCGGCCGCCGGCATCGCAGCCATCAACTGTATCGCCAACCTTGCCGGATTCGTCTCTCCGTCGGTCGTCGGCTGGCTGAATGACTTCACTGGTAAGCAAAGTGCGGGACTGATATTCACCTCTTCTGCACTGCTGGTCGGCGCCGCGTTGGTGCTTCTCTTGCCCGCGAAAACCGTCAATCGTTAGTGCAGTGACGCGTTTCACAGCGATCCCCCGGGGCTGGCGCGGCGATCGCGACGCTGAAGTTGCGGATCCAATTGCGTCATTCCGCTCGCTATAACTTATGCGCTTCGTGCATCGGCTCCATGACGACAGTCCTTCCAATTGCCTTCCTGACATTGAACGGACCGTTCGTGTGCGCGCTTAGTCGTGAAGAGTCGATCGCCGGAGCAGTGGTGCTTGCTGCTCCGTTCTATAGCGACAATGGCAAAGCCGCCGGGTCCGTTGGCGTTCATGGTTTAAGCGTGAAGGACGATCCAAAAATCGAGCAACTTGGAAAAATGTTGTCCCAAGAGGGTGACCGGCTCTCTCGGGCGCTCGTATCGAAAGGACACATGAGTCGATGGCCGCTGTTCATGGATTTGCAGACGTACTACCGGACACAGCCTCACACTAATGAGTCGGCCCCGAAGAATTCCAAAGTTTAATAAATAGGGCCGGGCTGGCGATTTTCTTTGAGCCTATTGATGATCAGGCGCAGGTGATGTCCAGCACCACATGGCGCCGCGTGGATGGCATCGCCAAGTGCGCCGTTGAGTCAATTGCGGCCGAGCTTGCCATCGATCTTCATATGCCCGATGGGTAGTGGCTTGATCGCAATGCGGCGTCGGATCATGCCTTTGAGCCCGCGTGTTACACAGCGCTTTTGCCCCGAGGCCAGCCCTGCGCTCGCTCGACTTCCACGCCACGGTAACCGCGATCGACGAAGACCATTTTCGGTTCGCCGTCCGATAGGATGGCAGCCTGCTTTAATAAGTCACTGGAACGGCTGTTCAACTGCTGAAAATTCATTTGAAAATTTTTCCGGACCGCGCCCGCCGGTACAGGCGCGCATGGGTACGCGAAAGCGGACGCTACCGCGGGCCGCATCTACGTATCAAGTTCTAACGGCGTCATCGAATTATTGCAAGCATATCCGCGGGGCTTGAACCGACCTACGGCATCCGGCATCCGAAGCATTGATTTGCCCAAGGCTGTTTCCCATACCGAAAATACATAGTGTGAAGAAGAGGTATAAGCGGTAGACAGATAAGCCCTGCTTATCCGTCGCCATGGCCTGCTCGAACGCCAGTGTGCGCCTTACAGGGAAGTATCGAGCGTGATCCGCCATTCAAAATGGTCACGCTGCGGGCTCAGTGCCTCCTCATCCAGCCACAAGGGAAAAGCCGCGGCAACGTTTATCGTCTAATCGGCCGTAGATCCTTCGCCGCGACTGCCGGATGGCTTTCAGTTTGCAGAATTAGGGACCCGGGCGACCACGGCGTGCTTTGCCAGAAGCACGTCGACACGCATGGATATTTTAGGCTCGTCGTTCCCCGCCTTCATCTCGTCCGCCAGCACTCGGGCGATCTTCAGATGTTCCGCCACGCCCAAGGTATGGCAAAAGTGATCAAGGGTCAGCACGTGCCTGTGGCGGCCCTCCGCGTGCCCCCGCGATAACATCCACCCGATACAGCATCGCTCGACATTGCAAAGGAAACGTTCTCTCGAGTCTGGCTGGTTGATTTTCCAACGGTTGTCATCATGAATGAGCAGGTAGAACCCCCGAGCCGGCCGGTGGTCGTTGAACAGGATATAAAACTCTGCCGCCGCCACGAGGTTCGTCCAGCGATCCACCTGGGTTCTCCGAAGTGCGTCAATACTTCTCGCCATAGAAAAATCCACAGTCGCCTTTCATATTTACCGGTCGTTTTGGCACGGGTGCCGGTACCCGCCGCCCGCACTGCTCGTGCCAGTTCGTTGCTTGACCGCGCTTGATTCTTTATCCCGCATACGCTGGCGTGCCAATCAAGTTAACATGCCGGGATCCTGGAGTGGTGCACGAATGCGGATTTCAAACGAGTTCGACGCACCATCGCTGCCATTTCGCACCGGCCCCGGTGTGAGGAGCGCCGTAGCCGCCTCTCACCAAGGAGACCCGCCTGTCGCAAAAGCGTTTGCTCGCGCGGCAGTTGGTTGACTGAAGCGTCCCGCTGCAGCCCTTTCGGAGACCGCTCGCCGACATCAAGGCGACCTCTTCTGTTTGCTGCACAGAGCATTCAATGGCAAGACCGATCTCGCCCGCGGCCAAACAGATGCAAATCCCTCCGGGCTGCCCGCCTTTACGTGTACCTGCGCTCTAAGGCCATGTGCCCTCCTCCGTAAGGTGCCGAAGGACCGAGGGTGGATGCTGCAGCAATGGATCTGCTCGCGAAAGGGCCCATTGCTGCTCAAGCCGGCTGCATCTCGGTGTGGCTTCCCGCAATTGCTCTCCTGTATCCTCGACTGCCGGGCAATGGCGCGTCCAATGCACCAGTCGCCGCGGATTCAACGGTAAGTTGGTGCCCATGCTGGAAAGAAGGTTTTAGCAATATCCGGCCATGGCATGTTCCCGTAAAGTCTCACAATAGTGCCGGTTCACTTTTTCTGTTCGGCGCGCCACGCCACCTTCACGCTCCATCAGGGTGAAGCGTTGAGTGTAGCCGCAGGTAGGCTGTGTGCGGGCCTGCCTCTTGTGGATGGGCGATTTGGTAGCGTCCCTCGGACCTGAGAGTGGCGCAGTCTCCCGTCGTGGCCTTCCGCAACAACATCGGTGGTCATATCTTTATGAGAAGGAAAAGAAGGCACGCTGTGGTGACCGGAACGATTGCGAGATTGGAGCTCTCGGTCCATGGCTCAACGTATGCCCGCGGTCCTCTGCCGAATCCAGTCCGCGAACGCCTCCTCCTCGATTCGGTATTCTCCAAAAGACACGCGGGTCACCACGTTTCCCGCCTGCAGTCTCCTGAGCGCGTGCGCGACTGTGCTTTTGGTCGCCGTTTTTTCCAACGACGCCGAAATGCGACCAAGCGCGTTGGCACTGTGAAGGTCGGAATCGCCACGCGCGATAAGCGTCAGAACCGCCTGATCCGCGGGATTCATGTCAGACCACGCCTCGTGCAAATGTTCATCCGAAAAAACCGACGCCTTCGTGTACCTCAAGGCTGAATCAGGCCCCAGCACTTGGTGAAGCATGTACCGCTCAATGAAACGTCTGAAGAACTCCGGCGTGTCGTTCAGTTCGGTGAAGGCGCGTCTCCCCTGCTTCGCCGTCATCGGCTTGCGCGCCATGCTGTTCATCAGCTTGACCGTGAAGTCCACAAAACCGCCCCCCAGCGGTGGAAGAGGTTCGAGCGCTGCCCAGTGGTAGAACGGCTCGGAGGGGCGCGCGAACATCGCCCGTAATGCCGTCCCAGAACTTCCCGTGAAGATCACCTTGACCCGGGCCTTGCGGATGTCAAGCGCCGCGCGCAGCGCATGCACGAAGTCGCTGTGCGCGGTGCGCGCGAGAACTTGCGCTTCGTCGATGACCAGCAGAAACGTTTTCCTTTGCTCATCGAGCTTCCTGATCGCTTCCTGCAGCGTCGGTTCCTTCCCGTCGCACGTTGCGACCTTGGCCTCCAGCGTGCCCGGTGTTTTCGCGTCGGCGTTGCCCCTTTGGGCCGGCCGGTCCGGGCGTGCGGACAGAGCCTGCGCGCTCCGCAGCCCAAGCGCGTCGAATAATGCCGCCACCAAGGCGGCCTCCGGCGACGCGCGGTTGTCCCACAGGTTCGTGTAGGCGACGATGTAGCCACGTTTCTGTGCTGCCGGCAGCAGGTCCTGCAGCAGGAATTCGGTTTTTCCCATGCGCCGGGGGGCAAAAAACCCTCGCGCGGAGGACAGCTTCAGGTCGAAGGCATTGAGATAGCCTTCCGCGAGCTCCGGCCGTGCAAAATGCCAGAGGTCGGACACCGGCCCATCATGAGGTTTCATGAGTTCTGAGAAGCTTCATTGCAGCCAAAACTTTAGGATACCGGCTGCGCGGGTTGATCGACAATCGGCTGTGGCCACCCTCGAGATGAAGCGCGGGCACTTGCCGACGGGGACATGACGACTGTTGCCCAATGGACCTGCCGCTCTCCATGCCAAGGCAACGGCTAGCGTAGGCAACCGCCTCGAAGGGACCTGTGGTGACGCGGCATCGAATGACATCAATGCGGAGCATCCTGCATCAGTCACCGCGGCCAGCGTTTTTTAACTCGCGTCGGTATGACAGTATGGCTGTCGATAGATGCTTGACCGGGACCCATCGCCAAATCCCCCCTTCTGTGTAGCTGGTCTCGAAAAGACGCTCGATGCTGCCGTCCGCGGCCAATCCGAACGGAGCACCCTGTGCGGCAAGCCGCCGCATCCAGCACAGCCGCATCTGAAACAGCCACATCTGATTCAGTCTTGATGTCTTCGGCCCCATGTCTGTTCGTATTGATATACATGATTACTGCGGCCACACATTTCCCGCCGGGGTATCTCGAGCAATCAAGGCGGCCGGACCCACAGCCGTCCGAAACGGCAGGAAGTTCAAGTGTAAGTACCGGTCTCAACACGCTTCAAGTATTCCCACACCTGCCGGCGGCCCGCGACAGTCTGAGCGAGTTCGCAGGGGCGTTGATGGTCCAGCCATACTGACGGTGCGTCCCACCACGCCTCATGGTGTGGACCGAGGACGTCTTTAGCCAACGTACGCAGCTCCTGTGTCGATGGCAATATCGCTTCCGGGACGGGCCAGTTGAGAACGACTGCGACATGCCTGAAGATCCAGCCCGCCTCCGCCTTCTCCAATCCCCATCCGGCCGCCAGAACCCGGTCGTGGTACTGCAGCAGGATGTCAGCCTCATGCATGTCTTTGCGCTTGCCTTTTCTCGTTGTGCGTGCCGCCTCCACGAACTGCTCGGCGAGATCCCGGCACCAATGGTAGCGCGCGTGCCTCTCAGGCGGCGTATTGCCCAGCATGTAAAACCGTCCTTGAAACTTCGTCACGGATAGTTTCGGCTGGGCACCTGCGAGGCCGCTTCCGATCGATCGCTGCGGGAAATCCGCAGGCACATCGAATTCATCGTCACTCGTGTTCATATTCGCCTTCCGTCTCTAACAGGTAGTGGCAGTGCTCAGAGTTGAACTGGTGGAACTGAGCTTTCTGGAGGGGATTGGCTCGCCGCCTACCCAACGACGCATTGATCCTTTCCGTCGACTGCACTCCACCGTGCGTCGATGCTCTCGATTTCAAGATACGGACATGCGATAGTTCATCGACTTGTCAACTTTGTGCAGCAAGGGTGTCCCAAGGATTCGCAAGGGGACGGCATGCAATGCTCACGCATTTCTTCATGAAAATTTTTACTGAGGATGAGGTCAACGTGCTTTTCGATCTGCTAGTGGCAGAGGTCGAAAATTCTCGTACTGAATATAAAAGCGTTAGCGTTAGTGATTACTATAAAGAGACAAAGATAATAGAGATTCAAACTGAACGGTCTTGGCTGCTAAGCAGTCTTCACAACCGCGATGTGTGCTGCCTAGCGTGTTCTCTCCTTGCATACCCTAGCGCATTCGCAAAGATGCTCGACATGATTCCTGATGACGATGAGACGGTGGCCGATCTGACGTACGCCGTTGAAAGCGGGCGGGATTTCGCTGATGGCGATGCTTGGTTCAAGACTGTCTATGTCGAATCAGCGCGGCATTTCGAAACTTGGCTCGCTCGCCGCGCAGTCTCACGAGTCCTAAGAAATGCTCGCAGATAGATCTGAGCAGGGCAGCATATGGATTTTGACCTAGACTAAGTTCGTAGCTGCGACAAGAGAAACTCGCCATGAACAAATTCAGGGTGACTAGGCGGGATCCCCCACCCTGTGTTTCACACACGGTCGTCAAGTGCTGCCCGTTGCTTCTTTTACGGCAATGAGCAGCAATGGCACCTAACCCCCATCAGTGCAAAGTTCGTTGTCCGTTCACCCCGCAAGCCTGCAGCCCATCCCAAGACTTTCGCGCTTCCAACTAGGATGCCTTTTCTTATTCTTAAGGATCGCCGCATGGCGGCCTTTACAAGTCTCAATGGTGGTTCTCCGTGCATACGATCACATCCGGGGTTACGCAGACCAGTCCGAAAACCATATGTCCCATGAGCGGACTTTCCCCAGTCTTTACAAGCCGTTTGCCCTGCGCCTAGCCAGTTCCGTGCTGCTACTTGGTCGTGGCAATTTACTTGTTGATAGTTGCATTTATGGGGTCGTATGGCTGCATTGGGTTTTGTACGCTCATGGTGACCTGACAAAGCCGAAACCCATGGTCCCCTTTGGAACGTTCATCGCCATTCCGACATCGCCCGCCAGGACCGTACGGCGGGAATTAAACAATGCCCATCCAATTGATTGACGGATCACACGCCGCATTTCCCGCGGAGTGAGCGACGCCACGGCATCGAAAGCCGCCCGGTCAAGTTTCATTGACCTTCTTGCGCCGAAAACCTCGCGCCTGACCTCCGTGAAGATTCGGACCGCCATGCGTTGCGACTGTGCCGGCGTCAGCTGCGGCACGTCGAACACCTTGAGCCGGCTGCGTATCGGTTCCGACAGCAACCCGGCATCGTTCGCCGTGCAGATGTAGAGCACCCTGCTAGCATCCAAGTTAAGCCATGGGAAGGACAGATCCTGGAATGAGCTTGCCGTCCCTGGCTCGAGCAGCGACAACAGCGAGGACATCGGGTCGTACCGCCCTTCAGTCGATACCTTGTCGATCTCATCAAGGAAGAACAGCGGATTCGCGTGGGTCTTATGCACGAGGGCGTCGAACAACCGTCCAGGCTGGGTGTTGGACCAGAACTCCTCGCTGCCGGCCAGCCCGGCGTTGCTCTGGGCGTTCTCCATGCGCATGCACACCAGATACAACTTAAACGACCCGGCGAACGCCTCGCAGAACAGGGACTTCCCGACCCCGGGCGGGCCTGCAAGGAGGACCGGGCTGAAGCGGATAGTTCCGTCGCCATGCTCCGCGAGCGCGAGCATGCTCCTGAGATAGTTGACCACCTCCGTGAAATTGGGGAACCGTCGCTCCAAGCGACGCAGAACACGACGCCAGTCCGGCGGCAGACGAAGCAGACTGCGGTATTCACCTGCGTCGCGCAGGTTTGCGACAAGCGCACGGGCACGTTGCCGTCGGTCGGACTCCGAAAACAAGGCGTCGAACGAGTCCACCGCCTCCTCGACCTGCCGCTTGTCCAGGAGCTTCAGGAAGGGTTCGCCGGATGCAACCACGTCGGTCGGCCATTCCTCCACCGCTGGTTCCCATGCCCCTTTTCCCTTCGTGGCGCTTTCTTGTTCCTCGGCCAGTCGTTGGGCGGCCTCGACACGCGCCTGGGCCTCGAGACGCTGTTGTTCAAGTTTGCGAACCACTTCGGCCGGCAAGGCGATTCTGCTCCTCCACCATTCCCACCCTGGCTGCAGATTGTCTGTCGATGGCATCCGTACCTACTTCTCGATTGAAAATGATATACGTGACCTGCTATGGACCATCATGGCCACACCTTGTCGATCTCATCGAGGTCATGCGGGGCATTCGAAGGCATGATGTAGGTTTGACCGCTCTTGCATTTGTAGGCGAAGACCTCGTTTCCGCTCGTGTCTTGCCCCCTGTTGATCTCAAGGACTTCGTTAATGCCGTAAGGCTCGTCCGCGGAGAGTGGGATCTGCAACGCTATTCGCACTTTGTATTTCGGTGCTGGGTAATCCTCGAGCAGACGTAACAGATCCCCGATATGCCCGGTCAGGAAGTGCCACCATTGAACGTCAGGGTCCTCCGCAAACCCGACATCGACATGAAACAGATAATGCCCCCTTACCTCGACCCACCGGAAACAGCGGCTTCCTGAGCCGCCACCTTTCCGATCCTCGGCGCGGCTCATCAGCTTGGCTTCAAAACTGTCGACCGTGAATAACACCGTACTTCCCCTGCTCGGATGCAAGCGGCAACGAACCTTTCCCATGACACTGCCACGAGACAAGGCACATATATATGACGTTGCTACTCAACATTCACGTGTTTATGAAATATGCGCTGGCGTGGCATGTCTTGGCATCTGGACATACACCGTCGGCTGGCTTCGGAAGTGCATTGTAGAATATATTCCGTGGACTGTGAATCCCGGCGCACCGATCATTCCGGGATGAAAAAGAAAAACATCAATACGTTACGGACACGCATTGCCAGTGAAGTGAAGCAAGCCCGATCCCATGCAGGTCTGTCCCAAGAGGCGCTGGCCATGGCGGCTGAAGTGGACCGCACTTACGTTTCACAGCTGGAACGTGCGATCGCCAATCCTTCAATAGAGATTCTTCAGAGGATTGCGGACGCGCTTGGGGTTGAGCTCGTCATTACGTTTCAATCATCATCGTCGAGCATCAACTGACTCAGTTCATTGCTTCTATATTGCATTGATACTATTCCTGTACGGGATTAGCGCGATGCGAAATCAGAGCCCAAAGACGCAGTAAGGGCCGAAGGTCCCACCCGACACAACAATGAAGTTGAAGCATGTCCCATATCGGACCGGCGACCGCATCGGTTTCCAGGAGTGTGGCGGCGTTGGATATATGGACCATCACGCGCACGTCGTTCACCGTGGCTGCCGTTGGAAAATCACAGTGGGCGCCTGCGGAGTTCATCAAGCGCTGCCACAAAGGGCACGGCACACGAATGTCCCGGTCAATGCACCGACTGTGCCGCATTCGGCTGCGCATTGCGGTGGACTAGTTCCAAGGAACGTATCGGTGACGATGCAGGCGAAACCCTTCAAAAGCCCATTTCCTTAGGAAGCTCTTCCGTACGGGTGGCGTAGCAGTGCATCTTAGCCTGCGCCCTGCCGTCGTCGCTCGAATCTTCAGCCTAATTGTCAGGTGGCGAGGAACGAAGGCAGGTTGACATGTCGCCGCGCCGCTGTGGCCGGCGCCTTTATCGCGGCACATACTGAGTCCCAGTCACCGACCAGAACGACCTGGTCGACGCCACGGGTTATGGCTGTATAGATCAATGCCTGGTCGAGCAGAGTCGACTTCCGCAAAGACACAATGACACGTTGGAACCGGCCACCTTGGCTCTTTTGTATTGGGATCGCGTAAGCGTGGCGCAACGTCTCGGCCTGACTACTGCTCAATTCATAGCGTATTCCATCGAAATCGCCAGCGCAGCACGGATGCTCTCGGCTTGTTGAATCCAAGGCCTCCACAATGGTACCCAGTGAACCGTTATGCGGCCCGAGATCGTCATCGTCCGCTGTATAGACCACAGGGTCGCCTACTCGCAGCGGAACCCGATCCATGGAATGCGCACCGACTCTGCCGAAGAACGGATGGTGTGTGAAACACATGGGTGCGCCCCGCCTGAACTCTTCGTGGAAGGACCTGTTGATGTCCTCAGTCCCTCCGTTACCTGATTGTGTAATCGAAAGAATCTGCACACTATTGTTGCTGCCGTCGCCACCTAATTCCCCGTACACACGGCGCACGTCCTCGCTGATTTTTGATTCCGAGCACTGCACGAAGGACACGCCAGTCCCGATACCGTCGTATTCGGCGTGCTGTGGCACCCGATGCTCACGGATGGCCGCCGCGACGAACGGGATCCCACCTACGGCACTCTGCCGCTTCGCCACTTTTAATTCGGTCTGCCGAATCATTGGATGACCAGCCAGGACGTGCAGCACTAAACCAAGACCCATGGGGGGAAGCTGCGACGGGTCTCCGACAAGAATAAGCTTTGTCCCAGACGGAATGCGACGTAGCGCTCTGTACATCCAGATCAGGTCAACCATGGACATCTCGCCGATAACCACAGCGGTATTGGGTCCTAAGGTTCCAGCATCGACTTCGTTCAGGAATGCTGCAATGGTCATGCTTGGCTTGCCAGTCGCCTGGCTCATGCGCTGCGCCGCTCTGTCCGTCAACGTCATTTGGTGGATAAGCTTGTAGGCGCACACGTTCTCCAGCACACTGTATATGGCCTTCAGGACCGTCGCCTTTCCTGTGCCGACTCCGCCGGCGATCAGGCTCAAGTGAGATCTGACGGCCGTAATCACGGCACTGCGCTGCTCCGCTGTCAGGACAAGGCTTTGAGATGCCTCAAATGCTGCAATGGCCTCGTCTACCGTGCTGGATTCGTATCTCTTCAAGCCTTGCTGCCGCTGTACTCCTTCAAGCTCACCGGCAGATGCCGCCACCAGGCGATCGGCAACATATCGTTCCATGACATAGGCTCCAGAGGATTGCAAAATGCCGTCAAGCCGATGGTATTGCGTGCTTGGAGCGACAAGCGCCAGGGCCTTGGCGATCAGTCCGCCATCCTCTAGGAGACCTCTCAGCCGAGCCTTGACATTCGCGATAGGGAGACAGGTATGCCCGTCTCGCATCCCCCTGTATAGAGCCTCCTCGACAGCAGCATCAAGTCGACGTGGATCATCGGCCTGAACCGTGAAGCGGGTCTTAGCCAGAAGATCCACTTTCTGCCACTCTTCGGCAAAGCTGATCAAGCGGTACGGATTTTCCTCAATCCTCCGCTGAGTAAGGTCGCCGAAGAAGCCGATGATCTTCTTACCCATGCGACGGTCGATTGCCAGGCGGCTCAGCCACAGCAATATACTCGCCGTCCTGTACTTCTCGAACGCATCGCACAACGCCCGCGCCGACTCTTTTCTTATCCTTTTCGTTAGCGCGTCAACGTTGCGGAAGGATATATGGTTTATCAACGCCGGTCCGAACTCCTCATACAATGCACGAGCCTCGGTGCGTCTTATTCCGGCACAGTGCTCGGGCCGCACGATCCAGTCGATGATGTTGTGGCCGGAAGGATAAAGCAACTCAGCAGCGGACGCTTTGATCTGCGTAGCACCTTTCCATTGCTCCAACGCCCCCGTGACTGACCACTCTTGCCCCTCGCTGACGATGGTCGCATCCGGAATGATCTTGTTGCTGCAAACGGTGACGTAATATTCTTTGGAAGCAGTGATGCCTGCGAAGATGACGCCACCAAATTTCCCGACGCTCCGAATCGATGTGATGCGCAGTTCGATGGACACCTCGCTCATACACGCACCATCCTTCCGGTCTCGCAAAGGTGCGCGTCGAGATGCTGGAGCAGCTCATTTTTCTCATTCAGGAAGGCGATCTCGGCACGCAACGCCGCGTTCTCCTGCCTCAAGGATGCAACATGCGGGTCGTCGCCGAACTTCGGACTGGCAAGGAGGCCAGCGACTGCGTTGTCGGAATCCACCGCCGCGGTGTGGGAGTCTTCGTCCTGCTGTAATCCTCCCATAGCGATGGAACAAGCCTTCATCTCCTCCCTTAAACGCGCCTCCAACTTCTCTAAAGCATCCTTGATTGCGGGATTCTGGCGCAAGGCCGACGTTCCGAAACCGCATGCTGTTGCGATCTCCGCCCGGCTTAGCTTGTCGCCTTTCCAATGGCTCGTCCAATCACCGGCCTTGTCCCTCTCACCGATCCATTCCTTGAACCTCGTGAGGCTTTGCAATGCCATTTGTCGCCCGTTCAACCGATCAGTCATCACTAGCTCCTAGTGCCGTATCGCCTTCCGAAAGCCATCACTGCCCGAGCGCATCCGCAAGCGCCTTCGTATTCCCGTTGATGTTGGATTGCGCCAACTGCGCCATAAGGTCACCACCAGCGAATCGGTTCACCAAATGAACGTAGTATTCATATGTGGTGCCTACGTCCTCGTGCCCCATCCATTTCCTCAACTCTTCGTCAATGGTTAGGTCATAGGTGTAAGGACGGCCCAGTTTTCCCGTTGACTTGAGCGCACGATAGACCCAGTATGTGGCGAACATATGCCGAAGCATCTTCGGAGAAAAGACAGAGTTGGTATAAGGCAGACCCATCTGGCGGGCAGTGGCAGGCACCGATTTGAAGTGATAGTGGATCATTCGGTACGTTACCGGATCGCCTTCTGCGGACAGGAAAAGAATGTCGTTCGATGGATATCTGCCGTATTTCTTTTTGTGGAGTTCTGACCGTTTTCGACGCAGTGGAATGTAGTGCTCACAGATCATACGCCAGACCTGCCCAGGAAATTGAAAGGTCCGAACCTTCCCTTTCGAGTTGATCCTGAATGCAATGGAGGTCGAGTCCATGTCTCCCGGTATGCTGTCATAGTTGTAGTCTACAAATCCTTGGTTCCGGCCTCTCCCGCGATATGGGATCTGAAGCACCTCCATAGGCCGAAGGGCCGTGCTGCCCATGATATAAGCAAGCATCGTGTACACCATGTCATCTTTGGCCAGAACCGCCATTGCAGTGTGGAACTCCTCCTCAGTGACGAACTTGGAGATCTCTCGGTGAAGCATCGCCGGCCTTCCGGTCGGAAGATTGAAGTTGAGCTTTTCCACAGTGACCGTGGACTTTGAATGCGCTAGAAACAGTTGGTCCTTGAGCTTGCGATTGACGTCCTCGGCCTCCAAATCGAGGTAGTGTTGATAACCCTGTTTCGTTGTCCATTGATAGAAACCCCAGACACGGTATGCGTAGTAGGCGGCATTCCCGTGCTCGGCCGGTGTTTCGTCCTCATCGCGTTCGCAGAGATAAAGCAGGAACTCGTCGAAAATGTCTTCGTCAACGTTCGCCCAGTTCTGGCTTCCGTGGCCCGCTTCATCCAAAAAATTCAGAAACTTATTCATCTTGTAGCCATATATCCTCCGTGTATGCGTGGATCGGCTGCGAATCTTGGACTTGGCCACCGCCCATTGTGTCGGCGCCTCAAGCAGCCTATGTTCGTTGTCGAAGAACATCGGCACGTCTCCCACTTTGTGCTCAGGGTGGTGCAGAAGGCCGTCGCTAAAAATCACTCGACTCACGATCAGTCCAACGGATAGTCATCGCGTGGCTTTGCGTAGCTCGCCAACTTCGGGCTCAGATTTTCAATGTTTGTCTGCACAAGATCGAGGCGCCTCTCTAATGCAGCGAGGTTGTCTTCCAAGCTCGTCGGCGTCTCGCCGCCATCCGCGAACGTAGCGCCCTCTGCGCCGGGCAGTAGAATTCCGCTTGCCTTGAGGTCGGCCTCGAGTTCCCTTAACATCCTTTCGATGGCTTTGTCTTGGTACAGCGTGCTTCTAGAAAATTTACATGATGCGCAAAGCTTTACTCTGCTCAGACGCTTCTTGCCCAAAGCAATGAATTTTCCCCAGTCTGCGCATTGCTTTCGCTCGGATACGAAACGGTTGAATGCGTCTACCTTGTCCATTGCTAACCCTATGCAAGGATTATTGAATTGAACTGCTCCGCGAGCGAGACTTCTTCGAAGTCAGTAGCCAGCTTTTGGATTCGCCGCTCAGTCAAAAGATGCTTTGCGCCCTGATTTTGCAAACTGCTGCGTTGTATGCATGTCGCCACGTCCGCACGCAGTCTTACGCAATGGATCGACGCATCCGATTTCTCTCGCAGCCGGTCGATAAAACGACTTCTTATCTTGGCGTTATGCCCGGTGGTCTCCACATATAACGCCACACCAGGGCCACCCACCTTATGTTGGTCTATCCACTTTGAACGCCCCGACAATGGAAGTCCGCATAACAGGTAGACCGCTACCACCGGTGTTCCCGCTCCTCGCGACGGGATCATATTGTGAAGTTCGCTCAAGAAGCGATCGTAGATGTCATCTGGCTGCAATTCAGAAGGAAGCGCGATGATTTTTTTCGAGACAAGCGCGGCGGCGCCGGCCGGTGCATCGGCTGCAGCTCCGGCTTCGGCCAAAGCCGCACGGAGCTTTCTGTTCTCATCAAGCGCGGCATTAAGTTCGCGTATGTTGCGGCCCCGATTCTCCAGCTTCTTGGGCGTCTCCGAGGCTATAGTCGCGTAGTAAAGTATCTGATCAGCCATGCGTCGATATGCGACGTCGCTCAACTGCTCGAGATTCCGAATTCTCGTTTCGATCTCGTCCACTCTGGTGGCGAGCCGTGCCACCTTAGTCTCGGACTCCGTTGCTATGGGTGTGCTGACCTCGACAAGAGGCACTTTAGGAGATGGCTTTCCATGGATGACGTCTCTCACCTCAACCCATTCTGGGTCATCTTGGTAGAAGGTAGTTCGCGCGAGCTTCGACTGTTTCGCAACTTGGGCAACGTTAAGTGACCCGCCGCCTTTCGCGCGAAGCGCCCCAATCGCCTTGTATACCTGCTCCAGGATTTTTTCTCTAGCCATTTGCTACTCGCTCCATGAAGGCCTCGGCTTGGGCTTCGTCGATTTCAGTCAGTCGTGTGAAGGCCAGCCGGATTTGCTTTTCAGAGAAAGCAGCCTGGTTGCTGCTGACGAACGAGTCGGTCGCCAACTTCTGATGGAAAATAACGATGTTTTGGAGGGACGGCACATTTTCCTCGGTGAACACCGCGTGGTTGCAGTTGAGAGGTTCGCACATGGACGTATTCGGATGCATGGTTCGTCGCACCTTTTCAGAGCGCGCATCGCAGGGGGCACGTTCCGCGCTGTTCAGGGTGCGCAAACATATGGCGAAGTTGGTTCGATGAAGAAGCGCAGCTCCCTGGTGCAGCAGGGCGTGTACGTAGGCCTCAATCGTCTCCTTCCCATCATCCATTAGTGCTGCGACAAAGGAAGGCGATCCTGCCAACGATTCCTTCACTCGTTGTCCCGCGATGCCCCCAATCTTCTCGTTCATCGCTGCGTTGATGATATCGACGAGAGTCCCCGTATTTTCTGCGATCATGATTCTCATGACCTCGTCGTGAATCGATGGTAAAGACATGATGTACCGCATGGTCATCTTGAGGCTCGCATGCGAAAACAGCATTTTGATCAGCTGAACGCTCCGTGGATCCTGATAAATCAAGTACATCGCCAAGGTCTTACGGAATTGATGGCAGTGGGCGCGAGGTATCTCGACTGCGTCGCACATGCGAATAACTGCGTGTCTCGGAAAGGTCAAACTCATGCGTTTTCCGAAGGAACTCGGATGAATTGCCGAAAGCAGGTAGTCATGTTTTCCGTACCGGCGCGACTCAGAACAGACCTGTTCCAAGAACTCAATGGCTTGCGCAGTGATTTCCGGAACAGGAATCTTCTTTTCTTCACCCTGCGATGATGCCGAGGTCTTGAACACAGTGAAGGTAAGCCAATGGCCTTCTCCATCGATACTGACGCACCCGGACTTCATGCCTCCGACTTCGGAACTTCTCATCCCGGTGGTTGCAAAGATGACGACAATACAAGCGTGCATTACGGAAGCGATGGTCCCGAGAACGTGCCGGTAGTCCAAGTATTCTCCATCGGCCGTATCTGCATATACGAGGCTCGGGGTGGCAGCTATGTGGGACGGGCTTATTTTAGTCAGCCTTATTTTTAGCCCCAGCCGCCACCATGGGCTCTCACCGACATTGAAAGGCGTGTACGATTTGAATAGGTCTACGCCTTTTTGAGAAGCCACGCTGTGGCCAGTCGGGTTCCATAACAGCTTGTCCTCGTCGAACGCCACTAACGATGGATAGTACGTCCTCCATAGCCAAAGAGCATCCGCCGAGCAGTCTTTCGCCAAACGGAAGCAATGACTTACAAGTGCCACGTAGTTGTCTAGTTCAATTGGTTCCCAAGGTTGTAAAGACTCATATGCTTCAGTGGCATACTTGGTGTACGTTTCTTCCGAGATGAACCGGGTATAACAGGAGTAAAGGTGTGGCAACAGGCCTTGTGTGGACAAGCTGCTCCAATATTTGAGAACGGAGGCTATCATCTCCCGTACTATGGCCGAGTCGTGAGAATCAATGTACGCAATGACGCTTTCTTCGGAAAGATGGTCTATCGTACGGAAGGAATTCGCTTTCGGATCCCCTATATAGAGATTATGCTTCTCGAACAGTCCAACAAGCTTTGTAATGCGAGCAGGCGCCCTTTGCATAGAAGAGTAACTTCTGATGTGTCCGAATGGCGTGAAGTGCGGTATCCGGTAAAAGCTAAGCGAGGCCACGATAGCCCGCCAATGCTCAAGCTTCTCCTTCAATAATTCCGCACGGACAACGAGACAGTTTCCCAGGTGCGGATGTGGGAGTGGATACATACTGAAATCCCATCTCAAATCTCCGAAAAAACTCTTTGGAGTGACGCGAATTGATCCCCACTCCTCAATCGGCATCGCGGATAAGCGGAAAACGGTTTTTTCGGCCACATCCCCGGGACACTCGAGATCCTTGAGCTCCTCCGACTCGAAGTCCTCATCATACTGATCAAGGCCTCGTTCTTCGCAAGCGTCCGGGTCCTCTAGGCTAACACGGATATTGGCGATCGCTTCCGCGATCTGGCTTCTGATGGGCCCCATTAGGCACCCCTCATTGTCAGCGGCAGTACAACCTGACCACTTTCAACTTGCTCGCTTGCCGCCGCTACGTCATCCTTGTTATTCCAGCGGCTGATTATTTCGGTCCAGGCCTGATGTTCTGCGCCGTACTCGCGGCTCCATTCAACTGGTCGAATCCTGTCCATTCTTAGCTGATCAAGGTCCTTGATTCGTCGCAGGATATACGGGAGCGCCTCCTTGAAGATCAACGCTTGCCTACATAAGCAGCACATGTTGAAGAACCTGCAGTCGTCCGATTCAGGAACGAATCTTCGTGCGCCGGGCCAAGTCGGAGCACGGCTGTTCTTGCATGCAGCGATGTACGTTTGCCCCATGGGCGACAACAGGTGGACTATTTCAGCGTCGCTATTAATCTGGGCGCTTTGCAATATTCTTTTCGCTCGCGTACGATCGCGTGGGCGCGCTAGTGCCTTTCTGAGGTCTTGCAATGAATGGCTCTCCAACAACCGGGCCGCATAGGAGGTAACGTCCACAACCTGCTGGTCGAGGAGAGAGCGCAGTCTCGCGTTCTTTATATGTAGCGACGCTGAGTCGCTGTCGTAATGGGTGTCAGACGTTGATTGGTCTGCGTGCCCCAACTGCTCACTGATCTGCTCGAAAAGAGTCCCCATCTCCTGGTGCTTCGTCACCCATGTCTTCCGGATCCGCCCTGGCTCAATGGTTGCCTTTTTCGCCTTGGAAGCGATGCATATCCCATGTCGAGCAAGGAACGCGCACGACACCGCGCCATAAAATTTAATGTAAGATTTTAGCTGCCGTGACAAGTCTGAAATGACGCCGTCATCGACCCATCTTGACTTGTCAGTGATGTACTTCCAAAGGCCCCCGGCCATGTAATGCGGCGATGAACGGAGATTGTGCTGTCTCTTCTCTATGAACCGTAGGACGTTGTACACGCTTAACGGATGTGTCTTGCTGGATTTATGCGGGATCAACGTACCCAAACCAGGGGCAACGGCGTTCTTTGTCTTTATCCCATATAACATCACAGCATCAGCGTCTTCAACGCAAGGACCGAGATGGTCATCTAGGCTCTCGGTCATCCTTACGATGACCTGCAGGTTCCAGCCAGTGTTCATATGGACATACAGTAGGAATGGAAACAGCGTGTGCGCTGTGAATGCCTTATGTGCGACGTATGCCATCTGCCCCAGCTCGATAGGGCTTGATTCATCTCCCAAGTGGACTGCGGCCATGTAGTTCTGCATCCGCTTGTCGACGGATGATTCTGTGCCCGAGTTTTTCTGCGCCATCACTTCGCGAGCGTCCAGCGAGCTCATATTGAGTGGCCATGACGGGTACAACCGCGAGACCTCTCGTATTAACATTTCACTAGTCTGGCGCCGTCCGTACCCTTCAAAGCACCTTCGTTCCTCAGCCCGCTTCGACTTCATGTTTAATTCATGGCGAAAGGTGGGGCGACCCTTCGTTACTAGTATGCCGCCGTCACGTTGATACAGCCTGACAAACTCTTTGAGCGTCATGTTGTTCGCCTTTACATAGGCACGGAATCGCGTTCTCTCCTTCACTAACATGTACAACGCATCTTCAGTGGCATCGCTGTTTGTCATACCAGCCAACGCCTGCAGATGGCGGAGGTCTGCGCATAGGTTTTCCAGCATCGGCGGCGCTTCGTCATGTCTAACCAGCGCAGCTGTTTCGAGAATGTCTCCGAGGCCATTCATAGCCTTCATGACGATTTTTATGTCTGCAATGCATGCCAACGCCATTTGGTGCCAGACCTCATCGCCATAACTCTCGGTTGTAGCGTCGGTAACGCTCGGTGCGGGGGGCCATGTGAATTTCTCCCCAATGGCAGGCACCTTTGGATGCTTTCGCTGAATTGTCTCGACTGACAGTTTCAACGCCCCGTAGAGTTTTCGATTACTTGACCTATTCGGGTAGGTAGCAATCAGCCATTGGCGAAACGAAAGCGCGACTTGCCAGTTGATATCGGCGATATTGAAGACTTGCTGGGGAAGCACAGCGCTGTCCGAGTTGAGAAATGAAACAAATTCGACGGTGCCGCCATACAGCAAACTGTACGAACCGTAGGTAACGTGCTTCCCTGCGTATAAAAGCTCCGCGCCTTTCAAGAGCTGACGTAAAAGGGAACGATGATGCGGATAGGTTTCGGCGAGCGAAGCAAAGTCTTTTGTATAGGTGAGACCGTCCGTTGTCTTGAAAGTGACATGCAAGACGACTTGGTCAAGGTTCACCTGCTGCCGAAGCGCCCGGCGCGATTCAAGGCTTTCAATGTCTCCGCTTGGAAGTGCTGCTGTCCGGCGCACGCCTCGTCCACGAAGTGTTCCTTTTCTTTTTCCCGATGCATCCGTCCCGTTCATTTGTTCCCCATTCAGTTATCACGCAATGTTGGCAAATACTAGAATCGCCGTTTTAAAAGATGGAAGTAGATGGATCACCGGAGTCCTGGTCACTGCGGAAGCGCCGATTGCAACTAGAGCAGACCAAAGTCATCGCCGAGGTATGCTCGCCGGGGACAATGGCCTTTAGGTGCTCGACTTGCAACTGCTGGTAGTTGAATCTGCCTAAGCAACAAGAACACCTATTTCCCAGTTCGGCCAGCAATTTCTGGCGGGCGAACGCTCGCTCCGCGAAGCGGTCAACGATCTGCCAGCGGTCGTGTTCACAATCCTCCGTTTCCGCTTCAACCGCCTTCTCAATTTCTGGGGTTGGCATGGCTAATTCATTTAAGAGGATGCGGGCGCGCAGAACATCGAAGGAATACCCGCGTCCCACTCGGCTACTTGCCTTGGCAACGCTATGCACTGCCTCGGTATAGCCGTTTGTAATCGGATGATCAAAGTAGTTAAAGATCTCCGGCCGCCAATCTCTCAAGGCCGACCGAATCTCCTCGAAGTCCTTCGCCATACCCTTCGGTATGCGTTTCAGCCATTCTCGGCATTCACGTGATGCTTCGTCTTTCGGTAATTCGTAGATGCTTAGGAGGCTCTCTTTTAGCTCGTACGCCTCGCGCAGTTCTGGAACCTTCTCCAAAGTCATATCCCGACTTTGACGCTGCTTCTCGGTCAGCTTGTGCGCTCGCCGGAGAAGGCTGGGTCGGCTCCGTAGGAGGCTCGTCTTGACTGCGCTACTCCGGTCGGCACATAGTCGCCGACGGACGTTTTCTAACCCCTTCGTAGCCAGCTTGACTAGATGAAATTTGTCGATGACCACAGGCACGCCAGGGAGCAAATCCTGCGAGACCTCCCGGTATGGCCGCCACATGTCCATGGCTACCGCCGTGATTCCGGTACGGTGGCGGTAATCATTGAGCCAGTGCGCCACAGAGCGCTTATCGCGGGAGGCGAGCAAATCTATGACTCTACGGTTCCCGACATCAGTGAATATGGCGTGCACCCGCTGGCCGATGGACACCGCATCAATGCCTAAGTAATGTGCCTCGGGCGGTTCGCGTGCCTCAACGATGCGCTGGATATGCTCTTGCGCGATGGTGCGGACAGTTGTTTCATTAACGCCGAGGTGTCTTGCGATGGTCGTGAACGGATCTATAAGGCTTTGTTCCGCGATGTACCCCGCGCAGCGCTGAGTCATCAGCCGACCGTCCTCCATCCCGGCCAAGGGCTGTTGAAACGTCTCGCCACACTCCCGGCATTTGTAACGCTGGACGTTCGCAAGGATGCGTACGGGTTTGCCGCGGATGGGACTATCCCGGTACGTCGCGGCCTTCAGTCCGTGCTTGTATAGTCTTCCGACCGTCCCACACTTTGTGCAGGCCTGTGGTTGAGTCGCGAATTCGGCCTGGAACTCGTATCCCAGATCGTCGACGCGCTTTCCGACAATGCTCCAGCCGGGAAGATCAAGGATGCTGTTCATTTGGCAAGATACCGATTCGCTGGACAGGCCATCACTAGCCATTGTGGAGTGGGGCGTACTGCGTGCTGTTGCGGCATGGTGGTGGGCG
The DNA here is from genome assembly GCF_016632335.1 of Noviherbaspirillum pedocola. Lineage (GTDB taxonomy): Bacteria > Pseudomonadota > Gammaproteobacteria > Burkholderiales > Burkholderiaceae_D > Noviherbaspirillum_A > Noviherbaspirillum_A pedocola. The sequence continues at coordinate 466,007 of NZ_JAEPBG010000004.1, forward strand.
CGATAGCGGGGCCGCCAACGCTGACAAAGCGTATGCAGGTTGTTCGAGTCCTCGTTCTCGGGCTAGTGGTCAAATATGTAGTGCCGAGCGCGTTGTGGACCAGGTTTTTGATTCGTAGCGATCTCCTGTGAATATGTCCCACATGCTCGCCACGGTGAGCGCGATATGCGTTCAAACCGTTTAACGGGTAGGAATCCGCATCACTTCCATCAGCGCGCACAGCGCTCGTTTCGACAGTAACTTTGCACCGTTCGCACCAATCAGGCGCATCGCCAATAGTTTCCATATGGATATCCCCGCTGGTCCGGTGGCACTGTTTATCCGTTTGCACCAAGAACATGCGCCACCTTTTCCACAATTTATTCTGATATTTCATCATACGACATAAATCGGATTTCCACACTAATTTCTGAAACTAATGTTTGTGTACTGTTGATGTATCCGAGGTTATAGATGTAAATGTCGCGTAGTCCTCTCGGCCTTTACGACTTGCTCCGTCTTGGTGTGACGGAAAGTAGCCGCACCTGTGGATGCGATGTAATCAATGAGTTTCTCTAATACGTACTGCCTGCCATCATGCTGAATCCTGCTTATGGCGCTGGTCGTACCGATTCATACATGTGGTGTTGCACGATAATTCGAAGCATGGCGAGGCGACTGCAAACTGGTGCCGTGGGCGCTAACAAAGCTGGCACGGAAAAATGCGAGACGCTAAGACCCATATTGAGGATACTTTCACCTCTTCTTCTGGGACGGATTCCATGATCAATTGCGTTAGAACGGTCCGTTTGCATTAAAGCGTCACATGACAGTGCGAATGACGCCCGAGCAAAGAAGTGGCATGAGAAGGCCGAGCTTTCGCATTAGGCTGAACGTCCACGCGCCGAAGATGCAAATGCCGACTAGCATAATTAGGAGTGCCGTCACCTAACGATGACTCGCTTATCGAGGCATAGCGTTATAGGTGAGTGCGGAATCTTCCGAACAACCGGGGATTGATGTGATAGGTGGCGTTCCGCGCTACATACCCGGAAGCTGCATTGGCCTAATACCGGTTCTGCGACGTAGATAATCGCGGCGGCACTGCCAGTTCCGGTCTGGCTCGCTTCACATAGCATTGCTGAGATGCGCTACAGAAATGTGGTTCTTGCGTCTCTTGACGCTTATATCAATTCCGGCTAGCGCGCAGTCTGTCGCTTTTTGGGCACGTTGGTCGGAACAGTGCCCTTCGGGACACGGCGTCTGTTGGCTGCGCGCACAATGGATATGAGGCCGCCAGCCCCTTTCAGAGCTGCGAAACAGTACGTGTCTTCGGCGGCCGCGCTGGGGCCTCCTACAGTCGCGCTACGCGCTCCTTCCGGAGGCCCCAGCGCAACACCTCACACATCGTGCTCTGCAGGAATTTCAACTCTTTCGTCTTGATACGGATTCATCTGATATCGAATAAAGGAGGACCAAGACGTTCATCCGAGTGATGCAGTAAATAGTCACACAGACCATTACGTCGTATAACACTTCAGGTCGTTGAGCATCTGCAGCTTGGCAAAGCCGACGTTGACGCGATCAAGGTAGGCGCCGAGATAGCAGAGCATCAGGAAAGGAATCAGTCGCCAGGCGACCTTTGCATAGGTGCGCGCTTCCATGTCGGGCGCGGCGACTGCCGCGGCGTGCGTTGCGCCATCGCTGGCAACGCGCGTGCTGGTGTTGGTATTCATCATTGTCTCCTTGCGTATGCTGGACTTGTCAGCGCAAGACCGTGCCTTCGGCACGCGCGCCGCGCGTTGCCGGGTTGACGCTGCGGGCGTGCGCCGCGCAGCGTTTCCCTTCTTGTTAGCGGATAAGGATCAGAGCCAGGAACGGATGCTGGCTGCCATCCGCTCCGTCGAAATGCCGTAGCGGTCATGCAGCGTGGGCAGCGCGCCGGCATCGAGGAAGGCGTCGGGCAGGGCAATCTGACGGTATGCGGGTGCGACGCCCGCGCGCAGCAAGGCGCAGGCAACCGCTTCACCGAGTCCACCAACGGTGGAATGGTTTTCCGCCACCACCACCAGGCGGCCGCTGCGCCTGGCGGCCTCGATGATGGTCGCCTCGTCCAGCGGCTTGATCGTCGGGCAGTGCAGTACCGCGACATCGATGCTGTCGGCGCGCAGCGCGTCAGCCACTTCAAGGGCGCGCATCGTCAGAATGCCACTGGAGATAACCAGCACATCGCGGCCATCACGCAGCATCTTTGCGCGACCGAGCTCGAAGCGATAGTCATATTCATCCAGCACCACCGGCACGCGGCCGCGCAAAAGGCGCATGTACACCGGGCCGCGATGCGCGGCAATGGCGGGCACCGCGCCTTCGATATCGATGGCATCGCAGGGGTCGACAATGGTCAGTCCCGGCACGCCGCGGAAGATCGCCAGGTCTTCGGTAGCCTGGTGGCTCGGACCGTAGCCGGTGGTCAATCCCGGCAGCGCGCAGGCGATCTTGACGTTGAGGTTTTCCTCGGCGATCACTTGGTGGATGAAGTCATAGGCACGGCGTGCGGCGAACACCGCATAAGTCGTGACGAAGGGAACGAAGCCTTCCTTGGCCATGCCGCCGGCCGCACCCATCAGCAATTGCTCGGCCATGCCCATCTGGAAGAAGCGCTCGGGATAGGCTTGCGCGAACAGATGCAGGTCGGTGTACTTCGCCAGATCGGCGCTCATGCCGACGATGTCGGCGCGCTGGCTCGCCAGCTCGACCAGCGCATTGCCGAAGGGCGCGCTCCGGGTGCGCTGGCCTTCCGCGGCGATCGAGGCAATCATTGCCGAAGTCTTCAGTTTCGGCCGGTTCGAATCAAGGCTGTTCATTCTGGATGTCCCGCTGATGGTTGTCGTCGAGCACGGCGATGGCCTGCTGCCATTCTTCCGCGCCTACATTGATGAAGTGGTTCTTTTCGCGCTGTTCGAGGAAAGGCACGCCCTTTCCCATCAGGGTGTCGAACAGGATCACGCGCGGCTGTCCACCGGCATGGCTGCGAGCCCGATCGAAAGCCGTCTTCACGGCTTCGATGTCATTGCCAGGCACGCGCTGCACGAACCAGCCGAAGGATTCCCATTTCTGCGCCAGCGGCTCGAAGCCCAGCACCTTGCCCGATGGCCCATCCGCCTGCTGGTTGTTGATGTCGATCAGGTTGATGATGTTGGACAGGCCGAAGTGCGCTGCAGACATCGCCGCTTCCCAGGTCGAGCCTTCATCGAGCTCGCCATCGGACATCGAGTTGTAGACAAAGGCCGGATTGCCCTTCTGCTTCAGGCCGAGCGCCATGCCGACCGCGATGATCAGCCCCTGTCCGAGCGAGCCGCCGGAGATTTCCATGCCGGGCGTATAGGTCGCCATGCCGGACATGGGCAGGCGGCTGTCGTCGCTGCCATAGGTCTCGAGTTCGGCTTCGGGCAGCACGCCGGCTTCCAGCAGCGCTGCATACAGCGCGATCGCATAGTGGCCGTGCGAGAGCAGGAAGCGGTCGCGTCCTTCCCATTCCGGTTCATCGGCGCGATAGTTCAGCGCATGCCGGTAGGCCACGGCGAGGATGTCGGCCATGCCGAGCGCCTGCCCGATGTATCCCTGCCCCTGCACTTCGCCCATCCGCAATGCATAGCGGCGGATGCGGTAGGCGGCGCGCTTCAGGGATGCTGTCGTGTGTTCTTGCATCACTTGGTTCGTCTCCGTAGGTTTGATCAGAAGAGGAAGCGCCGATCACTCGATCTCGCGCTTTCTCAAACCCAGTGTATTAAGCTTGCGCTTCACCGAATAGCGACGAATATGCACCGATAGATGAAACCAGTTCAGCGATATCACGCATTGCGCCGAGCCTCGATCAAGAGCCTGCAAGCCTTCGAAGCCGCATATCTGCACAAGTCTTTCGCGGAAGCGGCCAAGGAGTTGTCCGTGACCGCATCCGCGGTCAGCCACTCGATACAAACGTTGGAAGAAGTGCTCGGCACGCTGCTGTTCGAGCGCGCCAAGCGCGGCGTGACCCCGACAGAAGCCGGGGCGAGGCTGTATGCGGTGATACGCCGCTCGTTCGCCGATATCGATGAGGAAATGCGCGCCATCCTGGACCGAAGCGAGAAGCCGCAGGTGGTGACGATACAGAGCGCGCCGAGCTTCGCGGCGATCTGGATCATGCCGAGATTGCCAGCCTTTTTGCTGGCTAACCCGGGGCTGGATGTGCGGCTGTGGGCAGTGCACGAGGCGCCGGATTTTTCAAGCAACGGCATTGATATCGCCATTACCTATGGCAAGCCGCCGGCATCGGCCGGCGTGCGCGTGGAACCGATCGCCGCGGACGAGCGCTATGTGCCGGTATGCAGTCCCGGCCTGGTCGCCGGGCATGTGTTGCCCATGGATCCCGCACGCATCGAGGACTATTACCTGATCCAGAACGATGTGTCGCTAGCGTCCTGGGACAAGTGGGTGGATCGCTATGCGGCGGGATGCATCAGCCCGGTGCGAGGTCTGCGGCTGGACCGCGCCTTCATGACGCTCAGCGCCGCCGAGAACGGATTGGGCATGTGTGTGGAAAGCACCGTGCTGGTTCACGACTACCTGGAAACGGGAAGGCTGATCATGCCTTTCGGCGATCTGGCATTGCCTTTTACGGCGCATCACCTCGCGGTGCCGAAGAGTAAGGAAGAGCTGGAGTCGGTGCGCAGGGTGCTGGGGTGGATACGGTCGTGGATGGGGTGAGGGAGCATTCGGCGTAGATTGGGCTCACAAGCTCAACATCGGACGTCTGCTGGCCGCGAGCATATCCGGCTTATCAGCCCAACCCACGAAATACAATGGACGCCGCGTCAATGCGTGAGACCCGTAGGGTGGGCGCAGCCGACGCGTTCATCCTTATGCAGAGACCGCGTGGGCTGCGCCCACCCTACGAAGCCATCCGGCGATGGGACTGTTCGCCGCCTCAATGAATCAGCATGCCGCCATTTACATCCAGCGTGACACCAGTGCAATAGCTCGACAGATCGCTTGCAAGAAACACCACCGCGCCGGCGATGTCATCGGCGCGGCCCAAGCGCCCCAGCGGTATGTCGGAAGCGATTTCGCCCTTGCGCTCTTCGGTGAGCTTGCCGCGAATGATGTCGGTGGCGATCAGTCCCGGCGTGATGCTGTTGACGCGGATGTTGTCGGCGCCGAATTCGCGCGCCATTGCACGCGCAAGGCCAAGCACGCCTGCCTTGGCCGCCGAATAATGCGGCCCGCCAAGGATGCCCCCGCCGCGCTGGGCCGACACGGAAGAAGTGCAGATGATCGAGCCGCTCTTCTGCCGCTGCATCGCCGGCAGCACCGCTTGCGACATCAGCAGCGTGCCGCGCAGGCTGACGTCAAGCACCGCGTCGTAATCGGCCGCCGAGATGTCGAGCGTCTTGCGCGGCTGGGTAATGCCGGCATTGTTGAACAGCACGTCGATGCGGCCATAACGCTGCAGCACGGCCTGCGTGGCTGCTTCGCATTGCTCTTTGTTCGTGACATCGGCGACGATGCCGATGTGCTCGGGCCCGAGTTCCGCCGCGGCTGCGGCCGGATGGGCCGAGTCGAGATCCAGGATGGCTACGCGCGCGCCGTGCGCGGCCAGCATGCGGGCGGTGGCATAGCCCAGGCCATTGATGCCGGCGCCGCCGGTGATGATAGCCACGCGATCTTGCAACAACATGATGTGCTCCTCGTTTGTTGTGGGATGGATGACGAGATGCTCGGCCATCCGTGAGCTCCCGGCAAACGAGAAAAAGTCAGCGGTGCATGAACCAGATTCAGCATGCGGCGCGGCATTCAGCCGAGCGCCACGGGATTCATGCGCCATACCGCGCCGCACAGCGCAGTGGCGAAGACCACCCAGCACAGATACGGAAGCAGCAGCGCCGCGGCCAGCGGCCGTACGCGCCGGAACAGCGCAATGGTGGCGACCAGGAGTGCAAGAAGAAGAATGATGTCGGCAAACGCCGCCGCGCCGAGATGCCAGGCAAAGAAAAGCCAGCTCCATAGCGTATTGACCGCGAGTTGAACCACGTACAGCGCTAGCGCGGTTTGCCGGCCGCCATGCTCACGCTCGCGCCAGACCAACCAGGAAGCAATGCCCATCAGCATGTACAGCGTGGTCCACACCGGGCCGAACACCCATCCGGGCGGCGCCCATGCAGGCTGGCGCAGGCTGCCGTAGAACGCGCGCGCCTCGATGGAGGCGATGGCGCCGATGGTTTCAGCGGCGAATGCCAGCAGCAGCCAGCTGAGCAGTCCGAATACTTCTTCGCGCGTCTTCATGGCATCGCTCCTTTGTTCCTGTTTTCGTATTTCGCATTGTCGCAGCGCCTTGCGGGCTGGGCCGCGCCGCATATTGCCCATGCATTGATATAACTTATGCAAACCCATGCTTATTGAATCAATGCATGGTCAACCCGATAATTGTGAAGATCTTGCGGATCAGGCGCCATCCGCCGCGCAGAATAACAGGAAGACAGTCGACCAATGAAGCAGCACGGACAAGGCGGAAAGAACGGCGACAAGGGCGAGCAGTGGCATGCGCTCGATGCCGCAGGCTGCCTGTGGCAGCAGGGAGGCACGGCCGATTGGCTGCTCGCCATCGACGATACCGACAATCTCGAATCGCGGGGCACCGGCTTTCGCGCGCGTGAACTGGCGCTGCTGCTCATGCGCGATGGCCTGGCGCGAGTGCGCGGCATCACGCGGCACCAGTTGCTTGTCGATCCGCGCATTCCCTACACCTCGCACAACAGCTCGGCCTGTCTGGCGCTGGAGCGCATCGTCGCGCCCGAGACCGTATTCGACTTTGCCTGCGAATATCTGCTGCGGGCAAGCGCGGATGGATCGGATGCCGGCGTGGTGTTGGTTGGCAAGAACGACATGCCCGCGGGCATCATCGAATGGGGTCGCAGCGCGCAGCGCATCGTACTGCAGCAGGCGGATGCGCTCGCACTGGCCGCGCGTCACGGCATTCGCATTGCCGGACTCACCGGCACCGGCGGCGGCGTCATCGGCGCGCTGGCCGCGACCGGCCTGCATGCGACCGGCAATGACGGCCGCTTCCTGTGGCTGAAGTCGCTGCGCTCGCTGGCGCAACAGCATCGCAGCGCGCGCGAATTGCTGGAAACGACCGGTGCAATTGCGATGCGCCATCCCAACCCCGATGCCGGCGCTGCCTTCGAAGCGGTGCCGGCCGATGATCTGATCGCGCTAGGCAACTGGCCGCGCGCGGTTTTCCTGCACCACCAGCCTGTCCTTTTCGTGGAGAACAACGATGAACCGGAAATCTGCCCATGGCGTGTCGTCGACCGTGAGCTTATCAAGCGCTACTGAGGTCACGCCGCGGCATGCGCCGCTGTCGCTGCCGGCGCAATACGCGCTGCTCGTCGGCGCTGGCGCGCTCGCGGTCGCGCTGCATCAATCGCTGCGTCTGCCGCTGCATTTGCCCGGTCATCACGGCATCGAATGGTTAGCCATCCTGGTGCTGGCACGGCTGCTTGCAAGCACGCCCGCGGCCGGGCTGGTCGCCGGCTTCGGCGCCGCCGCGACGCTCATGGCACTGTCCGGCGGGGTCGGCATCGATGGCCGCGGCGCGCAGATGCTGACTTATCTGCTACAAGGCGCGCTTCTCGATGCGCTGTTTGCCGTGTCCCTGCGTCTGAGGCTGCGCTGGCTGTGGATCCCCGCCATTGGTGCGGCAGTGCACAGCGTGGCCCCGCTGGTGAAGAACGCGCTCGCGGGATTTGGCCCGGCTTCAGGCGTCGGCTCGCTGATTGATGGCGTTGCTTATCCATTGTTCACGCACGCCGTGTTCGGCGCAGCCGGCGCACTGATCGGCCTGGCTATGCATGCCACGTCGCAACGCATGAAAACTTAATCCGTCAATAGCTGCGGCGCACGCCGCGGTATCCCCAGCCCCCATCCGCCGCCCGCATCGCGGTCGGAACACCCGAGGAATGTCTTGAAGAATCGCATTCGTACGTCATGCGGCCTGTCCGCGCTTGGCCTTTTGCTTGCCGCCCCATCGGTCAAAGCCGATACCCAGCCCGACACGCTGGGCGAAGTCCAGGTCGTATCGCCACGCGCAGCCCTGTCCGCGGAACAGACGTCGACTCAGTACCGCATCAGCGCAGAGGACATCGCCGAGCGCGGCTACAAGACGCTGGATCAGGCGCTGACACTGGTGCCGGGGTTGAATGTGCGCACCGGCGGCGACGGCACGCCGCGCATTGATATCCGCGGCTTGCGTACCCGCGAAATACGGCTTCTGATCAATGGCATACCGTTCAATGCGGCGGGCGACGGCCAATTCGATCCGACCACGATCACCTTGGCGCAGGTTGCGGAAATCCGTGTCATTACCGGTGGCGCCTCGCTGCTGTACGGTGAAGGCGGCACCGCGGGCGTGATCAACGTCATCACGAAACGCGGCGCGGACAAGACTTCGGGCAGCGTCGATTTGCGCGCCGGCAGCGGCCATGACCGCGAAGCAGCCGCCAGCCTCGGCGGCGCCAGCGACACGGTGGACTGGTTCTTCGCCGCGGAACATCGCGCGCGTGATGGCTTCAATCTGCCGAGCTCTTTTGCAGGCACTGCCACGCAAGGCTCGGGATTGCGTGTCAACAGCGATCGTCGCTTCGAGAGCTTCAACGGCAACATCGGCTGGACGCTCAACTCCTCATTGCGGCTGGGCCTCAATCTCAGCGCCGGTAACGGCGCCTTCGGCCATCCGCCCAGCGTCGCCGCCGCTGGTGATCCCTTCGGCCAGGTTCCGCATTACGACCGCACCGACAGCATCGCGCAGAACGCGGTGCAGATCTCGGCCGACTGGGCCCTGGATAACAGGACGAGGCTGCGTTCGTGGATCTATGAAAACTACCGACGCCAGGAAGACAAGCGCTACGACAATGCGGCCGGCGCGCTGCTGGTGTCGACCGCGCAGAGCGGCGGCTACGCCGAAAGCTCCACCAGCAAGGTGTCCGGTCTGCATGCGCAGCTCGAGCGTGCCCTCGACGACCGTGCCTCGCTGAACTTCGCGCTCGACACACGCCGCGAAAGCTACGGCAACAACGGCATCATCCGCGATGTCGCCTCTACAACCACAACGGCCACGACAGCCAGCGGCTCCGGCGGCGGCAAGGGCAATGGCAATGGCAATGGCAGCGGACGCAACAGCAGCGCCGCCGCGACGACGACAAGCTATGGCCTGCGCAGCTACGGCCTCGATGCCGCTTCCTGGGTGGATTCGGCCGTCGCCGAATACGACCTGAAGACCGGCGCGGCGAGCGGCATCCTGGCCGCGCTCGGCTGGGTGCGGCAACGCCGTGAGAGCACCGGCGATGAATCGGCGCCGATTGCGTCTCTGGCCGGGCACCTGGGCCTGAGCGATGCACTCACGGCGCGCGCGAGCCTCTCGCGCAAGGTGCGCGCGCCGAGCCTGGTGCAGCTGTATGACACAGGGAACGGCAATCCGGATTTGAAGATGGAACGCAGCACTGCGGCCGAGGCGGGACTGAACTGGAAATGGAGTGCCACGACGAGCGCCGATGTGGCAGTGTTTTCCTCGCGCATACGCAATTTCATCCAGGACGACGGCATCACCGGCCGCCTGACCAATACCAACCGCTATCTGCTGCAGGGCATGGAGACCAGCCTGGCCACCGCGCTGACCCGGCAATGGCGGCTCGGCGCCGGCTATGCCTATCTGGATGCGCGCGACGAATCGCCGGCATCAACAACCGACGTGCTGCAATACCGTCCGCGCCACAAGCTGTCGCTGAATTCGAATTACCGCTTCAATGCGCGCTCGTCGCTGTCGGTGTCGGTGGTGCATGTGCGCGGCGAGCAATACTTCTCGCGCTCGGGCAGCTTCCAGACCGCGTCGTTGCCTTCATCCACCGTGGTCGATACCCAATACAACCATGCGCTGGACGGCGTGCCGATCGAGCTGTACATCGGCGCGCGCAATCTGCTCGACAAGCTGTATTCGACCAGCTACGGCTTCCCGCAGGAGGGACGCTTCGTGTATGCGGGGATGCGCGCGAGATTTTAAGTTGACGCTGCGCCAGGCCGTATGCACGGCGCTGGTCACCCAGCCTTCCCCCCGGCCTGCAGCAGCCGCAGATTCAACACGAAATTCTCCAGCGACAGCTTGACTAGCGAAGACACGATCACGTAATCGCGCTGCTCCTCGGTCATCGGCTTGATATTGGTTTCATAGTGTTCCATCACGGAAGACGCGATGAGCTCGGTGGCCTGCTGCTCGTCCACATTCAGCATCGCCCAGTCGATCGGGTCCGCCCCTTCAATCTCGGCAACGAGTTCCTGCACCAGCTTTTGGTTCAATGCCATGTCATCGCCCTCAAACAGACTTGAAGTTGGCGCCGGGGTCGCCGGCGCCCTTGCCATCCTAAGCGATCGGCGTGCCCTCTGCCCCGTAATCCGACAGGGCGGTGACATTTTTCCGTTTTGCATTTCTTTTCGGAACCTTTCGCCGAGATCAACACTCCAATGCCTCCGTCCGCCCAACTCATCCGTGCGGCTCTATGATGATTTCGATGCGTGCCCTTCATTCCCGCCCTTTTGCCATTCCATCCAGCCAGCGCCAAGCTCTGCGTGCGGCCCTGCGTGCATGCGCGCTGGCTTCATTGTTGGTCGCACCGCTTTGCCATGCGGCGCAGGACCGATTGCTCATGGGAAGCGATGCCGATAACCTGCCTTCACTGCCCGGCGAGGCGCGCGCGGAAAAGCCGACGCCGGTAAAGGTCGATACCGGCACGATCACGCTGCGCGAGCGTTCCTTCGACGACGTGCTCGGCGTGCGGGTCGACGGCTACCGCGCGCTGGCGCCGTCGGTGGCGCTGGAACGCGGCTGGCTGTTGAGCGATGACGTCGGCGTCGGTGGCTCAGCGACGGTGCGCAGCGGCGCTTCGGAACTGCTGCTCAATGGCGTTTATGCGCCGCGCCGCGATGTGCTGATGCGGCTGTCGGTGTCGCAGCTGCGCGCCGGGCGCATTGCTACCTACAGCGGCACGGAAGCCGAAACGGTGCAGCAAACCTCGTATGTATCGAGCATCAACAAGCTGTGGAGCAAGAGCCGCTATCTGCCGGAAGCCGGCTTCGCGCTATTCTCGGCCCGCGCCGACGGCCTCGACAGGTCGACCATGATGAGCGAGGGCCTGCAGACCGGAACCATGGCGGGCTATATGGTGAAGCTGGCCGCACGGCCCATGCCGCGCGCCAGGATCGAGCTGAGCTACCAGACCCAGGACATCCTGTACGGCTACGATCCGGCGGATCTGACGCATGATCTGCAGGCCTCGGCCAGCGTCAATTATGCGCAGAGCTTTGACGATTGCAGCCAGATCCAGGGCCGCTATACCGCCGGCGTAGGCGTTGCCGAGGCCGATCTGCGCTATCAGTTCGGCGCCTTCAATATCGGCGTGCTGCAGACACGAAGCGCCTCGTGGAGCAATACCGCGGTTCGCGTCGGCTATTCGATTCCCCTTGGCGCAGCCACGACGAAAACGGCATCCTGCGCGGCGGCGCCTGTCCATGCGTCGCCCTTCGGCGCCATCGTTGACGCGGCAACCGCGCGCTCGCCCTATCTGCCGAGAGCGCCGTTGACCAGAACCGTGGCTCCGGAAGACAGCAGGGGCTGAACCGTCGTCAGCGCACCGGTCTTTGCGCCACCATCCCGACTAGCGCCGATGGCCCGTTGTGGCGCTTGCCTTCGCGCAGTTCTTCCTCCCAGGCGCGCAGTGAGAGGATGTCGAGCTCGTGGAACGCATCGCGCAGCATGTCCTCGGTGTACAGATGATCGAGCCGGCCCGGACCGCCGGTATTGAACTCGAGCTGCTTGGGCGTGTACCCCTGGAGGATCAGATACCCACCCGGACGCAGGCTGGCGACCATGTTGGCGAACAGGCGCGCGCGCAGCGCCGGATCCGCGAACTGCACGAAGATGGCCGCGATCAAGTCATAGGTTCCTGCCTGCCAATTCCAGGCATCGCAATCGCGGACATGGAAATTCACCATGACACCGGCATCCGCGGCCAGCCTGCGCGCCTTGTCGACGCCAACCGGCGAGACGTCGAAAGCATCGACCGCCAATCCCTGCTGCGCCAGCCACACGCTGTTCCTGCCCTCGCCATCGGCCACGGCCAGCGCGCGCATGCCGGGCATCAGCAAGTGGCGCTGGCTGGCGAGGAAGGCATTCGGCGCGGTGCCGAACACATAATCGGGTGTGCTGTAGCGCGCGTCCCAGGTCTGTGCTGGCTGGTCGAACGGGGAATGTGACACGATGTCTCCTTCTGATCGGGCGAGCGCTGCGCGCTCGTTCATGCAACGATGGCTTTGTGGTAGCACAAGGGGGCAAGCCGTGATTCGCTGATCCTATGCAATAACGTCCCGCATCGCTCCGTGATGCGGGATGACCATTCATCCTAACCGAGGAACCGCCATGAGCGTCACGAATGCCTCTTCCGGAACCAATGTGCATGAAATCGCCGACGGCATCTATCGCATCAATACTCCGCTGGATGCGGTGCCGGGCGGGTTTTCCTTCAATCAGTACCTCGTCGTCGATGATGAGCCGCTGCTGTTCCATACCGGGCCGAGAAAGCTTTTCCCGCTGGTGCTCGAAGCGGTCGAAAGCGTAATGCCCGCCCAGCGCTTGCGGCATCTCGCGCTATCCCATTTCGAATCCGATGAATGCGGATCGTTGAATCAATGGCTGGCGATTGCGCCGCAGGCCGCGCCGATGTGCAGCCGCATCGCGGCCATGGTTTCGGTGAACGATTTCGCCGACAGGCCGGCGCGCGCCATGGCCGACGGCGAAATCGCGCACCTGGGCAGGCATGCGCTGAAGTGGATCGATGCGCCGCATTTGCCGCACGGCTGGGAAAACGGCTTTCTGATGGATACCGTCACTGGCACGCTGTTCTGCGGCGATCTGTTCACGCAGGGCGGCTCGGGCGAACGCGCCCTGACCGAGGACGACATCCTGGATCCGAGCGAAGCCTTCCGCAAGCCTATGGATTATTTCGCGCATGCGGCCAACACCGGGATGCTGCTGGAACGCTTGGCGTGCGAGGCGCCGGGGACGCTTGCCTGCATGCATGGCAGCGCCTGGCGTGGCGATGGTGCGAACCTGCTGCGCGCGCTCGGCGAGCGGCTTGCGGCGGGCTAATCCCTTCACCCCTGGCTCTTGCCCGGCGGAAGGCGCCATGTCGGCGCGCAAAACGCCGTCGTCACGCGCGCGCCGCGCCGGCCCGCCGGGCGCACAATGCGCTGGCCGCGGGCGTCTGCGCGCGCAGCTCAGCGCTGTGCCGCAGGTGTGAAGGTCCGCGCCGCTCGCCAGCGTATGGTCGGAAGCATCGCCCGACACAGCGGCACGGACATAGCAGCCGGGGTAACGCCCGGCCGGCCGCGGCACTTCGCATGATTGCCGCCACGCTTCGCCACGGAACCGACGCACCGCGAGCTTGTCTTTCAGCAGCGCGGGATGGCACGGCGCCGCCGCATCCATGCACCGACGCACACCCATGAAAGGATGACGAATGCAGAAGCGCAAATTGGGACAGCAAGGATTGGAAACCTCGGCGCTCGGCCTGGGCTGTATGGGCATGTCCGAGTTCTATGGGCAGGGCGATGAAGCCGAATCGATCGCGACGATACACCGCGCGCTCGAGCTGGGCATCAACTTCATCGATACCGCCGACATGTACGGCCCCTTCACCAATGAAGAATTGGTCGGCAAGGCGATCCGCGACCGGCGCGACGCGGTCGTGCTGGCGACCAAGTTCGGCAATGTGCGGGGCCAGAACCGCGAATTCCTCGGCATCCGCGGCGATGCCGACTATGTGCGCCAGGCTTGCGACGCTTCATTGAAGCGCCTGGGCGTGGACCATATCGATCTCTATTACCAGCATCGCGTCGACACCAGGGTGCCGATCGAGGAAACCGTGGGCGCAATGGCCGAGCTGGTCAAGGCGGGCAAGGTGCGCTATCTCGGACTGTCCGAAGCGGCGCCGGCGACGATACGGCGCGCGCATGCGGTGCACCCGATCAGCGTGCTGCAGACCGAGTACTCGCTGTGGAGCCGCGATGCCGAGGCCGAGATATTGCCGACAGTGCGCGAGCTCGGCATCGGCTATGTCGCCTACAGTCCGCTCGGACGCGGCTTTCTCACCGGCCAGATCCGTCGCATCGAGGATCTGCCGGCCGACGACTATCGCCGCAATGCGCCGCGCTTCCAGGGCGAGAACTTCCAGCGCAATCTCGACCTCGTGGCCGAAGTCGAGAGCATGGCGCGCGCGAAGAACTGCAGCGCAGCGCAACTGGCGCTGGCCTGGGTGCTGGCGCAGGGCGAAGACATCGTGCCGATTCCGGGCAGCAAGCGCCGGCGCAATCTCGAGGACAACGTCGGCGCGCTGGACGTACGCCTCACGCCTGAAGATCTGCAGCGCCTAGACCGCATCCTGCCGCCGGGCGCAGCAGCGGGCGAGCGCTATGCCGCGCCGCAGATGCAGGCTTTGAATCGGTGATGTAAATCGCGGATGCAACGGGCGGCAATAAGGCGAACTGCCGTTGCCGTTGCAGTTGCAGTTGCAGTTGCAGTTGCAGTTGCAGTTGCTTTTAATCCCGTTGATCGCGCCGTGGCGCCGGGCCCTGAAGCGGATAAGGTGCGGCGTCTGTTTGATCGAAGCGCAGCGTAGCGAGTTTAGCCGCGCCCCGCTTCAGGGTTCGGCGACACGGGAACCCCGCGCAGCGGGGCGCGATCTCCGGGTCGCCTTTTCTTGGTTACTTCTTTTGGCGAGCAAAAGAAGT
>NZ_JAEPBG010000040.1 GCF_016632335.1 Noviherbaspirillum pedocola
TGGAAAGAATGCTTCCCAAGGTCAATGCCGATCAGTATGACGTCTTGCATGATGGTCTCCTCGCTCAGAAAGTAAAACACCCACAAGGGTAACCGCTCGTAGGATGAAGGGTGACCATTTCATTACCGCCGCAGGCCTGAACCACTTCCTTCACGCAGGCCACGGAAAAGCTGCGGGCTCAGCATTCGGGCGCCGATGCCATTCATATGTTCGTGATGACTAACCGCTTCCGCGAGCACGATCCGCAATACTGCAATGGCATTACCGTCCCATTGCCTAACCCGAGCGCGGATACGATGGATCTCGCCTGCGCAGCGCTGGCCGGGCCGCCGCGATCTATCGCAAAGGCTACAAGTTAAAAGAAGGAATCGTCCTGCTCAACATTTCCTTGGCCGGTGTGGTTTAGGGCTCGCTGTTCGACCGGGTGGAGGTGCAGAACCGGGATTCGGATGCGGTGATGGCGGCGCCCGACGGGACGAATAAGCGCTTTGGCCGCGACACGGTGCGGCGGCTTCTGCCGGCACGCAGAATTGCTGGGGGCCGCGGGCTGAACACAAGGCGCCGCGCTACACGCCCCGATGGAGTGAGCTGGCGAAGGTTTTCGTGAAGTGATGAGGATCATGCATCTGCGCATGTCTCTTAATACTGGATGGATGGATGGGCGAAAATCGTTGCTGTCATACATCCATCGATTGGAGAGGAGGGATGTCATATTGACCGATCTTCACCACCTGACTGTCCACACTGGACACGCTCGCATGTTGCCGCGATGGCAAGTCGAGGAGGCCAGCATCCAGACCGCGAGCAACTGGATCAAGAGCGGGAAAGTCACGCGCGACCTGTTTCCAGGATATGAATTCTCGTATGAGCCGACTGGCGCCAATCTGGTGTCTCATCTTCATCACAATGGTCAGCGCGTGGAGACCTTCGTCGTCGGTGTGGATGACCGGGCGCAGCAGTTAGTCAGAAAGATCGCGGCCGAGCTGGCGCCTACTGGCATCCTGAGAACTTGCCGCTGCCGTTCTGCGCTGTCTTCTTCGCCCCGGACATCGACCGCAGCGAGACGGAAGACAAACTGTGGATGGGAGATTACGAGCGCGTAGTTGCATGGACATGGATCGAAGCAAATCACCGATAGGAGGCCCGCCATGATGCAGAAGACCTATATTGTGATACCGGACGATGTACGTTTCGAGGATTTGAACCTGAGCCGCGACCCCGTGACCAGCATGGTGGAGTTCGATATGGACCCGCTCGAGCGCATTTGTGAGGCCAACGATCTCGACATTAGCGCGCTGACCGGCGACGATGAAGACATTGTTGGCGGGTTTCTCAATGCCTGGTATCGCGCGCATCGCGAAAGCGGCGGAGCGCCTGACGCGGTGCAGGAACAGCTGCTTGCTGAAGTCGCAGCGGAGAAAGAGTTCGGCTTTGCAAATGTGCAGACGGGACCGAGCACGCTACAGTGAGATGAGGCGATTCCGATAAAGAGCGCATAGCCGGGAAGGTGCCTCAACCTCTCCGATGCACGGCTTCTTATGAGAAACTTGCACGGTACAATCTCTGCGTTCTTGGCGGTTGTTTCGTAAATTCGTATCGTGCGGCATGGCTACTGGCCGCTGCACCGGCAATCCATGCTCAATCACATTTGTTTGCCAGCCTAACCGGCACCTCGGGCGAGTAATACCCGGCTATGACTGCTCACTGTGAAAAACCGCTATGAAAATGGGCTGATCACTGCGGAGAGGTTCGTTGAGCGGGAAAAGAGCTAAAAAAGAAACAAGATAAAAACGAGGTGATCCGCAAGGCGGAAAGGAGCAATTGGAACAGCCAATAACGTTTCTGTTGTCAGCTAATGATCAAACCAGGCACAAACCGAGACTTATCCCCCGGCTATGAGCGGGGGAATAAGTTTCTGCAGAACGATTTGCCCGAAAGACAAACTGTCGTGGTGGCTGTTACGCGGGCTTGATGTTCGATGCCTGCTTGCCCTTCGGACCCTGGGTCACATCAAAGCTTACTTTCTGGCCTTCCTGAAGCGACTTGAAGCCGTTCGACTGGATGGCAGAGAAGTGAGCGAACAAATCCTCGCCGCCGCCATCCGGTGTAATAAAGCCAAAACCCTTGCTGTCGTTGAACCACTTGACCGTACCTGTTGCCATTTCTCTACTCACAAAAAATTTTATGCCCCGACAAATATTGCCGGGTCAGGGCCATTCTACGTTCGCTTCACTAGCTGTAAAGCCAATTTTGCAAGAACCGCTTGGGAATGTGGTTTTTAAGCGGTGGCAACTGGTAGGGAAACTATTGCCCTTGGCTAGAGGAGGTTACTCCGGCCGGATGGCGGATGCCTGCATGCCCCGATCGCCGCGGGTCGGCTCGAAGCTCACGCGCTGGCCTTCCTTGAGCGACTTGAATCCAGCCGCTTGAATGGCCGAATAGTGGGCGAACAAATCTTCGCCGCCACCATTCGGCGTAATAAAGCCGAATCCCTTGGCGTCGTTGAACCATTTCACTGTACCCGTTGCCATTGTCTCTTTCCCCAATCTCTAGAATGAAATTGCCAAAAAATAACCATCGAGCAACCTAATTCTACTTGTGGTCGCGATAATGTAAAGATCTGCGGGTTGAGCCCCTGATATGGAATTGATCCTTTTTTGACATAGGCTAATTGGCAGCATGGCGTTCGACCATGCACCGGCATAGGATGAGCTGGGATTTCCCGTCAGAGGCCTACCATGATCGGTGTGCACCTGAAGCTGAATGACCCCGATGTTCTATTATTGGTACCAACCACCCTTATACTTAATTTTACATAAAGAGGATTATTGACCTTTTGAGTGGTGCGGCGCATGGAACCAATCCCAGGCTGTATACTCCGGGTTGCATCACTATACCTCTACGGTGCGGTCTGATTACCGGCGGCTTCAGCGTCTGACTACCGCACCGCATCGCCGCATACCACGGGATAAACCTACAGCATGCCGTGTTCGGCAGCCCACTCGCGCAGCGCGGTGTTCATGCGGCTCTGCCAGCCTTCGCCGCCCGCGCGAAATGCTTCCAACACATCGCGGTCGTAACGTACGCTGACCAGTTCCTTCGTCACCGGGCTGGCGGGCCGACCGCGCCGGCGCATTAGCTGTTCGGCATTGTCCTGGCCGAAAATCATCGGCAGCATTTCATGCGCCGGGCGTAGCTCGTCGAGTTCCGCATCCGTCAACTCGCGCGCGTCTGGGTCCGCAGCTGCAGTGCGGGAAATCCGCGCATCTTCCTCTTCTGTGACGGGCTTAGAGATTCTGCGATTCATATTTGCGTTCCTCTCGCTTGTTGGCCTTGCGCATGCTGATAACGCGCATGGCTCCATTCCTCGGTGTGAACACAACCAGATATAGGCGACCATTCAGCATACCAAACGCTTGATAGCGCTGCTCTTCGTAGTCGCGGCGAAGGTCGCGTCGAATCAGCGCGCTCGACCAGTCGATCAAACCGGCATCAGCCAGAGACACACCATGCTTGCGCACATTGTTCTCGTCTTTGGCTGAGTCGTATTCGATTTCCATATGATTATTGTAGCCACAATAAATAAAGCCAGCAACGAGTTTTGCTGGCTTTCTCTGTGCGGTCCGGCATATATCTAATTATGCAAAATTTCCATAATGCAACTTCGTGCAGCTTTCGATGCACGTTTTTCGCTTTTTGCGCCAACTCGTTCTCCAAAAGCCTTGCTACAAACCGGTCGCACGAGAACGCTTGGTCCGCACGATCACGCCTGAATCTTCATCATGCTCTTTTCGCGGCCTCGGATGGGGCTGTTCCGAACCTGCCGGAATGACCGTCGATATGGCATGTTTGTAGACCAACTGCGTTACTTCACTTCGGACCGCAACAACGTATTTGTCGAAAGATTCAATACGGCCATGTATCCGGATACCGTTCACCAGAAAGATAGAAATCGGTGTTTTGTTGTCGCGAAGCTTTTGCAGAAACTGATTCTGCAGGCTCTTTAATTGTTGATCCACCATGAGTCCTATTCATTTTGCAAACGGTACGGACCGCAGCGTCCGACGCTCACAGAAAAATACGGGGACAGACACCGTTGAATGACAGATTCGGCGTATCCAGCCAGTTCATCAGCCACACTTCCGCATCGATTTCTTTTCCACATCTAGCCTTTTGCAGCGTAGCACCGACTTGCAATAGCAAGTTCGCAATATCCGTACCCTACCGGCTTGCAGCAAAGTCGTCACCCATGGTCGACTCACTCCTTCATGTGGGTCATGACCCCGCCTGAGAGCCTTCCTGTACTTTCTTTCAGGATAGACAGCGACTGCAGAGGTTATGTGATCATGCTGACGAGGCGCATGAAAGTTTGGAAGCCGTCGCAGACGGCATCCGCTGCTATGCCACACGCGGCGGCCATTTCGCCCGCTTCTTTGCGTTACTATTTGTCACCCTCTTTTCATTGCGTGGCGCTTGTCGTCTCGGCCCAGCTTGCATGGACGCCGGATTGGCGAGCCACGCATCAAGCTGCTCTCGGACACGGTCTGGGCCACCACGCACCCAGATATAACGGAACCCCAGCGCCCGCTTCAGCACTTCCTCTACCCCATGAGGCACTTCCTCGCGCAAACCGATGACGCGCTGGCAGTCGCGGAATACTTCCGGCCCACGAATGTCTTCGGCCGGCACGATCGAAAAGCGGAGCTGCGGATACAGGAGCTGTAGATCCTCAAACTCATGGTCGCGCGTCGCCACCAGGCCAATCATCGGCTTGAAGTCGCTGTTGGCTGAAGGCGGCAGCTTTGGATCGAACAACGGCTGTACTTCCGCGGGATGACCGATCTCGTCATCTCCTGTCTCGAACGCACCGGTCCACCCTGCCCTGAGATTGTCGTCCCTCATCGGGAATCTCGAATCGTTGCTCACCTGCTCCGTACCCCGCCGGGAGCGTGGCTCCTCGGACTGTCGCGCTGTCTGGACGGCAGACGTTGGCAGCCTTGACGTTGCGCTGGTGAGCTCTTGTCCGGAGAAAGTCTGTACCAATGCGCGGGCCAGTTCTTCACAAACCATGGCCACAAAAGGTCGGGCCAGTTCCGTCAGACTGGTTCTTGATGGCTCTGCTCGCCTCGCCAGCTGGTTGCCACGGTTGTCCTTGGAGGAAAAAGAATGGACGTTCTCGAATACGCGAGCTGACGTGGTGGGGGCGATGGTGGCAGACGGTCGCGCCTCATCGGCTTCTTGGTCCATCGTTTTTTTCAATGGGACAATTTCATCGATCCGGTTGGTTTCCAAACCAGCTGCCCCGCTCACTTCCAGCATGCGTGCGCTCCCAACGTCATCGCTCGCCTCATTCGAACCCACGCCTCCGTCAGCAAACAAATCATGGCTGGCGGCATCAAACGTGCGCAATTCCTTCACCGGCGCCTCCACCGATGCCTGGGCCACGGGTGATGGCGAACTAGCGCTTGTCACATCCTTGTGAGCAGGCGGCGCTAAAGCGGGGAAGAGATGGTTCTGCTGCCCTCTTTCGAACAAGCCACGCAGCCGCGTACGGATCGCTTGAAATCCTTGCGCGATCGATATCTGCTTGCGGCGCCGCTCCACAGGCAAGATGTTCTGGGCTTCAAAGACGTCCCTGGCCTTAATGTCTTCGACTCCGTCGGGTGCCAGCGCGCGTCTTCCTTTCAAGTGGTACAACTGGACAGCGATTTTGTTCCATTCGTCATCGGTCCATTTGATCGGGAGAGCATAGACGGATGTCGTCATGTCGGTTGGCATAGCAACGATTAAACCTTTTTAAGCGCTGAAGAGAGATACGCTCAGAGCGGGGGTGGCAGACTGCATCAACACATTATAATTCCGTCATAGGAATTCATCTTGATCGCCTGCTTCGCCCACCAATCGAATTGCTGAGATACTGGCTCCTGAGTCGGTCTTCGCTGCGCGAACAGAAGGTACTGCTGTGGCGCCGGCGTCAACAACAAATCCATGTCGATGGGATGTCTGAACTGCGTGCTGAACGGCATTCCGTCATGCCAAGGCTGCGGAAAGACAAATAAGGCACTGGAGCGTTACTCTGTCTTGGAAAATGAATTTTTCTGACTATGCCTTTGTCGGCTCGGCTCAATAATGAAATGCGCTGATACGCTGATAGAGTCCGTCTGTAATACATCCATAGTGACGATCGTACTCGCCGCGTCCATGCTTGCATCCCAAATGCGGGAAAACGCATCGCGTTCTATTGAGATAGCAGCGCCACAATAGATCAATGTACGGTGGACAATGTGCCACTAGCCGCCTGCTGAGAGGAGCCGGGGGAAATCAAGTATTGTTCCGGTTCCCCAACGAACCATGCTGGGCGACGTCCACGGCCAGACCAGGTTTTATCCGAGTTCAAGTCTTTGTATTTCGCTTCAACCTTTCGCGCCGTGCCACGCACGGCAAGTTTCTTCGCCTTTTTGACTGCGCCAGCCTTACCGTCTCCCGCGGAGCTTGCACTACTATCTGAACTGCGGCCCTGCGATTTTGCACGTTGCTTCTTCGTTGTGCCTGCCGGTGGTTCCTCTGCTTTCGGTTTAGGGCCACTTCGAGTGGGCCTTGATGCTGGGGCCATGAGGCGCGGCGCGGGATTCCGACCTCCCGTGTATTGGTCCTTTAATGCTTGACGCGATTCGCCGACCGAATCAATTTGCTCGAGCGCGCGCTCCAGCTCGTTCACCTGTTGGGACCACAACTCCAGCACTTTTCTTGCATGGTCAAGATCAGCTTGTATTAACGCGCGCGCGGATTGAAGATTACTGATCATCATGGCTCCTCTTGGTAGAAAAAATTGTAAGACAGACACAGCGCAGTATAGAGTCAATGTCAGTCCACTTGGAGCTTCCGGCGCCAGTAATTCTTCGAAACTTTCAAGTGGCACCGGTGGAGAAAACAGGAAACCCTGGCCGTAGTCGCACCCAGCCTCCTTAAGCAGACTAAGCTGTTCCTCAGTCTCAATGCCTTCGGCAATTGCCTTCAGGCCCAATTTATGGGCCATCATGATGATCGTCTCGGTAATCGTGCGATGGGCCAGATTGCTCGTGATGTCGCGGATGAAGGATTGATCAATCTTCAGGTAATCGATCTGAAACTTCTGCAGGTAAGTCATCGACGAGTACCCAGTGCCGAAATCATCAATCGCCACTTGAACACCTGCATTGCGATACGCTTGCAAACGTTCGTCGACGCCGGGCATCGTATGTACTAACCTTTCATGAAGTAATGCCATATCATTGATATGATAGCGGCATGAAATGCAAATGAACGTCAGATGGTCGCAAGTTCGACCACCATACACTGCAAGTGATGCGGCAGCAGGCCATCAGGGCCGTACGTGAGTGGCAGACTGTAACCAGCGTCGCGGCGGCATTCGGGCTGAACGTGCGCACGGCGTTCAACTGGCTGGCCAAGTATTCCGACGGCGGAGACGAGGCGTTGCTCGCCAAGCCGATCTCGGGACGTCCAGCAAAGGTCAGCGATGAAGAGATGCACTGGATCGCGCAAGCGGTCAGAGACCATACGCCGCAACACTTCGAGCTGGAGTACGGCTTGTGGACCTTGTCGCTGATTGCCAAGCTGATTCACCGCCAGTTTGGCAAGTCGATGTCGCTGGCAGCGGTGAGCCGGATCATGAAACTGCTTGGCTTTTCGGCGCAGAAACCGCTGTATCAGGCTTGGCAGCAAGATGCGGCCATGGTCAGGCGCTGGGAAACCAAAACGTATCCGCAGATCAAGGCCGAGGCACGCGCAACCGGTGCCATGGTGTACTTTGCCGATGAAGCCGGTATCCGGTCTGACTACCACACTGGCACGACCTGGGCGCCGGTTGGCGAAACGCCGGTCGTCGCGGTGACTGGCCGCCGCTTCTCGCTGAATATGATTTCTGCCGTCAGTCCACGCGGCGACTTCCGTTTCATGGTGCATGAGGGAACGGTAACCGCGCCGGTGTTCAAGGACTTCCTGAGCCGCCTGATGATTGGGGCCACCAGGCCGGTCTTCGTCATTGTGGATGGTCACCCCATTCACAAGTCCCGGCTGGTGCAGGACTACGTGGACGGACTCAATGGGCAGCTCCGGCTGTTTTATCTGCCGCCGTATGCGCCCCATCTGAACCCGGACGAGCAGGTCTGGGCGCACGTCAAGCGTCGTGTCAGCAAGCAGATGGTCCAGGGCAAAGACGACATGAAGAAATTGGCACTAGGCGCGCTACGCCGTCTTCAGAAACTGCCTCGGTTGGTGAGGTCCTTCTTCCTACAGCCTGAGTGCCAGTATGCCAGTCAATGACTTTACTTTAAAAAAGGTTAGTAAGTGTTCCAGCAGGGGAAAGTCTTGCCGCGTTGATGCTCCTGGCTTTCTGGAATGATGACGCGGGTCCATGATGACCTTATCAGAATTTGCAGGAAACCGCATATGACAAGCGCCGCTCCCTGCAAATTCCGCAGACCGATTCAGGCCTCACCCCGCATGGCTACTGGGTGTAAGCAATTTTTCAGCGTCGACTATCTACAATGCAGCATATCGTTGCATGTCCGACATGCATGCAGTGACTGAGCCCTTCAGTGAAAGTTCAGGTAGGTTTAGGCATTGGTAGCTACCCTATCTGATGATATTTGGATACCTGCCAGGCAGGGCCTTTTCATATCGGCAGCTCAACAATCCATCCTGAATGCAGTCACGGCAACATGGGCTATGCGTAACGAGCCACGCGGAGGAATTTTTCCGCCGGATGCTGTCAAATGCGCGTAAGGAAGCGCCTGCGTTTTTCCAAAGAAGATTTTTGGTCTAAAACATGTAGGCGCAATCCTCACCGGAGCGGAGCATCGTGCCTTACCGTTCCGACTCTCGGGACATCATGTTTCCTATTAGGAGAAAATCATGGCTAGAGTTATCGGCATTGATTTGGGTACAACCAACTCCTGCGTAGCGATCATGGAAGGAAATGAACCCAAGGTCATTGAGAACTCGGAGGGCGCAAGGACTACACCGTCGATTGTCGCCTATACCGAGAGCGGGGAGATCCTGGTTGGCGCACCCGCGAAAAGGCAAGCGGTCACCAATTCAAAAAACACGCTGTACGCCGTCAAGCGTTTGATTGGCAGAAAATTCGATGAGCCGGAAGTGCAAAAGGACATCGGGCTGATGCCATACAAGATCATTAGGGCAGACAACGGCGACGCCTGGATCGAGGTGCAGAGTAAGCAACTCGCACCACCTCAGGTATCCGCCGAAGTGCTCCGCAAAATGAAAAAGACTGCCGAGGACTACCTTGGTGCGGAAGTCACGGAAGCAGTCATCACCGTGCCGGCCTACTTCAATGATTCGCAACGTCAGGCCACGAAGGATGCAGGCCGAATTGCCGGGCTAGAAGTCAAACGTATCATCAACGAGCCAACCGCTGCGGCGCTGGCATTCGGCCTGGATAAAGATACCAAGGGTGAGCGTAAGATTGCAATCTACGACCTTGGTGGTGGGACCTTCGACATTTCCATTGTCGAGATTGCCAACGTCGGCGGCGACAAGCAGTTCGAAGTGCTCTCCACCAACGGCAATACATTCCTCGGCGGCGAAGATTTCGATCAACGCCTGCTAACTTACATCATTGACGAGTTCCGCAAAATCAACGGATTGGACCTGTCCAAGGACCCGATTGCGCTGCAACGAATCAAGAGCGCCGCCGAGCGTGCCAAGATTGAGCTGTCTTCGTCACAGCAGACCGAGATCAACGAGCCATACATTGGCATGGCTAATGGCGCACCACTGCACCTTAACTTGAAGATTACCCGCGCCAAGCTGGAAGGCCTGGTGGAGGACTTGATCCAGCAAACCATCGAGCCGTGCAAGCTGGCCATCAAGGATGCCGGGATCGACGTCAATAAGATTGATGACGTGATCCTGGTCGGGGGCCAGACGCGCATGCCAAAGGTCCAGGAGGCAGTACGGGCATTTTTCGGCAAGGAACCGCGCAAGGACGTGAACCCGGACGAGGCCGTGGCCGTAGGTGCCGCGATTCAAGGTGCGGTGCTGTCGGGTGAGCGAGAGGACGTGCTGCTGTTGGACGTTACGCCCCTGTCGTTGGGCATCGAGACAATGGGCGGCGTAATGACGAAGATGATCGAGAAGAACACCACGATCCCGACCAAGTTCGCGCAGATATTCTCGACTGCGGAGGACAACCAGCCGGCCGTAACGGTGAAGGTGTACCAAGGTGAGCGGGAAATGGCGGATGCGAATAAGCTGCTCGGGGAATTTAATCTCGAAGGCATTCCCCCTGCGCCGCGTGGGATGCCCCAAATCGAGGTCACTTTCGACATCGACGCCAATGGCATCCTCCATGTGAGTGCGAAGGACAAGGCTTCCGGCAAGGAAAACAGGATCACGATCATGGCAAATTCCGGCCTTACCGAGGAAGAGGTCCGGCGCATGGTGAAAGATGCTGAACTCCATGCCGAGGAGGACAGAAAGCTCAAGGAACTAACTGAATCACGAAATCAGGGTGATGCCCTGGTCCACACCGCAAGGAAAGCGTTGGACGAGGCCGGAACCGGTGCCGCCCAAGCAGAAAAGGAACGGGTCGAGGCTGCTATGAAGGACCTTGACTCAGCCCTGAAAGGCAACAGCAAGGCAGACATCGATGCCAGGTCCGCAGCGCTCTCCACGGCGCTTCAGATGCTGACCAGCCACGCGACTTCCGGCGGGCAAAGGCAGTCGGAGTCCGAGGGCGAGCAGGCGCATCCCAACGCGGGGAAAGGTACGGACGAAGATGTGGTTGATGCCGAATTCCGCGAGGTAAAGCGGTAAGTGCGACCGGACAATGGCACGCTGCCGCCGGCCGGGCCTTTTGGAGGCGACTGAAACGTGGCCGGGGTAGCCATCCATCCCGGGAGCCAGTGTGGTGCTCGCGCTTTGCACACGCCTACGCACGAATTGCCATGTCTGCGGCGCCTGATTTTCGTCAAAAACGGTTGTATGGCACTGCTATGTAGACGAACCATACCTTCTGCACAAGTCTAAAGGATGCCACCTATATGAAAGGAGGAATATCATGTTTCCATCGATGTTTCGAGGCGATCTGGTTTCGCAAATGGACAGGCTTCAGCGGGAAATGCAGCAGGCGTTTGGCCTGGAACCCGACATACGGGGCCTTACCCGAGGCGGTTTCCCGGCCATGAATATTGGCAGCACGCCTCAGTCCATCGAAGTGTATGCATTTATACCCGGCATCGATCCAAATGCGATTGATGTTAACCTCGAGCGCGGCGTGCTGACTGTGGCGGGGGAGCGCAGGGCGGAGTTCGCTGGCGCAGTGGAGCAGCAAAACCTGCATGTCAACGAGCGCTTCGCCGGAAGTTTCCGCAAAGTGATCAGCCTGCCAGACGACATCGACCCGGACGGCGTCACGGCGCAGTGCCGGGATGGCGTGCTGCGCATCAGCATCAAGCGGCGCCAGGAGATGCATCCTCGCCGTATCAGCATCCAGTAACCGAGAAGGAGAACACCATGGCTAACGAAAGCAATATGGCCACGGAAACTGGCCAGAACACGGAATCAAGCGTCGGGCAAAACCCGGACGCGGGCCAAAGTGGAAACGTCGTCTCGGCAGGAGGCGGCACCACTTCAGCCGGAGGAAACGTGCAAGCCCCGCCCTCCAGCCAAAACCGCGCCGAGCAGGAGGAGCCAGCACTGCTGCCGCCAGTGGATGTGATCGAGGACGCCGGCGGCATCACGCTGTACGCGGACCTGCCCGGCGTGCCAAAGGAAAACCTGTCGCTGCAATTGGAACGCGACCGGCTCACCATCGAGGGCCGCGTTGCGCTCGACATGCCCCAGGAGATACAGTCCAACTTCGCTGAGGTAAGACTGGGCCGCTATCGCCGGGTGTTTGCATTGTCGAAGGAACTCGACGGCGAGCAAACCAGCGCCGAGCTGAAAAATGGTGTGCTGAAACTGCGGATTCCAAAGGCGCAGCATGCGCAACCAAGGAAGATCGCAATCAACGTCACCTAATGCCGTTCAGGCGCCTGCCGGGCCCAACCGCGGCCCGGCATCACCTTAAAAAGGTATCAATGGACGAGGAGCATGACATCGCATTGAGTGAAGCAACTACGCGGCGGCGGCGCAGAACATGGGCAATGATGACGGCCTATGAGCGTTTTGAGCAGGTAGTCGCCGTGGTGCTGAGTATTGTCATCGCCATTATCGTCGTGGTGGCGTTGGCGCAATTGGTCCGCTTCGTCATCCTGCTGTTGCTCACGGATTCGCTCAATCCACTAGCCCACGAAACCTTCCAGACTGTGTTCGGGATGATCATGACTCTGCTCATCGCGCTGGAGTTCAAGCACTCAATCATCAAAGTCGTGGTCAGGAAGGACAGCATCATCCAAGTGAAGACGGTGGTGCTGATTGCATTGATCGCGCTGGCGCGCAAATTCGTGATCCTGGACGTCGATGCGAGTCCCGCCAAAATCGCTGCACTGGCCGGGGCCCTGCTCGCACTGGGCGTTGTGTACTGGCTGCTGCGCGAGCGCGACGATCACGCGGCCGAAACCGAGGTAGAGAACTAAGCTTCCACCCCGGTGATTTTTGATCTTGGCTGGAGAAAGCATGTACTACAAAAAGCCGCATGGAGACTATTTCGAGCTAGTGGCCGTCAACCGGATTTATGTGCTGCAGCACAATGGCGCCGACCGCCTCGAAGTCATTCTCGAACTGGCCGATGGAGCGATTCTGAAACAAATCTATACCCGCACGGAGTATGCCGACTTGCTCAATAACCCTCCGCGAGTGATTGTCTAGCCACCGGGTTGTGGCGCTGCGTCGGCACGCTGGACGCAGGCACAAGTGGCGCACAGGGTGGATGGGCGTCGGCCATCCAATGTAAAAGGCACCCCGAATCAGGGTGCCTTCCTTCTTATACGTGCTCTGCACGGCACGACATCCCCAGTCAGGACGCGCTGCCACCACGATGTAGACGATGGCCAAAATCATGGTCCCGCATCACGGCCCATAGAGCCAGCGCCGCAATGATAATGCTGGCGACAACCATGTTCAGCATCGTCACCCGGCTGTCCGAGAATCCCAGAATCCACGGCGATACGACACCCCAGGCACCCAAAACGAAATTGACGATTTCCTCCCAGACTCTTGGCGCATACATGGTTGCCACGGCGACAATGGTCACCGCAGCGCCAAGCAGCCATGCATTCCTTGCCGCCTTGGGCAATTCACTGCCATAGCCCAGTAACCATGGGGATAAGAACAGCCAGACAGCGAGTACAAGATTCACAGAATCCTGCCAACGTTTGCTTTTCATGATTCACCTCCATCATGTCAAACAAGATGTTTATTCAACTTTGCGAAATGTGCCGCGCCATGACAAGCGCGGCGTCATATTTGGCGCAGGAGCAGTCAGCAAGCGCCCTGCTCAGGCAGTGCTGATCTGGATGCGCCTCGGCTGGAGATGCGCTGCTTTCGGGATGTGCAATCTCAGCACACCGTTCTTCAGTTCGGCCGTGGCCTTGTCGCTGTCCAGATCCTTCGACAGTGCGAAGCTGCGTTGATAGCGCGGTGTGTCGATTTCCGCAAAGCGCGATTCCATCTGCTCCGGCAGATCAAGCGCCATCTCGCCCTCGATCGTCAGGCGATTTGTCTCGAGGTGAAGGCTGAGCTTGTCCTTTGGCACGCCGGGCAGATCTGCGAACAGCGTGATGCCGGTAGAATCCTCAATCACATCGACCGGCGGAATCAACGCCTGTTTCGTGTCCTTGGCTGCGCTTTTGGCAACGTCCTGACCGTTGCCATGCTTGGTGATGTTGGCATTGTCGCTCATGATCAATCCTCCTTTTCATTGAACGGAAATGCGACGCGGTTGTGCCGCCTCCTTGCGCTTGATGCTTACATGCAGGATGCCATCCCGGTACTGCGCTGATATCCGGTCTGCGTCCATATCATCCGGCAGGGACAGGACCCGCTTGAAGCGTCCGGCAAACCGCTCGTTCAGGTGCGCGGTCGCCTCTTGTTGGCCGGTGGAGAGATTGTCCGCACGCTCGCCAGAGATGGTCAGCACACCGTTCTCAATAGTGAGGTCAATGCTGTCCGCATCTATTCCGGGAACGAAGACATACAGCTCCACGGACTCGGGGGTCTCACCGATGTTCATGTGCGGGAAGCTGCTGCCGACACTGCCCCGGATATCGGGTCCGAAGTCGAACAGCTGCTCGGCTTGCCTCTGCAGTTCCGCCAACTCGGTGAACGCATTGCGGATATCGCGAGCAAACGTCGATTGATACAACATGATGTCCTCCTTTCTGTGAATTGCCTCAGACGAGCTTTCTCGCGTCACCAAAATATAAATCCCGGCGCGAATTTCAAGAGGGGCGAGCTGTGCTCGGACACCCTAGGCGCTGTTCCGTCGCAGCGCACCTGCGTCGCGCGCGCATGCCTGGGCTCACCGCTGGCATGGAGCAAAACAGCGCGATTTTGCTAATCTATCGGGTTGCGTAAAGATGCTCGGGTGCACCGAAGGCCAAGCAGTTTTGCTGACCTCATCGCACGATCGGTACTTTTTGCCAAGCCCGCGTGTTCTGGCGACGGCACAGGCTCATGAGTGACGCAAGGCGCCAAGGCTGGCTCCTGTCGCGTCATACGCCATGGCCGCGCCAATCCGACGTCAATCGTGCACCCGGAACACGAGCGCCAAGGAAAACCTTCGTCTGGCGCAGCGCAAACTCTGATTCCGATGTGAACATTCTTCGAGAGAGGAAACCATGGAAATCCGCAGACTCGGCCGCAGCGGCCTGAAGGTGACGCCTCTTTGCTTAGGGGCAATGCTGTTTGGCGATCAGACCGACGAGCAGACATCTCACCGCATCATCGACAGCGCGAGGGAAGCAGGCGTCAACTTCATCGACACCGCCGACTCCTATGGTGCGGGAAGATCGGAGGAGATCGTCGGGCGCGCGATCAAGGACGACAGGGACCACTGGGTCCTTGCTACCAAGGTCGGCTATCCAGTGGATCCGGCCTTCCCAGCAGATCTGTCACGCAAGTATCTGATGCGTGCCGTGGACCAGAGCCTGAAGCGGCTAGGCACCGACCATATCGACCTTTACTACCTGCACCGTGACGATGCGACCACGCCGCTGGAAGAAACGGTACACGCCCTGGCCGACCTCATCCGTTCGGGGAAAATTCGCTACTTCGGCGTGTCGAATTTCCGCGCCTGGCGCATGGCTGAAGTGGTCCGGCTTTGCAAGGAATGCAGCATCGACCCGCCGGCGGCGAGCCAGCCGCATTACAACGCGATGAACCGCATGCCGGAGGTGGAGCATCTCACCGCGTGCGAGTATTACGGCATCGGCGTCGTTCCGTACAGTCCGCTTGCGCGGGGCGTGCTTACCGGCAAGTATGCAAGCATGGACAGGCTCCCGGACAGCAGTCGTGCCGCACGCCATGACGAGCGCATTTTGCAGAGCGAACTTCGGAAAGAGTCCCTCAGCATGGCACAAGAGATTAAGGCGCACGCGGAAGCACACGGGAGCTCCGCCTCGCACTTCGCGATCAACTGGGTGCTGAACAATGTGTTGGTGCACTCAGTGGTCGCCGGACCGCGCACCCTGGAGCAATGGGAGAATTACCTGCGTGCGCTGAAGTCACCCTTCACGGCGGACGATGAGGCTCTCTTGGACAAGCTCGTTCCGCCAGGGCATCCGTCCACCCCTGGCTTCATCGACCCGCAGTATCCCGTCACAGGCCGTGTCGCTCGCACCGATACAGCCAGCGATTGAACCTGGGGCGACCTGCCGGCATGGCGGCTGTCGAATCTCCCGCCGCCATACTCGACATGCTTGGTATCCTAATGACGAATAGCTGAACGGCCACGTAAGAGGATGAACAATACGCGTCTGGGACAACTTCACTGATTAGCGTGTCCTGACGCTGGCCTTTTTAAAGTCCCGCCTCCCCGCGGGGCAACTGGTGTTTCAACTGGGGCGACCGCGGCAGATGAATAGTGAAGGTGGTCCCATCTTCCGCAGTCGAAACAAGACCGATGAAGCCGGTGTGCGCCTTGATGATCTCGCTGGCGATATACAATCCCAGTCCCAAATTTCCCACGCGCCCCTGGTGATCCCGTGTCGGCCGCATCGCCCGCCGCTTGATTGGGTCGAACAATGTCTGTTGTGTTTCATGGGGAATGGCTTCGCCCTCGTTGTGAACGGCGATCGTAATTTCCTCTCGCCCGCCGCAGACCGTGACGGTAACCAGACGTTCCGCAGCGCCATGCTGTATCGCGTTGCCCACCAAGTTCGACAACGCCTGCGCAATGCGCGCGGCGTCGAAGCGACCGCGCAGATCTCCACTTAACTCCAACACGATTCTGCGGTCGGCGTGGACTGCCCGCATTTCTTCCACTACATCGCCGCAAACTGTACTCAAATCCGTATTCGTTTGCTTGACAGGGATCCCTTCGCCCGAATTGGCCACGGCGAAGTCAAGAAGGTCACTGACAATAACACTTACCCGCTCAGCGCTGCTCAGGATGCGGGACGCTACTTTCATCTGCTTGCTCGACAAAGTTTCATCGAGCATCAACACACGGGCGCCGACAGTGACAGTGCTCAGCGGAGTGCGCACGTCGTGTCCCAGTATGGCGAGAAACAGGTGCTGAGCTTCCTGCACCATCCGCGCATACCGGGCCACTGACTCCGCCAGCGCCTGGTCAATGGCTTCATTGAACCGGATCATGTCTCGGATTTCGTGCTCACTCGTGGTCTTGGTGCGCCTCTGCCAAAGACGTAGCACGCTGGCGCGCAATGCCCGGTATTCCGCCACTAATTGGTCAATGTTGAATCCTGCCTTCAGGCGCGCGATCGCATGGATCTCCGCCATTGACTCGCCTTCGATTCGCGGCGCCTGGCCGCGTGACTTGTCGACGCTTTGCTGCTCCGTCTGCTCGGTGGCGAGGTCGGCCGCAATGACCTTCAGTATGCCCGCCGCGTGGTCGCGCAGCTCGACGGTGTCGGCGGTCGCGCCAGAAGGATGAATACTTTTGGCGAAATCTTCCCACTCTTGCAGGATCGCCGCCAAGTTGATTGCGATGAAGTCTGATAGACGCATAGGTGCCTTCCGAGAGATTTTTTCCGGTGCGCATTATGCCTGGCAGGGCATAAACATACTGTTACTTACGTTGGTAGGGACACCCGGTCGGCTTCCGCAAGCCGTGAGGCAAGATGATGCTCACTTGCCTCCTGCTTGACGGCTCACACGACAGATTCAGGGCGCCTCTCGGTGATCAAGAGCCTCATCGGCCATAAGAAAAACAGACCATTTCCGGTTCTTCACCGTTTTGTAGCATGAATCTGCGAGGCAGCGCGACACAATGGCAAGCGAAAATGCATGCTGTGGAACCTGTATGAGCTTGTGCCGACCGCTAAAGGCGGCAGAACGGACGTTCGCCAATATCCAGTCGGCGCCCGGTTTGGGTTGAACTTTCGCGCTCCTCGAAGGCGATAGTAGACCATCCAGAGTCTGATACTTTCCCGTCCGTGCTGCGCAGTAGAATGATTGTTCAGTGACCCCTTCCCGCCGCCCATATCGGCGAAGAACCTAAAATACTTGATACGCCTCCGTTTTAACTTTCAGCAAGGTGCGTTCAACCGGTCGGTGCAACAGCCCATGCTTTAATACCGGCTGGAAGAAAGGGATGTATGGAGAGGAAGAAGTACAACGGTCTTTCTGCGGCACAGAAAACGGAGCTATGGCAGAGATGGAAAGACGGTCAGTCGTTAAGTGAAATTGGCTGTGCACTGAACAAGCATCCGGCATCGGTTTATACCATCGTTGCAGCCAACGGCGGAATCGCGCCGACTGCCCGATGTCGTTCACGAATTGCGCTGCGATTGGAGGAACGTGAAGAGATCTCGCGTGGACTGGCGGCGGACTGGTCGATACGGCAAATCGCTCTTGAACTTGGACGTTCTCCCTCAACAGTGAGCCGAGTAATTGAGCGCAATGGTGGGCGTACAAAGTACCGTGCCGGGGCTGCAGACAAGCGTGCCTGGGCGTGTGCAAAGCGACCAAAGCAATGTCTGCTTGCTAGGAACGAAAAGCTGCAGAGGGCTGTTGCAGCAAAACTGCAATTGAACTGGTCACCTGAGCAAATAGCCGGGTGGTTCAAGTTGACCTATCCGGATAACGATAGCATGCAGGTATCACATGAAACGATCTATCGCAGCTTGTTTATGCAGGCCAGGGGCGTGTTGAAGAAGGAACTCATTGGGCATTTGAGATCTCGGCGGCCAACACGCCGCTCCAAACATGTATCCAGCCAGCCGCGTGGACAGATTATCGATGCAATATCCATTCGTGAACGGCCGGCTCAAATCGAAGACCGGGCTGTTCCAGGTCACTGGGAAGGCGACCTCATCACCGGGTCCGGAAATACCCATATTGCGACGCTGGTGGAACGCCAGTCCCGTTTTACCATGCTTGTGAAGGTAAATGGAAAGGATACGGTTAGCGTGGTGAGCGCGTTGAGCAAGCAAATCCGCAAGCTGCCTGCAGAGCTGCGCAAGTCACTGACTTGGGATCGAGGCATGGAGTTGGCGAACCATAAGGAACTTACCATGGCGACCAACGTAGCCGTTTATTTCTGCGATCCGCAGAGCCCTTGGCAGCGAGGAACGAACGAGAACACGAATCGCTTGCTGCGCCAGTATTTCCCTAAAGGCACCGCGCTATCGACTTACTCTCAGCGCGACCTGGACAAGATCGCATCGGAGTTGAATCAGCGCCCCCGAAAGACCTTGGGATTTCAGACACCCGCAGATAAACTTGATGACCTGTTGCAGTGACCGGTTGAGCGTGCCGCGGCGTACTTTGCGAAGGAGTCGCGGTGAAGTACCGGGCCATGGAAGAATTGCGACATCAATATCCATTACCGCCGATGTGTCGGCTGCTGGGGGTGTCGGCCAGCGGATACTATGCTTGGCGCCGTCGTAAGCCGTCGTTGCGTGCACAGCAGGAGCCCCGTCTTGAAGCAGAAATCCAGGCTGCTCACCGGCGTACCCGTGAGACGTGCGGGCCGGAGCGACTGCAGAAGGATCTTGCCGAGCACGGGGTGCAGGTCGGCTTGCACCGCATTCGTCGGCTACGCAAAAAACTAGGACTGCGCTGCAGGCAGAAACGCAAGTTCAAGGCGACGACCAATTCGAAGCACAATCTGCCAGTCGCAACGAACTTGCTCCAGCAGAGATTCGTCACTGAGGCACCGGACCAGGTGTGGACTGGGGACTTGACGTACATCGCGACCGATGAGGGCTGGCTTTACCTGGCCGGACTGAAGGATCTGTACACCGGCGAAATCGTCGGCTATGCAATGGGTGAGCGGATGACACGGCACCTAGCGATGCAGGTCCTGTTCCGGGCTGTCTCCCTGCGCCGGCCGCCGCCGGGTTTGATTCAACACACCGACTGCGGCAGTCAATACTGCTCGCATGAATACCGCGCGCTAGTAGCCCAATTCGGCATGCTGGCATCGATGAGTCGGCGTGGGAATTGCTTCGACAACGCGCCCATCGAGAGTTTCTGAGGAACGCTCAAGAACGAACTCATCTACCACCGGCGCTATGCAACACGCGCGCAAGCCCGGTATGAAATCGCCGAGTACATCGACATGTTCTACAATCGCCAGCGACGACAGGCCCGGCTGGGCTACCTGTCGCCGGCAGCATTCAGGCAGCATTACTTTCAGCAAAAGACCGCTGCTTGACACCGTGTTGGCATACACGAATTCCGACCGACCTCAGTATCGCGCTAGCGTAGTGAATTCGGTGGGTGGGGGCTTGGCGGAGAAGAGCCAGCAGTGCATGAGCCAGTTCAGCGGCGTCAACCACGCCCGCACCGAACGAAGCAGACGCGGCCAGCGACATCGCATCGGCAACCGTACCGTCTGGCTTTTTTTTCGAACCGGGGAATTCACCGGAGCATGCTGGTGTGCCTGTCGTGCCTCCTGCCACCAGCAAAAAGCGAAGGCGCAGCACACCAACTGCCAATGCCGCCGCATCGCCTGGTCGTTACGCACCATGAAGTCGGCCCAGCCCAGCTCATCCTTCATTTGCTTGTAGCCTTGTTCGACCCAGTGTCGCAACCCGTAGAGACGTACCACTTCCTCCAGGGATGCCGCCTCCAGCGGCAAATTGGTGGTCAGGTACCAGGTCGACAACTCCGGCAATGTCCGCCGATCCGTCGTCGCGCAAATGGCGCGTACCGGCTTATTGGAGCCATAGCTGAGGAAGCTTAACTCGATGGCCCACCAGCGTTCGGTATGTCCGTCACGGAAGTGGCGTGTCACCTGGCGCCAGTCACGCGGCCGTACTTCTTCCAGCGCTTCCTTAAAAGAGTGGGCCATGTCTTCTGGTGCCCAACCGCGTCCGACCGAGCCGCGATGCGACAGCACAAAGGGCAGCCGGCGTCGCCGCAACGTGGCCACGAGTTCACGGTGATCGCCATAAAAACAATCCGCCACAATGGCCTTGAACGCCATGCCAGCCGCCAGCGCCCGTTCAATCAGCGCCAGAGCCAGTTGCGGTTTGCTATGGAAAGCGGGGTCCTTCTTTCCTTCGGGCAGACGGCTCTCCGAGGTGTAGGGCATCACATGCAAGGGATAGTAGGGTTGCTCATTGGCCCACAACGTCGTCACTGCCACGATGCCGTTGTCGATCTTGCCCACCGAGCCGAGGTACTGGCGTGCCACATGCTCGGTCGCACAGCCATCCTTGCGGTCGCCGGTGTCATCAACGACGAGCACGCCATCGGGATCGCTGGCCGTCAGCGGTTCCTCGCCCAGCAATTGCAGCGTGCGGGCGGTCACGACGTCAGCGTCCCAGACCGATTCGGACAGGAAGAATTGCAGTTGCTGCACGGGCGCGGTTTGCGCCTGGACCAGCGGCTCCGCACCGGCTAATGCCGTGAGCGTCTTGGGCCGGTCACGCGGCGCCAGAAGACCGGCAAGATAAGTTCGGAAGCTGCGGCGTTGCGCTAATGAATGAAACAGCGGGTCGAAGAGCTTGGCGTAGTCTTCCAGCGGACCCGGTGCTGGCGGACAAGGACGACGTGCAGTCATGGCAGCAGTACCTCCTGCTACCACCATAGACCTTCTGCCGCTACTTTCAACAAACTACCACTAGGACTTGTTAAAAAACAAGGTGGCGGTCTGAAGCTGTGAGGAGCAGAATTGATTTCATGTCCTGGTCGCTGTGAAGGAGACCGTCATGACTGATTCGCCAGTCCACCGTTGTGAATGCCCGCTTTGCCAATCCCGCGAGCCGCATCCGGAACAAGCCTTTCATCATCACATCAATCTGTTTCTCAGTCGGCTCAACGAACCCCAGCGGCGCTGGTTTGTGGCGCTGGAAGCGATGCGTATCGGTCATGGCGGCAAGCATTTGCTGGCGCAGATTACCGGCATGAGCCCAACCACGATTTTGCGTGGCTGTCATGAACTCGAGTCAGATTTGGCCGGATGTCCCGATGCGCACTTGCGAATGCCTGGTGGAGGCCGGCCTGCCGCGGAAGAACGGGATCCCCGATTAGAGCAATCCTTGGAAGCCTTGTTGGCTTCGGAGACGGCCGGTGATCCGATGGGGCGGCGCCCCATGGCAAAGAGTAGCTCCTTGCGTCATCTGAGCGCAGCACTGAAGAAGAAAGGCCATGCCGTCAGTCCTCCGACCGTCTCGAAGCTGCTGCGCAAGCTGAAGTATTCTCCGAAGATCAATGCGCGGCGTACCGAAGTCCGAGGCGCTTCTGCAGCTCAGCGTCATGAACAGTTTGAGCATATCAATGAACAGCGCGAGAACTTCCATACCGCGGGGGATCCCATCATCAGTGTCGACACGAAAAAAAAGAGCTGATCGGCGACTTCAAGAATGCCGGCAAAGCGTGGTGCAAGGTGGCGGAGCCAGTGCTGGTACATGACTGGCCACAGGACGCCATTGGTCAGGCAGTGCCCTATGGCGTTTATGAAGTCAGCGCGAATCGGGGTTTCGTTTGTGTCGGGGACTGCTTTGATACGCCACGCTTTGCCGTGGATACGATCGGCGACTGGTGGTTCTTTGAGGGACGCAAGCGCTATCGCGATGCGCATCGTTTATTGATTCTGGCGGATGCCGGTGGCTCCAACAGTTATCGCTCGCGCGTCTGGAAAGCGCAATTGCAGGAGCTCAGTGACATCGCGGCACTGCCCATTACGGTGTGCCACTATCCGCCCGGCTGCTCGAAATGGAATCCGATCGAGCATCGCTTGTTCAGCCACATCAGCATGAATTGGGCGGGAGTGCCGCTACGGACATTCGACACGATGATGAAATACATCGAAGGCACCGCGACGCGCACGGGGTTACGGGTCAAGGCGTTCCTCAAGCGCGGTGGCAATGAGCTGGGTGAACGGGTCTCGAACGAGGAAATGCGCGCCTTGCGTATTGAAGCGCATACCATTTGCCCAGCATGAAACTATACGATCAACCCGCGCCCAAGAAGCCCAGAAGAAATCGAACAACTTATTTATTGATAAGTCCTAGCTCGCTGATGACGCCGAAATCACGTGTTATTCGAGGTGCCCAGCAATCGACTGCACGCAGCAAGTGGTCGGGTGGCACGAATTCTTCCAGGTTGATGACCTCTATCCGATCCCTGTTGGCATCTTGGCGCCCCATCATGATGGCCTCGCTCGTTTAGCACTGTTCAGCCACCGTAGGACACATCTCCCGAGGATTCAAAGTGACTTTTTCAACAGAATTATTCCTTAAGCGGTCGTTTGCCTTCGCCCACGGGAGGGCCGCTTATGGCGAGATTTTGCCCGGATTTAACTGGCGCTTTCAACGGTAAAAAGTAACTCTAAATACACAAACGCGGGCCCACACTCAAAAAGCGGGTTGGTGACAATCCAAGTATCAAGCATCTATTGGCGCAACTGGTTTTCGCGCCAGTTCGATGAAAGCGCGTAGATAGTCAATCCCGACGTCAGTTTCGCGGGCTCCCAGATAAATCTGCTTTGCAATGCCGTCTCTCCCCAGGCGAACGGGAACGATGTCCATTTTGCTGGCGTATTCGAGCACCAGCCAGCGCGGCAGGGCCGCTACGCCGCGTCCACTGGCGACCATCTGCAGCATGATATCGGTCGTCTCAATTGCCTTGTGCCGCTTCGGCGTCACACCGGCCGGCGTGAGAAACAGGTTGTAGATGTCCAGGCGTTCGGTTGGCACCGGATAAGCGACCAGTACCTCATGGGTCAATTGTCCCGGCTTGATGTAGTCCTCCTTTGCCAGCTTGTGGCCGACGGCTACCGCGAGAACTTGTTCGTAGTCGAAGACCGGCTCGAAGACCAGTCCAGGTTTATAGAGCGGATCGGGCGTTACGAGCAAATCAATTTCGTAGCCAAACAGCGCGCCGATGCCGCCGAACTGAAATTTCTGCTTTACGTCCACGTCGACGTCAGGCCAAGCCGCAAGATAGGGCGAAACCACTTTCAATAGCCACTGGTAGCAAGGGTGGCATTCCATTCCAATGCGCAGGACGCCGCGCTCGCCTCGTGCGAACTGCTGCAATCGTTCCTCAGCCAAAGCCAACTGTGGCAGCACCCGATTGGCAACAACAAGCAGGTATTGCCCGGCCTGCGTCAGCCGCAGGCTGCGGCCTTCGCGTAGCCAAATGTCCGTGCCAAGCAGCTGCTCGAGTTTCTTCATGCTATGGCTCAGCGCCGATTGCGTGACGTGCAGGACGGCAGCAGCAGCAGTCAGCGAGCCATGCCGCTCTACCTCTTGCACGATGGCCAAATGAATGCGCTCCAACATTATCGATGAGTTAAATTCATAGAAGTGTGAGATAAAACCATTTTACTTCATGCTCCGCTCTCTTTACGATCTGTCCATTCATATTTAGAGCCTATTCCAGTAGGGATAAGAATTGAAGTAATGCTTGTCCAAGCCAGTGTTTTTGATGGAGGACATCATGGGCATGGTCAAGCAGGACGACGGATGGCGCTTGCCGGATGAATTATGGG
>NZ_JAEPBG010000041.1 GCF_016632335.1 Noviherbaspirillum pedocola
CCTGCGCCAATACCAGCTTGACGGCTTCAGCCCGGAACTCCGGTGTGTATGTCTTTGTCTGCATTCTGCTTTCTCCCTTTGATCAGTTTATCAAACGGGAGTGTCCGAAAAAGTCAGGCTACCTCAGACTGGCACAAGGTGACACGCCACTTCCGTGACGGACATACCGAACGCTGGTGGGCCACCGCGCTGACCTTCCTGAACTATGGTCCCGACAAGCCGGTACGCGCCATATGCGCGACGACGGACCGGCAGACATTGCCGGAGTTGTCGACCTGGTACCTGACGACCAATCTGCCGCAAGAAAAAGCATCGCTGGAAGAAGTGGTGCGCCTGTACGGATTGCGGCACTGGGTGGAGCAAGGCTACAAGCAGATGAAGGATGAGCTCGGCTGGGCTGACTTCATGGTGCGTAGCGACCAGGCAATCCGTCGGCATTGGCAGCTGGTGTGCTGCGCCTTTGCCTTTTGCTGGTGGCAGGAGGCACGACAGGCACGCCAACATGTGCCGGCCGATTCGTCGATTCGAAAAAAAAAGCCAGCCGGCGCGCGGGCCGATGCGATGTCGCTGGCCGCGTCTGCTACGGTCAGTGCGGGCGTGGCTGACACCGCTGAACTGGCTCATGCGCTGCTGGCGGCTGTTCTCTGCCAAGCCCCCACCCACCGAATTTGCCACGCTCACTCAATATCTCATCGAGGCGGCCGGAGGCGGAATCAACCTCTATCTCCGGCTATAACAAACTACCGGTATTACGTGTGTATAAATTAGGCCTACCGTGGCAACGCGATGTTGCTGCTCCCAATCGCGCAGTGCATCGTTCATACGGGTTTGCCAGCCGTCGCCAGTCGCCTTGAATGTATCAAGCAAATCGTTATCAAAACGAATGTTTGTAGCTACCTTGTTATTGATGCCAGGCTTACGACCACGACGCTTGAGCATGACGTCCGCGACTTCTTTGCCAACAATATGTGGCAGCACGTTGCTCGCTGGTTGTGCTTCCTTGAGCTTCGATGCACATAGACGCTCATGCGTACAAAGCGCAACCACATTGATAGAAAGCGTTTACAAATTCACAGCCATGATATACTAGATCATGGCTGAAATTAAAACTGTTGACGAAACGCACAAAATTTCTGATAAGCGTGGTAATGGGAAACTACGTCGTGAAATCTGGGTTAGCGAAGTCACGGGCCAAGTTATTCGCTATAACTTGGCATATATTAATCATAACCTGCATGCGCATGATAACGGTCGAGTGATCGGGTATGACAATGCGCACGATGGCCACCACCGACATTACTTCGGCAAGGTGGAACCTGTAAATTTTGTCAGTTTTGAAGATATCGAAAATCGGTTTGAACAGGATTGGATTGCTTTAAGGAACGACAAATGACCAACCTCACGCTCAAGACTGGAACGGAAGAAGACTTCTTCAAACGAGGCCAGCAGTTGGCAAGGGCTGCCGACCGAGGAGAACAATTGCCTGATGAGCGCGTTATTAGCTTCGAGGATCCCAATGATGTGATGAAGCTCATAACCGAAACTCGTTTAGCACTTTTTAAGGCGGTGAAAGACACCCCAGGATCGATTACCAATATTGCAGAACGACTGCATCGAGATCGTAGCGCTGTAAAGCGGGATGTTGACGAAATGGAGCGCGCAGGGTTAGTAACTATCACCGAAAAGATTCTACCGGGTCACGGACGCATGAAAGAAGTTCGTGCAGTCGCTAGCCGTTTCCGATTGCAAGCTGATATAGCTTAGCCAAAATTGCCCCATGTATTCTCGAGTGAATTTTCTTCTAGTGCACTGGCCGGCAGCACGTAGGCAGATAACATTAATTTTCGGCAGTGCGCTTTCATCTCTCCGTTCTCAATGTAATTCAATGACTTCATTCTTCTTCACATAAAGCGCATTACGCGATTATTTCTTATTTGTAACTTTTCAAATTCACTTCGCGTTTGGTCAGCATCCCCTTGATTTCGATTTCACCGTTATCTTCCCGTAGATCCGCCTGGCCGCGAACGCTTGGTACGTACCGTTGCGCTTGGGTTTCCGTCATGCAGCTCTTTTCGTTGTCCCTTATACGGCGTTTCCGCTCCTGCTGGCATCACGGTCGATATGGAATGCTTAAAAAC
This sequence comes from Noviherbaspirillum pedocola, assembly GCF_016632335.1. Lineage (GTDB taxonomy): Bacteria > Pseudomonadota > Gammaproteobacteria > Burkholderiales > Burkholderiaceae_D > Noviherbaspirillum_A > Noviherbaspirillum_A pedocola. The sequence continues at coordinate 2,139 of NZ_JAEPBG010000041.1, forward strand.
TAGGGAACCGCTGAAAAATTCGCGCTGTGGGCTCTGGCATGTCGAAGTTCTGCCAGAATGCGGCATCCCTTTCGCTGTGGAGCGACGCGATGCAATCGAGTTTTTCGGAACTGGAATACGCGGGCAAGAAGAAGCTTACGCGGCGAGACCGCTTTCTGGCTGAACTCGAGGCAGTGACCCCGTGGGCCAAGTTGATTACCGTGCTGGAGCCGCATTATCCGAAGGGCGAAGGGCGTGGCCGGCCGCCGATTGGTCTGGCGCGCATGCTGCGCATGTACGTGGTGCAGCAATGCTTTGGTCTGTCCGACGAAGGCATGGAAGACGCCGTCTACGACAGCCAGGCGATTCGCCGCTTCATCGGCATCGATCTGACTGTAGATGCTGCTCCGGATGCCACGACGCTATTGAAGTTTCGGCGCTTGTTGGAGACGCACAAGCTGACCCAAGTCGTGTTCAACACCATCAACGCGCATCTGGCCGAGAAGGGGCTGCTGCTCAGGGAAGGCACGATTGTGGACGCGACCATCATTGCCGCGCCGTCTTCGACGAAGAACCAGAGCGGTGAACGCGACGCGGACATGCATCAGACGAAGAAGGGCAAGACCTGGCACTTCGGCATGAAGGCACATATTGGCGTGGACGCCGATTCGGGATTAACCCATACGGTCGTCGCGACAGCGGCCAATACGAATGACGTCACGCAGGCCCACGCGCTGCTGCATGGCGAAGAAACGCATGCCTTTGGCGATGCCGGCTATACCGGCGTGGCCAAGCGCGACGAGCATCAAGGCAGCACGGTGACGTGGCATGTGGCAATGAAGCCCGGCAAACGCCGCCTGCTACCGGACACGCCGCTGGGGCAGCTGTTGGAGAAGATGGAACAGGCCAAGGCCAGCGTGCGCGCGAAGGTCGAGCATCCGTTCCATGTCGTAAAGAACCTGTTCAAACATCGCAAAGCGCGCTATCGCGGCTTGGCGAAGAACACCGCGCAGCTGCTGACGCTGTTTGGCCTGGCCAATCTGATGCTGGCGAAAAGGCGCTTGATGGCATTCCATGCCCAAGGTGCGTCCTGAATAAGGAAATGGCTAACCGGGCACCGAAAAAATGCCCACCAACCAGGCAAAAAGCAGCGGTAACCGCCCTGAAACGCCACAAGTCAGGGCCGCATAGCGACCCAGCAAAAATCTCTAATACTTCAGCGCGTCCCTAGCTGCGTTACTTCACTTCGGACAGCAACGACGTAATTGTCGAAAAACTCGACGCACCCATGTAACCGAACGCCATTCACCAGAAAGATCGAAATCGGGGTCTTATTCTCTCGCAGTTCTTTTAGGAACTGGTTTTGCAGATTTTGTAGTGATTGGTCCATCAAACATCCTGTTTCGCCTGAAAACGCTTCGGATCGGCTTGTGAGGTCTGCAAAACAACACGGGGACATACCCCATTGAACGCCGGGTTCGGCGTATCGAGCCAGTTGCTCAGCCATGTTTCCGCCTCGATTCCGCTTCCGCCCCGCACTTTCTGTAGCTTCACACTGACTAGCAGTAGCAAGTTCTCGATATCGCTACCGTATCCGGTTGCCGCAAAGTCATCTTCCATGGTCTGACTCGCTCCTCGTGCGCTACGTGGCTTCGTCTTGGGGGAGTATTTCTATACTTTTTGTACAAGAATCCGCCGCTCTGGCCAGCAAGCCGAGTCGAAGCGACAAGGCTATGCTAGCCACGCGCCTGGGCGTTTGGAAGTCATGATCACTGGTATTCGCATCTATGCCACACGCGGCGGCCATTTCGCTCGCTTTTTGCCGTTGCCTTGTCTGAGCACCTTGTCACCGCGTGGTCCTGCGGCCCGCGGCCCAGTCTGCATGGAACTCGGGTTGGCAAGCCAGGCATCCAGCTGCTCTCTAACGCGATCCACGCCGCCACGCAGCCAAACATATCGATACCCCAATGTCCGCTTCAGCACTTCTTCCGTCGCCTGCGGCACTTCCTCGCGTAAGCCAATGACGCGCTGGCAATTCTGAAACGCCTCTGGCCCACGAATGCCTTCAACCGGTACGATAGAAAAACGGAGCTGCGGATACAGGAGTTGTAGGTCCTCGTACTCGTGGCCGCGCGTCGCCACCAAGCCAATCATCGGTTTGAAGTCGCTATTGGCTGAGGGCGGCAGCTTTGGGTCAAACAGCGGCTGTACCTCCGTGGGGTAACCGACCTCGTCATCCCGCGCCTCTATCTCATCGGCTCGCCCTGCCCTTGGATCATCGTCTGTCCTTTGGGCGTGGATATCGCTGCTCGGCCGCTGAGGGTTCCGCCGGTAGCCTGGCTCCTCAAATTGACGCGTCGTCCGAACAGTAGCCGTTTGCAGCTTCGGAGGTGAACTGAAGCGCTCGTGTCCCGTGAATGCCTGTACTAATGCGCGAGCAAGCTCTTCACAAGCCATTGCCACAAAAGGCCTGGCAAGCTCCGTCAGATTCGGGGTTGACTGCTCCGCTTGCCTAGTCAACCGGCCGCCGTAGTTCTCTACGGAGATGGGAGACCGGACGTTCTCAAGATCGGGAGCTGACGTGGCGGGAGCTATGGTGGCAGACTGTGGCGAACCCTCTACTCGTTGTTCCACCGCCTTTCTCGACGGGTGGGCCTCAGCTTCGTGACCTGGCCGCACATCAACCACTCTGCCTTCTTCAAACGTGCGCGTGTGCCCTGCTTCATCGTTAGCATCATGCGGAACCAGGCTACCTTCAGCAAACCGATCACGGTTGGCAGTGTGCAACGCATGCGGTTCCTCAATGAGCACATCTGTCAATGCCTGGACCACGGCAGGGGTCGTGTCCCTGCGGGACGCTTTCGTTTGCGCAGCTGTAGTAGTGCGCAAAAAATTTTCCTTTTGCACCCTTTCGAACAGACCACGCAGCCGCTCCCGGATTTGTTGAAATCCCTGCGCAATCGATATTTGCTTGCGGCGCCGCTCTGCGGGCAAGACGTTCTGCGCTTCAAAGACGTCCTTGGCCTTGATGTCATTTACACCTTCGGACGCCAACGCGTGAGTCCCTTTCAACTGGTATAACTGAACAGCGATTTTGTTCCACTCGTCCTCGTTCCATTTGATTGGCGTGGTATGGACTGAGGTCGTAATTTCTGTTGGCATGGCGAAGGTATGTCCTTTTCAAATGTTGATGCGCGGCGCGCTCTCGGCATCTACATGGAGACTGCAGCGATCCATTATAATTCCTTAATGGAATTAAATTTTTACCGCCTGCTTTGCCAACCCATCGAATCACTGAAAGACCTGCTTTTGAGGCGGTCCTTACTGCGGGAACAAAAGCTCCTGCTGCACCGCCTGCGCCAACAACGCATTCGTGCCGATGACCTGTCACGCGTCCATGCTGAACGGCGCTTTGCCGTTCCAAGACTTCGGAAAGACAAATAAAGCACTGGAGAGTTTCACTGTCCGAGGGTACGCGCTCGCTTGAAAAAGCCTTTGCGACTCGTGTTCAAACCTTTATGGGCCTATTACGGCGATACGTTTGCCGGCCTGAAATCGAAACATGGATGCGGGTTAAATATCACCGGTTATCAAACTGAAGCGGCGATCGTTTTCGCCGTACCCGAGATTACGCGCCAGAGACAGAGAAGCGTGGCGCCCGATTGAGATAGCAGCGCCACAGCGGTTTAATGTACGGAGGAAGATGTGCCGCCAGTCTCATGCTGAGCAGCGTTGGAAGGAATCAGGTACTGTTCTGGCGCACCAGTAAACCATGCGGGACGGCGGCCGCGGCCGGACCAAGTTTTATCCGAATTCAGGTCTTTGTATTTTGCTTCAATCTTCCGTCCTTTTCCGCTCACAGTAGTTGTCTTCGCCTTCTTGACTGCTCCAGCCTTGCCATCTCCCGCGGAGCTGGAAACACTGTCAGAAGTGCTCCCCGGTATTTTTGTGCGCCGCTTCCTGACTGTTCCTGTCGGCGCCGCTTCCGCTTTTGGTTTACGGCCACCTCGAATTGGACCTGATGCGGGAGAAGAGATGAGGCGCGGCGCGGCATTCCTGCCCCCCGCGTATTGCTCCTTTAATGCTTGACGCGATTCGCCCACCGAATCAATCTGCGCGAGCGCGCGTTCCAGATCACTCACCTGCTGAGACCACAATTCAAGCACTTTCCTTGCATGGTCAAGATCGGCTTGTATTAACGCACGCGCGGATTGAAGATTACTGATCATTATGGCTCCTCGTCGTAAAGAACATCGCAAAACAGTCAGCACGTTCATCGAACGTCTTCCCGGGTCAACATCAGACCTATACCACAGCGGTGAGCAGTATAAAGGGGAAGCGTCTACGACAGCGAGGCGCGATGCGACGGCATGCCTTATTTAAGAAAAGCTTCGCACTTGGCGAAATGCCGAAAGCGCCTGCTGATGAGTACCATACCTTCGGACCGACCCTTGCCGTGGCACCCGGCCCTGCCATCGACAAAATTCACGTCGTCGATCACGACTTGCGAGCCTAGTCATTCAGGATGGCTTCTACGGACCTTTTGCTAACGCAAGAATCTTAGGCTTCGCGGCGATACAGGTTCATAACCGCCTCGCATTCCTGAAAGCCCTCTGCCTCATCCGTTTCTTCAAAGGTGGGGATAAAGCTACCGATTTGCATCTCCAAGTTGTGAAAGCCGGACGCAGTTCGACATGTATCACTTCAAAGGAATTCGCATGAAATGCGGTAACTTAGATCAGCCGCAGCGCTACTCCTCTTCAGGACGCGAATCAGCAAGTCTTTTGCTTACTGGCCTATGCTCGAGCTCACAGGAGAGGGCACCGATCATGTTAATGCATTCTTCAAACTCATCCGCAACATCAGCGTCAACGAACGTATAGACCACCCCGGACACCTGCACTTCGGTTGGAGAAAGGCGCATAGCTGCCATGGCACGCCTCCGAAAAAGCTGATTGGTATGGAAATACTAGCATGCTGCCTCTCAGCGGCGTCAGGTTGCCTTCAGGCCTGTGTCAGGTATGCGTCTCATCCTACTCATGTCAATCTCCTTTCTCCACCGGATTGTTGACAACGCTGTCTTGTCCCCGCATGTTGCAAGGCATGCGGGGAATTTTCTCCTATTGTTGGAGCGGTGCACCACAGACGAGGCCGAAATTTCCGTAAAAGCTTTCCTGTTTCGATCAGAGGGAAGGGTTTTCGGAAGAAGATAGAGATTGGCGCCTGCCCGAACTCTCTCTCTGCCATACCGCAACCGAAATAAAGGGGCACGCGCAAAATGGCGGGCCTCTTACTGAACGACTACAGTTATTTCTTCGCGGCGTCCGCTTCCGTTTCCTTCACGTCCTTCTCAGCGGCGGCAAGCTTTCTTTGTGCCCTGGTATGAGCTGTCGCATGCGTCTTTTGTGCCTTCGTGTCGGCCTTGGCATCCGTTTCCTTTTCGTCTGCCTTGGCCTTGCTGATCTTTTCCTGAGATTTCGCGTCGGCCTTATCTACCTTCGCGTCTGCTCGCGCTTCCGCCTTAGCAAAAGGCGCCGTGGAAGTCGTGGTGGTCGGCGCCTGCGCAAAGGCAGCGCCTGCGAGCAGAGTAGCAACGAAAGCAGGGCTCACAGTTTGTTTATATGTCCCTCGATATGGTTAAGCAGTTTGCCTGCCTTTTCATAACGAAAGCTGCTGGCACACCGTTGACCAGCGAGATGTAGGCCTTCGTTACGTCACGTCTAGGATTTGTTAAAAAACAAGATGGCAGGCTGAAGCTGCGAGGAGCACAATGGATTTCATGTCTTGGTCGCGGTGAAGGAGACCGCCATGACGCATACGCCTGTTCATTGTTGCGAGTGCCCGCTTTGCCAATCCCGCGAGCCGCATCCGGAACGAGCCTTTCATCATCACATCAACTTGATTCTTAGTCGGCTCAACGAGCCCCAGCGGCGCTGGTTTGTAGCGCTGGAAGCTTTGCGTATCGGTCATGGCGGCAAGCATTTGCTGGCGCAGATTACCGGCATGAGCCCAAACACGATTTTGCGTGGCTGTCGTGAGCTCGAGGCAGAATTCGCCGGTTGTACCGAAGCTCACTTGCGAATGCCAGGCGGAGGCCGGCCTGCCGCGGAAGAACGGGATCCCCGATTAGAGGAATCCTTGGAAGCCTTGTTGGCTTCGGAGACGGTCGGTGATCCGATGGGGCGGCGTCCCATGGCAAAGAGCAGCTCCTTACGTCATCTGAGCGCAGCACTGAAGAAGAAAGGACATGCCGCCAGTCCTCCGACTGTCTCAAAGCTGCTGCGCAAGCTGAAGTATTCTCCGAAGGTCAATGCGCGGCGTACCGAAGTCCGAGGCGCTTCTACAGCCCAGCGCCATGAACAGTTTGAGCATATCAATGAGCAGCGCGAGGACTTCCATACCGCGGGCGATCCCATCATCAGCGTCGACACGAAAAAAAAGAGCTGATCGGCGACTTCAAGAATGCCGGCAAAGCCTGGCGCAAGGTGGCGGAGCCGGTGCTGGTCCATGATTGGCCACAGGACGCGATTGGCCAGGCGGTGCCCTATGGCGTTTATGAAGTCGGAGCGAATCGAGGCTTCGTTTGTGTCGGGGACTGCTTTGATACGCCGCGCTTTGCCGTGGATACGATCGGCGACTGGTGGTTCTTCGAGGGACGCAAGCGCTATCGCGATGCGCATCGTTTATTGATTCTGGCGGATGCCGGGGGCTCCAACAGTTATCGGTCGCGCGTCTGGAAAGCGCAATTGCAGGAGCTCAGTGACATCGCGGTGCTGCCGATTACGGTGTGCCACTATCCGCCGGGCTGCTCGAAATGGAATCCGATCGAGCATCGCTTGTTCAGCCACATCAGCATGAATTGGGCGGGAGTGCCGCTACGGACGTTCGACACGATGATGAAATACATCGAAGGCACCGAGACGCGAACGGGGTTACGGGTCAAGGCGTTCCTCAAGCGCGGTGGCAATTAGCTGGGTGAACGGGTCTCGAATGAGGAAATGCGCGCCTTGCGTATTGAGCCGCATACCGTTTGCCCAGCATGGAACTACACGATTAACCCGCGCCCTATGCAGCCAGATTGGATCGACCAACTTATTTAGTCGTCCGTGCAAAATCTCTGACGTGCAGTGACGGCAAGGGGTTTGCGCGGAAACGACCCTCCGAATTCCCCGAGAAACTACGATACAAGGCAGCGAAAACTAAGGGAAACGCGGGGGAAGTGCGCATGGCAACCGATGACTTTTTCCGGGCAAGATTGGATCAGATGATCGACCTGCGGCATCCCTTGGCAGTGCTGGCCCAGCGCCTGCCCTGGACGCAGATCGAAGCCGCGCTGGCCCCGGCGTTTGCCCATCGGCCCCGTCCTGGCAAAGTCCTGGCCGATTGCGACTTGTTCGGCACGTCGCTGGAACTGGCCGGCGCCGCTCCCAGCCCGGCTGGGCGGCCGCGTTTGCCGATTCGCCTGATGGTCGCGCTGCTCTATCTCAAGCACGCCTTCAACCTGAGCGATGAAGCAGTGGTGGAGCGCTGGTCGCAAGACGTGGTGTGGCAATACTTCAGCGGCCAGGATTACTACACGCCGAAGCTGCCCTGCGATCCGACGCAGCTCGGACGCTTCCGCAAGGCCATCGGCGAAGCTGGGGTCGAGGAAGTGCTCAAGGCCACCATCGACACCGCCGTCGCCATCAAGGCAGTCCGGCCAACGGAATTTGAGCGCGTCATCGTTGATACCACGGTGCAGGAGAAAGCCATCGCGCATCCCACCGACAGCCGTTTGCTCGACGTGGCGCGCATGCAGCTAGTGCGCTTGGTCAAGCGTGCCGGCATTGCGCTCAAGCAGACCTATGCCAGAGAAGGCAAGGCGCTGCGCCGCAAAGCCGGCGGGTATGCCCATGCCAGGCAATTCAAGCGCCTGCGTCGCACGCTGAGGCGCCAGCGCACGATCCTGGGCATCGTCATGCGCGACATCCGACGCAAGCTCGATGGCGCCACCGCGGTTCCTGCGGCGCTGATGCAGCAATTGCAAACCATGCTGGCCCGTGCAGAGAGGATTCATACCCAGCGGCCCAAGGACAAAGACAAGCTGTACGCCTTGCATGCGCCGGAAGCAGAGTGCATCAGCAAGGGCAAGGCACGCAATCCTTACGAGTTCGGCGTCAAGGCCAGCGTGGCGACAACGCACAAGAGCGGTCTGGTGGTCGGCACGCGCACCTTCCCAGGCAATCCCTACGATGGTCATGTGCTGCGTGAGCAGATCGAGCAAAGCACCATTCTGCTGGAAGACATCGGCGTAGTGCCGAAACAGGCAGTGGTCGACCTCGGATTCCGTGGCGTCGACGAAGACAATCCGGGTATCGAGATCATCCATCGCGGCAAACACAAGTCGCTCACCGCGCCGCAGCGGCGTTGGCTGAGGCGGCGCCAGGCGATTGAACCCGTGATTGGGCACCTGAAATCGGATCACCGGATGGATCGCTGCTGGTTGCATGGCGAGTTGGGCGACGCGTTGCATGCGGTGCTGTGCGGAGCCGGCTACAACCTGCGCTGGCTGATGCGGGCAGTACAGCGTCTGGGGCTGAAGGCCGTTTTATTGCGCCTGCAGTTGGGCGCCATGCTGCGTGCCATCTCCCGGCTTGCGCCAACCAGAGATGGCAACAGAAGCCTTATCGTCGGGTAAAGCAGCGCCGAAATGCCTCCATGAAGCGCCGCGCCGCATCGTCGAATCAATTCTGCAGGTTCGACTAGCACTACTCTGCCAGGTGAAGCGTAGACTTGTCGGGATGTGATTGTCCGGAGAATGCGCCATGGACACCGTTATTCCTGCTGGAAGCAATTGGCATCAGGATCTCGAGCAATGGCTGGCACCTTTTCTCGCGGTGCTCAATCGCTCTGAGCAACGTTGCTGGGCACCGTTCTACCTGCAAGGCCTATTAGGACCCGGTGCCCGCAAGAGCGTCGAACCGATGGCCGAGCGCGTTTGCCCCGGCCAGACGCAGCAATTGCATCACTTCGTTTCTACTTCCCCCTGGCCAACGGCGCCGCTCGAGCAGGTACTGCGCAAGACGGCAGACGCCCTGGTCGGTGGCGAAGACGCGGTATTGATTGCCGACGACACAGCGCTCCCCAAGCAGGGCCAGCACTCGGTCGGCGTCAAGCGCCAGCATTGCGGCGTGCTGGGCAAGCAGGCGAATTGCCAGGTGCTGGTCTCGCTCACTCTGGCCCGCAAGGAAGTGCCAATACCGATTACCTTGCGGCTGTACCTGCCCGAAGACTGGGCGCAGGACCCAGCGCGGCGTGCCGCCGCCAAGGTTCCCGAGTCGCTCGCGTTTGCCACCAAGGGAGAGATCGCCCTGGCGCAAATCGATGCCGCACTGGCCGACGGCGTGCGCTTCGGCATGGTGTTGGCGGATGCCGGCTTTGGCAGTTCGGCAGCCTTTCGTGCCGGGTTGACGCAGCGCGGCCTGCGATGGGCCGTGGGCGTGCAGCCGACCCAAAAGGTCTATCCGGCGGACGTGCAACTTTGTGTCGCGGCCAATCCTGCGGTGGGACGCCCAGCCAAGTACCCACGCCCCTCGGTGCCGAGCGTGTCAGTCGTGCAGATGATTGAATCGCTCGGTCCCAAGGCGCTGCGCCGCTGTTCGTGGCGCCACGGTACGAAAGGCAAGCTCAGCGCGCACTTCGCGGTAGTGCGGGTGCGCGTGGCAGACGGTGAGCTGGCCTCACATTGGCAACATCTTCCTGGCCAGGCGGCATGGCTGGTGTGCGAAGCGCGCTCCACTGGCGAGCGCAAGTATTACTTCACCAACCATCCCATTGATACCCCGCGCAGGACGCTGATCCGCGCAATCAAAGCCCGTTGGGCCTGCGAGCAGGCACATCAGCAACTCAAAGACGAACTGGGCCTGGACCATTACGAAGGCCGTTCCTGGCTCGGACTACACCATCATGCGCTGCTGACCATGATCGCTTTCGCCTATTTGCAGCACCGACGTTTGCAAAGTGCTTCGCGATTGGGGAAAAAAATCCGCAGCCAATGCACCGGGCCCGCCGCCGCAGCCGTCATTGCCGGCGATACGGCGCGCTCTTCTCGCCGCGCTTCGTCCCGTGATTTGCGTTCGATGTCCTAATTGCAGCACCACGATATATCTACGGCAGCGCGAGTAACATGGCAGAGTAGTGCTAGGTAAGCCCGATGCGTCTTGCCATTGCCCGGTTTGAGCATGGCCACCGGCGTTTCGTCCGCATGCAATACCGATTCGGCCAGCAGCTCTGCGCGCAGCGCCTCCACCAGCGGCTGCAACTGTACGCCGCAAGTGCCGACCCACTGTGCCAGCGTCGAATCCGGGATTGCCAAGCCGGCGCGTGCAAAGATGCCGCTCTGTCGGTAGAGAGGTTGATGATCGATATATTTGGCCACCAGCACCTGGGCCAGCAGACCAGCAGTTGGAATGCCCTTGTCGATGACTTGGGCTGGCACCGGTGGTTGGACCAGTGTTTCGCATTGCCGGCACACCCATTTGCAGCGCACATGGCGTTCGACACTAAACACACCGGGCTGGTAGTCGAGCTTCTCGGCCACGTCCTCCCCGATACGTTGCAGCGCACAGCCGCAATTGCAAGTGGTCGATGCGGGTTCGTGATGCACCTCGCGGCGTGGCAGCGCAGCCGGCAAGGGCGCGCTTGGGCTGCCGTTTTTCGCCGGCGGGGGATGTAGGAGCAGTGAGCTGCTCCATCTCAGCGCTCAGGGCTTCCAGATCGGTGTCGATGGTTTCGAACAGCAGGCGCTGGTGCTCGCCACTATAGGCTTCGCTGCTGGCGGCGAACTTGAGGCGCTTAAGCACGGCCATCTCGTGCGTGAGCTTGTCGATCAGGGCTTGCTTGGCACGCGTCTCCACCAACAGCCGGCTGGCAAGCTGTCGCAGTTCTTCGGTGCTCAGGGTGTCGAGATCGGCCGGCGAAGTCATGCGCGGCAGTGTGCCAGAACCGCCGCTGCGAGGAAACGGAAACAGTTTACGTCGGCGACGGTACGCTATATGACGGCAATGACGTGATCGGTGGCCAGCGTCTTCCAGGGCAGCCCGCACACCAGGGCCTGTAGCTGTTCGGTATTCAAGGCAACGGTAAGCGCGGAGGGAACGCTGTTCCAGACGAAGCGACCGTGGTTCAGGCGCCGGGCCGCCAGCCAGATACCGAAGCCGTCATAGACGAGTACCTTGATGCGGGTGGCGGGCTTGTTGGTGAACAGATAGGCGTGGTGCGGCCGCGCAGCGCCGAATACCTTGACCACGCGTGCCAGCGCAGTCTCCGTGCCGGCGCGCATGTCGAGCGGCTCGGTGGCTAGCCAAATGGCGTCGATGCGGATCACCGCAGTACCTCGCGCAACCAAGCCGCACATTCCGCAGCTGCCGACAGGGGCCAGCAGACCGTGGCCGTCATGGCACCACGCCGCACCTCGATACGCAGTTCGACGGCCACGGGGGTCATGGCTGTGGTAGGTAGTGCTACAGGAATGAAGGCAGCAGAACCGCTTTCCGCGACAGCAGCCTGCTGTTTCATGGCGCGGGCACGCCATTTATGCACGAGATTGGCATTGATCCCGTGCGCCATGGCCACTGACGCAATAGAGGCGCTAGGCTGTTCACATTCCGCAAGCACTTTAGCCTTCACGTCCTTGCTATGGCGCCGTCTGCGTGATGTCGTTTCTGTCATAGGTGTCCACCTCGTTTAGGTGGGCACCATCATCCTTCCGCCCCAAGTTCACTTCAAGGCGACTTCGCCGGGCGCTTACAATGCAATCCCCCTTCATCGTGCTCATGAAGCTCTCCACCATGCCATTGCTCTGTCGGCTGCATACCGGCGTCGTCAGTGGGTTCAATCCCAGTTAGGCAGCGAACACCTTTGTGCGCTCGGCAATATAACCTGAGCCGTTATCACTAAGCCGCCCGATTTCCTCCAGCACCTTCAGACGATAGTGACCTTGCTGCATATCCTGTCACCGGCCCGTCGCAATAGAATTCGGGCACCTCGTGCACATAGCGCGGCAGCCTAGGCCGACTCAAATCATCAACTCGATCAGGAACGGTCCATCCCGCCGGAAGCTCGCCGCCATAAGGTCCGCACACTCTTCCATCGTGAAGGCCCGGGCAGCCTCGACCCCCATGCCGTTGGCGAGTCTCACCCAGTCAAGATCCGGGTTGCCAAGGTCCAGCATCTGCATGGCTGTGGCGCCCGGCGTGGCGCCGACCGCCTTGTACTCGCCGATCAGAATGCTGTACTTCCGGTTGGAGAGTAGTACCGTCGTGCACGGCAGGTCCTCGCGCGCTTGCGTCCATAACGACTGCAGGGTGTAGTACAGGACGTAATTGCGGCGGCAAAGGCCAAGCCGGGGAGCATCAACTTTGCATCATCAGGCAACGGCACTTCTCAGCATCTGTCGGGGGTGTTTTTCGAGCAGCTGAGCGGCACCAAGCTGTCGCACGTTCCCTATAAAGGCAGCTCGGAATCACTGTCGGCCCTGATGGGCGGCCAAGGTCCAGACCTGATCTTCGAGAACCTCGCGCCGGCTCTGCCATACATCAAGGCCGGCAAGCTGCGCGCCATCGGCGTCACCTCGGCCAAGCGCGTGTCGACACTCCCCGATGTACCGACGGTCGCAGAAACGCTGTCGGGCTTCGACGTGGTGTCGTGGCAGGCGATTTTCGCGCCGGCGGGCGTGCCCAAACCCATCGTCGCCAAGTTGTCCGGCGCGCTGGTCAACACGATGCTTGATCCAGAAATGAAGTCAAAGCTTGTATCCATGGGCATAGAGCCGAGTGCGATGACCCCGGCGGAACTGGCGACGTTCCAGAAAGCCGAGGTTGAAAAGTGGGCAAAGGTGATCAAGACGGCCAATATCAAACTTGATTGACGCGGGTTGGCGCAGGACAGCCTGCCGGAAAGCGGCCGCCGTTGCATGTCATGACTTCCCGCAGCGCCTGCCTGCGTCCGCCATGACAGCGAACGCAGGTGGCTGAACGCAAGGGCGCCCCCTCCATGAATCGGACGCCCGCTCTTATTCACTTCAAATCAAACGCTTTTTACGACCGTGGCCCAACACCTCATTCCTACCTCCTCTCTCCATCGCTGGGTGAAAGACCTCTGGCTCGCTGCCGGGTCCGCCCCCCAGGAAGCCGTCCTGACGGCAGACCACTTGGTCGGCGCCAATCTCGCCGGACATGATTCGCACGGTATCGGCATGGTGCCGCGATATGTCAACTCATGGCTGGCCGATGAGCTGCAGTTGAACCGGCGTCCGGCGATCGTGCAGGATGCCGGCACCATGCTAACGCTCGATGGTCAGCGCGGCATGGGGCAGGCCGTGGCGCATGAAGCGATGAGCCTGGCCATTGCGCGCGCACGCGAGCACGGCGTGTGCGTGATGGGCCTAAGGAATGCACATCATATAGGGCGCATCGGCCACTGGGCGGAACAGGCGGTTGCAGCCGGAATGGTTTCTGTGCACTTCGTTAACGCCGTCAGCAAGCCAATCGTCGCGCCTCATGGAGGTACCGAAGGACGCTTTCTCACCAACCCGTTTACCGTCGGCATCCCAGTGCCGGGACGCCCGCCAGTTCTGCTGGATTTTGCGACAAGTGCGATTGCATTGGGCAAGGTACGCGTGGCCTACAATAAGCATGTGAAGGTGGCGGCAGGATCGCTGCTCGATCAGCACGGCGAGTTCACCGACGATCCGTCAGTGATGTTTCCCCCGGCCGGCTCGCGTCCTGGAGCGCTGGTCCCTTGCGGGGGCCACAAGGGATATGCGTTGGCGATGGTCTGCGAGCTGCTTGGCGCGGCGCTCATTGGCGGCGAGACCACCCGGCCGGCCTTTTCCACGATGAAGCACGCGATCTGGAACAATATGCTGACCCTAACGTTCGATCCGCAGCGCATGGGCGCATCCGACGTATTCGGTGATGAGTTCACTGCATTTGTCGACTGGGTGCAATCTGCACCGCTGCAAAAAGGCAGCGAATCGATCATGCTCCCAGGAGATCCGGAGCGGGCAGCGCGGCAAGCGCGGGCCGAAGCGGTACCGATCGACAGCGGGACGCTGGGACAGATGGACGAAGCCGCTGCCACCGTGCATCGCACGAAGGGCATTTCGCCCGGGCCATTGTCGAGTCTAGCGACCAAGGATCCGGCACTTCCCTGACGAACCGCATGGTATCGAGGCACTCTGCTCAACTTCGGCAACTGGGGCTATTTGATCAGTTCAGCGTCCGGCCAGCTTCCGGCCACCGCTATCCGGGTGATCTCTTGGCGGATGGTGCGCAGGATTCCCCACAACTGGACCACCGGGGGACGGTTCCTCGCCGTTGCAATCGCAACGTCACGCACCACTTCAGGATCAACCAGTTGTGCCGAGCGCAGCCGGCCCTGCGCCACTTCGTCGGCCACCGATGCCAGCGGCAGAATCGTGCAGCCGCATCCCTCTTCCACGAGTTGCTTCGTGACGCTGGTGGAGGCATCGCATTCCAGCGCAATATTGAGCTCTATGCCGGCGGCATGGGCCAGGGATTGCGCCTGCAGGCGTAGCCCATGATGCGTGCTCGGCAGTATCAGCGGCACCTCGCCCAGCCGTCCCACCGGGAAATCAGCACCGATGTGAAGATGTGTCGGCGGCACGACGAGGTGCAGCCGTTCACGCAGGAGCATGTCCACCTTCAACGCGCCGGCATGCATTGGCAGATAGAGGATGGCGACATCGATCTCGCCCGCCGCCAGCCAGGCCATCATGTGGGAACCGAGCCCTTCCACAAAGCGCAAGCGGGTTTTGGGAAATGCGGCTTTGAGTGCCTTGCCGACGGCGCCGTAGGTCATTCTTGCAATCGTAGGCTGAGCGGCGATCACGACCTGCGCCGGACCTTCGTCAGAGAAGGAGTGGACCGTGCGGCGGGCATCTTCCAGTGCCGCTGATACCTTGCGCGCGTGCTCAAGCAGGGCCAGGCCGGCATCCGTCAGAACCACACCGCGGCCACTACGGTGCAGCAGTCTGGTCTGCGAGGAGGCCTCCAGCCGAGCCATGTGTCGACTAACCGTCGACTGGTCGCTCCCCAACTCCACGGCGGCACGCGTAATGCTGCCGCAAGTGGCGACCTTGGCAAAGTATTCGAGATCATCTGAGTTCATGGCGTGGAACCGAAGGAAGAAGAGGAGGCCTAGGGAATTCGGTAAGCGGGATAAGTGGAAGTCTTGCAGATCGACAGACGCTCGGCCACTAACAGGTTGCTGTTCGCTGGCCTGGTTCTCGCTCGAAGTCGCAAAAAATTGGTTGCCTTCCTCGGTCTCACCTAAGCTTGAATTTATCCATTTTGCGGTAAAGAGGTAAGTTTGAAGAAACCTTTGGTAGTGTAACCACTCTCTGCAGGAGAGGTCCATCGTAGAGCCGTTACCCTTCGAGCTCATTTGGCTCAGCCGCGCCAGCAGATGCAGCTACGGAGCCGGGGCTGGAAGGTGGGCATTGTGACGCCCTCAGCAACTGGCCGATTCTATGCCAAGCACATCCTGGCATACCTGCAGCCAAGCCGCGGCGGCATGCGAGAGATAGCGACCACTCCAAACCTGCGCCACTTCCCATCTGATCTCGGGCTCGGTGATGCGTATGGCCTGGACCCGTTCATGAGCCAGGCGATGCATGAAGGGTTCCGGTAACAGCGCGACGCCCATGCCGGCTGATGCCATCGCCACCAGCCAATCCCATTGGCCGCTCCGGGCAGCAATCTTCGGTTCGAAGCCAGCCTTGGCGAAGCCGCGGCGCAGGCTGCGGGCCAGTGCGAAATCTTCCTTTAGCAGGACCAGCGGCGTGTCGCGCAGCGACTTCATTCTGATCGTCACTGCCTTTTTGGGAAAGGCACCGGGCTCGGCCAGCGCCCACACCGGGTAAGACGCGATCGGCGCCGATGCTAGTTCCAGCGAAGGGTCGGATGGCAGCACCGTCATGCCGATTTCCAGCTCGCCAGCGGCGACTTGGCGCTCGATGGCTTGGCCGGTATCTTCTGCTAGGCACAGCGCAATGTCGGGGTGCCGCTCGCGGAATGCCTTTAGCACAGGCGTGAACAGCAGGTTGATCATGGGCGGTATGCCGATCGTGAGCCGGCCACGGCGAAGGGCTTGAATATCTCGCACTTCCAGCATCAGCTGCTGCATGGTGGCGATCATGTCCTGCCCGCGCTGCCAGACAACGCGGCCGGTGTCGGTCAGGCTCAGCTTACGCCCATCGCGCACCAGCAGGGGTGTGCCGAGCTCTTGTTCCAGCTGGCGCACCATCTTGCTGATGGTGGACTGGGTCACATGCAGTCTTTCGGCCGCCCGGGTAAAGCTGCCGAGCTGGGCGGTTTCGATGAAATAGCGTAGGGAGCGGATATCCACGATGCTGAGGAAATATCTAAGGTATGAAGAAAACGACTGAATGACGTGACTTTAATTCATACGCCGAATGATTTACAAATCCTACAATGAAGCGGATAGGCAACATATTCCGCAAACAAGGGGGAGCATCGTGTATCAGGACCGTATTCGTCATCCGGCATTACTGAGCAAGCTCATGACGGCGAAAGAAGCCGCGCGTCTGATCGAAGATGGCATGACGGTCGGCATGAGCGGCTTCACCCGCGCCGGCGATGCCAAGGCGATTCCGGCCGCATTGGCAGAGCAGGCCCGACGCCAGCCACTGAAAATCACGCTGATCACCGGCGCTTCCCTCGGCAATGACAGCGACGGCCTGATGTCCGAGGCAGGCTTGCTGCACCGCCGCCTGCCCTTTCAGTCAGATGCTGTCCTGCGCCGCAAGATTAATGATGGCGAGATCATGTTCATCGACCAGCACCTGTCAGAAACTGCCGAGCAATTGCGTTCGGGCAGCTTGGCGCCGGTGGACGCCGCGGTGATCGAGGCGACTGCTATCACCAAAGATGGCGGCATCGTGCCGACCATGGCGGTCGGCAATTCCGCCAGCTTCGCGCAGCAGGCGCGGCAAATCATCATCGAGCTCAATCTCAGCGCGCCGCTGGCGCTGGAAGGCTTGCATGACATTTACCTGCCGGCCAGCCGCTCGGTACGCGAGCCGATACCGCTCACCAGCCCGGAGCAACGCATCGGCGCGCAGGCAATCCACGTCGATCCGGCCCGCATCGCCGCCATCGTCATCACCGATAGCCCCGACAGCCATTCCAGCGTGCTGCCGCCCGACCGGGAAACCGCGGCCATCGCCGGCCACATCATCGATTTCCTAAAAGCCGAAGTGCATGCGGGCCGGATGGGCCAGGAACTATTGCCACTACAGGCCGGCATCGGCACCATCGCTAATGCCGTGCTGCAGGGCTTGATTGGGTCGCCGTTCAAGGGGCTTACCATGTTTTCGGAAGTGCTCCAGGATAGCGCCATCGCGTTGCTGGATTCCGGCCAGCTCGAATTCGCTTCAGCATCTTCCATTACGCTGTCGGCGGCCATGCATGAAAAATTCATGCGGCATATCGCGGACTACCGGTCGCGCATCGTGCTGCGGCCACAGGAAATCAGCAACCATCCGGAAATCGTGCGCCGGCTCGGCATCATTGCGCTGAACACCGCGCTGGAATTCGATATCTATGGCAATGTGAATTCCACCCATGTCGACGGCACTCGCATGATGAATGGCATCGGCGGTTCCGGCGACTTCGCGCGCAATGGCCAGCTTTCGCTATTCGTCAGCAAGTCAGTGGCTAAGGGCGGTGGCATTTCCAGCGTGGTGCCGATGGCAACCCATGTCGACCACACGGAGCATGATGTCGATGTGCTGGTGACCGAATGGGGTTTGGCTGACCTGCGCGGCCTGGCGCCGCGCGAGCGGGCACCGCTGATCATCGAGCGTTGCGCCCATCCGAATTACCGGCCGCAGCTGCGAGCCTATTTCGCACAGGCATGTCGGGAGGGCGGGCACACGCCACACCTACTGATGCAAGCGTTTGCCTGGCATGCCCGGTATCAGGCCGAAGGAACCATGTTCATGTCCTGATTTGTACGCGAGCGCTTGCCCGGCCGCTTGCCGGGGCCCGTCATGCCGTGCATTTGCTCCTGGCTGGTTTTAAACCCGGGGCACCGGCCTGTTTTATTTTGTCGCGCCTGCCGGCGCAGTGTTTCCCGCCATGATCGTTCGCAAGCGGCCCTCGGGGCTGAGGCTGTTTCTCACCATGCGTGGATCGGTGCTGTCGCAAATCTGGAAGAGCCTCTTGGTCACGACTGTGCTTGCCATCATCGTGACCTTTAGCCATGGTGCGCTACTGCACCACAAGATCATCCTGACCACCATCCCCTTCACCCTGATAGGCTTGCCGCTGGCGATCTTCCTCGGCTTTCGCAATAACTCGGCCTATGACCGTTACTGGGAAGGCCGCAAGTTGTGGGGCGACTTGGTTTTGCGTAGTCGCAACCTTGCGCGACAATGCCTGAGCTTGATTGGCCCGGAGCCGGCGGGAGGAGTGAGGCAAGCGGATATACGCCGGCAGATGATTTACCGCGCCATTGCCTATGTGCATGCGCTGCGCCATCACCTGCGCGATTCCGACGGCGCCGCCGAGGTCAAGCCGCTACTACCGGCCGCCGAATGGCGGCGCATGACTAAGGCCACCAACAAGCCGCATTACCTGATGGAGCGCATGGGCGAAGACCTGCGCCTGTGCCTGCAGCAGGGCCGGATAGACAGCGTTCTGATGGCCTCGATCGATGCTACCCTGTCCTCCATGGTGGCGGCGTCCGCGGCATGCGAGCGCATTAAGAATACGCCGATCCCATTTTCTTATACGCTGCTATTGCACCGGACTGCTTACCTGTACTGCTTCCTGCTGCCGTTTGGTTTGGTCGATTCGATCGGCTACATGACACCGCTGGTGGTGAGTATCGTCGCCTATACCTTCTTCGGCCTGGACGCGCTCGGCGATGAAATCGAGGAGCCGTTCGGCGTATCGGCCAACGACCTGCCGCTGGAAGCGATTTGCCGGGGCATCGAGATCAACTTGCGGGAATCGCTGGGGGACAAGGATGTGCCACAGCCATGCACGCCGGTGGACTACCATCTCAGCTGACCTTGCCTCGTTTTCGCGTACAGCAGGTCATGCAACCAAGAGCGCTTCCTCGGCATGAACCGGAGTGACATACCCAGCCGAGAAATGCAGTCGTTGGCGATTGTAATACCCTTCAATCCAGTCCACGATGTCCAGGCGCGCTTGGGCTCGAGTTTCATAGCGCGTCTGATAGATCCTTTCCACCTTTAACGTCTTGAAGAAGCTTTCCATCAGCGCATTGTCCCAGGCATTGGCACGCCGACTCATCGAAACGGTCATGCCGAAGGCTGCTGCCAATTGCCGATGCGCCCGGCTGGCGTATTGACTGCCTCTATCCGAGTGCAAGAGCAGGCCCGGTGGTGGCTTGCGCTGCCAGTACGTGCTGCGCAAGGCTTCGCAGACGAGGTCACTCTGTATGCGCTCGGACATCGACCAGCCCGCGATGCGCCGGCTGGCCAGGTCCAGAATGGCTGCCAGATATAGCCATCCTTCCCCAGTGGCGATAAAAGTAACGTCGCTGACCCAGGCTTGATTTGGCTGCCAGCCCGCAAGGCGCCGATCCAGCAGGTTCGGCGCGACCGGCAAGCTGTGTGCAGAATCAGTCGTCACCCGGTACGCACGCTTGTAGACCGGGCGCAGACCCTGTCGTTGCAAGCTGCGCTGCACTCGCTCGGCTCCGATATGCTGGCCCCGTGCCCGTGGCTGCGCCACGATGCGTAGCCGCCCATAGCGGCCGCGGTGGGCCCGGTGGATTGCCCCGACCTCGGCATCCAGCGCGGCATTGGCTTGAGACCGTGGGCTGGGGCCCGGCTGCGCCACTGGCAGTAGCCGCTGCGCGACACACCAAGAACCCGGCATAGTCGACTGACGCTGTATTCGTCGCGGTGAGTATCGATCCAGGCGTACTTCACCGCGACCCTTTCGCAAAGTACGCCGTGGCCTTTCGAAGGATCTCGATATCGAGCTTGGCACTGGTCAATTCCTTGCGCAGTCGGGTGATCTCGGGCTCCATCTCGCTCACGGGGCGCTTCACCAGCGATGATGTCGCGGCCCTATCTACGGATGTGGCTTCCAGATTACACTCCCGACGCGTCCAATTCCCCAGTGTCGCCACCGGCACGCCGAGCCGGCGGGCGGCTTCGTGCTGCCCGACCGACTGCGCCAGCCTGACCGCTTCCATCTTGAATTCTTCCGTGTACTGCCGTTTCGGCACCAACTTCTCACCCACGCATTCCTCCATACAACTAGAAAGTTAACAAACTTCCTGCTGTACGTGAAATCAGAGCAGGGTCACAAGTCCCATGTTTGCCAATACGGCAATTAAATGTATGCGGGCAATTAGTTGTTCTTCTAATTCGAGAGTACGTCGCTTCACCCTTTGTAGTGATGTTTCAGAGATATGCATGACTTTGTTCCTAGAGTGACCATCGTCATGCTTTGTCTACCTCAATCGTGAGCATCCCTTAATATCGGTTAGATTCGGCTGCTATCAGCTTACTGAACCTAACAGGCTGCTGAAATACCACCCGTGCGAGTGTCGCCGTTTTCTTAAAGCCATGAAAACACTGACTTGCCGTTGCCGCATTCTGAAACAGCCTTGCGTTTGCGTCTGCTTTGGCGCGTTTGCGG
>NZ_JAEPBG010000042.1 GCF_016632335.1 Noviherbaspirillum pedocola
GCGCGCTTCCTCGCATTTCCCTCAGTTTTCGCTGCCTTATATCGTAGTTTCTCGAGGAATTCAGAGGGTCGTTTCTACGCAAATCCCTTGCCGTCACTGCACGTCAGAGATTTTGCACGGACGACTATCGTAGGCGCGATCCCCAACAAGTCGTCGGGGTCGTCCCACGGTGATGGTCTCATCGAGGGTAGCTTCGACAAGGGTGACTTCATGTGGGCTAGCACTCGCCGTGTACACGGCGAGTGGAAGACCATGAGCGTCAGCAATAACCATTAGCTTCATACCCTTGCCCCGCTTGGTCTTTCCCACTTTGGATCCCCCTTTTTCGCCACTACGAAGGTGCCGTCGATGAAGCATTCCGACAGGTCAATCCGGCCCGCATCTTCAAGATGCCGCGCCAGACTTTCCAGAATCTGTCGCATCACCCCGGACTTGACCCAGCGGGTGAAGCGTCTGAAACAGGTGCATCCGGAAGGAAAGCGATCCGGCAAGTCGGCCCAGGCAGCGCCGGTACGCAGCACCCAAAGAATGCCGTTGAGAACAGCACGGTCGCTATGCAGCTGTGGCCTGCCCCGACCATCCGCACGTTGTACAGTGGCGAGAATTGGCGGCTCGAGAATCGCCCATTGTTCGTCCGTCAGTTCTTCTCTTCGCGTCATGACAAAACCCATCCATGCCGAAAAAAAGCATTGACTATCCATTTATGAAATGAGCTCTAGGCAGCTTTACGCCCACTTTACATACTCGGATTAAAAACGATGCGCACCCGTGCCGCTCTTCACATATTCAGACGCAGTTGGCGAACCATAGCGCTGTCCCGGGCTGGCATAGGTCTGTAGGTTGGTCTGCATCGGCACGCTTGCCCCAATCATTAGGTGTCCCGGCAAGTCTTCGCCACGAGTGGTGTTCGCGAGAGCATTACGGACAAGCCTTCAAGACAAGGTAGCCGTACAGGCTGTGCGCGCGACGACGATAACGATGACATGCTCATCCTTCATTGATTCGCGCGGGCCGTATTGCTCCAGCAGATATATGTGTTCAATCCAGAGCTGAAGTCAGCTTTGGCACGAGCTCGAACAGGTCACCGGCGATGCCATAGTCGGCCACCTGGAAGATCGGCGCTTCCGGATCCTTGTTGAGTGCCACGATGGTCTTCGAATCCTTCATGCCGGCCAGGTGCTGTATCGCGCCCGAGATGCCGACCGCGATGTACAGCTGCGGCGCCACGACCTTACCGGTCTGGCCGACCTGCCAGTCGTTCGGAACGAACCCCGCGTCGACCGCCGCGCGCGAGGCACCTATCGCCGCGCCGAGCCGGTCCGCCAGCGGCTCGAGCACCTTGAAGGCTTCGCCGGAGCCCATGCCGCGGCCTCCGGAGACGATGATCTTTGCCGCGGTCAGTTCCGGGCGATCCGACTTCGCCACTTCGCGCGACACGAAGCTGGACTTGCCGGTATCGCCGGCCGCAGCGATGGTTTCAACCTGCGCCGAGCCACCCTGCGCTGCGGCATCGAAGCCGGTGGTGCGCACGGTGATAACCTTCACCGGATCGACCGATTGCACCGTGGCGATTGCATTGCCGGCATAGATCGGACGCTCGAAGGTGTCCGGCGACACGACTTTCGTGATCTCGGAAATCTGCGCCACGTCCAGAAGGGCGGCCACACGTGGCAGGATGTTCTTGCCGTAGGCGGTGGCCGGGGCCAGGATGTGGCTATAGTTACCGGCCAGCGCGAGCGCCTGCTCGGCGACGTTCTCAGCCAGGCCGTCGGCGAACTGCGCCGCATCGGCCACCAGCACCTTGGCCACGCCAGCGATCTGCGCCGCGGCTTCGGCCACTGCGCCGACATTCTGTCCAGCGACCAGGATATGGACGTCACCGCCGCATTGCGCGGCTGCGGTGACGGTATTCAATGTGCTGCCCTTCAGGCGGGCATTGTCGTGTTCTGCGATAACAAGTGCGGCCATGATGTTTGTCTGCCTTTATGCGGTATCTATGCGGGTTTAGATGACTTTGGCTTCGTTCTTGAGCTTGGACACCAGCTCGGCCACGTCCTTGACCATGATGCCGGCGCTGCGCTTGGGCGGCTCGGACACTTTCAGCGTCTTCAGGCGCGGCGTCACATCCACGCCCAGGTCGGCGGGCTTGACGGTTTCCAGCGGCTTTTTCTTGGCCTTCATGATGTTGGGCAGCGTCACGTAGCGCGGCTCGTTCAGGCGCAGGTCGGTGGTGACGATGGCCGGCAGCGGCAGCGCCACGGTTTCCAGGCCGCCGTCGACTTCGCGGGTGACGGTGGCCTTGCCGTCTTCGATGACGACCTTGGACGCATAGGTCGCCTGGCCCCAGCCGAGCAGCGCGGCCAGCATCTGGCCGGTCTGGTTGCTGTCGTCGTCGATGGCCTGCTTGCCGAGGATGATGAGTTGCGGCTGCTCCTTGTCGGCCAGCGCCTTCAGGAGCTTGGCCACGGCCAGCGGCTGCAGTTCTTCGGTGGTGTCGACCAGGATGCCGCGGTCGGCGCCGATGGCCATCGCGGTGCGCAGGGTTTCCTGGCATTGGGTGACGCCGGCGGAGACGGCGACGATTTCGGTGACCTTGCCGCCTTCCTTGAGCCGGACCGCTTCCTCGACGGCGATCTCGTCAAAGGGGTTCATGCTCATGTTGACATTGGCGATATCGACGCCCGTGCCATCGGATTTCACTCGAACCTTGACGTTGTAATCCACTACGCGCTTGACGGCGACTAATGCTTTCATCTTCCTGCCTCCTTAGTTACATTCAGTGCGTGACTTCGCAGCGTGCATCGGCATGTGCCTGGCGCGGCTTCAGGCCGAGGCGCTCCAGCAGCGCCATGTCTTCTTCGACTTCCGGGTTGCCGGTGACGAGCAGCTTGTCGCCGTAGAAGATCGAGTTCGCGCCGGCCATGAAGCACATCGCCTGCACCGCGTCGCCGAGCTGGCGCCGGCCGGCGGACAGCCGCACCCGCGCCTT
This sequence comes from Noviherbaspirillum pedocola, assembly GCF_016632335.1. Lineage (GTDB taxonomy): Bacteria > Pseudomonadota > Gammaproteobacteria > Burkholderiales > Burkholderiaceae_D > Noviherbaspirillum_A > Noviherbaspirillum_A pedocola. The sequence goes on from NZ_JAEPBG010000042.1 coordinate 2,990, forward strand.
CGGCATCGTGATGCGCGCCACCGCGATGGTACGCACGAATTCCAGCGGATCGAGCCGCTCGGTGCCGTACAGCGGCGTGCCGGGCACCTGCACCAGGTGATTGATCGGCACCGATTCGGGATACGGCTCCATGTTGGCCAGTTGCGCGATCAGGCCGGCGCGCTGCAGCCGGGTCTCGCCCATGCCGACGATGCCGCCGCTGCAGACCTTGATGCCGGCGCCGCGTACGTGGCCCAGCGTGTCCAGCCGGTCCTGGTAGTCGCGGGTGGAGATGATGTTCTCGTAGAACTCCGGCGCGGTGTCGAGGTTGTGGTTGTAGTAGTCCAGCCCCGCGCCCTTGAGGCGTTCGGCCTGGTGCTGCTCGAGCATGCCCAGCGTGACGCAGGCTTCCATGCCGAGGTCTTTCACGCCGCGCACCATGGCTTCGATCTGGTCGAGGTCACGGTCCTTCGGGCTGCGCCAGGCCGCGCCCATGCAGAAGCGGGTGGCGCCGCTGTCCTTGGCGGCGCGGGCGGCTTCGAGCACGGTGTCCAGCGGCAGGATCTTCTGCGCTTCGACGCCAGTGTCATAGCGCGCTGCCTGCGGGCAGTAGCCGCAGTCTTCCGGGCAGCCGCCGGTCTTCACCGACAGCAGCGTGGCGAGTTCGACTTCGGTCGGATCGAAATGCTCGCGGTGCGCCTGCTGCGCTTGCAGCATCAGCTCGCCCATCGGCAGTTCGAACAGGGCCAGCACCGCGTCCACCGGCCAGCGGTCGGCGGTGATCTTGGCGGGGCAGGCGTGGAAGGTAATCGGTTGAGCGGACATGGAGCTTTCCTTGTGAGACATCATTTGACGCCCGCGCCGGGCCAGCCGGGCAGACGGGAGAAATCGAGATGGGATGCGGCCTCGGCCGCGTTCAGCTGCACCAGGCGCGGCACCGTGCCCAGCAATGGTGCGGGCAGGCGCGCTCGAAGTGCATCGATATTGGCCTGCAGGTGCGGCATGTCGGGGTCGAGCACATTCGCCACCCAGCCGGCCAGCGGCAGGCCGCGCGCGAGGATGGCCTCGGCCGTCAGCAGCGCATGGCTGATGCAGCCCAGGCGCAGACCGACGGTCAATACCACCGGCAGGCCGAGGTCTTTGGCGAAGTCGGCGGTGTCATAGTCGTCGGACAGCGGCACGCGAATGCCACCCACGCCTTCCACCACCACCGCCTGCGCGGCAGCGGCCACGCGCTGCCAGCAATCGAGCAGGCGTTGCCGCTCGATGGTCGCGCCTTCCATCGCGGCGGCCACATGCGGCGCGGCCGGTTCGCGGAACAGGTAAGGCGTGGTCCAGTCGCGCGGCAGCTGCGCGCTGTCGGCCGCGGCAAGCTGGGCCACGTCATCGTTATGCAGTTGTCCGCCGCGCTCCTCGGCGCCGGCGGCGATGGGCTTCATCGCGGCGGTACGCAATCCGGCCTGGCCGAGCGCATGGGTCAATGCGCTGGCGATCAGGGTCTTGCCGATTTCGGTATCGGTGCCGGTGACGAAATAGGCGACGTCAGCCATGCAGGGTTCCTTCGATATGGTTCAGCGCGTCGGCGAGCTGACGCGCATCGTCGATCTCGTGCGATCCCGAGAAGGTCACGCGCAGCCGCGCCGTTCCCTTCGGCACCGTGGGCGGGCGGATCGCCGGCACCCACAGGCGCTCGCGTTCCAGCGCGGCCGAGGCTTCCAGCACCGGGCCGGATTCGCCGATCAGGATGGGCTGTATCGGCGTCTCGGAGGCCATGCGCTTCCAGCGCTTCAGGTGCAGCGCATCGCGGAAGTGGGCATTGAGTTCGGCCAGGCGCGCGCGCCGCGCCGCGCCTTCGGGGCCTGCGATCAGGTCCACGCTGGTCAGGAGCGCATGCGCCAGCGCCGGCGGCGCGGCGGTGGTGTAGATGTAGGTGCGGCCGCGCTGCACCAGCCATTCGATCACGGTCGCATGCGCGGCGACGAAGGCGCCACCCACGCCCGCCGCCTTGCCCAGGGTGCCGATGTAGACCAGCTGCGGTGAGCGCAAGCCGAAATGCTCGAGCGCGCCGCGGCCATGTTCGCCGAGCACGCCGAAGCCATGCGCATCGTCGACCACCAGCCAGGCGCCATGACGCTCGCACAGCGCCAGCAATTGCGGCAGCGGCGCGATCACGCCATCCATGCTGAACACGCTGTCGGTTACTACCAGCTTGGTCGCGGCACTACTGTCCTTGAGCATCGTCTCCAGCGCCGACAGGTCGCAGTGCGGATAGACGTGGACGTTGCCGCGCGCGAGACGCGTGCCATCGATCAGCGATGCATGGTTCAGCGCTTCGCAAAAGAGGTCGGCCCCGGCCGGCGCCAGCGCGGTCAATACCGCGAGGTTGGCCATGTAGCCGGTGCAGAAATACAGCGCGCGGGCATCTTCCAGATGCGGCGCTTCGAACTCGGCCAGCCTTTCCTCGAGCTGCGCATGGGCGCGGCCATGGCCGCTGATCAGGTGCGACGCGCCGCTGCCCACGCCGTAGCGCGACGCGCCTTCCTGCAGCGCTTCCACCAGCGCCGGATGCGACGCCAGGCCGAGGTAATCGTTGCTGCAGAAGGCCAGCATCGGTCTGTCGTCGACCTGCGCGCTTGGCCCGCACGGCGTGTCGACGGTGCGGCGGCGTCGGCGTAATTGATCCGCGTCCAGATTTAGTAGTGCTGCTTCGAGATTCCGCAGTAGCGGAGTCACCATGTCTTGAACGGCCACGTGCTCACACACCAATGAAGCTTTCACAAGTTGCTCCCGGAATTTCAGTTTCAAAATTAAACGCCACTCTCGCGAAGCGGATTAAAGGGCGCGGTGCTAGGTATAAAGCCGGCTTCTCGGAAGGCTCAGCGTCGACGTTCACAAAGGGTTGCCCGCTAAGCTGGCGGGCAGCGCGACACTATTTCCATGTCCCTGGCGCAGGAACGTCGCAAGAGCTTGCACATCGGTGCTAGTGAAATAAGTCTGCCCATCATGACAGTGCCTTTCTGCTCATCCTTCCTCGGATTCACGCAGGCTCCGACGCATGACTTTCCCTGTTACTGTGGTTGGTAACGACTCCATAAAGCTGATTTCACGAGGGTATTCGTGCGCAGCTAAATGACTGCGCACGAAAGCCTGGATTTCTGCCACTAGCTGTTCGGAAGGCTCAAACCCTTCGGCTAACACAATGAAAGCCTTCACTATTTCAGTGCGCTGAGGATCCTTTTTGCCGATCACCGCAGCCATTCTCACAGAAGGGTGCTTTAGAAGACACTCCTCTATTGGGCCGGGGCCGATTCGGTAGCCGGCACTCGTAATGACGTCGTCATCGCGGCCGACATAGCGAATGTAACCTTCGGCGTCGATTTCGCCGAGGTCGCCAGTGAGCAGATATTCGTCAGCAAACTTTTCTGCTGTCGCATTCGGGTTATTCCAGTAACCGAGAAACATAACGGGATCGGGCGACTTGATCGCGATATTACCAGTCACCCCGACTGCCAGTGGCACGCCGTGCTCGTCCACGACCGCTACAGTATGGCCCGGAACAGCTCGGCCAATCATGCCGGACTTGCGTGGAAAAAGCGTTGAACAGCCAGAGACCACTACGTTGCATTCGGTTTGCCCATAGAACTCATTAATCGTCACACCCAACGCCGCTTGCCCCCACTTTATGAGTTCATCACCGAGTGCTTCTCCTCCACTGGCCACAGAACGCAGAGAGAAATTCCAAAGCTGTCTCGGGTTGGCGACGGCACGCAGCATCTTGAGCGCTGTAGGGGGGAAAAAAATGTTGCGTACCTGGTGCTTAGCAAGAAGCGCGAACACTGCAGATGGGTCGAATTTCTCGAAACGGCGCGCCAACACTGGCACTCCATGGTAGAGCGCCGGCAGAAGCACGTCGAGCAGACCCCCAATCCATGCCCAGTCTGCAGGCGTCCACATGAGATCGCCTTCTTGAGGAAAGAAATCGTGTGAGAATTCAACGCCGGGAAGGTGCCCTAACAGTACGCGATGCGCGTGCAGTGCCCCTTTTGGTTTGCCAGTTGTTCCCGAGGTGTAGATGATAATTGCCGGATCGTCCGCCAGCGTGTTCTCTGGCGAAAACGATTCGGACTGCCCGTCAAGGCTCGCCCATAAGGATTTGCACTCCGCCGGGTAACCATTTGCCTGCTGCTCGATACAGTACACAGCTTTCAATGTCGGCAAATCACATCGAAGGTCCTTGATTTTTTCGGCACCTCCGACATCGGTTACAAGTGCAGTTGCGCCGCTGTCGCTCAGCCGAAACTGCAGTGCATCCGGACCGAACAAATAAAACAGGGGTAAAGCAACCGCACCAAGCTTGTATGCCGCCAGATGAGCAATTACCGACTCTATGCACTGCGGCACGAAAATGCCAATCCGGTCACCTCGCTTGACACCAACTTCGTGCCAGTGATTGGCAAGCTGGTTCGACAACGCCTTAAGTTGATCAAAGGTGTAGGTCAGGACGTCACCGTCCCGTCCCTCTACGATTATTGCACGCCGCCCCGAACCGTCTGCCCACCGGTCACATGCAGCGACACCGATGTTGAAGTGTTTTGGGATATCCCATGTGAATTTGGCCCGCTGTTCGGCGAATGTAGCTTCTTTCTTGAGCATAAAAGTCTCCTTATTTCCGCGTTTTGTTTCGCACGGTATTTGTTTCCGTATTTATTTGTGCACCTTCATAGCGGTATAGATCGCCTGCCACTTATGACCTGCATGGGAAGCATGCGCTTAATCCCGAAACGGGTGAACACGGTCGCCTCCGAAATTCCTGAACGCTGCGCAATATCCACCGTGGTAGTCCGTTCGCAACCGTTCTCGGGAACATCTGCCTGGCGGGACCAAAGATTCCACCAGCCCTCTTTTTTGACCAATGCGAAGGACCAGACTGACGATCCTCGGAACAAAGTAACTTCGTCACAATGCGCTTACTTGAGTCATACTCAAATACAGCTTGCGAAATCCATTAAGGCTGATAGTATCACGGCTCAGCAATACCGCAAGCACAGCACAAGCCCAAAGAATTCCATCCATACATAACGTTTTGAGTATTGCTCAATATATGATGTGGGCCTGGATGCCTGACACTGAAATAAAAACGCAAGGAGACGTAATGAAGCTGAGTTTTTTGCAATGGAAAGTCGCTTGCCTCGCTTCCGGACTAGTAACTATTGGGACAGCGACATCGGCTCATGCAGGCATCTCGGACGATGTGATCCGAATAGGCTTAATTACTGACATGTCCGGCATTTATTCGGACATTTCAGGTAAGGGCCATGTGGAAGCCATACAGATGGCCATTGCCGATTTTGGCGGTCAAATCAACGGCAAAAAAGTTGAGCTGCTCGTTAGCGATCACCAGAACAAGGCGGATATTGCCGGCGTAAAGGCTCGGGAATGGATCGACCGCGAGCATGTAGATGTACTCATGTCAGGTGCCAGCTCTGCAGCTGACCTGGCCATCGCGAAAGTCGCAAGCGAAAAGAAAAAGCCATTCGTCGTGATTGCGACCGGGTCGGCACGTCTAACAAATGAAGACTGCAGCCCGTACACCATTCACTATGGCTACGACACCGTCGCCATGGCAAAGGCGACGGGTTCCGCAGTAGTCAAGCAAGGCGGCAAGTCGTGGTACTTTCTGACTGCGGATTATGCCTTTGGCCATTCCCTGGAAGCCGATACGACCAAGGTGGTCAAGCAGGCTGGTGGCACGGTACTCGGCTCGATTAAACATCCACTCAATGCTTCCGACTTTTCGTCGTTCATCATGCAGGCGCAAGCTTCCAAGGCTCAGATTCTCGGCTTGGCCAACGCTACCACAGACACGATCAACGCCATTAAGGCCGCCAACGATTTTGGCTTGACCAAAAGCATGAAGCTTGCAGGTCTGGTCATGTTCGTTACTGACATCCATGCTCTGGGCCTTCCGCTTACTCAGGGCATGTATCTGAGCGATAACTGGTACTGGGATCAAAATGAAGAAACTCGAAAGTGGTCACGCCGCTACTTCGAGAAAATGAAGAAAATGCCGACCGGAAACCAAGCTGCTGGCTACTCCGCCACCATGCATTATCTGAAGTCGGTGAAAGCCGCAGACACTGATGATGGCGGCGCCGTAATGGCCCAGATGAAAAAGACGCCCATCAACGACATGTACGTCAAAGACGCCACGATCCGGGACGACGGCCGCGTGATGTATGACATGTACCTGATGCAAGTTAAAAGTCCAGCCGAGTCAAAGTATCCGTGGGACTACGTGAAGATTGTTGAGCGTGTCCCGGCGGAACAGGCATTCACCACCAAGACGGAATCGAAGTGCGCCGCGTGGAGATGACCGGCCCTACAAGCAAGACGACCCTGCCCTGAGCAGACGGAAGGTTGCGACAAGCAACGAGCGCACCGAATTTCTAAGTTGAAAAGGAAAACGCAATGCCCTACGAGAACATCCTCGTCGAGGAAAGGGAAAGGGTCGGCTTGATCAGACTGAATCGGCCCCAAGCTTTGAATGCGCTGAGTGACGAACTCGTCGACGAACTCATCCTTGTACTCGAGCGTTTCGATGCGGACGAGCGCATCCAGTGCATGGTTTTGATCGGCAACGAAAAGGCCTTTGCCGCCGGTGCGGATATCCCGATGATGGCCAAATTTTCTTACATGGACGTCTACAAGGGGAATTTCTTAACTCGGAACTGGGACAAGCTACGCTTGATCCGTAAGCCCATCATCGCTGCAGTCGCAGGCTATGCCCTAGGCGGTGGCTGCGAGCTTGCCATGGCCTGCGATGTTGTGATTGCCGCGGACGACGCGAAATTTGGCCAACCCGAAATCAAGCTTGGCATCATTCCTGGGGCGGGAGGCACCCAGCGCCTGCCACGCGCAGTATCGAAGTCGAAAGCCATGGACCTGTGTTTGACAGGACGCATGATGGATGCCGAGGAGGCTGAACGCGCCGGCTTGGTATCACGGGTCGTTCCGGCAAACCAATTGCTGGAAGAGGCAATGGCGACGGCACAGAAGATTGCCTCGTTTTCCCAACCCGTCCTCATGATGATCAAGGAATCGATCAACACAGCCTACGAAACAACGCTTTCCGAAGGCATTCACTTTGAGCGACGCCTGTTTCACACGACATTCGCCACGGAAGACCAGAAAGAAGGCATGCGAGCGTTTCTTGACAAGCGCCCTCCTTCGTTTATTGACCGCTGAGCGAAGAAGAAATCTTTCTCAGGAATGCACAAGGAAGCGATATGCAAGTCATTAAATCCCAGTTGAACACGCGTTCGGAGGAATTTCAGGCCAATTCGCAGCGTATGAGCGAACTGGTTGAAGACCTCCGCATCAACGTGGCTAAGGTTGCCGAAGGGGGCGGCGCCTCGGCGCGACAAAAGCATCTTTCGCGGGGAAAGTTGCTGCCTCGTGATCGCATCCACCAGTTGCTTGATCCTGGCACGCCCTTCCTTGAGATCGGTCAGATGGCCGCATGGAACATGTACAACAACGATGCCCCTTCTGCGGGAGTCATCGCGGGCATTGGCCGCGTACAGGGGCAGGAATGCGTGATTGTCGCCAACGATGCCACCGTCAAGGGCGGTACTTACTATCCCATGACTGTCAAGAAACACCTGCGGGCGCAGGAAATCGCCGAGCAGAACAACCTGCCGTGCATTTACCTCGTTGACTCGGGTGGCGGATTCCTCCCCATGCAGGACGAAGTCTTTCCCGACCGGGACCACTTCGGCCGCATTTTCTACAACCAGGCGAACATGTCGGCCAAGGGAATTCCGCAGATCGCCATTGTGATGGGTTCCTGTACCGCTGGCGGCGCCTACGTGCCTGCAATGAGCGATGAAACGGTAATCGTCAGGAACCAGGGGACCATCTTTCTAGGGGGCCCCCCGCTAGTCAAGGCCGCCACGGGCGAGGTCGTCAGTGTCGAAGACCTGGGGGGGGGCGATGTACATACGAGGATATCCGGTGTCGCAGATCACCTGGCCGAGAATGACAGCCACGCGTTGTTCCTGGCGCGTCGTATCGTTGGGAGCTTCAACCGGACCAAGGGATGCAACATCAGACTGGAAGCCGTCGAGGAACCTTTATACGACCCGAAAGAAATCTATGGCGTGATTCCGACCGACACGCGAAAGCCGTTCGACGTCCGGGAAATCATTGCGCGCGTGGTCGATGGTTCCCGTTTTGATGAATTCAAGGCGCGTTACGGCAGCACGCTTGTGACTGGTTTTTCGCATCTTTATGGCATGCCGGTGGGCATCGTCGCCAATAATGGGATTCTGTTCGGCGACTCCGCACTTAAAGGCGCTCACTTTATCGAGCTGTGCGCGCAGCGCGGCGTGCCCCTTCTCTTCTTGCAGAATATCACCGGATTCATGATCGGCCGGAAGTATGAAAACGAAGGCATCGCGAAACACGGCGCCAAGATGGTCACGGCGGTCGCCACCGCGCAGGTCCCCAAGATCACGATGGTTATCGGGGGCTCCTTCGGTGCCGGCAACTATGGAATGTGCGGCCGCGCTTACAGCCCGCGATTCCTGTACATGTGGCCGAATTCGCGTATCAGCGTGATGGGCGGCGAGCAAGCTGCCAGCGTCCTGGCTACAGTCCGGCGCGACGGAATCGAAGCGAAGGGCGGGATCTGGACTGCGGAAGAAGAAGAAAAGATGAAGTCACCGATCCGGGAGCAATTCGAATCGCAGGGCCATCCCTACTACGCTACGGCACGCATGTGGGATGACGGCATCGTCGACCCAGCGCAGGCGCGCCGGACTCTCGGCCTTTCACTTTCAGCGAGCCTCAATGCTCCCATCCCTCCAACCCGCTTTGGCGTTTTTCGCATGTGAGGACCCCGTGGACACTACGACAATTCAAATCGAACGCCAAGTTCACGGCGACGGCACCGTTTGCTGGCTGTGGATGAACAGGCCCGAGGTGCACAATGCATTTGATGAAACGCTGATCGCTGAAATGACCGCGGCGTTGCTACAAATCGGCAACGATAGCAGTGTGCGCGTCATCGTGCTGGCAGGACGCGGGAAAAGTTTCTCTGCCGGGGCTGATCTCAACTGGATGAAACGTCAAGGCAGCGCCTCCATGGCTGAGAATCTTGCGGACGCAGAACGCCTGGCCGAGTTGTTTCGAATACTGTCGGAATGCCCGAAGCCGACCATCGCGCGCGTGCATGGCGCCGCCATGGGCGGAGGTATGGGCTTGGCAGCCGCGTGTAACATATGTATCGCGTCAACGCAGGCGTCATTCGCCACGTCGGAAGTCAAGCTCGGGATCATCCCGGCCGTAATCAGCCCCTATGTGATACGCGCCATCGGCGAGCGCCAGGCTTACCGTTACTTCCAGACGGCGGAGAGGTTTCATGCCGACCGCGCCAACGTGATTGGCCTAGCGCATGAAGTCGTCGCACCAGAGCAGCTCGACGAAATGGTCAGCCTCCTGGTCGCCGCTTTGCTCGCCGGTGGCCCGATGGCACAGGCAGCATCGACGGAACTGATTCGAGCAATGGCGAACCGCCCGGTGACGCGCGAGCTAATTGGGGAGACCGCGGACCGGATCGCGCGCCTGCGTGCCACGCCCGAGGCGAAGGAAGGTCTGACTGCATTCCTCGAAAAGCGCCCACCCGCATGGATAAGAAACTGAGGGAACAGAACATGTTTACGAAAATACTGATCGCAAATCGTGGTGAGATCGCTTGCCGCGTCATCAAGACCGCACGCCGCCTGGGCATTGCCACGGTCGCGGTCTACTCCGAGGCCGACGTGAATGCCCGTCATGTGAGGTTGGCCGACGAGGCTGTGTTGATCGGCGGCGCAGAGGCCCGTGACTCTTACCTGAAGACTGAGCGCATCCTGAAAGCGGCGCGCGAAACAGGTGCGCAGGCTATCCATCCCGGATATGGCTTTCTTTCGGAAAACGCGGATTTCGCGGAGGCCTGCCTGCAGGCCGGCCTGGTCTTTATTGGCCCGCCCACTTCCGCCATCCGCGCCATGGGTTCCAAATCCGCCGCGAAATCGCTGATGGAGAAAGCCGGAGTGCCGCTTACGCCGGGATATCACGGTGATCAACAGGATGCCGACTTCCTGGCTGCCCAGGCGGAGCGGATTGGCTACCCCGTGCTGATCAAGGCAGCCGCCGGCGGCGGCGGCAAAGGTATGCGCCGCGTCGACCAGCCACAAGACTTTGCCGCGTCGCTTACCTCCTGCAAACGAGAAGCGATCAATGCGTTTGGCGACGACCATGTGCTCGTCGAAAAATATGTGCTGAAACCTCGCCACATCGAAATCCAGGTCTTTGCCGATAGCGCAGGCAATTACGTATACCTGTTCGAGCGTGACTGCTCGGTACAGCGCCGCCACCAGAAAGTATTGGAGGAGGCACCGGCACCCGGCATGACGCCGGAGCGTCGCGCTGCAATGGGCAAGGCAGCGGTAGATGCAGCCAAGGCGGTCGGCTATGTCGGTGCAGGAACGGTGGAATTCATCGCCAACCAGGACGGCAGCTTCTACTTCATGGAGATGAATACACGCCTGCAAGTCGAGCACCCGGTCACTGAAATGATCACCGGCCTGGACCTGGTGGAGTGGCAGCTGCGCGTGGCAGCGGGTGAACCGCTTCCCCTGACACAAGAACAGCTCACGATTCAAGGACATGCGATCGAGGCGCGCATCTATGCCGAGGACCCGGAAAAGGGTTTTCTGCCTTCAACCGGGCGGCTAGTGCACCTCGCGCCTCCTGCCGACTCCGATCATGTTCGTATTGATACTGGCGTCGAACAAGGTGACGAGATCACTCCCTTTTATGACCCGATGATCGCCAAGCTGATTGTCTGGGACCATAGCCGCGAACAAGCACTGGCGCGGCTGCGCAAGGCGCTAACCCAATACCGTATTGTCGGTGTCGCCAACAATACGGAATTTCTGGCCCGCCTGGTTACCTGCCCTTCGTTCGCCAACGCCGATCTTGATACCGGCCTCATCGAACGTGAGCAAGGTGCGCTTTTCCCGGTAGCGGCACCCGTTCCGGAGACTGCATGGTATCTCGCGGCGCTGGCGGAGTTGCTGCACGAAAGCGATACTGCGCGACAGGAAACGACGCAGGCATCCCCTTGGCAGATGCTAGATGGCTGGCGCCTGAATGGCCAGAGTCAGCGCATCATCTCCCTCCACCATTCTGAAGACCGCCATGACATCGGCGTCACGAGTGTCGCCGGGGGCTGGAACCTGTCGCTGGGCGAAAGTCTTGTATTCGCCCGCGGCACGCTGGGAGCAAATGGTCAGATACACGCGCAGCTTGGTGAGCGGCGCCTGCACGCCGCGGTTGTGACCGCAGGCGAACGCAGGCATGTCTTCCTGGAAGGGCGCGCCTGGCCCCTGGCACGCGTTGACAACCTGCACACCGGCGGAGAGGGAGAGGAAGCCGGCGGCGGACTGCGGGCGCCGATGCCAGGCAAGATTGTCGCTTTGCTCGCACAGAGCGGCACGCTCCTTGAGAAGGGAGCGCCCCTCCTGGTCATGGAGGCCATGAAGATGGAACATACCATCCACGCGCCCGCCAGGGGAACGGTAAAGGCATTCCGGTGCGCGGTTGGAGAGCAGGTAACGGACGGAGTCGAGCTGGTCGAGTATGAGGTGGCGCCATGACCCGGAACATACGGGTCGTGGAGGTCGGTCCCCGGGACGGGCTGCAGAACGAGAAGGAAGTAGTGACCACGGCCACAAAAATCGAATTGATCGGGCGCCTGGTGCGGACCGGTTTGCGCGATATTGAAGTGGCGTCTTTTGTATCGCCGAAATGGGTTCCACAGATGGCCGACCATGCCGAGGTCATGGCTGGACTGCCGGCAGCACAATGCTCTCCGGGCGTGAATTATCCCCTGCTGACTCCCAATATGAAAGCCTTCGAGGCGGCCATCGCTTGTGGGGCAAAGGAAGTGGCGATTTTCGCGGCGGCTTCGGAGGGTTTCTCACAAAAGAATATCAACTGCTCCATTGCTGAATCCATCCAGCGTTTCGTTCCGCTGGCGGACGAGGCCCGGCGTCTGGGGATCCGCGTACGCGGCTATGTCTCATGCGTAATAGCCTGCCCTTACGACGGCCCGATTCAACCGGCCAAAGTGGCCGAGGTGGCGTCGCGCCTGCTCGACCTCGGCAGCTATGAAGTGTCGCTGGGGGACACCATCGGCGCCGGTACGCCAAGTTCGATACTGAAGATGCTTGAGGCGGTGGCTCGCATAGTTCCTGCCACACAGCTTGCCGGCCACTATCACGATACCTTCGGCATGGCTGTTGCCAACGTCTATGCCTCTTATGAATTCGGACTAAGTACCTTCGACAGCTCGATAGCCGGCTTGGGCGGCTGCCCTTACGCCAAGGGAGCGACGGGTAATGTGGCCACGGAAGATCTGGTGTACCTGTTCAACGGCCTCGATGCACAGACCGGGGTCGACCTCGATGCATTGGTCGACTGTGCGGCCTGGATCAGCAATGTGCTGGGCCGCGCACCAAATTCTCGCGTAACACGCGCCATGCTTGCGAAACGCTCTCAATAAGGTCCTCCATGATCACCCTTTATCATTGCATGAGCGCTCGTTCATTCCGCCCACTGTGGATGCTGGAAGAACTCGGCATGCCGTATGAATTGCAGATGTTGCCGTTTCCACCGCGGGTCACTCAAAAGACTTATCTGGCGATCAATCCGCTGGGTACGGTACCGGCGCTGTTCGACGGCGATGTGCGCATGACGGAGTCGGCAGCGATTTGCCAGTATCTTGCCGCGCGCGCCGGCAAGACGCCGCTCGATGTTTCGTCTGAAGATCCTGGCTTTGCCGCCTACCTGAATTATCTTCACTTCGGAGAAGCCACCCTGACGTTTCCACAAACCCTGGTGCTGCGGTATGCCTATTTCGAGACAGCAGCAAGACGCCAGCCACAGGTCGCCGATGATTACGCAAAGTGGTTCCTGGCACGTCTGCGCACCTTGGAGCCTGTTCTGGATAGCCATGACTACATGGCAGCGGACCGGTTTACCGCCGCCGACATCTCGGTCGGTTATGCATTGCTGCTTGCGGAGCATCTGGGCCTGAAGTCACGCTTTACGCCAGCCGTATTAGCTTACTGGGAACGCCTTCGCCTGCGGGACGGGTTCCAGCGCGCCATGGCCGCCCAACAGAAAGCCGCATTGGCACAGGGGGTTTCGACCGTCCCAGCCCCTGACGTTCGCCCGGCGGCGTAAGGATTGAACGCCTCGACATAGTGGAATAGCCGGCCCTGTATCAGACGAGACAAAGAGTGCTTGGGTGCCGTTAGAGGGAGACATTCAGTTCATTGAATAAGCAATGTTTGAAGCACCAGCGGAATCGTCGGCGATCAGTAATATGCCAGAGTACCTTTCTGGCCAGCTTTGGGTGATTGTCGAAGATGCGTTTTAAAAAAATTCACGACAACCCGTGAATATAACGGAGACAAAAAATGAAACTCAAACGAATCGCGTTATCTGCCGCACTGACCATTGCAGCCATGGGTACGGCCACGGCACAGATCAGTAACAATATCGTAAAAATTGGCGTAATCACAGACCTTTCCGGCTTATATTCGGACCTGTCTGGCCAGGGATCGATTGTCGCGGCCCGCATGGCGATCGACGACTTCGGGAAAACCGTACTTGGCAAGCCAATTGAAATAGTCACGGCCGACAGCCAGAACAAGGCTGACGTCGCCGCTGCCAAAGCGCGCGAATGGATCGATCAGAAAAACGTGGATGTGCTTATGGACTTGGTTCCCACCAATGTCGCACTCGCGGTCATGGACATCGCGCAACAGAAAAACAAGCTGGCCATCGTAGTCGGATCCGCGTCCAGCGTGATCACGAACGAGAAATGCACTGCTACCAGCGCCCATTGGATGTATGACATTTACTCCAGTTCGGTCGGCACAGGCAAAGCGCTCGTCAAACGGGGTGGTGACAACTGGTTCTTCGTGACCGAGGACTATGCATTCGGCAAGTCACTTGAAAAGGACGTTTCCGACATTGTCACCGCTTCTGGCGGCAAGGTAAGCGGCTCGATCAGGCACCCGTTGAATAGCAGCGACTTCTCCTCGTTCTTGTTGCAGGCACAGGGTTCCAAGGCAAAAGTCATCGGGCTTGCCAATGCGGGCGGCGACACCGTCACCGCCGTCAAGCAGGCGGGGGAGTTTGGCATTTCGAGCCAGGGGCAGATTATCGCTCCGCTCATGATGTTCATCAGTGACGTGCATGCAATCGGCCTGAAATATGCTCAAGGCATGTTCCTGACGGAGGGGTTTTATTGGGACCAAAACGACGATACGCGCGCTTGGTCCAAACGATTCTTCGCGATTCGAAAGAAGATGCCGACCATGGCTCAGGCCAGCATGTATTCCGCTGTCATGCATTATCTAAAAGCTGTGAAAGCAGCTGGCACGGATGACACCGCCGCCGTCATGAAAATGATGCGCGAGACTCCTATCAACGACGTCATCATCCCAAACGGCACCCTCCGAGCCGACGGCCGTATCGTACACGACATGCTGCTCGTCCAGGCAAAGAAACCTAGTGAGTCTACGGCGCCATGGGATTACTACAAAGTAGTTGACAAAGTTCCCGCTAACGAAGCGTTCCGGCCACTGGCATAGTCTCAGTGCCCCCTGGCGAAGAAATGAACTACCAAAGCAAAGAGGAGATCAGCATGCCGCAAAACCCGAGCTATGTTCATGGCGCCCACGATGTGCCGCTTATTGGGCAAACCATAGGCACTTATCTTAGATCGATGGCAGAACGCTTTGTGACCAAGGATGCCGTAGTCGTTCGCCATCAACATATCCGATGGACATACAAGGAATTGGACGAGCGAGTGAGTTATCTTGCTGCCGGCCTTCTCAAGCTGGGACTCCATCCAGGCGACCGCGTCGGAATCTGGGCGCAAAACTGCGCGGAGTGGGTGCTGGTTCAATTTGCGACTGCGCGAGCCGGGCTGATCATGGTAAACATCAACCCGGCCTATCGCCGCTCGGAGCTGGAGTATGTCCTCGATAAGGTGCAATGCAGCGCCTTGATTCTTTCACCTTCGTTCAAATCGAGCGACTACATCGCGATGGTGCAAGACGTCCTACCGGAAATCCATCATGCGACTCCGGGCGCGCTGCATTCAAGGGAGCTTCCTCACCTGAGGCATGTCATAAGATTGGGCCTTGATAAGACTGCGGGCATGCTTAACTTCAATGACGTCCTCGGCTCGCCTGACTCCGCCGATCTGGAACGTCTCGCGGAAGTCGAGGCGGCGCTGCAGTTTGACGACCCCGTCAACATTCAATTCACATCCGGGACCACTGGTGCGCCGAAAGGCGCGACGCTCACGCATCACAATATCCTGAACAACGGCTTTTTCATCGGTGAGGCCATGCGGCTCACCGAGGAGGACAAGCTTTGCATCCCTGTTCCGCTTTATCACTGTTTTGGCATGGTGCTTGGCAACCTGGCCTGCGTGACGCACGGCGCTACGATGGTCTACCCAGATGAAAGCTTTGAGCCGAAGGCGGTGTTGGAAACTGTGCAGGCCGAGCGATGTACGGCGCTGCACGGCGTACCGACGATGTTCATTGCGATATTGGATCATCCCGACTTCGACCAGTATGACCTCTCCACCCTGAGAACCGGCATCATGGCTGGATCTCCGTGCCCTGCCGAAGTGATGAGCCGGGTTATCACGAAGATGCACTTGCAGGAAATTACGATTGCTTACGGCATGACGGAAACGTCTCCTGCAAGTTTCCAGAGCTCGATCGACGACCCAGTCGAGCTGCGTGTCTCAACGATCGGGCGCGTCCACCCGCACCTGGAGGTAAAAATCGTCGACACCGAAGGACGCATTGTCCCGCGCGGCGTAAAGGGAGAACTGCTCACGCGGGGATATTCAGTCATGCTCGGTTACTGGGGCGATGAGGAGAAAACCCGCGAAACAGTCGATGCGGCGGGCTGGCTTCATACCGGTGACCTTGCTGTGATCGACGACCACGGTTTCGCCACCATTGTTGGCCGTTCCAAAGACATGGTAATTCGAGGCGGGGAAAATATCTATCCGCGTGAAGTCGAAGAATTTCTGTACCGCCATCCCAAAGTGCTTGATGTGCAGTGTGTCGGCGTACCGGATAAGAA
This sequence comes from Noviherbaspirillum pedocola, assembly GCF_016632335.1. GTDB lineage: Bacteria > Pseudomonadota > Gammaproteobacteria > Burkholderiales > Burkholderiaceae_D > Noviherbaspirillum_A > Noviherbaspirillum_A pedocola. Next base: position 19,199 of record NZ_JAEPBG010000042.1, read on the forward strand.
ATACGGTGAGGAACTATGTGCGTGCATTGTATTGCGTCCGGGTATGGACGCCAATACAGATGAAATCCAGGAGTTCTGTAAAGGACAGATTGCGCATTACAAGATCCCACGCTACGTCGTTTTTGTCCCCAACTTTCCGATGACAGTGACCGGCAAGATTCAAAAGTATCTGTTGCGAGAAAAGGTCTCCACAGACCTCGGCTTGGCAGGTTAATGCACCTATAGTTAGATACCGAGAGGAAATCATGTCACAACCATTCGTGGACCTTCCTGGTCTTACTTTCGCGCACGGCGAAGTCATTGAAGCGCTGAGAGATGCTGTGCGCCAGTTTGCGAAAGCGGAAATTGCGCCGCGTGCCGAGGAGATAGACCGTACCGACCAGTTCCCGATGGACCTGTGGAGAAAGATGGGCGATCTCGGCGTACTGGGCATTACAGTCCCCGAAGAATACGGTGGCGCCGGACTCGGTTACCTTGCACACATTATCGCGATGGAGGAAATCTCTCGAGCCTCTGCGTCGATCGGATTGTCCTACGGCGCCCACTCCAACCTTTGCGTCAATCAAATCAAGCGCAACGGCACAGAAGCCCAGAAAATCCGGTACCTTCCCAAGCTCATCTCGGGCGAACATATCGGCGCGCTCGCGATGTCGGAATCCAATGCTGGATCCGACGTCGTCAGCATGCGCTTGCGCGCCGACAGGAAGGGGGATCGCTGGGTTCTGAACGGCACCAAGATGTGGATTACCAACGGGCCGGACGCGGACGTACTGGTCGTGTATGCCAAAAACGACATTGAGGCCGGGCCCCGCGGGATCACCGCGTTCCTTGTTGAAAAAGGCTTCAAAGGGTTTAGCGTCGCCCAAAAGCTCGACAAATTGGGCATGCGGGGTTCCCATACCGGTGAGCTGGTGTTTCAGGATTGCGAAATACCTGCGGAGAATGTGCTTGGCGGGATAGGGAAAGGTGTCAACGTGTTGATGTCCGGCCTCGACTTTGAACGGACCGTATTATCCGGCGCACCATTGGGCATCATGCAAGCCTGCATGGATGTGGTCGTTCCTTATATTCATGACCGTAAGCAATTCGGCCAGCCTATCGGCGAATTCCAACTCATGCAGGGAAAGATTGCTGATATGTATTCCACCATGATGGCGTGCAAAGCGTACGTGTACGCTGTCGGTCAGGCCTGCGATCGCGCTGAATCGCCCGAACAGGTTCGCGCCATACGCAAAGACGCGGCGAGCGCTATTTTGTATTCAGCGGAAAAAGCAACATGGATGGCAGGCCAAGCGATTCAGGCTCTGGGAGGAAACGGCTATATAAATGAATATCCTACGGGGCGTTTATGGCGTGATGCGAAATTGTATGAAATCGGTGCTGGGACGAGTGAAATACGCCGCATGCTAATTGGCCGTGAGTTGTTTGCTGAAACGATTTAATCGTTATGGCTCGCACTACTCTGCTAGGCAGGTAGCAGAGTAGTCGTGATGTGACTGTCCGGAGACTGTGCCATCGACTCTGTTATCCTGTCGGAATGACTCACCATGTCCTCGGCAGCATCCTTGAGCGAATGGGCCAAGTCGGCGCATGCCCATCCCTGGCTCCTCTTGCCGATGTGGCACAGTATGACCTTGCCTCGTTTTCGCGTACAGCAAGTCACGCAGCCAAGAGCGCTTCCTCCGCGTGAACCGGGAGCTAATGTCAATTCTGGTGTACAGCCGGTCTGAAGCAGAGGAATATCAGGCGGCGAGTTTCTGTTGTTCCGGCGGATTGTCTTGCACCGGGATGCCATCCCTAAACGGCACGCCATCCAGTAACGGCTGAATTCGGTCGGCGCCACGAATCCTGCGCCACGACTTTTCTGCTTCTTCCATCAGCTTGAACGCCAGTCCGAGGAACGTCGCGCGCGACAGGCAATTCCTGGCCCGCGTCGTCCGGTGCCGCACCGTGGCAAACGTCGATTCAATCGGATTGGTGGTGCGCACGTGCTGCCAGTGTTCGGCCGGGAAGTCATAGAACACCAGCAGACTGTCCCTGTCCTGCGTGAGCTTTTGCACGGCCTTCGGATACTTCGCGCCATAGGTCGTCACGAATTGCTCGAAGGCGGCCAAGGCGTCGGCACGCGTTGCTGCCATGAAGATGTTCTGCATGGCCGCCTTTGCTCTGGCCTGCTGTGATGCCGGCAGCGCATTCAATACGTTGCCCAGCTTATGGAACCAGCAGCGCTGGGCCCGCGTAGCAGGGAACACTTCTTCCAATGCGGCCCAGAAGCCCATGGCGCCATCGCCAACAGCCAGCAACGGCCCGGCCTGCAGCCCGCGCGCCTTCAAGTCCAGCAGCACCTCGCGCCACGACGCGGTCGATTCCCGGAAGCCGTCGGCAATGGCCACGCGCTCCTTCTTGCCCTCTGGCGTGACGCCCACAATCACCAACAGGCATTGGCCATCGGCGCCCTCACTTCGCACGCCGGTATGGATAACCTGAGCTCGGGATAACGGATTATGGGCAAGCTGGAGCCGACGACATGAGAGGCAGCCGTGGCTTATTCGGCATGAGGCAGTAAGCGACGATGCCGCTCATCAAATTGACGATGAAGTTGGCGTGCGAACGATGCCGCGTATGCTCGACCTGACAGAGGTATGCTCGACCTGACAGAGGTAATGAGATGGTCACCCTCCGCCCTACGAGCGGTTACGCTGGTAGGGTGTTTTTCTTTGGCGAACGAGGAGACCATCATGCAAGACGTCACACTGATCGGCATTGA
>NZ_JAEPBG010000043.1 GCF_016632335.1 Noviherbaspirillum pedocola
GATACCGCGCCCAAGCGAACGTTTGCAACTATCGGCCGGGTCCTCCTACCAAGCTGCGGTCCCGTCTAGGCTGAGTTCACCGCCCGTACGACCATTCCGCTTTAGCGGCTGCTTGCCGGGGGTGAACCCCGGAAATACAAACAGCCAAAAGCAACCCCCAGAACCATCCCCTCCGGGGCTGTCTCTGATTATGGCTGGCTAACCGGACACCTCCGGAACAGGGAAGAGACGCTTGTACGCCTCGGCGATGGCAGATTTCCCCATGCCCGTAAGCGATGCCAAGGCGCGCATGGAGACGCGTTCTCCACGCTCAGTGAGTACGGCTACGGCCTCGCGGATCTTTGCCTCGGTACGAGCCCTTTTTGCTCCGGCGCCGGCCAGTGCCGCCTTCGCCTGCTCGCGCTCATACGCGACGATTCCGTGTTCTTCTTTGAACCGCTCATGCCTTGCGGAGCCGCGCTCAGCCTGCAACCTGGAGAAGCGGATCGCACTGGCCGGCGCATGCCGCCACACCCATGTCGCCACGCTCTTTGCCGTGTGCTTGACCTCATTCCAGTCCATCGGGGAAGCGAAATCGTTGTAGGCTCGCGCCTTGTCCTGCACGAGCCCGTGCCAGGCGTCGAAATCGCCGCCGCGATGCTCGTTGATCGCTTTGTATGACCATAGGCGCAGCCGGTTGAACAGCGTGACGTTCCGCCCGAGTCCGTATTCAGGAAGCTTCCTGCGCTTGTCGTTGAAACGGTTCAGGTCCGGGATGTATTCGCTCAGCTCCTGCAGCGAATAGCCGTCCTGGCGGAACGTGGTCGTGATCCAGTGTGAATGAGTCGGGTTCTTGCAGAGGTGCCCGGAATAGCCAGCATCCGCGCCCATCGATTCGCGGTAGGCGCATTCGATCGCCGCAGCAAACCGGACCGGCGCGCGCTCGACAAACGGATCTACTGCAATCGGGATGTCGATCTCATAGCAGAGGTGGGCATGGCCGTTTGCTGGATTGGTCGCCGCCCAGTTCGGCGCCGCCAAACTGGCGTCCATCCACGCATGCGCGCCGCCGCGGCGGTCGACGTCAAACAGCAGGCGGAAGCGCACCGCTGGCGGGTTCGGCTGGATATAGCGCTTCTGGAGCGCATTGCTCAGCTGGCGCGGCCATGTCCCCGTCTCATAGTCGTCCGTGCAATACGGGCGATGGGGCAGCCGCTCAGATGTGAAGAGAGATAGTTGAGCTGGTGGATCAGCCCGAACTTTATCTGTTGATAACACGCGCGCCCCAACATTGGGGCGCGATCAATGGTTTATCGTGTACACGATATTGCATGGATTTCCCCGGCCGTGATAACCTGCCGGTACTCACTCCCTAGACAAGAGTTTCGAGTACCGGTCCCTTGGACCGCACATCAGCCGCCTGCCAGGGCGGCTTTTGTGTTTCTAGGTCCGCTAATTTTTCGCTTCGACCCTAAATTCCTTTACTCCCAATTCGTCACGCAGGTTCCTGAATGCCGTGTCCAGGCTTCGGAACAAGCGCGGCTTGTGACTGTTCACGCTGTACAGCACGTAATCGCCACAGCGCGCATTGAAACCTCTTTCGACCTCGACAACGGTCCACGGACCGCCGGCCATTTCAGGCGGCAGCTCCCGAATCTTTTTGATGGTCAACTGTTTCAACGCTTGCATCTGGTCATTCTAAACACGAAATGTGCAGTTGTGTGTGCGGATACATAGTTTCAGCGGGATTTTTTGATTCCGTAATCCCTTTTCAATTTCCGGGCGGCCTCGACTGACTGAGGCGCGACCGATCCCCCGCGCGCCTGGTGCCACGATCCGTAATATTTTTTGGTGACTTCGGAAGAGTGCCCAAGCGCTTCTGAAATCGAAGCCGAGTCCATTCCGGACGCTTTGAAGTCGCTCGCAGCTGCATGACGCAGGCAGTACGGTGTCACGGTCGCTTTCCGCCGCGGCCAGGCTCGCGCGCCTGCAGCGCGCATTGCGCCCGAGTATGCCTTCGCATCCCGGATCTGCGCGAGGCTGGCGCCGGCTTCGACCTCGCGAACCAGATCCCGGATCAATGGGCTGGCGCTGTCGATCGGCCAAGACAACCGCCGCCACTCTTGGCCGGACTTCTCGGATACCTTCACCCCGTCGATCGTTGCTACGAGCTGGCCGCCCCGGATCTCCAACTGCACCCCGGACACCAGTTCTTCCGGCCGGCATCCGGTGACTGCCTGAGCCAGCACCGCAAGCCGATACTTGGGCATTCTTGCCACGATCCGCTCGCGCCAGTCGTCGGGCAGCCCGCGCAAATCCTTGCGCTTGCTGTGCCGTGGCTTCCTTTCGCCAACCGGAGGTCCAGGTTCATTCTGCAGCCGCTCGATCCATTGCATAGATGAGCTTACCTTTGCCACGATGTCGCGCCACTCCTGCCACCGGATATCGTTTTCCGGGACATTCTCCGACTTCAGTTCGCGCTGCATTTTGTCCTGTGTGGATAGCGCCGCCTCTATCCCCCGCCGTATTCCGAACATCAATGCGGCCCGATTCCCAAACCAGGTCGATGCGCTTTTGCTCCGCTTTGCCTTAGCGATCACCGCATCCAGTCGGCTCGCGTGCTGCCCCTTTGGCGTCTGCATCAGCAGCTCGCCCCGTCGCTTGTACGTTGCCACGGTGCGCTCGGCCGGCTCGGTCCGGCTCGCTTGCAGCATCGCCCTAGCGCGCTTGATCGTCTCGTACTCTTGCATGACCGCCTCCCGTTTGCCCCGGCCGCTACGCAGCCTGCGTTATGCCCCGGCTCGTTTTGCCCGCCGCTATCGCGTCGACCAAAACATTGCACTCGGCCCATTCTTCGCACTGGCTTGCCCGACTTCTTCCGACTGCGCGGAAGTCAGTGGGCAGCAGTGCGAAGAATGGGCAAACCATCGGAGCGCCGCCGCCTTCTTCTAACCATCATGCACGATGCTGCACGAAAATTTTCCCGCTTACGGGATGTCCGGACCGTTTTTTGATTCTGGCGCGAAGTTTCTGCGAGGAAGGTGAGGTGATACGGGAACGCTCACCCAAACTAAATGGAACTTAGCGGGCGCCTTTTCCGGCTATCCTTTGTAGTTGTCAAATATCTTCACGACTGCGGGAATGCACACCATGAGTGAACAACTAATTTACGCTGGCATGGTGGAAATCGTGCGGCGGATCGTCCAAATCCAGACCAATGCTGAATAGCTAACAAAACCCACTGCGTCTGAGGAAGAGATGTTGAAGAGGCTGCAGGATATCGAGACCAGTGCCGCTTGGTTGCGCGAAAAGCTATCAACGAAAGTCACGGAAGAAGAGCGCGCTGCTTACGATGCTGTTCGGCAAAAATGTCACTCTAGCCAGCTGTAAGCGACAAGGTTTGAACGCAAAAAAGCCCGCACGCAGCGGGCTCCCGTTTCTTTGAATTGCGCCAAGACTAAACTAACGCCTCTCCAGTATGAATGAAATGCTCTGCTACCTAAGCAAAACTATTCATAAGCTCGCGGTGTTGTTGAGTCTTCATTTCTGGAATCTGATGAGCGTCGGGAGACCAAAGGGCTGTGATGAGCAAGCATCCGTAGAGCTTATCCTCTGCATATATCAAGGCATTATCACTTGAGCGACGACGATATTTCTCCCAATCACGATCCCACCGGGCCAAAGCTTCGGGGTCGTTTTCAGGGACCAAATGCACATGCTTTAAGATCATCTTGCCGTTGACAAGAGGTCTCGCATAGAACCCATCTTTTCCGAAGTTATAGTCGTCATCCGCGCGAGCTGGGCCAAGGCTCTTCCAGGCAGCAAACTTCTCCTGAAACTGGGCAGGATCGATTTCAACCTTCAGCAACGACTGCTGAAGGACCTGAGTCATGATGACCCGCATCAGAAAACCATCGACTCAGCCACGTTTAACGGCTAAAGCTTTAGTGAATGCTTGATGCACTGAGTCTGCCGAAAACTCTTGATTTCTGAGCTTGGCAAACATTTCACGAGTGGAAGCATCCCTTTGCGGAACGGGACGCGACCGTGACTCGCGCGACGGGGTCTCGGCAATAATGCCGATCCCAGTTACATGCTGAGTAAATGTCGCAATCCGGAATTTCATGTTCACTCCATTGAACGTGCGGGATAGTACCACGGACTTTTGTAGTTACTTAGAGCATCAAATATTGATGTTGTTCCATCGCAGACTCCGCGGCACAAACGAATGGACAAACGTAAAAATCCCATTCACAGCGGGCTATAAGGCATGTTCAAAAAGGAACGCTGTGTATAGGACGGCAGAGAGGCAATAGATAGCAAAACTCTTGAAGAGGGGCGCCCTGCTGCCGAAAGGAAACGGCAAATACCTGGCGCCAGCGCCGTGCCCTACGCGTAAGGTAAGGTGATACGGAAACGCTCACCGCCTAGCCAAGGACAAGGCTGCGGACGAGCTGTGAGTCAGGCGGACGGAATTGCTGTGGACTGATCGATGGGAAAGCTGTGTATTGGCGGCAACATCGTTTTTTGAGCAGCCCAGAATTTCCCATGTGAATTAGCAGCTTGAGAAGATTGCCACCCTGTTATCAACAGAGTTGCGCACGGATTTTGTGTGTAAGTCCTGCTCATTTTGTAGGCGCCCTCTGAATACATGGCAAACACGAACACCTTGCCCGGACAAGAATTGTTTTGATCGGCACTCATTGCCTTTATTGGCTGAGCAGTAGGAACGACGCCAAAGCGGCATACACGAAGCAGAAGTGGCCCCGACACCGCGCGCACTCCTGCTAACAGTATTCAGCCGTCGCGGCGTCCGTGGGGCCACACCAATGCTTCCTCTGAGATGGCTGGATCGGGCTATCTCAGGCCCTTGCCGCAGGCCCTGTGACCTGCGGCATCTTTTTGTTTGGGCTTGTGTGGCGATGAAACTTGATGTGAAGCATCTGGTACGAGACTTGCGGCAAAACGCTGGTCTCCTCTCTTCCCACTGGGAAGAAGCTTGGCCCGCCTCGTAAGCGGGCTTTTTTTATGACGCCTAGCTCCAATACAGTGCGTTTATGGATTGGGGTGTTATCAAACGCTCTGCCGGCCAGCCGCTCGGGCAATCCATCGCTTTATCCAACGGAAAGCTTGCTCTTTTTCCACCATGGAAGCTGTTGAGTCTAGGCGACTCATTCTTTGGATTGCTTTGATTGCGCGTTCCGCCGCGTAGGCTCTGCATTCGTGTTCATCGCGCCTTAGAGCCATGTGCTCACCATTGGTATTTCAGCAATGCGCGAAGTGTACTGTCCCTCTGAAAAATTTGAACCAGAGTTTAGTTTTGTCTGCCGCTCAAAAACGATCGTTTTTGCACAGCACACTAGATGACACTCAATCACTGTTCACAATATAGGGATTGCTATTATGAACAGTGCACACTATATTGAACATGTTTTTGAACAGTCGAGCACAAGAAAATTACCGGGAGAACAACATGGCAGTCTTCGCATACGGTCGGGTGAGCACCAAGGATCAGTCCGCCGAGAATCAGCGGCTGGAAATCGAGCGGGCAGGGTATGCCGTCGATTACTGGTATGCGGATGAAGGAATCTCTGGGAAAGTCTCGGCCAGCCAGCGCCCACAGTTCGCGAAGATGCTCGGCCAAATCCGGGATGGCGAGACGCTGGTGGTGTCGAAGCTGGATCGGCTCGGCCGCGATGCGCTGGATGTCGGCACCACGATCAAGATGCTGGCCGCGCGCCGCATCGAGGTAATCGTGCTGCAACTCGGGAAGCTGGATCTGACCTCCACCGCCGGCAAGATGATGTTGACCATGCTCAGCGCTGTCGCCGAGATGGAACGCGATCTCTTAGTGGAGCGCACTCAAGCAGGACTGGCTAGAGCAAAGAAGATAGGCAAGACCCTCGGCCGTCCTAGCACCACCACGCTAGAGCAGCGCGCCGACATCATCGCTCGCCATCAGGCTGGCGCATCAATCAGCGAACTGTCGCGCCTGCATGGTGTGTCCCGCGCCACGATCATGAGGATCGCGAAGCCGGAAAGTGCTCAAGCTTAAATAAATCACAGCCCTGCGTCAGCTTGGCGAGGGCATTCCTGTGACGCAGCTTGTCCGGCAGTTCAACACAACACGGTAGACGATCGCGCGCGTACCGGCTACTCAGCCTCAACTTACTAAGATCTTCAGTAGTACGGAGGATGCGGTGGACGAAGCTAATCTCGCCCTATAGAGAAAGGCAGCGCACGCACCGTATGAGTTCGCCGTTCTTCCCATCCCATCAACGCCAAAGCCAGCGTACCGCAGATAACCACACTGTGAAAAAGCCGCAGCGATTTTTATCGCTGCGGCAAACCTAACGCTCTGGAAAACCAATAGATCAGCTTACGCTTGCTTCTTGCGACGCGACATGCCAAGACCAAACAGACCAAGGCCGATCAGTGCGACGCTGGTCGGCTCAGGAACGCCAAAGACCACGTCCATGGAACCGTTAATTTCTTGCGTACCGGTCGGCGAGAAATTGTTGAGCTGGCCCGACTGGAAGGACACGTTGTAGAACGGGTTCGGCGAGGTAAAGTATTTGCTGCCGTTCGAGGTGAGGTTGAAGGTGGTCGACGAGCCAAAGCTGCCGCAGTTGATGCCGGAACCGCCGGCGCTTCCGCAGGTAGACAGCGACGGGTTCAGCGTGCCTTGGCCCGAGGTTGGGATGCCGGTGGCGATCAGGACATCGTCGCTGCTATTGCCAGTGGTCCAAGCAGTCGAACCGTTCGCCGGCTTGTTGAAGGTGGTGTTGGAGTTCGGATCGGTGAACACCGACAGGTTGCCGCCTGGTGCGAAGTTGAAGGTGGTCACGCCGCCCGAGGTGCTGAAAGTGCCGTTACCTTGGTACAGCGCATAGAGGCCGTATTGGTTCGAAGATCCACCGGTCGGGGACAGATGCGATGCGACCGGGGTAGTGCCGTTGTTGGTGACGAACTGGCCGGCATTCCACAGCAACGACACGTTGAAGGTATTGCCGCTGAAGGTAATGATTTCGTCATAGTTGCCGGTGATTTTGTCAGCCGTCAACATATTGGCCGCAGCCGGATTTGCAGCGCTTTCGTTGACGCTGAAATACGGGAACGGGTTGGTCGTGGTTTGCGCAAATGCGCCGGTGCTTGCCATAGCGAATGCGCCAGTCAGTGCACATGCCAACAGGGTCTTGCTGATAACTTTTTTCATATTACCTTCCAGGAATAAGTGTTTACCGCGTAAAGCCATCTAACGATGTAGACGTGCCCCCCTGATCTTCGCTGGTGTCGCTATTTAATATTTTTTCGACAGAATAGATATAGCAACAACTTTGCCAGCTAGAATATTTTTATTAAAAACAATGACATAGATAAATTCAAAAACAAAAAGGTTAAAATTTTGTAATCATTACCGACACTGGTTTACATCAATGAAGTTGCAATTAATCAATTTAGCCCACTTAGTGAATCTTGATTTCTCTAGGGAAATGAATAGGCATGAGATGGATTTCTGTTACCGCGCGTCTAATAGACTGATAGAAGAGGCCGCCAATACGTGAGGAAGTAAATCAATCGTCGAGAACCCAAGCTCGCGATCGAGCGCGCCGGGCACAAGGTCGAGCACTGGTATGCCGACGAAGGCGTGTTCGGGAAGGTATAGGCAAGCCAGCGGCCGCAGTTCTCACGGATGCTGGATCAGATCCACGACAGCGAAACACTGGTAATGTCCAAATTGGACAGATTGGGCCGCGATGTGCTGGAGGTTGAAGCTACGGTCAAGGCACTGGCCGCCCGCAACATCAAGGTTATCGTTGTGCAGCTCGGCAGTCTGGATCTGGCCTGCCGGTCGGAAAGGTGATGTTGGCGATGCTGGCCGCTGTCTGTGAGATGGAGCGCGATCTGCTGGTGGAATGTACCCAAGCCGGCCTCGCCAGGGCAAAGGCGGAAAAAAAGGTGCTCGGCCGTCCGAAGAAAACCAAGGACGCTCAGCGCGCGGAAATCGTTGCGAAGCACCGGGGCGGCGCGAGCATCAGCGAGCTGGCGCGACAGTACGGCATTTTCCGTTTGAGCATCGCCCGGATTGCAAAACCGGAAACGGCTGCTGCCTGATATCGTCAGGCGTCCAATAGTGCCGTAGAAATGTTTCTATTATTTACATTGCTTTACTTGCAACATTCTTGAGAGCATATTGACTGCGCGCTCCATGAGCCGGGCGCAATCTCTTTGATCCCGTGCATCGAAAGATCCACGGGATCTTTTCACTGTCTTTTTGTACAGTAGAATGCGCCTGCGGTGCGCTAGTCGGGCGCTGAAGCCGCCGGGACATAGTGTGCACCGTAGAGGTGTAGCGACGCACCCCGGCGAATACAGTCCGGGATTGGCTCCGGGCGCCGCCCCCCCTTTTCTGGACTCTAATAACTCGACAGGTCTCACTGTGAGATCTATCTGCCGAGTGATAAAGCCAACTTGGTATCAAGCTACCTTGGTACCATGACATCATGATTTCTCGCCGTATATCCGCCGGCGATGTCGAAGTGTCGAAATTCGACACTTTTCCGGATCATGGGATGTGCCGCAATTGGTGGGCGCATTGAGTAAAGCCACAGACCTCATCCCTTATGTTTGCCGTAGGGTTTCAGTTCCCCATTTTGTATATCTTGCATTACCGCCCAAACAATGGAGCCCTCGGCCGCTCGCATTGTTTCTGTTTTTACCAATGTGCCGGCGACATAGGTTTTATTTTTTACAAACTCGCATGGCAGCTTACATGATGTCACTTGGCGAACATTTGCGTCACCGACCTGAACCGAATGCACGCCATTTGATTCGCCTAAGTAGCGGACCATTATCAAGGCCTGCGCCTTCGTCCCGCTCTTTTCATCGTTCTCGCTTATGCCAGGCTCATATCCATACTCGCCATCCTCTTCCATCGAGTAGAGATGTGATGGCTTTGGTGGAGGCGTATAAACAGGAGGGACGTAATTTGCCGCCGGCCCAGGGTTAGCAGCAGCGACCATTTCAGGCGTTGCGTTGACATGCTTTTCGCTCTCATCGGAACATCCGACCAGAGCAAAAAAAATCGAGAGAACTATTATTTTTCTCATAACCATCCCTGGAAGAACTATAGTCTCGAATAATAAACATATCATTTCCATAACGAAACCATATCGGAAACAAAATCTTCTTTTTTCTCCGCAGTGCACATCAGTCCTTTTCCGTAGATCGCCTATTTTCTACGTTGGCAGCAGATGGATCTTCGAAGCCAAGCCAATGGCCGGCAGATAGATACCCATCCTTTTCCGGCCTGTTTTTGGTCTGTTAGCAGATCGCCGACGCTACTAACTTTCGCTAACAGCGCCGGATACCGAAATCACCCTTGTTGTGGCCTTTCACCAGCTCGAACAATACTTATCTCGATGCGGTTGATGTCGCCACCGCCTTCTTCTGGCGCCGCATTCTCAGACCATCCAGCGCGACACCTCAGATAGAACATGATGGCTTTCAGATTGCCATCCTCGATGGCCTCCCACAGCTTCGCCGTTACGCGCTCCACCCCGCGCGCGCGCCCACGTTCAATTCCTTCTGCAATTTCTGCATTAATCTTCTGGTCCTGATACAGCTTTCGCTCCGAAACTCCCAAGCTGGCCGCGATTTCGCGCCGGCTCAAGCCCTTTCTCGCCAAGTCTTCCACTTGGCCTGCATCGATCTTTTTCTTCGGTTTCAATGTTTCCTCCACAGTTCAAGCCGCAATCCATTGCGGATCGGGGAAAGCAGGGTTTCCGCTTCCGTCATGCTTGCGATGCGGTAGAAGTAGCCTTCGGCATCTTCGCCAGGCAGGCGTGGTTCGCCGGTGAAGTTGAAGGCCGCCCGCTCGAAGTCGGCATACATCCGATTCTTTTCCGCCTCGATGGCTTCCACCGCGCCCGCACCGAAGACAACCGCATCGGCCGGCCGGCCATCGGCAACCATGCCGAGCGTTACCGTATTCACGTTGATGGCAAGCTGAGAGAGCCGCGCGCCTTCATGGCGCACGGTCTCAGCGGCCAGCACGAGAGCATCAAGCTCCTTTTGCGTGACCGCTCGCATGTCAGTACCCCAGCGAAGCAGAAACAGGGAACAGGGCGGCTGTCGGGTCAACCGCTCGCGCTCCGGTCGGCTGGCGTCGCCACTCTTTTGCCTGATGCTGAGTCACTATGCGGGCCAGAACCTCGCCGTTCGGAAGGACGATCGTGTTATTGATCGCCGTTCCACTACCGAGGTGACCAGGCAGAGGCGCGACCCCTTTGCCATCGATGCCAAAAGCCTTGACGCGAGAGGCTGCGCCGGCAGTCAAGCGCACGCCGCCGCCATCCTTCACCGCGTCAATCTCACCCTGCGAGATCGGACGCAAGGCGTAGGCCGCCGCCGCGAGCGTGCCGAGTGCAGCAACCGCGATTCCGATAGGACTTGCCAGAGCGCCGATTGCGCCAATTAGGCCGCTTGTGCCGCCCGCCGCACCGAAGGCCAGGGAGGCAACCGTTCCAACCGCCTGCAAGCCTTTAAACGCGCTCGCAAGGCCCGCAACGGTGCCGCCGAATAACAGCGCACCACCCAAGCCAATGAATGCGCCTGTAAGCGCTTTTATCGTGCCTGGGTTTTCTCGGGCAAAGATAGTGAAGGTCTTCAGCGCCGCATTCATCTTGTCTAGCCCCCGGATCGCAAGCGGCAGGATGGTGTTTCCAAACTCCCGCTGCGCATCGGCCCATCGCGCCCGCAGTTCCAGTTCCTTGCCGTCGTAAGTGCCGCTCCCAAGCCGGTACAGGCCATCGATGCCCATCGCTCGCGATGCTTGCGCTTCGGATCGTGCGATGTTGGATCGCTCGCGGAACATCGTATCTAGCAGCGAGAGCGCGGTCCGGTTGCTCGCGTACTTTTGCAGCTCGTTCTGAATCTGCGCATCGTTCAAGCCTTTGGCGCGCAAGGCCGGTTCGATAACCTCGGTCATGTAGTGAAACGGGTTTGCCTTGAACGCTTCCGCCTGGGTGAGCGCGCCGGGGAGAACCTTAGTTATGTGGCCCGTCTTGCCGTACCGGAGCATCGTCTGGTCAATGAAACCTGCCTTTGCCAGTTCTTCGGCAACCTGCTGCGTAGTGCGCCCCATGACGAGGTTTTGGTACGCCGACATAAGCGCGGTTCCGGTACGGCTTCCGCCCATTTCCTGCATCGTATGCAAGGACGAGAACCAGAACGCTTGATCGTTCATGGTCTTGGCCGCCGTGCCGCCGGTCTTAATCATTTGCAGGAAGTCGCCGGGCTTCACTTGGCCGCCCGATGCAACATAGGCTTGCGTGGCAAGGTTCGCCACCGCTTTGAACTTGTCCATGTCCTTCAGCGCGCCGCGCAGCTCGCCGGTTTTGATGAGGTCCATGAACATGCGTTCGGATTGCTCGCCGTGGCCTGCTCCGCGCCCGCCCTTGCTCATGACTGACTCAATGCCGAACTTCATCTTGGCGAGGACTGGCGCGATTTCCTCGGCATGATCAAGACTGCCGGTGATGCTGACCGCTTCGCGCAGCAGCTTCATGTTGTCGCGGGCAGACTGGCCCATGACGTTCATCCCTTGGGCGAACTTCACCGCCTGGGAAGTCACCCCGTCGCCAAAGCCGAGGGCGGAGAACTTCGCAACCTCGGTCTGGAACTTGCGCGCCTCATCAAGCGGGCCTTTCAGCATGCCCATCATGCCGAAGCCGACGCCAGCCATTGCGCCGCCGAGTAGGCCGAAGTTCTTTGCGTTCCCTAGCTGGCGATGTAGCTGCAGCAGTTTTGCACCGTATTGATCCAAGCCACGCTGCGCCGCGTTCGTTTGTGCGTTGAGTCGCTGGAAGTGCCCGGTTAGGCCCAGCAGCCCACGGCTTACGCCGTCAACCAGCTGGATTTTTACGTAGACTGAATACGCTTCAAAGCTCATGCCTTGCCTCCTTCATTGGCTTGTGCAACACGATCGGCGCAGGACAGAACGCCGGAAGGCGTTAATCCGATTCCTGCGCATGTCTGCTTATGCGGGCAGATCGCGGCTTCTTTGCATGCGTCGATGAGTTCACGCACGTCTTTCGGATCGAAGCGCAAGAGGCGGCCGAGGCGGATACTCGGCAGCGGCAGCGCGTGCACCGTCTGCTCCGAAATGCCGTAATACGCCGCCGTCTCGCTAAGCGTCATCATTGCGCCGGTTGCCATCTTCCGAGCCGCCGACCGCGCAAGATCGGTGTTCGCTGCTACTTGCATGTGCCACTCCTTGATTGGTTATTCACATCACCATTACACCCGCATGTCGTCCCAAAATCGGGGTCGTTTTGGGACAGTTGAAGCGCCTCATCGATGATTCGATACGCATGTGTCCGGGACACGCCGAAACGCGCAATCAACCGCTCCCGCACAGTGGGGCGGGAAACCCGGTTGGCGAGCAAGTCCCTTGCGAATGCGGTCCTGTCCTGGCGCTCAACCCATGACACGCCGTGCGACGATGCAACCGCCCGGACAAGCTGCTGGAATTGATGCTTCGCCGACTGGTCGACGTCCATCGTGTTCAGCCCTTCGAGGATTTCGAGGATGGCTATTGATTGCATGCGCCCTCCGGATCATCGAAGGATGTCCAGCCGCGTTCTGCGCACCAGACATCGAGACGCATGAACCCGTTTTCCGGGGTTTGCTCGTATCCGGCGCGGTGAGCTGCTGCCAGCGTCGTGATGTAGCGCCGGCCGACATCCTCGTTTGCCCGGATGGCTGCCTTCATCTCCCCGATGTCGGCAGGAGTCCATCCGTACCGGTTGGCGAGATAGGCGAAGTCGCGGAGGAATGGCTTAGATACCAGCATCGGCCCAATCCTTTCCCGTCGCCTCCGGAATCTGGATCTCGACCGCGTACCCGTCCCGCACCAGGCGCCGAGCCAAGGCGAACGCGGCGGACTGCCCGGTGTAGCTGGCGTCGTTGTCGCCGGCGATCAGAACCGACTGCACGCCGGCAGGCGGAACCCATGCTTCGAGCAGTACGGCATTCGTCGCAGCCCAAACAGGCGTCTGGAATCGCATAGAGGCCGCCAGAGCCGTTTCTATGCCCTCTGCAATACCAATCCTCGGACCGCTACCCGAAAGCCTTACAGCGGCCGTTTGCAGCGGTTTGCCCTGCATGAACTTCTTTGCGTCCTTCACCGGCGCTTTGTGCCCATCCTCGGTGAGGTAGGTTCGATGGATCGATGCCGCGGTGCCGTCCGGGTATCGCATGGTGGACAGCATCACCGGGAAGGTGTCGCCGTCGCTGTGCGGCATGCCCGGATGGAACCGGATGTCTGCCGGGATCACCTCGAGGCCGACACGCCGGTTCAGGTACGTCCACACCGGGTCGCCCTTAGTGACTGCCCGGCTTGCCGTCCATGCCGCGCGCAGGATGCGCAGCTTCTCCTCGTCGGTGCGCTCCTGGTGGATGGCGCCGGCCGCCACGGTGCCCACGATCTTGTCCACCTCGGCCGCCGCGCGTTTGAAATCCCATCCGAACACTCGCTGCAGCAACCGGAAACCATCGCCTGAGCCGCAGTGCGAGCAGTACCAGGTGCCGCGCCCTTCCTTGTCATCGAAGCGATAGCGGTCCTTGCCGTCACATGCGGGGCAGGCGCCGTGCTTGTTGCGCAGGTACTTCGGATCAACGCCGAGGCCTTGCAGGATGCCGGGCCAGCGGCCGACAGCCTGGTCTGCGGTGCGCGGTTTAAGCTGCAGCATGCGCACCTCCTGCCGACTTGGCATGACGGATCTGCAGATGCTTGAGGAAGTTTTTCACTTCCACGCTCGGTTCGGATGCGACGCTATCCAGGCCGCGCGGCCACACGCCGAAGTATTCCCGGTACTTGTGCGCGATCCAGCCATCCCGGTATCCCTTCGTGCTGGCGTACCCGATCAGCTCCGAATAGAACTGCTGCTTGTCCATCTTCGATGCCTTGCGCTTCTTCCGATCTAGCAGGACCAGCTCGCCGTCCAGCACCTCGACATCGGATTGCCGCTCAGGAGCGAAGCCGCACACCGGGCAGGTGTGGACCGTCTTCATGTACGCGCATTTCGGGCACGCCTTCGGCAACGGCTTTTCCCGTGGCGCTGGCGCTGCTGACGATGTTTTCGGCTTGCCGTCATCTAGTTCCAGCGGAAATTCATCGGTCGGAAAGCCAAGGCGGGTAACAGTGCCCGAGTGGTCGAGGATCAGCGCGCGCTGCTTGGACTCATGCGGACGCAGTACCCGGCCGGCCATCTGGATATACCGGATCAGCGATCGCGTCGGGCGGGCCAGGATCAGCGTTTTGCAGGCCGGGAAGTCCCAACCCTCGCACAGGATGCCGACATTGGAGATAACCAGCGTCTCGCCCGTCTCGATGCGCCGCAGGATGGCTTTGCGCTCCTCCTCGTCGGTGTAGCAGTCGATGTGTTCGGCCGGCACGCCCGCAGCCCGGAATTTCTCCACGATGTGCTTGCTGTGCGCGATGTTCGACGCGAAGCACACAGTCGGCGTCCCTTTGGCAAGCCGCATCCAGTGGCTCACGATGTCGCCCACGAGCTCGGGCTTGTCGACCGCACGCCCCACATCAGCGTCGCTGTAGTCCATCTCGCCGAATGCGTTCCGGGACTGCTTGATGCCGGTCATGTCCGGTTCCGATGGTGCGTACACATCGCAATCCACCAGGAAGCCTTCCGCGATCAATTCCGGAATCGTCGCCGCCACGATCATCTGCTCGAATAGAGCGCCGCCAAGCTCGTCGTAATGCTTGCCAAGGCCTCGGGCATAAGGCGTTGCCGATAACCCGATGACGGGGCATTTGGCGGCCTTGATGACGGCGCGGTAATCCTTGCTGCCGGCGACGGTATGCGCTTCATCGATCAGAAGCAGATCCACATCGGGCAGCCCGCGGCGCGCGACGGTCTGGATACTGGCGACAATGACGTTCTCATATGTCCGGGTCGTGTTCCCGCCCTGAATCACCCCATGCGCAATGCCGGCCTTGTCGAAACGTCGGGATGTTTGCTCGACCAAATGGATGCGATTGCACAAAAAGGCGATGCGCTTCCCCTTGGCTCGGGCACCTTTGACCAATGCCATGCCCATTTCGGTCTTGCCGCTGCCGGTTGGCGAGCAAAGGATTAGTCGCCCATCACCCCCGGCCAGGGCGATGCGAAGGTTTTGGACTGCCTGCGCCTGATACGGCCGCAGCGTAAGCGCATTGCCCAAAATCCCGACCGCCTGGCTGGGCTGGTTTTTCGCCTTTACCTTCTCCTCTTCTCTTCTCTTCTGAGTTGCAAGTAAGTTGCTAGCACACTCTTCTGAGTTGCAAGTAAGCGGGTAGCATGCTGCTAGCGCGTTGCTAGCATGTGAGGCGTTCGTCATGCGCTAGCACCTCCACCTTGCCGAACCAAGAACCCTCTTTCGATGAAAAGGTTCAGGTCGATACCGGCGCATGACAGCTTCCGCTCAAGGAATGGCACGTCAACAGGAACCATGCCGTTGTTCTGGCTGGCGAGCACCCACAGCAAGACCAAGTGCCCTTTGGCTACATCGGGCAGCGCGCAGAACGCGTAATCATCGAGCAAGGCGCGATGCAACTTGATCCACGGCGGATTACGCTTGCCGTAGTGCTGGAACTGCTCCCAGTTCTTGACCTTGAGGAACTGCATCATGCGCCTCCTAGGTCGAGCGGTTGCTGCTCCTGCGCTGGCGGCAGATCCTTGCGCTTACCGAGTAGGACATAGCGGCCGACATTCTTGTGGAACAAACCGTCCGGGCCGATTACGTCTTCGCGAAGGGTGACAATGTCCCAGGTTGCTTTCAGCTCCTTAACGCGAGTCGCGATGCGCAGATATCCGGCTGCTTGGCCTTCATACGTCGACAGCCCGCGCGCGCCGAAATGCTGCAACACCTTCGGCAGCGTCTCGAGCTGCGTATCCGACGCAGTGCTGCGCAGCCGAAGACCTTTCTGGTCTATCTCGCGCAGAACTTTCTTGATAACATTGGCGCCGCTATATCGCAGTTTCTTTTTCTTGGTCGCCTTGGCCTGCCCGCCTGCAGCGACATCGAAGCCCGCCCTCCCGCGGGCTTTGTTTTTTTCATTGGTCATGGTCGCCTCATGCCTCACGTACGGATTGAGGAGCAACCGTATTAGCTGCGATGAATGCCACCAGATCGGACTCGCGATAGCGGACTAGGCGGCCGACTTTTACATACGGCAGCGAATAGCGTCCGGTAGCGCGCCAGTTTGCCAATGTCTGAATAGAAGCCCCGAGAAATCCTGCGGCCTGTCCCGGAGATTTCAGTACGTCCTGATTCTTTACTTCTGCTTCCATGTAAGCACCCTTGAAGGTAGCCCCGCGTAGCTCTTTATGCGTTACGGTATGGAAGCCATTTAACGGCCGGGAAAACCGGGAAACATCGCACCAATAAAAAACGGCGAGAGCTCAAAAGCTCCGCCGTTATTCGGTCTCAGGCGTTTATGCCCGAAACGACTCTTTTATTTTTCCTGTTCCCCGGTTTCCCCGGCTTCCCCGAGTGGTAATTTCGGATACTTCCACTGACTACCCTGCAGCGCCTCCCGCCGGATATTCTGGCCAGTCAGCGGACCTCGCGGCCCTTCAATGCCTCGCTTGGCAAGCCGCTCAGAAACCTTTTCCGCTACCTGCTCTTTGGCCAAGCGGTATCCATGCCGGCCTGCTTCTATGCAAATTTGATCGGCTTCCAGTCTCGCCTCGTCCTGCCATGTGCGTGCAGCATCGCTTTCCTGACTGTCGGCTTGCTGGACAATCTCGGCCGGCCTTGGCTGTTCGCTTGCTGAAGCGCTATTTGGCTTAGAACCTGTAACAGACCTGATCAATTCTTCGAGAGCGGTCGTGCGAACAACAAATGGATACTCGTCATTGAGTGTTGTCCATGCAAGGCGACGCGGATGTGCAAATCTTGCGTTCCAAGCGTCATTACTGGGGTCGAATGCCTCGGGCTGAAAAACATCTCTATTAGGGGTCACAAAATACCAACCTCCCCGCTTGCCGGCTCTCGCCTCCAACCCAACCTCTGAATTTGGCAAGCCAAGTAACTCCTGATGACGTTGCAGCACAACCAACCGCTCACTCCCGAACATTAACAAATCCAGCACTTTGTCTGGCATGAGGTGGACTACTTCATTTGTGGGGCAATATTCTTGGCATTTACCGTCTATTTTGACTTCGATGGTCATGCAAGCCCGCCCTTTATCATCATCGTTTTCAAGCCTAGCCCACCGTCTAGCTACGATCCCGTCTACGGCATAAACAGACAATTTCAATTTTTCATCCAAAGCCAGCCGCAAAATATCGGCTTCACTCACGGCAGAGTCGAGAGCCTTGGATAAATACTGCGCAGCTTCCGGTAACGGTAGCCACGCTTTATAGGCAAACAGATTTTTCATTGCGCCCCTTCGAACGCCCTTCATGTAATAAGGGTTCTGACCAGGTCGGTGAAGGAGCCGACTTTTCGCCCGCTAAAGCTATGTCAGAACTTGATCTATTCGGTTTCGTGGTGCCGGACGAATATCTTGCTTGGCCCGGCCTGTCATCAGGTCGCGTCGATATGGTGATCCACCGCATCGGTAATGAACCGCTGCATGGCAATTGTCATGCGCATCAGCTTGCAAGCATGCTGATCGCTGAATAGCGGCCTCATACCTGTTTGCTTGTTCAAGTCGTTTGCTTCCAGCATGCCAAGAACCACGGCCAATCCATCGCTTACATCCCGGATGTCGTGCTTCAGCAGTCCCGGATCAGTTGCAGGCACGCCATCGCCATACCAGCAGAACTCTTGGTACGCCGGTTCCATTTTATTTTTCCCGTTGCAACCTTGCTTCTCATCGGCAGATGCTTTTTGACGCGATGATGGCACTGCACTGTGCTTCATATGAACCTCTTCACTTGATGGATTTTGTACGAAGCGGGTACTACTATCCGTCCGTATCACGCTTCTGGTGGTGTGGGGCCTATCCTTGCGGTTAGACAAATCACCCTCAATGCGATCCGGCAGAGCGGCCGGCGCAGCAGCCGGCATCATTGCTTGTCCTCCGATTCCACTTCGTTCTCTCCCTCGTAATCGCGCGGCATGGCTTGCGATTGCAGGTAGACCGCCTCAACCATCCCCTCAATTTGCTTGAGGTACAGCGCAATTGACTCCAGCAGTGTCTGCGCATCCATGGTTTCAGCCAGTATTGCTTCCTTGTCGCTGGACTCGCCGAATGACTCAAGCTTCGCCATCGACATTTTTAGGAGGCGCTCCAGATGGTCGAGTGCGGTTTCCCCGTCGCTCGCAATCATGAACAGGGATGTACGGGTGACTACAGGCTTTGCGCTGTTCGCGCTGTTAGAATCGATCTTAGTCATGGTGCAAGTGCCTTTCGCGAGGTTGCATTGTGATTAGGTGGTAGGGGTGTTCCCGCACTCCTGCCGCCGCTCCCCGGCATCAACCGGGCTATTCCTTCTGGATTTGCCTATCTGGCAGCATCCGCCTTACTGCATTTTCTTTTCGACTTCCCTTTGCTTCTCGGCCGCCAGGATTGCCACGATCTCAGCATTGAGAGAACGGTAATTCGCCTCTGCGCGTTGTCTTAGCCACTCCTTCAGGTCCGCAGGTAATCTCAGTGCCAATCTGGCTCCGGTGTCCATGCTTTCTCCTTCAGTTAATTGGTAGCTACCAGATAGCTTTTTGGTAGCCTACTGGTATCGATTGTATTCTTGCGTGACATCAAATGCAAGTCATTTTAGCTACAAAGTGACATCACTTTGAATGTCTTCGATTTGAGGAGGAGATGTAGGCGAGTACGGCCGGCTGAGGCCCAGCCTACAGTTTAGTGAAGTGGCGAAGCATCTACATGGTACCCGGTAGCTACCAGATACCAAACAGCTATCTAGCAGCCTTTTCCAAGGCGTCCAGCGCCCTTGCCAGGACTTCGCCGAGCGGCACGCCCAACTCATCGGCGATGCGGTTGAACCGCTCTACGGTCTCTGCCGTGGCCTTTACATTCACTTGCTGATTCCGGCCCGTTGTGTGCCGGCGCTGTTTGCGCGGCGCAGGCGCAGCTGTCGCCGGCAGTCCTTGGGAAAACCCTTGCTGGCGTGCGATCTGCTCAGACTGCTCTTTCGAGAGCTTCGGCCGTGGCGTAGGTGCCGGCACAAGGTCATCGTCATCGTCCGTGTTGAGAATGCCGACAGGGTTGCTCCTGATGGGCGTATTCATGCTTGCGCTCCCGTGTTTGCCGCCGCCGGCGGGGTCAGATCCTTTTTCCCGGCCGCCGCGTCTAACACCTCCCGCGCGAACCGGTCCGCGTTCTCGATTGCCTTCGAGACGTTCGGCGCTTCCTTCTCCGTCAACTGGTCAAGCGTCGTCCGGAAGGAATAGAAAGCCCGGTAGGCGTCGCGCTCGTTGATTTCCGTCTCAAAGATCGGGATGCGCGCCGCAATCAAATTGGCTTCGATGTGCTTCATTGTCCGGCTGCGCAGCGCTGCATTCGTCATCGTGAACAGCACGCCGAAGGGCAGGCGATAGTCCGGGTTGCCGGCCTTCTGGATTGTCTTCTGATGCTTGTAGATCAGCCGGATAGTCGCGGTCGCCTCTTCCACGTCCATGTCCGATGGCTTGGTCGGAATGACAACGAAGTCCGAAAGCTGGATCGCCTCATACATCGTGAGATCCGCCGCCCCCTGAAGATCCACCAGGACATAATCCGCGGTCGCCGCGGCTGCCTCAATCTTGTCCTGGATGTCTTCCGAGCCGGCGTCCTCTACTTGGATGTTCTCCGGGATACCTGCGTGCCTGGCGCCGCTTTCGTCTTTGATCCACCGCGAGCAGCGATGACGGCCGTCCGCGTCGATGATTGCCACCTTGGCGCCGGTGCGCGCGAGCATCTGAGCCAGCAGCAGACAACTGGTGGTCTTGCCGACTCCGCCCTTGGGCGATGCGAACACGATAGTTCTCGACATTGACCCTCTCCTTTATTTTGGGTGATGGATGATACCAAACTGGTATCCGGTAGCTACTGGATACCTTATAGATACCAATCAGCTATTCAGTAGCGGGGCGGTTATTTCTTGGCCTGTTGCTCCGCCTCTTCAGGACGGGCCGCCTTTGCTTCGGCCAGTGCCAGCTTGCCGCGCAGATCCGCCACCTGAAGCAGCGCTTCCTGCGCCTCGCGGCGGGCCTTCTCGGCATCTGCCTGCGCCTCGCGCCGGGCGTTATCAGCGTCTGCTCGGACCTTATCGGCTTCGGCGCGTGCCTGAGCAACCTCAGTCCGCCGCGCCTCTTCCAGACGATCGATTCGCGCCTGATCCGCCGCATGCATGGCGCTGCTGTCGGTGTGCGCCTGGTCGAGCTGTTCCTGCAGCCGCTTCAGCCGCTCAGCGGTTTCAAGAACAACGGCCTTGCTGGCTTCGAGCGCCGCGGTCAGCGCCGCAACCTGCTGCAGCTGCTGCCCGAGCTCGTCGCGCAATCTGACGTCCGATTCCTGCGCCTGGTCGAGACGCTTCTGCAGGCTGTCCGCACGCATGCGTTCCGCCTCGGCATCGTGCCGTGCGTTCTTCAGTTCGGCATCGGACACCGCGGCCGCAGTTCTCGCCTCCGAAAGCGCCTTGCGTTCGGCATCGAGCAGGCCGCCCAGCCGGCCCACCTCGGCCTTTGTCTCTGCCAGGTACTGAGCATTCGATTTGACTTCGAGACGGGCTTCCGCCGCTTCTGTCTGCGCCTTGCCGGCCAATGTCCGCTCGCGGTCAACTTCGCCTAAAAGACGGTCGATTTCCTTCTGCCGCTCTGCGCTCGTGGCTTGGGCCTGATCCCGCTCCCTCACCAGGTCAGCGATTTCCTCGCGCAATGCATCGTGCAGATCCTCGAGGCGCTGATTCTCGTCGGCCAGGGAGTTTGAATTGGCCTGTTCAGCCAACAGCTGCTCCTCAGAGTGGGCGCGCGCTGCGGTTGCCGCTTGCGTCGCCCAATTATTGAGGGCGCGATTGACATCCTGCGGCAACTCGGCCATGGGCGCGGCTGGCTTTGGACTCATCGACCGCCAAGTGCTCAAGTGCTTGTGAATGGTGCCGCCGCCGCCCTGATTGCCCAAGCGCTGGCGAACACCGTCCAGTGTGTACGAGCCAGTCTCGCTAATCATGGCCTCTGCGGCCGCAACGACTTGCTCATACGTGATTTTTGCTGGTCTGCCCATGCTCTCCTCTCTATGTTTAGTTTCGTATCGTATAACGTATCGTATTTCGTATTTCGCACAAGACGATACGGTAATAAATCCAGAAATTTCGGTCTTCTGCGTTCACGGCGCTGGATACCGCGCCCAAGCGAACGTTTGCAACTATCGGCCGGGTCCTCCTACCAAGCTGCGGTCCCGTCTAGGCTGAGTTCACCGCCCGTACGACCATTCCGCTTTAGCGGCTGCTTGCCGGGGGTGAAC
>NZ_JAEPBG010000044.1 GCF_016632335.1 Noviherbaspirillum pedocola
CAGGCGCGACTTTCATCGTGGCGCGGGGAAGTGCTCTCCAATCAGACGCCGTATAGATTTAGGCAAGCCAATCACAAAACCCAAAATCTACCCTTGCAAAAAGGAGGGTGACCATAGATTTTTCGAGGTGCCCATTAATCCCGTCATAGACATCGTAAACCGACACTGCAGCCAACTCCGTGGATAGTAACGTTACGTTAATGTAATCGTGCCGAGCCAGCATATGCAGAAAAGATGTTCTCCTGTGAAGGCGCTGCTTTCACCTTGGACACAAAAGTATCTAAGCGTAAATCGAACTCAGCAGGTGCCATAGAAGGTTGTCCTTCCATCAAAGAAAGCAGCTCCTCTTTCATTGCCTCGGACGGAAGTCGCTCGTAAAACGCTAAAACAATCCGCAGTTTCTCAATCTCATCTTCAGACCGGCCTTCCTCTGCAAAGAAATCTAGTTTGTCTCGTTTCATTTTTATTGAAAAAAAGAAATAAACCGAGAGGATAGCATTTAACATCAAACCAAACACAGCAACGGATGAAAATACAACGCCGCAAGCGCATAAAAATCCATTGTTACACCTGAATAAATGTACTGCGCTAAAACCTTGTTAAAAAGTTAAAAGTGTAAGTAAGCTATCGGTTTGCAATTTTTCTCTAATGCTTCTGATTTTGTTGAGAAAATTACAATATTTTTTAGATTTCATGAGCAGAAAATTCATCCGTCTTTTTCTTCGGTGGCTCGCGGTAGTTTTACAATGAACGTACTGCCAAGATCCGTGCCGTCACTTATGGCATTAACAGTTCCGCCATGAAACTCTACCAGGCTTTTAACAAGCGCCAGTCCTAAACCGAGACCGCCGTTCTTACGGTCCGTGGAACGTTTAGCCTGCACAAAGAAATCGAATAGTTCAGATATCATCGCTGGCTCAATGCCAATACCGTTGTCCACGACTTTTAGCAAGAAATAGCCTCCTTCCGCCGACAAGGTAAGATTGATGTTCCCGTTGTCTGGGGTATACCTCGCAGCATTACTCAGAAGATTACATACCACTTGCACGAGACGTGTCCGATCTCCGAATACATTACATGGATAAGGCGGCAGATAAGTTTTGAATACGTGAGCCTTTGCGGTCATCATTGGAGTAACCTGCTCAACCGCGTTTTGGATAACGGAATGCAAGTCGATACGTTGTTTCTCAAGGGCGACTAAGCCTAAAGACACGCGAGAGACGTCAATCAAGTCTTCTACCAAGCGCGACATATGACCAACCTGCCGCTGAATGACCTCAGAGATGTGTGTAACGCGCGCGGCATCAACTGGCGGCTTTCCCAGCAACTGCGCCGCCATCCTGGTCGCGGAGAGAGGATTGCGTAACTCGTGACTTAAGACGGCCAGGAACTGATCCTTACGTTGATTTGCGAGCCGAAGTTCTTCTTCACGCAATACTGCTTCGGTAACATCTTCACAGGTGCCAATCCATTCCTTAACGTTTCCATCACTATTCTTGCAAGGTACGGCACGGGTTGTCAGATAACGATAGTTACCGTCATGGCGCAGTACCTTGAATGTGAACTGGGATGCCTGGCCCGACGCAAGAATAGCGTTCCAGCGCTCACGAGTTTTTCCCCGTTCTTCGGGATGGACTGCCTCGTACCATCTATGGTTGGGATCACCTTCATGGCCGGTGTATCTACTCCAGGCATCTCTCCCGTCAATGAGAACGCCTTCTGCATCGGTTCGCCAAACCACCTTGAAAGCGGATTCGTTCAGTTGTTTAAAGCGCTTTTCACTATTTCGAAGTTCTTCTTCCACTCTTTTACGTTCCGTAATATCACGGAAAAATAAGGCAAGCCCTTCATCAATTGGGTATGCACTGATTTCGAACCAATAAATTTTGCCATCAGGATCTTTCCATTTTTTTTCGAGATGGACAGGAATACGTTCTGCCATAGCCTTATGGTACCTCTGCCCGAGCTCGGAATTTTCTCCCTCTGGCCACAATGTCCAATGGTTTTTACCACAGAGTTCATGAAATGGCCTGTTGATAATGCGAATAGCTGCCGCATTCATTTCAAGAACATTAAAGTTGTGGTCAACGATGCATAGCCCTTCTGCCATGCCGTGTAGCACTTCATCACGTCTGTCGCGCTCACGCCGCAATGCCATCTCACTCCGGTCACGGTCGAGAATTAATGCCACCGTGGTCGCACAGATATCAGTGACCTCTATTTCTCTCAGAGTAGGCGTATGCGGCTTGTCAAAATACACTGAGATGACGCCCAAGGCGTGGCCATCTGCGTCATAGAAGGGTGTTGAATAAACAGCTCTAAGGGAATGTTTCGATGCCCAAGAACGAAACTCAGCAAGCTGCTCATTCGACTCAAAGTCCTCAACAATGACACGATGTCGTTCGGCAAAAGCAAGGCCGCAGCACCCTTGCCCTGGTTTGATTCCTGTTAGGCCTGAGATAACTTCCTGGCTCAACCCAATGCTGCTTTTCACGACCAACGCACCGGTAACGGTATCGAAAAATGACACGACGCCATATTGCGTCTGATGGAATTCGAGAACCGTCCTTAGTATGCGCTCCAATTTCTTCTCGACTGTCTCTGCTTTGAGCAGTGCCATGCTAAGGCGGTGCAGTGCCTTCCAGTCAGAGATCTCATTCAAGTCGTCATGGCTGCTGCCAATAACTTTTTCAAAATTAATCATGTGGCGACCTTTTGTCGAAATAACCAACGAGATTCGAGAAAAGTCGTAAGCTATTGAAGAAGAAACACGCTTCGTACCGTTCAGCACAGTGCAGCGACCAACATAGTGCAGTATCCCAAGCCGTTGTATCAACAATGTTTCACGATTACTTCCTGGAGAAATAACAGCAGTTTATTTTGCCCGTTCTGGTTTCACCGGCCCAACTGCATTGAAGATCGTCGCCCGGCAGACTCCATACTGTCTGGCGATGTCGGCCAGTTTGATGTCCGGATCTTTCAGCAGCGCCTTAATCTGAGGTCGGTCGGAATTCGTGTATGCCAACACGGTGTCAAGCAGCGGTCTTTTGCTGAAAGTATTGCTGCCTGAATGCTGCCGGCGACAGGTAGCCCAGCCGGGCCTGTCGCCGCTGGCGATTGTAGAACATGTCGATGTACTCGGCGATTTCATACCGGGCCTGCGCGCGTGTTGCATAGAGCCGGTGGTAGATGAGTTCGTTCTTGAGCGTTCCCCAGAAACTCTCGATGGGCGCGTTGTCGAAGCAATTCCCGCGCCGACTCATCGATGCCAGCATGCCGAATTGGGCTACTAGCGCGCGGTATTCATGCGAGCAGTATTGACTGCCGCGGTCGGTGTGTTGAATCAAACCCGGCGGCGGCCGGCGCAGGGAGACAGCCCGGAAGCCAAAGCGATCATCGAAGCTTGGCGTCGGGACTACAACGGGAGTCGACCTCACATGACTCTCAATGGCCTGTCGCCAGCCGAATTTGCCCATGCTGCCGACCTTACAGGCCGACAGCATGGCTTAATGAAAGCCGAAAACTAACGCTGAAAATGGTCCGAAAAACCCAAGCGGATCACCATTGATTCAGTTTATCAAATAGGAGTGTCCACAAAAGTCAGGCTCCCTCAGAGCTGCTTGATCGTGCGCAGAAGCTGATAGTAGAGCTCAGACTGGTTGGTCGTGCTTCTACCCGGCGCGACCATATCGACCATGAGCCGGCCCAACTCCTCAAGTCGCCACTCCAGCTCGCGGAGTTGCTGGTCGACTTCCTTCAGACGGGCTTCCTCTTCCGTAGGGCTAGTCATGATCGGCCCTTTCCGCCTATTAATATATTTGGCTCAAATATAATGGTTGATGTTTATTGAGTCTGTGCGGAGTGACTCAGAAAGCGAGCAATAAGCTGAGGCCCGCTTCACTGAGGCGACCTGAAAAAATTAGTTGTCTATGCTCCGTAAAACCTTGGAACGGATTTAGACTGTTTCAAGTTGGCACTATTTACTGAAATGCAATGTCCGTTACTTTTCGTGGGATATTTCTAAACATCTCGATGCCCCACGCTACACGAAGAGTGTGTTTAGCGGCATTAACACAGTCATTCTCCCGCCATATGAAAGGCTAGATTAAAGAAAATGCGAACGACAGATACCTCGTGTAAAATTCCAGATCGTAAGATACGGTTCTTCTCGCCATATGAGCGACAAAAGTAAATGAAAGGTGCGGAACATAAAGATGAAAACGCAAAGAAGGATATTTCTATACCAAGGGGCGCCGAAAAACAAATCACGAGTTCGATCCATTATTACAACGTGATGCGATAATTTAATGCATCAACATTGAAAGCATCACTATTGAATAACCATAACCTAACGTTAGATCGGCCACTTATTTTTACGCATAGCCCCTGTGGACAATTGATGCGAACTCTTCAGACATATTGAAACTAAAGTTTTTTCATCGCTATTTCAATGAGGACTCACCACGAGCTAGACGTGGAACGCGTTCGTGTACGGGCGTTATCTTCTCACGCATGTTGAAATCTTAATTCAACATTTTTAAAATTCGTTAGCGACACCCGAACAGCGCAGCAATTGCCATCCCGGTCTGTTGATTTAGACTCAGTGTACGCCCAACCGAGAGAAGCTCTGTACATTCTTCAGCAGGGAGTGGTTTACTAAAGTAGTAACCCTGCATCTCTTCACATAAATTCAGGGCCAAAAACGTCAGTTGCTTCTCTGACTCTACCCCTTCTGCAACGACACTCAAGTTTAAACGATGCGCGAGCGTGATTATCGCTTGCACAATAGACAGTGAATCTGCATCTTCCGTCATGTCGGACACAAATGAGCGATCTATTTTTATTTTATCTATTGGCAATCGCTTTAAGTAGCTAAGACTTGAATAGCCCGTACCAAAATCATCAATCGCTAATGTGACTCCCATGCCACGTAGTTTATGCATTACTTCGGCGCTTTTTTTGGGGTCACGCATTGAAACGCTTTCCGTCAGCTCCATTTCCAGCATTCCGGGTCCAAGGGCATATTCCTCTATTACGTGTTGAATAGTTCTTATGATGTCGTTATTAAGGAGCTGTCGGCCTGAAAGGTTGACTGCTACGGGCACGCCACCCAATCCGGCATCTATCCATTCGCGTATTTGTTTGCATGCGGTATGCAATACCCATTCACCGATCTGAACGATCAGGCCGTTCTCTTCAGCCAACGGAATAAATTTCGAAGGAGGCACCATCCCAAGCTCAGCATGTCGCCAACGTAATAAAGCCTCAACACCTGTAATCCGCCCGGTACGCAAGTTTACTTTCGGCTGGTAATGGACTTCAAATTCATTATTCTGTAGCGCCTGGCGTAAATCAGTTTCCAATCGAGCGTTTGAATGGGCGTTAGTCGCCCTGTGTCGTTGTATTATGCCGCGCCCTAAACTCTTTGCATGGTGCATTGCGACATTCGCTGCAGTCAGTAGTACCGCAGGTTCAGTACTGTCCGTGGGATAGTGGGCGTATCCAATTGTGCACCCTACAGCGATTTCGTACCCTTGGATATACAAAGGTTCTCGGATTTGCCGTGACAACTCAGCCAGTACGCTCTCATTAATTTGACCTTCGACTGGTTGGCTCCACATCGCGATAAACTCATCCGAATCAACTCGGGCGGCAATGCCTCCTGCAGGCAGCGCTTTCCGAAGCCGTTGCCCCAGCATTTGAAGGACCATGTCGGCAACATACGGGCCATGACTTCCATTTAGATTTCGGAAATTGTCCAAATCGATATAAGCTACTATTCCCGAAGCATCAGCAGCTTCCCAACATTTGACGGCATGCTGCAACTGCTCCGTAAATCCGTTTCGGCTTTTTACTTCCCCTAAGCCGTCATAGCTCAACAAACAGTCCAAATGTTGTAATTGGGTTCCATATATGCTGGAATGGTTTTCACTATTACGAAGCACTGAAGAGAGTTCATACGATGCTTGGGCTAGCTGACGAAGGAAGATCAGTTCCTCTGCCGATTTCGCGAACTCCTCTAGAACGGAAATTTCCTTTTTTGTAAAGTTTCTCTCCTGGAAATCTATTACACAAAATGTTCCTATTACCTCTGCGCTTTGAGAATGAATAGGGAAACCCGCATAAAAGCGGATGAAGGGCGCCCCACGAACAAGTGGGTTCTCCACAAATCGAGCGTCACTTAATGCATCTGTAACAATAAGCGGTTTTCCCGTCGCAACCACGTGAGCACAAAAAGAGACGTCGAGAGACATCCCATTTCCCTCGAAACCGCACCTCGCCTTAAACCACTGTCGATTGTTATCTACCAAGGAAATAAGTGCCGTGGGTACGTTGAGAGCATACGTCGCCAAGCGGGTAAGTCGGTCAAGCCCCTCCACCGGTGCTATATCTATATTGGGCGACATTTCAACCATCATTGGCGACGCGCTTACGGGTTTTTGAATCGGCACCATAATCCTCATTGCTCTTGATAGGTCGCGCGCCACTACACGAAAGTGCGTATGGCAGCAATAGTTTCATCCGGCGAACTCATATTCGGGCAATGCCCAGTGGCCCGTAGTTGAATGTAGCTGCTCCCCTGTATCCGTGAATGCACAAATTTTCCGACCAGTTCAGGGGCGATCGGATCCTCGGAGCATTGCAAGATCAGGGTAGGAACAACGAGTTTTTCCAAGTCTTCACGATTATCGGAGAGAAACGTCACTCTGGCGAACTGACGTGCAATAACGGGATCTGCACGACAAAAACTCTCAGACAGTTCGGCACCGAGTTCGGGACGATCGAGATTACCCATTATCGTAGGTGCCATTGCACGTGCCCATGCCACGTAATTGGCATCCAAAACTTCAAGCAAGTAGTCCATTTCGCTCGCATCAAAACCACCGATGTAACTCCCTCGATTAACGTAGCAAGGCGACGGGCCGATCAATACCATCTTCGAAAACAGCCCTGGCGCTTTCAGTGCAGCCAAAACTCCAATCATCGATGCAACGGAGTGGCCGACGTAGATGCAATCTTTTATATCGAGTACACTGCAAATTTCCAAAACGTCTTCTGCATATCGGTCCAATGACGCGTAGGACGCGACTTCATACTGATCGATCCGCGAATTTCCGGCCCCAACCTGATCGAATACCACCGTCCGATATTCTCCTTCAAATGCAGGCGCCACGAATCGCCACATTTTTTGATCGCAACCAAATCCATGAGCGAACAGTATTGTTCGCTCTCCATTGCCGGTTATCTTTACGTTATTCCTTTGAAGAATTTTCAAAATCAAGCCCCTAAAATAATTCCTTTTCGAACCAATTACGCTAGAGTGAAAAGCATATGGCGTTAAGATATATGACGCTTGTTATATGCTAAAAATAACTCATGGATAATCATCAGTACATTTTCAAATTTGGCCAGCTTAAAGCTTTGCCTAAATTTCAATAATAAAGGTTTTGCTTGTTTAAGGGAATTCGCCATTTTCTATTACATTAATAGGTAAATGTACCAAAGACTGTGGACTCAGTTTGATTTGCCTGAACGTTTCAGCCGGTAACACCCATCCTTACTTCTTGTAAAATTTGCTTATCCAACCGGAGATTTTAGTGGTGATCGGCGAAAATTTACGCGCTCGCCAAATGCATATATTGCGGCAATGTCTGTTTGTCTTTATCTCAGCGAGAGCATGTGATCAAATTCACACAGCTGCTGCCTTACAGAAACCCAACATATGACATATTGAAACGAATGGATATATTCGCTGGCAAGTATTTTGCCGCATGGGTAGTCTACGTGTTTCACCATAACGCGCTTCGATCACGTAACCTATTGTTCATGTTCTTTTAGTTCGCTCAAATCGTCTGCCGGCTTTTGAGTATCGATCTCGCAATAGGTGTGCATGAAGCATTTAAATATAAGATAGAATTCAACGGCGATGAAAAGCAATATCCCGAGGAACAATAGCAACCCATCACTAATGAATATTTTGTGCATGTTACAAATCCCTCGGTGCTCGAGCGTTGGCTGAACTCTCAATACTTCCCTGCGGATATTGTCAGAGATGCAAATTCTTGCTGAACTCGACGACGTGTAAAAAGTGATGAAACTTTCCTACTACGTCATCTGGCCTACCTCGACGAACCTGTGTGGCTCAACTTTCCACCGTTGTGGGTTTTCAGCGCACATAATGCGTTCGTGCTCAGCAGCGCCTGAAGAAGCCAAATCAATGCGTTCCGGCTTGATGTAAGTATTCGACTTTACGTTGAAGAACACGTTGACTGTCGGCTTCAGCAGGTTCTCGCTGTTCTGCTCGACCACCACGCCTAGCCGGCCCGATGCCAAACGCACCAGCGAACCGGATGGGAAAATGCCGATGCAACGAATGAAGGCGCGTACATGCTCGTCGCTCAGTTGCACCTTGCTCCATTCGAGCATCTTGGCCAGCGCATTGGCAGGCGTCATGCCACGGTGATAGCATCGCTCTGAGGTGATCGCGTCGTACACATCGACGATGGCCGCCATCTTGGCCAGCTCACTGATTTCTGGCCCCGGCAGGGCGCCGGGATAGCCGTTGCCATCGCAGCGCTCATGGTGGCGCAACGTGATGTCTAGCGCGATTGGGCTCAAGCCCGGTACACGAGCCAGCATCGCATGCCCCGCTTCCGGATGTGTCTTGATGACGTCAAACTCGGCTTCGGTAAGCCGGCCGGGCTTGTTCAGGATTTCGTCGGGGATGCTCGCCTTGCCGATGTCATGCAGCAGACCGCCGAGCCCGGCATGATAGGTGGTTTCGGCCGAAAGACCCACCGAACGGCAAAACGCGGTCAGCAGCGCGCATACGCCCACGGAATGCAGGAAGGTGTAGTCATCCTTCTTCTTGAGCTGCAACAGCACCAGCAGCGCGTTCGGATTGCGCAGGATCGATCCAACGATCCCTTCGACAACCGGTTCCACGCGGTCGAGTTCGACCAGCTTACCGAGGCGCACGTCCTGCGCCAGATCGCGTACCAGCCGCTCGGCCTGGGATATTAGCACCTTCGCACGCGCCAGTTCATCTGACAAGCTGGCCGGCGTTTCTGTGAATGTTACCGGTGCCAGCGTAACGGACGAGCCGTGCGCGGTTGGCGCTGCCTTATTTTCTCCGCCACCGTCCTGCGAAGCGACATGCACATCCGCTCCCTTCTCGGTGTCGATCTCAAGACGTGAAAAGCCTGCATCGGTTATCTTCCTGATGTCTTCTTCTGCAGTAATGAGGAACCGGTTGCGCAGGAAGGGATGGGATGTCCAGTTACCGGGCAAAGCATGTAGATACATGCCAATGCGCAGCTGGCTGATCTCGATGGTCTTAATCATGGGCGGATTTCAGCTCGGGACCGATTCAAAACTCTTCCCAGTCGCCCGCCTCGGCAACCTGCGCAGGCACCTTGGGACGAGTAACCGGCGCCAGGGGTCGGGAATTGGGCTTCGGCAGATTGGAGCGAGTCACGGGAGCCGCCTTGCCAGTCGATGCAACGCTTGCCACGACGACCGGCTTCACGCTGTTCGTCTGCGGCCTGCCGTCAAGACGGAACACGCTGACTGCCTGCGCCAGCGAACGGGCCTGATCCTGTAGCGAGTCGGCCGCGGCTGCCGCCTCTTCCACCAGCGCGGCATTCTGCTGCGTGACCTGGTCCATCTGCGCGACTGCCTGGTTGATCTGCTCGATGCCGGCGCTCTGCTCCCTGCTGGCCAAGGTGATCTCGCCCATGATATCGGTGACGCGCTGTACGCTCGTGACCACGTCCTGCATCGTGCTGCCCGCCTCGCCGACCAGCTGGCTGCCTGCCTCGACCTTGCCAACCGAATCATCGATCAGCGCCTTGATTTCCTTCGCCGCTGCTGCACTGCGCTGCGCCAGGCTGCGCACCTCCGAAGCCACTACTGCGAAACCCCTACCCTGTTCGCCGGCGCGCGCGGCTTCGACTGCAGCGTTCAGCGCCAGGATATTGGTCTGGAACGCGATGCCGTCGATGACGCCGATGATGTCAACGATCTTCCTGGCCGATGCATTGATTTCTTCCATCGTCTCCACGACCTGGGACACCACCGCACCGCCCTTGGCTGCCACGTCCGATGCCGATGCAGCAAGCTGGTTGGCCTGCTTGGCGTTGTCTGCGTTCTGCTTGACGGTCGAGGTCAGTTCCTCCATTGAGGATGCCGTCTCTTCGAGGGAGCTGGCTTGCTGCTCGGTGCGCGAGGACAGGTCCAAATTGCCTGCTGCAATCTGCCCTGTGGCAGTAGCGATTGTATCGGTACCGCTGCGCACCTCGCCGACAATCTTCGCCAGGCTGTCATTCATCTCTTTCAATGCCTGCAGAAGGTGCCCTGTTTCATCTTGCGAGGTCACTTCGATCTTGCTGGTCAAATCGCCGGCCGCAACGGTCTTCGCGACGATGAGCGCACGGCCGATTGGTGTGGTGATGCTCTTGGTGGCCAGAAAGGCAATGAGCGCGCCGAGGCCAAGGGCAACAATGCTTATTCCGAGCATGATCGCGCGTGCGGTTTCGTAAGACTGTCCCGCCTGTGCGACCGCTTCGTCGTTAAGCTTTGTCTCGAAGGCAACGAGTTCGCCGAGCGCGTCCAGCAGCTTTCGTTGGGCAGGCCGCACTTCTATCATAAGAAGCGCAGTTGCTTCTTCATTCTTATTTGCAAATCCTAATTCAGCCGTCTTTGTTTCAAGTGGCGCCAACTGACTGTTCATCTCAGTGATCTTAGCGAACATGCCCTTTTCTTCTTGGGTCGTGTCTTTTTGCGATGCAAACATTTTGCCGAGCTGTTCAGAGGCAGCCTTGAACTTTTCACGCTCCTTCTGAATACGATCCATCTCGGGTCGCATCTCCGCTTCTTTAGTCAGTAGGACCACGTTGCGTATCGCCGAGGACCGTTCATAGACGGTCACGCGCATCGCAATAGCGAGCGAAGACTCGACATTATTGACTTCAGTGACGTCCTTCATCCTTGCTTCGATCTGGGCCATGCAGCTCATGCCAAGAACGGCAACAACGATCAGGAAAGCCAATAGGACAGCAAAGCCAAGGCCTAGGCGCATGCCAATACGGAGGTTCGAGAGTTTCATCAAAGGTTCCAAAAATTTAATTAAGCGAAAACGGGGCAGGACAAACAAGGCGCCGACGATGCAGGCAAACCTACGCGCATCCGGCGCGATGCATGAGGCGTATACCGACTGGTCTCTTGCAAAAGAGGAGTACCATGTGCCGACCTTTTGTTGCCAATCTATTTATGAATTTATTTATTCGATATGCTGAGCCAATAATAGGTGGACTAACCGTACGGATTAGAAGACGCAGACACAATTGATTAATTTTCCTCTTCTTAATTTACGGCAACTTTCGCCGTAGACTTGATCAATAGCGTGCGACACTTCGTCCAGATAACGTCATTTACAGTACGAAAATCACTCAAATTTGATTTCATCCCTTTTCCCCCGGTTCAGTTTTAGCGCTGAAACCTTCTTTACTGGCGAGTTCTGCGGCTCCAACGTCCTGAACGCCACGCAAAATGTCGGGCACTTACACCTGGTGCGCCGTGGTCCGGTAACGATGGAACACGAGGATGGCTCATCGATCACCGCTACCGAACCAACCATCATTTTTTATCCCAGGCCCTATACCCATCGGGTCGTGGTTCGTTCCGGTACGCAGGCCGAGCTCGTCTGTGCCAATGTCTTGTTCAAGGAAGCACCAAGTAATCCATTTGCGTTAGCGCTTCCTTCTTACTTCGCTATCCCTCTTCGCGAAGCACAGGATATTGGCGCCGTGGTCGACTTACTCTATGCCGAGGCTTTCACGGCACCGCGTCGCAACCCGTTCCCCGTAGCTCGCAGTCAGCGTTTCGTCATGGATCGACTCTGCGACGTCCTGGTGTTCCAACTGATACGTTATGCAGTGAACGCCTCCATCGTGCAGGCCGGGGTGCTGGCCGGGTTCACCGATAACGGAATCGCTCGGGCACTAAATGCGATCCACGAGGATCCGGCCCACAACTGGAACCTCGAAAAGCTCGCCAGCCTGGCATCCATGTCGCGAAGCAAGTTTGCAGAACGATTCCACTCGCTGGTCGGCATCACACCCGCAAAATACGTGGCTGACTGGCGACTCGGCATGGCAGAGCAACTGCTGCGGCAAAATATAAGCGTCAAGAAGGCCC
Organism: Noviherbaspirillum pedocola; assembly: GCF_016632335.1. Lineage (GTDB taxonomy): Bacteria > Pseudomonadota > Gammaproteobacteria > Burkholderiales > Burkholderiaceae_D > Noviherbaspirillum_A > Noviherbaspirillum_A pedocola. Next base: position 12,199 of record NZ_JAEPBG010000044.1, read on the forward strand.
CTGACCAAGATTCGGTCGAATTGCGATCATAAGCCTTGAGGTTATAAGGGTGACGAGGTTTCCGTTGGTTTTGGAATAACGGAATCAGTCAGTAAAGGCCTGCGCAAACTGCCTCGCCCGCTTTACATCGTCAGCATGCAAGTAAATCGACGTGGTCGAGATCGATGCGTGACGAAGGTTGTCGCGGACGGCGCTGAGTTCGACGCCCTTGGCGATAGCGTGAGTGGCATGCGTGTGCCGCATCCAGTGCGGCGTAGCCTGACGGAGTTTCTCGGCGAGCGCCGGATGGTCGTTTTCAATAATCTGCGCCGCTTGCCGGAAAAACCTGCGCATGACTTCCCACAACCGCAGAGGCTTGATGCCGGCATCGCCGTCGTCCAGGCTACCGATCAGCGGCGTGACTGGGTTCCAGCGCGCCCGGCTTACCGCCAGGCCCCGCTCCTGCAGATACCGGTCCAGCGCCGCGCGAGCGAGCGGTGTCAAGGTCACCCTGGCTGGCTTGCCGCCTTTGCCGGTGACGTGAAGCCAGTGATCACCTGCGGCGTCGACCTCGACGTTTCGCAGAGTCGCATTGGCCAACTCGCTGATCCGCAGTCCCGTCGCGTAACCGAAATCCAGCATGAAACGAAGTCGCTGCGCTGCGGCTGCCTGCCAGCCGTACGACCACTCAAGCCCGTTGGCGATGGTGCGTGTGAGCAGCCATTCTCCTTCGGTGAAGGCGTGCGCGGTTTCCACGGCCATGGCGCGCTTGCTGCCGCGCACCTTGATGCCGGCAAAGGGGTTGGCTACAACATAGCGCTGCTCCACCAGCCAGCGGAACATGGCGCTGAGCACGGCAAGCGCGTGCGCAATCGAACGCGCCGAGAGGTTGTCGACAAACGGTCTCCAGTCTGTTGATGTGCGCGGCCGCGGCGGTCCAACCCAGCGCTCGCGCGGGGTGGGTCTGCGCAGAAATGCCCTGTAGTCAGTTGCATCCCGCGTGGTCAAGGACGACAGGGCCTTGCCGCGGGCAACAATGGCCCAGAGGATCAGCCGTTCGGCTTCCTTACGGTAGGCGCGCTGCGTGGCCGGGGATTCGTGCAACGCAAGCCATGCCTGGGCGGCGTCGTAATCGTTGTCGACGCCCAGGATACAGGTCGACAGCGGTGCGCGGAACGCGCCTGCGGATCCGTCAACCTCATGCGGTAGCCGGAGTTGCTCCCATGGCGTCACGACTGACTGCCGGTCGGCGACGATCAGTGCGCGAGCCCGCTCCGTGAGTGCTGGATGCGCGACAAAGAATGCCTCGATCCGCTTTGCACTGGCCGGGCCGAGCCCCGGAACGGCACTCCACCACTGACGACGGCGGGGAATCCTTACCGTGAGATCAGCTAGGGTCCGGATGCCCGCCGCGTGCAGGACACGGACAGCGCGATCCGGCAACCAGCGCGTAATGTCATCCCCGATCTGCGGCGTCGGTAAAGGCAGCGTGCGCAACGTTTCGACTGCCTGCGTGGTGGCACGGGCATGATGTCTGCGCTTGTGGGCCTGGCATTCGAACAGCGTCGCCAGATCCGCCCGCTGCCGGCTGCGGGCGTAAAGCGCAAGCTGCCGGCGGATCTGGCCGATGACGCCGCGTGCAGACTGCCCCTGACCGAGCCGGTCCCGCAGGTACCGGCTGGCCGCGTCACGCGAAGATGCGCCTTCGTACCAGGCGCGCAGCGCGGCAAGCGCGTCGGCATCGGGAAAATCGTTCGGCATGTCGGCGGCGGCCGGGTTCGGGAGACGCGTTTTCATGACATGGAGTTTAGTCCAGAAATGTCAATACAGAGATAATAACTGTTATCTCTGTACCGATCACGAAAGACGTCCCGCCAGGATTTTTCACGATGATTTTCCGGCTTAGATCGCCTGCAGGGCGCGACTCAAAAAGTCCGCGTGCACAGAGGTTCCGGAGGCCAGAAAGCGAATCTGCTGCCGCACGGATTCGGGATCGACGCCAGCGTGTTCCGCTGCCTGCAGCGTGGCGCGGCTTGCATCGAGCACATCGACACCTGTGATCTCGTAGCCGTAGCCCATCGAGATCCAGTGCAACGCCGCGAGACCGGCGGCCATGGCGAATCCCGGCTGCTTCTGCGCAAAGTCCCTGGCCGCGCGCGTCAACGTCCGGGGGTCGGTCGGGCTGGCATTGGCCAGCTTGATGGCCTGGTTGAACAGGCCTGCGTCCTTGGCTGCCGCGAACCACTTCCCTGGCTCGCCCGGCGACGCAGCAACCAGGTCGCTCAGGATGGTCTCTTGCGCGATGTGCGGATACTTCTTTGCGATGGCACGGAAAGTTGCCAGGTAGGTGGTGCCCTGGTTCGCTTCGCATGCATAGCGCCGGTATGCCTCGTCGGCAAGACCCGATGACAGCAGGATCGCCTCGCAAGCTTTCGCAATCTGCCCGTCCGGGCTGTTGAGGCCGCGCGTGTTTTCCGCGTAGGCCACGGCTTCAGCCTTTCTGCCCATCGCAAGCAGTGCCTTGACGCCCCAGCGTCGGTAGTGCCACATCTTGAACGGAGCGCGGTCCACCAGTGCGATCAGCTGCGCATGTCGCCCAGCTGCATATAGCGAAGCCAGACAGATCGGTGTCCCCGCAAAATATCCCCCGGGCCCCTCGGACCAGACGTGCTCGACGAGATCAATAAACCTGTCGGCCCACTCGCTGGCGATTTCGGGCGTCACGCAGAGTGTGTCCCATTCGTCCGACAGACCTTCGATATAGGGGACGCCCTGATCCTGAATGGCTTCCCATAGCCGCTCGAGCCAGGCCTGGCGCGTGACTGTGTCGACCTGTGCGCCAGCAATGACCGGGACCAGTGTTTCGATCGCACGATTCACGGCCGTGCCGATCGCACCTGACGACCCGTCGACGTGTTCCAGCGCGGGCGAAACTTTCTCCAGAAATTTCACAGCGCCCTCTGCCGCAAGCACTGTATCGCCGCGCGCCACCTGCCGGATCTCCGCGAGCGCTTCCTTGATACGCTGGATCGGTACGTCCGAGCGCCAGCCGAAAGCGTGGCGCCGGAAACGCTGGGCGAACTGCCACTTGTACGAGGCAGGCTTCACAGTGGTTCGTCCGTTTCGGATCGCAGATCCTGCAGGGGGCGCAAGGCGAGAATCATTTTTTCGAGCACCATGATCCAGTCCTCGAGTTCCTCGATGGTGCAATCAGCCTGTTCGACCAGCGTAAGGTCATCCGTCGAGCACGACAGGCTCGCGCCATTGATAACGGTATGCGCCATGGCGTGCAGGCGCAGAAGATCGTCACGCAAACCATCGGGCTCGCAGCGGGCGCGGATGGTGTCGAAAAGATCCACGGCCTGCTGGATGACGGTCGTGTCGTATCGCTGCTGCAATGATTCCAGCGCGTCGGCATCGACGATGCCATAGGGAGTCTCAAGGTCGGGCATGGGATCGGGATCTCCGCAGGGAACGGACCGGGCCGGCGAACAGGTGATCGTGTATCCACCCCTCGACGTGTCCAAAATCCAGTTCGTACCTGCCAAAACGTTTCAGGTTGCTGGTGAGGTAGGGACTGAGGAATCCAATGTCGTCGGGATTGACCTCAATGCCCTCATTCACCATCGATCGCAACGCCTGCATCATGTCCACCGTGTTCTGCAGGATCGCGGCCGAAGCCATCAGGTCGTTGTAACGCAGGCGTTTCTGCTGCTCGTCCGGGTCATTGACTGGCAACACATCTCCGCCGAACGAAAACCACTTGGCAAAGCCATTATAGGACTCGACCTTGTTGGTTGTGGCGGTGATCTCCTGTCGCAGTTCGTTGCTGCCGAGCCACTCAAGCAGGAATACCGTGCGAACCACCTTGCCAAGCTCCTCGGCCGCCAGGGACAGGCGATTTTTCGGACTGGCCGCACCGAAACGGCGCAGTAGAAGGGGCGATGAAATCGCTCCAGACTGGATCGACAGCGCGAGCTGCATCAGGTCCTTCCAGTGGCGCCCGATGAGTTCCCAGTCAACCGTTTCCGCGAAAAGATCATCGATATGTTTGTATCGGGTCGCAGCATCCACGCGATACAGCTTGAGGTCCTGCCAGTTGCGAATCCGCGGCATCAGCTTGATGCCCAGCAGGTAGGTGAAGGCGAACACCGCAGCCGACTGCCCCTGGGTGTCGGCGTGCACCGTATCGGCCTCAACGCTCAATCCAGCCTTAAGCAGCCCTTCGATCACGTAGATGGCTTCCCATATGCCCGGCGGGATGAAATGCCGGAATACCGCGATATAGTTGTCGGCGACGTGGCGGTAGGCGACCGCGCCCATTTTCCGGTAGCGGAAGTGATAGCCTGCCAGCAGGTTGTTGTCGTAGAAGTCGTACTGGGTGCCGTCGGCTGCCACCGTCTTGCCGTCTCCCCAGTGCTTCGGCAGGTCAAGCCGGAGATAGAGTTCGATCAGCTCGCGTTGTGCACTCTCAAGGCGTTCGAGACTCAAGTGCCGGCGGTTGACGAACGACATCATGTGCGGCGTGATCCTGTCACCCATGTGGCGCGCGGCCTGGGTGGGACCAAGATTGCACCCCATTGCGAAGATGGTAAGCAGGTACCGCTGTTCGGCGTCGCGGATTTTGGGATCATTGCCGCTTAACGGACCAAAGTGTCGTGTGAAATGTGTCCAGTGCTCGATATTGGCGAGTACGTCCAGCAGATTGCGCACAGGCATGCGCTTGACGATCGCCTTTTGCAGGGCCACCGCGCTTTCCGGGATGACCGTCGCCGTGGTGCGACGGACAACAAACTCACCTGCCTTGTTGACCGTCACATGGTCGGACTTCTCGGGAAAACGCTCATCCAACTGGCGTGCGGCATCGGAGAGCCATTCGCGCAGCTGCGCCACAAAGCCGGCACTGCTGTCGGCAATGCCAAGCCTCTCGCTGTATCCCGGCAGGCGCTTCTCACATTCATGCCAGGGCAACAGGTAATCGCGATAGTCTGCAAAGGCATCCGAGCCGGCTACGCACAGGTCTCCGCTGCGCAGTTCCCTCGTCATGGCGGACAGTACGCACAGTTCCAGATAACGCCGGTTTGTCGTCGCACCCTTCTCGGGCGGGCGGAAAACCAGCTTGCGCCAGCGCTCGGAAGCAAAGCTGAGATCGACCTCGACGTTGATCCATTCGCGATGAAGCGATTCGTTCCTGAAAACGACCTGCATTGCCTGCAGCAAGGACTCGGACTGGGTGGTCGAGCTCCATGCCAGTGCATGCGCCAGACGTAGTAGTACTGATCGATGTGCCTTGAAATGCCTCCACAGCAGCGGCAGATAATTTCTGCCGCTGTAGGCCCGGACCTCGGCACAGCTTTCGCGCAATGGTTCGAGGTCGCCCGACGGCGCCAGATAATGGCGAACACGCGCACCAAGTTCGGTGTCATCGGTATAGTCGTCGAGAATATTGACGACGCCGTCAAGCGTATCGACCAGGCTTTCCATCTGTTCGCGCTGACGTGCCTGGATCTGGTCTAGCTCTTCCCTGGCCCGCTTGTGGATTGCGCTCATACGACGGATGAACATCTCGGCCAGGTCGTCGCGGGCTCGCACGCGCATTTGATGCAGCAACGCGACAATGAGCGTATATCGCCGCTCCGGCAGGGTTTCCTTCAGATTCGCCGCGTCCAGACTCATCGCCTGCGTCGAGAGGGAGCGCAGCTTTGTCGCGGGAACACCCTCCAGCGCATGGTTGAAGTCGCCAAAACCATCGAGCCAGGCAAGATGGTCGACGAGCAGGGAGATATGCTTTCGCGATGGGCGTAAGGCGTATCGCTTGATGGTGTTGTACGCGCTCTGGCGCTGGTTGAATTCGCGCTTGATCAGCCGGTCCAGTTGGGCCTTGTCCTCATCAGAGAGGCGACGCGAGACACGTCGGAACAGCGCTGTTTGAACTCGCGTGTGGATCTGCTCCACAATGGCATCGAGCGTCGAGAACGCGGGCAGTTCGACCTGCTGCTGGATCAGGCTGTCGATGGTTGCATTGATGATGTCCACCGGCTGATCCATCGTCTCGGCGGCCTCATGTGCCGCGCGTACCGCGATTTCGTTGGCATCGGAGCCGTAGTAGGACTGGATGCCGAGAAATTCGCGGATTGCCGCATAGTGACGAAACAAGGCGGGCGACCTTGCCCTGTTGTAGCCGAATGCGGCCTCGGCGCCTATATTCGCGCTCGCCCGGATGTGCTCGATGACAACGGGGGGAATGGCGTCAACGAAGGGAAAGTAGTGCATCTGCTGAAAGACCTTCAGCAGAACCAGCAGGCCCAGTCTCGAGGACTGGCCACGCGCGTTGCGGCGCACCCACTCAAGCTCTTCGACGTCCGGCGTATAGAACGCCTGCAGTTCCTCCGGTGAAAAACCCTTGGGCAACCTCGGATACGCGGTACGTTCGATGGTCGCCATGCCGGATTCCGGATCTCGAATGGGCTGGCCAGTGTAGCGCAAAAAATCCGGCAAAGCCGTCACACTTGTGCCAGTCTGTGCAACCAGCTGGCCGCTATAATTTTCGGATTCAGAACGCAGCGAAGGGGACAGAAACATGGGCAAAGCCAGCCAGCAGAAAAAATCGTCGCGCGCCCGCAAGCTGGGCACGCGCGACCTGGAGGCATTGCGACGGGGAGCGGTTCAGTCAGGGATCCCCGACGCTATCGTTCTCGATCGTAATGACCTGCCGCCGGAGCAGAAAATCTCCTGGCCCCTCGCCCAACTGCTTCAGGATGAGGTATCCGATCATCCAACACTGGAGGAATATCAGAGCGCACTGACGGCGATAGTTGCGGCTTGGAATACCAGCCTCCTGCCCGAGAGCGAGCGTGCTGAAGCGCTACGTGATCAGATCGGATTCGACAAAAGTGTTCCACCCGAAATACGGCGTGAGGTCACACAGCGCATCGAGCGCCTGATTGAGGAAAAAGTGGCCCGTTTTCCCCATGACCGCCGCCGTATCGTCTCGTGGGAGGCGAGGCTCGAAGGTGACGTACTCCGGGTCGTAGCGGCGGCGTCTGACGGTCCCCGGCACGATACCCTGGAGGATGTCATGCGGGGTTTGCTGCGAACGATGTCCGCGTAAGAGACCGCACATTCAGACCAGTCAGCTAAGGACGCGACCGTCCCGCGCTGACTGACCACGTTGACCTGTCTGCATGCCGACGCGCAAGCGGACGCGATAGCTCAGGGACGCATTCACGGCCCGAGTTCCTTATTCCATCAAAGCATAGAGATCCGTCGCTTCATAACTTTCAGGCTTATGATAGCAATTTGACCGGATCTTGGTCAGATCCCTACATGAAAGACGTCCTGGAGCGGTTGCCATCGCAGCCAGCGAGTCGCATTGGCGAACTGCTCCCGCATCGCTGGTCACCCGCCTGAACCAGGCGTTCTTCGATTCCACGTCCCGTCAAGATGGGATTACCGGGTGCTTACATTTGAAGGAGGCCGGGGTCGAGGCATTCTGATGCCCGAGATCCGTCCGGATCGCCGAAAACGAGCAGCACAACGTGGAAAAGAGGCCGGGAAACGACCACGCTCGCACGTTGCTGAGCACATTTGAACGCCTGGCTCGCTGATGACGGCAAAATCACGTGTTATTCGAGGTGCCCTGCAGTTTGCACCAGAATCCTCGCCAGTACTCGGAATGATGGGAGAGGCTCAGATTTTGGTGCAATCGATCAGGTAGTATGGGCGCATCCCCAACGCAATTGAATTTGATTTCATGGCTCGTACATCTTGCGTCGTTTGTATTAGCTTTGGAAGCGGTTCCTCTATCACGATTGTTCGAGGCGACGAAGCGCTTCTGCCACCTCCAAATGAAAGCGCGCAAGCTGCTCCATTGTCTGCTGCACCGGGGTGAATGCCCCCCATAACATGGCTGTCAATTGTTCCGCCGTCTTGTCTATGTCGGGCTTGACACCCTTCGCAACATAATCCCAGAGCACATGCTCCATTGAGCCGTAAACCATATCCCGTAATAAGGGAAGTGGCATGTCTACCCGGATTTCATTCACGCGTTGGGCAGATCCAAGAACTTTCATGAGCGGATTAGTGTATCGACGCTTAAGTTCAATAATCAGTGTCGCGAATTCATCGTCCATCGTACTACGGCCTTCGCCAAGTACTAGCCTGCACATGCCAGTGCCCTCTTGAATAAGAGTGACAAGATGCTTATGAACCACGAAATGCAATTTGGCACGCGTGCCCGGTATCAGTGGCAGTTCTTGTTCTAACACTAAGGTTATCTCGTCATACCAGCTTTGTATGACTCGCATACACAAGTCTCGCTTGCTGACGAAGTAAGAAAATATTGTTGCTTCGGAAACCTCCAACTGCCGAGCAATCTCAAGCGTGGTAGTTCTCTCGTAACCTTGAGCGGAAAATATCTGACGTGCAACTGCCAGAATTTCCTTTACTCGTTTCTCCGAACGAACCCCTTGCGCCTCCCTCCTCCGCAGAGGCATTAACGGTGCATTCACGTTGTCAAATCCTTGGTTCGGTGTTTCTTCAAGCATAAAATCGAATGTGTGAGGTCGAGGATAGCATTTGAATGAATTTTACGAACTGATGTGTTCGTATTGCCTTCTCTCCAGTCGAACTTCTGTAGAACTCATTTCATAAACGGCGAAGCAGGATCATGGCGAACGCGAGATGAACAAATACGGTGTAACGCTCGATGCAGCGGTCCCAACGTGTAATCACGCGTTTGAACTTGTTGAACCAGGCAAACGTACGTTCGATCTTCCATCGTCTTTTGTATCGACGCAAAGGGCGGCCGTCCTGAGTGGCGGCTCTGATGCGATTTTTTCGGTGGGGTGCGATCAGTTCAATGCCACGCTGTGCCAGCTTTTGATCGAGCGGATCACTATCGTAGTCGAACCTGCAAAATTGATTCGACGACGCGGCGCGGCGCTTCATGGAGGGATTTCGGCGCTGCTTTACCCGACGATAAGGCTTCTGTTGCCATCTCTGGTTGGCGCGAGCCCGGAGATGGCACG
>NZ_JAEPBG010000045.1 GCF_016632335.1 Noviherbaspirillum pedocola
AACAGGCTCTCGGTGAAGGTATCGGGGCCGCGCATAAAACTCAACAGAAATGGATCGTGCTGGACTAACGGTGCAGACATCTATCCGGCCGACATCTCCGGGAAGTATTTCAGCAGCCTGCTAGGCGTGAGAAGCTCGCCATGAGAATTTCCGACGGAGCGCCGGCGCAGGATGGGCTACCAGTTTGTTCCGAGATCGTGCGCGATTTGCACTACCGGCACGTCGGCCGCTAGCTGCTCAATTGCGGCTGTCTGCTGAGCGAGCGTCAGTGAAGACGATCGGCCAAACTTCTTCCCCTCTGCCTTCGCCCGAGTGATGCCGACCTTGGTCCGCTCAATCTACATACCGGACATTCCACAGGCCGCGCCAACTGTCTGCTTGGGGTCGGGTACGGTCTTCTTGTCGCCGACAACAACCGGCCATGAACAGAACTTCCGACATCATACCGAATCGATCGCACTCCGAAATGGATTGCGAGTGCGGACATCAAGGCGCCGTTTCCGGATAAGGGCTCGGGTCACCGTACCACGCGAACGCCCCTTTTAAAATACACATTTCCAAAGCTTTAGTTTTCTCCGGATTTGCCGTAATAGGATATGGCGCAGCGTCACACCGGAAGAGAACGAGATGGGATCGATAAAAAAACAGGAACAGGACCATTTGGCGGCCTATCGGGATCGCATTATCTATCCGATCCTGATCATTGGCGCCATCTGTCTTGCTCCTCTATTCCTCAATAGTTTTATCGAGAAACGTTTTGGGGGCGGATTCGCGACATTGATTGTCGCGGTGTCATTCGTAGTCGACGCATTAGCGCTTCGGGCCGGAAAGCGTCCGCCTGTTCCGTATCCTTTTCTTGTGCTGCCTATGGCGTTAGCGATGGGTGTGTCGCTGGCGACTCAGGGATTCTACGGGGCGCTCTGGGCATATCCAGTCGCGATTGCCTGCTTTTTCGTGCTTTCCCAAAGAATGGCAAATTTGGCTGCTGCTTTGCTATTGGTCAGCGGCGCCGTCATGGTGTATCGCTTTGTTGAGCTTGGAATGGCGCTTCGGTTCACTGCATCCTTTGGCATGACGATCGGGATCGCAAACTGCATACTCAGTGTGATTACACGATTACAAAAGGAATTGCGTGATCAGGCGATTACGGATCCTTTGACAGGGACATATAACCGCCGGCACATGGATGCTTGCCTCGCAAAATTCGCCGAGCACGAGTCCGATCGAGCAGGTACGGCATCACTCCTATTGATCGATGTCGATCACTTCAAGCGCATCAATGATCAACTGGGCCATGCGAGTGGCGATCATGTGCTGGTGGAAATATCGAACCTGATCAGAAACAGCATACGCAAGTCGGATCAGCTATTCCGTGTCGGCGGCGAAGAGTTTTTATTGCTCCTTCCAGGAACAAGAATAGAGCACTCGATGGTGGTCGCAGAAAATATTCGCGCCGCGATCGAAAACGCCGTTTGGCTCGATAACTATCCACCCGTGACGATCAGCATTGGAGTCAGCCAGAGCCAGGTCAACGATTTGACGCAAGATTGGCTCAAGGCTGCAGATCATGCCTTGTATCAGGCAAAAATCTCCGGGCGCAATAGAGTCGTATGTGCAGCCGCATGAGCGCAGGCGGTATGAAATACATCGCGCGTTTGAATAAACGGTGTTTTCGAGAAAATATTCCGCATATGCGGCCTAGTCGCAGAATTCCGTCGATGGAAACGGTGTCGCGTAATGCATGTCTACGACCGGCCAATAGCGGACGTTCATGATTTACGCATGGCGACACGCAATGCATCTTAAACCGCCACTTGTAAGATTTCAATTCGTCTTGATTTCCTGCCGGCGGAAGCTAGCGGTCAGTATTTAGCTACTTATCTCTTTTGAGAATCTATGCCCAACTGCAGCAAGCACCGCAGAGAGCTTGGCTAGGTCAACTGGCTTAACCATATGGTGGTCGAACCCGGCTGCAAGAGCATTTTGTCGATCATCTTCCTGTCCATAACCGGTTATGGCAATCAGAATGGCCCTAGCTGTTTCAGGCTGATTTCGAAGACGTCGGGCAAGCTCATTCCCATCCATTTCCGGTAAGCCAATATCAAGCAGGCAGACATCCGGTGCCTCCATCCGAGCCGTTTCTAGCCCACGGCATGATTGATTTTGGACCAACACTTTATGTCCGGATGCCTCCAGAAACATGGCTAGCGCCTCTGCAGCATCGACGTTGTCATCGACAATCAAAATCTTCAGAGCTTTACCAACTTGGATTGCATCCCGGTTGTTGCGACGCCGCTCTATTCTCTGGTCGGTGTGTACCAGTCTCGGTAGCGATACGATAAACCGGCTACCCAATCCACGGCCTGCACTGGAACAAGCCACCGTCCCTCCGTGAAGCTCTACTAGACTCTTCACAAGAGCCAGTCCCAGCCCAAGCCCGCCAGAAGAGCGGTCAGGTGTGTGCTCAGCCTGCGTGAACAGGTCGAACACGCGCCCAACCAGTTCAGGCACCATGCCTATCCCGTCATCCTCAATAATCAAGACAATCTGGTCAGACCCCACTTCCGTTTTTAACAGAATGTTTCCGCCTTCATGCGTATATTTGGCGGCGTTGCCCAACACATTGACCACCACTTGTACCAGCCTCTTGTTGTCGCCAACTACCATCGCAATGTCAGGCGGTACTGAATCGCCCCCACTTCTGTAGACGCTTCCGAGCCGTAAAATTTGGCTAATGGAGGTGTTATGAGCGGCAAGCGGTACACAGAAGAATTCAAGATGGAAGCGGTCAAGCAGGTGACCGAGCGGGGGTATCCGGTAGCAGAGGTCGCGGGCCGACTGGGTGTGACCACGCACAGTCTGTATCAGTGGATGAAGAAGTACAGTCTGACGGAACCGGAGCGTCGCGTCGCCCAGGACCAGCAGGCCGAAGTGCGGCGTCTGAAGGCGGAACTCAAGCGCGTAACTGAGGAGCGGGACATCCTAAAAAACCGCCCCACGCGCCTAGCCGCGGCCCTTATGAGTAGAAACACCAGGCGAGTACACTGGGCGCACGCATGGACCGTGGCCGAAAGCTTCTTGGAGGTGGCGACCCCGTCAAAAAACCTGGCCCAGGGGAATCTGCGGACTCATCTGTGGTGGCGTCTCCGGACGACCCCGTTTAGGAAATTGATTTAAGCCGCTCCCCGTCCTGCGTCTATTGACTCAGGAGGTGGACCATGTCCCGAGAACGCACCCGATCCAAGCCCGCCGGGCTGCCGATCATTCATCCGTTTGCCGCTGGCATCGACATTGGCTCGCGATTCCATGTTGCCGCGGTCAGTCCCGATTTGTGTGATGAACCCGTCCAGACTTTCCAGGCGTTTACCAGCGATTTACAGCGCATGGCAGACTGGTTGGTGGCAACCGGCACCAAGACCGTGGTCATGGAATCGACCGGGGTTTATTGGGTCGCTGCCTACGAAGTCCTGGAGGCGCGTGGTTTGGAGGTCATTCTTGCCAATGCGCGGGAAGCGCGTGCAGTACCGGGCAGGAAGAGCGACGTCAATGATGCGCAATGGCTGCAGCGACTTCACGCCTGCGGACTGCTGCGGGCCAGCTTCCGGCCCGGCCGCGCGATCGCGGAATTGCGGGCTTACCTGCGGGCACGCGAGAAGCATACTGATTATGCTGCCGCGCACATCCAGCATATGCAGAAGGCACTGACCTTCATGAACATTCAGCTGCATCACGTTATTGCTTCCATCACTGGCGTGACTGGCATGAACATCATTCGGGCCATCGTTGCTGGCGAACGCGATCCCGACAAACTGGCGGCAATGCGTGATGTCCGATGCAAGGAAAGCCTGGAGACCATCCGTGGGGCACTGGTCGGCAACTACCAGCCGGAGCATTTGTTTGCGCTGAAGCAGGCACTAGCGCTGTACGATTTTTACCAGCGCTGCATTGACGAATGCGATGCCGAAATCGAACACGCGGTCGCAGCATTGAATATTGACAGGCCGATGCCGGAAGCGCCGCTCCCCAAAGCCAAGCATCGGAGCAAGATGCCGAACGATCCCGGTTTCGATGTGCGCCAGGCTCTGTATCAGCTCACTGGCACGGACCTGACGCAAATCCACGGCATCGGACCGTTCCTCGCCCTGCGCCTGGTCGGCGAGTGCGGCACGGACCTGTCCCGCTGGCCAACCGCCAAGCACTTCACGTCCTGGCTTACGCTGTCGCCTGGCTGCAAGATCAGCGGCGGCAAGGTGCTGTCCGCACACACGCGCAAAACCAGCAACCGGGTAACCGTGACGCTCCGGCTGGCAGCGGTCACGGTGGGGAAAAGCCATACCGCCCTCGGCGCCTTCTACCGACGTCTTGCCGCCCGCATTGGCAATGCCAAAGCCGTCACTGCGACCGCACGCAAGATCGCAGTGCTGTTCTACAACGCCATGCGCTTTGGTATGGACTACCGCGATCCGGGCGCCGACTATTATGAACAACAGTACCGCGACCGAGTCATCAAGCAATTGCATCGCCGCGCGGCACAATTTGGCTTCACGCTACAGCATCTGGATCCAATAGCTACCGGAGGTGTTTCTTAGGAAGGCCGCCGCGTACTTTGCCAGGACGTCCGGGTAAAGTACGCGTTCATCCGCGAGCAGGCGGCACACTATCCAGTGCGCCAGTTGTGCAAGGTCCTCGCCATCCATCCCAGTGGCTACTACGCCTGGCGCTCCAGTGCCGGCTCCAGGCGCAGCATCGAAGACAGGCGGCTGCTTGCGCACATCAAGCAGTCGTGGCTTGAAAGCGGTGCCGTCTACGGCTATCGCAAGGTGCATGACGACTTGCGAGAACTGGGCGAGACTTGCGGACGCAATCGCGTGTACCGGCTGATGCGGCTGGCATCACTGAAGTCGCAGACTGGCTATCACCGGCGTCCCGGACATCGAGGCGGCGCGGCTGCCATCGTGGCACCGAACCGTCTGCAGCAACAGTTCGACGTCGCCGCACCAAACCGTGCATGGGTCACAGATATCACCTATATCCGCACCCATGAGGGTTGGTTGTTCCTGGCAGTCGTCATTGACCTGTTCTCGCGCCAGGTCGTTGGTTGGTCCATGCAATCCCGAATGGACCGGGAGCTCGCCATGAAGGCGTTGCTGATGGCAGTGTGGCGGCGACAACCGAAGAACACCGTGGTGGTGCATTCGGACCAAGGCAGTCAATTCACCAGCTACGACTGGCAGGACTTCCTCAAGGCCCATAACCTGCAAGCCAGCATGAGCCGGCGCGGCAACTGTCATGACAATGCCGTTGCGGAAAGCTTCTTCCAGCTGCTGAAACGGGAGCGGATTCGACGCAAGACCTACATCAGCAGAGAAGAAGCCCGACGGGATGTGTTCGATTACATCGAGATGTTCTACAACCCGAAACGTCGACACGGCTACAACAACCGGCTCTCGCCGGTAAACTACGAGAAGCAGTATTTCGAAAGGCTCGCCAGTGTCTAGGAAACTGGGGGCGATTCATAAGCCAGAAGTATTGAAACTATTAAACTAGTTATGTTAGTTGTGTTCCTATACTCATAGTCTGCTCATCGGCGCTTTCCGGCCGTTCGCTACGATACTGCTGGACGTCCGGTTTGGGTCGAAAGCTCCAGTTGCTCGCTAGGCCAGGTTGGGACTGGCAATTCATGCTCCGCATCTGCCAGACAGCTTGCAGTTAAAATGTGTCCTCCTGAATATCCCAGCCAATTCGTCATGCACATCTGAATCGACGCCGACTCGACGCCGATGCCTGTCCTACCGTCATTAAGGACATTTTGTTTCGGGTAGCGGACCGGCTACAGCTCAACGTCACGCTAATTGCTAACCAGTTGTCCGCGTGCCGGGCTTGCGCTTTATCCGCGCGCTTCAGGTGCCGGATGGCGCCGATACTGCCGACGCCGAAATCGTTCAGTGCGTTAGTCCCGGCGACATCGTCGTAACCGGCGACATCCCCTTGGCCGCGCCAGTGCTGGAAAAGGGTAGGTTGTCGCTGACTCCACGCGGCGAGTGGTACACCAATGTCACCATCGCCCAGCAATTGACGATGCGGGCTTTCATGGAAGAGCTGCGTCGCAGTGGTGTCGACACCGGCGGCCCCGTCCGCGTTTAGCCACGCCGATCGCCAAAACTTTGCCAATGCGCTCGACCGCGAACTCGCGCGGAGAAGGAATCGCGCAGGTTCCCGCTAAGCCATCACTGCCTTGCGTGCTGACTGAAGAAGTCCCACATCATGCTGCTTGCATCGGGGCCATGCGGATCATAGTATGGATCGAAAGCGGACCGCTTGCCGCCGCTCCAAGCGTGCTTCATGTTGTCAACCACCACTTTGCGCATTAGTAACTGGCCGTCATAACGATAATCATAGATGGTGTATCGATGCTTGGGCGGGGAGTGATAGTCGGCTTGAGAGGTTGGTGTCCTGGCCACGGAGTCATTGTCTTGCCCATCGTCGGCGTAGTCATTGGTCTGCGCAAATTGCTCGATGACTTGGGTAGCGTTTTGAGGATTCACCGATGGATCGGCCCCGCCTTGAAAAACGATAACGGGCATTAACGGGTGCGGCGTTCCCTGACACTCGAAAGCTTGTCGGCCCGCAGTGTCCGGGGACGGCCCATTGGCCTTGGCCATCGCCACCATGGCCTCCGCCTTATTTGTTGCGGCACCATATTCCATGCCGGAATGAATCGCCGCCGCCGCAAAAATGTCCGGATAGCAGCTTGCCAAGATGTCTGCCAAGGCAGCGCCGGCCGACAAGCCGGCAACATAGATACGAGCCCGATCGATCTTATAGTCGCTGGCAATCTTTTCGACCATGTGTCTGATGATTGCCGCCTCGCCCTTCTTGTGCTGAGTATTGGCGTCGAACCAGTTCCAGCAACGGCTGCCAAGGCTCGAGACGGCGTCCTGCTTTGGATAGAGCACGAGAAAGTTATTCTTTTCGGCGAGATCGTTCATCCGCGTGCCGGCAGCAAAGCTCTCCGGCGTCTGCAGGCAGCCGTGGAGCATGACGAGCAAGGGAACCGGTTTTTGCGGACTGGCATTGCTTGCAGTGCCGCCAATGGTCGATGGCACATAAAGAAAGTATCCCCGACTCCTTGGCACCACTGATGGCGAAGTAAGCCCTCCATCCGCATCCACTTGGCTTCCAGTAAGAATTTCTCCAGCCGCAGCTGGTTGTTGAGCCTGAAGCAGCGCCATAAAGAAGGCTGCAAGATAAACTTTGCCGGACCAGGTTCGGATCATAGTGGATCTCCTGATATGCACTTCTTGCGCCGTAGCGACGATGGGGGCAGAAGGGTGCAGCGGAAATTTGCGAAGAATCCAGCACGCCGCAATAAATCACAATACAGGGCATTCCGTTGCGTCCGCATTGATAACCTACAAGGACAATGCCCGGCCCTTGTTCCGGTTGCATTTCCATTTGCGCATAGACCCACAACACAGAATGTTATTCCGCGTTCGTTTCATTGCCGTTCAATTCGGGATTGACCCCCGACAACGTCGGCAATGGATCCGGAGCTGTGAGGAAGCATCGGATAGCCGCTGTCTAATTTTGAGAAGGACAAGCGTTGAGAGACCGCCTTCAGAAATTGGCTACCTCCGCTTAAGTTGTGGTGGGACCATCACTCCTTCGCACAGAGCAGCGAAGAGCCAAATCTAGTGGCAGGCACCTCCCCGTGTCCGTGTGCAGAGTTCCCAAGACAGTTGCGCACGACTAAAACTGGAGAGTTTAGGGTGCTCATAAGGAGGTTCTGAGTAATTGGAGCGGCTGATATGCCAAAGAGCATTCACTACATGGGTTATGTTGTATCGGGAAAAGCTGAGCCCCTTGCCGAGGGCAATTGGGCCGGTGGTTATACGATCATGACCGAGGCTGGACAGGTATCTATTCGAACGACGAGCGCTGTTGTGGTCCGCGAAATGCAGGAAGCAGCATGTAGAGCCGGAATTGTTTATGGGCTGATCCATGTCGATGAATCGCTTCAGGCGCACATGGGGTAGCTAATTCAAGTACAGCTCGTAGCGACGCTTGACCGCCCGGCGTCCATGTCGATGGCAGTGAACCGCCCCGGCTTTGACGAGGCTGGTTGGTGTGAGTCAGACCGAAACGACCTGACCAAGAGAAAACTTCTTAACCTTTGTTCAGCTTGCTTGTGCCTTCTCCCAGAAGCTTGAATTGTTGACGCCGCCTCGTTTGGCTCCCAACGACGGCCACAGGAGCATAATGGTCGGTCGGCTTGTTCCGAGCTCCACGTATTCTGTGCCTACCACGCGCCCGCTCCGAATAGCTGTTACAGACAGGAGCCCAAAATGCCGTCCAAGACATCAGAGGATCTCGACAACGATGTGTTGCTAGAGCTAATTGTTGAAATTCAACGTATCGTAGAAAAGCGGCATGGGCCACAAGAGAGTGCCGACCGGGTGCTCGACTACACAATCCATGCCGCCTTGACCATGATTGACGCTGTCACGAGCCATGAGCCCGCGCCAGAGCGGATCAAGTCGTTTCGATCTATCGTCTCGCTGTTTTCGGCAATCGCGGAAACTGACTACATTCAACCGATCGGTGATGAACCGAAGCAAACAAGGCACCAAGCGCGAGACGCCTCGCCATGAACTTTTACGGCGGAGCGTAGGCGCCTAGTGGTATGCCGGCTTGTTCCAGCATCGTGCACGAGTTGCACTACCGGCACGCCAGCCGCCAACTGTCTAATCACCTCTGCCTGCTAAGCGGGCGCCAGCGAAGACGGCCGGCCAAACGCCATCCTTTCTGCCTTCGCTCGAGTGATGCCGGCATTGGTTCGCTCGATCTGCTTACGATCCTGCGCCCACGCAGCTATGCAGCAGGCATTTTGAAGTCTGCGGCGTCGAATGGTTCGATGCCGAGCCCTCGACTGCATTGGTATGAGGAGCGTTAACTCATCTTCTGTGCGGTAAACCTATGCTGGACACCGCAGTGTTACAAGCGGAGCAGCAACGTCGTTTTTCCACCCCATCCATTGCCCCGTATGAGAATGATCATGGCTGCGAAAAAAATCCTGTTTTTGACCGGCGACTTCGCCGAGGACTACGAAACGATGGTGCCCTTCCAGGCGCTGCAGATGGTCGGCCACACGGTGCACGCGGTCTGTCCCGGCAAGAGGAGTGGCGACAAGGTCAAGACCGCGATCCACGACTTCGAGGGCGACCAGACCTATACCGAGAAGCCCGGCCACTTGTTTGCGCTGAATGCCAGCTTTGAGAAGGTTGATGCCGCCAGTTACGATGCATTGGTGATCGCGGGCGGCAGGGCGCCCGAGTACCTGCGGCTGAACCAGCGGGTGCTGGACATCGTGCGCCAGTTCGCGCGGGAGGGCAAGCCGATCGCCGCGGTGTGTCATGGCGCGCAGCTGCTTGCCGCGGCGGACGTGATCCGCGGCAAGCGAATCTCGGCCTACCCGGCCTGCGCACCCGAGGTGCGCTTGGCCGGCGCGGAATATGCGGACATCGCTGTCGATGCCGTTGTTACCGACGGCAACTTCGTCACGGCGCCCGCGTGGCCTGCCCATCCGCACTGGCTGGCACAACTCCTCGCGCGTATCGGCACTGAGATCAAACCCTGAGCATGGCGCAAGGCGCACCAGGACGCCGCGACCTCGGCGCTGGTGCGCCTCATGCACGAGGTGCGCGTCGCGATGGACCAGCTAAAGCCGGAATTGGTGGTCGTCGGCCGCACCTTGGATGCGATCCGGAGTCACGGCCTGCTTGAGCCCTATTCCACGATCGAGCGATTTCAGTTCGGGCGCGAGGGCGGGGTGATGATGCTTGTCTCGCGCATCGTCGACAGTGATCCGGCCAGGGCGGTGAACGCGGTGATCTACCTGGCGGACCCGGTCGTCGATCCCTCGTCCAGCTTGGTTTCATCGCGGCGGGCTTAGCCTACCCCTCTTGGCTTGCCCTGCTAATAGCACTTCCGACCATGGTGGCAGGGATGGTAATCATCCGCAGAAGGATGAGCGCGTCCAAAGAAGTCTCTGCTGTCTGCGAATGTGAAAATAGGTGTTCGGTGATTGATGGGCAGAAATCCAATTAGGTGTTATTGATTACGCGCCGTAAGAAACCCTTGAGCTGGTCAATCTCTTCCGGGCTAAAGTCACGCAGATAATGGTTAAGCGCATCGAACGCCACTTGGCTCATCCGGTCGGCCCGCAATTTCCCTTTCTCTGCTAAACATACTTCAATCACCCGTCTATCTGTATCGCTGCGCACACGTCGGATATAGTCCTTATCTTCCAAACGGTCGAGCATGCGGGTCATTGCACCAGTGTCGACTGAAATCTCGCGTGCCAAGTCCGCTGCCGTATTCGCGTGACCTTGTACAAGGCGTAAGAAGATGCCCAGCTGCGCATGGGTCATATCGAACTCAGTGAGGGCCTTATCGACAGTTGCGGTCAGTTGTATCAAAGCGCGTTTCAACAAAAAACCGATGGTTTCATTGGGAGAAAAGTTTTCTGGTTGGTAGGCCGCTGTCATTGGTGTTATGAATATTGTTGTCGTTGTCAATACGATGAAGTTTAAGCCCCGGGAAAACTGTACGGTAGCATTAAGCAGGGCGATTTAAAGATCTTGAGCTAGAGATGGTTCATGGCCACGGCAAGAGGAGCACGCCATGAGCGAATTCAGGTTGACCAGAGCGCAAGAGCGTCAACAGGCGGAAACACCGCGCCGTACGCATGATGTACGGCAGTATCGGCGCAGCCTTGCTGTGCTGGAATGCGGGCGAGGCAAACCAGTGAACGAGGTCGCTGCGGTGCTGCACGTGACGCGCCAGAGCATCCACAATTGGGCTACCCGGTATCGCCGTGCGGGGCAATCACAGCTTTGGCAGATCGCGTCCATCGCGGACGGCCACGCCGCGCGGACCGCACGGTGGACGCCTTCCGCAAGAATTGCTGCAGATACCGCCGGCACAGTGCGGGTACCACGCCACGCATTGGACGGTGCCCTTGCTCCAGGACCAGTTGCGCCAGCATCTGAACCAGGCATTTTGCGATGCGACGGTTAGGCGTGTACTGCATCGTCTGGGCTATGTCTGGAAGCGACCGCGCTACGTGTTGGCGGCCGATGCCCAGCGCGAAAAAAGTCTCGTATCCGGCGCGTGCTTGGCAACTTACCGCCGCGCAGCGTCGTGCTGGTGGAGGATGAAACGGATCTACTGCTCTTCCCACCGCTACGCGCCATGTGGTCGCCGCGTGGGGTGCCGGCGCGGATCCTGCTCACTGGCTGGAATGCGCGGCGCACCATCTTTGGCTGCATGAACCTGGCCACTGGCCACCGCGTGTTCCAACTCCGGTATCGACAGCGGGCCCACGATTTTCAGGCCTTTCTACACCAGTTGCACCGGCAATACCGGGGTTGGCAGGTGACCTTGCTCTTGGATAGCGATAGCAGCCATACGGCCCTGGCTTCCCAAGCCGTCGCCGCAGAACTCGGGATCCAGTTGTTATGGCTGCCGAAGCGGGCGCCTGAGCTCAATCCGATGGATACGCTTTGGGGACAAGGCAAGGACGCGATCTGCGCCAACAAACAATACGCATCGATCGATGAGCAGGCCACGCAGTTCATTGACCATCTTGCTGGATTAACGGACGCCGAAGCCCTCAAGACTTCCGTCATCCGGTCCAAGCATTTCTGGCTCAGACAGGTAATGGTAAAGAGACTCTGTCGACCTGCTTAGGCGATAAGCACCATTCATCTCGGCCTTGCCGGCGGCTTGCCGTCGACTCAATTTCCCCCCTTCATCGACAACCTGGAAATCGGCTCGGCCAGAGTGCCTGAACCGATATCGGCCACTCTAATGAGGGATCGGACTGGCCGGACTCGCCTTGTCACGTAGGAAGTCGGCGGCCAGATAGCCGTTTGCCAGGGCCGCATCAGGTTTGGGCTGGCATAGGACGGACATGCCCACCGAACTGCTTCATATAGTTAGCGAACAACAGCTTGTCCGTACCGACTGTGAAGTGCTTGCAGCCAAGAGCACGCCAGCGCTCAATCGCAATCCTTGCCTTCTCTTGGTCCAGATCGAAGTTTGGGATGATGAGTTCAACGCCGGCGTCCCTGCACATGCCGATGACATTCAGGAAGAACGAGGTCACCTTTTCATGGTCCAATTGCCCACCGACGCCCAATGACACGGAAAGGTCGAATGGTCCGATCATGACTGCGTCCAAACCTTCCGTGCTTACAATTTCGCGGACATTGGTCATACCTTCCGGCCCTTCAATCAGAAGGATGACGGTGGACTCGATGTTAGACCTGCGCGCGAAATGATCCCATTCGCGCACATGGTGCTGCCCGGCGCGCACGCAAGGGCAAGCGCCACGCGTTCCGTCAGGGTAGTAGCGCGCGGCAGATATCGCTTTCTGTGCGCCTTCGCGGCTGGTGATTTGCGGAACGATTACGCCCTGTGCACCGATGTCCAGGGCCTTCATGATCATGTGCGGCTCGTTAACCGGCACGCGCACGATCGGCATAATTTGGGCTGCCTCTGCAGCGCGCACAAGGTTTTCCGCTGTTTCCAAGCCGAAGTAGCCGTGCTCAGTATCGATGATGGTGAAGTCGAAATTCGAGTAGCCGATGATTTCCAGAATTTCGGGACTGGCGCATTGTGACCAGGTACCGAGGGTGAAGTGGGATGTCTTCAGTTCCGTATTGAGTTTTTTCATCGCATTTTTTCGGTTAAAAAATAGTCATGGCAACAAACACTTCAGTACATCAGCCCAGTCCGTGCGCATTTCTGGCCAGGATGCTCCATGCCTCCTGGCCGAATTTCTTGCTCCATTCATCGTAAAAGCCAGCCTTGGCAAGCGCTTGGCGGAACGGCGCCGGCTCGGTGCGATTGAACGCCATGCCCTTTTCCGCGAGGGATTTTTCCAGGCTCGAATTTAGTTTGGCCACATCCGAGCGGAGATCGATTGCGGACTGGTTCAGGTGCTTTGCGACCAGCTGCTGCAGATCGTTCGGCAGCGTCTTCCATAGACGTGGGCTTGCCAGCATCCAGTAACCATTCCAGAAGTGGTTCGTGATGGAGCAGTACTTTTGCACTTCATATAGCTTGCCAGTGAAGATCGTCGACAGCGGGTTTTCCTGGCCTTCAACTACCTTCGTCTGCAATGCGGAATAGAGCTCGCTGAAGTTCAGTGCTGCCGGTGCAGCGCCAAGCGTTTTGAACATCGACAGCCAAAGCGGCGCAACGGGCACGCGGATCTTGAAGCCCCGCAGATCTTCCGGACTACGGATTGGATGGACGCTGCTGGTGATCTGCCGAAAACCGTTTTCCCAAATTTTATCCATCACCATCAAGCCTGACTTGTTGAGCGCTGCTCGCACGTGCGCGCCGAGCTCACCGTCCATTGCCTTGCATGCTTCCTCATCGGTATTGAAAGCGAAACCGACTCCGCTAATGGAAGCGACCGGATTCAACGTGCCCAGGATAACGTCCGGCATAAGCGCCATTTCCAGGGCACCGGACCGAACCTGGCCGAGCATGTCGGTGTCACCGCCGAGCTGGTTATTGCCATAGATTTGCAGCTCGAACTGCCCCTGGCTCTCCGTCTTAATACGCGCTGCCGCTTCTTCAAGCCGCATATGAACCGGGTGGGTACTCGGCAGGTCGTGGCCGCACTTAAACGTGAAGCTTGCGGCGCGGCCAATCGATGGCATCGCCATGAATGTCGGTAGCGAGGCTGCGCCCGCGGCGATTCGGAGGAAGGAACGGCGGGATGGATTAGTCACGGCTTTGTCTCCTTAATTGATATGGGAAGATCAAGACTGATATTTCCGGGCCCGCTCGCTGAATTCCGCGTAACCGAGCCGGTTTTCGAAATCGGTGACTGGCTCCATCAAGGAAGTCACATCACTGCTGCTGTAGCGTTCCTTGAATGCACGTAGTGCGCTCGACATGCCCCGGGTCGCCGCATACAGGCAAAAGCCGTAATAAATCACGAGGTTTGCCGTGCCGGCAGCGCTGAATCCTTCGCTGTCAGGCGTCTCGATTACCGCGATCTTTGCATTGGTCATCGTGCGCAGCCGATCAACGGTCTCGAGCTTTGCGCCGGTTGGGAAGACCATGTCAACACCGAGTTCAGAGAAAGCCTGTACTCGCCGCATCGCCTCCTCGATGTCGCCTTGTGCCCAGATTGCGTCGGTCCGGGCGATGATCTGGAAATTCGGGTCGCGGCGCGCATCCAGCGCAGCGCGTAGACGCGCAAGCATCTGATCGAGGGGAATCAGTTGCTGCGGCAGGTCGGTATGCTTTCCGCCCGCATGGTCCTCGATATGGATTGCTGATACGCCAGCCTCTTCAAAAGCGCGTACGGTACGCCAGATATTGGCCGGATCGTGAAAGCCACCTTCGGCATCGGCAATAACGGGGACATTCACGGCGTCCACAACTCTTTTTGCGTGGGCAACCAGCTCATCCAGCGAGAGCAGGCCGACGTCGGGCATGCCGTATGCGGCCGCAGTGCCGTAACTGCCAGCGTAGACTACGTCATAACCGGCTTCCTCCACCAAGCGGGCTGACAGCGCGTCATAGGCCCCGGGCGCCGCAATCGATTTTTTCGAGGCGAGCAACGCCTTCAGGACGGCATTTCTATCCTGCTTGTTCATGATTTCCTTTTTTGTCTTTGATTGAAGAGAGAGTTCTTTGCTACAGAACGAAATCCTTGTATTTCTCAAGTACCTTGCGTGCCTTACGCATGCTTTCAACCTTCAGCTGTTCCGCTTTCAGCGCATCTCCAGCCCGCATTGCAGCGACAATTTCACGATGTTCGAGGAAGCTCTGCTCGGCGCGTCCCGGCAGAATCAGCGTGCGCCGGATCATGACCTCGGTCTTGTCCCAGATACTGCTGAGGAAATCATTGAGCGTCGGGTTGTCTGCGGCCTCGATTGTGCGCGCCCGGTAGGTTTTCACCGCAAAATACATCTGCTCGCAGTTCCCATTGCTAATCGCGTCCGCCAGCGTTGAACTAAACAGGTCGACCAGGTCTTGCCAGGATTCGGGCTTCGTGTTCTGGACTGCAAGACGCGCACAGAGCCCTTCCAGCAGTTCAAATACATCGTAGATTTTGAACAGCGATTCGGCATCGAAGGTAGCCACGATCGCACCCTGGTTCGGGATGCGCGTCACTAGGCCGCGCTGCTCCAGCACGCCGAGCGCCTGCCGGATGCGCGCGCGGTTTACGCCGAATTCCTCGGCCAGCGGGTTTTCCTTAAGCTTGGCGCCGGGCAGGATTTCCCGGCGCGTGATCCGCTCGCGCAGAATGCCTTCGATGTCTGGTGGGTTTTTGACCATGTTTGCGTGATGACTCGTGGTTGATATCAAAGGAAGCCGACTGAGATCCACGGTATCGTCGCAATCAGGATCAGCGCCACGAACAGTGCGGCGAGATAAGGCCAGACACGCTGCATCGCATGTGCGGGATTGACACGACCGATCGCGCAGGCGGCATAGAAACCGACACCGAACGGTGGCGCGAAAAGACCGAGGCCCATCGCAAACACGACCACCATCGCATAGTGGACTTCATTGACTCCCATGGCCCGTGCGATCGGGAAAAGCAGCGGCCCGAACAGCACGATTGCCGGTATGCCTTCAAGGAAGCTTCCCAGCACCACGAAGGCAAGCGCGGAGATTATCAGGAAGCCGACACTGCCACCCGGCACCGCGCCCATCCAGCCAGCGAGCTGGCGTGAAAACCCTGACTGAGTCAGCGCCCAAGCCATGGCAGTAGCGCAGCCGATAATGATCAGAATCGCCCCGGACAGCGATGCGGCTTCCACCAGCATCGGATACAGACGCCGCCACTGGAATTTGCGGTAAAACAGCAGCCCGATCACGAAGCTGTAGGCGACACCGATCGTCGCGACTTCGGTCGCGGTAGCCACACCTTCGACGACGGCGGTGCGGATCAGGAATGGCAGAGCGAGCGCAGGCAATGCATACAGCAGTGAGGAGACGATGTCCCGCATCGGTGGCCGCGCAAGATTTTCCTTCGGCAGCTTGCGGTTACGGAACCAGATGACGACAATCATCGCCAGCGCGCCCACCACTGCTGGCATGAAGCCGCCAGTGAAGAGCGCCGCAATCGAGACGCCTGTCACCGAACCGATAGTGATCAGTACCAAGCTCGGCGGAATCGTTTCGGACATCGCGCCCGATGCGGTAAGCATTGCGACAAGTTCGCCTTCTGCCTCTCCGCGCTTCTTCATTTCAGGGAACAGCGCCGGCGCCACCGCGGCCATGTCGGCAGCTTTGGAGCCAGAAATCCCTGAAACGAGATACATTGCGCCGATCAGTACATAGGACAGGCCGCCGCGCATATGGCCGATCAGGTTCGCCAGGAAACGGATCATTGCTGACGCCATTCCCATCGCTTCGATCAGGGCCCCGAGAAAAACGAACAGCGGCACTGAAAGCAGAATGATCCCCGACATGCCTTCATCGACGCGACCGACTACGACCAGCATGGGCGTGTGACTCGTGCTGCCAATGTAGGCAACGGTCGCCAGGCCGAACGCTGTCATGATCGGCACGCCGATTGTCACCAGCAGGCCCACGCCAAGCAGGAAGAACAGCACCAGATTCAGGTTGCCGAGCGCCGGAAGCACACCACGCGCCGCGTACAGGGCAAGCGCGCAGGCGGCGACGAGCGCACAAGACCAGATCAGGTTCTTCAAGCGGGCATGCTGTAGTAGGCGTGCTGCGCTTGACACGAGCATCAGGATCACCCCCGCTGCGATGGCTGCGACCCGATACGAATGGTGCATCTCCAGCGCGGGGGTCGTGATTAGCCATTCTTCCTGCACATACTCCAGCGCCGGGCCGAGCAGGCAGAGCATGAATACCATGACGACGATCGTGCCCAATGTGTCGAGGAAAGCTTGAGCGCCCGGACTCATGCGCGCGATAAACGTAGTAAGGCGCATGTGCTCGCCGCGGCGTAGTGCAATCACTGCGCCGAGCATTGCCAGCCAGATGAATAGCAACGACGCCAGTTCGTCTGCCCATGTCAGGGGGTCATGCAGTGCGTAACGGTAGATCACATTGGCGAGAAGTAACGCAACTTCCGCAATCAGTAACAGCACTGCCGGTAACTCGGTAGTCCATTTCACCAAGGTGTCGAGCACGCGAGCGCTCCTGCCCGCGATGCTGTTGGCCGGTTCGAGCGGCCCGGCGACGCCGCGGCCCTCATGAAGAAGTGCGGTCATGATGATGTCCTTTCATTGATGCGTACCCGGGAAAGCGGAACGGGGCCCGGGAAACGAGGGCCAGCCAATGCCGGCGCCCGTCGCGGCAATCTTATGCCAGTCCGTTCGCGTATTTCGCAAGCACCGACCAGGCTTCATCGCCGAACTTTTTACGCCAATCGGCATAAAAACCGGCTTTGGCCAGCGCTTCCTGGAAGGGTTTCAGCTGCGGACGATTGAAGGTGAGCCCCTTTTCAGACAGGGTCTTCTCCAGTGCGACATTCAGCTTTTCGACATCGCTGCGTTGATCAATAGCGGCTTGGTTGATATGCCGCGCGACGATCTGCTGAATATCGGCCGGTACACCTTTCCAGGCACGACCATTCATCAGGACCCAGTAGCCGCTCCACATGTGGTTGGTCAGCGAGCAGTATTTCTGCACCTCGTAAGTCTTCTGCGTGAAGATATTCGAGAGCGGATTTTCCTGTCCTTCAACGACCTTGGTTTGCAAAGCCGAATACAGTTCGCTCGAGTTCATGGCGGTAGGTGAAGCACCCAAGGCCTTGAACATCGAAATCCACAGCGGCGCGGACGGTACGCGGATCTTGAAACCGTGCATGTCTTCTGGTGTCTTGATCGGCTTTACATTGCTCGTCGTCTGGCGAAAGCCATTGTCCCAGATGCGGTCCATGACTTGCAGTCCCGTCTTGTTGATGCTTTTACGTATGGTGGCGCCGAGATCGCCATCCATGGCTTTCCATACTTCCGGATAGCTGCCGAATGCGAAGCCAACGCCAGTGATCGATGCAAGCGGCACCAAAGTGCCGAGCACCATATCTGGCATGAACGCCATTTCAATGGCACCGGATCGGACTTGGCCCAGCATGTCGGTATCTCCACCAAGCTGGCTGTTCGCAAAAACCTGCAGGTCGAAGCGACCGCCCGTTTCATCCTTGATGCGCTTCGCGGCTTCAAGGATGCGCTGATGCAGTGGATGGCTTTCAGCAAGATCGTGGCCGATCTTGAAGCTGAAGTCTGCGGCCAAAGCGATGCGCGGAGCAGTAACGAGAGTGGGAATGGCTGCGCCAGCAGCCACGGTGAGCAAGAAATTGCGGCGGGACATCTCTGTCATGTCGTCTCCTATGGTTTTTAATATCTGCCCAGATCACCAAGATAAGAACAGCTCCAAGCGTGGGTACAGTGCGCAGTCAAGTGCGTCGGGCGGAGAATAGCATATGCGTTGACAGGATTGTTAACATTCATGCCGACAAAGATGATCTACATTTTTGTTTATAGATTGCCGGTGCAGGAAAACTTGCCAAGGTACAACACGAACTCCCCCGTTCCTTTATCTGAAAGAAACTGCTGGCTACTTTCGTGGATGTTTGCTGCCAGTGCGTGTCGGGCCCGTGGCGCGTGAACTGATCAGCTGAAATGTCGCGATCTGGTTTTATCTGCTGCTAGTTGGAGGGCTGATGTTTCGCTCTAACCATCACTCCGTGCGCTATGTCGCGCTGTAGGAGGATCAGGCTGCACTGGGGTACTGGCAATCATGTCTGTCGATGCGCTGGCGAGCATTAACGCGGTGCCGTTCTACAGGTCGCCATGCCCAAGTGATCTGATCCTGGGAAGCGGTCAGGCTACCGTGCATGCGGGGCAAGGCGACATTGGCGATGGTGCCATCGAGCGCTTCATCATAGAAAATAATGGCTGAAGAAGTGCTTGACTCGATGGAAAGATCATGTGGCGATCCGCGCTGGCATAAAACAAGCTAGACATTGCTGGTTGCTAAGCGGCCGCTTTATGTCATAGAACGGAAATCTATGGCGCCAAGCTCAAGTTCCGCAAAGGGTCGTATTTACTGCTTGGTTCTTGGGGAGTCGCAGTGCGAACTTAAAGTAGTCTTCCGCGTTCGTCCAAGTTGGACTCTCAACCGTACCGAAATCGAAAAAAACCAGACGCCTCGGCATTTGACGGGCAAAACAAGCCTGCTGGTAACATCAGGCTGAGGCCCACCTAGTTACCGAGGATGGAGAGGACAAAACTCATCAAATAGCAAAGCAGAAGATTATGCTTAAACAGCCGAGCCTCAAACGGAGCGGGTTCTAAGCTGGACTTTGTCCATTCAGGCGGCGTAAGCAAGCGTATCGGTCAAGCGGTCGAATAAAGGCCGCGGGATTTTTATCATCTCAGACGGGCCTTCTGATATTGATAAAGCCTGTTTGCACCAAAACCACCGACGCACCAGAGCGATCGTATCCGAGAATGTAGCTGCCTCCTTCTCATACCAGGCCGCATGTCGCAGGATGATCGGTTGTTCCCTGATTCGTTGCTTGGCGAGTAAGGCAATAATGGAATACAGCGACAGGATCACCGGCGTGGTGCGAGCAATGGCGCGTGGAGACCACTGGCGTTGCGTTTCCATGCCCAGGTGGGCACGTGCTTCCTCAAAGGTCACCTCGACCTGCCAGCGCTTGACGAACCAGTTCAGGATTTGGTCGGGTGATGCGGTCTGATCGGTACAAAGAAACGCCTGGGGCTTGAATCGACACTGTGGGTCACGTACCAGTACCCACCGCAAGGGCACAACCGGCTTGCCCGTGTGATACCAGACCGCTGTGCCAGAAGCCACCTCGACGTTCCGTTCTCCCTGGCTATACCAGCGTGTGACCGTGACCGTCTGCCAGCTTGTCCTGGCATTGCCCAATACTGTCTGCAGCGTCGGTAGGCGCGCGCCTTTGCGCCGTGGGCGGCCGACCTCATTCGCCCGGCGCAGCGGCGCCGGCTCATAGAGCGCGGCATCCAGCCGCAAGCGCGTAATGACACAGACCCGTGCAGACACAGCCGCCAGCAATTCGATGGCAGCAAAGCTGCTGTCGGCGACGATAACGATGTCTCGCTGTGGCAGCCAGCGTTTCACCATCAGCAGCAGTTGCCGCGCCCGGTCGGTAAGTTTGCTGGGGCGCCGGCCCCGGTCGCAGTAATAGCGTTCTGATGGCGTGAGCGCGGTACAGAACGGCAAGGCCCAATCGCGATGCGCCCAAGGAATCGGAGCAATCAGCATCAGGCACAGCCATCGCAAGCCGCTGGCTTTAACGAAATGACTGTGACTGGAGCGCACTGGATCCCGGTAAATGCCTTTGGCCGCAATGCGGGCTCCTTGGCGTCGTTCGATCGTGTCATCGAGGGCCATGACCAGCGGGCCTTGTGGAACAAATGCCTCCGTCAAGGCCATCAGTAGGTGTCAATGCCGGCCTTGATTTCCTCAAATCTGCCGAAGTAAATTTCCCCACCCTTGTCGTTGGGCGGTCAGCCCGGTAGTGACGGGTTTCCCTCCTTTTTTGGACGTCCGGGCTTGCGCTTCTCC
>NZ_JAEPBG010000046.1 GCF_016632335.1 Noviherbaspirillum pedocola
CGCAGGTCAGCATCACTTCCAGCGGATAGTGCAGTCGCTTGAGCACTTTGCTTAAGGCCTCGTTCATCGGCAGTCGTCCCGATCAAATCGCCGACTTTACCAGATGCGCCTTATTGCAACGGAACCAAAAACTTCGAGAGATGGTATTACCCACCATCGCAACGCGCGCTCATCAAGAGACGAGTAGAGGGGCCGATGACATGATTGACAAGGCTAGGAGGCGGGAACATAATTGACCGTAGAGTAGAATTGATGTTCAATAAGTAAAATGCTATTCCAGTAGCTCGAACATTGGCGAGAAAAGTGCTCCGGAAGTCCGGCAGCATATGGCACGCATTGATCACTAAAACGAGGCGCCGCAAGGCTCCATTCAAGGAGATATGATGTCCGATACTTCCGCAGTCTTCCTAAGCGAACAGGAAGTCATGATCCGCGATTCCGCCAGAAAGGTGGCCAACGAAGTCGTCGCAACGACCGCGGCTGCGCGCGATCAGTCGCAAGCTTGGCCAAATGACGAGCTGAAATCTGTGGGTGAACTCGGCTTTATGGGTATGTTGGTGCCAGACGAGTATGGCGGGTCGGGCGCAAGCTTTGTAGAATACTGTCTGGCCATTGAAGAGTTCGCGGCGGCGGATGCTGGATTTGCGACTATCGTTCATGTCCACAACAGCCTGGGTCTGACGCTGATGTGGTCGGCTAGCGAAGAGCAGAAGCGTAAGCACTTGCCAAAACTTGCCAGCGGTGAGCACATTGGCGCCTTCTTGCTTACCGAGCCTCACGCCGGATCCGACACCGCGGCATTTCGCACCTCCGCGCGACGAGATGGCACTGAATACATCCTGAACGGCAGCAAGCAATTCATTTCGAACGGCAGCGAGGCGGGCTTGGCGATCGTGCTTGCGGTCACCGATCCAGCCGCCGGCAAGCGTGGAAAAAGCTTGTTCCTAGTTGACCCGAAGCAGCCCGGATACGAGGTCGCACGTGTCGAAAGTAAATATGGCCAACACACTGCACATCTCGCGCAGATCGAGTTGAAGGATTGTCGCGTCCCAGCCGAAAATCTCATTGGTGCCGAAGGCGCAGGTTATCCTCAAACGATGGCATTACTGTCGCACGGCCGTGTCGCAATTGCGGCGCAGGCCGTTGGGGTCGCTCGTGCCGCGCTGGAGGCGGCCTTGCGGTACGCCAAGGACCGGGAAGCGTATAGCGCCCCGATCATCAACTTGCAGGCGGTTAGCTTTGACCTGGCAGACATGGCGATGCATGTAGAGGTCGCACACAATTATGTGCTACATGCCGCACGCTTGGTCGATGCGAACATTCCATGCGCGAAGGAGGCGTCGATGGCGAAGCTGTTCGCTAGCGAGATTGCTGAGAAGGTGTGTTCTACCGCGCTACAACTCCATGGTGGGTACGGCTACCTCAAAGATTTCCCGGTCGAGCGCTATTGCCGGGATGTCCGTGTCTGCAAGATCTATGAAGGCACGAGCCATATTCAGAAGCTCATCATTGCGCGTAGTCTGGCCTAGGAATGACGCCGGGCGGATGTAATAAGGCCGGCGTGTCGTGGGAAGTCCGCTATGAACACTGAAGACGAAAGTAGCACAGCTGCCAAGCCCGGCCTGATATATCCGTGCGGAGAGGTTCCCGAGGCGGGAACCGCCAAGGAAATCGCGCAGGGCGTGCAGTGGATACGCATGCCCCTGCCGTTCCAACTCGACCATATCAACATGTGGGCAATCCGTGATGGGGCAGGCTGGGCGCTAGTGGATACCGGCATCTGGTCGCCCGACACTGCGGCGGCTTGGCGCCGGTTGTTTTCCGGCGCGCTTGGGGATCCTGTGACGCGCATCTTCGTCACCCATATGCATCCCGACCATATCGGCATGGCAGGCTGGCTGACCCGGAAGTTTGGCTGCAAGCTATGGATCAGTCGCCTGGAGTACCTGAGCTGTCGCGTGCTGGGCGCCGATACCGGTCGTGAGGCGCCCGAGGACGCCGTGCAATTCTATCGTCGGGCTGGATGGAATGACGAAGACATCGAAAACTACCGCACACGGTTCGGCGGCTTCGGCAAGATGATCTATGCTTTGCCCGACAGTTATCGGCGCCTGCGGGATGGCGAAGAGCTTCATATCGGCGGACGGCTCTGGCGCGTTGTAGTGGGCACGGGGCATTCGCCGGAGCATGTTTGCCTGTACTGCTCTGAGCTAAAGCAGCTGATCTCGGGCGACCAGATATTGCCCCGCATATCATCCAACGTCTCGGTATTTCCCACCGAGCCGGAAGCTAATCCACTCTCAGACTGGATGGATTCGCTAAAGAAGTTGAGTCGCGAAGTCCCGGACGACGTCCTAGTGCTTCCTTCACACAATGAGCCGTTTCATGGCTTGCATCATCGGATCGATTCTCTTTTGCAGAGCCAGCAGCGCGCGCTTGAGCGACTGCGGAAAGCTCTGTGCGAACCGCGGCGTGTGATCGACGTATATGGGGCACTGTTCGCCCGGGCCATCACCTCAGACCACTATTTGATGAGCATGGCGACGGGAGAAAGTTTGGCCCATCTCAACTATCTCGTGGCCCGAGGTGAAGCTTCGGTGCGAATCGGAGACGACGGCTGCGCCTGGTATCAGATAGCCGCCGTCTAACAGCGATTAGCTAAGTACCGCTCTTGCGATCTACCACAAGTACGGTTTCCGCCGCCAGGGCATCGGCCGTTAGCCATTCGAAGTGATCGGGCTTGAGCCGGGACAGGGTCTGGAATTCCTGTGCCACCGTCTGCGCCAATGAATCCCGTCGTGCCGAGGGTTCGACCGCCAGGCGTAGTGTGACTTCCTCGCGGTTGCCGGGGCAGGTGATCACTGCCTGAGCGGCGCGCACTCCAGGAATGCGGATGGCTAACTCCTCCAGTTGCCGAGGATAAATGAAAATTTCCCTGGCCTTGACCGCCTGCCCGACCCGGCCCTGTATTTGGCCGATCCTGCTAACACATCCGTCATCACCGGTTTCGAGGGCGCAAGCGACGTCGCCGGTGCCGAAGCGAATCAGCGGCCAACCGGGCGAAAGCGTGGTAACGACGATTTGGCCCGGCGTGCCCGCAGCGACTGGCAAGCCGGTAACTGGGTCGCAAATCTGCACCAGACGGTCTTCGTGGATTGCATAACCTTCTTGGCCCATCTGTTCGTAGCCAATCAATCCGAAATCGCCGGTGGCGTAGGTGGAGAAAGTTCGAATGCCATAGCGCTCCTCGAGGCGACGGCGCTTGCCCATCCAATCTCCCATCTCGCCGCCCAGTAGAGCAGAGCGCACTTTCCAAGCTCGCGGCAGTTCGTGACCGAGGCCCTCCAATGTTTCGACCAAGGTCATGAAAAAAGCGGTGGAAGCGCAGATGCAGGTGACACCCAAGTCGAGCACAATCTTCGCCTGCAATTCGGCGCCGCCAGTCCCGGCAGGAATGACGGTGGCGCCGCAGGCGACAATGCCCTGGTCAAGCAGAAGGCCGGCGGGAACGAGGTGATAGGACCAGGTGTTCAGAACGCGGTCGCCCGGCCCTACACCCGCAATCTGAAACACCCGTGCAAAACCATGTCCATCCCGGTCGGAGCGCAGGTGCGGTTCGTTCAGGGGGCCGGGCGAGACAAAGATGTGCGCGATATCCTCTACCCGAGCGGCGAGGAACCCGCCGAACGGCGGATGTGATCGCTGAAGCGCTAGCAGTTCGTCTTTGCTGGTGACCGGCAGACGTGTCATATCCTGGGCGGTGCGCAGATCGGCTGGCGTCATCCCGGCTCTTTTATAGATTGCCCGTATGGCCGGTGCCATCTGCCAAGCGGTTTCCTGCGTGGCACGCAGGCGGGCGAAGCGGTCGAGGGGTGTCATGGTCTCTCTCCTTGAGCTGCTAACAAAATGGAAAAATTGTGGTCATATTGACTTGCGAAGACTCTTTTGCGAGGCGCATATGGCACGCAAACTGGTTGACGATGAGCTATGGGAGATCATCCAGCCGCTGCTCCCGGCACCAAGGCGGCGCAAGCACCATCCCGGCCGCAAGCGCCTGGACGACCGGCAGGTTCTGACCGGGATTTTGTTCGTCCTGCAGTCCGGCATTCCGTGGGAAATGCTGCCCCAAGAGATGGGCTGCGGTTCAGGCATGACCTGCTGGCGACGCTTGCGGGCGTGGCAAAAGGCTGGCGTATGGAAGCGGCTGCACGAAGTGCTGCTGGCCAAGCTGCGCGGCGCGGAGAAGATTGATTTCTCCCGCGTGATTCCCGGCAGTGCCTCGGTGCGGGCAGTGCACGGGGGAAAAAAACTGGACCGAACCCAACCGATCGCCGTAAGGCGGGCAGCAAGCACCACCTGCTCGTCGACGCCCAAGGCATCCCACTCAATGTGATCCTGACCAAAGCCAATCGCAACGACGTCACACAACTCATGCCGTTGCTCGACGGCGTGGCCCCCATTGCCGGCAAACGCGGGCGGCCACTTCGCAAACCCCAATGCGTACAGGCCGATCGCGGGTACGACAGCAACAAGCATCGGCAGGAGTTGCAAAGGCGCGGTATTCGTCATCAGCTCGCCAGACGCCGAACTGCGCATGGAAGCAATTTGGGTAAGACGCGATGGGTGGTAGAGCGAACTCTCGCCTGGCTGCATCAGTTCCGGCGCTTGCGGGTCCAATACGAGCGACTGTCTTCGATGCATGAAGCGTTCCTCCGGCTTGCTTGCGCCATCATCTGCTGGAGAGTCTTGAAAAATTCATTTTGTTAGACGCTCTAACAAACAGGCGTTCCTAGCGACCGGTGAACACCGGCGCTCTTTTCTCATTGAATGCGGCCAGGCCTTCCTTCATGTCCGCGCTATGTATATGCACCTCGGAAGCGAGCAGTTCTAGCCGCAAGGCCGATTCGATCGGCTGGGCCAGTCCATCATCAACCAGTGCCTTCATTCGGCGCAAGCCGAGAGGGCTCTTCCGGGCTAGCGTGGTAACCAGCTTGCCGGTAGCGGAAAGCAGCTCCGCATCTTCCACCACCTTGTTCACCAGGCCGGTCGCCAGCAATTCCTCGGCCGGCAGAAATTCTCCCGTATAGAGCAGATACTTCGCACGAGTCGGTCCAATTTTTCGCGGCAGTCGTACCGATCCGCCGCCGCCCGGAAGTAAGCCGTAGTTGGCGTGCGCGTCGCCCAGCTTGGCCGAGCGGGCCGAGATTACCAAATCACAGCACAGTACCAGCTCGAGGCCGCCGGCTAGCGCCAAGCCGTTGATTGCGGCAATGACCGGCATCGGAAAGCTCTCCACGCGGTTCATGAGGGCCAGTACGTCACTCAGGAAGTGCTGTGTTCCATTGTCGGTCTCGCCGACCTGGCTTTGCACGTACTTCAAATCGGCACCGGCGCAGAAAGCGCGTCCATTTCCGGTCAGTACCACGGCACGTACGCCGTCAGTGTTTTGCGCCTGATCCAAGGCCCGAGAAATTCCGGCCAGCACCCGTGGCGTCAATGAGTTCATTGCTTCAGGGCGGTTTAGGGTGATCCACATGGCGCCGTCGCGCACCTCCGAAATGATTTCTTCCTCACTCATGGGCTGCCTCCTCTGAATTGAACTGAGTACCTTATATTGAACTATTTTCTTCCAATTGGAAAGTAAAATAATTATGTAGTATTTTATTTTACCGAAGGGTAAAATTGGCTCTGCGTTCCCTACCGCTTGGCGGGGATCCAGAGTTCGGATCGGTGGCATTTCTGTTTCGCATGAGAGGAAAACAATGATTCTCCCGCTCGAAGGCTTACGTATTCTTACCTTGGCCGAACAATATCCCGGGCCGTTCGCTACCTTGGTGGCTGCTGACCTTGGCGCTGAGGTAATCATCGTTGAGCGAAGCTCCGGAGACCCGGCGCGCCAGTACCCTGGTTTCCATGCGTCACTGAACCGGAACAAGAAGTCGGTGGTGTTGGATTTGAAGACGGAAGAGGGCAAGGAAAGTCTGCGTAATCTGATACGTAACGCCGACGTCCTCATGGAGGGGTATCGGCCGGGGACTATGGCTCGCCTCGGATTCGATTACGCCGCCACAGTCACAATCAATCCTCGCATTGTCTATCTGTCTATCTCGGGATTCGGGCAAACCGGCCCTTACCGCGATCGGCCGGCACACGACTTGTCATATCAGGCGTTGGCCGGTCTCCTGTCTCGCCAAGCGGAAACTGGCCGAATCGAAGCACCGCCAGACCTTGCAATCGGCGACCTGTCGTCTGCGATGTTCGCATTGACCGGCATGCTATCGGCCCTGCTACGACTCGAGCGCACCGGCCAGGGTGCATATATTGACGTTTCCATGACGGACTGCTTGGTTTCATTGATGACCGCCATGCTGGCACCACTCATGAACGGCATGAACGAGGGTTTCGTCAACGATGAGCCAAGTTACGGCACGTTCGAATGCGCTGATGGAAAGTTGCTGACGCTGTCAATCGCGCACGAGGACTGGTTCTGGCAACCGTTGTGCCCGCTGTTGGGTATGGACGACGTAGCCGCCTTGCGGCATCCAGAGCGCGTCGCAGAGCAGACCGTATTGAGAGCACGAATCGCGGCCGCTTTGAAGCATAGATCGCGAGAAGAATGGAGCGCCGAGCTAGACCGGGCCGGTATTCCCTGGGGGCGGGTCAATTCTCTGGAGGAAGTGGTCGCTGACGAGCATTTCCGGCATCGGGGCATGTTCAGGCAAGTGGCTCGTAACGACGGCGGCTTTTCTTGGCACGTGGCACAGCCGTTGGTATTCGGAGGCTTCCACCCGGGGCCTCTGACCGACGTTTCTCCCTTGGGGGTGGACACGGATGCCGTGCTGGGCAATCAAAAAAATAATTCATGAGTTAATTGGAATTACCCGATAGGTACGTTATTTACTTTTAGGTAAAACATATATATGGTGTCTACAAGGCCGTTGTGCAGACAAAGAAAACAATCTAGATGATGGAGGAGGACACATGGAACAGATTTATGTGGTGGGCGTTGGCATGACGCCGTTTGGACGCCACTTGGATGTCAGCATGAAGGCCCTGACCAGACAGGCGGTTGATGCAGCATTGGCCGATGCGGGGCTTGGCAAAGAGGCGCTGGAAGCAGCTTTCTTCGCCAATGCGTCGCAGGGCCACATGGAAGGCCAACACATGATTCGCGGTCAGGTAGCTTTGCGTGCGATGGGGTTGGGTGGCATCCCGGTTGTCAACGTGGAGAATGCGTGCGCCAGCGGAAGCAGCGCTTTCACTCTTGCGGTTAACCACCTGCGCGCCGGAGCCGCCGATGTGGCGCTGGCAGTCGGCACTGAAAAGATGTACTCGGCCGACCGCGACCGCATGTTTTCGGTGTTCGACAGCGCCTGGGATGTGCATGAAGCCGAGCAAATTCGCGAGCGCCTGCTACAACTAGGTGCTGGTGTCGCCGTCCCGGAGGCAAGCGTATCGCCCAAGCCGTACAGCGTTTTCATGGATGTGTATGCTGCGTTCTCCCGCGCGCACATGAAGCGCTTTGGCACAACGCAAAGACAGCTTGCCGCGGTGTCAGCTAAGAATCACGCTCACTCCGTCCACAACCCCCTCTCGCAATATCGCAATTCATATACGACCGACGAGGTTCTGGCGGCCCCTCCAATTACCTATCCGCTGACCTTGCCGATGTGCTCGCCGATTTCCGACGGATCTGCCGCCGCCGTCGTTTGCACCGCAGCGGGCCTCAAGCGCTGGAATATCGACCCGGCGCGCGCGATCCGTGTACTGGCCTCGATCGTCCATACCGGGTCAGACCGTGACGATGCCGAATACCGCAATCACTGCACCGCCCTGGCTGCGCGCAGCGCATACGAGCTGGCCGGCGTGGGGCCACGCGACATCTCGGTGGCCGAAGTTCATGACGCCACCGCGATGGGCGAAATCATTCAGATCGAGAATCTCGGTTTCTGCGAGTTCGGTGAAGGCGGCCCATTTTCGGAACGCGGTGAAACTTGCATTGGCGGTCGGATTCCGGTCAATCCCTCCGGCGGCCTGGAGTCCAAGGGACACCCTGTAGGCGCCACCGGTATCGCTCAAGTGCATGAGTTGGTGACCCAGTTACGCAACGAGGCCGGCGTCCGGCAGGTGGCCGGCGCGCGACTGGCGCTGGCTGAAAACGGTGGTGGGCTTCAGGGTATCGAAGAGGCGGTCGCCTGCGTCACCATCTTGGGTCGCTAAAACATCAATCGCAAGCTGCAAGTTGGCGCAGACCGGCGACGCAGCTTAGACGAGGAGACGAAAATTGCGGTTAGCAGACTACTTCGACGCGGCCGCGGCGAACTTTCCGCGCCATGAAGCCTTCGTGGATGGGCGAAGACGCCTAGTCTACAAAGAGGCACAAGCAATGGTGCACGCCACGGCGCACGCTCTGACCCGTGAGCCGGGGCTACGCGGCGGTGCTCATATCGCAATCTACGGACCAAATTATTTTCGCATCAGCTTGCTCCAGACTGCGGTCAACCGGGCGGACATGGTATGGGTTGCATTGCATAAATGAAATTCACCCGTCACCAATCTAGCGATGCTGGGATACGCCGACTGCGACCTGATTTTTGCCATAGCAGCTTCGAGCATCTTGTGCCGTCCTGGAAGGCTGAGCTGCCGCAAGTGCAAGTGCAGGGCTTCATCTGCATCGATCGGCCGTCCGAGCGCGGGGAGTTCCTGGACACGTGGATGGTCGCACATCGCGAGCCGTACGTCGCTGTGCCGGAAGACCCCCAGCGAGCGACGGCACTACAGCCGACCGGTGGCACGACTGGCCCGTCAAAGGGTGCACTACATTCCCACCGCTCGCTGGAAATGACCCTGATTTCCATCTTCAATATGCTGAAGATTGACTTGGGCTCTCGTATTCTGGCCGTCGCGCCTCTGACGCATGTCGCCGCCATGATCACCTTCGCCGGCGCCGCCCGCAGTGCTTGTACGGTGGTGGTGCCCGGCTTCGACGCGCAAGCGGTTCTGGCCACGATCAAGCGCGAGCGCATCACCCATCTATTCATGCCGCCTACCATCGTGTACGCCCTGCTCGCGATGCCGCGAGTTGCGATGACGGACCTAAGCCCGCTACGTTGCCTGGCAGTCGGCGCCGCCCCGATTGCGCCGGAAAAGCTGAAGGAAGCGGTGCGGGGGTTCGGGCCAGTGATTTATGAGGTGTACGGCCAGAGTGAATGTCTGTTTCCGGTAGTGGCCAAGCAGCTGGAGGACTACATCCGTGCAGACGGCAGCTTCGATGAGGAGGCGCCACGCTCAGCTGGTCGCGCCGTTCCCTATGCCCGCGTCGAAATTATGGACGACGACGGCAAGTTGCTTGTTCCCGGTGAAAAGGGCGAGATTGTGGTGCGATCTTCGATGGTGATGAAGGGCTATTACAAGAAGCCGGAGGAAACGGTAGAAGTGTCTGGATTCGGCTGGCATCACACCATTGACGTCCGCATCAAGGATGCACGCGGGCTAATCACGATTGTCGACCGCAAGAAAGACATGATCGTCAGTGGAAGGTTCAACGTCTTTCCGAGCGAGATCGAAGCGGTACTAACACGCATCCTGCCATTTTGGACTGCGCCGTCGTCGGCGTGCCCGATGAGAAACGGGGTGAGGCGGTGAAGGCGGTAATCCAGCTGAAACCTGACCATCGGGCTAGCGGCGATGAACTCATTTCTCTCTGCAAGCGCGAGCTCGGTAGCGTCAAAACACCGAAAACCATTGAATTCTGGGACGAACTCCTACGCAGCGCTGTCGGCAAAGTGCTCAAGCGCGACATACGGGAAAAGTACTGGCAGGGCCAGTGGCGCTCAGTGTGACTGATCGAGCGACACTTCAATAGGAAAGGCGCACCCGACCCGAGAGGCCGTTTCATAGACATTTACTTCAGACAAAAAGGGAATTAGTACATGAACGTCAACAACAAAGTCGCCGTCGTCACGGGAGCCGCTTCTGGCCTAGGATTGGCCACCTGCAAGGCCTTGGTCGCCGCGGGCGCCAGGGTGGTGGGGTTCGACCTGGATGGTGAGAAAGTGCAGGCCGCGCTGGGCCCGGATATCAAGGGACTGGCAGTTGATGTCGCTAATGAGGACGATATAAAGACTGGCATCGACACCGTTCTTGAGATGCACGGCGCCATCCATATCGGGGTCAACTGCGCCGGCATCCTCGGTCCTTGCAAGACTTTGTCGAAAAACCAGCTTTTTCCGACCGAATTGTGGGATCGCGTCATCGCGGTGAACCTGAGCGGCACCTTTCACATGATCCGCCATGCGGCGCTTGCCATGTCGCGCAACGAACCGGATGAAAGCGGCGACCGCGGGGTCATCGTCAACACCGCGTCCGGCGCCGCCTGGCAAGGCCAGATGGGGCAGGCCGCATACAGCGCTAGCAAGGCCGGCGTCATCGGCATGACCCTGCCTATCGCACGCGACTTGGCTGAGCATGGCATCCGCATGGTGGCGATTGCGCCCGGCCTGTTCGATACCGGCATGGCGGCCGGCATGCCGCCCAAGGTGGCGGACAAGCTCATCAATAACATGGTGCTGTATCCGGCGCGCATGGGGCAGCCGGAGGAGTTCGCTGGTTTGGTGCACCATATCGTGGAAAACTCTTATATCAACGCCACTACCATCAGCATCGACGGCGGCGGTCGCGTCGGCACCCGTTAGCGGGGTCGGCACGCCGGAGGCGCTGGGAGGAGTGCCGGCAGAGAAGGAACTGCGGCACGTGGGCTACGCGCCGGCGCTGTGAATAAAACGACAGGAGACGAGATGAGACAAGGTATCAACGCAGCGGGGGCGGCATGAGCGTGCCCCGGGCCGCGAAGCAAGGTGCGCCCGTGGTGCTGGCCGCGGATGGAATCCGCATGGCATTCGGTGGCATCGTTGCGCTCGACAATGTGTCGGTCGAAGTCCGCGCCGACGAGCTGTTCGCCATCATCGGCCCAAATGGTGCTGGCAAGACTTCTCTGATGAATTGCCTGAGCGGATTCTATCGCCCGCAGCATGGGCGGATCCTGCTCAACGAGCAGGACATCAAAGGCAAGCCAGTCCACGAGATCGCGCGATTAGGGCTGGCCCGGACGTTCCAGGGTACACACATATTTTCCGGCATGAGCGTGGTGGACAACATCATGGTGGGCCGCCACATCCACATGCGCGCCACCTTGCCCGAAGCGTTTTTCTATTTCAACCGTACCCGGCGCGAAGAGTTCGAGCATCGCGAAATCGTCGAAGAAATCATAGAGCTGCTAGAGATCCAATCGATCCGGCACCAGCCGGTTGGAAGCCTAGGTTACGGCTTGCGCAAGCGGGTCGATCTTGGTCGCGCCTTGGCGCAGGAACCGAAGATCTTGCTGATGGACGAGCCGATGGCGGGCATGAATTCGGAAGAGAAGGAGGACCTCGCCCGCTTCATCCTCGATGTGCGGGAGGCAAAGCGCATTCCCGTTGTGTTGGTCGAACACGACATGGGTGTCGTCATGGATCTGGCCGATCGCATTGCGGTGCTCGATTTCGGCCGCAAGATCGCGGATGGTACGCCCGCGGAGATTCAGGTCGATCCGGCGGTCTTGAAGGCCTATCTTGGCGACGGAGGAAAATGATGTTACCCATGTCAACGCTTCCGCAACTGCTCCAGCAGCATGCGGATCGGACGCCGGAGCGCCTGTCGCAGCGTCACAAATGTCGCGGTATCTGGCGTGAGTTCAGCTTCGCCAAGGTCCAGGAAAACGTGCGCGAGCTGGCACTGGGCCTGCATCGACTCGGTATGCAGCGCGGTGAAACGATTGCCATCATCGGTGAAAACGAACCCGAGCACTTCTGGGCTGAATTCGCAGCTCAGGCACTGGGTTGCAAGGTCGTCTCACTTTACCCCGACCTGACAGCGGAGGAGGTTGCCTACGTTCTGGAAGACAGCGAAACGGTGTACCTGTTCGCCCAGGACCAGGAGCAGGTCGACAAGGGCTTGGCCATCAGGGACCGTCTACCGCTCCTGCGAGGGATCGCCTATTGGGACGATACCGGCATGTGGTCCTATCGCGAGGATGTGCTGCGTACCGTGACCGGATTGCAGGAGGAGGGCCGGCGCCTGCATCGCGAACAGCCTGAGCTGTACCGTGCCTTTTTGCAAGAGGGCAAGCCCGACGACATCGCGGTGCTTTCGTTCACTTCAGGGACAACGGGCAAGCCCAAGGGCGTGATCCTGAGCCACAAGTACCTGATCGACAATGCGCAGCGCGTCATCGACGCCACCGGCGCCAAGCCGGGCATGGAATATCTCACCTATATCGCTCCAGCGTGGGCGACCGAGCAGATCATTGGCATCACGCTCGGCGTAGGCCTGCCCTTCGTGGTGAATTTTCCGGAAGGGCCGGAACAGGTGCTGAGCAATATCCGCGAACTGGCAGTGGAAGCGATGGTATTCGCGCCGCGCCAGTGGGAAAGCCTGGCATCGACCATGCAGGCGCGCATGCTTGATGCCGGCAAGGTCAGCCGCCGCGTCTACGAGTGGGGCCTAAGCGTGGGCCACGAAGTCAATGTCGCACGCCTGGAGGGGCGGCCGGTCAGCACGCGAGCGCGGCTGGCATTCCCGCTGGCCGACGCGCTAGTGCTGCGGCCGTTGCGCGATCAACTGGGTCTTACTCGCCTCCGGATTGCCGGCTGCGGTGGTTCGACCATGGCGCCGGACGTGTTTCGCATGTTCCATGCGATCGGCGTGCCTTTGCGTAACATCTACGGATCGACAGAAACCGGCCTGCTGAC
Organism: Noviherbaspirillum pedocola; assembly: GCF_016632335.1. Taxonomy (GTDB): domain Bacteria; phylum Pseudomonadota; class Gammaproteobacteria; order Burkholderiales; family Burkholderiaceae_D; genus Noviherbaspirillum_A; species Noviherbaspirillum_A pedocola. The sequence goes on from NZ_JAEPBG010000046.1 coordinate 12,789, forward strand.
CATGCATCAGGGCGACTGCTACGACCTGGAAACGGTTGGGCACTGGCTGCGCGCTCATCCCGATGCCGATGCGCCGCTGGAATGGCAACTGACGAAGGAAGGCGAGTTGCATATCCGAGGTGGTACGCACTTCCGCGGGTACTACCGGCGTCCCGACGCCTCCGCCGAAAAGATCGTCGACGGCTGGTTCTGCACCGGCGACGCGGTCACGCGCAGCGAACGCGACGAATTGGTGTTCTTGGAGCGCATGAGCGATCTACGGCGCTTGGCGTCGGGGGAAAGCTTTCCACCGCAATTCGTCGAAACGCGGCTACGCTTCAGTCCGTTCATCAAGGACATCATGACGGTCGGCGACGCGACGCGCGAGTTCGTAGTGGCCTTAATCAACATCGACATGAACGTGGTGTCGCGCTGGGCCGAGGAAAAGAATCTCAGCTTTTCCACCTTCACTGACTTGTCGCAAAAGCCCGAAGTGGGGGACTTGCTGCGCACCGAGATACAGCGTGTCAATTCCTTCCTGCCGGCCCATGCGCGGATTCGCCGTTTCGCCAATTTCCCCAAGGAGCTAGACCCGGACGAGGGGGAGTTGACGCGTACGCGCAAACTGCGGCGCGAATTCCTGGAGCAGCGTTACGCCGCCGTGATTGACGGGTTGTACGCCGGGGCCGATGCGGTCGATATCAGGATTCCCGTCACTTATCAGGACGGGCGCCAAGGCAGCCTGGCCGCCCAGGTAGCCATTCACGACAGCGAGACACCTGCGCAGCGGCACGGGAAAGCTTTCGTTCAGCGGAGGGTAGCATGATTGAGTTAGTGAATTACCTGATCAACGGCGCACTGATCGGCTTGCTGTATGCGCTGATTGCCATGGGTTTTGTGGTGATTTACCGCGCTTCCAAAGTGTTCAATTTTGCCCAGGGTGAGCTGGTCGTGTTCGGTGGCTTCCTAGTCTGGTGGATGGTCATGGAGCTCGGCCTGCCGATGTGGACCGGCCTGCCCTTGGCATTTGCGGCCGCCGTCGCATTCGGCCTTCTGATCGAGCGTCTGTTTTTCTCGCGCTTAGTCGGGGAATCGGTCTTCTCGATGGTGATGGTAACCATTGGCCTGCTGATCCTGATCCGCGGCGTCATCTTGGTTGCCTTCGGTCCCCAGGTGCGGCCGTTCCCCATCGTGTTTCCTCTGGCGCCAATCATGGTCGGCGACCTGCTGATTCCGCGCTCATTGTTCTATGGGGGACTTCTGACCGTCGTCATCGGTTTCAGCCTGTCCTGGTTCTTCAACAAGACACGTGCCGGCCTGCGCATGACCGCAGTGGCGGAAGACCACCAGGTCGCGATGTCGATGGGAATCTCGGTGCGGCGCTCGGTGGCATTCGCCTGGGCCCTGGGTTCAGTGCTCTCGACCTTGGGTGCGATCGTTTACTTGAGCGGGAAATCGCTCAACCTGCTGACCTCGGAAATCGGCATGGCCGCTTTGCCGGTCGCACTCTTGGCCGGCCTCGAATCGATCGGCGGTCTGTTGCTGGCGGGGCTGCTGGTCGGCATCGTCCAAGGGCTGGCCATGGCCTACCTCGATCCCTTGGTGGGTGGTGCGGTCGGTTCCGTGCTGCCGTTCGTCATCATGCTTTTAGTGCTGCTGATGAGGCCAACCGGCATGTTCGGCTGGAAGACTATCGAGAGGGTATAAATCATGGATCCAGCAGGCGTATTCGCAACCAGCTTTGCCGGGGATCAGGCGCTGATCCGCACTTCCAAGCAGCGCTGGGCCCTGGTTTTGTTCGCGCTGTTCATGATGGCCATGCCGTTGCTGTTCGAGCCGCGCATCGTCGCCATCGTGACCACCATGCTCATCACCGTGGTGGTGGTGCTCGGCCTCCAGATTAACACCGGCTTGGCGGGACAGATCAACCTCGGGCAAGCCGCGTTCATGGGCGTCGGCGCCTACACCACAGCAATCCTGGCCAGCAAGGCCGGATGGCCGATCTGGGCCGCGTTGCCGGTGGGCGGTGTGGCGGCGGCCGTGTTCGGCTTTATCTTTGGCATGTCGGCGGTCCGCATCAAGGGCTTCTACTTGGCCCTGACAACGATCGCGGCTCAGATTCTGTTCCATTTCCTGGTGCTCAACCTGCCCGCTTCCTGGCTCGGTGGTTCGGCCGGCATCACAGTACAGCCGGCGGAGATTTTGGGGGTCCGTTTCGATTCGGACCGCTCGATCTACTACCTCTGCTTAGCGGTGGCGGCGCTTATGCTGTTCGGGGCCTACAGCGTGGCGCGAAGCCGGCACGGACGCGCCTTTCTGGCGGTACGCGACGACGATGTCGCTTCCGGGATGATGGGAATCAACGTGGTGCGAACCAAGGCCGTGGCATTTCTGCTGGGCGCCTTTTATGCCGGCATTGGCGGTGGCTTATGGGCGTATTACGTACGCTTCGTCGCTGTCGATCAATTCACGCTGTTTCACTCAATCTGGCTAATCGCCATGATTATCGTCGGCGGCGTCGGCTCAATCACGGGCGCCCTGATTGGTGTGCTGGTGATCAAGCTGTCGCAGGAGATCATCAGTTCGGCCGGTTCCACCATTGTGGAACATGTGCCGTTCCTGGGTGGTGACATCGTATTCGCCGGCATGAACATCTTCCTGGGGGCGATGATCGCCGGCTTCTTGATTTTCGAGCCACGCGGCCTGATGCACAGATGGCAAATCATCAAGCGCTCCTACCGCTTGTGGCCATTTCCCTATTGAAGAAAATGGGAGCGGCAAGATACGCCGTCTCCCTTGTCGGTGCGTTTGTTCAATAACTATCAAGGAGATGGAAAAATGGTTTTCAGTAAAAAATTCAACAAACGTCCGGTCCAGTCGCGTGCCTGGATGTTCGCCGCGGCTGCAGAGTTAAGCATGTTGTTTGCCGGCGCCGGAGCGCAGGCCCAGACCACCTACAACCTAGCCGGGCTGGCCGATTTCACCGGCCCCTACGCCGACATCATGAAGGACGTCACTGGCTGTCGCCGCGGGGTCGTCGATTGGTGGAACTCCGAAGTCGGTAAGGAGCTGGGCGTGGCGCTGAAGATTAAGGATTACGATACCCGCTACGACGTGGCGCAGGTGGCCAGCCTGTGGCCAGGTGCCAAGTCGGAATTGAATCCGATCCTGGTGTTCGGCATCGGCGGACCGGATGCCACGGCGTTGCAGGAGCGCCTGCCTAATGACAAGGTGCCGATGATCATGGCCACCGCCGGCTACGGCTATGGCTGGAAGCCAAATCCTTGGGTTTTTAATGCACGTCCCACCTATCCGCACGAAGCGACAGCCTTCATGGAGTGGTTCCGCAAGAAACGCGGCGGCGACGGTGCCCTGAAGCTGGGCATCATCTCTTCGGAAGCTTCGCCCGCCTACGTGGATATCCATAAGGGCATGGAGAAGTACGCCAAGGAAAACCCGAAGCTGTTGGAAGTGGTTGAAACCATCTACGCCGAAGTGCAGCCGACGGACTTAACACCCCAGGTGGCACGCTTGGTGCGCAAAGGCGTGGAAGTCATCCAGATCCAGACCAACACGGCGGCGGTTGTAGCGACCCGGCGCGCACTGCAAAGCCTGGGCAAGACCAACATCCCCATCATGATGAGTGCCCATAACAGTCTGCTGGCGTCCGGCAAGGCCATCGGCGGTCTCGCGCAAATGGAAGGCAATTACGAAGCCTACGGCATGGCGATCCCGACCGAGGACAAGACCACGGCGCGCGGCTTTTATGAAAAGCTGCGCGACAAGTACAAGGTCACCGCCGGCTACAACGTTCCCTGCCTAATGGGCCTGAACCAAGCGATCGTGGCGGTGCGCACGATCGAAAACGCGGCAAAGGCGGTTGGTCCGACCAAGCTGACCGGCGAAGTCGTGCGCAAGACGCTGGTGACGACCCCGATCACAGCTGAGCAAAGCTTCGGCGTACTGCCGACGTTGACCTTTTCCGAAGACGCGCCGTTTCCAACGCGCGGCCTGACAGTGAACATCGGCACGGTGCAAGACGGCAAGTACACGATCGCGGACCAAAACGTGGCTGTTCCTGTCCTGAACAAATGGTAAGACCTGCGTGACGCGCCCCGCCCCTTCCGGGGCGCGTGAACTGCTTGGGAGAAACAATTGCTTGAATTGAATAACGTGGAAGCGCTCTACAGCGACGTCATCCTCGCCGTGAAAGGAATTTCGGCTAAGGTTCCGAAAGGGACATGCGTAACCTTGCTAGGCGCCAACGGGGCCGGTAAAAGCACGACCCTGAAGGCCATTTCGAACCTGATCAGTTGCGAGGACGGCCGGGTTTCAGGTGGCGGCATTTCCTTCGATGGTGCGCCGCTGACCAATCAGGAGCCGATGCACATCGTCCGGCACGGCATAGTGCATGTGGCCGAAGGTCGGCAGGTGCTGCGACACATGACGGTCGAGCAGAACCTTATCGTCGGCGGTCACATAGTGGGCGGCGCCGAGGCGCGCCGGCGCCTGGACCAGGTGTACCAGCGCATCGGCCGCCTCGCAGCTTTGCGCGGGCGTACCGCGGGCTATCTGTCGGGCGGCGAACAGCAGTTGCTGGTGATTGGCCGCGCCATGATGGCTGACCCCAAGCTGATGATGATTGACGAGCCTTCGCTAGGCTTGGCGCCGCTGATGATCGAAGAAGTGTATGCCTTGCTGGCGCAATTGAAGGCGAGCGGCCTCACGCTATTGATCGTGGAACAGAACACGCGCGTTGCGCTTGACTTGGCGGATTACGGCTACGTTATGGAAAACGGCCGCATCGTACTTGAAGGCGCCGCCGCCGACCTAAAGGCGAACGAAGATGTGCGCGAGTTCTACCTCGGCCTCACCATGGATGGTGAACGCAAGAGTTATCGTGACATGAAGCATTACCGTCGTCGCAAGCGCTGGCTCGGCTGAGCTGGGAAACCATGGAGGATGAAAGCATGACTGATTCGCACGAGGAACTGGTTACCCGCTTGGACCGTGGCGCGGTGAGCTTTCTAGAGCCCGTTATGAACTAGGTGTACAGTCCCGGGAAGTCGTGAGATTATTCTGTCCCCCGCGGAGGAAAAATTGTTATGGCAAACATGCTTCACCGCAGCGCCCGCACAACGCCGCGAATTCGATGCGAGCTCTAAAGGTCGCAAGAAAAGACGAGTGTCCTAGCTCAGCGTTACGGGCTGAGTCGTACGACTGTGACAAAGTGGCGCTCGCGCACCACGACTACAGATGCGCCCATGGGCCCGATGAAGCCTAAAAGCACAGTGCTTTCTCCTGCCGAGGAACCTGTAATCGTGGAGTTTCGAAGAAGCACCCTGCTGCCGCTGGATGACATGATGGGCTGTTGCCAGCTGTTGCTGGAATGCATGATCAGATCGACCGCGTAGGGTGTCAAAGGTTTTTCCGGCATCGCCGCGCGGCCGCCGGCGAGCGCTACCTCGATGTCCAGCAGCCAATCCTCCCGCAGTCCCGTCGTGAAGGCATTGATCGACGGAAAAGTACTGATCACTCCCGCCTTGCAGCAGCCACTTACCAGCTCAGGGCCAGAAACATGGGACATCGGTGCCACGATGGCGGACAGAGCATGCGGGCCGGGAATGCGGTAGGAACGCTTGAAGGTCACGGTGCGGGCAGTGCCAATCAGTCTGTCGATGGAATTCGGCTGTCGCCAAGGCTTGTAGGATGCACGATATTTATCCAACCTCCGCGCGGTATGCGCGCCGGCGCGCACCGGTATATAATTTACTAATTGTTAAATAGTATTACTATTTGGTTGAATTTGCGTCCAGCGTAGGAATGTAGTCCGGGTGCCTCGGGGAGGGGTGTTGAACGCGGAAGCTAGGCGGCGTGCGTCAGAGTGATACGGAAACGCAACTACGGTGCAGCCGCAAGTTCCATCCTCACTTTGGTGGCGAGTGCGCAATTTTTATAATTGATTTATCAGTAGGGCTTTTTAACGACAAGTAGACTGTGTTTGCACAGCGACGAGGGAAGCAAATTGAGAAAGGCAGAAAGCATCATGGAAAGCGCTGAAGCGAAGAAGGCAGGCGCTAAGAGCAAGCCGACCGCGCCCCGGCGCTGGAACAATCTAGTCAAGAGTCAGGATGAGCAATACCAGCTGAAACGGCAGGCGGTTATCGCGGAGGCGTCTCGCGCATTTGGGCATCGCGGCTACCAGAACGTCTCGCTGGACGAAATCGCGAAAAGCCTGAACGTGACCAAGCCAGCTCTGTACCACTACATCAAGAGTAAGCAGGAGTTGCTGTATGAGTGCCACAAGCTGTCGATGGAGATCGGCGATAAAGCGCTTGAGAAGGCCCTCACAACAGGAAAAAATGGCCTCGAAAAACTTGAGAAGTTTGTGTCGATATACATTCGAGACTTTGCCAGCGAACTGGGAGCTTCCGCTGTCCTTCACGAATACAGCGGGATGACACCTAACGACCGCAAGCAGATCATGGCGCGCCGTCGGCAATTCGATCTTCGCCTGCGCGACTTAATACAAGAAGGTATAGACGACAAAACTATTGCCGCGTGCAACCCGAAACTCGCAGTATTCTGGTTCATGGGCGCGATCACCAGCATCCCACGCTGGTACAGACTCGACGGCGATCTCTCCGGCGCCAACATCGCTCAAGCTTTCGTTCACTTTCTCGTGAAGGGAATTCAAGGTCAGGGGTTATTTGACGGTGGTAAGTGCAGTACCTGAATTGATCGGACATGTAAAGATGTGGCCGATATATGAAGAATTAATCGAGCCGTGTCCGATATCCGGTCTCACGTAGTGGCTTCTATGCCTGGCTCTCTCGCGCGCGTTCACCACGTCAGCAAGTCGACGAACGGCTGAAGGTGGCTATCAAAGAGGTCCATCGGCTGAGTCGTGAGACCTATGGCGTGCGGCGGATGCAGCCGGAGCTGGCGGCACAAGGGTTCCTGGCTGGACGTGACCGTATCGGACGACTGCGGGGTACCTCGAAAAACCCCGGCGAGTCTGGCAAGATGTGGGCGCCTCAAGCCTGACGTAAATTTTCATGATCAAGACCAGTCTGTTTGCCGACCAGGAGCGCGAAGCCAAGCTCAACCAGCTTGGGGATGCGCTACAGGTGATGGAGCAGCATATTGACTTCGCCGCCCTTGCTGCGGAGATTGACCTGGCGGCACCGCGCCCCAGCCGCGAGCGCGGCGGCCGTCCGCCATTCCCGACCGAATTGATGGTGAGGTCAGCTGAAAAAAGTGTATGCCAACGTTTCGTAAAATTGAGGAACGGAGGCATAGATGAATCGAGTACCGAAAGCGCGATATACAAAGGAATTTCGTGAGGAGGCGGTCAAGCTGGCGGAG
>NZ_JAEPBG010000047.1 GCF_016632335.1 Noviherbaspirillum pedocola
ACCTGCTTTGCGATATCCAAACCGACCCGTACGATTGCCATGTTTGCCTCCTACGTTGGATGCGATGCCCATGCTTCGCGTGCCCCCAGTCTACCGAGCCTCGGAGGAGGGAGTCCATGACATTACCACTATCTTAAATTAGCTTGGCCCGGAAAAACCGGGCAGGTCAATGTCTCGTTAATGGATTAATCGGCTCTCGGCCGGGATGATCGTTGCAAGAGGCGTCCCGGGATTCTCCACGCCGCGCATGCCGCCCCCTACCTCTTGCCGAGCGGCGGTGCGACCAGTTATTACGACACCCGTGAACTCAGAACGACGCTGGAACGCTTGGTCGATTTTGACCGGATTAATTCTCGCGCCATGCATTTCAGCGTGGGTGCCGTTAATGTTCGAACAGGAAACTTCTCATACTTCGATAATGAGAACCATGTCATTCGGCCCGAGCATATGATGGCAAGCGGCGCTCTTCCTTCGGCATTCGACGCTGTCGAAATGGATGGCGAGTTTTACTGGGATGGTGGCTTTGTTTCGAATGCGCCATTGGACTGGGTTCTGTCTTCCAAATCTTGACTTGACACGCTGATATTCCAGGTTGACTTCTGGAGCGTACGGGGCCCGTTACCCAAGAACTTGACTGAGGCGGCAGTGCGCATGAAGAATGTGCAGTTTTCCAGTCGTACCCGCTCCTCCACCGACGCCTTTATCAGGTCACAACATTTACGCAGGCGTTCAATGAACTTCTCGCACAGATGACGCCTGACCTCGCGCAGTTGCCGCAAGCCAGAATGCTGGCACAGGCATCGGATTCGGCATTCTGCAATATTGTGCAGCTGATTTATCGTAGTGCTTCTTACGAAGGCCAATCCAAGGATTTTGAATTCTCGCGTTGCACGATGGTGGAGCATTGGCGCGCCGGCTACGACGATGCCACCGTCACATTGGCGCATCCTGAAGTGCTGGCGCTGCCCAATTCGGCGCAGGGCGTCGCAATCTATGACTTCTTGACCAAACCCTGCTAAGGCCGGCCATTTCCATTCCACGAAAGGCAAAAAGTCCTGAAAGCGGCCTGCTCGAAATTGAACTGCAGGCATATAATCAGGCGAGCGAGATCAAGGTTGCCCGGCAAGGCGCTCGTCGCCTTGCCGTTTGGACGCCGCGTATGCGGCGAAGCTGAAGTTCAACAGTAGGAAGAGGCAGTGGCCAGGCGCTGCCGGCATTCCGCGACCATGCGTTCGATCAGTTCTTCACAGCTCGGAATGTCGTTGATCAGACCGACCACCTCGCCAGCCCAAACTAGACCCGCGTCAATGTCGCCTGTCTCGAGCGCCGTCCGTCCGCGTTGTCCGGACACGAGACGCCGGATATCGTCGAAGGTGCATCCACCCGGACGACGCTCCGTTTCCACCACTTCGTTGGAAACGGAAGTTTTGAGCACCCGGCCAGTGTTGTGCAGGGTTCGGAAGATCAGGTTGGTGTCTCGTTCCGTGGCGCGGACGAGGGCCTGCTTGATGTTGTCATGCAAAGGCGCCTCCTTCACCGCGCAGAAGCGGGTGCCCATGTTGACGCCTTCGGCGCCAAGCGCGAGTGCGGCAGCCAGGCCCCAGCCGTCGCCAATGCCGCCTGACGCGATTACCGGGATCTTTAAAGCCCGGGCAGCGATCGGAATCAGCACCAGCCCGCCGATATCGTCCTCTCCGGGATGCCCGGCGCATTCGAAGCCATCGATGCTGATGATGTCGACTCCATTCGCTTCAGCGGACAGCGCATGGCGCAGCGTCGTGCATTTATGGAGAATTCGAACATCGTTGGTTTTGAAGCGGGCGATAAAATCCTTTGGACTGTTACCCGCCGTTTCGATGATCTTAATGCCTTCCCCGATGATGGCTTCGACGTATTCCACATAAGGCGGCGGCTTCACTGACGGAAGGATCGTCAGATTCACGCCGAACGGACGATCCGTCATCTGGCGGCAGCGCCGGATCTCCCGTGAAAGGGCCTCCGGTGACTCCTGGGTAAGCGCGGTAAGAATGCCCAGACCGCCAGCGTTCGATACCGCGGAGGCGAGTTCCGCCCGCCCCACCCATTGCATGCCGCCTTGCACAATGGGATAGCGGATTCCCAGCATTTCGGTAACGCGTGTCTTCATCACAATCTCCAAACTAGCCCGTCGCATCCTTGCTTTTCGGATCAGCTTCGATTCTTGAATACGAGAGAACGCTTTTCGTCGTCTTAAGCGACGATTTTGGTTCGTGGCGAAAAGGGCTCGCCATTTGTTCCGCCAAGGAATCGTCCTTTCCGACGATGCTGTGCCGAACCTTCCTCATTAATCTCTCGACAGCCCCTTGGCTTTCGTGAAGCGTTCCGCGACTTCCGAGCTCAAACCACATCGTTAGGAATGTTCATAAATCTCCAATTCTCGGAAGAGTCACTCGCGATGCAGCAGAATCTGCGCGAGTTCATGCAGGGCTACGTGTTTCCGGCAAATCGCGACTGGCATCGCCAGTCAACGGACGGCGCCTATCCGATGGCCATGATCGATTCCCTAAAGGCGCTGGCGCGGGAAGCGGGCGTGTGGAATCTGTTCCTGCCCGCGCCAAAAGTAGATGAGCCGGGTATGCGCATAACCAATCTGGACTATGCGCCTCTGACAGAGATCATGGGTCGCGTCCCCTGGGCCTCGAAGGTCTTCAACTGCAATGCGCCTGACATCGGCAATATGGAGTTGCTGCACATGTTTGCGTCGGCAGAGCAAAGGGAGCGATGGCTGGCTCCGCTGTTGAGCGGCGAAGCTTGGCCCTGTTTCGCAATGACCGAGCCTGACGTCGCCTGCTCCGATGCGACGAACATCCAGTCCGCCATCCGGCGCGGGGCGACGAATCGCCTGAAGGCCATTGCGAGATGCTGTTCAAGGAGGTACGTGTCCCTGTCAGCAATCTCTTGGGAGCGGAAGGGAAGGGCTTCGCGCTGGCGCAAGCGCGTCAGGATCCGGTGCGTGTCCATCACTGCATGCGTACGATCGGCCAGAGCGAATTGGCGCGGGAGACGATGTGCGCGCGCGCTGGAGCGCCGTGCCTCTGGCAGGCATCTATCGGAGGTTGCGAACATACAGGACTGGATCGGGTATTCTCGCGTGCAGATCGATAAGACGCGGCTGTGGGTGCTGCCGGCTGCCTGGCTGATGGACCAGCAGGGCAACCAGGCGGCGCGCATCGACGTTTCCGCGATCAAGCTGGTTGCTGCGCAGTTACAGACCCGGGTGCTCGACCGCGCCATCCTAGTGTTCGGCGCGATGGAAATAACTCCGGATACGCCGCTGGCCTTCCTGTTTTCCCGGGGTCGCGCGATGCGCTTCTTCGATGGCCCGGATGAGGCGCATCTGCGTGTATTGGCAGGTAACAAACATGGCCAGGCTAAGGCAAACCGCGGGGCCACGCTGCCCTACTACACGCCCTACGAGGAGGAAGAGGCATGACCCAGCCCGAAGAAAACGTGCCGTTGCGCTACTGGCGCGAAGGAGGCGTCGCCCATATCCGTTTCAACCGTCCGGCGGTACTGAACGCAATTGATGTGCCGACCGCGAATGCGTTCCTGGCGGCCTGCGAGTCGGCGTCGGAAGACAGGGAAGTGCGGGCAGTGGTCATCAGCGGCGAGGGTCGTGCCTTCATCGCCGGCGGCGACCTTTCCGCAATGAAGAGCAAGCCTTTCGAGATGGCGCACGCGCTCATCACGCCCATGCATGCCGGTATTGCGCTGCTGGCCGCCATGGACGCGCCGGTGCTGGCCAGCATGCATGGCGTCGTGGCCGGTGGCGGATTGGGGGTCGCCCTCGCATGCGACCTTGCGATTGCCGCTGAAGGGACCCGTTTCAACCTCGCCTATGTCAACATCGGCGCCAGTTCTGACTGCTCATCTTCCTGGGCCTTGCCGCGACTGGTCGGCATGCGACGTGCCATGGAAATTTCCTTGCTGGGTGACACATTTGACGCGGCCGAAGCTCTGCGGATTGGCTTGGTCAACCGTGTGGTTACGGCGAGCAGTCTGCAGGAAGAAACCCTAAAGCTCGCCGCGCGACTCGCAGCGGGCCCGCCCATTGCGATGGGGCGTTTAAAGCGCCTGGTGCGGGATTCGTTCGACCGGACCCTGCGCGCCCAGCTTGATGTCGAGGCGGACAGTTTCGCAGCCTGTGCCGTGACCCAAGACTTTGCAGAAGGCATCAATGCTTTCTTCGAAAAGCGCGTGCCGCAGTATCAGGGAAAGTGATGCCGTCACGGTGCGACGCACTCGTCGCGCTTCACAGCGAGGCACCGTGCGCCTTGACGGCTGGTGTCCTGAACATAGGCTCGGATTCGTCTGTCTGTTGTGTGCTGCCAACCATTGGGTAGGCAGTCTTCCCATTCAAGGAGACGTATGACCCCCACTTCGTTCGACGCGGCCCGTCAGCATACTATTGGCGATCTGCTCCGCCGCACCGCGGCACGTTCGCCGCAGAAGATTGCGATTGTATGCGGTGGGATTTCCTGGACCTACAGTGAGTTCGACCAGATTTGCACGAGGCTTGCCAAGGCACTGACGGCAAGAGGTGTGCACGCCGGGGACCGTGTCGCCGTCCTCTCGCGTAATTCGCACGCCTTTGCAGCGATGAGGTTTGCGTTGGCACGCACGGGGGCGGTGCTTGTGCCAATCAACTTCATGCTGAATGCGGAGGAGGTGGGGTTCATCCTTAGGAGCTGTGGCGCGACGATGTTCCTCGTCGGCTCGAGATCCGAACCGCTCGCGGCGGCTGCCCTGCAGAAGGAAAACAGTGTCAGGGAATGTATCTGGCTGCCAGGAGAGGAGGATGGCCAAAACGGTCCGGAAACCATGGCGCACTTTGAGGACCTATTGACGGCGGAGATTCCGAAAGTTGTGCTTCCATCCGTCGACCCGCGCTCAGTCCTTCAAATTATTTACACCAGCGGCACGGAGTCGCAGCCCAAGGGGGCCATGCTGACCCATGAGGCAGTGATGTGGGAGTACGTCAGCTGCATTGTTGAGGGCGAAATCAATGCCGGCGATGTCATGCTGCATGCGCTGCCGCTCTACCCACCACGAAATCCCTGCTCCAGATGTGGTTCATCGCCGTCGCGGTTTGCTTTGGCTGGCGCAATCGCGCCGCCTTATTGCGCTTGGGCCGCTTGAAGCGCAGCGACAAGCCTTCCTGCTTGTAGAGCCGATAGACCCGCTTCAGATTGTCTCGCCAGCCTTCCCGCCGCAGCATCACATGCACCCGCTTGTAACCATAATGCACGCGCGTAGCAGCAATTTCCTTAATGCGCATGGTCAGTGCCGAGGAGTCTCGCGCCACTGACCGATAGCCATACACCGAGCGCGACATGCCAAACAACGCGCAGGTTTGCGTCAGGCTGGCCCGATGACGGTCCCGCAGTTCGTCGATCAGGCTGTGTTTGCGGGAAGGCTTCAAAGCTTTTTTGACAGCACGTCCTACAGCATCGCCTTATCCAACGATAGAGCCGCCACCAGCTTCTTGAGCTTGGTGTTCTCTTCTTCCAACTGGCGCAAGCGCCGCATCTCGGACGGCGTCAGGCCACCGTACTTCTTCTTCCAGTTGTAAAAGGTGGCATCACTGTTGCCGACCTTCCGGCAGACTTCCTCAACCGGGGTGCCCAGTTCCGCCTGCTTGAGCGCAAACGCAATTTGCTGCGCCGTAAACTTGCTCTTCTTTATGGCATGCCTCCTGCCTCATCAGGAAAAAACACGCCGTAAAATCCAACTTTGGATCGGTACGGTTTCTTGGGACAGGGTCACGTAAACTTGAAGTTGCCTTTATCTTCTGGGCAGCAGTTATATCGCCAGAAGGCGACTCCTGCTTATGAAGGATCGTTCGGTATTGACTTCGCGAAGCGCCGGCCCATTTTTTGAACGCTCGGTGGAGTGCACTAACTACGGCAAGTCCAAACTTCGCAGCGATCTCCGCGCTGCTTTTCAATATATGGTAAAGATAGTCAATGGCCATGTCGCGCCGCAATTGCTTGACAATCACCGGCACCGGCGACAAGACCTTCAGCTTCGGCTACACGCTTGGCGCAATCCGCGACCAGCTCGATTGCCGCTTCGAAGACATGCTGGACCATATCGAGCGCTTTCCTTTCCCGACCCTATGCGCGCTGAACGGCAGGGTCTATGACGACGCCACCGATCTCGCCATGTGCTGCGATTTCCGTATCGGCGTACGCGGCAGCCGCTTTCCGATGCCGGCCGGGCGCATCGGACTGCATTACTATCCCGGCGGCATGCGGCACTACATTACGCTGCTAGGCTTGGCCGCGTCGAAGAAACCGTTCCTGATAGCGCAGGCCATCGGCGACGAGGAAATGCTGCGCAACGGCTTTCTGCACGAGCTGGTCGCACGCGACCAGTTGGATGCGACCGTGCCTGCCTACATCAAAAGCATCCTAGCGTGCGAGCCCAAAGTGCTCGCCACCATGAAAGTCGACCTAATGGCGAAAACCGCCACTATGGCGCACGAGGAGGTGCCGCGAGGTCATTACGAGCAATCGCTGAGATCATCGGAGCTGGCCGCGCGGCTCGACGCTATAGGCCAACGCCCGCGTTGAGCTTGGCTGCGGTAGTGCGGGCAGGGCTGGTATTTCAATGCAAGGGGTTTGACAGCCGGTCGCCAATTGGGCACAAAACGCGCCGGCTGGTAAATATCTACCAGCCGCTCACTTGTTGACCATCCGTTGCCGATATTCGCCCGGGCGCGACCCTGTCCACTTCTTGAACGCCCGGTGAAAAGCGCTAGTCTCCGCAAATCCCAGCTCGGTGGCGATGTCGGCGATACTCCTGCCTGTGTGACAGAGATAGTCAATCGCGATATCCCGCCGCAACTGGTCCTTTATCTCCCGAAACGACTGTCCCTCGTCTTCAAGGCGGCGACGCAGCGTAGACGGCGTCATGTTCAGGCTCTGGGCAAAATCGTCGAATTCCGGCCATTCCGTGCGTGCCGCCGTTCGAAGCCGGCGGCGGATTTGTGCGGAAAGGCCCATCGCATTCTTGTATTTCATGACGATATTGGAGGGTGCTTGCCGGATGAAGTCCTTGACGGTACGTTCGTTCTGAATCACCGGCAGATCTAGATACGATTTGTCGAACATCAGCGACGTGGCCTCCTCGTTGAAGCGCAGCTCCGCGGAGTACATCAGGTGATACTCAGCGCTGCGCGAAGGCTCCGGATAGGCGAAGGCCGACGCCAGGACCGGAATCCGACGTCCAACCAGCCAACAGGCGAGCCCGTGCTGCATCATCAGCAATGTCTCGTAGCCGAACACCCGGGGCGCCCGTGGACCAGGCTGCTCACGTATCGTCAAAAACGCATGCTGCGCGTCTGTTTCCAGGTTGCAATAGAAATCGTCGAGAATCAGGTTGAAGAAGCGCGCCATCCTCAACAGCGCAGTGTTGAGGGTGTCGCAATGAATCAGCAATTGGCACAGCATTGCGAAGCTTCCCACCTTCATTCGGCGGGAATCTTGGGCGAACAGTTCGTCATCAAGCTCCCGCGCCACGCCGAGCCACAAGGTACTGAAATTCTGGGCCGTGACCCGGCTTTGCGGCGACTGCAGCAGCGCGGAAGAGATACCTGCCCTGCGAAGCAGGGCTTCGGCGTTCAAACCGCGTTCAATGATCGGTTCGAGCGCGGAGTGCACAAAATAGATTGAGATATTGCCTTTTTCCATGCGCTCCGAATCCTTTGCCGGCAAGACGCTCCGATTATATTCGGCCCGAGGGTCTATTCATGCTTGTTTCTCCACGGCACACCAATAGGTGGGCGGGTGGCAAATTCTTGCATCCAATTTGAGAATTTCGAGCATCGCCGCCGCCGCCGATGATTTTTATACTTGGTACGATTTCTTCGAACCCGTAGTCGCTCCCGGGAAGCGGCATATGTACAAACTTACGGATTTCTCGACGTGCAGGGCGCGGACAAAAGCTCATCCCCTGCCCATTCTCCGAGCGCAGCCAGCGTTAGGACCAGTTGCGAGCACCGAACCGCAAAGGAAGTTTATCCTATGACCGATCTTTCCGAAGCCAAGAAACTGACCGAGTACAAGCCTGCCAACAAGGTACGTTTCGTCACCGCCGCCTCGCTGTTCGACGGCCACGACGCCTCGATCAACATCATGCGCCGCATCCTGATGAGCAACGGCGCCGAGGTGATTCATCTTGGTCACAACCGCTCGGTCGACGAGATCGTGACCGCCGCGCTGCAGGAAGACGCGCAAGGTATTGCGATATCCAGCTACCAGGGCGGCCATGTCGAGTACTTCAAGTACATGATCGATCTCCTCAAGGAGCGCGGCGGCGCCCATATCAAGGTGTTCGGCGGCGGCGGCGGCGTGATCGTGCCGGCCGAGATCGCCGAGCTGCATGCGTACGGCGTGACACGCATTTTTAGTCCGGAAGACGGTCAGCGGCTAGGGCTCAACGGGATGATCCTGGAAATCATCAAGGCATGTGACGTGGACCTGTCTCCGTATGCGCCGGTCTCGCTCGATGCCTTGACCAGCGGCGACATGGTGGCGCGCCAGCGGCCCCTGGCACAGCTGGTCACGGCCCTCGAAAACGGCAAGGCCGATCCGGCGCTGAGGAAGGCGCTACATAAGGCCGCCGACACCATCAAGACGCCGGTGCTCGGCATCACCGGTACAGGCGGCGCAGGCAAGTCCTCGCTGACCGACGAATTGATCCGGCGCTTCCGGCTCGACCAGGACGATGCGCTCAACATTGCGCTGATTTCAATCGATCCGTCCCGCCGCAAGTCCGGCGGCGCCCTCCTGGGCGATCGCATCCGCATGAACGCGATCAATCCATGGAACAGCCAGTCTCGCGTGTTCATGCGCTCGCTGGCCACGCGCGAAGCTGGATCGGAAATTTCGCAGGCGCTGCCCGACGTGCTCGCCGCCTGCAAGGTAGCCGGCTTCGACCTGGTGATCGTCGAGACTTCCGGCATCGGCCAGGGCGACGCGGCCATCGTCCCGCATGTGGATGCGTCGATGTATGTGATGACGCCGGAGTTCGGCGCTGCTTCGCAACTGGAGAAGATCGACATGCTCGACTTTGCCGACTTCGTTGCCATCAACAAGTTCGACCGCAAGGGCGCGCAGGATGCCTTGCGCGATGTCGCCAAGCAGGTCCAGCGCAACCGGGAGCTGTGGAACCAGCGTCCGGAAGATATGCCGGTCTACGGCACTCAGGCTTCGCGCTTCAACGACGACGGCGTTACCGCCCTGTACCAGGGCTTGCTGCCGAAGCTGGCTGAACTGGGGTTGAACGCGAAACCGGGCAAGCTGGCCCAAGTAGACGTGCGCTTTTCGTCCGGCCGGAATGCGATCGTTCTGCCGGCCCGCACCCGCTACCTCGCCGAGATTGCGGATACCGTGCGCGGCTACCACCAGCATGTGAAGAAGCAGGTAAAGCTGGCGCGCGAGCGGCAGCAGTTGCAGGAAGCGAAGCGCATGCTTACGGCAGCTGGAAAAGATGTCGCGTTCGACGATGTCATCGCCGAACGCGACACCAACCTCGACGCGGCCGCCAGGAAACTGCTCGTCATGTGGCCGGACATGCAAAAGGCCTATGCCGGCGACGATTACGTGGTCAAGATCCGCGACAAGGAGATCCGTACCCGCCTCGTCTACAAGACCCTGTCAGGCAATACGATACGCAAGGTCAGCCTGCCGAAATATGAAGACCACGGCGAAATCCTGCGTTGGCTGATGCTGGAAAACGTACCCGGATCCTTCCCCTACACCGCGGGCGTGTTCGCATTCAAGCGCGAAAATGAAGACCCGACCCGCATGTTTGCGGGCGAAGGTGACGCCTTCCGGACCAACCGCCGTTTCAGACTGGTGTCCGAAGGCATGCCGGCCAAGCGGCTGTCGACCGCATTCGACTCGGTCACGCTGTACGGCGCCGACCCTGCACCGCGGCCTGATATCTATGGCAAGGTCGGCAATTCCGGTGTCTCGATCGCGACGCTGGACGACATGAAGGTGCTGTATGACGGCTTCGACCTGTGCAGCCCGACCACCTCGGTATCAATGACCATCAACGGCCCGGCACCGACCATTCTGGCGATGTTTATGAACACCGCGATCGACCAGCAGATGGACAAGTTCCGCGCCGATAATAACCGCGAGCCGACCGACGACGAAGCCACCAAGATTAAGGAGTGGGTGCTGCAGAACGTGCGCGGCACGGTGCAGGCCGACATCCTGAAGGAAGATCAGGGCCAGAACACCTGCATCTTCTCGACCGAGTTCAGCCTGAAGGTGATGGGCGACATCCAACAGTTCTTCGTCGACCACCAGGTGCGCAATTTCTATTCGGTATCGATCTCGGGCTACCACATCGCCGAGGCCGGCGCGAACCCGATCTCGCAGCTTGCGTTCACGCTGTCAAATGGCTTCACCTTCGTTGAAGCCTACCTGGCGCGCGGCATGCACATCGATGATTTCGCGCCCAACCTGTCGTTCTTCTTCAGCAATGGCATGGACCCGGAATACACCGTGCTGGGGCGCGTGGCGCGCCGAATCTGGGCGGTGGCTATGAAGGAAAAATACGGCGCCAATGAGCGCTCGCAAAAGCTCAAGTACCACATCCAGACATCAGGTCGCTCGCTGCACGCTCAGGAAATCGACTTTAACGACATCCGTACCACGTTGCAGGCACTGATTGCGATCTACGACAACTGCAACTCACTGCACACCAACGCCTTTGATGAAGCGATCACCACGCCGACCGATGAATCGGTTCGCCGGGCGCTGGCGATCCAGCTGATCATCAATCGCGAATGGGGCCTGGCGAAGAACGAGAACCCCAACCAGGGCTCGTTCATCATCGAGGAATTAACCGACCTGGTGGAAGAAGCCGTGCTGCAGGAATTCGAGCGGATCGCCGAGCGCGGCGGCGTGCTGGGTGCGATGGAAACCGGCTACCAACGCGGCAGGATCCAGGAAGAGTCGATGTATTACGAACACCTGAAGCACGACGGTACGCTGCCGATCATCGGCGTCAACACCTTCCGCAATCCCAAGGGCAACGCCACGCAGCAGACTCTGGAGCTGGCGCGTTCGACCGACGAAGAGAAGCAATCGCAGCTTGCGCGCCTGGCTGATTTCCAAACAAGCAACGCAGCGCAGGCGGCGGTGATGCTGCAGCGCTTACAGCAGACAGTCATCGACGATGGCAACGTGTTCGCCGTGCTGATGGATGCGGTGCGGGTCTGCTCGCTGGGACAGATTACCTCCGCGTTGTTCGAAGTCGGCGGTCAGTACCGACGCAGCATGTAAGGTGCCGCGCAGGAATACGTTGCCCAATTTTTCTGGTCTTAGCGGGTGCGTTGCCGCGTTGCCGGTCGCTTGTGATACTCGTGCCGCTGCGCCAACCTCTCCCTCAATCCCTCTCCACGACGTGGAGAGGGAAGCCGATCACGCTTTTCTCTCTTCGGTAGAAGGGAAGGGGAAGAGGGGCGTTGCCTGGCACTGCATTCCGCTTCGGCCGCCAAATTGCATACCTTATTTCCGTGTCCGCCCAAGTTTTTTCACAAAATTCAACGTATGGAAAAGGTAATATGAGTCAATATCGCGCTCCGCTAAGCGACATCGATTTTCTAGTTACTCACGTGTTCGACTTCGCTGGCCACGCTCAGCGCTGCGGCTACGACCTGGACAGGGATACGCTGCTGTCAGTCGCCGACGAGGCGGGCCGCTTTGCGGGCGAGAAGATCGATCCGGTCAATCGCCAGGGCGATGTCCAGGGCGCTCGCTGGGAGGATTCACGGGTCGTGACCGCTGACGGGTTCAGGGATGTTTATCGTGCTTTCTGCGAAGGCGGATGGAACGGATTGCGCTTTCCCGAGCAGTACGGCGGCCAGGGCTTGCCTGCGGTGGCGGCAACGATCGTCGATGAAATGTGGCACGCCGCCAGTTTCAGCTTCGCCCTGTGCCCGATGCTGACCAACGGCGCAATCGAAGCGCTTCTCACGGCGGCCGGCGACGAGCTGAAGGCGACCTACCTGGAAAAGCTAGTCAGCGGTGGATGGACCGGCACCATGAACCTGACGGAACCGGGCGCGGGCTCGGACCTGGCGGCGATCCAGACGAAGGCCGTGCGGCAGCAAGACGGCAGCTATCGGATCACCGGGCAGAAGATCTTCATCACTTACGGTGAGCACGACTTCACCGACAACATTGTCCACCTGGTGCTGGCCCGAACGCCGGATGCGCCCAAGGGCGTAAAGGGGATTTCGCTGTTCGTCGTGCCGAAATACTTGGTGAACGCGGATGGCACGCTCGGGGCCCGCAACGACCTGCGGTGCGCGTCGATCGAGCACAAGCTCGGAATCCACGGCAGCCCGACCGCCGTCATGCTGTTCGGTGAACAGAATGGAGCAGTGGGTTACCTGGTCGGCGAAGAGAACCATGGCCTGGAATACATGTTCATCATGATGAACGAGGCACGCTTTTCAGTCGGACTCCAGGGGCTGGCGATTTCCGAACGCGCCTATCAGCATGCATTGGCCTATGCGCGGGAGAGGGTACAGGGCAAGGCGGTCGGCGACGACGGCAGCCATGGCAACACGATCATTCGCCATCCGGACGTGCGGCGCCTGCTGCTATCGATGAAGAGTAAGATCGATGCGATGCGCGCGCTCGCCATGTATGTGGCGATGCAGAAGGATATTGCGCACGCGGCTGCCGCCGGCACCGAGGCGATGGAGCGGGCAAGGAGCCGCATGGAATTGCTGATCCCGGTGCTCAAGGGCTGGTTTACCGAGACGGCGCAAGGCGTCACCTATAATGCCCTGCAGATATTCGGCGGCATGGGCTTCATCGAGGAGACCGGGGCCGCGCAGTATTTCCGGGATGCCCGCATCATCACCATTTACGAAGGGACGACGGCCATCCAGGCGAACGACCTGGTGGGCCGGAAGACCTTGCGCGACGGCGGCACCACAGTATCGTCCTTGCTTGAAGAAATCGCCGCGGATGCCACGGCCTTGGCAAACCTCGACCATTCCGCTGCGCGCGCACTATCCGTCCGGCTGGGCGACGCCTGCCAGGCATTGCGGGAGGTCGTGGACTGGATGCTGAAGGAGCAGAATTCGGCGCCGCGCAAGCTGTACGCGGGTTCGGTACCCTACCTGGAACTCTGGGGCACAGTCTGCGGGGGATGGATGCATGCGCGGCGAATGACCGCTGCGCTGCATGCGCCGCTTTCGCCGGAACAACGGGCGGCCGTGTTACACAGCGCCCGCTTCTATGCCGAGCAGCTGCTGCCGCATGCAACAGCGCTCGCATCCGGCATCGTACACGGCGCCGACGCAGCACTCGATTTCGCGGACACTGCGTGGGGGGATAGCGCATGAAGCGCCGGGATGTACGCCAGCTCAAGCGCGCGGTGAACGTGGCTGGCAGTGGAGAGGCGATGCAGGCCCTGTTGCAACGCTCCGTTCGGTTCCGGCACAAGAAACTGGCGCTTATCCGCTGCATGCAGGCTGAGAAGATGGGCCTGGTAATCGACGCGGACGTGCTCTCATACTGCCGGCAGGTGGCGGACGAGATGGCGCCAGAAGACTTGCACAAGATTTTGCTGCGCGGCCGGCACACCACCGCGGCCGCGTGATTCGCTTCCGACTCGAGGACCTCAGATGGGAAACAGGCTCACCAAAATATACACCCGCACCGGCGACGACGGCACCACCGGACTCGGCGATGGATCACGTGTCGACAAGGACAGTGCGCGCGTTGAGGCGATGGGGCAAGTCGACCATCTTAATGCATTCATCGGCACCATCCTCGCGCAAGCGAGCGTGCCCGCGCATATCTCCGAGTGCCTGGCCGATGTGCAGCACGAGCTGTTCGATCTGGGCGCAGAGCTTTGCATACCGGGCAGTGCCCGGATCACCGATGCGCAGGTAGCCCGACTGGAACGGCAACTCGACGAAATTAACGAGCATCTCGGGCGCCTGGCGGACTTCATTTTGCCGGGCGGCACTCCCGCCGCTGCACTGGCGCATCTTGCACGTACCGCCTGCCGCAACACGGAACGCGCAGTGCTTGCACTGCACCGTCAGGACACGGAGGTCAGGGCTGAGCTGCGGCGCTATCTCAATCGGCTGTCGGACCTTTTGTTCGTCGTCGCCCGCGAGCTGAACCGCTGCGCCGGGGTCATTGATGTCGTATGGATTCAACGAAAGGGGGAAACATGCAAGAAGACGCCATTCTGCTGACCCGGTGTGCCGGCCGTGTCGGCATCATCCAGCTCAACCGCCCGGCCCAGCTGAACGCCCTGAACGACGCATTGATGGAGGCTCTCGGCGCGGCTTTGCAGGACATGGATGCCGATCCGGACATCGGCTGCATCATCCTGACCGGGAACGCGAAGGCATTTGCGGCCGGCGCCGACATTGGCACGATGCGCGACTAGGCGTTCCCCGGTGTGTTCAAGAGCGATCTGATCGGCCGCAACTGGGAAACGATCCTGCGCGTGAAGAAGCCAGTTATCGCTGCGGTGGCCGGATTCGCGCTTGGCGGTGGTTGCGAGCTGGCCACGATGTGCGATTTCATCATTGCAGCCGAAAATGCCCGCTTTGGGCAGCCGGAAATCAAGCTCGGCATCATTCCCGGTGCCGGCGGAACGCATCAGCTTCCGCGGGCGGTGTCCAAGGCCAAGGCGATGGACATGGTGCTGACCGGCCGCATGATGGATGCGGCCGAAGCCGAGCGGGCCGGCCTGGTCTCGCTGGTCGTCCCCGCCGACCAGCTGGAAGAGGAAGCGATGGTAGCGGCGACCGTCATCGCATCGATGTCGCTGCCGAGCGTGATGATGGCCAAGGAAGCTGTCAATCGCGCTTACGAAAGCCCGCTGTCCGAAGGCGTGCTGTTCGAGCGGCGCGCATTCCACGCCTTGTTTGCCACCGCCGACCGGAAGGAAGGCATGTCGGGCTTCCTGGAAAAGCGGCAGCCGGATTTCCGACATGAATAGTATCGTGGACTCGGGTCTAAGCGCCACCGGCGCCCGTGCCCTGATTTCTGGGAGGCGTGCAGTGCAAGCCTTTCTTCCAACCGCTGTCGAGGAGCCCCGCATCCGGGAGATACTGTAGACCGCCAGGTGCGCGCCCTCCGGGTCCAATACCCAGCCCGGGAAGGTGTACGTCGCCATGGGCCAGACCCAGCAGTTGGTTCGTGAGCGGTCGTGCGAAGCATTCAACGACCTGGATTCGGCCAAGAAGGATGTCGAGGAATATCCGTACTACCCTACGCGGTGGACGTCGCCCTACCTCGTGCCGGCGCACCACCCGTTCTGGCCGCAAGCGGCTCGAAGAGCGGCGCGTGCTGACCGGTATTCTGTTCGTGCTGCAATCGGGCATTTCTTGGGACATGCTATTCCAACAAATGGGATGCGGTTCGAGCATGACCTGTTGGCGTCGCGCACGCGACTGCCAAAAGGCTGGCGTGTGGGTCAAGTTGCATTCCGCTCTGCTCGCGAAGCTGCGCAACGTCGACCGGCTCGATTTCTCCCGCGTGATTGCCAACAGTTCGTGGGTGCATGCCGTGTATGGGGAAAAACTGGGCCCAACTCGACTGATCGGGGCAAGGCGGAAAGCAAGTATCACCTCGTCGTTGACGGCAACGGCACACCGCTGAATGTCATTCTCACAGCATCCAATCGGCACGATTCGACGCAATTGCTGGAGTTGCTCGCTGAAGTACCGTCGACCGGTGGCGGCGCGGCCGCCTTTTGACGCGTCCCAGCTATGTTTAGGCTGACCGCAGTTATAACTGTCAGCATTATTGACGCAATCTGCAACAACGTCGTATCTGCTCGCAGAGCGGCAAGCGATGCACTGCGCACGACAACCATATGAGCCTGACCCGCTGATTCGTAGAACGCGCGATCGTCTGACTGCATTAATTCCGTCGGCTGCGTGTGCGCTATGAACGCCGGGCTGAAATCCATGAAGCGTTCCTCAGATTGAGCTGCGCCATCATCTGCTGGCGCCGCAAGACATGCGACGGGCCGTTTTCATTCCACACCGGCATCTGCTCTGTTCAGCCGCATTGGCATGAACTTATTCCTCTTATTGGTTCCGGCAGGATCTATCCGGAGCAATTCATCTCAGACGAAATTTCGCTTTCATCGGGACCAGATGCGTACCGCGATTGGGTGCGAAGAAGCCAAGCGTGTTAAAAACAGTATTAGTACCGTAGCAGTACCTGAGCCAATCTTTCAAGGAGAATATGTTGCAGCTTGGTAGGACCTATGAAACGCATGTGCCGTCCGTTATCGCAGACTGCAATAGCGAACGGCATTGGTGGACGATTTCTGCAGTTACTTGCCACTCATGATCTCTCCGATCTGTTCCATTTCCTTGCCATTAAAGCGAAGAAGCTGAAACTTGCTGTACGGCGAGTAATTAGTAGAGGAGTTGTTTAAAGTCAGCCCAGGCAGCATCATTTTGAAACGAACGTTCTTCAGGCTGGTTGCTTGGCGCAGGACGTTTTCACGGGTGAGGTTGTCACCTGCTTGCCGAAGGACATATTCGATTGCCTGAGCAGAGAGGTAGCCGCCAACTGCAATTCCACTGGTCACGTCCTCGTTCGGAACGTACTTCTTCATGAATTCCTTGAACTCAATCGTTTCGGCATCTTTATCCCAAGTCGATTGAGCAGTGTCTTTCACGTATGCCAATGACATCACACCAGTTGACTTATCCAATCCGGCCGGCTCGAAGGTCGACTTGATGAAGGCCGCTACATACGTCATGTACTGCTGCTGGGGGCGCCAGCCCATGTCGTACACCTTTCGAATCGCTTGGGCGCCGGCGCGTGCAAGTGTGAAATACACGATGAGGTGTACTGTCAATAATGGACACTGCCGTTTCAAGCGGCCAGCGTGGTTTTGCTGATGTTTCCAGCGAACTGCGCTGGCGAAACGTAGCCAAGGCGTGAGTGACGCCGCTGGCGGTTATAAA
>NZ_JAEPBG010000048.1 GCF_016632335.1 Noviherbaspirillum pedocola
CCGTGTCGCCGAACCCTGAAGCGGGGCGCGGCTAAACTCGCTACGCTGCGCTTCGCTCAAACAGACGCCGCACCTTATCCGCTTCAGGGCCCGGCGCCACGGCGCGATCAACGGGATTAAAGGCAACGGCAACGGCAAAAGCCAAAACCAACTGCAACTGCAACTGCAACTGCAACTGCAACTGCAACTGCAACTGCAACTGCAACTGCAACTGCAACTGCAACTGCAACTGCAACTGCAACTGCAACTGCAACTGCAACTGCAACTGCGCGCGCTCACCCCACCATGCCCGGCAGTCCAGTGAACAATTGCCGCATGTAGTCCAGCATCACGGTCAGCATCCACGGACCGGCAATGACCAGCGCGACAAAGATACCGACGAGTTTCGGGATGAAGGACAGCGTCGATTCATTGATCTGCGTCGCCGCCTGGAAGATGCTGACGACCAGGCCAATGATCAGCGACACCAGCAATAGCGGCGCGGCGATCATCAGGGTCACTTCCATCGCATGGCGGCCGAGGGTCATCACACTTTCGGGGGTCATTCCAATTCCTTCGTTGCGTGTAGGGCCTGCTCCGCCCACGCGTTTCTTCGATCAAGCGCTGGCCGCGTGGGCGGAGCAGGCCCTACGGGATATACGGGATTTACAGCATCAGTAGAAGCTCTGTGCCAGCGAGCCGATCAGCAACTGCCATCCATCGACCAGCACGAACAGCATCAGCTTGAATGGCAGCGACACGATGGACGGCGACATCATCATCATGCCCATCGACATCAACACGCTGGCCACCACCATGTCGATGATCAGAAAGGGAATGAAGATCGCGAAGCCAATCTGGAACGCCGTCTTCAATTCGCTGGTGATGAAGGCCGGCACCAGCAGGCGCAGCGGCACGTCGTCCGGACCCTGCAGCGCTGGCGAGCCGGACATCTTCACGTACAGCGCCAGGTCCGACTGCCGCGTCTGCTTCAGCATGAAGCCCTTCAGCGGCGCGGCGCCCTTGTCTAAAGCCTGCGAGAAGTTGATGCGGTTTTCCTGCAGCGGTGCATAGGCGTCGGTATAGATGCGGTCCCACACCGGACCCATGACGAACAGCGTCAGGAACAATGCCAGGCCGACCAGCACCTGGTTCGGCGGCGCGGTCTGGGTGCCGATCGCCTGGCGCAGCAGTGACAGCACGATGATGATGCGGGTGAAGCTGGTCATCATCAGGAGCGCCGCCGGCAGGAAGGTGATCGAGGTCAGCAGCAGCAGCGTCTGCAGGCTCAGCGTGTAATTCTGGCCGCCGTTCGGCGCCGGCGTGCTGGTGAAGGCGGGCATGCCTTGCGCGAGGCAGGCGAGCGGCAGCATCGCGGCCGCGAAAACAAGGCCGCGGGCGGCCCACTTACTTGACATTGCGTTTTTCCAGGGTTTGCTTGAGCCAGGCGCCGAAATCCGGCGCCGGGCGTTGAGACTCGGCGTCGCGCTGTTCGCCGCGCGGCAGCGTGGTCAGCATGCTCACGCGGCCAGGCGCCACGCCTACCACCAGCCATTGATCGCCAACTTCGAGAACCAGCACCTTTTCGCGGCTGCCGACCGACACGCCGCCAATGATCTTCAGCGGCGCGCCGCCGGCCATGCGCACACCGCCAAAGCGCTTCAACGCCCACAGCGCCGCGCCGAGCAGGCCGAGTACGACGATCAGGCCGAAGATGACCTGCAACAGACTCGCAGCCGAGCCCGGCGCGGCCGACGTCACCGATGCCGTTGCGGGAGTGTTTGCAGCAGGCTTTTGCGCAGCGGGTGGATTCGTCACCGGCGCAGCAGAAGACTGTGCCGAACCCGTGCCTGCGCTGGGCGGAGCGCCTGTCGCCGTTTTTGCAGCATCTTCCACGCCGCCATGCGCGCCGGCGCCGCTCTGCGCAGTGGCGTCGGCTGGCGCAGCCTGTGTGCCTGCACTCGGCTGCACTACCTGCGCCGCGGCGCCGATGGCAGCTCCGGGCGGCGCCGGTTCGGCCGCGACCGCGCTGCCCGCGATCAACGTAGCAAGCACCATGGCAGCAAGCGCGGCAGTCAGGGACGGCGGGAAGTGCGGTTTCATTTGTTTAATTTGCGGATGCGTTCCGAGGGCGTAATGATATCGGTCAGCCGGATGCCGAATTTGTCATTGACCACCACGACCTCGCCCTGCGCGATCAGGCAGCCATTGACCAGCACATCCATCGGCTCGCCGGCCATGCCGTCGAGTTCGACCACCGAGCCCTGCGCCAGTTGCAGCAGATTCTTGATCGCGATCTTGGTCCGTCCCAGTTCCACGGTCAGTTGCACCGGGATGTCGAGGATGAAGTCGATGTCGTTGTGCGTAGCCTTGCTGCCGGCGCCGGAAAACTCCTGGAAGATCGAGGCGCTCGCGGCCTGCATGCGCGAGGCATTGGCCTCGGCCGCCTGCTGCTCGGCGATTGCCGCGCCCCAGTCGTCTTCATCGATGATCTCGGTGTTCGGATCATTGGCCATGGTCTTCTCCTTCCTTGTTCTCTTGCGAGCTGTTGATCATGCGTTCGACGCGCAGCGCATACTGGCCGTTGATTTTGCCATAGCTGCATTCCATTACCGGCACGCCGTCGACCTTGGCTTCCACGGTCGGCGCCAGCGTAAACGGCAGCACGTCGCCGACTTTCATGTTGAGAATTTCGCCGAGCGTGGTGCGGGCATTGCCGAGGTCGGCCACCAGCTCCACTTCGGCGGTCTGAATCTGCTGCGTCATCAGCCGGATCCAGCGCTTGTCCACCTCCAGGGTTTCGCCCTGCAGGCTCGAGGTCAGCAGGTCGCGGATCGGCTCGATCATGGAGTAGGGCGTGCAGAAGTGCATTTCGCCGGACACCGGGCCGAGTTCGATGGTGAAGGTGGTCGATACCACCACCTCATTCGGCGTGGCGATGTTGGTGAATTGGGTATTCATCTCCGAGCGGATGTATTCAAAGGAGATCGGATACACCGGCTCCCAGGACTTCGCATAGTTCTCGAAGATGATGCTGAGCACGCGCTGGATGATGCGCTGCTCGGTCTGCGTGAAGTCGCGGCCCTCGACCCGGGTATGAAAGCGCCCATCGCCGCCGAAGAGGTTGTCGACGATGAGGAACACCAGGTTCGGATCGAGCACGATCAGCGCGGTGCCGCGCAGCGGCTTCATGTAGACCAGGTTCAGGTTGGTCGGCACCACCAGGTTGCGGATGAATTCGCTGTACTTGGTCACCCGCACCGGACCGATCGACACTTCGGCGCTGCGATGCAGGAAGTTGAACAGGCCGATGCGCATTAGGCGCGCGAAGCGCTCGTTGATGATTTCCAGCGTCGGCATGCGGCCGCGGACGATGCGCTCCTGGGTGGCCAGGTTGTAGGTGCGCACACCCGAGGTGTCGGCCTGCGAGCTGGCTTCGTCGGTATCGCCGCTGACGCCCTTGAGCAAGGCATCGACTTCGTCCTGCGACAGGAAATTCTCAGCCATGGATGCTTACTGGATCACGAACGCGGTAAACAGCACATCGGTCACCTCGACTGTGGGACCGCCCTTGGAAAACGGTTGCTCGAACAGGGCCAGGATTTCCTCGGCAAGTTTCTTCTTGCCTTCCACCGTGGCCAGCTCGGCGCCGCGCTTGGACGACAGCAGCAGCAGGATGCGGCTGCGGATCTGCGGCTGGTAAGTCTTGATGGTTTCCACGTCTTCCGCGCCGGCGACCTGCAGCGTGATCGAGGTTTGCAGGTACTGGTCGCCGTTCTCGCCCGGCTGCAGGTTCACGGTGTACGGGTCCATCGGCAGGAACACCGGCGGCGCAGAAGCCTTGGCGTGGCCGCCCTTGGCCTTGCCCTTGCCTTTGCCCTTGGCGGACGCATGGGTATCTTCATCGTCGCCGGCCTCGTCCTTCTTGTGGCCGAGGAAATACCAGGCCGCGCCGCCGCCGATGCCGAGCACGAGCACGGCGGCGATGATGATGACCAGGAGCTTGGATTTCGGTTTCTTCGCGCCGTCCGCGGCGGCGGCCGCGGCCTTGGCGGCGGGTTTGGATGTTGCCATGCGCCTTCCTTCGGTGATGATGCTTTATCGGATGGATGACATTATCGGGAATGCCGGCGGCGCGGAATGCGGGGATTAGAGGGGGATCGTGGCGGGTATTCGAGGGTTTGGGGCGCAGGGACGCAGTTCGTGGGTTGGACTGACGCAGGAAGCCCAAGATGTCCGAGGCCCGCCGGCGCCTGATGTTGGGCTTGCCAGCCCAACCTACGCATGACCGAGGAGCTCGTAGTCCGCAGGCGCTTGATATTGGCTCGTAGGTTGGGCTGCAAGCCCAACATGCCCGCGGTCCGCCGGCGCCTGATGTCGGGCTTGTCAGCCCAACCCGCGCCTCACGCGAAGGTATCCACCGCGCCATCCGGCGCAATGCGCACCACGCCTTGCCGCACGCGTGCATCGGTCGCCGCCACGCCCCCGATGGCGAATGCCTCGCTGCCGCGTTCGCGCCGGTTGCCGCGGCCATCGTCGCCACGTTCCGATCCGCTGAACTGTCCCTGCGTGCCAGCGCCGACATTGGCTTGCCCGAGCTGGATGCCGGCGTCGCTCATCATTTCCTTCAATCTTGGCAAGGCCGCTTCCAGCGCCTGGCGCACTTCTGGCTGTGCCGCGGTGAAGTTCACCGTCGCGTGATTGTTGTTCACCGCCAGCACCACCTGCAGCGGACCGAGGTCCGGCGGGTTCAGCGTCAGCGACGCGCTCTGCTCGCCGCCGGAAGCCATCCACACCACCTTCTGCCCGAGCGCATTGTCCCAGGCGCTGCTGCCGACCGGTGGCGCGAGGCGCGCTTCCGCCGGCGCCTGCGTTGCCGCGACAGCCGCAGAGGTCTGCTGCAATGCCGAGGCCAGCGCTGCTGCGGGCAGCGGCTGCTGCTGCGCCTGTTGCGCATCGGCCTGTTCGCGCGCGGCCATGGTGTCGGACATCATGCGCGCATAGCCTTCGTCGGCCTTCAGCGGCGCGGCTTGCGCAGCCGCAGCGGTAAGGGCCTCGGGCGCGGCATGCGGCGTCTTGTCCTCGACCGCGCCGAGGATGCCGGTGCGCGGTCGCGCCTTCGGATCCGCCGCGCCATCGGCCAGCGGCGCATCCTGCGTCACCACCTTGGCATCGGGCTTTGCCGCATCGGCGCTCGCGCCCACGCCATGCATCAACTGCATCATCAGCGCCGCCTGGCTGGCGCCGGGAATATCGGCCAGCGCATCCTTGCCGTCGGCGGCATCCTGGGTCTTGTCGTCGGCGGACTTGGCATCCGCCGTCTTCGCATCGCCGTTCTTGCCTGCGGCCTGCGTGCCCTGAGTTGCCGGCGTCGCATCGCTCGCCTTGCCGTCATCGGCAGATTTCGCGTCCGTCGGCTTCGCGCCGTGCGCATTCGATCCCTGCGACTGTGCCGACTTCTGCGGGCTCGGGCTGGCCTGCGGCATGGCCGGCGCAGGCGGCGCGCTCTGCGCCAGGTTCTGCGACAGCATCTGGTTGAAGGAGGGGCCCTTGTCCTGCGCCGCGGATGAGGAGGGCGAAGCGGGCGCTGCCGCATTGGCAAGCGTGCCCAGAGTATTGAGGATGCCGGTCAGATTCATCGTGCTTAGCGTTTGTACAGGAATTTGCGGGCCGCGGCTTCGTCGCTCTGCTTCTGCTCGCGCTTGGCTTCTTTCTTCTCGATCGCGGTTTCGGCGCGGGTCTTCAGCGCGTCATAGGAAATGCGCTTTCTTTCGGATTCGCGCCAGGCGCTGCGTTCGCCTTCGGCGCGCTTCTCGGCATCGCGCACGAGCTGCTCCTGGCCGTGGATCGCGGTGTCGAGCTTGTCCATGAAATTCTGGTAATTGCGGTAGGCCATGGGCGTGAAGCCGTTGGTCATCGTCTGCTGGAAGCGGCTCACGTATTCCTCGCGGTAGTTCGACAGCAGCTCGAGCTTCTGCCGCGCGCCGTCGACGTTCTTGACCGCGCGGCCCAGGCGCTGGGCGGCTTCATCGACCTCGGTCACCGCGAGTTCGATCAGGGTCTGCAATGCAAAGAGATTGGCCATGCGGCATTATCCCGGCCGGCTTGCGATTTCGATCACGAGAATAGCGCGGCAAGTTGGCCGCAGCTCTCGTTCATCAGCGAGCGCTCGTGGATCCCTTGCTGCAGGAAGCGCTCGATTTTCGGGTACAGCGCAATGGCCTCGTCCAGCATCGGATCATTGCCCGGCGTGTAGGCGCCGACCGCGATCAAATCGCGGCTGCGCTGATAGCGCGAAGTCAATTGCTTCAGGCGCCGCGCCAGCGCGCCCTGCTCGGGCGAGGTGATGCTGTGCATGACGCGGCTGATCGATTGCTCGATATCGATCGCCGGATAATGCCCGGCCTCGGCCAGCGTGCGGTTGAGCACGATATGCCCGTCGAGAATCGCGCGCGCCGAGTCGGCAATCGGGTCCTGCTGGTCATCGCCTTCGGTCAGCACGGTGTAGAAGGCCGTGATCGAGCCGCCACCGGGACGGCCATTGCCGGTGCGCTCGACCAGCGCCGGCAGCTTGGCAAACACCGAGGGCGGATAGCCCTTGGTCGCCGGTGGCTCGCCGATGGCAAGCGCAATCTCGCGCTGCGCCATCGCATAGCGCGTCAGCGAATCCATGATCAGGAGCACATTCAGGCCCTGGTCGCGGAAATGCTCGGCGATCGCGGTGGTATAGGCCGCGGCCTGCAGCCGCATCAGCGGCGGATTGTCTGCCGGCGCGGCCACCACGGCTGAGCGTTTCAGGCCATCTTCGCCGAGGATCTGCTCGATGAATTCCTTCACCTCGCGACCGCGCTCGCCGATCAGGCCGACCACGATCACATCGGCGCTGGTATAGCGCGCCATCATGCCCAGCAACATGCTCTTGCCCACGCCCGAGCCAGCGAACAGGCCCATGCGCTGGCCGCGGCCCACGGTCAGGAGTGCATTGATCGCGCGCACGCCGGTATCCAGCGTTTCCGAGATCGGCGCGCGGCCGAGCGGATTGGCGGCGCGCACCGACAAGGGCGCTGCCGCATCGGCATTCAGCGGTCCGAGATTGTCCAGCGGCCGGCCGGCGCCATCGACCACGCGGCCCAGCAGCGCATTGCCCACCGGCAGATGGCGGCCACGATCGCTCGGGCGGCGGCGCGGATGGTCGACCGAGCCGGGGCGCGGCAGTGACAGCGTGGCTTCCACCGGGAAGACGCGGCTGCCCGGCACCACGCCGTCGACATCGCTTTGCGGCATCAGGAACAATCGCTCGTTGTCAAAGCCGACGACTTCGGCCTCGATACGGCTACCGTTGGAAAGGGGAATGGTGCAGGCACTGCCCACGGCCAGCTTCAGGCCGACGGCTTCCATCACCAGGCCGGTGACGCGCGTCACGCGGCCCGATACCTGCATGGTTTCGGCAATGCCAAGAATTTCGCGGCAGTCGCGCAGATAACTGCGCCAGCGCGCGGTGGCGAAATCGGCGGCGGGTGGTGAAGTGACGCCCGAGGTATTCAGGCTCGCGTCGGTCGTCATGCCAGCCACTCGGATTCGCGGCCCAGCGCCTGCGCAATACGCTGCCAGCGCGAGGAGGCAGACGCATCAATCTGATTGCTCGCGGTCTCGACGCGGCAGCCGCCGCGCTCCATCGCCGCTTCATCGAGCACGCGCCAGCCCGCGGCGGAAAGCTCGGCGCCCATGCGCTCGCGCACCAGCAATGCATCTTCGGGATGCAGAAAGAGCAGGGCGGGCTGCTGCAGCGTGGGCAGATAACCGATCGCTTCCGACACCACCGGCAGCACGAGTTCCGGCCGCACCGTGAGCGCATGCTTGAGCATGGCCTTGGACAAATCCAGCGCCAGATCGAGCAGATCCTGAGCGACCTGTTCGCGCGCCTTCGAAATCTCGGCGCCGAAGGTCACCGACAGTTGCTGCAGCAGCGTGTTTTCTTCCAGCGCCTGCGCGCGGCCCTGTTCCATGCCGGTCTGGTAGCCCTGCGCCAGGCCTTCGGCCAGGCCCTCGCGCCGCGCCGATTCGCGCGCGGCGGCGATCTGCTCGCGCGCTTCGGCCAGCAGCGCTTCGACATCGACCGCCGGCATCGGCGGCTCGGCTTCCGGCTCGGGTTCCGGCGCGGGCGGCTCGCCGAAGGACGCCATCTCCCAGCGCTGGTACGCGGTCTGCTGCTCTTTCGGGATGGCGTTAGACATACGCGTCCTCGCCCTTCGCGCCTAGCTGAATTTGCCCCTCGTCGGCCAGGCGGCGCACCACCTGCAGGATTTCCTTCTGCTGCGCTTCGACCTCGGACAGCCGCACCGGTCCCTTGGCTTCCAGGTCTTCGCGCATCATCTGCGCCGCGCGCTGCGACATGTTCCTGAAGATCTTCTCGCGCATCTCTTCCGACGCGCCCTTCAGCGCAATGATCAGCGACTCGGACTGCACTTCGCGCAGGATGGTCTGGATGCCGCGGTCGTCGATATCCATGATGTTGTCGAAGACGAACATCTCGTCCATGATCTTTTGCGCCATGGTTTCGTCGTAGCCGCGCAGGTTCGACATCACCGAGGCTTCGTTGTCGCCGGACAGGAAGTTCAGGATCTCGGCCGCGGTACGGATGCCACCCATGGGCTTCTTCTTCACGCTCTCGTTGCCGGACAGGAGCTTGGTCAGCACTTCATTCAATTCACGCAGCGCCGCCGGCTGCACGCCGTCCAGCGTGGCGATGCGCAGCACTACGTCGTTGCGCAGGCGCTCGGTGAAATGGTTCAGGATCTCGCAGGCGTGATAGCGCTCGAGGTGGACCAGGATGGTGGCGATAATCTGCGGATGCTCGAAGCGGATCAGGTCAGCCACCGATTCCGAATCCATCCACTTCAGGCTTTCGATGCCGGAGGCGTCGCGCTGGCCGAGGATGCGGTTCAACAGGCCCGCGGCCTTGTCGTCGCCGAGCGCCTTGGTCAGCACGGTGCGGATGTATTCATCCGAATCCAGGCCGATCGAGGTGTTTTCCTCGGTCTTGGCGATGAAGCCTTCCAGCACGGTTTCGAGCTGCTCGCTCTGTATCGCCTTCATCGTGGACATGGCCGCGCCGAGCTTCTGCACCTCGCGTGGCCCCAAAAATCGCATCACTTCCGCGGCTTCGTCCTCGCCCAGCGCGAGCATCAGAATCGCCGCCTTTTGCGTGCCAGCGTCGCTCATTCTTCAATCCAGTTCTTGACTATGTTGGCCACCATGCGCGGGTCCTGGCGCGCCAGCGCCTTGGCCGCTTCGAGGTTTTCCTGATAGCTGCGCACCTTGGGCGGGGCTGCCTCGCCGGAAATCGACACCACCGCATCCTCGTCTTCCTCGTCGACCAGTTCGTCCGCCGTGCCTTCCACCGCAGGCGGCAGCGCCGGCGCTTCCGGCTTCGGATTGAGCTTCTTCAGCATCGGCCGCAGCACGCCGAAGAACAGGTACAACAGCAGCAGCACGGGCAGCAGGTAACGCCCGATTTCCTTGGCCAGCGCGATGTTGTCCGGGTTCTTCCAGATCGGCAGTACCGGCGGCGCTTCCTTTTCCGGGGTAACGAAAGGCGTGTTCAACACCGACAGCGAATCGCCGCGATCCTTGGAAAAGCCCATCGCTTCACGGATCAGGTCGGTGATCTGCGTCTTCTCTGCATCGGTCAGCGGGCGCGAGACCGGCTTGCCATTCTTGATCTCGGTGCGGTAGTTCAGCACCACCGCCACCGACAGCCGGCGCAAGCCGCCCATGGGCTGCTGCACATAGCGCACGGTCTTGTCGACCTCGTAATTGATGGTGCTGTCACGGCGCGACTGCGTCGACGCTGCCGGCGGCTGCCCGTTGGCGGCCGTGGCATTGGGCGGCGGCGTCTGGCCATTGACCGGCGCGGTGGCATTGGCCTGCGGCTGGTTCGACAGCGCGCCCGGCACGCCTGAAGCGCCATTGCCGCCGGGGCCGGAAGATTCGCTGCTCTGCTGGCTGCGGATCGATGCGGCATCCGGCTTGCCGTTCGGCTTGTAGGTTTCGGCAGCCTGCTCGACGCGTGAGAAATCGACGTCAGCCGTGGCCTCGGCATGCACATTGTTCGGGCCGACCACCGGCGTGACGATGGCCTCGACGCGGCGCGCGATATTGTCCTGCAGCTCCTGCACATACTTGAGCTGGGTCGCGTCCAGGGTGTTGTTGGCATTGGCCGGCTTGTCGCCCGTGAGCAGATTGCCATCCTGGTCGACCACGGTGACATTCTTCGCCGGCAGGTCCGGCACGCTGGACGCGACCAGGTGAACGATGGCGCTGACCTGCTGCTGGTCCAGCACCCGGCCGGCATGCAGGTTCAAGAGCACCGAGGCGGTCGGCTTCTGCTGCTCGCGCACGAACACGGTGGACTTGGGCATGGCCAGGTGCACGCGCGCGGTCTGCACCGCGCCGATGGACTGGATCGAGCGCGCCAGCTCGCCTTCGAGCGCGCGCTGGTAATTGACCTGCTCCAGGAATTGCGACACGCCCAGCTTCTGGTTTTCCATCAGCTCGAAGCCGACGCCGCCGCCCTTGGGCAGACCCTGGCCGGCGAGCTTCAGGCGCACGTCATGCACCTGGTCGGCCGGCACCAGGATGGCCACGCCGCCGTCGGAATACTTGTACGGCACGTTCATCTGCTGCAGGGCCGCGACGATGGCGCCGCCATCCTTGTCGTTGAAGTTGGAGAACAGCACCTTGTATTCCGGCTTGGCGCTCCACATCCAGATGCCTGCCATCAGCGCGATCACCAGGGCTGCGCCGACGGACAGCAGGATCTTGCGGCCGTTCGGGCTGTTCAGGAATCCCTTGATGCCGCCGGGCGCCTCTTGTTGCGCGGGGATGGCTTCTATCGCTTCCATGGGGTGTGCTGGGTCTCCGGACCGGGTGAGCTATCAACAATGCAGGGGCTTTTTACCGAAGCGCATTGTGATTTGCCGCGCGGAAATTCAATCCCGGGAATAGAGCGGGATTTGTCCGTCTGATCGCCCCTCTTGCCGAGAGCCGGCTTGCTAAGGTAGCGCCGTTGAGGATTCCGCAGGAAAGCGCAGGGAGGAACGGCAATGCCGACGATAGATACCGACAGGATTCAGTCCATGGTGGCGCAGCTGCAGAACATGGCCGCGCGCGCCAAGGCGCCGGCCGCGCCGAGCGAGACTGCCGGCCTGACCGACTCGGTCGGCGCGGCGGGCGCGGTAAAGGGCGGTGCGCAGGTCGATTTCAGTGCCGCATTGAAGGGCGCGCTCGATGGCGTCAATGGCATGCAGCAAAGCGCCGACGCGCTCGGCCAGCGCTTCGCCCTGGGCGACGACAGCGTGAACCTGTCGGATGTAATGATCGCGACGCAGAAGGCCAGCATTGCCTTTCAGACCACGGCGCAGGTGAGGAACAAGCTGGTGTCGGCGTATCACGACATCATGAATATGCAGGTGTGAAGCCTGCGATAACAGAGTGGCCGCGTTGAGTGCGTAGGTTGGGCTGGCAAGCCCAACATGCTCGCGGGCCGCAGACGCCGGATGTTGGGCTTGGCAGCCCAACCTACGAGAAGCCAACATGCTCGCGGGCCGCAGACGCCGGATGTTGGGCTTGGCAGCCCAACCTACGAGACCGAACGGAAAGCGATATCCCGCTCAACTACCCTGCGCGGCGCGCAGTTCCGGCACGAACAGCTCGTTCCACTTCGCCGGCTTGGTCTTGATCGTGCCGGCCCGGCCCATGAAGTTCACGTATTCCGAAATGCCGTTCGGCGTGGTCGAGAACTGGGTATCCGGATCGTCCAGAATCTTTTCCACTTCCTCCTGCGACATCTTGATCTTCGACACCTTCAGGAAGGTCGCCGCGGCGGCCTTGTGGTCCTTCTTGATATAGGCGTTGGCTTCTTCCTGCGCCGCCATGAAGGCCTTGATGAGCTTCGGATTCTGATCGACGAAGGCTTTCGGCGCGAACACCACGTCCAGCGTGATATTGCCCAGCACCTGCGTCGAATTCACCACGCGATGGATGCGCGCATCCTTCAGCTCCTGGTAGGAGAACGGCGGCGAGGTGAAGTGCGCGGTGATCTCGGTTTTGCCCGACAACAGCGAGCCGACCGCTTCCGGATGACCCAGGCTCACTGTCATGGGATCGAGCTTCGCAT
Organism: Noviherbaspirillum pedocola; assembly: GCF_016632335.1. GTDB lineage: Bacteria > Pseudomonadota > Gammaproteobacteria > Burkholderiales > Burkholderiaceae_D > Noviherbaspirillum_A > Noviherbaspirillum_A pedocola. The sequence continues at coordinate 12,158 of NZ_JAEPBG010000048.1, forward strand.
AATTCTCCTGCCCGAACTCCTTCGCGGCGACCATCTGCAGCACCACTGCCGACAAGGAAGTCTTGATGCCGGGGATGGCGATCTTGTCCTTGGGCGTGAAATCCTTCAGCGACTTGATGTTCGGATTGTTCGTGTTCAGCCACAGCGAGGAGGTGGACAGCGCGCCCAGGCCGGTGACCTCGGCGCGCGGAATGCCGCGTGCCTTCGACCACAGCGTGATGAAGCCGGGCGCGCCAATGCCGGCGATGTCCAGGTTCCCGGCCAGCATCGCGTCATTGATCACATTGCCGCCATCCAGCGTGAGCCATTCGGTCTTCACGTCGCCCAGGCCCTCGGCTTTCGCATGCTTCTCGATCAGCCCCTGGTCGCGGATCACCATCAGCGGCAGATACAGGATGCCGTAGCCATGGGAAATGCGAACCTTGTTGGCCTCCGCATGGGCGGGAACGAAGGATGCCGCCAGCGCGGCGGCAAGGGTGCTTGTCAGTACGAGTTTGGTGAAGCTCCTGCGTTTCATGTCGGTCTCCTGGTTTGTTATTGATGTGGTCAATGTCAATGCGCCATGCCCCAGCGGCGGATGGTGCGCTTCTCGATGTTGGCGAAGATGATGTTCTCCACGAACAGGCCGATGGCAATCACGAAGAACAGCCCGGCGAACACGTTCGCGGTTTCAAGCTGGTTGCGGTTCTCGAAGATGTACCAGCCCAGGCCGCCGGTGCCGGAGGATACGCCGAACACCAGTTCGGCGGCGATGAGCGTGCGCCAGGCGAAGGCCCAGCCTATCTTCAGGCCGGTGAGGATGCTCGGGAAAGCAGCGGGCACGAGGATGGAGCGCACCAGCGCAAAGCGCTTCAGTCCATAGTTCTGGCCCACCATGGTCAGCGTCTTCGATACCGCGCGAAAGCCCGCATGGGTATTGAGTGCCACCGACCAGAGCACCGAGTGCACCAGCACGAAAACCACGCTGCCGGTGCCCAGGCCGAACCAGATCAGGGCCAGTGGTAGCAGCGCGATCGCCGGCAGCGGATTGAGCATCGAGGTCATGGTTTCCAGGAAGTCGTTGCCGAGCTTCGAGCTGATTGCCACCGTCGTCAGCAGCGACGCCAGCGCGATGCCGATCACATAGCCCATCACCAGCGTTTGCAGCGACACTGCAGCACGTTCCAGCAGCACGCCGCTGGAGATGCCGGATACGAAGGCGCTGATGGTCTCGGAAAAGCTCGGGAACAGCAGTGAATTGCCGAGCCAGCGGCCATAGGCTTCCCAGATTGCAGCCAGCACGATGAGCAGCACGCTCTTGCGCAGCCAGCCGTGGCGATACAGGGATTCGAAAGTCGACAGCGGCGCCTGCACGCTGGCGGCGTCATTCTGCGACGGCTCGCAAATGATTTCGGGACGAAAGGCGGGAAGGGTGCTCATGGGATTGTCCTTCAGTGGGAAAACAGCATCGCGTTGATGCGCGCTTCGAGCGCGGACTGGCTGGCCGTGCCGAGCTCGCTTTCGGGAATGCTGTTGAGTTCGGCCTTGACCTGGCCCGGATGCGGCGACAGCAGCAGGATGCGGGTGCCGATGCGCACCGCTTCCTCGATCGAGTGCGTGACGAACAGCACGGTGAAGCGGGTGTCGTCCCACAGCCGCAGCAGCTCGTCCTGCATCTTGCGCCGCGTCAGCGCATCCAGCGCCGCATAGGGCTCGTCCATCAGCAGCACATCCGGCTCCATGGCCATGCCGCGCGCGATCGACACGCGCTGCTTCATGCCGCCGGACAGCGTATGCGGATAGCTGTCGATGAATTTCGCCAGGCCGACCATGGCGATGTAATGCTCGGCGCGCTCGCGCATTTCGGCGCCGCGCAGCCGACCGCTCGCATGCAGCGCAAATTCCACGTTCTGGCGCACGGTCTTCCAGGGCAGCAACTGGTCGAATTCCTGGAACACCATCATCCGGTCCGGCCCCGGCTCGGTGATTTCCCGGCCCTTCAGGCGAATGCTGCCAGCCACCGGGTTCAGGTAGCCGCCGATGGCTTTCAGCAGCGTGGACTTGCCGCAGCCGGATGGGCCGAGCAGCACGAAGCGATCCGAGGGATAGACCTGGAAGCTGACATTGCGGGTGGCGGTGACGAGGTGTTCGCTGGTCTTGTACTGCAGCGTGACGCCGTCGATTTCCAGCAGCGGCGCGGCCGTCTGCTGCGCGGTCCCGGCGTGGGACAACGATTGCGCATCGATTTGCACGATGGTCTCCTGTCATTGACTTGTTTTGCTTGTGACGACATCCTAGCGGCCCAAGCTGTAACGAATCTGAACTCGAGCACCCCATGCGCATCCTCCTCGTCGAAGACACCGATGACGTCGCCCAGGCGATTGCCTCGCGCCTGGCCGCGATCGGCCATACCGTGGACCGGGCCGCCGATGGCCTGCTTGCAGCCGGCATGATGCGCGGCGACTACGACCTGATCATCCTCGACGTGATGCTGCCGAAGATGGACGGCTTCGCGCTGTTGACGCGGCTGCGCGAAGCCGGCCGCGATACCAAGGTATTGATGCTTACCGCCTGCGGCGAGGTCGACGAAAGAGTTCGGGCGCTGGACCTCGGCGCCGACGATTACCTGATGAAGCCCTTCGACTACCGCGAGCTCGACGCCCGGGTGCGGGTGCTGCTGCGGCGCGGCGGCGGCGACTCCACCAATATCCTTGCCTGCGCCAACCTGCGCCTGGACCGCAAGAGCCGCAGCGCCAGCCTCGACGACCGGGCGCTGGAGCTGACCCGGCGCGAGATCACGCTGCTGGAGATCCTGGCCTCCAAGCCTGGCCGCATCTTCGGCAAGGCGGAACTCATCGACCGGCTGTTCACGCTGGACGACAACGCCAATGCCAATACCGTGGAGCAGTATGTCGCGCGCCTGCGCAAGAAGCTCACGGACGCCGGCTTCGAGATACGGACGCTGCGCGGACTCGGCTATCAGCTGGTGCTGAAATGATCCGGGCCGGGAAGTCGCTGTATGCCGGCCTGGCATTGCGCATGGCCGTAGTGCTGGCCGGCAGCGCGGCGATTCTGCTGGGCGCGATCTGGCTATCCACCCGCTCCGCCGTTGACGAAGCCTATGACCGCATGCTCAGCGCCAGCGCGCTGCAGATCGCGGAAAACCTCTGGTACGAACATGGCAGGCTGAATGTCGACGTGCCGATGGCCGCGTTTGCGACGATGACTGCCGGGGACCGGGTGCTGTACAACGTCATCGGCCCGGATGGCCGCAGCATTGCCGGCGACCCGGAGTTTCATCCGGCCATCCCGTGGAAGGACCTGGTCTCCGGACCGGTGATCATCGATGGCTACGACCACGAGCTGCCGGTGCGCATAGCCATGATCGGCCGCGCGATGCCGGTAGAGAACGGCAATCCCTGGGCGGTGGTGATCATCGGGCAAAGCCGCTTCGCGCGCTCGGCCTTTCTCGACGGCCTGATGGCCCGGGTATTGCTGGCCATCGTCATCACCGGCGCGGTGGCCGCGGTGGTCGGCATGTTCACGCTGCACCAGGCGCTGTCGCCGCTCAAGCGCATCGAGGCCGCGATTGCGCAGCGCAGTCTGACCGAGCTGCAGCCGCTGGCCATGACGGTGCCGCGTGAATTGCTGGCGGTGGTCAGCGCGATCAATGCCTTCATGGAGCGCCTGGCAACGCGGCGCCGCATCATGCAGCGCGTGCTCGGCGATACGGCGCACCAGTTGCGCACGCCGGTGACGGCGTTCCTGTCGCAGATTGAAATGCTGGCAGCGGAGCGCGATGACACGCGTCGCGACACGCTGCTCGATCGCTTGCGCCTGCGCGCGCAAGACCTCGGCGCGCTCGTCAATCAGTTGCTGCACCACGCGATGGTGCTGCACCGCGCCGATGCGGTACCGAAGCAGCGCGTCGATCTGAAGGCGCTGGCGCAGACCGAAGCGCTGGACATGCTGTCCCATGCCGACCGCGCGCTCGACCTGGAAATGCGCGCGCCGGATGACGGCTGCGAGATCGAAGCGGACGCGGTGAGCGTGCGCGAAGCCTTGCGCAATGTGCTGGCCAATGCGCTGCGCTACGGCGCGCGCAGCTATCTGCATGTCGAGCTGAACGATCTTGGGCAATGGCTGGAACTGAAGGTCATCGAGGACGGGCCGGGCATTCCCGAGGAAGCCTGGAGCCGGGTAAGGCAAGCCTTCGCGGTGGACAGTTCCGGACGCAGCGGCGCGAGCCTGGGGCTGGCCATCGTCGATGAGGTGATGCGCTCGCATCAGGGGGAGCTGCGTTTCGAGAAGAGGGAAGGCGAAGGCTTTGCGGTTTGCCTGCGTTTTCCGAAGCTTTCGGCGTGAGCGGGGTGCTGTTGATGTGATAGCGGTGCAGTTGCCGTCGCTGTCGCCGTTGCCGTTGCCTTTGCAGTTGCCGTTGCCTTTAACCCCCGTTGATTGCGCCGTGACGGCGATGCCCGGAGCGGGAAAAGGTGCGGCGTCTGTCTGAGCGAAGCGCAGCGTAGCGAGTTTAGCCGCGCCCCGCTCCGGGCATCGACGGCACGGGGAC
>NZ_JAEPBG010000049.1 GCF_016632335.1 Noviherbaspirillum pedocola
AGGACTGCCGGGCGCGACTTTCATCGTGGCGCGGAGAAACGCTCTCCAATCAGACGCCGTATAGATTTAGGCAAGCCAATCACAAAACCCAAAATCTACCCTTGCAAAAAGGAGGGTGACCATAGATATTTCGAGGCGCCCTATCGTCGGGCCTGCAGCCAGTACGTTACGCTCCGTCCCCCGAGAAATTCAAGAGACACTCGAGAAACACGTCCATTCCTCGCGTGGGCCTACGTTCCTTCAAAAGAAACGCAGAAACCGGCATAACGATCCTTGGAAGGCGAACAGGCAATATCCTGACCACGTCTTTCTTTCGATAGATCTCAGCTCGCCGTTCCGGCAGAAATGCAATCGCTTCAATCCTATTGAGTAGTCCAATCGTAAGATCGGCCGAAACCGACTCGATTAAATCTTCCGGTATCTGAAAGCCCTTGCGGCGCAGCGTTTCTTCTATAAGCAGGCGGGTCTTGGTTGCCTTCGAAGGCACAATCCAAGTGTATGCTAGTAAATCATTCCAGTTCAGCGCGGGACAGTTGCTTAGCGCATGGCTACGTGCGGTGACGACTACAAGTTCATCGTCGTAAATTCGAACCTGATCGATGTCCGCTGGCACTGCTCCATCGGGGATGGTGCCGACGGCTATATCAATCCGACTGCTGCGCAGGTAGGCAAGCAGCAGCTCCATGGCGCTTTCCTGCGCTGAGATACTTAGTTCAGGCATGCGCTGTTTTGTCATCGCAATCAGGGTAGGAAGCAAAGACAGCGTTGTTCCTGCGATACCACCTAGCGCTAGCCTGTTTTTTTGGCCATTTGCGATGCTTTCAAAGTCCTGTTCGGCGCGCTCGAGCTCGCCAAGAATGGTTGATGCGTGGTTTATCAGACAAGAGCCGAAAGCCGTCGGCTCCAGTCCTGTCGCGTTCCGGTCGAACAGCCTGACACCGAGTCCTGCTTCGAGCTCGGCCAGTGAGCGAGACACCGCAGGTTGTGTGACGTTAAGCGATTGGGCCGCGAGAGTCACGTTGTGATATTGCAGCAGCGCTGTTATCAGGTGAAGGTGTTTTAGCTTGAGGCCTCGATGCAGATATTTAGTATTCATCACAACATGTCTTCTTTCACGGATTCGCCCGGATGCCTGTCGGAAGTCGTCTCGCTGCATTCATGCTCTTCCCTTGATTTCCTCATCCTTTCGAGTTTCCTCAATCTGAAATACTTGACAGAAATCAATGGTATGCGGGGGCGTCGAAAAACAGGCCGCACCTCGCTCTTCCCAACACCTCTATTTTTAACGATAAGCGACGGGAAATAAATAATGTATATCAAAACGATTATGGACGTTCCCCGAAAAGTCATTGGAATTCTCCTGTGGGCACTCCTATAGTCGCTTCTAGTGCCTAAGCATACAACGTTGGCCGGGCACGAAAGAGACGTGCTGGCATCTAATTTGGTTATACCTAAAATTGACGTCATTAGGAGGAGTCATGGAGGCAGTAGAGACATCGCAGAAAGCCCACGAGGATAATCAAAAAATCGTTCCGCGCCTGGCTCCTGCGGCATGGTCAGCGGCAACACTGAAGAAGGACCAGCGCTGGATCTTCAAATTGTCGCAGCAAGACATAACGGAACTTGAGGCAGCCCTTGCCTATACAAAGATGCAAAATCGGGCGGTGCCAGGTATCACCAAAGAGGATTTTCCTCTTCCTCAGCTTGCCCGTAAGCTGGAGGACATCCGCGCCGAACTCGAGACGGGATTCGGAGTCGCGCTCGTCCAGGGACTGCCGGTTGAGAAGTACACCAAGGCCGACGCAGGCGTGATTTATTGGGGAATCGGCACGCATCTAGGGCGCTTCGCGCCGCAGAACGCATTTGGCGATGTTCTGGGACATGTTTATGACCTGGGGAAGAATCCACGAGTCGACATGAATGCGCGGGGCTATCAGTCAAATCGGATGCTGCCGTTTCACACCGATGCAGCGGATGTCGTGGGCCTGCTTTGCCTTCGCCCTGCAAAGGCGGGCGGACTTAGCAGCATTGCCAGTTCAGTCACGATCCACAACGAGATCGCGGCGCGCCGGCCGGACCTGCTTGCTCTTCTCTACGGCACTTACGCCTACGACCGTCGAGGCGAGGAGGGGCCGGGTGAAAAGCCCTACACCATGGCGCCGATCTATACGATCCACAAGGGCAAGCTATACAACCGATTCATCCGGAACTACATCGAGTCGGCACAGCGCTTTCCGGAAGTGCCAAGACTGACGGCGCCCCAAATTGAGGCGCTCGATCTGTTCGACGAGCTAACTCGAGACCCAAGATTCCGATTCGACATGGATTTTGCTCCTGGCGACATGCAGTTTCTGAACAACTACGTGGTACTCCATTCCAGAACAGAATATGAGGACTATCCGGAAACTGATCGTAAGCGGCACCTCCTCAGGCTCTGGCTTTTTACACCGGGAATGTCGGACATACCGCCCATTTACAAAGAACGTCATCAGATATTGAAGACATGGGAAACTAACCCCCGTCCGCCAATTTATGACGTGAACGAAATCATGGGTGTGACGAATCATTGAAGGCACACGGTCAATGGCAAGCATTGTCGGGATTTTCCCGTCTCGCCTGCCCGCGCCGCCAAAGTGAACATGCTGCCCTCGGGAGCAGCAATGCCTGCGTCTTAGCGGCATTGGGAAACGCGTCTAAAGATCATGGGTGCGAGTGATGGCGATATCGCACCCGGCGAATCAAGGAAGCAGACGCATTCCCAAAAATAAAAGGAGGAGCAATTGAATTTTCAGCATATCGATGTTCGCAAGCTGACCCCGGTAATAGGCGCCGAAATTCGTGGCGTCGATCTGTCGAGACCGATGCCGCAAGATCAGTTCGATGAAGTGCGCCGGGCGCTTCTGGAAAACCTCGTCATTTTTTTCCGCGACCAGGAAATGACGATCGAGCAGCACAAGGATTTTGGCCGCTGTTTTGGAGAGCTGCATATTCACCCCGGTGCACCGGCACGGATTCCCGAGCATCCCGAGATTCTCGTCATCCACGCGGATGAGAATTCCAAGCACGTTGCCGGCGAAGCCTGGCACTCAGACGTTTCTTGCGATGCGGAACCTCCCATGGGCAGCATCCTGCATCTTTCAGAAATTCCGCCGTCGGGCGGTGACACGATGTTCTCTAACATGTATGCGGCATACGATGCCTTGTCGGGGCCGTTGAAGCGACTGCTGGAGGGACTGACAGCGATTCATGATGGCGACCACGTTTATCGCGGACGTTACAAATACGAAAGCGTGTCCGCCGCAGATCCCAACCGAAAATTTCCGACGTCTGAACATCCGGTAGTACGCACTCATCCGGAGACGGGACGACGCGCCTTGTATGTAAACTCCGGGTTCACGACGCGCATAGTCCAGCTGGAGCGCGCGGAAAGCGACGCGATTCTGCAGATGCTGTACCGGCATGTCGAGCGACCGGAGTTTCAATGCCGTTTCAAGTGGGATGTGAATTCGGTCGCTTTCTGGGACAACCGGTGCGCGCAGCACTTGGCGATCTGGGACTACTTCCCCCACAGGCGCCATGGAAATCGCGTAACCATAAAGGGGACCCGCCCATTTTTAGCAGCTTGAAACGAGGCGTGTTGCGTGCAAGTGCCCGATAAGTAAGACACAGCAAAGCACCGCGCCCGCTACGGCCAGCATAACTGCGCGGCGCATTCACGTACCACGTCCGAGTTGGACCCAGTAAAAAACGTGATGCCCACTGATAGTCTTTACCGCGAATCGTCGACAATGGCGAATGGCGCTGCTCCCTTTCACAAACAATTTGAAGTCGCCGGCAATGCTCGCAACTGTGGGCCGTCCGCAAAATCAACGGCAATAAATTCGCTAGCCTCGTGACAGGGCAAGGAACTCGTGCGAAGATTTATATCAATTAGGAGACAACTTGGATACTTTTCATGTGAATCGCCTGTGCACGGCGGCAGCGGTCCTAGTTTCCGTACTTCTGATAGTTCCCCGCCCTGCCTCAAGCGAAAGCCCCAACGGCCATCGCGGAGGCGTGCTGAATGTCGCGCTGGAAGCCGACTTCCCGACCTTCGATCCATTGCGCATGGGTGCACTGGCGGACCGGGAAGTCGCGATGTCCTTTTACGACACGCTACTGAACATCGATGAAAAGGGCAATTTGGTTCCCAACCTCGCGGAGTCCTACACGGCATCAGACGACCTGACTTCATTCGACCTGAAAATGCGCGGTGGTATCAAGTTTCACGATGGCACACTGCTCGACGCGGACGCCGTGGTTTTCAACCTCAAGCGTCTGATGGATCCTAAAAACCATTGCCGTTGCACGGCCGATGTAGCGGTCATCTCCACGGTCGAAAAAATAGGCCCGCTGGAAGTTAGAATTCACACCAAGGCGCCGGCCGCGCATTTTCTCGCAGTGCTCACTGATGTGGCTGGGATCATGGCTTCGCCGACGGCACTTCAGAAATCCGGTGCCGACTACGGAATGAATCCGGTTGGCACCGGGCCTTTCGTCTTCAAGGAGTGGAAGAAAGGGAACTATCTCGAAGCGGTTCGTAATCCCAGCTACTGGAAGAAGGGGAAGCCGTTTCTTGATAAGGTGTTTTATAGGCCCATTCCAGACGAGCAGGTACGGATGTCAAGCCTGCGGGCCGGCAACGTGGACGTTATGCTGGTCCCCGGCCCGAAGGACGTCGCAGAAGCGGAAAATGCAAAGAACCTACAGGTGATAGATGCCGGTAGCCTCGGCACGGTCTTCGTGATGTTCAACGCTAAGAACGGCCCTACGGCCGACGTACGCGTGCGGCGCGCCCTCGCTTACGCCACCAACCGTCCCTTGCTGAACAAGGTCATCAATCATGATGTGTACAAGGTGGCCAACACTCCATTCGGTTCCGGCCTGTCGCCGCATGAGAAGGTTGATGGTTACCCGAATTATGACCTGAAGAAATCTCAGGAATTGCTCGAAGCCGTCGGCAAGCCCGTGAACATCACGCTCAGCGTCCAGCTCGGGCCACTGGCGCTGCAGACCGGCCAGGTCCTTCAGCAGATGTGGAAGCGCGCTGGTGTCAACGTCGAGATCAAACAGTTCGAACAAGTCCAGCATATTCAGAACGCGATCAGCAACCAGTTTGAAGCTTCCTTGTTTCGCTGGCCCGGGCGAGCCGACCCCGACCTCAATGTTTATCAGTTTTTCAAATCTGACAGTCCGCGCAACTATGCGCGCTTCAGTGATCCAAAAATGGATCAACTCTTGGAGAAAGCGCGCAGGACGACGGACCCGGCCCAGCGTGACGTGGTCTACAAGTCGATATCCGACTTGCTTACCCAGCAAATGCCGTATCTGTTCCTGAACTATTACACCAGCTATATGCTGGCCACTCCGAAGGTGCATGGCATCCAGAAAGTGCCGGATGGCCTGCTGCGTGTTGACTCGGTTTGGAAGGACTGATCCATGCGGCTCGTGCGCCAACTAGGTCTGGCAGGGCTGTTACTCTTGGCAGTAACAGTCGTGGCTTTTGCGCTGACCGACCTGCTGCCCGGAGATCCAGCCGTGGCCATCCTGGGCGATCAGGCCACGCCGCAGGCGGTAAAAGAGCTCCATATTAGCCTTGGGCTGGACCGCCCGATCTATCAACGCTATTTCATCTGGCTGGAAAAGGCCGCGTCCGGCGACCTTGGTCACTCGTATCGGACCAACGAGTCGGTATCGACCCTGATCGCCCAGCGGTTGCCGGTTACCCTTGAATTATTAATTTTAACGCAGGTTTTCGCCCTTCTGCTGGCACTGCCTCTTGGAATTCTCAGTGCCTACCGACGTGGAAGCGCGGTAGATCGGGCAATCGGCCAGCTCTGTATGACGCTCCTGTCAATGCCGCCTTACTTGGTTGGGATCTTGCTGATCTACGGCATAGCGGTATCGGCCGGGCTGTTGCCTGCATCGGGCTACGTTGACATGGGCGAGGGGGTGGGAGGAAATCTGCGGACAATGTTCTTGCCAACGGCGACGCTCGCATTGAGCGAATTTCCCATTTACCTGCGCCTACTACGCACCGACCTGATTCAGACGCTGCAACAGGACTTTGTCATGGTCGCCCGGGCAAAGGGCCTGAGGCCCACTGCCATCCTGTTTCGCCACGCGCTGAAACCTTCTTCATTTTCGCTCATCACGGTCATCGGCGTGAATGTAGGGCGCCTCATCGGAGGCACAGTCGTCATCGAAACGCTGTTTGCGCTTCCTGGCATCGGACAGCTCCTTGTCAGTGCCGTGTACCAGCACGACCAATTCACGATGCAGGGGATCATCCTAACAATCGCAACGGCCTTCATTTTCATCAACCTGGGCATCGACGCGCTGTACGCTCTTCTTGATCCAAGGGTACTCCATGCTGGTGGTGAAAAATAGCAGGACAGCCAGCGCGCTGCGCGCGCGATGGCTGCGCGTCCTCAGTATCGAATGGCAGAGAAGCGACCTGCTGCCCCTCATCGCCATCGTCTGGCTAATGATTGTCGGCGTCGGCGCGATCGCAACAAACTGGTTACTTCTCCCGAACGCCTTTGATGGCGATCTTCTCCAAATGCTGGCGCCGCCATCTGCCGAGCACTGGTTCGGTTCGGATTCGCTTGGGCGCGACATGTTCGCCCGTTGCCTGCTGGGTGCACGTGTGTCGCTTTCCGTCGGGGTAGGATCCGTCCTCTTCGGTCTCATCGTGGGCGGTACGTTGGGTCTAGTTGCCGGTTATTTCGCAAATTGTTGGGGACGCGTGGTTATGGCCAGCATGACCGTCTTGCTATCGTTTCCGCCACTGATCCTGGCCATCGTAATCGTCAGCACGTTCGGCGCCAATTCGCGCAACGTAGCGCTTGCCATCGGAGTTCTGTTTGTGCCGGCGTTCGCGCGGATGGCGCGAGCGAACACGCTTTTGTACCGCCAACGGGAGTTCGTGCTTGCGGCGGAAGCGATGGGAGCATCTACGGCCCGCATTCTCTTCCTCGAGATCCTGCCGAATATCATACCGGCCTTGCTGGCATACAGCGTGGTAATGCTTGGAGTGGCCATCCTTGCCGAGTCATCGCTTGGCTTCCTGGGACTGAGCGTGCCGCCTCCGATGCCAAGCTGGGGGGGAATCATCGCGGCGGAGAAGGCGAGCTTACGCGATGCGCCATGGGCGGTGTTCTTTCCTGCGCTGATGATGTTTTTGAGTGTCGCGGCCGTCAATGTCCTTGGCGAACGGGCCCGCAAAATGTTTGACGTAAAGGCACAGGGACTATGAACCAAATGAACAGTGGCACTGATGCACAGGGCACTCGAATTCTCCTTTCCGTAGAGGGGCTGCGCACCTATTTTCAGACACCTCGCGGCGTGGCGCGGGCGGTGGACGGCGTTTCGTTCATCCTTGAGACCGGCAAAACGCTCGGCATCGTCGGTGAATCGGGCTGCGGGAAGAGCGTGCTCGCCAAGTCCATCATGCGGCTGGTCCCGGAGCCTCCAGGCATCCTGGCTGGCGGTGGCGTACGATTGGCGGGACGCGATTTGCTTAAGCTGTCCGAGAAGGAAATGCAAGAAGTACGCGGTCGCGAAGTGGGCATGGTCTTTCAAGACCCCATGACTTCCCTTAATCCGGTCATGCGTATTGGGGCACAGGTCGGGGAGGGCCTGCTGAGGCACTTCTCCGTTTCTGCGACTGAGCTGCGAGAGCGGACCATTGAGCTGTTGAAGGCAGTTGGGATGCCGGCGCCGGAGCAAAAGCTTGACGTCTATCCGCATCAACTTTCAGGGGGGATGCGGCAGCGTGTGGTGATTGCCGTGGCACTTGCGTGCAGGCCACAACTACTTATCGCTGACGAACCGACGACTGCTCTAGATGTTACGATTCAGATGCAGATACTGCGGCTTCTCAAACGGCTGCAAACCGACAACGGCATGGGGATGTTGTTCATCAGCCACGACTTGGGCGCCGTCGCCAGCGTCGCAGACGATGTAGCGGTAATGTACGCTGGACGCATCGTGGAACGGGCGCCGACACAGGAGCTGTTCCGCCACATGCGCATGCCCTACACTGAGGCCTTGATGCAGGCAATCCCGAATCCGGACGCCCTACCCCACAGCCGCCTGGAAGCTTTGAACGGACGGCCCCCGGACTTGGTGAACCCAGGCACGGGATGCGCTTTCGCCCCACGTTGCAAATACGCGGATGTGAAGTGCAGGACGAACGCACCTCCTCTCGAAGGGGCGGGGCAGCACCAATGGGCCTGCTGGCATCCCCTCGGACATGCAGTTGGAAAACAATTGGCGGTGAATGCCGGCGAGCAGTTCATGGCGAGGTAGAAAATGAGAAATAGTTCTATTCCACTGGTCAAGCCGCCTTTGCTGTCGGTCAGGGATCTAGTCTGCGAGTTTAATGGACCGCAGCGCGCACGCATATCCGCAGTTTCTGGGCTCAGTTTCGATATTGGACATGGTGAGACGCTGGCGCTCGTTGGTGAGTCCGGCTGCGGAAAGTCGACCACAGGCCGCGCTGTTATGCAGCTACAGCAAGCTTCTTCCGGCCAGGTCGTGTTTGATACCGTAGATCTCACCCGGCTCGACTCCAAGGCACTGCGCGCGGTACGCCGTCGGATGCAAATGGTCTTCCAAGATCCCATCTCATCACTCAATCCGCGCCGAGCAGTCGGTGATATCGTCGCCGAGCCCCTAGTCATAGCCGGCGGCAAAAGTCCTGATGGCATCCGACACGCGGTTCGCGAATTGCTCGAGATAGTTGGTTTTGATCCCGATGCAGTTTGGCGTCGCCGACCTCATGAATTTTCAGGCGGTCAGTGTCAGCGAATTAGTCTTGCCCGGGCGCTTATTGCGAAGCCAGTCCTGCTGATTTGTGACGAGCCAGTCTCAGCCCTCGATGTTTCTGTGCAGGCCCGTATCCTGAATCTGCTTGAAGAACTGAAGGAGCGCTTTCATTTTGCGATGCTCTTCATATCGCACGATCTTTCAGTGGTCCGTAATGTGTCCGATCGTGTGGCTGTCATGTACCTCGGAAAGCTGTGCGAAATCGGCCCCACGGAAGCCATCTTCAAGTCGCCCAAGCACCCTTACACTCAGGGACTACTGAAATCCATCCTATCTCCCCACACTGGTGCTGGGACTGTGCTCACCGAGGCCTTGTTCGGTGAGATTCCGTCGGCGACATCGCCACCAAGTGGTTGTCGCTTCCGGACCCGTTGCAAACATGCGCAAGCCGTCTGTGCCGAGCGAGAGCCCACTTCGTATTCGACTGAGGATGGACGGTATGTCTCCTGTCACTTTCCGAGCCTCGCTGCCTGAAAGGAGAGGAGCAACTGTCCGGTGGTTGATCTGATTTGGGAATCTCAGACCGGCCAGTGAGCGAGCTTTTCGGCAAACTCATACCAGTCCCAAGTCATTGATTCGCGCAGTCGATTGCTAGCGCAGTTGTCGGAATGCTAGACGGTGGAATGCAGCGGGATTAATGCGGTCTAACCAAGAGCTCCGCCACCTTGAGGAGGTCATCATGGGCGCTGCTTATTCCGTAGACCTACGACGCAAAGTCGTCCAGGCCTGTGAGCGCGGTACAACCCCGCAGGCACAAGTGGCCCGCTTTTTTGGAGTTAGCCAAGCCTTTGTCGAGAAGTTACTGCGGCTGTATCGCCGCACCGGGGCATTGGAACCCGACCGCAAGCGCGCCGGCCGTCCGGGATTGCTCGATGCGGCAGCCTGCGAACAGGTGCAGCACTGGCTAGCCGAGCAAAACGACTTGACCCTGGCCGAGATCGCCGAGCGCTTGCAAACGCAATGCGGCGTGACGGTGAGCATGAGCTGCGTGCATCGACTGCTGCAGCGGCTGCACATGCGGCGCAAAAAAAACCGTTCATGCCAGCGAACGGGACACGCCGGCCGTACTACTGGCACGCCAGCAATACCGGGCACAACTCGCCGCGTACCCATGCCCACAGCTGAAGGGCACCTCGAATAACACGTGATTTTGCCGTCATCAGCGAGCCAGGCGTTCAAATGTGCCCAGCAACGCGCGAGCGTGGTCGTTTCCTGACCTCCTTATCAGGTGGTGATCCCGTTTTCGGCGGTCCAGACGGACCTCGGGCATCAGAATGCCTCGACCCCGGCCTCCTTCAGATAGACGAGACGCTGCAAGTTGTAAGCAGCGACCTTCCAGTTCAGGTGCAACCTTGCCCGTGCCAGGCCAATGGAGCGCAGCGCCTTGCCGCCCATCTGTGCCAAGCCCGCAAACACGTGCTCGATGCGCGCACGCGTCTTGGCAATGCGATGATTGCGCCGCTGCTGGATCTCAGAGATCGGCTTGTCCTTGCTTCCTTTGCGCTGGATGTGCAGGCGCCAGCCCTGTTTGCTCAGCCGCGCTTCGCGCTCGCCATCGACATGGCCCTTGTCGGCCAGGATGTCCCGGCTCGTGTTGGCGCAATCGAGCACGTCTTCGAAATGCAGGGTGTCGTGTTCGCTTGCCGTGCTCACCTTGAGCTTGCGCACCAGCTTGTAGCGCTTGTCAGCATTGGCCGACACCTTGTAGCCGAAGTAGGACTTGCCGTGTTTCTTGGTCCAGCGCGCATCCACATCCTTCTGGCGCCGCTTGGCCGGCTTCCAGTCAGCCGGCATCGCGCCTTCGCTGACAATGGCTTTCTCTGAGGTCAGTCGAAATTCGTGTATGCCAACGCGGTGTTAAACAGCGCCCTGGTGAAGGTATCGCTGCATAAATGCTGCTGGTGATAGGTAACCAAGCCGTGCCTGGCGCCGCTGGCGATTGTAGAACAGGTCGATGTACTCAGCGATCTCGCGCCGGGCCTCCTCCCGTGTCGCGTAACGCCGATGGTGGATCAGCTCGTTTTTCAGCGTGCCCCAGAAGCTCTCAATCGGCGCGTTATCGTAACAATTCCCACGCCGGCTCATCGATGCGCGCATGCCGAACTGCGCTACCAGTGCCCGATACTCATGTGAGCAATACTGACTGCCGCGGATGCCCTTCTAAAGGTCAAGAGGCGATTTGGGTTTGATTTATCTCGCGGTTTCTTTGTCGAATGATATAGAAGACCTCGCGGGCAATATAACGTTTGAGGCAGCGGATGGCTTCCAGCTTGGAATGTCCTTCATTGACACGCCTGGTGATGTACGCCTTGGTGCGAAGGTCGGTTCGCAAACGCCCGATGGCGATGATATGCAATGCACTGTTCGCCGCCCGGTCACCACCACGGTTCAACCGGTGCCGGGTCACTTTGCCCGAAGAAGCTGGCACAGGACTGACGCCACACAACGCTGCGAAACTTGCTTCTGACTGAAGACGCCCACTATTGCCACCTGCTGTCAATAGCAGTTGAGCTGCCGACTCGTAGCCAATGGAGTTTCGCGCCACCAGGTCCGGGGCAAGTTCGTCAACAAGGGCGGCAATCATGATGTCCAGATCAGCGATCTCATCGTGCAGTTCCAAATAGCGCCGGCCTAGCGACTTGAGCGCAATCCGATAAGCCGATGTCAAGTTCCGGTAATCCGAGAGATCAGGGCGCCACGCGGCCAACGTACGGACAAGTTGCATGCGCGTCATGCTACGCAGCGATTCGCGAAGCTCATCTGGTGCACTGACGATAGTGTTTTGAATCAGCTGCAGGGCAACGCGGCGAGCAGCAATTGCCGTCTTGCGGCAGACCTTGAGCACGCGCAGCGATTCCACCATGCCGTCACGTGTCTTGGGGGTCACAGTGCGGATCCCGGCAAAGGCCGCATGAGCCGCATTCTCCGCATCGATCGTATCGTCTTTGCCCCGTTTTCGGCGATCGCATTTATCCGGCGCGGTCACTTCCAGCACGGTTACCCCATTTTGCTGCAGATAGCGCAACAGGCCCGCGCCATAGGTTCCAGTGCATTCAATACCAACGCGGGAAAGCTCGCCAAAAGAGCGCATCCAGAGCAGCATTCGCTTGTACCCGTGCCTAGTGCTTGGAAAGCATTCACTTCCCAAGACCTGATCCTGCTCATCCACCACTGCTGCTACGTGTAGATCCTTATGGGTGTCGACACCACCCATGACCACCCGTTGGTTGTCCATGGCGCCTTGCTCCTATAAAAGGCTTGGAAGCGGACGATTTCACCGCAACCAGATACCTGGACAAGACAGTAAAGCGACAGAGCGTCAGGCCCTTCTTGAGTCACATGTATCGGCGAGGCAAAACCTCGCCGCTCGACGTTCCCGGACGGCCGACTGTTCCGCGGAAGGACAGCACATCGTGTCGGTCGGTATGTGGGTCAGGTCGTCCGAAACGCCTCACGGCACCAACTCTTCCATGATCGGTCTATCGCTATGCGGGTCAGGCCGCCCAGGACCAATTGGCACCAGTATTATTACTGTCGGTATGCTGGATCAGGCCTGGCGCTGGCCGCCGAAGCGAGACTGCCCGGAAGAGTGCCTGCATGACCAGATGCCGCGTCATTCGATCGCCCATCGCATAACCGACGATTTCACCAGAATACAGGTCCTTCAGCCCGGCCAGGTATAGCCAGCCCTCATCGGTAGGAATGTAGGTCAGATCGCCTGTCCATACCCGGTCTGGTGCATCGGCGGTGAATCGTTGATCGAGCAGGTTCGGCGCAATCGGCAGATTGTGCTTCGAATCGGTTGTTGCCTTGAACTTGCGCTTTTGCTTGCAGCGCAGCCCCAGCTTCTTGCGCAAGCGACGAATACGGTGCAAACCGACTTCCACGCCGTGTTCGGCCAAGTCCTTCTGCAAGCGCTCTGGCCCACACGTCTCTCTCGTGTGTCGGTGGGCAGCGCGGATTTCCGCTTCCAGGCGTGGTTCCTGTTGCGCGCGACGCGATGGTTTCCGACCGCGCCAAGCGTAATAGCCGCTGGTCGATACGCCCAGTAACCGGCACATTGGCGGCAGCGGATACTGATGTCGCAGTCCCTCCATGGCCTGGTACTTCACCGCGACTCCTTCGCGAAGTAGGCCGCAAACTTCCTAAGAAACTCCCTCCGCGGGACCCGGTTTTTCTCGCAAACAGTAGCCCAGTGAATCGGCTCGGCGCATCAGGTTCTTCAGGACACGTTGTCGATAATGTTCTTCGTAGTAAGTAGCCCCTGGATCGGCGTAGGTCATCCCATAGCGCAACGTGTTGTAGAACAGTACCGCGATCTTCCGGGCGGTCGCTGTCACCGCTTTGGCTTTGCCAATCCGCATCGCCAGCCGCCGGTAAAATGCGCCCAATGCAGTTTGCGTTTTCCCAATGGTCGTGGCAGCCAACCGTAATGCAGCGGCAGCACGGCTCGACGAGCGTCGCGTCTTGGCAGACAGAATCTTCCCACCTGAGATCTTGTTCCCAGGAGCCAGAGACAGCCATGACGTGAAGTGCTTGGCACTCGGCCAGCGCGACATATCGTTGCCGCACTCGGCGACCAGCTTGAGGGCCAGATATGGGCCCATTCCATGGATTTGGGTCAGATCGACACCCAACATGTCGAAGAGCGACTGGCGAACATCGAAGGCAAATCCATTGGGCTGTTTGCTTTTGCAACGTGCACGAGGAAGCTCTGTCGCGGATTCGCTTGGTGTTGCCAGATCCTTGAGCACTGCTTCAATCCGGGCGTCGCATTGCGCGACGGCGGTTTGGTAAAAGTCATACAGGGCAACGGCTTGCGTCAATGCGAACACGTGTTCTGGCCGGTAATTACCGATCAATGCATCATGGATCGTTTGATGCGACGCCCTGCATCTGACATCGCGATACTGCGCTAGGACCGCAGGGTTACGTTCGCCAGCGATGATGGCCCGAATAATCTTCATGCCGGTAACGCCAGTCACATCCTTGACTACATGCTGCAGCTGCAGATTCATCTGCATGAGCGCCTTCTGCATGTGCTGTATATGGGCGGCGGCATACTCGAGCAAGCGCTCGCGTTGTCGGAGATAGGCCCGTAGCGTCGCGATATCCTGTTGTGGTCGAAAGCTCGCACGTAGCAGCCCGTACTGGTGCAATCGCTGAAGCCATTGCGCATCGTTGACATCAGTTTTGCGGCCGGGAACATTCTTCGCATCCCGAGCATTGACCAGGAACACCTCCAGGCCGTTTGCCTCAAGGATTTCGTACACGGGCAACCAATAGATGCCGGTAGACTCCATCGCGACTGAGGTCACGCCAACGTCCTTGAGCCATGCGGCAAGGGCATGCAGGTCTGCGGTAAAACTGCGAAACGAGCGAACGGGCTTGGGGTCCCGGTCCGCGCTAACGGCAACGACATGGAATTGCGCGCCAATGTCGATCCCCGC
>NZ_JAEPBG010000005.1 GCF_016632335.1 Noviherbaspirillum pedocola
CGTTGCTGGATGGCGTGCCGTTCAGGGATGGCATCCCGGTGCAAGACAATCCGCCGGAACAACAGAAACTCGCCGCCTGATATTCCTATGCTTCAGACCGGCCATACACCAGAATTGACATTAGCTCGATTTATGGAGGCCACGTATCCAATGGCCCCGAGCGGCTCGTGTCGAAGAGGGCAGTGTGCCAGCGGCTCGAAGAGCCCCTGCGCATGCGGCCAGCGCGGGGAGAGAAGCGCTGAATCACGGCGTCTCGGCTGGCTCGACTCAGCAGCCGGTCCATTTCAAGGTGCTTGCAGGGATGGGCCGAATGCATGCTCAGGAAAGGCCGATATTCCGTAGGGTGGGCGCAGCCCACGCGGTGATCTAACAAAAGCGTGGGCTGCGCCCACCCTACGGGGCTGTTGCGCGATCAGGGTGGCGCTGGTTTAGCGCGCGAGGTATGTCCAATGGCTGATCGCCTGGAGCAACTGGAGCAAGAGTCGCCACCTCAACAAGCTGGCTTCGCAGTCCAGTCCACGAAGACTAGGGAGCCAGCCGATTCTTTCCGTCCGCGCCGAGCCCGCCCCGATCAGCACTGCACAAGCCGCGCAGCCGCTCCAGGTCCACCGGCTTGACCCAATGATCGTCAAACCCGGCCGCTGCCGCGCGCTCGCGGTCATCAAGCTGGCCCCAGCCGGTGAGCGCAATCAGGCGCATGTCGCGCCCATCCTCGCGTTCGCGCACGCAGCGCGCCAGCGTATAGCCGTCCATGTCGGGCAGACCGATGTCGAGCAGCGCAGCATCCGGCGTGAATTCCTGCAGCAAGGCCAGCGCATCGTTGCCATCGTGCGCCACGCGCACCTCGTTGCCGAGCAGGCGCAGCAATTCGGCGATGGTATCGGCCGCGTCGGTATTGTCATCGACGACCAGCAGACGCATTGGCGTCGTGTCGCTCAGCGCATTGCCGGGTGCCGGCGCGGCTAGCGGCGCCGGGGGAATTGCTACGCCAGCGCACGGCAGATGCACGATGAATTCGCTGCCGCGCCCCACACCTTCGCTGAAGGCTTCGACACGGCCGCCATGCATCTTCACCAGGCCATCCACCAGCGCCAGGCCGATGCCCAGGCCGCCCTGGCTGCGCTCCACCGGATGGGTGACCTGGGTGAAGATGGTGAAAACGTTCTGCAGCATTCGCGGCGAAATGCCCACGCCGTTGTCGCGCACGCGCACGCGGTATTCCCCGTCCGCATGCTCCAGCAGCAGGGCGATTCGTCCGCCCGGATTGGTGTATTTCGCCGCGTTGTTGAGAAGATTCGAAAACACTTGCGCCAGGCGCACCGGATCCGCGCACAGCGGCGCCGGCGCAGCGCCGAAATCGATCGTCAGTGCATGTCCGGCGGCCTCGATATGCGGCCGGCTGGTCTCCAGTGCAGCTTCCAGGATCCGAATCAGGTCGGTGTCCTCGGTCTTGATCTCGATCTTGCCGGTGTTGATGCGCGACATATCGAGCAAATCATCCACCAGCCGCGTGAATTGTCCGACCTGGCGGCCGATCACCTGGCGGGCGTGCGCCGCAACGGCAGCATCCTCCGGCCGCAGCTGCATCAGCGCCAGCGAATTGGCAATCGGCGCCAGCGGGTTGCGCAGTTCATGGGCAAGGGTCGCGAGAAACACATCCTTGGCCCGGTCCGAGTGCTGCAGTTCGCGGTAGAGGCGGGCATTTTCCATTGCCGTTGCCGCGCGCCGCGCCAGGTCCTGCGCCAGTTCGAGATCGGCTTCGGAATACACCCGTCCGGATTCCGCGCTGATAAAGCTCAGCACGCCAAGCACGCCCGATTGCGAGGCGATCGGCACACCGATGTAGGAACGAAAGCCGAGTCGACGCAGCATGGCCAGCCGTTCCGGGTCGCTGATCGCGTTTTCCAGCAGGTTGTCGCTCATGTTCGTGATGATTTCCGGCTTGCCGCTGCGCGCGACGTTCCAGACGCCGCGCGGCATCTGCGGATCGGGCGGATAGCGGCGGTGCAATTCCCAGGCGGCATGCACCTTGTCCGGATCCGCATGCGCAATGGCGATGCGCTCGAGCGCGCTGTCTTTATGCAGCAAATCCACGCAGCACCAGTCGGCAAAGTCCGGCACCGCCAGTTGCGCCACGCGCTGCAGCATGTGCTGGTCGCCTTCGACGCTGGCGATCTCGGCGCTGGCGCGCGCCAGAAAACGCAGATCGCGTTCGGTGCGCTTGCGTTCGCTGATGTCGGTGCACAGGCCGCTGTACTGGATCGGTTCGCCAGTGTCGTCGAACAGAATGCGCGCACGCGCCTCGACCCAGCGGATTTGTCCATCGGCGCGCACGATGCGGTACTCCGCCTGGAAGTCCGAAACGCTGTGCAGCGCGTCGCGCATCGCGCAGCGCAGCGCGTCGCGATCTTCCGGATGCACCAGCGCCAGGTAGCCGCGCAGCGTACGCGAGCGTTGCGCCTGTTCCGGTGTCAGGCCGTGCAGCGCATCCATGCCATAGATCCAGTCGGCCTGCGCGGCGCGGATATCCCAGTGCCAGGCGGCCATCGCGCCGGCGTCCAGCGCCAGCCGCAAGCGCATTTCATTGGCCTGCATCTCCTGCTCGGCCAGCTTGCGTTCAGCGGTCACATCGCGGCCGCTCGCATACACCAGGCCATCCTCGACGGTGATGTTCCAGGCAAAGTGACGCCAGGCTCCCGCGGCGCTGCGGCAGCGGATCTCGAAGCGCTGCGCCGGCATGCGCGCCGAACGCGCCAGCGCGGCGCGCGCGCAAGCCACGTCCTCGGGATGCACGCGCTCGAAGAACAGCGTGCCGATCAGTTCCGCGCTCCGATAGCCAAGCAGGCTGTTCCAGGCGGGATTGACGGCCAGCAGCAGTCCATCGGTGCGCATCACGGCAAGCGGATCCGGGGAGTGGCGCCAGATGCGGTCGCGCTCGCGGGTGCGTTGCGCGACTTCCTCCTCGAGCGTGCGGTTGTGGCGGCGCAGCTGCAGTTCCGACTGTTTCTGCACGGTGCGGTCGCGCAGCGCGCGCACATGGCCGGCGGCACGGCCGCAGGCATCGGATAGCGGCGTGACATCGCCGGACATCCAGAAGCGTTCGCCGTTCTTGCGCACATACCAGCCGTCGGCAATGGCTCGGCCATCGCGGCCGGCCAGTGCGGCATCCGCTTCGAGCCGGCCGGCGGCAAGATCCTCGGGCGTATGGATCGCATGCGGCGCGCGTCCGCGCATTTCTTCCTCGCTCCAGCCAAAGGCGAGCTCGGCGCCGCGATTCCAGGCGGTAACCGTGCCGGTAGCATCGGTGACGATGACGGCGAAGCCGACAATGCTGTCCAGCACGGGACGTAAATCCCGCTGCGCCGCGGATGCGCCGGTGCAAGCATGGTCGGAAGACGAAGGCGGGTGGTTCCCCTGCCGATCGGGCAACGGCGCCTGTGCTGCGCGTGGTGCGTGATCTGAAGTCATGGGTGGCCTTGGGCGCCAATGGCACAAGCCAGCCGGGACGTGAAAGCGCCCGCCAGCGTGGTTTGGGCCATGACACCGCGAAATGCAAAACGGCAATGATAACCGAATGAGATGGTCGATTATCGACATTTCGTCGAAGTGAGGTAACTGCCGGTTGCCAAGCGTCATGCGGATTGGGTACTTTCCCGTGCGGATGGCGCACATTCCTACGCATTTTGTAGATGCTGTCCTATATGCGGCGCGTGGTGCCGGAAGCAGAATCGAAAGCGATCTGGCGGCCAGCCCGGCCGCCGCTGAACCCGGAGAAGAACATGAACAAGACCGTACTTTTGAAGCGCATGGCCGCCTGCGCGAGCCTGGCAATGCTGTTTTCAGCGGCACAGGCGCAAACCGGAACCGGCACCGCTACCGACGCCGGCACCTCAACCGGCGCGGCCACATCCGCGGCAAGCAAGGGCGCCAGCAAGATGAGCGCGGCCGATCAGCGCTACATGAAGGACATCGCCCAGTCGAATCTGGCTGAAATCGCTGCCAGCAAGATCGCACTGGAGAACGGCCAGGCGCAGCAGGTGAAGGATTTCGCGCAGAAGATGATCGACGACCATACCCAAGCCGAAAACGAACTGCAGACGTTGGCCCAGAGCAAGGGCGTGCAACTGCCGACCGAACCGGACGCCAAGCATCGGGCGCTGGCCAAGATGATGAGCGGACTGAAAGGCGAAGCCTTCGACCGGCGCTATATGAAGGAGACTGGTCTGACCGACCATCAGAAAACGGCCAAACTGCTGCACAAGGTGGCCGACAAGGCCAAGGACCCGGATCTGAAAGCCTATGCGCAGAAAACCCTGGGCCCGGTCGAGCAGCATCTGGCCATGGCGCAGGACGAGACCAGCAAGCGCGGTCAGCGTCCGGGCAGCGCCAAGTAGACACTGAGGAGAACGATATGCCGGAACGCGAACAGGACAAGGTGGGACTGCCGGATCAGCGCACCGTGCCCGACTACGATCCCACCAATGACATGAACAACAACAAGGAAGCGCCACGCATCCGCAACGAGGTGCAGCCGCGCGCAGACCTGACCCCCGAAGAGAAGAAGCGCGCCGAGGAAGTGCTAGGCGGTTTCGAGGATGAGCCGGGGCGAATCAGGCCGAACGAGGATTGATCCGAGCGCATCGCTGGGAACGGAACTGCGCCGGTCGCCTTCGCCTTCCGAAGGGAAGGGGAAGGCGACCGGCATGCCTTTTCAGACGAGAAGCGACATGCCGAGCACCTTTGCTGCCTTGTTCAAGCGGATGTCGAAACAGCCGAACTCAATGGTTTCGGCAATGATTCCGGCCGCGCGGTGGGCCGTTGCCAGCTGCATGCTGTCGTAGGCGCGAAGGGCGAAAGTGTCGGCGTAATCCGCTGCAAGTTCCACCAGTTCCTGGTCGACGTCGAGAACGACATAGCGTCCCCAATCCCGGCGCAAGGCTTTTTTCGCGTCCTCAATCGCGGCGATATCTCCGGGCTCCTCCCTGGAGCGGCGCGCGAATGCAGCATGGGCTTCAATCCAGGCGATGCGGCTCACCATAAGCGCTTCGGCTTGCGTGGCATGGCCCAGGACGAGATCACTGCCGGTTTCGAAGAGATAAAGTTTGACCAGTGCCGAGGTATCGAGAAACAGGATCATTCCCTGTCTTCCAGCACCATTGCCGAAACCGGTTTGCCGCGCGCCTGGAGCACAATGCGCGCGCCTTCCGGCTTGCCGCCTTGCCAGGTGGCCTTGCCTTCTGCGAGCAGCCGGCTCAAGCCGGCATTGCCGGCCGGCGGCACGCCGATCACGCGTGCGACGACCTTGCGATGCGAAGTCAACTCAATGTCTTGTCCGGATTGGGCACGCTGAATGTATTGGGCGAGATGAGACTTGAACTCTTGCATGGAAACTTGCATTTCAGGACAGAAGTGAGGGGAGATTCCGCAGATTCTGTCCTAATCTTTGAGGACTGGCAAGATTCGATGCCTGCCCAACCACCGCACATGCGTTGGCGGATGGGCAGAGCTGCTGCGAGCAGGAAACTATTCATCCGGGCGACTTTGATCCCGGCCGGATTCAACCGCCCCCTATGCCTTCGGTAATCGTCCCGGTGCCGCGGCAATTCGGGCACTGACCGCCGCTGGCATTCTTGCCGCTGCCATGGCAGACCGGGCAGGTGTCGTCGCCGGTGCCTACGGTGCCCGGCGCCGCGTCGTCGCCGGGCGCCATCTCCGGCGAAGATTCATGCACCGTCTGCGGCGCAGGCGCGCCGCCTTGTCCACCACCCTCACCGCCGCTGGAAGCCATCGCTGCCATCGCCGCGGGTTCGCCGCCCACGTCTTCGGGCTGCAATCCGCTCGGCAGGCCGATGTCATCCACGCCGACGAGTTCCGTGGTGTGCGCGCCATGCGGTCCGGCAGCACGTTCGAGACGTTCCTCATCCTCGCGCGGCTCGCCCTGGGCATCGTTTTCACGCATGCTATCCACGCCAGAGCCGGTCGGCAGCCCGATGTCATCGACGCCGACCAGCGGCGCACCGCCATTCTTTCCTGGTTCCATCTCAGCCTCCGTTGTTGTCCTGGTCGCAGCCGCGCCCAGGTGTCTGGAACTCACCCGGACATGCAGGCATTTCCGGATTATTCAGGCGTGATGCGAGCGGCCATTGCGCTTCATCAGGTAAGTGCCCGCCAGCACAGCGCCGGCGGCCAGCATCAGCGAGCTTGCCGGCATGCTGCGGATCAGGTTGGTGGCGATTTCACCGGTGCGCGGCGCGGCCAGTTCGACGCGGCGCTTCACCCATTGCGCGCCGAGTTCATTCAGGCGTTCGCCCATCATGCGCTCGGCTTCGGGCAGCAGGATGGTTTCCTCGTCGGCCACGTGGTGCATCACGTCGCGCATCAGTTCGAAGACGGTGTCGTCATAGCCGGCGTCGGTGGGCTGCATGCCGCGCAGCTTGGTGATCAGACGGCGCATTTCATCATGCTCGGGCTGGCTCTTCTGCACCGCCGGGTTGGTGCCGTCGAGCGCGCGCATGGCCGGATAAAAGATTTCCTCTTCCATCTGCGCATGGATTTCCAGCGCCAGACAGATCGTGTTCACCAACGCCTGCTTGGTGCCCGGGCTGGTGTCGACGTCGTATTGATGCCAGGTTGCTAGCGTGTGGGTGTGATCCAGGCGGATCAGGTTGGCGATGGATGGAGCGATTTTCGAGGTGATCGATTGCATGGCGTGGTCCTTGATGTCGGTTGATGGAGTGACAAGTGAAGTTTTGACCAAGCCCGGTGCGGATATATCCTCGTCTTCTCCTATTTCTGCGCCTCGAACGCTTGAGCCTGCGCACGCTTTCCGTGCTTGCGCCGGAATTGCCGCGACAGCCAGCCGCCGGCGTCGTCGACATAGGTGAATACCGCCGGCACCACCAGGAGGCTCAGCAGCGTGGAAGTGATCAGGCCGCCAATCACCGCAATGGCCATCGGCGAGCGGAAGCTCGGATCGGCGCCCCAGCCCAGCGCCAGCGGCGCCATGCCGGCGCCCATCGCAATCGTGGTCATGATGATGGGCCGGCTGCGCTTGTGGCAGGCATCGATCAGCGCATCGAAGCGGTCCATGCCCGCGCGGCGCGCCAGGATCGCGTAATCGACCAGCAGGATCGAGTTCTTGGTGACGATGCCCATCAGCATGATCAGGCCGATCAGCGAAGGCATGGAAAGTGCGCGACCGGTCAGCAGCAGCGCGACGAAGGCGCCGCCGATGGATAAGGGCAGCGCCGCGAGTATCGTCGTCGGCTGCAGGAAGTCCTTGAACAGCAGCACCAGCACCCCGAAGATGCACAGCACGCCGATGGCCATGGCCGTGCCGAAGCTGGCGAACAGATCGCGCATCTGCTGTGCGTCGCCAAGCTCGGCAATGCGAACCGACGGCGGCAGGCCGCGCACCGAGGGCAGGGCGCGCGCCTCGGCATTGAGTTCGCCGAGCGAGCGGCTGCCGAGTTCGATATTGAAGGTGACGTTGCGGCTGCGGTTCAAGCGGTCGATCTGGGCCGGGCCGCTGCTCATGCCGATCGCAGCCACCGTGCCGACCATCACCGGCCCAGCGCGACCCGGCACGTTCAGGCGCGACAGCGCATCGAGGTCGGCGCGCACCGCATCCGGCAGCTTGATCCGGATTGGCACCTGGCGCTGCGCCAGGTTCAGCTTGGGCAGGTTCATCTCGTAATCGCCGGCCGTGGCCACGCGCATGGTTTCGCCGATGGCCGTGGCCGTCACGCCGAGCTCGGCGGCGCGCGCGGTGTCGGGCCGCACCACGATTTCCGGCCGCACCAGCGAGGCGCTCGAGCTGACGGTGCCGATGCCGCGCAAGCCGCGTACTTCGCGTTCGACCCGCTGCGCGGCGGAAGCGAGCGCAACCGGATCGTCGCTGCGCAGCACCAGCTGCATCTTCACGCCGATATCGGGCGGCCCGACGGTATAGCGTATGCCGGGCACCGCTTCGAGCCGGCGTCGCAGGTCCGACTCGATCTGCGCCATCGTCGCGTGCCGCGCATTGCGATGGGTGGTGGTCAGCGTCAGCGTCGCCTTGCGTGCTTCGCCGGCGGAGCCGGGATTGAACAGATCGGTGACGGTGCCGCCACCGATGGAGGCGAACACGCCGGTGATGTCGGCATTGCCCATCGCCAGGCGGCGCACGGCCTCGGTGGCGGCGGCCGTCTCGGCCAGCGTCGATCCGGGCGCGAGCTCGAGCGTGATCTGGGTCTGGCCGCGATCGCCCGGCGGCACGAAGCCGGTCGGCAGCAGCGGCACCAGGGCCAGCGACGCGATGAAGAACAGCGCCGACGCAATCGCCGTCACCATCCGGTGCCGGATGCACCAGCCCACCAGCGCCAGGTAGCGCCGCATCAGCGCGCCGTCCGGCCTATGGGAACGCCGGCTCGGCTGCAGGAAGTAAGCAGCCATCATCGGCGTGAGCAGGCGCGCCACCACCAGCGACGCGAGAATCGCCAGCACCGCGGTCCAGCCGAACTGC
Organism: Noviherbaspirillum pedocola; assembly: GCF_016632335.1. Taxonomy (GTDB): domain Bacteria; phylum Pseudomonadota; class Gammaproteobacteria; order Burkholderiales; family Burkholderiaceae_D; genus Noviherbaspirillum_A; species Noviherbaspirillum_A pedocola. The sequence goes on from NZ_JAEPBG010000005.1 coordinate 8,504, forward strand.
TTGAAGAACAATCCCGGCACGCCGGACATGAAGGCCGTGGGCAGGAATACCGACACCAGCGCGAAGGTGGTGGCAATCACCGCCATGCCGATTTCATCAGCCGCTTCGAGCGCGGCCTTCATCGGCGACTTGCCCATGTCCAGGTGACGCTCGATGTTCTCGATTTCGACGATCGCATCGTCCACCAGCACGCCGACTACCAGCGCCAGCGCCAGCAGCGTCACCGTGTTGAGCGTGTAGCCGAACAGGTACATGCCGACGAAGGTCGGGATCACCGACAGCGGCAGCGCGGCGGCGGCAACGATGGTGGCGCGCCAGTCGCGCAGGAACCACCAGACCACCAGCACCGCGAGGATGGCGCCCTCGTACAGCAATTCCATCGAGCCGCGGAAGTTTTCCTGCACCGGCTCGGCATTGTCGATCACATTGGTCAGCGTCATTTCCGGATGCGACGCCTGCAACTCGGCCACCGCGGCGCGGGCCAGGCGCGCGACATCGATCTCGCTGGCGCCGCGGGTGCGGTAAATTTCGAAGCCGACCACCGGGTTGCCGTTCTGCGTGGCCAGCGCGCGCGGCTCGGCTACGGTGTCTTCAACGGTGGCAACGTCGCCGAGCCGGATGCGGCGGCCGCCCGCAAGCGGGATATCCAGCGCGGCCAGCTCCGACGCGTCGCGCACCGCGGCCAGCGTGCGCACTGATTGCTCGGCGCCGCCGACATCGCCGCGGCCGCTGGGCACGTCCTGCTGCACCTGGCGCAGTCGCTGCGACACATCCAGCGCCGATACGCCCAGGCCGGCCATCTTCAAGGCATCGAGCGTGACGCGCACCTCGCGCGAGACACCGCCTACGCGCCGCACCGCGCCCACGCCGGGCACGGCCAGAAGGCGCTTGCTCGCCTCGTTATCGACGAACCAGGACAGTTGCTGGTCGTCCAGCGTCGGCGTGCCGTTGGCCCGGGTTTTCGGCGCAGCGACGAAGGTGAGCACGACGCGGCCGGCGGTAATCGTCTTGGTCACCGACGGATCGCGCAGATCGCTGGGCAGGTCGGCGCGTACCCGCGCCACCGCGTCGCGCACATCGTTCAGCGCCTCGGACAATTGCCGCTCGAGCACGAATTCCACGGTGACTGTGGCTTGCCCTTCCAGCACCCGGGTGTAGATATTCTTCACGCCCTGCAGCGTGGCGACGCTGTCCTCGATCTTGCGCGCGACCTCGGTTTCCATCTGCGAGGCGGCGGCGCCGGGCAGCGAGGCCGAGACGCTGACGATGGGCAGTTCGATATCCGGGAAGTCCTGCACCATGGTCGCCCGGTAGGCCAGCAGGCCGCCCAGTGTCAGCAGCAGGAACAGCAGGATGGCGGGAACCGGATTTCGTATCGACAGTGCGGAAAAGTTCATCGCGTCTCCCGTCGTCCCCGGCTCATTGGGCGTTCGCGCCGGCGCGCCGCACCAGGTCGCCGTCGTTGAGGAATCCGGCGCCGTCGACAGCGAGGGTCATGTCCGGCATCACGCCTTCGAGCACTTCGACGCGCGTGCCGTCGCGTCGGCCGGTGCGCACCTGCAGTTGACTGACGCGGTTGTCCGCGTTCACCCGGAACACGTAGGAAAAGCCATCGCGCAGCACGATCGCCGATTGCGGCACGGTCAGCGCCGGCGCATTGCCGAGCTGGAATTCGCCGCTGGCATACATGCCGGCGCGCGCGCCCATCGTCCCGCCATCCGGCGGCAGCAGGTCGACATAGACGAGCGCGGTGCGGCTTTGCACATCGACCGTCGGGCCGATGGCGCGCACGCGGCCACTGACGGCGTCGCCGCCCGGCGGATGCACCGTTGCCGGCAATCCGGGACGCATGCGCGCGAGATCGGCGGCGGTGACTTCGGCGCGCCATTCGAGCCGGCCCTGGCGGATCATGCGGAACAATTCGGCGCCGGCCGGCGTGACCGCGCCAACCGTGGCGCTGCGTGCCGAGATGATGCCGTCGTCCGGCGCCACCACCCGGGTGTGCTTCAGGCGCAGCCGCTGCGTCGCCACCGCCGCGCGCGCGGCTTCCACCCGTGCCTGGGCGGTGATGGCCGCGGTGTTGTACTGCGCAATCTGCGTGGCCGACAGCGCGCCGCTGTTGGAAAGCGTGCGCGCGCGTGCGGCATCCGCCTGGGCTGCCGCGGCGGCGGCCTCGGCTTCGGCCAGGGTCGCCTGCGACTGCGCCATCTCGGCCTGAGCGGTCTCCGCAGCAAAGCTGGCCAGCAGATCACCGGCGCGCACCCGGTCGCCGACATTGACGCGCACGGAAGTCAGGCGCAGCCCCGCGACTTCGCTGCCGATCACTGCTTCCTGCCAGGCGGCGATATTGCCGTTGGCCTCCAGGCGCTGCGGCAGATCCAGGTGGCGCGGCTGGTCGACCGATACGGTCAGCGCCGCGCGCGGTGCGCCCGAACCGGTGGCGGTGGCAGAGGTGGCAGACGCCGCCGACGCCGCCGACGCCTTGTTGCCTCCCTGGCGCGCCAGCAGCGTGGCCGCGCCAGCGCCAACGAGGAGCAGCGCGCAGGCGCCGATGAGCAGATTTCTCGTGGTTTTTTTCATGGTGTTTTCCGCCCCGTGTCCGGCACTGCTGCGATGTCCGGCTTGCCGTCCCAGTCGCCGCCGACCGCGCGGTACAGTCCGATCCACGCATTCGTACGCTCCTGGCGCAGACTGATGAGCGCAGTTTCGGCCGCCAGCCGGCTGCGTCGCGCTTCTTCCAGATCGATCAGGCTGCCCAGGCCGCTGCGGTAGCGTTCTTCAGCGGCACGGAAAAAGTCGCGATAGCCCGCCACCGCGATTTGCGCCGCGTCGCTGCGACGCGCGGTGCTGTCCAGCCGCACGAGAGCCTGTTCGACTTCGCCGATCGCACGCCGCACCGCGGCCCGGTAGGCGGCGGCAGCCGATGCATAGCGCAGCCGTGCTGCGTCGATATTGGCCGACCGCCGGCCGCCATCGTAGATCGGCAGCGTCAGCGCCAGCGGACCGATGGACCAGGTATCGAGCTTGCCGGTGTTGTCGCCATAGGCGAAGTACGCCATGCCGATCGAGCCCGACAGCGACAGCCGGGGATAGCGCTGCGCTTCGGCGTTGCCGATGTCGGCGCTGGCGGCGGCGACTTCGCGGGCCGCGCGCACCAGGTCCGGGCGGCGGCCCACCATGTCAGCCGGCACCGCGGGCACCGCCGCCGCGGACGACTGCGGCAGCACCGAAGCGCTCTCGTCGAGGCGGCGCCGCAGTTCCGGCTCGGCTATGCCAGTCAGCGCCACCAGGGTCTTGATTTCCACGTCGCAGCTCGCCGCCTGCTGCACCACGCGATTCTCGCCGTCGGCGGCGCTGGCATCGGCTAACGCCTGATTGGCCGGCGACTGGAAGCCAGCCTGGCCGGCGAGCCGCGTCAGGCGCGCGGTTTCGCGGCGCGATGCGGCATCTGCCCTGGCGATGACAAGCAGCTGGCGGCAGGCGCGCACGCTGTAATAGCGGGTGGCGACTTCGGCCGCGACCGCTACGCGCGCGTCATGCCAGCCGGCCTGCGCGCCTTCCAGCCGCGCCTGGGCCGCGTCGCGCGCGGCGCGGTTGGCGCCGAACAGATCGATTTCCCAGGCAGTCTGCGCTGCGCCCTGCACCGTGGTGCCGATCGGCAGCGGCGGCTGCGCACTGTTGCGCGCGGCCTGCGCATTCACATCCAGCGTCGGCGCGAGCGCCGCGCCGGCCGCGACGCGGGTCGAGCGCGCATTGCCGATGAGTGACAGTGCCGAGGCCAGGTCGGGGCTTTCGCGTTGCGCCGCGGCGATCAGCTCCGGCAACAGCGCGTCGCCCTGCGCCTGCCACCATCCCTGCAATCCTGCCGGGCTGCCGTCATGCGGCAGCGGCTCGGCATCCGCGCGCGGCAGCGGCGCCTGCCAGGCGACCGGCAGCGGCGCGGCGGCGTCGGCCGGCGCACGCGACAGCGTGCCGCAGCCGGACAGCAGCAATGCAGCCAGCAATGCCATGGCCGGCTGCGCCCTGCGACGGCGGGGACGGTGCGTGGAGGATGGCGCGCTCGGCAGGGCGTTGGTCATGGACGCTGGCGCTATTTCTTGTCGGTCTCGGGCACTTCGGGCATGTCGGGCGCGGTCAGGTAGCGGTCCAGCAGCACGAAAAAGCGGTCATAGAATTTCGGTTCCAGGATGGTCTGGCTGGCGACCTTGACCAGGGAATCCTCGCTGGAGGAAAACGGCAGCGATAGCGAACCAAATGCGCCGACGCCGACGCTGGCGGATTGATTGGTCTTCTTCAGCGCGTAATGCTCCTGCAGCGCATTGGCAAAGGCGATGCTGCTCGTGCCAGCGCGGCCGTCGGCGGCGCAGACCACATGGAACTCGATTTCCGCATGCACGTCGCCCTTGGGCTGGAAATTCTTGCGGCCGTTGATCGCTTCCGGCTTGGACTGCGTGATCACATAGCCCTGCGACAGCAGCGCGCGCCGCGCCGCTTCACAGGTTTCGGCCGGCGAATAGTCGTAGTTGTGGGAATAGGTATTGGTGTTGTCGAATTCTTCGTTCTGATAGACCGGCGGCTTGTCGGTACTGCAGGCCGCCAGGATCAACGCGGTTGCAAGCGGCAGGGTGGCGCGCGCGAACGGGCGTAAGGCTTGTTGCATGGTTGGGCACATTCCTAGAACTGCCGACGGACGGCGTGATAGCGGGGAGGAAACGGGTTGTTCCTCAGACCGGCGGCGACGAACTTGGTTGCAGGATACTTTACCGGCCGCATCATGCCATAAGCGGACCTGTTTCACGCAGGAAATCGCACTTCGACGCGCAGGCCGCCCAATGGCGAATCGGACAGTGTGATCGTCGCGCCATGCCGCGCCGCAATGTTGGCAACGATTGCCAGACCAAGGCCGCTGCCGGGCTGGCTCGGATTGTCGCCGCGGTAGAAGCGCTGGAACACCCGTTCCCGCTCCGCAGGCGCGATACCGGGTCCGGAATCGTCGATGGCAAGCACCGCGGCATTCCCATCGCGTCGCAGGCCGGCCGCCACGTGTCCACCTTCCGGGGTGTAGCGGATCGCATTGTCGAGCAGGTTGCGCAGCAGGATGCGCAAGGCTTCGCCGTCGGCCGAGATCAGCAGCGCTCCAGCGTCCTGGTCCCCCGGTTCGGTTCCGGCAGCCTCGCCGGTTTCAAACGCGATATCGATGCGCCGCGCCTCGGCCAGGGGCCATGCTTCGGCAATGGCCAGGCGCACTGCCTCGGCCAGATCGATCTGCCGCGGCGCATGGCCCGATTCGCCGGGCGCGGTGCGCGCAGCCAGCAGCAATTGTTCGATCAGCCGGGTTGCGCGTTCGACGCCTTCCTTGAGCCGCGCGGCGGCATCGCGGCGCGCTGCCTCGTCGGCTGCGCGTTCCAGCAGTTGCAATTGCAGGCGCAGCGCAGTGAGCGGCGAACGCAGCTCGTGCGCGGCATCGGCCACAAAGGCGCGCTGGCTGTCGAAGGCCAGCTTCAGCCGCGCCAGCAGCGCATTCAGCGCATGCGCCAACGGTTCGATTTCGCTCGGCAGGCCAGCTTCGGGCAAGGATTCCAGGCTCAGCGCATCGCGCCGCTTGACTTCGCCAGCGAGCCGGCGGACCGGACGCAGCGCGCGGTCGACGATCAGCCAGGCCAAGAGCGCCATCAGCGGTGCCAGCACGAACAGCGGGCGCAGGCTGCGCAATGCTGCATTTGCCGCCAGGTCGCGCCGCAATTCCAGCGGTTGCGCGACCTGGATGATGCGTCCGCGACTTGCCATGCTGTAGACGCGCCAGCGCCGGCCATTCGCATCGACGTCGGAAAATCCCAGGGTGGCGCGGTCGGGCAGGGCGCTGTCCGGATGCGACAGGTAGAGCACGGTGCCGTTCGCGGTCCAGATCTGCACCACTACCGAGGACGGATCTTCGCTGTCGGGCAGCGCATGCAGTTCCGTCGCAAAGCCCTGGTCGCGCAAGGTGATCGCGGTTTGCCGCAATTGATAGTCGAACAGTTGCTCGTTTTCGCTCAGGGTGTTGCGATAGGTGAGCGCGCCGGTAGCCGCGGCCGCCGCCAGCGCCGCGGCGAGAAGAAAGATCGACAGCCGGGCGCGCAGCGACTTCATGCGCCCTCCGGTTTCGGCACGAAGTAGCCGACGCCGCGCACATTGCGGATGAAGTCAGTGCCGAGTTTCTTGCGCACCGCATGGATATGCACCTCGACCGCATTGCTTTCGACTTCGTCGCCCCAGCCGTACATGCGCTCTTCAAGCTGCGCACGCGACAGGATGGCGCCGGGCCGGGCGGCAAGCGCTTCGACGATCGCGTATTCCCGTGCCGACAGCAGCACCGGCGCGCCATCGCGCTCGACTTCACGCGTGGCCGGCCGGATGCGCACGCCACCGAGCACGATGTCCGGCGCGGCGCGACCGCTGCTGCGTCGCAGCGCCGAACGGATGCGCGCCGCCAGCTCATCGACATCGAAAGGCTTGACCAGGTAATCGTCGGCGCCGGCGTCGAGTCCGGCAATGCGCGATTCAATTGCGTCGCGCGCGGTGATGACGATTACCGGCGTCGCGCCCTCGGGCGCCGGCCGCGCGCGCAGCCGCCGCAGAATCTGCAGGCCGTCGACGCCGGGCAGGCCGAGGTCGAGCAGCACCAGGTCGACATGGCCGGCGGCCAGAGCCGCGTCGACCCCGCTGCCGTTCTGCATCCAGTCCACCACGTAAGCTTCGGCACGCAGCGAATCGCGCACGGCTTCGCCGATCATCCGGTCATCCTCGACAAGAAGTATGCGCATCGGTCATTTCAGGGTCATGGAAGGCGATTATTGTAGCTGGCGACTACCGTTCTCTGATCGCTCCGGTGCCACAAATCGTTTCGCAACGGAAACTGAAGAGTTTGATCGGCATCAAAAGCGCCGGTTAGCGTCCGTCTAGCATGTGTTTCCTGATATTGCCATTTCAATACGATGAGGAGACCGCCATGTTCACGCATTTCCTTGTGCCCACGGATGGCTCGCCGCTGTCCGCGAAAGCCATTGCTGCCGCCGTCGAGCTTGCGAAAAAGACTGGCGCGCGGCTGACGGTGCTGTCCGTTGCCGAACCGTATCCGTACTCGGCGCTGTCCGAGGGCGCCTTCATGCCGGATCAGACGGAATATGAAGCGAAGATGCGCCAGGTGGCGCAGCGCGCTGTCGATGACGCCGCCACGGTGGCGCGCGCCGCGCAGGTGTCCTGCGAAACCCGCGTGGCCGAATCGTTCTCGCCATCCGAGGAAATCGCCCGCGTGGCCGGTGAACTCGGCTGCGACGCGATCTTCATGGCGTCGCACGGCCGCAAGGGCATCAATCGGCTGTTCGTCGGCAGCGAGACGCAGAAGGTGCTGGCGCATACCAATCTGCCGGTCATGGTGTTCCGATGACGGCCTCCTTCGATTTCCGCCGCGGCTACTGGTCGCCGCGCATGGCGCTCGGCCAGCCGGGCATGGATGCGGCGCACCGTTCCCTGCTGGAAGAACTGGAACGGATCAGCGAGCTCGACGATGCGCAATTCGTCGCCGGCTTCGAGCATTTCATCGCGCTGGTCGAGGCTGATTTCCATGAGGAAGAAGCGGTGATGGAAGGCATCGAGTATTCCGCGCTGCCCACGCACCGGGAACAGCATGCGCGTCTGCTCGGCTACCTGCGCCAGACCGCCAGCCGCATGCGCGAAGGCGACATCGCGGCCGGCAGGGAAGTCACCGCGCTCATGCCGGGCTGGTTCGAACTCCATATCGAAACCATGGATGGCGCGCTGGCGATGCAATGCCAGTACAGCCAGCAGCGGCGCATCGCCTGAACTTGGCAGGGCGGCTTGCGCCGGTCAGTCGTGTTCGAGGTGGTCGGTTGGCATGTCGCGGTTGCTCTTGCTGCCGGCCTCGGTGCGGCTGACGGCGATGAGACCGACATCGACTTCCTCGGGAAAGAAATCGATAGCCCGCGTCAGCGCCCGGTGCAGCGGCATGCCTTCGGCGATCCAGCCGTAGACCGTGTGGGCCAGCAGATGGCGCACGATCTGCTCGCCGACCCCGGTCGCTGCGACTGCCCCGTGCGGTCCGGCATAAAAGCCGCTGCCGATGATCGGCGTATCGCCGACCCGCCCCAGGAGCGCCGGCGCGATGCCGCCGGTCGAGCCGGCGACCGCGAAATGTCCTTCCGCATCGCGCGTGACCGCGCCCACGGTATCGCCGCCTTCCGGCTTGGCCTGGTGGTCGCGCACCTGGCGCTCGAAGAACTGCGTATCGATGCCGGGCAGCGCCGGCAGCTTCGCGCGCAGTTTGGCGATCAGGCGCCGGTGCGCGGCCTGCGCCCGGGAATTGCCAACCGCATGCTCGGCAAAGCCGGCTTCGCGGGCAAACCGTTCCGCACCTTCGCCGGCCAGAAGCCAGTGCGGCGTATTGGCCACCGCGCGCGCCACCAGCACCGGATTGCGGGTCCTTCTCAGACAGGTGACCGCGCCAAGCCGGCCGCGGGTATCCATGATTGCCGCATCCATCTCCACCGTCACGCCATCCAGCCCGAGCACCGAGCCAGCGCCGGCATTGAAGCGGCCGTCATCCTCCATCGCCACCACCGCCGCGACCGCGCCATCGAGCGCATCGCCGCGGCGCATCGCGGCGATCGCCGCATGGGCCGCGCGTACGCAGCCGTCCGCATCGGTGCTCGGTGCGCCCGCGCCACCATGCACCACCACCGCCATCCTCTTCACCATCACCTCGCTCTGCGTATCACTCTTGCAGTGTGCCAGTCTGTCAAGCGGCAAGCTTTGCGTCCGTGCGATGGTTGACATAGAAATCCGTTTTCTGTTTTACGGATACCACGCGTGATCCGTGACAATGCCGCACCGTATCTACTGGAGGCGCGGCGACGCGGCATACGTAGAATCGGTGGCGGGCGGTTGGTGCCTCTCGTAGGGTGGGCGCAGCCCACGCGGTGATCGCACAGACGCGTGGGCTGCGCCCACCCTACAGGACGTCGCTGCGCCCGAGAACCGATAACTACCCAGGAAGCACATGCAGAGCAGCGAAACCGACAGCGTCGAAGCGTATGTCCGCGCACAAGGTGCGGAGCTGGAGCGTGCCGAAGGCCGGGTACTGGTGCGCTATGCCGGCCAGGTGGAGAGCGCCGGTTACACGGTGCGCTACCGCCTGGTGCCGTCCGACGGCATCCTCGCCAACGCCGGCAAGTGGCGCAACGCGAGCCAGGACAAGCGCCTGGCGCTGGTGCACGAGCGGGTGCATCCGCAGGCCATCGCGGCACTGCGCGATGCCGTCATCCGCTTTGTCGAACAGATCGCCGCCCTGGCCGAAGAACACAGCCTGGACGCGATGACCTATCTCGCCGCATTGGCGAGCACCGAAACCGCGACGCCGGCCGACCAGGTGTTCGACCGCATCCGGCAGCGCATCGAGCATGCGGTCGAGCGGCGTATCGAAGAGCGCCAGGCCGAACGCACCCGCGCCAGCATCAATCTTTCTGAATACCCTGACAGTTTCGAGGTGGCGCGGCGCATGCCCCGGCGCTTCATCGCGCTGTTGGGCCCGACCAATTCCGGCAAGACGCACCAGGCGATGGAAGACCTGGCGCGCGCGCAAAGCGGTGTCTATCTGGCGCCGCTGCGGCTGCTGGCGCTGGAAAACTACGAGCGGCTGCAGTCGCTCGAAGTGGACGGCCGCAAGCTGAAAGTCAATCTCATCACCGGCGAGGAACGCCGCATCGAACCCGGCGCGACCCATGTCGCCTCGACCGTGGAAATGCTCGATCCGGCAACAAGGGTGGATGTTGCCGTCATCGACGAGGTGCAAATGCTGGCCGACCGCGACCGCGGCGCGGCCTGGACCGCTGCGATCTGCGGCGTGCCGGCCGGCGTGGTCTATCTGGTCGGGGCGCCCGAGGCGCGCCGCGCGATCGAAGCGCTGGCGCGGCGGCTCGATTGCCCGATCGAGATCCGCACCCTGCAGCGCAAGGCGCCGCTGTCGCTGGAAGCGCAACCGGTGCGCAAGCTGCGCAACCTGCGTCGCGGCGACGCGGTGATTGCCTTCTCGCGGCGCGAAGTGCTGATGTGGCGCGACATGATCACCGAGCTCGGCATGTCGGTGTCCACCGTCTACGGCAATCTTTCGCCCGAGGTGCGGCAGGCGCAGGCGGCGCGCTTTCGCGACGGCACGTCCGAGATCGTGGTCGGCACCGATGCGATCGCGATGGGCCTGAATCTGCCGATCGAGCGCGTGGTGCTGACCACGGTGACCAAGTACAACGGCGTCGAGGAGGAGGAATTGTCGCCCGCCCTGACGCGCCAGATCGCCGGCCGCGCCGGGCGTTTCGGCGTGCACGAGGAAGGCTTTGTCGCCGGCTACGACGACGACACCCACGTGGTGCTGCGCGCCTTGCTGAAGGAAAAGCCGGCGCCGGTGCCGGCCCAGGGCTTTTCGGTGGCGCCGACACTGGCGCATCTGAACCGCATTGCCGCGGTCACTGGTGAGTCCGCGCTGGCGCGCCTGCTGCAGCGCTTCATCCATGACATCGACGTGCCGGACGGCTTTTTCACGCCGCGCATTACCGAGGAACAAGCCGACCGCGCGCTGTGGCTGGATACGCTGAAGCTGCCGCTGGAGCACAAGTTCACCTTGTCGCTGACGCCGATTTCGTCGCGGCTGCCGGCGCTGCATGGCGTCTGGCAGCAATGGGCGAGGCAGGTCGCTTCGGATCGGCCATTGCGCCTGCAAGACGAAGGAGAGTCATGGGCGCGGCAGAGCCTGCAGGAGGTGGAAGACACCTGCAAGCTGTACGCCGCCTACGCCTGGTTATCGTTCCGGCTGCCGCAGTATTTCCCCGACGGCGAACTGGCGCAAAACCTGGCACGCGAAGCTTCGGAACGCATCGACCGCATGCTGCAGGCGCAGAACGCGGCGATGCGCAGGAAGCCGGGACGGCGGCGGTATTGATAGCGGCGCAGGTGGGGCTGCCAAGCCAGCCCTTTCAAGGTGAATTCAGATTGACTTTCAGGCCTTCGGTAGTCCGGGAAGATATGGTGCAGTTGCAGTTGCAGTTGCAGTTGCAGTTGCAGTTGCAGTTGCAGTTGCAGTTGTCTTTGCCTTTGTAGTTGCTGTTGTCGTTGTTGTTGCCTTTGACCCCCGTTGATTGCGCCGTGACGGTGATGCCCGGAGCGGGAAAAGGTGCGGCGTCTGTTTGAGCGCAGCGCAGCGTAGCGAGTTTAGCCGCGCCCCGCTCCGGGCATCGACGGCACGGGAACCCCGCGCAGCGGGGCGCAATCTCCGGGGCGCCTTTTCTTGCCTACTTCTTTTGGCGCGCAAAAGAAGTAGGCCGGCTGCCGGGCCGGGACCCGGCTAGGTCGAGGAGGAGCTGAACGTATCGCATCACCGGAGTGAGGTGCTTGAGAGGGCAGGCTCTTGCCTTGGTCGTCGTCGCGTTGGTCGAGGCTTGAATTGAAAGGCCCGCCCGGTCGGGGTTTGAAGCCCGATGACCCGAAACGGCCATCTTGCTTGGCGACCAAGCCGGGTCCCGGCCCGGCAGCCGGGTTACTTCTTTTGGCGCCAAAAGAAGTAACCAAGAAAAGGCGTCCCGGAGATCGCGCCCCGCTACGCGGGGTTCCCGTGTCGCCGGGCCTTGAAGCGGGGCGCGGCTAAACTCGCTACGCTGCGCTTCGCTCAGACAGACGCCGCACCTTATCCGCTTCAAGGCCCGGCGCCACGGCGCGATCAACGGGATTAAAAGCAACGGCAACGGCAAAAGCCAAAACCCAACGGCAGCTACAACGGCAACAACAAAAGCCAAAACCAACGGCAACGACAACGACAACGGCAACGACAACGGCAACGACAACGGCAACGACAACGGCAACTGCGTAGCGCTGCGCCCGCGCAGCGTTCTGCTATTACAGCCAATGCAGCAGTTACCGCGCGGCGACCTCGAAAGGGCTGGCTTGGCAGCCCAACCCACGTTGCGCAACTTACCGCATGCTCCCGCCTGTCGTCCCGCCGCCCATGCCGCCGGTGCCGGCAGCCTTCGACGCGCCGCCGTCCGCGGCTGAACCGGCGCTGCCCGCCGAATTCATGCCCGAGCCGTTGCGGTCCGTGCCGGTGCTGCTGCGCTGATCCGTGCTCGAGGCCCCTGCGCCGGCTGCCGAGCTGCCGGATGCGCCGGATACGCTGCTGGCGCGGCCGTGGTTCGGTGCGCCGGGATCGCCCGAGCCGCCGGCATAACCGCTGTTGGACTTGCTGCCGGCGCGTCCCGGCGGCGCATTCGGCCCCGGGTCCGGCACCCGCGGCGCGCTGGCGGCATTGCCATCGCCGACATGCGAGCCGCGTCCCGAACCGCCGGCATTGACGCCTTGCGAGTTCGATGAGCTCGCTGGATTGCTTGCACTCTGCGCCCAGGCGCCCGTGCTCAAGGCCAAGGCCGCGGCAAGCGCAGCAGCACATTGCGTATATCGTGAAACCCGCATGATTTCTCCTTGTCTGGTCGCGGAAGGGCAGCGGTTGCGCCATTCCGTATGGCCGATTAGAGCCACGCCAGCGTCAGAGTTCAGGCAACTCTCGCGCGCCAACGACTTGCGCAAACCGGCATCCGGGGCCGAATTTATGCGGCAGCGCAAAACGAATGGCTCATCTTCTCCTACAGGGGCTTCAGTGCTCGTCCGATACAACCCGGCCATTCGCTTGTCTAGGATGGTCCGCAGTCCAGATCGCGCACCACCATGGAGCGGTGCCGGCCCGGGCAGCGAGATGACAGTCCGACTCACTTTTCTAGGAGCAAATCATGGCTAACAAGTCCCAGGGCGGCAAACAGACCAGCCTGCGCGGCTTTGCATCGATGGACAAGAACATGCAGCGCGAAATCGCCAGCCAGGGCGGCCGCGCCGCCCACCGCAGCGGCAATGCCCACGAGTTCACATCGGAAGAAGCACGCGCAGCCGGCCGCCTGAGCCATAAGAACAGCGCCAACCGTTCCAGCTCCTCGTCCGGAAATCGCGGCAGCGAAAGCGGATCGGGCATGCAGGGCGGCTCCAGCGAGCAGCATGCCGCCGCCGGCCGCCACAGTCACGAAGGCAACAAGTAAGCGGCAAACACGACAGACGACGCCGGGTCATGCGCCCGGCGTCTTTTTACGTCCTGTGGCTGCGGGCCTGCTCAAGCAGGCCTTCGCTGCGGATGAAGTCGACCACCTTGTCCACGCCGTCACCTTTCCTCAGGTTGGTGAAGAAGAAGGGGCGCTCACCACGCATGCGCCTGGCATCGCGCGCCATCACCTCCAGGTCGGCGCCGACATGCGGCGCGAGGTCGGTCTTGTTGATGATCAGCAGATCCGAGCGGGTAATGCCGGGGCCGCCCTTGCGCGGTATCTTTTCGCCGCCAGCGACATCGATCACGTAGATCGTCAAATCAGACAGTTCCGGGCTGAAGGTTGCCGCCAGGTTGTCGCCGCCGGACTCGACCAGGATCAGGTCCAGGTCCGGGAAGTCGGCCGACATGCGCGCGATCGCCTCCAGGTTGATCGACGCATCTTCGCGGATCGCCGTATGCGGACAGCCGCCGGTCTCCACGCCCATCAGGCGCTCGGCCGGCAGCGCGTCGGCGCGCAGCAGGATCTCCATGTCTTCCTTGGTATAGATGTCATTGGTGATGACGGCCATGTCGTAATGGTCGCGCATGGCCTTGCACAGCATTTCGCACAGCGCGGTCTTGCCGGAGCCGACCGGACCGCCGATGCCGACGCGCAGCGGGGAGGAAGGAGAGGAGGGATGGGTCATGATGGTCTCTTCAGAAGGCAATAGGGAATTCAGGATCGGTACAAGCGGCTGTACTGGGTCTCATGGCGCATCGACAGCAGCGACAGTCCCGGCGCCCAGTTGCACAGCGCATCGTCTTCCAGTGACAGCGCCAGCGCCGCCGCGGCTTCGATCTCGGCACGCAGCGACAACAGCAGCCGCTGTCCAGCGACCTGGCCGAGCGGTACTGACTTTACACAGACCAGCGCCGCATTCTCGGTCCAGGAAAACAGCATGCCGAGCAGTGCGGCCTCATGCGGCACTTCAAGCGCCACCGCGGCGAAGGCCAGAGCGGTCGGCAACGGTGTCTCGGTGACCGGCGGCAGCAGCGCGGCGAGCGCATCGTCGCCGAGCTTGAGATCCAGCACCAGACGCGACAGCGAATACCCCATCTGCAGGGTCTCGGCGCGCAGCTCGGCGGTATCGCGCGCGGCGAGAAAGCGCTCGTTCCAGTGCGCAATCGACGCGGCGTCGCGCGCGGCAAAGGCTTGCAGCAGACGGTGAAACACCGGCGCTTCAAAGCGGGCGACGATGTGCGCGAGCTGATCGGCGATCCATGCGCGCGCGGAAGCTTCGTCGCTGACGATGCCGGCTTCCAGCGCTGCTTCCAGGCCCTGCGAATAACTGTAGGCGCCGATGGGCAGCGACGGGCTGGCCAGCTGCAGCAAATGCAGCAGCGGTGCGGCCGCGAGCTTCATTCGCGTTCCAGCGGCCGGTGGATCTTTTGCCGCAGCGGCACCGGCGCCAGCAGCGAGTCGCCATGGTGATGATGGCCGCCGCCATAGGCGCCCGCTTCGGGCTCGAACGGCGCATCCTGCTCGGCCACGACAGCGCCCAGGCCTTCGAGCATTTCCTTGAGCACCGGGTCCTTGCGTATGCGCAGAAAGTCGCCATCGGTATCGCTGCCGACCTGCGCCTGCGTATGGCGGTTGCCGAGGTGGAAGGCACAGCGCAGCAGCTCGCGGCTGCTGGAGGCCGAGACGCGATACGTCGCTTCCTCGGCGGCGATGACGCGAATCACGCGGTTATCGTCGCCGGCGAGCAGATCGCCGTCGCGCAGCACGGTGCCGCGCTGAGTGAAAAGCGCGACTTCTTCGCCGGATTCGAGCCTTGCGCGCAGGCGGCTCTTTTCGCGCAGCTCGAAGGGAAGGCGCAAGGTGCCGTCGATGCGGTCGGCGGAAGAGAGTTTGGTGGTCAGGGTCAGCATGAATTCATCCACATCGAAAAAGAGCAATCGCTCGCATCCCGTAGGGTGGGCGCAGCCCACGCGGCATGGTCGATGACGGTTGACCAACCAAACGCGTGGGTTGCACCCACCCTACGAATCAGAACAGGAAATACCGCTGCGCCATCGGCAGCTGCGCCATCGGCTCGCATACCAGCAGCTCACCATCGGCGCGCACCTCGTACGTCTCCGGATCGACTTCCATCTTCGGCAGCGCATGGTTATGAATCATGTCGGCCTTGCGGATGCGGCGGATGTCGCGCACCGCCATCAGCGGCTTGGCAAGCTTCAACATGTCGCCGATGCCGGCTTCCATGGCCGCCTTCGACACGAAGGTCACCGAAGTCTTCAGGCCGCCGCCATAGGCGCCGAACATCTTGCGGTAATGCACCGGCTGCGGCGTCGGTATCGATGCATTCGGATCGCCCATGGTAGCCGCCGCGATCATGCCTCCCTTGAGGATCATCGATGGCTTCACGCCGAAGAAGGCCGGCTTCCACAGCACCAGGTCGGCGAGTTTGCCGGTCTCGATCGAGCCGACGGCATGGGCGATGCCATGGGTGAGGGCCGGATTGATCGTGTACTTGGCGATGTAGCGCTTGGCGCGGAAGTTGTCGTTGCGCGCGCTGTCCTCGGGCAAGGATCCGCGCTGCACCTTCATCTTGTGCGCGGTCTGCCAGGTGCGCATGATCACCTCGCCGACGCGGCCCATGGCCTGCGAGTCCGACGACATCATGCTGATGGCGCCGATGTCATGGAGGATGTCCTCGGCGGCAATGGTCTCGCGGCGGATGCGCGACTCGGCGAAGGCCACGTCTTCGGCGATGGCAGGATCGAGATGGTGGCAGACCATCAGCATGTCCAGATGCTCGTCCAGCGTGTTGATGGTGTACGGGCGGGTTGGATTGGTCGATGACGGCAGCACATTGGCTTCGCCCACCGCCGCGATGATGTCCGGCGCATGGCCGCCGCCGGCGCCTTCGGTGTGGAAGGTATGAATGGAGCGGTCACGGAAGGCGGCCAGTGTGTGTTCAAGGAAGCCGGCCTCGTTCAAGGTGTCGGTATGGATGGCGACCTGCACATCGAAGCGCTCGGCCACCGACAGGCAATTGTCGATCGCCGCCGGCGTCGAGCCCCAGTCCTCGTGCAGCTTCAGGCCGATGGCGCCGGCGCGGATCTGCTCTTCGATCGGCAGCGGCAGGCTGACATTGCCCTTGCCGAGAAAGCCGAGGTTCATCGGGAAGGCATCGGCCGCGGCCAGCATCGCGTGGATGTGCCACGGACCCGGCGTGCAGGTGGTGGCCGCGGTGCCCACGGCGGGTCCGGTGCCGCCGCCGAGCATCGTGGTCACGCCCGACATCAGCGCTTCCTCGATCTGCTGCGGGCAGATGAAATGGATGTGGCTGTCGATGCCGCCGGCGGTGACGATCATGCCTTCGCCGGCGATGATCTCGGTGGCTGCGCCGATGGCAATCGTTACGCCCGGCTGGATATCCGGATTGCCGGCCTTGCCGATGGCGGCGATGTGCCCGCCCTTGATGCCGATATCGGCCTTGACGATGCCCCAGTGATCGAGGATCAGCGCGTTCGTGATCACGGTATCCATCACGCCCGCATGCGGCAACTGCGACTGGCCCATGCCGTCGCGGATCACCTTGCCGCCGCCGAACTTCACTTCCTCGCCGTAGATGGTGTAGTCGCGCTCGACTTCGATGAAGAGATCGGTGTCGGCCAGGCGCACCCGGTCGCCCGTGGTCGGGCCGAACATTTCCGCATAGGCCTGCCGGCTGATGCGGCTCATTGCTCGGCTCCGGTCTTCAGTGGGCCCATCACCTTCGCATTGAAACCATAGACGGCGCGGCCGCCCGCCAGCGCCACCAGTTCCACGGTGCGCGACTGCCCCGGCTCGAAGCGCACCGCGGTGCCGGCGGCGATGTTCAGTCGCATGCCGTAAGCCGCGTCACGCTCGAATTGCAGCGCCGGATTGGCTTCGAAGAAGTGAAAGTGCGAGCCGACCTGTATCGGCCTGTCGCCGCTGTTGGCTACGGTGACCGTGACGGTCGCGCGGCCGGCATTGAGTTCGATCTCGCCGGGCTCGATCAGCATTTCTCCTGGGATCATGAACTTTCCTTTCAGGGGATCGGGTGGTGAACGGTGACGAGCTTGGTGCCGTCGGGGAAGGTGGCTTCGACCTGGATTTCGGGAATCATCTCGGCCACGCCTTCCATCACATCGTCGCGCGTGAGGATGCGCGCGCCTTCGCTCATCAGCTCGGCCACGGTACGGCCGTCGCGCGCGCCTTCCATCACCGCGGCGGTGATCAGTGCCACCGCTTCCGGATAATTCAGCTTCAGGCCGCGCGCGCGGCGACGTTCGGCCAGCAATGCCGCGGTGAAGATCAGCAGCTTGTCCTTTTCCCTCGGGGTGAGTTCCATCGGTTCTCCGGGTGTTGAGTATTCGGGTGTTCAGGTATTCAGGTGTTCCAGATGCGCGGCACGCAGGCTTCGCGCTGGATCAGCGCGGGACGAATGCGCATCCAGCAGCGCGTCATCAGCATGCGCGCGGTTTCGCTGGCATCGCCCAGATAGCGCGCCACCAGCACCGATTTCATTTGCGTGGCGCCGAACCAGGCGTTCTCGCCGGCATGTGCAGCCATGTCTTCACGCAGCTCGGCCAGTAGCGATGCGGGCAACACGCGTCCGCAGGCAACGAGCGTGGCACACACGGTCTTGCCGGCCATGCCGAGCGGACTGGTCATCGCTGCCGATCCGCCTTCGAGCACGCCGCGCTCATGCCAGAGCAGCTTGCCGCCGCGCCGGATGCGGGTTTCCTGGCGCACGCGGCCGCGCGTGTAGCGCTCGCCTGACGCGGTGCGGCCGAAGCACAGGATCTCCAGGCCGATGTAATTGGCGTCGCTCGCCAGATCCACCGAGCAATCGAGATCGACGCAGGCATCGTCGAAGAAGATGGTTTCCTGCGGCAGCCATTCCAGCGAGGCGCCGGCAGCGACTTCGAGGTCGACGCGCTGGCGCGAGGTGCGGCCATTGGCGCGATACCACTTCGCCGCGCCGGGCGTGGTCAGCAGCGCGGCCGCATCCTGCGCGACCGAGGCGGTGATGCTCAGTTGGTCGCCGCCGACTACGCCTCCTGGCGGATGCACCACGATGCCATGGCATACCTCGGGGCCTTCCGGATACAGCGGCTTCTGGAAGCGCAGCGGGCCGACATGACTGCGTTCGACGAGACGGCTCGCGCCATGGCTGCGCGCGAAGCCCAGGCGCAGCGACGCCTGCCATGCGCTGGATGCGGCATCGGGAATGGCTATTGAAACTGGAGCGTTTGCCGGGGCAGAGGCTGTGTGCAGTGCGGATGGATGCTTCATGCCGGCACTATACCGCGAGGTGTCGCCTCACGTGCTCGGAATCCATGTCCTCGCGCGTGCCGGCGGCCACGGTCTCGCCGCGTGAGAGCACCATGAAGTCGTCGGCAAGTTCATGCGCGAAGTCGAAGTACTGCTCGCACAGCAGGATCGCGATATCGCCGCGCTCGCGCAGCGATTTGATGACGCCGGCGATGTCCTTGATGATGGACGGCTGTATGCCTTCGGTCGGCTCGTCGAGAATGATCAGCTTCGGCTCGGACACCAGCGCCCGCGCGATCGCCAGTTGCTGCTGCTGGCCGCCGGACAGATCGCCGCCGCGCCGGTGCAGCATGGTCTTGAGCACCGGAAAGGTCTCGAGCATGCGCTCGCGCGCCGCGCGTCCGGCACCAGGGGATTTCGCGGCCAGGCCCATCATCAGATTTTCATCGACGCTGAGGCGCGGAAAGATTTCACGGCCCTGCGGCACATAAGCCATGCCGAGCGCGGCGCGCTGATGCGGCTTCATCGTGGTGACTTCGCGGCCATCCAGCGCAACCGTGCCCGAAGCGACCGGCAGCACGCCCATCAGGCACTTGAGCAGCGTGGTCTTGCCCACGCCGTTACGGCCGAGCAGCGCAAGGCAGCGGCCTTTTTCCAGGCGCAGGGACACGCCGCGCAAGGTGTGGGACGAGCCGTAATATTGGTTGAGGTTTTTCGCTTCGAGCATGGTTTTTCGTTCCGTTCATTGCGACAGGTCCTGCGTAGGTTGGGCTGCCAAGCCCAACACGGCCGTCGGTCATCCGCGGTCCGTCATGTTGGGCTTGGCAGCCCAACCTACGAGTCGTTTTGCTTTACCTGCCGAGATACACTTCGATCACCCGTTCATCCGCCTGCACCTCGCGCATGCTGCCCTGGGCCAGGACCGAGCCTTCATGCAGCACGGTGACCTTGCCGCCGCGCGCGATATGGTTGACGAAGGCCATGTCGTGTTCGACGACGACGATCGAATGCTTGCCGCGCAAATCGTCGAGCAATTCCGCGGTGCGCTCGGTCTCCGCGTCCGACATGCCGGCCACGGGCTCATCGAGCAGCAACAGCCGCGGCTCCTGCATCAGCAGCATGCCGATCTCCAGCCACTGCTTCTGTCCGTGCGACAGCAGCCCGGCCAGCCGGCGCTCATGACCTTCGAGCCGGATCAGCGCCAGGACTTCGCGGATGCGGTCGCGCTGCTCGCCGCTGATGCGGAAGAACAGCGTGGGTCGCACGCGCTTGTCCATCTTCATCGCCATCTCGAGGTTCTCGAAAACCGTGTGTTGCTCGAACACTGTCGGGCGCTGGAACTTGCGGCCGATGCCGGCATGGGCGATCTGCACCTCCGACATGCGCGTCAGATCCAGCGTCTGTCCGAAATAGGCAGTGCCGGAATCGGGCCGCGTCTTGCCGGTGATGACATCCATCATCGTGGTCTTGCCGGCGCCGTTGGGGCCGATGATGCAGCGCAGCTCGCCATCGGAAATATCCAGCGACAGCTTGTTCAATGCGCGAAAGCCATCGAAGCTGACCGTGATGTCCTCGAGATAAAGAATTGCGCCGTGGCTCGTGTCCACGCCCTCGGGCTTGATGCGGCCATATGGCTGGCGCGCTTCGCCGCTGTCAGCGCCGAGATCATGCAGCGCGGTCTTTGCCATGTCGTTCATGCCTTTTCCTCCGTGGCGCGCAGACGCGCCGCCAGGCCGAGCAGGCCGCGCGGCAGGAACAGCGTGACGATGATGAAAATCGCGCCCAGCGCATACAGCCACAGGTCCGGAAACGCAGCGGTGAACCAGCTCTTCAGCCCGTTGACCGAGAATGCGCCAAGGATGGGGCCGAGCAGCGTGCCGCGCCCGCCGACCGCGGCCCAGACCACCATCTCGATCGAGTTGGCCGGACTCATCTCGGAAGGATTGATGATGCCGACCTGCGGCACATACAGCGCTCCGGCGATGGCGCACAGCACCGCCGACAGCGTCCAGACGAAGAGCTTGAACCAGAGCGGGTCGTAGCCGATGAACATCAGCCGCGCTTCCGAGTCACGCACCGCCTGCAGCACGCGGCCGAGCTTGGATTGCGTGATCCAGCGGCACAGCAGCAGCGCGCCGAGAAGACTGGCCAGCGTAAGCAGGTAGAGCACGGCCTTGGTCGACGGTGCGGTAATGCTGTAGCCGAGCACCCGCTTGAAGTCGGTAAAGCCATTGTTGCCGCCAAAGCCGGTGTCATTGCGGAAGAACAGCAGCATGCAGGCGAAGGTCATTGCCTGCGTGATGATGGAGAAGTACACGCCCTTGATGCGCGAGCGGAACGCGAAGAAGCCGAAGGCGAAGGCAAGCGCGCCGGGCACCAGCACCACCAATGCCATCGCATACCAGAAATGGTCGGTGAAGCTCCAGTACCACGGGTAGTGTTTCCAGTCGAGGAAGACCATGAAGTCGGGAAGGGTGCTGCCATACACGCCGTCGCGGCCGATGGCGCGCATCAGGTACATGCCGTGCGCATAGCCGCCGAGCGCGAAGAACACGCCGTGGCCGAGCGACAGGATGCCGGTATAACCCCAGACCAGGTCGAGCGCGAGCGCGGCCAGCGCATAGCACATGAATTTGCCGAGCAGCGTCACGGTGTAGGCAGATACGTGCAGCGCGCTCGTCTCCGGTGTGGCCAGATACAGCACCGGCAGGCATGCCAGCACCGCCGCGCAGACCAGGATGCCGGCCCAGGCCGGCCGGGAAAACAGTGATGCATTCATTCCACGCTCCTGCCTTTCAATGCGAACAGACCCTGCGGCCGCTTCTGGATGAACATGATGATGAAGACCAGGATCGCGATCTTGGCCAGCACCGCGCCGGCGAAGGGTTCGAGGAACTTGTTGGCTTCGCCCAGACCCAGCGCGGCGATGATGGTGCCGGCGAGCTGGCCCACGCCACCCAGCACCACCACCATGAAGGAATCGACGATGTAGCCTTGGCCCAGGTCCGGGCCGACATTGCCGAGCTGCGATAGCGCGACGCCGCCCAGGCCGGCGATGCCCGAGCCCAGGCCGAAGGTCAGCATGTCGATGCGGCCGGTGGCCACGCCGACGCAATCGGCCATGCGGCGGTTCTGCGTCACGGCGCGCAGGAACAGGCCCAGCCGTGTTTTATTCAGGATCATCCACACCGCCACGACGACGAAGATGGCGAAGGCGATGATGACGAGCCGGTTATATGACAGCACCAGCGAGCCCAACACCGTGACACCGCCGGACATCCATGACGGATTGGCAACCTCGACGTTCTGCGCGCCAAAGAGCGAGCGCACCGCCTGCATCAGTACCAGGCTGATGCCCCAGGTAGCCAGCAGGGTTTCGAGCGGCCGGCCATACAACCAGCGGATCACGGTGCGCTCGAGCAGCATGCCGATCACGGCGGCCACGATGAATCCAGCCGGCACCGCGGCGACCAGGTACCAGTCGGCATGCGCAGGCAGGAACTTGCGGAACAGCAGCTGGCAACTGTAGGTGGCGTAGGCGCCGAGCATCAGCAGTTCGCCATGCGCCATGTTGATCACGCCCATCAGGCCGAAGGTGATGGCCAGGCCGAGCGCGGCAAGCAGCAGCACGCTGCCCAGCGAAATGCCATAGAACAGGTTGCCGACGAATTCGGTGCGCGACTGCTGCGACTCGATGGACGCCAGGGTGCGCGCAGCGGCGATGCGCACTTTCTCATCGGGCTCGACATAGGCGCCATCGGCGGTCTTGTCCAGCAGATGGGCAAGCGCCGGCTTCAGGGAGGCATCGGCGCTGTCGGCCAGCGCAATGACCGCGGCTTCACGTTCGCGTGCATCGCTCGAGACCAGATGCGCGCGCGCCTGCGCGCCCTTCAGCACGGCCTTGATCTCGGCATCGGTTTCACGCGCCAGCGCCTTGTCGATCAGCGGGCCCGATTCGGGCTGCACATCGCGCTGCAATGCGCGCGCGGCGGCCAGGCGCTTGTCGCGAGAGGAGGAAAGCAGATCGAGGCCCGACAGGGCGGCATCGATCGCGGCGCGCAGCCGGTTGTTGACGACGATGGCATCGCTGCCTTCGGGGGCTTCCACCGTTTTGCCGCTGGCCGCATCGATGGTCTTGTCGCCATCCATTAGCAGCACATCGCCATCGGGCGTGGCAAGCAGATTGCCTTCGGCCAGGGCCTTGAGCAGCTTCAGTGCCTCTTCATCAGCGCTGGCGGCGATCGCATTGACCGCGGCGATGCGCGCATCCGGGTCGTCGCCGGCCAGCGGCTTGATCAGCGCGCCATCGATCGCGGCATGGCTGGCGTAGGCCATGCTTGCGAGCAGCAGCGCTAGCAGCATGCGCATCATGCGTTTCATGCAGTGTCTCCAGGTATTACTTCAGGAATTCGGTTCGGGATGCGTATAGGCACAGGCATCCCGAAGAGGCCGCCAGCAGGCGCCGGCGGCCATGCAAGGCTTTACATGCTTTGCTTGCTTTCATTGCCCGGGATGTATGGGCTCCACGGTTGCGCGCGGATCGGGCCCTTGGTCTTCCACACCACGTTGAACTGACCGTCCGGGCGGATCTCGCCAATCATCACCGGCTTGTGCAGGTGGTGGTTGGTCTTGTCCATGGTCAGCGTGAAGCCGGACGGCGCCTTGAAGGTCTGGCCGCCCATGGCCGCGATGACCTTGTCGGTATCGGTGGACTTGGCCTTCTCCACCGCCTGCGCCCACATGTGGATGCCGACGTAGGTGGCTTCCATCGGGTCGTTGGTGACCACGGTGTCGGCGTTGGGCAGGTTCTTGGCCTTCGCGTAGTCCTTGTAGGCCTTGATGAAGGAGGTGTTGACCGGGTTCTTCACCGACTCGAAGTAGTTCCATGCGGCGAGGTGGCCCACCAGCGGCTTGGTGTCGACGCCGCGCAGTTCCTCTTCACCGACCGAGAACGCCACCACGGGCACGTCGGTCGCCTTCAGGCCGGCGTTGCCCAGCTCCTTGTAGAACGGCACGTTGGAGTCGCCGTTGATGGTGGAGATGACGGCGGTCTTGCCGCCGGCGGCGAACTTCTTGATGTTGGCGACGATGGTCTGGTAATCCGAATGGCCGAAGGGCGTATAGACCTCGTCGATGTCGCTGTCCTTCACGCCCTTGGAATGCAGGAAGGCGCGCAGGATCTTGTTGGTGGTGCGCGGATAGACGTAGTCGGTGCCGAGCAGCACGAAGCGCTTGGCGCCGCCGCCGTCCTTGGACATCAGGTATTCCACGGCCGGGATGGCCTGCTGGTTCGGCGCGGCGCCGGTGTAGAACACGTTCTTCTCCAGCTCTTCGCCTTCATACTGCACCGGGTAGAACAGCAGGCTGTTGGTTTCCTTGAAGACCGGAAGCACCGACTTGCGCGACACCGAGGTCCAGCAGCCGAAGACCACGGCCACCTTGTCCTGCGACACCAGCTGGCGCGCCTTCTCCGCGAACAGCGGCCAGTTCGACGCCGGATCGACGACGACAGGCTCGAGCTTCTTGCCCATCACGCCGCCCTTGGCGTTGATCTCTTCGATGGTCATCAGCGCGACGTCCTTGAGCGAAGTCTCCGAGATGGCCATGGTGCCCGACAGCGAGTGCAGGATGCCGACCTTGATGGTGTCCGCCGCCATGACCTGCATGGACAAGCCTCCCGCGGTCAGCGCGAATGCGCTTGCTATGGACGCTTTTATCAGTGTTCTGCGCAACATCGTTGGCTCCTTGTAGTGGAATGGGGTTGTGCGTTTGATCGCGCTCATGCTTGAGCAGGATGCGTGCCACGCTCGCGTGAGCCGAAATGGAGAGTGGGTGTGTGAATTTGGTGCGGATTTGGCATGATCATTTCGACCATGCACCTCGGTCGGGAATGTTTGCACCGCCTTCGCGCAGCGCTCGGGCCGAGAAACGAAAGCGGGCGCAGAGGTAGAAATGAGAGATGGGTGGCGGGAGATGGGAGGTGATGGGGGCGCTCGCGCGCAATCCATGTTCCTACCCTATGCCGTGAAATGTAGGGTGGGCACAGCCCACGCGGCACATCGAATGCACACTCGTGTGAATGAAACGTGAAGTGTGCGCGCTCCGTATGTGGATCCCGCGTGGGCGCAGCATGCGCTGCCAGTAGGCCATATCCACGCGCTCGCTCCGCGAAAGGCGAGCACGTCCGGAAGCCGTATCAGAGAGTCTGCATCATCAACAGCGCGCCGCATGCCGCGATAGCCGCTCCACCCATGGCTGCGATGCGGCCATTGCGTCGCGTCAGCATGCCGGCCCAAAAGCCTGTGAGCTGCAGTGCCGCGCTGCTGAGCAGGAAGCCGGCGCCAAACGGCAACGCCCCCGTCACTGACATCTCGCTCCCATGCGCAAAACCATGGAAAACCGCAAAGCCACCGGCCAGCAGCATTGCCACGACCGGCGCCACGCGCACCGAGCGGAAGTTCAGCATGCCGATCGCGGCGACCGAAGCGGCGACACCGAGCTCGGTCACCAATGGCGCATACCCCGCAACGCCTATCCATGCGCCGACGATCATCAGGGCAAGGAAGCTCGCGGGAATCAGCCAGCGCGTACGCCCCGCCTGCATCGAGGCCCAGATGCCGACGCCAAGCATTGCAAGTAAATGATCAATGCCGCTCAGCGGGTGCAGCAGGCCGAGGGCGAGAGAATCGCCATGGCCGGGGTGTGCAAAGGCGGGTGCGCACAGTGCCGTTGCGATGAGCAGGACGGGTACTCGGTATCGATGCATGTAGGGTGCTCCAAATGATCCGGTTGGGAGAAGAGGGATTTTGCTTCACTGTCCGTCTCGCCATCGACGATTGTCGAAGCAGACAGCGCAGCCATTAGCTTTGCAGACAGCATGGGTGCTTCAGCAAGGAGCATGCCGGGGAAGGGGTGGGATGGCGTCGTTCAAGTTTGAGGATGGGCACAGCGCGCTTGTCGACATGTCCCATTCACTCTCCTTGAGGCTCAACTATGTGGAATTCCATCCCCGCATTGGGCAGGGATGGACATGTCAAGCCTGACCGGCCTTACTTTGGGAAAACCATGCCGGCTCGGTGCTGCATCACTTCGTCTTGATACTGATGCTGCCGCCGCCAATGGCGGTGCCTTCGAGATTGCCACCCTCAGTGCCGCTATCGAGCTGGTTGTCGTAATCGAGCATCTCGGTCTTGGTCTCTTCGTTGTAATGCCAGATGCGCATGCGCAGGCGGTCCGGCGTGCCTTTACCGATCAGGTCGCCATCGACGGCGGTGAGCAGGAACTTGTAACTGCCGCTGCCATTGATGGTGCCGGTGCCCTTGTACTGGGCGCGCGCGCCGCCAACCACCAGCCAGTCGTAGTCGGTGCTATGAAAGTTCAGGTTCGCGCTCTGGAACTGGAACTCGGTCTGACCGCTGGGCTTGGTGGCGCCCTTAAGGTACTTGGAGGTGAAGCCGAAGGTGGCGCGGCCACCCATGGTCGGATCGGCCTGGTAGGCGCCGACGGGCGAATTGATCCATCCGCCGCCGGCGACGAAGCCACCGTTGGGGTCATAGACCACGACCTGGCCGCCGACGCTGCTGCTCTTGCCACCGCTGTCGGTGACGGTGACAGTGATGTTGTAGACGCCGGGGGTGGTGTAGACGTGGCTGGCGGCGATACTGCCCGCCACGCTTGCGCTGGGCTCGGTCACATTGCCTACGCTGGTACTGCCATCGCCCCAGGACCAGGAGGCGGTGTGGGTGTCGGCACTATCCGTGTCACTAAATTTCATGCTGGCGTTAATTTGCGAGCCGATGGGCGCCGGATCGTTGGCGAGGATGGGGCCGAGCGTTGATGGGCTGTTGGACGCTGCATTCGGATACAGCAGTACCCAGCCAATATTGCTGTTAGCGAGTATGGTGCCGCTATTTGAAATAGCGGCTGCGGAAGAAAGTTCGATGCCCAGGTTAGTGGGGATCAGTCTATTCAGGTCGATGCTCTTGCCGTCGATGGGCGACCAGACGAAAGCATGTGTCGTGTCCTTCGAAATAAGTGACTGTCCGACTACCAGACTGCCTGCATTGATCGATCTGGGAACGGTAGCGTCGCCGCCCAGGGTCCCGATAGCTCGCATTGTTATGCCATCATGCATGAACGCAAGTGTCTGATGACTGCGATTTTCTGAGGAACCTATTACTTCCCCCTTGATGTTGATATCGATAGCAGTTGAACTGTTAGTTGCGTCTTCCAATGCGCCAAGATCTACCATCTGCTCGTTCTCATATCGGAATGCATGATCCGCAGTGCCGTTGAAAAATTGGCCGGCGACCTGTGCCCGGTCATTGATGGCAATGGGAGATACTCTCTGCTGCGGTGCAGTTTCAGTAATCCGGACGGTTTTATCTTCTGTGTACACGAATCCAAAAACTGAGGAGTTCTGGTCCACATAGTAGCCAGTGACTTGACCAAGGTTGTTCATGCTTTTGGCGAACATACTTTTTGCACCCGGAGGCATGCCAAAGTTGGCGAAGATGTCATTGTTGAAGTCGTACACGAATGAGTCGGTATCACCATTGAGAAGATTTCGAGTGCCTGCAATGAGGCCTTCGTCATTGATTGCAATTGATTGAGCGCTACGTTCGCCAGTTTTTCCTAAATCGTATGTCCCAACTCGATCGTAGATAAAGAAGCTCGTCCCCGCTGT
This sequence comes from Noviherbaspirillum pedocola, assembly GCF_016632335.1. Classification (GTDB taxonomy): domain Bacteria; phylum Pseudomonadota; class Gammaproteobacteria; order Burkholderiales; family Burkholderiaceae_D; genus Noviherbaspirillum_A; species Noviherbaspirillum_A pedocola. The sequence continues at coordinate 35,606 of NZ_JAEPBG010000005.1, forward strand.
TGGAGACCGGACCAGTCCGGTTACCCATCCATTGGCATTGATGGCCTGCGGAATCCAGCTGCTCTGATCATCCGGCTTGCTTAGGTTACGGATGTTGCCGTCCTCATAAATGATTGCGCGCAGGATTCCCGTCACCGGGTTAAGCAGGTAACCACAAACCTGCCCGTTGTCATTCAGTGACCGTTCTGGGCGATCCATGTTGAATCCTGTCGGCAGATTCCTCACGGAATAGGACGAAGCTACAGTGGAGGCCACGGTGGCTGCCGCCAACTGCTTGGTTGCCGGCGTGCCGCTGCTTGTTGGCGTGCCGCCTTCACCGCCGCAAGCCGCAGACAAGATGACAGCAGCGATCATCGCCGCCCAACGCTGTAGGCCCTGGAATCTGTTTGTAGTCGTTCGCATCACCGGTTCTCCCTTGTTAGCCGCTTGCGTGGTTTAGCAGCGCAGTTCGCCTTGCAGCGCCCCACGCGCATGCAGGCAGTGCGAAACGAAGTGGCTGGCTCGTGTGTGCCTTGCCGTCGTTCTCCATGCTGACTGATCGGGTCAGGACAACACGAGAGCGCGAAGCCACGTCATGCCGCGCCCCAAAGCAACGGCCGCGCGGCAAACCCCCGTATCAAGCGCACACCGCATTTACTATAGGTTGCTTTCGACGTTCTACAAACGGTATTTATGGCGATATACGAACATTCTTTACGGAAACCGCATGTCCGAACGTGTGCCGACTCGGCGCGATGCCGTGCATGCGAGGGGATCAACCAGAGGAAATGCGCGCGTGCGGCCCATGGGAGTGGCCGCGGCCGGCGCGCAAGGAAAGCTTCAGATATTGACCAACCGCGCCCCCGCCGCCGGCGAGAAATCGCGCACTTCCTGTATCAACCCGACCCCAACCGCATCGCGCGCGGTCAGGTGCAGATCGTCATGCCTGTGCACCGCGAGCTGTTCGGGCGACAGCCGCAGGAAGCGGCGCATGATGGACTCGGTGCGCGCGTCGTCGGCGCGCAGGCCTTCGACGACGATCTGCAATTCCTCCGCGCCGATGCCCGACGGTGGCGACGCATGCGAGCGGTGCAACATGAAGCGCGCGGTCTCGGACGCATAGCGTTCGCGTCCCGCAAGAAACACCGTGACCGCGATCGATGCCACCACGCCGGCGTTGTACATCACGAAGCGTACCGGCGAAGCCGACAGGAAGTTGTACAGGCAGATGCCGTCGCTGATGTAGCCGCCATGCGAATGCAGCAGCAGGTGCGCGGTGGTGATGCCTTCGGACATCATCTGCGCAGTGGCATCGAATACCCGCCGCACCATCGAATCGTTGACATCGCCGGACAGGGTGAACCAGGCTTCGCGTCCTTCATTGCGTGCCTCACCGCGTGCATCGTCGCGCTCTTGCTGCATCCGCCTTTCCTCCTCAAAGGGTTTGCGCCGCCTGCGTCGGTGTGGCCGGCGCGAGCGCATCCGATTGCGTCGCCTCCAGCGGACTTGCGGCAGGGAACTGGCCATCGCGGCCCATCATGGCCATCAGATCGCGGAAGTACCGTATCGTTCTCTGCAGGCCATCGGCCAGGGCCACCTTCGGTTCCCAGCCCAGGTACTGCCGCGCTGGCGAGATGTCCGGCCGGCGCCGCACCGGGTCGTCCGCCGGGATAGGCATGAAGCGCAGGCCCGCGGTCGATCCGGTAAGCTCGGTCACGAGTTCGGCCAGCTCGAGCATCGTGCATTCGACCGGGTTGCCGAGGTTGACCGGGCCGGTGAAGTCATCAGGCGTTGCCATCAGACGCACGATGCCCTCCACCAGGTCGTCGACATAGCAGAACGAGCGCGTCTGCCGGCCATCGCCGTAGATCGTGATCGGCTCATTGGCCAGCGCCTGCATGATGAAGTTCGACACCACCCGTCCATCGTTCGGATGCATGCGCGGACCATACGTGTTGAAGATCCGCGCGATCTTCACCGGCATGCCGTGCTGACGCCGGTAATCCATGAACAGCGTTTCCGCGCAGCGCTTGCCTTCGTCATAGCAGGAGCGCGGGCCGATCGGGTTCACATGGCCCCAGTAATCCTCGGTCTGCGGATGGATCTCCGGATCGCCATAGACTTCGCTGGTGGAAGCCTGCAGGATGCGCGCCTTGACCCGCTTGGCCAGGCCCAGCATGTTGATCGCGCCATGCACGCTGGTCTTGGTGGTCTGCACCGGGTCGTGCTGGTAATGCACCGGCGACGCGGGGCAGGCGAAGTTGTAGATCTGATCGACTTCCACATACAGCGGAAAGGTCACGTCATGCCGCAGCAGCTCGAAATGCGGATGCGACAGCAGGTGCGCAATGTTGAGCTTGGAGCCGGTATAGAAATTGTCGACGCACAGCACATCGTGTCCGGCATCGAGCAGGGTCTCGCACAGGTGCGAGCCGAGGAAGCCGGCGCCGCCGGTGATCAGGATGCGCTTGCAATGCAGTTCCTTCATGTGTTTCTCCTCCTTCTCGTCAGGCGGCTGTCGCCCCTTGAAGCTGGCACAGCGAATTGACCTGTTCCAGCACCGCGTTGACCGTGACGCCAAGGGCGCACGGATGCCCGATCGGGCAAACCACATGAGCGCACGGGCGACAGGGCACATCGGCCCATAGCATCCGGTGCTTGGCGGCATCGAGCGGCGCCCAGCGCCTGGCGTCAGCACCGCTGGAAACCACCACGCTCTGCGTGCCCACCGCCGCTGCCACATGCGACACGCCGGTGTCGTTCGACACCAGGAGGCGCGCGCCGGCGATCATCGCGGCCAGTCCGCCAAGACTGGTGCGGCCGGAGGTATCGATTGCTGGCGCGTGCATCGCCGCCGCGACCTCGGCCACCAGCGGCTTCTCATCACCGGACCCGGTGAGCACGATGCGCCAGCCATCGGCGGCGAGCGCATCCGCCACCTCGGCAAAGCGCTGCACCGGCCAGCGCCGCGACGGCAGCCGCGCACCGGGATGCACGCAGACGTAGCCAAGCGGCGCTGGCAATTCGGGCACGTCGCGCGACAGGTGCGCGCGGTCTTCAGCGGTAATCGGAAACTCAAGATGCTGCCCTTGCGGCGGCGCGCCCAGCGCTTCCAGCAGGCGCAGATAGCGCAAGACTTCATGCTCGTCGCTGCGCCAATCGAGAAAGGAGCCAGCGTCCGGCTGCCAGCCGCCGGATGGCATATAGCCGGCATTGCGCCGCGCGCCCATGGCCACCATCAGCGGATTGGTGAGCGCGCCGCTGCCATGCATCTGCAGCGCGAGGTCGAAGCGTTTGCCTTGCGCGGCGCGATAGAAGTCGGGCAGCGCATCGAGCCGCGGCTCGGTCTCGGGTAGTCCCGGAAAGCCGGGGAATTCGAGGAAGCCGTCGATGAGATGCGCGTAGCGCTGTGCAAAGCCGCGCGCCCAGGGCAGGCCGACCAGCGTGATCTCGGCTCGCGGCGCGGCCATGCGCAGCGCGCGCAATGCCGGCACCGTGACCAGCAGATCGCCTAGCTGGAGCGCGCGAAAGACCGCGATGCGTTCAAGCCTGCCGAAGTCCAGCCGCGCGGCCTCGCTCATGCCGTCTTCCCGCCGACGGTGATCGATGGCTTTTCCAGCAGGAAGGAGCCGATCGCCAGCGCATCCAGCGGGGTGGTGAGGAAAGATTCGACCGCATCGCGCGGCGTGCAGACGATGGGCTCGCCGCGGGTATTGAACGAGGTGTTGACCAGCACCGGCACGCCGGTCAGGCGCTGGAAAGCTTGCAGCAGATCGTGATAGGGCGCGTTCTGGTCGCGCCGTATCGTCTGCACACGCGCCGTGCCATCGACATGGCGCACCGCCGGTATCTGCGCGGCCTTCTCGGGAATCACGTCATACACGAACACCATAAAAGGCGATACGTCGCCATTGACGAACCAGTTGCCGACTTCCTGCTCCAGCACCACGGGCGCGACCGGGCGGAAGTCTTCGCGGTCCTTGATGCCATTGAGCTTGGCCTGCATGCCGGGATCCACCGGCGAGGCCAGGATCGAGCGCGCGCCGAGCGAGCGCGGACCGAATTCCATGCGGCCCTGAAACCAGCCGATCACCTTGTTCTGCGCGAGGATCGCCGCGGTCTCTTCAGCCACGTTGCTCATGCGGCGATACGGCAGCTTCGCCATCTTGAGGAATTCCTCTATCTCGTCATCGGAGTACGAAGGACCAAGAAAGACATGTTCCATCTGCCAGGCCCGCTTGCCGCCGCGCTGCTGCAGATCGATCCACAGCGCCGCGCCCAGCGACGTGCCCGAATCCCCCGAAGCCGGCTGCACCCACACGCGCTTGAAGGGTCCCTTGTCGCGCAGGATGGCATTCATCACGCAGTTCAGCGCCACGCCGCCGGCCAGCGCCAGGTTCTCGGCGCCGGTTTTCTCATGCAGCCATTGCGCCATCTGCATCACGGTTTCCTCGAGCACCAGTTGCAATGAACGCGCGATGTCCATGTGCACTTCTTCAAAGGCCGATCCGCGCTCGCGCCGCGGGCCGAACACATCTTCCCAGCGCGCGTTCTCGACGGTGTAATCGCCATCGCCGCGATAGCGCACGATGGCGCGCAGCGCATCGGCAAAGCGCGGCTGGCCGAAGGAGGCCAGCGCCATCACCTTGTATTCGTCCGAAGAGCGCAGGAAGCCGAGATGATCGGTCACGGCTTCATACAAGAGACCAAGCGAATGCGGCAGGTTGACCTGTTTGATGCGCTCATAGGCGCCGTCGCGCCATACGCCATAGCTGGTGGTGGCGCGCTCGCCGCGGCCATCCATGGCCAATACCGCGCAGGTCTCGAAGGGCGCGGCCAGGAAAGTGCTTGCCTCATGCGCGAGATGATGTTCGACGAAATGCCATTGGAAGGGACCGTCGAAGCGCACGCCGGCAAAGCGCTTCTGCAGATGATGCGGCGCGCCCGAAGCCAGCTGGCGCGGCGCATTGACGATATAGGACAGCGACAGCGGATCCCAAGGCGATAGCCATTCATCGCTCGGGTTAAGGCTTGGCTCGAGAGGCAGCGTGATGGTCGCGTTCTTGGCGTGCTCGCCAAGCTGTATGCGCGGGTCATAGGAATATGCCACATGCTGCACATCGGCCAGCGTGATGCCGGCCTCCTTCAGACAATAGTCGATTGCATTGAAGGGCAGCTGCCAGACCGTGAACGGCACCGGTCGCTTGCCATGCTTGACCCGGGTGAAACGTTCTTCTTCCGCAGCGGCGATGACAACGCCGTCTTTTACCAGGCTCGCGGAACAGTCATGAAATGCAGCATTGATTCCCAAGGTATACACACCTGCCTCCTTCACGAGTTAACCGGACGCGCCGGTTGAACAAGGGAATTAGCAAGCGACATACCAGCGCTTCCTGTGAAGGAAGCCGAGCATGCAAAGGCGCGCCGCGACTGTATTGCATCGGTACCGTCGGGTTGATACCCGCAGGGTCGCGGCCGGTAAGAACTACAGGTGAATGTAAAGAATGTAAGGGTAATTGTTGCAATTGATTTTTAAGAAAGTTGACATGCCGCATCGGATCAAGTGCCTTGCGGCGCTTCTACTCTTGTCTGGACAAGTGTTGCCGTGCGCGCTCGTTGGAACGTCACCCCTTGGAACAGGTTTTGCTGAAGGATTCCGACCTATGCGAAACCGAGTGCCATGGATACCTTGACCGCAAGCATCAATGATCCGGATCTGATCCCCCTCTCTGCGTACGAAGCTGCAGGGACGCCCAGCGTATCGGTTGTCGTGCCGACCGTTGGCCGCGCCGACCTGTTGAACCGCTGCCTCGGCGCACTGGTCGCGCAAAGCCTCGATACCGCGGACTACGAAATCCTGATTGTCGATGACGGTCCCAGCGATGCCACGCGGGAAATCGTTGAAGGATGGATGACAAGCCAGCCGCAACGCATCGTCTATATCGCCAACCACGGGCCGCATGGGCCCGCCGCCGCGCGCAATCGCGGCTGGCAGGCGGCGCGCGCATCCATCATCGCCTTCACCGATGACGACACCGTGCCGGCGCCGGACTGGCTTGCCGGCGGCCTGGCTGCTTTCGAGCCGGATGTCGATGTGCTGCGCGGGCGCGTGGTGATGCCGCTGCCCGATGTGCCCACCGATTACGAGCGCGACGCGAGTCACCTCGAGACGGCCGAGTTCGTCACTGCAAACTGCTTCTGCCGCAAGGCAGTGCTGCAGGCGCTGGATGGTTTCGATGAGCGCTTCCGCTATGCGTGGCGCGAGGACAGTGATGTGCATTTCCGCCTGCTCAACGCCGGCGCGACGATACGCAGCGCGCCCGGCGCCGTTGTCGAGCATCCGGTGCGGCCGGCGCGCTGGGGCGTTTCCGTCTTTCAGCAAAAGAAAATCCTGTTCGATGCCTTGCTCTACAAGAAGCATCCGAAGCTGTACCGCCAGCGCATACGCGCTACGCCGCGCTGGGACTATTACCTGATCGCCGCCTCGCTGGCTACGGGCGCGGCGGGCGCGGCCACCGGGCACCGCAACGTGGCCACGACGGCCGGCCTGGTATGGCTGGGCATGACGGCGCGCTTTTTTCTGCAGCGCATCCGCGGCACGACGATGTCGCCCTCGCATGTGGCCGAGATGGCGCTGACCTCAGCGGTGATACCGCCGATTGCAGTGTACTGGCGCATGGTCGGCGCGCTGCGCTTCAAGGTCCGCTTCTTCTGACCCGCCGACAAGGGACCGCATGCGACCACTGAATATTCTTACCTGGCATACCCACGGCAGCTATCTGTATTACCTGACGCAGGTGCCGCATCGCTTTTACGTGCTGTCCAAGCCCGGCCGCCCGGCCGGCTACGGCGGCCGCTGCGGCCATATGCCATGGGGCGACAACGTGATCGATCTGCCGGTCGAAGACGCGGCCAAGACCGAGTTCGATTGCATCCTGTTCCAGGACGACGACCAGTACCTGAAGGACCAGTTTGAATTTCTGACCGAAGCGCAACGCCGCTTGCCGCGCATCTATCTCGAGCACGACACGCCGCGCGAGCATCCGACCGACATGCCGCATCCGGTCGACGACCCCGACATGCTGCTGGTGCACTGCACCCATTTCAACGCGCTGATGTGGAACAACGGCAGAACGCCGGTACGCGTGGTCGAGCATGGCGTGCGGGTGCCGGAAAGCGTGCAGTACGACGGCAGCCTCGAGCGCGGTCTCACGGTGGTGAATCACCTGGCGCGGCGCGGGCGCAGGCTCGGCGGCGATGTCTTCCTGCGCGCGCGCGAACGCCTGCCCATCGACCTGGTCGGCATGGGCGCCGAGGAAATGGGCGGCCTGGGCGAAGTGCTGCATGGCGAACTGTCGGCGTTTTCGGCGCGCTACCGCTTTCTGTTCAACCCGATCCGCTACACCAGCCTGGGGCTGGCGGTGATCGAGGCCATGCTGATCGGCATGCCGGTCGTGGCGGTGGCCACCACCGAGATGGCCACCGTGATCGAGAACGGCCGCACCGGCTATGCCGGCACCGATGTCGACGCACTGATCGCGCATATGCAAGAACTGCTGCGCGAACCGGAACTGGCGCGGCGCATGGGACAGCATGCCCGCGCGTACGCGCGCGAGCGCTTCGGCATCGAGCGCTTCGTGCGTGACTGGCAGCGCGTCTTTGCCGAAGTCACCGCGACCAGATCAGCCGCAGTCGCATAGGCCTGACAACGCATTCGTTATACGAGAAAGAAGGAGATGCAATTGGCAGCAGCAAACAAGAGCTTTTTCCTCGATGAGGCAGCCGCCGCGGAAGCGGTGCAGATGTGCCTGCCGATGATTACCAACGCCATGGACAGCGGCCGCGTCGGCGAAAGCGGCTTTCTGTACCTGGTGGTGATGGACCCGCGCAAGACGCCCGCCGATTCAAGCTTCGATGAAGCGATCCTCCATGAATACTCGGTTGGCGATCGCAGCAAATGGGATGCGGACTATCGCGCCTTTGCCGTGGCCAAAGCCAAGGTCGCATGGAAGTACGGCATGGATGCGCACCAGGTGCAGGAGTTGAAGCCCTGGCTGCTCGAGCAGGGCGACACCGTGCTGTGGGGCTCGGTGGTGGTGGACGGCATTACGGTGGCCGCCAGCGGCGCGCACCCCTGGTTCGACGAAGCCTTCGCCGGCGCGGTGGCGATGTGCCTGAAGGCGCTGGCCAAGCGCGGCGCGGCCCGTGCTCGTGAACAGGGATTGTTTCTGGATGCGCGCTGATGCGCCGCCTTCAATGAATCGGTCGTGGAGGAAGTGAAGATGCGCAGAATAGCCCTGATCAGCGAGCATGCCTCGCCCCTGGCCGAGCCGGGCAGCATCGATAGCGGCGGACAGAATGTCTATGTCGCGCAGCTTGCCTGCGGTCTGGCGCGGCTCGGCCTGCATGTGGACGTGTTCACGCGGCGCGACGATGCCGCGCAGGAGGAGGTAGTGCATTGGCGTCCCGGCGTGAGGGTGGTGCATGTGCCGGCCGGACCGGCGCAATACCTGCCCAAGGAAGCGATGCTCGACTGCATGGACGAGTTCGGCGACTACATGGTTGATTTCGCGCGCGCGCAGATGCAGCCCTATGACCTTGCGCATGCGAACTTCTTCATGTCCGGCATGGCGGCGCGTCGCATGAAGTCCGCGCTGGGCACGCCGTACGTGATTACCTTCCATGCGCTAGGCCTGGTGCGGCGCATGCACCAGGGCAGCGCCGACGGCTTCCCGGCCGAACGCATGAATATCGAAGCCGTCCTGATGAAGGAGGCGGCGCGCATCATCGCCGAATGTCCGCAGGACCGCCAGGACATGGAACGCCTGTACGGCGCGCCGCCGCGCCACATCGACATCGTGCCCTGCGGTTACGACCCGGCCGAGCTGTGGCCGGTGCGCAGCAGCGCGCGGGCGCGCCTGGGCATCGAGCGCGATGAATTCGTGGTGCTGCAGCTTGGCCGCATGGTGGCGCGAAAAGGCGTGGATAACGTTATTGCCAGCGTGGCGCGCTTGCGCTCGCACTTCGGCATCCGCGCGCGGCTGTTGATCGTCGGCAGCGATGCGGCCGGCAATACCGTGTCGGCCTCGCCGGAACTGCGTCGCCTCACGGCCTTGTGCAATGAGCTTGATATCGCGCAGCAGGTGGTATTCGCCGGTCGCCAGCCGCGCGAACAGCTGCGCTATTACTACAGCGCAGCCGATGCCTTCGTCACTACGCCCTGGTATGAGCCCTTCGGCATCACGCCGGTGGAAGCCATGGCTTGCGGCACCCCGGTCATCGGCGCGGAGGTCGGCGGCATCAAGGACACCGTGGTCGATGGCGTCACCGGCTACCTGGTGCCGCCGAATGATCCGGACGCGGTGGCGCAGCGCCTGGCGCTATTGCGCAACGCGCCCGAGCATGCGCGGCGCATGGGGCGGCAGGGCATGCTGCGCGCGAACCGCAATTACACCTGGCAAGGCGTGGCCACGCGTATTGCGGCGGTGTATGAAAACGCGCTCGACCAGGTCGGCGCGCAGAAACGAACGAGACAGCAACGGCCGACTGCCGCAACGATTTTGCAACCAAGGGAAATCCAATGGACCAATTGAAATCAAGCCCGGAAATCACGCGCGATGCGAGCCTTTCGGGGCAAGTGATTCTTGTCACCGGCGGCGCCAGCGGCCTGGGCGCCGCCTTGAGCCGCGTGCTGTGCGCATCGGGCGCGCAAGTCGTCGTGGCGGACCTGCACCAGGACCGCGCCGAGACCACGGTGGCGGCATTGAAGGAGGAGGGCGGCGCCGCGCATGCGATCGCCCTGGATGTCGGCGATGCGCAGGCAGCGGAAAACGCGATCGGCGACATAGTGCGCCGCTTTGGCAGGATCGATGTGCTGATCAACAATGCCGGCACCGACATCACGCTGCCGATGGCGGAACTGAAGCCCGAGGACTGGCTGCGCGTGATCAACACCAATCTCAACGGTCCGTTCCTGCTGGCGAAATACGCATCCGAGGAAATGAAGAAGAACGGCAACGGCCACATCATCAATATCGCGTCGACCGCGGCCAAGCGCGCCTGGCCGAACGCCTCGGCCTACCATGCCAGCAAATGGGGCCTGCTTGGCCTGTCTCATGCGATGCATGCCGAGCTGCGCCCCATGGGCATACGCGTGACCGCGGTGATTGCCGGCGGCATGCGCACGCCCTTCCTGCTCGACCGCTTCCCCGACATCGATGTGGCCACGCTGCAGGAGCCGACCAACGTCGCGCAGGCGATCAAGTCGGTGCTGCTGCTGCCGAAGGAAACCGTCGTGTCCGAGATCATGGTGCTGCCGATGCGGGAGACTTCATGGCCGTAATCGGGGTCAGGGCATGACGGCAGCGGTGTTTCTGGATAAGGATGGCACCCTGATCGACGATGTGCCTTACAACGTCGATCCGGACCGCATCACGCTTGCCGCGCATGCCGGCGAAGCGCTGTCTCTGCTGCGCGATGCGGGCTATCGCCTGTTCATCGTCAGCAATCAGTCGGGCGTGGCGCGCGGCCTGTTCGACGAGGCGGCGCTGGAAGGCGTATGGCGCCGCATCGAGACGCTGCTTGCGCCTTGGCGGGTTGTCATCGATGGCGTGTACTGGTGCCCGCATCATCCGGAAGGAGTCGTGCCGTCTTACGCGCATGACTGCGATTGCCGCAAGCCGCAGCCGGGTATGCTCCTGCGCGCGGCAAGCGAGCATGGCATCGCTCTGTCGCGCTCATGGATGATTGGCGACATTCTGAATGACGTGGAAGCCGGCCACCGTGCCGGCTGCGCCGCGGCGCTGATCGACAATGGCAATGAAACCGAATGGCTGATGTCGCCGTTGCGCCGTGCGGATGTGATTGCGCCGAATCTGCTGGTCGCTGCGCAGGCGATTTGCACGCAGGGCCGGAGGTGCGCATGAGCGCGTGGAACGAGGCGCGCAATCTGTTGTGCGTGCGGCTCGATTATCTCGGCGACGTGCTGATGTGCACGCCGGCGCTGCGCGCGCTGAAGCAAAGCGTGCCGGGGAGGCGGATTACGCTGCTCGGTTCTGGCGGCGGCGCGGCGGTGGCGCCGCATGTGCCGGAAATCGATGAGGTGATCCCGTATGCCGCGCCCTGGATGAAGCATGGCGGGCCACATGACATCGGCATCGATATCGCGATGGTCGAGCGGTTGCAGGAACGCGCCTTTGACGGCGCGGTGATCTTTACTACCTACAGCCAGAGCGCGCTGCCGGCGGCGATGCTGTGTTATCTGGCGGGCATACCGCTGCGTATTGCGCATTGCCGCGAGAACCCGTATCGGCTGCTGTCGGACTGGATACCCGAGACCGAACCGCAGCAGACAGTGCGGCACGAGGTGCGCAGGCAGCTCGACCTGGTCGCCGCGATAGGCTGCACAGCCGCCGACGAGCGCATGTCCTTCACGGTGCGCCCGGAAGAGTCCGAATGGGCGCGGCGTCAATTGGCGCTGCTGGGTATCGAGGATGGTCAAGCCTGGGTGCTGATGCATCCGGGCGCAAGCGCGGCCTCGCGCCGCTATCCGCCAGCGCACTGGGCTACGGCGGCAAGGCGCATCGTTGGCGAGTTGGGCTTGCCGGTCGTATTCAGCGGCGGTGCTGGCGAAGCAGAGCTGATCGATGGCATCCGCGCAGAATGCGGCGTGCCTACGCAAAGCCTCGCTGGCCAGGCAACGCTAGGCCAGCTCGGCGGCTTGATCCGCTTGGCTAATGTCATGGTCGCCAATAACACTGGGCCGGCGCACATGGCTGCCGCAATCGGCACGCCGCTGGTAGACCTGTATGCGCAGACCAATCTGCAGCACACGCCGTGGCGAGTGGAGTCGCGCGTGCTGTATCACGAAGTGCCGTGTCGCAACTGCTATAAGAGCGTGTGCCCCGAAGGGCATCACAATTGCCTGGCAAAAGTGTCGCCGGGCAGAGTGGTGGATGCGGTACGCGAACTGATTGCGTTGCCTGAGCTGCAGGAAGTGACGCCTTCACCACCGCGCGGATCCCGGGCCTATTGATGGGAACGGTTTCTTTCCAGCTTCTCGCGCATCTGCTGCCTTAAAGTTGCTTCATCCTCGTCGAGTTCCCAGCAGCCGGCTTTGTTCTCAGCTGAGAGGTCGATGTCGATGTCCTGGATCGTCGTATTACTGTCCAGCATGTCCAGCATGTAATTGAAGGCGTTTTGGTTGGCAAGTTCGCTCGGATCACGCAAGCTTGCACCGATATGCAGCTTTAGCAGGCCCCGGTTTTTCTCTAGTCCTTTCGAAAGCGAATAGCCACCAGCGGCGGACAACATGGGCTTGGGGAGAGACAGTTCCTGCAGCGTATCGTTATTCAAAAGCATTTCGTGGGTCGCCTTCACAAATTCTGCGTCATGCTTTCGTCCACTGAGATCGCTGAAATACACGGTCAGCATTTTCAATACTTTGTTGTTCTCCAGACCCCTCATCAGCAAGGACAAATCGCCCTGCGACAGCCCCGACTCCACACATACTTCTGCAAGCCCGGCATGCGATGCGATTTCATTCATCAGCGAAGCGTGCCCCTCTTTCTTTTGAAAGGCCGTCCCGCGTAGATTGAGGCTCTCGATACGTGGATTCGCTCGCAGGCTTTTGGCCAGGATGCCCGATGCTTCTGCGTCCATATGGGTTGAAGCGAATGTGACCTTCCGCAGTCCTTCGTTGGATGCCAGAGCCTGGTAGATGGACGTGCGCGCATTCAAGTCACGACATACAGGGCTGAAATAAATGGTCAAGCTCGCGAGGGTCGTGTTCCGTGCCAAAGCATTCGCCAGAGATTGTCATGGCCTTTCGCTTTCATCGCTGAGATCAAGGATATCCAGCGCATGCGGTCCTGAGTTACTGTCGATCAGCCTGGAAAGCGCGTCGAACCCGGCCTTGCCAAGCTCGCTTGCACTGATCTTCATTTCAGAGACATTGGCTCCCGTGACGATCAATGCCGCTGCCAGCATTTGCATGTCTTCGTCAATTCGCAGTGTTTTGCCTTAATGACGAAGCTGTGAATGGTTCATGCCGCAGCAGGAGCGGTCGCGGCCATGCTTATGACCAGGCGGGTGGCGGGAGCACAAGCATTCAATGCACTCTCCTGTACAGCCTTGCGACGGATGCGCTTACGTCCAAGCGCATGGATTCGGGAAATAAGCATGGACGCCTGAAGACGCGCCAACACCATATCGATGCGGTTAACGCTTTCCCGCTGGGCTGAGTCGGCGCTGACCCACCCTTCAAGCGCCGCGCTGGCCAACAGCACCGATCCGGTCCACATGGCTGCTGCGATCGGCACGCCGCTGGGGGACTTGTATGCGCACACCAATCTGCAGCACACGCCGTGGCGCGTGGTGTCGCGCATGCTGCATCACGAGGCGCTCTGTCGCAACTGCTACACGAGCATGTGCCCCGAAGGGCATCACGATTGGTTGGTCAAGGTGAAACCGGGCAGAGTGGTGGATGCGTTGGGTGCACAGCTACGCAAGCCTGGCGCTGATCTACGCGGCAATTGCTAGATGCGCTTATTGGCGAGTTTGTCGTGCAGTTCCCGCTTGGCGGGATGGGACGCAACTGCCATATGCCAGTTGCCGCTCGTGTTCTTGTTGTAGAAGTCGATGTCGATTTCCCGTATCGCAGTGTTGCTGTCCAGCATATGGATCATCGCGTAGACGCTCTTTTCTGTAGGCTTGGCGTAACTCAAGGGAGCCGTCAGACCGAATTTGCGCAGGCTCAGGTTTTGCGCAAGCGCATTGGCGAGTATCTGGACACTCGCGTCGGTCATCTGGTGGCTCGATACATGCAGCTCCACAAGGGTATGGTTATGTCGCAGCATCGCTTGTGTGGCCTGCGCAAACCTGTCGTCGTTGCTGGCCAATGAGATGCGATCCAGTCTCAAACTTTTCAGGACGGTATTGGTTTCCAGCTTTTGCATCAATGCTTCCATATCGTCTTGCCTGAGTGCGCCGCTGAGCTCGGCCTGTTCAATGCCGGGATGAGAGGCGATTGCCTGGATCAATGCTGAGTGATCATGGCCAGCGATCAATGCGTCATCGGGAAGCATCACCTCCTTGATGCCCGGGTGCGCGCGCAGGCTTTCTGCCAAGGTTCGCGATGCTGGGGAATTCATGCCCGCTGACCAGAATTCGACTGTTCGCAGGCTTTTACAGCTGGCGATTGCAGCATAGAGCGGTTGACGGTTTTCTATGTTGATTCCGTACGAAGAGCCGAAATGGATATCGAGCGCTTCCAAATTGCGAATTTCCGGTAACGCGTCAGCAATAAGCTTCCAGCTCTGGTCAGACCAGCCACAGTTGTTGTGATTGATGAGGTGAAGCCTACGGACGCAGGGACTTTTCTTGAGCAAGTCGACAAGGACTTCGACGCCACGTTGATCCAGGGCGCTGATGTCAAGCGCCAGTTCGGCAAACTCGATCTTTCCTTCGCTCAGGGCCTTTGCCAGCGGTTCCATTTCCCCAGTACTGATGCTGCACGAGCTTATGATCAGCTCGATTTCTCCGGGGCCCACGTGATCGAGCGAGCCGAGAAGCGCTTTGACCGACTTCCTGTCATAACAAACAATTTTGCTGTCCGGTTGCAGCTGGCCGGTATCCGCTTCGCGTTGGTCGCAGATTATTGGTTCGCTTGCGCCGACTTCGCCTTTTGCGCCGGGAGTGGTCAGAACCGGAGGCGTTGCCTTGGGCGGCGCTTCCGTCTGCGGTTGGGCTTGCCGCATGTCTACGCCATCTTTCCCGCCACCTGTGTAAGTCTGAACGATAGGCGGCGATGATTTCTCGGGCTGCCGCTGGGTTTCGGCAGGAAGCAGTCCGCCTGCCATGGGCTTTACCGCAACGAAGGATAAAGATGCGATTGGATTCACCAATGTGTTTTCTAATTTCCACGTATGGGCGTGGCTGCTGGCTTGATCCATGAGAATGGCTCCGACTGATTGTTGCGAGGTTAAAAAATATGTTGGTATGGGCCGCGAATGTTCGGGAATGGCGTGTCGCCGAGGGCGCTCCATGGTTGTTGCACAAGGCCGGACGGCCTCGCTCGGCTCCTCGGGGACCGGGCATCATGGTTTTTTAACTGATTCATGCAAATGATCATTAAAGGAATGTTTGTTTAATGGCGAGCCAATGCCGCTGTTTTACGGTTAACAGGAATCGGAGCGTCGAACGGTAGGCCGGCTTGCGAGGGCTCAATGCGCCCGTGGTCGTTTCGGCAATGATCTGCTGCATTGCCAAATGGCTGAACAGGGAGAAATGTGATGTCGCAAGCCACACGTGTCGATGCAGCGCTGAAATCCAGATCGATCACTGTCCGAGGCGCCGTGGTCACCGGCACAAAGGCTACTGCGGCGCTGACGATTGGCGCTTTGTCTGCGGGTGCGGTTGCGATCGGCGCGCTGGCAGTCGGGCGCATGGCCATCGCGCAGCTGACATTGAGGCTTGCCCGGATACGCCGCCTGGAAATCGACGAGCTCGTGGTGCGGCGGCTGCGCGTGGTTGATATCTGGGAAACTCCCGAGGAAATGCCGGAACATGCGGCAACGCGCGAGATGGAGGGCTGGCCGTGATGCCGGATCCGCGATTGCCTGTCGCACTGATCGTCCTTGTCGCGGCTGGGGTGCTGTCCATCCGCATCTTCCGCGAGTACGAGCGCGGCGTGGTATTCACGCTGGGGCGCTACAGCCGTGTCGCCGGTCCCGGTCTGGTGCTGCTGATTCCGTTCATCCAGCAGGTGGTGCGAGTCGACTTGCGCACCATCGTGCTCGAGGTGCCGACGCAGGATGTGATCTCGCGTGACAACGTGTCGGTGAAGGTCAGCGCAGTGGTGTACTTCCGGGTACTGGATGCGAAGCGCGCGGTGCTGGAAGTGATGGATTATCTGAACGCGACCAGCCAGTTGGCGCAGACCACGCTGCGCTCGGTGCTGGGCAAGCACCAGCTCGATGACATGCTGTCGGCGCGCGAGCAGATGAACGCCGACATTCAGCGTGCGATCGCGGCGCGCACCGGTTCATGGGGCATCGAGATCTCCGGCGTTGAGTTGAAGCAGGTGGACCTGACCGAATCGATGGTGCGCGCAATTGCGCGTCAGGCCGAGGCCGAACGCGAGCGGCGCGCGAAAGTCATTCATGCCGAAGGAGAGTTGCAGGCATCAGCGCAGCTGGCCGAAGCCGCAGCCAGGCTGGCCGAGGCGCCGCAGGCGATCCTGCTGCGCTATCTGGAAACGCTGACCGTGATCGGCGCGGACAAGAACACCACGGTCGTTTTTCCGCTGCCTATGGATGTGCTCGGTCCGCTGGTGCAAAGCTGGAAGGGAGCGCCTTCGCGCGATTCCGGGCCTCGCGTCGGTGAGTGAATGCAGCACTGGCGCAGGCTGCGCGTCGCCCCGGTCACGCGCAACCTGCGTGTCAATGGCGTCGGTTCTGCACCGTCGGCCATCCCATCGCAGCGCTTGCCGCAACAGTGGTGTTGATACCGCCGGCCGCATGCTCTGAAGGCAACTGCAACAGCATTTCCGCGATCAGCGTGGCAATTTCCCCGGGATACTTGCCGTCGAACAGCAGATCAAGATACGCGGCGGCACCCTTCGTGAGTTCTTCCATCCTCTTGTTGCGCTCCAACTTGGCACGTGCTTTCGCAACGGCATCCTGCAAAGCAAGGCCATGGTCCTGGGCATCGCCCGAGCCTGGCTCGTCGGCATAGTTTTGTATGTCGTCAGAGGCTTCTTCTTCGAAACCTCCCTGTATGTCGTCGGCGGCAGCTTCGTCGGAATATTGCTGCATGTCGTCAGAGATCTGTTCCTCGGACGCTCCATCCGCGCTGTCGTAGTTCGATCCGTCGCTATTGCCGAGCTCGTCATCATTGCTGATATCGAGAGCTTTCTTGATGGGGAATAAGGCCAGTACGGGGTTCACGTCGAGTGCGTTGTTGATGAGGTTCACCCGATACGGCAAGCATGGCTCGCCGCCTGAAGCATGTATCCAATTCCGGATGGCCATTTCGCGCAATCCGCGATTGGATTTCAGTGCATCAACGATCAGCGCGAAGCACGCATTGGTGAAGTGGATTCTCTCAAGCCCCATATGCTGCAGGGACGAATTGCTGTGTAGCAGCCTGGCGAGAGCATTGGCAAATGGACGGTTCGCATCCTGAGGACAGGATTCGCTGATGTACAAGTACTTCAGCGTCTTATTGCTTTGCAGATGGTTCATCAGCGTCACGGCAGCGTCGTAGAAAAAGCTGTCCGACAAGTACAGCGTCTGCAAGCCTTGGTGCCTCCCTATTGCCGCCATAAGACGAGAGTGGTCGCCGCGCATGAGGGCGGAAAACCGGAGGCAGAGATCGAGAATGCGCGGATTCTCTTCAAGGCTAGTCGCGAGCGCATTGGATGACTCGGTCGTCATTTGCCGATCGTTCAGGTCGAGCGAACGCACCGATTGGCTTTGGCCGCATGCCTTATACAGCGCATGACGATTCGGTCCATCCCCGTTTCGGAATGACAGGGCAAGAGTGGTGATCGTTCGGCTTGCGCTGATGGCCGACGCAATGCCGAGGCAGCCTTCTGCAGCACAGTTCAATTCGCTCAGGTACAGGTTTTCGATATTCTCATTCTTCTTCAATAACTCGGCGATGGCGACCATACCCTTGTCGACGCACTTGTAGGGGCAAACTTCCAGTTTCTTGACACTGCGGTTGTTCGCCAGCGCTTGGGCAAGCGCCATCATGTCCGCATCGTTTGGCATAAGAGGAAGGGAGTAGAGCGTGTGGATGTTGCAGTCGCTCTGTTCCAGGTACGCACACATCGCCGCCCAGTATCCGGGCTTGGCGAGCAAAACCCCGCCCCTAAATATCCCATCCTTCACCAGGGAGCGGATTTCGGCGAGCTTGGCGGCGTCAACGGTATCGGGCTGTTGCTGCTGCACGCGCAACTGAGAGCGTAGTTGAGGCGGATTGATGACAGTCTGTGCGGGCGTCTGCTCGGCGGGTCTGGCTTCGATCAGAACGGGCCCGGTATCGTCCGTGCTGTGTGACGACAAGGACGGCGCCAGGACATCCGTTTGATGACGGTCTTCCTGTAGCGGCGTGTTTGAGGTGGTCTGCGGGATGAAAGAAGGGCTGCGTGGTGAAGTGTTCGAGGTTTGTTGTGCCATGGGGCTTCGCAAGACGACGTGACTGGTATGTTCGCGCACCCCACGCGCCTCGTGCTGGTGGCGCGGACGGTATGCGCATCATGTGCGTTTGATGAGATTCCGCCTGCTAATGCAAGCGGCGACGCATGATGCCAGCGAACTGCGCCACAGAAAGTCTTGTTAGTCGCGGTCAACAGTCTTGACGCGGAACCGCGGTCCTTACCTCAGCCCAGGCCCCATCCTGGCTCAGGCGCTTGTCAGGAAGCCGGCTTGCTCGCGACGGTTGCGCGGCGTGCAGGTCCCGACTGGAACGCATGCAAGCCAGGCGTGCGCTACGCTCAGACGTCAAAGACCGAGACGCCGCCATCAGCGGCGCCATAGTCCTGCAGCCGCGCGTAATCGAGACGGCCGTCCTTCAGCGCATCGAGCAGCGCCTGCAATTGCTCGGCTTCGGGATTGATGTAGACCGCGACCTGGTCGAGCGCATTCGGCCATTGCCGGGTATAGGGCACATCGGTCTCGGCCATGAGCTTCGCGGCGAAGGTACCGTCGTCGAGTTGCGCGAACAGGGTGACCATCGGATTGTCGCGTCGGGTGTTGGATACGGTGAGGCGCATGGCATCTCCCTTCCGGAATGGCAGTCCATGGAAAGACCACGACGGGACAGGCTTGTTCCGCGCCGCGCCGCTTTACGCTGCGTACGGCCCGCCGGTGGGCTTGTCCTGGAACGGGCGATGCCCCGCCGAGACCATGGCGCGGCATTCCCGCGCGCAGCTGGCACAGGCTTGCGCGCAGCGCTTGCAATGGTCCATCGGGTGGCGGTCGCATTCCTCGGCGCAGGCTTCGCAGATGCTGGCGCACAGCTCGCAGATGAGCGCGGCCATGACGCTGTCGCGCGCCATCGCGGCCGATGCCAGCCGGCAGGTCTGCGCGCAATCGATGTCGAGCGCAATGCAGCGCGCCATCGCAGCGGCATCGGCTTCGCGCAGGCAGGATGCGGCGCACACATCGCAAGCCTGGGCGCAGGCGTCGCAGGCGCTGATGCAGGAAAGGAGTTGCTGCGGGTCCATGCGATTCTCCTTGTTCGAGACGAAGGTCGAAGAATCCGATTCATGATCGCGGCCAAGGGTTCCCGAATCAGTAAGCCGCGTGCCTTGGCTATGCAGGGACGCAGCGGCTACAATCCACCCTTTTCAAAAATAGGCAGCACGCATCATGGCAAACAAGCCCAGGCAATTGCAGGACCCGTTTCTCGAAATCTTGCGCAAGGAATCCATTCCGGTCGCCATGTACCTGGTCAACGGCATCAAGCTGCAGGGACAGGTTGAAGCGTTCGATCCCTACGTGGTCATGCTGCGGGCCAACGGCGTGCAAGCGGTGTACAAGCATGCGATTTCCACCATCGTGCCGTCGCGACCGGTGAAGCTGCCGGACGACATGGTGTGAAGCGCGCCCGGGTGACGCCGCGCAGTCAGTGAGCGCGCCCGCGCGTTCATTGCGCTCATCGCGGCGCGTCTCGCGACTTCAGCGCAACAGCCGCAATCCCGGCGGCAGCGAGTCGCCGAGTGCGCGCTGCTGATCCGCTTCATCGAGTTCGATCACTTCGCGCAGCATCGCTGTCCAGTTCGGCGCCGCGCCGATGGCAGCAAGTTTGGCAGCGACCTTCTCTCGCAGGTCATCGGGCAGATCACGACTGCGGTCGCCGGTGAGCCGCGCGATGTGCGCGGCGGCAAAGGCGGCTGGTTCGATCCGGCGCCAGTCCAGCGACAATAACCACTCCAGCCAGGAAGACGCGTTTTCCGGCGCGACGGTTTCATGCGCGCTGCCGTAGAAGGGCATGCGCGCGCCAACGCGACCGAGCGCCCACAGCATCAGGCGCTGATCCGGATTGCCGCGCAACTGTTCCATCATCCAGTCGCCTATCTCTACCTTGTACGCGCCCGGTATGCGCTCCAGCGCCGCGGCCAGGCGCAGCATGTCGTCGAGCTTGCCGGGCACAAGCGTCGCCGGCCGACGTTTCCGCTCCTGCGCATCGGCCTGCACATTGAAAGCGAAATCTTCCAGGAGCCGCAGCTGTGCATCAGACGGCAGCCCGCCAGCGGCGCGGCGCCACAACGTCCACCACTCGGCGGCGACCTGGTTGTCGGCGCGGTGCTGCACGCCGTCCGGAAAAATCTTCCATAGCTCGGCGATGCGCCAGTCGTCCAGCGGATAGCCGGTGCCGGGGCGCAGGCAGTAGCCGGCCAGATTCAGCCAGATGCGCTCATGGTCGGCCGAACGACGCCGGCCGCGCGCATCCTTCATGAAGGCGTCGAACAAGCGGCGCGACAGCGGCAGATCCCAGCGTTCGCGGCTGCCAAGCAGCTTTTCCAGCTGCAGCCGCAATTGCCGCACTTCCTTTTCCGGCAGCTTCGGACCGCGCGCGCCGAAGACGCGATCGATGCGTTCCAGCGCCGCCGGCAGGTTGGCCGGCAGCCGCGCGTCGTCGGTCCCGGATTCCTCCGCGCCGCGCAGCCCGAATTCCAGCCGCCAGCGTCTCTGCGGATCTGCCACGGCCACACAGGACAGCTGCAGCGTGCCGACTTCAGTGAGCATCGCGGCGAGCCTGACTTCAATCTGCTGTTTGCCACGTCCAGCGTCGGCCGGCAGCACGGTGGAAATCGGCGGCAGCCTCTGCGCATCGACGCTTTCCAGCGACACGATCTGGCCCGCCTGCGCGCTCCCGGTGCTTGATGCCAGCGGGAAACGCACTGGCTGGCCAAGCTGCAGCCCGAATACACGATCTTCCAGCACCAGCTCGGCGCCGGCAGCGCTGCCGCGCGGCAGGATGCAGATGCCTTCTTCGCCACCTTCGAGCGCCAGAAAATAACTGCGCGCCGCACCGCCGCCGATGCGCGGCGCGCTGCCCCTGCGGGCCAGGCCGTAGGCGACAGCGCCGCGCGCTACCGCGATGTCGGGATCGTCATTGTGCAGCAGCGCCAGCGGCTGGCCGCGCCAGCCGGCGAGCACCGATTGCAGCCGCTCGGCCAGCGCCTCGGCGCGGAACACGCCGCCGTTGAGCAGCAGCGCATCCGGCACCGGCATGCCGGCATTGGAGGCGTCGCCCAGGGCGGCGCGGGAATCGTCGGCATGCCGGCACAGGAAGTCCGACAGATGGCGTGTGATGGCCGGATCGCTGGCGTAAGGCAGGCCGAATTCGACGAGCGCGCCGCGCCGCGACTTCAGCGTTTCGTCAGGCGGCACCTCGGGGAAGAAGCCGTCCACCAGCAGCTGACGTGCCTCTTCGCGCCCCAGCGACGTGCTGCGGCTGCCGCCGATGAGCCGGCTGCCGCCGCCCAAGAGCGTGATCGGCGCGGATTCGGGCGCATCGGCGGCCAGCAGTGTTTCCTTGGCCGCGCGGCAGCGATCGGTCAACTGCGACAGTCGGGAGGCAGACAGCCGCTGCGGCGCGGCGCCAGGCTCGGACGGCGCCAGGCGCGATTCGGCCAGGCGCGCCAGCACCAGGTCCATGTTGTCGCCGCCGAGCATCAGATGCTGGCCGACGCCGATGCGGTCCAGCACCGGCGCGCCGTTTTCGGTGCGCACGCGGATCAGCGAGAAATCGGTGGTGCCGCCGCCGACGTCCGCCACCAGGATCAGGCGGCTGCCTGCCAGATCGGCCGCAAGCGTGGCGCGGTGCCGGTGCAGCCAGTCCTGCAATGCCGCCTGCGGCTCTTCGACAAGATGCGGCTCGCCCAGCCCAGCCATGCGCGCGGCTTCCAGCGTCAGCGCCCGCGCGCCTTCGTCGAACGAGGCAGGGATGGTCAGCACGATGTCCTGGCGTTCCAGCGGCGCTTCGGCAAAGCGCGCATTCCAGGCATGGCGCACATGGGCGAGGTAGCTGGCGCTGGCTTCGAGCGGCGAGACTTTCGGCACGTCTTCCGGCGCGCCCCAGGGCAGAATCGGCGCGGTGCGATCGACCGCCGTATGCGACAGCCAGCTCTTGGCCGAAGCGACCAGCCGCCCGGGCACCTGCGCGCCGAGGCGGCGCGCAAGCGTGCCGACGACCGCGGGTTCATCGGCACGGCTCCAGGGCAGATGCAGATCCGCCGGCGCGAATTCCTCCGTCGCAGGGTGGTAGCGCAGCGAGGGAAGGAGCGGTAGCGCCGCGACCTGGCCCGGCGCGACCAGTTGCTCGATCTCGAATAGCTGGATGGTGTCTTCGCCCGGCGCGGCATAGGCGACCACGGTATGCGTGGTGCCGAGGTCGATGCCGACGATGTAGCGTTCCGTGCTGCCCTTCATTGCGGCCTTCCCGCCGGGCGTCATGCCGCCGGATGCGCTCCGCGCACGTCGAATTCCACGTTCCAGCGCGCGGTGCCGTCGCGCGGCACCGCGGCCAGCTCCAGCGTGCCGGTTTCGGTTACGCGCGAATGCAGGCGCACTTCGACCACCTGTCCGGGCTGACGGCCGTCGGCCGGCAAGGTGGCCTGGATTTCACCCTGTTCCTGCAATTCATCCGGGTCCCAGGAATCGAGCAGGGTGCCGACCGTGTCCTGGCGCCGCACCGTGGAGCCGAAGAAGCGGAAATGCACCGGCTCGCCGACGACCAGGCCGAATTCCTGGTTCAGCACTTCGGCGTCCGAGCCTTCTTCCATGCCGAAAGGCGCCACGCACAGCGCCTGGATCGGCGGCTCCATGCCGGGAATGGCCGGCATCGCCGATTCGATCGCGACGTAGTAAGCGGCCGCGGTGCCGCCGCGGATGCGTACGCCGCGACCGCGCCGCACATAGCCGTAATAGGCCGCGCCGCGCGCCACCGCGAGGTCGAGGTCGGCGCCGGCCAGCGCGCGCGCCGGCGGCGCGTTTTCTGCGGCGAGCCAGGCGTTGAGGGTGACCAGCGTGCGCTGCGCCAGCAGCTCGGACTTGAAGATGCCGCCGTTGAACAGCACCGCGGTCGGATGCAGGAAGCTCGCGCCCGGCGGCATCGGCGCGAAGCCGTCGAGCTCGGCGGTGGCGGCTTGCTGGCGGCCGAGGAAGGCAGCCAGGTGGCGGGTAATGGCCGCATCCTGCGCGAACGGCAGGCCGATCTGCGTCAGGCCGCCGCGGGTACGAACGGCTGGTCGTGCCGAAGCATCGACTTGCGGGAAAAAGCCTTCGAGGATCGTGGCGGCGACTTCCTCGCGGGTCAGTTCGGTGCGGATCGAGCCGCCGATGAGCTTCGAGCCGCGGCTGGGAACCACGATGGGCAGCGCCCCCAGGTGCGGGTCGGACAGCAGGCTTTCCTTGGCGCTGCGGCAGGCGTAGGTGAGGGCGCGCATCTGCCAGGCGTCGAGCTGAGTGCCGTTGGCGGCGAGCTTTTTCGCCACGCCGTAGGCCAGCGTCAGGTCCATGTTGTCGCCGCCGAGCAGGATGTGGTCGCCGACGGCGATGCGGTGAAGCTCCAGGTTGCCCTCGCGCTCGAGCACCGCGATCAGGGAAAAGTCGCTGGTGCCGCCGCCGACGTCGACCACCAGGATGATGTCGCCGGTCTGAACTTCCTTGCGCCATGCGCCGTGGCTGCCGGCAATCCAGCTGTAGAGCGCGGCCTGCGGCTCTTCCAGGAGCGTGAGGTGGCCGTAGCCGGCTTCGCGCGCGGCCTCGGCGGTGAGTTCGCGCGCGGCCGGGTCGAAGGACGCGGGAATCGTCACCGTCACGTCCTGGTCATCGAAGGGCGCTTCGGGGTGCGCATCGTTCCAGGCGGACTTCATGTGCTCCAGGTACCGGATCGATGCCTCCACCGGCGACAGTTTCGCCAGGTCCGGCGGCGCATCCGTGGGCAGGATGCCGGCGCGGCGGTCCACGCCCGGATGCGACAGCCAGCTCTTGGCCGACGACACCAGGCGGATCGGCGTGGTGGCGCCGCGGCTGCGGGCGAATTCGCCGACCGCATAATTGCGGCCTTCGCCCCAGGGCAGCGCCAGCGCGCCAGGCGGCAATTCATCCGCATGCGGCAGATACAGGAAGGAGGGCAAGAGCGGCCGTGCCTCGACTGCGCCGGCGTCGATCAATTGCGGCAGGCCGAGCACGCCCTGGCGGCTGTTCTCGCCATCCGAGGAGGCGATGTCGACCCAGGCCAGCGCGCTGTGCGTGGTGCCGAGATCGATGCCGATCGCATAGCGCGCATCGCTCATAGCTCGACCTCCGCCGGCGCCACGACATGCGCGTTATGGCCTTCGGCCAGCGCCGGCAGGTGAATCTCGATGGCGCGCCAGCCGCGATGGCCGACGGTGCCGGAGAAGGGCGCGCTGCCTACGACATTGCCGGTCAGACGGATCGCGCCGGCGTCGAAGCCGGGCTGCACGGTGATGCTGCTGCCTTCGGTTTCCTTCAATACCGGCTCGATCATGAAATGCTCGCGCAGCACCTTGCGGCAGCCTTCATGCACCACGCGCGCGGCGGCGCCGATTTCGGCATCCGAATACTGCGACAGGTCTTCCTGCGCAAAATCGACCAGGCGCGCGTCGCGCTGCAGGATGCCCAGCAATTGCAGCGCCGCTTCGGGCGAAGCTTCCTTCAGCACGCGCAGCGCCGGCTTGGTTTCGGGCGCGCTGGGCGTGGCGGGAGCGGCAGGGGTGGATTTGGGAGCGGTTGCGGGGCCTTCGCTGTCCGGCAGGTTTTCGATGCGGCTGGCATAGTCGGCATTGCCGGCGATGCGGAAAAATGCGGCGAACGCGAGCGAGAGACGGCCGAAAAAAGAAGGACGGGCCTGTTGGCGGCCCGGGGTCTGGTCACTCATGAATCTTCCTTGATGATTACGACAAGCGTGCGATTATCTCAGACGGAAAAAAATCCGCCTTGATATTTCGGAAACTGGGGGGATATTGTCAAAAGGAGCTTGCGTTCGCCACGTGGCTCCCATTCCCGCACCGGCTGCTCGACTGGAATTCATGGAACCTGCGCATGAACCAAATTCCCGGGCGGGACTCCTATTTCCACTGCAACGAAAGGAGGCGTTCATGAATGTTTTGATTACCGGGCAGCACGTCGAACTCACCCCAGCGATCCGCGACTACGTCGAAACCAAGCTGGAAAAAGTGCTGCGCCACTTCGACCAGGTGGTCGACGTGGCGGTCATCCTCGGCGTCGAAGCGCCCGCGGAAAAGGACAAGCGGCAGCGTGCCGAAGTCAACCTGCGCCTCAAGGGCGAGGTCGTCCATGCCGAGTGCACAGCCGAGAACCTGTACGCCGCCATCGACATGATGATGGAGAAGCTCGACAAGCAAGTGCTCAAGTACAAGGGCAAAATTCAGGGGCACAGGCAGGAAAGCGCCAAGCGCGCGAGCGAAGATATATTGAATCCCACCAGCGACGAAACGCTGTAATCCGGTAAACCAACAGGCAAGGAGAGCGCGGGCGCCAAGCCCGCGTTGCTTTTTCGAACTCAAATCGGGTAACTACGCATATTTCCGTTCGGTATTCGATCGGTATTCCCCTCCCATGCGGTATGCTCCGTGCCTTGAGGAAACAAACCTTCCGTTACAGGCATGACCGGCACCACAACCGACCCCAGTTCCGCACGCGACAAACTGCTGCAGCAAATCAGCGAGGCCGGTGATCTTCCCGCGCTGGGCGCATCGGTCTCTCAAGTCGTGCGCATCGCATCGTCCGAGGAAAACTCGGTGCGCGAACTTTCTGCCTTCCTGCTGCGCGATGTCGGGCTCACGCAGAAGGTGTTGCGGCTGTCGAATACCGTCAATTACCGCCGCGCCAGCGGTGCGCCCGTCTCGACGATATCGCGCGCGATCTTCCTGCTTGGCTTCGACACCATCAAGACCAATGCGCTGGCGCTGATGCTGGCTGACCGCATCCGTGGCAAGCGCGGCGAGCACCTGCGGCGTGAACTGGCATTGTCGCTCGCTGCGGGGGTGATCGGCCGCGAGATGGCGCGTCGCGGTCGATTCCGCGATGGCGAGGAGGCGGCAATCGCCGCGCTGTTCCGCAACCTGGGCCGGGTGCTGGTCGCTGCGCATGACGAGGCGCTGTATGCGCGCATTGCAGCGCTCTCCGAATCGGGCGCGCTGTCGCCGTCGCAGGCAAGCGCCCGCGTGCTCGGCTGCAGCTTCGACATGCTCGCCGACGCGGTGCTGCGCGGCTGGGACATGCCGGATTCGCTCGTCGGAGCGCTCGCGCCGCTACCCGCCGGTCGGCTCAAGCCCGCGCGCGGCCGCGCCGAATGGCTGCAGCAGGTCGCGCATTTCAGCGGCGCGATGGCCGCGGCATTGACGCGCATGACCGAACCCGGGACCGATGCACACAGCAAGGCGCTGCTGGAGCGTTACGGCGCGGCGCTCGAACTCGATGCGGCGACGCTTGCCGCACTGTTCGCCGCGGCGAACGAGGAAGCGCGGCTGTTGGCGAGCAATGCCGAGGTGGCGTTTGACGAGGACGGAGAAGACATTGCCGCGGGAGCGCTGCTGCCTGCGGACGAACCGACCGAAGTCACGTCCACCGCAGCCACACCGGCTGCGTCGGCGCCGCCGCCCACACTTTCACCTGACTCCAGCGCGATCAACACAGCGGCAAAGCACGCAAGCGCCACGCCGGATGCGCTGGCCGGGCTCGTGCTCGACGCTGGCGACAGCGCTCCGAGCGACGGCTGCCATGCCAGCGGCAAGCCGCTCGCCGCGCGCGACATGCTGCTTGCCGGCGCTCAAGGCGTCACCGAGATGATCGCCTCCGGCAAGTTCACGCTGAACGACCTGATGTTCCAGGTGCTCGAGACACTGTATGCGAGCCTGGGTTTTCGTTTCGCCACCTTCTGCCTGCGCGATGTGCAGACCGGGCTGTATCGCTCGCGCGTCGCACTCGGCGAAACCACGCCGAAGCTTCCGAAGCGTTTCGCATTCGCTGCGAGCGGGGCCAAGGACCTGTTCCACCTGGCGCTGCAGAACGATGCCGATCTGTTCATCGCCGATGCCACGAGCATGAAAATCGTGAACCTGCTGCCGACCTGGCACCGCAACCTGGTACCCGAAGCGCGCAGCCTGATGATTCTGCCGCTGGTGGTGGGCGGCAATTCGCTCGGCTACTACTATGCCGACCGCACTGCGACCGCGCCGGAAGGCATCACTACAGAGGAAAGCGCGCTGATCAAGATGCTCAAGAGGCAGGTCCTGGCGGTGATGGCCGCGCGCTGAAGGATGGCAGCGCGCGTGCAGGGCGCGATGGCGCCGTGCACGCGCGCTGCACGACCGGCCGCGCCGCAAACCTAGCCCGCCCGCAGCGTGCCGAAACGATTACGCCAGCGACTGCTAGCGCGAAAAATAAACTGCCAGAAAGCCGTCCGTCGCGCCGCGCGCTTCCGGCCAGCCCTGCACCAGCAGCAGCGGCGTGCCGGCGGCATTGCGCCAGATCGTCAGCCACATCCGCTTCGCGCCGGTGCCGATGCCCGGATTCAGCCAGCCGTCCGCGCTCAGCATCGCGGCAACCTGCGACGCGTCATAACGCAGCTCGATGGTGTTCAGGTTGGTGCCGAAATTGCCGTCGTAGACTTCTTCCGACCAGGAGCCGTCGCCGCCTATGTTCAAGCGCGAAGCCAGCGAAGGCTGGCCTTCGGGCTTGGCGCCGCAGTTTTCCCAGTTATCGAAATGCGTGCCGGCAAGCTGGGACCATGCGGACGCCGGGTCCGCTACCCGGTTCCAGCCAGCATCCATCAGCGCGGCGACGCTGCGGATGTTCACGCCGAGATTGATGTTGTCGACAATGCCGGTTGCCGAGGTGGGCGCCGACACGCAGGCGACGATGACGCCGGCGGCCGCCGTGTCGCGATGGATGGCCGCCAGGGGATTGCGTCCGGCCGACAGCAGTGCTGACGCGACGCTCACATCGATCGCCAGGCCCTGTCCGGGCTGGCCATCGATGAAGGAAATCGTCTCGGGCGCGAAACGGCCGAGGGCAAGGCTATGGGGATAGGCAGGCGCCGCAGCGCTCGCGGTAGACGGCGTGGTCCCGGTACTGGCGCTGGAACCGTCGCCGCCGCCACCGCCGCAGCCGCACAGTCCCGCCATCAGCAGCGCGGGCAGTATGAATTGGCGCATGCGCCGCTCCTTGGTGTATCGAAACTGAAATCGAAACTGAAAAGGACTCCCGCGCCAAAGCGCGCGGGAGTCCGACCCTTTTACGGGTTGGTGATCAACTGCGGCGACACATTGGCCGCGTTCGCGCTGAACACATTGGTCGCATCAAGTGGCAGCAGATAGCCCTGCGACACCAGCGTATTGGCCGCGTTAGTCACCTTGTTTTGATAGTCGGCGCGGCCGGTGTACAGGTCGGCCAGCGTCTGGCGGCTGTCGCTGCCCGAGCCCTTTGCCGCTGCATTCATCGCGAACGGAATCGCGCCGCCATTCGAGGTGCATCCTTCGCCGATCGAATGTCCCGCCGCACGGATGTTGAAGCCGGTGTAGGTTGCCAGCGGCACCTTCACATCCGGCACCAGCACGCCGGTGGTTTCATTGCCATTGGCATCGACCTTCGGCACCAGCACCCGGTATTGCTTGGTCAGGTTCACCACCGGAGCGGCATTGGTGTAGTCGGTCACGAATACCTGGTTGGTCACGCCGGTATAGGTGAAGGACAGCGGCGTGGGCGTGGCATTCGCGCCGAGCGGAATCACGACATTGGTGAAGTCCGGCAGGCCGATCGCGGTCGGTGTCACCAGCGTGCCCGAGGCCACGGTCGGATATTGCGACGCCGGCGGCGCGGTGTTGGATACCAGCCAGCGTTCCATCGCCGGAATCAGCGCACGCGTGACCGGCGTTTCCGCCACCGGGCTGCCCGGCAACTGGCACACGCCGCTGATGGTGTACAGGCCAGTGGTTACGCCATTGCCGCCGCCGTGCTGGGTGCCGGCCACCATGTAGTAGCGCACGTTGTCCGGCAGCGTGAGATCGTTGCCGGCGCCATCGGTCACCACCAGGGAAGCGCGGCCGCCCCACCATTCATAGCTGCCATCGATCTGCATGATCTTCGGGCAGGTCGAGGTAGCCAGGCACTTCTTCAGCAGGCCATCGTTGACGCCGGTGAGCGGATCGGTGATGACGTTGTAGGCGAAGGGGAACTGGTCGCCGGGCATGAAGTGGTCTTCATGCTCCTTGGACCAGCGGCCGATCTGCGAGAAGCGCAGATTGGTCCAGGTACGCCGGCCGGCGGGGATCACCGGCATCAGGCCTTCGAAGACCGGCTTGCCCTTTGCATCCTTGTTGAAGCCCTGGTACAGGAAGTCGCGCAGGAAGCGCCCAGACTGGGAAATGCCTTCGCCGATGGCCACGTCGAAATTGCTGTTCTGGGTGGCTGCGCAACCGGTGCCGAGCACGCAGGGCGCATTCTTCATGTCATTGAGCGGATTCGCATTGCCCTGCGCATCCTTGTCGCTGTTGCGCAGGAAGGAGACCAGATCGCGCACCGCCGCGAAGCCGATACCGTTGACGGTCGGATCCTTGGCTCTATAGGTAAAGGTGTAGATGGTGCCGGCGTCTGGCGCGACCTGGGTGCCATTCGGTCCGGGCACGGTGGTCGGCGGCGTGAAACTGACCGACACCGTGCCGTCGGCATTGCTCACGTAATTCCAGGTCGTCACCGGCGTGGACGGCGATGCATAGTCTTCCTGGCCGGACGCATTCAGCCAGCTCTGGCGCGCGGTGAAGGTAATTTCCGAGCGATCGGTCAGCGAGGCCGGCACATAGGTGAGGGGAATCGTGGTCGGCGAACCGCCGGCGAAGTCCGGCACGAATTCCTCGCGCGACAAGCCGGTGATCGAGGTGCCATCCTTGTTCTTCGCCACCGGGAAGCTCACGCCGACGGCAGCACCCGCGCCATTGCCGGTTTGCGCGATGCCGCCCTGCCAGCCGCTCCAGACGATGGTGTAACCCTTTTGCAGCAGCGACGGGAAGGTCGATGCCGGGGCCGCGCCGGTGGTCAGCACAGAGCCGCCGCCGACATAGGAGCCGGCGCCGAGCTTGTTGCCGCGGTTGACCACGTCATAGAACAGCACGCGCCGGGCATTGGCGGCACTCTTCGGGCGCAGGATCACGACGTCGGTGGTGTAGTTCACATAGCCGTCGGCGTCTGTCGGCGCGTTGGCCAGGTCGACGATGCCGGCATTGTCCGCATCGCTCGGCAACAGCTTGCCGTGCACGATGCCGGTAATGACCTGGTAGGGTCCGGCGGCGCCGGGCGGCGTAGCGCCATTGTAGGCATCGGCGGTGGAAACGATTTCGAAACGGTCGATGACGCCACCGGCCTTGGCGGCGGGCTGGGCCGGGGTAGTGGGGGTGGTGTTCGATGCGGCGGTGTTATTGTCGTCCCCGCCGCCGCAGGCGGCGAGTAGCGCGGCTACGCAAAGTGCGCTGGCCGTGGCAATTCCTCTCATGCTGTGTCTCCTTGACATTCTTGTTCGTCCGAGCGGACAAATAATTTCAGCCTTGCTACGAGGTGTTTCGCTTGCCGGATGGATAGTCTGGGGGGTCTTCCTCCTGTTCGTTGATTAACTGGGAAATCGGGATATGGCCTCAGGCCGCAATGGCCCTGATTTGCGACAGGGAGGCAATCAGGTCGGCGAAGCGCTGTCCCTGCACCATGATGTGGTCGCGGATGCGGGTTGCGGCGAGCTCGCCGTCGCCCTGGATGAGCGCATCGACCACGCCCTGGTGTTCGGCCAGCGATGCGCCGAGGCGGTCGCGCACTCGCAGCTGCAGGCGGCGGTAGGGCCGCAGGCGCCGGTGCAGCGCGCGGGTCTGGTCTTGCAGGAAAAGGTTATGGCTGCCCGCGTAGATGGACTGGTGGAAGACTTCATTCTTGGCGTAATAGTCGTCAGCGTCGCCTGCGGTGCAGGCAGTGCGACAGGCTTCGTGCGCGGCAAGCAGTCGCTGCTGATCTTCCGGCGTCATGCGCCGCGCGGCGAGGCGACAGCACATCGCTTCGAGCTCGGCCATCACTTCGAACATT
Source organism: Noviherbaspirillum pedocola (assembly GCF_016632335.1). GTDB lineage: Bacteria > Pseudomonadota > Gammaproteobacteria > Burkholderiales > Burkholderiaceae_D > Noviherbaspirillum_A > Noviherbaspirillum_A pedocola. The sequence goes on from NZ_JAEPBG010000005.1 coordinate 66,709, forward strand.
TCCACCAGCTGGCGCGCCGAAACTTCCGCCACGACCGCGCCGCGGCGCGGACGGATCACCACCAGGCCCATGGATGCCAGCTGGATCAGCGCTTCACGGATCGGTGTGCGCGACACCTCGAACTGCGCCGCCAAAGCCGTTTCATCCAGATGCGTGCCGGGAGGGAACTTGCCGACCGCGATCATTTCCTCGATCGCATCGCTGAGTTCATGCGAGCGGTTCTTGCCCATGTTTGCGCTCTTTCTTGCTTTTTAGCTAAGGGTGGAAATCATTATATGTCCACAGAAAGCATTGACAATGTATTTTTCGCCGGTATTCTTGTATACAAGGATGCCATACATGCACGAGCTTGTACCAATAAAACTTGGTATTCCATAAAAGAAACGGCATCACGAACGTCGTCAACCACAGGAGACTCCACCCATGACTTCAATGAAGCGCCGCGCGCTCTTGGGCGCGCTTGCATCCAGCCCGCTCTTCACCTTCCCGGCTTTCGCGCAATCCTCGACCAACCTGAAGATTTCGCACCAATTCCCCGGCGGCACCATCACCGAAGGCGACTTCCGTGACCGCCTGACCCGCATGTTTGCGCAGGAAGTGGAGAAGCGCACCAACGGCGCTCTGAAGTTTTCGATCTATCCCGGCTCTTCGCTGATGAAGACCAATGCCCAGTTCTCGGCCATGCGCAAGGGCGCGCTGGATCTGTCGCTGGTGCCGATTTCCTACTCCGGCGGCGAAATGCCCGAGGTGAACATCGGCCTGATGCCAGGCCTGATCACCTCCTATGAGCAGGGCTACAAGTTCAAGGACGCCGAAGTCGGCCGCGCCTTCGATGACATGCTCAAGGCCAAGGGCATACAGATGGTGTCCTGGATCTGGCAGGCCGGCGGCATGGCCTCACGCACCAAGCCCATCATCGAACCGGAAGATGCGCGCGGCCTGAAGGTGCGCGGCGGCTCGCGCGAGATGGACATGATCCTCAAAGAAGCCGGCGCCGCGGTGGTATCGGTGCCGTCCAATGAAATTTATGCGGCGATGCAGACCGGCGCGATGGATGCAGCGCTCACGTCGTCGACCTCGCTGATCTCGTTCCGCCTCGAGGAAGTGTCCAAGGCGCTGACCACCGGCCGCGGCAAGTCCTACTGGTTCATGCTCGAGCCGCTGATGATGTCCAAGGCGGTGTTCGACAAGCTGCCCAAGGACCAGCAGAACGCGATCATGACCGTCGGCGCCGAACTCGAAGCCTTTGCGCGCAAGTCTGCCCAAGAGGACGACAACCGCGTCGCCGAGGTCTACCAGAAGGCCGGCGCCAAGGTGGCCGATCTGAACGAGGCCACGGTGAAGAAGTGGCAGGACATCGCCCGCCGCACCGCGTGGCGCGACTATGCCGCCAAGAACGAGAACTGCAACAAGCTGATGCACCTGGCGGAAAAACTGGTCTGAGGTCGGGATGAGCCACGGTTTCGAGTTGAACCCGGCGGAGGCGCCGGCCGCGGCCGGCGCGCCGGCAGCCACCGGCGTGGCCGGCCTGCTGCACCGCCTGAACGGCCTCTTGATCGCGATCTCGATGATCGCGATGGTGGTCACCGCGCTGCTGTTGACCTACTCGGTCATCAGCCGCTATTTCTTCCACGCGCCGACCGACTGGCAGGACGAGATGTCGGTCTTCATGCTGGTCGGGGTGACCTTCTTTTCCGCGGCCCATGTGCAGGCACGGCGCGGGCATATCGGCATCGAAGCGGTCGCCGCGATCCTGCCGGCCTCGGTCAACCGGATCCGTCTCTGGCTGGTGGATCTGATCTCCTTCCTCTTCTGCGCCTTCTTCACCTGGAAATCCTGGACGCTGTGCCATGAAGCCTGGGCCGACGGCCAGACCACCTCGTCCACGCTGGCGCCGCCGCTGTGGATTCCGTATTCATTGATGGCCATCGGTATGACGCTGTTGACGCTGCAGATTTTGCTGCAGCTCTTCGCGCGCGAATCGACGGCAAGGAAAGCAGCATGAGCGCGCTCTCTATAGGTTTGCTGTACGGCTTTGTCACGCTGGTAGTGATGTTCTCCGGCATGCCGATCGCCTTTGCGCTGGGCGCGGTCGCCAGCGTCTTCATGTACTTCTTCATGCCGGCGTCCTCGCTGGACACGGTCACGCAGAACGTCTACGAGGAAATGGCCTCGATCACCTTGCTGTCGATACCGCTGTTCATCATGAAGGGCGCGGCCATCGGCAGATCCTCCGCCGGCCGCGATCTGTACAGCGCCATCCATGCCTGGCTGCACCGTGTGCCGGGCGGACTGGGCATTGCCAACGTGTTCGCCTGTGCCCTGTTCGCGGCGATGGCGGGTTCGTCGCCGGCAACCTGTTCCGCGATCGGCTCGGCCGGTATTCCCGAGATGCGCAAGCGCGGTTATTCGCCGGGCTTTGCGGCGGGCATCATCGCCGCCGGCGGCACGCTGGGCATCCTGCTGCCGCCATCGATCACGATGATCCTGTACGCGGTCGCCGCCGAACAATCGCTGGGCCGGCTGTTTTTGGCCGGCATCGGCCCCGGCCTCCTGCTGGTGCTGATGTTCGCCGGCTATGCGGTCTACCGCGCCCGCGCTGAATACTCGGAAGCCAAGCGCGTTTATGAAGGCGGCGGCGCGAAATCGGCCTATCTCGAAGACGAGCATTTCACGCTGTCGGAGAAGGTATCGATGCTGCCGCGGGTGCTGCCGTTCATCGTGCTGCTGATCGGCGTGATGATCGCGCTCTACGGCGGCTATGCCACGCCGTCCGAAACCGCGGGCCTGGGCGGCCTGCTGGCCTTGGTGCTGATCGCCATCGTCTACCGCATCTGGAAACCGAAGGATGTCGCGCCCATCCTCGGCGCGACCATTCGTGAATCGACGATGCTGCTGATGATCATCGGCATGTCGCTGCTGTACTCCTATGTGATGAGCTATCTGCAGATCAGCCAGAACGCCGCGCAATGGGTGGTCGATTTGCATCTGTCGAAATGGCTGCTGCTGGCGATGATCCTGGGCATGGTGATCGTGCTCGGTTTCTTCCTGCCGCCGGTGTCGATCATCCTGATGACCGCGCCCATCATCCTGCCGCCGCTGAAGGCTGCCGGCTTCGATCTGATCTGGTTCGGCGTGGTGATGACCATCGTCATGGAGATGGGCCTGATCCATCCGCCGGTGGGGCTGAACATCTTCGTCATCAAGAACATCGCGCCGGACATACCGCTGCGCGACGTGATCGTCGGGGTGATGCCTTTCGTGGCGCTGATGTTCGTCGCGGTGTTCCTGTTGTGCGTGTTCCCGCAGATCGCCACCACCTTTCCCGACATGGTGATGGGAGCCGGTAAATGACGGCGGCAAACCGGGTCTGGAACCGCCTGCAAACCGACCGGCGCGAGCGCCTGGCGCAAGCCGCACAGGCACTGGGGACGGACCTTGCCGGCAAGCTGCTGCCGTCCTCGCGCATCGCTGATCTGCTGCATGCGGTGTTGCGGCCCGGCGACCGGGTCTGCCTCGAAGGCAACAACCAGAAGCAGGCCGACTTTCTCGGCATGGCGCTGGCCGGACTCGATCCGCAGCGGGTGCATGATCTGCACATGCTGCAATCGGTGCTGGCGCTGCCCGAGCATCTGGATGTGTTCGATCGCGGCATCGCCTCGAAGCTGGACTTTTCCTTTTCGGGGCCGCAGGCCGCGCGTCTGGCGCGCCTCGTCAGTGCGGGCAAGATACAGATCGGCGCGATCCATACCTACCTCGAACTCTTCGGTCGTTACTTCATCGACCTGCCGCCGCGCGTGTCGCTGATCGCGGCGCAGGCGGCGGACCGGCACGGCAACCTGTACACCGGCCCGAATACCGAGGACACGCCGGCCATCGTCGAAGCCACCGCGTTCCGCAGCGGCATCGTCATCGCCCAGGTCAATGAAATCGTCGACGAGCTGCCGCGCGTGGACATCCCGGCGGACTGGGTCGACTTCGCGGTGCGCTCGCCGCGGCCGCATTACATCGAGCCTTTGTTCACGCGCGATCCGGCGCTGATTTCCGAGATCCAGGTGCTCATGGCGATGATGGCCATCAAGGGCATCTACGCCGAATACGAAATCGAGCGGCTGAACCATGGCATCGGCTTCGATACCGCGGCCATCGAACTGCTGCTGCCGACCTATGCCGAGTCCCTGGGCCTGAAGGGCAGGATTGCGCGGCACTGGGCATTGAATCCGCATCCGGCGCTGATCCCGGCCATTGAAGCCGGCTTTGTCGAATCGATCCATTCCTTCGGCTCGGAGCTCGGCATGGAACGCTACGTCGAAGCCCGCTCGGACGTGTTCTACGTCGGCCCCGACGGCACCATGCGCAGCAACCGCGCCTTCTGCCAGGCTGCCGGCCACTATGCCTGCGACATGTTCATCGGCTCGACGCTGCAGATCGACCTGCAGGGCAATTCCTCGACCGCGACCCTGGGCCGCATTTCCGGCTTCGGCGGCGCGCCGAACATGGGCGCGGATGCACGCGGCCGGCGCCATGCCAGTCCCGCGTGGTTGAAGGCCGGACGCGAAGCCGGCAACGCTGGCATGCCGCGCGGCCGCAAGCTGGTGGTGCAGATGGTGGAAACCTTCCGCGAGCACATGGAGCCGGCCTTCGTCGAGCGGCTCGACGCCTGGCGCCTGGCCGAAACCTCGGGCATGGCGCTGCCGCCGGTGATGATTTATGGCGACGATGTGTCCCACATCCTGACCGAGGAAGGCATCGCCAACCTGCTGTTGTGCCGCAACGAAGAAGAACGCGAGCAGGCCATCCGCGGCGTGGCCGGTTACACCGCCGTGGGACTGGCGCGCGACAAGCGCATGGTGGAAAACCTGCGCGACCGCGGCGTAATCCGCCGCGCCGAAGACCTGGGCATCGACAAGCGTCTGGCCACGCGCGATCTGCTGGCCGCGCGCACGATGAAGGACCTGGTGCGCGCATCAGGCGGCCTGTACGAACCGCCGCGGCGCTTCCGCAACTGGTAAGGGAAAAGCATGCAGAGATTGTCCTTCCGCTTCGATGGCGGCAACCGCAACGCGGCCGGCCGCGCCGCGCAACTGGTCGGCGTGGTCGCTTCCGGCAACCTGGAAGTGCTGATCGAGCCGGTAGCGCTTTCCGGCGCCTGCGAGGTCGATATCCAGACCGCGGCCGTTGGTTTCGACGCGATCTGGGCCGCGGTGCTGGCCGACTTCCATGAGCGCTGGCACCTCGCCGATCTGCGCATCTCGATCAACGATGTCGGCGCGACGCCGGCCGTGGTCAGCCTGCGCCTGGACCAGGCGGCAGAAACGATACTTGGAGAGGTCTCTTGAACAGCTACTTCGAACGCAACGCGCGCGAGCGGCTGCGCGGCCTGCTCGACGATGGCCGCGTCGATGAATTCCTGCCGCCGACGCGCAGGGTGACCAGTCCGCACCTGCCGCAGCTCGACAGTCCGGTGGCCTTCGATGACGGCGTCATCGTTGGGCGCGGCCATTTGGCTGGCCGCCCGGTGCTGGCCGCGGCGCAGGAAGGCAGCTTCAACGGCGGCGCGGTCGGCGAAGTGCATGGCGCCAAGCTCGTCGGCCTGCTGCAGCGCGCGCGGCGCGAACGGCCGGCGGCGGTGCTGCTGCTGCTCGACACCGGCGGCGTGCGGCTGCATGAAGCCAATGCCGGGCTGATCGCGGTATCCGAAGTCATGCGCGCGATCCTGGAAGCGCGCAACGACGGCATCCCGGTGATCGTACTGATCGGCGGCGCCAACGGCTGCTTCGGCGGCATGGGCATTGCCGCCTGCTGCGCCAGCAGCGTGATCATGTCCGAGGAAGGACGGCTCGGCCTGTCCGGGCCGGAAGTCATCGAGACCGCGCACGGCGTCGAGGAATACGATGCCCGCGACCGGGCGCTGGTCTGGCGCACCTGCGGCGGCAAGCACCGCTATCTGCTCGGCGACTGCCAGCGCCTGGTGCCCGACAGCATCGATGCCTTCCGCGCGGCCGCGCTTGAAGCCATCGCCGACGGCGCCGCGCCGATTAGCCTCGAAGGCTTGCGGCGCGAGCACGCGATGCTGAAGCGCCGCATGGAACTGGCCGAAGCCTGCCGTGATCCGCAGGAATTGTGGACGCGACTGGGCGTGGCCAACGCGGCCGCGCTGCCGATGCTGGAGGCCGACGCCTTCATCGCCGCCACCGACGACGCGAGGAGACAGGCATGGGCATGAACTGGCGCGAGCTGGCGGCGCAACTGTTCGGCGCTGACCATGACATCGCGGAAAACGAGGCGGTGCTGACCGGCACTGCGCGCCTGGACGGGCAGGACATCGCCATCGTCGGCACCACCGAGCATGTGGCCGTTGGCGTGGAAACCGCCCTGGCGCAGGCCGGCTTCATACTCGACACCATCGCCGCGCATCCGGGGCGACCGATCCTGATTCTGGTGGACACGCAAGGCCAGCGTCTGCGGCATCGCGACGAGATGCTCGGCATCAATCGCTACATGGCGCACCTGGGCAAATCAATCGAGCTGGCGCGCATGTCGGGCCATCGCGTGATCGGCCTGGTGTACGACCAGGCGCTGTCCGGCGGCTTCATCACCAGCGGCCTGATGGCCGACGCCTGCCATGCGCTGCCCGACGCCAGCATCCGCGTCATGGGCTTGCCGGCAATGGCGCGCATCACCAAGGTTTCCGAGGATCGGCTCACCGAGCTGGCGCAGAGCAACCCGGTCTTTGCGCCCGGCGCGGAAAACTATCTGGCCATGGGTGGCGTGGCCTCGCTGTGGCGCGGCGATCTGGCCGCCTGCCTGCGCGAAGCGCTGGGCGGCGAAGCCGGCCCGGCGCGCGATCTGCGCAGCCAGCTCGGCGCCGAACGCGGCGGCCGGCGCCTTGCCGCGAATGTGGCTGCCGCCGTGGCCAGCGACGATGACACTGCGCCGGCATAGCCTGGTCTGGATCACGCCCGCCGGCTGGCGCGCACTGGAAGCGCGCGAACCGGCCTGGGCCGAAGAACTTGCCGCATGGGCCAGGGCCGAAAGACCGCTGGTGGCGCGCCGGCATGATGCCGATGCAGCGAGCGGCGTAGTCTGCCTCGGCCTGCCGCTGCCGCCGCATCCGACGCTGGGCAAACGCCGCATTGCGCTGCGCGTGCCGGCAGCGGCGATGGAGCGCGTCGAGGAAGCGCTGCTGCTGAACGCGGTTTGCGCAAGCGCGCCCGAAGCATGGCAACTGCCGCTGGCGCAATTGCAGTCGGATGCGGCTGGCGCCGGCATCGCGCTGCGCGTCTTCGGTTCATTCGCCTGGCAGGCGCTGACCGGGCTCGATTACCTGTCCGAGACTTCCGATATCGATCTGCTGTTTGCGCCCGGCGATGCCGCGGCGCTGCAGCGCGGCCTGGAACTGCTCACAACGCATGCGCGCGCTCTGCCGCTGGATGGCGAAATCCTGTTTCCATCCGGCCGCGCGGTGTCGTGGAAGGAATGGCTGCTGGCCGATACCTGCGCCGCCGGCACCCGCGTGCTGGTCAAGCATGAACACGGCGTGGCTTTGGAGCCGACAGGCGCGCTGATGGACGAGCTTAGCCGTGGAGGCGTGCAATGAGCGCAACCGTGCTGCTTGCCGCGGAAAACGAGAGTCGCCTCGATGCCGCGACGCGTCGCTTCTGCCTGCGCGTGGCGCGCGCCGCGCTGCGCAGCCTGTACGACGAACTGAGCCTGTATCCGAAACCGGGCCTGGTATCGCTGGTCGACAACGGCAGCCATGCCGACATGGATGCCGGCACCTTCATGAAAAGCCTGTTCTCGCTGCGGCATTACTTCGCGCGCATCACTGCGGCGGGACACGCCGGCGGCGGCTTCGACGAATTGAAGCGCCTGGGCGCGCAAGCCGAGGCGCGCATGCTGGCGGCCACCGGCGGCGTCAATACCCATCGCGGCGCGATCTTTTGCCTGGGCCTCTTGTGCGCGGCTGCCGGCGACTGCCGCCGCCGCGGCATCGCCATCGATGCCTGGACGCTGCGCGCAGCGCTGACCATGCGTTGGGGCGCAGACCTGGCCGCGCATGCCCGCGCGCCGGGCGCCTCGCACGGCCAGCGCATGGCGGCGCTGCATGCGGCCGGCGGCGCGCGCGAGGAGGGCGCGCTCGGCTTGCCCTCGGTATTCGGCCTGGCCTTTCCGGCGCTGCGGCGCACGCTTGCCGCCGGGCGCGGCTGGCGCCAGGCGCGCATCGATGGGCTGTTCGCGCTCATGGCCGGCGTGGCCGATACCAATGTCTACTACCGTGGCGGCGCGGCCGGCGCGGCGCTGGTGCGCGGCCTGGCGCAGCGCTTCGTCGCGCGCGGCGGCACGGCGCGGCCGGAATGGCTGCGCGAAGCCATCCGCTGTCATCGCCTGCTCTCGCGCCGGCGCCTGTCGCCCGGCGGCGCCGCCGACCTGCTCGCCGCGGCCTGCCTGGTGCAGCGTCTGTGCGAAGCCGAGGGCGAGGCATGAGCGCTCGCATTGCGCTGCTGTGCCCTGGGCAGGGCGCGCAGCATGCCGACATGTTTTCGATACTGGGCGGCGCAGCATCCGATGCCCATGGCCTGGGCGATGTGCTCGGCATGGCGCCGTCGAAGGCCGTGGCCGATCCCGTCGTGCTGTTCTCGAATCGCCATGCGCAGCCGCTGCTGGTAGCGGCGACGCTGGCGGCCTGGGAGCGCGTTGCCGATGCGATGCCGCTGCCAGTAGTCGCGGCCGGCTACAGCATCGGCGAGCTGTCGGCGCATGCGGTTGCCGGCGCGATCGAAGGCCATGCGGCGCTTGCCCTGGCCGCGCGACGCGCGGCGCTGATGGATGCCGCCATCGATCCCGGCGCGCCGCAGGCGTTGATGGCGGTGACGGGCCTGCGCATGGCGGCGCTGCTGCCGCTGCTGGAGGCGCATGGCCTCTTTCCGGCCATCGTCAATGGTGATGATGCGGCCATCGTCGGCGGTCGCCGGCGTGACCTCGCTGCGGTCCAATCGGCGCTGGCGTCCACGCATGCGCATGTCACGCCCTTGCCGGTCGAAGTCGCCTCGCACACGCCGCTGCTGCGCCCGGCCGCTGACGCCTTTCGCGATGCGCTGGATGGCATCGCCTTCGGGCAATGGCGTTTCCCGGTGCTGGCCGGCATCGATGCGAGCCCGGTCGCCTCGGCAGACGCGGCGCGCGCAGCCCTGGCGCGTCAACTCGCCGAGACCATACGCTGGGTCGACTGCATGGATGCGCTGGCCGAGTCCGGCATCGCGGCCGCCATCGAGCTGGGTCCCGGCGCCGGGCTGGCGCGCATGTTCGCGGCACGCCATCCTGAAATTGCCTGCCGTTCGATCGCGGATTTCCGCACGCTGGACGGTCTGCTGAGTTGGTTGGAACGACAGCTTTGAGCGCATCCCGGCATGCCGCGAGGCACGTTTTCGCCGCTGATTTATGCCGGCGTAAGAAGTCGGGACCGACGGGCTGTTATAACTGCCGAGTGATTCTTACTCTTCCTCATCATGGCTACTGGCAGCAGCAACGACGATCTCGACAAACAGGCAACGGACGATCAGGGCGGTAGCGCCGGCAAGCCGGCCGCTGGTGAAGTGGAAGGCAACAGCTATCATCCGCTCGGCAATCCCGGCGAGCGCCACTGGCAGGCCAGCACCATCGAGGACCCTAGTCTCGACAAGCGCGACAACCTCTATTTCGCCGCCATCGAAATGACGCGCATGCCGATGGTGATGACCGACGCCAATGCGCCGGACAATCCGATCGTCTTCGTCAACCGCGCCTTTCTCGACCTGACCGGCTACGAGGAGGACCAGGTCCTGAACCGCAATTGCCGCTTCCTGCAGGGCCCGGACACCGATCCGGATGCCGTGGCCGAAATGCGCGCGGCAATCGCCGAGATGCGCGCGGTCTCGGTCGACATCCTGAATTACAAGGCCGATGGCACGCCGTTCTGGAATGCGGTGTTCATGGGCCCCGTCTTCGATCGCGATGGCAATCCGCTGTACTGGTTTTCATCCCAGGTCGACATTACCCAGCGCCGGGCCTCCGAGGGTGCATTCCGGCAGGCGCAGAAGATGGAGGCGGTCGGCCAGCTCGCCGCCGGCATGGCGCATGACTTCAACAATCTGCTGCAGGTCATGAGCGGCAATCTCGAAATGGCGGCCGGCATGGCGCAGGACCATCCGCAACTGCTGCGCCTGATCGGCAATGCGCAGAAAGCCGCGAAAAAGGGCAGCCGGCTCACGCAGCAGCTGCTGAGCTTCGCGCGCAAACAGCGGCTCGATCCGCATCGGATCAATCTGAACACGCTGCTGGTGCAGTTCTCCGAAATGCTGGTGCGCACGCTCGGCAGCCGCGTCGAGGTGCGGCTCGATCTCATGCCGGGGCTGCCGCATTGCCTGCTCGATGCGACGCACATGGAAATGGCCTTGCTCAATGTGCTGATCAACGCGCGTGACGCCATGCCTGAAGGCGGCACGATCACGGTGGGCACTTGCATCATCAGCGACGCCCAGCGTCTGGCGGCGCACGGCCTGCCGCCGGGCAGTTATGTGGCGCTGTACGTCGTTGATCAGGGTGCCGGCATGCCGGCCGAGGTGCTGCGCCGCGCCACCGAACCCTTCTTCACGACCAAGGCGCCCGGCACCGGCCTTGGCCTGGCGATGGTGCACGGCTTCGCGCAGCAGTCGCATGGACGGCTGGAGATCGACAGCCAGCCCGGGCGCGGCACCACGGTGCGCATGCTGTTTCCGCCGGCCGGCGAAGCGGATTGGCCGACGCAACGCATGCAGGCGCCAGGCGTGGTCACCAGCGCAGCCAGGCGCGCGGGGCAACGCATTCTGCTGGTCGAGGACAGCGACGATGTGCGCCAGATTGCGCAGGACAGCCTCGAGGCAATGGGATACGAGGTGCTGGCAGCCGACAGCGGCGAGGAAGCGCTTGGCCTCCTGGAGCGCCGAGGACCGGTCGATCTGCTGTTCACCGACGTCATCATGCCGGGCGGTATCAACGGCCTGGTGCTGGCCGAACGCGCGCGGCAGCATCAACCCGGCCTGCCAGTGCTGCTGGCCACCGGTGTCATCGATGCATCGCTGCAGGAAGGCGCGAGCGCTTCGAGCATGCATATCCTGGGTAAGCCGTATCGGCGCGGTGAATTGGCCGAGCGGGTGAGGGCGGTGCTGGACGGGAAGGCCGAGTGAAGTCGCAGAGAGGGGCGGGCGCTCGCGGGGCGCAAGTTGGGCTTACCAGCCCAACCTACGGGATCTCGTAGGTTGGGCTGACGAAGGAAGCCCAACGAATTCGCGCTCCGCGGGCGTTCAATGTCGGGCTGTCAAGGCCGCCCTTTCAAGGAGCAGTTGCCGTTGCAGTGCCTTTGCCTCTGTCTTTGCCGTTGCCGTTGCCTTTAACCCCCGTTGATTGCGCCGTGTCGCCGAACCCTGAAGCGGGGCGCGGCTAAACTCGCTACGCTGCGCTTCGCTCAGACAGACGCCGCACCTTATCCGCTTCAGGGCCCGGCGCCACGGCGCGATCAACGGGATTAAAAGCAACTGCAACGGCAACAGCAACGGCAACGGCAACGGCAACGGCAAAAGCAACGGCAACTGCAAATCAAAGGCAACGGCAAAGGCAAAGGCAACGGCTAATACGTTGCGCCACTGCAGGGTAGTGCCATTACACACAATGCAGCAGTTACCGCGCAGGGACCTTGAAAGGGCTGGCTTGTCAGCCCATCGGTTGATGATCGCTTTCCCCGCGCTGCGACGACTGCAGTTTCGCCTGCCACGCAATGTCTCTCACGCCTTCCTGCGGTTGACCTCGCCTTGCGCCCCGGTCGCCGCCTGCATCAGATACCCCTCGAACTCCGCCAGCGGCGCAGGACGCGCCAGCAGATAGCCCTGCGCCTCGTCGCAGGCAACATTGCGCAGGAACTGCAGCACCTCGCCGGTCTCCACGCCCTCGGCCACCACCGACAGCTTCAGCGCATGCGCCATGTCGACGAACGCCTTCACGAACTCGAAACTGGACACGCCCGATTCCTGCTGCATCACGAAACTGCGGTCCAGCTTCAGCACATCGAGCGGGAAACGGCGCAGGTAGGCCAGCGCCGAATAACCGGTGCCGAAGTCATCGACCGCCAGTTGAATGCCGAGCGCCTTCAGTTCGCGCAGCATCGCCGCCGAGCGTTCCACATCTTCAATCAAGGCGCTCTCGGTCAATTCGAGTTCCAGCAGCGACGGCGGCAGCCGCGTCTCGGCCAGCACCGCGCGCACCTGCTGCACCAGGTCGCCGCAGCGCAGCTGCCGCGCCGACAGGTTCACCGACAGCCGCAGCGGACGGCCGACGCGGCCCATCAGGCGCCGGGTCTGCTCGCAGGCTTCGCGCAGCACCCAGTGGCCGATCGCCTCGATATGTCCGCGCTCTTCGGCCAGCGGTATGAACTGCATCGGCGGCACGCGTCCCAGTTCCGGGTGGTTCCAGCGGATCAGGGCTTCCATGCCGACGATGGACATGGTCTTCAGATCCATGCGCGGCTGGTAATGCAGCTCGAATTCGCCGCGGTCCAGCGCGCGGCGCAGCGACAGTTCCAGCGTCATGCGCGTGCGCGCGGCGAGCGTCATCTCGGCGTCGAAGAAGCAGTAGCCGTTGCGGCCCGCCGCCTTGGCGCGGTACATCGCGGTGTCGGCGCTCTGCAGCAGGCTTTGCTTGGCGCTGCCGTCTTCCGGATACATCGCTATGCCGATCGAGGCGCCGACCAGCACTTCGACGCCGGCAATGTCGATCGGCGCGGCCAGGGTGGCGACCAGCTTCTGCGCCACGGCCCGCGCCGATTCGCGCCGCATCGCGCAATGGGCGATCACGACGAATTCATCGCCGCCGAGCCGCGCGACCATGTCGCCTTCGCGCACCGCCGATTGCAGCCGCCGCGCGGCCTCGCGCAGCAACAGGTCGCCCGCCTCGTGGCCGAACGAATCGTTGACTTCCTTGAAGCGGTCGAGGTCGATCATCAAAACCGCCATCGACGCGTCGCGCGGCGCCGAGTCCAGCAGCCCGGCCAGGCGCTCGTGCAGCATGGTGCGGTTCGGCAGGCCGGTGAGGGTGTCGTGGGTGGCAAGCTCGCGCAGGCGCAACTCCACGCCCTTGCGCTCGGTGATGTCGGTGATGAAGCCGGTCAGCGAAGTGGCGAGGCCGTGCTCGTCGCGGCGGATGCTGCCGTTGAACAGCACATGCATCTCGTGGCCGTCGCGATGCAGGATCGTCGCTTCCATGCCGTGCGCCGAAGTCGGACCATGCGGTATCTGCAGCGCGCCTTTCCACGGGCAGGCGGAAAACAGCAGGCTCATGTGCGAACCGATCAGCGCTTCACGCGGATAACCGGACAGCTCGCACAGCGCCGGGTTCACCTCGGTCATGATCGATTCGCCATCCGCGCGCAGATAACCGGAGGGCGTCATCGCCAGGATGTCGCGCAGGTGCTGCTCGCTCTGGCGCAGCGCCCGCTGCGCCTGTTCGCTGGCGGTCATGTCGCGCGCGATGGCCTGCACCAGGGGCTTGCCATCCTCCTCGAAACAGGAAAGATGCACTTCGACCGGGAACGTGCTGCCGGAAGCGTGGCGCGCCACGGTGCGCACCATGCGGCTTTGCCCCGGCTGCAGCTCGGCCAGCATATCGCCGCGGATGTTGAAGACAGCCGCGATGTCACTGACGCGCCGCGCAAGGAGCTCGTGCCGCTCGTAACCGAGATGCGCGCAGGCGCGTTCGTTCGCATCCTGGATGGCGAGCTCGCGGTCAATGATCAGGATGCTGTCGCCGGCATGGTCGAACAGGTTGCGGAAGCGCTTTTCACTGCGCTCGAGCCGGTCCTGCGCCTCGCGCTTGGCGGTGATGTCATGGAAGTACACCGACAGGCCATCCTCGCTCGGATAGATGCGCGTCTCGACCCACCTGGCCGCCGGCGCCCACCAGGCTTCGAAGAACACGGTCTGCCGGGTTTGCATCGCTTCCAGATAGCGCGGAAACACCTCGGACTCGGGCATTTCCGGCGCCACTTCCCAGAGCAGCTTGCCCACGCCTTCTTCCGGCGTGGTGCCGACGAAGGCCGCGGCCTTGCGGTTGGCGTAGGTCACGCGCCATTCGCGGTCCAGCGCGAAGAAGGCGTCGCCCACGCTTTCCAGCATCACGTCCAGCCGGTCGCGCGAGGCCTGCAGTTCGGCGCTGCTGCGGTAGCGCTCGGTCACATCGCGGGCCGTCACATGCAGCACCTTCGCATTGGCCAGCCAGCGCGCGGATACCGACAGCCAGATTTCGCGGCCATCGCTGCGGCGGCCGCGGCATTCGAAGTCGCCGATGATGCCTGCGCCGGCGCGCATCTTGGCATCGACCGCCGCCACGCGTGCGCGCTCGTCCGGTGGCAGTAGCTCGGCATAATGCCGCCCGATCAGCGCTTGCGGCGCATAGCCGAGTATGTCGGCCGCCGCGCCATTGACGCGCAGAAAGGCGCCGTCTTTGTCGAGCAGGGCGATGATGTCAGGCGAGTTTTCCACCAGCGCGCGGTTCTCGTCGGCGAGCTGCGCCAGGCGCCGCGCGGTTTCCATTTCGGCGCTGACGTCGCGGCCCACGCCGCGATAGCCGCGGAAGACACCATCGACGATCATCGGCTCGCCGGAAATGCAGGCATAGCGGCGGCCGCCGCTGGGCGTACGCACCGGATAACGGATGTCGCGGAAAGACGCGCGCGCCGCCAGGCGCGCCTGCAGTTCCTGGAAGCCGGGGTCGCTCTCGTCGCTGACCAGCTCGCCGCGGGTTCGGCCCAGCACGTCCTGCGGGCGCGGACCGCCGGCGCCGCTGTCCCGCACCGGCAGAAAGCTGAAGCGATGCTGCGCATCCGTTTCCCAGTACCAATCGGAAGACAGCGCGATCAGGCTGCGAAAGCGCTCTTCGCGCAGCGCCAGTTCCTCGCGCGCGGCACGCTCGTCGTTGATGTCGCGCAGGACGCCGATGCTGCCTATGCGCTCCCTGCGTTCGGGGTCGAGCAGCGCGCGTGTCTTGATGCTGAACCAGCGATAGTGCCCATTGCTGTGCCGCACGCGGATTTCCAGCGGCGCGCCGACTGCGCCGGAGGTGGTCTGGCGCGCCAGGTCGGCGTCGAGAAGCGCCATGTCCTCGGGGTGCACCAGGTCGCGCGCGGAGCGTCCGATCAGTTCGGTTGGCTCATAACCCAGCACCGGCAGATGCGAAGGCGATGCGTACGTGAAGCTGCCATCGTTCAGGTACTGGCCGACCAGGTCGCTGGTGCTTTCATGCAGCAGCGGCGGATCGGTGGCCTGCAGCAGCGCCGCCATGCGCACGCTGCGTTCGGCCGAGCAGTCGGTGAGCACGCCGCTGTAGCCTTCGAAATTGCCGGCAGCATCGGTGCGCGGCGCGCTGATGCTGCGTACCCAGCGCGGCGCGCCGGCGCTGGTGAGCACCCGGTATTCGATCTGATATTCGGCCAGGCGCTCGCGCGCAGCGGCAAACGTGGACGCCACCCGATCGCGGTCGTCCGGATGGACGTGGTGCAGCCATGCCGACATGGCAGGCAGCTTCTGCCCGGGCAGGCGCGCCACGGCGCTTGGATTCATCCAGACGCAGACGTGATGCGCATCGCTGCGCCAGAGTATGGTCGATGCGTCATCGGCCAGCGCTTGCAACGGCGCTTCTGCCTGCGCCGCGCCGGCCGGCGCTGGGATCGCGGTCAAGCTTTCGTTGTGCTTGGTCATGGGTGCGTCGAGGGCATGGCAGACCACAGTCGCAGTCAGCATGCGGGTTATGCAGGATTGAATGAGTGCCAGGAAACCGACTGCGCCGCGTACGACGCAATGCCGAGGGGCAAATGTAAAGCATTAGCCGCTAATCGGCCACTATTTCCAGCAGGAATCCAAAAAGATGTCGCGTTGCGTGCGGTTTGGCGGACGAAATTGCCGGCATGACAAGAGGCATGAAAGAAGAACGAGCCGGCCTGCTGTACGCAGGCCGGCTCGCGGCGCCCGCCAGGGGCGAGTGCAAAGGGAAGGCTTAGCGGGTGGTGCCGGTGCCCGCGCCCGAGGTGCTGCCCGTGCCCCCGGCGCCGCCCATGCCGCTGCTCGTGCCCATGGAGCCCGTGCCGCCCATGCCTGAACCGCTGCCCATGCCCGTGCCGCTGGAGCCCGAGCCGCTGCTCATGCCCGAGGTGCCGGTGCCGCCGGAGGTCGATCCACCGCTCATGCCGGAGGAGCCGGTGCTGCCGGAGGTCGACCCACCGCTCATGCCGGAGGAACCGGTGCTGCCTGAGGTCGATCCGCCGCTCATATCCGAAGAACCGGTGCCGCCGGAAGTGGAGCCGCTGTTCATGCCGGAGGCGCCGGTGCTGCCGCTCATGCCACCGCCGGTGCCGCCCATGCCGGAGCCGCTGCTCATGCCCGACGCGCCGCCACTCATGCCGGACGAGGAACCACCGCTCATTCCGGCGCCGGAAGAGCCGGCGCCGGTGCTTTGTGCGAAGGAAGCGCCCGCAAGAGCCAGGGCGGAAACGAAAATGGCGATCGAAGTTTTCTTCATGTTTGCTCCTTGTTTATTTATCGGATGAACACGCAGCGCGGAGGCGGGCCCGACTGCTCGAGTCCGCCCCGCGACCGCGAGAGCGCATCCGGTCCGATTGCCTGCATGACGCCGACAGACCGATCACGCTCAAAGGTGCCATGCCAATGTAATGAATTGCGGCGCGCATGAAAGTAGGACGATCGCCCTTCTTTGCGTAGGAAGATCGTCGCAATGGCCCTCAGATATTTGGAGAAAACGGCTTTCCCGGCGTCAGCCTGCAAGAATCATCCGCGCCGCCGGCGTCCGCCGGCCGGCGGTTCGTAGTTCGCGCGCAGATAGTCGCCGAGCCATGCATGGATATCCGGCGGCATCGCCACGCCGCAGGCCGATTCGCCGGAATCGAGCATACGCGTGCCTTCGGCATAACTGACCGAGGCCAGCACCGGCAGCGGCGCATCGTCCTGGACCCGCCACATCACGAACACCTTGGGCTGAGGCGCGATCCAGTTTTCGAAATAGCCGTCGTTTTCATCGGGGAAGAGTTCCAGCGCCGGACCCGAAACCAGGCAGATTTCCGCGTCGCCGTTGCGGCGGCGGAAACGGATAGCCGGCGTTTGCGCATCGGTGTTTTCGGACACGGGCGCGGCGGGCGGCTCGCCGAGCACCGCGACCGCTTCCCAGGCCGGCTCGGCCCAGGGATGGGAGGCGGCGCGACGCTGCATGAGCACCGCGACCGGGAGTCGCGCCATCAGCATGGTGACGGTTCCCGGCGGCGATGCGGCGTGCCCCCCGTCATCATCACGCCGTTCATACCGCGCCCGGCGGCTTGGGACGCTTCACATCCTCGCTGGCCGGCGCATTGCCCGACTTTTCGCTCTTTACCGGCGCCGGTTGTGAAGCAGCGCCGCCTTGCTGCGTGGCCGAGGCATTGATCCCGGCAGCGGCGGCCACCGGGGTCGGCGCATGCGTGGTCCAGCCATGCTTGGCGGCCGAAGCGCGCCAGTTGGCGGCAACCGCATCCATGGAGGCGGCCAGCTCCTGCTTTTCCTTTGCCGCCTGGGCCGCGGCGTCCGGCTTGGCTGCGGGCGCCGCCGGTGTTGCAGGTGCGGCCTGAGCCGTTGCCGCGCCCGGCTTGTCGGCGCCGGCCGGGGCCGGCTGGCCCGGGATCTGCTGCTGCGGCGTCGCGGTGCCGGCCTGAGCGCGTTCGCTGGCGCTGCCGGCTGTCGGCGCCGCCTCGCCGGTAGCGCCCTTGGCGGCGGTCGGAGCGCCTTCGATCTTGCGTTCGCCGGCCATCGCGCCTTTCGGCGCGTCGCCCGCGACTGCCGCACCGGGCGTGGTGCCGCCCATCGCCGTGCCGCCGGTATTGCCTTCCATGCCGCGCGGCGTGCCTGGCGTACCGGCCGGCATCGATGCGCCGACCTTTTCGCCGGAACTCTTCATCACTTCGCCGCTGGTATTGCCGCCGGCGGTGACCATGCCCGGGAAGTGGGTCTCGCGCTGGCTCACCGCCGGGCCGCCGGGGCTCTTGCCGCCGTCAGGGCCACTGTGATTGCTGCAGGCAGTGAGTACGAGCAGCGACGCCAGCATTGCCGGCAGCGGAAACTTTCGGAGTTCACGCATTGGCGTCACCTCTTGCAATCGTCTGCGAGGGCTGAGCGCTGCGCTCGCCGCGCTCGGTCACCCGCCCGGCGCGCACATCGTCGTACCAGAGCGAATGATGGGTACGCGCCCATTCTTCATCGACGGTGCCGCGCCGCATCGCTTCATACGCGCCCGGCGTGCCCAGGGTGCCGATATAGATGTGGCCCATCGAGAAGGCGATGTAGAAGACCGCCGCGCCGAGATGCAGGTAGTTCGCCCACTGCAGCACATAGCGCGTCTGGCCGAAGTTGACGAAATCCAGCAGCAGGCCTGACACCGACACGATCAGTCCGAGGAAGGACACGCCGCCCCAGAACCACAGCTTCTCGCCGGCATTGAAGAAGCCGGCCGGCACTGGCTGGTGATTGACGAGACCGCCGGCGCGCCGTATCCACAGCCAGTCGATGCGGCTCCAGAAATTTGCGCGCAGGAAGGTCAGGAACATCACCGCGGTGCAGAAGATGAAGAAGGGGCCGATGAAGTTGTGCAGGTACTTGCCGAGCATGGCGATCGCGGAAAACGCGCCATGCCCCATCCACGGCAGCAGCAGCTTCTTGCCGTACAGGATAATGAGTCCGGTCAAGGCCAGCACGATGAAGCTGATTGCGGTCACCCAATGCACCATGCGATCCCAGGCCGAGAAACGCCGGATCTTGCGACCGGACGGCGCCGGATCCATTGGCGCCGGGCCGATGAGGCGGTACATCAGGAAGATCGCCAGCAGTGCCAGCAGCAGGATGGCGCCGGCGATCGTGGCGAGCGGACCGTTCCTCAGCGTGCGCCAGGTATTGCCGCCGCGCTGCAGCAGCACATCCGACTCGCTCTGATAGCCGAAGGGCTGGATGAAGTGGCGGTCGATATGGCGCTTGCCGGAATCCTTGTCGCCATAGCCCGGCTCGGGCACGGCCTGCTCGGTCTGCAGGATGGTCTGTTCCTCGGCATAGGCCGGCACCGCGGAATGGTTGGGCACCGCGGCATGCGCGCCGGAGACGATGCCCAGCAACAGGCACAGCAGCACGGCGGCGAAGGCGAGAGGGCGGTTCATCAGATGTCGCATGGCTGTTCTCCCGGCCGCTCACGGCCTCATGCGGTTGTACTCATTCTGGCGGCGGTTGCGATCGTTGATCGCCGCATACCAGGCCATGCGGTCGCCGTGGAACATGGCCTGCGGCGCCAGGTTGTCCGGCTTGCCGTTGTACTGACCCTGCTTCCAGCCGGGATGCTGTTCGACCTCGAGGCAGGCCGACAACAGCAGCGGCAGCGACAGCAGCGCTGCAATGCGGAGGATGGTTTTCATGTCGGCAGGTCCCTCGGCGCGTTCTGCGATTGATTGCGGTCCTGGTTGATGCGCGGACCGTTGCCTATGCCCATGCCGTTGTTGTAGCCGTTGTCCTTGGCCTCGGGCCGCGGCTTGTAGGCAATGTCCCAGCCCCACAGTTCCGGGCCGTAGCCGCGGGTGTCGACGCGGGCCTTGTAGATGTCGGCAATGATGTTGGCATCGCCTCCCAAAAGCGCCTTGGTGCCGCATTGCTCGGCGCAGGCCGGCAGCTTGCCTTCGGCCAGGCGGTTGCGGCCGTATTTCTTGAACTCGGCTTCGGAAAGATCCGGCTCCGGTCCGCCATTGCAGAAGGTGCACTTGTCCATCTTGCCGCGATGGTTGAAGGCGCCCATGTTGGGGAACTGCGGCGCGCCGAACGGGCAGGCATAGAAGCAGTAGCCGCAGCCTATGCACAGGTCCTTGTCATGCAGCACCACGCCGTCCTCGGTGTGATAGAAGCAGTCGACCGGGCATACCGCCATGCACGGCGCATTGGTGCAATGCATGCAGGCCACCGAGATCGAATGCTCGCCCGGCACGCCGTCGTTGACCGTGATCACCCGGCGCCGCACCACGCCCCAGGGCACTTCGTTTTCGTTCTTGCACGCCGTGGCGCAGCCGTTGCAATCGATGCAGCGCTCGGTGTCGCAAATGAACTTCATTCTTGCAGCCATCATTTCTCCTTCTTCGCCATCACGCCACGACCAGGCGGCACAGGGACACCTTGGTCTCCTGCATCATGGTCACGACGTCATAGCCATAGGTCCATCCGGTATTGGCCGCTTCGCCAAGCACGATCGGCGCGGAGCCCTGCGGATAATTCGGGCGCAGGTCCTCGCCCATCCACCAGCCGCCGAAGTGGTACGGCATCCACACCAGTCCCTCCGGCACCCGCGGTGTCACCATCGCCGCGATCTTGAGGCGCGCGCCGGTCGGCGTTTCCACCCACACGTATTTGCCGGTCTGTATGCCGATGCGCGACGCATCGATGGGGTTGATCTCCACGAACATCGTTTGCTGCAGCTCGGCCAGCCAGGGATTGGAGCGGGTCTCGTCGCCGCCGCCTTCGTATTCCACCAGGCGTCCCGAGGTCATGATCATCGGGAAGTCCTTGTGGAAATCGACCTTCTGCACCGAGGAAAACAGCGTCGGCAGGCGCCAGAATGCGGCCTTGTCCGGATAGGTCGGATACTGCGCCACCAGGTCGCGCCGCGGCGAGGAGATCGGCTCGCGGTGGGTCGGCACCGGGTCCGGGAAATTCCAGACATTGGCGCGAGCCCGCGCATTGCCGTAGGGCGCGCAGCCATGCTTGATCACCACGCGGATGATGCCGCCGGACATGTCGGTCTTCCAGTTCTTGCCTTCGGCCTGCTGCTGTTCTTCCGGCGTGAGCTCGCTCCACCAGCCGAGCTTCTTGAGGAACACGTGGTCGAACTCGGGATAACCGACATCGATTTCGCTGTCCTTGGTCCCCCATCCGTCTGCGGCCAGCAGCGAGTCGCCGTTGTGCTCCACGCCCCAGTTGGCGCGGAAGGGCAGGCCGCCGTCGGCCACCGATTTCGAGGTGTCGTACAGGATGGGCGTGCCCGGATGCTTCATCTCCGGCGTGCCCCAGCACGGCCAGGGCAAGCCGTAATAGTCGCCCTTGCATGGCCCGTCCTCGGCCAATAACGTGGTCGGATTGAAGGTGTGCTTGTTCTCCATGTGCAGCTTGAGCCGCTCCGGCGAGATGCCGGTGTAGCCGATGGTCCAGACCGAGCGGTTGATCTCGCGCAGGATGTCCTCGATCACCGGCTCGTTGTTGACCACCTTGATGTTCTTGCACAGCTCGTCGGCGAAGCCGAACTTCTTCGCGAACAGGTACATGATCTCGTGGTCGGTCTTGCATTCGAACAGCGGCAGGATCACGCGCTCGCGCCATTGCACGCTGCGGTTGGAGCAGGTGACCGAGCCCTGGGTTTCGAATTGCGTCGTGGCCGGCAGCAGGTACACGCCATCCTTGCGGCCATGCATGGCCGCGGTCATGGTCGGATACGGGTCGATGACCACCAGCATGTCGAGCTTTTGCATCGCGGCCTTCATGTCCGGCAGCCGCGTCTGGCTGTTCGGCGCATGGCCCCAGTACACCACCGCGCGCAGAGCGCTCGGCTGGTCGATGAATTCCTTCTTCTCGTTGACGCCGTCGAACCAGCGCGAGACGGTCATGCCGGGCTTTTCCATCAGCGCCTTGCTGGCGAAGCGGCCCTTCAGCCATTCATAGTCCACGCCCCAGACCCGCGCGAAATACTTCCATGCGCCCTCGGCGATGCCGTAATAGCCGGGCAGCGAATCCGGGTTCGGGCCGACGTCAGTCGCGCCCTGCACATTGTCGTGGCCGCGGTAGATGTTGGCGCCGCCGCCGGCCACGCCGATATTGCCCAGCGCCAGCTGCAGGATGGACAGCGCGCGCACATTGGCCGTGCCGACGCTGTGCTGCGTGATGCCCATGCACCACACCACCGAGGACGGCCGGTTCTTCGCCAGCAGCTCGGCGGTGCGATGCACCGCGGCTTCCGGCACGCCGGTGACGTCGGCCACCTTGTCCGGCGTCCATTTCGCCACTTCCTTGCGCACATCGTCCATGCCGTAAGTGCGCGCGGCGATGTAGTCCTTGGCTTCCCAGCCGTTCTGGAAGATGTGCCACAGCACGCCCCAGACGAAGGCGATGTCGGTGCCCGGGCGGATGCGCACATAGTGATGGGCGAAGCGCGCGGTGCGGGTGAAGCGCGGATCGACGACGATCATCTTCGCGCCCAGCTCCTTCGCATGCAGGAAGTGCTGCATCGAAATCGGATGCGCCTCGGACGGATTCGAACCGATGAAGATCACCGCCTTCGAATGCGCCAGGTCATTGAACGAGTTCGTCATCGCGCCGTAGCCATAGGTCTGGGCCACGCCGGCGACCGTGGTCGAATGGCAGATGCGCGCCTGGTGATCGCAGTTGTTCGAGCCGAAGAAGGACACGAACTTGCGCAGCAGATAGGACTGCTCGTTGTTGTGCTTGGAGGATCCGATCCAGAACACACCGTCGGGTCCGGCCTGCTGACGGATCTGCAGCAGCTTGTCGCCGACTTCCCGGATCGCCACATCCCAGGAGATGCGCTCGTACTTGCCATTGACCAGCTTCATCGGATAGCGCAGCCGGTGCTCGCCGAAGCCATGCTCGCGTACCGACGCGCCCTTGGCGCAATGCGCGCCGAGGTTGATCGGCGACTCGAAGGCCGTGTCCTGCCGCACCCAGACGCCGTTCTGCACGATCGCATTCACCGAGCAGCCGACCGAGCAATGGCTGCACACGGTATGGCGCAGCGCCGGTTTGCCGGTGTCGCCGACGTCTTCGGCGCGGGTCTGCGCCTGGGCCTTCTGCATCACCTGCAGCGGCAGTTGCTGGGCCAGCACGCCGGCGCCGGCGGTGAGACCGGCGCGCGCCAGGAAGGCGCGGCGCGACAGCGCGGCCGGGTTGGCGCCGTCGCGCGCCGGCAGGCGCGGCACCAGGCTGGAAGACCCGGAAGATTTGCCACGGGCATCGCCCGTCTTGCGCAATAGGCTCATGTCGGTTTCCTACATGCGGCGCAGCGCGGCGTAGTAGCTGCGGATGTGCTCGGTTTCGTGATAGCCGCGGTTCTCCGGCGGCGCTTCCAGCGCCTTCGCTTCCTCGACCGGCGCCGCAGCAACCGGCGCGGCGCGCGACACCAGCGCCAGCGCCGCGCCGAGCAGGCCGGCGCCCTTCGCGGTGTGCAGGAATTCGCGGCGGTTCGGGTTGGGTTGATCGGTCTTTTTCATGATCGGGCTCCTTCTGCAATGTCGTGGTCCATCTCCATGCCGAAGGCTTCGGCTTCGATCGCGAAGAAAGCGTCGGCGAAGTCGGCGAGATGGCGGGTGAAATTCGCGCCGGGGGCGCTGCGCATGTCCCGCAGGAAGCGCGCGTACCAGCTGGCGATGTGGTGTTCGAAGAAGGCGTGCTGCAGTTCCAGCGGCCGCGCTTCGGTGATCAGGATGCGCATCGTCTCGCACAGCGAACCGAGGTGGTCTTCGAGTTCAAAGGCGCCGGCGCGGCGGGCGAGGCCGAGTGCGCGGAGTTCGTCGCGCAGCTTGGCCAGCGGCTTTTCCATCATGTGGCCGGCGATGTAGAGCGACTCGTAGGGGTTGAGCAGCGGGGTGCCGGTGGAGATGAAGAGGGCGGCGTATTCGTCCTTCAGTGCGCGTTCGTCCATGACGGTGGCGGCAATGCGCAGGTTTTCCCAGGCGCGGTCTAGCGGGGAGGCGGGTGCAGCGTGCGGATCCACAGACAGCGGGTCGGCACGGGCAAGCACGGCCAGCAGGCCGACGTCGGGCGGGCCGAGCAGGAAGGAGCCGATCAGGCCGTAGAGGTCGGCGCGGGCTTGGTCTTCGGCGTCGAGCGGGACGGTAGCCGGGCAGGTTGTGAAATCGGTATTACGGGGCTCTGTCATTAACGATGTCTTCGAGAACGGCGCGCGTATGCGTCGAGTAGCTTTTCAAAACATCAATGAGCAACTTGTGTGCCACAACGAAGCCAGCATGTCGGACCCGCGTCAACGCAGGAAGCATCACCCATTCGGCTCTATGGCAGCGCAGACCGAGCGACCGACATGGAATATTTACCGGTAATTTGGAAAATCTTGACGCGCTATAGCGGAACGTCGCAGAGGCGTCATGTAACTCAGCAAGCGCTACCGGTAATTCTTGCCCAATGCAAAGCCAGTCCGATTTCTGCAGTGAAAAGCTTGCTTTTTTCAAGCCGGAAATTCGAGTGAAGTCATATCCGTCGGACAATGGAACTTTTATTGCGGCCCTGATGTTGTGATAGGCCGTGAGGTTAAGTGCACGGCGAAAGCAGCTTAAAGTTTAAAGGAATCTAAAATGTGTGACAGAGTATTTGAACATTGGACGAGAGATTACAACCCATCGGCTGTGATATATCTGAACATCGGGGACGAACAAAGCCGACAGATTGAGTCTAAAATCACACCGAGAGCCGTAAAAACTTGTGAGGGTAAATGGTGTGCATTCTATGAAATGAATTTGCGCTCTCTGGTATCCCGGGCGCCGAAATGGGTTCAGGATTATATCGAGCCATGCTTTGCAAAATATCAAATGAAGGCCGTTCTGCTTGAGTATGCTGCCGCGAATAATAATGACTTTATCAACACTTGGTTACCCGACGCATTGAAGAGAATAGAAACTTCTAATGTCGGTGCAAAGTCTCTCGAAAAATTCGTAGTGAGTGATGCAACTGCCATCTTGAAAAGCATGAGTACAGACCAGAGAAAAAATCTATATGTTGCCTTGCAAGGCAGAATCTCGGTTCAAACGCCAAAGACTCCGGAAAGCATTCTGTGCGCAAAGCTGCAGCGTGCCATTATTTTGTGCGAAGTGCAAAGCCGGAACGAAAAATTGAAACAGGCATATTCCAAGGTGCTAAACGCGGACGACAAGGGAAGTAATAGCGACGAAGGTCTGCAAGAAATCGAAAAAATTACGAAAGAAGTTTTCGATTGGATTGGCCATAATGCGGACGATAGCGAAGGTTGTGCGCTCGTTGCTAAGCGGATAGGCAAAGCGATCATGCCTTCGAAGGAGCAGATGAATTCGATGAAAGCCGGCATGACCACATTACCCTTAAAGATAGAATTACTCGAAAACATCAAGGCGTACAAGAAAGATTCTGTGACAACAAGTGTTTTCATAGAGCTCTACAAAACTGTGGACAAGCTGAATTATTTTCGTACTCCTGAACTGATTGAAAAATATGACCGCGGACTTACTTCTTATGAAAATGAGGTGGTCAAAACGACATCGGTCACAAATTCTGACCGAACGACACCTGCGCAGGAGGTGAATGCCGGAAAAGGTTCAGAGCCCGTTACAACTGAAGATTGGAAACACAAGAAAATAGCAGAGCTGCAGAAGTGGAACGAGAATCTTTTTCTTGCTGAGGGTAGAACTCGCCTGCTTTTATCGAAAAAGGAACTTTTCTCCCAGTGGATTTCGAAGATTGATCCCTTATTGGAGGCCTTTAGCACAATAGATGTAGGAGTATTGAAAGACAATGAAAACACATATTCATTCAATGTCGCGCAACTCCGAAAGCTGAGGGATGACCTGAAGATGTTCTGCGCCGACTCCAGAAATGCTCCCTCCGCCCAAGCGATCTTGACATGGGTTGGCAACATCCTTCACCGTTGCGCGACTCTTGTTTTAAACGAGCGCTACACTCCGGGAGAAAGAATTTTCGTAGAAATTGCGAGAGCATTAACCGAAATTTTCCTTGACCAATTTCAAAAACAAGCTAAAACGAACCGCCGAGGTTAAAGAAAATATCATGGTTCCATTTGTTTCGGTTCGAATTGCCAATAGCGATAATTCTTTGAGGGCAGTTTCGAACCGAAGGTTTACTTTATGAAATGCTCAATCCCCCGGCGGCAACAGCACAGCCCGACTTCCATTGCTGGCCATTGCGGACAAAATCCCCGCCGCCTCCAGCTGTTCCACCAGTCTTGCCGCACCGTTATAACCCAACCACAAATGCCGCTGCACCGTGGAAATCGACGCTTTACGCGTGCGAATGACGAAAGCGATCGTTTCGTCATACAGCGGATCAGTCTCGGCGTCCGCTTCTCCGGCTAGCGCTGCATCCGGCGCTTCCTTGGCTGCCGGCCCGGTCAGCACTGCATCCTCGTACTCCGGCTCGCCGAAGCGCTTCAGATTTTCCACCACCCGATGCACTTCCTCGTCGGACACGAAAGCGCCGTGCACCCGTTGCGGATAGCCCGACCCCGGCGGCAGGAACAGCATGTCGCCATGGCCGAGCGGGCTTCGGCGCCCATCTGGTCCAGCACTGTGCGCGAGTCGATCTTGGACGACACCTGGAATGCCAGGCGCGTCGGAATGTTTGCCTTGTCCAGCGGCTTTGGAGCATCCGGCATCAGCGAGAACAGGTTCGGCGCCTTGCGACCGGCGGCCTTCGCATCGCGGTTGCGGGCATTGAAGCCAGCCAAATTGCGCACGCCCAGCGCCGACATCAGCCGGTAGCGCCACTCCATCTGCCGCCGAGAATCGGGCAATTCCTGCCCCATGCACGTTTTGCCAGGAATGGTTCCGGCGACGCGGATCGACGCCATGCCCAGCGTGCACGCCAAGTCCTTCATCAAGCCGACGATCTGCGCACCGCGCACGCCGATCACCGGTTCGACTTCATGGCGGCTAATGACCGAGGCGGCGCCGGCGCCGAGCACAGCGACCGGCATCTTCACGCATTTATGCCATCCCTCGCCATTTTCAGCGGGGACGAAAACGTACGTGCAAGCGGATTACGCAGCGGACCGGAGGAATGGCTCGAAAACGGATGTAGAAGCCCAGGGGGTGTTTAGGCATGGGAGGAGAGCAGCGCCCATGCCAATCGGGAACGCACATGCGACGAGATGTGCGGATAACGGTGCGGTCCAAAACGATCTCGTTGTTCATACTGGAAAGAGCCCGTTGGAATAAGGAACCGACGCTATCGCGCCGCTACTTACCCACAGTCCTATGACCAATGCCGCAGACGTTTCGTCGTAGCACTATCCCCGGCGAAGCAAATTTCCCAGAGGTGTCGCAGAAGTGATTCGCAGTAGCGGTTTCAAGTTGTCGCCGAAGAACTGTGATTTCGAATGCGCCGCTGGTGATGGACCTCGATGAGGAAGGCATCCACTAGCCGGTTTCCAGTTATGTCCCGCATCGGATTGAACGTTCAGGATGAACGCTGAAGCAAATGCCGCGGTGACGAACGCAAACGGGCGGGCATTCCAGTGACTGATGGCAGATATCCGCGCAGAGGTGGAAATCGTTGCGTTGAAAGATTTGAAAAAGGAGAAGAGATATGAATGATGCGACACCCCCAAACAATCAAGTGCCCTTCTTCATACCAGGGCCAACGCCACCAGGCAAAAGTACCGATCCGAACACCGGCACGAACGTAGGTGCAGAAAGCGCACCCGGTGCTCCAAATCTGCATGCTAAAAGTGCAGCAGAGACGTTATTTGATCCGCAAAGTACGGCTAGTTCAATTCCACTAACCACAATGCAACCGAGCCTAAGCTCGAAGCCGGCGCAGACATCTGCGAAATCGGCGGTCTCATCCAAGTATGTCGACATGAGCCAACTGAAAGCAGAGCTCGAAGACGTGCGTGAGATGGTCTCTGACGTGGTCACTCGACTTATAAATATCCTGGAGCGACTACAAAATCTTCACGCTGGCAATCCGGCAACTATGGCCCAGATAAAACGGTTGAAGGCAGCTACCGAGAAGTTACTAGCGTCGGCGGACGACGTGTCAAACGAAGTGGCTGGAATTGAACACGAGCACAAAACGCCAACGAGCGGGAGGACGCATTCCGGAGTTTCGGCGCCAACGCAAAATACGGTTGGTTCTTCGCCGGTAACACAGTCCGGAACCGGAAATCTGGCGCAAGCGCCGACCACATCAGCGTTGCCGGCAAAACCAACTCAGCCAACGAATCAAGAGAAAATCGATAGGATGAAACGTGGGGTATTCACTGCATTCAGCAAGCTTGCCTCAATGAATCACAAACTCAAAGATTCCCAGACTGACGATAAACAACTTCTCGAACAAGCGCGAAAGCTGAGCGTTGAATTCCAAAATGCGATGCAAATGATGGGTACATTCTCTGGTGAAATTGATCAACTTTCTGCGAACAAAAACGAACAGCAGATTTTCGATTTTGAAATCAAGCTGACGCTGTTATCCAGTTATGTATCTGGTCTTGAGCAAAGATTTACGGAGCTTATGCATCAGATCAATTTTTTTGATGATTTCGAAAAAAAGACCGCTGAAAAGTCGAATGGAATATCATCAAACAACCAAGCCGTCAGTAACACAAGCGGCAGCCCGCTTAAAGCCACACTGAGCTTGGGGCCGCAGTCCGGAGGTTCAGCTCCTTCCGATAATAAAGATCAAGTAATTAATAAAACTATGGCGGCTTCCACGAATTTAAAAGGTGGTCAAGCCCCCGACAAATCCTCCGCGGACAAGTCAATTGAAACGTCAAAATCGACTGCGATTTCCGGAAAACCGGCCTCATCGGCCCAATCTAGCCGAAGCGCATATCAAACACGCATCATGAATTTGTATGAAGGATTTCGCGCAACCGATAAATATGCCACGGCTATCTGGTACAAATATTTCGAAAAAATCAATAATGACCAATTGAATGATGAACGAACATTAAAGCTGCGCAGCGCGTACAAGGCCCTGCAAGATAATTTAACGCAGCTATCGGAAATTTTAGAAAAGAGTCGCACTGATTTCTGGGCAATGTGGGACGAAAAACTGACGCATGAACTACCAAACCACCACTCCTCATTGGGTGGAATCTTAAATAAATTGCCAATTTACGAAAATATGCATCAACAAATGATCGAGGCTACCAGAAACCTTGAGCAGGAATGCATTAGCTTCCTTGAAGGAAATGCCGTCAAAAATGATGGAGCTGGAAAAAAACCCACGCCTATGAAGGATGAAATAAAGGAGAAAGATACCAAGCCGCCCAAGACGTAACGAAAGATCCCAGCTTCCGCGGCACGATATATACCGCACGGATTTCGCCACTGGCGCGTTCGTGCATCAGCCGGTCGCCAACTTAATTGTGATTAGCAAAAAAGCAATTAATCACCAAGGCCAGGCGAATATCCTTTGGGGTAGATATATTGAAGGTCGCGGTCAATGGCTAAGCAAAGGACCTAGAAAATTCTTCTACCGAGTTCGAAAGCATGGTGAAGGCGGTCGAGGAAGAAAAGACGGGCAAAAGCCGTTCCTGCGAAGAAGTATTGAAATCCGATCGGGAAAGACCACGGCTAATACGGGCGGCCCAAGCGGGCTCGCCCGTAACGCATTATCCGGGCTACGATCGATGTGACAGCAACGAAACGTTAATCGTCACCGTGTTCAATGAAACGAGACCGTTTGC
Source organism: Noviherbaspirillum pedocola (assembly GCF_016632335.1). Lineage (GTDB taxonomy): Bacteria > Pseudomonadota > Gammaproteobacteria > Burkholderiales > Burkholderiaceae_D > Noviherbaspirillum_A > Noviherbaspirillum_A pedocola. The sequence goes on from NZ_JAEPBG010000005.1 coordinate 96,253, forward strand.
AATTTTTTGAAACAGCGTTTGCCGATAATTGCGGCGCGCCAGAATGCAACGCCGTGCTCCGGCAATACCGCCACGCATCGCACGTTGGATTGCACTTACGCATTTTTGATTTATCGTGGGCATCGTCCGCTATTCGTGGCTTTTACGGCGTTGGCTATAACCGCCTGTGACTTCGCGAAGCAGAGCGGAGCACTCAACCTGCATTGTCCTTAACCGCCGCACTACGCAATTAGAAGGCACCAAATCACGCAAATCAACGCTGGACGAAGAACCGCTTCCCTCAATCCCCTGGCGGCACCAGCACATCCCGACTTCCATTGCTGGCCATTGCCGACAAAATTCCCGCCGCCTCCATTTGCTCCACCAGCCGTGCCGCACGGTTGTATCCCACCCGCAGCTGCCGCTGCACCGAGGAAATCGACGCCTTGCGCGTACGAATGACGAAAGCCACCGCCTCGTCGTACAGCGGATCAGCCTCCGCATCCGCTTCCCCGGCTGGCGCCGCTTCCGGCGCTTCCTCGGCCGCTGGTCCTGCCAGCACCGCATCCTCGTAATCCGGCTCGCCGAAGCGTTTCAGGTGCTCGACCACCCGGTGTACCTCCTCGTCCGACACAAAAGCGCCATGCACCCGCTGCGGATAACCTGAGCCGGGCGGCAGGAACAGCATGTCGCCATGGCCGAGCAGGGCTTCAGCGCCCATTTGATCCAGCACCGTGCGCGAGTCGATCTTGGACGACACCTGGAATGCCACGCGGGTCGGAATATTTGCCTTGATCAAGCCGGTGATCACATCCACTGACGGCCTTTGCGTCGCCAGGATCAGGTGGATGCCGGCCGCGCGCGCTTTCTGCGCCAGTCGCGCGATCAATTCCTCGATCTTCTTGCCGGCCACCATCATCAGGTCCGCCAGCTCGTCGATGACCACCACGATGAGCGGCAGTGTATCCAGCGGCTCCGGCGCGTCTGGCGTCAGCGAGAACGGATTCGGCACCTTGCGGCCAGCCGCGGCGGCGTCGCGGATGCGGGCATTGAAGCCGGCCAGATTGCGCACGCCCAGCGCCGACATCAGCCGGTAACGCCGCTCCATCTCGCCGACACACCAGTTCAACGCATTCGCCGCCAGTTTCATGTCGGTGACCACCGGCGCGAGCAGATGCGGAATGCCGTCGTAGACCGACAGCTCGAGCATCTTCGGGTCGATCATGATCATGCGGACTTCTTCGGGCGTGGCCTTGTACAAGAGCGACAGGATCATCGCGTTGATCGCCACCGATTTGCCCGAGCCGGTGGTGCCGGCCACCAGCATGTGCGGCGCGCGCGCCAGGTCGGTCGCGACCGGCATGCCGGTGATGTCCTTGCCGAGCGCGATGGTCAGTTTCGATGCCGAGTCGCTGTAGGCCGGCGATTCGAGGATTTCGGAAAGCCGGATCATCTGCCGCCGCGGATTCGGCAGTTCCAGGCCCATGCAGGTCTTGCCGGGGATGGTTTCGACGACGCGGATCGAAGTCATGCCCAGCGCGCGCGCCAAGTCCTTCATCAGGCCGACGATCTGCGCGCCGCGCACGCCGGTGGCCGGTTCGACTTCATAGCGGGTAATCACTGGCCCGGCGCCGGCGCCGAGCACAGTGACCGGGACCTTGAATTCCTTCAGACGCTGTTCGATCAACTGGCCGGTCTGCTCAAGTTCGGCTGCGCTGATCTCCTGGGTTGCGCCGTCGGTAGCATCGAGCAGGTCCAGGCCCGGTAATTCGACATCGTTGCGATGGGCGAACATCGGGGCAATTTCGGCCTGCACTTGCGGCATTGCGATGGAAACCGGCGCAGCCTGCGCCGCTTGCTGGAATGCCGTCCCTTGCGTGGCCGGCTGTGACCAGGCGCCTGTCGGGAAAAAGTCGCCGAGATCGATGACCGCATCGTCCTGGGACGGCGTGAGGCGCGGGCCGGTGCCGAAGATGTCGCTGCTGTCGATGAGCGGCACATCCGCTTCGACAGGTAGCGCCGGGGTGATCGCGGGCAGCAGGCCGCGCATGTCGATCACGTCGTCGTCGCGGAAAGCGGGCGCGGCGAAATGGAAGCCGGGCGGCAGGATATCGCTGCTGTCGATGAGCGGGGCGCTCACCGTGCCGTTCGTCGGCTCGGACATCGTCGGCGCAAGCGGGAAGGGCGCTGCGGCCGGCGGGGCGCTGGCGGGCGCTGCAGGCGTGGCGATTGGCGCGGCAGACGTCGACGATAGGGGCGAAACCGCCGGCACCGGTTTCGGCGGCACTACGGGCGCAGGACGACGCTGCGCCGCGGCCAGTGCTGCACGGCGCTCGGCCTCGCGTTGCGCGGCTTCCTGCAAGGCTTGCTGGCGGGCGAGCATCGCATCGGTTGGGCGCAGACTTTCTATCGGGTCCCAGGCATCGATCGTGCGTTTCGATGATTTCGAGACGGGCGCAGGAGCGGCGCGATTGGCAGCCGAAGCCGCGACCGCGGAGGAGGGCGGCGCCATCTTCACCGACAATTCCGGCGCGCGCTTCGACGGCCGCCGGCTGGCGACGGTTTCCTGCGCCGGGATCGGCGCAGGGAGTTTCCAGGATTCGGCCTTGCGCGGCGCCGGGGTGGTCTGTGCGCGCAGGGAGCCGGGATGGGCGCGCGGCGGCGGCGGTTCGGCAGAGAACGGCATGCGCGGAATGTGTGTGCGCTCATCGACAAAGCGCGGCGTGGCCGACGCCTCGTCTTCTTCATCAGCGCGATCGCGACGGCGCGGCAACAGCCAGAACACGCCGACGACGAGTATCAATGTCAACACCACCAGGGAAAATCCGCTGCCAATGAGGCTGGACAGACCAGACCACAGCGCGCGGCCGAGCAATGCCGAGCGCGCTTCCGAACCACTGCGCAATGCGCCTTCGAGCGCGCAGCTGGCAAACAGCGCCAGACCCGTGCCTAGCCACATCCGGATCGCGCCGGGCCCGCCGGCACGGCCGGTGAGCGCGCCTCGCGCGAAACGCCATGCCAGCGGCAAAACCCAGAGAAGCGACCAACCAAACCAATCGAAAACTGCGATGTGCATACCTGTTGCAATGAGGGCCGCAAACCGGACGTGAGACGAACGCGAAAGAGCGGCGGGGGTGAGGAATACGGTATTGGAATCTGTTGCGAATCGAGACGGGCGGCGCGTACGACCGCCCTTTGAAACGGACTGTGGAGTGTAACCGATGGGGGCAGGTGCAGTCATGCCAAAACCGCCTTTGCAGACGGCCTGGCAGGACTGCGTTACATCAGGCGGCGGAAGTCTTCAGCTGATCGCCAATGGGCAGCACGCGGATGCGCTTGCCTATCGCCGCATGAATGGCATTCGTCACCGCTGGCGCTACCGGCGGCACGCCCGGCTCACCGACGCCGGTCGGTTTTTCCGCCGACGGCACGATGTGCACTTCCACCCGCGGCATTTCGTTGATGCGCAACACCGGGTATTCGTGGAAGTTCGATTGCTGCACTTGGCCATCCTTCAGCGTGATCGCGCCATGCAAGGCAGCCGACAGGCCGAAGCCGACGCCGCCTTCCATCTGCGCGCGAATCACGTCCGGGTTGATCGCCACGCCGCAATTAACCGCGCATACCACCCGGTCCACCCGCAGCGCGCCATCCTTGGCCACAGTGACTTCCGCGACCTGGGCGACCACGGTGTTGAAGGATTCATGCACCGCGATGCCGCGGCCGCGTCGCTCACCGTCCTTGCCCGGCGCAAGCGGCTGACCCCAGCCGGCTTTTTCCGCCGCAAGGTTCAGCGCGGCCAGGTGACGTGGATGCTTGGCCAGCAACGTGCGGCGCAGGGCCAGCGGATCCTTGTTGCCGGCGGCGGCGGCTTCATCGATCAGGCTTTCGCTGACGAAGGCGCTGTGCGAATGGCCGACCGAGCGGAACCACTGGATCGGCACGCCAATGTCTTCGGCGGTGTGCAGTTCCAGGCGGGCGTTCGGCACTGCGTACGGTTCCAGCGTGCCTTCATAGGAAGTGGTGTCCAGGCCATTCTTGACCACGAATTTCTCCATGGCCGTGCCCTTGAAGATCGACTGGCCGACGACGCGGTGATGCCAGGCGGCCAAGTTGCCGTCGGCGTCGATGGCCATGCGCGTGCGATGCACGAAGGCGGGACGGTAATAGCCGCCGCGGGTGTCGTCCTCGCGCGTCCACACCATCTTCACCGGCGCGCGCACGCCGGTCTCGCGCGCGGCCTTGGCGATGGCGACCGCTTCCAGCACATAGTCCGAGAACGGATTGGCGCGACGGCCGAAGCTGCCACCGGCATACAGTTGTTTGATCGTCACCGCCTCAGGCGCGATGCCGAGCAATTGGGCCGCGGCCATCTGGTCACCGGTCTGCCATTGCTCGCCGTTGATGATTTCGCAGCCCTTGTCGGACAGCGATACCACGCAGTTGAGCGGCTCCATCGCCGAATGCGAGAGGAAGGGCACTTCATAGTCAGCTTCGATCAGCTTGGCCGGCTTGGCGAAGGCGGCGGTGGGATTGCCGGTTTCGAACACCAGTTCGCCCGGGCGGCTGGCGGCGTCGCGGTAGCGCGCGAGGATGGCGTCGCTGCTCAGGCTGAAGGCCTTGGATTCATCCCACTCAATGGCGAGCGCATCGCGGCCGCGGCGCGCGACCCAGGTGTTCTTCGCCAGTACCGCTACGCCGCCCTGGAAACGCTCGCTGCCAGTCACCGGCACGACTGCCACGACGCCGGGCACGGCCTTGGCCTTGGCGGCATCGAAGGATTTCAACTTCGCGCCGAACTTTGGCGGATGCGCGATCACCGCGACCAACATGCCGGGCAGCTTGACATCCTGGGTGTAGAGCGCGCGACCATTGGTCTTGTCGGTGTTGTCGACACGGTGCAGATTCTGGCGGCCAATCAGGCGGAAATCCTTCGGATCCTTCAGCGGCGCGTTTTCCGGCACCGGCAGTTTGGCGGCGGCTTCGGCAAGCTGGCCGAAGCGAGCGCGGCGACCGCTGGCGGCGTGTGTGACGACGCCATCCTGAACGCTGAGGCTTTCCGGCGCGACTTGCCATTGCTGCGCGGCGGCCTGGACCAGCATCGCGCGGGCGGCGGCGCCGGCGCGGCGCATCTGCTCATAAGAATTGGCCATTGCAGTACTGCCGCCGGTGCCTTGGACGCCGAGCAGGGTGTTGGCATAGCGCTTGACATCGGCCGGGGCGCCTTCGACGCGGATCTGCTTCCAGTCGGCGTCGAGTTCTTCGGCAACCAGCGTGGCCAGGCCGGTGTAGGCGCCCTGGCCCATTTCCAGGTGCTTGGCGATGACGGTCACGCTGTCATCGGCGCCGATGCGCACGAAGGCATTCGGCTGGAAATTGGCCGTGCTGGGAGTGCCGGCGGCCTGCGCATCGCCGGCGCCGGTCAGCAGCGGCGGCAGCGCGAGGCCTAGCGTCAGCCCGCCCAGGCCCTGGAAGAAGCGGCGGCGGCTGACGTTGATGATTTGCGCATCGGCGCTCTTGCTGTGGATGGTGATGGTCATCGTCTGCTCCTTACGCAAGCGAACCCGCGGCGTCGTGGATGGCGGCGCGGATGCGCACATAGGTGGCGCAGCGGCAGACATTGCCGGACATGGCCGCATCGATATCGGCGTCGCTCGGACGCTTGTTCGTCTTCAGCAGCGCAGTCGCCGACATGATCTGTCCGGACTGGCAGTAACCGCACTGCGCCACATCATGCTTGCGCCATGCGGCCTGCACCGCCTGGCCAACCTTGTCATGCTCGGCCGCTTCGATCGTGGTGACATGCTTGCCGGCGACGGCGGACATGGGCGTGACGCAGGAGCGCAGCGCCTGGCCGTCGACATGCACAGTGCAGGCGCCGCACAGCGCCATGCCGCAGCCGTACTTCGTTCCTGTCATTGCGACTTCGTCGCGCAGGTACCAGAGCAGCGGCATGTCGGGATCGCCGTCAAAGGTCTGCGCCTTGCCGTTCAGGGTGAGCTTGGTCATGGGATTGTCCTTGTTGTTGTAGCGAGAAGTCCCCGGAGTTCGTCGAGCATCGCGCATCGCAATCGCGCGCCGGCGGCTGGGAGCTCGACAGTATATGGCCTGAATCGAAAGCTTGCCGAAAACGCTACAGGGATTGGAACGAATAAAAAAAGGAAACTTTTTTGCGCTCCGATAACAATTCGTCACATATATCGCTGCCTAGACATATGGTTGTTACAAGCACTTGAGACAATGACGGCAGCTCAGCAGTACATCGCGCATCAAATTTGCGACAGGGTGGCGCAAATCGCCGACGAAAGGCAGTAATGATTTCCTACAAGACATTGCGCCGTTTTCCGATGCCGCGACTACGCGGCGAGCATTAGGCTGACGATATACAAAAGGAGAAACATCATGACGAAATATGTTGTCGGTCTGTATGCCGTGGTGCCGACCACGATTTCGGCGGTTTCCGTGTATGTGCTGTGCGCATCGGACTTCTTCCAGCGCGCATTCGCGGTGCTGCCGTAAGACGATTGCAGCAATCCCGCTTTCAACGTGCCGGCCACTTCCATGCCGGGCGGTCGAGCGGATGCAGGCCATCGATGCAGGTAGCGCCGTACTGTTTTTCCAGCAGCAGCGTGCGGCAGTCGCTTTCCCGCTCAATCGCGGCGATCAGCCGGGTTGCATGCGTGACGACCACCAGCTGCGACATCGTAGAGGCACGCACGATCAGGCGCGCAAGCGCAGGAAGCAGGTCCGCGTGCAGACTCGATTCAGGTTCATTCAACACCAGAAATTCCGGCGGCCGCGGCGAGAGCAGGGCGGCAATCCACAGCAGATAGCGCAGCGTGCCATCGGATAATTCGGCCGCGCGCAGCCCCCGCAGCAGTCCCGGCTGATGCATGACGATGCCGCAGCCGTTTCCCATCGCTTCCACTTTTACCCTTGATCCCGGAAAGGCGTCGTCCACGGCGGCCTGTAAAGCATCGCGATCGCCGATTTCCCATATCGTTTGCCAGGCTGCGGCGAGATCAGCGCCATCGTCAGCCAGCGCCATAGTGCGCGTGCCGATCTGCGTTCGTCGCGCTGGCGCGTCCGCATCGGTGCGGAAATGATCGTAGAAACGCCAGGAGCGCATTCTTTCCCTCAGCAGCAGGATCTCCGGCGCATTGCGTGGATCGGCACAGCCGAGGAGCATGCTGTCGTACGCAGGCAAATGCTGATTCAACACCAGCCAGCCATTCTTGCCGTCGCGTGCTCGTGCCAGCGGGCCCTGGCGCTCAGCGAGAAGGGCGGCGGGACGCAGGAAAGGGCCGTGCCAGATGCATTCGCGCTTGATGACCGGATCGCCATCGAAGAAGGAATTGCCGGGTTGAGGCCGGCCGAGATCGATGCAATAGCCGATGTCTTCCGCTGCGAAACCCAGCTTCAGGTTGACCGGCTCGCTACGCCGGCTTGGCGCTTCGCGTAAATCCGCTGGACGTTCCGGCCCAGCCCAAAGGGTAGAGGCGAAACCGCCTTCGCGCGCCAGGGCAGCGATGGCGCCACCCTGCGCGACCTCGGTCAGAAGACGCAGTGCGCGGTAAACACTTGATTTTCCACTGCCATTTGCGCCCGTGACGAGAGTGAGGGAGCCGAGCGGAATGATGAGCTCACGTAGCGAACGGTAATTGGCAATGGCAAGAGTCGTGATCATGGCAAGTGCATGCGTAAGCTGGTCTGACGGGATGGGAAAAGCCCGTTTAAGTAAGGCCATTCAAAGTAAGGGTTCAAATTCCTGCCTGTTTGCAAATGCAAAACGCAACTATCCAACTCGCGAAACACATCCGAAAACACAAAAACCAAACACGACAGAGCAGGGGGCGGATAAATGATTACGGGAATCGGCTGATGCACTCAAGGAATACGCTGAGTTGGCGGCTTTTTCATGAGCGAACCCATCATGTCTCTACTGGAGAGCAGGAAAGGCGAGCTTTGAAAATCCGTAAGGCCGACGTTATGGACGTCCCGGCGATGACCACACTGGTGGCGTATCTCGGTTACCTGAATACGGAAGAAGCGCTTCGGTCACGCTATGACGCAATTCTTGCATCGGGAGGGAAAGTACTGGTGGCCCAAACCAATAGGACATTGCTGGGACTGGCAGCACTGGATTGCACACGGCACTCGCACCGACCACCCGATGGAAGGCTGACCGCGCTGGTTGTCGCCGCGGAGTACCGTCACGCAGGCATAGACAAGCGCTTGCTGGAAGCGGCGGAGGCCGTCTTTCTTGTATGGGGTCGCACCCGGGTGGAACTCAGCAGCGCCGGTGGCCGGGCGGATGCCCATCGATTTTGTCTGCGCGAAGGCTATGTCGAAACACCGAAGCGATTACTGAAGTCTCTCGGTGATGCGATTCCTGGGGTTTGAAATGACTTCAGTTTCCTGCGTTTCGAAGAATGGAAGCTGAGCCTTCATTGGCTGAAAAACTTAATCTGCCTTTCATGTCCCACGGCTACCGCAACTGAGTGCCAAGCGTTCGGCATGATCGGCTGGCGCTGCTTCGCAAGCCAAAGTCGCGGTTCGCGTGCCGACGCCGAGCCTCGCCGATCCGACATCGAAAGCGGTGAAACCAGAGCAAGGTCAGAATGCGGCTCGGTGCGATATCCATAGTTTTTTGCTGCGGATGACAGTTGGCGATAAAGGCATCTCCACCAAACAGGGGTGAGATCGCCTGCGGCAGCGGTAGCCGGCAATTCGTCGCTTCAAAGCCCAGGAAGTGGTTGAGTATCACACCTTCCAGCCTTTATTTAACATAATGCGGATTATGTGCTTTTTGCATGCATGATGGGAGGTTCCGTTTCCCATCTGCGCTCACCGTATCTCGTCAAGCCTCAGGCGTTTTCACTTGCTGATACGTTCCCGCATTTCTCCATGCTCGGCTTTTATGACTGCGACGTACCTGCCATCGCATGGTCCAGATCCGGCCTGCGCCATGGATCGACATGCGTCATCAAATCCAGAACCCGATGCCGCTGCAGCACCCGCTGCCTCGCGGCGACGGCAATGTCATGGCCAGCTTCCACGCTCAGCGTGCCATCGACTTCGATATGCGCATCGACGACGATCAGGTCGCCCATTTTCCTGGTGCGCACATCATGCACGCCCGAGACGCCCGGCGTTTCCATCAGCGTGCGGCGGATTGCCTGCACTTCGGCTTCGTCGGCAGAACGATCCATCAGATCGTGCAGCGCTTCCCAGCCGAATTCCCAGCCCATTTTCCCGATCAACAGAGCGACAATCAGCGCCGCGATCGGGTCCAAAACCGGATAGCCGAAAAGATTACCGACGATGCCCAGCGCTACCACCAGCGAGGATGCGGCATCCGAACGCGCATGCCAGGCATTCGCGACGAGCATGCTCGATTTGACCCGCTTGGCCGCGGCCAGCATGTAGCGAAACAGGCATTCCTTGGCCACAAGCGCCACGCACGCCACCCACAGCGCGCTGGCCTGCACCTGCGGAATGTTTTCCGGCGCCTTCAATTTCCCCAGCGCCGACCACAGCATGCCGATGGCCACGGCGAGCAGGATCATGCCTAGCCCCATCGATGCCGCGGTTTCGAAGCGCTGATGGCCATAAGGATGGTCGTCATCGGCTTCCTTGCGGCTGTGATGATTGGCAAACAGGACAATGAAATCGGAAACCAGGTCAGACAGCGAATGCACGCCGTCGGCAATCAACGCCTGAGACCGGGACAACGTGCCAATGACGATTTGCAGCGCGCTGAGCAGCACATTTACGGCAACACTGACCCAGGTGCTGCGCGACGCGGCCCGGGCGCGCTCGTTTTGGATTTGCTGGTTATCTTCGGAATCTTCGGGAAACGGGTCGTATTGCATCGGCGCTGGCGGGACGAAAAATCGGCAGCGCGGAGCTTATCACGTCGCTTTGCACGCCACATTCCGACCTTGACGGGATGGCAAGGTCAGGGACGATGCCACCCGAGTTGAAGCCTGCCAAATCAGTGACGCGGCTGCGCGCTGCGCCGATTGCGCCGGCGAGCCGCATCCAGGTAATACTCGGTCGAGCGAGTACGCTCCAGTCCGAGCAATTCACTCACCTGCTCCACCGATCCGGTCTCCAGCTCTCTGACCGCGAAGGTATTGCGCAGCGTGCGGCCACCGGAACGTGGCATTTCCAGACCTGCGCGTTCGAAAGTCTTTCTCACTTGCCGATAAACAGTTGCCTTATCCAGCGGTTTGCCGCCAGCAAGTGAAGCCGGGAACAATAACTGGCCCAGAATTTCCAGCTTGCCGCGCTCTTCCACCCAGTTCATTACTTCACGTGCTGCGAAGGGACGCAGCAGCGTCTGGTGTTCCCGTGTCGTGCTGTGCGCGGATTCCGGACGCACTGTGACGACTACCGAACCATCCGCCGCAACGCTGCCGATATCCCGGATCTTCAGATGCATTGCTTCGGCCACGGTGAGCCCGGCGCCGAGCATCAGCGCCTGCATCGCGCGATCGCGCCGCCGTTTCCAGCCAGCCGCAGTCGGGTTCGCCACCGGTAGCGCGGCCATGAACGATTCGAGCTGCGCATCGTCCATCACCACCATGTCGAGGTCACGCCCCGAGCCGCCACTGGTGCGCAGCATCTGGAAAGCGCTGCTCTGGGCCGGGTTTGGAGAAATATCGAGGTGTTCGAACACCCTTTCGAGCATGCGCACATAGCGCACCCGAATCGTGCTTTTCAAATGTTCGACGACACCATTTTCGTCTGCATGCCTGGCATTGAGGAATTCGAGAATATCGGCATCGGAAATCGCCACCAAGGTTTTTCCGCGCTCGGCCATCCAGCGCACGAATTTTCCAAACATCAATGTATAGATGTGAATGGTGGCGGGCCGTAATGGCGCCGGCTTTTTTCCTGGTTGCTGGTAGGTCGCGGACCGTCTGCCCAATTCCACGAATTCCGTCGATGCAATAAAGCTTTTGAACGGCGTCATTGGATCGGAAGACCAGAAATGCTTGGTATCGAATAGGGAATTTTTCATCACTTAACTCGAATGATTCGAATCGGGAGTGGAAATAATTTAGGAAATTTTTTTAAAACACAGCTACCACGATTATATGAATAAACGGTTAAATAGTCTAATAATATTGATGAGATTAGCGCCCTATCCTATTGTTTTATATCAATAAGGATAGGAAATTTAAATACCGGGTAACTGGATAATTTCGAGTCCGAGAATTGGAATTCCGATCTCGATTTTCATGTCTGGCTGCTGTGGAATCGCTTTGATTTTCCAATTTAATTTGGAGGTCATTCTTCGGGCGTGGCCCTTTGTCCTGGCTGCAGGGGTTTTGTTTTTGGTTGTTTGTGCCTGCCTGTTTGATAGTTGCATTTTTCAGTTCTGACGGGAAACGGCGACCTGAGAAAAAGGGAAGGTTTCATCCGGATCGCGTACGAAAAAAAAGCGGCGCACTGCGCCGCTTTCGATCAAAAATGCGAGAACCGCTTTTCAGGCCGCTTGCGCCACCTTCCCGGCGATATAGGCCAATGCCTCATCAACCTGGTCCACGAGAATCAGGCACAAGTCACCCTCGCCCACATTCTCGAGCGCCGTATCGATAGCAACGAACTCGCCCCGGATTTCCCTGATTTCGCTGGTGCGCTTTGCGCCCTGCAAGCCCTCGCGCAGCAAGGCGATCACTTCGCCATCCTCGCGCCCGCGCTGGCATTGGTCCTGATAGAGCAGGACTTCGTCGAAGACTTCGCCGAGTATCCGCGTCTGCTGACGGATATCCTCATCGCGCCTGTCCCCTGCCCCACTGATCACGACCGAGCGGCGCCGCGCTGGCATCGTGTTGACCGCCCCAACCAGCGCCAGCATCGCGTCCGGGTTATGGCCGTAATCGGCGATCAGCGTCGCACCGCGGTAATTGAACAGATTGAAGCGGCCCGGCGCGTTGTCGGTGTCATTGGCAAAGCTGCGCAAACCCTCGCGGATCGCTGCCCAATCCGTATTGGCTGCCCAGGCTGCGGCCACGGAAGCCATCACGTTCTCGACCTGGAAGCCGATGGCGCCATTGCGGGTGATCGGCACCTGCGACAAGGCAAAGCGGTATTCGAACGAGCCTTGCGCAGCAACCAGCTCATTGTTGTCGATGAAAACCACCCGCTGACCCTGCGCACGATGCGAGGTCATCAGCGGATTGTGCCGGTCGGCGGCGAAGAAGATCACCTCGCCCGGGCAATTGGCCGCCATTGCCGCGACGATCGGGTCGGCGGCATTGAGCACTGCGTAGCCGCTGTCGGCCACGTTCTGCACGATGACCCGCTTCAACACCGCCAGGTCTTCGAGCGTGGTGATGTAGTTCAGGCCGAGATGATCGCCGGTGCCGATATTGGTTACGACCGCGACCTGGCAGCGGTCGAAAGCCAGGCCTTCGCGCAGCACGCCGCCGCGCGCGGTTTCGAATACCGCGGCATCGACGTCCGGATGCAGCAACACATTGCGAGCGCTCTTCGGACCGCTGCAGTCGCCACTGTCGATACGCCTACCTTCGATGTACACGCCATCGGTGTTGGTCATGCCCACGCGCAGCCCGGATTGGGTCAGCAGATGCGCGATCAGGCGCACCGTGGTGGTCTTGCCATTGGTGCCAGTGACGGCAATAACGGGGATGCGACCATCGTCGCCATGCGCGAACATGTCCTCGATGATCGCTTCACCGACCGGGCGCGCCTTGCCATAGGAAGGCGCCAGGTGCATGCGCAGGCCGGGCGCGGCATTGACCTCGACGATGCCACCGTCCTGCTCTTCGAGCGGACGCAGCACGCTGTCGCACACCATATCGACGCCGCAGATATCCAGGCCAACCATCTGCGCGGCTTCAATCGCACTCGCGGCGACGGCCGGATGCACATCATCGGTCACATCGGTCGCGGTGCCGCCGGTGGAGAGATTGGCGTTGTTGCGCAACATGACCCGCTCGCCGCGCGCCGGTACCGAGTCGGCGCTGTAACCCTGCGCAGCCAGACGGGCCAAGGCGATGTCGTCGAAGCGAATCTTGGTCAGCGAAGTCGAATGGCCGCTACCGCGGCGCGGATCGGCATTGACCGCATCAACCAGTTCCTTGACCGTGTGCACGCCGTCGCCGACCACTTGCGGCGGATCACGCCGCGCCGCCGCTACCAGTTTTCTACCCACCACCAGCAGGCGGAAATCATTGCCGGACAAGAACTGTTCGATGATGACTTCATCGCCATATTCCTGCGCGACGGCGATCGCCTTTTCCAGTCCTTCGCGGGTGTCGATATTGACGGTCACGCCCTTGCCCTGATTGCCGTCGCGGGGCTTGACCACGACCGGCAATCCAACCTGCAACGCCGCATCCCAGCCGCTGACCACGTCCGCGACGATGCGCCCACGCGGCACCGGCACGCCGGCCGCGGCCAGCAGCTTCTTGGTCAATTCCTTGTCCTGGGCGATCGATTCGGCAATCGCGCTGGTCCGGTCCATTTCCGCGGCCTGGATACGGCGTTGCCGGCTGCCCCAGCCGAACATCACCATGCTGCCGCCGGTGAGGCGACGGTAAGGAATGTTGCGGGCGACAGCAGCATCGACAATCGAACCGGTGCTCGGGCCGAGTCGCACATCCTCATCGAGTTCGCGCAGTCGCGCCAGTGCGCCGTCGAGATCGAAGGTGCGATCTTCGCGCGCCGCCGCGATCAATTCCTGCGCCAGATCCAGCGCCAGGCGGCCGACTTCCTCTTCGCTGTATTCGACCACTACCTGGAACACGCCGGCTTCCAACGTCGGCGTCACGCGGCTGAAGGTAACCGGGCAGCCGGCCTGCGCTTGTAGACCCAGCGCCGCGGCTTCGAGCACATGGGCGACGCCGACATGGCTGCGGCCGCCACTGGCATGCAGCATGCCCAGCCCGGGAAAACGCGCGCGCACGCGGGTTTCGAAACCGGGCATTGCGTCGATGGCGCACTCGGCCGGTTCGCAATGCACCACCGCTTCAATCGAAGTGTGGTGGCTCCAGAGGTTCGGACCGCGCAAGGCGCGGATGCGGGAAACTTCCATAAACGTCCTGTCTGATAGGGGTACGCGATGCGTCTGAGTGTGAAGCTGAAACACGCGGCATCAATGCCGCAGCGCGGCCACCGCGCTCTGCGCGGCAAAAGTGCGCATGCCAGCGCAAATCAATTCCGGGGAAACATTCAGCGCCCAGGCTGCGGCCACCGCCGCCAGCACGCTGTGCGGCGCCAGGTCGCCTGCTGCATTGACCGAGCACGGCAACACGGCGGTTTCCATGCTGCCGTGGGCAAGCACGATATCGTCGCCGCGGCAAAACACGGTGCGACCACCATCGTCGCGGTGTGCGGCAATCGCACCTAAGCTTTCCGACAGTGCGTAAAAGATGACATCGCCGTCGCACAGCTCAGCCATTTCCACCGCCTGGTGATCTTCGGCATTCAGCACCGCATAGCCGTCCGGCAGCACGACGTCGACCTGGGTGCGGATCACATTGAACATCTGCTCCGGAGTCCGGATATCGAAGTCCGCGAGGGCTTCGTAGCCAGCCACATCGGTGACGATGCCGACGCTGCAGCGGTCGTAGGACAGGCCTTCGGCCAGCAACTGGCGTGCGCCGTTTTCGATAATCGCTGCCTGCACCGACCGGTTGATCAGCAGGCTTTGTCCGGCTTCCCAGTTGTCCGAAGGCTCGGCGCGCACGCGGCGCTGATTCAGGTAGAGACCTTCGGCACAGGCCAGGCCGACGTGACGGCCCGCAACGCAAAGGATTTTGTCGATCAGTTGTGCAATACGTGTGGTATCGCGCGTACCCGTGATGCCGACGACCGGTATGCGGCCGTCTTCATCTTCAGCGAACAAATGACTGACGATCTCGGTGCCGACCGGGCGTGGCTGGCCGCTCGCCGGCTTGGTGTGCGCCAGCAAGCCTGGGCCGGCATTGACTTCGATAATCGCGCCGCGCTGTTCGGTAAGTGGCCGAGAAATATCATCGACCACCAGGTCGACGCCGGCGATATCCAGACCGACGACACGCGCGGCCAGGCACACGAGGGTTGCGGTATCCGGGTGCACTCGATCGGTCACGTCGAAAGCAACATTGCCGTTGCGCTGCAACTGAATTTTCTGGCCGGCTGCCGGCACGCTGTCGCCGGTGTAGCCCTGGCGCGCAAGCTGCAGCACCAGCTCATCGCTTTCTTCGAGCAGCATCGGCTCCAGCGGGAATTCCTCGTCCATGCCGCGGCGCGGGTCGGTGTTGATTTGGCTGTCAATCAGTTGAGCGATCGTCGATTTGCCGTCGCCAGTAACGGTCGCCGTTTCGCCGGCGGCAGCGGCCACCATTTTCTTCCCTACCACCAGCAAACGATGTTCGATGCCGGAAATCGATTGCTCGACGATGACGCCGCTGCCCTCGCGCTCAGCCAGCGCATAGGCTTCGATCACCTGTTCGCGGCTGACCAGGTCGAGCGACACACCGCGTCCATGGTTACCGTCATAGGGTTTGACCGCGACCGGCAGGCCGATATCCTGCGCCGCTTCCCAGGCTTCTTCGGGGCTGTCTACCAGCTGACCTTCGGGCACCGGCACGCCGCAGCTCTTGAGCAGCGACTTGGTCAGATCCTTGTCGCGCGAGATGCCTTCGGCAATGGCGCTGGTGCGATCGGTTTCCGCGGTCCAGATGCGGCGCTGGCGCGCACCGTAGCCGAGCTGAACCAGGTTGCCGTCGGTAAGGCGGATGGCCGGGATACGGCGATCGGTCGCGGCATCGACGATATGTGCAGTGCTGGGACCCAGGCAAATGCGATCGACCATATCCCGCAGCGGCGCCAATGCGGCCTGTACATCGAAGGGACGATCCTCGATCGCCGCCATCAGCAGATCGCGCGCCGTTTGCAGCGCGGCGCGGCCCACCTCTTCCTGACGGGTGCGGAATGCGACCTTGTACACGCCGCGTTCCGAGGTTTCACGCGCCTTGCCGAAGCCAACCGGCATGCCGGCCAGGCTCTGCAATTCCAGCGTGATGTGTTCAAGGATGTGCGCCGACCAAGTGCCGGTGCGCAGACGTTCGAGAAAACCGCCGCGTTCACCAATGCCGCAGCGATGTTCGATCAGGGTGGGGAGCCAGGCGGTAAGACGTTCGTACAAGCCTGGAATGGTGTTCGAGGGGAAGTCTTCCAGCGCGCCGATATCGACCCAAGCTTCGATTACCGGCCGATATGTCCAGATATTTGGACCGCGCAGGTAGTTTACCTTCTGTATTGCAATGTCTTTCTTCTTCATCATCTCTGTTCTGTATCGGGCATCGCCCGTGGGCCACCGTTCCTCCACGGCGACATGGCCGGAAATCCGCTCTGCAGACTCCCTGCACCATGTTTCGCTCCGGCATCCTCAGTGCAATCATCGACGCATCGGGTATACTTCGCACCCTTATTGCCCCGGCCTTGGCCGGACCCGGCAGCGCAAGTGCGAGAGAATACCGCAAATATTGCCTCCGGGATATTTACCCCGCCGCGCGCGCTGCCATATTCTGCGGCGACGCTACAAGGCAGGGACAAGGCAAGCCTTCCATACAACTCTGACCAGTCTCAACGGGCAAGTCCCAGGCAAGCAGCGCAATGTCCAACCCACCCAGCACCAGCTCTCACGACGACTTACCGCAAGATTGGCGTGCGGATATCGAATCCCGATTGGCACCGGGAGAGAACGTAGTCACCTGGGTAACGGTTGACCTGAATTCCCGGCTGCATTTCGCCAACGGGCTGGTCATCGTTACCGACCGCCGTATCCTTGCCCGTGCGCCCGACGATAAAGCCTGGCGCGACTGGCCGTTCCGCCCTGGCCTGAGCCTGCAGCATCACGACCATGCCGGCGTCGGCCACCTGGAATTGCTCGACGAAAACGGCCGCCTTGCTTCCTGGCGATTTACGCTAGGCATGAACCTTTTGGCAATGCGTCTGCTCGATCAGTTCCAGGTGCAAATGCAAAGCCATCTCGAAGGCATCACGCCCGAGGTCGACGACGAGGAGCTGTGTCCCAGCTGCAAGGCGCCACTCGAGCCCGATCAGGATGTCTGTCCGGTCTGCACCAAGGTCATCCACACGCCGCCATCGACATGGACGCTGTTCCGCCTGTGGCGCTTCGCCAGGCCGTATCGGATGCAGCTGCTGTCCGGTTTCATCCTGACGCTGCTCGGCACGGCGGCCAGCCTGGTGCCGCCGTATCTGACCATGCCGCTGGTCGACAAGATCCTCATCCCTTACCAGAACGGCCATGCGATCGACACCAGCCTGGTGGCGCTGTACCTCGCCGGCCTGCTCGGCTCCTCGCTGCTGGCCTGGGGCCTGACTTGGGCGAAGACCTATATTTTGGCGCTGGTGTCCGAGCGCATCGGTGCTGATTTGCGCACCAGTACCTATGAACATTTGTTACGGCTGTCACTGGAATATTTCGGCGGCAAGCGCACTGGTGACCTGATGTCGCGCATCGGCAGCGAGAGCGACCGCATTTGCGTGTTTCTTTCGCTGCACCTGCTGGATTTCGCTACCGATGTGCTGATGATCACGATGACGGCAGTCATTCTGTTCTCGATCAATCCGTGGCTGGCGCTGGTCACGCTGGTGCCCTTGCCGCTCATCGCTTACCTGATTCATGTCGTCCGCGACCGCCTGCGCACTGGCTTCGAAAAGATCGACCGGGTCTGGGGCGAAGTCACCAATGTGCTTGCCGACACCATTCCCGGGATCCGCGTGGTGAAAGCCTTCGCCCAGGAACAGCGCGAAACGGCACGCTTTCGCGAAGCGAACCGGCATAACCTTGCGGTGAACGACCGCATCAACCGCATCTGGTCGCTGTTTTCGCCGACGGTATCGCTACTGACCGAAATTGGCCTGCTGGTGGTGTGGGCTTTCGGCATCTGGCAGGTGTCGCGCGGCGAAGTCACCGTCGGCACGCTGACCGCGTTCATCGCCTACATCAGCCGCTTTTATTCGCGCCTGGATTCGATGAGCCGCATCGTCTCGGTGACGCAGAAATCGGCGTCGGCCGCCAAGCGTATCTTCGACATCCTCGACCATGTTTCCGGCGTGCCCGATCCGGCCGAGCCGGTGCCGCTGACGAATGTGCGCGGCGGCATCGAGGTGCGCGACGTTGGTTTCCGCTACGGCAACCGGGCGGTGAACCGCGGCGTGAACCTGACGATCAAGCCAGGCGAAATGATCGGCCTGGTTGGCCACAGCGGTTCGGGCAAGAGCACGCTGGTGAATCTGATCTGCCGCTTCTATGACGTGGCCGAAGGTTCGATCCGGCTCGATGGCGTGGATATCCGTTCGTTTGCGGTCGCCGATTACCGACGCAACATCGGCCTGGTGCTGCAGGAGCCTTTCCTGTTCTTCGGCACCATTGCCGAGAACATCGCCTACGGCAAGCCGGACGCGAGCCGCGAAGAAATCGTCGCCGCCGCGCGCGCCGCGCATGCGCATGAATTCATCCTGCGCCTGCCGCACGGCTATGACTCGGTGGTCGGCGAACGCGGCCAGGGCCTGTCCGGCGGCGAGCGCCAGCGGATTTCGATCGCCCGGGCGCTGCTGATCGATCCGCGCATCTTGATCCTCGATGAAGCAACGTCTTCGGTCGACTCGGAAACCGAGAAGGAAATCCAGAAGGCGCTGGACAATCTCGTGCAGGGCCGCACCACGATCGCGATCGCGCACCGGCTGTCGACGCTGCAGCGCGCGGATCGCCTGGTGGTGATGGATCGCGGCCAGGTCGTGGAACAGGGACCGCACGATGAGCTGATGGCAAAACAGGGCGCGTATTACCGGCTGTACCAGGCGCAGGCGCGCAATGTCGACCGCGACATCGACGACCGGATGGAAAAGGAATGAGCATGGAAAGCCGATTCGAACTCGAGCGCGATGCCTGGGGCAAGCTGGTGCTCACCGACGCGGCGGGCATGCGCCATGTTGGCGTGAGCGCGGTGCGGGCGTTTCCGATCGCCGCGCCCGACCAGGGTATTTCTCTGGTCACGGGTGACGGCAAGGAAGTCGTGTGGCTGGACCGCCTGGACGACTTGCCGGCGCCGCAGCGCGCGCTGGTGGAAGAAGAGTTGCAGAGCCGGGAATTCATGCCCGAAATCCGGGCGATTCGGAGCGTATCGACCTATGCGACGCCGTCGACCTGGCAAGTCGCAACAGACCGCGGCGACACCAGCCTGACGCTGCGCGGCGAAGAGGATATTCGCCGCATTACGCATACGACGCTGCTGATCTCGGACAGCCATGGCATCCATTTCCTGATCCGTGACCTGAGCGCGCTGGACAGGCAGAGCAGGAAGATCCTGGATCGGTTCCTGTAAGGCGACGAATGCAGGAACCCGTAGGGTGGGCGCAGCCCACGCGTTGATCGAACGACCGCGTGGGCTGCGCCCACCCTACACAAAAAACGGCGCTCCGTAGGGCGCCGTTTTCATTGCCGCGCACTGAACGCGCTCGCTGGCTGCGAATCCGCCTCTTAAGACCCCGCCGCGCTCAGGCGCCGTTGCTGCGCGCCCAGGCCGTAATGCCGTTCACATCCATCGCGCCGGCCTGCCGCGCCACTTCCTGCCCGCCGCGAAACAGTGCCAGTGTCGGAATGCTGCGGATGTTATAGCGTGCGGCAATCGCCTGCGCTTCTTCGGTGTTGAGCTTGGCCACGCGCACGCCGGGTTCGAGCCGCTGCGCCGCCTGCGCATAGGCTGGCGCCATCATCCGGCACGGGCCGCACCATGGCGCCCAGAAATCCACCAGCACCGGGATATCGCTGCGCTCGATCTGGCGCTGGAACGCGTCGGCGCTCAATTCCACCGGCTCGCCGGTGAACAGCGGCTTGCCGCATTTGCCGCAGTCGGGATGCATCTGCAGCTTCGCGGCGGGCACGCGGTTGGTGGTTTGGCAATGGGGACAGACGATATGCAGCGCTTCGGACATGACAATCTCCAGAAAAAGGCTTTGCCATTATGATCGCGCGCCGCCGCGCCAGTTCGGCATGGCCCGGGAAATGCTTGGCTTTCGCAATGAACCAGTGAAAAGGAGATGCCATGCCAGCGCAATTGCAAACCAATCCGGGCGATCTGCCACCGGAAGTGCCGAACATCCCGGCACCGCAGCCGGAGATCGAACCGGTGCGCAGCCCTGAACCGGAAGTGACGCCAATTCCCGACGAACCGTCGACACCCGAAGGACCGCAGGGCCCGGAAATCACGCCGGACCCGGGCATTCCAGAAACGCCGCAACCGATGGGCGCGTACTGAGTCGTCCGCAAACGGGCCTTCGGGCCCGGAATTACCGGAAAGTTTTTCAAAGCCCGGCAATTCGAACCAGCCGCATTCACCGCCCCGTTACAATGGCGGCCTTCGCCATTCCGGCGCCTTTCTCCAGAATCCTCCCGGATAGACGCAATGCGGCTGCTGCACACTTCGGACTGGCATCTCGGCCAGACCCTGCATGGTTTTGACCGTTCCGATGAACACCAGGCCTTTCTCGACTGGCTGCTCGACACCCTGGTCGCCGAGCGCATCGATGCGCTGCTGATCGCCGGCGACATCTATGACAATGCCAATCCGTCGGCCGCGTCGCAAAAGCAGCTTTACCGTTTTCTGCGCCGCGCGCGCGCCGCCGCGCCGCATCTGAATATCGTCATCATCGCCGGCAATCACGATTCACCGGGACGTCTGGAAGCGCCGGGTCCGCTCTTGGAAGAGCATGCGGTCACGCTGATCGGCCAGGTCGGCCGCGATGCCTCGGGTGACATCGATGTCGACAGCCTGGTGCGTCCGCTGCTGCGGCGCGATGGCAGCATCGCCGCCTGGTGCCTGGCCGTGCCCTTCCTGCGCCCGGGCGATGTGCCGCGCGTCGAGGACAGCGAGAACCCGTATGCGGCCGGCGTGGCCGAACTGTACCGGCGCGCGCTGGATCGGGCGCTCGCGCGCCGCGCTCCCGGACAGGCGATCGTCGCGCTCGGCCATTGCCACATGGTGGGCGCCGCGCCATCGGCCGACTCGGAGCGACGCATCGTCATCGGCGGCAGCGAGGCCTTGCCGTCGACGCTGTTCGGGCCGGAAATCGCTTATGCCGCGCTCGGCCATCTGCACCTGGCGCAGACCGTCGGCAAGGAAGGCCAGGTGCGCTACAGCGGCAGTCCGCTGCCGATGTCGTTTTCCGAGACGCATTACCCCCATCAGGTGCTGCGCATCGATCTTGACGGCGAAACTGCGCTCAACGTCGCGCCGCTCCTCATTCCGCGCACCGTGGACATGCTGCGCATTCCGCCGCGGCATGCGCCGCTGCCGGAAGCGCTGGCGCTGCTGGCCGAATTGCCCGAGGCATGCGAGGCGCCGGCGCCGTATCTCGAAGTGCGCATCGCGCTGGAACAGCCCGAGCCCGGCTTGCGCGCGCGCATCGAGGCGGCCCTGACCGGCCGCCACGCGCGCCTGGCGCGCATCGATACCGTATTGCCGCGCCGGCGCGAAACCGAATCCGCAGCGATGCCCGAGCAATTGGCGCAATTGCAGCCGGACGATATCTTCCAGCGGCTGTACCGCCAGAAATACGATGCCGACGCGCCGCCGGACCAGATGGCGGCCTTTGCTGAGCTGATGCTTGCTGCCACGGGAGCGGCGCGATGAGGATACTGGCCATACGCGGCGGCAACCTGGCATCGCTGGCCGGCAGCTTCGCGATCGACTTCCGCACCGAGCCGCTCTCCTCCACCGGGCTGTTTGCGATCTGCGGTCCGACCGGCGCCGGCAAGAGCACGCTGCTCGATGCGCTGTGCCTGGCGCTGTATGAAGCCACACCACGACTGTCGCGCGCCGGGGCGCGCGGCATCGCGTTGCCGGACGTGAAGGATGAGACGGTGACGCCGCAGGATGTGCGCAACCTGTTGCGCCGCGGCGCGGCCGAAGGCCATGCGGAGGTCGAATTCATCGGCAACGATGGCGTGGCCTACCGGGCCCGCTGGAGCGTGCGCCGCGCGCGCAACCGGCCCGACGGCCGGCTGCAGGAAAGCGAAATGCGGCTGTGGCGTTTGCCGGAAGAACAGCAGATTGGCGGCAAGAATGTCGAAGTGAAGGCGGAAATCGTGCGCCGGATCGGGCTGAACTTCGACCAGTTCACCCGGGCCGTGCTGCTGGCGCAGAACGAGTTTTCCGCCTTCCTGAAAGCCAATGACAACGAGCGCGGCGAATTGCTGGAAACCCTGACCGGCAGCGGCATCTACGCGGAAATCTCGCGCCTGGCCTTCGAGCGCGCCAAGGAGGAAACCGCCCTGCTCGAGCGCCACGGCGCACGCCTGGCCGATGCGGCGCCGCTTTCCGAGGAGGAGCGGCGCGCGCTGGAGAACGAGGTCAGCGACGTTCGCGCGCAATTGACGCGGCACGAAGCGCGCCATGCGACGCTGCAGCGCCATCTGGGTTGGCTGCGCGAAGCGCATGCGCTCGATGCCGCGCTGAACGAAGCGCGCGAACTGCGCGAGAGCAGGCAGGAAGAGTGCCGCAAGGCGCAGGGGCGGCGTGCGCATCTGGCGGAGGTCGAAGCGGTGCAATCGGCGCGGCCGCTCCTGGAGCAGATCCGCCGCCTTGCGAACGAGAACGCGCGCTGCAGCACTGCCATCGCCACGGCGCGTATGCGCCTGGAAACGGCGCGCGCCGCGGAACTGGTTGCGCAGCAGACCCGCGATCGCGCAACGACGGCATTGCAAGCGGCACAGGCCGAGCATGCGCAGCGCCTGTTGCTGCTCAATGCGGCACGCTCGCTCGATGCACGCATCGACGCGCTGCTGCCCGAACATGCGCAAAGCCGCCGCCACGCCGACGATGCCACCGCCGCCGCCATGGCCGCGCGCGGCGCGCTGGAGCAGAAAGGGTCCGAGCGCACAGCCCTTGGTGCGCAGATGCAGCAACTCGATGCCTGGCTCGCCGCGCATGCCGACGATGCCGCGCTGGCCGCGCAATGGCAGCGCTGCGACATCCTGCTGTCGCAGGCGCAGGAAGCGGCGCAGAAGGCCGCGCACGCGGCGACCGAGGCTTCGAACGCGGTGCGGCGGCAGGAAGACGAGCTCGCCATTGAAGAGCGGCATGCCGCAACCCATGCCGCGGCAGTGCAAACCCTTGAGCAGCGCCGCACGGAACGCGATGCCTGCACCCAGCGTTTGCGTGTGCTCGACGCCGCGAGGCTTGCTGGTGAGCGCGCGCGCCTGGCGCAGGATCAGCAGCAACTGATCGAAGCCGAGCGCCTGTGCCGCACGCTGCACGACACCCAGGTGCGGCGCACTGAAGCGCTGGCCGACATGATGCGGCATGCCGAGACGCTGGCTGCGGCGCAACGCGCATGGCAGACCGCGCAGGCCGAGCAGGCGGGCGTCGCGGCGGCGCTAGCGCAGGCCGAACGCATGCAGCGGCGCGCCGAGCTCGCCAGCAGCGCCAGCGTGCTGCAGCTGCGTGCCGGACTGTCCGATGGCGAAGCCTGTCCGGTGTGCGGCGCGGCCGAACATCCATACCGGCATACCGATCCACAGGCGAAAGCGATGCTGGCCGGGCTGGCCGATGAAGTCGCCACCTGCCGTGAGGCCATGCGCCGCAACACCGAGGCACGGGCGACCCAGCGCGCGCTTGCCGACGCCGCGCTGCTGGCACAGACGCAGGCCGAGGCGCGCATCGCCGAACAGGATGCCGCGCTGACGGACACCGAGCGCGCCTGGCGCGCCCATGCGCTGTTCGGCACCGATCCTGCGCTCTCTGCACCGGCGCATGCATGCGCCTCCTGGCTCACGCAGCGGCAAGGCGACATCGCCCAGCGCATCCGTGAAATCGATGCCGCCGAAGCGGCCTATGCGGCAGCCGCGGTTGAACGCGACGGCGCGCAAACCGCGGTCGACACCGCCGCCGCGCAGGCCGAGTTCTGCCGCGTGGCGCTCGATCGCGCCAGGCAGGCGACTGCGGAGGCGGCGCGCCTCCTGATCGCGGTCCGGGAACGCGAGCGCGATGCGCATGCCCGCGCCGACGCCAGTCTCGACGCGCTCGACACCATGCCGTTGCCGCGCGACTGGCGCACCGCCTGGCATGCCGCGCCCGCAGCTTTCCATGCGCGCTGCCGCGATGCGGTCACTGCCTTCGATGCCCACAGCCGCCAACGCGCCGAGGCGCTTTCGCGCTGCGCCGCGCTGGACGCGGAGTTGCAGGCCCTGTCCGAGCGCAGTGCGAGCACGGCTGCCGAGCGCGATCGCGCCGTCGAGGCGCATGCGGCGCGCGACGCGGCATTGCAGGCGACGCGGCGCGAACGACAGTCACTGTTCGACGGCAGGCCGGCGGCCGAGGTGGAGGCGGAGATGGCGGCGACGCTGAACGCAGCCCGTGGTGCCCTGGACGCCGCCGTTGCCGCCGCGCAGGCCGCGGCCCTGGATGCCCGCGCTTGCACGGAGGCGCATGAGCGCGCTCAGGAGCGCCTGGAAGAACTTGCCGCGCAAACCCGCGAAGGCGATGGACGCATCGCCGAGTGGCTCCACATGCACAACGCGCACCATGCGCGCTGCGCATCCGGCGACCCCGTGCCCTTGCAAGCCGCTGCGCCGCTCGACCTGCAGGCCCTGACCGCACTGCTCGAACACGATGCCGACTGGATCCGGGCCGAGCGCGTATCGCTGGCGGCACTCGATGCGGCGCTGGCCCAGGCGGAGACGGTGCACAGCGAGCGGGAACGGCGTTGTCTTGCGCATCGCCAGGCATGGCAGTCCGACTGGACGGAGCGCACGGACACCGAGGTTGAAGCGGACCTGGAGGCGCTGCGCGGGGAGATCGAAGGGGTCCGTACCCGCCTGAGCACGTTGCAGCTGTCGCAGTCCGAGGACGACAGGCGCCGCTCGGAATCCGCCGACATGCGCGCCCAGCTCGAGCAGCAGCAGGCAATACAGCGCCGCTGGGCGCAGCTTGCCGAGCTGATCGGCTCGGCCGACGGCAAGAAATTCCGCAACTATGCGCAGCAGACCACGCTCGATGTGCTGCTTGCCTATGCGAACCGGCACCTGGCGGATCTGGCGCGGCGCTATCGCCTGGAAAGGGTGCGCGACACGCTGGCGCTGCTGGTGGTCGATGGCGACATGGGCGCGGAGATGCGCTCGGTACATTCGCTGTCCGGCGGCGAAAGCTTCCTGGTGTCGCTGGCGCTGGCGCTCGGGCTGGCGTCGCTGTCTTCGAACGGCGTGCGGGTGGAATCGCTGTTCATCGATGAAGGCTTTGGCAGTCTGGATGCCGACACGCTGCGCGTGGCGATGGATGCGCTGGATGGCTTGCAGGCGATGGGGCGCCGGGTCGGCGTGATTTCGCATGTGCAGGAAATGACCGAACGCATCACCACGCGCATCGTCGTGCGCCGGGTATCCGGCGGCAGCAGCCACGTGAGCGTAGCGCAAGCGTATTGATACCGGCCGGCCCTGCTTCGGCTGCGGGTTCGCTGGAACACGGCAAATTCACGTGGTTGCCGTCGAATACGCTCTAGGCGCTGCGTATGCCCAATTCCCGCGCTGCGCTGACAAAGCCCGGATAAGCAATCAGCGGCGTGGCTTGCGTCATGCGCAGCTTTTCGCCGGCGCGATCGAACAGCACGATGGCGCGCTCGGTATTCAGATGGCGCGACATGTAGACAAAGCCATCGACTCGGTCCGGATGTGCATGTACTGCCTGCGACCAGCGTTGCGGCAATCGATACGAAGCGGTGCCGGACAATCCCGCATGACCGCCGAGGCGCTTCAGGCTGGCGCCGGTGAGGTTGGCCAGGCGCAGCGGCGCGCCGTCGAAGCGCAGCACATGGCGACTGGCGAGGCTGTCCGGATGCACCCGGAACGCGCCGCGCACCGCCACCGCATCGTGCAGCAGGGTTTCGGCCAGCGCGACCAGCAGGCTCTCACCGAAATAGCAGGTGCCGTACACGCGCTCCGGATCATCGAAACGATTGCCGCCGCTGCGGCCGAAATACGGTTCGCCGCTGGCATGACGGGAAATGCGAATCAGGGTGCGCGGTTCGAGATGAATGACGGGAAGCCCGTCGGGCGGCAGGCGCGGCGCGGAAAGCCGCGCCGTGTGTTGTCGCACCGCTCAGCTTTCGGCGAAGGCGGCCGCTGCCGCCAGCACCGCATCGATGCGGCCTTTGGCGAGCGCCTGCAGAGGCGTCTTGCGGCCCAGCGAGCCCTTCGGCGTGGTAAAGAATTCCCACTTCGCGCCACCGGGCAAGCCGCCGAGCGCGCGACACACCTTTTCCAGCACCGCACGATCCAGGCCCGGATCGGCAAAGAACGCGGGATACAGGTAATCGCCCGACGGTCCCAACAGCGCGAAGATGCGTTGCGCGCGCAGCGCCGCGGACAGCGCCTGGCGCGAAATGCCCAGTCTTTCGCGCATTGCCGCCGCGCCAAGCAGCCGTCCCTCGGCCAGATCGCGCTGCCGCAGTCCGCTTTCTTCATCGCGCAACGCAGCGAGGAAAGTCTCGCCATCGCCATCGCCAGCGGCGGCGCCCGCCAGCCCTTCACGCTCGGCCGCGGCTGCCAACGCCGCTCCCATCATCCGGTACAACGCGCGCCGCCGCGGCTTGGGCACCGCCCGCGCCAGCGTCGAATAGGCGCGCAAAAAGGAATCGGCACCGGATTCGGCATTTTCGGCTTCGGTATTGAGGAAGTTGGAAATGGCATCGGCCATCAGTGCGGCCGCGTCACGGCTGTCGGTGGAAGTCGCGCCAGATGGCGTCGAAGTGGATCGGGAAGCATGCAAGGGGGACATGTAGCGGCTCCTGGCGGGGAAGTGCCCAATGTAGGCAACGAAGCCAAGCATGTCAAGCATGACAAACAAGACAAACACATATTCGCGCGCCTGACTCGCTTGCGCGCGGCGTCACTCCGTGAAATGCACCACGCCGCGCTCGATGCGGCAAGCTACCAGCTCCAGTTGGCCACCGAGAATCGGCGCAGCCAGGATGCGGTAAGTGTCGATATCGATAAAGCGCCGCGCCAGCGTGCGCAGCCGGCGCTTCTTGCCCTCGAGCGAGCCTAGGTAGGCCCAGCGGTCCACCACATGCACCTGGCGCATGTCTTCACCATGCTCGACGATGCCAATCGGGCCATCAAAGGGCCACACGGTGGTCTGCATCTGCGCCAGCGCCGCACGCAGGCGCTCGGCATGCGCCTGACCGGTTTCGGTGCCTACGCAGGCGCCGTGGCAGCGGCCGAGCTGATGCGAGAAACACGAGCGTCCGTGGATGCGGCTTTCCAGGCCGAGCAGCGCCGGGCACAAGCCGTGACGGCGCACCAGCGCGCGCAAACCCTCTTCGGCCGCCGCGCGTGAGCCGAACAGGCCATAGATTTCCCGTCCCGGCGCTGCATCGGTCGAGCCGCACACCAGCGGATGCGGATTGCCGTCTTCCAGCGCCAGCGCATGGGTCTCCCGCAGCGTGCGCAGCATGGCATTGAACGGCGGCTGCCACTCCTTGATCAGTTGCGACTCCAGCAACAACGCACCGACTTCGCCAGCGGTGCGCACATGGTCCACGCGCGCAGTCGCCATCAGCATCGCCGCTTCCTCCGGTGTGCGCAGATGCGCCAACACCCGGGCGCGGATGGACACGCTCTTGCCGATGTACAGCGGCGTGCCATTGGCATCGAGGAACAGGTACACGCCCGGCAGACGCGGCAGCGCATCGAGGCTGTCGCGGTCGATATGGTCCGGATACAGGAATGGCAGCGCGGCGCGCGAACGGTGGATATAGCCGACGGAAGTGACTCGGGGACGCATGACGGATTCGGAAGCGGTCGCGGAGGAAAAGGGTTCGCGGACCGATGCGCACTATATCCCGTTGATCGCAACACCAGCAATGACCAAAGAATTAACATTGCTCGCCTTTCCCGGCAAACGACAGCCGAGATGCATGCCGCATCGAATCGATCAACTCGCTGCCGAGCGGAAATGCGATTATCACAACAGAATGATTTCAGGCAATAATAGGCGCTCATAAGTCGATGATCGCCCTTTTAGCCATTTTCTGGAGAAAGAATGAAGCGATTTGTCCTACGCAGCCTGGGAGCCGGGCTGCTGGCCGCATGCGCCGCCTTGCCGGCACATGCCATCGATGGCGCCTCGGTGGAAGTTGGCACCGGCAACGCCTCGCAATTCCTGCGCGGCGGCTTGCAATGGAATTTTTCCCGGCCGCTGTATGAATCGGCCAACCTGCGGCTAGGCGGCTACTGGGACCTGGACCTGGCCGAATGGCGCAGCAACCAGTACATGAACATCCCAGGCCAAACCCAGAACCTGACCGAAGTCGGCTTCACGCCGATGTTCCGACTGCAAATGCCGGGCAGCAAGATTTTCCTGGATGCCGGCATCGGCGCGCACTTGCTCTCGCACCTGTACAACAACAATGGACGGCGCCTGTCCACCGCCCTGGAATTCGGCACCAAGATCGGCCTGGGCTACAACATCACGCCGGCCACCGATGTGGCGCTGATGGTTTCGCACTATTCCAATGGCGCGATCAAGGAACCGAACAACGGTGTGAATTTCGCTTCACTGAAACTGATCCACCGCTTCAAGTAAGCCTTCCGGGAAGCGGGATTCCGCTTCCCTTCCCCACCCATCTTTCCCTGCTCTTTCCCTGCCCTTTCCCTTCAACCTGCGCCGAGATAGGCGAGCTTGAACAGAAAGATCGCCGCGATGATCCAGACAATCAGCTTCACTTCGCGCGCGCGTCCCGACAACAGCTTGAGCACCGCGTAGCTGATGAAGCCGAAAGCCACGCCCTGCGCGATCGAAAACGTGAACGGCATCGTGATCGCTGTGATCGCCGCCGGCACCGATTCGGTGGTGTCGCCCCAATCGACGTGCACCAGGTCCTGCAGCATCAGGCAGGCGACATAAAGCAGCGCCGGCGCGGTGGCATAGGCCGGCACCACGCCGGCAAGCGGCGCGAAGAACAAACAGGCAAGAAACAGCGCAGCCACGGCGATGGCGGTCAGCCCGGTGCGCCCGCCTGCCTGCACGCCAGCAGCGCTTTCGATGTAGGCAGTGGTGCTGGAGGTGCCGAGAAACGAGCCGGCGACGATGGCCGCGCTGTCGGCAAGCAGCGCCTTGTTCAGTCGTTCCATCTTGCCGTTCTTGAGCAGGCCAGCGCGGTTGGCCACGCCCATGAGCGTGCCGGTGGCATCGAACAGTTCAACCAGGAAGAACACCAGCACCACGTTCAGGATGCCGAAGGACAGCATGCCCATGATGTCGAGCTTGAACAGCGTCGGCGTGATCGATGGCGGCATCGACACCAGGCCGCCGAAGGTATTGCCGCCAAAGAAAAACGAGAGGCCGGTCACCAGCAGTATGCCGATCAGGATCGCGCCGCGTACCCGCAGATGGTCCAGCGCCACGATGGCGAAAAAACCGATCACGGCCAGTACGACCTGCGGCTTGTGCAGGTCGCCGATGGTGACCAGCGTGGCCGGATTGCCGGTGACGATGCCGGCGCTCTTCAGGGAAATCAGTCCGAGGAACAGCCCGATGCCCACCGTGATGGCCGTGCGCATCGAGGCCGGAATGCCGTTGACGATCATTTCCCGCACGCGAAACAGGCTCACCACCAGAAACAGGCAGCCCGAGATGAACACCGCGCCCAGCGCCGCCTGCCACGGCAGCTTCATGCCGAGTACCACGGTATAGGCGAAATAGGCATTCAGTCCCATGCCCGGCGCCAGCGCCATCGGATAGTTCGCATACAGGCCCATGATCAGGGTGCCGATCGCCGCGGCCAGACAGGTAGCGACGAAGACCGCGTCCTTCGGCATGCCGGCATCGCCAAGAATGGCCGGATTGACGAACACGATGTAAGCCATGGTGAGGAAGGTCGTCAGGCCGGCGAGCAATTCGGTGCGCACGTCGGTGCCGTTTTCCTTCAGCCTGAAGGTGTTTTCGAGAAATGACACGATGGTCTCCTGATCTGTTTGGTGCGGGCTCTGGATGCGCGGCGCCCGCTTTATCGTTACGGGGCCTTGACGATACTTCAACGGAGACCTTGCCTTATCCGGGAGCGCGAATAATCACTATAGCGAGCGGTTGATAACCGCACGTATGACGGAGAGCCACGGTACTTAGGGACAAATCGCCCCGTGCGCGATCGAACCGCGTGAGGCAAGCGGTCCGCAACAATCGTCGTGAAGCGGCAGGCTTCGAATGACACCTCAAGCGGCGTTGCGCCAGTTCCTTGCGAGCAGTTCGCTCAGGCGTTCCGGGTCGATGGGCTTGGTCAGGTGCTCATCGAAGCCGGCATCCTGCGCCAGCTGACGCTCCTGGTCCGCTTCAGTCACCGCAATCAGCACGCAATGCCGCGTCGCGACGTGGCTGCGCAGGCGCCGCGCCAGCCCGTAGGCGTTGAGCTTCGGCAGCCCGATATCGAGGAATGCGAAATCCGGCAAAAATTCCTTGGCAGCGGCATACGCCTGTTCGTCGTCATGCGCCAGGCGTACCTGCTGCCCCATGCCGAGCAGCATGCCTTCGAGATCGGCACCGTCGTCGCCCCCCTCGGCAAGCAGGATGCGGCGGGAAGCGGGACTCGCCTCCACGGCATCGAACTGCCCTCGCCCCTGCTGCGCCATGGCCAGCGGCAGCGTCACCGCAAAGGTGCTGCCGCATCCGGAGCCGGCGCTCATCGCTTCGAGCCGGCCGTCATGCAATTCAACCAGCCTGCGCGCCAGCGACAGCCCGACGCCCAGCCCGGCATTGGCGCGTTCGAGCGAATAATCGACCTGGGTGAACATCTCGAAGACCCGCGGCAGCATGTCAGGGGAGATGCCGATGCCGTTGTCGATGATCTCCACCCGCGCATGATCGTCCTGGATGCGGGCAATAAGCCGGATGCGGCCGCCGCTGTCGGTGTACTTGGCGGCATTGTTGAGCAAATTGGAAAACACCTGCGAAAGACGCGTCGCATCCGCGTCCAGCCAGGCTGGTTCATCAAGCATCTCGACTTCAAGCGCATGCCCGCGCTGCGCAATGAAGGCTTCGGTCAGCTCGACGGCGCTCTTGAGCACCGCCTGCAATTCCACCCGGCTCTTGCGTACCACCAGCTTGCCGGTGGTAATACGCGACACATCCAGCAGATCGTCCACGAGCCGCACCATCTGGCGCAGTTGCCGCTGCATGACTTCGCGCACCTTCTTCGTGGCTGCATTGCCGCTGTTATCCAGCTGCATGATCTCCAGGCCATTCATCAGCGGCGCGAGCGGATTGCGCAGTTCATGCGCGAGCGTCGCCAGAAATTCATCCTTGCGCTTGTCGGCCTGCAGCAGCGCCGCCTCGGCGCTGCGGCGTTCGGCCATCTCCCGGTGCAGCCGGCGGTTCGATTCCTCCAGCGCCGCGGCGCGCTGGCCCACTTCGTTCAGCATGTCG
This sequence comes from Noviherbaspirillum pedocola, assembly GCF_016632335.1. Classification (GTDB taxonomy): domain Bacteria; phylum Pseudomonadota; class Gammaproteobacteria; order Burkholderiales; family Burkholderiaceae_D; genus Noviherbaspirillum_A; species Noviherbaspirillum_A pedocola. The sequence continues at coordinate 127,698 of NZ_JAEPBG010000005.1, forward strand.
TTGAAGGCATCGACGAGCACGCCGATTTCATCGCTGGTGGTCTTTTTCACCCGCAGGCTGAAGTCGCGCCGCTGCATCACCTCGCGCGCTACCGCGGTGACTTCCAGCACCGGCCGGATGAAACCGGCCTGCAGCCAGATCGAGATCAGCCCGGCCAGAAGCAGGCTGCCGAGCATGACCGCGCCGAGGATCAGCGCATAGTTGCGCAAGCGCTCCCACAGTTCATAGCGGGCGCGCAGGTACACGGTGAGCACCCGTTCATGATCGGTTGCCAGCACCTGCGACACGACGATATGTTCGCCCTCGATATGCACTCCCTGCGGCAAGGCCGTCGGCGGCGGCGCGCCAGCGCCGTTGCGGGAATACGAGGAAAACAGCGCATCGTCGGCACCATAGATCGCCGCGGTTTCGATTGCCGGCCGGTTGCGCAGGAGCGCCAGGTTCTCCTGCGCCGCCTTGGGATCGTTGAAGGTCACGGCAGGAGCACTATTGCGGGCGATCAGGTCGGCCTGGGTGCGCAAGTCGTCGACCCAGGCTGTTTGATAGTTGCGTATGTCGTAACCGAGGATGGCCAGCGTCGACAACAGCAAGCCGGTGAAAGTGGTGGCCAGCACCACCAGCATCAGCTTGCGCGAAATCGAATGGCGGATGGCGCGGATCACGGCACCTCCCGGCGCAGGCGCGCCACGCTGAGCATGCGCGAACTGAATCGATAGTCGGCTCGCTTGAGCGCCGGCATTGATACTTCGAAGCGCAGCCTTGCGCCGATGTCGCGGAAATTGATGGCGCTGCCCAGAGCCAGGCCGTTGTCGCCGTCGGTAACCGTCACAGTCCAGCGCTCGCTGACGCCAGCCAGGATGGCGGCAAGCCTCTCGCTCGGCGTCGGGCCGATGTATAGCAAGTGCACGCCATCCGGCTTGTCACCCTCGTGCAGCGCGCGCACTTCCACTGGCCGCGACGCCACGGTGCGCCCGGTAGCCGACAGCAGCAGCTCGGCCAGCACCGCCTCGTTATTGATCACGCCGATCACATACGGCTCGTCGGCGAGCGCGAAGGCCGCCGACGGCCATTCGATATATCCCAGGAAGCTCAACAGAAACGCCGCGCGGCCCGCGGCATCGCCGACCGGTGCGCTTTCGGTTTCGTCGGCGCGGCAAGCGGCGGCAAGGACCAGGGAGAGAAACAGGAAAACGGTGAGCCAGCGCACGAGACGCAAGGCGCAGCACCGGCGGGCCGGAATGGGAATGGCGCAAATCTCATCGCCAGTCACGCTGCGTTCCTCGCGCTTTGCTGCCCGATCACGGGCATGAAACCCGCGAGCACGCATCCAGCCGCAGGATTTGCAGCGTTCCTGCATGATTGTTGCGCAGCGCGCGTTTTGCCCCCGATTCCGGCCTTCAGCAATTCCATTTCCTCCCTATCTGCAGCGACATTGACTCAACAGGACGTTCGATTATCGCAGCGCCGTATAATTCTGTTGCCTTTCGGATCGTCTGGCAATGCCGGCTTTCCGCACTTGTTCGTTCAACCATATGCCATCCAGCCTGAAATCCCCGCTTTCCCTGTACCTGCTCGTGGCCATCTCCAGCGCCGCGATCTTCGGCATCGACCTGATGACCCGGGTCGGCATGGCCGAATGGCTGTTGTACCTGATTCCGGTGGCGCTTTGCCTGTTCCAACCCACTGCGTTTGCGCCGCCTCTCGTTGCGCTGCTGCAGATCGTGCTGCTGATCTTCGGCCTGCTGTATTCGCCGGAAGGCATGGATGTACAGATCGGCATCATCAACCGGGTCATGGGCGCGCTGGTATTGCTCGGTGTGGCCTTTCTTGAAACCCGGATCATCGTCGAGCGTAATCGCGCGCAGCGGCTGATCTGGCTGCAGCAAGGCGATAGCGCAATTTCGAACGCGATTATCGGTGAACTTGATGTCGACCACCTTGGCGACAAGCTGCTGTCCGCGCTGGTGTCGACACTGGATGCGCAAGTGGCTTTGCTGTACCGCTTTGAAGGCGGCGCCCTGGTGCCGACCGCATCTTACGCGCTGGAGCGGCCGCTGGCGCAACAGCCGCATCTGGCGCCGGGCCAGGGATTGCCTGGCGAAGTGGCGCGTGACGGTGCGGCCGTCATCGTTTCCGATCTGCCCGACGATTACCTCGTCGTCAATTCCGGTGTTGGCCGCAGCGCGGTCAAGCGTTTGCTGATCGCACCGGCAACCGCCGATGGCGCGGTCATCGGCGTGGTGGAAATCGGCTTCATCCAGGCCCGCGCCGACCTGGAGCGCGCACGCGAACTGATGACGATTGCCGCCGAAGCCATGGGCGTGGCGATGCGCTCGGCGATCTATCGCAAGCACCTGGGCGAACTGCTCGAGGAAACCCGGCGCCAGAGCGAGGAACTGCAGACGCAGCAGGAAGAACTGCGCCGCTCGAATGAAGAGCTCGAGGAGCAGAGCCGCGCGCTGCGCGATTCGCAGGCCGAACTCGAGCAGCAGCAGGCCGACCTGGAGGCAGTGAATGTGCAGCTCGAGGAACGCAGCCGCCTGCTGGAAATGCAGAAGGCCGATCTGCAGCGCTCGCAGCGCGCACTGGAACGCAATGCCGAGGAGCTGGAACGCGCGAACCGCTACAAGTCGGAATTCCTGGCCAACATGTCGCACGAGCTGCGCACGCCGCTCAACAGCTCGCTGATCCTGTCGCAGATCCTCTCCGACAACCGCGGCGGCACGCTCACGCCCGAGCAGGTGCGCTATGCGCAGACCATCCATGCGGCGAACAATGATTTGCTGGCGCTGATCAATGACATCCTCGACCTGTCGAAGATTGAAGCTGGTCACATGGAAATGCGTCCCGAGACGATTGCCCTGGACGCCCTGCTCGATCCGCTGCGCCGCATGTTCGAGCCGATCGCGAAGAACAAATCGCTGGCCTTCCGTGTCGCCATGGCCGACGGCCTGCCGCTGTCGCTGATGACGGACGGCCAGCGCCTGACCCAGGTGCTGCGCAATCTGCTGTCGAACGCCTTCAAGTTCACCGAGCGCGGCGAAGTGACGCTGGAGATCGCGCCGCGCGGTGAAAAAGTCGCCTTCACCGTGCGCGACACCGGCATCGGCATCGCCGAAGAACAGCAGGACGTGATTTTCGAAGCCTTCCGCCAAGCCGACGGCAGCACCAGCCGCGTCTATGGCGGCACCGGTCTGGGACTGTCGATTTCGCGCGAGCTGGCACGGCTTCTGGGCGGCGAGATCCGGGTCGAGAGCGCGCCGGGGCTGGGCAGCAGTTTCACGCTGGAAGTCGCCGCGCGGCTGGAGTCGGCGCAAGCCGAGTTGCCGCGCCAGGCCACGGCCAGCGGGTCGGCGCCGGCCGCGCGCGAGCGGTCCGCGGCATCCACGTCACGCGCCGCCGGCACGCCAGCGCCGTCTTCAGCCAGGGCGACCAAGGCAGTCGAGGCAGCCGAAGCAGCGCCGCAATCGATACCCGACGACCGCAATGCACGGCGCCGCGACCGGCTGATCCTGATCATCGAGGACGACACCCGCTTTGCCGCGATTCTCTACGAACTGGCGCACGAACTCGGCTTCGACTGCATTCATGCCGCCACCGGCGACGAGGGTTTCGCGCTCGCCGCCAGCCAGATGCCGAACGCGATCCTGCTCGACGTCGGCCTGCCCGACCAGTCCGGCCTCGGCGTGCTGGAGCGCTTGAAGCGCGAGCCGGAAACGCGCCACATCCCGATCCACATGATTTCGGTCGATGACCATACCCATGCGGCGCTGGAAATGGGCGCGGTCGGCTTTGCCTTGAAGCCGGTGGCGCGCGAAGGCCTGATTGCGGCGATACGGCGCCTGGAAGACCAGCTGCAAAAGGCAGCGCGCCGCATCATGGTGGTGGAAGACAATGCGCCGCTGCGGGAAAACCTCGCGCTGCTGCTGGCGGCGGACGATGTGGATATCACCACCGCCGGCACCGTCGCCGAAGCGCTGGAGCGCCTGTCGAATGCCACCTTCGACTGCATGGTGATGGACCTGATGCTGCCCGACGCCTCGGGCTATCAATTGCTGGAGAAGATGGCGTCCGGCGGCAAGTATTCCTTCCCGCCGGTGATCGTCTACACCGGCCGCAATCTCGATGCCGAGGAGGAGCAACGGCTGCGGCGCTATTCGCGTTCGATCATCATCAAGGGCGCAAGGTCGCCGGAACGTCTGCTCGATGAAGTCACGCTGTTCCTGCACCGCGTCGAGGCCGATCTGCCGGCGGACCAGCGCGAGCTGCTGCAGCAGGCGCGCCAGCGCGACGCCGCCTTCGAAGGCCGCAGGATACTGATTGCCGAAGACGATGTGCGCAACATCTTCGCGCTGACCAGCATCCTTGAGCCGCTCGGCGCCGAGCTCGTGGTGACCCGCAACGGTCGTGAAGCGCTGGACGCGGTGCGCGAACGGCGCGACATCGATCTGGTGCTGATGGACCTGATGATGCCGGAGATGGATGGCCTGACCGCGATCCGCGCGATCCGCAAGCTGCCCGAGGCAACGCGGCTGCCGATCATCGCTTTGACCGCAAAGGCGATGCGTGACGACCGCCAGCATTGCCTGGATGCCGGCGCCAACGATTACATCGCCAAGCCCATCGACGTGAACCGGCTGGTATCGCTGTGCCGCGTGTGGATGCCGCGCTAAGGAAAAGCGATCGATGCCCAGCTCACCGACTTTCGATATCGAACTCACCCTGCTGCTCGAAGCGGTGTACCAGCGCTACCAGCACGACTTCCGCCACTATGCCCGCTCCTCGCTGGCGCGCCGGCTGCGCCAGGCGATGGAAGACTTCGGTTGCCGCTCGCTGTCGCATCTGCAGGAGCGGCTGCTGCACGAACCGGAAGTGTTCGCGCGGCTGCTCGGCTATTTCACGGTGCAGGTCAGCGAGATGTTCCGCGATCCGCCGTATTTCCGCGCGCTGCGCGAGCAGGTGCTGCCGGTGCTGAAAACGTATCCGTCGGTGAAAATCTGGGTCGCCGGATGCAGCAGCGGCGAAGAAGTCTGGTCGCTGGCGATCCTGCTGGCCGAGGAGGACATGCTCGATCGCGCCGTGCTGTATGCCACGGATATCAATCCTGACGCGCTGCACGCGGCCGAGACCGGGATTTATCCGCTGGATCGCGTCGCGCAGTACAGCCAGTCCTATCGCGACGCTGGCGGCAAGCGCAGCCTGTCGGACTACTACACCGCGGGCGAGCACGGCGTGATCTTCGACCGCGCGTTGCGCCGGGGCATGGTCTTCGCCGACCACAGCCTGGCGACCGACAGCGTGTTCTCCGAAGTGCATCTCGTGTCCTGCCGCAATGTGCTGATCTATTTCGACCGCGAGTTGCAGCAGCGCGCGCTCGGCCTGTTCCTCGATGCGCTGACCCGGCGCGGCTTTCTCGGCCTGGGCAACAGGGAAACCTTGCGCTTTTCGGGATACGAGACGCGCTTTTCCGAGTTCTGTGCCGAAGAACGGATATACCAAAAATCATGAACACGGTCCCAAGCATGCTCCAACCGATCAGACGCAGCGATCCGACACCCGACATCAACGTGCTGGTGGTCGACGACATCGAAAAGAACCTGCTGGCCATGGAGGCGCTGCTGAGCCGCCCCGGTATGCGCATTCTGAAAGCCGCCTCCGGCGACGAAGCGCTGGAGATGCTGCTGGTCGAGGAAGTCGCGCTCATTCTGGTGGATGTGCAGATGCCCGGCATGAGCGGTTATGAATTCGCCGAACTGGTGCGCGGCAATCCGCATACCCGCGCCATACCGCTGATCTTCATGACGGCCGCCGTCGGCGAGCAGCAGCGCAGCTTTCGCGGCTACCAGGCCGGCGCGGTCGATTTCCTGCAGAAACCGGTCGACGGCGATGTGCTGCGCAGCAAGGTCGGTGTCTTCGCTGAATTGTTTGCGCAGAAGAAGCAGCTGTCGATGCAGCTCGAGGAATTGCGCCAGGCGCTCAAGGTCAATGAAATGTTCACCGCCGTGCTTGGGCACGACCTGCGCAATCCGCTGGCCGCGGTGATGAACGGCTCGGAACTGCTGCTGCGCATCAGCGAAGACCCGAAGGTGAACGCGGTGGCCACCCGTATCCGCTCGTCGAGCCGGCGCATGGAGAAGATGGTGAGCCAGTTGCTCGACGTGGCGCGCATCCGCTCGGGCAAGCTCGAGCTGGATACGCGCGATGGCAACTATGAACTCGTGGCGCAGCGCATCGCCGAGGAATTGCGCGCCGGCGGCCAGCCGGGACGCGTGGTGATAACTCTTGAAGGCAGCGCCGAAGGCCGTTTCGATACCGATCGCATCGGCCAGGTCTTTTCCAATCTGTTGGCCAATGCGCTGCAGCATGGCGAGCTTGATGCGCCGGTGCGGCTGGATATCGACGGCAGCGATCCCGAAGAAATTCGCATCACGATTTCGAATCGCGGCGTCATTCCCGCGGCGATGTTGCCGCAGATCTTCACGCCGTTTCGCAGCGGCGGCGACAAGGGCAGCCCGGGCGGACTCGGATTGGGGCTTTATATCGTGAAGAACTTCGTCGATGCCCACGGCGGCGTGATCGCGGTGCGCTCGGACGAGCTCGAAGGCACCGTCTTTTGCATACGCATGCCGCGCAAGGCGGCATGAAGCGGTACCAAGGTCTTCAGCCGGTGCGCAGCGTACCGGCGGCAAAGGCATTCAGCGCCGCGCTGATGTCCGCGAACTTCACCGGCTTGCCGCATACGCGGTCGAATCCGGCTTCATGCGCGAGTTTCACATCGGCGGGCGAACAGTAAGCCGATACCGCGACCAGCGGAACGTGTGCGAGCCGCGCATCAGCGCGCAGGCTGCGCGCAAAATCGTAGCCGTCCATATCGCCCGGCAGGCCGATGTCGCAGAAGATGAGTTGCGGCGATAAGGTACGCGCCATTTGCAGGCCCGTTTCGGCATCGGCGCTGATTTCCAGTTCGCATCCCAGGATCTGCAACATGTGCTGGAACAGCTGGGCGAAGTCACGATTGTCCTCGATGCACAGCACACGCAGCTTATCCCTGCTGCTGTCTTCAACGGCTGCTGGCGTTTTCGGCTGCGGCAGGCAGAGCATGTAGCCGGTCTGGCCATCGCCCTCGGCGAACGGCTCCAGCGATCCGCCCCCCTTCTCGGCGATGGTCCTGGCCAGTGCCAGGCCAGTCGTCGCCTGGGAAAGCCGCATCCCCGCTGGCGGCTCCAACAGCATGCGCAGCTTCAATTTATCGCCTTGCGCGGACACGGTCACGCGCAGCAGCGAGCCGGTCTTGCAGCGTGTGAGGATATGCCCGAGCAGGCATTCGAACAATTGCCGCAGGCGCGCCGGATCCGCCCACGCCATAGCCGCCTCGGCACTGGCGTCGATATCGATGCCGAGCTTTCGGTCTTCGATGCGCGCAGCCAGCTCAGCCATGGCCGCGCGCAGAGCAGCGTCCACGGCGGTTGGCGTCGCCTCCAGCGGCAGCGCACCGCTGACCAGTTCGGAAAGATCGAGCACGCCGTCCATGATGCGCGTCATTGCTCCGATCTGGCGCTGCAGTACCTGACACGCATTGCGCAGACGCTCGTCGGCGCTGGCGACCATCTGCAGCATGTCCGAGACTGCGCTGATCGCAGCAATCGGCGTGCGCAATTCATGGTTGAACATGCGCATCAGGTCGGCGTTGATGGTCGGTGCCGGCGCATCGGTCGATGCGCTGTCGGCTTGCGGCTGCTGCGGCGATGCAGGCTGCGGCGGCGCAGCCTGCATCGCGGGTTGCGGCTCCAGCAGCAACTGCGCCAATTCGGGATCGAGATCAAGCGTGGCGCGCATGTCGGCTTCAATGGCAATTTCCGGGTGCAGACTTACCCAGAAATGGGTTTTCGCGGCATGACCGACGAGCAGAAACGTCTGCTCGCTCCATTGGCGACCGAGCACATGGTAGAGAAGGTCGCGCAAGACGCCGGACTGCTGCGTATTTCGAAGCAGCGCGCCACAGGCAACGAATATCGCCTGCTCGAGCGGCGTGTTCATGGCCGGTAGCGCTTGCTGTGCGCCGGGAGCCGCCTGCAGGCTACGGATGGCGACCTCCAGCGCGCCCTCTTCCGGCAGCGGATAGCGCAGCAATGCCATCAGGTCGTCCCGGCTTTGCGGCGGAGCCGCCGGATCACCAGCGACACGACCATGCCCGATCAGGTAACCCGCGTGCCGCACGAGACAATAGCGCGGGATGGAGAGGCGGGACAGGTAGACGAACAGGCGCTGCTTGAACGATGCCGGAAGCGGATTGTCCAGGAACTCGGTGACGGTTTCGATCCACAGCCGGCGCCTGACTTCGGGCGCGGCGGGAGCGGACCGGAACAGATTGGGCACCAACCCCAGTCGTGATTCGATCTCTCGTTCGAACTCCGGCGTCGGTTGGAAACCGCTATGCATTTTTCACTTCCTTATTCGTTCCAGAATTCAACATCAATTCGGGGCTATGCCGGCAAGTCTGCGACGGAGCGTAACACGAAATCACCTGTCAATGTGACAAGTTCTAAAGCAAAATAGCAGGGTTTGAAACGCGGTTCATACTGCGCGCGGTGCATGCACCGCGTGTCCTTTACGCAGGGGCAACGCGCTTCAGCTGAAGGACTCGGGCGGCTTCGGTTCCTCTGGCAGCGGAATGAATTCGGTCTCGCCAGGAACCCGATCGAAGCGCCCTTCGCGCCAGCGGTTTTTCGCTTCCTCGATCGCTTCACGCTTGCTCGCCACGAAGTTCCACCACAGAAATCGTTCGCCATCGAGCGGCATGCCGCCAAGGAGCATCAGCCGGGACGCGCTCGTCGCTGCAATGCTGACCGGCTGGCCTTCCTTCATCACCGCCATGCGCCCTGCTTCCACCTCGTTGTCATGGATGTCCAGGCTGCCGGACACCACGTAAGCGGCGCGCTCAGGGTAGCCATCCGGCAGCACGAAGCTCGCCCCTGCCTCCATTTCCACCGCGATATAGAACATGTCGGACAGCACCGCGACCGGCGAGCGTCGGCCGAAGGCGCTGCCGACGATCAGTCGCATCGACACGCCAGGCAGGGAGATCATGGGCAATTCGCGCGCGGGATAATGTACGAAGCCCGGCGCATGGCGTTCATGTTCCTTCGGCAAAGCCACCCAGGTCTGTATGCCGTGCATTGCCCCACCTGTCTCGCGCAAGGCATGCGGCGTGCGCTCGGAATGCACGATGCCGCTGCCGGCGGTCATCCAGTTCACGTCGCCCGGCGCAATGGTTTGCAGGGTGCCCAGCGAATCCCGATGCTCGATCTGGCCTTCGAACAAATAGGTCACGGTCGCCAGGCCGATATGTGGATGTGGCCGCACATCGATTCCTTGCCCGGGCGCGAAGTGCGCTGGCCCCATGTGATCGAAAAACACGAAAGGACCGATATGTCGCCGCGCCGCCGCCGGCAGCAGGCGCTTCACGGAAAAGCCGCCGAGATCCTTCACATGCGGTTCGAGGGCGATGAATGGCTGCATCGACATGATGGCTCCTGAGTTGGGGATCGGGTACGGGATCAGCGCGATGGAAAGGATCAGATACTACGCGGTTCGCGCATGCGAATCAGGCCTTCCTGCGCCAGGGTCGCTACCAATTGGCCTTCACGGTCATACGCGTAACCGATACATAGCCCGCGCCCGCCGGACGCGTTCGGACTTTCCATTTCAAAGCGCAGCCATGCATCCATCCGGAAGGGCCGATGAAACCAGATCGTGTGATCCAGGCTGGCGATCTGCAAGCCGGCGTCGCCAAGGCGTATGCCGTGCGGCTGCAGCGAGGTCGAGAGCAAGCCGTAATCGGAGACATAGGCAAACAGCGCTTCATGCAGCCGCGGATCGTCCTCCAGCGCGATCGGCGCGCGCACCCATACCTCCTTGCGCGGTTCGGCGGCATGGCTGGTGAACAGGTCACCGCGATGCGGCACGCGAAAATCGACCGGCACCGGCATGAAGGGACGCCGGCCACTGTCGGCCCGTGCCTTCCAGTCAGGCAAGCTCGACGGCAAGTCATCGGGATCGATGGCCGCGGGTATCGTCTTCTGATGCGTCAGACCTTCTTCCGGCGCCTGAAACGATGCCGACATCACGAAGATGCGACGCCCCTCCTGCAGGGCGACCACGCGCCGGGTGGAAAAGCTGCCGCCATCGCGCACCCGCTCGACTTCATAATCGATCGGCTTGCGGAAATTTCCCGGCAGCAGGAACATCGCGTGCATCGAATGCGGGCGCCGGTCATTGACCGTTTGCGTCGCCGCGCGCAGCGATTGCCCCAGCACCTGGCCGCCGAAAACATTCGGGCTGCCCATGAAATGGCTCTGGCCGCGGAAACGGTTATCACCGAGCGGTTCCAGATGCAGCAGCCGCACGACCTCTTCGGTGTCGTAAAGAGTTTTATCGAGCATGTGTTCGAAATCGGATTGGATCGGATGAGGTCTGCGGCATCTTAGCCAGTTTCACGACTGGCGTCGAATAACGGTCAGATTGTCGGATGCCGGATTCCTTCGCGGGAGTATGATCAGCCGGACAAGGTTTGCGCACCAGTATAAGCTTGCCCGAACCTCGGTTGCGGACCATCCAGCCCGCGCCATCCGATATTGATCCTTTATGAAAGCAGGCATACATGGAATACAAAGTCGTCAATACTCAGATTTCTCCCGAAGGCCGGCTGGAAGTCCTGTCCAAGGCCGAGATCCACAAGCTGCTGGACAACAGCCATGGCGGCTTGCACCAGGTGTTCCGCAGTTGTTCGCTGGCCGTGCTCAACTGCGGCAACTATCTTGATGACGGCAAGGAACTGCTCGAACGCTATGCGTCCTTCGATATCGACATCATCGAACGCGAGCGCGGCATCAAACTCGATATCAAGGGCGCACCCGCCAGCGCCTTTGTCGATGACCGGATCATCCGCGGCATCCATGAACATTTGTTCGCCGTGCTGCGCGACGTGCTGTTCATCGGCGATGAGATCAACGGCAATCGCAATCTCGATCTGAACTCATCGGCCGGAATCACCGACGCCGTCTTTCACATCCTGCGCAATGCCGGCATCCTGCAGCCGATCACTCATCCGAATCTCGTGGTCTGCTGGGGCGGCCATTCGATTTCGCGTGTCGAATACGACTATTCGAAGAAGGTCGGTTATGAACTCGGCCTGCGCGGCCTGGACATCGGCACCGGCTGCGGCCCAGGCGCGATGAAGGGGCCGATGAAAGGCGCCACCATCGGTCATGCGAAACAGCGCATCACCACTGGCCGCTATATCGGCATCTCCGAACCCGGCATCATCGCGGCCGAATCGCCGAACCCGATCGTCAATGATCTGGTGATCCTGCCGGATATCGAAAAGCGCCTGGAAGCCTTCGTGCGCACCGGCCACGGCATCGTCGTCTTCCCCGGCGGCGTGGGAACGGCTGAAGAGATTCTCTACATCCTCGGCATCCTGATGCATCCGGAAAATGCCGAGCAGCCTTTCCCGCTGGTGTTCACGGGCCCGCAAAGCGCAGCCGACTATTTCGAACAGATCGATGCGTTCATCGGCCTGACGCTGGGCAAGGAAGCGCAGCGGCGCTACCGCATCATCATCGACGACCCGGTCGAAGTCGCCAAGACGATGGCGGACGGCATGCGCGAAGTCCGCGAATTCCGCAAGGCGCGCGCCGATGCCTACTACTTCAACTGGACGCTGAAGATCGACCACGAATTCCAGAAGCCATTCGCGCCCACGCACGAGAACATGCGCAATCTGAAGCTGCACAAGAACCAGCCCGCGCACCTGCTGGCAGCCGATCTGCGGCGCGCGTTCTCGGGCGTGGTCGCCGGCAATGTGAAGGAACAGGGCATACGGGCGATCGAGCGGCATGGACACTTCGAGATCCATGGCGACCCGATGATCATGGAGCCAATGGATGCGCTGATGAATGCCTTCGTCGAGCAACACCGGATGAAGCTGCCCGGCACGAAGTATGTGCCCTGCTACCGCATCATCAAGTAGCGTCGAGCTCGGGGTAGCGCCGGAAGATGCCTTGTTCGTTGAACGGCAGACGGCGCTCCGACTTCAGATAGGCGGCGATGCGCGGGCGCTTCGCCACGCGCCGCCGCAAAGACTCAAGATGCGGCAAGGCCGGCGCCAGACGCGCCATCGCATTGGGAAACGCGTAGTGCAATCCCTCGAGTAGTTGAAACAGCGATAGGTCCACATAGCTTGCCGTGCTGCCGATCACCCATTCCATTCCCGATGGATTGCGCGCCAGTACGTTTTCAAAATAACGCAGGTATTTCGGTATGCGCGATGCAGTGAAATCGGCCGACCGTCGCATCGCTTCTTCCCGCTGGTCTTCGTAGTATTCGCTCACCGACACCGGGTGGTGGCTGTCATGCGTCTCGGCGACGACATCGGCCACGGTCAGTTGCAACTGATGCAGCCACAGGCGGTCGGCTTCCGCCTCCGGCGCCAGGCCAAGGCGAGGTCCAAGGAAATGCAGGATGTTCGCTGTCTGGCCTATGAGCATCTCGCCTGCTTTCAGGAACGGCGGTGCGAAAGGCGGCCGAACTAGAGACTTGTCATCCAGCAGCGCCATCAGCGCCGATTCGCCGCCGGCTTCTCTTGCCACATCCCGATACACCGCGCCGGCATCTTCCAGCGCGAGCCGAACGAACTCGCCGCGCCCCTGTATCCCGGGCCAATAGAACAATTCATATTGCATCGCAACTCCTTGCTGAAGCGCTGTACCACGATGATGCTAACCAGCAATGTTAGAAATTCATAATTTTCATTGTTGAAACGTCCGCGCTGCTCGAAGGTTCTCAACCGGTCAAACCGGGCGAATAACCGCCCAGACACGAGAGAAACGGAGAGTTTTTGCATGAACGCAGCAGTCAGTCCAATAGGAAGCAATCTCGTCGAAATCCTGGTGCACAGCGCCGCAGCGCAGCCGCAGCGCATAGCCTATCACTTCATGGGTGATGAACCGGAAAACCTGAGCACACTGGATTGCGCCACGCTTTTGAAGGAATCCGCCTCTCTGGCCACGCTGATCCAGCAACAGAGGTTGCGAGGCAAGCCCGTACTCCTCGCCTGCAAATCCAACCACCTGTTTATCAGCGCCTTCTACGCTTGCCTGATGGCTGGAGCGATCGCAGTGCCGACCGCGCCACCGCGTCGCGCTTCGCTCGAACAGCGACTTCATGCCATCAGCGTGCAAGCGTGCATCGCGGGAGTGATCAGCGACAGCGATGCCGTTCTTGCCCATCCATCGCTGCGCGGTCTGGCGGTCATCGATCTGCGCCGATGCCAAGAGGCCAACTGGCCGGATGCGCATCGCTGGGAACCACCGCAACTGACGCCGGATGCGCCGGCCTGCATACTCTACACTTCCGGCACGGTCGCCGAACCGCATGGCGTGCTGTTCGATCACGGCAGCCTGATTACCGCGGCGCTGGCCGCCGCCGTCAGTTTTCGTCATCCGGGCCCCGGCGCCGCTCTGATTACGTTGCCGCTATTCCATGATGTCGGCTTGCTGCTGGGCGTGCTTCATCCGCTGATCTGCGCAAGCAGGATTTTTCTGTCCACGCCCGCCCAATTCGTACAGAAGCCACAGCGCTGGCTCAGGCTGCTGCAACAGCATCGCATCACGATCGCCGGCGGACCGAACTTCATGTTCGACATCGTTATCCGAAATATCCGCCCCGAACAGCTGGCAGACGTGAGCCTATCCTGCTTACAGGCGCTGTTCTGTACCGGCGAGCCGATACGCAGCGCAACCTTGTCGATGCTGTTCGATCTGCTCGGCCCACTCGGCTTGCGTCAGGCAGCTATCGTCCCGGCCTACAGCCTCACCGAAGCCTGCGGGCTGGTAACCGGAAGCATTACTGGCGCGCCGGCGCGCACTGATGCGCCCGGCATCGCAGGCATCGTCCATCCGCTGGTCGGATGCGGCAAGCCGCAGGCCGGGCGCGAGCTGCTGATCGTCGATCCCATCGAACGCCGTGAGCAGCCAGCCGGCGCAGTGGGCGAGATCTGGGTACGCGGCGCCGCGCTTGGCAGCGGCTATTGGAAAAACCCGCTGCTCAGCGAAGCGGTTTTTGCCGCCATGCTGGCCGACGGGCGCGGCCCCTTTCTGCGCACCGGCGATGTCGCTTATCTGAAGGAGGGACATCTGTATCACATCGGCCGCCTGACCGACCGGATGCGGCTCCACGGCCGTGATCATTATCCGCAGGACCTGGAATTCCAGGCTGAACGCAGCCACCCAGCCATCCGACCATCGTCGACTGCAGCCTTTACCGTTGATGCCCGTGAGCGACCGCGCCTGGTGATCGCCTGCGAGCTGCGGAAGGAGTTCTTGCGACGACGCGAGAAATGGGCGCAGATCGAAAGCTCGGTCCGGGCGGCCATACATCGGGTACATGGATTGCACGTGGACCATGTCGTGCTGCTGATGCCTGGAACACTGCCCAAGACGTCCAGCGGCAAGGTCCGGCGCAATCAATGTCGCCGCGATTATCTCGAGAACCGTCTCGCCGTCGCGCACGGCGCGCCGCAGCATACACAGGAAAACATGTCATCCGCCGGATAAAACATTTAACTTTCCGCCTCGGGCAAAAGCGGCCGGCCAAAATTACAATAAGGCCGGTCTGCATGCCGCTGGAAATGCCCACGTCAATTTTCGGAGCAACATATCATGGCGACACGTCAACATCCCGACACGCATTCATATGCGCTCAGAATTGAAGGAAAAGCGTGGCTGGATGACTTGAGCATTGAACAGGTATGGGCCGTGCTGCGTTCGGCTTACCAGAGCCTTGATCAAAACGAAGAACTGTTATTCATGATGCTCATGCCGAACGGCGAAATGCCGGCGCGATGCCTGCCGCGCTGCATGTTTGAATCCAGCATGACCAGCCCTGCCAGATTACAGACCGTGATGCGAACACCCGCTACGCAGCATGCCGCACCTCTGTCACTGATTTACAGCGCTGGCGAAGAAACTCATTAAGCACGCCGCCAAGTCCCTTCAGAACCATTCATCGCTGCGCAAATAGCGCCATTGCCCAGGCTGCAGGCCTGCGAGCGAAACGCGTCCAATGCGCATGCGCGTGATGCGCGTAGCCGGCAAACCGGCAGCGGCGCAAATCTCCATAATTGCCAGAGCCTCAACGCCCTTTATAGCAAACCGCAATCTTTTTTCGCTCTGCCGACTGATCTTCATGAGCGCATGCCGTGCAGCCGCCATGCGCTGCATCTGTGCCAGCAATTCCGGCGAAACATCGCGAGCGACTTCCACGTGGAATTCCTGTTCGATACGTTGTCGATCGTCGATCAGGCGGCGAGAGATGCGCCAGTCCTGGCTAACCACGACCAGCCCGCCCACAGCTGACGGCAGCGGCGCCACGATCTGCTGATTGTGGAGATGCTTGCGCAGCACGCGCATGCCGGAGCCGCTGGCATCGGCGCGGTTTTGCGGCGCGAGGAATGCTGCCATCGCATCGGCGGGCGCAAGATCCGCGCCTTGCGGCTTGTGCAGAAGAAGGCTTGCCGGCGGAACGTCTTCGGCGACAGCGGCCGGATCGAGTCGCAGCCGCTGCTCCGGTGCAACGCGTGCAGCGGGTTCCTCGACAATTGCGCCATCCACGCTGATCCAGCCGCCTTCGATGTATTGCTCGGCCTGACGCCGCGAGCATCCCAGCTCCTGCGCGACGCGCTTGGCCAGCCGAATCTCGGCATTCATTGGGATGTCTCCATGTTCAGCAGCGCGAGCTGCTCCGCTTCCAGATATCGCCATTCACCCGGACCCAGCGCCAGATCCGCCAGTTGCAAGCCGCCGATGGCAATACGCGTGAGCGCTGCACAATGGTTACCCGCGGCGGCAAGCATGCGCTTGACCTGATGGTATTTGCCCTGCTCGATGGCGATTTCCAGCAGATGACTGTCCCGCTGCACGCAATGCACAGCGGCAATCGGTGCTGGCTCGTCATGCAATTTCACGCCGCCACGCAATTGCGCAATCAATTCGGGTGTGACCGGATCGGCAGTCGTGGCCAGGTACAGCTTGGGAACATGACGCCGCGGTGAAGACTGGGCATGGATGAAAGCGCCGTCATCGGAAAGCAGCAGCAAGCCGGTGGTGTCGTGATCGAGCCGGCCCACCGGCTGCACATCGCGCCAGGCGAATTGTTCGGGAAACAGTGTCAACACGCCGGGGTGGTGACTGGGCTTGCGGGAACATTCGATGCCGGAAGGCTTGTTCAAGGCCACGTAAAGATGCTCGCGGTAACGCCATGGCTCATCGAACACCGTAAATTCCAGGCCTTCCACCTCGACGGCGGCGCGCCAGTCATCCATCACCTGTCCGCCTATGCTGACTTCACCGTCAGCAATCAGTTGCCGGCACCACTTCCGGCTGCCGAATCCCTGCGATTGCAGCATCCGGTCCAAGGTCAATTTGCTCATGGCGGCACTGTACCAGAACGCTACGCGCGAGCGCGGACGATTGCGGTTAAGCTTGCAGCCTCCTGCCAATACGAGAAGCGTCTGCAAACCAAATAACCATGCACAGGCTGCTTTCTTCCATCCTGCTCGCCTTTCTGGCCTTGTGTTGCCTCACGGCTGACGCGCAAAGCCTGCGCATCGGCTCCAAGCGCTTTACCGAGTCCTACATCCTTGGCGAAATTCTGCGCATGACTGCATCTGCGCATGCGCCCGCCGAGCACCGCATGGGACTCGGCAACACCGCGATCCTGTATGAGGCATTGCGCGCCGGTGAAATTGACCTCTACCCGGAATACCTCGGCACCATCACGCGCGAGATCCTGCACAGCGATCGGCCAGCCACGCTGGCCGATATCAACGCCCAGCTCGCGCCGCTCGGACTCGCGGCAGGTGTGCCGCTGGGCTTCTCCGATAGCTACGGACTGGCGATGCGTGAAGACCTCGCGCAACGTCTGGGCATTACGCGCATCAGTGACCTGGCCGCCCATACGCAATTGCGCTACGGCCTGTCGCACGAATTTCTTGGTCGTACCGATGGCTGGCCCGGCCTGACGCAACGTTATCAATTGCGGCTTGCCCGGCCCGGCGCGCTGGATCACGGCCTGGCCTACGATGCACTGCAGAGCGGGCAAATCGACGTCACCGATGTCTACACCACGGATGCCCGCATCGAAGGCATGCATCTGCGCGTGCTTGATGACGATCTGCACTATTTCCCGGATTACGACGCGGTGCTGCTGTATCGCAGCGACCTGCCGCATCGCCTCCCCGCAGCCTGGCATGCACTCGAATCGCTGCGCGGTCGCATCGACCAACGCCGAATGATTGCGTTGAATGCCGCAGTGGAGTTGCACGGCGCAAGCTTCGAGGCCGCGGCGCGTGTATTCGTCGATGGCGGCACGTCGGCATCCAGTGCGCCGGCGCGCGGATTCCTCGCAACGATTTTCAACCCGGAACTCGGACGCCTTACGGCGCAGCATCTGTTCCTGGTGTGTTGCGCCGTCGTTTTTGCCACCGTCGTTGGCATACCGCTCGGCATCACGGCAGCCCACCATTCCTGGCTTCGTCAACCGGTGTTGGGTCTCAGCGGTGTCCTGCAAACGATACCGTCGCTGGCGCTGTTCGCGATGCTGATCCCACTGTTCGGCAGGATCGGCACGCTGCCCGCAGTCGTGGCACTGTCGCTGTACGCGCTATTGCCTGTGGTGCGCAACACCTGCGTCGGCATGTTGCAGGTGCCCGCGGGACTGAAGCTGGCCGCCCTTGGCCTGGGCTTGTCCGTGCGCGACCGCATGCTGCAAATCGAATTGCCCCTGGCTGCGCCGATGATCCTGGCCGGTATCAGGACCGCCGCCGTGATGAGCGTCGGCACCGCCACCATTGCCGCGTTCATAGGCGCCGGCGGGTATGGCGAACGCATCGCCATCGGCCTCGCGCTGAATGATCGGCAAGCCTTGCTGGCCGGCGCGATACCGGCTGCTGCGCTGGCATTGCTTACCGAGGCGGCATTCGCCATCGTCGAATATCTGCTGCGCAGACGCCGTCCGGGAGCCTATCCGAGCTGACCGAAGCATCCAGCCCGGTCAGTGCGCATATGCTTCACAGGCTGCGGCCGAGGGCGTAAACCACGGAGGCGACGCCTGCGGCTCATGCCATCGAAGCTTCCTGCACCTGCTCCGGCCCGCTCACCATCCGGTTCAATGCGTCCTGCAACTCTCTGGCTTTTCCGACATAAAGATTGTCTTTTTCCGCGGTCTGCAGCAAGACCTCAACATGACGCAAGGCGTCGGCGAACTGCTTGCGCTGCGCGCGCAATGCGGCCGCATGAAACAACGCTGGCGGCAAGAGCGGATGCTGTACGAGCAAGTCATCCCATAGCCGCAAGCCCTGCTCGAGATTGCCGCCGTCCTGGCTGACCATCGCCAACTCGATGCGCAGCTCCAGCGCATCAGGGCTGCGCTCGATGCACTGACTCAGCAGCGCGATTGCCCGCTCATGCAGCCCAAGACGCGCATAGATACGCGCCGCCAGCTCACGTGCGCCAGCCGGCGGCTCGGGCAGCTCCAGCAAGGTCTTTGCCCGCGTCAGGGCCTCCTCCAGACGCTGATGCTCGAAATGGTCACGCGCAATGGCAAGGATCTCATCGGATTCGAATTGCATGGTTATCTCCAAGGAAGAAAAGCTCAGTCGTTGAAAACCATCACTACAGCGCTGCGCGAATGCCGTGGGCCATGCCGCTGCGGAAAAATCCGACCCGTGGTCACGGCAGCGCCGTCTACAACAGTTGCTGCTCCTTCAGGGTCCACGGCGCCCCGGAGAATACGAGTTCGCGCATGAACGCTTCCTTTGCCGCGGAAGCGGAATCCACCGGCTCGCCGCGCAGATGGCGGGCATAGCATTCCGCAAAATCTTCGCCGACCGAAGTGGCGCCATATGCGCTGGCTGGAGCGCCTCGCCTGACAGCGCGCTGCGTCCACTGCGTCTTGACCTTGCTGCTGATGATCAGCGCGAACACATGGTGTCCAATTTCGTGGTGCAACACATGACGGAACATAGGCCATGCCGGCAAACGGTAAAAGCAAATGCAGCGCTCCCGTTGCAGATAAGCCGCTACGACAGATGGCGGACAACACCGCGCCTCTTCCGGGGAGAACTCGATGCGACGCAAACCCGCAAGATGATGGTCCGGCACCGGATCCAGCGCCATGAGCACCTCTTCAGGCGAGATGCACGCTCCGGCGAAGCCGGCAATGCTCAGATGCAGCGCGGCAGCGGCGCCGAATGCGGTAGATTGCTGCCGGCGTTGAATATGTCGCATCGTTCAGGCGTCGCGGCCAAGCGGCGCGGAAAGCGACTTCAACACGTCGAGCAAAGCCGTACGCGCCCGCGGACTATCGACCAGCGCCGAGCGGACCTGTCCCAACAGATCCTGCCCTGCGGGGGTAGCCATCAAGGGCGCGCCAAACTCCCTGGTCAGCACGCATTCGATGAAGGCTTCCACCGCGCGCGTATCCGCATCTTCGCGGCGGGGATCGATGCTGGCCAAGCGTGCAGCCAATTCCACCCGCAGACCGGAATGCGCGCCGCCCGTCTTCGAATTGCCTTGGGCCCTGGACGATGTTGTGGTGTCGGCTGCTGCCACGCCGCGGGCACGTGGTCCGGCTTGGGTACGCAAACGCCGTAGCAGCCTTCCAAGGCCAGCGCCTTCGATCCTGCTCATCCCGGGCTTTCCTCTCGCGTGCGTAATTAATGGGAGGCATCATCCTGGCGATATGCCGAAAGCCAGACGTTGCCCTCGTTCTCCGCCACGCTATCGTCCGGCAGCGCGTCGATGATCTTGCGCATGTCGCCATTGAGCGGCGCATTGACATTGTTCAGCGCAATGCCCTGCTCCAAGGCGCTGCGGCAGGCGGAAAAACGATCGCGCATCAAATGTTCCAGCCCCAGCGCAAAATGATGAAAGCAGTTATTGGCATCAAGATTGGTCAAGGGCCGCAGCGTGTCGGTCGCCGCATCGACCCGCGCGGCGCCGAGATGCAGCAAACCCAGCTGCAGGCGCGCGGTGTACATGTCAGGTCGCAAGGCCAGCGCGCGGGTCATCTCTTCGGCGGCGCGATCGTACATGCCGAGCTGCGCATGCTCAGCCGCCAGCAGATATAGCAACTCACCATCTTCAGGCGCGGCTTGCAGCGCATGCTTCAGGTACACCAGCGCCTGCTCGGGCGAATTCGCGCGACTCGCTCCCATCGCCAGAAATTTCAATTCTTCTGCATCGAGATCGGTGCTCATCGTGTCTCCTTTTGCGATGAATGCGCGGCGGGAACAGCGGAAGAAAGCGCAGGCTTGCGCCGCGCGGCGTAGCGTCTTACGACATCGATCATGTTGCCACCGGCAGGCGCATGGAAGTTTTCCATGATCTGCCTGAGCATTTGCTGCGAGAGCTGCGGCCTGCCGCGATGTTCAATGATCAGCGTTTGCGCGAAACGGCCGGCGAAGGACTCGGGTTGCAGCCGCAGCGCGATGTCCGTCTCATGCCTGGCTTCATCCCATTGCCCACGCGAAGCAAGCAGCACCGCAAGCGTCCCGTGGGTTTCACCGAAATTACGGTCCTGGCGCATCGCCGCTTCGAGGGTTTCCTGCGCGGCGTCGAGGTCGTTCTGCATCATCTGTACCCAGGCCAGAGCATTCCATGAACCGAGATGACCTGGCAGCAGCCTGACTGTTTTCTCGAATGCCTCGCGTCCGCCGGCGATATCTCCAGCCGACAGACGGGCGAGTGCTATGCCCATCCAGGCGCGGCCACTGTCGGCATGCAGTGCAGCGACGCGCTCGAATTGCGGCAAGGCCGCTTCGGCATCTTCCATCGCCACCGCGGCCGTAGCCGATGCAAGCAAGGCATCGACATTATCCGGATCATGAGCAAGCACCTCGCGCGCCAGCGCGGCGCCCGCCTCCAAGTCATCGTTATCAATACGGATGAGACTGAGCATGCCTTGTGCGATCGGATCGGCTTCCATGGTCGCAGCAAGAGCAGCCGCCTCATCCAGCTTGCCGGCGCCATGCAGCGCGCGGATGTGCAGCAGCGCGAATTCGGGAAGTTCCGACGCATGGGGCGCGAGACGCTCGAACAGCGGCTCGGCCTCGGCATGCCTGCCGGCGAGGATGAGCGCGCGCGCATGCTGGTACAGAACCGCAGGCGCATCGACGCCTTCGTCAATCAGAGCCTGCGAGTATTCAAGGCTGGCGATCGGGTCATGCTCCATCATCAACGCCACTGACATGCGGTAACGGCTGGGAGCATCCGTCGGCGACAAGGCCAGGGTTCTGTCAAGCAGCTCATGCGCCTCGCGCCACAGGCCGAGCTGCATTGCCTCATGCGACGCGTCTTGCAACAACGGCAGATTGGACGGATCGTGGGCGAGATACCCAATGAGGCGGTCGAAACGACTTCGATCGAGCAAGGTTTCCATACCGGCGTTCCCGATACACAGAATGTTCATCGATGGTGGATGCGGAGCAGAAGATGCGAACGCTTGAGGTCACGCGCACTGCTCCAGCGAGAAGCGCGGGCCAGCATAGCAGAGCCTGAGCAAAGGCCAAAGAGATTCGCAACACGACAGGCGCATTTTGAACGTCGAGGCGACGTTGTAGCGCGATCAACATGGGGCAGCATGCTTGCACACGTTATTGCGCGCCGCACATCGAACGAATGCCCGAGCGCAGTCGCACACTTTCAAATCGCCGACGCGAGCTTGCACGAACCAATTCCAGCGTCGCGCCACTCAAGCGACCGTGCCAAACATGAGGAGCGCGCAATGCCCGCCAACGGGTGCCTGCAGCGAGCTCATCCAAGTCGGACAGCCAGGCAGCACCCAATGGATACACGATGTCGATTACAGGAAGAACACACGCATGTCGATGGACCTTGCTCTCATGCTGACCTCAAGAACGTTGTGGGCAGCGGTGCTCATCTCCGCGCCGATGCTGCTGACCGCTCTCCTGGTCGGCCTGCTGATCAGCATCTTTCAGGTCGTCACGCAGATTCAGGAAATGTCGCTGAGCTTCGTGCCGAAGCTTCTCGCCGTGGCTGGCGTGATGGTCATATCCGGCCCCTGGCTGCTGCGGCACCTCGTCGCCTTCGCAAGCTCACTGATTCTCTCCATACCTTCCTACCTGTGATCTCGCTGCGCATAGACATCGCCCCGCTGATCGCTACGCTATTGCTGTCGCTGCGCATCGGTATCGCCTTGTTCATGACACCCGTGCTCGGCGGGATCGGCGTGCCGACGATGATAAGAGTCTTTGCACTGCTCGGCCTCGCCTTCTGCATCAACCTCGGATTGCAGCCGCCGCTGCCTCCCCTTGCATCAGACCCTTCGCATCTGGCGTTTGCCATGTGCATGGAGGCGCTGTGGGGCGCGCTGCTCGGCTTTGGCATATCGACGGCCTTTGCCACGTTCCTGGTCGGCGGCAGACTGCTCGACCTGCAGATGGGCTTTGGCGTGGCTACGCTTTTCGATCCCGCCTCGCGCGCGCAGACGCCGCTGCTCGGCCTGCTGCTGCAGATGTGCGCCATCGCCGCCTTTCTGGCAGTCGACGGGCATCACCTGCTGCTGCGTGCGCTGGCGGCATCGCTGCAGGCCGTGCCTCTGGGCACAGTGCCACTTCGCCTGCAGCCGCAAACCGTGCTGGCGCAGTTCGGATTGATGTTCAGCCTCGGCATTGTCGTCGTTGGTCCTGCGGTATTTTGCGTATTCCTGGCCGATATCGGCATGAGCGTGCTGTCACGCGTATTGCCGCAGGCGAATATCTTCCTGCTGTCGATACCGGTTAAGGTGTTTGCCGGCCTGGCGACGCTGGCGATTTCCCTACCCTTTCTCGCACCCGCGATGAATCGCGTTTTCGCGAGCATGCTGCGCTACTGGAACGCGCTGATGGGGATCTGACATGGCCGAGGAAGATCAACAGCGCAGTGAAAAGGCCACGCCCTGGAAGCTCGATCAGGCGCGCAAGAAAGGCAGCGTGCCGAAGGGCATGGATCTGAACGCCTTCGCAGCGTTGAGCGTGTTGACCGTTTTCCTCTATTTCAAGGGACCGCGTCTGCTCGAGACGGGCTCGCGCCTGTTTGCCGCCGCGCTCGAAGTCGCAGCCGGAACTGGTCTCACGCGTGCAGCAGGCGCTTATGCCGTCACCTTGTTTTTCCAGGGCTTGCGCCCCTGGGCGGCAATGTTCGTCGCACTGATTGTCATCGGCATCCTCGCTTCGCTGGCGCAGACCGGGCCGGTATTGAGCTTTCATCCGATCAAGCCAGACTTCACGCGTCTCAACCCGGCCCAGGGCATGAAGCGCTTCTTCAATGTGAAACTGCTGTTCGACAGCCTGCGCGCGGTGCTGAAGGCGGCGCTTCTTTCGACGGTCATCTTTGTTTTTTTGCGTCACGCATTGCCGGATCTGTTGCGCCTGTCGCTCAGCGATGTGCGCAGCTACCCGCTGCAGGCCTTACACCTGTTGCTGCGTCTGCTGTTCTATTGTCTGCTGGCTCTGTTGCCCATCGTGCTTCTCGATATCGCCCTGTCGCGCCGTGACTTCATGAAACGCATGATGATGAGCCATCGCGAAATTCTGGATGAGCACAAACAGCGCGAAGGCGACCCCCGCATCCGCCAGCGTCAGCGCGCGCTGCAGCGCGAAGCGCGGCAGCGCAGCTCCTCCCTACGCAGGGTGAAGGATGCAGACGTGCTGATCACGAACCCGACCCGCTTGGCCATCGCCCTCAAATACGATGCGCCGGGCATGCCTGCGCCGCAGGTGCTGGCCAAAGGCGCCGGTCAGCTCGCGGCGCTCATGCGCGAGATGGCGTGGCGCCATCAGGTTCCGATCGTGCAGAACCGCAAGCTGGCGGCCGCGCTGTTTCGCGGCGCGTCTATCGAGCAGCACATACCAGTGGATTGCTACGCCGATGTCGCGCGCATCCTGATCTGGCTGAGGCTGCGGCGGAAACGATCGGAATCCCCTCGGACTACAGGAGCGCAAGCATGATGTCATCTCTACGCCAGACGCTGGGCCGTCAGGCGGATCTGGTGCTGGTTTTTCTGACGATCGGCATTCTGATCGTGCTGTTTACGCCGATACCTTCGCGTTTGCTCGACTTCCTCATACTCACGAATTTCTCACTGGCGCTCTTGCTATTGCTGCTGACCTTCTACACCGAGTCGCCGGTGCAGTTTTCCACGTTTCCATCGCTGCTTCTGATCGCCACACTGTTCCGGCTGTCGCTGAATGTCGCGGCGACGCGCCTCATCCTCTCCAGCGCCGACGCTGGACGCGTGATCAACACCGTCGGCAGCTATGTGGTCGGCGGCAATTACGTCATTGGCCTGATCGTGTTCCTGATCCTGGTCGTGGTCCAGTACGTCGTCATCACGAACGGCGCGCAACGGGTAGCCGAAGTCGCCGCCCGCTTCACCCTCGACAGCATGCCGGGCCAGCAGATGAGTATCGACGCTGACCTGAACATGGGCTTTATCGACCAGGCTGAAGCACAGCGCCGTCGCAAGAACATCGAGAAGGAAGCAAACTTCTACGGCGCGATGGACGGCGCCAGCAAATTCGTCAAGGGCGACGCGATCGCTGGCATCGTCATATTGATCATCAACATCCTTGGCGGCCTGGCCATCGGCGTCATGCAGGCGGGCATGAAATGGGATGAAGCGCTGCGCACCTACACCCTGCTGACCATAGGCGACGGCATTGTCACCCAGGTGCCGGCGCTGGTGATTGCGCTTGGCACCGGCATCATCGTGACCCGCTCAAGCTCCGACGACAACCTGAGCGCCGAAGTCTATCGTCAACTGTCGCTGTTTCCGCGCACCCTGGGCATCATCATGCTGGCGCTCCTGATCCTGATGTTCCTGCCCGGCCTGCCGGCGCTGCCGCTGCTCGGTCTGATGCTGCTGTTCGGCGTTGCCTGGCGTGTCGCCCGCGCGAAGAAGCCCAGCGAAGCTGCCGACGCCGCCTCTGGCACCGACGCGGGAAGCGCTCCTGCAAGCGAAGATTTGTACGAGATGCTGCCGGTGGATCCGATCGAGGTGCGCATCGGCCAGGAGCTGGTGCCGCTGCTTGGCGACGGCAATGCTGCGCTGATGGAGCGCATCGCCGCATTCCGCAAAGCCTATGCGCTCGAAGCCGGCTTTGTGCTCCCCGCCGTGCGCATACGCGATGAAAGACGCTTGCCGCCAGCGATGTACGACATACAGATTTATGGGAACAGGGTGGCCGAAGGCGAGCTGGTGCCGGGCCGGCTGCTCGGCCTGCGTCCCGGCGGAGAGGGGCATGCGCTGCGCGGCATCGAGACGCGTGATCCCAGTTATGGCTTGCCTGCCGTATGGCTGCTCGAGGAACAGCGTACCGAAGCGCGCCAGGCGGGGTATACCCTGGTCGATCCGGTGACGGTATTCCTGACGCACCTCTCCGAAGTGCTGCGCAAGGGCGCAGCGCTGCTGCTGTCACGGGCCGAAGTCGAGCGCCTGCTCGGCAATATCCGCAAGACCAATACCAGTCTGGTCGAAGAATTGATCCCGGCGACGCTGTCGCTGTCCGAAGTCCAGAAGGTGCTGCAGAATCTGCTGCAGGAAAAGGTATCGATACGCAATCTGGCGCTGATTCTCGAAGTCCTGGCTGACGGCGCGCGCGGCAGTCGCGATCCAGCGCAACTGACCGAGCTGGTGCGGCAGCGTCTCGGCGGCGCCATTTGCCAGAGCCTGCTTGGCAAGGGCAGCGAACTGCAGGTGCTCACGCTCGACCCGACGATAGAGCAGACCGTCGCAGCCAGCCTGCGTGGCGAAAGCGACGGCGCCCGTCTGGTGCTCGAGCCGAAGTATGCCGAGCAGATGATGCATCGCCTCGCCGGTCAGGTCGAGCGCATGGTGAAAAGCAATCTGTTGCCGGTGCTGTTGTGCGCGCCGGAGTTGCGTCGTCATCTACGTGCAATGACCGAGCGCGTGCTGCCGCAACTGTCGATCGTCTCCATGTCGGAAGTACCGCCCCATATCGCACTGCGCGCCTTCGGCATGGTGACCTTATGAGCGTCGACCCCTCCAGCCTTGCCGCAGCGCTGCAGTTGCCAAGTTCCTTGCTTGGTACCGCGCCGCTGCTGCGTTTCCAGGCGGACGGCCGCACGCAGCGATCGCTCGATCTCGGCGAGGTGCTTGCGGCGCGCGTCACCCAGGCATTTCAGGGCGGCCGCTACCTGATCGACATCGGCGGTCAGGAGCGCATCGTTGACAGCACCGTGCCGCTGCGCGTCGGCGACATGCTGCGCGCGCGCGTACTCAGGGTCGGTGAACAGGTGGTGTTGGAAAAACTGGCGGATGTTGTGGCGGGCAGGCGTGAATCCGCGCACGACCCGGCGCAGGCAACGCCGCCGCCATGGCTCGAACGTACCGACAATGACGCCGCGCTGATGCTGTTCCAACAGCATGCCGCGCTGCTTGGCGACATGGAATGGCAAAACCTCGGCGCACAAACTGCCGGTCTTGAT
This sequence comes from Noviherbaspirillum pedocola, assembly GCF_016632335.1. Taxonomy (GTDB): domain Bacteria; phylum Pseudomonadota; class Gammaproteobacteria; order Burkholderiales; family Burkholderiaceae_D; genus Noviherbaspirillum_A; species Noviherbaspirillum_A pedocola. The sequence continues at coordinate 154,265 of NZ_JAEPBG010000005.1, forward strand.
CCGTACAACGCGGTACTGTCTGCGCTGACGCTCAAGCGTGCCGGCTTCGCGCTGAATGCAGCGCTGCTGCAGAGCCTGGGGCACGCACTTTCCGGCGCCAGCCTTGTCGCCAGCGGCCAGCAGCTGCTCAACGCAAGCCTTGTTGCCGGCGCGGCCGGTATGACCCAGGCGGCGGTACGGGAGAATGCGCAAACGCTCACGGACGCGATAGACACGCAACTGCATGCAATGTCTCAGGCCCAATTCGGCGCAACAGGAGCCGAAGCCGATTCGTCGGGCGACGGCATGGATGAAGGAGAAAGGGAGCGCTGGGCCTGGATCGCTCAACGCCTGCTGAATGCGCAGCAGCCAGGATCGCTGGCGCACCGAACCATGAGTCTGCCGCTGGCCATTAATGGTCGACTTGTCGAATTCCAGGTGGCGCTATTCGATGTTTCCGCCGACGCGGAATTGCGTCCGGAGTTGCGACAGCGCAGCCTGCGCATCGCGCTTGATCTCGATCAGGTAGGACGCATAGAAATTCTCGCGCGCGTGGTGGACCGCCGTGTTGTGCTCAATGTTCTCGCCGCCAGCGATAGCACGGCCGCGGCGATCGGTGATCAGGATAGTGCGCTCGCACGTGCCCTTGCCAACCTGGGCTGGACAGTGGATGCGGTCAGCTATGAGGTCCGGCCGTCGGCATCCGGCAATGCGCTGATACGTACCGTGATGGAACGGCTGGTCGCCGGCGACAACTTCAATCTGCTGGCCTGATATGAATACTTCACCGCTGCCCCGCGTCGTTGGTCTGGCCTACGACGCCGATAGCGCCGAGGCTTTGCCCAGCATCGTGCTCAAGGCCGCCGGCCCGATTACCGAGGAGCTGCTTGCGCAGACCTTGCGCCGTGATGGGCCACGCATCGTGCGGGATGCAACGCTGCTCGAACAGCTGTATCGGCTGCCGGTCGATGCTGCCATTGATCCATCGTTGTTCGAGCTGGTGGCTGCGTTGCTGGCGCATGTGATTGCAGTGAATGAACGCATCGGGAATGAAAGTCGATCATAAGGAAACGACTGTTGGCGATCAGCTCAACGGTCGCGCGGATCGCAGGTGGAAAGCCAGCGCCAAAGCCGGCTAACAATGAACAACTGAATTAACAAACGTGACGAAATGTTGCTGTAGCGTTTTAAATGCCACCTCGCTGTGCCGTGTTGAGATTCATCAGAGAGCCCGGCGCTAAAGCGCAAACGAACGACACGATTGCCACCTGTCCCATGGAGATGCGAATGCCTGATGGTGCTGCCATCGCCGCCGCAAGTATGTCTCTCGATTCCGAGCGCATCAGAATCATTAGCCAGAATCTCGCCAACATGGCGACCCCGGGTTACAAGCGCGCGTTACCGGTTTCCACCATCCCCCAGCACTTTGCCGAAGCCTTGAATCTCCTCGATCCGGCGATCGGCGCACCGGCAAGTGTGTCGCGCCTGCCCATAGTCGAGCACCAGATCGACTTTCACGATGCGCCAACTCGGCATACCGGAAATTCGCTGGACCTGGCCATCGAAGGCGCAGGCTTCTTCGAACTCAGCGATGCATCCGGGACCTATTACACGCGCCAGGGCAATTTCAGTATCGATGCGACTGGCTTGCTGACTGGCCCCAATGGAGAAACCGTCAGCGGCGTCGGCGGCGACATCCGCCTCGAGTCCGGCGCGGTGCGCATCGACAGGCAGGGCCGCATAGTCGACGGCAGGGACAACCAGCTTGGGCAAATCAAGCTTGTGGGTTTCGACGACGCATCAAGGCTGCAAGCGGTCGGCAATGGCCGCTACAGGCGGGGAAGCGCGCAAATCTCATCCGAGCCTGTCGGCGCAGCACTGCGCCAGGGAATGCTCGAAGCTTCAAACGTGAACAGCGCCTATGAGATGACGAAGCTGCTCGACTCGCTGCGCCACTTCCAGAATGGCGCTCAGGTGCTTCGCGCCTACGACCAAATGGGAGAGAAGGCGCTGACCAGGCTTGGTGAATTCTGAGTTCCCTATGGTCGGAGCATCACGCTGAACTCGTTACATCGACTTTCCATCTAAAGGACGTCACAACATGCCGAACTCCCTGTATATCGGTGCGGCGGGAATGGTTGCCCAGCAGCTCAGCATCGACACCATCGCGAACAATATCGCCAACATCAACACCCCGGGTTACAAGAAGGCGCGCGTGAGCTTCAGGGATGTCTATTACGGTGGACTGGAACGCGCCGGCCTGTCGCCGCAAAGCGATGTGCAAGCCTATGCCGGCATGGGTACGGTTGCCATTCCGCTAGGCAAGGCGTTCGACCAGGGACAGTTGAAGAAGACCGATGCCAGCAGCGACCTGGCCATCAGCGGCGATGGCTTCGTCGAGGTGGTGCTGCCCGATGGCAGTTCGGGATATGTGCGCAGTCCGGTGCTCCAGGCCAATCGTGACGGCATGCTCGCTACCAGCGACGGTTATGTGCTGCATCAGCAGATTGCCGTGCCGAGCGAGGCGTCCGCGCTGCAGATTGACGCGACCGGCAGGGTCAGCGCCAGTCTTGCCGGCGAATCCACGGCTACCGAACTGGGGCAGATCGAACTGGTGCGCTTCATCAATCCATCGGGACTGACGCCATTGGGCGAGAACCTCTACGGAGCCAGTGATAAGGCCGGAGATCCGCTGCGCGGCAAGCCCGGCGATGAAGGCTTCGGCACACTGCTGCAGGGATATAGCGAAGGTTCCAACGTCCAGTTGAACGACGAGATGATCAACATGACTATAACCCAGCACATCTTCAATCTCTGCGCCAAGGTGTTCCAGGCTGGAGATGACATGGAATCCACCGTCAACAGCCTGTTCCGCTGATACGGATTGCCATGCGCTCGCTCGCTTTCTCATTACTGCTGCTGTTGACGATACTGCCGCTGGCGCGCGCCGAGGCAGCGGCATCGTCCTGCACGCTGCAGTTGCATTCGCAGGCGCAAGTCCCCGCTCGAACCGTGACGCTGGATGCGATCGCGTCCATTGCATGCCCGGACGATGGCCGCCTTCGTGCATTGCAGACGCTACGTGTGGCCAGCCTGAATCAGCCTGGCCAACCGCTGCGTCTCACGCCAGCCAGGGTGCGACACGTAATCGACACCGCCTTACCCGCCCTGCGGGGGTCCTACGCGCTGAGTGGTGCCCCGACGGTAGTCGTGTCCTGGAACGCGATGCCATTCGATACCGATGCCCTGCTTGCCTGGTCCGGGAATGCTCTCGCCGACGCGCTGCGGGCACGTGAACCGCAAGCTGATCTGCACCTCGTGCCTATGGCGCGACCGACGGTGCCTGACGCGCTGCCACGTGGCACGGTGTCTTATGCGCTGCGCCCGGTTTCTCAGCCGCTCACTTCGCGCATGCAAGCGCATGTCGACGTCCTCGTCGATGGCAGGCAGGCGGCAACGCTCGTGGCATGGTTCCGCGTGTCGGGAAGCATCCCTGCCTGGCGCATGCGCAGTGCCGCCGCAGCCGGCACGAAGCTGCACGCGGAGTTGCTGAGTGCAGAACGCATCCCGATTGCCGACGAGCCGCTTGCCATGCTGGCTCCGGACACCGTGAGCAATTTTCGCGTGCGGACAAACAAGGAAGCGGGAAGCGTGCTGTATGCGAGCGAATTGACCCCGAAGCGGACGATAGAGCGCGGTGAACAAGTCGCGGTGCACATCGCCCTTGGCGCAGTCGCAGTCGAAGACCGGGCGGTCGCCCTGGGCGAGGGCTTGGCCGGCGGCGAAATACGTTTGCTCAATCCACGCACCCGTGAAATTTATGCGGCCACAGTCCGGCCGGACGGTACGGCCGAGGTGAAATGAGAACCCTTGCCAAGAGATCCATGCACCAGCACATCAACCAGCCCCACTCCGCTCCGGCAGCATACGACGGCCATCGCGCTGCGTTGCGGATGCCGCCAGGCAGAAGGTCGTTCATGCCTAGTCGTTCCAGGCTATATGCCAGCATTTTCAGCTTGGGAATGCTTTGCAGCGCGATGACCCACGCGGATAGCTTGTTCCGGGGCGAATCCGGCTTTCGCTCGCTTACCGGCGACAAACGCGCGTACCGCGTCGGCGACATGCTCACCATCCTCGTCTACGAAAATTCCAGCGCCAGCGCGAACGCCAACACCACGACGGAGAAGAACGGCAGCCTCCTGTTCAAATGGCGCTCGACCAACCGTGCCGAAAACGGCAGTCTGCAGCTCGGTGACGCCTTCGGCGGCAAGGGCCAGATCCAGCGCTCGGGCAAGATGCTTGCACAGCTTTCAGTGACGGTGCGCGAAGTGGATCCGGTATCGGGCCTGCTGACGGTTGCCGGTGATCAGCAATTGCTGGTCAATGACGAAAAGCAGGAAATCAAGCTGGTCGGCAAGGTGCGCCCGATCGACATCATGGACAACAACACGGTGCCCTCGAACCGGCTCGCCGATGCGCGCATCAGCTACATCGGCGACGGCGTGCTGAGCGAGAAGCAGCATCCGGGCATCCTGACGCGCTTGCTGAGCTGGCTGGGGATACTGTGATGCGCGCCTTCCATGCCCTGCTTGCCTGCCTGGCCACCCTGCTGTGTTCAGCCCTCTCCTGCCAGGCGGCCACCGACGCGGTTCGCATCAAGGATATCGGCCGCTTTGGCGGCTGGCGCGACAACATGCTGGTTGGTTATGGCGTAGCCACCGGCCTGGCTGGCACCGGCGATACGCTGCGCAACCGCACTACGCGCCAGTCGATTGCCAATCTGTTGAGCCAGTTCGACATTGTCGTCGGACCGGACCAGGTGCAGAGCCGCAATGTCGCCGCGGTGATGATCACTGCGACCCTGCCGCCGTTTGCCCGTACCGGCGATAAGGTCGACGTGACCGTGACCTCGCTGGGCGATGCCCGCAGCCTCCTCGGCGGCATCCTGTTGCTCACACCGCTCAAGGGTCCGGACGGACGCATCTATGCCTTGGCCCAGGGGCCGCTCTCCATCGGCGGATACAAGTACGACGTCAATGGCAATGTGGTTCAGAAGAATCATCCAACGGTAGGCACGATACCCGGGGGCGCGACCGTTGAAGTCGCTGTTGGCAGCGAAGTCATGCACGCCGGCGCAATGCAATTTTTGCTCGCCGAGCCGGACTACACCACGGCAAACCGGATTGCCACGGCCATCAACGGCGCCGTCGGTCGTCCGGTCGCGGCGGCGGCCGACGCAGGCACGGTCAGCATACAGGTGCCCGAATCCGAGCAGCGCAATCTGGTCGGATTCGTCACCAGAATCGAAAGCGTGCCGGTACAGCCGGACAAGCGTGCGCGCGTCGTGATCAACGAGCGCACCGGTACCGTGATCGCCGGCGCCGATGTCACCATTTCCCGCGTTACTGTCAGCCACGGCGACCTGAGGGTTTCGGTAGTTACCGATTACCTGGTATCGCAGCCCAGCCTGCTCGGCTATGGCTATGCCGGGCCGGGAGTGCGCACTGAGGTCGTGCCGCAGACGCGCGTCAATGTCGCCGAACAAGGCGTCGAGGCAGTGCAGCTGGGAGTGGGCAGCACCGTGGCCGATCTGGTGCAGGCGCTGAACCGCATCAAGGCCAGCCCGCGCGACATGATTGCGATACTCCAGGGAATCAAGGCAGCCGGCGCGCTGCGCGCAGAACTGATCATTCAATAACAGCACATGCACAAGCACATGCCGCCGGCCATGGCGGCGCTTCACAAGGAGGATTAAGGCCCAAATGCCAGCATTCGAACTTCTCTCTTCGCCAGCCTTGCAGGCCAGTCGTCTTGCGCTGGAAGCAGCGCAACTGCGCCAGGTGATCATCGCCGCGAATATCGCCAATGCGAACAACACTGGCTATCTGCCGCGCCGGGTCGACTTCGAAGCACGGCTGCAGGATGCACTTGCCTCAGCCCGGGAAGGCGCTGAACTGCTTAGAGCCGCGCGGCCCATCGTAGCGGCCGAAGCTGCGCCAGTTGCACTCGATCAGCATCTCGCGGCGCAAACGGTCAATGTGGTGCAGTACCAGGCGCTGATCAAGTCAGTCAATGCGCAGCTCGATTTGCTGAACCTGGCCAGCAACGACGGAAGGAAATAGCCATGGATTATCAGGCAAGCTTTGCCATCGGCGCCGCCGGCATGGCCGTCGAGAAGATGCGCGCGGATATCGCATCCCTGAATCTCGCCAACGCCAGCACGACGCGCACCGCCGACGGACGCCTCTATCGTGCCGCGCGCCTGCTCACCACCAGCGCTCCGCTATCCGGCTTCGCGGCTTTCATGGAAGGCGACACGCTGGCGCCGCTGTTGCCGCAGGCGGTCGGTGTAACGACGATTGATACGCCACCACGTCTACTGCATGAACCGGGGCATCCCCATGCCGACGAACGTGGATTCGTCGCCTATCCCGGCATCGACTCGCTCACCGAGACGGTGAACATCATGACTGCCACGCGCAACTACGAGGCCAATCTGCTATCGATCAGCGCCGCCAGGACCATGGCGCTCAAAACGCTGGAGATCGGAGGCAGCCGATGAGCGCAGCCACATCCGCTATTGCGCCCGTTGTCGCCGCGATGCCCGCCCTGTCGGCGCCACAGATGGCGCCAGACGCGGGCGCACCGACCTTTGGCGCCGTGATGGCGGCCGGCATTGCCGAACTGGATCAGACACTGAAGACCGCCGAACGGCAATCAATACGACTGGCATCCGGCCAGGCAGAAAGCTTGCAAGAGGTGGTGCTCGACCAGGAAAACGCGCGCATCGCCTTCCAGTTCGCCACCCAGCTGCGCAACCGCCTGATTGAGGGTTGGCAGGAACTGCAGCGCATGCAGTTATGAATGTCGCCGCACCGAAGAGGAACACCATGCTCGAACCCCTGAAACAGACGCTCAAGTCCCTCGGCAACGGCGCCCGGCTTTTGCTGCTACTCGCCGCTGCCGTGTCTCTGGCTGCAGCGCTGGCCTTCGGATGGAAGCTATTGAGTCCCGATTACCAGGTGCTGTTTTCGGACCTGGACCCTCAGGACGCCGGCGCCATCGTCGCGGAACTTGACCGCATCAAAGTGCCGCACCGGCTTGGCGACGAAGGTCGCACCATACTTGTGGACCGCGATGAGGTGTACCGCACCCGCCTGAAGCTGATGAGCAAGGGCGTCAATCTGCGCGGCACCGTCGGGTTCGAACTGTTTAATGAGTCCGATATCGGCATGACCGAGTTCGCGCAAAAGATCAATTACCAGCGCGCGATGCAGGGTGAACTGGCCCGAACCATCATGGGCCTGGAGGAAGTGCAATCGGCGCGGGTACACCTGGCGTTGCCGGAAACCGGACTACTGCGGCGTGGCGACGGCCAAGGCAAGGCCTCAGTCACCATTACCGCTCGGCCCGGAATGCAATTGCATGCTCCGCAAGTGTTGGGCATACAGCGTCTTGTCGCCGCCGCGGTACCGCAGGTGGAACCCGGCGCGGTGACGGTGACCGATAGCCGCGGCGTGACGCTGAGCGCTGCAAGCGACAACACGGGCGCCGAACGTGGCGGCAGTGGTGATGCAGTGCTCGAGCTCAAGCGCCAGACCGAAGCCTATTTCATTTCCAAGGCCGCGGCAGTGCTGGACCGTGCGGTCGGCCCCGGGCGGGCAATCGTGATGGTGGATGCGATTCTGAATCCGGACATGCTGAAGGTCACCGAGGAAAAGGTGCTGGTCGTCCCAGGCGGCAGTGGCGACGGCGCGGTATTGCGCAGCAAGCAAACGACAATGGCAGACAGCCGTGCGCGAGCGCCGACGACACAGTCTTCCGAAAGCGCGACCGGCGCCGGAAGGGAGACAACGCTCAGCGAAGTCGAATTTCAACACGGCAGGCGCGTGGAGCAGATCGTTTCGGCGCCGGGAGCGATCAAGCGTTTAAGCGTGGGCGTGGTACTGCCGGCAGCGATGTCCGAGGCGCAATCACGCAAGCTGACCGAGGTTGTCTCTATGGCGGTCGGCCTGAACCCGACACGTGGTGATGCCATCGCCGCCTACAGCCTGGAAGCGCTACCGGCCAGCCACGGGGAGGCTGGGGCGGCCGCCGCGACCGGCACGGTCGCACAACTCACCCCGCCACATGCCGATGCTGCTGCAGTAACAGCGACAAAGGCGGCCACACTGAGCGCGGCGCCTTTGGACGCTAAGCCAGTCGCTATCAAGAGTGCGGGCTTGCTGTCAGCGCTTTCCGCAAGCACCACCTGGATGATCACGGGCACAGTTGCTGCCGCGCTGCTACTCGTTTCGCTCGGCCTGGCCATGCGGCGCGGACGCCGCGCGCAAGCGCCGGCAAGGCTCAGCGACCAGGAACGCGCACGCATGCTACGCGAGCTCAATGCCTGGCTCGCTCCCCGTCCTCCCGGAGCCCCGCGATGAATCCGGCCGACAAGCGCATGCGCGAGGCGGCGCTTTCCCTCCATGCCTTGCACTGGCGCGATCGCGAATGGTTGCTGCGTCGCCTGTTACCAGGCATGCGCACCGCAATTCGTTCCTTACTCAAGGAATTGCGGGCCCTGGGTATCGCGCCCGAGGTCGGCTTAGGCGACGTCCCCTGCCCTGACGTGCCAGATACGCTCGAAGGCGCTACGGTACACACCGAGGATGCCGCGATCATCGACGCCGCTTCACCCGCCGATATCCTCAGGCTATTCACGAGTGATGCGCAGGGACGTCTGACGGCGGTCCTGATGCAGGCCCGAGCCTGGCGCTGGCGCCAGGCAGTCTGGGATGCATTGACGCCGCTGCAGAAGAAACACCTCACCGAAGCCATTGCGCAGCCTGCGCATGATCTGCCGCAAGCATGGCGGGGGGCTCTGCTGCATGCGTACGCAGCGCATCTGCGTGCACCACATACCGTAAGGCCGACTCCATGAGCGCCGTGATCAAGGCGGCCAGGGTTGCGGCGACCGGGATACCGCTGCGTGGACATCAGCGTCCCCAGGATCATGCGAAGCTGGCACGGAGCGGCGTCAGATCACCCGCGGCGAACACGATATCGGCCTGTGCCGAGGAAAGCTCCACGACCATGGCGCCGGCCGCGCCCTCCTCCATGCCGAGATCAAGTTCATCGACAACGGCGCACATCGGGCCGGCCAAGGCGACATCCGAGGAAACCGCGACCCAACAGGTCGGAGAATCGCCGAATCGGTTCGACGATAGACATGGCAGGCGAATCAACGATGGGCTTGCGCCCACGGTCCCGGCCAGCTATGCCGAAGGCTATTCTGATGGACACGCAGAAGGCGCGCGCGACGCTTACGGCAAAGGCCATGAGGAAGGACTGGCCGCCGGCCTGGAACAGGGACGCCGCGAAGCCGTCGATGCCGCCGATGCCCGCGAACGCCAGGCTGGATTGCTTGCCGATGCGATCGCCACGGCCAGCGCCAAATGGGAACGCGAACTCGAAGCCGGAGCGATCGAGATCGCCTTTGCCGCGGTACTGCGCATTCTTGGCCAAGCCGCGGGAAGCCGCGACGCCATCGTCGCAATTGTGCGCAAGGTCATGGAAGGAATGACCGAGCGGCGCGCCTTGTCCATCCACTTGTCGCCGTCCGATCATGCCGTGTTGAGCGCCGATACCACGGCACCGATCATGAGCGGCGTTGCGCTGGTGCCCGACGACCGAGTCGAGATCGGCGGCTGCATTATCGAAACCGATGCCGGCAGCCTCGACGCCAGGCTGGAAACCCAGCTTGCCGGCCTGCGCGATCTGCTGCTGTCGCTGCATCGCGCCAGCGGGGAGCAGGAATGAACATGCAGCGCTATGCGCAAGCGGTATCCGGCTGCGAACTGGTGCGTCGCATCGGGCGTGTGACGCGCTTTTACGGCCTGGTGCTGGAAGCTTCCGGTCCGGATGCGTTTCTTGGCGAAGTCTGCGAAGTGCATTCGCGCTCGCATGCGGCGCCGGTGTTGGCCGAGGTGGTCGGCCTGCGTGATGGCACGGTGCTGCTGATGCCTTATGGCGAGCTGCGCGGCATCGGCCTCGGTAGCGAAGTCATTGCGCGCGGACAAAGCTTGCGCGTGCCGGCCGGCGAGGCACTGCTAGGACGCGTCATCGACGCCTTTTGCAAGCCGCTCGATGGCCGACCCGCGCCGCGTACGAGCGCCATGATCAATCTGCACCGCGATGCCATCAATCCGCTCAATCGGCCGCCGATACGCCAGGTACTGGAATCCGGCGTGCGCGCCATCGATACGCTGCTCACCATCGGCAAGGGTCAGCGCATCGGGATCTTCTCCGGAAGCGGCGTAGGCAAGAGCACGCTGCTGGGCATGCTGGCCCGCAATGTGCGCTCGGATGTGAATGTCATTGCATTGGTCGGCGAGCGCGGACGCGAGGTGCGCGAATTTATCGAGCAATCGCTCGGGCCGGCCGGGCTGAAACGCTCGGTGCTGGTGGTGTCGACATCGGAGCAAGCGGCGCTAATGCGTTGCAATGCCGCTTTTGCCGCAACCGCGCTGGCCGAACACTTCCGCGCGCAGGGCGCCGACGTGGCCCTGATCATGGACTCGGTATCACGCTTTGCGATGGCCCAGCGTGAAATCGGCCTGGCCATCGGTGAGCCGCCGACCGCGCGCGGCTACACGCCTTCGGTGTTCGCCAGCCTGCCGCGCTTGCTCGAGCGTTGCGGCACTACCGATGCGGGCTCGATTACCGCGTTTTATACGGTACTGGCCGAGGGTGACGATTTCACTGGCGATCCGATCGTCGATGCAGCGCGCTCGGTGCTGGATGGCCACATCGTGCTCTCGCGTGAACTTGCAGATCAACGCCATTTCCCGGCAATCGACATTCTGAAGAGCATCAGCCGACTGATGCCTCTCCTGAGCACGCCCGGGGAGCAGGAACTGGCGCAGCGAGCAATCCGCACGCTGAATCAACTGACCAGAAGCCGCGACCTCATTGAGATAGGCGCTTACAAGAGCGGCGCCAACGCCGAGCTCGACCGCGCATTGCAACTTGCTCCACGGCTGGAGCGCTTCCTGTGTCAAGGCATGACGGAATCGGTAGCGCGCAGCGATGCACTGCGCGAACTGTCGACCATTTTCGCGGAATCCAAATCATGAGCTTCCATTACCGCTATCCACTGCAGAGTCTCAAGACCTTGCGCAGCCGAGAGCTGGAAACGGCGCAGGCTGCGCTGCAGCTGGCCCTTGCCGAAGTCGATGTCACGCAACGACAGCTCGCAAGCGCAGAGGAGACGATGCGCGAGGTCGAGGCGCTTCTCCGCGAGTTGCAGCGCGACGGCATCCTGGACCTCGACCGGCATCGCCGAACGCGCGATTTCCTGTACCGAACCGGGGCACAGGCGCAAACGCTGCGTGAAGAACTGAATGCGCTGATTGACAAGCGTATCGGCTGCAGCGAAGCCGTCCAGTGCAGCAAGACCGCCTTGCGCAGCCTGGAAAAACACGAGACGAGATTGAGTGCGCGCGCGTTCATCGAATACACCCGCTGCGACCAACGCGCATCGGATGATGGCTGGTTGACGGTCGCCATGCGCAGAAAGCGTGAAACGGAAGGCCGGGCATGAAGACCCTTGCCTATGCGCCGCAGCCTGTCGTCGCCACCGTCGCGCCCGGACCCACCACTGTCGCTGGCGACGCCTTTCGGCGCCTGCTCGATCGTGAGCAAATGGCCGCACTCAATCGCTTTCGTGCAGTGCCGGTCGATACACGCATGGCGTCAGCGAAGGCCAGCAATGCGGAAAGTGACAAGCGCGCCAACTATCCAGCGGATGCGGCGCCGGAAGCGGGGAAATCAGTCGCTTATGCGACAAGCGATATCACGAGCATGCAACGCAACCGATCCCGGTACAGCCCGAGCATGCCGCCTGCCGCTGCCTTGTCGTTGCGATCGACGACTACGCTTCCCAATGGCGCGGCAACGCCAGCCACGCCGCAGCTTGACGCGGCACGCACCGCGCCGGCCACCAACGCTGCTATTGAGATTGCTGAAACCGTGTTGCGCCCAAATGTCGTCGATACCGGCTTTCCCTGGCCATTGCGCAAACTGCATTGCCAACTCGAGGAAGACGGTGTCCACGTCTGGCTGCGCGATCTCACGCAACAACCCGACGACACCGCGCTCGAAGCCAGCATCGTGACACTACGGCGGACGCTGGAAAGCGCCGGCTACCGGCTCGCCGGCTTCACGCTGAATGGCGTCAGGCTGATATGAGCCGCGCTGAGCCGCGTCGAGTTGATCCAACCAAGGGATTCACCGAAACATGCAAGCACGCACGGAGGCAATATGGCAGTCGAAGCAATAGGAGGTTTGTCGGTTTCCAAGAACCAGCCGACCCAGGTCAACAGTCTTGGTCTGGATGACTTTCTGAAAATTCTGCTCACCCAGCTGACCTATCAGGATCCGCTCAAGCCGCTGGACAACCAGGAGTTCATTGCCCAGCTGGCGCAGTTCACATCACTGCAACAAACCACCGAGTTGAACCGCAACACGCAGCAGGGAGTGAGCATTCTCGCCGCGAACCAGGCGGTGAGCCTGATAGGCAGGACCGTGCAGGTGCAGAGTCAGAACAACGACGGTAGCAGCCTCATCGGTCAGGTCACCACACTGCGTTTCAACAACGGCCAGCCGCTGGTGACGGTGCGTGGCAGCGATGGCTCCTATGCCACCGACCTGCCGCTCTCGCAAATCGTGCTGGTTCAATAAGCGGAGGCAGGAATGCTTGATGCAATCTTCATCGCCAATACCGGTCTGCAGGCTTACAGCAAGGGGCTGACGAACATCAGCTCCAATGTCAGCAATCTGAACACGGCCGGCTACAAGCGCTCGGCCCTGCAATTCCAGGACCTGCTCTATAACGAAGGCGCGCTTGCCGGCCGAACCGGCAATGGCGTACAGGCTGGCAAGCCGACTACGATCCGTGCTCAGGGCGAACTGCGGCAGAGCGGCAATCCGACCGACGCCGCCATCGATGGCGCCGGCTATTTCATGCTGCGCAGCGACGGCAAGACCCTGTATACGCGCGATGGCCAATTCGAATTCGATGCCAAGGGCAAGCTGGTCGCGAAACAGTCGAAAACGCCGGTCATGGTGCTCGATGCGACTGGCACACTCGGCGAGCTCGACATCAGTTCCCTGCGCGCCATCGCGGGCACGCCGACGGCGACGATCAAGCTGGATGGCATTCTCTCCACCGGCGACAGCGACAAAAGTCACTCGGTCACCGATGTCAGCGTGGTGAGCAACGCCGGTGTCGTGTCGACGCTATCGATCGTATTCACCGACCAGACCGCGCCTTCGACCAGCGGTGCCGACCATACCTGGGGCTTCGAGATCCGGGATGCCAAGAGCGCCACGGTTGCGAAAGGCACGCTGGCATTCGGCGTCGATGGCTCTCCGGAAGCGGGCTATGACAAGTTCCGCTTCACCTGGAATCCGACCGGAGCCAGCCCGCAGGACATCATGCTCGATTTCGGCGACCCAGGCTCGTTCGCTGGTCTCACCAGCTTCAGCGCCGGCGCCACGTCGACTGCGAAACTGCAATCGGCGGACGGCAAAGCCAGCGGCACGTTCACCGCGAGCAGCTACGACACCGACGGCTCGGTGATGCTGGCCTACAGCAATGGCGAGAAGCGCAATGTCGGCCGCCTGGCGCTGTCCTGGTTCCAGGATGAATCCGGTCTCGTGGCACAGGGCGGCGGATTGTGGCGCGCGCCGGCAGATGCCGCCGCCGTCGCTGGCGCCGCGCAAAGCGCTGTCTTCGGCAAGATCGCCGGCGGCGAAATCGAAGCCTCGAATGTGGACCTGACCCAGCAATTTTCCGAATTGATCGTGGTGCAGCGCGCCTACCAGGCCTGCTCGCAGGTGCAGAGCACCGCCAACGAAATGGCGCAGCAATTGATGGACACGCGGAGGCGAGGTTGAGAGCGCTGCCATGGAAGCTGTATGCATCCCACGAGCTGGATGCGATCGCAGCCAGCCTTGCGCCGCGGGTCCAGGCGTGGGGGGCGGCATGGCTGCCCGGGGTAGACATCCGACTCGCCGTCGACGACAGCCTTGTGCGGGAAAGCCCTCCGGTGCCGCCATCGCTGCTTGCAATGCTTGATGAAGAGAGTGAATCCGCAACCCTCGCGTTTCACGCCAGAGCCATACCCGCGCCCGTGCTGAACGCCGCTGCGTCGGCACTCGGCGCGCCAACCAGCGCATCGGCTGCGCTGCATGCCGAATTACGCAACACCATGGCCAGCCTGGCCTTGCGTGATCTGCTTGCACGGCTGATGGGCCTGCCGCCCGGGTCCGAGCGCAAGCCGGCATTGTTCCGCGAAACTGCCCTTGCTGGGCCAGTCCGGGCGCGCGGCGCTGCTTCACTATGGCTGACGCTGTGGCTGGGACAGGAACCGTGGCTGATCTGGATGGCGCAACCGCCGAACGCGAAGAGTGTCACCGAGCGCAGCGAGGTGCGACCCGAGCCGCTGGCGCCCCGTCTTGAAGCGCTGCAGTCACGTCGGATCCGGCTGCGCGTGGTGGCTGGTGAAGCCAGCCTGCCGCTGTCCGAACTGATGCGCCTTGGCCATGGCGATGTCGTGCTGCTCGATCATCGTATCGATGCCGCGATGCGCTTGGAAAACGCTGCTGGGACCGCGCTAGCAGGTGGCTATCTCGGCCTGAGCGGAGACAAGCCGGTGCTGCAGCTCGACGCCGCTTCCTGAATTTTCAACATTGGAATTGGAAAACCATGACTCCTATCGCTTCCCATCCTGCCCAGGACGCCGATATTCCCGCATCGGGGCAAACCGCCCATGCCGCGCCCATCGAATTGCAACCGGTAACGGAATTGCCCACGAGCGATGGAGCCCTGCTGGCCAAGCGCCTCGACCTGATTGGCGACCTGAAAGTCAGGTTGCGCGCCATCGTTGGCGAGGGCGAGGTCTCGGTCGCGGAATTGTTCAGGCTCAAGGACGGCTCGATCGTGCCTCTCGAAGCCGATACATCGCCAGTCATCGAACTGCAACTTGACGAGCGCGTTGTCGCGCGTGGTGAGCTTGTTGTGGTCGAGGACAAGTTGGGCGTACGCATTACGGAAGTCGGCAGTGTGGGAGCCTGAAATGCCGGGACAATCCGTTGCGCGCGTTTGCCGGCAGCGCTGGCCAGCGCGTGTTGGTGGCGCACTGGTGGCGAACACAACGATGCTGACCAAGGTACTGGCAGCCGACGAGGCGGCGGCCATTCCGTTTCGCGCTCCGGATACAGGCCTGGGACAGCAGGCCGGGCTTGCGATTGGCGTCACCCTGTTGCTGCTGGCGCTGGCCTCGGCGGCACTTCTTGTGCTCAGACGGCGCTTCGCGTTGACAAATTCGTCTGGCGATGGCGCGGCGCTGCGCAGCATTGCCAGTCTGCGCCTGCCGCCCCAGACGCGCATACATGTGATCGCCTATCGCGACCGGGAATGGTTGCTGATTCAGGCAGGTGCCAACCTGCAATGCCTGCCCGCCACTGCGCCCCCGATGGAACACCCGCCGTCATGGGATGCCGAATGAGCGCAACAACTCGCCAAAGCCGGAACCGCGCGAAGACGCCGCACTTGCGATGGTTTGCCGTCACGTTAGCGCTGCTCATCGGCTCTTGCTGCGCCATGCCCGTCATGGCAGCGACAGCGAAGACGACGGCAATCGCGGCGCCCGCGGCCAGCGTGCTGGAACTGCGCATACCCGCATCGCCCACCGGAGGCGATCTGGCGCTGCCGATCCGCATGCTGTTGCTGCTGACCCTGCTCAGCCTGGCGCCGGCGATCCTCATCACGATGACAGCCTTCACCCGTATCGTCGTGGTGCTATCCATGCTCAGGCATGCAATCGGCATGCAGGAGACGCCGCCGAACCAGGTGCTGGTGAGCCTGGCGCTGTTCCTGTCCATCTTTGCGATGATGCCGGTGCTTGCCCACATCAATGACAAGGCTTTGCAGCCCTATACCAAGGGTCAGCTACGGCTGGAGCAGGCGGTGGATATCGCATCTGGCGAGATGCGCGAATTCATGGTGCGGCAGACGCGTGAGGCCGATCTGGCGCTGATGGTCGAACTCGCGCATGCGCAGCCACCGCAGCGCATCGAGGACATCAGCCTGGCGCAGCTGGTGCCCGCCTTCATGCTCGGCGAGCTGCGCAGCGCGTTCCAGATCGGCTTCATGATTTTCCTGCCCTTCGTGATGATTGACCTGGTGGTCTCGAGCGTGCTGATGTCGCTCGGCATGATGATGGTGCCACCGGTGATGATCTCGCTGCCGCTGAAGCTGTTGACCTTCGTGCTGATCGACGGCTGGAATCTGGTCGCACGCTCGCTGTTGGGAAGTTTCCATTAAATGCCGCAATGGATGCGACGCCCGCTGCCGACGAGGAGCGTGAACTCTGGTTGCGCTTCGTCGCCAGCCGCGACCAGGCTTTGCGTCTGCAGATTATCGACGCGCACCTGCCCTTTGCGCGCATGCATGCCGCCCAGATGTATTCCCGGCGTGGCGGACTACCGGCGGAGTTTGCCGATTATCTGCAAACGGCGGTACTTGGCCTGATGGAAGCCGTCGACCGCTTCGACCCCGGACGCGGCATTCCATTCCGGCACTACGCGGTCAGACGCATACGAGGCGCTGTGCTGGATGCGCTGCCATCGCTGAGCGAATTTCATACCCGGGTTCTGACGCCGGGTGGACCGCAAGACCGCTCGGCAAGCTTCGCCGATCGCGTCGAGAGTTTGATCGAGCGCGACGATGACAAGGAAAACCCGCTGTTATCGCTGGAGGAGTTGGCGGACTTCACCGTGGAACTCAGCATCGGCTTCATGCTGGACGACGAGGAAGAAACCAAGGTATCGGCCGACGAAGTCGATCTGAGTGCCTATGAGGATGCAGAGCGCCGGGAACTCGCCAATCTCTTCGCCTGGATGGTGCCCAAGCTTGCGCCCGAGTTGGCGCGCATCGTGCGCTATCACTATTTCTTCGGCATCGACTTTCGAACCATTGCGCAAATGCTCAGCGTTACCCCGGCCAGGGTGTCGCAACTCCACAGCAAGGCGCTGAAAGCATTGCGCAAGCTTTATCAGGACGGCCGGTTTGGCATGTCCGCATGAATTCCATGCCGCCGAGTACGCAGCGCACGGGCCGCCTTTACAGCTTCCCGGCCTTCTTCAGCCGATAGGTCAGGCCGTCGGCGATATCGTTGTGATTGCCGCTCCTGGCGAAGTCAATCGCCGTCATGCCCGCGCCATTCTTCAAGGTCGCGTCGGCTCCTTCGTCGAGCAGCAGCTTGACCGTCATGATGTGACCGCCACGTGAAGCCATCATGATCGGCGTGGTGCCGTTCGGTGATTCCGCATCGATGTAAGCGAAGTGCTCCAGCAGCAGCGACACGATGTCGTTGTGGCCGTTCGCGGCCGCGTAATGCAGCGCGGTCCAGCCGGTCTGGTTGACTTCGGCGCCCTTTTCGATCAGCGCGCGGACTGCATCGAGGTTGCCGCGCCAGGCGGCGATCATCAGCGCGGTGTCGCCATTGCGCGCATGCGCTTCCAGGTTCACGCCGCCTGTATTGAGCAGCACGCGGAACACCTTCATCGAGTCTTCGCGCAGCGCCAGGATCAAGCCGGTGTCGCCGCGCTCGGCTTCGATCGTGTTCGGATCGAAGCCGCGCTTGAGCAGGTCGGCGACCTGGCGGTCGAGATCCAGCTTGACCGCCTTGAAGTAATCGTCATAGGCGCCGGCAAATGCCAGTTCGGGCAGGCAGGCCAGCGCGGCAAGCGCGGTGCCGAGGCGCAGGAAATGGCGGCGCGCGCCGCGATGGATGTCGTTGCTCATGTCAGCGGGCCAGGGAAAAGAGCTGGAAGAAATTTTCGGTGGTTTGCGCGGCGATGCGCTCCAGCGGTTCGCCGCGCAAGGTGGCGATGCATTCGGCGACATGCCGCACATAACCGGGCTCGTTGGTCTTGCCGCGGAATGGCACGGGCGCCAGGTACGGTGAATCGGTTTCGATCAGCATGCGCTCCAGCGGTATGGTCTTTGCCACCTGCTGCAGATCGCGCGCGCTCTTGAAGCTGACGATGCCGGAAAAAGAGATGTAGAAGCCCATGGCGATCGCGGCCTCGGCCACTTCCAGGGACTCGGTGAAACAGTGCATGACGCCAGCCGCGCCACCGGCGTCGGTGCCGGCGCCTTCTTCACGCATGATGCGCAAGGTGTCTTCGGCAGCGGCGCGGGTGTGGATGATCAGCGGTTTGCCGGTCGTGCGAGAAGCGCGGATATGGCGGCGAAAACGCTCGCGCTGCCATTCGAGGTCGCCTTCGAGACGGTAGTAGTCGAGCCCGGTTTCACCGATGGCGACGATGCGCGGATGCGCAGCCAGGCGAACCAGGTCCTCGACCGTCGGTTCGGGCGTATCCGGATAGTCCGGATGCACGCCAACCGAAGCGTAAATATTTGGATACTGCTCGGCGAGCGCGAGCACCTGCGGAAAATCCGGCAGGTCTACCGACACGCACAGCGCGTGGCTGACCCGGTTTTCCTGCATTTTCTGAAAGATTTCCGGCAGGCGTTGCGCCAGCTCCGGGAAATTGATGTGGCAGTGGGAGTCGATAAACATAGCGCGCCATTGTACCCGGATGACGGCAGGCGTTCCGCGACCGCAGAACGGTGCTGAGCGCGGTTCGTCGGCGGTGCGGCTACAGAGTATGGGTAGCGCGCGACGAACCGATGGCCGCGCCGAGGATTTCCTCGATGCGCATCTTCAGCCGCTGGCCGCTTTCATCCGCCGGGAAGTGCACGCCTATACCCTGAGTCTTGCCATTGTTGGCGCCGGCCGGCGTCACCCAGACCACCTTGCCGGCGATCGGATATTTGCTGGCATCGTCCATCAGCGACAGGATGAGGTAGATATCGTCGCCAAGGCGCGCGGTCCTGGCGGTGGGAACGAAGATGCCGCCGTTGGCCAGGAATGGCATGTAGGCGGCATACAGGGCCGCCTTTTCCTTCACGGCCAGCGACAGTACCGAGGGGCGGGCAAGCGGTGCACCGGCGGTTTCTGCCATGGTGGTTCCTATGCAAAGAGTGATGAGTAATCGAGCAGCATGTCTTCGATGAACAGCTTGGCCGACAGCGGATGCTCTGCGATCGCACGCCGTTCCGCTGCGCTTTTCTGTGCCGCCAGCAGTCGGTCGGCGCCGGCGCGGGCCGCAAGCGCCTCGAGCTGGCTGCGGTACTTTGGATAATAACGGACGCTGCCGGAAAACTTTACAGAAAACAAGTCGTACAGCCAGCGCTGGAGCGTAGCCACCAGTTCCACCGGGGCGATTTTCTGCAGCCGGTCCGCCACGCGCAACGGCGATTCCGCTTCCGGCCGCGCCAGGTGTGCCAGCAATGCGTCGATGCCCTCGCGCGATCCACCCTGTGCCGCGTCCAGTGCGGCCAGCGGCGCACCGCCAGCCTCCGCGAGCCAGGTCGTGCCATCGTCCACGCCCTGCTCGGCAAGCCAGCGTTCGGCCGCATCGCGCGGCGGCATAGTCAGCGCAATCTGGCGGCAGCGGGAAAGAATGGTCGGCAGCAGCCGGTCAGGCCGGTGCGATACCAGCAGAAATACGGTTCCCGGCGGCGGCTCTTCCAAAGTCTTCAGCAGCGAATTGGCCGAAACCGTATTCAGCGCCTCGGCTGGATACAGCAGCACCACGCGCCGGCCGCTGCGATGCGTCGACACATTCATGAAATCGGACAGGGCGCGTATCTGCTCAATGCGGATTTCGCGCGACGGCGTCTTGCTGGTCTTGCCGCCCTTTTCAGCCTTGTCCGCTTCGCCTTCCTCGCCAGCGTCGCCCTCCTCGAGCGCTTCCGGCCGCACCCGGCGGTAATCCGGATGCGCATACTGCGCGAACCAGCCGCAGGCGGCGCAGGCATCGCAGGGTTGACCATCCTGCAATGGCGCCTCGCACAGCAGCGCCTGCGCAAGCCGCTCGGCGAAGGCGGTCTTGCCGATGCCCTGCGGTCCGTGCAGCAGCACCGCGTGCGGCATGCGCTCACGCATTGCCGCCATGCGCGCCCAGGCGTCGGCCTGCCAGGGAAAGATTGCGCCGCTCATGCCCGCGCGAACTCGCGAATGAGGCCGTCGATCAGCGCATTGACCTCGGCGACCGGCCGGATCGTCTCGATGATGCGGAAGCGCTGCGGGAATTGCTGCGCGCGGCGGTGGTATTCGTCGCGGGTCGCTGCGAAAAAGTCTGCCTTTTCCTGCTCGAAGCGGTCGAGGTTGCGCGAGCGCGCCAGCCGCTCGCGCGCCACTTCCAGCGGCACATCGAACAGCAGCGTCAGATCCGGTTGCAGATGCGGATGCACCCAGGCTTCCAGGGCTTCGAGCTTGGCGCGTTCGAGCTTGCGGCCGCCGCCCTGGTAGGCGAAGGTGGCGTCGGTGAAGCGGTCGCAGACGACCCAATCGCCGCGCGCCAGCGCCGGCTCGATCACCTGCGCCAGATGCTCGCGCCGCGAGGCGAACATCAGGAGCGCCTCGGTCTCGAGATGCATGTTTTCCGACAGCAGCAGTTCGCGCAGTTTTTCACCCAGGGGCGTACCTCCCGGCTCGCGAGTGGTGACTACCGTGTGCCCGAGGTCGTGCAGCAGCGAAGCGACGAAGGAGATATGCGTGGACTTGCCGGCGCCGTCGATGCCTTCGAAGGTAATGAATTTGCCTCGGCTCATGGGGCTCCTGGAATGCTTAGCGTTGGTATTTGTTGACCGCCCGGTTATGGTCGGACAGCGTGTTGGAGAATTCGCTGCTGCCGTCGCCGCGCGCCACGAAATACAGCGCATCGGTACGGGCCGGATTCAGCGCCGCAGCGATCGATGCCGCGCCCGGCAGCGCGATCGGCGTCGGCGGCAGGCCGGCGCGCAGGTAGGTATTGTAGGGGCTGTCGGTCTGCAGATCGCGCTTTCGGATGTTGCCCTGATAGCGCTCGCCCATGCCGTAGATCACGCTCGGATCCGTCTGCAGCAGCATGCCTTGCCTGAGCCGGTTCACGAACACGCCGGCGACCAGTTCGCGGTCAGCCTTGTGACCGGTTTCCTTTTCGATCAGCGAAGCCATCGTCAGCGCCTCGTAGGGCGTGCGGTACGGCAAATCGGGCGCGCGTGCGGCCCAAGCATCCTCCAGCCGCTTCATCAGCAGCGCGTGCGCTTGCCGGTAGATCTGCAAATCGCTGGCGCCGCGGGCGAACAGATAGGTATCGGGAAAGAACAGGCCCTCGGGCTTGCTGTAGCCGGGCGCGACCTTGGTCAGCAATTCCTCGTCGGAAAGCGCCGCAGAATCGTGCTTGAGCATCGGGTTGGCGGCGATCGCCTCGCGCATCTGGCGGAAGGTCCAGCCTTCGATGACCACCAGTGCATGCTGCGCGAACTCACCGCGTGCCAGTTGCTCGACCAGGCGCCGCGGCGTGGCGCCGGGAGCGAGCTCATAACTGCCGGCCTTGAGCCGGCCGCCCTTGCCCGAGGTGCGGGCCAGCAGTTCGAGCAGAAAAGGCTGCACCGGCACGCCGGCCTTGGCGATCTGCTCGGTCGCGCCGCGCACGCCGCTGCCGGGAGCCACGCCGAAGGGAATCGGCTCCGCATTTTTCGGAATGATGGGCTGCATCGCCCAGAACTGGAATGCGCCGACGGCAATCGCTGCCAGCATGCATACCGCGATCAAAAACTTTTTCACTGCTTCCTTGCCTGTCTGTGCCGAGGTGGGTCGGACGCGGTTTTTCCGACGCCACTATAATCGGGGCTCGTTGCGGCCCACGCGTCCAATATTTCCAGAGGCCGCCATGATAATCGCTGCACCCGCTTATTTCCCAATCTCATGAATGAAAATCAAGCAACCTGGCTAAGCTTTCTCGCCGAGCAAGGCGCCCGCCTGTCCGAATCGACAACGCCGGAGCCGATCGGTTTCACCGATGCCGCGCCGATCAACGCCGGATTCATCGCCCCGCTGACCCACCTCGGACTGATCGCCGCCACCGGCGAGGACGCCGCGAGCTTTCTGCACAACCAGCTGACCAATGACATCGAGCATCTCGGGCCGGGTGAAGCGCGCCTGGCCGGCTATTGCACCGCCAAGGGCCGGCTGCTGGCGACGATGCTGACGTGGAAGAGCGGCGACACGATTTATCTGCAATTGCCGCGCGAGCTTCAGCCGGTGGTGCAGACGCGGCTGCAAATGTTCATCCTGCGCGCAAAGGCGAAACTCGCCGACCTCAGCGACGACTTCGTCGCGCTCGGCCTGGTCGGCGCGGATGCCGAGCTGCTTGCCCCCTGGTTCCCGGTTTTGCCGAACGCGCCCTATGCCAAGGTCGATACGGATGCCGGCAGCCTGATTCGCGTCGCCGACGCCGATGGCCGGCCACGTTTTCAGTGGATTGCGCCGCTGGCGGTGGCGAAGGATGCCTGGCCAACGCTCGCGCGCCGTCTGCCGCCGGCGCCGCCGTCCGCCTGGCGCCTGACCGATATCGCCGCCGGCATGCCGACCGTGGTCAAGGCGACGCAGGAACAGTTCGTGCCGCAGATGGTGAATTTTGAAGTCGTCGGCGGCGTGAATTTCCGCAAGGGTTGCTATCCGGGCCAGGAAATCGTCGCCCGCAGCCAATACCTGGGCAAGCTCAAGCGGCGCATGCTGCCGGCTACGATTGCGACGGTCGGGGTCGCGCCCGGCATGGAAGTGTTTGCGGCGAACGAGCCGGACCAGCCCTGCGGCCAGATTGTGAATGCCGAGACGATCGATGGCGCGACACGCTGCCTGGTCGAGCTCAAGACCGCCGCGCTCGAAAGCGGTGGCGGCTTGCACCTCGGCGCGGCGAACGGGCCGCTGCTCGACATCGGCAGCCTGCCGTATGCGCTGATCGATCCGACCTGACGATGGATTTGTACGTTTATTACAAGGTGCCCGAGGCTGGCGCCGTTGCGCTGCTGCCGCTTGTCAAGCGCATGCAGCGCGAGCTCGCCGAGCGGCATGCGGTAGGCGCCGCATTGAAGCGCCGGCCTGAAACTCGCGACGGCCGGCAAACCTGGATGGAGGTCTACGCGAACGTGCCTGAGGGCTTTGCCGCCGCGCTGGCGCGAGCTGCCGAGGCGAACGGCATCGCCGCTCTGATCGATGGCGGCCGCCATACCGAAACTTTCGTGGATATCTGCTGATGTGCCTGATCGTCTTTGCCTGGAAAACCGTGCCCGGCCTGCCGCTGCTGGCCGCCGCCAACCGCGATGAGTTCTATGAACGCCCGACCCAGCCAGCCGACTGGTGGCCGGACCATCCGCAGGTCTATGCCGGGCGCGACCTGCGCGCCGGCGGTACCTGGATGGGCATTACCCGCGATGGCCGTTTCGCCGCGCTGACCAATATCCGCGCGCCGCAATACATCGGCCGGGAGGCGCCGTCGCGCGGCGCGCTGGTGTCGAACTTTCTGACCGGCAGCCAGCGCCCCGCCGATTACATTGCCGCGCTCGCTGGCGACGTCGCGCATTTCAACGGCTTCAATCTGCTGGTTGGCGATCGCGAGGAATTGGTCTGGTACACCAACGGCCCGACCGACGACGAGCGCAACGGTAAGCCGCTCGCCCCGGGCATCTACGGCCTGTCGAATGCGATGCTAGACACACCCTGGCCGAAGGTCGTGCGCACCAAGGCGCAGCTGTGCAGCCTGGTGTGCCAGGGCGCGCCTAGCGACGCCTATTTCGAAATGCTCAGCGACACCACGCCCGCAGGCGATTGCCGGCTGCCGAAAACCGGCATGGCTATTGAATGGGAGCGGCTGCTGTCGCCGGCATTCATCGTTTCGCCGAACTACGGCACCCGCTGTTCGACGCTGGTGGAATTACGCGCCGACGGCAGCGCCAAACTCACCGAGCGGCTGACCGGGCCGGAAGTCGACTGTGCCTGAATTCGGTTAGCACTTTTCGGCGCGCCGGCAGCGGCTAGCCGGCGCGTCAGCCTTGTCTCTTCCTATGCAGCAAGCTACTGCATCGCGATCCGGAGCTTTCAACGCGCAACACATTGCGTGCCCTGAAGGAACCGGATTCCTGTTCTCGTCACTCAAGCCTCCGTCAAGCCCACGATTTGCAGCGGCGCGACGCTCCGTACGAAACACACAGATCTCACGAATTGTTGTAGGCGGGATTCGGGCTGAAGGCGTAAGTCGTCCGTTCGAGCCCCGTGGAAAGCGAAGGCGAAAGGCGGTCTGGACGGGAGTTCGATTCTCCCCACCTCCACCAGATGCCGATGGCGGGCAAGCCGGTAACACAACGCCGTCGCCATCTGCCGGGGGTGACCTGGTTTCGACAGGCTGAATGAGTACCCGGAGTCACAACACGTCAGGCGCCTGACGTAAATAGCGCAAACTCCATAAACGTCAACAACGTTTACGTCGAAGGCAAGGACATCGGCAGCCGTTTCGCTGGTCCCGTCAACGACGCATGTGAACGGATGACGGCCTAATAGCCGTTGTCATTCACCGAGTATCCGGCCCCTTCGCAAGAAGGCTTGGGAACAGAAAGGCCGGACCTGCACCGCGTGACTTCATCGTTAGCAAAGTGCGCAGCCGGGCGCGAAGTGGGGGAATCCGGCAGATCCCCGTAGCCGGCAACCGTAGAGGGCGCCCCCTGTAGGACTGGGGGCATTCAGCTTTCAATGTTTCCGTTAGGCCTGCTCCGTCCACGCGGCCAGCGGAGTAACTCGGCCAGCGGAGTAACTCGGCCAGCGGAGAACCGCGTGGGCGGAGCAGGCCCTACCCGACGCCCTTTCCTACGTGTTCAGACACCTGATCTAGCGGGTGCGAACACATCAAAACCGATAACGCATCAGCACATGCGCTATCCCGGCCTCCATGAACACATCGCCTTCCACGGCAAATCCATGCCGTTCATAAAACGGGCGCGCATGCAGCTGCGCATGCAGCAGCACCGAGGCATCGCCGCGCGCCTTCGCCGCAGCCAATAGCGTATTCAAAATCAGGCTGCCGATGCCGTGACCGCGCGCTTCCCGCCGTACCGCCATGCGACCGATATGCCCATCCGGCAGCAGCCGGCCCGTGCCCACAGGCCTATCGCCGTCCAGCGCCAGCGCATGAAGGCTGACCGCGTCCATCTCGTCAAGCTCCATCTCGGGCGGCACCCGCTGTTCGTCGACGAAGACTTCGAAGCGAATCGCGCCAGCCGCGTCGGACAACGCATGCCAGGAACCGGTGACGACATGCACTGTCATGCCGTCTCCGGCGCCAGCTTTTCCATCGCCATCAGCCGCTCGCGCCAATCCGGCGGCACCGGCACGCCGCGGCGCGCGGCGGCGTCGGCATACACATAAACCAGTTCGCCCGACACCAGGTGCGCATCGCCGCGATGGATTTCCAGCAGAAAGCGCATCGAGCTGCGACCGAGCGCGGCGCAGCGCACGCCAATCTCGAGCACATCGTCGAAACGCGCCGGCGCCTGATATTCAACTGTCGCCTTGCGCGCAAACATTTCCTGGCCAGCCGCCGCCTGCGCCAGCACATCCGGCAAACCGGTGGCGCGCCAGTATTCGGTGAAGGCGACGTCGAAATAAGTCAGGTAATGGCCGTTGAACACGATGCCCTGCATGTCCACTTCGGCCCAGCGCACCCGCAGGCTATGAAAAAAGGAAAAGTCTTCGCGCGCCATCCGCATGTCTCCCGCTTGTCTTGTTGTCAGCGCTCAGGACTGCCAGGCGCTTTCCGAAACGATTTTCCAGGACGCGCCTTCACGCGCCCAGTATTGCCGGCGCCGGGTGCTGCGCCGGAATTTGCCGATCGCCGCATCCTGGGTGAAGGTGGCCACCATCAGGTTGTCCTGCCCCGGATACAGGAACAGGCTCATGTCGCGCACTGTCAGCTTTACCGCGCCGGGCCGCCGCAGCAGGTCCTGACCGAAGCGCGACAGCCAGGCATCGGCATCCTCGCCGTGATCTGAGCGGAAGCTCGACGAATAATTGCCGCGCAGCCTTTGCGCATCCAGGCTTTCGACATCGCCGCGCCATTTCTCGATGACCGCGGCGAACGCATCGCGCTCGGTGGCAAGCTGCTTGCGGCTGACGAACTGCATCTGCCGGCTGATCACCACCGGCGTCTTGCCTACCTCGACCGATGCATACAGCTGGTTCAGGTCCGGATTGGTCAGCACCACGCAACCGTCCGAAGACAGGGGCGGCCGGCTGTAATTGGAAGCCGGCGTGCCATGCAGCCAGATGCCATAGCCATCGCGCCCATGCAGGCGATCCCATTCATTCGGATAACTGATCGGCAAGGCGCCGGTGCCATAGAAGTCGGGCAGGCGCGCGCCGGCCAGGCGGCTGGTGATGTAGTACACGCCCAGCGGCGTCTTGCCGTCGCCTTCCTTGCGCTTGTCCACGCCGAGCTTGCCCTGGCTGATATAGAAGTCGCGCGCGAAATGCAATTCGCCGCCGCGGTTCTCGTACACATACAGCCGCGAGCGGCTGGCATCGACCACCAGCACATTCTTCTGATCGCGCCGCAGCTGCAGCACCGCGCGCGGCACCGCATCCGGATTCGGACGCTCGTACAAGGCCTTCAGCCGCGCCGCCGCTTCCTCGCGCAAATTGTCCAGCGCATCGGGCGGCGCGCCATCGACCGCGCCGAGACGTTCGACCTTGCGGGTCTGCATCAGCAACAGATCGCCGCGGATCAGGTGGCCAAGCTGGAAGTTCGGATACGCCTTCACCAAGGCATTCGCCTTGGCCATCGCATCCTGCAGGCGGCTGGCGGCCAGGTCCTTGTACACCGCGATCAGGAGGCCGTCCGGATCCGGACGCGGCAGCGCGGCATCGGCGGCACAAGTGGCACCGAACGATGCGGCCAGGATCAGGCAGCGCGCGACATGCGCAATACGAAAGCGTCGCGCCATCAGCCCGTGCTCTCCCGCGTAATCTGCCATTTGCCGTTGCGCTGGCGTTCCAGCGTCAGGGTCTTGCGGCTCGAGGCCGACAGGCGATCCGACACATAAACCTGGTGAAAGCGCACGGTGGCGAGCGCGCCATTGACCTCGACCTGCGGCTTCTCGACACGTACCTCGATGCGGCCCTTGCCGGTAATGCGCGCATGGCGCTCCTCGGCCCAGGCCTTGCGTGTCAAGCCCTTGCCCGGTTCGAAGTCGGACGCATAGTGCGCGAGATAGGCTGGCACATCACGCTCGCTCCAAGCGTGCGCCCAAGCGGTAACCGCATTCATGACGGCACCGCGTTCGGCTGCGGCTTCCTGCGCGAGGCGTGCCTTCTCTGCCTTCTCCGCCCTTTCTGCCTTCTCTACCTTCTCAGACTTCTCCACCTTCGCCACCCGGAGGGCCGGCGTCTCCGCCTTCACCGGTTCAGACTTCAAGGCAGGCTTGCCTGGCGCGGCCGGCTTTGCATCAGCCTTGGCAGGCGCGGCGACCTTGGTTTCGGGCTTGGCCGGAGCCGAAGGCTTCGGCTCGGCCCTTGGCTCAGGTTTGGTATCAGCCAGTGGACGCGTGGCGGTGTCTAGCTTCGCCAGCGGCGGCAAGGCGGATGGCTTGGCCTGCGGCGCTGGTGTGGCCGGTGCGGACTGAGCCGGGGTATGCGCCATGTCAGCCGCCTTGGTGGGCGCCGGTTTCGGTTCGGGCGAGCGGATATCGGCTTTCGCCTGCGCCGGAATCTGCACCGGCGCGGCGCGCGCATCCTGCGGCGTGGCGGAAATGGCTGGTGCGGATGGTGCAGATGGCGCCGCGCCGCCGAGGCTTTGCATCAGCGTGAGCTTTACCTTGTCGCTGGCGCGTGGATCGACCTGCAGCGCCTTTTCATATTCCAGACTAGCCAGACGCGCGTGGACATCGCCGAGATTCTGGAAGGCGGTCGCATAGGCCGGATTGGTACGGATCGCCTTGTCCAGGGCAGCGCTGGCTTTTTCATACTGGCCGGCCGCGGCATACAGCACGGCGAGATTGTTATAGGGCTCGGGCAGGCGCGGATAGTCCTGGGTCAATGCGGTGAAGATGGCGATCGCTTCATTCGGCTTGGTCTCCGCCAGCATCACGCCCTTCATAAAGCGCACCTGTGCATCACGCGGCACCCGCGCCAGCCAGGCATCGGCGCGCTTGAGGGCCTCGGCCTGCTGGCCGGCGCGCATGAGCTTACTGATTTCCGCAGCCTCGTCGGCATGCGCGACCCCGGAAATGAGCGTTGCCGCGAAGACGGGCAAGAGAAACAGCCGCGTGCGGCGCAGTCGGAAACGCGTGAAGCTCATCGGGTCGGGGGCGCGGAAAAAAGCGGTATGTTACACCGAGCCGGGCGTAACTCGGCGCTTTCACGCGCTTCGCCGCCCCCTGTGCACGCAGGCCGTGGCACGGCATGCAACACCGTGCTGTCAGTCCGGCAAGGCTTCCCGGATCAGCCGATTGATACGCTTTGGCTGCTCATGCACCACCCAGTGCGTACCCTCGGGTATGCGCACCACCTCCAGCGCATCGACGAAGCCATCCAGCCCGTCGAGCAGGCTCTTGGGCAGCGCGACATCGCTTTCGCCCCAGATCACCCGCGTCGGCACCTTGACCCGGAAGTCAGCGGGCTGCATCTGCGCCAAGAGGCGCTGTGCGCCCGGATCGGCCTCGGTGGGCGGATACAGCGGCGAGGCACGATAGTAGTTGACGCCACCGGTGAGTCCATGCGACCAGGCAGCATGGTATTTCGCCCGGGTTTCGCCGACGAACCACGGCGCCGGCGGCTGGCCCATACCGGACAGGAAGCCATCCATCATCGCGAACTCGTCCTTGGCCAGCGCCGTCTCCGAACCCGGCGAGCGCAGCCAGTTCATGTAGGCGCTGGCCTTCTGCTGCGCCGGATCTTCGGCCAGCGCGCGCATGAACAAGTACGGATGCGGCGCATTGATGATGACGAGCTTATCCAGCAACGCCGGCCGCGCGATCGCAAAGCTCCATGCCAGCGCGCCGCCCCAGTCATGCGCAATCAGCACACAGCGCTCGTAGCCGAGATGCGCGATCAGCTGCGCAATATCCTCGATCAGCAGCTTGGCCTTGTAGGCAGCAGGATCAGCGGGCATGTCCGACAGATTGAAGCCGCGCAGATCCGGCGCCACCGCGTAGTGGTCCGCGCCAAACTCCGCGAGCTGCTCATGCCACTCGTACCAGAACTCCGGGAAACCATGCAGGAACAGCATCAGCGGCTTGCCGCGCTCCCCGGCGCTGGCATAATGCAGCCGGGTGCCGTTCGGAAGCTGCGCGTACTGCCCTTCGGTGATATCGACAGCCATTGCCTTCTCCGGTGGATGGATCGTTTCGATCAGCCCTGCTGCAGCTTGGCGCGCAGCATCTCGCGCACATGCGGCACCGCTTCATACGGGTCGCCCGGATTGCGTCCGGCGACGATGTCTTCCATGCGGTGCTGCACATTGCCCAGCGCCTCGGGATGCGAATAGATGTAGAAGCGGCTGTCGCGGATGGCGTCGAAGGTTTTCTCGGCGACTTCCGCTGCAGTCACCTTGCCCGAGCCGACCGCCTTGTCCGACATCGCCTGCGCGGCGCGCTGGCTGGGGGTCGGCGGCGCATCGGATTTCACATCTTCCGGCCGGTTACGATGCGAGGCCGAGATCCCGGTCGGCACGAAATACGGGCACAGCACCGAGGCACCGATCGGCGCGTCCACCAGCTTCAGATCCTGATACAGCGTCTCGGACAGCGACACCACCGCGTGCTTGGAGACGTTGTAGATGCCCATGGTCGGCGGATTCAGCAGGCCAGCCATCGATGCGGTGTTGACGATATGGCCTTCGAAGTCCGGATCGCGCCGCGCGCACTCCAGCATCAGCGGCGTGAAGATGCGCACGCCATGGATCACGCCCCACAGGTTCACGCCAAGCACCCATTCCCAGTCGGCCTGCGTGTTTTCCCACACCAGTCCGCCGGCGCCGACGCCGGCATTGTTGAACACCAGGTGCACCGCGCCGAAAGCGCGCATCGCTTCATCGGCCAGCGCCTGCACTTCCTCGCTGTGACGCACATCGCAGCGCAGCGAGGTCACTTGCGCGCCCTGCCCTTCGAGTTCGGCGCGGGTTTCGGCCAACGCATCGGCCTGCACATCGGCCAGCACCAGGCGCATGCCCAGGCGCGCGCCGATGCGCGCGAATTCGCGGCCGAAGCCGCTGGCCGCGCCGGTGATGACCGCAACGCGGTTTTCAAACTTGTCCATGTTGTCTCCTCCGACCCTTCGGTCTTATTGATTGTCGATGCGCTTCAATGCGAAGCCGACGCGCGGGAAATGCACGATGACGCTGCCCGCACGCGCATCGCCGCGGCGCACCGCATATTCATTCTCGGTGGCCATCACCAGTTCGCCGACGACCGGATCCAGCGCATAGTCGGTCGGCGTGATCGCTACCGTATCGCCCAGCACCACGCCATGCGCATCGACGAAACCGGCATCGTCGAACGGCGCCGGTTCTACGCCATGCGCCATCTGCAGCGCCTCGTCGGCGCTGATCTGCCGCGGCGCGCCATGCTGCATCTCGGCGATGCGCTCCATCCATGCCAGCAGGCGCGGCGTGTCGTCGAGAATGTCGGCCAGGTCCTTGGCCCGCGCGATGAACCACAGCGAGTGATAAACCGAGAAGTCGGCAATCGAGGCCTGCGCGCCGCACAGATATGGACTACCACCGGCAAGCATGTCGTCGAGTCGACGCAGGTACTCGGCCAGCGCAATCATCGCGTCCGGCACCGGCAGCGTCGCGAAGCTGCCGCGCATGGCAGCGCGGTCGGCGCCAAACGCCTTTGCTTCCTCCGGGCTCAGGCCAGCGAGCAGGCTCTTTGCGCCGGCCGGTTGAAACACATACGGCACGGCGGTCCAAAACAGCGTCGCATCCGCCCATTGCGCCAGGATGCGCGACATGCCGCCCACAGGCGCCGGATACAGCGACGGCTCGGGTTGCAGGCGATCGAGCACGTCGGCGATCAGCGCGGTGTCGCAATACACATCCGCGCCGATCTGCAGTACCGGAGTGCGGCGGTAGCCGCCGGTCAGCGGCATCAGGTCCGGCTTGGGCATGACGCGCGGAATATGCACCGACAGCCAGTCCAGCTTCTTGTACGCGAGGATGCGGCGCACCTTCTCGGAAAACGGCGAGCTCTCGTAGTGATGCAGGATGATGTCCGGCATGATGCCTCCTCAGATCAGCTTGACCAGTTGCTTGCCGAAGTTCTTCCCCTTGAGCATGCCGATGAAGGCTTCGGGCGCGGCGGCCAGTCCCTCGGCGATCGATTCGCGGAACTTGAGCTTGCCGGCCGCGACCATCTGTCCCAGTTCCGTCAAGCCCTGCGGCCACAGTTCCGGATGCTCGGACACGATGAAGCCGCGCACCGTCAGGCGCATCGTCAACAGCGTGCGCAGGTTGTTGAGCACCATCGGCTCGCCGTCATAGCCGGCGATGAGGCCGCACAGCGCGATGCGGCCGAACGGGTTCATGCGCGCCACGCAGGCATCGAGGATCTCGCCGCCGACATTCTCGAACACGCCATCGATGCCGTCCGGCGTAGCAGCGGCCAGGTCGGCTTTCAAATTGCCGGCCTTGTAATCGATGCAGTCGTCGAAGCCGAGCTCATTGACCACATACGCACACTTCTCCGGCCCGCCGGCAATGCCGACCGCGCGGCAGCCGCGCGCTTTCGCCAGCTGGCCGACCACGCTGCCGACCGCGCCGCTGGCGGCCGATACCACCACCGTCTCGCCAGCCTTGGGCGCGATGATCTGCGTGAGGCCATACCAGGCGGTCATGCCCGGCATGCCGACCGAGCCGAGATAGGCCGACAGCGGAATCTGCGCGGTATCCACCTTCTTCAAACCGGCGCCGTCGGACAGGCCCATCTCGGCCCAACCGAACATGCCCACGACCTTGTCGCCAGGCTTGAACTTGGGGTTCTTCGATTCCACCACTTCGCCGGCGGTGCCGCCGACCATCACGGCATTCAAGGCCTGCGGCGCGGCATAGCTCTTGATGTCTTCCATGCGCATGCGCATGTACGGATCGAGCGACAGGAAGTGGTTGCGCACCAGCACCTGGCCTTCGACCACGCTGGGCACCGGCACGGACTCGAGACGAAAATTGTCCGGGCTCACATGGCCCTGCGGACGGGAGGCAAGCACGATCTGCTGATAGGTATTCATGACAACTCCTTTGCAAAATGGGTGCTGCATTAAAAGCCGCGGACCGCGCATGACAGCGCGACCCATGCGCTCATGCGCGCGGCGCGGCGCGCTTCATGAACTTGAACGTGCCCATGGACTTGGCTACCATGCGGTCGTCATTCCAGAGCTCGCCCTCGCAAAAGCACATGCTGGTCGAGCGATGAAAGGCATGACCCTTGGCGACGATGCGCGAACCGACGCGGCCGCCCGGCTCCATGAAGCTAGTCTTCATTTCGATGGTGACGCCGCCACGCGCTTCCGCATCGAGCGAGCGGCCGGCCATGGACATCACCACGTCCAGCAGCGTCATCACCACGCCGCCATGCGCCACATGCCAGCTGTTCATGTGGCGCGGCTCCAGCGTCAGCGCTACCTGCGCGCGGCCATCGGCCATACCGAGGAATTCGACGCCGAGCTCATGCAGGAACGGGATTTCCGTCGGAAAGGGTTTGGCGGTCGGCGTGTCCATCAATGCACCGCCGACACGCCACCGTCCACCGCGAGGATCTGGCCGGTGATGTGCTTGCCGGCATCGGAGGCGAACAGCAGCGCCGCGCCTTTCAGATCCTCATCGTCGCCGATGCGCTGCAGCGGCGCGCGCCGCTTGAGCTTTTCCTCGCCCACTGCTTCGAGCGTGCCGCGCGTCATCTTCGACGGGAAGAAGCCCGGCGCGAGCGCATTGACCGTGATGCCGTGGCGGCCCCATTCGCCGGCCAGCGTGCGGGTGAAGTTGACGACCGCGCCCTTGGAGGTGTTGTAGGCAATGGTCTGCATCGATTCCGGGCCGTTGCCGGACAGGCCGGCGATCGAGGCGACATTGACGATGCGTCCATAACCGCGCGGGATCATCGATGCCTTGGCCACTGCCTGCGACAGCAGAAAGATGCTGCGAATGTTCAGGTTCATCACCTTGTCCCAGGCTTCGACCGGATAGTCTTCGGCCGGCGCGCCCCAGGTGGCGCCGGCATTGTTGACCAGGATGTCGATGTGACCGAGGCGGCGCATCGCTTCCTCGACCAGCGGCGCGACCGCTTCCTGTTTCGACAGATCGGCGGCAATGGCCGAGGCTTCGATGCCGCGCGACTTCAGGTGCGCGACGGCTTCATCGAGATCGCTCTGCTTGCGCGAGGACAAAACGATTTTCGCGCCCTGCTCGCCGAGCGCTTCGGCGATCTGCAGGCCAAGGCCGCGCGAGCCGCCGGTGACCAGGGCCGTCTTGCCGGCCAGGTCGAAGAGTTGTTGGGTGGTACGCATTGTGTCTCCTTGAATGCTGTATTGATCGCAGCCTTTAGGCCGTCATGGCGTTGCGTAGGGTGGGCGCAGCCCACGCGTTGCCCGAGCGTTGCGCATGCAGACGCGTGGGCTGCGCCCACCCTACGCACTTGATTAGCGGATGCCGCGCTTCATCACCGCGTTTTCAGAACCACGCATCCTGCATGTCCAGCGTCGTGGTATCCACGGTCTCCAGCAGATCGAGCTGCTGATGCACCTTCGGCAGTTCCCAGCGGAAGAAGTACTTCTGCGCCTGCAGCTTGCCGCGATAGAAGTCGGCGTCGTGCGCCTCTTCCTTGCCCGTGGCCACCAGCGCCTGCTCGAGCCAGATCCAGGCCAGCACCGTGTGGCCGAAGGCTTCAAGATAGGTCGAGGCGTTGGCCAGCGTCTTGTTCATGTCGCCGGCCGCATACAGCACTCGGGTCACCGCTTCGATGCGTTGCAGCGCTGCCTCCAGCGCATGGGCGTCGCCGGCCAGACCATCGACCGCCATCGCACGCTCGATGCTTTTCCGCGCCGCGCGCTGAAAGGCCTTGAAGGCCGCGCCTTCCTGCATCACCACCTTGCGGCCCAGCAGGTCCAGGCCCTGGATGCCGTGAGTGCCTTCATGGATCGGGTTCAGGCGGTTGTCGCGGTAGAACTGCTCGACGTTGTATTCGCGGGTATAGCCGTAGCCGCCATGGACCTGGATCGCCAGGTTGTTGGCCTCGAGGCACCATTGCGACGGCCAGGACTTGGCGATCGGCGTCAACATGTCCAGCAGCAGCGAGGCTTCGCGGATGACGTCCTCGGATTCGCCGGTGCGCTGCTCGTCGACCAGGCGCGCACAATACAGCGCCAGCGCCATGCCGCCTTCGACGTAAGACTTCTGCGCCAGCAGCATGCGTTTCACATCGGTGTGCTCGATGATCCTCACCTGCGGCTTGGATGCATCCTTGTTCAAGGGATGGCGACCCTGCGGACGATTGCGCGCATAGTCCAGCGCATGCAGATAGCCGGTGTAGCCAAGCACCACCGCGCCCAGGCCCACGCCGATGCGCGCTTCGTTCATCATGTGGAACATGTTGGCCAGGCCCTTGTGCACTTCGCCGACCAGGTAGCCGACGGCGCCGGCACGGCCGCCCGGCTTGAACTTGCCTTCGCCGAAGTTGAGCAGGCAGTTGGTAGTGCCGCGATAGCCCATCTTGTGATTCAGTCCGGCCAGCACCACATCGTTGCGCTCGCCGATGCTGCCGTCATCGTTGACCAGCTTCTTCGGCACGATGAACAGCGAGATGCCTTTCACGCCCGGGATCAGCTTGCCGTCCGGGCCCGGCACCTTGGCCAGCACCAGGTGCACGATGTTTTCCGACAGCTCATGCTCGCCGGCCGAGATCCACATCTTGTTGCCGGTCAGGCGATAGGTGCCGTCTTCCTGCGGCTCGGCGCGGGTCACGATGTCCGACAGGCTCGAGCCGGCCTGCGGCTCCGACAAACACATCGTGCCGAAGAAACGGCCTTCGAGCATCGGCTTGACGAACTTCTCGATCTGCTCGGGCGTGCCGCACTTGAGCAGCGTGTTGGCATTGCCGATGGTCAGGAACGGATAGGACGAGGTGCCGACGTTGGCCGCCTTGAAATAGGAAAAGCCGGCCTTCTCGACCACGCAGGGCAATTGCATGCCGCCGAGTTCATAGTCCTGTCCGGCGGCCATCAGGCCGGCTTCGCAGAACACCTTCAACGCGGCGCCGACCTCGGGAATCATGTGCACCCGCTCGCCATCGAAATGCGGTTCCTGCTGGTCGCTCTTCTTGTTGTGCGGGGCAAAGAGATCGGTGGCGACCTGCTCGCAGGTATCCATCGCGGCGTTGAAGGTTTCGCGGCTGTGGTCGGCGTAGCGCGAGCGCTTGGTGAGCGATTCCACATCCAGCCACTCATAGAGCAGGAAGTCGAGATCGCGGCGGGAAAGTAACATCGATTGCATGCTGGTCTCCGACGCGCCGGCAGGCAGGCGGCGCGCTTGATGTTTGCTGGCGAAAAAAAGGCCCGCATGCGGCGGGCCCTGTTGCAACGTGTATCAGACGACTTCGAACAGGCCGGCAGCGCCCTGGCCGCCGCCGATGCACATCGTCACCACGACGTACTTGGCGCCACGGCGCTTGCCTTCGATCAGCGCATGGCCGGTCAGGCGCGCGCCGGATACGCCGTACGGATGGCCGACTGCAATTGCGCCGCCGTTGACGTTCAGGCGATCCATCGGGATGCCGAGCTTGTCGGCGCAGTACAGTACCTGCACTGCGAAGGCTTCATTCAATTCCCACAGGCCGATGTCCTCGACCTTCAGGCCCGTCTTCTGCAGCAGCTTCGGAATCGCGAACACCGGGCCGATGCCCATTTCATCCGGCTCGCAGCCGGCGATGGCGAAGCCGCGGAAGATGCCCAGTGGCTTCAGGCCGCGCTGCTCGGCGAGCTTGCTGCTCATCACGATGGCGCAGGAGGCGCCATCGGAGAATTGGCTGGCGTTGCCGGCGGAAATCACGCCGCCCGGAATCGCGGTACGGATCTTCGATACGCCTTCAATCGTGGTGTCGCCGCGGATGCCTTCGTCCGAGTCGATCGTCACTTCGCGGGTCATCAGCATGCCGGATGCCTTGTCGGCCACGCCCATGATCGTGGTCATCGGCACGATCTCATCCTTGAACTTGCCTTCGTTCTGCGCGGCGAAAGCGCGCTGCTGGCTGCGCACGCCGTATTCGTCCTGGCGTTCCTTGGAGATCTTGTAGCGCTTGGCAACGTTCTCGGCGGTCTGCAGCATCGGCCAGTAGATCTCGGGCTTGTGCTCCTTCAGCCAGGTCTCGACGATCATGTGGCGATTGGCTTCCTGCTGCACGCAGGAGATCGATTCGACGCCGCCGGCGGCAAAGATATCGCCTTCGCCGGCGATCACGCGCTGGGCCGCAGTGGCGATGGTTTGCAGACCCGACGAGCAGAAGCGGTTGATGGTCATGCCGGCGGTGGTCACCGGGCAGCCGCCGCGAATGGCGATCTGGCGCGCGATGTTGCTGCCGGTCGCGCCTTCCGGCGTGGCGCAGCCCATGATCACGTCCTCGACCTCACCCGGTTCGATGCCGGCACGCTGGATGGCGGCTGCCAGCACGTGGCCGCCCAAGGTCGCGCCATGGGTCATGTTGAAGGCGCCCTTCCACGATTTGGCAAGGCCGGTGCGTGCGGTCGAAACGATGACGGCGTCAGTCATGTGAGTCTCCTGTGGTTCCTGTTGGTATTGGCGAAGGGATTGCAGTGGCGATGTGTAGCCGTTAAGGATGATGTCTCTAGTTGCCGGAGGGTCCGCGTCGGTCACCGGCGTTTTGTTTGTGGGCTTGAGAATAGCACAATTAAGTACGGTCGTTCGCAAACTTTTGCACCGCTTCCGCCGGCGTATCGTCGCGCTAAAAGACAGGCTGCAGCGCGACTGTTTGCGATATCTCGCTCGGCGATCCGGTTGACGCGCCGCCTGATGCGCGATTTGCTGCACGAAGCGGACACAGAAAAAGGGGCTGCCATGTCCTTAATGATCGCTTATCGGCATTTCAGTAAGTTACGTGTAAGTTTTTGCAAGTTTTCCGTAAGGTAGCACTCCTAGACTCATCGACGTCTTATCCGCCCCTTAAACAAACACAATGGAGACAACATGGGCACTGTTCAGACCGCAGCACGCGGTATGACCGCGGAAGAACGCAAGGTCATATTCGCTTCCTCCCTCGGCACCGTATTCGAATGGTATGACTTCTACCTGTACGGATCCTTGGCCGCCATCATCGCCAAGCAGTTCTTCGCCGGCACCGATCCCAATACCGCCTTCATCTTCGCGCTGCTCGCGTTTGCCGCCGGCTTCATCGTGCGGCCCTTCGGCGCGCTGGTGTTCGGCCGCCTCGGCGACATGATCGGCCGCAAGTACACCTTCCTGGTCACCATCCTGATCATGGGCGCGTCGACCTTCATCGTCGGCCTCCTGCCCGGCTATGCCTCCATTGGCATCACTGCGCCGATCATCCTGATCGCGTTGCGCATCCTGCAGGGTCTGGCCCTGGGCGGCGAGTACGGCGGCGCGGCAACGTATGTGGCCGAGCATTCGCCGGACCGCAAGCGCGGCTTCTTCACTTCCTGGATCCAGACCACCGCGACCCTGGGCCTGTTCCTGTCGCTGATGGTGATCCTGGGCACCCGCACCGCCGTCGGCGAAGAAGCGTTCAATGCCTGGGGCTGGCGCGTGCCTTTCCTGGTGTCGGTGTTCCTGCTGGCGGTCTCCGTGTGGATCCGCATGTCGATGAATGAATCGCCGGCTTTCGCCAAGATGAAGGCCGAGGGCAAGACCTCGAAGGCGCCGCTGTCCGAGGCTTTCGGCCAATGGCGCAACCTGAAGGTAGTCATTCTGGCCCTGGTCGGTCTGACCGCCGGCCAGGCCGTGGTCTGGTACACCGGCCAGTTCTATGCGCTGTTCTTCCTGACGCAAACGCTGAAGGTCGATGCCACCACCGCCAACTTCCTGATCGCCGCCGCTCTCCTGATCGGCACGCCCTTTTTCATCATCTTCGGCTCGCTGGCCGACCGCATCGGACGCAAGCCCATCATCCTCGGCGGCTGCCTGATTGCTGCACTGACCTACTTCCCGATCTTCCAGGCGCTGACCCATTACGCCAACCCGGCGCTGGAAACCGCGATCAAGAACTCCCCGGTCACCGTCACCGCCGACCCGGCGAAATGCCAGTTCCTGTTCAACCCGACCGGCACCAAGAAGTTCAATTCTTCCTGCGACATCGCCCGCACTTTCCTTGCCAACGCCTCGGTGGCCTACACCAATGAAGCCGGCCCGACCGGTTCGGTAGCGCAGATCAAGGTCGGCGACAAGGTGATCAATGGCTATGACGCCAGCGGCCTGTCCAAGGAAGAAGCCGCCGCCAAGGATGCCGCGTTCAAGAAGGAAATTGGCGATGCGATCAAGGCCGCCGGCTATCCGAGCAAGGCGGATCCTGCGCAGATGAACAAGGGCATGGTGCTGTTGCTGCTGGTCCTTCTGGTGATCTACGTCACGATGGTCTACGGCCCGATCGCGGCGATGCTGGTGGAAATGTTCCCGACCCGCATCCGCTACACCTCGATGTCGCTGCCCTATCACATCGGCAACGGCTGGTTTGGCGGCCTGTTGCCGACGACGGCGTTCGCGCTGGTTGCCTACAAGGGCGACATCTATTACGGCCTGTGGTATCCGATCGTGATTGCGCTGGCGACCTTCGTCATCGGCATGCTGTTCATCCGCGAAACCCGCGACCGCGATATCTACGCCAACGACTAGTACGCGCCGAAGGTTCATGCCCGGACTGCAACGCCGGCCCTCGGGCCGGCGTTTTCCTTTGCGCGCTTCGACACACCCCCACTCGCACGCCTGTCAATGCGGTCGCTGCTTTGCTATTGTCCGCGTGCCTATCACCATGGAGATGCCGCAAGGGCAATGCGGCCATTCGCTCTACAATCCAGGGTTGAAACGCTCATCTTCTCTCGCACCATTTCGCCATGAAAATCATTCACCGCATCGGTACTCCGCTGTCCGCATCCGCCACCCGCGTCATGCTGCTGGGTGCGGGCGAACTCGGCAAGGAAGTCATCATCGCGTTGCAACGCCTCGGCGTGGAAACCATCGCGGTCGACCGTTATGCCGATGCGCCCGGGCAGCAGGTCGCGCACCGGGCCCATGTGATCAACATGACCGACGGCGTCGCGCTGGCCGCGCTGATCGAGCAGGAAAACCCGGACCTGATCGTTCCGGAAATCGAAGCCATCGCCACCGAAACGCTGCTTGAGCTGGAAGCCGAAGGCCGAGCCACGGTGATCCCGACCGCGCGCGCCGCGTGGTTGACCATGAATCGCGAAGGCATACGCCGCCTGGCCGCCGAGCAGCTTGGCCTGCCGACTTCGCCATACCGCTTCGCCGGCAGCCTCCAGGAATTGAAGGATGCCTGCGCGGAAATTGGCTTTCCGTGCTTCATCAAGCCGGTAATGTCTTCGTCCGGCAAGGGCCAGTCGCGACTGGATGACGCCAGCGGCATCGAGGATGCCTGGGCCTATGCCGCCGCCGGAGGCAGGGTCGATGCCGGCCGAGTGATCGTTGAGGGCGCCATCGATTTCGATTTCGAGATCACGCTGCTGACGGTGCGTTCCATCGATGAGAACGACGTCCCGGTCACCAGCTTCTGTGAACCGATCGGCCATCTGCAGGTGCGCGGCGATTACGTGGAGTCCTGGCAGCCGCAGCCGATGTCCTCGCAGGCGCTGCACCGCGCGCAGGAAATCGCGAAGAAGGTCACCGATGAGCTCGGCGGCCTGGGCATCTTTGGCGTGGAATTGTTTGTCAGGGACGATGAAGTCTGGTTTTCGGAAGTCAGCCCGCGGCCCCATGACACCGGCATGGTTACCATGGCCAGCCAGGTCTTGTCCGAATTCGAACTGCATGCGCGCGCCATACTCGGGCTGCCAGTGGATACGAGCCTGCGCACGAGCGCGGCTTCGGCGGTCATCTATGGCCAGCATGACGCGGCCGGCATTGCTTTCGAAGGCGTGGCCGAGGCGCTGCGCGTGCCCGGCGCCGATGTGCGGCTGTTCGGCAAGCCGCAGTCCTTCGCGCGACGGCGCATGGGCGTGGCGCTGGCCGCGGCAGGCGATGTGAACGCCGCGCGTGAACGCGCCAGGGAGGCGGCCGCCAGGGTGCGGCCGGTGACGGCAAGCCAATGAAAGCGAAGCTGGGAAGAATCGGCGCGATCGGCACCGGCCTGGATATCTTCCGGGCCGCCTCGCTGTTCCTGTATGTATCGCTGCTGTTTCAGATCGCCGTCGTCGTGCTCATCGGCGGCCACCCTCCCGGGCGCCCGGTGTGGATCGCGTTGTGCGTACTGGCGCCGCTGACCGTCTCTGCGCTGATGCGCTATCTGCGGCCGAAGCTGCTGCTGATGAGCCCGCGCCATATCCTGCTCGAACTGCTGGCCACCTGCGGCGCGCTCGGGCTGCTGTCGCTGCAGTCCGAGGTGCCGCTGCAGGACCTGCCGTGGTGGATCGCGCTGGCCGGCGTGTTTCCGCTGGTGCTGGAAGCACGGCTGTCGATGGTGTCGGTGCTCGTGCTGGCCTCGGTCGGATCGCTGGCCAGCGCGACGAATCCTGTGCAGCCCGAGCTTTGGCTGCCCGGCTTTTTCGTGACGGTCTTCGTCGGCCTGCTGTCGGTCTGGCTATCGAATGCGCTGGCGACGAATGTCGCGCATCTGGAGCAGGCGCTCTTGAACGAGCGCCGCTTCAATGTGATCGCGCGCGCGGCGCGTCATGTGTTTCTGATCACCAGCAAGCGATTCGAAGTGCAGTTCGCCAACCCGGTCATTGCCGATGTGCTCGGCTACACGCCGCGCGAGATGGAACAGGGCCGCATGCCGGAAATCCATCCCGAAGACCTGGCCGAACGCAATCGCAAGCTGCGCCTGTTGCGCCGCGGTCGCATCAACAGCGCGCGCATGATGCTGCGCGTCAGGCACAAAGATGGCCATTGGGTGTGGATGGAAGTACGCGGCTACAACATGCTGCAGGATCCGGCCATCAACGGCATGGTGTTTTCGATGGAGGATGTGTCAGCCCGCATCGAAGCCGAGCACAAGCTGCAGCAGGAGCATGAGCTGCTGCGCGCGGTGCTCGATTTGAACCCGGCGATGATTTATGCGAAGGACCGCGACGGCCGCTTCACGATCAGCAATGCCAGTTTCCAGAAGGGAGTCGGCAACCTTTCCGATGCGCAGTTGAAGGGCAGGACGGTCAAGGATGTGTTCGAAGCGCAAAAGCGCAAAGGGCGCGACCTCGGCCCGCTCGAGATGGCGCAACGCTTCCATAATCAGGACATGCAGGTGATTCGCACCGGCGTGCCGATCGAAAACCTCGAAGTGCGCGACGCGGCCGACGGCGCAGCCGAACGCTGGTATCGCACTTTCAAGTACCCGCTGCGCGATGCCACCGGCGCGACTTCGGGCATGCTCGGCATCACCCGCGATGTCACCGAAAGCAAGGAGTACGAGATGCGCCTGGAGCATCTCGCACTGCACGACCCGCTCACCGGCCTGCCAAACCGGCGCTATCTGCTCAAGCTGATCGCCGACCATATCGCCGCCGGCGAGCCCGACGAGAAGCTCACGGTGCTGTACTGCGACCTCGATTCCTTCAAGAACGTCAACGATATCCACGGCCATGATGTCGGCGACCGCTGCCTGCTCGAAATCACGCGGCGTGTTGCCGAACTGTTCCCGCCGCCGGACGTGGTCTCGCGCTTCGGCAGCGATGAATTCGCCATCCTGGTGTACGCGCCGCTGGAAGAGGCGCGCCGGCGCGCCGATGATCTGCTGCAACGCATCGAGCAGCCAATCGTGGTCGAGGATATCGAGGTCAGGATTCACGCCAGCATCGGCATTGCCGGACTGCTGCCCGAGCAACGCAGCCCGTCCGAACTGATCCGCGATGCCGACGCAGCGATGTATCAGGCCAAGGATCGGGGCCGCAACCGTATCGAAGTCTTCGACGCGGCGCTGCAGCGCTCGGCCACGCGGCGCGCGCAAATGGACGTGGCGCTGCGCTTTGCGCTTGAACGGCATGAACTGGCGCTGGTGTATCAGCCTCAGGTCTCGCTTGCCGACGGCACGCTGACCGGCTTTGAATTACTGATGCGCTGGAACAGCCCGCAGTACGGGCAGATTTCGCCCGATGACTTCATACCCATCGCCGAGAACTCGGGCATGGTGGTGCCGATCGGCATGTGGGCGCTGGAACAGGCCTGCATGCAGCTCAAGGCCTGGCACCAGGCTTATCCGCGCGAGACGCCGCTGCACCTCGGCGTGAACGTGTCGATGCGCCAGTTAATGCACGCTTCCTTCCTGCAGGAGGTGGCGCAGATTCTGCAGCGCACCGGAGTTGATCCCGCTTGCATCGAGCTCGAGCTGACCGAGACCTCGGCCATGGCCAACCCGACGCAGACCATCGAAAACCTGGCCATGCTCAAGAGCCTGGGCTTGCGGCTGGCGCTCGACGATTTTGGCACCGGCTATTCCTCACTGGCCTATCTGCAGCGCCTGCCCATCGATGTGCTGAAAATAGACCGCGCCTTCGTGCGCGGCCTGGGACGCGATCGCAACGATGTCGAGATCGTGCAGCTTATCCTGACACTGGCGCGCATGCTCGGTCTGGACACGGTTGCTGAAGGCATCGAGTCGCGCCAGCAAATGCTGGCCTTGCGCAATCTCGGCTGCCGCCTCGGCCAGGGCTTTTACTTCTCCACCGCGCTGTCTGCTGCCGATGCCGAGGCATTGCTGCGCGAAAACAGCCGCTACCGGGTCTTGCTGGCCGAGATGGCTTGAACCACAGCTTGCGACACTAGCCCGTATTCGCAAGCGTGGCTCAAGGCTGCCACGCCGAACCCGTCAGTACAGCGCTTCTCCTTCGTTTTGCGCAATTTCAAGAAGCCCGCGAATCGTGCGGCGCTCGAATTCACTGCTCCAAGCTCAGGAACCCTGATCGAAGTCGGGTTACATAGCCCCCGGTTTGTCACATCCACATGCGTTTAACTTTTGATCATTTCCTCACAGTAAAGGACACCAAAAATGGCAAGCAGCTTCACTTCTGCCACCCAGACTCCGTCGGGTTCGAGGGTAATGCTTTCCACGCAACTTACCGGCGCACCACCGCCTCAAGGTGGCGTCGTACCGAAGGCCGGCCCAATCGATCAGCAGGCATTGCCCTCCTCCTCGGGCCAGGGCCAGGTGCCTACCCTGAAAACGCCCGAGGCCAGACCGGGCATGGTCGCACCGGCCTCGCCACGCAGCAATAACCATGGGCCCCAGCCTTCCTCGTCGGAAGCCACTTCCGGAAATGAATCCCCGCGCTGGAATACCGCCACCACACCCAGAGGATCGGCGACAGGAAAGGTCACATTGGCAAGTCGCCGCAACAGCGCCTCCGAGGGCATGAGCCCGCAGGGAGGCGCAGACGCGCAGGTTGGGCGACACGATGCGCCTGGCAATGACGATGCTGAAAAATCCGGCGCATGCGGTTCATC
Organism: Noviherbaspirillum pedocola; assembly: GCF_016632335.1. Classification (GTDB taxonomy): domain Bacteria; phylum Pseudomonadota; class Gammaproteobacteria; order Burkholderiales; family Burkholderiaceae_D; genus Noviherbaspirillum_A; species Noviherbaspirillum_A pedocola. Next base: position 197,861 of record NZ_JAEPBG010000005.1, read on the forward strand.
CTTGGCAACGAGTACAACGCAGTCTCCCTCCTCCCCGCCCCCCGCTTACGCTGAGCTTTTTTGCGACGAAGAAAGTTCAGTGTCAGAGAGCGTCGACGCCGATGGGGAAAGCCGAGGCATGAAGCGCACGCCCGGTGGCAAAAATGGCCCGGATCTCGAAGAGAAGCCAGCCAAGGCGGCGCGCAAGACCGATACGCTGTCTCCGGGGCAAGCATCGAAAAATGCCGGCATGGAAAAGCAGGAGCCGCAGGGCACTTGGAAAACGCATCGTCCTTCCCGCCAGAGTGGGCACTCGCCCCGTTTCGAGCATCACAGGTCACAATCTTCGTCGTCCAGGGTTCCTCTGCTGAACCTTGAGAAAGCGCAGCTTTCCTCCGCAAGCCCTTCCAATACAAGCGCTTCGAGCACTTCAAGCACTTCAAGCACTTCAAGCACTTCAAGCACTTCAAGCACTTCGGGCATGCCAAGCGCTTCGACACCCATCGTCGGCACCACGGCCGCGTTGTCGTCGACTGCATCGTCGACCGCGCATACGCATGAACGGTCGCCGCGCATGCCAGCAGCGCCGGGTTCGGACGCCGATGATGCGCCCACCTCCAGTCGTCGCAGCGGCTCTGTGCTGCTTGGACTTTCGCAGCCTCGCGGAGGACGCCCGCAAAGCCCTCGAAAATTCAGGGTCAGTGTGACAACCGTCAGCAGTAACGCGTCCGGCCCCGTGAATGCCACCGATCCGACGCCGGGCAAGGGGCGCAGCTCATCCGCCAGCAGTCAGCCTCAGGACGCAGGACATGTGCGCAGGACGCGTGCCGACGAACTGGGAATTGATATCCGCAACGTGCCGGATCGATATACCCAGCCCGTGGCCTTGACGGCGTCATCCGGCAGCGGTTCTTCGGTGCCGAGTGGTGAAGCCTCTGCTTACTCGGCGACAGCGGAAATCGACAGGCTGCTGGCGGAGGCGGAGGCAGTCCGGCAGCGTTCGTTCGGAAGCAGACCGCGCACGGAAAAGGAAAAAGGCCAGCGCTAAATCGTGACCAGGCAAGCTCCAGTACTGGCTGCATCAACTGCCACCAGCCTGGCGTGGCAAGCCGGCCAAGCGGTAGAGCCTGCACGATCGCCGCCAGCTCATGATGCCCCCGAAGCCGCAGGGCATGGTTTGCAGGGCGCTGCGATGTATTTCTGCGCCGTCTGCCCGCAGAAGGCTCGCGGCCCCTTGCCGACTTCCATTAACGACCTCATGGCAAGCCGTCCGGCAGCGGCGGAATGGCATTGCCACATCCCTCTTGACGGGCATGCCGCTCACGGCATGCCACAACCAGGCGCAACAACCATGAATTCGTCAGAAACGCCTCCTGTATCGTCCTCGTTCAAACAAGTGACTTCAAACGCCGTGTCCACATCGGCATCAGCCTCGCCATCGCCGTATCCACCTCCGACATTGCGATCCGGTCCGACGGCAACGACGGGTTTCATGCCCTCGTCCATGGAAAAGGATGCGCCGGATTCGCCGTATGCAAACCCGCAAGAGAGGCGCGCTGAATATGCCAAGCGCGAAACCGAGCAGAAGTTCTCTTTCATCTTCTGGTCACCCGATGAAAGCTTCAGTGACCCGGATGCCAAGTCAGAGCAGCCGAGGCCAGGCTTGTCCGCAACGGTGGCATCGATGGACAACCCCGAATTTGTCAGCGCCGCCTGCGAAAGCTTGCTCGTGCTGGACAAAGCCCTGGCGCGCCTTGCCGCTTCCGGGCAAACCGACGCGCAGGCTGCGGGCCAGGATAAGGACAAGCGGCAGGCGCTCATTGCAGCCTGTCTGCAGACGATTCAGCAGCACCTGTCGGCACTGCTCGCGCGGAATGACGCTGCGCCAAGCGCTTCGGCGACCGCGACAGCTTGCGTCGGCGCTGCGGGCACAAGCACCGCAATCGGTTCATCAGCCGCATTCTTTACGACGACAGGCAGCCATACGCTCACGCTGCCATCTACGCCCCCTGCTTCGCCAAGGAATGCGACCGCTCGGACGCCCGGTTCATCCGGCCCGGAGCAGATTTTCTTGTCGAAGGTAAGGAGCGAGGTCGCGACCATCATCACCGAGCAGTTCGGTCCATTGCTGAAGGAGTTGAAAGGCATGTTGGATAAGCCGAAACACCGTACCAATTACGGCGAGTCCTCGTGCACAAAGGCGCTCGCTTCCTTTGCGCGCATTTCCGAGCAACTGATGCAGGCTTCGCGTTGTGCCAACGCTGGCGATGGAATCGGATGCCAATCGGCGCTACGGCGAGCCGCAAGTGCGCTTGCGGAATTTCGCGCCCAGCACCTGTCGCGGATCGTCCGACTTTTCCCCGGCGCCGACAGTCCAATCCCTTGCCGAATCGAACGCGCATTCAAGGAAAAGCTGCGCGACTTGGCATCCCGAATCGACGCGCTGGTCGATGATCCTGGCGCAGCCAGCCCCCACACTGGCCGCGAGCGCGCCACCTCCAGTCCGATGTCGCCGCAAAGACCGAAATCCGAGATCGCCGCGCCGCTGGGCTCGCCGCACGAATCGGAACCTACGCTTGCGGCCAAGCGCATTCGTCACTTCTCGGCGAATGCGCGCACGCCGCGCAAGCTCGCACGCGAGGCATCGCGCGGCAAACGCGGCAACGACACTCCAGCAAGCTCAACCCCCGTGCCACAATCGACCGCCGCGACGCGCAACGCAGACAGTGCTTCGGCAGCGGCGCCGTCGCCGGTCGCCAGCGCCGCATCGCCGCGCCAGCATGGCGTCGCGCCGCCAAGCCCGCGAGGCGCGCTGCGGGAAAAGGAGCATGGCTGAAGCATTCGGGCGCGGCGGCCCTGCACGGCAGGCCGCGGCCAGGCGCTCAGGGCGCCAGTGTCAGCGTGCCCAGCCCGCCGCGTTCGACCTCGGCACGCACGGTGCGCATGGGCAGGTATTGCACATCGACCCAGCGCTGACTCAGGTTGCGGTACAGCGGCGAAAACAGGTTGCCTGATTGCCCGGTCGAATGCATGAAGCGCGAATTCTCCAGGTTCGACAGGTCGTATAAAGCGCGCAGGCTCGGAGCATGGTGGTTGACGAAGGGCGCCGCGTCGTCGCGGAAATTGTTGCGACCGACATCGACGGTGTAGGTGTCGCCCGGCGACGGCACGGCGATATCGAAATACTTCGCCAGCGCCGGCACTTTGTCGAACGGCCGATGCTCCGACAGGGCAATATGTGCCTCGCCCCAGCGCCAGGCATGCATGTCGGCGCCATAACGCTTTTGCATATCCGCCAGCGCAGCATCGAGCGATGCCGACAGCACCTCTGCGCAGCGCGGCAGATTGCCTTTCGGCGCCTGGGCGCCGGAACACCACAGATTGCCCGCATCCATGGTCTTCATCGCGTCGACCATCGGCTGGTGCACATTGCGGTGGTCCCAGAAATCCTTCATCAATGCGTCGCCCAGCGGCCGCGCAAACAAGGCGCGTGACAGCTCACGGGTCCAGGCGTTGTAGATCAGAGGCTCGAAACGGTCGGCCGCCATCTCGCCATGCCACTTCGACAGCGCCGCAAGCGCATCGCGCGCGGCATCCGAGCGCGGCTGGGTCTTCAGCAGGAAGGGCAGCAATTGCGTCGCCGCCAGCGACAGCGTGTCCTTCTGGATCGCGGCAAAGCTGTCGAGGTCATGCTGCGGCTTTGCATCAAGCAGGTCGGTGATGCGGGTGGCGCGGTAAGGCAGCGTCCATTCGCTGGTCAGGAAATGCGGATAGGCCGGGCCGACGATCTTCTGGTTGGCAGTCACCACCTGCTGCGACTTCGGATTGAACTCACGCGGCAGTTCATCGAAGGGGATGAAGCCCTGCCAGTCGTAGCGCTCGTCCCAGCCGGGCGCCGGCGCGAGGCCCTTCAGATCATTGTCGGCGCGGCGCACCGGCACCTTGCCGGGCGCGATGAAACCGATGTTGCCGTCCACGTCCGCATACACCATGTTCTGTTCCGGCGCGCCGAAGTCGCGCAGCGCGCCGACGAACTCATCCCAGTTATGGGCGCGGTCCAGCCGCAGCCCGGCCTGGAAGCTCATGTCGTCCGGGCGCAGCGCGGTCCAGGAGAAGGCGATCACGTTGCGGCGCGCGTCGACAGGCGCGCGATCCACCAGCGGCAGCGCGCCGGAAATGATCGGGCCATGGCGCGATTCGCGCACCGTCATCTGCACGTCCGGCTGGCCCTTGACGCGGATGGTTTCATTGCGAGTGTTGAAATTGGCCCAGCCTTCCGGAGTGCGGTAGCGCGCCGGATTGTCTTCGTCGACCGCTTCGATGAACAAGTCCTGCACATCCGGCGCGGTATTGGTAAAGCCCCAGGCGATGCGGTCATTGTGGCCGAGCACCACCAGCGGCAGGCCGGGCAGCGTCGCGCCGATCACGTTCAGGCCCGGCGCCGATAGATGTGCGAAGTACCACAGGGCCGGCGCTGACAGGCCGAGATGCGGATCGTTGGCCAGGAGTGGCTTACCGGTCTTGCTGCGCGCGCCGCCAACGACCCAGTTATTCGATCCCATGCCTTCCACCAGCGACGGCGGCGCGATGCGCGAGACCTTTTCCAGTTGCTCGGTGGCGCCTGCCATTGAGCGATACAGCTCGGTGAGGTCGCGCGTCTTCAATGGCGCATCGCCCGGATACGGCGGCAGGAAGGCTTCGATGTGCTGCATGTCCATGCGCTGCGCCAGGCGCATGCGCAGCAATTCCTGAGTCCAGTTTGCCGACAGGTCCCAGGCCATCATCGTTTGCCAGGCGATTGAATCGGCCGGTTCCCAGCGCGCCGGCGCCGGCGCGCCCGTCAGCAGGAATTCCGGCGGCAGCGGGCCGCTGCGCTGCTCCAGGTAGCGGTTCACGCCATCGGCATAGGCTTCCAGCGCCGCGCGCGAATCCGGCGCAAGATGGCGCACGATCGCCGCGGCGTTGCGGCGCACGCCCAGCGTGCGCAGGAAACGGTCGGTGTCGAGCGCCTTCGGGCCCAGCACTTCGGACAGCGTGCCGGCCGCGATGCGCCGGTTCATTTCCATCTGCCACAGCCGGTCCTGCGCATGGACCACGCCCAGCGCAAAGTAAGCGTCATGCGCCGACTTCGCATAGATATGCGGCACGCCCTCGGCATCGCGCACGACATCGACCGGCTGCTCGAGGCCGGGTAATTGCATGCGGCCCGAGAGCTGCGGCTGCGTTGCGCCGCGATACCAGAAGAAAACGCCGACGAGCAGCAGCACGACGGCGAGAAGCAGGGAAAGGATGAATTTGAATAGCGGCTTCATTGATGCGGTAGTGGCCGTGGACATGAAACCGCCCCGGCATGCCGTTTCGAAATGGCATTACCGGGGCGTGCGAAAGGAGCGATATTACTCGATGCCCTGGCTGGAGAGATAGTCCTCGTAAGAGCCCTGGAAGTCGATGACTTCGCCATCCTTCACTTCGAGGATGCGCGTGGCCAGCGAAGACACGAACTCGCGGTCATGCGAAACGAAGATCAGCGTGCCCGCATACTTCTGCAAGGCGATGTTGAGCGCCTCGATCGATTCCATGTCCATGTGGTTGGTCGGCTCGTCCATCAGCAGCACATTGTGCCGGCCCAGCATCAGCTTGCCGTACATCATGCGACCCTTCTCGCCGCCGGACAGCACCCGCACCGGCTTCTTCACATCGTCGCCGGAGAACAGCAGCCGGCCGAGTATGGAGCGCACCGCCTGGTCGTCGTCGCCTTCACCGGTGCACAGCTCCATCCATTCGGTAAGGGTGCGGTCGGTGTCGAACTGCTCGTTCAAGTCCTGCGCCATGTAGCCGACATTGGCATTCTCGGCCCACTTCACGTTGCCGCGATCCGCAGCCACGCCGCACACTTCCTCGCCGCCTATGCAGCGCAGCAGAGTCGTCTTACCCGCGCCGTTGGCGCCGATGATGGCGATCTTCTCGCCGGCTTCGACATTGACGCTGAAGTCCTTGAACAGCTGGCGGTCATAGGCCTTCGAGATGCCCTGCACTTCCACCGCGAGGCGATGCAGCTTCTTCTCGCCTTCGAAACGGATGAACGGATAGGCGCGGCTGGACGGCTTGATGTCCTCGACCTTGATCTTCTCGATCTGCTTGGCGCGCGACGTCGCCTGGCGCGCCTTCGACTTGTTGGCTGAGAAGCGGCGCACGAAGTCCTGCAGCTCGGCGACCTTTTCCTTGGCCTTGGTATTGGCGGCCAACTGCTGCGCGCGCGCCTGCGACGACGCCAGCATGTAGTCGTCGTAATTGCCCGGATAGATCTTCAGCGTGCCGTAATCCATGTCGGCCATGTGGGTGCAGACCTGGTTCAGGAAGTGACGATCGTGCGAGATGATGATCATCGTCGAGTTGCGCTGGTTCAGCACATCCTCGAGCCAGCGGATGGTGTTGATGTCGAGGTTGTTGGTCGGCTCATCGAGCAGCAGGATGTCCGGATTCGAGAACAGCGCCTGCGCCAGCAGCACGCGCAACTTCCAGCCCGGCGCGACATTGCTCATTGGTCCCTGGTGCTGCTCGATCGGCACGCCTACGCCGAGCAGCAGTTCGCCGGCGCGCGCTTCGGCGGTGTAGCCGTCGTACTCGGCGAACTTCGCCTCCAGGTCGGCGGCGCGCATGTAATCGTCATCCGTGGCTTCCGCATTGGCGTAGATGGCGTCGCGCTCGGCCATCGCGGCCCACATCTCGGTGTGGCCCATCATGACCACGTCGAGCACGCGCATGTCCTCGAACGCGAACTGGTCCTGGCGCAGCTTGCCCAGGCGCTCGTTGGCGTCGAGCATCACATTGCCGGAGCTGGGCTCGAGGTCGCCGCCGAGGATCTTCATGAAGGTCGACTTGCCACAACCGTTCGCGCCGATCAGGCCATAACGGTTGCCTTCGCCGAATTTGACGGAAACGTTTTCAAACAGCGGCTTGGGGCCGAACTGCATGGTGATATTCGCAGTGGACAGCACGGGAAAATCCTAATGGGGGAGATTGAAAGGAAGGCGCGGATTTTATCACGCGCGGGGGTGGGGTTCTGCCAACGGATGAGGGCGCAGCCCCGCGACAAGACGTTACGGATGTGCTTTGACGGACAGGGACTGGCCCCATCTGCACAACGATTAGCGATAGACATCGCGCCGGTTGCCGGCGCTGAGCACTGTAATCAGGATTTGGCTGTCACGAATTTCGCAGATCAAGCGCCAGTCGCCGACCCGATACTTCCAGAATTCACCGAGCTCGCTGCCCCTGAGCGCCTGTCCGATGCTGCGCGGGTCCTCCAGGGGAGCGATACGTTCGCGCAGGAAACCGATGATGCGTTTTGCCACCTGACGGTCAAGCCTGGCAAGCTGCTTTTCCGCAGTGGCCGAAATCTCAATCCGCCAGGCCAAGCCGCGACTCCACGTCGTCCAGTGTCGAGCTTGTTTCTTCTCCGCTGCGTATCCTCAAAGCGATCTGCTCGGCTTGATACAGGTCTTCCAGGTCTGCAAGGTGCGCCATGATCGCTTCTCTGGCATGGAATTCCTTGCTCTGCCCGGTACGCTGCGCAACCTCATCCAGCCGCGCTTCAACGTCTTTGGGCAGTTGTATGGCTAGCATGACGAGCCTCCACGGAAAACGATATCGGGAAAGGGGCCAAGTATAACGCGTGAAATATGGTTACCGCATTCACATTACAGATGCGGATATTCCCGCATCGTCAGGCTCCACCCTTCGCCATCCGACACGAGTCGAGCATGCGCGCCCACCGCAAGCGTGACCTTGTCGCGCACATGCCCGAACGGCAGACCGGTCAGCACCGGGATTGGCAGTTCGGCGCGCAGCCAGGACAGCATCGCGTCGAAGTCATAGCCGTTGTCATAGTCGGAAAGCCGATAGGCCGAGAAGTCGCCCAGCAGCAGCGCGCGCTGCCGCTTGAGCACGCCAGCGTGATGCAATTGCAGCAGCATGCGCTCGACGCGGTACGGATGCTCGTTCACATCCTCGACGAACAGGATGCCGCCGTCGATGTGTGGCAGATACGGTGTGCCGGCCAGGTGCGTAAGCATCGCCAGGTTGCCGCCCCACAGCGTGCCGCTCGCGTCGATGGCGGGATTGCCCGGCGCGGCTCCGCGCACAACGCATTCCGGCGCGCCGATGCAGCCGAAGAAATGATCGAGCGTGTAGTCGCTCAAGTCCTCACGCGTGAAGTCATCGCAGACCATCGGTCCGGCAAAGCTGGCCGCACCGGTCGTCGCCAGCAGACCCATCTGCAGCGCGGTGAAATCGCTGTGGCCGACAAAGAGCTTGCCGCTGTGCGCAAGCAGCGTGTAATCGATGCGCGACAGCAGCCGCGACATGCCATAGCCGCCGCGCAGCGCCAGCACGATGGACACATCCGGATTGCGCGCGGCCGCATGCAGCATCGCCAGGCGCTGTGCATCGCTCGCGCCGAAGCGCTGGTGTTTGCGCGCCGGGTCGTAATACGCATGCACCGCAAAGCCGCGCGACTCCAGTACAGAGAGTGCCCGGCGGTACGCGACTTCGTCGGGCGCGTAGCCGCCAAGCGCCACGATGGCAATGCCGGGGCTGATTGTGGATGACTGCATCAGGACTCCATCGGTGGAACGCGGGGATCGGGCTCGATGAGCGTGTTCGCAGAGGCTTCGGTCTCGGCCACGACGGCCTGCCGCTTGCCGCGCGCTGCAAGTCGCCGCGCGGCAAAGAATTCCTTCAGCAAGATGCCGCATTCCTCGGCCATGACGCCGCCGGCCACGGCCGTATGGTGATTGAGCTTTTCCTGCGCGAACAGATCCAGCACCGAGCCGCAGGCACCGGTCTTCGGATCGGCAGCGCCATACACCACGCGCGCAATGCGCGCATGCATCATCGCGCCGGCGCACATTGCGCAGGGCTCCAGCGTCACGTACAGCTCGCAGCCCGGCAGGCGGTAATTGCCAAGCGCGCGCGCGGCATTGCGCAGCGCAACGATCTCGGCATGCAGCGTCGGGTCATGCGCGCCGATCGGATGGTTATAGCCGGTGGCGATGATCTGCCCATCCTTGACCACGACCGCGCCCACCGGCACTTCACCGAGCGCTTCGGCATTGCGCGCCTGCGCGATGGCCTGCGCCATGTGCTGCGCGTCGATAGCTTGCAAGTCGATGTCGCGGTCCGCTGCGCTCATGCCTCGGCCGTGATCTCGGCCCAGCAATTAGGCGTTTCGTGCAGTACTAGGCGTGCGAGTTTCAATCCAGTGCCGTAACGGTCATGGAAGGCAGCCTTCAGGATGTCGAACGCGGTCTGCGCAAGATTTTCCACGGTGGGGATGCGATCGATCACCACGGTCTTGTGCCCGGGCAGCGATTGCAGGAATTCGCGCACCGCATGGTCCTTCTCATAAACCAGAAAGGCATGGTCCCAGACATCGACCAGGTGCTCTTTGGCCAGCGTCTTTACATCGGAAAAGTCCATGATCATGCCGTTGTCGGAACTGCCTTCGACATCGATGACCGCGCCGGTCAAGGTGATTTCCACGGTGTAGCGGTGACCATGCAGGTTACGGCACTGGCTCTTGTGATCGGGGATGCGGTGGCCGGCGTCGAACTCCAGCTTGCGGGTGATGGTCAGCATAGTGGTTACGGTATCTGCAGCAGTTTGTGGGTTTGCAGGCTCAGCCGCCATTTCGGATTGGCCTTGCAGGTTTCGATCGCGAGCCGGGTGTTGGCTTCGGCCTGCGGGCCATCCATCGCCTGCAGGAAGAAATGCCGGAAGTCCAGGCCTTCATAGTCGGACAGGCGCTGGCCCAGCTGCGGTATCACCAGCTTGAGCTCGCTGCCCTTTTTCACCTTCAGCTCGGAGCCGAACTTCGGGCTCACGCAGATCCAGTCCACGCCATCGGGCACGGGAATGGTGCCATTGGTTTCGATGGCAATCTCAAAGCCGCGCGCATGCATCGCATCGATCAGCGCAGCATCGAGCTGCAGCAGCGGCTCGCCGCCGGTGAAGACCACATACTTGCTCGGCGCATGGCTCGCCGGCCACAGGCTATCGATTACATCGGCGAGCTGCGCGGCTTCGGCAAACTTGCCGCCGCGTTCGCCATCGGTGCCGACGAAATCGGTGTCGCAGAACTGGCAGACCGCCGAGGCGCGGTCGCTTTCGCGGCCGGACCACAGGTTGCAGCCCGAGAAGCGGCAGAACACCGCCGGCCGGCCGGCCTGCGCGCCCTCGCCCTGCAGGGTGTAGAAAATTTCCTTGACGCTGTAAGTCAAAACGGGGATTCCGGAATCAGATGGGAGAAGGATCGCGGCGCTTGGCTCGCAAAGGGCCATTATTTTCGCATTTTTTGGTTTCCGGCGTCGCTTTCACGCGCTGCCCGCGGATACCGATCCGATCAAAGCGCGAGGCGTTGCCTTTGCGGCTACCATCCTCATCTGCAATATTCAATCCACAGCGAGGACAGACGATGCCGGACATGGTGGTGGCGAGAAGGGAAGGCCTGTATTGCGTGCCAGGCGATTTTTATATCGACCCGTGGCGGCCGGTGGAACGCGCCGTCATCACCCATGCCCATGCCGACCATGCCCGCGTCGGCCATGGCCACTACCTCGCCAGCAGCGCCGGCGAGAATGTGCTGCGCGCACGCCTTGGCGAGATCCGCCTCGATACACTCGACTATGGCGAACGCATCATCCACAACGGCGTCACCATCTCGCTGCATCCCGCTGGCCATGTGCTCGGCTCGGCCCAAGTGCGGCTGGAATGCGGCGGCGAAGTCTGGGTCGCTTCCGGCGATTACAAGGTCGAACCGGATGCCACCTGCACGCCCTTCGAGCCGGTGCGCTGCCATACCTTCATCACCGAATCTACCTTCGGCCTGCCCATCTACCGCTGGCAGCCGCAGGAAGAGATTTATGCCGAGATCAATGACTGGTGGCGCGCCAACGCCGAGGAAGGCCGCGCCAGCGTGCTGTTCGGCTATTCCTTCGGCAAGGCGCAGCGCATGCTGTCCGGGCTCGATCCGTCGATCGGTCCGATCTTCTGCCATGGCGCGGTCGAGCCGCTCAATCGCGCCTATCGCGCCAGCGGCGTAGCGCTGCCGGAAACGCTGCTGGTATCCGAGGCCGGCAAGGGCAAGAGCGTTTTCTCCGACGCGATCGTGCTGGCGCCGCCTTCGGCCGCCGGCAGCACCTGGATGCGCCGCTTCGGCGATTACAGCGACGCCTTCGCGAGTGGCTGGATGCAGCTGCGCGGCGCGAGAAGGCGGCGCGCGGTCGACCGTGGTTTCATCCTGTCTGACCATGCGGACTGGCCCGGCCTGATGTCGGCCATCGCTGCCACCGGCGCGGAACGCGTCATTGTCACCCATGGCCAGGTCGGCGTGCTGGTGCGCTGGCTGCGGCAGAACGGCCTGGAAGCCGGCTCCTTCAACACCGAATACGGCGACGACGATGAAGCCGTGACGGCCGCGCCGGAACAAACAGCCGAAGGCGCGCCGGAGGATGCGAAGCATGCGTGAATTCGCCCGCCTCTACACCGAGCTCGATTCCACCACCGCTACCAACCGCAAGCTCGCCGCGCTCGAAGCCTATTTCGGCGCGGCGCCGCCGGCCGATGCGGCCTGGGCGGTGTACTTTCTCGCCGGCGGCAAGCCGCGCCAGGCGGTGCCGAACCGGCTGTTGCGGCAGTTCGCGATCGAGCGCGCGGCGCTGGATGAATGGCTGTTCGACGAATGCCATGATGCCGTCGGCGACTTCGCCGAAACCGTCGCCCACATCCTGCCGCCGCCGCTGCGCGAATCGGACATCGGGCTGGCGACCTGGATGGACGAACGCATCCTGCCGCTGCGCGGCGCGGAGCCTGAAGCGGTACGCGCGGCGCTGTTCACCTGGTGGGAGGAAACCGCGTGGCGCGAGCGCTTCCTGCTGATGAAGCTCATCGGCGGCGGCTTTCGCGTCGGCGTGTCGCGCCTGCTGGTGACCCGGGCGCTGGGCGCGGTGGCCGGCATCGATGCCAAGCACATCGCGCAGCGCCTCATGGGCTGGACCGATGGCCGCAAGCGCCCGAGCGCCGAGCGCTACCTGGCCTTGATCGCAACCGACGTGGACGCCGATGTCGCGGAGCGCGGCGGACAGCCTTATCCATTTTTTCTTGCGCATCCGCTGCAAGCCGCGCCGGACACGCTCGGCGACATCGGCAACTGGCTCGCCGAATGGAAGTACGACGGCATCCGCGCGCAGCTGGTGCGGCGCCACGGGCAAACCTGGCTGTGGTCGCGCGGCGAAGACTTGATCACCGACCGTTTCCCGGAAATTTCCGGCATCGCGCTGCCCGAAGGCACCGTGGTCGATGGCGAAGTGCTGATCTGGCGCGACGGCCGCCCGGCGCCGTTTTCCGAGCTGCAGAAACGCATCGGCCGCAAGACGCTGTCGGCGAAATTGCTGGCGGAACTTCCCGCCTCGCTGGTGGCTTACGACCTGCTGGAGCAGGATGGCGTGGACCTGCGCCAGCTGCCGCAGCGCGAGCGCCGCGCGCGACTGGAAACGCTGACTGCGGCGACAAGCGCGCCGCAGCTGGTGCTGTCGCCGCTGATCGAAGCGCCCGACTGGGAAAGCCTGGAGACGATACGCGCCGAATCGCGCAGCCGCGCGGTCGAAGGCATGATGCTCAAGGGCGCCGAGGCCCAATACGGCGTGGGCCGCACCCGCGATGTCGGCACCTGGTGGAAGTGGAAAATCGACCCGTTCAGCGTGGATGCGGTGCTGATCTATGCGCAGGCCGGCCATGGTCGCCGCGCTTCCCTTTATACCGACTACACCTTCGCCGTCTGGGACGAAGGCCCGGATGGCGAGCGCCGCCTGGTGCCTTTCGCCAAGGCTTATTCGGGCCTGACCGATGCCGAGATCGCGCGCGTGGATGCGATCATTCGCCGCACTACGGTCGAGAAATTCGGCCCGGTGCGCAGCGTGCGGCCGACGATGGTGTTCGAGATCGGTTTCGAAGGCATTGCCGCCAGCAGCCGGCACAAGGCTGGCATCGCGGTGCGCTTCCCGCGCATGCTGCGCATCCGCGATGACAAGCCCATCGAGGAAGCAGACACCCTGGACACACTGAAAGGCATGCTCGCATGAGCGCGGTGCAAGAGGCTCCGGAGTCGCGTGTCGACGCCTGGTTCGATGCACGCGGCATGGCGCCCTTCCCGTTCCAGCGTGAAGTCTGGCAAGCCTTTGCCGACGGCAAATCGGGTCTGCTGCATGCGCCGACCGGCGCCGGCAAGACTTATGCGCTGTGGCTGGGCGCGCTGCTGCGCGGCATGCGCGGCCAGTCCGCGCCCGGTGCCGGGCTGCGGGTGCTGTGGATCACACCGATGCGCGCGCTGGCCGCCGACACCCTGCGCGCGCTGCAGGCGCCGGCGCGCGATCTGCTGCCGGCATGGAACGGCGCGCTGCGCAGCGGCGACACCGGCTCGGCCGAACGCGCGCGCCAGAGCAAGTCGCTGCCGCAGTTCCTGGTCACGACGCCGGAAAGCCTGTCGCTGCTGTTGTCGATGGCCGACGCGGCCGAGCGCTTCGCCCGGCTGGACGCGGTCATCGTCGATGAATGGCATGAACTGCTGGGTAGCAAGCGCGGCGTGCAGACCCAGCTGGCGCTGGCGCGCCTGTTGACCTGGCGGCCGCAGTTGCTGGTGTGGGGCTTGTCGGCGACGATCGGCAATCTGCAGCAGGCGCAGGCGTGGCTGCCCGGCGCGGCCGATGGCGTGCTGATCGAAAGCCGCTCGGAGCGGCGCATCGCCATCGACACCCTGATTCCCGATGAGCCGGGCCGCTTTCCCTGGTCCGGCCAGCTCGGCCTGCGCATGCTGCCGCAGGTGGCCGCCGAGATCGATGCCAGCCGCTCCACCCTGGTATTCACCAACACCCGTGCGCAATCCGAGCTGTGGTACCAGGCGCTGCTGGAAGCGCGGCCGGACTGGGCCGGGCTCATCGCGCTGCATCACGGCTCGCTGGACCGCTCGGTGCGTGACTGGGTCGAAGCCGGCATCGGTGATGGTTCGCTCAAGGCAGTGGTCTGCACCTCGAGCCTGGACCTGGGCGTGGATTTCGCGCCGGTCGAGCGGGTGCTGCAGATCGGCAGCGCCAAGGGCGTAGCGCGGCTGTTGCAACGCGCCGGACGCAGTGGCCATGCCCCCGGGCGCAGCTCACGGGTCACGCTGGTGCCGACCAACAGCCTGGAACTGCTCGAAGCCGCGGCGGCGCGCGAGGCGGTGGCGGAGCGCGCGATCGAGCCGCGGCTGCCGCCGAACAAGCCGCTCGATGTGCTGGTGCAGCACCTGGCTACGGCGGCGCTCGGTGGCGGCTTCCTGCCGGATGCCATGTTTGAGGAAGTGCGGCGCGCGCCGGCCTATCGCGACCTGTCCCGGATCGAATGGCAGTGGGCGCTGGATTTCCTCAACCGCGGCGGCGCCAGCCTGACCGCCTACCCGGAATACCGCCGCGTGGCGCCGGATGAGCACGGTGTGTGGCGCATGAGCGATGCCACGCTGGCGCGGCGGCACCGGATGAATATCGGCACCATCGTCTCGGAAGCCGGCGTACGGGTGCAGTTCCTGCAAGGCGGCGCGATCGGTACGGTTGACGAATCCTTTGTCGCGCGGCTGTCTCCCGGCGACCGTTTCCTGTTCGGCGGACGCCTGCTGGAATTCGTGCGGCTGCATGACATGACGGCCTGGGTGCGGCGTGCGCAGAATGGCCGCGGCGCGGCGCCGCGCTGGCAAGGCATACGCACGCCGCTGTCGCCGCAGCTCGGCGCGGCCATGCTGGAGCAGCTTGCCGAGTTCGCCGCAGGTCGCGCCGATGCTGCCGACGCGCCCGAGCTCGCGGCGATCGCGCCGCTGTTGCGGCTGCAGCAGCGCTGGTCGGCGTTGCCGCAGCCGGGGGAGCTGGTGGTCGAAACCCTGAAGAGCCGCGACGGCTGGCACTTGTTCCTGTATCCGTTCGCCGGTCGCTCGGTGCATCTTGGCCTCGCGTCGCTTCTGGCCTGGCGCATTGCGCGGCAGCGGCCGGCGACGTTTTCCATCGCGGTAAACGATTACGGCATCGAACTCGTCTCGCCAGACGACATCGACTACGCCGCGCTACTGGGTGATCCCGTTGCGGGCACGGCCGGCGTCGCCGCGCTGCTGTCACCGGCCGACCTGGAAATCGACCTGGCGGCGAGCCTGAATGCCGGCGAACTGGCGCAACGGCGCTTTCGCGAAGTCGCCCGCATCGCCGGGCTATTGTTCACTGGCTATCCAGGGCAGAAGAAAAGCAACCGCCAGCTGCAGGCGTCGTCAAGCCTGTTCTTCGAAGTGTTCAAGAAGCACGACCCGGGCAACCTGCTGCTGGCGCAGGCGCGGCGCGAGGTGCTGGAGCAGGAACTGGATCTGCCGCGCCTGGCGGCCACGCTTGCGGCGCTGCAGGATTGGCGGCTGCGGCTGTGCAGTCCGGCACGGGTCACGCCTTTCGGCTTTGCGTTGATGGTCGAGCGTTACCGCGAACGCCTCTCCACCGAGAAACTTGCCGATCGCATTGCGCGCATGCTGCGCGGACTCGAAGGCGCGGCAGCGAAAACCCGCGGAGCCTGAACATGCATACCCTGGCCGTGGACGTCGCTGGAGAAACCTTGTTGCTGGCGCCGCGCGCGCTGTTCTGGCCGCGTCAGTCGCTCCTGGTCGTGGCCGATGTGCATTTCGGCAAAGCGGCCACTTTTCGCGCCCACGGCATCCCGGTGCCACGCGGCACGACAATGGAAAACCTGGATGCCATGGATCGCCTGATTACGCATCATGGGCCGCGCGAATTGCTGTTTCTCGGGGACTTTCTGCATCACCGCACTGGCCGCGCGCGGGAGACCCTGGACGATCTGGCCAAGTGGCGCGCGTCGCACGCCGAGCTTGCGCTGACGCTGGTACGCGGCAATCACGACCGTCATGCCGGCGATCCGCCCACCGAACTGAACATTGCGGTCGTGGACGAACCGCATCGCATTGGTCCGTTCGCCTTCGCTCACCATCCGGAACCTCAAGCCGACGCCTACGTGTTCGCCGGGCATGTGCACCCGGTTTACCGGCTTGCTGCGGGCGGCGACGCACTGCGCCTGCCATGCTTTCTTTTCGGTGCACGGGTCGGGCTGCTGCCCTCCTTCGGCGCTTTCACCGGCGGACATCCGGTACGGCCGAAACCGGGTGACCGGCTGTTCGTTACCGCCGAGGATGCGGTATTTGCAGTGGAATAAAAGACGGGCGGCTGTTGCCGCCGCCCGACAGAAGTACAAAGCGCGCTTAATTGAAATCGTCGACGCCAACGGTGATCGGTCGCGGGCAGCCCTGCAGGAACTTGCGGCGAGCCACTTCATCGATCAGCTTGCGGTGTTTGCGGTAGGCGGCGCGCGGCGTTGCACCGACCGATTGATCCATGAAACGCTTGCGCAGCGCCTCATCGGACAGCAGCACGACGAATTCGTCGGCATTGATCTTGATGGAAATCCATAAACCCGGGTTGCGGGCATTCACAGTTTGGGCATTGGCCATGATTCAGCCCCCTGTCGTAGGCGGCGTCAGCGGTGATCAGGACGATGCATTCTTGACGCCTGACAAGTATCCGGAACTCAGGCGCGTGCGGATATCGGTGAAATTGGAAATTTTATGTAGTGGATCCCCTACACGAGGAAGAAGCGGTTTCCGATATACCAGACTTCAGGTTTCTGTTAATTCCCGCGAGGCAGGAGCCGGCATCGCCAGGCGAATCAGGGTGCCGCCTTCCGGGCGTGCGCAAAACGCCAGCGTGCCGTCGAGATAACGCGCCCTTTCCTCCATGCCACGCAAGCCCCACGACGGACCGGCATCTTCGGCCTCGGCGCCGAAACCCACGCCATCGTCCTCCACTTCGAGCACAAGCTGTCGCCCCGCCTGCCACGCGCGGATTTCCACCGAGGTAGCCTGTGCATGGCGGGCAATATTGGTCAGTGCTTCCTGCACGATGCGAAACAGCATCGCGCCATCGTCGCCATCCACCGATGGCAACTCGGGGTCGAGGACGCAACGACAGGGAATGCCGGTCTGCGCCTCAACCTGGCTGGCCTGCCATGCGATCGCCTCCCATACGCCGAGCTGGTCGAGTACGCTTGGGCGCAAATCCGAAATCACGCGACGCACCGTGTCCAGCGCGGTATCGGCCAGGCTGGCGGCCTCGGACAGCAGCGCCTCGGCCGGCTTGCCGCGGGTCTTGTCGGCGGCGACCGAGACATAGGCCTTGATGCCGGTCAGCAAGCCGCCAAGCTCGTCATGGATTTCGCGCGCAATGCGCTTGCGCTCGCTCTCCTTGATGCGCTCCTGGTGCGATGCCAGGTCCCGCAGCGAGGCCTGCGATTGCCGGAGCTCGGTTTCGACCCGTTTGAAGTCGCTGATATCGAGCACAGTACCGGCAAGCATAGGCGTCTGCCCGGCGGTTTCCGGCAGGATTTCGCCGTGGACCTGGAGATGACGCTCCGAACCGTCTGCGCGCAGGATGCGGCATTCGATGCCCGCACTCGCAATGCCCGCGACCAGACAGGACAAGGCCTGGCGCCAGGCGATGAGCGTGGCCTGCGGCAATTGCCCCAGCGCCGGAACGGCGCTCGCGTCGTACTGCAGACCGAAAATGCGGAAACACTCTTCCGACCAGTACTGCACGCCGCTGTCGATATCAAGCTCCCAGCTGCCGACATGGGCGATGCGTTGTGCATTGGTCAGGCTCTGTTGCGTGCGGCGCAGCGTTGCCTCGATACGCTCGCGCACATCGATGTCGGCGGATAGCCGGCTGTTCGCAGCGTGCAGCGCCGCCGTGCGTTCGCGCACGAGGCTCTGTATGCGCACGGTGCGGGTGCCGAGCAGGCGCAGATAGCCGGTGGCCAACAGACTCAGCAGTGTGCCGAATACGGCCACCAGCAGCGAACCGGACTCCAGGCCGATGGCCGAAGGCGCGTCCTGCGTAGCCTGGACCGTCCACGGCACACCGGCCAGTTCGAAGCTCTGCACAAAGCGCAGCGTAGCGGGCCCGGGCAGCCATGCCAGCCAGTCAGGCTTGCCTGCCGAC
Source organism: Noviherbaspirillum pedocola (assembly GCF_016632335.1). Classification (GTDB taxonomy): domain Bacteria; phylum Pseudomonadota; class Gammaproteobacteria; order Burkholderiales; family Burkholderiaceae_D; genus Noviherbaspirillum_A; species Noviherbaspirillum_A pedocola. The sequence continues at coordinate 215,962 of NZ_JAEPBG010000005.1, forward strand.
GGAAAATTTTCAGCGTCCCGGTACACCAGGTTCTGCGGCGTGCCGCTCGCGCCGACATGCACAGCAAGGTGCAGCCCCGGCGCTGGCAGCAGCTGCGCGTCGCTGAGGATGCGCTCCACCAGCATTTCCGCCGGCATGCCGACGCTGGTATAGCCGATCAGCGCGGCGCGGCGCTCTGGCGTCGTAGTCGTTGGCGCACCAGCCCGGAACACCGGCTTGACGATCACCAAGCGCAAGGGCTGCGATTGGTCGCTGGCATGGCGGAACAGTCCGGTGGAAGCAGCAAGTCCGGTATCCCGCGCGCGCTCGAGCGTGCGTGCGATTGCCGGCTCGGATGTCGCATTAAAACCAAGCAGCGGATCCCAGTCGTGCTGCGGCGCCATGATCTCGGCGACCAGGTATTCGGGACGCGGCGGCGCCGGGCGGATCTTGCCGTCAATGAATTCGCTGATTACAAAGCGCGGCAGACGGCGCCGGATATCCCGCTCGTAGGCAACGCGCTGCGCGCCGGGAACGATGCGCAGGAAGGAAATGGCATTGATGAAGGGATGGCGCTGCAACACCGGATCGGTAAAGCCAACGAATTGCTCGCGGCTCACCGGGTGAAAGGTCACGACGACGCGGTTCACCATGTCGAGCGCTTCCATCACGTCATCGAGACCTTGACGTATCGTCTGCACGCGAAAGCCGGCGCGGCGCTCGAACAGCAGCTGCTCATTCGCCCGTTCCTGGCTGCGGGTCCAGAGATAAAGCGTCGCGGTGGCGCTCAGTCCGAGCAGCAGCGCCAGCAGACCAGGCAGTACCGGGGAAATCGGGAGGCGACGTATATCCATGCAAATCCGGAAAAGTTGCCGGGCGCAAAGCAGCAAGGCCTGCTACGAATAGCGCACATATTTTCGGCAACCGGACTTTAGCGCAATTTGCGCCCGGATGCCGCCACGAGGCATGACATCCGGAAACGCATTTTCAGCGCAGGCTGGTGATGTACTGCGCCAGGTTATCGATGTCGGCGTCGGTCAGATTCGCACTGACGCTGGTCATGTTGCCGGCATCATTGGTGCGGTTCTTCGCGCGGAAGTCCTTCAATTGCTTGACCACGTAGTCATACTTCTGCCCGGCCACGCTCGGAATTTCGTTCTGCCCGGCAAAGCCGGCAAGATGGCACATCGCGCACAGCACTTCGTCGGCCTTGGCCTTGCCGAGCCTGACCTTGGCATCATCGACCTTGAAATCGCTCGGCTTGGGTTTCTGCGCGGCGAAATAATTGCCGAGGTCGATCATGTCCTGCCGGCTCAGGTTCGCCGCCATCGGGCTCATCACCGGGTCCTTGCGCCGACCTTCCTTGAAGTCCTTGAGCTGCATGTAGATGTAGCGCCAGTTCTGGCCTGCGAGGTTCGGGAAGTTCGGCGCGGTCGAATTGCCGTCGGCGCCATGGCAGGCGGCGCAAGCCTCAGCCTTCTGCTTGCCGGCCGAAACATCCTGTCCTGCGTCTTGCGCTGTTGCTGTGAACGACGCTGCCAGCAGCGCCATGCCCAATAGATACCGCTTCATGTGTACGTCTCCCGGATACCGCCGGGCTGCCCGACATCGGACAGCCCGGCGCTTGGCTGCTTATGCTTAGGATTTCACTTTGCGTCGGACTTCGGCAGCGCAAAGACCACGAGGGAATTGCCGCGCTTGAAGTCGAGCTGCGTATTGCCGCCGCAGCCCATGGCCACATACTGGCGACCGGCCACGGTATAGGACACCGGCATCGCATTCGCGCCGGCGCCGCAGTTGTACTGCCACAGCGATTTGCCGTTCCTGGTATCGAGCGCGCGGATTTCGCCGTTGCCTTCGCCGTAGAACAGCAGGTTGCCGCCGGTAGCCATGGCGCCGCCGATCAGCGGTTCCGGGGTATCGTGCTTCCACACCATCTTGCCGGTATCCCAGTTCACCGCCGCAACACGGCCCCACTGCTTTTCACTGGCGATGGTCTTGAACGCGCCGCCCAGCCACAGCTTGCCGCCCGGGTATTGCGCCGCTTCGTACTGGTAAGTCATCGGCTGGTGCAGGTTCAGCGCAAAAGCCACATGCGTCTTCGGGTTCACCGCCATCGGCGACCATTCGACGCCGCCGTTCGCGCCGGGCAGCATGCGCGCGCCCTGCGGGGTTGGCAGGGTCCACATGTTTTCCTGCGGGATCATCGCTTCGGAGTAGCGGATCAGGCTGCCATCGCGACGGTCGTGCACATACACATGGCCGGTCTTGCCGCCATGGATGATGCCGGGGATGGTCTTGCCGCTCTTGTCCTTCACATCGACCAGGATCGGCGGGCTGACCGCATCCAGATCCCACACATCATGCGCGATGTACTGGTAGTGCCACTTGTACTTGCCGCTGTCGAGGTCGACTGCGACCAGCGAGTCGGTGTACAGGTTGTCGCCCGGGCGCTCTACGCCGTACAGGTCGGGAGACGGATTGCCGACCACGAAATAGATGGTGCGGGTGTTCAGGTCCACCGCGGGATTCATCCAGACACCGCCGCCCAGGGTCTGATAGAAGTCGGGGTTCCTGGCGAACTGTTCCTTCTCGGCCTTGATGTCCCGATGCATGTCACGACCTGTCGCATCCTTCTCGGCCCAGACGCCTTCATGTCCCTTTTCGGGGATCGTGTAGAAGGTCCACAATTCCTTGCCGTTGGCCGCGTCGAATGCCTTGACGAAGCCGCGGATGCCGTATTCGCCGCCATTGGTGCCGATCAATACCTTGCCGTCGATGACGGTCGGCGACATGGTTTCGCTGTAGCCCTTCTCGGGATCGGCGATCTCGGTTTCCCACAGCAGCTTGCCGGTCTTGGCATCCAGCGCCACGAGCTTGGCGTCCAGCGTGCCCATGAACAGCTTGCCGCCCTCGATGGCCACGCCGCGGTTGTTCGGTCCGCAGCAGAAGGTGGTGATCGGCCCCATCTTGTGCTTGTAATGCCAGAACTCCTTGCCGGTGGCGGCGTCGAGCGCATACACATGGTTGTAGGCGGTGGTCATGAACATCACGCCATCGACGACGATCGGCGCGGTTTCCATCGATTCGCGCACTTCGGTCTGGAAGGTGAATTCCGGACGCAGTTTGGAAACATTGCCGGTGTTGATCTGACTGCCCGGATAGAAGCGCGTCTGCGCATAGCCGCCATTGGTGTGCAGCCAGTCCTTGGACTGGCCGTCGGCGCCGTTGAGCGCCTTCTGGTTGACGCTGATTTCCTTGCCGACGATGCCGACGTTGTCCGCCTTGTCCTGGTTTTGAATTTCATCCGCGCTGTAGGCGCTGCCGGCATAGCAAGCGGCAATAGCGGCCGCCAGTATAAGACTGCGATGATGCCTGTCCATGTCTCGACTCCTCTTCCTGTGGGTGGGCCAACATTCTTTTTTTCGATCTGCATGACTGAGCCCATGCAAATACTTAATTAGTATAATTTTCAGTACGGATACTCAGCAATCATTGATACTTAATTTTTTGTTCCACACATAACGATTGGCATTGTTTACTCGCATTGCGCAATGCCTGGCCCGATAACTGCTCTATTTCTTTCCCGGAGACACCTTCATGATGAAAGCGACGATTAGCAAAGCCATGCTTGTCGCCCTGTTGCAGCTTCCCGCCATCCCCGCCGCCCTTGCGCAGCAAGGCGCCGGACTGATCAACACCAACGGACAATTCGTGCTTGCGGCCAAGGCCGGCCAGACCCAGCGCGCCGCGGCGCTGCTGGCCGAAGGCGCGGCCGTCAATTCACGCGACCGTCTCGGCGACTCGCCACTGAACATGGCGGCGGCCAAGGGCAATGAAGCGCTGGTGGATCTGCTGCTGCAGCATGGCGCGGACGTGAACCTGGCCAATATCGCCGGCGTCACTCCACTGATGGGCGCGGCTTTCAACGGCAAGCCGGCCATCGTCGCCAAGCTCCTGGCCGCGGGCGCGCGCATTGATCCGGTCGACCGGGTGAAGAAGAGCGCGGCGGTCTACGCCGCCGGCAGCGGTTGCACCGAATGCCTGCGCCTGATGATGGAGCATGGCGTGCAGCTGAATGCGCGCGGCGCCAATGATCTGACGCTGCTGATGTGGGCCGCCGGCTACGGCAGGGAAGATACGGTGCGCTTCCTGCTGGACCGGGGCGCGGATGCGCGCCTGCAGGATAATCGCGGCAAGACCGCCGCCGACATGGCGCGCGACGGCAATTTTCTGAAGCTCGCCAGCTTGCTGGGTCAACGCAGCTAGCGATGAAAAAAGGGCCGGCGATAAGGCCGGCCCTTTTTGGCATGGTTCAGGGAAGGATCATTCCCACTCGATCGTCGCCGGCGGCTTGCCCGAGATGTCGTACACGACGCGGTTGATGCCGCGCACTTCATTGATGATCCGGTTCGACACTCGGCCCAGCAGATCATGCGGCAGATGCGCCCAGTGCGCCGTCATGAAGTCCTGGGTCTGCACCGCGCGCAGCGCCACCACGTATTCATAAGTGCGGCCGTCGCCCATGACGCCGACCGATTTCACCGGTAGGAACACCGCGAAAGCCTGGCTGGTGGCGTCGTACCAGTTCTTGTGAAAGTAGCCGACCTCGCGGCCTTCAGCCAGCTCCGCCGGCAGCGGGATGGCCGTGTTGCGCAGTTCCTCGATGAAGATCGCGTCGGCGCGGCGCAGCAGGTCCGCGTATTCGCGCTTGACCTCGCCAAGGATGCGCACGCCCAGCCCCGGACCCGGGAACGGATGACGGTAGACCATGTCATGCGGCAGGCCGAGCGCCACACCGAGTTCGCGCACTTCATCCTTGAACAGTTCGCGCAGCGGCTCCAGCAGCTTCAGGTTCAGGGTTTCCGGCAGGCCGCCGACGTTGTGATGACTCTTGATCGTGTGCGCGCCCTTCTTGCCCTTGCCGGCGCTTTCGATCACGTCCGGATAGATCGTGCCCTGTGCCAGCCAACGCGCATTCGTCAGCCGGCCGGCTTCACGCTGGAACACTTCGACGAATTCAGCGCCGATGATCTTGCGCTTGGCTTCCGGATCGGTCACGCCGGCAAGCTTGCCCATGAACTGTTCGCTGGCGTCGACCTGGATCACCTTCACGCCGAGGTTCTTGGCGAACATGTCCATCACCATCTTGCCTTCGTTCAGGCGCAAGAGGCCATGGTCGACAAACACGCAGGTGAGCTGGTCGCCGATGGCGCGATGGATCAGCGCCGCCGCGACGCTGGAATCGACGCCGCCGGACAGGCCGAGAATGACTTCCTCCTTGCCGACCTGCGCGCGGATGGCTTCGACCGCCTCGGCGATGTAGTCCGGCATGTTCCAGTCCGATTTGCAGCCGCAGATCTCGTGCACGAAGCGGGTGAGGATCGCCTTGCCCTGCAGCGTGTGCGTGACTTCCGGGTGAAATTGCAGCGCGTAGAAACGACGATCCTCGTCGGCCATGCCGGCGATCGGGCAATTGTCGGTGGACGCCATCAGCTTGAAGCCGGGCGGCATGTCCAGGACCTTGTCGCCATGGCTCATCCACACCTTCAGCATGCCGTGGCCTTCGCTGGTGACGAAGTCGTTGATGCCGTTCAGCAGCGCGGTATGGCCGCGGGCGCGCAGCTCGGCGTAGCCGAATTCACGCACTGCGCCATTCTCGACGCGTCCGCCCAGCTGCGCCGCCATGGTCTGCATGCCGTAACAGATGCCCAGCACCGGCACGCCGAGCTCGAATACCGCTGCCGGAGCGCGCGGCGTGTCGCCTTCGGTCACCGAGGCCGGACCGCCGGACAGGATGATGCCGGCCGCGCCGTAGCCGCGCAGGAATTCATCGCTGACGTCGTAAGGGAAAACCTCGGAAAACACACCCGCTTCGCGCACGCGGCGCGCGATCAGCTGGGTGACCTGGGATCCGAAATCCAGGATCAGTATCTTGGAATGGTTGGCATGCATGGTTGGGTGCCGTGGAAATGGTGGGATTGGTGGGATGGAAGAAATGAGAAAGGCCGCCAGGCGATGCTTGGCGGCCAGTCATGCGTACGCCTGCGATCACTCGGCCCGGTAGTTCGGCGCCTCCTTGGTGATCTGCACGTCATGCACATGCGATTCGCGCATGCCGGCCGAGGTGATTTCAACGAACTCGGCCTTTTGGCGCAGCTCGTCGATCGTGGCGCAACCGCAGTAACCCATCGAGGAACGCACGCCGCCGACCAGTTGATACAGGATCGCGATCACGCTGCCCTTATAAGGCACCCGTCCTTCGATGCCTTCGGGCACGAACTTGTCGGCGTTGTTGGCCGCGTCCTGGAAATAGCGGTCGGCCGAACCCTCGGACATCGCGCCCAGGCTGCCCATGCCGCGATAGGACTTGTAGCTGCGGCCCTGGAACAGGATCACTTCGCCCGGCGCTTCCTCGGTGCCGGCGAACATGCTGCCCATCATCACGCTCGAGGCGCCGGCGGCCAGCGCCTTGGAAATGTCGCCGGAGAAGCGAATGCCGCCGTCGGCGATGCAGGGCACGCCGGTGCCTTCCAGCGCCGCGGCCACGTTGGAGATTGCGGTGATCTGCGGCACGCCGACGCCGGCGACGATGCGGGTGGTGCAGATCGAGCCGGGGCCGATGCCGACCTTCACGCCGTCGGCGCCATGATCCACCAGCGCCTTGGCCGCGGCCGCGGTGGCGATGTTGCCGCCGATGACTTCGACCTGCGGATAACGGTCCTTGACCCAGCGCACCCGGTCCAGCACGCCCTTCGAATGGCCGTGGGCGGTGTCGACCACGATCACGTCGACGCCGGCCTGCACCAGCAGATCGATGCGCTCCTCATTGTCGGCGCCTACGCCGACGGCCGCGCCTACGCGCAGCTTGCCATGCTCATCCTTGGAAGCCAGCGGATGCTCGGTCGCCTTCTGGATATCTTTCACCGTGATCAGGCCGCGCAGCTCGAAGGCCTCGTTGACCACGATCACCCGCTCCAGGCGGTGCTTGTTCATCAGCCGCTTGGCTTCGGACAGGTCCGCGCCCTCGCGCACATAGACCAGCTTTTCGCGCGGCGTCATCTTCGCGCGCACTTCCGCTTCCAGGTCTTCTTCGAAGCGCAGATCGCGGTTGGTGATGATGCCGATGACTTCGCGCCCCTGCACCACCGGAAAGCCCGAGATGCCATGCTGCTGCGACAGCGCAATTACGTCGCGGATCTTCATCGTCGGCGGAATCGTGATCGGATCGCGCACCACGCCGGATTCGAAACGCTTGACCTTGGCGACTTCGCGCGCCTGCTCTTTCGCGGTCAGGTTCTTGTGCACGATGCCGATGCCGCCTTCCTGCGCCATCGCAATCGCCAGCCGCGCTTCGGTGACGGTATCCATCGCGGCCGAAAGCAGCGGGATCGACAGCGAGATGTTGCGGGTCAAGCGAGTGTTCAGGGAAGTGTCCCGGGGCAGGATGTCCGAGAAGGCGGGAACGAGGAGCACATCATCGAACGTGAGTGCTTTTTGCAGTAGACGCATGGGGATTCCTGTAGGCGCAAAAGCGAATTATACAGAAATCGTCATGGGCGACGTTGCGTCGAAGTTCCCGTCACACCGCTTGCAGTTGACATCTATAGGCAGCCATGGGGAAACTGTTGCCCTTCGTCACTATGTAGAGCCCGCCATGTGCCCGTCCCTCGTTCGCCTTGCCCTTGCCATGCTGCTTTCCAGCGCGTGCTGCGCCGCCTTCGCCCAATACGTGTGGATGGACGCGAACGGCGTGAAGCAGTATTCCGACATGCCGCCGCCATCCTCTGTGCCCGCTTCCCGCATTCTGAAGACGCCTGGCGCCGCGGCCGCCCAGCCAGCGGCGCCGGCGCCGGATGCCTCCCCTTCAGCGACACCCAGCGTCGCCGAACGCGAAGCGGAGTTTCAGAAACGCCGCGCCGCCGAAGAGGAAAAGCGCCGCGCCGAGGAGCAGCAGGCAAAACTGGAAACGACGAAAAAATCGGTGTGCGAAGCCGCCCGCGCGCAGAAGCGGGCGCTGGACTCCGGCGAAAGACTGTGGCGCATCGACGCAAACGGCGAACGACGTTACCTTGAGGATGCCGATCGCGCCGCCCAGCTTCGTGACATACAGCGCACGCTCGAAGCCTGCAACTGAGGTCGCATCACGCGCCGGCGCGCTTCTTCTCCACGCGTCGCCGACGCGCTTCCTTGGGATCGGCCAGCAACGGCCGGTAGATTTCCACCCGGTCACCTTCACGCAGCACTGTCGACGCTTCGCGCAGCTTGCCGAAAATGCCGAGCTTGCACGCGTCAAGCGCAAGCTGCGGATACTGCGCCGGCAGGCCGCTGGCATGGATGGCCTCGATCAGCGTGGTCCCGGCGGCAAGAGTGAGTTCGCGCAACTGGGGATCGCCCGGCAAGGGATAACAGACCATCACATGCACGGTGTCATTTCCCATCGCCGTAAACCACGTCCGCGCGCTTGCAGAAGGAATCGACGAAGCTGTTGGCGATCATGGAAAACACCGGGCCAATGATCTGCTCCAGGATGCGACTGGAGAATTCGTACTGCAGATCGAATTCGATCTTGCAGGCATCCGCGCGCAGCGGTTTGAATTTCCAGGTGCCGGAGAACTGCTTGAACGGACCGTCGACGAAGCGCATCGTCATCAGCGTCGGCGGCGTGTTCTGATTTTCCGTGGTGAAGCTTTGCTTGACGCCGTGGTAGTTGATCTTCAGCGTGGCGACCAGGATATCGCCCTCGCGCTTCTTCACTTCCACGCCGCCGCACCAGGGCAGGAACTTGGGATAGTCCTCGACCCCGTCGACCAATGCGTACATCTGCTCCGCGCTATAGGCGACCAATACCGACTTGTGAACGACTGCCATTGACAGAAAACCGTTTGATAGAATGCGAAACTTGAAATTCTACCCGACCGGCCCAAGTTCGAACTGATGAGCATCGTAGACAATAAAAAAGCCTTTCACGATTACTTCATCGAAGAACGCTTCGAAGCGGGCATCGTGCTGGAAGGCTGGGAAGTCAAATCCATCCGCGCAGGCCGCATCAATCTGAAGGAAGCCTACGTCATCGTGCGCAAGGCCGAAATCTTCCTGTTTGGCGCGCACATCAGCCCACTCGCCACCGCATCCACGCATATCAATCCGGATCCGGTGCGCACCCGCAAGCTGCTGATGCACGACCATGAAATCAGCAAGCTGATCGGCAAGGTCGAACGCGCCGGCTACACGCTGGTGCCGCTGAATTTGCACTACGCCAAGGGCCGCATCAAGTGCGAGGTTGGACTGGCCAAGGGCAAGAAAATGCACGACAAGCGCGACACCGAACGCCAGCGCGATGTGCAGCGCGAGATCCAGTCGGCGATGAAGCAGAACCGACGCTGAAGGCGTGGCGCCGGCTCGTTCAAAGATTCATTGTTACGACTATCAGCTTTCCAGCCGCGGGATAAGACCAGCGCGCAGAATCAACGGGATGTCGACGGACTCGCAGCGAGCTGAGCCAATTGCCGCCGCAGCTCGCGCAGCTTGCGTTTGACCTGTTTCTCGTTGTCGACGCCGATGCGAATCATGAGCTTTTGTCCAGCGGATGCCGCTTCCAGGTCGGGATCTTCGAACTGATATAGCACATGCGGCTGCACTACCCGTACCGGGCCGTCCGGCTCCGGCGCGGCGAGCAGATGGTCGATCACGGCGATCAGCCTGTCGTTGAAGTAGCCCTGCGGATAGCCGAGTTCTTCATAGGCATGCTGCAGCATCGGGTACAGGCGCACATAAGTGTCGACGAGCGCGCCGGTATCGGCCCGCGTCAGCAGGCTGACATAAGGCGTGTAGCGCCGGGAATTCTCCGCAGAGATCGCCATGCCATCCGGGCCCTTGCTGACGATGAAATGGCCGTTCGCCGGTTGCACCGGCCAGAGCCGTACCGCGGCTTTCTCCCGCGTCAGGTTGTCCACGGTGGCGACAATCGCGTTGATCAGCTTGTCGGGCCGAAGCAGGCGGCGCACGGCCTGGGCGCCAAAAGTGTCTTCGATTTGTCCGCGGGCATAGGCTTCCGCTTCCGGCGTGCCCGGCCCGGGCGCGGCTTTCGCTTCCGGGGACTCTGGAACCGGATAATGCGTCGGCGCCGGCGCAGCGGGTGCCGGCGCCGGAGCGGCGGCCATGGGCGGTGCGGGCGGCTTCTCCATGCGGGAGCTTCTGTCCGTGTACAGGTAGAAGGCCGCAACGATCGCCATGGCTCCCATGGCAGCGATGCCGAGTTTCGTAATGTCTTTCATCGTCGCCTCCTTCGTCACCCGCTATTCGTCATTTCTTTCCAGCCTCTGAAGCACGGTCAGCACGAATAAGGCTACCACCGTGCCCAGAAGTGCCGTCATCTCTCTTCCCATGCCCGCTGCGATGCCTATGGATGCAGTAATCCAGATGCTTGCCGCAGTGGTCAAGCCATGAATCTCCCGGTCCTGCGCGAGCTTGATGATGGCGCCGGCGCCGAGAAAGCCGACGCCGGAAATCAATCCCTGAAGCACACGGCTGATGTCTTCCATCCCCATGCCGCTCTGGGCCGGGACGATGACGAACAGCGCTGAACCCAGCGCGACCAGCATGTGGGTGCGCAGGCCGGCGGGCTTGCCTTTGCGCTCGCGCTCATGGCCGAGCACAGCGCCAAGCGCAGCCGCCACGAACATGCGTATTCCGGCGCGCGTGAAGTCCCTGACATTGGCCAGATCGGAAAATTCTTCGGATGCAACCATCCAGACATCCTGAAACCATGCCGCCATTTCCGCTCTCCTGCACCGATATATGAACGGCCCGCTGGAACTGCGAGTTCCGTTTCTTTACATACCCGGCACGTCGCGTGGATGCAAGTCGATCGGCACTGTCAGTCGCAAGCGCTCAAATCCTGTCGTTCCTGACACCGAATGCTTTCCTTGTGAAGACGAGCGCTTTCATATGAGCGCACTGCGCATGCCAACACGCGGTTCCCACAATAACCATCTTGGAGAAAATAATGAAAGGGATGTTTCTCGGTTTCCTGCTCTTCCTGGCGCAATCACTGGCCTTGGCGGACGGTCCAGTGCCCACGATAGGCAAGGATCTGCGGCTCCATGTCGATGGAAAGCCTTTCTTCATACGGGGAATGGCCTATGCGCCTGAGCCGCGCGGCTTTCCCGGCAACAAGCTCACTTCTTCAAACGGCCCCTGGCCCTATTCAAGGGGCGCATGGCTGTGCAAGGCGGCGAATCAGTACGACCCGGGTGACTGGCAGTCACCGTGCGCCGATGATGATTTCTTCGGGCTTCTCACCGAGAATACGCAAGCCAACAGAGACTACAATGCGGCACTGCGCGAACTCTGGGGGCGCGATCTCAAGACGATGCAAGCGATGGGTGTCAACACGCTGCGCATCTATAACGCGAACCAACCCCGTTTCAAGAATCATCTTCCCTTCCTGAATGCCGTCCAAGCCAGCGGCATGCACGTAATCTGGCCGGTGCTGACGGATCACCTGGCAAGAACGCAATTCGATGAAAGCATCATCGAAAACATGGTCAAGGAAACCTGCCCGGGCGGCAGTCCGCACCCGGCGCTCCTGGCCTACACCGCCGGCAATGAATTGACGCCAATATCCAACGACACTGACAAGTTCCGCATCAGGCGATCGATAGAAATTGTCAAGAAACTGTGCCCGACGGCGCTGGTGACCTATGCGCACAACGATGTGCCGCCCGAGTGGACGCTGCAACCGAATCCCCAGAACGGCAGCAGCGCCTTGATGGAGGCATTTCCTGCTCTCGATTTCCTGACTGTCAATGTCTATCGCAACAACCCGAACACGGGCGGCATCGAGGGATATGACCGGCTTTTCAGATATGACATCTCTAACCTGACGAACAAGTATCAAAAGCCCGTGCTGATCGGCGAGGTCGGCGAACACCAGAATGATCGATACGAATCCACGTGGTTCAACCGCACCTGGAAATTCATTCTGCAGAATTCAGTCGATGCCAAAAATCTCGGCGTTGTCTATTTCGAGTTCAACGACGAGCCGGTGAAAAAGCAGAAGTCCGGCACGTCAAACGATGCGTACATGGGCATTGCGACATCCGCCTGGCCTCCCGCAACCAATATGGAAGCCGTGACCGAGCCGGCAGTGATCATGAAGAACATGGCTTACAGCGGCATTCAGGCGTTCAACAACGGTTCAGACCATATCGATTTCCCGGGCTCAGCGAAAGGCGCTGGTCGCTACGACATGTTCGTCAACACGGCGCAAGGCATACAGGCCTGCAACTTCAAGGCTTCTCCCGATCCTCAATCGATAAACCCTTCTTGCCTGAATGCGCGCTGAACGCAGCGCCCTCTCGCGCACGGCGGCATGTCACTCAAGCCGCCGTGCGAGTTCGATGAAGCTGTCCACGACGAAGTCGAACTCGTTCTGTTCGAATTCAGGTAGTGCCTTGGCTTGGCCCATCTCGAGCGGACGAACCACGTAAGCCGTACGCAAGCCCTGCTCCCGCGCCGCACGCAAATCCGACGGATGGCAGGCCACCATCATCAACTCCCCCGGCGCGATGCCGAGCAGATCGGCACAACCGAGATAAGCCTCGGGATCCGGCTTGTAGTGCCGGAACAGTTCGGCCGAGATCACGCAATCCCAGGGCAAGCCGGCGTGCCTGGCCATATCCACCAGCAGCGACACATTGCCATTTGACAGCGTGGTGATGATGCGCTGGCGCTTGAGCAAGGTCAGGCCCTCGACCACGTCGGGCCACGCTGGAAGGCGATGCCAGGCCAGGTTCAGTTGCGCCAGTTCCGTTTCCGGCAGGCTGGCAAGGCCGAAGCGTGGCGCAATGTCGTCAAGGATCAGGCGGTGCAGCGCATCGATGCGCGTCCATGGTAGTTCGCCATTGCGCACTTGATCCATTGCGCGCGGATAGCCGGCGCGCCACTCCCGCGCAAAGCGCGCCCAGTCGCCATCGATGCCATGCCGCCCTGCCAGCGCCGCCGCTTCCTCGCGGATACCGCGATGCCAGTCGACGACGGTGCCGAAGACATCGAATGCCAGTGCTCTGATTTCCTGTTTCAAGCCGGTCTCCTCCTGTTGTTATTTCTGGCGCGCCATCTGTTTGCTCAGCAGCGCTGGCTGGGTCGTTCAGATGAAGCTGTCGTCATCCCCGGAACCCGGGTCGTCGGGGATGACGTCGTCATTGCCGACATCGTCCATCAGCCCGGCGCTGTCGTCCTGGCGCGCGCGCTGGTCGAGGTCAGCCACGCCGGCGCTGCCGATATTGTTCAGGCCGGCATCGCGCGCCAGGCTGCTGTCGCTTGCGCTGCCGGAGGACGAAGTGCCGGAGTCGGGTGAACTGGCGTAACCGTGGGCGGGCGCCTCACGGTGACTGAACATGCCTTCCAGGCCGCGGTAGAGAAAGGCGCCGCCGGCCACACCAGCCGCAGTCGCGGCCATCGAGCCGAGAAAGCTGCCCGTGCCCCAGCCGCCCTGGGAAGAATACGGCGCCTGCCCATAGGTCGGCTCCATGCCGGAGGCTTGCGGCGGCGCGGCATACCCTTGCGCAACCCGCGGTTGCGCCGTGGCGGTGCGCGCGCTGTTGCCCCAGGCATCTTCATCGGAAAGAAAACTGCCACCATAGCCGCGCGACGGCGCGCCTTGCAGGCGGTCCTGCAGCTCGGCGATCTGCGCGCGGGCGCCGTCGAGCGCGGCCTCGAGGATCAATGCGCGCTGCACCAGCAGATAGGCCGCGTCCGGCTGCCGCGCTACCGCGGCGTTGATCAATTCCTGCGCTTCCCCGTCCTTCGGGGTGTTCCTGACCTGAATCAGCTGCGCCAGGAAGTGATGCAGCTTCTGGTTTTCCTGCGGGGTCATGGCGATGCTCCTGTGGATGCGGTGTCGCCCGGGCACCGGCGATGCCTGATTGCCGTGGTGCGCCGCGGCGACCTGCGTGTGTCGACACGCGCGAATCACCAAATAGTAGCAGCATCGACTATCGGACCAAGTATCGCTTACCGATTGAAAGATCGGCGCGCACGCCGCTGCATGCGCCGCCCTTGCGCGTCACTCTCCAAGCAACTCCGCAATCGACTGCAGTCCCTCGATATGCTGGGCGATGACCTTCCCCACCACGATGATCGGCACGCCGAGCAGCAAGCCCCATACGCCCCACAGCCAGCCCCAGAACAGCAGCCCGATGAACACCGCTGCCGGATTCATCTTGGCGATGCGCCCGGTCATCATCGTGGTGATGAAAGTGCCCACCAGCGTCGCAATCGCCAGCGACACGCCCATGGTCAGCAACACGCTGTAGACGGTGCCGAACTGCAGCAGCGCGGAAACGCCGAGGGCGACCATGATCAGGATCGGGCCGAAATACGGGATAAGGTGCAGCAGTGCCGCGGCAAACGCCCAGGCGCCGGCATTTTCCAGGCCTATCCAGCGCAGCGCCAGCCATGTCATCAGGCCCAGCATCACATTCGTCACCAGCAGCATGAACATGTAGCTCTGAATCGAGCTGTTGATCTCGTCCAGGATCTGCACCGTGATCTTTTTCTGCGTCAGGCGCGGCCCCGTCAGCTTCACCAGCTTGCGCTTGAAGGTGTCGCCGGAGAGCAGCATGAAAAAAACCAGGAACAGCACCATAGCGGTCTGGCCCGCGAATTCGGCCGCGCTCAGCGAACCGGCCCATACCCAGTCATTGAAACGGAAGGAAGGCGGCTCGGGTGATGCCTGGTTGCGCGCCGCATGCGTGCCGGCTGCGGGCGCTGGCGCCGTCGCCTTCGCCAGTTCCGCGGCTGCCTCCTGAACCTGCTTGAAGATCGAATCCTTGTTTTCCTGCGCTTGCGACATTGTTTTCGACAGCTTGTGCGCAGCGGTCGGCAGGCCGGTGACGATGGCACGGAACTCGGTGATGAGCGTATTTGCGGTGGCGCCGCCGGCAGCAGTCAGCACGAGCAGCACCAGTGTCACCGCCAGCGCGCGCGGCACGCGTATGCGCACCTGCATTTGCACCAGCGGATTGAGCGTGTAGGAAATCAGAATGCCGAAGACCAGCGGGATCAAAAATTTTTGCGACCACTGCAACGCGTACAGAAAGGCGACTGTGGAGAGGATCACCAGCGCCATGCCGCGGGCATCGACAGCGATGCGCTCTGACAGCGATAAGACTGCCTCAGCGCCCTCCTTTTCCAGCGGGATGATGTCGGGTTCCGGATTCCGCGTCGCGCTCGGCGCATCACGCTCGACCTGTTTCGGATGGTCCATGTCTGCCTTTCGGAATACCTGCCCCGCATCGCTGCCAGCGGGCCGGATTGTCCCCCTTCTGGCAGTGCAGTTCTTTCAACGTCAGTATCCGGTAAATATGCAGAGATTTCTGTGCGCTAACCAACACTACGGTAGAGCCACAAAGAAACGCTATCCACATGCCCCTTGGTCGCCATCAGGATTTTCCGTGCGCCACCGCACAGACCGTCCTGTCACAGGCTCTTATGATTTTGTCATTGATGTGTCATCCCGACGCATCTTCCCTGCATCCATGATGCGTACAGATCAAGGAGGCTCCATGAATATCACCAGAATCCTTGCCGCTAGCGGACTGGCGGTTGCTGTCCTGACCAATCTCACTGGATGTGGTGAGATGTCGCCACAAACCCGCAACACCGCAATCGGCGCCGGCGTTGGCGGCGTTGCCGGCTCGGTGCTTACCAATGGCAGCACGCTTGGCACCGTGGGCGGCGCAGCAGTTGGCGGCGTTGTCGGCCATAGCGTCAAGTAGGACCGCTACTCCATCCAGGCATGCGCAGCGCATGCCTGGATTCCCCTGCTTCGGCGGCCTCGGGTGAACCTGTAGCGTCGCCAGCATCCATGGATGCATGCAGCGCACCGGCTGCATGCGCTCCGATCGCCGCATTTGGCCATCCGGCCCGCACCTGTCCTTTGAAGGAATCTCGATGCGAAAACTCATGCTCAGCATGCTTGCGACTGCCATTGCCGTTTCCGGCTGCGCAGACATGAATCCCACACAGCGCGGCACCGCGACCGGCGCTGGCATAGGCGCCGGCCTCGGCGCGGTGCTTGGCGCGACCACCGGCCCCGGCGGCGGCGGCCGTGCGACCGCGGGCGCGGTGCTCGGCGGCGCGGCCGGCGCGCTGATCGGCAATGTCTGGTCGAACCGTATGGAAGCGCAGAAGCGCGCCATGGAGCAGGCCACCGCCGGCACCGGCGTACAAGTCAGCCAGACTCAGGACAACCGGCTCAAGCTCGATATCCCGAGCGATATCTCTTTCGACACCGACCGCGCCGACATCAAACCGAATTTCCGGCCGATCCTCGACCGCTTCGCCAGCAGCCTGATCGAAAATCCAGCGACGCGGGTAACGATCATCGGCCACACGGATGCCACCGGCAGCGATGCGCACAACAACCAGCTTTCGCTGTCCCGCGCGGCCAGCACGCGGGCCTATCTGGTATCGCATGGCGTGCCGACATCGCGCTTCACCATCGAGGGCCGCGGCGAACACGAGCCGATCGCCAGCAACGATAGTGAGGCCGGCCGGGCACGCAACCGCCGCGTCGAGATCTTCGTGGCCGAGCCGCAGCAGGCTGCGCAAGCCGCGCCTTCGCAGACGGGTTACGCGCCGCCACCTGGGTATGCTCCTCCGCCGGGCTATGCACCGCCACCGGGGTATGCCCCCCCGCCTGGATATGCCCCCCCGCCGGGCTATGCGCCTCCACCCGGCAACCCGCCGCCGCCTCCGGGCTATGCGCCCGCGCCGTATCCGTCCTATCCGGCACGCTGAGCTGCACCCTGGCGGCGTACGGCGCCGCGCCGCTGATCGGCACCATCTGACAACAGAGGCGCCGAGTGTCGTCGTCTCCTGATGCACAGCAATTGTCTGCACCGGGCTTTGCCGCTACTCTATGCGCCTCGGTGCAGCACATTCTTCCCGCATGTTTTCACATCTTTCACCGCCGTTTTGCCCCGCGCGCGGCGCGCTGTCGGTCTGCATTGCGCCGGACCGCCTTCCCCTTCAAATTGGAGTCGCATGCAAATCGCAGTGATTGGCGGCGGCGCGGCCGGCGTTTCCACCGCATTCTTCCTTGCCGGCACGGGCCACCAGGTCGCGCTGCTGGAGCGCTACGGCAATGTGGCTCAGGAGATCAGTTCCGGCAATGCGGGCCTGATGAGTTCGCGCAATACGGTGCCGTGGGCGGCGCCGGGCATGCCGCAGAAGCTGCTGCGCCTCTTGTTTCGTCCGGAAACGCCGGTCAGCATGCGCGCGCGCATGCAGCCATCGCTGTGGCGCTGGCTGCGACGCTGGATGGCCGAATGTGAAATCGATCGCTTCCGCATCAACGCGGCGCGACTGCAGGGGCTGGCCGACTACAGCAGCGACCTGATGCGCCAGCTCGGCGAGCACTATCCGTTCGAATATGAAAAGACCACCGGTCTGCTGCAGCTGTTTCGCAGCCAGGAGGAGCGACGATTCGCCGAACCAGCGCTGGAAATGCTGGCCGCTTCCAGCGTGCCGCACCGCCTGCTCGAACCTGAGGGCGCGCGCTGCATCGAACCGTCGCTGGCATGGCATACGCCGCTCAATTCCGCGCTGTATCTGCCAGAAGATGAAGCCGGCAATTGTCCGTTGTTCATCCGGCAACTGCGCAATGCGGCACAGGAAATGGGCGTGAGCTTTCACTTCGACAGCCGGGTCGATGGCATCGACAGCGACGGCAAGGGCGTGGCTTTGCGCGTTGGCGAGCAGCGCTTCCACGCCGATGCCGTGGTCATCGCTACCGGCGCGGGCAGTATCGGCATGCTGCGCGCACTCGGCGTCAAGCCGCCCTTCCATCCCGTCAAGAGCTATTCCGCGACAGCCTTTATTCGCGACTTCGAGCATGCGCCCAGCGCTTCGGTGCTCGATGAAACTTACAAGGTGAACCTGTCGCGTCTGGGCAGCCGGGTGCGGCTGGCCGGCACCGTGGAAATCGGCTTTCCGGCGCCCGAGCTGCGCGAGACCGCGCTGCGCACCCTGGTGAAGGTGGGCGAGGATTGGTTTCCCCAGGCGGCGAATTACAACGGCGCGACGTTCTGGTCGGGAATCACGCCGATGCTGCCGGATGGCGGTCCGCTGATCGGACCGACGTCGCTGCCTCATGTCTACCTGAACATCAGCGGCGCGCATCACGGCTGGGCGATGGCGGTTGGCGCTGGTCGACTGGTCTCGGACATGATTTCCGGCTACGCCGCCGACATCGATACTTCCGGCCTGACGCTGACCCGTTTTGCCTGAGACCCGGAGACATCCATGCCCGATCGCCATGCGTTGCACACCGTCGCCGAAATCCGTCGCATCGAAGCCGCCGCGCTCGCCGCTACCCCGCCCGGCACCCTGATGCAAAGAGCCGGCGCCGCCGCGGCTGCCGCTGCGGCACGGCTGTTGCGACCTGGTGGCCGGGTGCTGGCGCTGGCCGGACCCGGCAACAATGGTGGCGACGCGATGGAAGCGGCGGCGCTGTTGGCCAACGATGGCTTCGCGGTGACGATACGGCTATGCGGCGATGCCGCCAGGCTTCCTGCCGATGCGAGTGCTGCACTGCGCCGCGCCCAGGCCAGCGCCGCCCGCTTCGATGCCGATGCATCTGCGGACAACGGCTGGGACCTGGTGATCGATGGCTTGTTCGGCATCGGTTTGGCGCGTGCGCTGGTGGCCGACATGGCAATGCTCGTCGCTGCGGTCAACCGCTGCCGCTGTCCGGTGCTGGCGTTGGATGTGCCGAGCGGTTTGGATGCCGACACCGGCAACATCGTTGGCCCCGGCGGGATCGCGGTACGGGCCAGCCATACCGTCACCTTCATCGCCGACAAACCGGGTTTGCATACCGCCGACGGCTGCGACTATGCCGGCCGGGTCGAGGTCGCCGATCTCGATATCGACGCGGCCTTGTATCCACCGCCGACGACGCTGCTCAACCACCCGTCGCTGTTTTCAGCCCATGCCCGGCCGCGTCCTGCGAACAGTCACAAGGGCAGCTTTGGCGATGTTGCCATCCTCGGCGGCGCGCACGGCATGGCCGGCGCCGCCGTGCTGGCGGCACGCTGCGCCGCATTTTCCGGCGCCGGGCGCGTCTACGCCGGCTATCTCGATATGCCGCCGGCCTTTGACCCGATGCATCCCGAAATCATGTGCCGGCACGCGGCGGACATCGACCTTTCCCGCGCCGTGATCGTTGCCGGCCCGGGCTTCGGCCAGGAGACCGCTGCCCTTGCACAACTGATGCGCGTCCTTGCGAGCAATGCGGCGCTGGTGCTAGACGCCGATGCGCTGAACCTGATCGCCGCCGATAGCGCCTTGGGCGCGCAGCTTGCCGCGCGCTCGCAGCCGCAGCTGATCACGCCGCATCCGCTCGAGGCGGCGCGGCTGCTCGGGCTGTCCAGCGCCGAGGTGCAGGCCGACCGGCTGCGCTCGGCGCGCAGCCTGGCTCAGCGTTATGGCGCGGTGGCGGTGCTCAAGGGCGCCGGCAGCGTGATCGCGCGGCCGGATGGCTTCGCAGTGATCAATACGACCGGCAATCCGGCGCTGGCCACGGGAGGCAGCGGCGATGTGTTATCCGGCTTGTGCGGCGCACTGCTCGCGCAGGGCTGGCCGGCCTGGGAAGCGGCTCTCGGCGCGGTCTGGCTGCATGGCGCGGCGGCGGACTGGCTGGTGCGCGAAGGCGTGGGGCCGATCGGCATGCTCGCCGGTGAACTGATCCCGGCGATCCGGCGCACGCATAACCGCCTGATTTATGGCGAAACCAGCGAGTCGTCAGCGAGCTGACCCGCGGCGATGGTAATCGTGCGCTCACAGAGCGCAGCGATGGAAGGATCGTGGGTAACCAGCACCAGGGTGGAAGCGCGTTCGCGGTTCAGTTCGAACATCAGCTTGATCACCGCGGCGCCGGTTGCCGCATCGAGGCTGCCGGTCGGCTCGTCGGCAAACAGCAGCGGCGGCTCGGCGACGAAGGCGCGCGCCAGCGCCACCCGCTGCTGTTCACCGCCGGACATCGTTTTCGGGTAATGCTTCAAGCGCGCACTCAGGCCGACTCGTTCCAGCATCGCCTCAGCCCGGGCGCGGGCATTGACATCGCCACGCAGCTCCAGCGGCAGCATCACATTCTCCAGCGCGGTCAGGTGGCCGAGCAGCTGGAAGGACTGGAACACGAAACCGAGCAACTCCTTGCGCAAGGCCGCACGGCCATCTTCGTCGAGCGCATAGATGTCGGTGCCGGCAAGCCGCACCGTGCCCTCGGACGGCGCATCCAGGCCGGCGAGCAGGCCGAGCAAGGTCGACTTGCCCGAACCGGACGCGCCGACGATGGCCAGCGTGGCGCCGGCATGCAGGGTAAAATTCACGTCCCTCAAAATGGTGAGCTCGCCCGCGGCATCCGCAACGCGCTTGGTGAGATGGACAACTTCAATCGCGGCGGAAGGAAAGGCTACGCTCATGCAGGCTGGTCGGAATCGAATTCGGCAATGGGGGGTTATGTGGCGCGCGCTCTTGTGTCTGTTGTGCGTGCTGGGCGCGGCGAACGCGTATTCTGCATCAAAAACCGTGCTGGTGCTGGGAGACAGCCTTTCCGCCGGTTATGGCCTGACCACTGGCGCTGGTTGGGTAACGCTGCTGGAGAAGCGGCTTGCCAGCGAAGGCCTCCCGGCGCAAGTCATCAATGCGAGCATCAGCGGCGACACCACCAGCGGCGGCCGCAGCCGCCTGCCGACGCTGCTGAAGAAATACCATCCCGACATCATGATTCTGGAACTCGGCGCGAACGATGCACTGCGCGGCCTGGCGCTGGCCAGCACCGAAGACAATCTGCGCTCGATGATCGCTTCCGCCCAAGGCATCGGTGCGCGGGTGCTGCTGCTTGGCATGCAAATCCCGCCGAACTACGGCGCGGATTACGCCCGCGGCTTTTCTGCCCTCTTTCCGAAGCTCGCCACCGAACGCAAGACCGCGCTGGTGCCCTTCTTCCTTGAAGGCGTGGCTCAGCGGCCGGAACTGTTCCAGAGCGACCGGCTGCATCCGACTGCTGCGGCCCAACCGACACTGCTGGACAATGTCTGGCCCAAACTCCATCCCCTATTGACCCGGAATCCATGAAGTATCCCGCACTGCAAAGCGTGGCCGATGTGCTGCGCGAACTCGATCGCTACGACACCATCATCGATGTGCGCAGCCCCTCGGAATTCGCCGAAGACCATATCCCGGGCGCGATCAACTGCCCGGTGCTGGACGACGAGGAACGCGCGCGCGTCGGCACGATTTACAAGCAGGTCAGCCCCTTCGATGCGAAGAAGATCGGCGCGGCGCTGGTGGCGCGCAATGTCGGCAATCACATCGAAGCACATTTCCAGGACAAACCGCGCGATTGGAAACCGATGGTGTATTGCTGGCGCGGTGGCAACCGCAGCGGCGCGATGGCGCATATCCTTGCGCGCATCGGATGGCCGGCGGTGCAGCTTGACGGCGGGTACAAGGAATATCGACGTCATATCGTGCAGGCGCTGACCGAGCTGCCGAAGCACTATCGCTATATCGTGATCTGTGGCACTACCGGCAGCGGCAAGAGCCGCCTTCTGAAAGTGCTTGCCAGCCGCGGCGCGCAGGTGCTCGACCTGGAAGAGCTGGCCGCGCATCGCGGCTCGGTCCTGGGCCATCTGCCGAGCGAACCGCAACCGTCGCAGAAGATGTTCGAAAGCCGTTTGTGGCAAACGCTGCGTGGATTTGACCCGGAGCGGCCGGTCTACGTGGAATCCGAGAGCAAGAAAGTCGGCAACGTCAGGGTGCCGGAGTCGTTGATGGAGAGCATGCGCGCCTCGAGCTGCGTCTCGCTGGAATTGTCGCAGCCGGATCGCGTAGCGCTGCTGATGGAAGACTATGTGCATTTCACGCAGGATCCCGAGCGTCTGAATGCAAGGCTGGAATGCCTGGTGCCGCTGCATGGCAAGGAAAAGATCGCGCGCTGGCAAGCGATGGCGCTGAATGGAGAAACGGTGGAACTCGTGCAAGAACTGCTGTCCGAGCACTACGACCCGGCCTATCTGAAATCGATCCGGCGCAATTTCGCGCTGTACGACAGCGCTTTCCTTTTGCAGCCTGGCGGCATCGATGCGCTTGCTTTCGGTGAGGCGGCGGATCGTTTGCTGGCTGTGGAGACGGGCGCGCAGGCCGACGCGGCCTGAACAGGTCATTGAAGACGCGGGCACGGCTGGAAGGCCGCGCCCGCGTTTTTTATTTCTGTTGTGCCTGGTCGACGCCTGCTTCGGCACTGGGGGCATGCAGGATCTTGGCCTTCGCCCGCGCCTTCAGCACATCGATATAGGCCAGGGTTTCCGATTGCGACAAGGCGCCGGCCACCTGCTGCTGTTCGGACTGGCGACGCGCGGTATCGATCTTGTCGGCGGGCGCCAGGCGATTGATGCGGTAGACGCCATAGCCCTTGCCGGGCAGTTCAGCGCCAACAAGGGTCGGCAGCTTGGTGACATCGGCGCGCATCACAGCGAGGAAGCCGGCAGCGTCCAGGCCGTTATCCTTGGCGCGCGACACGAGCTTCTTCTCCGCGTTCATGCCAGCTGCCTCCGGCTTCGCCTTCCATTCCGCCAGGCGCGCTTCGCCCGCCTTCTTCGCCGCCGCCATTTCCTCCTGTTTGAGCACTGCAGCGCGCACCTCGTCCTTTACCTGCTCGAAGGGCTTGCGTGATTTCGGCTGGTATTCGATCACGTGGCCAGCGATCAACGTGCTCGGGCCCACTTCGACCGCCTCGGTGTTGTGCTTGTTACGCACGGCGTCGTCCGAGAACAGCGCGCTCAGGAATTTCGGATTGTTGTACGGCGCATCCTTGGGCAGCGCCGGGTTCGGCGTGCGCGAGAGGTTTGACACGGTCTCGATCTTCAGGCCGAGCTTGTCCGCGACCGGCTTCAGGCTATCCGCCTGCTCGTAGACCGTGTTCGAGAAGGTTTCGGCCAGTTCGCTGAATTTCTTGGCGGCGAGCTGCTTGCGGATTTCCGCTGCGATCTGATCCTTCACTTCTTCCAGCGGACGCACGCCGCCGGGCTTGACGTCGGTGAGTTTGATGATGTGGTAGCCGAACTCGGATTCAACCACATCGCTGATTTCACCCTGCTTCAGTTTGAAGGCTGCATCTTCGAACGGCTTGACCATCATGCCGCGGCCGAAGAAGTCCAGGTCGCCGCCACGCTCTGCCGAACCCGGATCCTGCGAATTTTCCTTGGCAAGACGGGCGAAATCATTCGGATTCTTGCGCAGCTGCGCCAAAAGGCTTTCCGCCTTCGCGCGCGCGGCTTCCTTCTGCTTGGCCGACGCATCCTTGGCCGCCGCGATCAGGATATGGCTTGCGCGGCGTTGCTCTTCGGTGGTGTAGCGCTTCTTGTTCTGCTCGTAATAGGACTTGATGTCGGCATCGCTGACGCTGACCTGCGACGCCGCCGATTCCGGACTCAGCACGACGATCTCCGCCTTGGCCCGCTCCGGGGTGTCGAAGCGCGAGCCGCTGTTGTCATAGAAGGACTTCAGCATGTCGTCGGTGACTTTCACCTGGCTCGCGTAATCCTCCGCCTTAAAGACTACGGCCTGCACTTCGCGCTGCTGTTCATTGATTTCGGAAAGCCGGGTCGCGAGCGTCTTCGGCGCAAAGGCGCTGTTCTGGACAGCGGCATTGAGCTGCTGCATTGCCAGATCGCGGCGCAGTTCGCGGTCAAACATGTCCGGTGTCTTGCCTTGCGTTGCCAGGATCGCCTTGTAGCGCTCCATGTCGAAGCTGCCATCCTCTTTTTGCAAGCCAGGAATCTGCATGATCGCTCGCTGCAGATCGCCGTCAGAAACCGAGACATGGCTGCGCACCGCTTCGGCAGCAATCGCTTTCTGTGCGATCAAATTGTCCAGCACTGCTTGGCGCGCTTCGGGAGTATCGAGAATCTTGGGATCGAATTGGGCGCCGTAGGCCTGGCGAAGCCGCTCGGTCTGTTCGCGCCGCGCGACGTCATATTCTTCCTTCGTGATGGTCTGTCCCGCCACCTTAGCCATCGCATCATCGCCGCCGCGCATGCGCATGTAGCTTTCCACGCCAAACAGGGCAAACGATGGAATGATGAACAACAGCAACACAAACTGCATCAGGCGCTGATGGGTGCGGATGAATTCAAACATGGTTTAACCGGTAGTGGACGGGAATTGCTGAGCGCGCGGCATTCTAACGCATATAAAAAAAGGCGAACATCTGTTCGCCTTTTTTCGGTTTTCTGGCGGAGTGGACGGGACTCGAACCCGCGACCCCCGGCGTGACAGGCCGGTATTCTAACCGACTGAACTACCACTCCTGATTGGTGGAATCTTGCGATCCCCATTTCTGACTGACTGTTGGTGGGTGCTGAGAGGCTCGAACTCCCGACCTACGCCTTGTAAGGGCGCCGCTCTACCAACTGAGCTAAGCACCCGACATACTCTACACAGCGCTGAATACATCTTGCCAGCCAGACTTCCGCGTTTGTCACCACGCGAAAGGCAGCTAGTTTAGCGCATCTTTCAGGGCTTTGCCAGGCTTAAATTTCGGGACTTGCGCTTCCGCGATGTTGATCTCGCCACCAGTGCGCGGATTGCGGCCAGTCCGTGCAGCGCGCTTGCCCACGGTGAAGGTACCGAAACCCACCAGCGTTACTGACCCGCTGTTTTTCAATGTCGTGGTAACCGCGTCGATCATCGCATCGAGCGCTCTGCTTGCAGACACTTTGGAAATGTCGGCTTGCTCTGCGATGTGGTCTATCAATTCCGTCTTGTTCACTAACGCCCCTTGAAGATTGTTGAACGGCATCCGGAGAGGCGCGACTGCCCGAGTCACCGGTTTGCCTGCTGCGGCAAAACCGCAGGCGGTATTAGACAAGCCGGTGGAGACCGTGTCAAGACTGCAACGATTTGGCAAAAATCCTGGAAAACCAAGAAAAAACGCGCTCCAGAGAGCGCGTTTTTGGATACGGCAAGGAAGTGCTTTAGTGCTTCATCACGCTAGGATCCGACTTGTCCGCCGGTTTTGATACCGCTGCTTCAGCGACCTCCTCCTCCGGCAACGCAACCGGTTGACGCTCCAGTGCGATTTCCAGCACCTTGTCGATCCAGCGTACCGGGACAATTTCCAGACGGTTTTTCACGTTATCCGGAATTTCGGCCAGATCCTTCACATTCTGCTCGGGGATCAGCACGGTCTTGATACCGCCACGATGCGCGGCCAGCAGCTTTTCCTTCAGACCGCCGATTGGCAAAACTTCACCGCGCAGCGTGATCTCACCGGTCATCGCCACATCGGCGCGCACCGGGATACCAGTGAAGACCGACACTAGTGCCGTCGTCATCGCAATACCTGCAGAAGGACCATCCTTCGGTGTCGCGCCTTCCGGCACGTGGATGTGGATGTCGTTCTTCTCGAACACCTCGCTCTTGATGCCCAGCGCCTTGGCGCGGCTACGCACCACGGTACGCGCAGCTTCGATCGATTCCTTCATCACATCGCCCAGCGTGCCGGTGCGAATGACTCCGCCCTTGCCCGGCATCGTGATCGCCTCGATCGTCAGCAGGTCGCCACCCACTTCGGTCCAGGCAAGGCCGACAACCTGACCAACCTGGTTGTCTTTCTCGGCCACGCCGAAATCGAAGCGACGCACGCCAAGGAACTTGTCGAGATTTTCGGAGGTGACGTCGATACGCTTGTCATCCTTGGCCAGCAACAGCATCTTCACTACCTTGCGGCAGATCTTGGAGATTTCCCGCTCGAGCGAACGCACGCCGGCTTCACGCGTGTAATAACGGATGATGTCGCGAATCGCTTCTTCCGCCACATTGATCTCGCCTTCCTTCAGACCATTATTCTTGATCTGCTTCGGCAACAGGTAGCGCTGGGCAATGCTTGTCTTCTCATCCTCGGTGTAGCCCGACAAACGGATGACTTCCATCCGGTCCAGCAGCGCCGGGGGAATGTTGAAGGAGTTCGACGTTGCGACAAACATCACATCAGACAGGTCGAAATCGACTTCAACGTAGTGGTCGGAGAACGTATGGTTCTGCTCCGGATCCAGCACCTCCAGCAAGGCCGACGACGGGTCACCGCGGAAATCCATGCCGAGCTTGTCGATTTCGTCGAGCAGGAACAGCGGATTGCGCACACCGGTTTTTGCCAGGCTCTGCAGGATCTTGCCGGGCATCGAACCGATATAGGTACGACGATGCCCGCGAATTTCCGCTTCATCGCGCACACCGCCAAGCGCCATGCGCACGAACTTGCGATTCGTCGCACGCGCAATCGACTGGCCAAGCGACGTCTTGCCGACACCCGGAGGGCCGACGAAGCAGAGGATCGGCGCCTTCACCTTGTCGACGCGCTGCTGGACAGCAAGGTATTCAAGGATGCGTTCCTTGACCTTTTCCAGCCCATAGTGATCGTCTTCCAGCACCTTTTCGGCATTGGCAAGATCGTTGTTCACCTTGGATTTCTTCTTCCAGGGCAAACCGATCAGCGTGTCGATGTAATTGCGCACGACGGTCGCTTCAGCCGACATCGGCGACATCAGCTTGAGCTTCTTCAGCTCGCTCTGCGCTTTTTCCCGAGCTTCCTTAGGCATCTTGGCAAGCACGATTTTTTTCTCGAGCTCTTCCAGATCCGCGCCCTCTTCGCCTTCACCAAGCTCCTTCTGGATCGCCTTCACCTGTTCGTTCAGGTAGTACTCGCGCTGGGATTTTTCCATCTGGCGCTTCACGCGGCCACGGATACGCTTTTCGACCTGAAGGATGTCCAGTTCGCCTTCCAGTTGCCCAAGCAGATGCTCATGGCGCTTGGCGACATTGAACAGCTCCAGAATGACCTGCTTCTGCTCGAGCTTCAGCGGTAGATGCGCTGCAATCGTGTCGGCAAGACGGCCCGGATCATCGATTCCGGAAAGAGACGTGAGAATCTCGGGCGGAATCTTTTTATTCAGCTTCACATATTGGTCGAACTGCTGAACGATTGCACGACGCATCGCTTCGACTTCCGCATCGTCGCCAGCCTCGGATTCGACGGGCGTAAGTTCGGCCGTGAAATGGCTGTCGAGCTCGGTGATCTTGTCAATGCGCGCACGCTGGGCACCTTCCACGAGCACTTTCACAGTACCGTCAGGCAGCTTCAGCATTTGCAGGATGTTGGCGACGCAGCCGATCTCGTAAATATCTTCAGCAGACGGCTCGTCTTTGGCGGCCGCTTTTTGCGCCGCGAGCATGATGCTTTTGCCCTGCTCCATCGCAGCTTCGAGCGCCTTGATCGATTTCGGGCGTCCCACGAACAGCGGAATCACCATATGCGGGAATACGACGACGTCCCGCAGTGGCAACAGCGGCAGTTGGGTGGGTGCAGTAAGTAAAGATGTAGTCGTCATGGCGAGCCCTATCAAAAAACCTGTTCATGATGTTGGCACGGGCGGGCGAAACACAAGGCCAGTTACCGATAAAAAACGAACTTACATCGAAACAGCAAATAAAAAAGCCACGCACGATTTGAAAACCGCGGTGGCTTTGCGATGTAAGCCTTTGTTCTGCAAACGCTGCAGTTGATGCATCCGGCCTGTCGAGCAGCTAACAAACCAGCCTGTCGTCTGAAGCTATTCAGGGACAGGTGATTTATATCATGTTATTTCGCTCCCGACACTTTAGGCTGCTCGTGATAGATGAGAATCGGCTTTGCGCCATTGGTAATCGTGTTCTCATCGATAACGACTTTTGCAACGTTTTGTTCGTTCGGCAGTTCGAACATAACTTCCAGCAACGCATGCTCAAGAATCGACCGAAGACCACGTGCCCCAGTCTTTCTGGCCAGTGCCTTGCGCGCGATAGCATGCAGCGCAGCCGGACGAATTTCCAGTTCCGCGCCTTCCATTTGCAAAAGCTTCGCGTATTGCTTGACGAGTGCGTTCTTGGGCTCGAGCAATATCTGGATCAGCGCTTCTTCGTGCAATTCCGACAGCGTTGCGACCACCGGCAGACGGCCGACGAGCTCGGGAATCAGTCCGAACTTGATCAGATCTTCCGGCTCAGCTTCAAGCAAGATTTCGCTAGTGCTACGCTGCGCCTGACTCTTTACGCTTGCCGAGAAACCGATGCCGCTCTTTTCAGAACGTTCGGAAATCACTTTCGCAAGGCCGTCAAAGGCGCCGCCGCAGATGAAAAGGATATTCGTCGTGTCGATTTGCACGAAATCCTGGTTCGGATGCTTACGACCACCTTGTGGGGGCACGGAAGCCATTGTGCCCTCGATAAGCTTGAGCAAGGCTTGCTGCACGCCTTCACCGGAAACATCACGAGTAATTGATGGGTTGTCCGACTTACGCGAAATCTTGTCGATCTCATCGATATAGACGATGCCGCGCTGCGCCTTTTCAACCTCGTAATTGCAATTCTGCAACAACTTTTGAATGATATTTTCGACGTCTTCGCCAACGTAGCCCGCTTCGGTCAGCGTCGTGGCATCAGCGATCACGAAGGGCACATTCAACATTCTTGCCAGCGTCTGCGCCAGCAGGGTTTTGCCGGAACCTGTTGGTCCGACCAGAAGAATGTTGCTCTTTGAAAGCTCAACATCATCCTTTTTGCCTATGTGCTTAAGTCGCTTGTAATGGTTGTAAACCGCGACAGACAGGATGCGTTTTGCGGTTTCCTGGCCAATAACATACTGGCCAAGCAGGTCGAATATCTCTTGTGGAGTCGGCAAATCGGACTTGGGACCGCTTACCGTTTCGACGCTGGAAGCTTCGTCACGAATGATGTCGTTGCATAAGTCTATGCATTCATCGCAGATGAATACCGACGGACCTGCGATGAGCTTCTTGACTTCATGCTGACTCTTTCCGCAGAACGAGCAGTAAAGCAGCTTTTCACCGCTGGAGGACTTTTTATCGGACATGGAAAAAGCTTTGCTAAAAGGGTTGTTCGATCTTACCCGTGAAATTCTGCCTCGTCACGAGCGTGCGCAAAAAATGACGGCCAGTACAGAATATTCGCAAACAACAAAAACGAACGCCCGGGCATGTTTTGCCAGGGCGTTTCGTGATGGGAGCCTGCCCTGCATCAACCGCGATTGGCAAGAACCTTGTCAATCATGCCATAGTCAACCGCTTGCTCCGCCGACATGAAGTTATCTCGGTCGGTATCACGGCTGATCTGCTCGATCGAACGGCCAGTTTTTTCCGCCAGGATGGCATTCAGGCGTTCGCGCAGATACAAAATTTCGCGTGCCTGAATCTCGATATCCGCCGCCTGACCTTGGGCACCGCCCAGAGGCTGGTGAATCATGATCCGCGAGTTGGGCAACGAGAAGCGCTTGCCTTTCGCGCCAGCGGCGAGCAGGAATGCGCCCATCGATGCGGCAAGACCGGTACACAGCGTCGACACATCCGGCTTGATGAACTGCATCGTATCGTAGATCGCCATGCCTGCTGAAACTGAGCCGCCCGGCGAATTGATGTACAGGGAAATATCCTTGTCCGGGTTCTCGCTCTCGAGGAACAGCAGCTGCGCCACGATCAGATTCGCGCTTTGATCGTTGACCGGCCCAACCAGGAAAATTACGCGCTCCTTCAGCAAACGCGAGTAGATATCGTAGGCCCGTTCGCCACGGCCACTCTGCTCGATCACCATCGGGACCATACCGAGCATTTGCGTGTCCAGTGCGCCGCTCCCCATCATGCTAGTAGTCATGTGCTTTCCTCAGAAGATGCACAGGAGACTTAGCCCTGTGCGTTGTTCGCCATCAGCTCGTCAAAGCTTACCGGTTTTTCCGAAACCTTGGCTTTACCGAGAACATAGTTGACGACGTTTTCTTCCAATACAAGAGCTTCGACTTCAGCAAGGCGACGACGATCGCTGTAGTAGTACTTGATCACTTCCTGAGGATCTTCGTAGCTCTTGGCAAATTCTTCTACCTGCGCCTTGACCTGCTCCGCGGTCGCCTGCAGCTCGTTAGCCTTCACCAGGTCGGCGAGGATAAGGCCAAGGCGGACACGACGTTCAGCCTGCGACTGGAACAGTTCGCGCGGGAACGGCATGTCGTTGACGTTCATGCCACGCTGCGCCATGTCTTGGCGCGTCATATCCATCAGGCGGTCGATTTCCTGCTCGACCAGCGCTTTCGGCACTTCAAGATTGGTCGCGGCTATCAGCGCATTCATCACGCTGTCCTTCGTACGCGCCTTCGTGCGGCTTTGCACTTCGCGCTCGAGGTTCGAACGGATATCCTCACGCATCTTCTCGAGGTCGCCGTCAGGAATACCCAGCGACTTCGCAAATTCCTCGTTCACTTCGGGCATGTGCGCCCATTCCAGCTTCTTCAGCGTGATCGTGAATTGCGCGGTCTTGCCGGCCACATCCTTGCCGTGATAGTCCTCGGGGAAATGCAGATCGAAGGTCTTGGATTCACCGACTTTCAATCCCAGCGTCGCGGCTTCGAATTCCGGCAGCATGCGGCCTTCACCGAGCACGAAAGCGAAGTCTTCCGCTTTGCCGCCCTGGAATTCAACACCATCGATGGTGCCGACGAAGTCCACGGTCACGCGATCGCCATTCTGCGCGGTGACATCGCCGCCGCCGTCGCCATGCTCGCTGTGCTGGCCTTTTTCATGGTAGTGAACGCGCTGCTTGCGCAGGATATCGATGGTCTTGTCGATTTCCGCCGGACTCACTTCGGCCACGGTCTTTTCGACTTCCGCATTTGCCAGATCGCCGACTTCGACTTCCGGATAGACTTCGAAGGTCGCATCAAAAGCAACCATGCCTTCCGGCGCGCCGGACTTGGCTTCGATCTTCGGGAAACCTGCCACGCGCAGATTGTTTTCGCTGGTGGCTTCGGCGAATGCGCGACCCACCTTGTCATTCAGAACATCGGATTCGACTTGATAGCCGTACTGTTGGGCCACCATTTTCATGGGGACTTTGCCGGGCCGGAAACCGGGCGCCTTTGCAGTGCGGGCGCGGATTTTCAATTGCTTTTCCACTTCCGCCTGAACGTCCGCCAGCGGCAGCGTAATGGTAATGCGGCGCTCGAGTTTTTCCAGGGTTTCGACTTCAGTTGCCATGTGACTCGTCCAAAAGGTTTTTAATCATGTTGTGGTGCGAGGAGGGGGACTCGAACCCCCACACCATTGCTGGCGTCAGGACCTAAACCTGGTGCGTCTACCAATTTCGCCATCCTCGCGATATCTGTCGCCGCAAAAACAAAGGGCGACCGGGAAGTGCAAGTGGGTCGCCCTGCATTGCCGTTGCCTGCGGCTTTTCAACTTCAAGCGCGGATTCTACTGGATTTTTTCCGGGATCGGCGCTGTTTTTGACAACACTGCCTCCCCGGCTGGCCTTTTCACGCGGAACCAGGCCGAGTACAGCGCCGGCAGGAACAGGAGCGTCAGACCGGTGGCGACGATCAGTCCGCCCATGATCGCCACCGCCATCGGGCCCCAGAACACCGAGCGCGAAAGCGGAATCATTGCCAGCACCGCGGCCGCCGCGGTCAGGATGATCGGCCGGAAGCGCCGCACCGCCGACTCCACCACCGCATCCCATGGCTCCGCGCCCGCGGCAATATCCTGTTCGATCTGATCGATCAGGATCACCGAATTGCGGATGATCATGCCGAACAATGCAATCACGCCCAGCTGCGCGACGAAACCGAACGGACGCTGCAGCAGCAGCAGGGCCAGCGCTGCGCCGGCGACCCCGAGCGGACCGGTCAGGAATACCAGCAGCGCGCGCGAGAAGCTGTGCAACTGCAGCATCAGCAGCGTGAAGATGATGAAGATCACCAGCGGCACGTTGGCCGCAATCGACTTCTGCGCCTTGCCGCTATCCTCGATCGCACCCGCGAGCGTGATGCGGTAACCCGGCGGCAGTTGCGCGCGGATTGCGTCGAGCTTCGGATTGATCTGACTGGACACAGTTGGGCCTTGTATGCCGTCGGTCACGTCTGACTGCACCGTCACCGCCCATTCCCTGCCTTCGCGCCAGACCACGCCTGGCTCCCAGACAAAGCGCGCACGGGCGACCTGCGAAATCGGCACCGACTTGCCCGACGCGGTCGGCACATTGGTGCCGTTCAGCAGCTCAATGCTGGAACGTTCCTCCACCGGCTGGCGCATGACGATGTCAATCAGCTTGTCGCCTTCACGGAACTGGCCGATGGTCGTGCCGGACAGGATGGTATTGGCCGAGCGCATCACCGTCTGCGAGGTGATGCCAAGCGCCCGCAGCTTGTCCTGATCGAGGTCGAGCCGCAGCACCTTGACCGATTCATTCCAGTTGTCGTTCACGCCCCGGGTGTTCGGATTGGCGCGCATGACTTCCTTCACCTGATCGGCGATGCGGCGCACCTTGTCGACCTCCAGGCCAGTGACACGGAATTGCACCGGATACGGCACCGGCGGTCCGTTCGGCAACTGCTTCACGCGGCCGCGCACTTCCGGAAAATCCGTACGGAACAGATCGGCGATGCGATGACGCAGCGCTTCCCGAGTTTCCAGGTCTTTCGGCAGGATCACGACCTGTGCCACGTTCGTCTGCGGAAAGATCTGATCCAGTGGCAGATAGAAACGCGGGCTGCCGGTACCGACATAGCTGGTGACGCTCACGATGCCCTGCTGCTTGGCCAGGTAGGTTTCCAGCTTTTTTACCTGCGACTCGGTGGCCTGGAAGGACGAGCCTTCCGGCAGCCACATCTCGACCATCAGCTCCGGCCGCACCGAATCCGGAAAGAACTGCTGCTCGATGAAGCGAAAGCCGAGCACGCCGAGCACGAAGGTTGCCAGCGTCAGCGCGATGGTGGTCTTGCGCCACTCGACGCACCAGGAGACTAGCTTGCGAAAGCGCGCATAGAACGGCGTGTTGAACAGTTCATGGTGGCCATCGGCTCCGGCGGCCGGCTTGACCTTCAGCAGCACGTAGCCGATGTATGGCGTGAACAGCACGGCCGCCAGCCAGGAAATCAGCAGCGCGATGGCATTCACCGAAAACATCGAGAAGGTGTATTCGCCGGCGGCTGACTTCGCCAGGCCGATGGGCAGGAAGCCGGCTGCGGTGATCAGGGTGCCGGTCAGCATCGGAATCGCCGTCGACGTGTAGGCAAAGGTCGCAGCCTCGAAACGCGACAAGCCCTCTTCCATTTTCCGCACCATCATCTCGACGGCGATGATCGCATCGTCCACCAGCAAGCCGAGGGCAATGATCAGCGCGCCCAGGGATATCTTGTGCAGGTTGATGCCCAGGATATGCATGAACAGGAAGGTCACTGCGAGCACCAGCGGGATGGTCAAGGCCACGACCAGGCCGGGCCGCGCATCCAGGCGCATCGGTTTCGTATGCAGCCCGAGCGCGATGAAGCTCACCGCGAGCACGATCAGCACCGCTTCGACCAGCGTATGCACGAACTCATGCACCGACGAAGCCACCATCTTCGGCTGATCCGTGACCTGCTGCAGCTCGATGCCGACCGGCAGCTTTGCCCGGATCGCATCGGTTGCCTTCTGCAGATTCTCGCCGAGCTCGATGATGTTGCCGCCCTTCTCCATCGAGATGCCAAGGCCGATCACTTCCCGGCCGTTGAAACGCATCTTGTCCTG
This sequence comes from Noviherbaspirillum pedocola, assembly GCF_016632335.1. Lineage (GTDB taxonomy): Bacteria > Pseudomonadota > Gammaproteobacteria > Burkholderiales > Burkholderiaceae_D > Noviherbaspirillum_A > Noviherbaspirillum_A pedocola. The sequence goes on from NZ_JAEPBG010000005.1 coordinate 249,621, forward strand.
CGGCGGATCGCGGAAGCCGCGATGCACAGTGGCCACGTCTCCCAGGCGGAAAGTGCTGTTCCCGGCGCGCAGCTGCAGGTTTTCCAGATCCTTCACCGAGCGCAGCGCGCCGCTGACGCGAACCTGCAGATTGTCACTGGGCGTGACCAGCACGCCGGTCGATTCCACCGCGTTCTGCGCGTTGATCTGCGCGATGATCGACTCGATAGGCACGCCAAGCTGGGCGAAGCGCTTGTGGGAAAACTCGATGTAGATGCGCTCGTCCTGTACGCCATACAGCTCGACCTTCGACACCGACGGCACCAGCAGCAATTGCTGACGCACGAAATCGGCATAGTCCTTCAGCTCGGCATAGTTGAAACCGTCGCCGGAAAGCGCGTAGATCGAACCGAAGGTGTCGCCGAACTCATCGTTGAAGAACGGCCCGGCCACGCCGCCAGGCAGCGTGCCGCGGATGTCGCCGATTTTCTTGCGCACCTGGTACCAGGCATTCGCCACTTCGCGCGGCGGAGTCGATTCACGCAGTTGCAGGATGATCAGCGTCTCGCCAGGTTTCGAATAGCTACGAATGCGGTCGATGTACGGCGTTTCCTGCAGCTTTTTCTCGAGCTTGTCGGTGACCTGGTCGGCCATCTGCAGCGCGGTGGCGCCGGGCCAGTAGGCGCGCACTACCATCGCACGGAAGGTGAACGGCGGATCTTCGTCCTGGCCGAGATCGGTATAACTCATGACGCCGCCGATGAGCAGCACCACGATCAGGTAGCGGATCAGCGGAATGTGCTGCAGCGCCCATCGCGACAGATTGAAACCGCCCTTCATTTGCCCGCCCCGTCGGCCTCGTTGTTCGCTACCCGCTCGCCGTCGAGCACCGTCACTTTCTGGCCCGGCTTGAGCAGATGCACGCCGGCGGTGACCACGATCTGCCCTGGCTCCACGCCGCTGGCAATCAGCATGTCATTGCCGGACGGGCCGGCGAGCTGAACCTGCGCCAGTCGCACCGCGCCCTTTTCCACGACCCACACGCCCGTTCCCTGTCCGTCCTTGACCAGGGCGGAAAGCGGCACCCGCACGGTAGGCTTCGTTCCGGCTTCGTTGAAGGTGACGTAAGCCGTCATGCCCAGGCGCACGTCCTCAGGCGCATTCGGCAGTGCGATCTTGGCGGTATAGGTACGGGTGACCGGATCGGCCACCGGTGACAGTTCGCGCAGCTTGCCCGGCAGTGCCTGGTCCGGATTGGCCCAGGTACGCACCTTGACGTTGTCGACCTTGCGCAACTCGTCCACCCGGTCTTCCGGAAGGCTGATCACAATTTCCTTTTCGCCGATCTGGGCCACCCGAATCACCGGCGTGCCGGCGGCCACGACCTGCCCGGTTTCGGCATCAATGCCGGTGACCACGCCATCGGCGTCCGCCACGAGGTTGCCGTAGCCGGTCTGGTTGCGCTGCGTGCGCAACGCCGCGGAGGCCTGTTCATAGTTTGCCTTCGCCGCGCGATAAGCAGTTTCCTTGCTGTCAAGCACCGCCTGGCTCACGAAGTTCTTTTCGCGCAAGTCCTTGTAGCGCGCATATTCGGCCTTGGCCAGGGACAGATTGCTCTCCGCCGCCTGCAGCGCCGCATTCGCCTGGGTCTGCGCCAATTGCAAATCCTGCGGATCGAGGCGCATCAGCACCTGACCGCGCTTGACCGGGGAACCAACGTCCACCAGCCGCGCGACGATCTTTCCACCGACCCGAAAGCCCAGCCGCGATTCATACCTCGCCCTGACATCCCCGGGATATTCCGCCACTGACGACGCATTGACTGCGGCAAGCCGCATCGCGCGTACCGGGCGCACTTCCTCGACCTTTTCCACCGGCTTGGAGCAGGCGCCGAGCAGGAGCGCAGACAAGAGCGCCACCGAACCCAGCCTGGCTGCCGGAAAAAAGCGTGTGCGAGCTGCAATCGCGGCCTTGGGAATATCCACCATGATTTCCTTTACTATGCGGGCTGCGCGAGCCCGTCGACGGACTGCTGCCGTCCTGACATGGCAGCTATGACAGTTACTGACTGATGAGTCGGTAATTATATGCGATTTGTTTTCCCGGACTTCCATGCCCGTTGACCATTACGAGAACTTTCCCGTCGCTTCGGTGCTGCTGCCGGCGCGGCTGCGGCCGCCGGTCGAGGCGATTTACGCCTTCGCCCGCAGCGCCGACGACATTGCGGATGAAGGAGACGCCACGCCCGAAGAGCGTCTTGCGAGCTTGCAGGAATACGAGCAGGAACTGGATCGGATCGAGTCAGGCGTAACACCGAGCACGCGCCTGTTCCAGAAATTGACAACGATGGTAGCGGAACACGCCTTGCCGCTACAACCAATGCGCGACTTGTTGTCCGCCTTTAAACAGGACGTGGTCGTCAAACGCTATGCAGGCTACGCCGACCTCCTCGACTATTGCAGGCGCTCGGCCAATCCGGTCGGCAGGCTGATGCTGCATCTGTTCGGCGCCGCCGACGAGAGCCATTGCCGCCAGTCCGACGCGGTCTGCACCGCGCTGCAACTGATCAATTTCTGGCAGGACGTGGCCGTCGACTGGGACAAGGGCCGCATTTATCTGCCGCTGGAAGACATGCAGCGTTTCGGCGTCGCACAAAGCGATATTGCGGGTGGCGTGGCCGACGAGCGCTGGCGTGCGCTGATGGCTTTCGAAGTGGCTCGCGCCCGTGCCTTGATGCAGGAAGGCGCGCCGCTGGCACTGCGGATGCGTGGCCGCATCGGCTGGGAGCTGCGGCTGATCGTCCAGGGCGGACTGCACATCCTGGATGCGATCGAAGCGGCCGACTACGACGTGTTTCGCCATCGTCCGACGCTGGGAAAAGCCGACTGGCTGCGCCTGGCCTGGCGCGCGCTCACCATGCGTGGGCAGCGAGTTGCCGAACCTGTATCAAAGCCCGGTTCTCGGCTACGATAGCGGCCTTTCCATTCCCGCACGCCGTCACCCGCCCCATGTCTCCCGATGAATACTGCCAGCAGAAGGCTGTGCAAAGCGGCTCCAGCTTTTATTACAGCTTCCTGTTCCTGCCGCCCGAGCGCCGGCGCGCGATCACGGCGCTGTACGCTTACTGCCGGGAAGTCGATGATGCGGTAGATGAAACCAGTGACGAGAATGTCGCCCGCACCAAGCTGCTGTGGTGGCGTCGCGAACTTGCAGCCATGCTCGCCGGCGAGCCGACCCATCCGGTGACGCGCGCGCTGCTGCCGCATCTGCAGACCTTCAAGCTCAGTGGCGAGCATCTGGCGGCGATCATCGATGGCATGGAAATGGACCTGACCCAGACCCGCTATCTCGATTACCCCGGCCTGAAACGCTATTGCTGGCATGTGGCGGGCGTGGTGGGCATCCTGTCGGCCAGCATTTTTGGTGCTACCCGGCCGGAAACTTTGCAATACGCGGAAAAGCTGGGCCTGGCGTTCCAGTTGACCAACATCATCCGCGACGTCGGCGAAGATGCACGGCGCGGGCGTATCTATTTACCTGTCAATGAGTTGCAGCAGTTTGGCGTGACCGCGGCCGACATCCTGAACGCCAACCACACCGACAAGTTTGAAAAGCTGATGGCCTTCCAAACCACCCGGGCGCAGCAGCTCTATGACGAAGCGTTCGCGCTGCTGCCGGCCGAGGATCGGCGCGCGCAGCGCCCCGGACTGATCATGGCGGCGATCTACCGCACGCTGCTGAATGAGATCGAGCGCGATCGCTTTCACGTGCTGAAACAGAAGATTTCTCTGACGCCGCTGCGCAAGCTGTGGATTGCATGGAAGACCTATGTCCGAGGTTAGCCCGCGGGTAGCCGTCGTCGGCGGCGGCTGGGCTGGCTGTGCGGCGGCGGTCGAACTGACGCAGCGCGGCGCGCAGGTGACGCTGTACGAAGCGGCGCGCACGCTTGGCGGGCGGGCGCGCGCGGTCGACATCAACGGCAGGCGTCTCGACAACGGCCAGCATATCCTGCTCGGCGCCTATGGCGAAAGCCTGCGCCTGATGCGCGAAGTCGGCATCGCCCCGGAGTCGGCATTGCTGCGCCTGCCATTGCAGATGCGCTATCCGGCCGGGCCGGAAGGCATGGACTTTGTCGCACCGCGCCTGCCCGCGCCGCTGCACCTGGCAATCGCACTGCTGCGCGCACGCGGGCTGGATCGTGCCGACCGCCTGGCGCTGGCCCGGTTCTCCACCACCGCGCGCTGGATGGGCTGGCGTCTGTACAACGACTGCAGCGTCGATGAATTGCTGCAGCGTTTTGAGCAGACCGAGCGCCTCATCCGGCTGATGTGGCGGCCGCTGTGCATCGCAGCGCTGAATACGCCGCCGGAGCGCGCGTCAGCGCAGGTATTTCTGAGCGTGCTGCGCGACAGTCTTGGCGCGCGCCGCAGCGCATCGGACATGCTGGTGCCGCGGCTGGATCTGAGCGAACTGTTCCCGGCGCGCGCCGCTGCCTGGCTGTGCGAGCGCGGCGGGCGTGTCGAGCACGGCGCCGCGGTCGACACATTGCAACGCCACGAAGGCGGCTGGCTGCTGCGTGGAGAAAGATACGATGCCGTCGTGCTGGCGGTGCAGCCGGCGGCGGCCGCCGCGCTGATCGATGATCTGGCGCCCTCTCCGCTACCCGCGTTCGAATGGGAAGCGATCACCACCGTCTACCTGCAATACGAAAACGGCCTGCGTTTGCCGCATCCTTTGCTGGCGCTGCTGGACGACCCTGAAACCGGCCGCTTCGGCCAGTTCGTCTTCGACCGCGGGCAGCTCGATGCAGACCGTGCCGGGTTGCTTGCCGTCGTCATCAGCGCATCGGGCGCGGCCCTGCAACTGGGTCGCAACGCGCTCGCCGCTTCGGCCGCGACCCAGCTCGCCGAAGCCTTTGCGATGCCCCAACTCGCCCAGCCCGAATGGAATGCGGTGATCTCGGAAAAGCGCGCAACTTTCGCCTGCACGCCAGGCCTGGCTCGTCCCGGCAACGACATCGGCATCCCGGGGCTGGCGCTGGCTGGCGACTACACCGCGAGCGAGTATCCGGCGACGCTGGAGTCGGCAGTGAGAAGTGGCGTCGCCGCGGCCCGAATTCTTTTGTAGGGTGGGCGCAGCCCACGGGGTCAGGAGTCGAACAACCGCGTGGACTGCGCCCACCCTACCGCATCGTTTCAAACATCGCGGCCGCCTCCCCGCGAACGCGCCCCGCCTTATCCATGCTCCCGCACCCGCGCCAGCGCCTCATCGATGCGTTCCACCGGAATGATGGTCAAGCCTTCGATCGGCGCCTTCGGCGCATTCGCCTTTGGAATCAGCGCCAGCGAAAACCCGAGCTTGGCCGCTTCGCGCAGACGCTCCTGGCCGCGCGGCGCCGGTCGGATCTCGCCGGCCAGGCCGACTTCGCCGAACACCACCAGGCCGCGCGGCAGCGCCTTGCTACGCATCGACGACTGAATCGCCAGCAGCACCGCGAGGTCGGCCGCCGGCTCGGCAATCTTCACGCCGCCCACCGCGTTGATGAACACATCCTGGTCGAATGCGGCAACGCCGGCATGTCGGTGCAGCACCGCCAGCAGCATCGCCAGCCGGTTCTGCTCGAGGCCCACCGACAGCCGGCGCGCATTCGGCAGATGCGACGCATCCACCAGCGCCTGCACTTCCACCAGCAACGGCCGCGTGCCTTCCTGCGTCACCATCACGCAGGAACCGGGCACCTGGTTGTCATGCTGCGACAGAAACAGCGCCGAAGGATTCGACACGCCCTTCAAGCCTTTTTCGCTCATCGCGAACACACCCAGCTCGTTGACCGCGCCGAAACGGTTCTTGATCGCGCGCACCAGGCGAAAGCTGGAATGGGTATCGCCCTCGAAATACAGCACGGTATCGACGATATGCTCGAGCACGCGCGGACCCGCCAGCGCGCCTTCCTTCGTTACATGGCCGACCATGATGATGGTTACGCCGGACTGCTTCGCCACCCGGGTCAGCTGCGCCGCGCATTCGCGCACCTGCGCCACCGAGCCCGGCGCGGAAGTCAGCGCATCCGAATACAGCGTCTGGATCGAATCGATCACCGCCACCTGCGGCTTGTGCTCGGCCAGTGTCGCAACGATCTTCTCGAGCTGGATTTCCGCCTGCAGCATCAGATCGCGCGCATCCACCGCCAGGCGCTTGGCGCGCAGCGCGATCTGCGCGCCCGATTCCTCGCCGCTGACATACAGCACCCGCTTGACGCGCGACAGATTGGCCAGCGCCTGCAGCAGCAGCGTCGATTTGCCTATGCCCGGATCGCCGCCGATCAGCACCACGCCGCCGGCGACCAGACCGCCGCCCAGCACCCGGTCGAATTCCTCGATCCCGGTGCCAAAACGCGGCACATCGATCGCCTCGATGTCGGCCAGGCTCATCACCGGCGAGGCTTGCGCCAAACCCTGCGGCGAGCTCGAGAATCGGTTATTGCCGCCTTCGGCGACGCTCTCCACCAGGGTGTTCCAGGCGCCGCACGCCGGGCACTGACCGGCCCATTTGCTGCTGATGCCGCCGCACTCGCTGCATACATACTGGGTTTTTGCCTTGGCCATTCGCTGCCTTTTCCTTATTCGGTTTCGCGCACCGTCACCGCGACCCGCGGCGCCAGCGCGCACATCAATTCATAACCAATGGTGCCGGCTGCCTGCGCCACCTCGTCGATCGGCAAGCCCTCGCCCCATAGCGTGACCGCGCTGCCGATCCCAGCCCCGGGCGAGCTCGACAAATCCACCGTGATCATGTCCATCGACACACGACCCGCGATCGCACAGCGCTTGCCATCGACCAGCACCGGCGTGCCATCCGGCGCATGCCGCGGATAACCGTCTGCATAACCGCAGGCGACGACCCCGATGCGTGTCGGCTTGTCGGCGACGAAACGGCTGCCGTAACCAACCGCTTCTCCCGCCTCGACCTGTTGCACGCCGATGATGCGGCTCGACAGTGTCATGCCAGGCCGCAAGCCATGGCGCTCGGCGCTGATCCCATCCGGCGTGGCGCCGTAGAGCATGATGCCCGGCCGCATCCAGGCATCGCCAAGTTCAGGGTGATGCAAGCTCGCCGCCGAATTCGCCAGCGACATTTCGACGCCAAGGCCGGCAGCCGCGCCGCGCAGGCGCTCGACCTGCAGCTGCATCGGCAACCTGGGATTGTCTTCGTCATCGGCGTTGGCGAAATGGGTGACCAGCGTGATGTCCCGCACCCAGGGCAAGGCCCGCAAACGCTGGTGCACCGTGGACACCGCCTCCGGCCGGAAGCCGAGTCGGTTCATTCCGGTGTTGACTTTCAAATGCACGTGCAGCGGCTGCGGCAGCCGCGCCAGTTCCAGCATGCGCAGCTGTTCCTCGCAATGCACCAGCACATCGATATCGAGACGGCCAGCCAGTTCCAGGTCGGCGCTGTCGAAGAATCCTTCGATCAGCAGCACTCTTTTGCGCCAGCCAAGCTCGCGCAAAACCTGCGCGGCTTCGGGCTCGACCAGCGCCAGGCCATCGGCGTCGGCAAAGGCACGCATGCCATTGGCCAGGCCGTGCCCATAAGCATTGGCTTTCACCACCGCCCATATGCGCGATGCCGGTGCCAGACGGCGCACCAATCCCAGATTGGAGCGCATCGCAGCAATATCAATAGTGGCGAAAATAGGTCTAGGCATGTGGAGACAATGTGATGAGAGAAGGAAAAGAGCAGGTCGACAATTTTACCGGACGGCATTCCGGCAACCGCGCAGAAATCAAGGGGATAGCAAAGCTTTCATGGTATAAAGCTCGCCAATGTACTCGACCTATTGCCTCGCGGACACTCGTGAATGAAACGCGGTTTTTACACCATCATGGCGGCGCAGTTCTTTTCTTCGCTCGCCGACAATGCTCTGCTGATCGCAGCCATTTCGATGCTGGCGACGATGCATGCACCGGCCTGGATGACGCCGCTTCTGAAGCTGTTCTTCGTGCTGTCCTATGTGTTGCTGGCCGCCTTCGTCGGCGCCTTCGCCGACGGCATGCCGAAGGGGCGAGTGATGTTCATCACGAATCTCATCAAGGTAGGCGGCTGCGCGATGATGCTTGCCGGCGTGCATCCTCTGCTGGCCTATGCAATCGTCGGTTTCGGCGCGGCTGCCTATTCGCCTGCCAAATACGGCATTCTCACCGAACTCCTGCCTCCGGAACGCCTGGTTGAAGCCAATGGCTGGATCGAAGGCCTGACGGTGGCCTCAATCATTCTCGGCACCGTCATGGGCGGCGCGCTGGTCAATCCGAAGATATCCCAGGCGCTGCTGAACATGGACATGCCGCTCATCGATACCGGCATCGACACGCCTATAGAGGCAGCGCTGTGCGTCATTGTCGGCGCCTATATGATTGCCGCAATCTTCAATCTGCGCATTCCCGACACCGGCGCCCGCTACAGCGACCAGGCACATAATCCGGTGCGCCTGATTGTGGATTTTGCCAGCTGCTTCCAGAGGCTGTGGGCGGACAAGCTTGGCCAGATTTCGCTGGCGATCACCACGCTGTTCTGGGGCGCGGGCGCAACCCTGCAGTTCATCGTGCTGAAATGGGCCGAACGTTCGCTGCACATGCCGCTCGACCGTGCCGCGATCCTGCAGGGCGTGGTGGCCATAGGCGTGGCGCTTGGCGCGGTCGCCGCCGCCCGCTTCGTGCCGCTGAGTCGCTCGCTGTCAGTCATGCCGCTCGGCGTCATCATGGGCCTGGTGGTAATGCTGATGACGGTGGTGCATACCGCCTGGATCGCCTACATCCTCCTGATCATCATCGGCGCGCTGTCGGGCTTTTTTGTGGTGCCGATGAATGCCCTGCTGCAGCATCGCGGCCACGTACTGATGAGCGCCGGCCATTCGATCGCGGTGCAGAACTTCAATGAGAACCTGTCGGTGCTGACCATGCTGGTGCTGTATGCGCTGATGGTGAAGGTCAATATGAACGTTAACCTGGTGATCATCCTGTTCGGCGGCTTCGTTGCCGGCACGATGCTGCTGGTAATGCGCCGGCATGCGTATAACCAGAAACGGTACAACTCGATGGCGCTGATTACCGAACATCGACAGCATTGATTTCCGCCGGATTAGCGTAGGGTGGGCGCAGCCCACGCTGTCAGCCGCCGAACAAGCGCGTGGGCTGCGCCCACCCTACGGCGACTGCGCCTGCCTCGTCTCACTCCACTGCCGCCACCCGCGCATGCGCCCGCTCGCTCCAGCCTTCGGGCACGATGAAACCGCGATCGACTTCCAACGCCGCGTCGCCCTCCGCTTCCATGAGCGCCACCAGCACAGGCATGCGCTCGCGCGCGAATTCCGCTGCCAGCAAACCTTCGAGCTCGTCGCGTCCCAGCGTATCGGCGAGTGCGGCGCGCGCCGGCGCCAGCCAGGACAGCCGCGGCAGTATGCAATAGGATCGCGCCTGGGAGAGCTGGCCGATGCCGCACCAGAAACCATGGCAATGCCCCGGCGCGACGCCGCCGGAGGGCAGCTTTGGCCGCTGGCCGACATGGTAGAAAAGCCAGCCTCGCACCAGAGCCTGCGCCGCATGCACTGGCTGCGGCAGCAGCGGCTGTGCCGCGGGATGGGCCGACAGCGCCAACTGGCGGTCGAATATCTTGTGGATCTTGGCGCCCAGGCTGTCGGCCAGGTTCGGACCGACGAAGTAATCGGCTTCGCACTGCCGCACATCGCGCCGCGCCGGCGCCTGCAACAGATAGAACTTGGTCGCAAATTCCCAGTGCAGCAGGTCTGCACCTTCGCGCACCAGGAAGTCGAATTCGCCGATGGTGCGGCCATCGCCATCACGCACCTGCAGATTGCGCGCGGCCAGGATGCCGAGATGCTCGAGATAGACGGCGAGCAGGTTTTCCGCATAGCGGCCAAGTCGAGCGAACGGACGCAAGGCCAGGCGCCGATGCAGTTCTTGTGGATTGGCATCCAGCGCATGCAGCCAGTCGCGCGCGCGATCGCCGGCATCAGGCGGCAGGCTGGCGATGCGCCCGGCCCAGGGACCTTCGGCATTGTCGAGCAGATCAGGCGCGTCGATCAGCCAGGCCAGCGCGCGCACATGCGGATCGCGCAAGCCGGCCCAGCGTCGATGAAAGCGCTGCTGGAAGCTCTCCGCGGGCTCAGCCGCGGCCGGCATAGGCTTCCATCGCCAGGCAAAGATCAGCCCAGGACTTGCTCTTCTCGGTGAGTTTGCGCAGCAGATAGGCCGGATGGTAGGTCACCACCAGGGGCAGGTCGCCGTAATGAAAGATCTGGCCGCGCAGCTTGCCCACCGGACTATCCGGCGGCAAGCCGAGCAGGTAGACCGCGGCGGTCTTGCCGAGCGCCACCAGCACCGTCGGCTGGATCAGCTCGATCTGGCGCTGCAGATACGGCATGCAGGCCATCGCTTCGTCCGGCGCGGGCGGGCGATCCTTGCCCTCGCTGTCGGTCGGGCGGCATTTCACCACGTTGGCAATGTAAGCATTGTCCTCGCGCGACAGGCCCATCGCCCCAAGCATGTTGTCGAGCAGCTTGCCGGCCGGGCCAACGAAAGGCAGGCCCTGCTTGTCTTCATTGCGGCCCGGACCTTCCCCGATGAACATCCATTTGGCGCGCTTGTCGCCGACGCCGAAGACGGTTTTCGTGCGCGACTCGCACAGCCGGCATTTCACGCAACCAGCGACTGCGTTTTCCAGTTCCGCCCAATTCATCTGCGCGACGATCGATGCGTCCGGCGCAGCGCCACCGGCTGCGAGTGGCACCTGAGTCGCCATTTCGACCGAAATGCCCGCCTGATTCGTCTCGGGTGCCTCGGGTACCTCAGCCGCTTCAAACAGCGCCGGCTGCGCCTCATCAGCAGCCGACTGCGCTGCGGCGGCCGGTTTGCGCTGGCGCCAGACCGGCCCCAATCCCATCTCCACGAGCATCTGCTCGCGCCGCGATGGCTTGCTCATAGCTTGAACCTCATCACAATCGCATCCTCGCGGGTGTTGTTTGGCGCCGGGTAATACTTGCGCCGCGTGCCGATGCGCTTGTAGCCGTAACGCTCGTAGATGGCCAGCGCGCGAGCGTTCGACGGACGGACTTCCAGCAGGATCGAAGCCATGTCATGCGCCCGGGCGCAGGCTTCGACATGCTCCAGCAGCGCTAGGCCATATCCCCTGCCATGCAAGGCTGGATCAACCGTGATGTTCAGCAGATGCGCTTCGTCAATGATCATCAGCATCAGGAAGTAACCGACCAGGCGGCCGTCGTCGCGACCGACCCGGCAGAAATAGCCGCTGCGAATCGAGTCATTGAAATTGCCGGCGCTCCAGGGAAACGGATAAGCGGCAAGCTCGATCTGCATGACGTCATCGACATCGACTTCGCGCATGCGTTCGAACTTCAGCGTTTCAGGACTCGCCCGGGCATTCATGCCGCATTCCCCGCGAGGCGCTCGGCCGTGGTCAGCGCGACCTTGTTGCGCAGGTAGATTGGCTGCGCGGCTTCGGGCGTCACGGTTTCACCGCGCGCGTAAGCTTCGCGCGCCAGCGTCGCGACCTGTGCCGCATGCGGCATGATGTCGGCAGCCGCGCCGAAGCCGAAATCGATGCCGGAAAACTGCGGCGCATAGACCGACAGCGCGTTGCCGCAAGCCAGCACCTGGCCCTGCGGCGCGACCGCCTCGGGCCGCGCCAGCGCAGGCTCGCAGACTGCGCGCCATATGCCATCGAAACGGTATTGCGCCCAGTACACCTCGCCCATGCGCGCATCCAGCAGGCAGAGCGCATCGACCGCGCCGCTGCGTTCCCGGCCGGCTTCGGCCATGGCCAGCAGGCTGATGATCGGCACCACTGGCAGGCCGGCGCCGTAAGCCAGGCCCTGGGCAATGCCGCAGCCGGTGCGCACGCCGGTAAAGGATCCGGGGCCGGCGCCAAAGGCGATGGCGTCGCAGTCGGCCAGGCGGATGCCGGCCTCCGCAAGCAGCGACTGCACCATGGGCAGGATGTTCTGGGAATGTGTTTGTACCGAAGGCGCTTCGCGCAACAGCAGCTGTTTGCCATGCAACAGCGCGGCGGAGGCCAGTTCGGTCGTGGTTTCTATCGCGAGGATCGTAGGCATTTCGCTATTTTACCGTTAGAGCGAGCCCGCACCGCCCTGCGGTAGAATGCCCGCCCATGAGCTGCCTAACCCTGGAAACCGATAACCGCTCCGACATCCTGGAAGCCATTGCCGGCGATCGCTGGATCGTCGCCTGCCTGTGCGCCGCTTGGTGCGATGTGTGCCGCCAGTACCGCCCGAGCTTCGAGGAACTGGCAGCGCGCCACCCCGACAAGCAATTCCTCTGGATCGATGTCGAAGACCAGGCCGACGTGGTCGGTGAACTCGATGTCGAGAATTTCCCCACCATCCTGATCCAGCGCGACGATATCGTCGCCTTCTACGGCACGATGCTGCCTGAAGCGCGCCAGCTGCATCGCCTGATCGAAGCGCAGACCGAGCGCTCCGCCGACGAGCTCCTGGCCGAAGCGCAGTCCAGCAGCGAGCGCCGCCAGTGGCAGGACGACTGCAATCTGCGCAGCCTCCTTGCAGACAGCCTGGAAGCCTGAGCCCGACCGATTATTTCGGTGCTGCGCTGTTGGCCTGGCGCAGCGCAGTATCGATCTCCGTGGTCAGGTCGCTGCGCACCTCCATCCAGCTGTCCAGCGCGTCGGTCCAGGCGCGCAATTCGAATTCGATCTGATCGATCGCCCGCCGCACGAACAGCACTTCCGGCGCCGGCGACTCCAGCACTTCCTTGTGGCGACGCGCGACCTCCATCACGATCTCGCGCGCGCGCACTGCGTCCGCATCCGGTTTCAGGATCACCGGCACCGAGATCTGCCGGTGCCCGTTCGACAGCGTCCAGTTGATCACCTTGTCGGAAATCAGCTTGCCGTTCGGAATGATCACTTCGGAGCCGGCAGTGCTGCGCATGACGCTGGCCCGGATGCCGATACGCTCGACCCGGCCGGTCTGGCCATCGACTTCGATGGTGTCGCCGACCTTGATCGGCCGCTCGAACAGCACGATCAGGCCGGAAATGAAATTGTTCACGATGTTCTGCAAACCGAAGCCGATGCCGACGCTGAAGGCGCCAGCCAGGATTGTGAACTTGGTCATGTCCACGCCGATGGCGCCGAGCGCGATGACGATGCCGGTCAGCAGAATCGCATAGTGCACTACCCGCTTGATCGCATACGGCAAACCGCGCTCGAGCCGCAGGTTAGGAAAGATTTCCTCGTCCAGCACGAAACGCACGAAGCGCGACAGCAGGAAGGTGATCCACAAGGTCAGCGCAAAACTGACGAGGTCGCTCACTGCCGGATGCATCGAGCCGATCGGCAACTTCGCATCCCACCATTCGGTGCCGACATTGAGCAGCGCGCTACCCACGCCGAGCGCGCGCAGCGTCAGCCACAGCCAGGTCAGGAAGGCGACCGCGCGCAGCGCACGCTCGGCGCGACGCAGCAGCAAGGGGGCATGGCGCTTGGCCATGCCGAGCAGCGATAGCGGCGGCATGCACAGGAGCGCGTGCAGCAATGCCACGCCGATGCCCGTCAGCAGATGGGCAAGGATGCCGGCATAGGCGGAAAACAGCGCCGTCGTGGCCAGCATGTCGGCCAGGCGCGCGTAGCCGACGATGTCGCCGACAAGCGCCAGCAGGAATGCCGCCACGCCGACCCAGGCGGCGCTGCGCAGCAGGCGCAAACCGGGCAGCTGCGCTTCGCGGTGAAAGCGACGCAGCATCCACGACAGCGCCAGCAGAAACAGCAGGCATTCCAGCGCCAGGGCCCAGCGCCAGAGCGACGGCGCCGGCGCCAGCAGGCTGCGAAGGCGGTCCAAAACATAGAAACCGGTCACTGTGCCCATCACCGGCGTCCAGTCGCGCCAGCCGGCGCGCTTCACGAACACCAGGGTCGGCACCGCCGAAAGCACGCCGGCAACGATCCAGAACGAACGCGGCGCGCGCGGATAGTAAAGCGCCAGGAACAGCAGGCTGATCAGCAGCGCGCTCACCACGGGCATGTCGAACACCCTGGCGCTGTGCTGCAGGATGGCGTCGTCCTTTCCGAGCCGGCGCACCCGGGAACGCATCGCCATCAGCAGCCCGGTGAAAGCGACTACCAGTGCCGCGTGCAGCGCGAAATTGCGGCCGTATTCGGACACATAGCGGCTCAGCGCCCCCGCCTCCCCGTAGCTGCCGGCGTTTTCTCCGGCCAATCGGCGCGCCTGCGGCGACATGGGGTCTGTCGTCCACAGCGGGGCGCTGTCGCGATAGAACAGCCGCGCCGTGGCCCGCTCCTCGGCCTCGGTCAGCGTCGCGGTCGATTGCGCGGCGCGCGCGCCGATGTCGGCCGCCTGGCTCTGCAACGCCAGCAGCCGGCTGCGCCTTCGCTGCAGGTCCTGCTCGGCCTTGCCGATTTCACTCAGCACGCCGTTGATGCGATCCACGAGCTGCGCCGGCGCGTTCGCGCTCGCAGCGGCGTCGCGCGTGGCTTGCCAAGTGGCCTTCAGTTTGCCGAGATCAGCGTCGTCACGGTCCAGGCGCGACAGTGCGCGGCCGAGATCGCGGGTAATGCCGGTAGCGCGCGTCTGCAAATCGCGCCATTCCGTCCCAAGGCTGCGCAATGCATCCAGCGGCGTATTGCGGCCGTAGAGCTGGCCCATCTCGAGATTGCGCGTCGTCACATCGCGCTGCAGCTCGGGCAGCGCTTCGCTAGCATTGTCGAGCGCATCGCCGCTGCTGTCGCGGTTCTGCAGGCGCCGCACCTGGGCGATCGCTGCCTCGGACTGCACAGCCACTTCGGCCAGGGCCACCGGCGTTGGCGCTTCCGGTTTGGCCGGCGCCGTCTCCTTCGCCGGCGGGGTTTGCGCCAGAGCGGCTGGCGCGGGTGTCAGGCCGGCGAACAACAGGCTGAGCATCAGGACACGGACGAGGCGGGATGCGGCGGGGGAACGCGCGACGCGCGCGAAGGCGGGAAGAAAAAGCTTCCGAAGAAGGACGGATGGTGAATCGAACGAACCGGGCATCAGGCGATGTTCCTCCTGGACAAAAGGGCATTCTAGTGACGGCCACGCCGGGACCAGTGCGTCTCGATCAACAAGCCTGCATTTGCGCACCGGGACGCGGCGCCACCCCTTTTGCGCCGCCGCGTTCCGACTTGCGTACAATGTCGCCTTCGTCGTCAGCGGGAGCGCCTCCCGCGCCTCATTGAATCCAGCACACCATGAAGTGGACCATTGTCGCCATCTACGTTCTCTCCATCCTGCACATCCATTTCCGCGGCAGGGTGCGGCTGCCGGTCTTCCGCCAGCTCTTCGACCATTCCTCGGTCGTCGCGCCGCTGAATACCTTCATGCATGCGCTGTCCGGCGTGCCGCTGACCCCCTTCCTGCCGACGAGCCGCTTTCCCGATCTGCTGCCGCTGGAACAGAACTGGCAAATGATCCGGGCCGAAGCGCTGAACCTGATCGAGATGCAGAAGATCAAGGCTGCGGAAAAGAATAACGACGCCGGCTTCAATTCCTTCTTCAAGGAAGGCTGGAAGCGCTTCTACCTGAAGTGGTATGACGCCAGCCATCCATCGGCCGAGGCGCTGTGCCCGAACACCGTGGCGCTGCTGAAGACGATTCCGAATGTGAAGGCAGCAATGTTCGCAGAGCTGCCGCCGGGCGCGAAGCTGAACCGCCACCGCGATCCGTACGCCGGTTCGCTGCGCTACCACCTTGGCCTGGTAACGCCGAACAGCGACCGCTGCTTCATCGACGTCGATGGCGAACGCTACAGCTGGCGCGATGGCCAGGGCGTGATCTTCGATGAAACCTATCTGCACTGGGCCAAGAACGCCAGCGATCAGAACCGCATCATCCTGTTCTGCGATATCGAGCGGCCGATGCGCTTCCGCTGGGCGCAGAAGATCAACAAGTGGCTGGGCAAGACCCTGATGACCGCGGCCAGCTCGCCCAACGATACCGGCGACCAGACCGGCGGCATCAACAAGCTGTTCCGCGTCGTCTTTCACATCGGCCGCTACCGCCGCCGCTTCAAGGCCTGGAACAAGACCGTCTACCAGATCACCCGGCTGGCGCTGATCGGCGGCATCGCGGCCTGGATCATCTTCGGCTGAACGCTGCCCTCTTCCTTCAACTCCTTACGGAATCAGCACCGCGGCGCCGTCAAAGGCGCCGCTGCGCAAGGCTTCCAGCGCCTCGTTGGCCTGCGCCAGCGGATACGGTACCGGCGAGGTATGGATCTCCATGTCCGCGATCGCGGCAAAGAATGCAGCGCCATCCTCGCGCGTCAGGTTCGCCACCGAGCACAGGCTGCGTTCGCCCCAGAGCAAGGCATACGGGAACGACGGAATATCGCTCATGTGTATGCCGGCGCACACCACCACACCGCCCTTGCGCACCGCAGCCAGCGCCTGCGGCACCAGCGCGCCGGCCGGCGCAAAGATGATGGCCGCATCGAGTTCGGCCGGCGCGCGCGCACCGGCGTCCCCTGCCCAATGCACGCCAAGGCTGAGCGCGAACTGCTGCGAACGATCGTCACCCGGACGCGTATAGGCGAACACTTCCCGGCCCTGCCGCAGCGCGAACTGCGCAATGATGTGCGCGGCCGCGCCGAAACCGTAGAGCCCGATGCGGTGCGCAGCGCCGGCAAGACGATAGGCGCGATAGCCGATGAGCCCGGCGCAGAGCAGCGGCGCGGCATGCAGATCATCGATGGCATCCGGCAGGCGCAGGCAATAACGGGCATCGGCGAGCGCGTATTCGGCATAGCCGCCATCGCGGTCGTAGCCGGTGAAGGTCGGCGCATCGCACAGGTTTTCGCGCTGCGCCGTGCAGTACGGGCAGATGCCGCAGGTTCCGCCCAGCCAGGGCACGCCGACGCGATCGCCGTGTGTGAACGTCGCTACAGTGCTGCCCAGCTCCTCTATCCGCCCGACGATCTGATGCCCCGGAACCAGCGGACTGCGCCGTGACGGCAGTTCGCCATCCACGATGTGCAGATCGGTGCGGCACACGCCGCAGGCGCTCACACGGATCAGGACTTCATGCGCTGCCGGCCGCGGCACTGGCAGCAAGGCGGCGCGCAAGGGCATGCGCGGCTGATCGAGCACCATTGCAGCCATCAGCTGCGGCCTTGATGCTTTGGGCATTTCCGTATTCATGGGTGCTCCCGCTCCGAACCCGGCGACAGCTCACAGGCTAGGACAAGCCGGCCGCAAACCCTTGCGCCAGCCCAAGCGGCAAAAACTTGATCAACGAGCTCGGTAGCGCAGGTGAGGAATTTCACGCGCAAACCGCACAAACCGGCGCTTTCGCGGGAACGAATACGCTGCACTTGCAGCCAGCCAAGCCGGATGCCCGAAAGCGTTGCCCGGCGCGGCGACTATGCATTTTCCGGCCATGCTTTGCGCCTGCCTGGAGCGATTCGAAGCGAGTGCGGCTGTCAATTTTTCCGACAAGGCGGCGCGAAGATCTTTCAAAGACGAAGGCATGGGAACGCGACGCCATCCATTTCGATCGTCTGACCGGGAAACGCAGATTTTTCGTTCCCAAGCAGGTCGATATTCGCATTATTGGTCGCTTGTCGCGCGCCCTTACAAAATAGCGCCAGCTACGCCGCCGCATCTTTGTAAACCGCTGAATTCACTGACTTTCACATTCAGGCCCTGATCTTGCATTGCGTCGCCCCGGACAAGGCACGTCATCTCTTCACGGAGCGACCCATGAAAATTCCCCTTCCCTTACGCGTCAGCGCGCTGGCCATCGCCGGCGCTCTGGCGGCAGGCAATGCCGCAGCGCAGACGTTTCCCGACTTCGTCGTCAATGAAGGCTCGGTGACCGGCGCCAATCCGGCGACGTTCACCGCGGACAAGATCACCGGCAATTACAACGAAGTCATCAGCTTTTCCGGCAACACCTTCCAGGCGGCGCTGATCTGGGACGCCGGCCAGTTTGTTGCCAATGACGGCAGGACGCCGGTCAATTCGCAGCTCGGACTCCTGTTCAACAATCAATATCGGCTCTACGGCATCTTCCAGGGCACCGGCACGACCACCACTTCGGGCTCGGTCACCGGCTTCAATTTCGCGCCGGGCGGCTCGCTCCGGATCTTCCTCGACCCGAACTCAAACACGACCTTCAATGCCCCGTCCAACGGCGGTTCGCCCTATACGACCGGCAACAGCGGCGATGACATCCTGCTCGCCAGCGGTACGCCATCCTCGGGCCAGGGCACCCTCGATCCGAACCTGCCGACCTGTACCGGCAGCAGCGGCGGCGGCTCGGGCATCAATTGCGGCAATTTCGGCGCCTCGTCGAATTTCACGCTGACCTCGGCAGGCAGCAGCTACTTCACTTCGCCGGTGCCGTTCTACAACGTCAGCTTCCAGTCCGGGCAACTGAACAATTTCTCGCCGACCGGAACGCAGTCGATCAACGGCTCTCTTGATGTGATCTTCAATTCGGGAGGTGGCAATACCGGTGGGCCAGTCCCCGAACCGGGAACAGTGGCGCTGCTCGGCCTGGGCATCCTTGGACTCGCGGCCATGCGCAGGAGCCGGCGGCACTAGCAGTGCAGCGGCAAAAAGGCGGCCGGGCATGACACCCTGCCGCTTTTGTTTTCGGAATATTTCGCTCAGCCCAGGTCGCGCAGATCCACGACCGGCTGTTGCCCGAATTCACCGGACAGCGCATAGGAAACCAGGCGCTGTGCACAGGCTTGCGGGCTGGCGAGCTGGCCATCCCGCTTCAGCGCTTCGAAACGCTCGCGCAATGGAAACCGGGCCGGATTGACGGTGCGGATTTCCGCCTGCATGTCGGTATCGATCACGCCGGGCGCGAGGCTGCAGATCGCCAGGCCGGGCACCCCATCCGCCGCCGCGGCGCGCGCATGCTGGTCCAGCGCGGCCTTGGTCGCGCAGTAAATGCTCCAGCCCGGGTAAGGATTGCGGGCCGCGCCGCTGGAGACATGCAGAATGCGCCGCTCGCGTCCCTGCGCCTCGGCGGCCAGGGCTGCCGACAGCATCAGCGGCGCCGCGACATTCAGATTGACCGCGCGTCCGATGTCGGCGGCATCCTGTATTTCCAGCGAGCCGACAGGGCCCAGCATGCCGGCGTTATTGATCAGCAGCACCCGCTCGGCGTCGCCGAGATAGCGTTCCAGCGCATCGCCGGCCAGCCACGCGCCCAGCGCCTCGAGGTCGGCCAGGTCGAGCATGACTTGCGACAGCGCGGGATCGGAGGCGCTCGTCGCATGCCGGGACAGCGCCAGCACCGGAACGTCGCGCGCCAGCAGCTCGTCAACGATGGCCGCGCCCAAGCCGCGGCTGTGTCCGGTCACGATTGCCTTGATGTCGGCCATGATGCTTCCTTTCCTTGTCTGGTTTGCCTGCGCATGACGCGCATTACGGGAGATGCCACGGGAGCCAAACGGCGCCACCAGGCTTGCTCCCCCTTCAAGCTTCCTCGAGCGCCTGCCGCGCCAGCGTCAGCGCGCCTTCATACGACTTCGCCGCGGCGATGAACAAGCCCTTGTGGCAGAACTGCGCATCGGCCACGCCGGTCACGCGCTGCAAGTCCTCTTCGCGCAGACCGCCCCAGGCGGCCGGCAGATCGCGTCTGGCATCGAAGCCTTCGCTCGCCGCCGGCACGGTATGCAGCATGTAGCGGTCTTCGGCGAGGTTGCGGCTGATGACGAACAGCACATCGGGCATTTCCCTGCGCACCAGCGTGCTCCATGGCAGCGCGCTATTGGGCAGCAGCAGCAGGCGGCCACCTTCGAGGCGCTCGCCGGCGAGCACCTGCGCCGCCGCGAGCATCGCGCCGACGCGGTATTTCACGTTGTTGATGATGATGTCGGCGATCATTGCCATCGCGCGCCGAAAGCGCGCCAGCCGCATTGCCTCCGCCGCCTCCGGGCTGCCGGCGGCGGCTTCTTCCATCCAGTTCGGGTTGAAACCGGACACCACGGCGGACAGGCCGTAACCGCCGGGCGCATTGCGCGCCGCGCCGGTGTCAGCCATGTCGAGGTATTGCACCAGGTCGCCATCGATGCCCCAGGCGATTTCCTGCGCCTGGGTTTCGGTCAAAGCATGTCCCAGATGCTGGTGCGCGATCAGACTGACGCAGCGCGCGCCATAGGTCTTCCACACCAGTCCGGCGCTGGCATACACCACGCCATTGCCGCGGGCGCCTTCGAAATCCTTCTGGTGATGATCGAAACGACCGGTTTCCGGATCCCATATGCCGCCGACATCCACCGCGAAATCCGCGGCGGCAATGCGCGCGCTATCGCGGGTGCGGATGAGGTCGGCGCCGGGAAAGACCATGTCGAGCACCGCGACGGCCCAGACGTCGTCGGCGTGGAATTTTCCGGAGTGGGTGGCAATGAGCATGTCGTGAAGGGGGCGCACAGCGCCGGGCGTCGGGAGGGCTGGCTATTCTACGGCATCCATGCCGGCATCACCGGATGTTCGCGCAATGCTACAAATTTCATTACGGCTTAGAATCATGCCGTTTGCAATGTAACGGGGCGGCGCGCGCGTCCGCCCGGAGATCACCATGAAACTCACCGCAGCAATTCTTCTCGCCACGCTGTGCGCGGCCTGCAGCACCATCGGCACCCAACCCTATCGTCCCACCGACACCACCGCTTCCACGCGCGACGGCGCGGTCGAAGGCCCGAACGCGCGCAGCCTGCAGCGCATGTTCAACAAGGACGGCAGCCTCGGCATTTACTGGGGCACCTGAACCGGCGCACCGCCCCCATCTACCGTCCCCTCATGAACCTGCGCCGCAGCCGCCGCCTGATTGCCTGGATTGCCTGCCTGGCGATCCTGGCGGCCGGGTTCATGCCCAGTCTGACCTATGCGCTCGCGGCACAAGGCAGCGCGCATGCGGCCGGTCCGTCCGCGCAAACTGCCCATCCCGAGGAGCACGAATTTTGCGGCGAAGAGGCCGCGCCTGAAACCAAGCACGCCCCATCGCACCAGCTTCATCATGGCGCGCATTGTCCGTTCTGCCTGCTGCACCTGGACGCGGTCGCACCGCCGCCTTGTGCCGCCGACGTCGCTCCCGTTGCAGCCTTGCCCCGCCTGCTGCCGCCGGCCTTTCTGCACGCCCGCGTCAGCAGCACGGTCTGGCTTGCGGCGCAACCGCGCGCCCCGCCCAGTTCGCTCTGACTTTTCTCGCGTTCCGTTCGCAACGGAACACCATGGGCGCGCCAGCCTCTGGCGCGTCGGCTCGGCCGCGTCCACAACGCGGCCTCACGCACAGAGAAAGCCAACATGCGAAAAGCCATTCACCATCGGGTGCGGCAACCGGGCGTTGCCGCGCTTCTGGCCTGCTTCGGTCTGCCCGCCCTGGCCGCCGAATCGACGCTGCCCACGGTTAGCGTCGAAGGCGAGCGCTCGATCGCCGAGCGGCGCGACCTGCCGCACACCGTGGAAAGCGTCACCGCGCCCGAACTGGCGCAGCGCGTCAATGCCATGACTGCCGAAGATGCCGTCAAATACCTGCCCAGCGTGCTGGTGCGGCGCCGCTTCATCGGCGATACCCAGGCGCCGCTGGCCACCCGCACTACCGGCATCAATGCCGGCGCGCGCACGCTGATCTATGTCGACGGCATCCTGCTCTCCACGCTGATCAACAACAATAACCAGAACGGCTCGCCGCAGTGGTTCATGGTGTCGCCCGAGGAAATCGCGCGCGCCGACATGCTCTACGGGCCCTTCGCCGCCGCCTATCCCGGCAATTCCTATGGCGGCGTGCTCAACATCGAGACGCGCATGCCGAAAGCCTTTGAAGCCGGAGCGGGCATCAGCAGCTCGCTGCAGCGCTTCAGCCAGTACGGCACCGACAACGATTACCCGGCCACGCAAACCCATGCGTATCTCGGCAACCGCCATGGCGCGCTGTCCTGGCGGCTGACGCTTGATCACCTGAACGCGTTCAGCCAGCCGCTGACGTACCTGACGCTGAAGCCTTCCGGCGCAGCCGTGCCGGGCGCGCCCACCGTGGCCGGCGGCTATGCCGACCGCGATCGCAGCGGCGCGCCTATCCTGGTCGCTGGCGCCGGCAATCTGACGCACACCGTGCAGGACAGCGCGAAATTGCGCCTGGCCTACGATGTGACGCCGTCGCTCACCGCCGCCTATACCCTGGGCTACTGGCGCAACGACGCGACCGCCACGCCGCAAAGCTACCTGTCGGCCAACGGCGCGCCCTATTACGGCGGCAGCGGCAATGCCGCCATCGGCGGCAATGCCTACAGCGCCCCAGCCATCGGCAAACTGTTCTCCGCCAATACCGTGCAGCAGGAGCGCTGGATGCAGGGCCTGACGCTGAAGAGCCGCAGGGACGGCCCGTGGAACTGGGAAGTGGCGGCCACGAGCTTCCGCTACCGCGACGACCTGACGCGCACCTCGACCGGCGCGTTTCCCGCGGCCGCCGTCGGCGGTCCCGGCACCATCGCCGACGCCAGCGGCACCGGCTGGAACACCTGGGATGCGATCGGCCACTGGAAGGCGCCGCACGGCGCGCACCGCGTCAGCTTCGGCGCGCACCTGGATCGCTATGCGCTTGCCAGTCCGGTCTACAACACCGCGGACTGGATCGCCGGCGCCAATGGCACGCCGAACGCCGATTCGCGCGGCGCCACCCGCACCACGGCGCTGTGGGCGCAAGATGCCTGGCGCATTGCGCCGACACTGACGGCCACCGTTGGCGCACGCCAGGAATGGTGGCGAGCCTACGACGGCTACAACCTGTCGACCACCAGCAATGCCTCGTTCCCGGTCAATCAGCCCGAGCAGTCGCGTAGCGCGTTCTCGCCCAAGCTGTCTCTCTCCTGGCAAGCCAATACGCTGTGGAACCTGACCGGCTCCTTCGGCCGCGCGGTGCGTTTTCCCACGGTCGGCGAGCTGTATCAGAACATCAGCACCGGCACCACCTTCACCCAGGCCGACCCGAACCTGCGCCCGGAAACCGTGCTCTCGGGCGAACTGGCATTGACGCGCGAAACCGAGTCGGGCCGGCTTCGTGCGTCGCTGTTCCAGGAGCGGGTGTCCGATGCGCTGATCTCGCAGACATCCACCCTGCCCGGCTATCCCCTACCGGTGTCCTTCGTACAGAACGTGGACCGCACCCGTCAGCGCGGCATCGAAGTCGCGGGCAACTGGCGCGATCTGCCGCTGCGCGGCCTTGAGCTCGGCGGCAGCATCACCTATGTGAACGCCACCATCCTGGAAAACGGCAGCTATGTGCCCAGCGCGCCGGGCGCCACCTCAGTGGGCAAGCGCACGCCCTACGTGCCGAAATGGCGTGCCACTGCACTGGCAACCTGGCGGCCCGACGAGCGCTGGGCCTGGACCGTGGCGGCCCGCTACAGCAGTCGTCAGTACGCAACCGTTGACAACACCGACATCAATCCCGCGACCTACCAGGGCTTCGAAGGCTACGCGGTGATCGATACCCGGGTGCAGTACCGCGTCGATGCCCATTGGCAGCTTGCCGCGGGCATCGACAACCTCAACAACCGGAGCTATTTCCTGTTCCATCCTTTCCCGGAACGCACCCTGTATGCCGAAGCGAAATATGCCTACTGAGCCCGCCATGAAAACCTGTGAACCTCTCCTGCCCGGCCGGCGCCGCGTGCTGGCCATGCTCGCCGCGACAGCGCTTCCGTCCAGCATCCTGCATGCCGCACCCGAGCATACCGGCCGCCATGCCCACGGCGGCGCGCAATACGGCACCGGCGCGGCCGTCGATGCCGATGGCCGCCTGTGGGCGGTCTATCGCGATGTCGACAACGGGGCGACCAACCTGATGCTGCGCATCTCCGACGACCTCGGCCGCAGCTGGAGCGCGCCACGCGCGCTGCTGGCCGCGCCCGAGCCGATTGCGGCTGGCGGCGATGCGCGCCCGCAGATCGCGTTCGGCCCGCATGGCGAGATCCATGTCATCTACGTGATGCCGATCGCGCCGCCACACATCGGCGAGATCCGCTATCTGCGCTCGACCGATGGCGGCCGCAGCTTCAGCGCGCCGATCACGGTGCATGCCGACCGGCAGCGGGTAACGCATGGCTTCGCTTCGTTGCTGGTCGACGGCCGCGGCCGCGTCATCGTTGCCTGGATCGACGGCCGCGACGCCGCCGCGGCGAAGGCGAAAGGCACGCCCTATGCCGGCTCGGCCGTGTATTACGCCGTCTCCCGCGACCATGGCGCGCGCTTCGACCCGGAAATCGCCCTGGCAGAACACAGCTGCGAATGCTGCCGCATCGCACTGGCATGCGACGCTTCCGGCCGCGCGGTCGCCCTGTGGCGGCATGTGTTCGATGCCGACCTGCGCGACCATGCGCTGGCGACCATCCCGGATAGCGGGTCGGCGCACATGGCACGCGCAAGCTTTGACGACTGGCATGTCGATGCCTGCCCGCATCACGGCCCGGCGCTGGCTTATACCGATGACGGCACGCGGCACCAGGTCTGGTTCAACGGCCGCGAAGACACGGGCGGGCTGATGTACGCAGCGCTGCGATCGAAGGGCGGCACGCTGAAGCCGCAGCGTCTCGGCGCCGCGGACGCCGCGCATGGCGATGTCGCAACCCATGGCCGCACGGTGGCGATCGCATGGAAGGAACTCGACGGCGACGGTACCGCAATCCGCGGCCGCGTTTCGCGCGACGGCGGCGCGGTCTGGCGCGACCTGACGCTGGCGCGCACCGCCGGCGATTCAGACCAGCCGCGCCTGGTTGCGGGCTCTCGGGGCATCGTGCTGGTATGGCGCACGCAGCGCGAAGGCTTGCGCAGCGTTGCCTTCGACGAGGCTGCGAAATGAGGCGCATGACACTCCTGCTCCGCTGCCGGACGCTGCTGCTGTTGTTGTGCATGAGCGCCCTGCTCGCGCGCAGCGCGGCGGCGGCGGAAGCGGTGCATACCTTTGAAGCCGACAGCATGGCGCGCATCATCGCTTCGCATGCCGGCAAGCCTTTCGTCGTGATGGTGTGGTCGCTTGACTGCGAATACTGCGCCGCGAGCTTTGCGACGCTGGCGCAACTGAAGCGAGATAAACGCCTTGCGGTCGTCACCATTGCCACCGACCGTGCCGACGATCCGGACAGCGTGGCTGCGATCCGGGCCAAGCTCGCCGCGTCTTCCCTCTCCACTGAAACCTGGGCCTTCGGCGATGCGCCGCCGGAACGCTTGCGGCATGCGATCGATGCGCGCTGGCGCGGCGAAATGCCGCGCAGCTACTGGTACGGCGCGGATGGCGCGATGCGCTCGCATTCCGGCGTGATCAATGGCAGCGTTGCAGAACGGATGATGCCGCAATAAACGTCGAAAGGCTTTCCCATGATGCGTAGGTTGGGCTGACGAAGGAAGCCCAACGTGCTTGCGGACCGCAGGCGCTCAATGTTGGGCTTGCCAGCCCAACCTACGCATTTCGGGGAATCTTTACCTGCCCCAGATCAGCTTCAACCCCAGGCCCACGAACACCATCCCCGCCGCTCGATCCAGCCATAGCCCGGCACGCGGCCGGCGGTTGAGCCAGGCGCCGATGCTGCCGGCAAAGAACCCAAGCAAGCCGAACAGGAACGCCGCCTGCAGCGTGAAGATCAGACCAAGCTGGGCCGTCTGCCACGGCACGTCACCGCGCTGTGCCACAACAAACTGCGGCAGGAAGGATAGAAAGAACAGCGCCACTTTGGGATTGATCGCGTTGGCTACCAGACCGCGCGCAAACAGCCGCGGCAGCGGCACATCCGGCCCATCGAGCGCGACGGCCTTCGCGCCGCCGCCGCTGCGCAGCGCGCCTATGCCCATCCACACCAGGTACAGTCCGCCGGCGATGCGCAGCGCCCCAAACGCCAACGGCGATGCGGCAATCAGGCCGCTGATGCCCAGCGCCGCCAGCACCGTATGCGAAAGGCAGCCGAAAGCGCATCCCAGGCCGAAGGCGATACCGCGCGCGCGGCCACGTGCCATGCCGAAGCCGAGCACCATCAGGTTGTCGGGACCGGGGGAAATCGTGATCAGCATTGCTGCGGCAAGGAAAGCGAGGGCTTGGTCGGCGGTGAGCATGATTGGCTGGGTGGTGAATGCGCGGCACCGGATTATAGCGGCGCGGCGCATCGCCTCCGTCAGGCAGCCATCGCCAACGGTCGAGCACGACAACAGGTTCACCGCGCGACGCTACGCAATCTCACCTTGCGCGGCGGACCTCAGCTCCTACACTGGTGGTCTCGAATGCACAGGAGTTCTCATGGCCTCGATCGACATGCAGCACAGGAAAGGCATTTCCACGATGGACAATCCGATCGGCTCATTGACCGCCGATCACGACTTTGTCCGGCAACTCTTCAGCAGCTATCGCGGCACGGGCGACATGCGCGTGAAACAGGAAGCGGCGCAGCGGGCAATGATGCTGGTCGAGATGCACACCGACCTGGAAGAACAGGTGTTCTATCCGGCAGTGCGGCAGATCGATCCAGGTCTGGTGCAACATTCACTGGAAGAACATCGCGAAGCGAAGAGCCTGATGAGCCAGCTCAAGGGCATGCAGCCCAACGATGCGCAATTCGATCGCATCTTCCTGCAGTTCGCCAGCGCTGTTGAAGAGCATCTGAACGACGAGGAACAGAAGCTGTTCCCGGAAGTGCAAGGCGCGGGACTGAACATGAAGGAGCTCGGCGCGAAGATGCAGACCTATGAAGGCAACAAGGTGCATGAAGCGGCGAGCCACTAGTTGAAGCGCTGCGAATACGAGCACAGTTGCGGGCAGTGCCGTCGCGTGATTACTTGCCGGCGCGCCGGTCGGATCGCGTGACGAACTTTGCCGCCTGGCTTTCTGCGGCAGCGCTGCTGCTGACTGCGGCAATGACGCTGCGCGTATCGTTCGGCTGGCGCCGCATCGCCGAACTGAAGGATATGCCGCCATGTTCCGGAGCCGAAGCGCCGGCCGTATCCGTCATCGTCTCGGCATTGAACGAGGCCGACACCATCGCCGCCGCGCTGACGTCGCTGCTTGCCATCGATTATCCGGCGCTGGAAATCATCGTCATCGACGATCGTTCCACGGATGACACGCCGCGCATCATCGACCGCATCGCCTCGGGACAGGCGCGCGTGAAGGCCTTGCATATCGATGCGCTGCCGCAGGGCTGGCTCGGCAAGAATCATGCGTTGCAGCGCGGCGCGGAAGTCGCTGGCGGCGACTATCTGCTGTTCACCGACGCCGATGCGATGTTCGCGCCCAGCGCGGTTTCGCGCGCGATCGCCTACTGCGATAAGCACCGTATCGACCATCTGACGCTGTTCTTCAACGTGATTGCGCATGGCGGGCTGCTGCGTATGCTGATCCTGTCCTTCGCCGCCGCATTGCTGGCGCGCTTCGCGCCATGGAAGGTAAAAGCCTCGCGACGACATTACATCGGCGTGGGCGGCTTCAATCTCGTGCGGCGGGAAGCGTATTTCGCTATCGGCGGCCATGCGGCGATGCCGCTCGCGGTGCTGGACGATCTGCAGCTGGGCCGCATGCTCAAGGCACACGGGTTTCAACAGGCGGTGCTGTTCGGCACAGACATGGTCGCCATCGAGTGGTATCGCGATGTGACAGCGCTCGTGCGCGGCCTCGAGAAAAACATCTACGCCGGTTTCGGTTACCAGCTCTGGCAATTAGCCATCGTCAGCCTGCTGGTGATTGCCACGCGCATCTGGCCTTGGGCCGGACTGCTGTTCACGCATGGCGCAACGCGCATCGTCAACGTAGGGACGGTATGCATCATGCTGCTGCTGTATGCGGACATGCTCAGGGTGCGCGGCTGGCCGCTCACGGCGCTGGTCTTCACGCCTGTCGTGCCGCTGGTCGAGCTCTTCATCTGGTGGCGCAGCAGCCTGCTTGCCTGGTGGCGCGGCGCAATTTTCTGGCGCGGCACGCCGTATCGCTTGAAGAAATTGCGGCACGCGCAGCATGCGCTCGATCGCAAGCTGGATCGCGCCTCCAAACCATAAGCTCCGGCTCACTCAAGCTGCGCCATGCATGACGAGCACCAGGCACATCAGCGCATCAGCCGCGCCACGCCGTCCACAACAGGCACAACCATCCAGCCAGAAGCGCCAGTCCGCCGAGCGGCGTGATCGCACCAAGCCAGCGTATGCCTGTCATCGTCAGCACATAGAGGCTGCCCGAGAACACCAGGATGCCCGCAATGAATAGCCACCCGCTCGCGCCGAGCACGGCGCCCGGCCACCTGGTCTGTGCCCAGGCAACGGCAAGCAATGCCAGCGCGTGGTACATCTGATAGCGCACGCCGGTCTCGAACACGGCAAGCATCTCGGGGGAGAGGCGCGTGCGCAGCGCATGCGCACCGAAGGCGCCGGCCGCCACGCCGAGAAAGGCAAAGGCGGAGCCGGCGGCGAAGAAGAATCGATCCATGTTTGCGATCCGCTATGAAAGACAGGCTCGCATGTTATCGCAATAGCGCATCGGCTAACGCCGGCAAGAACACTGCAGCCGCCCATCAGGCGGCTGCAGTGGACGACTTTTACCGCGCCTGCTTGCTTCCTTCTACGTGCGCCTAAAGGCTCGCGACATGCCTTACCGTTTGCAGAAGCGCTTCATACGGTACCGCGCCCTGCAAGGGTATCGATGCCGCGAGCGGCTGTCCTTGAAGGCGTACCAGGCCCAGCGGGACGCCGCTGATGCCGAGCGCCGTCGCATGCATTTCGTCTTCGATGACTTCTTGCGTGTAGCGATCCTGTTCCAGGGCCTCGCGCAACGCGTTGGGCTCCAGGCCGGCGGATTCTGCAAGCATCAGCAGTGTCTCGATATCACCAATGTCACGCCCTTCTTCGAAGAAGCCGCGAAACAGCGCCGCATGCATCGCATCGAAGCGTCCCTGTTCGCGTGCATGGCACGCGACTTCGAAAGCCTTGCGGCTGCGCGGCTGCACCGGAGGCAGGCGTAGCCGCATGTTGCGCTGCGCCGCCATGGGGTACACCGAACGATTCCAGGTGTTGTGCAGATATTCGCCGTCCGGGTCCAGCGTTGGCACCGGGTCCGGCCTGAGCTCGAACGCATGCCATGTCACCGACAGCTGTGCTCCGAATTCTTGCTGCAGCCGCGTGATCTCGGGCAGTTCGAGATAACAGAACGGGCAGACGTAATCGCTCCAGATATCGAGCAGTATGCGTTTGTCTTCAGACATGTCGGGGCTCCGATGAATGTGGCTTCCATGAAGAGACTGCGCGTGGTCATTCTTGTTCCATGGATGAAGGCGGCATCCGATGCGGATGAGCCAGCGCCTTGTCCAGCAAAGTGATTGAGAGATGGAAGTGGCGAAATCGTGGCAAGGCAATGCCCGCACGAGTCAGCAGTAAGAAGCAATGCAGAAGAAAGAATCGCAAGTTTTGCTTATGGCGCGGCTTCAATGCAAGGCCGCGCCAAATCACGCGCCCGGCTCAAACTCGTCGGGATCGATGCGAACCCTGCGCTTGCTGATGGATTGGAATCGCAACTCGCATTCCTCGATTTCCCTGCTCGCCAGACAATCGATAAAGCCGTCGGCATCCTCGGAGCGGTCGAAGGTGTAGATACAGTCGTGCGCGCGCACTTCTGTCATCGAAAGGCGAACTGGAACCATGGCGGAGCCCCTGGTCGAAACGCTACCTGGCGCGGCACCGGGCAAGCGCGGCGGCTTCTTCACGTGTGACGACACGGCTGCGTGCATCCGGATGCAAGCCCGCAGCCTTCAGACAGCTGTACTGCGACGCCTCTGCCGCCAGCATTGCACGCGCCTCGGCTTCAGCCTGGGCTTTCGGATTCGGCCAGAAATGCATGGCCACTACTCCTGCGCCGAGAGCCGGTAGCAATGCCAGCATGAGCTGCTGCTTGAGCGGAATCGGTTTCTTTACCTTGATGTTCGACATGGTTGCACCCGTGGTTGTGCCGGAGGTCCAGGAATGATATCGAAATTGGGACGAATCGGTAGGACCACAAGGGCTCATGACAAAATCGGCAAGGCCCTGTCCTTGAGCTGGAACCATATGAGGTGCGGAAGTGCATGAGCCCACGACCATGGTCTCAGACTGGCCCCCTGGCAAAGAGAAAGCCCGCAGGCTTGAGTGCACTGCGGGCTTGATTTAACCGGACATATGCCAAGGACAGTCAGGCGAACAACTGGACTACGCCAAAGCCTACTGCGGCCACCACGGCACAGGCCTCTGCAGCCATTAGAAACACTAGCAGGAGCATATCTTCCTCATGTTGGGATGGAGAAACATGGGAAGTTTAATGCAGGAAATGACTGAGGGAAATAAATTTCTCCTTGGGCACGGCTCGTGTGCCATTTCTTGTAACGGCGCGCAACGAACGAGATGCTTCATCATCAATCTGCATAGCAGTATCGGATTGCTGAACACCTACCTTGGTGTCGCATGGGAAAGGTATGAAAAACTGTGAGATCGATATCGTTGTCTGATCAAACCAGGGACAGTTCGGATAACGCAGTCTGGTTTTTGGGAAGACGAGAGATTCACCGACATACTGCGGGCCACGATCGGCTTTGCATCGCTCGCTCCGCCAAATAAAACAGCCCCTAACGGGGCTGTTTTATTTGGCGGAGACGGAGTCCTTATAACTGTCTTCCATCAACATCCATTTATACTTAAGCATCTTATTAATCCTTTGTTTTTACTGGATATTCCAATACTCCTTGGCCAAGAACATCCGAGCTGATACATTAACATCCGGTTCTTATTTGTGGGTACATTCATGGGTAGGCAAGTCCGCACAAGGCTTACCGCGGTTGGTATCAAGGCGTTAAAACAGCCCGGATATTATGCCGATGGCGATGGCTTGTACTTGCAAATTTCCAATTCCGGGACGAAGTCTTGGATCTTCCGATTCATGCGGAATAAACGTGCTCGCGAAATGGGGTTGGGTTCCGTTTCAACATACACACTCGCCGAGGCGCGAGACCGAGTACGCAAATGCCGCCAACTCCTTGATGAAGGGATCGATCCTATAGAGTACCGGCAAGCCGAACGCGAGAAAAATCTGGCAGCGGCTTCGACCCGTCGAACCTTCGCGGAATGTGCGCATGAATACCACTGGCTCCATGCCAACGGTTGGAAGAACCGTAAGCATGCTGATCAGTGGATCAACACCCTCACCGCCTACGCTTTTCCTGTATTCGGCACCAAGGATGTTTCCGATGTGTCGAAGGCCGATATTCTTCGCGTGTTGGAACCTATTTGGGCCGCCAAGCCAGAAACTGCGTCACGAGTACGGCAACGCATTCGCGCCGTCCTCGACTGGGCAGCCGCTCGCGATTATCGCCATGGCCATGATCCGCATTTGCGGGACCAAGTTGCTCGCTCGCTGCCAAAAACCAAAGATCTGAAAAAGGAAAGCCATTTTGCGGCGTGCCGTTATGTAGAGGTGAATGCGGCCTTGCAGTCCATTATCAATTCCACGGCCAGTAGCGCGGTCAAAAACGCCCTTGAGTTCACCATCCTCACGGCGGCGCGCTCGGGCGAGGTACGCGGCGCAAAGTGGTCCGAAATCGATTTTGAGGGCAAGCGTTGGATTATTCCCGCCGAACGCATGAAGGCGAAGCGAGAGCATCGCATTCCGCTCTCCCCTCGTGCCATGCAGATCTTGGAATTCCAACGCGAAAACGAATCAGAACTCATCTTTGCAAATGACCGAAAAGCTTCCTTCAGCGATATGACCTTCACGGCGCTGTTGCGGCGTCTCGGGCATGCGTTCACCGTTCATGGGTTCCGCTCGACGTTTCGCAATTGGGCAGCAGAACAAACAGCTTTCCCGCGCGAGGTATGCGAAGCAGCACTGGCTCATGCATCGGGGAAGGACGCGACTGAAGCTGCGTATTTTCGGAGCGACCTTTTCGAGAAGCGCCGGCAACTGATGGAGGCTTGGGCGAACTATTGCATAACCAAATAAAAAGATCGCCGCACGAGTTATGTCAATCCGAATGCCGAGAAAAGCTCGCCAGACATAAGATGCAAGGGGGGAGAATTGGTTAGAGTTTCGATGAGCTGACGATAATAAATGCGTTAATTCTCGCGCCACGGTATTCGTAAAACTTTCGTCAGCATTTTGTCAGCCTTGAATCTAGTCTTGTTTCCCACGACGATTTCCAAGTCCTTAGGAATAACGGCTTGCCCATATTTGGCTGCACCCGAGCTTGTTGAGGTCAACAAGGATGTGCCGGCAGCAAACACCTATATCGATACACCTTCATAAAAATCCAGGCGCGTAACGCAAGTCGATCCCGACTTATGGGAATGAAAATCAATTCCATTAAACGTGACCATTGCCAATAAGCATTTCGCGAGTAAAGCGTGATCGTGCGCTATCGGTATCTCGCCTCAAGAATTCCTAGCGCATTCCCATAGATTTCCGATAATCCAATTTACTTTCAGTTTTCGAATTTTGCAGTACTAATAATTAAAGGATGTTCCTCATATCCAGCAGAGGGAATTGCTTCCATTTGGAAATCCTTACAGATGCATACTTCCACTGGACCAAATAAGAAAATTAAATTGAAAAAAAATAACAATCGGTATTGCCGCCCAAAAAAATAAATGACAAACTGATATCAAAATTAATAGAGATAAAGATGTCGGCAAGTCTGTCTGGATGCGTTCGTCAAAAGTCGCACCAGTTGAAATGGGATAAGGGGATATCGCATGAACTATTACCGGCGTTGGCGTCGTGTTGGCTCATTCTATTTCGCAGGCGGTTTTCGCGGCTTTACGCTTCTCGAACTTCTCGTCGTCATCGTTATCATCGGGCTATTGGCGAGCATGGTCGGTCCACGTTATTTCGACCAACTCGGCAAATCCAATGCAAAGATCGCGCGTGCGCAGATCGATTCGCTGGAAAAGGCGCTCGATCAGTACCGCCTCGATACCGGTCACTATCCCCGCACCGAGCAAGGTCTGCAGGCGCTGTTCGTCAAGCCGGGAGATGAAGATCGCTGGCAAGGGCCCTATCTCAAAAAGCCGGTTCCTCCCGATCCCTGGGGACGAGCATACGGTTACAAATCTCCCGGAGACCATGGTGAAGTCGACCTGATCTCACTCGGCGCCGACGGCCAACCCGGCGGCAGCGGCGAGAATGCCGACGTCGTGAACTGGTCCATCAACTAACCCCCGCCATGAGCAGCACCAACATGCACCACTTCCGGGTGGCGGGACGCGCTGCGTCCGGAGATCTGCGCATCGTCAAGTTGCGCGCGGCGGATGCGGCCGGCGCGCGGCGACTGGCGCAGGGAGAAGGCCTCGCCGTACTGTCCTGCGAACCTGCAGGCCTTGCCGGCCCGGGCCTGCGCCGTATCGCGACAAGGCCGAGGATCGACGTCGCGCTGTTCGCGCAGGAGCTCGCTTCGCTGCTTGAAGCGGGTCTCGGCATCATCGAGGCGCTGGAGACCCTCTCGGAAAAGGACGCGCGTGGCGGCATGGATCGGGTGCTGCAGCCGCTGACGGAAGCGCTGCGCGAAGGCCGCCGGCTGTCGGCGGTGATGGCCGACATGCCCGAGACGTTTCCGCCGCTGCTGGCCGCGAGCGTCGCTTCGAGCGAAGAAACCGGCGACGTCGTGGCCGCGTTGCGCCGCTATGCCGACAACACCCAGTCGCTGCGCAGGCTACGCGCCAAGGTCACCGGCGCGGCGGTCTATCCCTGCATGCTGTTGGTCGTCGGACTGCTGGTCGTGGCCTTTCTGCTCGGCGTAGTCGTGCCGCGCTTTTCGCTGCTGATTGAATCGTCGAAGGGCGACATCCCCGCCGCCTCGCGCATGCTGCTCGCGCTGGGCGGCGCGATCAACCGCCATCCGCTGCTGTTTGCCACCGGGTTTTCCTGCGTGCCGCTGTCGCTTGTAATCGTGGGGCTGCGCGCGCGCGCAGCCGGCTGGAATACCGACTGGATGGCGCGCCTGCCGATGGTCGGCGCCCTGACGCGCACCTTCCGCCATGCGCAGTTCTACCGCACCACGGGCATGCTGATCGAAGGCGGCATCCCGGCGGTGCGCGCATTCGAAACCGCCGGCGCGCTGCTGTCCCCGGCCGACCGCGTGCGGCTTGGCGCGGCGCTGTCGGCAATGCGCCAGGGGCATCCGATCGCAGTCGTGCTCGCCGATGCCGGCCTGGCCGACGCAGTAGCCCGGCGCATGCTGAATGTCTCGCAGCGCACCGGCCAGCTGGCCACGATCCTGCAGCGCATCGCCACCTTCCAGGAAACGAGCCTTGAACGCGGCATCGATGTCGCCGCGCGGCTGTTCGAGCCGACGCTGATGGTGTTCATCGGCCTGGTGATCGGCGCCATCGTGGTGTTGATGTACCTGCCCATCTTTGACCTGGCTTCCAGCCTGCAATAGGAGACC
Source organism: Noviherbaspirillum pedocola (assembly GCF_016632335.1). Lineage (GTDB taxonomy): Bacteria > Pseudomonadota > Gammaproteobacteria > Burkholderiales > Burkholderiaceae_D > Noviherbaspirillum_A > Noviherbaspirillum_A pedocola. Next base: position 284,084 of record NZ_JAEPBG010000005.1, read on the forward strand.
CGCATGGACAGCGAAAGCACGATCGACAACCCGCAGGCGGAAACGTCGTCCGCAGCGTGGCTAGCCGCTACCGGCGCCAGCCTCGACATGCGGCCGATGCAGCTGCCGGAGATGCAGTCGATGGCGCCAGATTTCGACGTGATTCCGTATGTCGACGCCGCGCGCCGGCAGTGCGTGGCCTTCGCCGCCGGGCCGTGCGCGCTGCTGGTGGTCACCGCCGATCCGCTCGACCAGCGTAGCCGCGCCTGGGTCGAAGCGCGCACCCGGAACCTGGAGCTGGAACGGCTGGAATGGCGCATGGCCGGCTCCGAGGATCTCGCCGCCTATCTCGCCGCGGTCGGGCGTACGCTGCGCACCATCGACAGCGTCGGCCTGTCCGACGATAGCAGCGTCGCGGGCAGCGATGCGCTGCAGATCTCGATGGAGGATATCAGCAGTGAAGACAGCCAGATCGTCCGGCTGGTCAACTCCACCATCTACGATGCACTGCGCGCCAATGCCAGCGACATCCACCTGGAAAGCCATGCCGGCGGCCTGGCGATCAAATACCGCCTCGACGGCGTGCTGTCGACGATCAAGCGCGTCGAGGGCCGCGAACTCGCCGCGCAGGTACTGTCGCGCATCAAGGTGCTTTCCGAGCTCGACATCGCCGAGCGCCGCGTCCCACAGGATGGCCGGTTCAAGGTCTCCGCCGAATCGCGCGAGATCGACCTGCGGGTATCGATCATGCCCAACCTGTTCGGCGAGGATGCGGTGCTGCGGGTACTGGACCGCTATCACTTGTCCGGCACCCGCGCCGCGCTCAGCCTCGAGGTGCTCGGGTTTTCCGAGGCGGCCAAGGATTTCGTGCGGCGCATGGCGGCCCTGCCCTACGGCCTGTTGCTGGTCACTGGACCGACCGGCAGCGGCAAGACGACCACGCTGTATGCAGCGATCAACGAGATCAACGATGGCCTGGACAAGATCATCACCATCGAAGACCCGGTCGAGTACGAGCTGCCCGGCGTGCTGCAGATACCGGTCAATGAAAAGAAGGGGCTTACCTTCTCGCGCGGCCTGCGCTCCATCCTGCGCCACGATCCCGACAAGATCATGGTCGGCGAGATCCGCGACCCCGATACCGCGCAGATCGCGGTGCAGGCCGCGCTTACCGGCCACCAAGTGTTCACGACGGTCCATGCCAACAACGTGTTCGACGTGATCGGCCGCTTCGCCAACATGGGCATCGATTCCTACAGCTTCGTGTCAGCGCTCAACGGCATCCTGGCGCAGCGCCTGGTGCGCATAGCCTGCACGCAGTGCACGCGGCCGAACCGGCCCGCGCCCGAGCTTCTTGCGCGCTCGGGGCTGGCCGGCGTCGACACGACCGCCTTCCGCTTCGCGCACGGCGCCGGCTGCGCGCACTGCCGCGGCAGCGGGTACAAGGGTCGGCGCGCGCTCGCCGAAACCCTGCGCATCGATGATGAGATGCGCGACCTGCTGGCCGAGCGCGCCCCACTGTCGAAGATCAAGAGCGTCGCGCGCGCCGCCGGCCTCGTCAGCCTGCGCCAGGCGGCGCTGGACCTGGTAGCGCAAGGCATCACCACCCTGGAGGAGATCAATCGTGTTACGCCGGTGGAGTAAGCCTGCGCGCGCGCGCATTGAAGCGCGGCGCGTGCTGCTATGGACTGCGCATGCGGAACCTGTCGAAGCGGGGATCGGCGCCGTGGACGCCGACGATTACGCGCCCGTGACCGAAGCACTCTCGGAGGCACTGGCGCAGATGGCGGCGTCTGTGGCGCGCATGCCGACGAGACTGGAAGTCGAGATCACCGACATCCATGTCCACTATGACGTGTTCGATGCCGACGTACGCGCGATCAAGTCGGCTGCCATGTGCGACCTGGCCGCGCGCGCGATGGAGGAGGCGCTTGGCCTGCCCTCGGGCAGGCTGGTGGCGCGTGCCCGCGCGCAGCGGCGCGGCACCAGCCTTCTTGCCTGCGGCATGCCGGCCACGCTGCTGCGGGCGCTGCGCCAGGCCTGCGAGGCGCGCGCCGTCGTGCTCGCGCATGCGCGCCCGGCTTTCGCGGATTTCCTGGACCATCATGCGCAGGACATCCACGCAGACGACGCAGTGCTCGCCAGGCAGGACGGCAGCGAGCTGATGCTAGCGCTGCGCCGCAAGGGTAACTGGCTGGGCTTCTCGCGGGAGCGGCTGGGCGCGGGCGACTGGTCCGAGTTCAGTCGCCTGTGCAGCGCATTCTGTCTGCGCCTGGGCGCGCCGGACACGGCGCGCATCCCGGTATGGTTAGATGCCGCCCCGCTTGGCGCGATGCCGGAGGCGGAGCGCGACTGGCACCGGCTGCCGACCTGGAGCCGGGCATGAGCCGCCTCGGCTTCGATTTCGGCGCCGGGCGAGCCGCGCCGCCGCGGCTCGGCATCGCGCTGCTCGCGGCGGGCATTCTCGCTGCGGGCGCGGCCGCGATGCAGGCGGGGACGGACTATGCCGGCTGGCGCGACGCCGCCGAACGACAGGAGCAGGCGCTCATCCGCATGCAGACGCCGACGCATGCGCGCATCCCGGCGCCGACCCCGGAGCAGCAGCGCAGCCTGCGCGCTGCCGCGCTGCTCACCGAGTCGCTGCGCGCGCCGTGGGGCCATCTGCTCGGCGTGATGGAAACCGGCTCGTCCGGCGAAGTCGCCCTATTGTCTGTCGAGCCGTTGCCGGCCGGGCACGAGCTGCGCGTCACCGGCGAAGCGCGCAACTATGGCGCGATGCTGGATTACCTTGCCTACCTGCAGCGCCAGCCGGAATTGAACCGGGTCGTACTCACCGCCCACCAGCTGCAGCGGCAGGCGCCGGGCGCGCCGTTGCGCTTCGCGCTGCAGGCGCACTGGGGGCAGCCATGAAGGCCTTCGCCTCGCTGGCTCTGACCGCGCGGCATGAGACGCGGCGCCTACTCGGCGCATCGGGCGCGGCCGGCATCGCTCTGCTCATCGTCGCAATGCTCCTGTCGGGCTATGCGGCACCGGCCTGGCAGGCGCGGCAGCATGCGCTGCAGAACGAGAGCCTGCGCCTTGCCGAGGAATGGAAAGCCAGGCCGGCGGCTGGTCCCGGGCCGCTGGCGCCTGCCGAGCAGATCAGGCGATTTCATGACTGGTTTCCGCCGGCCACGCAGACCGTGGATGACCTGCGCCTGGTCGCCGAGCAGGCGCAGGCGCACAAGGTAGCCTTGGACAAAGGGGAATACCAGATGCAGCGCGACGCCGGCAATCCGCTGCTCGCATACGACGTGGTGCTGCCGGTCAAGGCCAGCTATCCGGCGCTGCGCGGCTTCGTCGGTGCGGTGCTGAATGCCGCTCCCCATGCGGCGCTGGCCGAGCTGCGCATGGAGCGGCCCAACGCCCGCAACACCACGCTCGATGCCCGCATCCATTTCCGTTTCACTTACCGGGATAAATGACATGGCAATTCCAAGATCCACGACGCGCCATCTGCTCCTGCTGACCCTGCTCTGCGGCGCGGCCTATGGCGCAATGCACCGCATCGGGGACGACGGCGGGGTGGCGATGCCAGTACAGCGCGCTTCGCGCGCCCTTGCTGCGACCCCGGAAGCGATGGAAGCACCCGCGGAAATCGCGCCGCCACGGCGTGAGGCGTTCGAACAATCGCCGCAGGCGGACCCGTTCGCCGCAACCAGCTGGCTGCCGCCGACGCCACCGTCGCCGCCCCCGGCCAAGGCGCCGCCGCCGGCGCCGCCTTCCGCGCCCCCGCTGCCGTTCCGCTTCGTCGGCCTGCTCGAAGATCAGGCCAGGCCCACCGCCTTCCTGTCGCGCGGCGATGCGCTGCACGTGGTGAGCGCGGGCCAGGTCCTCGACGATGTCTATCGCATCGAAAGCGTGACGCCGACCGAGATCGTGATCACCTACTTGCCGCTGCGCCAGCGCCAGACGCTGCCGGTGTCGGGAGCGTCGTCATGATGCGGCGCGGGTTGTGGTGCCTGCCCGCACGCCTGGTCGCGCTCCTGTTCTGCTGCCTGCTCGGCGGCTGCGCCGCCGAGCTCGCCCACCGCGAGAGCGACCAGCTTTTCGCCGAAAACCGCTATGACGAGGGCATGAACAAGCTGCGCGAAGCAATGCGCCTCGAGCCGGGCAATGCGCAATTCCGCATCGAGTATCGCCAGCGGCTCACCGAACGCGTCGGCGGCATCATCGCCGACGCCGAAGTGCGGCGCGAGAAGGGCGATATCGCCGGCGCGCGCGGCGCCTACCAGTCGGCGCTGGCGCTGGACCGCAACAGCGAAGCGGCGCGGCGAGGCCTGGTCAACCTGGACGAAAATCTGCGCGACAACAGCATGCTGGACGAAGCCGAGGGCCTGCTTGCCGCAGGCAACTACGACGCGGCGCGCGACATTGCCGGCGCCGTGCGGCGCGCCCACCCCGGCAATGCGCGCTCGCAGGAAACGCTGCGCAAGATCGACGCGGGCCTTGAAGCGCGCCGACGGGCGCAGGAAGCGGCGGCGAATGCGCAATCCGTGCTGCGTCGGCCGGTGACGCTGCAGTTCCGCGACGCCAACCTGCGCATGGTGTTCGAGGCGCTCGCGCGCACCACGGGCCTGAACGTGGTCTTCGACCGCGACGTGCGGCCGGACCTGAAGACGACGATCTTCGTCAAGGATGGCTCGGTGGAAGACACGGTGGACCTGATCCTGCTGCAGAACCAGCTCGAGAAGAAAGTCCTCAATGGCAACACCATGCTGGTCTACCCCGCCACGCAGGCCAAGGAAAAGGAATACCAGGAACTGAAGGTCCGCACCTTCCGCGTCTCCAACGGTGACGCGAAGTACATCCAGGGCATGCTGAAGTCGGTGCTGAAGATCAAGGAAGTGCAGATGGACGAGCGCAGCAATACCCTCGTGCTGCGCGACACGCCGGAAGCGCTGAACGTGGCCGCCAGGGTGATCGCGGCGCATGACGTCGCCGATGCCGAGGTGATGCTCGAGGTGCAGGTGATGGAAGTCTCGCGCGACAGGCTGTCCAACCTCGGCATCGAATGGCCTTACAGCTTCGGCGTGACGCCGCAGAGCGGCACCACACCCATCACCATCGGCGACCTGAACCGCATCAATCGCGACAAGCTGTACGTGACCACGCCACTCGGTGTTACCGCCAACTTCCGCCTCGACGACAGCGACGCCAATATCCTGGCCAGTCCGCGCATCCGTGTACGCGACCGGGAAAAGGCCAAGATCCTGATCGGCGACCGGGTGCCGACCTTCACCAACTCGCTCACGCCGCTGGCCACCGGCGCCTCGGTGGTCACCGGATCGGTGCAGTACCTCGACGTCGGCATCAAGCTCGAAGCCGAGCCGCATATCTACGAGGAAGGCGATGTCGGCATCAAGCTGAACCTTGAGGTCAGCAACATCGTCAAGCAGGTGCAGGTGGAAAGCTCGCTCGCCTACCAGATCGGCACACGCGCCGCGTCCACCAGCCTGCGCCTGCGCGATGGCGAAACCCAGATTCTCGGCGGCCTGATCAGCGACACCGACCGCAGCAGCGCCTCGAAGATACCCGGCCTGGGCCAGCTGCCCGTGCTCGGCAGGCTGTTCTCGAACACCACCGGCGACCACATCAAGACCGAGATCGTGCTGTCGGTCACGCCGCACATCGTGCGCAACCACGGCAGCTTCGACGACAGCTCGGCGGATGCCTGGTCCGGCACCGAGTCGCGGCTGAAAGACAGGCCGCTGCGCCTGGATCCGATCAACAGCGTGCGCGGCGATGCGCCCAGTTCGGGCACCAGCGTGTCGGCGCCGACCGGCGGCGCTACGCCGGCGCAGATCGCGGCGACAGCTGCCGGTACACCGGCAATGCGCCCCACGGCCTCTGCCCCGGCGCCCGCGGTTCTCGCTGCGCCCGCTACGTCCACTGCGCCGGGGGCAACTCCCGCGGTCGCCACTCAGCCGCCCTCGGCATCGGCGCAGGCCATACCCGCGATGCTTCCCGCGAGCCTTGCCCCGACGCAGGCCGCGCCCGAGGCCGGGGCCGCGGCCGAGGAGCATGCCGCGCCGCCGGCAGCCCCCTCGACCGCGCCGCGATCGGATGCGGGCGGCGGACCGGAGCTCGCCTGGGGCCCTCCAGTGTCCGCCCGCAAGGGCGACACCTTTTCGGTGAGCATCGATGCGGCGCGCCTGAACGGCGTGTCGTCAGTGCCGCTGATCATCCAGTACGACCCGGCCATCCTCAGCTTCGTCGACGCAAGCCTCGGCGAGCTCGGCGCGCGCGCGAATGCGGTGAAGAACGATCCGCTGATCAACCAGAACGCCGGACGCATCAGCGTGACCGTGGACGCGGCCAAGGATGCGGCGCTGTCCGGCTCCGGCGAACTGCTGCGGCTGAGCTTCACCGCCAAGCTGGCCCGGCCTTCGACGCAACTCTCCCTGGCCAGGGTCGACCTGAAGGAAGGAGCGACGCTGCGCGCGCTGCCGCGACCGCAGGCACTGACATTGAAGGTGGATCCATGAAGCGCGGGCGCGGCTTCACGCTGATCGAGATGGTGGTGACCACCGCACTGGTCGGATTGCTGGCGCTGCTGTCCCTGCCGCTGTACGAGGTCGTCGCCACGCGCGCCAAGGAAAGCGAGCTCAGGCAGGCGCTGCGCCAGATCCGCGATGCGCTCGACGCCTACCGGGACGCATCGGCAAGGGGCCTGATCGGCAGGGATGCGGGCGAACCGGCCGACCCCGGCGCGTCCGGCTATCCGCCTTCGCTGCGGGCGCTGGCGGACGGCGTGCAGAGCGCCGGCAATCCGGACCAGCCGAAGCTCCGTTTTCTGCGCCGCATCCCGCGCGACCCGTTCGCCGCCGACCCGGGCCAACCTGCCGAAGACACGTGGGCGCTGCGCAGTTATGCCAGCGCGCCCGACGCTCCGCAGCCGGGCAACGATGTGTATGACGTCATGTCGCGTTCGACCCGCGTCGGTTCGAACGGCATACCTTACCGGGAGTGGTAACGATGCATCCTGCGAAACCACGTGGCGGTTTTACGCTGATCGAGATGGTGATGGTGGTGGCGCTGATCGGGCTGCTGCTATCGATCGCGGTGCCGCGCTATTTCCATACGCTGGACCAGGCGAAGGCGCAGGTGCAGCAGCAGAACCTGGCGACGCTGCGCGATGCGATCGACAAGTACTTCGGCGACCGCGGTCGCTATCCCGACACCCTGGATGACCTGGTGAAGCAGCACTACCTGCGCAGCATCCCGGTCGACCCGCTGACGGGCAAACCCGACTGGACGGTGCGTCCGCCCGAAGATACGCAGAAAGGCATGGTGTATGACGTCGCAAGCGCGCATGAAGAGCCGAAGCCGCAATGAGCGCGGCCTGGCGCTGCTGGCGCTGCTGCTGGGGCTCGCGCTGCTCGGCATCGGGCTTCTGCGCGAGGCGCAGTCCTGGTCGCTGCTGCGCCAGCGCGAAGCGGAGCGCGAGCTGCTGTGGGTGGGCGAGCAGTACCGCAAGGCGATCGAGCGCTATTACTGGGCCACTCCCGGCGCGGCCAAGGCGTTTCCGACGCGCCTGGAAGATCTCCTGGAAGACCGTCGGGGCCTGGTGCCGCAGCACCATCTGCGCCGGCTGTACCGCGACCCGATCAACGGCGGCGAGTTCACGTCGGTGCAGTCCGGCCTCGACATCATCGGCGTGGCCAGCGCATCCAGTGGCCGGCCGTTCAAGCGCACCGGCTTCGATGCGCCGGGCTTCGACGACAAGGACAGCTACGCCGAATGGCAATTCGTCTTCCGGCCGCCGCCGCGCGCGCGGGCGACCGCGCCGGCGCAACATTCCCCGCCGCGCGCCCCCCTGGCCGGTGCGGCGCCCTCAACCCATTCCACCCCCTTTTCACTCGGAGCGAAACCATGACCTGTCGCGTGCTCGTCGTCGATGATCACCACCTGCTGCGCTTCGCCCTGCGCACCCTGGTCGGAGGCATGCCGGGCTACGAAGCCGTCGGCGAAGCCTGCGAAGGAAAGGAAGCGGTGCACGCCGCATGCGCGCTCAAGCCGGACCTGATTCTGATGGACATCGGCATGCCGGGCATGAACGGCACCGAGGCGACGGTGCAGATACGCCAGCGGCTGCGTCAGGTGCGCATACTGATGCTGGCCAACGCCCACTCCGAGACCCAGGTGCGCGAAGCGCTGGTCGCCGGCGCGGACGGCTACATCCTGAAGAGCACGACCAACGAAGAAATGCGCGTCGCGATCCATGCACTGGCCTCCGGAAGGCGCTATCTGCCGCCGGAGATATCGATGCAGATGATCGACAGCTACATCGGTTTCAGCCGGATGCCGGCCCAGGCGCCGGGTAGCGCCGCGCTGACATCGCGCGAACGCAGCATCCTGAAGCTGGTCGCCGAAGGCAGGACCAACCGCATGGCCGGCGAGTTTCTCTCGATTTCGGCGAAGACGGTGGAGAAGCACCGCGCCAGCCTGATGCGCAAGCTTGGCCTAAGCAATGCCGCCGAACTGGTGCTGGCCGCGCTGGACCTTGGCCTGATCGAGAAAGAAGTCACGCCGGCTTACCGCGGGGATGCCCGGCGGGTCGGATGACCGGGCGCGGCCGGCCCGGCGGGCCGGCGCGGCGCGACACGCTCAGGGCACGATCCACTCGCCGGCAGGCACCGGCCTGGCGCCGTCGAAACGCAGCAGGTAGCCTCCCTTCGAGGCGAATCGCTGTCCCGGGGCCAGGCCCAGGCGCGGGTAATAGGCGTTCACCAGGCGACGGCTCAGCATGGCCTCGGTCTGCTCCACCAGGTAATCCCGGTAAAAGTTGTCGCCCATGTCGCCAAGGCTTTCGGACAGGATGCGGCAGGCGAGCCAGGTGTCGGACTGCAGCCGCTCGTCTGTGACTGCAATGCCGCGCACCGAAAACCAGCCGAGCGGGAAATCCATGCGCACCCGGCGCTGTTCCGGCAGGTCGAACGGATAGGCCATGAGCGTCCTTGCGCGCCAGGCGTCCGGAAGCGGCGCATGCTCGAGCCCGGCCATCAGGCCGGACACCAGCGCCAGGCGACCGGGAAAGCGCGCCGGCAGACGGCGCATGTCTTCCGGACGCAGCCACAGTGCTACCGCGTCATCCGGCCCCACATCGGCCAGCGCCCGCGCAAGCGCCTCGTCGCCGGCGCCGGCCGCGATGGGCCGCAGCGCCTGCGCGACGCCGGCGGCCGCTTCCAGCACGGTGGCGGCCTGCGCGCCGATGTCGCCGTCGCGGTACACCTGCACAAGGCGCCCGGCGCCGCCGTTACCGGCGACGGCGCGCGCAAGCAGTTGCGCTTCCAGCAGCACCGCCTTCGAGAAATAGAGGTTGTAGTCATCGCCTTCGGCTACCACCGGCAAGTCCACGTTCGGGAAGAGGCAGGGCACGGCCTGCCTTTGGCAGAATCGGTGGACCGGCGCCCATTCGCGGCCGCCCAAGCCCGAGACCACGGCGAACACCGGCTCCTCGGCCAAGTGCCGCTCGAGCTGGTCTTCCCAATCCGACGGCGCGCCGGTGAGCTGCCAGACATGCAACGCCCATTTGCGGGTGACGCGATAGGAGAAGGTCTTGGCGGTGTGCATCGGGCGCATGCCGCCGCGGATGAAGGCGTTCTTGTCGGAGAAGAAGTTCTCCAGCACCGACAGCATGGCTGCGCGCCGAGCCGGATCGGCATCCGGCGTGACGATGGTCGCGAAATGCAGTGTGTCCGCGCTCACGCCCGGCGAGATCGCCGCCGAAAGACCGCGCAGGTAGGACGTCAGCGCCGCCATGTCGGCGTCATCGATGGCAAAGCGCGGCATGAGCGCATTCAGCGCGCGGCCGTCCCTGCCGCGGCCTTCGCGTATCGCGCGCGCCAGACCGGCTTCGTCATATGGCTCGGCCCCGGGCTGCCATGCGGTGCCGTAACGCTGGTCGACGCCGGATATCTCCATGCCGCGCGGGCGGAACAGGTATTTCGCGGTGATCGGCGGAATCACGAAGCGCCCTTCCGCGCCGCCCAGGCCGCTCTTGCGATGGCAGTTCACGCAGGCGGCTTCGCGGCCCGCGATCTCGCCCCCGCCGGCGCGCACCGCCTTGATCGGCGCCCCAGAACCCAGCGTACCCCGCCGGTACAGGTCTTCGCCGGCGTCCGGCTCGGCGCGCGCGGCGAGCGCGGCCAGGCACAGCGCCAGGCATGCCGCGCCGCGCATCAGGTGCGCCTTCATCCGCCGTGCGCGAAAGCGTGGTATTCCCGCAGCAAGTCCTGGGCGCTGGCGAAGCCGTCGAGCCTGATCCAGGCCGCGCCAGGCGCCGGGCGGATGAAAAACGCCGGGTTATGGCTCATCTTGTCGCCGCCATAGGCGTCGAACGCGCGCTGCACCGCCACGCTGGCCTGCGCCGTGCCGGTGTAGTGCCGCCATTGCTCCCCGGCACCATAGCGCTGCGCATAGGCGCGCAGCCGCGCCGGGGTGTCCTGCTCGGGATCGATCGATACCGAAGCCATGTGCACCCGGATGCTGTCCGCGCCCAGCGCCTCCTGCAGCGACGCCAGGGCCTGGCTGGTCACCGGGCAGATCGTGGTGCAGGTGGTGTAGATGAAGGCAAGGAACACCGGCTTGCCGTCGTCGAGCTCGCCGGGCAGCGTGACTTGCCTGCCATCGTCGCGCACCAGCGCCACGTCGGGCAGCGTATAGCGCGCAAGGCTGCGCCTGGGCCGGGACTGGTCCGGCGCAGAGTGGTGATGCTCATGCCCCTGGATGTGCCCGTGGCCTTGTTCGTGCCCGTGTTCCGGGTCATGGGCCAACGCCACGCCGGCCGGCAAGAGAGTGGCGGCCGCCAGCGCGACCGGTGCCAGGAGAAAGGTTCTGCGTCGCATGGTGCCCCCGGTGTTCATGGTTTCGCGAAGCGCTCATCGGGCAGCGCCGGGTTGATATCGACGCGGGAGACGACGATGGTCTGCGCATCGCGGGCGCCGGCCACGCGCGTGGACAGCCGGTGCGGCATCATCAGGCCGTCGACCCGGCGGTAATCCTGCAACGCGGTGAGCATGGTCTTCGGCTTGCCATCCATGCGCCGCTGGCCGTCGACCTGCACCTCGAGGAAGCTCGCGCCGTCCACCCAGACATGGCGCACCTCGCCGGACTTCAGCGTGACCTTCAGCTTGTAGGCTTCGCGACCGTCGACCGCTTCCACGCCGTCCAGCGCGATGCGCGAGCCCTTGGCCGTGTAGTCGACAAGGAAGCCGTCGAGCTGTTGCTGCGCCGCGGCCTGGCGCAATTCCTCGCGGTCCAGCGGCTGGGGTTCCGCCGCGCCCTTGCCCAGCCAGGGCCGCAGCTTCCAGCCGCTGCTGCCGTCGAAGGTCTGGACCGCGGTCGCGCCGTTGAACTTCAGTTCGAGTCGCATGCGATTCGGCCGCTTCAGTTCCATCACGAAGGGCAACTGCACCATTTCACCCGGCTCCGGCTGCGCGCGCGCAGCGAGCCTGGCGTCGCGCACCTTGAGCGCCTTCTTGCGGCGCGGGTCGGGTACGGTGTCCTGGGGCTTTTCGGTGCGGATCCGGCCCGCGTCCAGCATGCCGGTCATCGACAGCGCCGCCACCTTGTGCCAGGCGTCCAGCCCGCCGCGCGCAGCAATACTCTTCTGCACGATCTGCTCGGCGCTCATGCTCGGCAGCGCCGCCTGTGCCGGGCTGTGCGCAAATGCGCATAGCAAGCCCGCCGCCAGCAACGCAGCGCGCACTGCGCTATCCATGCCATTCGCTCCAGTCATTCCTGCCTCCCTTTCGCAAACAATATTCTTGTGTCGTTTCATTTCACGACGATGCCGTCGACCTGAAAGCCGCCGATCACGACGCTGACCCGGTTGCCCGGCGCAACCGTCTTGCCCGGATTGCCGAAGACGATGAAATAGCTGCGCCCGACTTCCGGCTCGGTGCTCTGGCGCAGTTCGCCGACCTTTTCCATCGCCGGCACAGCCATGCGGATGCCGGTGGCTTCATCGATCAGGTAAGGCCGTACCGTCCTGTCGTTGAGCAGCCTGGCCTTGTCCGCGTCCAGCACCCGGTAGCGAAAGGCCAGCATGTAGCCCGAGGACACCGCGCGCACGCCCTCGATGTCCACGCCCCAGTGACGCTTGAAGCGCTGGGCCAGGCGCGCGTCGAGCTCGCGCGATGCTGCTGCCGGGGCGGCCGGGACTGCCAGAGCAACAGCATCGGCGCCGGCCGCCGCATCGCCGGCCCGGCAGGACGGCGACGGCAGCCAGAGCAGCGCGGTGCACAGCGGCAGGAGCGCCTGCCTTGCGAAGATGTTCATGGCCGCCCTCATTGCACGTTACCGCCGGCAAAGTCGTCCACCTGCTGGCGTGCGGACAGGTACATGCCGATGCGCCCGCCGCTGGTGGCATTGGGCCACGCTACCTGTACCGCGCCGATCTGAGTCGCTGTAGCGCCGCTGGTCTTGTAAATGCGCACCGTGCCATCGCCGTATGCCACCGCGCTCAGCACATCGTTCAGCGCAAAGCTGGCCGGGCTCGTCGTGCTCCACGGGGTGAAGTTCACGCCGTAGTTGTCGGACGTTTCCACGGTCAGCGTCACGCTGGTCTGTGCTCCCGCGGCCTGCGCGCTGGCCACGCGCACCCGCAGCATGTGCTGCGGCGCGCCGAGGGTGACGCCGCCGCTGGCCTTCAGGACCAGCGCGCTGCCGACGATCGGCGCATTCACGAAACGGAATGCCGCGCCCTGGTTCGCGCCGTAGCCCGTGGCGGGCACGTTCCACAATGCATACCCGGGCAGCGTCAGCGCGGGCACCGTGGCGAGATTGCCGTTCACCTGGATCGATGCGATGCCGAGCAGGTTCGCCTGACTCCAGCTGCTGCCGAGGTTGGTCGCATTACGCCGGTTGAAGTTGTCGAGCGCAGCGAGCGCGGGCAGCGGCACCGGTTGCGGCGGTGCGCTTACGTACTCGTCGGCACCGATATCGATTTGCGCACCGCGCGCATCGCCGTCGTAATCGGCGGCCGGTGCGCCCTGCACTGCGCCCTTGCCTAGCGCCGCCGAGTTCGCGGCGATGTGGTAGTCGCCGAGCAGCGGCTTGACCGTGTTCGGCTGGCCCGGTTTTGCCGGATCGTTCAGCGAAAGCGGACCGTAGCGCACGTCCACCCAGTTGCCGCCTTCATCGAGCGAACCCGCCGCCTGCATGCTGAACGGCACCGTCGGCGCTGGCGTGATCGGGGGCGCCGGCGAGATAAAGCGCGCCGCGTTGCAGTAGGTGCTGGCGAACAGCGGATCGCCGCTGACGTTGCCGTTGTCGGTATAGTCGGTAACCGATGTCATCAGACTGGATGTCGGATTGAGGCGCAGCGCCGGGCTGGCCTGCGGCTGGCCCAGGATGCCGAAGTCCCAGTAATTCGCATTGACGCTGTTGCCGCCGCAACCGCTGACGACCGGATTGAGCTGGAAGCCGGTCGAGTTCGCCACCGGGCTGAAGAAGAAGGCCCGGTTTTCCCACACGATGTTGTTGCGCAGGAGCACGGTGCGGGAATCGCGGTCGGCACTGATGCCGGCCGGCTGCGGCGTCGAGGTGGTCGGATTGTTACCGAACACCGCGCCGACGGTAGCGGTCGAGTCGTTGCGCGCCACCGTGTTGTTGATGATCGTCGTCGCCGCCGAGTTCTGCAGCGAGATGCCGCCGCCGGACCAGCCGGCCACGTTGTTGACGATCATGTTGTTGGTGACGCCGACGCTGTTGCGCTCGGACACGCGGCCGCCGGCATTGGCCACATCGCGCAGATAGACACCGCCGCCGTGACCCGAGGCCGCATGGTTGCCCTGGATGAGATTGGCGTCGACGACCAGGTTGCCCGGACCACGCGTGGTGCCCGTCGGCACCGGCGCTTCGCCTTCGACCGCGAGGCCGCCACCGGAATTGGTCGACCCCTGGTTCAGGCTCTGGTTGAACACGATCTTGTTCTTGCTGATCGTGTTGTTGCCGCCGCTGTATCCCAGGTGTGCCACGCCGCCGCCGTCGGCCATGCTCATGTTGCCGCAGATGAAGTTCGAGGTGACCGCGTAATTGTCGGTGCCCGAGTTCAGCGACAGGCCGCCGCCGCCGCCCGAAGCCGCAAGCTGCGATTCGACGGTGCCGTTGGTGGTGATGGCATTGTTGTGCACCCTGACGTTCCGGTTGAAGCCATACGGCACCGGCAGGTCGGTCAGTGCCTCGAGGTTCGGCTGGCCGATGCGCACGCCGCCGGTCCATGTGCCGGCGTTGCCGTACACCCGGTTGTTGGAGAACTCCAGGTTGTGTGCCCAGCCGTTGACGTACACGCCGCCGCCTGAATCACCGCCGGTCACGGATAGGCCGTCGATGCGCGAGGTGCCGCACAGGAAGTTGCTCTGCCAGGTGGTCGCGCTCGGGTCGCCATTCAGTGCCCGGCAATGGTTCGCCGGATAGTTCTTGGCCAGCACCGTGATGCCCGCGCCTTCCTCGGTGCTCATCACCGTCGGCTCGAGCAGCACCACGCCGCCGGTGATTTCCTGGCCTGGCAGCGGATCGACCTGAGCCGGGCGGGTCTGGTTGCCGGCGGCATCGATGCCGAACAGGTCGTTGATGCGGGTGCGCCATGCCGCGAGCTTCTGGTTCGGATACTTCGCGGCGTTGATGACCACCGAGGCCGCGCCGACGCCCTGCAGCCGCACCGGCTTGTACATGATGACCAGTTCGCCGTAGCTGCCCTCGTCGACCAGGATCAGGTCGCCCGGATTGGCGCGGTCGATCGCGGCCTGTATCGTCTGGCCAGCGCTGGCCTGGACCCGGATCAGCCGGTTGTTCTTCTGCGAGTCGTCAACCGTGACCGTGACCGCATCGACAGTGGACTTGCCGTTGGCCGCCGTGATGGCCAGCTGGCCGCTCGGCGTGCCGGACTTGACCGTAGCGACGATGCGGTCGTCGGCCCAGCTGGTGACCTCGAGCTCGACATTGCCCAGCATGACCTTGCCGGCGACGCTGCCGAAGCCGTAATGGCGGGTGATGGTCTTCTGGTTGTACGGCGCGGCAGTTTCGGCCGGGCCGGCATAGGCCGGGTTCGGCACGGCCACGTCGCCGCGCGCGGTGATGACCAGCGAGCCGCCGGTGGACGGCAGATAGGGGCCGAAATTGCCGGCCGCGTCATCGACGCGCCGAATCGCCGGTGTCGTGTCTTCATACGAGCAGTCGGCCGGGTAATAGCCCGCGGCGAAGGCCGCCACCGGCAGCACCGGGGTATCGAGGTAAGTCGTACTGCCCGGCATGAACGGGTTGGTGTAGCAGAAGTTGCTGTACATCGGGTTGAAGTTCGGATCGGTCACCATCTTGCCGGTGGCCGGGTCCTTGATCGGGCCCGGGTCGTTCATGCAGTTCGTCACCATGTTCGGCGCATAGCCACTCGGGTTCGGTATGTTGGCCTGCCAGGTCGAGGCGATCAGGCCGTTGTACATGCCCCACTGGTCGGCATAGACGCGGCCGAGTTCGTTGCCGTTGAAGTCGCGCATCGCGATCGGCACGAAAGGCACTGCGAACTTCTCGCCGAAGTCCGGGGCGGCGGCATTGAACTCGGAAGCCGCGTCGTCGAGGATCATGCCGGTGTAGTGCGCCGCGATCGGCGTCGGCGTGAACAGCTGGAAGTCGGCCGTGGCCTGCATCTGGTCGTTCAGCACGATTTCCTTACGGTTGCAAAGAGGCCGTGTCGTGCCAGCGAACGGCGCAACCTGGCCGCTGTCCGGGTAGAGGCTCATGAAGTCGGGCACCAGGTGCGGCTCGCCGACACACGGCGGAAAGGCGATGCCCGGCTCCTGCCGCGCCGCAGCGTTCACCGTGGCCTGGTCAGGCAGGATGAAGATGTTGCCGACGCCGGCGAACTGCTGCGCAACGGGGGCTTCGAAGGCGTCGCCGAGCAGCACGTTCTTGTCCTCTTCCTTCACGATTTCGTAACCCTCCGGCGCGATCACCTCGACGACGTAGCGGCCGGCCGGGATGTCATCGAAGGTGTAGCGGCCGTCATAGACCGCCGGGCGCGTCTGATTGAAGTTGTGCATGCTGTCGTAGCACTTGCCGATGTTGGCCACGCCCAGCGTGTATGCCAGGAATGGATCGTCGGGGCGCTGGCCCGGGCAGTCGGTGGGCAGCTTGTCGTCCCAGCTGCTGCTGGTGGTTTCCTTCACGAACACCAGGCCTTCGCTGCCGTCCGGCGCGACGGTCTTGCGGTACAGGCGCACCTTCACCCTGGGAATGCCGGGCTCCCAGTTCAGCTGCGCATGCATGCGCGGATCGTCCAGGCCGCGGGTCGCCGCGTACAGCACCATGCCGGTGATGCCGCCGTTCTCGCCGGGCAGGTACTGGCGCTTGCCCCAATTGATGATGTTGGTCTGGCTGATGAAACCCTGGATGCCCATGCTGATGACGCTGCCATCGAAGGTCTCGATGGTCGAGCGCGGCGTCTGGCCCGGGGCGGCCGGGTAGGTGCTGGACAGGATGCCCTTGTATGGCCCGGTGCTGTCCACCGGTCCGCCGCCGTCGACGACGATGTTGACCTTGGTGGCCTTGTAGCGCGTGGTATCGGACTCGGCTACGTACCAGTTGAACAGCGGGAAAAGCTCGTTGATCGCGCCGCTGCCGCTGGTATCGGTGGGCGAGGTGTAGCCGATGCTGCCGTCGCGGTAGCGTACCCGCATCGGAATCTGCGCGATGCCGGGTTCGCCGTCGTCCTGCACGCCGTTGCCGTTGCTGTCGATGAAAGCGTTTTGCTCGATGTTGGTGAACCAGCTCATCACCGGCACATTCTTCATGTCGGTGAGTGGACCGGCGACATGGACCGCGTTGTACTGGATGATCTGGTCCAGCCATTCGTCCCAGACCACCAGCTCGTAGTCGCCTTCGGGAATGCCGGTGAACTTGAAGCTACCGTCGGGCTGGCATGCCTGAATAGCGATGTTGGCGCCGGTGCCGCCCTGCGAATTCAGGCCAACGTAGCAGGTGGAAGCGGACAACACGTCGTTCGAATTGCTGTCGAACAGTTCGGTCTGCCAGGGCCGCGACATGTGCAGGTTGGTGACGCGGCCGATGACCGAGGACTGGCAACTGCCCTGCGCGGAGCACAAGCCGCCGTCGCGCGCCCTGGTGCTCGGATCGATCAGCTTGTTGACGCGGTCCGGGTTCACGAAACCGACGAAGGCATGGAAGCCCGGCGGGCCGAATTCCTGGAAGTAGCCCGGCTCGCCAGACTTGGCGAACGCGTCGTTGGCGCGGGTGCCTTCCAGCGTCGACACCTGCAGCCAGGTCTCGCCCTTCTGCGCCCGGTCCGCGCCCGGCGCCACCAGCACGTCGTAGCGCGAGGGATTGATGTTCTGCACCAGCGCGTGGCCGGCGAGCGGCAGCCGGTTGCGATGCTGCGGATCCTTGACTTCATCGTATTCGGGGCAGGTATAGATCACGCCGACGCGGTTCTCCGCGCCGGCCGGTCCGTTCTGCGCGCCTGGGCCGCGCGGGCAATTCGTCGGATCGAGCTCGAACAGCGCATTGGTCAGCGGCATGTTGTAGACGTCGTAGACGGTCTGGCCGGCAACGTCACCGATGCGGCCGGCGGTGTCGTTGATGGTGACCGCGAAGCCGCCCAGGCCGGCGTTGATCTCGGCGGTGTCGATGGCGCCGTTGGTCGGATTATTGTCTTCGAACACAAAGATCGACAGCTGCGCCGGCTTCATCGGCGTCGGCGGCAGCAGCACCTGCAGCGTCCCCTTTGCGGCGATGTCCGCCGGCGTGATCGGCACGCCGCCCATCGTATGGCCCGAGTTCGGGGTTCCGGAGTCGACCGTCATTGCGTCCGCAGGCAGCACAGATAAGTAGTAGTACTTGTTCGGATCCAGCGCCGCGCTGTCCGGCGTCGTCCGCGGTCGCGGCGCCACCGCGGCGCCCTTCACCGTTTGGCTGTCGCCGCAGCTGATCGGTCCGGTGCAGCCGGTGGCCACGACCGGCATGTGGCTGGCGTGGAAGTTGGTCGCAAGTGCATTCGGTATGCCGTCGGCGCCGTTCGGCGTGAGCTGTGTCGAATTGTGGAAGGTGCGGTCTTCCTCGATGACCCAGCGGTAGTCAGGCGTGTCGCCGCCAACGGACGCCTTGGTACTGGCGTCGGCAAGCGCAATCTTCACGCCACTGGCCTGGCCGAAGGACAGCGTTACCGTGGCCGGCGCGCTTTTCGTTCCCTGCGAGTTCACCGCCACATACTGGAACGAATAAGTGCCCGCGGCGCCGGCCTGAGCGCTGAAGCTGCCGTCCGGGTTCAGGTTCACCACGAGGCCGCCCTGCTGGTTCGCATTCGGCACGAGCTGCGCGGTGAGCCGGTAGCCGCTGGGATCGGTGTCGTTGCCGAGCACCCCGCTGCCGCCGACCTTCAGTCCGGCACTGAAAGCCGCATTGCTGGCGTAGCTGTCCGGGTTGGCGACCGGTGCGGCGCCGACCTTGCCGGCATCCACGGTCAGCGTGACGGTGGCTGACAGCTCCGGCTTGCCGTTGCCGTAATAGGTAAAGCTGTCGCTTTGCACCGACGTCCCCTGCCCGTTGGGCGTGTAGACGAAGGTGCCATCCGCATTCAGCGTCACCGTACCCTTGGTTGGAGCGGTCTTGATCTGAGGATTGGCGATCGCGACATCGTTGGCCAGCACGTTTGCGCCGAAGGTCGAGCTGCCCGGCGGCACCGCATAGCTGTCGTCGACCGCCTTGGGCAAGGCTGCCGCCGGCAGCGCGCCGCCGGCGATCTGTATGTAGCCCTGCATGCCACCGTCGGCGATGTTGTCGTTGGACAGGCTCAGCTGGCGGTCAAAGACAGCGAGCATGCCCGGCGCAAAGCCACCGGATGCCAGCTTAGGCTTGACCAGCACGTCATGCGTCTTGCCCGCGGTAAGCAGCACTTCGCTCTGCACCTTCGGATTGCCAGGTGCAAGGTTGCCGTCCTCGGCGACGACATATAGGTTCTGGCCGAGCACCGCGGGGGTGTGGCTGCGCAGGCCAGCGTTGGCGAAGCGCAGGAGCACGTTGCCGCTCATCGAGGCTGGGGCGATCGGCGGCGCGACGATGCCTGGCGCGGTCCGGTCATAGGCTTGGCCATTGAGAAGAAAATACTTCGGGTTGTAGTTCACCGCCGATGGATAGCAGGGCGAGCTCGCGCCGCAGGCCGGGCTGTTGGCCGGCAGATCCTCGCGCGCCTTGGCCTGGGCAGCCACGTCCACCGCGCTGTTCTGCGCGGGGTCGATCTCCGAGAGCAGCAGCACCGCGCTGGCGTCATGCGCGACGCTGCCGTTCGCACCTCGTCCAGCATACGGGGCGGGATAGGCCTGTCCGGGCGTAAGCGTGGTGCCTTGCAACACTGGATCCTGGGTTACGACCAGCACACCGTACAAGCCCATCGGCGCCTGCAGCGACGGATGCGAACCGGTCTCGTACAGGTAGGTGCCAGGCTTCAGGTTGGTCCAGGTATAGGTCATGCTCCCGCCTGGCTGCGCTTCCTTTGTGAAGGCGCGCGCACGGTCGGGCTGCTTTGGTGGCGTGAAGGTGGCATCACTGCTCGCCGGCGCCGGAGCTGGCCACGTCAGTCCACTAGGCTGATGGACCGGACTCGGCTGCATCGTCGGTTGGCCAACCGAGCCGCCGACCTGGCCAAGGATCACGATCGACGTCGGCGTCGGCAAGCCGTTGCTGAGCGTGATGCTCAGGTTGTCTCCCGGCGCAGCGACGATAGTCGGCCCCGGTGCCCAGGTATTGCCGCAGCCGCCGCTGGCCGGCGTGGTGCAGTAACCCCACATCGGCACTGCCTGCTGGCCGTTCGGCGGCGTAAAACTCATCCCGCGTGCCGCGGTCAAATTGATGCTCACGTCCTTGGCGAGCGCTGGCAAAGCCGCCGTCAACGCTGCACCGCAAGCCAGCATGCTCAGGTTGATACGCAGCCTGCCTTTGGACTTCCATGCGCCTGTTCTTTTCATGGTGTTGTTCCCTGTTGTCCCGATTACAGCTTTTCGTCAATCGTGTTTCCGGGCGGGTCGATGATCATCATCATCATCATTCCGCCGGGGAAGACATCATTCGTCGTGATCTCGCGCTCATTGTGGGAATGCCACATGTAGGCATAACCGGCGCCTGGATTGATCCTTGTCTGGCCCGGCGGCAGCGGCGTGTTGTTGGCGTTCTGCAGGCCGAGGTAAGGCGTGCCGCCGTACCACAGGCCATTGGCGACGATGTTGGGGTCGGCCGGCGTTGCCGGTATCGCCTTGTTGTGGTCCGGGCAGTATTCACGGGTGTCCGGGTCGAAGCCGGGTGACGGCGCATCCTTGCCGTTGCACTTGTGGCCGTTGTTGGCGCCGTAGGCATCCCAGTTCAGACCCTGCCCAGTCCAGGTGAAGATCGCATCGACGCTTTGCCCCGGCACGGTCGGTATCGTGAACAGCAGCGGCCCGGCCAGGCGCGGCGGATTCGCAGTGTCGCCCATCGCTGTGATCAGGTTGCCGTCGCGCGCCAGCACCCGTGCATGGTTGCCATGGAAGTGGAACGGATGCTGGGTGCGCCCCTGGCCTATCACCCGCATCAGCAGCAGCTCGCCCGGGTGCATGTGCGGATTGGCGTTGTACGGTTGGTTCGGATAGTTCGGCGCGTACGACGTATCCATCAGGTCCGGCATCGAGCGCCCGTTGATCAGAAAATAGTTAGGCTGATACGGCTCGGTTTTCACTGAGACGGGACCGGCGGCGCCGGCCAGCACCGCCGCTTCCGCGGCCTCGTGGATGCGCGAATCCATTTCGGCGAACTGGAACAGGTATTCCCGGTCGTAGCACGTCGCCGGATGGTCGTAGGCCGAGGCCGCATGCGACAGGCTGCCCTTCTTGCATCCGGGCTGGGCCGTGGCTGGCAGCACGATCAGTGCGCCGTACATGCCCATCTCGATCTGCAGGTCCGGTCGGGTTCCGCTGTAGTAGGCGTAAGTGCCCGGCTTGCCTGCGACGAAGGTATAGGTGACCTTGCCGGTGGCCGCGTCATGCGTGGCTTCCTGGGCCAGGATGCCGGGCGCCCCGCCGCTGGCGCTCACGTCCATCCCGGCAAACACCATGGAGGCATTGCCGGCCGCCGCCGGCAGCCGATTCACCAGGTTCACCGTCACCGTCTGGCCCTCGGTGACGATCATCGTTGGTCCGGGTATCTGCATCAGCGGGCAGCCGCCGGCGTAGGGCACGGTGGTCGCGGCGCCGTCACAGCCGTAGCCCCACGAGTAGATCGAATTGCCGTCGGGCTGGCTGCTGCGGCCTTCGCTGGCGACCAGGTTGAACGTAGGGCCGGCGATGCCCGGCACCGCCGCATGCGGCGCCGTCGCCGGCAGGGCCGCGAGTGCCGCGGCAAACAGGGCCCGGCATACGGCAGCGGATATCCTTGCTGGAATCATTGATGTCCTCACAAGACGCGGATCTCAGTCATCATGCCGCCGAAGTTTTCGGCGTCATTCGACAGGTGATCGAGGTTGGTGCTGTACAGGAAATAGGTGCCGGCCGGGATGTTGCTCACGTCGAGGAGTACATCCATTGATTCGCCGCCGCCCAGCGTGACCGAGTTGGTGTTGTAGTACAGGTTGTTGCCGGCCATATCGCGCAGCAACCGGGCGTTCTGCGCGATCACGGTCATCGGCACGCCGATGGTGGCCAGCGTGGTGTGCTCGGACACGCTCAGGTCGCTGATGCGCAGCAGCGCGCGCGTCTGGCCGGCGGTCTTGTTGATCGTGATCGTCGCGGGCATCGGCTGCGACTGGCGCGATTTGCCGTCCGACGACTGGGTTTCCATCGGCCCGGCAGCGACGGTATCCGGATAGCTGCGGCCGTTGAGCATGAAGTACTTGTCCTTGAGCCCAGCGAAGCTTTCGGCATTGAAGGTCATGCCGACGAAATGGAAATCGGGATCGAAACCCATCATCTGGATCGGGTATTCGACGTCGTAGCGGGTGCTGCCGTCGCCGTCGTTGTAGGCATAGGTGATGCCGGCTGCGGGCTGCTTGGCCGAGGTATCGGCCGCCGGCAGCGGCGTCTGCCCGGTGCACAGGAGGTCGCCGCAGGCGCCGGCCTGGCTTGCTGCAGCAGTGCTCAAGGAAACCGCCTGGTTCGCCTTCATCAGCGCCTGGTACAGGCTCTGCCCCACCGGCACACGGTTTTGCCGCGGACGCACGTACAGCTGTCCGACCATACCCATTTGCAGATGCTCGGGCGGGGTGATGTGGCAGTGCCAGAAATAGGTGCCGGCGTCGGGCGCGTTGTAGTAGTAAGTGAAGCTGCCGGCGATGTTGATCGCCACCGACGCATCGGGCACGCCGTCGAAGTACGAAGAGGCGTTCGGATAACCGTGGAAGTGGACCGTGTGCTGCTCGAACAGGTCCGGACGCATGATCATGCCGACGTTAGAGAGCGTCAGGAAGAATTCATCGTCCTCGTCGATGGCCATCAGCGGCGCCGGGAAATTGCCGTTCAGTACGCCGGTGCCCATGATCAGCTGGGGATCCTTGATCGCTGCATTCGGCGCCTTGGCTGCGTCGTATTCGCGGTTGAACGAGACCGCATCCTGCGTGCCCGGCAGCCCCTTGGCGATCCGATCCAGGCCAGACAGCGGGCCGAAGGCGAACAGGTAGGTCTGGGTGCCGTCGCCCATCGTGGCAAAACCGTCTCCGCCGGAGATGTGTTGGCACTTGATTGCACCTGCGGCGCCGCCCTTGGCCGGATGCAGCGGCGTGCTGGTCGGGCATTGCACCGAGAACGATTGCGCCGCCGCAGGCAGCGCGACAAGCGCCAGCAAAGCCGCTGGTAAGCCGAACTTCAATACGCGACTGATACGCATTTTTCCCTCCATGCTGCTTGCGGCGCGGTTGATGAATGGTCAGACCGGTCAGGCGGAGGGTTGCGTGCACGAGTCCATACGCGCCGCCGTAGACGCGCGCTCTCCCTCCGGGTTTACCTTCCCGGCTTGTTGTCAAAAAGTATTTGCTAATTGACAAAGCAGCGCACTGCATGAAGCCCCCCGTTTCAGGGTAGGAACTTCCCTACTGGTGTTAGCCAGGTGAAAGAAGCGAATGGCAGGAATCAATCGGTGTCGCCGGCCTCGTAGATGCCGAGCACTTTCGGGACGTAGCTGCGGGTCTCGGGGAAATCCGGGATGCGATAGCCCGCGCGCACGACGTTCTGCTCGCCGGCGTTGTAGGCGGCGAGCGCAAGCTCCAGGTCGTTGCCGAACTGACCTAGCAGCCACTTGAGATAGCGGGCGCCGCCCTCGACGTTATCGCGCGGATCGAACAGGTTCTTCACGCCGAAGCGTTGCGCGGTCGCGGGCATGAGCTGCATCAGCCCGCTGGCGCCCTTGGATGAGACCGCGCCCGCGTTGTAATTCGATTCGACCCGGATCACCGCGTGCAGCAGCCGCGCATCGACATGCAACTGCTGCGCGATTTCATCGACGATGCGGCGCATCTGCCGCGTTGGTTTATCTTCGCTGCGAGCGCGGGCTGGACGCGGCGCGGCCGCCGGCCCGGGCGCGGCCACGATGACCGCGCTGCTCGCATCGCTCCTGAAGTTGGATAGAACGACCGAGCCGCCCGCGCCGACGCCGCCGTAGATCTGCGCGCGCGCGTCTCCCGCAGCCGACACGGCAAGCATGGTGTAGAAAAGGATCTTGCGGCATGGGTTCATTCGTGGCTCCGCCGCCCTTTATAAACAGGCGAGCACCCTTGCGGCATCAGGCGAATCCCTACTTTGCCGATGGGGATCTTTCCCCATCCGCGCCGCCCATACCGATGCGCGCAAGCCTGGCGCAGCCAGGCGCGCCTAGTTCACGGCCTGCACCCGACCCGATCCGCTTCCGGGATAGGCCGGCGTCACGCTCGCGGGCGCCGCAGCGGGCGCCGGGGTGGCTGTCGGATCAGTGCCGCTGGTGTCCCGGGTATCGATGCCACTACCGTTGCTGATTGTCGCGGTGCCGGTTGGATCCGGCGTCGCAGTAGTGGTCGTGCCGCTCGAACTTGTGCCCGTGGCGCCGGAAGACCCGGTGGAGGCAGACGGTGCCGTGGAGGTCCCGGAGGAGTTGGCAGTTGAAGACGCCGCTGGTGCTTGTCCCTGTGCGGTACTGCTTCCCGTCGCAGCTGCGTTCTGGCTAACGGTGCCGTCGCCACCGCCGCCACAGCCGAAGAGCAGCGCTGACGACAGCGCAGCTGCAGCACAGCTATGCAAATACCCGTACATTTTGTGCATGTCTCATCCTCTTGTCTTTGCGCGCCGTTGATGAACCCGCCGTGCCGTGTACTGCTGAAAATCTTTGCCTCATGCGCTGCGTTTGTCGATGGGGAGAGTACCTACGATTGGACGCGTCCTCGACGAAGCTGTGACTTCGCGCAATCCTTTTTCCGTCTTCTGAAAATCTTTTGACGGAAGCGCAACCGACAGGCCATAAGACAGAATCAGGAAAAATTTGCGCTTAAGTTGACGCGGAAATTTTTAAGATATGGATCTACTTGCCCGCTTTCAGGAAGGCCCCGCCCTCTTGCCGCCCCCCCCCCGCATCGACGTTCTGAAACCAGCAGAACCCGTTCTTCCTTTAAGCTTCAGCCACCAGCTTTTCGCCGATTTTCCGGACCGCGTCCCGTGCCGACAGAAAGCTCAACGCGGATACGCTGCCCAACGCGTCCAGCAGCGCTATATAACGGCGCAATCGCATGTACTTCGGCCGGGCAATGAGATCAAGATCCGAAATGGTCTCCACAACGAGGGTGCTCATAACCTTTGCCATACGGAGTTGCGCCCGGCCGCTTGGCCCGCTTCGTTGGCTCGCATAGCCGAGCTCCTGGCATTCGCGGCAGCGGAGGTCAGGAGCCAGATACAAGCTTCTCCTCGCGCGCGCAACCCGGGCATAGGAGAGCCGGGAATCGTCCTCCCAGCCGCCCATCACGCCATGCCAAGGCCGCGCGGCACGCCCGACCATCATGGACGACGGCCACCTCGTCAGGCTGCAGGAAAACGGCCGCAGTGGTTGTCACCTGTCCGATGGACCAAGTGATGCTGCAACCCATGCCACCTTGCTTTGCCACTGGATCCCGAACCGCCCGCAGATCGAGTCGCAAGGCAGCGTCGACGGTAAGCGCCTTCTTCAGCTTTCGACCCGAACCGATCCCGCCCATTGCTTACTCCCGGAGTTTTTCGAAATCTCGTCCGATTTTCTGTTTCTTCGACGAAGCAGTGGCCGCTTTGATTCCAGAGCGGGAACGCTTGGTCTTCGCGCAGTGCGCGCAGAATTGACAGCCACGCGTCACATCATGATCCCGCACGACCTTGAATCGAACGCAGGTAAGCAGCCCGGATTCCCATCCGCTTTCCTCCTCCTCGATGCGAGCAAGCATAACGAGGAAGTCTTCCAGCTCCTCATTGGACATCCGGGGCAAGCCCTTACCAAACGTGTAGGTAAAGGTAAAACAATCGCGCTCCAAATCCCACGCGCTCAACACGTCGGCGGCCATGTCGATCGCCTCAGATCGCGTCACGGTATAGAAGAAGATGGTTCACTTCCTAGTGAAGTACAGATACAGAAAAACGATGCAAATCCACGTGTGTTTGCGGTGAGGATTTGGCGGGGATGGTTGTCGGCTGGTTTCTGTTGACCGGGACTGAAGTACCGATGCCAAGTAATGCGCGATCGCCCCCTTCACTCGGGATACTGATCCCGCCGCTGAGTCATTCAGCTTCTGCTTCCTTGCCGTGATGATGGCCATTGTCCATTTGCTCATGATGTGCCTCCTTGTCACACCAGTTTAGGCAGGCAGCTGCTATTCGACCCGCACTTCCGCACTTAGCACATCATCCTTCTTCATCGCACGGAAAACTGCCGCCGCTACCGTTTGAGCTAAAGTTGCTCACTAACGCTTTTCATAAGGAATGCCTAGTTTCAAATTTTCAACTGGAACCAAAAGCAAACAAGAACAATCGTCCTTGTCGGTTAAAACCCACGCCAGCAAAGGCTTTCCTCGATAAAGGCAATAAAAAAATACCTATCTTCTCTTTATTAATTCATACAAAAAGGATGGCCCGGCTAGCCACCCCGCTCATATTGCTGCTATTGCGGGAAGCCGCGCCGGGCCTAGGTTTCCGACGACAAGCGTCTCTTACTTTAGGAATCGTCCTCGTCGCCAGTCTTCGGCACATGAACAAACGCGATGCGAGGCCTAGCTCGACCACTTCGCGACGGGTACGTCACCCATCGCATGTCTTGGTCCACCGTCAACACCTCAAAAACGCTATTGCGCAGCTTCATGTCGGCTCCTTTGAATCGTGCCGATTTCCTCGCCAGTTCGGCATGGGTGAGCCCTCTCAGGCCCGCTTTCATGACGTGCTCCGCTACCTCGTTGCGCAACGCGGCGAACGGCGTGTCGGCAATCTTAGCGATCAACTCGGAAATTGCCCTGTCCGCCCAATATTGCGCAAAGTCTATTGCCCATTGAGCATGCGACGCTTCGATAGCATCTTTGCCGTCCGACACCGCGACGATGAGGGACAGGCGCATGGCAACCTCACGCACGCGGCTGAACATCTCGCTGATCCCGAAAACCTCAAGTTGGTCCTGGCGAGTATGGCAGAAGCGTTCAAATTCCTCGCAGAGCTGCCTCGCGGCTTCGGTGAACTCAATTTGTATAAGCTCAGGACGCTTGTCATAGGCCGCTTCACCATGAGGGCCTGGGCCGAAAAAGAATTGATTGGTCGGACTTTTTTTGCCCAGTTGACTACCTCTTCGGGCGGTGCGACAAGTGGGCGGAAGTGGCTCAACTGTCGGCCAATGTCAGTTTGGACGATAATTAGGCGGTTCAAAAAGCCATCCTTCATTGCTCCCGATCCGACCCCAGTAAAAAACGTTTCAGGCGTGCTCATGCCGAAAATTGTCAGTCCGGGATTCTGAATTGGATTATCGTCAATGCAGCGAGCTGCTTTGCAGTGAGACCTTGATGGCTGAATGCCTTGGATTGCAACTCGCCATGACAACGGCCGAACACTTCCATCAGACGGCGCTTGGCGGTGCCCGGAATAGGGTTATTTTTCGCGTTTCCGGCTTGGAGGATCAGTCCGATCTCATCAATGATAGCGATATGGGTCGGCTTCGTACGCAACATATTATCGACCGCATTCGCAGACGAGTACTCGCTCGGTCCAACTAACCAACCCAATCCCGCGGCCTCTAGTGCTTCCTCGATGGCCCATTTCGGATGTTCCTTGCCGCTTCCGCTTTTTCCCAAGATGAGGAAGTACAGGCTGGAATAATTGTTCCCCGTGGTGTGATACAAGCGTCCCATTACAACCGATGCGAAAGCGAGCGCAGCAACAACACCGAAGTACGGCTGAGGACGCGTCGCCGTATCGTTGTACCAGTTGACGAAAGCAGCAAGAGCGCCCGGAATGGTAAGGAGATGGGCGGGTGGCGCATCATTAGTTCGTCCCGCACCTGCTGTGGCAATGCCGGTTTCCGCATGCTTATCGTCCTTTTGCGGGTCGATCGAAGGCCGAGCGAAATCGATGGCATTGACGTCGAAGTCGGACACGTCGCTCTGCTTTAGTCCTGCCTCATTCGCCCTCCAAGCCTGTGTCGCGATTGTGATGCCGCCATCGCCGGTAAAGCTATCCCACGCCTTGTTGAAAGCCGCTTCATCATATTTTTCCGGACAGGTTTGGCTCCACTCCTTTGCGGCCTGACGCAACATGGGATCGTCACCGCGGGAGTGCACCGCCATGAGGATCTCGATCCACTCGGAGCGAGAGCAAGATGCCGGCAGCATATGAAGAAAACGCTGGATTTCTTGAATTTCCTCACCGGCCAGCTCGCTGGCTTGTGACGCCACAGCCGGCGCGTCGACCGGTTTGTTCTGTTTCGCGAAATGTTCAATGAGCCATTCCGGCGCATCGGCGATTGCTTGTCCGTCCTCCGGATCGCACGATGCTTGGTAGGTGTAATCCTTACCCGAAGCATGAGTAGATCCGACTCCGATGACATATCCGCCGCTCGATTTCAGATCGATGCCGTCTGCGATCTTGCTTTTGAAGGTGATACCAGCGGGCGCCCACAGGTAATAATGCCAGCCGCCGCCGCCGGTCAGCACGACTTCGGTATCGGGCAATGCTCCGAAACGCTTTTCCAAGGCAAAGAGGCCCTCTTCACCGCCATTGCGCGGGTCCACGTCAACAACGATCAGTTGCTTATTGCCGTCGACAATCCCGGTTGCCATGCCGATATTCGCCTCGGGCCATTTATCCCACCAGGCATCGACCTGTTCGGGATTGACGGACGCATCCTTGAAACCGTGCAGAGTCAGTGGCTTTTTGCCCTCCGGCTTGCACGGGAACACATGGAAGCCACGACGGGCAAGCGCCAATGCATAGTCACGTTTTTGGCGGTGGAACTGCTGATCAGGCGAGGCCGTCAGCGCCTTGGTGACAACGGCGATCGGGGGCGGGAACTTGATGCAGACCTGTATGCAGCGCTGCTGAACCTTGCACAGGATTTGGGAAACGTTTGCAGGGTCACCGAGCAGCACGGTGTGGCTGCGAACAACGGTTACCTGGGGATGATGCATTGCATTCATTAGTGGCACTCCCTCAAAGTGATGCGTGCTGCACTTTGTTCTTCCAGGCACTGAGCGGCGGTCTCGTGCAGAACATTGCCGCTCGTGCTTTGTTTGACGGCGAGTACGCTCATGCTTGGCCTTTCATGACGGACTGCCTGGCCTGAATGCGCTCCTGGACCCACTGCTCGATTTCGGCTTCGACCCAAGCGCTCGAGCGTGGGCCGAGCGACACGGGTGCCGGGAACATGCCGGCCTGGATGGCCGCATAAATGCTCGACTTCTTTTTACCGACGCGCTTTTCGACTTCCGTAATTTTCAGAAGCGTGGTGGACATCGTTTTCTCCTTTAACGTGCGTCGCGTTGGACGATTGCGGAGAAAGGTAAGCTGCGTGGAGCAATTCGGCCCCGCACGAAAATGGAAATAATGTGATTGCCTAAAGCAATATGCGCCGTGACGCAGACGCATCACATAACGCGGCTCATGATTGAGGACAGGCGAAAGGGAAATTCGAAGGTCGATGGCTATCGGCTGTGATACCTGACGCACGCTTTACTGATGGCGGGCATGCTGGTGGTTAGCCAAAGCGGATATCAGCGATGAGCTTGGCGCGCCTGCGTTCACGCGGTTGGACCTTGCTATCTAATGCAGTTCAGCCAGCGAGCAGGCCGTGCTCTGCTTCTCCACCTCGATCTGCGCGCGCAGGACTTCGTTCTTGTAGCGCAGGGCCTCGTTTTCGGCCAAGTTCTAGTCACGCTCTTTCGTGCACTCGGCAAGCGCTTCGCGCGGCGCTTGGCGTGATAGAACGCCAAATATCAACGGAGCCAAGTCGCTGCAATTCAGAGACCAAGCAGCGTCTAGATCAGTAGACTTAGAGGAAAGGGCCAGATGAGACGTATGGCCAGTAGAAGAACCGGTTTGTGGGTAGATTTGGGGGTAGAAAAGAAAAAGCGGCCCGAAAGCCGCTTGTTTACTGTGTCCTTGGCGGAGACGGAGGGATTCGAACCCTCGATACAGGTTTAAGCCCGTATGCTTCCTTAGCAGGGAAGTGCCTTCGACCACTCGGCCACGTCTCCACACGTTTCCGGCTTTACAAGCCCGGTGTTGCGAGGCCCCGAATATTAACTGCTGTCGGGGAATAGGTCAATCCGATATCAGGCTTTCTCGAGGCCAAATGCCTTGTGCAGCACGCGCACGGCGAGCTCCATGTACTTCTCATCGATCAGCACCGAAATCTTGATCTCGGAAGTCGAGATCAGCTGGATGTTGATGCCCTCTTCCGACAGCGTGCGGAACATCTGCGAAGCGATGCCGACATGGCTGCGCATGCCAACGCCAACCACTGATACCTTCGACACCCTGGAATCGCTGACGATATTGCCCGAGCCGATCAGGGACTTCACGTTGCTGTTGACTACGTCCAGCGCGCGTTGATAGTCGTTGCGCGGCACGGTAAAGGTGAAGTCGGTCTTGCCATCCACGGACTGGTTCTGGACGATCATGTCCACGTCGATGTTGGCTTCGGCGATCGGGCCGAGAATCTGGAACGCGATGCCGGGGCGGTCCGGCACCTGCATGACGGTGATCTTGGCTTCGTCACGGCTGAAGGCGATGCCGGTGATGGTGGCTTGTTCCATGTGCGTGTCTTCCTCAAACGAAATCAGGGTGCCGGAGTTGGCTTCTTCTTCCAGCGGGATCATCGGGTCGGTCAGCGAGGACAGCACCCGGGTCGGCATGCGGTAGTTGCCGGCAAATTCGACGGAGCGGATCTGCAGCACCTTGGAACCCAGCGATGCCATTTCCAGCATTTCTTCGAAGGTCACGGTGCGCAGCCGACGCGCTTCGCTGACCACGCGCGGATCGGTGGTGTAGACGCCATCGACATCGGTATAGATCAGGCATTCCTGCGCCTTCATCGCCGCAGCTACCGCAACGGCGGAAGTATCCGAGCCACCGCGACCAAGCGTGGTGACGTTGCCCGCTTCGTCGGCGCCCTGGAAACCGGTGATGATGACGATGCGGCCGGCATCGAGATCGGCGCGGACCTTGGCGTCGTCGATCGACTGGATGCGTGCCTTGGTGTAGGCCGAATCGGTCTTGATCGGCACCTGCCAGCCGGCATAGGACACCGCGTCCTTGCCCAGGGATTGCAATGCCATCGCCAGCAGCGCTACTGACACCTGTTCGCCGGTGGAAGCCAGCATGTCGAGCTCGCGCGGATCCGGTTGTGCCATCACTTCCTTGGCCAGGCCGATCAGGCGGTTGGTTTCGCCCGACATGGCGGACGGCACCACAACGATTTGATAACCGGCGTCATGCCATTTGGCGACGCGCCTGGCGACATTCTTGATGCGCTCGGTCGAGCCCATCGAAGTGCCGCCGTATTTATGTACGATCAGGGCCATGGGAGGGAAAAGGAAGGGATGGCAAACAAACGCGGGATTTTACATGCCGCAACAAGACGTGACAAGAAGTCGAAGGAATGGTAAGCGACCGCCATGCGCAAGCACCCGGGCCATATCGGCGCTACCACTAGGCATAGCGACCGTCCTGGTTTTCACGCCAGCGCAGCACGATACCGCCCTCCTCCGCATGCCTTGCATCCATGCCCAGTTGCGCGACGAACACCAGACTTTCATTCAGGTAGACCAGCGGCGACCATAGCCTGCGCCAAGGCGGAATTCCTGCTTCCTGGTACAGCAGTTTCAGACTGCGCGATGGCCGCGAACGTGCCGGCTTCAAGCGCTCGCCGCCGCGACGCGGCCGCAGCAGCAGACCATGTTCATGCAGCAGTTCGATTGGAATGCCGCAACCCTCGTCGCGCAGGAACTGCAGGCTCCCTCCCCACTGCGGCACCGCGATCTCATCTTCGCCCTGCCACCGCAACAGCATGTCGTCCTGCGGCGGCGCATCACGCCGCGCGGCAATGATCAGGTCGCCGCGCACGCGACGCAGCACCTTCCCGCCGAAGTCGATTTCAGGATGCGCATCCGAAGCAGCATTCAGCATCTGTGCACGCATCTCGTCCATGCGCGCCGTACTCGGCAGGCTCACGCCCTGGTGCTGCAGCCAATGACGCAGCAGATTGTCTGCGCGGCGCGCGGGCAAACGCGCAAGGCTGTTGGCATCGAGCGGCGCATTCCAGTCTGAAGCGCCGCAGTGCCCAAGGTCGAGTTCGGCAAGGTCGCGCAGCAGCGCTTGCGCGCTTTGCGCATGGGCAGCGCTTCGCGACAGCGCGGCGGCATAGCCGGGGAAGTGCCGTTCCAGCACCGGAGCGACCGCGTGGCGGACCGCATTGCGTCTATAGCGCACATCGGCATTGGACTCATCGTCGACATGGGACAGGGCAATCGCGCGCGCCGCCGTCTCCAGGGCAGCGCGCGAGATGCCAAGCAAGGGCCGGCCGAGCGCGACCTTCGGTCCAAGCAAGGCATGCCGCTCCTGGAATACGCCCATGCCCGAGAGGCCCGGCAGGCCGGCGCCGCGCATGAGCTGCAACAGCACGGTTTCCGCCTGGTCGTCCTGATGATGGCCGGTCAGGACGAGTGACGCGCCGCTGCGTTCACACATCTGCGCCAGAGCGCGGTAACGCTCGAGACGCGCAGCCTCCTCTACCCCGTGACCGCCTTCGAGATTGAGAGCAACGCGACGCCAATCGAAGGCAGCGCCAAGCCGAAGCGCTTGCGCCTCGCAATGCGCCAGCCAGGCATCGGCATGCAGTGACAAGCCATGGTGCACATGGCAAGCGATGATTTCGATATCGTTCTGCTTTCCATAGCGGCATGCGAGATGCAGCAGCAGGCTCGAGTCGAGCCCGCCGCTGTAGGCGATGGCAATACGCGATGGATCCCGCCCCAAAGCGCGAACGCGCGCCAGGATGTCTCCCAGCGCGCGTTCGAATGCGCTCGCGATATCGGACGGATTACTCGGGTTGCGAGATTTCCTTGAACTTGCCATAGCTCATCAGCTTCGCATGGCGCGCATCCAGCAGTTCGCGCGGTTTCATGCCCTGGAACTGGCGCAGGCTGTCGGCGAGCGCGCGCTTGAGCATCACAGCCATGCCTTTCGGATCACGATGCGCGCCGCCTAGCGGTTCGTTGACGATCTTGTCGATCAGGTTCAGCGCCTTCAGGCGATGCGCGGTCAGGCCTAATGCCTCGGCGGCATCGGAAGCGCGCTCGGCGGTCTTCCACAGGATCGATGCGCAGCCTTCCGGCGAAATCACCGAGTAGGTCGAGTATTGCAGCATCAGCACCGAGTCGGCGACCGCAATCGCCAGCGCGCCGCCGGAGCCGCCCTCGCCGATGATGGTGGCGATCAACGGTACCTTGAGTTCCGCCATGACATACAGGTTGTGGCCAATCGCCTCGGACTGGCCGCGCTCTTCGGCGTCGATGCCGGGAAAGGCGCCAGGGGTGTCGACAAAGCTGAAGATCGGCAGATTGAATTTCTCTGCCAGCTTCATCAGGCGCATGGCCTTGCGATAACCCTCGGGCTTGGGCATGCCGAAGTTACGCAGCGCGCGCTCCTTCGTGTCGCGGCCCTTCTGATGGCCGATCACCATGCAGGACTGGCCGTTGAAACGGGCCAGGCCGCCGACGATGGAAAGGTCGTCGCCGAAATTGCGGTCGCCGTGCAGCTCATGGAAGTCGGTGAAGATTTCATTCACGTAATCCAGCGTGTAGGGCCGCTGCGGATGGCGCGCGATCTGCGCGACTTGCCAGGGGGTCAGCTTCGCATAGATGTCCTTGGTCAGCTGCTGGCTTTTCTTCGACAGGCGGTCGATCTCTTCGGAGATGTCGACCGCGGAATCGTCCTGCACGAAACGCAGTTCTTCGATCTTGGAGTCCAGCTCCGCGATCGGCTGCTCGAAATTCAGAAACGTTATTTTGCTCACCGTGCCTCCTTTGGGGTGCAACACGTGGATGGTCGGGATGACTGCGATGTCGAAACGCTCAGTATTCCACTGGCGTCGGTTCGAGGCTGCGCCACAAATACCAGGTGGCGACAGTACGCCAGGGTTCCCAGTTTGCGGACACCTCGCGCGCATCGCTGCGAGAAACCGGCTCTCCCGAAAAATAATTGATGCTGATGCCGCGAAGCAATCCCACATCGTCAAGGGGCAAGATATTAGGCCGCAGCAAGTTAAAGATCAAGAACATCTCCGCGGTCCAGCGGCCGATGCCCCGGATCTGCAGCAGTTCCGCGATCACTTCCTCGTCGTCCATGTCCGCCCACTTGTCGACATGGACCCGTTTCGCCTTGAAATGATCCGCAAGGTCGAGAATGTATTCGGCCTTGCGCCGCGACAGCCCGCACGAGGCAAGCTGTTCCGGCCCGGCTTTCAGCACCAGGGCCGGCGTGCAGCGGGTGCACAGCGCAAGCAGCCGCTGCCACACGGTTTCCGCCGCCTTCACCGAAATCTGTTGCCCGACGATCGAGCGCGCGAGTGTGGTGAACGGATCGCCGCGCCCGACCAGATGCATGTCGCCGAACTGCGGTATCAGGCGCTTCATGATGCGGTCGCGCTTCATCAGCTCGATCTTTGCGTCTTCCCAATAGGGCGGCACGAAGGTCGGCCCATCGCCGAAATTGGTCTTTGCCATGCGCTTAAGCCCTGCGCCATTCAGTGACGCCGCCGGGCCGGTCTTCCAGCACGATGCCTTCGGCCAGCAGTTCGGCTCGGATGCGATCGGCCTCGGCGAAATTCTTCGCGCGCTTGGCTTCGACGCGCGCGGCGATTCTGGCTTCGATCGCCGCATCGTCGCCGCCGCCAGCGCCACGCAGGAATTCCTGCGGCGCACGCTGCAACAGTCCGATCACGCCGCCGAGGCGCTTCAATTGCCGAGCCAGCGCCGCATCGCGGCCACGATTGATCTCGTTGGCCAAGTCGAACAGCGCGGCAATCGCGATCGGCGTATTGAAGTCGTCATTCATCGCCTCGGCGAAGCGCTGCGCATGGGGCTCAGACTGATCGAGCTCGGCGTCGTCGGCCGGCACTTCCTTCAGCGCGGTGTAGAGCCGGGTCAGCGCGGCCTTGGCATCGTCCAGGTGCATATCCGAATAGTTGAGCGGGCTGCGATAGTGAGCGCGCAGGATGAAGAAGCGCACCACCTCGGGATCGTACGTCTGCAGCACTTCTCGGATGGTGAAGAAATTGCCGAGCGACTTCGACATCTTTTCGTTGTCCACCCGCACGAAGCCA
Source organism: Noviherbaspirillum pedocola (assembly GCF_016632335.1). GTDB lineage: Bacteria > Pseudomonadota > Gammaproteobacteria > Burkholderiales > Burkholderiaceae_D > Noviherbaspirillum_A > Noviherbaspirillum_A pedocola. The sequence goes on from NZ_JAEPBG010000005.1 coordinate 318,914, forward strand.
TTGTGCATCCAGACATTGACGAAGGGCTGCTGGAACGCGCCTTCGCTTTGCGCGATTTCGTTCTCATGATGCGGGAACTGCAGGTCCTGTCCGCCGCCGTGGATATCGAAATGTTCGCCGAGCAATTCGCAGGACATTGCCGAGCATTCGATGTGCCAGCCGGGACGGCCACGCCCCCACGGCGACTCCCACTTCACTTCTTCCGGCTCAGCCTCCTTGGCCGATTTCCACAGCACGAAGTCGAGCGGATCACGCTTGCCGCCGCCGACCTCGACGCGTTCACCGGCGCGCAGATCGTCGAGCGACTTGCCCGACAGCTTGCCGTAGCCCTTGAAGTCGCGCACCGAGTAATTCACGTCGCCATCGCCACCCTGGTAAGCCAGGCCGTTGCGCTCGAGCATGCCGATCAGGTTCAGCATTTGCGGCACATGCGCGGTGGCGCGCGGTTCGTGATCGGGACGCTGCACGCCGAGCGCGTCGGCATCTTCATGCATCGCGTCGATGAAGCGATCGGTGAGCTGCGCAATCGTTTCGCCATTCTCGACCGCGCGACGAATGATCTTGTCGTCGATGTCGGTAATGTTGCGCACATAGGTGACTTCCAGGCCGCTTGCGCGCAGCCAGCGCTGCACCATGTCGAACACCACCATCACGCGCGCATGGCCGAGGTGGCAATAGTCGTAGACCGTCATGCCGCATACATACATGCGCACCTTGCCGGGTTCGATGGGAGCGAAGCTCTGCTTTTCACGCGTCAGCGTGTTGTAGATCCTGAGGTCAGTCATGAGCGAAACGAGAGATGCCGGAACTGCCGCATGCCGCCGCGCATTGCGCATGCCGACCGCGGCCGGGAGAGCAATGCATCGCGACGATGCGACAAGGCCGTCAGAAAGCTTGTTTGAGTCTTTTTGATAAAATGCGTCGCGCGGCAGTATAGCATCAGGTCCGAGCGGCGCCGCCGTAATCGCAAGCAAGGCATGCAGGGCTCAGCAGTTCCAGCCACCTCCGACAATCTCATCGCAACCACAGGACATCCCCATGGCATTCACCCGTCGCACCATTCTGCGCCTCATCATAGGAACCACCTTCGCCGGCGCCGTTGCCGGCAGCTTCGCGGCCGATGCGCCGAAAGTATTGATGAAAACCAGCATGGGCGACATCACGATGGAACTGTATCCCGAGAAGGCGCCCAAATCGGTTGAGAACTTTCTCGAGTATGTGAAGAGCGGTCAATATGACGGCACGATTTTTCATCGCGTCATCAACAGTTTCATGATCCAGGGCGGCGGTTTTGACGCCAGCATGCGCCAGAAGCCGACCCGCGCGCCAATCGAGAATGAAGCGAAGAACGGTTTGAAGAACGAGCCGTATTCGGTCGCAATGGCACGCACCTCGAATCCGAATTCTGCAACCGCGCAATTCTTCATCAATGTGAAGAACAATGCCTTCCTCAATTACCCGGGTCAGGATGGTTACGGTTATGCCGTGTTCGGCAAGGTGATCAAGGGTCAGGAAGTGGTCGACAAGATCAAGGCAGTCGAGACCGGCCCCGGCGATGTGCCGAATACTCCGGTCGTCATCGAATCGGCCAAGGTCGTCAAGTAAGGCAAGCGCCCGCATGCGGGCAGATTTTTCACCATCAACAAGGAATCATCATGGCTGTTCTTCTTACCACCAACCACGGCAACATCAAGATCGAACTGGACGCGGAAAAGGCGCCGAAAACAGTCGAGAACTTCCTCAACTATGTGAAGAGCGGCCATTACAACGGCACCGTCTTTCACCGCGTGATCGACGGCTTCATGATCCAGGGCGGCGGCTTCACTTCGGGCATGCAGCAGAAGCCTACCAATGCGCCGATCGAAAACGAAGCCAAGAACGGCTTGAAGAACGAGCCGTACACCCTCGCGATGGCGCGCACCTCGGATCCGCATTCGGCCAGCGCGCAGTTCTTCATCAACGTGAAGAACAATTCCTTTCTCGACTACCCGGGCCAGGATGGCTGGGGCTATGCAGTCTTCGGCAAGGTCGTTGAAGGCCAGGACGTGGTTGACAAGATCCGCCAGGTGAAGACCACGCGCAAGGGCATGTTCTCCGACGTGCCTGCAGAAGACGTGGTGATCGAAAAGGCCGAAGTGGTCTGACGATTTACCCATGGATGCGCAAACCAACTCGCATCCGCACGACAAGGCGCAGCCCGAAGCGGCTGCGCTTTTCGTATCGGATGTGCACTTGCAGGCGGCCATGCCGGGTACGGTCGAGCTGTTCCTGTCCTTCCTCGATCAGCATGCGAAGCGCTCGCCGCGACTGTATCTGATGGGGGATCTCTTCGAATACTGGGCGGGCGACGATGATCTGAGCTCGCCCTTCCCCGCTCGCATCGTCGCGGCTCTGCGTGCAGTGGCCGATGCCGGTGTCGCGCTTTACTGGCTCGGCGGAAATCGCGACTTCCTTGTAGCCAGCGGATTTGCCGAAGCATCTGGACTTACCTTGCTTGCAGAACCGCATGTCGAAGAGATCGCGGGCAAGCGCTTGGTGCTGGTGCATGGAGATGCACAATGCATCGACGACCATGACTACCAGGCGTTTCGCGCACAGGTGCGGCAACCCATGTGGCAGGCGGCCTTTCTGGCGCAGCCACTGGAAAAGCGCAAGGCCATCATCGAAGGCATGCGCGAAGGGAGTCGTGCAGCGCAGCAGGTCAAGACGATGGAGATCATGGATGTGAACACGCAGGCCATCGACGCGCTGTTTGCCTCGACTGGTGCGCAGATCATGGTGCATGGGCATACACACCGCCCGGCTTTGCATCAGCATGTTGGCGGCTTGCGCTACGTGCTGCCGGACTGGGATGGCGACACCGAGTCCGTGCGCGGCGGCTGGCTCGCCTTGGGGCGCGACGGCGTGATGCGGCGTTTCGATGCGCATGGCGCGCCCATTGCCGATTAGCCGGGTCCAAGTCCGCGCCGTCTCGAATGCGTAGGGTGGGCGCAGCCCACGCGGCAGCACCTTGTATGTGCAACGCGTGGGCTACGCCCACCCTACGTAAGCAGCCGTATCGCGTCATCGGCCCTGCTTTCAGAATCGTTGCCGCGCAAGCTTTCGCCATGCTTGCGCGGCAACGATCCGCGGCGCTATCCTTGCCAGCCCGCCTCCCACTCCCCTACTGAAACCGCAGGATGGACCAGTTCAAGCAGATTTCCACTTTCGTCGATGTCGTCAACAAGGGCAGCCTCTCGGCGGCGGCCCGCGCGGAAGGCGTCGCGCCGGCAATGATCAGCCGCCGCCTCGATGCGCTCGAAGGACGCCTGGGCGTGAAGCTGCTGCAGCGGACCACCCGCAAGATCGCGCTGACGCACGAAGGCACCGCCTTTCTGGAAAGCTGCCAGCGCATCCTTGCCGATCTCGAGAACGCGGAAGCCTCAGTCGCCGAACGCAGTCTCAAGGCCAGCGGCACCTTGACGATCTCGGCACCGGCTGGCTTCGGTCGGCAGCATGTCGCGCCGCTGTTGCCGTCCTTCCTCGCCGAGCACCGCGATGTGACTGCCACACTGAATCTGAATGACCGCATCGTCGATCTGATAGGCGAAGGCGTGGACGTGGCCATCCGCATCGCTTCTCTTTCGGATTCAGCGCTGGTTGGCGTAAAGCTTGCGGACAACACCCGCGTCGTGGTGGCCTCTCCCGACTATCTGCAGCGACACGGCAAGCCGCAGTCTCTGGATGACCTGGCGATGCATAACTGCCTGGCAATCAACAATGAAGGCAGTCAACGCGGCTGGAGCTTTCGTCAGAACGGCCGCAACGTCACGCTGAAAGTCACTGGCAATATGGCCTGCAATGACGGCGCGGTGCTGCATGCTTGGGCGCTGGCCGGCAAGGGCCTGGCATGGCGGTCAATGTGGGAGGTAGGCGCGGAAATCGAGGCGGGCAGACTGGTGACCGTGCTGGATGAATATGCGGCGCCGGGCAATGCGATCTATGCGGTGTTTGCGCAGCGCCAGCATCTGCCACTGCGCATACGGGCCTTTGTCGAATTTCTTCGCCGCGCTTATGCGGCGCCGGATTACTGGCGCCGTCGCTGGGGCTTGGCCGCATAGGCAGCGCGGTGAAGTGCGAATAGGTTTTGCACAGGGATAGCGTCTCGCGCGTGTGGTTGACTCGGCCGCATGCGCGAAACGCCTCGCCGTCAATAGCGACGGCGAGGCTACCCAGTGCCGTCAATGCGCCTGTCCACCCCCGAGATAAGCCGCCTGCACCGCCGGATCGTTCTTGAGCTTTTCCGCAGGACCGTGCACCGCGATGCGACCGTTCTCCAGCACATAGCCATAGTCGGCCACGTTCAATGCTGCGGCGGCAAACTGCTCCACCAGCAGCATCGTCACTCCCCTCGCCTTCAGACGTTCGATGATGCGAAAGACTTCATCGACCAGAATCGGCGCCAAACCCATGGACGGTTCGTCGAGCAGAATGACTTCGGGGTTGAGCATTACCGCGCGCGCCATCGCCAGCATTTGCTGCTCGCCACCGGACAAGGTGCCGGCAAGCTGCGTCTGCCTTTCCTTGAGGCGCGGGAACAGCTCCAGCGCCCGCTCGAGGTCGGCGCGGATATCGCCGCGCGGACGGGAGCGCGTAAAGCGCGGGAAAGCGCCGAGCAGCAGGTTGTCGGTTACGCTCATGGTGGCAAAGACACGCCGGCCCTCAGGCGAATGCGCAAGACCCGCGCGGGCGATACGGTGCGAATCGAGACCGGTGACATCCTTACCGTTCAGGCTTACCGTTCCCTCCTTCGGCCGGATCATGCCCGATATGGCGCGCATCGTCGTGGTCTTGCCGGCGCCATTGCTGCCGATCAGCGTTACTACCTGGCCTTTTGGTACGTCGAGCGAGATGCCATGCAGCACTTCAACCTTGCCGTATGCGGCGTGCAGATTAGATATGGTCAGCATGTCAGCTCCTCGCCAGGATGGTGTCGGATTCATCGGGCTCGCCGGGCGCGCCCGGCGCAGTCTGCTCGGCGCTGCCGCCGAGATAGGCCTCGATGACCTTTGGATCGGACTGCACCGCATTCGGTTTGCCCTCAGCGATCTTCTGTCCAAAGTCGAGAACGGTTACGGTGTCGGAAATCGACATGACTACGTCCATGTGATGCTCGATCAGAATGATGGTGATGCCATGCTCGCGTATCTTGCGGATGATCGCCACCAACTCTCGAATGTCAGGTGCGGTAAGGCCTGCCGCCGGCTCGTCGAGCAGGAGTAGCGCCGGATTCAGACCCATCGCCCGGCCAATCTCGAGCACGCGCTGCTTGCCGTACGGCAGATTGCGCGCCTCTTCTCCCGCAAGAGATGCCAGGCCGACGAACTGCAGGATGCCCGCTGCACGTTCACGCGCTTGCGCTTCCTCGCGCCGATAACGCGGCGTATGCAGCATCACGTCCAGCACCGTGCTTCTGAACGTGTGGTGCAATCCGACCAGCACATTTTCCAGCGCGGTCATTTCGCCGAAGAGCTGCACGTTCTGGAAAGTGCGCGCTACTCCGCCGAGAGCGATTGCCGACGGCGTCAGTCCGGAGATGGTCTTGCCGCCGAATTCGACGGCGCCATCGGTAGGCCGGTAAATGCCGGTCAGCACGTTCATCATCGTGCTCTTGCCCGAACCATTGGGCCCGATCAATCCATGCACGGAGCCGCGCACCACGTCGAGATCGACGCGGTTAAGCGCCTTGAGGCCGCCGAACTGCATCAGCACGCCCTTGGCCCGCAACAGATGGGCGTCGCCGCCGACTTCGGTGTTCGCCGCCCAGGCGCTGCCCTCGCTGGCGGAAACGCTAGCCCCATGCGCGACGCGCCCGCTACGACCAAAGATGCTGTTGACGAAGCCGACGATGCCGTCCTGCAGGTAGTACACGACGAACAGCGTCATCAGACCGAAGATGGTCAAGCGCCAATCGACGATGTTTTCCAGCTGCCAGGCGAAGAGCGCCATGCCGACAGTGGCCAGCACCGGGACTGCCACCGCGCGCGGCGTGCGCTGGCCGCGGGCGACGAGCACGATGGCTGAAATTACCATGACGACTGCTGCGGCGGTGGCAAGCTGACGGAACAGATTGATGTCCGCAAGCAGGCTTGGCAGCATCACGACGATGAAGGCGCCCAGCAGGGAGCCAGTGCGGCTCTTGCGCCCGCCCATGATCACCGCAAGCAGGAACAGGATAGTCAGCTCGAAATTGTAGGTATTCGGCGAGATGTACTCTTCGGAATAGGAATACAGTCCACCGGCAAGCCCAGCCAGCGCAGCGCTTATCACGAACGCATAGACCTTGTAACGATAGACCGATACACCCATGCAGTCCGATGCGATCGGGCTGTCACGCAGCGCCTGGAAAGCCCGGCCGAGATGCGACTTCAGAATGCGATGTACGACGATCAGGGAGAGCACCATCAACACAGCGACGACATAGAAAAAGCCGACTTCACCGAGCTTGATGCCGAACAGCGTTGGCTTGGGAATCTTGATGCCAAGCGGCCCTTCGGTCAGGAAGGTCATCTCGTTGATCAAGATCTGGATAATGGTGCCGAAGGCCAGGGTTACCATCGCGAGGTATGGGCCTGTCACGCGCAATGCGGGCAATGCCAGCACGGCGCCAAAGACAGCGGTAATGGCAATGCTTGCCGGCAGCGCCACAAAGAGTGGCATACCCAGCTTGAACACCAATACGCCTGTGGCATAGGATCCGATGCCGAACAGGCCGGCATGACCGAGCGATACCTGCCCGGTATAGCCAACCACGATATCGAGACCGAACAGCAGGATCGCGTAGATCAGGATGGTCTCGGCCAGATGTACGTAGTAAGGATTGTGTACCACCAGTGGGAACAGGGCGAGCGCGGCTATCCCGGCGACGTATATCGCGAGCGATTTCAGCTTCATCGTCACACCTTCTTGATGGCGGTCTTGCCGAACAGGCCGGCTGGTTTAACCGCAAGTACCAGCAACAGCAACAGCAGTCCCGGCACTTCCTTGTATCCAGTGGAGATATAGAAGCCGGTCAACGTTTCTGCAATGCCGAGTATCAGTCCCCCGACAATCGCTCCCATGCCGGACGTCAGGCCACCAATGATCGCAACGGCGAATGCCTTCAGTCCGAGAGCAGATCCCATGGTGGATCCGGTCAACGTCAATGGTGCGACCAGTACGCCGGCGAACGCAGCCGTGGCCGAGGATAAGGCATAGGAAAAGGTAATCACCATGCGGGTGTTGATGCCCATCAGACCTGCCGCATCACGGTCGTTCGATGTGGCCACGACCGCCTTGCCATAGATTGATTTGCGGTTGAACAGCTCCACTGCAAACATCATTGCCAGCGCACCTAGTACAACAACCACCTGCATGGGCTGAACATTCGCGCCAAGCACCTGAAAAGGCGCTGCCGACAGCGGCGACGGGAAGGTCAGATCGTCCTTACCCCAGATGTTTTCCGCGACATTCTTGAAGATGATCGCCAGCGCGATCGTGGACATGATCCAGCCGAATTCCGATTTGATGCGGATAGCCGGGCGCACGCCTATCCATTCGACGAACGCTCCCTGCAATGCGCCAAAGACGATCACTAGAGGGATCATGATCCAGTAATTGAGAAACGGTCCGCCGTGCACATTCCCTACAAGGGACAGGCCAACGAGCGCTCCGAGCATCAGGGCCTCTCCCTGTCCGAAATTAAGGGTGCCCGAGGTGGCGAACGTAAGTTGATAACCGAAAGCGATCACCGCGTAAATCATGCCTAGCGCGATGCCGCTGAAAACGAGTTGCAGCAGTATGTCCATGAGTTCGTCCGAGCGTCGAGAAAAAGTGGCCGGCGCTCGCAAAGCGAGGACCGGCCCTTGCAAGGCCTACTGCCGACCAAGGCTTTGGCCGGCTTTCTTCTTTTATTGGGCGGCGTGAATCACGCGGCCTTCCTTCACCATGCCGAAGACCGGGATGCCAGGTTTGATTGCTTCGTGGTCGTCCTTGCTGAACGGCTTGCTGTACGAAGTAACGACACCGTCGACTTTATCGTTCAGATTTTCCAACGCTGCGCGTACTTTCGGGCCCTCGGTGCTACCTGCCTGCTTCATCGCTGCCGCCAGCAGATAAATGGAGTCGTAACCTTGTGCTGCCGAGACAGGTGAGGGAATACGACCGCCGGCTGGCTTGTAAGTCTTGACATAGTTGTCAATGAAAGCCTTGCGCTTCGGGGTGTTCGGATCCTGGATGAAGGTTTGCGGCATCAGTGTGCCCTCACCATTCTTGCCGGCGTTGTCGATGAAGTTTGCCATCGATAAGGTCCAGCTGCCGATCATTGGAACTTTCCAGTTCAGCTTTTCCATGCCGTTGGCGATTTGTGCGAGCTCAGGTCCGATACCATAAGTCAGAACCGCTTGCGCCCCCGCCGACTTTGCTTTCAGCAGCTGCGGGGTCATGTCGACGTCCTTGATATTGAATTTCTCGACGACTACCGGCTTGATGCCATTCTTTTCCAGCGCACGCTCCAGGTCTTCGCGGCCGAGCTGACCGTAATTGGTGGAGTCCGCAAGAATGGCTACTTTGGTAAATTTGTTTTTCTTTACGGCCTCGTCCACGATCATTGAAGATTGGATCAGGTCGTTGGCAGAAGTGCGGAACACATAGTTCTCCGGCTGGTCCGCGAATTGCTTAGTGATGACGGTTCCGGTCGCTACGTTGTTGATAACTGGAATCTTCGCTTCCTGGTAAAACCGTTGGGACGCCAGCGCAACGCCAGTATTAATGAAGCCGACGGTTGCGACGACTTTTTCCTTATTGATCAGTTCCTGCGCGACTTGAACGCCCCGTTCATTCTTGGCTTCATCGTCCCGTTCGACCGCTTCGAGCTTGCGACCAAGAACTCCACCTTGCGCATTAATTTCCGCGATTGCGAGCTTGGCACCGTCACGCATAGACACACCCATCGGTGCTGATCCGCCGGTAAATGGTCCTGATACGCCGATACGGATGGCATCAGCTGCCATACTTGCCGCACTCCAGGCGAGCAATGCAGCGGCTACAGACGCTGTTGTCCAGTTCTTCATGGTCATCCTCCAAAATGCTGGATTAATATTGATTAAGCGCTTCTGATACTCTCGAATTTATGCGCGCACCAAGTGTAGGAGCAAGTTTTAAAACAAGCAACATCTCATTTTGGCAAACGCTTGGGATATCGATTTTTAGTTAAAGTGTGTCGCAGTAGCAACACTCCACTTCTGCAAGAAGCCTGCCTTTCTCCTGGCCACATTCTTCACAGAAAGGTCTTCGAACATCCTTTAGATTTTCGAAACCACGCATTTATCGTGGGCCGGAATCGCGCGTGTGCGTAGGCTTACGCTTTTCCGAATGCCGAATGCATTGATGACAATGTCCAGCAGATGGACACAATTTGTGCTTAACCTAGCCAGAACGATGAAGTATAAAAAGTGATGATTTGATCGATGTGATGGCGCAGCATAGCGACGGAACAGAGATAGGTGATGTACTGGGCATGCAGCGCACGATAAGAACCGGGTACGGCATCAGGTAGGATTCGATAGGCCGCTAGCAAATAAGGTCAACTAACTTGGCAGCGCTTGAGCTTGCACAGGTCTTGTAATGTGTCAGACTGCACAGGGTGCGAAGCTTTCGAAACTGTCGCCAGGAATTGCACAGTTTTTCCCAGAGCTTGACTATTGACCATATGAACTGGCTTAGCCTCGCGTCACAAAACGCACGACAATCGGCACGCTTTTGCCATCTGCAACCAACGGTAACCTTGCTGCCGGAGGAGGCTCTTCGTCGTTGCGCCCCCGGGTTATGCGGAGGAAGGCATCGTTGTCTAAATACCGGGTCAATCGCGGACAAGCGGAGATATGAGAGCTAAATGTAGCGCTTGTAATACGCGTTATTGGTGCGCATCCCTTTCGCAGATAAATATGAGGGGAAGTGTCGCTGAGCTTCCTGCCACACAACCTTTTCACTCTCCCACATTTAAAAATGTGGATGACGACAACACTTGTGGAAGACGCTACAGCTCAAGCTTTTCGTCTAGCAATGGTCCGCTTTGCAATATTCATCAAGTACGCTAACCGCCATGGGATGCCGGAGAAGCTTGATACCAACTGGATGAAGCGAGGGCTGGTGAGCGTTTGAAGCACTGCAGAAAATGATGCATACTAGAAAAAACAAAAACCCCGTCTAGCGACGGGGTTTTGGAATCAGCCGCACCGTAGCTTGGTGCAACCAAAAAATTTATTCCGGACGAATGTTTGCGGCTTGCTTGCCCTTTGGACCAGTTACCACATCGAACGACACGCGCTGGCTCTCTTGGAGAGACTTGAAGCCGGTCGATTGAATCGCCGAGAAATGTGCGAAAAGGTCTTCACCGCCCTCGTCCGGGGTGATAAAACCGAAGCCCTTCGAGTCATTGAACCACTTAACAGTACCAGTTGCCATGATGTTTCCTATTGTTAGTTAAAGTAGGCTTGCGCCCGTTGGATCGTTTCAACCAAGTAAGGAAGGACAGACTGATACTGCACCACAACTAGCTCGAATCTCAACGATACGCCGAATTATACTGGAAGGCGTGAGAAACGGAAGGTGAAAATTTCCCTGCGTTTTGCCTTACCGCAATGCATACCTTCCTTCTTTGTCGAACCGGTCTTCGAAACTGTCCGAGACCTCCTTGAGCGTAGAACGAGTTTTCTGCTTTAAACAATAGCCTTGTTTATAGACACTCACAACGGTGTACTGGCCTTTTGTAAGCATCTCTAGCTTCAGACGCAACTGAAAAATCGTTACACGGATATTGCTTCCCTCTGTAGACTTGCCGGTCGACCGGAAAAGCAATACGAGATCGGAAAATGGAATTACACTGCCCATTTGACTAAGAAAAAGCTCTGCAAGGGCAAATTCCGAACGTGTGAGATGTATGGACTTACCAAAGAAAAGCAGCGTACGCACTTCCGAAAGAAGCGTCAGCGCACCAAAATGTAGCCGAGCTTTCAGCAGGTTTTTCCTTTTCAATACGGTATAAATCCGGTGGGCTAGTTCTGGAACGCTGATGGGATTGAAAATCCAATCAGAAACAATCTCCGGCATATCACGCGTTTCGCTAATAACTTTCTCAGATTCCATAACCACGATAACTGGGGCAACCTTTAGCAAGGTTCCGGTCTCGCTGCGCAAAACCATTAGTTCTTTGCGTTCTGATGACTGAAGAGCTTCGATTGAAGAGATATTACTAACCTGCATCAACACAATTGAAGCGACATCATTCTGCAAAATCATATCAGCGATACTTCTACGCTCCCCAAGTGGCGTTAAGTGCACGACAAGCGGATTAATATGGCGGGACATATTCCGGAATGCCTCATTTAACGACAGCAACTGTTCGTTAATCGAATTGAATAAGTGATCACCGATGATTTTCAATTGAACATTCATCATCCCTCTCCGGGATAGGACTACGTTGAAGACAAACACACTGGGAAAACGGAGGAGAAATCCTTCATCCGCAACAACTGTAATGCCAACCGTGCCCTGAGTTAAATTTCAGCGCTTGAAAGTTCCATATCCTGTACGTTTATGCAGGGTCAATGATGAATGGGGAACTCAAGCGCCGGAGTTTCCACAATCTCATCGCAACGTATCTCTAGGCATACAAAACCTTATTTACCGATCATTGCAATAACGCGGTACTGCAGACGATGAGACCGGAGACGGGTGCTGCAGGCCAAGGTTTGTACGAGCGCAGTTTTTGCGAGAGATCACCAAGTGAAGGAGGTGATTTGGTCATCTTTGACAACGCTGGGCCACGAGGAAAGAGGGCCTTGCCCCACGGCATCTCTTTTGCTGACAATTCTTATCTCATGGAAATATCTGCGCCACCAGATACACATTTCAAACTCCGTCTTGTGCGACTAAATAGTCGTAGCCCATATTCATATATAACCGTGGCCATATTCCGGTGCCCCGATCTTCGGCATAACCTAGCCGGCGGCTTTGCAGCCGGCTCTATGTCATGGCGGCTTGCTCGAACAGCTTCTATTTCCAATGACGTGACTGCTACAGTCAGCACGTAGGCTGCGCTTGACTCCAACGTTGCTTCGTTCGGTGCTGTCGAATTAGTTTTTTCAGCGCATAAAGCGCTTTATTTATTTTTTTGGTCATCGTTAGCCAGTGCGGGACGAGTAGTGGGAGCAAATCAAGGATTGGCTGCCCGGTCAGGAAAGACATGTCGGCCCTACGGCCAAAGATAATCGCCTGTTTGTGGAAGCGGTTCTGTACCGCTACCCTGCAGGCATCCCATGACGTGATTTACCGGAGCGCTTCGGTGAATTTCGAGTGATCCATACCCTGCACTCTCGCTGGAGCAAGAGCTGCGTCTGGTAACGTACTTTCGAGGCGCTGGCGGCTGATGCTGACAATGAATACGCCATGATTGATTCCACTATCGTGCGCGCGCATCAACATAGCGCCGACGCAAAAAAGGCGGCGCCCAAGCCAAAGCGATTGGCCGCAGCCGTGGCGGGCTGAGCACGAAACTCCACGCCACTGTTGTTGTGCTGGGCAATCCGACCGAGTTTCACCTGACATCGGGACATGCCCATGACCTGGAGGGGCCGATGCCTTACTACCCGACACGCCAAGGGCCACAATCATTCCCGACAAAGCCTACGATGCCCAAGTGAGGTAATTAATCATTTGTGCGACGCTGGCAAGAACGTCGTAATCCCTTTCAAGCGCTGTCGCAAACACCCACGCGACTATGACAAGCACCTCTATCGGACCCGTTACCTGACTGAGCAATTCCTCAACAAGCTCAAGCAATATCGCAGCATTGCCACCCTCGACGACAAGACCGCCTACAATTTCCTCGGTGCGATCCATATCGCTGCCGCCGTCATCTGGCTTGATTGATGACACGCTTTAATATTAGAAGAGTAACGTCTATCACTATACGGCTTGGGATAGCGGTTCGATAAGCTCCGATGGCAAGCGGCCTAAGTGGTAACAGTTGTAGGCTCATGCGATAGCTCATCAGAAATGAAGGTCCATTAATCGTCATCTCGTGCAACTGTCTTCGTCATCCACCTCCAACTCAGCCTTCATTGTTTGGATCTGCCTTAACGCGGTTGTCGGAATGCTAGACGGAGGAATGTAGAGGAATTAAAGCGGTCTAACCATGAGCTTCGCCACCTTGAGGAGGCCATCATGGGCGCTGCTTATTCCGTGGATCTACGACGCAAAGTTG
>NZ_JAEPBG010000050.1 GCF_016632335.1 Noviherbaspirillum pedocola
GCTTTGCGATATCCAAACCGACCCGTACGATTGCCATGTTTGCCTCCTACGTTGGATGCGATGCCCATGCTTCGCGTGCCCCCAGTCTACCGAGCCCCGGAGGAGGAGGGAGTCCATGACATTACCGCTAGAGCGGTTGTCGGAATGCTAGACGGTGGAGTGTTGAGCGATTAAATACTACAGTTGTAATTGCCAATATTTGTCCTAGGATGTCGTTCAAGGTTGCAGCTTGGAGGAGCAGTGATCATGGACGCTGTTATTCAGAAATACCGGCAAGAGAGCCGGATGTGGCAGCAAACTCTGGACGATCTGCTGGCGCGTATCGGGCGGCGTTTTGGGCGTAAGGAGATGCAGCAGCGCGCCCGGGATTACCTGCAAGGTTTACTGCAGCCTGTCGAGCGCAAGAATGGCTGGCAACTGGCCGAGGTCGCTGGGCAGCGCGTGCCATACAGCATTCAGCATCTGCTGGATCGGGCGCGGTGGGATGCCGACGCGGTGCGGGATGACGTTCGCATCTATTCTCTGGAATACCTAGCTGACCCAAACGCGGTGCTGGTCGTGGACGAAACCGGCTTTCTTAAGAAGGGACAGCATTCGGTTGGCGTCGCGCGCCAGTACAGCGGCACTGCAGGCCGCATCGAGAACTGTCAGATCGGCGTGTTCCTGGCCTATGTCAGCAACAGGGGCCGCGTGTTGATCGACCGCGAGCTGTATCTACCGCGGGAATGGACAGACAGTGACGAAGATCGCATTGCCGCGAAGGTGCCCGAGACCGTTTCCTTTGCCACGAAGCCAGAGCTGGCCCGGCGCATGATCGAGCGTGCAATCGCTGCAGATGTGCCGTTTCGCTGGGTCACCGGCGATGAAGTCTATGGCAATCATCGCCGCCTTCGCCTCTGGCTGGAACAGCAGCAGATCTGGCATGTGCTGGCACTGGCTTCCAATCAGTACGTCTGGCTTCCGGAAATACGGCAGGTCACCGTACAGGCCTTGGCCGCTACCGCCTCTGCTGAGGACTGGGTACGGCTGGCTGCGGGGGACGGAGCCAAAGGGCCCCGGCTCTATGACTGGGCACGCTTGCCTTTGCTGAGCTGGCAGATACCTGGTGAGCGCTGGCTGCTGCTGCGCCGCAGCCTGGCCAACCCGCAAGAGATCGCCTATTACATTGCTTACGTGCCGCGCGGCTGCCCCTTGGAGGACATGGTGCGGGTGGCTGGCTCCCGCTGGGCTATCGAGGAGTGTTTCGAAGCGGCTAAGGGAGAGGTCGGCCTGGACCAGTACGAGGTCCGCAGTTGGCATGGCTGGTATCGGCACATCACTCTGGCCATGACGGCGCATGCCTACCTCACCGTCTTGTACGCGATCTCGGCGCAGCGGCCGATGTTTAAAAAAAAGACCCGCTACGACGCCATGCAGCTTTGGAAGCAACAGCGATTACATTAGTACCGCTAAGCGTGCGGGAATTGCGCAAGCTGATATGGCAGATACTCGGACGGGTGCGTCCCTGCCTCGCATTCATCATCCATTGGTCACATTGGCGACGACATCATCAATCCATCGCCATGCTCTGTCATTGGCGCCGACGGATGAGGGCAACATAAATTACAACTGTAGTATAAAGCGGTCTAACTATGAACTTCGCCAGTATGAGAGACTCAGCCCTAGCGCCGCGACGAGTTGGCCCTGACGGTCACGGCCGATGAATTAATCATTTCCATCAAGATGTTGCGGGCGAAATTCTCTGCATAGTCGTTACGGGCGGCAGCCGCTTCGACGGCTCCTTCTACAGCCCCGTCCACAACCGCCTGCAATTGCCGAATGTGGATATCGCAGATCGTGGTGAGATTCGTGTAACGCTCCTGGTGGAAAAACAGGAAGCGGCGCGCGAGGGTCTGCAGCATCGCGTAGAACTCGGCAGCATAGCTGTTGCGGGAAGCCTCGCCGAGCAGTCTGGTCAGCTCGAAATGGGCACGCAGGTATTCGCGCATATCCGGGTGCGCCTTCAACGCCTGCAACTGCTTGATGAGGTTGCGCATGCCTTCGCGCTCTTGTTCAGTGGCACATTGCGATGCTTCAGAAACGATCAGTTTTTCGATCTCGCGGCGCGCCTGAATGATTTTAATTTGCCCTGGGTAGTCGATCTCGGAGATGAAGATCCCTTCTCGGGGCGCAATATCTACCAAGCGCTGGAACGCTAGTTTTTGAAGTGCGGCGTGCGTAGGCGACCGGCCGAGTGCAATACGCTCACTCAAGGTAACTGCTGACCATTGGCTTCCAGGCGGCAGTTCTCCTGTAACGATAAGCTCCTCCAGGGCGACGTATGCCTTCTCAGTCTGACTCACAGCCTCCCGATTGAAGAGGCCGGTTGCTTTTTTCATGCAAATGTTCCAATTCGCTTTTGCAATTCTCTTTTCAATACCTTACCTGTGCCGTTCTTAGGCAGGTCAGAGACATAAATATATCGTTTTGGCCGCTTGAAGCGGGCGATCGCGCTCAGGCAATGCGCATCCAAGTCGGCGTCTTCAACAGTGACATCCGGCTGTCGCACGATGAATGCCACGACCGATTCTCCCCACTCCGGATCCTGCGCTCCCACCACGGACACCTCTGCAACTGCCGGATGTGTCAGCAGGATTTCCTCTACCTCGCGTGGATAGATATTGGTGCCGCCGCTGATGATCACGTCCTTGGAGCGGTCGCGCAAGTGCAGCAGGCCGCGTTCGTCAATCAGGCCGACATCCCCGGTTCGCAATGCACCTTCAACGATCGTGCTTGCCGTGGCCTGCGGATTATTCCAGTATCCTGCCATCACTGCCGGGCCACGCACAGTCACTTCGCCAAGCTCTCCCGTTGCGACCGGATGGCCGTCGCCATCGACGACTGACACCTGCATCGATGTCATCGGGAAGCCGACCGAGCCGAGCAACTGACTGTCACCGGCATCGACTGCGGCACCGAGCTGTTCCGCGCAAATACCGGAGATTGTCATCGGACTCTCGCCCTGGCCGTAAACCTGGGCGATCTTCGGGCCGAAGCACTGCACGGCAGCCTTGATGTCTTCGATGTAGAAAGGCGCGCCACCCACCAGCAGGGTGTGCAGGCCGGAAGGGCGCACGTCATGCTCATTGGCGTAGCGCACCATGCGCTGGACGATTGTCGGCGCTGCAAACAGGCTTGCGCGGTGATGGGTATCCAGCAGTCTGAACAGTTCGGCTTCGTCGAACCCTCCTGATTCAGGCAATACCTGCGTGCCGCCTTTGATCCAGTAGGGAACGCTGTACAGGCCGGAACCATGTGATAGCGGCGCCACATGAATAAGAGCGTCGCCTTGGGCCACCGGCTGGACGTCGGCCCAGAAGTTGAGCGCAAGGCTCACCATGTTGGCGTGCGTGATCATCACGCCCTTAGAGCGGCCGGTCGTACCGCTCGTGAAGAATAGCCACGCCAAATCACTCTCGTTGCAGCTGCCGCCGACTGGCAAGTATGGCGATGCCAGCGCCGTGAGATAGTTTTCTGACTCGGTGTCAATCACATCGAGTTGAGCATGTATCGCCGGGTGTTCACGCAGGGAATCGGCGAGCGATCCATGCGACAGGCACTTGCGGGCGCCCGCGTCCCCGGCCATGCCCGCAATCTCGTTAGGGTGCAGCTTGCTGTTGACCGGCACGACGCACAACTCGGCCCGCCACGCTGCCAGCAGGCTTTCGATGTATTCCGGGCAGTTCTTCAGCACGAACAGCAGCCGCTCGCCGGGTTGCAGCCCAAGACCGTGTCTGAACCAGTGCGCGAGTGCACCCACACGCTGGTCAAGCTCGCGGTAGGTGAGGCGGGTTTGGTTGCCGCAGATCACTGCGGTGCAATCGGGATACAGCTGGACACTGCGCTGAAATAGTTGGCTGAGGTTCATGGCTGGCAATGTAATGATCTTGGTAGGGTTGAACGGCGTGGCGTAGTGC
The DNA here is from genome assembly GCF_016632335.1 of Noviherbaspirillum pedocola. Lineage (GTDB taxonomy): Bacteria > Pseudomonadota > Gammaproteobacteria > Burkholderiales > Burkholderiaceae_D > Noviherbaspirillum_A > Noviherbaspirillum_A pedocola. Next base: position 3,957 of record NZ_JAEPBG010000050.1, read on the forward strand.
GTTACGGGCGCCCAAGGATCGTGATGCAGGTGGTCGCTTCCTCGACGCCGGAAAAACCACCGCCGTTTTCCGCAATGGCGAAGCGCGCGTTTTCCACCTGGCGCGGCCCCGCCTCGTGGCGCAACTGCGTGACCATTTCGAACACCTGCGCCAGGCCCGTGGCGCCGATCGGATGGCCACGGGACAGCAGCCCGCCGGACACGTTGATCGGGATCTGCCCGCCCAGCGTGGTGGCACCTGTCTCGGCCATTACCCCGCCTTCGCCGAACGCGCAGAAACCGAGCGCTTCGGTTTGCTGGATCTCGGCGAATGCCGTGGCATCGTGTACTTCGGCCAGGGACATGTCGCGCGGTCCCAGTCCGGCGCTTTCATAGGCCTCGTTGGCCGCAAGATGGCACAGGTGGCGGTCGTACTGGTCGGCACGGCGGTCAGTGGCGCTGCGCATCACACTGGCCAGGATTTCAACCGCCCGGCCGCGCTGCAGCCGCCGCAATCCATCTTCGTTGCAAACGATCGCCGCCGCGGCACCGTCGCTGATCGGTGCGCACATCGGCAGCGTCAGCGGCCAGGAAACTGCCCGCGCTGAGAGCACTTCGTCGATCGTCAGCGGGTACTGGAATTGCGCCAGTGGGTTGCGAGTGGAGTGGACATGGTTTTTCGCGGCCACAGCAGCCAATTGACGCTGGGTCGTGCCGAAGGTTTTCATGTGCAGACGGGCGAGGCTTGCGTAAATGTCCATGAAGACGCTGCGCTTGCCGGGCTCGACGTAGCCCTTGGGCGGCTGAACGTCGGTCGATAGCGACATCAAGTGGCGCATCTGCTGCTCAGCGGCATGCACATCCCAGGCACCGTCGAACACGGCGAAGCTGCGTTCTTTGTCAACCGAAAACAGTTTGTCGACTCCGACCGCAAGGCAGATATCCGCTGCACCGGAGGCGACATGCAGCCGGGCAGCGTTGAGCGCCGTGCTGGAACTGGCGCATGCATTTTCGACATTGGTCACCGGGATACCCATGATACCCATTGCCCCTAGCGCAATCTGGCCGGAAACCATGAACTGACCTTCGATGGCGCCTTGGCCGGCGGTGGCGAAATAAGCAGCTTGCAAGGCACTGCTGTCACAGCCGGCGTCCTTCAGTGCCGCCGACACCGCCTCGCGGACGAGGTCCTTCACGCTGCGTTCGATTTGCTTGGCGAACGGAGTAATGCCCACGCCGACGATATAGGTTTTCTCATTCTTCACTGGATACTCCTGTCGTAATGATTGATTCAACGTGGTCGCGCTGGGCGTCGAGCTCCTTTGAGGTGCCTGACCAGGCGACCGTGCCATGATCGAGCACGTACTGTCGGTCCGCCAGACGCATTGGCACCTTCAGATTCTGTTCCACCAGCACTAGGCCTGTTCCCAGACGATGCACCTGGACGAACACGTCAATCAGTTCGTCGACAATCTTTGGCGCCAGGCCTTCTGTCGGTTCGTCCAGGAGCAGGATCTTCGGGTTGCCTAGCAGCGCCCTGGCGATCGAGAGCATTTGCTGTTCGCCGCCGGACAACTGATCGCCTCCGAAACCTATGCGCTCCTGCAGCCGCGGGAAAATCTCCAGAACACGTTCGATGGTCCAATACCCCGGCTTATGCGCGAGGGCGCCCATACGCAGGTTCTCGTGCACGGTCAGGTTGGGAAAGATCCGGCGCGTGTCGGGAACGAAACCCACGCCGAGCCGGCTGATCTGTTCAACGGGCAGCGTAGTGATATCCCGCTCCTGGAACAGGCGCTTTCCTTTCGACAAGGGCAGCAGTCCCATCATTGATTTGAGCGTGGTCGACTTGCCCGCGCCGTTCCTGCCGACGATGGCGATAATTTCATCTTGCGATGCCGTGATGCAGACATCATGGAGTGCGCGTGCCAGTCCGTACTGCACACAGGCGCTATCGAGAACCATCATGCTGCAGTCTCCTCACCGAGATAGACGGAACGCACGGTCTGGTCGGACTGGATCGCTTGCGGCGCACCACAGGCGATTTTGCGACCGTTGCTCATGACAACGATTTCCTCCGACAGGGACATGACCGCATCCATGTTGTGCTCGATCAGCAGAACGGTACGCCCCTCGGCCGCGGAACGGATCAGCCGGGTGGCACTTGCGATCTCGTGGTGGCCGATGCCGGCGAGCGGTTCGTCAAGAAGCAGGATGGTGGGCTGCGGCAGGAGGGTGACGCCTAGCTCTAGCGCCCGTTGCAGACCGTAGGACATGGTGCCTGCAATCTCATTGCAGTGCGGGGCTAGGCCGGTCAGTTCAAGCATCGCTTCGATGTCCTGCTGCAGTCGCCTGTCATAGCGCGTGGCATTCCAAAATGGCAGAAACCGTGAATGCTTGATTTGCGCGGCAATGCGCAAGTTCTCAGCGACGGTCATTTCGGGATAGATCTTGGTGATCTGGAAGCTGCGCCCAATGCCGGCGCGTGCACGCTCGTGGGCCGGCATGGCGGAGATATCGGCACCGTTGCACAGGACCGCCCCTTTATTCTGGGCGAGGCGGCCCGCCAGCACATTGAGTAAGGTGGTCTTCCCGGCACCGTTAGGACCAATCAGTCCATAGATGCGGCCCGTTTTAAACTGATGGCTGAACTCGTCGATCGCCTTGAGGGCGCCGAAGCTGACCGTGACGTCACGACATTCAAGTCCAATGTTCGTCATGGCTTTCTCCGTTGCACGCGGGCCGCGAGGCGGCGGGCTTCTCCGAGGAAGCCTTTGGGGAAAAAGATGGTGGCGAGAATGAACACCATGCCAAGCAGGCCATACCAATATTGCGTCTGCCCGCTCAGCCACTCTTTGAGAACCTCAAACAGGATCACACCGCCAACCGGCCCCCACAGTGTCCCGGCGCCGCCCAGCAGGGTCATGATGATGACATCGCCTGAGGTGGTCCAGTGCAGCATCTGCGGATTGACGAACATAAGCAGCGAGCCCAGCAGGGCGCCGGCCAGGCCGCTGATGCCGCCTGACACAAGAAAGGTGATCTGCTTGATGCGGTGGACGTTGTAGCCAAGCTGCTCGGTGCGGATTTCGTTCTGTGCGATGCTTTGCATGACCCGGCCGAAAGGCGAAGCCCGGAACATCGCGACACCCGCGACGACAAGGGTAAACAAGGCTGCCACATACCAGTAGAACGGCTGGGTGGCGAAGAAATCGACACCGAACAGTTGCGGCCGAGTGACGCCGGCCATGCCGTCGGCACCACCCGTCCATTCTCGCAGCTTGCTGTCTGCAAGAATGTAAAGCAGCTGCGACAGCGAGAGCGTCACGAGCGCGAAGAATATACCGGACACCCTCAGCGCAAAGAAGCTGACGATCCACGCCAGCAGCGCGGCGGCCGCCACGGCGGCTACCATGCTGGCCTCGAAGGACCAGCCATAACGTTGGGTGAAGATCGCGAGGATATAGCCGCCCATGCCCAGGAAACTGGCGTGGCCGAAGGACACCATGCCAAGCGATCCGAAAACCAAGTCGAAGCCGAGTGCGAAGATCGACCAGATCATCACCAGCAGTGCAAGATTCAGAAAGAAGTCGTTTTGTGTCGCAAATGGCAGCGCGATGACCGTCGCGCCGACCAGAACACTAACCGCAAGGTCAAACGGGCGGGTAATCATGCTGACCTCGCCGGACGTGAGAACAGTCCTTGAGGACGAGTCATCAGGGTGGCGATCAGCAGCGAGAACGTCATCACATCGACCCAGCTCGGGACAAACGTGTAGCCGACTGCGCGCACCATCCCGATCAGGAGTGCTGCGGCGACCACGCCGCGTATGTTGCCAAGGCCGCCGAGGATGACCACGATGAAGCAGTCAATGATCATGTTAGTGGCCATGCCAAGCTCGATTGGAAACAGGGGCGCGGCGATGGCGCCGGCAAGCCCGGCTAGCCCCGCGCCCAGCCCGAAGACGGCATTTCGGATCGTTGCTGCGCGTAGCCCGAGTATCTGCACCATCTCTGCGTCACTGCTGGCCGCGCGCACTTTCACGCCGAAGGTACTGCGCTCGAGGGCCAGAAATAGCGCGATGGAAACAAATGCGCCGAAGGCAATGACAAACAAGCGGTAAACGGGGATGGTGCTTCCGAACAGAGCGATCGTTCCTGCAAGTGCAGTCGGCATCGGGGCTTCCTTGTAGCCTAGGCCCCAGGTGAATTTGACGGCTTCGGTAATCACGAGGATGAAGCCGAATGTGAGGATCAGCTGATAGAAATGCGGTCGCGCATACAGCGGGCGCAGCGCGAGCCGTTCCATGACGACACCGATGGCGGCGGTGGTCAGGGTCGCCGCCACCAGGCCCAAGGCGAAGGAACCCGTGCGGCGGATAATTTCGAAGGCAAGGTAGGCACCGAGCATGTACAGGGCGCCGTGAGCGAAGTTAATGACTCCAAGCATGCCGAAGATGAGCGTTAGCCCGGATGCAAGCAGGAACAGTAGCATGCCGAGGCTGAGGCCGATGATGATCATGGACATAGGAAGCCTTACACAGGAGGAGTTGTGCAGATACGCGCGAGCTGGCATTGGGGCGGCCGGCCACGACGCCTGCCGGCAGAGACTTCACCGGCAAGGAGCGCTAGCGCGTTTGGGGCAGAATGCTCAGTTCTGGCACTGTTCGAAAATCTGCTTGGGGGAGTACACGTGAACGATCTTCATCATGTAATCCGGATTGGGAGCACGGCCGGCGACTACTTCGCCCCACAGACCGTCCTGCAACGCCTGGTGATCACATGCGCGCATTTCCTTGCGGCCTTCGACGGAGTTATCGCGCACGCTAGTGGCCATTGCCTCTACCCATTTTTCCTTATCCCAGCTGCCGGTTTTCTCGATGACGTCTAGCCACCATGCCATACCGTCGTAGGCTTCGCCGGCCGCGCTGGACGGAAACTCGTTGAATTTCTTGCGATAAGCTTCGACAAACTTCTTGTTGGCCGGATTATCGACGGTGTAGTGATAGCGAACGCCTGAATTCACGCCGATCGAAGTCGGGCCCACGCCTGCGGCCATCGTTTCGTCGGCAATCACTGGCCCGAAGATCTTCTTGCTCTTGCCAAGATTGACCTGACCGGCCTGCTTGACTATCGTGACCGCGTCAGATCCAGTCATGAACAGGGCCACGCCATCGGCGTTCGATTTGGCGATCTTGTCGACGATGGACGAGTAGTCACGGTTGCCCAGAGGCGGAAAATCCGCGCCGACGACTTCAATTCCAGCCTTTTCCGCTTCCTTGCGGTACCACTCCCAGCTGTCGCGCGTGGCTTGATAGTCGGCCGTCACGCCATAGACTCGCTTAATTTTCTGGTCCTTGGTGTAGCTCAGCGCCATGCGCTGTTCCATACCGAGCGTGTTCGACGTGCGGAAGGTGTAGCGTGAGCCGCCAGGCACGGTGATCTTGTCGTCGGCGGACATTGTGACCAGGTGCGGGATCTTACGTTGCTTGGTGATGTTCATGATTGCCAGTGTCGACGAGGAACTCACTGCGCCGAAGATCATATGCGCGCCGTCGGCAATCAACCGGGTCGTTTTTTGCACGGCTGGTTGCGGTTTGGTCTCGTCATCCTCCCAGGTCACCTTGATTGGCTTGCCGAGGACCTTGCCGCCGCGCTGGTCGATCGCGATTTCGACGCCTTTGCGCATGTCTTCGCCAAAAATCCCGTATGTGCCCGAGAGCGATACAACTCCGCCGATATGGAAGGCGTCTGGATCCGCCGCGTGCGCATTGGCCATGCCCAAAAATGCGACCATAACGGCGGTTGTAGCGTGCCATGCGGCAAATTTCCTTATTTTCATGCTTGTCTCCGTTTTATTTGTAACATGTTACACGTCGTTTATAACACATCACATATCAACGCGTAACATACTTTTACGAATATTGATGTTTCCTTACGACAGGTTCCGCTGCGATTTCAGTCAAGCTGAATCGTCCTTTGTGGGCGCAGCGCACGGGGCTTGTGGTGTTCTTTCATAATGGCGCATTCGTTATTGGTAATATCGAAACGCACGACCATATATGCCGCGACTCGGGCGCACTCAGCGAAGCGCCCTTGCTTTCGAGGGACTACAGGCTGGCACCGCAACGCAAATACTCTTGGCGACGGGTGATTGCTGGCAAGCGGTCCGCCGGGCAGCCGAGAACGCACACCCTCGGCATAGACGAATCCAGGGCTTTCTCCGCATGGCGCTGTTATCCACGAAGGTAAAGCAGACGGTCACATGGTGTACGGCTTGGATCGGAAACGTGATGGAAAGACAATGTATATACTTCGTTTTGGAACCAGTCCGGAGCATCTGAATGACAGAACCTGTGAACGTCGGCTTTCTGGGCCTTGGCCAGATGGGCGGCGCAATGGCCGAACGACTTCTTGGCAAGGCTTTCCGCCTGCATGTCCACGACCCTATGCGCTCCGCGATGGAACGCTTTGTCGCCGCTGGCGCGGTTGCCCATGACTCGCCCAAGTCCGTGGCGAATGCTGCTTCCATCGTTTTTGCATGTTTGTCCAGCCCAGAGATTTCACTTTCCGCGGCATTAGGGCCTCAAGGGGTAGTGCATGGTTCCGCCATCAAGGTATATGGGGAGATGTCTACCATCGGGAAGGAGACGATCGAACAGATCGCCGTCGGCCTCGAATCGCAGGAAATCGATACCATCGATGCGCCGGTGACCGGCGGGCCGCCGATTGCCCGCGCGGGCAAGCTTACAATGATGGTGGCGGGCGAGCCGACAGCCGTGGAGATTGTGCGGCCGCTCCTGGCGATGATAGGCAAGGAGATCTACACACTTGGTGAACGGCCGGGCATGGCTCAGGTCATGAAGGTCGTCAATAACCTGATCATGGCTGCCAATATGATCGTGGCTTGCGAAGGGCTGGCGATGGGCGCCAAGGCAGGTCTGGATGCGGGCGAGATGCTGCGCGTTCTAAAAGCTGGCTCGGGACAGAGTTTCAGCGCATGCGAAATATTGCGTAGGGGCGTGGACGGGACTTTCGACTTTGGTGCCGCTTTGTCAATTCTTGACAAGGATGTCATGCTTGGGTTGCGCGAGGCAAACGCCCTGAATGTCGAGATGCCCGTTATCGACCAGGCGCGACAGGTCTGGCACTCGGCCCTCGAGGCAGGCTGGGGTGACCAAGACTTCACCACAATTCTGAAGGTTGTGGAGCAGAGAAATGGAACCTTGGTGCGCGGAAAGACTTCATCATGAACCTGAGAGCCCGCTCAATGTCTTTTCAATAGCGGTGCGAGGAACGCCAAGATAGCGAACTGCAGGCTGATTTCAAGCTTACATTCGCAGTTTTTCCGCAGCCGACGGCATTTCTCCAGCCAAGCGATTGAGCGCTCCACGACCCAGCGCTTGGACATTACTTCAAAGGATGCAATTCATTGCGCTTGGCAATCTCGACCGATGCCCTGAGAATTTGTTGAACGCCTTGGGTGAAGCGCCCGCCGGTATAACCGTCATCGCCTAAAAAATCAGCAGCCAGAGAAGGAATGTCCGCGCCAGCATTGCAGCCTCGCAGATCAGCCGTCATTCCAGCGCGTCGGTCGAATGCACCTGCTGGCGCAGCGTGAACTTCTGGATCTTGCCGGTCGAAGTCTTCGGTATCTCGCCGAAGATGACCGCCTTCGGCACCTTGAATCCGGCAAGGTGGGCCTTGCAATGGGCAATCAGTTCGTCGGCGCTCACGTTGCTACCGGCGCGCGGCTCGATGAAGGCGCACGGCACTTCTCCCCACTTCGGATCGGGGCGCGCGACTACCGCGGCGGCCAGCACGGCGGGGTGGCGGTACAGCACGTCTTCGACCTCGATGCTCGAGATGTTCTCGCCGCCGGAGATGATGATGTCCTTGCTGCGGTCCTTGATCTTCACGTAGCCGTCCGGATGCATCACCGCCAAGTCTCCAGTGTGGAACCAGCCGCCAGCGAACGCGGCTTCGGTTGCCTCGGCGTTCTTCAGGTAGCCCTTCATCGTGATGTTCCCGCGAAACATGATCTCGCCCATCGTCTCGCCATCGGCCGGCACCGGCTGCATCGTGGCCGGGTCGAGCACGGCCACGGCTTCCTGCAGGTGGTAGCGCACGCCCTGGCGCGCGTTCAGGCGCGCGCGCTCAGCAATGTCCAGCGCCTCCCATTCCGCATGCTTCACGCACACGGCGGCAGGGCCGTACACCTCGGTCAAGCCATAGACATGTGTGAGGTCGAAGCCCATTTTCTCCATGCCCTCGATCATCGCCGCCGGCGGTGCGGCGCCCGCGACCATTGCGCTGACACGCCGCTCGATACCGGCCTTCATCGCATCGGGCGCATTCAGCAGCAGGCTGTGCACGATCGGCGCGGCGCAGTAATGGGTGACGCGGTGCTCGCGCATCAGGCCAAACACCATGGCAGCCTCTATCTTGCGCAGGCAGACATTGACGCCGGCACGCGCGGCAACCGTCCACGGAAAGCACCAGCCATTGCAGTGAAACATCGGTAGCGTCCACAGGTAGACCGGGTGCTTCGGCATGTCCCATTCAAGAATGTTGGACACCGCGTTCATGTACGCACCGCGATGGTGGTAGACCACGCCTTTCGGGTTGCCGGTGGTGCCGGAGGTGTAGTTCAGGCAGATCGCCTGCCATTCGTCGGCGGGCGCTTGCCAGGCATAATCCGCATCGCCTCCGGCGAGGAGTTCCTCATATTCGATGGTGCCGATGCGTGTGCCGGCACCGGCATATTCCGGATCATCGGCATCGATGATCAAAGGCGCGCGACCGCACTGTGCCAGCGCATCGCGCATCACGCCGGCGTACTCGCGATCGACAATGACGGCTTTGGCTTCGCCGTGCTCGAGCATGAAGGCGAGGGCGGGCGCATCGAGCCGGGTGTTAAGCGTATTGAGCACCGCGCCGGTCATCGGTACGCCGAAATGCGCTTCCACCATCGGCGGCGTATTGGGCAGCATGACCGCGACCGTGTCGCCGAGTCCGATGCCGCGCTCAGCCAGCGCGCTGGCCAGCCGCCGGCAGCGGTCATACGTTTCGGACCAGGTACGACGCAGGGTGCCATGCACGATGGCGGTCCGGCGCGGATAGACCGCCGCGGCGCGTTCGAGGAAGCTCAGAGGGGTGACCGGCGCGTAATTGGCGGCATTGCGTTCCAGTCCGGCGTTGAAAATGTTGGCCATGGCGTTTGCGCTCCATGAGTAAAGAGGATCTGTTTTTGTATGTTCACGCGCCAGCAAAAGTATCACGACCAGTCACCGCGAATTGGTCCGCAGTATGCCGAAATTCCTGCGCGGCACGGATGGGCGTCTCCAACAATTGGGTCTTTTTTGATGTAAGACAAAAAGACCCATGGTGTCGGCTACCAGGCAGGCATACGATGAATTTGTATTTCCCGTCGCATGTCGGCAAAGAGGATAGGAGAGCATCATGTTCAAAACCATACTCGTATCAACGGATGGCTCTGAACTGGCCGAGAAGGCAGTGAATGCGGCCATCGAGTTCCCCCAGCACAACGGCAGCAAGCTCGTCGCCATGAGCGTCGCCGAGCCGTACTTGAACTCTCCGTTCGTCGAACCAGTATTTCTGCCCGATTCGGAAGTCTCTGAAAAAGCGGCGCGAGAACGGGCGCAGAATAACGTGCAGCGCATCTCGGCCGCTGCGGAGGAGGTTGGCGTACCTTGCGAAACAGTGACTGTGCTCGGCACCGATCCTTCCGAAGAGATCGTGAATACCGCGAAGCAGCTTGGGTGCGATTGCATCTTCATCGCCTCGCATGGCCGCAAAGGAATTGACCGGATGCTGCTCGGCAGCGTGACGCAGAAGGTGCGGTTCCGTTGCAATAAGGAAGTTCGCATGAGCGAAAGCACGCAGTGTCGATTGCTCAGGCGGCCAGGGAATAAAATTGGTCTGCGGCGGACGCAACTTGTCCGTCGGGGCAGTCAAGCTGCCCTTT
>NZ_JAEPBG010000051.1 GCF_016632335.1 Noviherbaspirillum pedocola
CTTTTATAACCGCCAGCGGCGTCACTCACGCCTTGGCTACGTTTCGCCAGCGCAGTTCGCTGGAAACATCAGCAAAACCACGCTGGCCGCTTGAAACGGCAGTGTCCATTATTGACAGTACACCTCAGTCACGCAGTCGTACTTCTTCCAGCACTTCCTTAAACGAGTGGGCCATGTCTTCGGGTGCCCAGCCGCGCCCCACCGAGCCGCGGTGCGACAGCACAAAGGGCAACTGGCGTCGTCGCAACGTGGCCACGAGTTCACGGTGATCGCCATAAAAACAATCCGCCACGATGGCCTTGAACGCAATACCAGCCGCCAACGCCTTCTCAATCAGCGCCATGGCAAGTTGCGGTTTGCTATGGAAGGCCGGGTCCTTCTTGCCGTCGGGCAGACGGCTCTCCGGAGTGTAGGGTGCCACATGCAAGGGGTAATACCGCTGTTCATTGGCCCACAAGGTCGTCACTGCCACGATGCCGTTATCGATCTTGCCCACCGAGCCCAGATACTGGCGTGCTACATGCTCGGTGGCACAGCCATCCTTGCGGTCGCCGGTGTCATCGACGACGAGCACGCCCTCTGGATCGCTGGCCATCAGCGGATCCTCGCTCAGCAATTGCAGCGTGCGGGCGCTCACGGCGTCGGCATCCCAAGACGATTCGGACAGGAAGAATTGCAATTGCTGTACGGGCGCAGTTTGGGCCTGGACCAGCGGCTCAGCGCCGGCTAATGCCGTGAGCGTCTTGGGGCGGTCACGCGGCGCAAGGAGGCCGGCAAGATAAGTTCGGAAGCTGCGGCGTTGCGCTAGCGAATGAAACAGCGGGTCGAACAGTTGAGCATAGTCTTCCAGCGGGCCGGGTGCCGGAGGACAAGGACGACGTGCAGTCATGGCAGCAGTACCTCCTGCTACCACCATAGACCTTCTGCCACTACTTTCAACAAACTACCAATACTGAGGTGCTCGTTACCCAAAAATCCTACCTCAGAACGACAGGGAAGGTCGGCATAGTCGCCCGACAACTTGCGCCGGGCAGCCGCAATACGTTTCAGACTTTTCCTTGATGAGCTTTCTATAGTAGAAATGGTAAGAACGGCCAAGAGCAGTCATACGGGCTACAAAAGCGAAGGGCCGCTTTGCTTAAGGAACACGACGTTTGATCCTGCATTTGACTTTGATATGTTGCGGCAGGCGGTGCTTATCCCAACTTCTATCAGCCGGCAGTGCCCTCACCGTTCCATGGTTCACCCTGTTTCAACGCTATAGCCCGCGTGCCGCCGACCATCGGAGCCGGTGTCGCCCTTGCGATTGCAGATGGTAAGCACCGGCATGCCGGTGCTGTCGCTTACGCCATGGCCGCGGCCAGCGCGCCGCGCAGATCGGCGCGCGAGAAAGGCTTGACCAGGCCAGCGCGCACGCCGAGCCAGCGCGCTGATTCGAGATTGAACTCGGCCGACACCGCGCGCCGGCCGCCGGAAATCGCCACGACTGGCAGCTCCAGGTTGAGCTGCTGCAGCTCCATGATGGTGTCCACGCCATCCTTGTTCGGCATCAGCATGTCGATGATCATCAGGTCCGCCGAGGCCGACTGCAGATAGGCCAGCGCCTGCACGCCATCGCCGGCTTCAATCACCTCGTGTCCATCCTGGCGGAGCATTTCCACCAGCAGGGCGCGGTACCACTCATCATCTTCGACCACCAGAATGCGGGCCATTGTCTTTCCCCTTAAGCTGCATGCCGCCACCGGACTTATCGGGCCACACCTGCAGTTGCTATCTGTATGGCTTGGGTGGGGCTCTCAGCGGTACTCTGAAGATCGTTCGGCACGGTTAGCCATGCGACGGCAATGGCGATGGCAACAGGGCCGAGCACGGCTAACGTGGCAGATACAAGGAAGTTTTTCATACAACAGTGAGGCAAGAGAAGATGGACGAAAGGACGCTGCGGAATAATACTCGCAAGAAATAATGTTAAAAACAGCTTTTGCACTATGTTGCTTTTATGCATCAATACTGCAATCGCGGCGTGCTTTGTGACTAACAGGGTGTAGACGAAATCAAACTTGATACGCAAGTCTATTGAGTAGCATACGCGCCTCGGCCAGCCATACCCAAGCGGCCGAGACATCCATCTTGCGGTCATGATGCATGACCGTACGGCGCCAGCGTTCAGTCCACGCGTGGGTGCGCTCGACAACCCAGCGCTTCGGCAAGATCACAAACCCAGCACTCACCACGGCGGCTTGCTCGGACACTGTCTTTGGGTCATGTAGAGTTCCGGTCGTGCCGTTACCGGGGCGGACAACTTCGACACGAATGTGGTGTGCCTGCTCAATGTCCTGCGCACATTTTCCTCCGTAGGCCCCGTCGGTATAGAGCTTTTCCAGCTTGGGTAGCTTGGCGCATGCTTGCGCAACGACTGCTGCAGCGGCATCTCTGTCTTGTACGCTGGCAGCGGTTACGGTAAGCGCGATGAGTAGACCCATCGTATCGACGACGAGATTGCGCTTTCGCCCCTTGACCTTCTTGGCCGCATCGAATCCACTGCCACCTCCTTGTGGCGAAGCACGATTGGACTGGGCGTCAATGACTGCCGCTGTCGGCGTGCTCGCGCGCCCCATGCGTGCACGCCATTGTTCGCGCAGTCGGTCTTGCATCTGCTCGAACACGCCCGCCTCAACCCAACGTGCGAACGCCTTGTAGACAGCCTGCCAAGGTGGGAACGTCTCGGGTAATAACCGCCAGGCGCAGCCTGTACGCAATACATAGGAGCACGCATTCACGAGTTCTCGTCGACTGTAGTGCACGGGTGTTCCTCGTTGCCCACGCGCCCGCTCGAACAAATCAGCGACCAGGTCCCATTCCGCGTCGGTTAGATTGGTGCTGTACGGTGATATTTCTTCGCGTCGATGCGCCGCCGTGTAGCCATAACGCTTGGCGCCTTTGGCCGGAGCTCTTGTGAACACCCGTCGCACGGGCTTGAGCCGGACGACGCCTTGCGCACGTAACGCGCGACGGATTGTCGCTGCGCAGACGCGTACGCCGCACCGGCGATGCAACTCGTCGGCAATCTCTTGCAGACTGGCTTGGGCATGTTGCGTCACGATATCGTGCAACGCTGCGATATGCTCAGGGTTCAACGCTGGCGGCCTGCCGCCAGGGTGGACCGACGGAGCAGAATCGTCGAGTGAACGCTTAGTCGCCATGGCATGCTCCCTCCACACTGCAATAGCATGCCACAGCTATCTTATTGATTTCGTCTACACCTTGTAAGAGCGCCTAACAAAACCTCATTGGGGTGAAACGGCGGCCGGCTTCAGCAATGGAAGCTTTACTGAGTTTCGGGAGTTGTTGCCATGGCCAAACCGCTTCTTCCCGATGAGCTATGGAGTTTCATCAAGCCGCTCTTGCCAGCCCACGCCATCGCCCAAATGTGGCCGGCCACGGCTCAGCGACCGTGCTGCACTGACTGGCATCCTGCTTGTGTTGAAGACGGGTATTTTCTGGGAGTATTTGTCGCAACAACTGGGATGCGGCTCGGGCATGACGTGTTGGCGGCGACTGCGCGATTGGCAGCAAGCCGACGTTTGGCAGCGCCTGCACCAAGCCATGCTGCATCGAATGCGCGAGTACGACCAGATCCATTGGGAGCGCGCCAGTGTGGACTCGGCCAGCGTGCCATCCCCCATGGCGGCACACTTACCGGCCGCAATCCCACCGATCGCGGCAAACTCGGCTGCAAGCACCTTCATGAGATAGGCGCTGGCCGCCACGGAGCGCCAAGCGATGCGCCGGTGCGGCTCGCCGGCTGCGATGGCAGGCGCTTTGAAAGGCGTTTCATGGAGGAATGCAGCTTGCGCTGGTGGGCATCCCCAAAATCGGTACCGGGCGCCAGTGGAGATTTCCGAATGATGCGGCTGATTCAGCATCGTGTCAGAGATCGGGCTTGGACATTTCATCGGGGCGCTCCTGGTGCATCGCCAATATTTATACGGATCCCCGAGACGGCGACAAAGGAGGGATCTCTCTCATCCTCGATAGGGCAGCAGCCGGCCCAGCCTGTGTAAAAACAAAAAAGGCCTATGAATTTATGCAAGGTCCAGCATATCGGAGCGTATGCGGAAGGGCACATTGCTGCGCCAGTGAGGGAAAGCAGCATGGATCGTGCGGAGCGTTCGCGTTTTTACAGGGCCTCGGCCAATAGCGGTCGTCCGCTCCAGCCAACGCTCCGTCTGGTTTAGGCTACGAAACGGTCATTTAGGCAGGAAACTCCCCCAGTTGCCGTTATACCGACACGTTGGTGTGCGCGTCGATTTGGCTGGCACGGTCGTCAAGCAATGCGCTTACCGAGAAAGCGTTCAAACTGGTCTTTGATGACTTGATAGCACTCACATGTCGCGCCCTCCAAGCCATCATAGTCCAGCACATTGATCACACCCCTGCTGTATTCCACCATGCTGGCCGTGACGCTCACCGTCGGACGATGCACCCGGAGCATACTGGCCAGGTACTCTTGCGTTAGCTGAAACGGCTGCCCCCGCGCCCGGTTGTAACCCATCAGCACTCATCGGGCAAATCGCTGGTCGTGGGAATGCAGCGCATTGCAGGCAACCGATTGCTGGACCTGCGGCAGGTATGCCTGAAAATAGCGCAGCGAAATTCGAAGCAGTGCCGGATTTGCCGCGAGTTGCTCTTTGAAGATGACCGCTGACATCCTCAGCGTTTCACCAATGTACAAAACCATACAGTAAAACCCCCGTTGCAATTGGTACCATGCGAAATTGCACAGGTAGTTAAGCTGCAGAAAAATATTAATGCATGCCTTGTGGGAAATAATGCGCCCTGAGACATGTTTCTCAGGGGCCCTTCTTGCGTCTATCAAATTTCATCACAGAGAATCTCGAAGCAATTCTCCAGGAGTGGGAGGACTTTGCCAGGAGCATTCATCCCACTTCCGCGACGGCTGATACCGTCGAACTGCGTGATCACGCAGCAGATATGCTCAAAGTCATCGCGGCGGACTTGGTCACCGAGCAGACAGAACAGCAAAGCATCGACAAATCACGCGGCAAAACCGCACAGGTCGAAGGCGAGTCAATGGCAGAGACCCATGCAGTGACGCGCTTGAAAGCAGGATTTAGCGTCGAGCAGCTAGTGGCGGAATACCGAGCGTTGCGCGCCAGTGTGCTGCGGCTTTGGCAACAGCGCACCATAACCACGCCTGCCTTCGAAATTACGGACATGATCCGGTTCAATGAAGCCATTGACCAAGCCCTTGCCGAATCGGTAGCAAGGTATGCACAGATGATGCAGGGGTCGCAGCACCTTTTTCTGGCCATCCTAGGCCATGATGTGCGCAGCCCGCTGAGTGCTATCAATGTCGGCGCGCATGTGCTGTTATTGGATGAAACATCGTCGGCCAAGCAGACGAAAGTAGCGTCCCGCATCTTGAGCAGCGCCGAACGGCTGGGCAGCATTGTCAATGACCTACTTGACTTTGCTGCATCCAATTCGGGGGAAGGAATCCCGGTGAAACCAACAAGCACAGATCTGACTACCGTGTGCGCCGACGTGGTTGAGGAAATGCGAACAATCCATGCGGACCGTACAATTTCGTTGAACCTCAGTGGCAATTTGCGAGGCCATATCGATCGCGCGCGGATTGGCCAGGCGTTGTCAAACTTGGTGGGTAATGCCCTACAGCATGGCATGGCCGAAACCCCGGTTACCGTTACCGTCCAAGGTAGGCCGGATGAGATTACGCTCGCTGTTCACAATGAAGGCAAAGCAATTCCTCCCGTTACACAACAGACGTTGTTCGATCCAATTAAGCGACGGGCACTGCATCCAACGCAGGATCACCAAGGTCGAGTACGGAACTTAGGCTTGGGGCTGTATATCGCCAATGAAATCGCGGAGGCGCATGGCGGTAGCATTACTGTTGTCTCAACGGAGAAAAATGGGACCACCTTTACTATCCACCTGCCTCGACCGCCCCGATAGAGCGCTTAACCGCCCCGAACGAAGGGACTGCCGAAAAGTCTTTTGGGTGGGCATCGTCGAATCTGAACGACTGATAAAGCTCCTCATAGCAATTCGACAGACGTGGAAACCATCTGACCGATTGATGGCAAAGGGTCGGGTTCGGTCCTAGTGCCATTGCCAGCAGCCGGCCAGAAGCTGCCTGTCATCGTATTGGTTTACCCAGCGAGCGGTAAGTAAGGTGACTAAACGATGAGCATAGGCCGCATGTACACCATTTTCTACGGCTCCCATTGTCGTCTTATTTAGTATTTTCTGACTAATGCGTGAAAAGGGACAATTGAGTTGGGGCCGGCCGAGCTGGATTTGCCCCCGTACTACCGGACACAGCGTCACACCAAGGTTAATGATTCCGTCCTGCGCCGAAACTCGCGTGGCGAGCGATAGTTCAGCGCACTATGGGGATGCTGCTCGTTGTAATGCTCGAAGGCGATGGCCAAGTTACGTACCGCTGTCACGGCATCCGGCTTGGGCATGAAGGCGATGTAATCTCGCTTCATCGTCTTCACGAAGCTCTCTGCCATCCCATTGCTCTGTGGGCTGCATACCGGCGTCGTCAGTGGCTTGAGCCCCAGTTCGGTAGCAAACATCCTGGTGCGTTCGGCAATATAGCCTTAACCATTATCGGTAAGCCACTCGATTTCCTCGGGCGCCTTCAGCGTATCGCCAAAGCGGTTTTCCACGGCCGCCAGCATGACATCGCGCACGACATCGCCGCTATGCCCGCCAGTGGTGGCGACCCAGCTCATTGCCTCCCGGTCGCAGCAATCCAGCGCAAACGTCACCCGTAATGGCTCCCCGTTCTCACAGCGGAACTCGAAGCCGTCTGAACACCAGCGCCGGTTGCTCCTGGAGACGGCGACTTTGCCATCGTGCCGCCGCTGCGTCCGCGGTGGTATTGGCCGGCGCTGCAGCAGCAGGCCATGCGTGCGCATGACGCGATAGACGCGCTTGGCATTGACAGCCGCCGCACCCTGGCGCTCTCGCTGGCGTCGCAATAGTCCCCAGACGCGACGGTAACCGTAGCTCGGCAAGTGCGCTATCGACGCGCGGATTTCTTCCACCAGGCTAGCGTCGTCAGTCTTACGGGCCGAGCGCCCGTCCTGCCAGCTAGTCGGCCGGGCCAGCTTGACTGCCACATTTGAGCGCGCCACGCCGAGAACTTCGCAGACCCGCTTCACAGGTCGTCCCCTGGCAATAAGGGCGAGCGCGCTAGCCATTTTCGCGACTTCATTACCTCCACGGCTTCCTTGAGAATCTCGTTCTCCATAGTTTTCTTGCCGAGAAGCCGCTGCAGTTCCTTGATTTGCTTGAGCGCGTCATTGAGTTCAGAGGCCGGCACCACTTCCTCGCCGGCGCTCACGGCCGACAAGCTGCCGTCTTGGTACAGCTTGCGCCAGTGGAAAAGCTGGTTTGGATTGACGCCATGCTGGCGCGCCACCATCGAAACCGTCTTGCCCAGCTCAAAGCTCTCCCTGACCATCGCCAGTTTCTCGTCGGTTGACCATCGCCGCCGGCGCTCCGGTCCCGTCAATACTTCCATCACTTCTTTCTTCGTATTAGTCATGAACATAGTCTTATGCCTACCCGCTATTTTAAGTGGGAGACTATGTCCGGCATTTCAGGGGGCCGCTCCACGTCTCAGCAATTTGTCAGGCCCGAAAAGCATACCTTCACGCATTAGTGGCGACGAATTTCTTTTTGTTCTCCAAGATATAGATGAAGAGCAAGCAGCAATTTTTGCCAAAGAAATCATTAATGCGATAAGTAAACCCATTGCAATCGAAGATACAGAGGTAACCGTTGGTGCCAGTGTCGGTATTGCGATGACTAACGATGGAGCCGTTACTCCAGATGAATTAATCAACCGTGCAGACAGTGCAATGTACAGGGCGAAAGAGTCAGGAAGACATACCGCCGTGGTGTATTCGTCAAGATTGGCGCTATGGGAAACCCGACGGCTTCAATTACGGCATGAGTTCCTGCCCGCCCTGCGGACAGGCCAATTCGAATTGTTCTATCAACCACAGTGCCGTTTGGAAGACGGTCATGTCACTGGAGCAGAAGCACTGATCCGGTGGCGACATCCGCAATACGGGCTGCTGAACCCCAGTGCATTTTTGCAAATTGCCGAAGAGTCGGCGCTGGTGCTAGAACTTGGCGAATGGATCATCGAAGAGGCATGTCGACAGGCGCAGCAATAGAAGGCTAGCGGCTTAACGCTGAACGTTGCTATAAATGTCTCAGCACGACAGTTGAACGACCGTAATCTTCCGATATTGCTCAGCGAATCGGTACGCCGATACGGACTTGATCCTTCCGACATCAAAATCGAAATCACGGAAAGCATGCTGGCACAAGACTTTGCAACTGCGACTGAAATCCTCGACACCATTCGAGAACACGGTTTCAGGATTGCCCTGGATGATTTCGGTACCGGATACTCTAACTTCGCCTACATCAAGCGCTTCCCGATCACGACCGTCAAAATCGACCGCTCCTTTGTTGTTGAACTTGGCGAGGACAAGTCAGGAATCGCTCTGATACGAGGCATCGTTGCTTTGGCAAAGTCGCTGGATCTTTCCGTTATCGTAGAAGGTGTTGAGACAGAGCAGCAAAGAGAGGCGCTCAGGACGACAGGATGCGACACGATACAAGGCTACCTGGTTGGTAGGCCATGCCCTGCAGAAGATTTTTTTCGAATGGTATGTACATCGTAAAATCTATCGACGACTGCGGCGCGAGACGGTGGCATTATGGAAGCATGCGTAAATGGCAACTGCCAGTCGTCCGCTGCTGCAGAAATGCAAGACTTGCTATCGTCGTCGCTCATATTGAGTTCGTAGAACGCTTCAGGTACATCGCGTGAGCGCCAACGACCCGATTTGGGATTGGGATTCATCTACGAACGCATTATGGTGGAGCCTTGCCATCCGAGCTTTGTTTGGAATATCCCCGGATGAGATGACGACGTCGATAGAATCTTGGAAGGGCCTCATTCATTCCGAAAACGAGGATTGGGTGCTGGAAAGCATCTACGAAGCCATTGCGAGCAGGCGCAACGCCTGGACTGCCGAATACCGGTTTCAGCGTAAGGATGGCAACTATGCAGAGGTATTTGAACGCGCCTTCATCGTTCGTGATCGAAACGGCCTAGCCACCTGCATGGTGGGCGGCATGTCGGACCTCAGGGAACGCAAACAGTCGAAGCTGCGAGTGGAGGGCGCTCCGCATTTTAAGTTAATGCAATGGGCGGTTCGTGCGCGCAACAGACGAACACAGTCTCCTTTTCGAGATTTGCAAGATCATCGTTGGGACAGGTGGCGACCATACTCTCTGTGTGAGCTTTGTCGGAGAAAGGCGTCCTTTGTTGCTTCACTATGCGCCAACCTATTGGGATGATGCTGCTCGCATGGGCGATGCCGATATATCGTTGAGAGCGCCGTACTGGGATACCGATAGGCCAGCAGCCACTGCGATTCGGAACGTAAGCCGAGTCGTATGCACTAACCTCGCAACTAACCCATCAATGGTGAGGTGGCGCGAGGAGCTGCGCGACTGCGGTCACAGGAGTGCGATTTGGTCGGGAATCATAGGTAAAAAAGCCGCAGACTCTAGGGCCTGCGGCATCAACCGCAGATGGTCCGATCAAAACCACTTACGGGAACTGGTGTGGCCGCAGGCTAGACGTCCAGAAAAGACCTGTTGCCGACAAACGGCGACAAAAAGCGGGCCACTGAGTGCTTTGTGCAAGCTGCTTCGACGTTGTTCCAACTGGAGTTCAGACAAGTACACCAGCATGCGATTCGCGCAAATCCTGCCGGCACAGACTGTTTAGTCGCTTCAAGTTCCTGATTATATAGTCCCATCAGTGGGAGCCATTTGCATTTGGCGATCGGTAGCAACTAAAAGCTATTCGAAACTTAAGTTCCGGAAATGCACAATCTCGGACGCTCAAGCGGCTATCCCTTTAGTCTAATTTGTCGAACCTGCAGAATTGATTCGACGACGCGGCGCGGCGCTTCATGGAGGCATTTTGGCGCTGCTTTACCCGACGATAAGGCTTCTGTTGCCATCTCTGGTTGGCGCAAGCCGGGAGATGGCACGCAGCATGGCGTCCAACTGCAGACGCAATAAAAGGGCCTTCAGCCCCAGACGCTGTACTGCCCGCATCAGCCAGCGCAGGTTGTAGCCGGCGCCGCACAGCACCGCATGCAACGCGTCGCCCGACTCGCCCTGCAACCAGCAGCGATCCATCCGGTGATCTGATTTCAGGTGCCCAATCACTGGTTCAATCGCCTGGCGCCGCCTCAGCCAACGCCGCTGCGGCGCGGTGAGCGACTTGTGTTTGCCGCGATGGATGATCTCGATACCCGGATTGTCTTCGTCGACGCCACGGAATCCGAGGTTGACCACTGCCTGTTTCGGTACTACGCCGATGTCTTCCAGCAGAATGGTGCTTTGCTCGATCTGTTCGCGCAGCACACGACCATCGTAGGGATTGCCTGGGAAGGTGCGCGCGCCAACCACCAGACCGCTCTTGTGCGTGGTCGCCACGCTGGCCTTGACGCCGAACTCGTACGGCTTGCGTGCCTTGCCGTCGGGTAAAGATATGCCGTTACCGGCATATCCTCCCCTAAGAACCGTGCATGCGAGTTTCCCAGCACACGGCTCAAGCCTCTCGAAAGTCTTTTATCAAAACCGGCTTGCACTACGGAGTGACGGCGGATTCTCGTCGGCGGAAATAGGAGTCCCAATCCCGATCGTAGGGGTGCGCATCCGCCCGAATTTTCGTGTGGCGCTGTATCGGGACGGTGGTGGCTCGCATGAGCCGATACGCAAAGCTTCCGCTGGCCACCTTGCTTTTAATCGCAAATTGCCAATCCCGAGATCCCTGTCGATGGAAATATTTCTCCTTCACCCAACCGGCGCTCTTGCGTGGATGCCTGCGCTTGGCCCACAGCCAGAGAAGGTGCCAAATGTGATGATCGACCTTGGCGAAAGTCGCAGCCGATACGACATGCCGATGATATTGTGCCCACCCCCGTATGATGGGGTTGAGTAACATGATCACCTGCGCTTGAGTGGCCGCTTTATTCTTTCGAACCACTTCCCGGACCTTGTCGAGAAGCGCCTTGATGCTCTTCCCGGCTGGCTTGATGAGTAGCTTGCCAGCATACTTGCGTACATGTTGGCCCAAAAAGTCGAACCCCTGTGAGATATGCGTGATGTGGGTTTTCTCCGGGGCTAACACCAACCCCCGCGCAGCGAGAAACTGAACCACAATCGGTTTGACCTGCTGCTCCAGTGTCTCTTTCGAGGCTCCGGTAACAATAAAGTCGTCTGCATACCTGACCAGATGCACCTTGGTTTTCTGGCGCGCTGTCTTGGTGGACCCCATGCCAGATCGGATGGCCTGCTCCAGGCCGTCCAGTGCAATATTGGCCAGCACGGGGGAAATGATCCCGCCTTGTGGCGTTCCCGCCATCGTGCCGTACAAGGTTCGTCGGTCGATGTATCCGGCCTGGAGCCACTTTTTTAGCACCTGCTTATCCATCGGCGTATTTTTCAGCAACCACTCATGGCTGATGTTATCGAAGCAGCCGCGAATGTCGCCCTCCAATATCCAGGTAGCCGAGTCACGCTTGGCAAGGAGAATGAAGCATTGCTCGATGGCGTCGGCGGGTGATCGCTTTGCACGAAAGCCGTATGAATTTCGGTCGGCGGTCGTCTCGGCGACAGGATCCAGTGCCAGGTGCCACAACGCCTGCATGGCCCGATCATGCATGGTGGGGATACCCAGTGGGCGCTCCTTGCCATTCTTCTTCGGGATATAAATTCGGCGAAGTGGCTGTGCACGATATCCCCGATGTTTCAAGGATGCCGCTGCCTTCCATTTGGCCAGCGGGGTAGTCCAGCGTTTGCCGTCCACTCCTGCTGTCCTTTTACCGCGATTTTCCGTCACCCATTTCACGGCGAATAGTTTTCCGTGAAACGAGCGGGTCAGCAGATGTTGTAGGGCTTTCACCCGATTCCATCGGCCTTCCTGTGCTGCCTTGGCAATACGCGTTTGGAGTCGCATAACTTCCTTTCGGACTTCGTCCCAATTGATTTGGGACCAAGGCGCCTCGGAGCCGAAGGGTGCACCAGAATTTCGATCTGACGCATGAGCGTTGTGATCAACCTCTGTCATCTGCTTTCCCTCCTGATGCGATTGTCAAACTCTCTTGCCATGAGAGACCTCGCGGAAGTCTGCCCGCTTTTGCGTCGGGTGATGTCGCAACCCGTATCCATCCCATTACAGAACGGCATTCGCTTTCTCCGCATTCCTTTACCCGCCATGTCTTCAGCATTCCTTGCGGTTCGCCTGCCATTGCTGGCGACCAGACGGGCTTACCATGTTCCGCGCATGTAACACGAGTGGGTTAGATTCTGCCTGTACACCGGCGGCCTGTTTGTCCGTGTGCTCCCTTAGCAAAGCGGGAACATCCGACCGCATACCGTTTTGGTTCAAGCCTGTCAGCGCCTTTGGCTTGTCATGCATAACGATGCCTGAAGCAGTTCACCTGGGTTAACCATGCCACTCAGCCTAGCAGCCTACCCGCATTAGCGCTCGCAGGTATAGCGTCCTCCTCACGGACGACGATGGGCCCGAATCGGCCGACCACGTTGTCCCGATAGCTTCACACATCATCGTTACCAACGATGCATGTATCGGTAGGCTACGGTCGACGGAACGACCGGTTTCCTCCCCAGCTTTGTGGGCTGGGTAAACAATTACATGCGCGACCTCATGTCGCACCTTGCCGATGCACTCCACCTCCGGCGCATGCAGCGCGTACAGCTTGTCTTTGTCCTTGCGCTGCTGGGTACGAATCCTCTCGGCACGGGCTAGCATGGTTTGCAATTGCGGCATCAGCGTAGCGGATACTGCGGTAGCGCCATTGAGCTTGCGCCGGATGTCGCGCATGACGATGCCCAGGATCGTACGCTGGCGCCTCAGCGTGCGACGCAGACGCTTGAATTGCCGGGCATGGGCATACCCGCCCGCTTTGCGACGCAGCGTCTTGCCCTCTCTGGCATAGGTCTGCTTGAGCGCGATGCCGACCCGCTTGGCCAGGCGCACCAGCTGCACGCGCGCCACGTCGAGCAAGCGGCTGTCGGTAGGATGAGCGATGGCCTTTTCCTGCACTGTGGTATCGACGATGACGCGCTCGAATTCCGTAGGCCGCACCGCCTTGATGGCCACGGCCGTGTCGATGGTGGCTTTGAGCACTTCCTCGACCCCGGCTTCGCCGATGGCCTTGCGGAAGCGCCCGAGCTGCGTCGGATCGCAGGGCAGTGTCGGCGTGTAGTAATCCTGGCCGCTGAAGTATTGCCACACCACGTCTTGCGACCAGCGCTCCACCACTGCTTCATCGCTCAGGTTAAAGGCGTGCTTGAGATAGAGCAGCGCGACCATCAGGCGAATCGGCAGGCGCGGCCGCCCAGCCGGGCTGGGAGCGGCGCCGGCCAGCTCCAGCGACGTGCCGAACAAGTCGCAGTCGGCCAGGACTTTGCCAGGACGGGGCCGATGGGCAAACGCCGGGGCCAGCGCGGCTTCGATCTGCGTCCAGGGCAGGCGCTGGGCCAGCACTGCCAGGGGTGTCAATGCCGGCCTTGATTTCCTCAAATCTGCCGAAGTAAATTTCCCCACCCTTGTCGTTGGGCGGTCAGCCCGGTAGTGACGGGTTTCCCTCCTTTTTTGGACGTCCGGGCTTGCGCTTCTCC
>NZ_JAEPBG010000052.1 GCF_016632335.1 Noviherbaspirillum pedocola
GTCTGACCGCCTCCGTCTTGAATTCTTCCGTGTACTGCCGTTTCGGCACCAACTTCTCACCCATGCATTCCTCCATACAGCCAGAAAGTTAACAAACTTCCTGCTGTACGTGAAATCGGGGCAGGGTTAGATGGAGTTGTCGATTTGGTTTGGACAATGTGGTGCGGGTTAAGAAGTCCCGCTCTGTGGCAGTTGCCGCAGAACTGAACGTAAACCGTGGCTGTTGCTTTCGCCGTGCCAGCTCATTTTCTGCGTTCGCGCTGGCATGGATGCGCGTCAGCTTGCCTCGGATATGAACTTGGTCAGAAAGTAGCCTTCGAACGTCTCGGTTCCGCCTTCGCTGCCGATGCCGCTCTCCTTAACTCCGCCCATTGGCGTTTCCGCAAGCGCGATACCGAAATGGTTGATGTTCACCATGCCGGCCTCCAGATTGGAGGAGACGTACCGCGATGTCTTAAGCGAGCCGGTGAACACGTAGGAAGCCAGTCCATAGGGCACGCTGTTGGCTCGGCGTAGCACATCGTCGGTATCGCTGAAACGCGCCACCGGCACGACCGGGCCGAACGGCTCTTCCATCATCACTTTCGCGGTGTCTGAAACTTCCGTCATGACTGTCGGAGGGAAAAAGAAGCCGTCGCGCTTGAGCCGTTCACCGCCAAAGATGATTTTCGCGCCGCGCTCGACCGAGTCGCTGACCAGCGTTTCCATCGCATGGACACGACGCTCACGCACCAGCGGCCCCATATTGGTATCCGGTAGCAGGCCGTCGCCCACCGTTAGCGTGGATAGCGCCTTGGTCAACCCGTCCAAGAAACGGTCATAGACCTTCTCATGCACGTAGAAGCGGCTGGGCGCCATGCAAACCTGGCCTGCATGCCGCATCTTGAGTATAGCCAAGGTCTGCGCCGCCTTCTCGATTTCGGCATCCTCGAACACCAGCACCGGCGAATGGCCGCCGAGTTCCATGGTGATGCGCTTCATGCGAGCGGCAGCCAGCGCCGCAAGATGCTTGCCGACAGGAATTGATCCAGTGAACGATACCTTACGGACGATGGGCGAGGTGATCAAATATTCGGAGACCTCCGACGGTATGCCCCAGACAATGTTCAGACATCCAGGCGGCAGTCCTGCATCATGGAAGAGCCGCGCCAGTGCCACCACTGCACTTGGTGATTCCTCCGGCCCTTTCATGACCAGGGTGCAGCCAGCCCCAATCGCGGCCGCTATCTTGCGCATGGAAAGAACAAACGGAAAATTCCAAGGAGTAAACGCAGCACACACTCCGACCGGCTCACGCACCGTTATCTGCCGAATGTGCGGCGCCCTCGGAGGGATAACGCGTCCATACGTGCGCCGACATTCCTCGGCATGCCATTCCGCATGTTCAGCCGCTCCCATGACCTCGCCCTTTGCTTCCGCCAGCGTTTTGCCGCCGTCCATGGTGATATTGCGCGCAATTCCGTCGACACGCTCGCGCGCGAGTTCAGCTACGCGCCGCAGGACTTTCGAGCGATCGAGGGGCGACGACTTGCGCCAGGTCTCGAAGGCATTTTGCGCGGCTTCCAAGGCTTGATCCAGATCGGCGCGCGTAGCGTGCGGAAGCTTGCCGATAGTGACACCAGTGGCTGGATTGATGACATCCTGTTGCTGGCGCTCGCCGTCGCGTGTGAAATTGCCGTCGATATAAAGTGCAAGTTGTTCGTACATGTTTATCTCCACTGGGCCACGCGTTGGGACTTACTTGCCATATCGGCGCAGCATAACGCGTGCTTCCGATGGATCGAATCGCGAATAGAGTTTGTGGGGGTTTCGCTTTCTGTGCTATGTCCCTTGCACAATACTCCGCCGAGGGTTGCCGTGCCGGTTACAGGAATACCGAGCCGCCATCCACGGCCAGCGTTTGCCCGGTGATGAATCCGGCCTCATCGCTGGCTAGGAAAGCCAGGGCGCCCACCAAGTCTTCGGGAACCTGATCTCGTTGAATGGTGCGGCTGGTCTTGCGCGCAGTATCGGGCATCTTTTCATGCAGACCGCTTTGCAACACGCCTTCGCTTAGGGTGAATCCAGGGGCGATCGCATTGACCGTGATGTTGTCATTTCCCAGTTCCTTGGCAAGCGAACGGGTAAAGGCGATTACTGCACCCTTGCTGGCCACGTAATGCAGCATCATCGGCGTGCCCTTGATCGGCGTGGTCGAAGCGATGTTGATGATGCGTCCGCTTCCTTTCTTACGCATGACGGGGACCACCGCTTTTGCGCAGAGGAATGGACCAAGCGTATTGACTTCCATGACGCGCATCCACTCCTGCTCGGTAATCCGGTCGAACGGCTTGAGCGAGAGTGTAGTGAACAGGCCGGCGTTGTTCACCAGCACGTCGATACCGCCGTACTCCTTGCTCGCCGCCTCGACCATTTTCTCGACATCGTCACGCTTGACGACATCAGTAGTAACGCCTATTGCAGCCAATCCTTGATTACGGATGCGTGCGGTAGCTTCTTCGGTGCCGCGCAGGTCAGCGATAACCATGCGATGTCCTGCACGCGCCAGATATTCGACGAATGCATATCCGATGCCGCTTGCTCCGCCGGTGACGACAACTACTTTCGATTGTTCAGACATCATTTCTACTTATATCCATTAATTGTTTTATGTTTTCCCCGCTAATACGGGCGTTGGTGCCGAATTGGACCGATTGGAGTAGGCTTGGCCAGGGCGCATAGGACGATTCGTACTCATGCAGCCAACTGGCTCAGGCTTATTGTCGAATCGCCCGCCTGTTCCGACGAGAGCTGCGTACTTTTTTCGATGAGCTTTCGCGCGGCAAGGTGGTCAGCAGCTTGGTTCACTGACTCCACGCATGAAAGACGGCCGTCTCGGAAACGGAACACCGAAAACTTTCCCGAAGCCATATCGCCACGCACCACTGCATCATCGCCCTCTTGCGCCACGCCGGCGATCTGCAGCTTGTACTGGCCCTGGTCGCTCCAGAACCAAGGTACTTTGCGGTACGGTGCCGGCTTTCCGGCCAAACGCGCAGCAACACATCTTGCCTGATCGACAGCGTTCTGCACCGATTCGATCCGCACCGGATGCGGAAAGAAATCGGTGGGATAGTTCGCGCTGTCGCCGATTGCCGAAATCGATGGGTCGGCGGTCAGCAATTGCCGATCGACGACGATGCCATTATCGATTTTCAATCCCGCATCCCGAGCTAGTTCGACATTGGGCTCTACCCCAATTCCGATCACCACCAGATCGGCTGGAAAATGTCTGCCATCTGTCGTGGCAACGCCGGTTACCCGACCATCTGCTCCTGTGATCTCAGAAATGGCGGTCATGAAATGGAATTGTACTCCCTGCTCCGTATGCGCTTCGGTCAGAAAATTCCCCGTCTTTGCCGACACTGATCGCTTGAGCGGCCGCTCCGCGAAGTCGATGATATGCGTGGTCAGTCCCATTGCACGGGCGACCGCGGCGATTTCCAAGCCAATGAATCCTGCACCGATGATGACGATGTTCGTTGCCGATTCTAGCCCTGTGCGGATCGCCTCCGCTTCTGCCAAGCAGCGTAGAGTGAAGACTCCGTCGAGCTCAACGCCCACCACTCGAATTCTGCGAGGGCGAGCGCCGGTCGCCAGGACAAGATGTTTGTATTCGAGACGGTGTCCAGATTCCAGCTTGACAAGCTGCTGGTCGCGCGCAATGCTCAGCGCCCGTTCCGGCACAAGCAGCTCGATATTGCGGCTTTCATAGAAGGACGCAGGCCGCAGGCGGACCTGTTCTTCATGCGCCTTTCCCGTAAGGTAAGCCTTGGACAGCGGTGGGCGTTGGTAAGGAAGGCCCGGTTCCTCACCGATGATGGCGATCGGTCCGTCAAAGCCTTCGTCACGCAGGGAAGCGGCCACTTGGAAGCCTCCCTGGCCGCTTCCCACAATTAAGACGCGCGCCCGACCCATCACACCTGCCGCGGAGGAATGCGCACAACAAGTTCCTCGACGCCATTGCCCATGACGAGCTGGCAGCTTAGCCGACTGTTCTCGCGACGCTCGCTCGCAGCGGAAGCCAACATTTCATTTTCCACTTCGGATACCGGCGGAATGCGCGTCACATACTCAGGATCGACATAGACATGACAAGTGGCGCACATCGCCGAGCCGCCGCATTCGGCCACGATGCCGCGAATGTCATTCGATACTGCGGAGAGCATGACTGTCGCGCCATCGTTGACTTCAATGGTTTGGCGGGAGTCGTCGGGCTGAACAAAGGTAATCTTGGGCATGCTGCTTCCTCCTTCATTTTCCTTGCTTAATCGCAACTGTTTACTTGATCGGGGTTGCTTTGACCGGAATGCTCGCATAACCGCGAACAGTGTTATTGAAGTGAGGGATAGGCGTACCCTCCAATTCGATGCTGTGCATTTTTCTAGCCAGAGAGGAAAGGAGAATGTCACCTTCTAGACGTGCCATCATTTGTCCTGCGCAGCCGTGGATTCCAGTACCGAAAGCCAGATTGCCAGAAGCACGACGACGGATGTCGAACTGATCAGGATTTTCCCACCGTCGCGGATCGCGATTGGCGGAAGAAATGAACACGACAACCTTTTGGTTCTCTGGGATCTGGACGCCAGCAATTTCCACCGGCTTTGTCGTCGTGCGGTAAAAAGAATGGAAGGTGGGCTCATAGCGGAGCACTTCCTCGATCGCTTGCCGCGCCATCGATGGATTCTCGCGCAAGATTTCCCATTGATCCGGATATTTTGCGAAACACAGCATTGCGTTGCACAGCGTGAAGACGGTGGTATCAAGTCCGGCCGAAAGCAGCGTGCGTACAAGCATGCCTGCTTCCTCATGGGTCAGCTCACCCGCATCGGCGGCTGCATATAAATCAGCACCCAGACCATCCTTTGTCAGTGATTCGCGTCGGCAGACCTCGGCAATCCCCTGCACCGCCTGGCCAGATGTTTCCATTCGTTTCTTGAATCGCTCGTTGATCGGACCGAAGCCGTTAAATACCATATCTCCGTAAGGAAGCAGGTTTTCCCGGCCTTCAGCCGGTAGTCCGACTGCATCGGCGAACACTTTGAGCGGATAGGCTTCGGAGAAATCCTTCGCAGCGTCGAATGTTTCTTTAGCCAATACCTTATCGACCAACTTCTCGGCTTCGCGCTCGAAGGTTGGGCGCAGCTTGTTTATCCAGGCCGGCGACAGAATGCGCGCCACGACCTTGCGGGCACGACCATGCTCGGGCGGATCGGCTTCCAGAATGATGCTGGGCTTGCGCCACGGCGTTTCAGTTCGAAAATTGGTAAGGCCTACGCCAGCTGAGGAACAATAAGTATATGGATCGGAAAGTATCGCATGCACTTGTTCGTGCCGGAAAAATGCCAATGCACCATACCGTTCGAGCCATATGGCAGGACCTACTTCTCGTAGTTGTTGGTAATAAGGCCAAGGATCTCTCAACACATCTTCAGCGTAAGGGTCGAAGTCCGAGACCGGCGCGTCCGGATTAATGTTGCGCGCAGCGGCTGCACTAGACATATTGCGTCTCCATTAATTTTGAGGCAATGACATTATGCCACCGCCCTGATTAAGCCTGTCCAATCCGTCAGACATTAATCCTCATGCTCTCGTTGAAATGCTATGGCTTTGAAACCTAACCAAAACGCGTTAGCTTTTTTAAGCTTAGAAGCATACGGATAACCTTGTCGACGAAAACAGCCAAATAGTTCGCATAGCGAACACATCACAGTTTTATTATGAAAATACGCAACATTATTGATCCGGCCCGCAAATAGTTTCAGGCGGCACTGTCAACTTATCGAAGTAACCTGAGCTCGGGATAACGGATTATGGGCAAGCTGGAGCAGACGGCATGAGCGGCAGCCGTGGCTTATTCGGCATGAGGCAGTAAGCGACGATGCCGCTCATCAAATTGACGATGAAGTTGGCGTGCGAACGATGCCGCGTATGCTCGACCTGACAGAGGTAATGAGATGGTCACCCTCCGCCCTACGAGCGGTTACGCTGGTAGGGTGTTTTTCTTTGGCGAACGAGGAGACCATCATGCAAGACGTCACACTGATCGGCATTGATCTTGGGAAGCATTCTTTCCACCTTCACGGCCAAGACGCCCGTGGCAAGGCGCTCCTTCGTAAGAAGTGCAGCCGCAAGCAGCTCATTACTTTCCTCGCCACCTTCCATCCCTGCATTGTCGTCATGGAAGCCTGCGCGGGCGCCCACCACATGGCGCGCCACCTGATGGCGTTTGGCCATCAGGTCAAGCTCATCAGCCCGCAGTTTGTCCGTCCCTTCGTTAAGGGCAACAAGAATGACTTCATCGACGCTGAGGCGATTTGTGAAGCTGCCTCGCGTCCCACTATGCGCTTCGTCACACCAAAAACCGAAGCGCAGCAGATCCTCAGCGCGCTGCATCGCGTGAGAGAGTCGCTTGTACGGGACCGGGTCAAGGCTTCGAATCAGATTCATGGCTTTCTGCTGGAATTCGGCATCAGTCTCCCCGTCGGTCCAGCGGCCATCAAACGCCTTCCTTCCGTACTGGCAGAACACCCCCTGCCAGTACGGCTGATTTCTGTTCTCAATCGCCTACACGCTCATTACAAGTACCTAAGCAGGTCGACAGAATCTCTTTACCATTGCCTGTCTGAGCCAGAAATGCTTGGACCGGATGCCGGAAGTCTTGAGGGCTTCAGCGTCCGTTAATCCAGCAAGATGGTCAATGAACTGCGCGGCCTGTTCATCGATCGATGCGTATTGTTTGTTGGCGCAGATCGCGTCCTTGCCTTGTCCCCAGAGCGTATCCATCGGATTGAGTTCGGGCGCCCGCTTCGGCAGCCATAACAGCTGGATACCGAGCTCTGCGGCGACGGCTTGGGAAGCTAGGGCCGTATGGCTGCTATCGCTATCCAAGAGCAAGGTCACCTGCCAACCCCGGTATTGCCGGCGCAACTCGTGCAGAAAGGCCTGGAAATCATGGGCCCGCTGTCGATACCGGAGTTGGAACACGCGGTGGCCGGTGGCCAGATTCATGCAGCCAAAGACGGTGCGTCGCGCATTCCAGCCAGTGAGCACGACCCGCGCCGGCACCCCACGGGGCGACCACATGGCGCGCAGCGGTGGGAAGAGCAGCAGATCCGTTTCATCCTCCACCAGCACGACGCTGCGCGGCGGTAAGTTGCCAAGCACGCGCCGGATATGAGACTTTTTTTTCGCGCTCGGCATCGGCCGCCAACACGTAGCGTGGTCGCTTCCAGACATAGCTCAGACGATGCAGCACCCGCCTGACCGTCGCATCGCAAAATGTCTGGTTCAGATGCTGCCGCAACTGGTCCTGGAGCAAGGGCACCGTCCAATGCGTGGCGTGGTACCCGCACTGTGCCAGCGTTATCTGCAGCAATTCTTGCAGGAAGGCCTCCACCGTGCGGTCCGCGCGGCGTGGCCGTCCACGATGGACGTGATCGACCAAAGCCGTGCATTGCCCCGCACGGCGATACCGGGTAACCCAATTGTGGATGCTCTGACGCGTCACGTGCAGCACCGCAGCGACTTCGTTCACGGGCTTGCCTCGCCCGCATTCCAGCACAGCAAGGCTGCGCCGATACTGCCTTACATCATGCGTGCACCGCATTGTTTGTACCAGTTGGCGCTCTTGCGCCCTGGTCAACCTGAAGTCGCTCATGGCGCGCTCCTCTTGTCGTGGCCATGAACCAGTCTAGGTCAAAATCTTTATATCGCCATGCTTAGACGAGCAGATCGCCGAAGTAGAAAAGGAATTGCGACTGCAGTTGCAGGACGACGACCTCGGGCAGCGACTGATGGCTGTGCCTGGTGTCGGGCCGATTACTGCCAGCCTGTTGTCGGCCG
>NZ_JAEPBG010000053.1 GCF_016632335.1 Noviherbaspirillum pedocola
TGCTCTTCGCTCTCCAAGACCATCCGCACCGCACGCTCGATGACCTCGGGTGAATATTTGATTGCTCTCTTCTTCATAGCCCCATTCTCTCAAATGTTGGGGCCTCCTCGTTTTCCGGGGCGGTTCAAAACGCTGCTTCAGAAGCTTCAGGTCTTGTCCAAGCCATCGAAGCCCATCGCCCAGGTAGTGTGCTCATCAACATCGGTTGTCACTTTGCGGCAAAGGGCAAGCCACGACGAACAAGGTCAGAACCAGGTCGGGCTATGTGTATGGCGCAGGTGCAAACGCGCTTTACCAGACCAATACGGTCAGGAGCCATCGCGCGATTCGGTTCAGCCGGTAGGACTAACCCCACAGGCATACTACTTGAAAGCGATTTCCAATCATTGAGACAAAACGTCCCAGTTGAAAACCGTACAAGCTGAAAATCCACCAATCCGGTTGCCGCGATTGACCGCGGATTCGTATAGGCAGTTCACAACTCTTTGGGCCGCATTAAGGATGGATGCGATGAAGTTCTTCAAGAAAATAAAGGGCCGGCCCTCACATCTCCATATCAGTCGGAGTACGCAGCTATAGCTGCCAGATAGGAGCGCAGTTCATGGATGTCGACCGGCTTGGTGAAGTGTCTGTTGAATCCTGCCTGCGCAGTTCGCAAGCGGTCCTCGGCTGCTCCCCAACCTGTTAATGCGGCAAGACGAACCCCTTTCAGCGTAGGGCTGGAACGCATCGCCTGTGCTGTCTGGAAGCCATTCAGATTAGGCATCCCGAGGTCCAGCAAAGCGAGGTCCGGAGCCCACTCCCGCGCGATGAGAAGTGCCTGTTCGCCGTCGGGGGCCGTGCGTACCTGATGACCATCCATTTCAACGATATGGGCCAACATGCTGAGAGCGTCCTCGTTATCGTCGGCCAGCAAGATACGCAAGGAACGTATCGAAGCCGGCTCGTGTGCGGCAATGTTGATAGACGAAGCGGCAGAACCAGCGGCAGGCTGTGCAATATGCAGTCGTATGGTGAACGTACTTCCGTGGTTCAAGCCTGCGCTTTCGGCCGAGATCGTCCCCCCGTGCATCTCTGTCAGCCGCTTGACCAGGGCAAGGCCAATGCCGAGTCCTCCCTGGGCATACTGACCATCGCGGTTCACCTGGTTGAACATGTTGAACACGCGAGGCAGTGAGTCAGAAGAAATTCCGATGCCATTATCGGTTACGACAATGCTCGCCCATTCGGCTGTCGCAGTTACCATCAAGTCGATTTCGCCACCCGGCAAGGTGTACTTCGCCGCGTTGCTCAATACGTTGACCACGACCTGCACAATCCGATTGATATCGGCGTGAATCCAGATCGCTTCGTCCGGGACATGGGCTGAAAACCGATGTCGCTTGGCCTTCAGCGCAGGGTCGACCATTTCGATGGCCTGCGACACGACATCCCGGATCGTGACGTAACCCATCTTGAGGGCGATCTTTCCCGTGGTGACGCGTGACAGGTCCAGCAGGTCATCGACGAGATGCACCAGGTGGTTGACTTGCCGGCTCATCATTGTGCATATCCGTGCTGTCATGGCGGTAGGCTCTCCGCTGGCGGCGATCAGATCCAGTCCGGTACGGATAGGTGCAAGCGGATTGCGCAGCTCATGCGCAAGGATCGCGAGGAATTCCTGTTGCCGGCGATTGGTCTGCGTTAAATCATCCGCAAGACGTCGCAAATTTTCTTCGATGTGCTTGCGCGGCGTGATATCGACCGCAACACCCGCAAAGCGCTTCTCGCCAGTATCTTCATTCGTGAAAACACGTCCTTTCACGGCGACCCACACTGTCGTGTTGTCGCTATCGGTCAACCGATATTCTTCTTCATACGGTTGTTCCATTTCCATCGTATTAGCAATGGCACGCAGTACTCTCGGTTGATCTTCCGGGTGTATGCGGTCCGTGAACGTCGACAAAAGCAACTCACCGCGCTCCGCAGCGCTCGGATCGACATGAAACAGGCGCGCAAAACGTGCGTCCACGGTCGTGGCCAGTGTCTGCATGTCTACTGACCAGATGCCGATACTGTCTGAAGCTTCCAGCGAAAGCTGCAATCGGTCTTCGCTCTGCTTCAACAGCGTCAGCGATGACACTTTCGTGGTCGTCTCGAACACGGTGCACAGCACGCCGGCGACACCACCTTGGTCATCGCGCACTGGACTGTAGGAGAAGGAAAAATACGTCTGCTCCGGATATCCGTGTCGGTCGACAACGATAGGAAGATCGTCGAAGTAAGAGGTTTCCCCGGCATAGGCCTTTTCTGCGATCGGCCCCACCACAGGCCACGCCTCGGACCAGAGGTCTTCGAAGCGCCGACCGAGAGCATGCGGTTCCTTAGAACCGAGGATGGGTATATACGCGTCGTTGTAGAACGCATAAAACTGATTGGTCCAGACCAGGAACATCGGGAAGCCGCTGTCCAGCGCCATGCCAAGCGCGGTGCGTAGCGTCATCGGCCAACGATCGATGGGTCCGAGGGGATGAGAAGACCAGTCGTAGGCAGCGATCTTCCGCGCCATGACGCTATTCCCGAGAAAGGGCAGGTTCACTAGATGTCGGTACCAGGAAATAAAACCAAAGTCTCAAAAGGATACGCATTCTACTGCGTGTCGCTTGCTTCACGGTCATGCAGTTGTTGGTACAACGACTTTCGACGTCGTCGAGGGAAAGGAGGGTTCACGGCTGTTAATGCCGGACCCCGCTGTTCTGACCGTTGGCAGAAGTTGATTGGCTCTTGCCCGCTTGTCGATGCAATGGCTGGGTGCTTGGCATGCTTGCATTGACTACATAAGCTTCGACGGAGCGACGTCACCTCCGTTTACGCGACCTGATTCGAAAACTAGTCAAATTGGTTCCCGACATAGACATTTGCGTGAACTCAAAGATTTTCGATTTCCATCACTCGATTTGTTCATGTACGGGTTGAGGGTTGGCGCAACCTCCTCTACCTCATGATTAGCCAGCACCGGCGCGCTTGATACCCAACACGATCCATAGCGATCCAACACTTAACGCATGGGCCATAGCCATGGGTCGCCACATCGTGCAATCAAAAAATTGACCGCGGTCAATTACAGCCAAGTTTCGGCGGAATACGTTTGCGCAAACACATTAACCGTTTGTACTGTATTTCGCGACAAGGTCGCTTTTTCTTATCTCTTTGTAATTAATGCGTTCGTAACCTCATCTTTGCAAGGCCTTACTGCCATGCTGAAACCACCGCCCAAACGGACGAGTATATGTCTCCTCAGCTTCAAGCGCGCGGATTGGACATCATCGCGGCACCCAGACCCGACTGTAGTAGAGACGGCCCATGAAAAGTAATGCTGATCTTAAGCAAGCACCGCATTAAAGCCTGCGCGCTCAGGAATCCATAAAACAAGACCGGACCATCCGGCACATTGAAAGCAAGCACCTGTAAGTGATGTTGATCTGTTGCTCAGTGGAGATGCGTTTTGCTTATTTGCACCATAAAGCACAGGTAGTCATACGTTTGGCCTTTTCTATCAGGAGACATGGTATGAGCCAAGTATTACAGACACCACAAGAACTATCTCAAATGCAACCCGCCCCTGGCGGAATACACGGCCGCTGGGCGCAACTGGTGATCGGTATCGTCTGCATGGCGATGGTCGCCAACCTGCAGTACGGCTGGACCCTTTTTGTCAATCCCATGGCGGACACCATGCACTGGACCAAGGCCGCGATCCAGGTTTCCTTTGCTGCCTTCGTGCTCACGGAAACCTGGCTCGTGCCACTTGAAGGTTGGCTGGTCGACAAATTTGGCCCGCGACCGGTAGTGCTGGTCGGCGGCATCCTGGCCGGCCTTGCCTGGGTGATCGATTCGATGGCTACGTCTTTGCCGGTGCTTTACGCTGCTGGCGTCATCGCTGGCATTGGGGCGGGGTGCGTGTA
Organism: Noviherbaspirillum pedocola; assembly: GCF_016632335.1. GTDB lineage: Bacteria > Pseudomonadota > Gammaproteobacteria > Burkholderiales > Burkholderiaceae_D > Noviherbaspirillum_A > Noviherbaspirillum_A pedocola. The sequence continues at coordinate 3,945 of NZ_JAEPBG010000053.1, forward strand.
CGGCACGTGCGTAGGAAATGCGCTGAAATGGTTTCCAGACCGTCGTGGACTGGCAGCAGGATTGACCGCAGCCGGTTTCGGCGCAGGCGCGGCATTGACGGTCATTCCGATTGCCAACATGGTTAAAACCGCTGGTTATCAACATGCCTTCCTGACTTTCGGCTTAATCCAGGGCATCGTCGTTGTCATCATGTCTCTCTTCCTGATTCGTCCGGTAACCCGCGCTTTTGTCAGTACCAGCAAGGTCAACATACAGAGCAAGCGTAGCTACACGCCGAGTCAGATGTTGAGAACGCCGGTGTTTTGGGTCATGTACATGCTGTTCGTACTTGTCGCGGCCGGCGGTCTGATGGCAACCGCGCAGATTGCGCCTATTGCCAAGGATTACGGCTTGGCCAAGCTGCCCATGCATTATTTCGGGGCTGTTCTGCCGCTGCTGACGGTGACGCTATCAATCGATAGCCTTTGCAATGGATTCACACGCCCATTGACCGGCTGGATATCGGACAAAATCGGGCGCGAGAACACCATGTTCATGATGTTCGCCGGACAAGGCTTGGCAATGATCGGCTTGATGAGCGTAGGCACTAATCCTTACGCATTCATCTTCTGCGCCGCGCTGGTTTTTCTTTGCTATGGCGAGATCTTTTCGATCTTCCCGGCAATTTGCGGCGACACCTTCGGCTCGAAAAGCGCCACAGCCAACAATGGCACGCTCTATACCGCGAAGGGCACCGCTTCCCTGCTGGTTCCACTTGCCAGCATTCTGAAAACGGCAACCGGTAGCTGGCATGCCGTGTTCGTCTGCGCGTGTGTCTTTGCATTGATCGCAGCCGTCGCATCCAAGCTGGTGCTCAGCCCGATGCGCAAGCGCTTCCTCACGGAGAGCAATGCAGAAACCTTGATTGTTCCCATCAACCAGAAGCCGAATTTTGCGGCTGATAGCTGAAGTCATGACACGGCGAGATGCTATGGCAGTGACGATGCCGTGGCATCTGCCGTGCTTGAGTTATCGAACATGCGCTGAAACTTTTCCGGCATCCTGCCCGGTGTCTTGACGCCGCGTCTGGCCACCAGCGGCGCGCATTTGAACAACAGCCGGATGACCATTGCGTTCGGCTTGATGCCGACAACAGCAGGCAGGCATCAGCATCGGCAAACGCCCCCCGTTAACGCTCTTGATTTTGGCGCGCGTGATTTGTATCGAACGCCAACAGCATGCGTATGCCGTCGGGCCGTCATTCAATGCAAAGCGGACCTCTTCCAGCGTGTGAGCGCTCAGGTAGCTTATGCGGATCCAGTATCAGACTTGAGCGATGCCGCCGTCGACCGCGAAGTCGATGCCGTTGACGTAGCTGGCATCGTCGGAAGCAAGAAATACCGCAGCTTTTGCGATCTCATCGGCATCAGCGACCCGTCCCATCGGGACTTGAGCAGCCAGTGCATCCAGCAAGCCTTGCTGTTGTGCTGCATCCGGACCGGCCAGCTCAACCAGACCAGGAGTTTTTACCGGGCCGGGACTGATGGTGTTAAAGCGGATATTGCGGTCTTTGACATCCAGGATCCAGTTGCGCGTAAAGGCGCGCACCGCGGCTTTGGAGGCAGCGTAGACACTGAATGCCGCCGTGCCCGTGTGTGCTGCAGACGATCCGGTCAAGATGACGGAAGCGCCATCGGATAGAAGTGGCAGTGCTTTCTGCACGGTGAAGAGAACGCCTTTCACATTGCGGCCGAAAGTATCGTCAAACTGTTCTTCGGTGATCTGGCCCAATGGCAGCATGGAACCACCACCGGCATTGGCAAACACGATGTCCAGTCTTCCTTTACTACGCTTGATGGTGGCAAAGAGGTCATCAAGGTCCGCAAGCCTGGAGGAATCGACCTGGATGCCGGTAGCATTGCCGACCAGGGCAACGGCAGCGGCCAGTTCCTTCTCCCGGCGTCCAGTGATAAAGACATGCGCTCCCTCGCTAGCGAAACGCTTGGCCGTTGCCAAGCCAATTCCCGATGTTCCCCCGGTAACGAGTGCGATTTTTCCATTGAGTTTCTGCGACATGATGGTGCTCCTTGCTAAGTCGGTTGAAAGCTTGGTTGTCTACTGGCAGGGAGAAGCTTATCGAGGTCAGTATCACTTTAAAATAGAAATAATCGAAAACCATCGTTGCAAATTTGCAGATGCAAAAAATTCCTGACTTCGAAGGACTGGCCATGTTTGCCAAAGTGGTGGAGGAGCGCTCGTTTGCCGCCGCTGCAAGGGCAATGGATGTGTCTGTCGCCACCGTTTCCCGAGCAGTGAGTCGTCTGGAGGAGCGCCTGGGGGCGCGCCTTCTCAACCGGAGCTCACGCCAGTTGGCCTTGACGGCATTCGGGCGCACGATTGCGGAAAGCGCTACCCGCATCTATCGCGATGCTGAAGAAGTAGAGGGCGTGGCCCGGGAAATGTCAGTACAGCCGCGCGGGCTCGTGAGGCTTGCCGTACCGATGTCGTTTGGTGTGAAGTGGGTAGCGCCGCTCCTGCCGGAGTTCTTAACCGCCTATCCGGACGTGTCGATCGATTTGCACTTGTCTGATGCCGCGGTCGATCTGGTGGGAGAGGGATACGACGCAGCACTGCGAATCGCAGTGCTGCCGGATTCTTCGCTGGTTGCAAGAAGACTGTGTCCCGTCTCCAGGGTCGTTGTTGCGGCGCCCAGCTATCTGGAAAAGCATGGAAGGCCCGGGCGACCGAAAGATTTGAACCCCAGGGATTGTCTCGGTTATGCCTATCGGGCGAGCAATGATGTATGGCGGCTCACCGATGGAAATGGCACGGAAGAGTCCATCGTGCCGGAAGGACGCCTGCGTGTCACGAATTCCGATGCCATGATCCCGACCATCCTTGCCGGACTAGCGGTTGCGGAGCTGCCCGAGTTTATTGCAGGGGAATATATACGGGACGGATTAATGGAAGCCATCCTTACCGACTGGACGATGGCAAAAGGTGGACTGTATTTCATCACGAGCTATAGTCGGAAGTGGTGTACGAGGTGAAGTCTGAAGGCGGGCGGAAGGCGGTGAAGGTTTTTGTTGGAGAATTTGATTGTCGAAGTCAAAGCCACCAACAGAGGAAACCCCCACCATGCAGAA
>NZ_JAEPBG010000054.1 GCF_016632335.1 Noviherbaspirillum pedocola
CCCAACTACATTGTGGTCTACCGGGTAATAGCCGATGGCGTCGAGGTCGTGACTGTACTCCACGCCCGGCAAGAATATCCCGATTGATCGAGCGTCCCCGACTGGTGGCGGTCGAGCGACTGTCGGCGTGACTTAGTTTGCCGGCAGCCGTCCAAGCATATTCGCAAGTTGTGGGAGATTTTCGAAAAATGCTGGTTTTTCCCATAACCCCTTTTATTTTCGTAACGGAGTTATTATAATAATAAATATTAAAATAACTTCGTTACGAAAATGAAAAACGATCAGAATATGACTACCCCAGAACTCCCCGGCATAGCCCCCGAAAAGCGAGGGCGTGGACGTCCTCAGCAGTACGCCAGCGCCGCTGAGAAGCAGCGGGCATACCGAGAACGGCTCAAGGCTGAGGGAAAGCGCGTGGTTGCTCGTGTCGTGCGCGACGTACGGGGCGACCAGCCCCTACAGTCCGACATCATCGATTTATCACAGGTACGGCGACGCTAAGGAAGTCGAAAACCATGGCTCATCGTCACAAGAAGGAGGTTGCTCGCCTCAAGACCACCGTACAAAAAATGCGAACACACCTTCACAGATGTGAGGCCGAGCTTGAACGGGCCCGTCAAGCCGCGCTAGGAGAGCTCTGGCTAGCTCAAAATGCTGAGTACGTAGAAATCCTTGTCCCACCTTCAGAAGACGGCTCAGAAGAGGTTTAAAGCCATTGTTGCGTAACGGAACAGGTGTGAAAGAGGTGTTAGGTCACCCCATGCTGGAACCGATAATGCGTATGCGGTGCGCTAGCTCCAGGCGCTACAAATGGCTGGGACGACCGCCATGACACGCCCCCAAGCCAAGGGCCGAGTTAGCTACGGCCACCGCCCTCTGCTTCATAGCGTTCACTAATGCAATTTCGGCAACAATTAGTGCCATGCTAGAGTTCTATTGCAGTTCCCCTCTTTGCCGCAGGCTATATGCCTGCGGCTTTTTTCTTCCAGCCGATAGTTGCACCATCCGCAAAGGGCAAGTAAGCGAGACGCCATGAATCCATTACGCCTATGTAGTTGATCAACTACAACGTGTATCAAGGATCAGCTACACAAAGCATCTTAGTCGCCCAGGAAAAATTCCTACGGTCAACTAAGCAAATATCTTAGCCCGCCTTTTTGCAAGCCGCGCCGAAGGCGCCAGGGGTTGGAGGGAGCCGCCGAAGGCGGGAGGAGGGCGCAGCCCTGCCTCCGGGGGTGCGAGTCCGCGAGCGAAGCGAGGAGAGGGGGCGCAGCCCCCTGCGGACTGGAGTCCTCCTTGTGCGCCGAAGGCGCAGTCTGGAATCATTTATCCACAAGTGGATAAATGCCGCCGGTGCTTTTATAGCTTTTCAAAACCTTTTAAAACCTTTTCGGAAGCGGAGAGCCCCGTCAGACGGGCACTTCCCGCGACCTTTAGGGAGAAAAATGCGGTCATTCGGGGAGAAAAATGCGGTCATTCGGGGAGAAAAATGCGGTCATTCGGGGAGAAAAATGCGGCATTTAAGGTGTTTGTTTTCAAGCTCCCTTTTAAGTTAAAATTCCTCCTGTGCAATCTTGGAGACAGAAATGAAGTTGCAAGAAAATCAAAAAGATCGGCTTATGGTGGTCAAGGCCAATAGTTTGATAGAAGCAAGTTACCGGCTCGATCTGATGGAACAACGGTTGATCCTGGCGGCTATCGGGGAAGGAAGGGAGGCGGATACCTTGCTCAGCTCGGGGTCGATCACGATTAGCGCTAAGGATTTCCTTGCCATGTTTCCTGACGTCCAAGAGAAGGATGTTTATGGTCAGTTGAAAGAGGCGCGGAAACGCTTGTTTGGTCGGTACGTGACGATCCATGACACGCATCCTGAAACGGGCCTACCACGCGTCAACGAGATTCGTTGGCTTTCTAGCTCCAGCTACATCGATGGGGCTGGCATGATCCAAATTCGCTTTGCCCCCGAGATCGTTCCCTACATTGCCCGTCTAAGCAAAAACGAGAACTACACAAAATATCGTATTGAGAAAATTGGGCGCATGACTAGCGCTCATGCGATCCGACTTTATGAGCTGCTAGCTCAATATCTTGCTGCTGGAAGGCGGGAGCTAAAGCTGGTTGAGCTTAAGCAGATGCTCGGGATAACAGGCGAATACAAAGCAATCAAGGACTTTAAAAAGTATGTCCTTGACTCGTCCATCCGGCAGATCAATGAATTTTCCGACATTGAGGTGGCTTATACCCAGCGCAAAACTGGCGTCGCAGTTACGCACCTGATTTTCGATATCAAAGCCAAGGCGGAAGAGAAAACCAAACCATCGACGCCAAAAAAAATATCGAAGCGGCCCACGGTGGATCGGGATTACGTGGAGCGGCATGCGCGACCTGGTGAGTCATACGACCAAGCCTATCGGCGGCTGCTGGAGGACGCAGGCCAGCAGTCCCTACCCTTGGAGTCAGAACCAAAGTGCAATGGAGATCAGTCCTGCTTGAGGCCAGTTCGCAAGGTTCTTCAGCAAGGTCAAACATACATGGATTGGAAGTGCTCGAATTGTGGCGGTGGTGGCCGTTCGACATGGGATTAGGTATGCCCTTCAGGGGTGTCCCAATCACCAGCAAAAGGGATCTAGGTTCAAACAGGGAGAGCTCTCATGGAAGAGCGTAGAAAAATAAAACTTGTCGATGCTTATCGACGTCAAACCTATGCGACTAATCGTGCCATCTTGGCCGTGAATAGATTAGCCCATGCTCAAGCGCTGGATGAAAGGATCATTGCCAGTCACTGGGCAAGGGCATGGATGAACATCGCGCGTGGGGATAGACGGACGGGAAAAAATAAAAGGGCGCGAGGTGGGCATGGAAAAATCTCCTTTTGAGACTGATAGCCCCGAGCAGATCGATATGCTTCTGACGTTCTTCCTCTGGGAGTGCCCAACATCGATGATCCCGAGCCGCCCTATGGTCAGAGAATGGATTGAAATCTTGGAACGCCGCGGCCCGGAATTCGCAAGCGCTGTAGCGGCATGCCGCGAATTCCTTGAGCCTTCAGTAAAGGGTAATCTCGATGTCTGAGAGTGAACGTAAGTTACTTGAAAAGATCGGCATTCCTCTGCAGCTGGGCGATGACATGCGTTACCTATCCTGCCCCAAGGACCGTCTCTGGCCCCACATACTTTTCAGGATGGGTGGGAAAAAACGCTGGATGTGCACTGCTTGCGGTGGGTGGTACGAAGTGCCAAAAGAGAAGGTGCCTTGAGGCGTCTACATGAGACTACGTGTGGATCTTCGCAGTTACCAAAACAAACAAATTTCACTCTCCAAGCCGGTTTCAAATTTGAAAAGCATCCCTACAACGTAGGAATGCGCATCCGAACCCCTCAGCAGAAACAAACCTATGCCCTTTCCCGCGTGAGCAAAGCCATAGATAGTGCCCTCGCAGCAACGGGGTTGAGGGAAAGGCTCAATGCTCTTAGATGGGCTGAGCTTTGGGCTGCAGCAGCTCGAAATCAGAAATCCGTGCCAGACCGATTCTCCTAGTCATGGATCGGAAATGTTTATCGTCCAATCCCCTGCCCTTTTCCTAGACCTGGAGCGAGATGCGGTGCCACCCGCTCCATCTGCTCCGTGACACCCTTACCGTAGATCGATATCAGTCCCCGACCGCCATCCTTTAGGCGCTCGGGCTTTATCGATCCATCCTTCTGCACCCACCAGGTGCCGAGAGTAACCGGGATCTTCGTGCGATCAATGATCCGCACCGTCCTACGCCCGATGTCCTGAGCAGCGTACCGCTCATTCATCGCAAAGACCGTTCCGAAGGAAGAGATGTCAGCACGATCCTCAAATGTCGCGCTGTTGCCGGTCATCCGCATCACCTCTGCCTTCAAAGCCTCTCGATGATCGATTGGCGGGGCGCTAGGCGCCTTTTCCTTGGTTTTGGCACCTTCCTCCGCCCCCATCGTCGCTTGCGCCTCCTGAGCCTTGTGAGCCTCAGCAGACCGCTCTTTGGCTTTCTCTGCCTGCTTTCTGGCTTCTGCAACTTTCGCCTGGTCGAGACGCCAGGCTTGGACCTGCTGCTGCAGCTCTGGATTGCTTACCTCGATCCCACGGCGCAGGAACTCCCGCAGAGCCATTGCCTTGAATTCGTCATTGCCTGTGATGGTCGCGGCCTTCCAGCCACGATGCTTGGCAACCTCGGCCATAGCTGCAGCCTTTGGCTCGCTGTACTTGCCCGCCGCTGAGAGTCTGTTTCCCTTCTCGATAACGGCCACTTTGCCGGCGCTTGGACCTGCCCCGGCCCAACGATGCAGCACGCGGCCATCCTGGGTTTTGGTCTCATCCATCCGAATGATTCGGTTCGGCGTACCTGCATGGCGGCGCGTATTGCGCTCCGCCCATGCGGCATGTCTGGCCTTGGCGATCGCCAGTTCGCCGGCCAAGCGCGTCGCGTTCTCTTCCGCCCTTTGCAGCGATTGCTCGACCCGCTCATAGAAATTTTTCTCAGCTCGCTGCTTCTTCGCTTGGCCTTCATGCGTTCTACGTTTGTGCGAAGCTTCACCAGTCCTCCGTTCAAAGCCCGTGGCCGATGGCCCGAGGTGCTTCGTTGGCTCCTGTTCGACTCCCTGTTCCTTGAGACTGCGATGGTCGACCTTTGCATCGATTTGGTTTTGCCGCAGTCGCTCATTGGTCAGCTCTGCCCAACGCGCCCGCCAAAGCTCAGAGGGATTCGCGATCTTGTGTCGCTGGCAGTGAATCGGATCAAGCTCGACGACCTTCTTCCCAAATCCTTCTTTGGTGACACCACAAGCCGAGATGAGGATGTGCGCATGGTGGTTTCTCTCGTCGCCGCCTCGTCCCGGTTTATGGATGCAGACATCAGCCGCCACCCCATAGTGATTCGCTACTTCTCTTACGAAATCCACGGCCAACCGCTTCCGCTCAACTTCGGATAGTTCGGCAGGCAAAGCCACCTCAAATTCGCGGGCAACGAGAGCATCGCCGCGCCTGTGGTGGAGCTCGACTCCATTCCACAAATCTTCCCGCGACATGGCCGGCACACCATCCGGCAGCACAACGTCCGCGGATTCGACTCCGCCCTTGCGGCGGTAGTTGTGGACCTGGCCAGTGCGCTCATCCGTGATCGAACACCCAGCACGATAGGCAGCTGCTCCAGTCGCAGACCGGCCAGCAGACCGACTAATCGCTTTCATGCTGAGATGGTAGATCGCCACGGTTTTGCCCTTCGTCCCGGAGGGACCGCACGTATTCCCGCAGGGAATACTCTAAGTGCGCCCTTCGCCTTTCGGCTGCGGATGCATACCGTAGCGATTTTACATTGCTTTGCAGAAAATAGTTGCCCATCTACAATACAACCGTGAAACCCAAATTCATGGAGAAAGCCATGGGCACCGCAGCAGACAAGGCGCAGAAGCGCGTCAAAGAAATCGAGGAAATGCTTAAGCAGGCCAAGGCCCGCGCACAGAGAATCGAAGCCGCAACAAAGGCCAAGGAAAGCAAGACCGCACGCGCAGAGCGCGAGAGAAAAAAGTACTTGGTCGGCGCGCTGGTTTTGGAGTCGATGGAGAAGGATGCGTCGATCAACCAACGAATGCTGGAGAAGTTGGATAAATTCCTAACTCGTCCCACCGAGCGCGCCCTGTTTGGCTTATCGGAGAAGTCTGAGCCATCCGACCTAATGAAGGCTGCATAAGTATGAACAAATTAGAAAACGCCTTAGACCAAAGCTCGAAGCCAGAAGAGAAGGCGTCAGCTCACACGCCAACGGATGCGCCGGAGTACCCAGGCACTGCAGCTGTAGATGCGTTGATACGAAGCATGCGGGAGTTGGCCACGGACGATAACAAGCGCAAAGCATTGGATAGGTCGTGGAATGTTTGGGTTGCCGAGGCGGCCAAAAAATGGAAGTAGAACCCTGCCCGCATCGGGGAGCGAATGGGGACTCCGCTGGGACTTGCACCCGTTGCCCCGCCTTTACCTTCCGCCGCCCTCCCAATGCCGTTGGCCTTCGGCATTGAGCTACAGGTTGTCGTGCGCCGCTTTAGCGGCGACCTAGCTGCGTGTAGCTGGAAACGAAGTGACCCCACTCACCAAGGCATTCTAATCTGGTAGTCTTGGTTTTATGAATGCCACTCTATCCCCCATCGTTTCGGAGTTTGAGACCGAAGAACAAGCGGCCAGCTACGACCGCTGGTTCCGCGCCCAGGTGCAGGCCTCACTTGCCGATCCGCGTCCTAGCATCCCCCACGATGAAGTCATGGCCGAGATGGACGCGATCATCGCAGAGGCTGAACAGCGCCGGCAACAGGCATAAGTGCTGACGGTATTCTGGCGTGCCTCGGCACGCGCCAATCTTGCCTCGATCATCCGCTTCATCGCCAATGAGAGCCCGCCAGCAGCTCGCCGGTTGCGCAAGCTGATTGAGGATTCGGTGCTTCCAGCTGCGGAACATCCTTACCTGTATCGTCCAGGTAGAGTCCCAGGCACGCGCGAAATCGTTGCACACCCCAACTACATTGTGGTCTACCGGGTAATAGCCGATGGCGTCGAGGTCGTGACTGTACTCCACGCCCGGCAAGAATATCCCGATTGATCGAGCGTCCCCGACTGGTGGCGGTCGAGCGACTGTCGGC
>NZ_JAEPBG010000055.1 GCF_016632335.1 Noviherbaspirillum pedocola
CCCGCACGCGCACCGCCCTCGACGAGGCGCTCAAACAAGCTATTGACCACATTACCGAGTCCGATGCCAAAAGCTGGTTCCAGCTCTGCGGTTATACCCTACATTAATTCGACAACCGCGCTAGAGGGTGTAGCCAAAACAGAACTTTCGACACTGTTACTCATGCGCTTTCAGAACTGTTTTTAAGAGGCGAGGAGGAAACGTGGCAGACCCAAGAATCTTGGCGAAGGCAATTTCGAAACGCTTCGGAAGTTCATTCGCGCCAATCCAACAACGCCGATGGATGAGCGTTGAAAGCAATGGGAGATCCATACCGGCCACAGGATAAGCCAACCAACGCTGAAGAAGGCGTTGGAAGAGGCCGGGATATCGCGTAAGAGCCGCCGGATCAGACCCCTACCCTCACTGACAAAGCGCCGGTTGAGGTCGAGCAATGGTAACCAGTGTGGTAGCGGAATTGGAAAAAGGTCATTCCATTTTTGCGTAACCGCCGGTGAAGCGAAGCCAATTAGTTACTATGCGCAGATTATCGCCTCGGTAAACACATAGCCTATTGAATGTACGACGCGTATAGGCTGGGAAAGTGGATATGCGCGATGCACTTTCCTTCGCAAGCGGCTAACAACTGCTTCAAGCCTTCGATTGTCGTAAGACAATGGGTCCTTTCCGAAAGCACTAGTGACAATGTCTCTTCTTCTGACTGGCTTTCCCGCATTCTTTGCAACGATTTGGATAAAGGAATGTTCGAGATGACTTAAAGTTATCTGCGCGCCTGACGGTGCAACCAAGCGCCATTCCGACTGCAAAAGTCGCCAGCATACTCGATCTGCGCTTGTGACAACTTGTTGCCGTCTACGTTCAATATTTCTCAGATAAACGGCTAGTTCCAGGATGTGTATCGGCCTTGGGAGAAAAATGTCTGCGCCACTGGAGAGCGCTTCAATTCGGTATGAAGCATCCTTCGGTAGACCTAGCGCAACTATTCCGATGTCTTGCGTGCTCTCATAACTACGGAGATGTCTTAACACTCTTTGGGCTTCTTCGGGGTCATTTTCAAGATCTAGAATAACGGAGTCAGTGGGAGCCCTGAGCAGTTCAAGATACAAGCATGTGCTATTTGTAGCACACACCGCAGCGAAACCCGCCGCATTTAGACCGCCGACGATGTCGGCATCCTCTTCGCAATCCCTTCCTAGCAAGACAATGCGCATAGCGTCCTGTCCAAGCGTGACCAAAGGTTAACAGAACCATAAGAGTGGTTACTACTATAAGTATATACGTTTAGAAACCAAGAGGTAAAACATTTTTTGGCTATATACAGTCACTATGCGCACAAACGTGCGTCATACAGATCCATTCATCAGGAAAAGTAGAAACTAGTCGTTTTCCTGAGAGCATTAAAAAAGAAAATTAACACGACGCATCAGAAATGTGGAAATCGAAGAGTGACCCGAGGGGCCCCACCGCAACAATGCTTAAGGATCTAGAATGAAAATTACGCTTAAAGTAGTCGGCGCCGAGCTTTTCGCTTCACTCAGCCGAGCCTTTGCGGAATCAGCCAAAACTTTTCCTCACATCATTTCGCAAGGCGAGCAATTCGAATGGGAACTTGTCCAGCTCAATCTAGTACGTCCGGAAAATTTGTTGAGCTATCCTGACACACCTTCAGTATTGCTGATCGACGCTCTAGATCCAAGTTATGTCGAAAGAATTCAATTGCTAGAAAAAAAGGAAATGACATTTATAAAAGATCCACCTTTTCTACCCATCGTCCTTTCGCCAATTCTTTTAGTTTTCCATTCACAACAGGATCTATCGGAAGCTACTGAGTTCCCAGATTTCGTAGCAGACTGGCTATGTCAGCCGTTTTCAGTGAGCGACTTGATCCGCAGAATGCTTGCTGCATTGAGAAGAAAAAACATCCTGAAAACCAAATGGCAATTCGGATCTTTAAGTCTCGTTCCCGACATGCGATTGATGGCTTACAATGGTAAGACTATCCATTTGACCCCCTCGGAGTTCGCACTTGCAGAGCTATTCCTTAATCAAATGGGAACAGTAATACCGACAAAAGAGTTAGTCCTTCTCTTTAAATCTAGTGGAAAATCAACTGAAGGCAGCAATATTCGGGTAACCATATTTCAATTGCGCTTGAAGTTAGAAATGCTCACACGCTCAAGATACACTCTAGCAAGCGTGTACAGGCAGGGCTATTGCCTCCGCACAAAATTTAAGCAATCCGCTGTGAAATCTGGCGAAAGGTACATTCAATCGAACAGCGATCGCTCAATTGCCGAGTCAAACATCCTTCGTTAGCCGCGCCCTATGAATGGCATCTTCGTTGCTAAGACGGTCATGAACTGCACATTTGCGTCAAGCGGAAGGCTCGCCATGTACATGACAGCCCTCACAACATTTTCGACGTCCATTGTGGGCTCAATTTCTATTCTCCCGTTTGGCTGAAGGATACCCTGCTCCATCTTTCTGGTCATATCGGTTACAGCATTGCCGATGTCGATCTGCCCACAAGCAATATTATATCTCCGTCCATCGAGTGAAGTCGCTTTCGTTAGCCCTGACATCGCATGCTTGCTGGCGGTATAAGGTGCTGAGCCTGGTCTTGGAGCATGAGCAGATATCGACCCATTGTTGATAATTCTCCCCCCTTGTGGGTCCTGTTGCCTCATTATTTTGAAGGCTTCCTTGGTGCAAAGAAATGCGCCAGTCAAATTGACGCTTAACGAAGCGTTCCAATTATCCAAAGTTACATCTTCCAAAGACGCGGCTGGCGCAAATATGCCCGCATTATTGAATAAAATATCGAGCCTACCAAAATGTCGCCTTGTTTCCTCGAAGAGCTTTATCACTTCATCCTCAACGGATACATCAGCATTGAAAACATAGGCTCGCCCTCGCAATCTTTCTGTATTCCGAGCGACTTTCTCCAGTTTTCCCCTATTTCGGCCGACTAGAACTACAGAACAACCTTCTTCTAGGAATGCCTCCGCAATAGCTTTGCCAATTCCTGATCCTGCGCCTGTCACCATCACAACCAAATTCGACTTAAACATTTCCCCTCCTGGGTTAAAAATACAATAATCTTTTCCACGACAAGCATTAATTTTATATCTCGCCGCTACTCTCTTTTAAGATTAAAATATTTAACTGGCATCCAAGAAACCAATACAGATGAGAAATATCTATTTCAAAATTGATAGATAAAGGCAAGAAAAATAACTTACCAAATCAGATTCATATTTCGACACAACATCTCTACCTATACAAAGTTCCTAGCCACTATACATTTTGCCACAATTAGGGTCCCTATTCTGCGGCAATCTATACACTCACGCGAGCTGAACATAACAGCAATCCTTTATTTAACAAATGTATATCTTAATATATTTAAGGGTGCGCTGACTTATTTGGGAGAAACGTTCTGAGGAGATGGCATTCTGCCAGGATGCGGCATGCCGTCTGGTGTGGAGCGACGCAATGCAATCAAGTTTTCCGGAACTGGAATATGCGAGCAAGATCAAGCTCACGCGGTGAGACCCGCTTTCTGGCTGAGCTCGAAGCAGTAAGCCGTGGGCCAAGTTGATTGCCGTGCTCGAACCGCATCAACCGAAAGGCGAAGGACGCGGTCGGCCGCCGATTGGACTTGCGCGCATGCTGCGCATGTATGTGGTGCAGCAATGCTCTGGCCTGTGCGATGAACGCAAGGAAGACGGCGTCTATGACAGCCAGGCGATTCGTGGCTTTATCGGCATCGACGTGACTGTGCATGTCGCTCCAGATGCCACGACGCTGTTGCAGTTCCGGCGATTGCTTGAGAAGCACACGCTAACTCAGGTGATGTTCAACACTATCAACGGCCACTTGGCCGAGAAGGCGCTGCTGCTCAAGGAAAGCACGGTTGTTGACGCGACCATCATCGCCGCGCCCTCATCAACGAAAAACCAGAGCGGTAAGCGCGATGCAAACATGCATCAGAGAGAAAAGGGTAAGACCTGGCACTTCGGCATGAACGCGCATATCGGTGTGGATGCCGATTCGCGCCTCGTTCATACGATAGTGACGACACTAGCCAATACCACGGACGTTACGCAGCCCCATGCCCTGTTGCACGGTGAAGAAACGCATGCCTTTGGTGATGCCGGCTGTACCGACGTGGCTAAGCGCGACGAGCATCCAGGCAGCGCCATGACATGGCATGTGACGATGTATCCCGGCAAACGGGATTTATTACCGGACGCGCCGTTGGGGCAGCTATTCGAGAAAATGGGGCAGGCCAAGGCTGGCGTGCGCCAAGGTCGAGCATCCGTTCCATGTCGTGAAGAACCCGTTCAAGAATCGCAGAATGCGTTACCGCAGTTTGGCCAAGAGCACGGCGCAGTTGCTGACGCTGTTTGACCTGTCCAAAAGGCGCTTAATGGCGTTACACGCTCAAAGTACGTCCTGAATGGGAAAGACCCACTAAGGTATAGAAAAATGCCAGCCAACCAAAAAAATCAGTCGTAATCGCCATGGATCGCAGCAAATCAGGCCAGTGTAACGACCCAACAAAAAAACCAAAACTTCAGTGCATCCTTAACAAATTTGCTTTGAAATAAATGCTCTCATGCAGTAGCCTCGCTCAATGTGATATCCGACACCAAGAAGTAAACTTATGTTGCACTCGGCCGTTTAGGCACACGGCATTTCAAAGTGAATGCTATGTCTCATTCCATAAATCTTATAATTAAACGTTCTTAGCAATATCGCGGCGTCACGCCGCACTTTCATACCGGGTTTGCGGATGATATTTAAGGCCGCCCCAAAGTCCTCGATTATCTTCTTACCCATAAAACTGTAATTCCGACTTCATCTTAACAATACTCGGTGGGTAGGCAGAAAAATATAAGCATCGCTTTACCTTCAACTATTTTTTGGTGATAATTTTAATTATCTATTTATCAAAGTCTGAGCATTCGAATCGCAAAATTTAATCGATCGTGCGATCCCGAAGAAATTGAATGGAAAATCTTTTACCTATGCTCAACTCCAACACTAGTGTGTCAACATCTTGGAAGAACCACCTTTTGTGGGATATCAAGGAAGTATCGTTGTGCCCGACGCCAATCGTGAGTGCAAAATAGTTTCAAATACGCAACAAAACATTCTCAATTTCAGAGGATTCCTCAACAATGCGGCTTAAATAGTCCCTTCGCTGAACCTCTCCTCAGCCAAGGGGACCCTCCGAGGTCACTGCATCACAAGAGACATACTTGACGCACTTGACCCACATACTCAGCGTCTGATTTTTAGCAATCTCGCACTTGATTCAACAAATTTCTTGACCAAGCCAAACTTTCAAGTCAACAATCTGTAACTGTTGGTATATGTTCGCAGGAACACCAAGAACCAACAGGAGGATTCAGCAGAAACACAGCCTTTTCGGCCTTGCAAGGCTGGCTCGGAATCCATTTCAAGACTTGATTTGGGAAATGCGCAAATGGCAACTGGCACAGTCAAATGGTTCAATGATTCCAAGGGGTTCGGTTTCATTACCCCTGATGGAGGTGGTGAAGATTTATTCGTACACTATTCAGCAATACAAATGCCGGGTTTCAAGACGCTAAAGGAAGGTCAGCGCGTTGAGTTCGATCCCATCCAAGGCGCAAAAGGAAAACAAGCATCAAATATACGAATGTTTCTTCCTACAGCAGTCGACTAGGTAGATCCGTATCTTCGCTCGACATCGCGTTTGAATAGAAAGGGCTGAGTATATATCGATACCTTCGGGCAACAATTTCTGACGAACGTATACTCAGCTCGACCTTTCCTGACAAAACGATTTCCTTTTGAGCGATCATCCTTGGCCGTGCGGCCGACATGCCGTTCCCGGCCAGGGCAGCCAATTTCCAATATGTCGTCACGATGGTTCAGCAATCCCTACCGTCTCGTTGTCCCTACTTAGCGTCACACACCTCAAGCATCACCGTTAACGCACTAATGACTGCACAAATCTCCTTTAGCGAAATTAACGACGCATCCTAAACCTCAGCAATAAAAGGCGTCTGGAAGTGGGTGCTTTTTACCTCCACATATTATCTTTACGAAACACTTACTTGCATCGCATAGTACCCGTCATGAGTAAGCGCCCTATAACTATTCGGCACTCACGAAGTTGGAAAGCGATTTGCACCTCAGCCTCCACCAGCATTTGCTCTCCAAGAAGCGTGATCCGCGCCTGCCTCACGCTCATCGATCGCTTTTACAACGTCTGGATAGAAAACCGAATACTACCGTACGCCTTCGCGACGCCAAGGCTGTGGAACCACTTCGATGTAGTTGCTGATAGCGGCAGCAATTGGCTGCAAAGACAGGCCGGCCTGATACGCAATCCGCACTAACGCGGTTGTCGGAATGCTAGACGGAGGAATGTAGAGGAATTAAAGCGGTCTAACCATAAGCTTCGCCACCTTGAGGAGGCCATCATGGGCGCTGCTTATTCCGTGGATCTACGACGCAAAGTT
>NZ_JAEPBG010000056.1 GCF_016632335.1 Noviherbaspirillum pedocola
ACGCAGGTCAGCATCACTTCCAGCGGATAGTGCAGTCGCTTGAGCACTTTGCTTAAGGCCTCGTTCATCGGCAGTCGTCCCGATCAAATCGCCGACTTTACCAGATGCGCCTTATTGCAACGGAACCGCTTTGTGTGCCCGCAACCCTCAACGCCATTGCGCCGCTCGTGCCTACGTTAAAATTCATGCAGGCCGTTGACCTGACGTAGACAATTGGCAGAAACTCCCCGTCTCGCCACCTTCCACACGATCATTACAATGAGCGACCTTGCGACTTCTGCCCGCCCGTTCCTGTCGACGAAGCTGAATCCGCCGATGACTACTGCCACGCAGGTGCCGCGCCAAGCCATTGGCGATCTGGTCCGGAAATCCAGTTCATTCAAGCTCATCCTGGTGCACGCGCCGGCCGGCTTCGGCAAGACGACCGCGATGGCGCAATGCCGAGAGTCGCTGGCACAGAACAATATCGACACCACCTGGCTCACGCTGGACGCCGCGGATAACGATGCCTCACGTTTCCTGGCCTGCATGGCGGCCGCAGTCGCGGGCATCACCGGCGAACGCGGGAATGCGCAGGAACCCGTTGCGGCTGACAGCAGCCGCGCGCCGGCAGATCTGGCATTGGACATCATGGAGCGACTGTCGGCGCGCCAGGCGCCGTTCGCCCTGTTCCTTGACGAGTTTGAAACGGTGCAGGAACCGACGGTGCTGCAACTGGTGCGCGAGATCCTTGATAACTTGCCGCGCAACGGGCAACTGGTGATCGGTTCCCGAAGCGTTCCGGACCTCGGTCTCGGCCGGATGCGGGTGCGCGGCCATCTCCTAGAGATTGACGCTGCTCAGCTACGCTTCTCCCTTACCGAAACGACGGAGTTCCTAACGCAACGTCGCCTACTTGCCCTGCCGGAAGACGACCTGACTCGGCTGCAAGACAAGACGGAAGGCTGGATTGCGGCGCTTTGGCTGGCGTCCGTCGCACTGGAGCGGCGCGACGAGCGGTCTGCATTCATCTCGAGCTTTTCGGGCAGCAATGAGACTGTCGCGGATTATCTTGCGGAAGACGTGCTTGCGCACCAGTCCCCGCACATCCAGGATTTCCTTCTGCGCACCAGCATCCTCCGGCACCTCACCCCGCCGTTGTGCGACGCGCTGCTGCCCGGCATTCATGGCAGTGAAATCCTAAGGCAACTTGAGGAAGCCAATCTCTTCCTCACCCCCATCGAAGGCCAGGAGCAGGCATACCGCTATCACAGCCTGTTCGCCGGCTTCCTGCGGGCACAAGCTTGAGCGTGAGATGCCCGACGATGTAGAGCGCCTGCATCGCGCTGCATCGGCATGGTATGAGGCGCAGAACCGCCCCATTCCAGCCATCGACCACGCCATTGAGGGAAGAAACTTCGGCCATGCCGTGGACCTGCTGGCGCGGCATGCCGAAACTTTGTTGGAAGGTGGAAGGATGCGTCTGCTGGCACGCTGGTTCGCCGCGCTGCCGGAAACGCACATCCAGGCTTCGGAGCTGCTGCAAGTGATCCAGGTCTGGGCGCTGTGTTTTACACGCGGCCCACGCGAGGCCATGTCGATGCTGGAACGGTCGAGCTGCTCGACCTCGTCCGACCCGAGGATTCTTGCGCATGTGCTGGCGCTACGGCCACTGATGCTTGCGATTATGGATCGAAACGAGGAGGCCTATGAGGTTGGGTGGGAAGCCTTGGCCCGGCTGCCGGAGGCAGACGCTTTCACAGCCGGTGCCCTCTCCAACGAGATGGCTTACATCTGCGCCGTCATGGGTGACTATCAGACCGCGCATCGCTTGCTCGACGACGCCAGGAACCGCCAAAGTCATGAGAGCAGCTTCTTCAATAAAATGTATTCGGAATCGGTCGCGGGCATCATCGACCTTGAAGCAGGACGATTGCGGCAGGCGACCGCGCGCTTCCGGATAGCCATAAGCGCCACGCATAGCGTTTCCTATCGTCATACCGGCGGCAATGCGTGGGCGGGTGTGCTGTACGCATCCATTCTGTACGAGATGAACGATTTCGATCAGGCTGAACACCTGCTCCATGTCTACGTGCCGCTCGCCAAGGAGGTGGGCCTTGCCGACCACATGATCGTCGGCTACATCATGCTGTCGCGCATCGCATTCGACCGCGGCAATGTCGACCAGGCCTTTCATTGCCTTACCGAACTGGAGTACCTCGGTCACCAACGGCAACTGCCGCGGGTCGTGAAGAGCGCTAAGCTGGAGCGGGCACGGTTGCTGACGATCCAGGGGAATTTTCGCGCGGCGCGTGAAGAACTCGCCCGCGTCAGTTCGGCGGAGATCTGGGGGACGGTGGCGCGACTGCGCCAGTCGGCGCACGACATCGAGTTCCACGCTTTGGGCGAACTGCGCTGGCTGATTTTTTCGGGCGACGCCAGCAGGGCTCTGCCCATCCTGACGAACGCGATTGAAGCGGCCCAGGCTGAGCGGCGCCTGCGCCGGGTACTCAAACTCCAGGTATTGCAAAGCATTGCGCTCAAGAACATGGGGGATCCGCGGGCAGCGCTCGCGGCCATGAAGCAGATCCTGCGAGCCACGGGTGGCGAGGGGTTTGTGCGGCTGCTGGTTGACGAATCGACGCAGGCAGAGGTGCTGGTGCGGCAGGCGGAGGAAAGCATGCGCAACGACCACAGTGTGCACGATCCCATCTTCCAAGTCTATCTGCAAAAGCTGCTGCACGCCTTCGGACCGTCGAACATGAACGAACAGGAAAGCCTGGCGGCGGCAGCGGCTCCCCCATTGGCCGAACCTCTGACCGCGAAGGAGATCCGCATACTCGGCTTGCTGGCCGAAGGCTATTCCAACAGCGCCCTCGCAGAAAGGCTGTTCGTCTCCGACAGCACCGTGCGCACCCATCTGCGCAACATCAATGGAAAACTCAATGCCCAAAGCCGCACGCAGGCGGTCGCTGTTGCCCGTAAGCTTGGCATCATTCCATAAGCCTGGCATTCCGCCCCGCCAGGCGGGATGACTTCAGCGAGGCAGTGCGCGAGCAGCGCTTTGCCCTCCATCATGCCGGCTACTCATAAGGCCCTTGAGATCAGCTCTTTCATGATCTCGTTCGTGCCGCCATAAATGCGCTGGATTCGTGCATCGACGTACATGCGGCCAATCAGGTATTCGTTCATATAGCCGTAGCCGCCAAACAACTGCAGGCACTCGTCGATCACCTTGTTCTGCAGGTCGCTTGCCCACATCTTGACCATCGAGGCACCGGTGGCATCCAGGCGGCCGGTCAACAAGTCCTCAATGCAACGGTCGACGTACGCGCGCGCGGCCATGACGTTCGCAGCCACCTCGGCGAGCTTGAACCGGGTGTTCTGGAACTGCGCGATCGGCTGGCCGAAGGCTTCGCGGTCACGGGTGTACTGCACCGTCGCCTCGTAGGCGCCCTCCATCGCTGCGGCGGCGGTCACGCCGATGATGGTCCGCTCGTAAGGCAAGTCTCCCATGAGCTGGAAAAAACCCCTTCCCTCTTTCCGGCCCAGCAGACAATCAGCCTCGACCTCGACGTCATCGAAGAACATTTCTGAGGTGTCCTGCGCCTTCAGGCCGATTTTGTCCAGGATGCGGCCCGGCTTGTATCCCGGAAGGCCTTCGGTTTCGACGATGAAGATCGACATTCCCTTGGCCCTCTGCGTGGGGTCGGTCTTGGCCACGACCAGAACCAGCCCGGCGAGATAGCCATTGGAAATGAACGTTTTCGCCCCGTTGATGACGTAACGGTCCCCGCGGCGCTCGGCACGGGTCCGCACGCCCTGCAGGTCCGAGCCAGTCCCGGGCTCGGTCATCGCGATCGCGCCAACAATCTCGCCGCGCGCCATCCGCGGCAAATAGCGTTGCTTCTGCGCCTCGGTGCCATGATTCAGCAGGTAATGCGCCACGATGCTATGCACCGAGGTGTTCATACCAGTGAGGCTGCGCCTTGCCATCTCCTCGAAGAACACTGCCTCGTGGCGGAAGTCCCCGCCCGCGCCACCGTATTCCTCGGGGATGTCGGAGCAGAGAAGCCCGATCTCACCCGCCTTGCGCCAAAGCGCATGTCCGACATGGCCACGCTTGCGTGACGCCTCGTCATCGGGCACCACCTCTTCCTCTATGAAACGGACAGCTGTTTCCCGCCACATTGAAAGCTCCTCGTTCATCCAGGAACGATGGAATTGAATTGTCATGTTTCGTCTCTCCTATATGCAGCGGATGGTTTGAGGCTGGCATGGAGCTTCTAGGGCCCGTCTTTCATCGATCGCATCCTATGAAAGGCGTCTTTCCAGCCCCAAAGCCATTTCGCTTCTCATGGCACACACGGCGCATCGCGCCCTTCTATCTTCAACAAGATTTGCCGAAAATTCCGTCCCACGCGTGCTCGCAGGTTCTTGCATGCCACGATCATCGGGCATTTTTCATTGGCCAAGGCTTGCTTGCCTCGTCCGAAGCGACAATTCTTTGCTACGGGGAGTCATGCGGCTGCCATACCGGCGCGCTGGCAAGAGCGACGTTAGATCTGGTCGCCGGGTGCAAGGGCGCAGCGGCTTGCTGGAATATAGCATCGCATGTGTTCATTCGCATCTCTCACGCGGACGATCCGGCACCGCGGTAATCTCCCGGCGCACTGCCAGTCCATTTGCGGAACGCGCGATAGAACGCATCATAGAACGCGCTGAGTTCCGCGAAGCGGATAAGCCGCGATGTCGGCGATGCTTCGCTCGGTGTCGCTAGGGCTTATCAATAAATAAGTT
The DNA here is from genome assembly GCF_016632335.1 of Noviherbaspirillum pedocola. Taxonomy (GTDB): domain Bacteria; phylum Pseudomonadota; class Gammaproteobacteria; order Burkholderiales; family Burkholderiaceae_D; genus Noviherbaspirillum_A; species Noviherbaspirillum_A pedocola. Next base: position 4,780 of record NZ_JAEPBG010000056.1, read on the forward strand.
GTTCGATTTCTTCTGGGCTTCTTGGGCGGGGGTTAATCGTATAGTTCCATGCTGGGCAAACGGTATGCGGCTCAATACGTAGTCGAACCTGCAAAATTGATTCGACGACGCGGCGCGGCGCTTCATGGAGGGATTTCGGCGCTGCTTTACCCGACGATAAGGCTTCTGTTGCCATCTCTGGTTGGCGCAAGCCCGGAGATGGCACGCAGCATGGCGTCCAACTGCAGACGCAATAAAAGGGCCTTCAGCCCCAGACGCTGTACTGCCCGCATCAGCCAGCGCAGGTTGTAGCCGGCTCCGCACAGCACCGCATGCA
>NZ_JAEPBG010000057.1:0-3105 GCF_016632335.1 Noviherbaspirillum pedocola
TTGACGGTATTACTACATGGCGGGCGTGATTGCCGACTTGGCATTACGCGCTTTCTCGCTCCTGTAACCGCTCAGGGTTATAGGGACAAGCCGCACGGGCAATTAGTACTGGTTAGCTGCACGCATTACTGCGTTTGCACACCCAGCCTATCAACGTCCTGGTCTCGAACGACCCTTCAGGGGAATCAAGTTCCCGGGAAGTCTCATCTTGAGGCGAGTTTCCCGCTTAGATGCTTTCAGCGGTTATCTCTTCCGAACTTAGCTACCCGGCAATGCCACTGGCGTGACAACCGGTACACCAGAGGTTCGTCCACTCCGGTCCTCTCGTACTAGGAGCAGCCCCCCTCAAACTTCCAACGCCCACGGCAGATAGGGACCAAACTGTCTCACGACGTTTTAAACCCAGCTCACGTACCACTTTAAATGGCGAACAGCCATACCCTTGGGACCGGCTACAGCCCCAGGATGTGATGAGCCGACATCGAGGTGCCAAACTCCCCCGTCGATATGAACTCTTGGGAGGAATCAGCCTGTTATCCCCAGAGTACCTTTTATCCGTTGAGCGATGGCCCTTCCATACAGAACCACCGGATCACTATGTCCTACTTTCGTACCTGCTCGACTTGTCAGTCTCGCAGTTAAGCACGCTTATGCCATTGCACTATCAGCACGATTTCCGACCGTACCTAGCGTACCTTCGAACTCCTCCGTTACACTTTGGGAGGAGACCGCCCCAGTCAAACTGCCTACCATGCACTGTCCCCGATCCGGATAACGGACCAAGGTTAGAACCGCAAACAAACCAGGGTGGTATTTCAAGGTCGGCTCCACCGGAACTAGCGTCCCGGTTTCATAGCCTCCCACCTATCCTACACAGATTGGTTCACAGTCCAATGCAAAGCTACAGTAAAGGTTCATGGGGTCTTTCCGTCTAGCCGCGGGTAGATTGCATCATCACAAACATTTCAACTTCGCTGAGTCTCGGGAGGAGACAGTGTGGCCATCGTTACGCCATTCGTGCAGGTCGGAACTTACCCGACAAGGAATTTCGCTACCTTAGGACCGTTATAGTTACGGCCGCCGTTTACTGGGACTTCAATCAAGAGCTTGCACCCCATCATTTAATCTTCCAGCACCGGGCAGGCGTCACACCCTATACGTCCACTTTCGTGTTTGCAGAGTGCTGTGTTTTTATTAAACAGTCGCAGCCACCAATTTTTTGCAACCCCTTCACCCTTCTGGCGCAGGCCAGTCAAGCTACCAGGGCGTACCTTATCCCGAAGTTACGGTACCAATTTGCCGAGTTCCTTCTCCCGAGTTCTCTCAAGCGCCTTAGAATACTCATCTCGCCCACCTGTGTCGGTTTGCGGTACGGTCTCGTTAGACTGAAGCTTAGAGGCTTTTCTTGGAACCACTTCCGATTGCTTCGCAGCATATAGCCGCTCGTTCCATGTCCTTGAATTGCGCGCCCGGATTTGCCTAAGCGCCTTCTCCAACACAGAAACCGGGACTTCCAACACCCGGACAACCTTCCGCGATCCGTCCCCCCATCGCATCTAACGACGGTGCAGGAATATTAACCTGCTTCCCATCAGCTACGCATCTCTGCCTCGCCTTAGGGGCCGACTCACCCTGCTCCGATGAACGTTGAACAGGAAACCTTGGGCTTACGGCGTGCGGGCTTTTCACCCGCATTATCGCTACTCATGTCAGCATTCGCACTTCCGATACCTCCAGCATCCTTTACAAGACACCTTCGCAGGCTTACGGAACGCTCTCCTACCATCTGTACTTGCGTACAGATCCGCAGCTTCGGTGACTGGCTTAGCCCCGTTACATCTTCCGCGCAGGACGACTCGATCAGTGAGCTATTACGCTTTCTTTAAAGGGTGGCTGCTTCTAAGCCAACCTCCTGACTGTTTTCGCCTTCCCACTTCGTTTTCCACTTAGCCAATCTTGGGGACCTTAGCTGGCGGTCTGGGTTGTTTCCCTCTTGACGCCGGACGTTAGCACCCGACGTCTGTCTCCCAAGCTCGCACTCACCGGTATTCGGAGTTTGCAATGGTTTGGTAAGTCGCGATGACCCCCTAGCCATAACAGTGCTCTACCCCCGGTGGTGATACTTGAGGCACTACCTAAATAGTTTTCGGAGAGAACCAGCTATTTCCAGATTTGTTTAGCCTTTCACCCCTACCCACAGCTCATCCCCTAGTTTTTCAACACTAGTGGGTTCGGACCTCCAGTACCTGTTACGGCACCTTCATCCTGGCCATGAGTAGATCATCTGGTTTCGGGTCTACACCCAGCGACTGAATCGCCCTGTTCGGACTCGCTTTCGCTACGCCTTCCCTATTCGGTTAAGCTTGCCACTGAATGTAAGTCGCTGACCCATTATACAAAAGGTACGCCGTCACCCCTTACAGGGCTCCGACTGTTTGTATGCACACGGTTTCAGGATCTATTTCACTCCCCTCCCGGGGTTCTTTTCGCCTTTCCCTCACGGTACTGGTTCACTATCGGTCGATTACGAGTATTTAGCCTTGGAGGATGGTCCCCCCATCTTCAGACAGGATTTCACGTGTCCCGCCCTACTTGTCGCAAGCTCAGTTCCACACCACGGATTTCGTGTACGGGGCTATCACCCGCTATGGCTGCCATTTCCAGGACATTCCACTATCCATCATGCTAAATCTTGCAGGCTTCTCCCATTTCGCTCGCCACTACTCTGGGAATCTCGGTTGATGTCTTTTCCTGCAGCTACTTAGATGTTTCAGTTCGCCGCGTTCGCTTCACACACCTATGTATTCAGTGTGTGATGACCCTTGCGGGCCGGGTTTCCCCATTCGGACATCTGCGGATCAATGCTTGTTTGCCAGCTCCCCGCAGCTTTTCGCAGGCTACCACGTCCTTCTTCGCCTGTAATCGCCTAGGCATCCACCATGTGCACTTAGTCGCTTGTCCCTATAACGCTGAGCCCTGAAGATCAGGACCGTCACATCATAGAGTTCGCTGAGTTAAGCGTGTTTGCCGTATCCAAAGCAGTCTTCTAACTACTGAGATCACTTCGATACTTGTTTCGATACAATCACAACCCTGCGATGTCTT
>NZ_JAEPBG010000058.1 GCF_016632335.1 Noviherbaspirillum pedocola
CCATAATTCATCCGGCAAGCGCCATCCGTCGTCCTGCTTGACCATGCCCATGATGTCCTCCATCAAAAACACTGGCTTGGACAAGCATTACTTCAATTCTTATCCCTACTGGAATAGGCTCTAAGTGTCGGTGGGCGCTACGGTGTGCAGAACTGGTCCGTGTACACCGCCACCAAGTATGCTGTGGTCGGGTTTCATGATGCGCTGCGCAAAGAACTAGGCCCCGAACGTATCCGCGTATCGGTCATTGAGCCGGGAGCCGTCTGGACTGAGTTCGGTCAAAATGTCAGCGAAGCGATGAAAGAACGCCGTGAAAAGCTCGATGCCCTCAGCGCGGAGGACGTGGCCCAAGCCCTCGTGTACGCGTTCGCTCAGCCGGCCAACGTGTTGGTGGAGGAAATCCTGTTGCGGCCAGTACTTCAGCTCGCACCTTAATTTTTTCAGCTTTGTTGCAAACTTGCAGTTCAGCCGGAGTCACGAACTTACCAGGTATGCGTAAGCGCTTGGGCAAGTGCGACTTGTCGGCCCTCAGTCCACTCGACGGCACGACACCCGAGATGCGTTTTACGCTAACCACCGGCCGGCCATGCAGCGGGCGGCGCAGGGGAAAAAATAACGCCAACCCTTGGCAAGGCGCCCGTTAGGACCCAACGATTTTTGTCCAAGCCAACGGGGCCATCTCTACCGTTTTCCATCACGGCCGGGAACTGGAGCGTCGCAAGTCTATCTTAGAATATCACGGGCGCATGGCCTTCGCCGTACGAAGCCACATTGAAGAAGCAACCAGATAAGAGGAAAAAAATGCAAAAACGCAAATTAGGGCAGCAGGGACTGGAAGCTTCCGCGCTTGGCCTGGGCTGCATGGGTATGTCTGAATTCTATGGACAGGGTGATGAAGTCGAATCGATTGCGACGATTCACCGTTCGCTCGAACTTGGGATCAACTTCATCGACACTGCCGACATGTACGGCCCATTCACCAACGAAATACTGGTGGGCAAGGCAATCCGCGAGCGGCGTGATGAGGTGATTCTTGCAACGAAGTTCGGCAATGTACGGGGACCAAACGGAGAATTCCTCGGGATTCGCGGCGATGCAGAATATGTTCGCCAGGCTTGCGATGCATCCCTGAGTCGTCTGGGCGTGGATCATATTGATCTCTATTATCAGCATCGGGTTGATCCTAAAGTGCCGATCGAGGAAACCATTAATGCGATGGCCGAATTGGTAAAGGCAGGAAAGGTACGCTATCTCGGCATGTCCGAAGCTGCGCCGGCGACGATACGCCGCGCGCACGCGGTACATCCTATTAGTGTGTTGCAGACCGAGTATTCGCTGTGGAGCCGTGATTCCGAGGAAGCCATCCTGCCGACGGTACGCGAGCTCGGTATCGGCTATGTCGCTTACAGTCCTCTCGGGCGTGGCTTTCTGACCGGTCAGATCAAGAGCATTGAGGACTTGCCGGCGGACGACTATCGGCATAATTCGCCACGTTTTTCAGGCGAGAACTTTCAGCGCAATCTCGACCTTGTCAGTGAGGTCGAACGCATGGCCCAGGAAAAGGGATGCAGCGCGGCGCAGCTTGCGCTTGCCTGGGTGCTGGCGCAGGGTAACGACCTCGTGCCGATTCCAGGAAGCAAGCGCAGGCGCAATCTTGAAGACAATGCCGGCGCATTGAATGTAGAGCTTACTGCCGAAGACCTACAGCGCATCGATCGCATTCTGCCACCGGGTGCTGCCGCAGGCGAGCGCTATGCCGCGCCTCAGATGCAGGCATTAAACGGCTGAGGCCCGACCTATGGATGCACAACAACTTGCTGGCCGCGTTGCCGTTGTTACCGGTGGCGGACGCGGCATGGGCCGCGTGATGGCACTAGCGTTAGCCAGCGCCGGGGCCAGCGTGATTGTAACGGCGGCTAGGCAAAGCCAAGAGATTGAGCAAGTCGCTTTCGAGGCACGCGCGGAGTCCGGGGAGGAGCGCGTATTGCCAATGTTGGCCGATGTCGGCCAGCCCGCAGATTGTGCTCGCGTGGCCGCGATGGCGCTGTCACGCTGGGGCCGTCTCGACATCCTGATAAATAATGCCGGGCGGGGCATGAAATATGTGAGCGAGCGCTTTCTCGCCGAACCGACCCGTTTCTGGGAAGTCGAGCCCGACATCTGGCGCATGATCATCGACGCCAATGTGAACGGTCCATTCTTGATGGCACGTGCTGCGGTGCCACACATGCTTGCTGGCGGGTGGGGCCGTATCGTCAACATGTCGATGAACCACGATACGATGCGCCGCCGCGGCTTTTCGCCCTACGGTCCGTCGAAGGCAGCGCTGGAATCCGAGACTGTGATCTGGGCCCAGGATCTGGAAGGCAGCGGTATCACCGTCAACGCGCTGCTGCCTGGAGGCGCGACTGACACCGGCATGATTCCGCCGGGGCTGCCGCAGGACGTGCGCGCCACCCTGTTGCCCTCGGATATCGTTGTACCGCCACTATTGTGGCTGGTTTCTCCTGAGGCGAACGGCATCAGCGGCCGCAGACTGATCGCAAACCGATGGAGTCGCGATAACCCGGCGCAGGCGCTGGAGGACGCTGGCTGGAGCCGGGGCTGACGGCGCAACCTATGTCCCCCCTAGCGCAGCCGGCATGGTCGGCGCAGCGCGTGCTGGGCCAGCCACAGGCCCGGCAATATCCGCAGGGCATAGCAGGTTTTTGTTGCGCTAGCAAATCATGGTCAAGATCTCCATGACAAGTAGCACCCCCTTGACTGGACGGATTTGCCGTCCGCTGCGTAAGCCTGGTCATAGAACGATACGCTCGCAGCCCTATTGAAATAGCTGTTGAGCTTACCCCTAACAAAGGGCAGATTGCCTTCCAAAACGCTTCGCCGATCCAGTTCCTATCAGACGTTTTACTTAAAACGTCAAGCTTGCTGCAACTACCTAGAAATCAAAGCGCATCCTGATTAGGGCGTGTCATCAATTGAACTCGCAAAGGATCATCCGGTCAGTAGCGCGTTGACGGTAATGATGGCAGCGCGTGACGCTGAGCAGTAATGACAAGACGGTATGGATTGCGAGACGACCAGTGGGAGCGCATCAAGGATTGGCTGCCCGGTCGGGAAGGACATGTCGGCCGCACGGCCAAGGATAATCGCCTGTTTGTGGAAGCAGTGCTGTATCGCTACCGGGCAGGCATCCCATGGCGGGATTTACCCGAGCGGTTCGGCGATTTCCGGGTGGTCCATACCCGGCATTCCCGCTGGAGCAAGAGCGGCGTCTGGCAACGCATCTTCGAGGCGCTGTCGGCTGATGCCGACAATGAATACGCCATGATCGACTCCACCATCGTGCGCGCGCATCAACATAGCGCCGGCGCGAAAAAGGGGGAGCCCAAGCCGAAGCGATCGGGCGCAGTCGCGGTGGGCTGAGCACGAAAATCCATGCCACCGTCGATGCGCTGGGCAATCCGACCAGGTTTCACCTGACACCCGGGCAGGCCCATGACTTGGAAGGGGCCGACGCTTTATTGCCCGACACACTTGCGGCCACGGTCATTGCCGACAAAGCGTACGACGCCCAGGAGCGGGTGATCGACCCCTTGTGCGGCGCTGGCAAAACCGTCGTGATTCCTTCCAAGCGCTGTCGCAAACAGCCACGCGACTACGACAAGCACCTCTATCGGTCGCGTCACCTGATTGAGCAATTCTTCAACAAGCTCAAGCAATATCGCAGCATTGCCACCCGCTACGACAAGACCGCCCGCAACTTCCTTGGCGCTATCCATCTCGCGGCCGCTGTTATCTGGCTTGATTGATGACACGCCCTAGTTACTTACCTCAGATGCCCTTGCGCCAACAACTGTATGCATGTACAGTCTTTGGTAATACCGGATGATGCAAGGTGAACGCAATGGGCATGAACAGGATTCAGTTTCAACGCGGCATGTCATATGAGGAATTTCATATGCTTAGGACTTACGAAAAAAGCGCAGAAGTGTAACGAAATGCAACGATGTAAACCTAAGAGCCTATTCCAGTAGGGATAAGAATTGAAGTAATGCTTGTCCAAGCCAGTGTTTTTGATGGAGGACATCATGGGCATGGTCAAGCAGGACGACGGATGGCGCTTGCCGGATGAATTATGGGA
>NZ_JAEPBG010000059.1 GCF_016632335.1 Noviherbaspirillum pedocola
GGCATTCAAGATGCCGACATGGTGGAGCAAGTGAACAGCTGGCGGGATCAGCCCGCGCCAGCTGTTACCGTTCAAACTGGGGAAAATTCAAACGGCAGAAGTGGGGAGTATTCATCCGGCGGTGACAAGGGGATGCCGCAGGTCGATCATCTGGTCCAATCTTGCCCGGAAAAAGTCATCGGTTGCCATGCGCGCTCCCCCGCATTTCCCTCAGTTTTCGCTGCCTTGTATCGTAGTTTCTCGGGGAATTCAGTGGGTCGTTTCCGCGCAAATCCCTTGCCGTCACTGCACGTCAGAGATTTTGCACGGACGACTAATTTGGGTCGGAACCGAGGCGTCACGAACTGTTGAGCCAAGCCTATCGCTGAAAAGTCAAGCTGGACCAAAGCGCTTGTATTGTTTTGTCCACGCCTTCTTGAAAAATAAAGTTTTTTGGAATTTTCTCAGACGAAGTCTGTCCACTTGCCTTAATTGCCGTTGCCAGATGAACGATGTTGATCCACGTCATACAAGGGAGTCAGCATGGAGATTGAGCAGTGCGAGACGTCATGCGGTACTCTCGTCATTAACGCGAGAGGCCAAATCATTCTCGGGCACGTCTCGGGGACCAACCACTGGGATATTCCCAAAGGTAGACAAGAAATCGGAGAGTTGCCACTGCAGGCGGCCATGCGGGAGCTATGGGAAGAAACTGGCATGCAGCTCAGTGAAGATTTCTTCGAGGAAATCGGCAATTTTTCCTATCGCCCCGGCAAGCGTTTACATCTGTACAGAGCATACGTCGCCTCGGCCGTCCAAGACCTTGGCGAACTTCACTGCCACACCTGTTTTCCTTGCGAGGAAGGCTGTACGCCGGTGCCAGCCATGGACGACTATTGCTGGGCATCGCGAGAGGACCTTACGCATCTATGTCACCAGAGATTGGCGGAGCGCCTCTTGGCGGTTGCGTGGTGACGGCCGAGTCGACAGTGGAATCCACGGAGAATCGGATATGGGTGGCTCTTCCTTCTCATGTGCCTGCCGACACCGGCCGTTTCCATCTAACTGAAAACACGATCTTTATCCGTTTTCGGAAAGACTGTATGGCGGCATTGGCGCGATTTTTCCCTGTTCTAGCTATAACAACAGCCGGCCATGAGCAGTCACTCAGTTTGAATCACTTGAAGACTGTTTCGAACGACACAGCGGACATTGGGTGCTATTGGGTGCTATCTAACAGGCAAAGAGACGCTGGTGGCAGCCCGAAGCAGCGAATGCGATACTCGCCGACGGCAAGGCCGATATCATCGCGCTCGGCAAAACAGCGCTTGCCAACCGGGATTGGCCGCAGCGAGCGGCAAACGAGCAACCCTTGGAAGAATTTGACCTTGCCGTGCTGCAGCCGCTTGCCCACATCAAGCCGAGCGAGTTGTAGCCAGGATGCCGACATAGACGCCACGGGTGACAAATGGCTATCCCGGATCCTTCGGGATGGCGATTTTACTTATGGCAATGAATGCGAATAGGCGCGCCCATTGCCGTAACCTTTAATGCGCAGGTCTGAAGTTACTCTGCGCGTAGCGTTTTTGCTGCTGCGACCATGTTGCTCAATGCTGGAATCACCTCAGCCCACTGGCGCGTCTTCAGGCCGCAGTCCGGATTGATCCACAGGCGCTCCGCTGGAATACGCTTGGCCGCCTTCTGCATCAGTTGCACGATGTGCTCCTGCGTCGGGACATTAGGCGAATGGATGTCATAGACGCCGGGGCCGATCTCGTTCGGATAGTTGAAGCTGTCGAAGGCATCCAGCAATTCCATGTCAGAGCGGGACGTCTCAATGGTAATCACATCGGCGTCCATGGCGGCGATTGACGCGATGATGTCGTTGAACTCGGAATAGCACATATGCGTATGAATCTGCGTCTCATCTTCCACGCCGTTAGCGCAGATACGGAACGATTCAATGGCCCAGCTCAAGTATTCCTTCCATTGCGCGCGACGAAGCGGCAATCCTTCGCGTAACGCCGCCTCATCGATCTGGATTATCCGCACGCCAGCCCTTTCCAGGTCCAGCACTTCATCGCGAATGGCCAGCGCAAGCTGCTTGCAGGAGATAGAGCGCGGCTGATCGTCGCGTACAAAAGACCAGTTGAGTATAGTTACTGGGCCGGTCAACATACCCTTCATTGGCTTTTCGGTCAGTGATTGGGCGTACTTAATCCACTCCACCGTCATCGGGGTCGGGCGGCTGATGTCCCCAAATAGAATGGGTGGCTTCACGCAGCGCGAGCCATAGGATTGCACCCAGCCGAATTGGCTAAAAGCATAGCCTTGAAGCTGCTCGCCGAAATACTCGACCATGTCATTACGTTCGGCTTCACCGTGTACCAGGACATCCAGCCCCAGTGCTTCCTGTTCGCGTACGCTACGCGCGATCTCGGCCTGCATCGCTTTCCTATAGCTGGCATCATCCATGCGGCCAGCCTTGTATTCATTGCGTGCGTGGCGGATTTCCGCAGTTTGCGGGAAAGAACCGATGGTGGTGGTCGGGTAGGCTGGCAGCTTCATTAATGCCGCCTGCTTTGCAGCACGCTCGGTGTAGACACTGTTGCGGTGGCCATGCGTGGCATCGACTTTGGCGACTGCGGCTTTCACCGCGGGATTGTGCACGCGAGAAGAGGCGCGGCGCGCAGCCAGAGCGGCCTGATTGGCAGCCAGTTCCGTCTTAACGACATCCCGTCCTTCGCGTAGAGCCTTTCCCAGAACCCGCAGTTCATCGAGCTTCTGTAGAGCGAATGCCAGCCACGACTTGATCTCGGCATCCAGCTTCTGCTCGCTCTCCAGGTCGACCGGGACATGCAGCAGCGAACATGATGGGGCAATCCACAAGCGCTCTCCCAGGCGTGGAGCAATAGGCTGGAGCCAGTCGAGCACGGCGCTCAGGTCGGTCTTCCAGATATTGCGGCCATTGATGACGCCGAGCGATAGGACCTTGTGAGGCGGCAGCAGATTGATCAGCGGCTGCACGTCTTCATGGCCGTTGACAGCATCGATGTGCAAGCCATCGACCGGAAGATTCGCCGCCAGATAGCCGTTGTCCTTGAGTTGGCCGAAATATGTCGCCAGCAGCAGCTTGACCTTGCAGGCCTTCAGCTCATGGTAGGCGGTATTGAACGCATGTTGCCAGTTCGCGTCGAGTTCCGTCACGAGGATGGGCTCATCGATCTGGACCCACTCCACCCCTTGGGCAGCCAAGGTGTCCAGCAGCGCCGAATACACGCGCAGCAGGCGCGGCAGCAGCGCCTGCTTGTCGGAGTGGTCTTTGGTCTTGCCCAGTGCCAGGTAGGTAACCGGCCCAATAATGACAGGCTTGGCCTTTACCCCTTGAGCCTTGGCTTCGGCGAGCTGTTCCAGCAGTCTCGTTGCATCCAGCTTGAACTCGGTGGCTGCAGTGAACTCGGGGACGATGTAGTGATAATTGGTGTCGAACCACTTGGTCATCTCGCCGGCGGCAACGCCGCTGCAGCAGGAAGCATGCGCTTCTGTACGTTGCGTAGAGCGGCCGCGCGCTACGCGGAAGTAGTTGTCCAGCGCATCGCCGTGGAAGCCGCGCACACGCTCAGGCAGATTGCCCAGCGTGAAGCTCATGTCGAGTACCTGATCATAGAAGGCAAAGTCGCCGACCGGCACAAGATCCAGGCCAGCTTGGTTGGCCCAGTGCCGCTTGCGTAGCTGCGCGCCGATCTCTTTCAGCGCGTCTTGCGAGGACTCACCCTTCCAGTACGACTCGAGCGCAAATTTCAGTTCACGCTTCGCGCCGACGCGCGGAAAACCCAGGTTGTGGATAGTTGTCATGCATCGCTCCCTAAGAGCCTATTCCAGTAGGCCAATTGCACGCCAGGTAATAACAGCGCACGCCAAATGAAGAAACGCAAGATAGGTTTTCGCCAGCTTTTCCCAACGAATCAGAACGCGGCGGAATCGGTTCATCC
>NZ_JAEPBG010000006.1 GCF_016632335.1 Noviherbaspirillum pedocola
TGGAAAGAATGCTTCCCAAGGTCAATGCCGATCAGTATGACGTCTTGCATGATGGTCTCCTCGCTCAGAAAGTAAAACACCCACAAGGGTAACCGCTCGTAGGATGAAGGGTGACCATTTCATTACCTTCGCGAGTCTGGCAAGATGTGGGCGCCTCAAGCCTGACGTAAATCTTCATGATCAAGACCAGTCTGTTTGCCGACCAGGAGCGCGAAGCCAAGCTCAACCAGCTTGGGGATGCGCTACAGGTGATGGAGCAGCATGTCGACTTCGCCGCCCTTGCTGCGGAGGTTGACCTTGCGGCACCGCGCCCCAGCCGCGAGCGCGGTGGACGTCCGCCGTTCCCGACCGAACTGATGGTGCGCGTACTGTTGATCCAGCAGCTATTTGACCCTGCCCTGATTTCACGTACAGCAGGAAGTTTGTTAACTTTCTGGCTGTATGGAGGAATGCATGGGTGAGAAGTTGGTGCCGAAACGGCAGTACACGGAAGAATTCAAGACGGAAGCGGTCAGGCTGGCGCAGTCGGTCGGGCAGCACGAAACCGCCCGCCGGCTCGGCGTGCCGGTGGCGACACTGGGGAATTGGACGCGTCGTGAGCGTAATCTGGAAGCCACATCCGTAGATCGGGCCGCGGCATCATCGCCGGTGAAGCGCCCCGTGAGCGAGATGGACACCATGAGCTGAATGTCGTGGTGCCAGAGGAGCCGTTCTCGCTGTCCGCTGACCTAACTCGCATCGCCCAGGCCATCGGCAACCTGCTGAACAATGCTGCGAAATATACGCCCGAAGGGGGACGTATCGAGTTGACGCTGTACCGGGAGGGGGACGGCGCGGTGCTGCAGGTTACCGACAACGGCATCGGTATTCCAGCCGAAGCGCAGTCCACGGTGTTCGACATGTTTGCGCAGGTAAAGGCGAACATGAACTATGCCCACGGCGGTCTTGGCATCGGGCTGGCGCTGGTGCAGAGCCTCGTCTACATGCACGGTGGCAGGGTTGCGGTATCGAGCGCGGGAAGCGGGCAGGGAAGCACGTTCACCATTCGTCTGCCGCTGAACAAGACGGTGGAGAGTACAAGACGCGTAGGTAGCGAATCGCAGCCTGAGACCGCTGCGCCCTTTAACACGCGTTTGCGAGTGCTGATCGTGGATGACAACGAGGATGGCGCGATAAGCCTGGGAGCGCTGATCGAACTTGGCGGGCATGAAGTCCGGCTCGCGCATACCGGCCAGCAGGGGTTGGCGATGGTGAAGAATTCCGGCCCGATATCGTTTTCCTCGATATTGGCTTGCCGGATATGGACGGCTATGCGCTGGTCGGCAAAATCCGGCAGCTACCGCACGGCAAAAAGCTGCCAGTCGCAGCGCTGACAGGGTGGGGCGCGCAGGTTGACCGGATTAAAACGACGGAAGCCGGTTTCGACCACCATCTAGTCAAGCCGGCGCCCCTGCCGATGATCGAAAAGCTGCTGTCCGAGTTCGCACGCAAAAAGGCGACCTGAGAAGAGGGGCTGCTTTAGCGGCCCGGCAGCATGCGGCGCAGGATAGTGTCATGCCGGATGAAATGGTGATACAACGCCGCGGCCACATGCAGGCCAATCATTACCAGCAGCGCCCACATCATCCAGGCGTGCACATCGCCGGCCTGCAGCGCCCAACGCGCACGGGGCGCCGCAAGAGCGGGCAGGGGAATGATGCCGAACAGAGAAACGGGTAGCCGGTGCGCGGATGCCGACGCCCAACCGAGAAACGGGCCGACCAGCAAAATGAAATAGAACAGGCGGTGCGTGAGGTGGGCGAGGGTGTTTTCCCATGGTGGTGTGCCGGCCGCCTCGAGCGGCACCGGATGACTCAGGCGATGGACGAAGCGGATCGCCATGACGATCAGAATCAGCAGGCCAAAGGACAGATGTAGATTAATCAACGTTCCCGGGACCACGTTCGGTCCAATGTCCGGCATCGTCAAGGCGGTGATGAACTGGATGACGACAAGCGCCACAATCAGCCAGTGCAAGCGCCGAGCGGTATTGCTGTACGGAGAGGGAACGCGGTTCATCTATTTGCCGACCTTGCCGTGCAGGTCCTCGACCATCTTGTAATGCTCTGTGACCGTCGAGTGCGCGGCCGTGGCAAATTTTTTGAGGTCGGAGTCGGAGGTGTCCTTCATTTCCTTGGCCTGATCCTTGATGTCTTCTTTATGGTCTTTGGTTTCGTACTGTACATATTCGCGGTCGAAATCTTTACCAGTCATTTTGGAGAGCTTATCGGCTTCCCTTTTCTGCTTGTGGCTGGGTGCATCCGGTAGTTCCACGGTTTTTTTGCTGGCGATCTGTTTGAGTTCCGTTAGATCCTTGCTGTGATCGTCCACCATACGCTTACCAAAGGCTTTTACTCCAGGATCTTCTGCCTGCTTCTCGGCCATTTTTCCCATTTCGACTTCCGCCATCAGGCCTTCAGCGGTCTTTTTGAAGTACTCCTTGTCATGATGGCTAAGGTCCGCAGCCTGGGCGGCGAAGGCAGTCGTTGCGGCTAGGAGGAAACAGGTTGTGCAAAGGCGCAATGATTTCATCTTCAACTCCAAATTAATGATGTTTGAATATAGCTGCCTGCAAGAATCGCGGCTTATGCCGCCGCAAGCGATATGTCATATATAGAGAAATGTGTCTTCCTTTTTGCTATGTCGCCATTTGAACACTCGAATTTCAATACGATCGATTCCTATTTATATTTGCGTTTGAATTCACGAATAATTTTTTAAAACCTCGGCGAACTATTTCTGGTTTTCAAACCTAAACGTAGGTTCGCAATAGAGCTTTCAAAACTCCGAAATGAAAAAAGGTCACAACGAATCACATCGTATTGCAAACATTGGATGGTTACGTGCAGCGGTCCTTGGTGCAAATGACGGAATCATTTCCACGGCGAGTCTAATAATGGGCGTCGCAGCAGCGCATGCTTCGCATCAGAACCTGCTGCTTACCGGAGTGGCCGGCTTGGCCGCAGGCTCAATGTCAATGGCAACGGGCGAGTATGTGTCGGTATCGTCTCAATCAGATACGGAGAAGGCTGCGCTGGCAGAAGAACAGGCTGAGCTGGACAAAGATTTTGATGCCGAGCATCGGGAGCTGGCCGGCATTTACATGAGCCGAGGGCTGGATCGCCCGTTGGCCGGGCAGGTGGCGACCCGTCTGATGGAGCATGACGCGCTGGGTGCGCACGCGCGCGATGAATTAGGGATCTCGGAGATCACGACGGCGCGGCCGCTCCAGGCCGCCTTCGCGTCGGCCACGAGCTTTGCTGCAGGGGCTGCGCTTCCACTGGCAGTAACGGCATTCTCTCCGAGCGCGCACGTGCTGCCGGTGGTAAGCGGTTCGGCGTTGGCAGCGCTGTTCGGACTTGGTGCGCTTGCCGCGAAGACAGGTGGCGCACCGGTATTGCCGGGCGCGATGCGCATTACCTTTTGGAGCGCGCTGGCTATGGCTGTGACCGTGGCCGTTGGATCAATTTTCGGCGTGAGCGGCTGACAGTATCAAGACCTTCGCTCAGCAGGTTGTGCACGCCCACGGGGAACGCGCGCAGTTCAATCCTCCGCGGAGAACGACACGACATTTGAACTGCGCTCGCCGCGGCATCCCGGCGATGAACAGAATTGGGACACAGGGGCAGACGCCGGATGAAGGTGGCGTGCAATTTTGCGTGCAGCGATTTGCCGACTAACGCATCAGTCCGCTGACCGCAGTGGCCAGCCCGAGCAGAGCCGAGCCGACTGCACCGACCAGCAGCCAGCGCTTGCGCGTCAGCGCGGTAATCGAGGCCATCGCGATGGCGATCTGTACGAACACCATCGCCAGCGCCATCCGATGATGCGGGCGCAGAGTGGCCGCAGCTTCCGCGTCCAGCTGGCGAGCTTCGGCTTCCAGCTTCAGCGCCTCGCTGCGGACCTCTTCCTTTTCTGCGTCATAGCGTTTGGCATCCGCCAGAAAGGTCGCCTTCTTCCGCAGATCGTCGGTCTGAATCGCAGCCGAAGAGGACAAATACTCCCGCGTAGCCTTAGCCTGGTAATACGCCCATTGGCCGGAGGCTTGCGTCATCTTGGCGATGGCCGAGCTTTTCAGGACTTCGGCTTCCACACCGGTGTTGTTGCTCTGAAAGCTGAACACAGCGCCGATGGAAGAAAGGATCGCGGTGAGCAGGGCGATTCGTTGCGCCAGCCGGCTCTCTCTGGCCCGTTCTTCGACCAGTTCGTCATGCAGTCCTTTCACTTCCAAATCGGTTTCTTCCATGGCGGTGCCCGGTGGCGCTCATTAGCCAAAAGAGAACTCAGCATATCTGCCGTTCCAGCCCCGTGTCGTGGCGCAATTCCTCACCATTCGGTGCCCGGCAAATGAAGCCGCAAAAAGGATGAGCAGTGCTGTGGACGCGAAGCGGTAAGGTCGGCAATTTCTACTGTATCGCACAGGCGGAGAGACTTGCAAAAGGCGCCGCCTTTGCGCATGCGCAATTTCATATGAGTTACATCTGTCACGTCATGCGATGTAACAGTCGTGACATTTTCCCCTCTTAGTATCACGCCCGCAGCACGAATTGAACCCATTACTCGTGGCTGCACACCGGTGCTCGCTCATATAGAGCTGAGCGTGCAGTCACTTCCCCATTGATGCAAGAGGATACGCATGAAGCACAAGCGCATTTCCAAAGTCGTTCTGTCGTATGTCATCGGTACGACCGTCCTGTCCAGCACCGTCCCGCTCACTGTGCATGCGGCGCCAGCCACTTCGCCGGTTTCAGCGGCAACACCGATCGAGCATGTGATCGTCATCATCGGCGAGAACCATACCTTCGATAATCTTTTCGCGACCTACCAGGCCAAGCATGGCCAGCGAGTCTCCAACCTGCTGTCCAAGGGCATCATCAAGCCTGATGGCACGCCGGGCCCGATGTTCGGTAAATCGGCGCAACAGCAAGCCGACAACCGGCAGGTCTACAAGATCGATCCGACGCACACCGGCGCCTATGCGACGCTGCCGCAGCCGCAGACCACCTATGCCACCGGTTTGCCACCGGGCGTGCCGGATACCCGCTTCCCGGCGAATTTGCCGAACGGGCCATTCCAGATCACCCGCTATGTCAGCTATGACGCCCATACCGGTGATCCACAGCATCGCTTCTTCCAGATGTGGCAGCAATACGATGAAGGTCGCCTGGACCTGTTTCCATGGGTCGCGACAACCATCGGCACTGGCGGCCAGAATGCCGCGCCCGCGCCCACACCAGCCAACACCTTCCAGGGTGGGGAGTCCATGGGTTTCTACAACATGCAGAGCGGGGATGCGCCCATCTTCCGCTATCTCGCCGACCACTACGCGATCAGTGACAACTACCACCAGCCCATCATGGGTGGCACCGGCGCGAACTTCCTAGCGCTCGTAACCGGAGATCTGGCCTACCATAATCAGAATGGCCAGCCTGACACACCGCCGGCGAACCAGATCGAGAATCCGGACCCGCAGGGCGGCACCAACAACTTTTATCAGCAAGACGGCTATGCGGGCGGCTCCTACGTCAACTGTGCAGACCAGAACCAGCCCGGCGTGCCAGCCATTTCCCGTTACCTGTCCAGCCTGCCGTACCAGACCCATAACAACGGCAATTGCGCCGCCAATACCTACTACCTGGTCAACAACTACGGCCTCGGCTACAAGGCCGACGGTACGCCGCAGCCGCTGGGACCGACGCATTTCACCTTGCCGCCGCAGCACATCCCGACGATCGCGGATGCGCTCAGCACCAAGGGCGTGTCCTGGAAATGGTATAGCGGCGGTCGCAATGCGGATGGCACCACGAGCAGCGAGTATTGCGGCATCTGCGATCCGCTGACCGGCTTCACGTCGATCATGACCTCTTCGCTGAAGAACAACCTGGTTGGCATGGATGCGCTGGACCACGACATGGCCGATGAGAAGAGCATGCCTGCAGTCGCCTTTGTGCGTCCGCCGGAAAGCCAGGCCGGACATCCGGCCAATGCGACGGTACCGGACTATGAGAAGTTTGTTGCCTCGTTGATTGCCAAGGTGAAGAACAACCCGGAGCTGTGGAAGAAGACAGCGATTCTAGTGACGACGGATGAGGGCGGTGGCTACTATGACTCGGGCTATATCCAGCCGGTCGACTTCTTTGGCGATGGCACCCGCATCCCGCTGATGGTGGTCTCTCCGTATGCCAGAAAGGGATATGTCGACCACACTTATTACGATCATGTGTCGATCCTCAAATTCATCGAGGCGAACTGGGGACTGCAGCCGTTGTCCGCGCGCAGTCGTGACAACCTGCCCAATCCAATCATCGACACGCGTAACGATCCGTATGTACCGATGAACCGGCCAGCCATCGGCGACCTAATGAACATGTTCGACTTCCAGCACCACCGGAACGACAGGGATCAGGACGACATGCGTAGCAACGTACGGTAAAGCTGACTGCTACTTGCCTGAACATTGGCAGAGGGGCGAACCGCCATCGCAACGATGTGGTTCGCCCGTTTGGTTTTGAACGAGCGCTCCGCGCAGCCGAATCGCTAAGCGAATCGGACAGCATCTAGTCGGGCAGCACCGCCCCAACCACGGCGCCGGTGGCCTTCACGCCGGTCGACACCACGGCGCCTGTGACATCGACTGCAGCCCCGGCGACCGACCCTGCTAGTGACACAACGTCGCATCCCGACAGGAGGAAGGCAGACACTACGCCAGCGCAAAGCCATGACAGGCCAACAACACGCATAAACATTCCATTTGAAAAGGTTGATTATTCGCAATGCTAGCGCACTTTTTGCAGTAATTTTTCGGACGTTTCATCCATTAGCCAAGAAAATATTCGGACAAGGAGTCACTACCTATCGCTTCCGTCGTGCACGCGCGCAGAAATGGCGAAACAGTACATGGCGCCAGTCGCCGAGGAAGTTACGGCTGGCTATACTGCATGCTCAACATTTTGCGAGACACCCTGATTTGCGCGGAAAGGTTGACCTTGCAGGCGCGCGCCGGCGCGTAGAGGTAAGGGCCATGCGATCCGCCGAATCAGAGCGGTGCCAATTCCCCGGCGAACATGCATAGCGCTGGCCTTGCCACGCTATGCACCTATTTATTTTGCCGAGGATATCGATGGCGACTGGCAGCAACAATGATGGCAACGGGCCTGACGGCCTTGATCAGCAGGGCGGGGGGCAGAGTTTCGGTCGACCAGCAGACGGACAACTCGAAACCGGAACCAGCGTCCCGCTCGGGAATCCGGGCATAAGGCATTGGCAGGCGGGGTACATTTCGAAGCCGGGACTGCAAGACCGCAGCAATGTGTTTTTCGCCGCTGTCGAAATGACGCGCATGCCGATGCTCGTCACCGATCCGAACCAGCGCGACAACCCCATCGTCTTCGTCAACCGCGCCTTTCTCGACCTGACCGGTTATTCGGAAGATCAGGTGTTGGGCCGCAATTGCCGATTTTTGCAGGGCGAGGAAACGGATCGCGGCACGGTGTCGGAACTGCGCAATGCCATCCGTGAAAATCGGGCCGTGGCTGTCGATATTCTGAACTACAAGGCAGACGGCACACCGTTCTGGAATGCACTGTTCATCGGCCCGATCTTTGACCAGGAAGGGCAGATCCTGTATTTCTTCGCCTCGCAGCTGGACATCACGCGCCGGCGCCTCTCGGAACAATCGTATCTGCAGGCGCAGAAGATGGAAGCCATCGGGCAGCTTACCGCAGGCCTTGCGCACGACTTCAACAACCTGCTGCAGATCGTTGCCGGCAACCTTGAGATGGCACGGCACACCATCCATGATCCGGTTTCGGCGGATGAATCGATCGCATTAGCGCAGCAGGCCGTTGAGCGGGCAGGGCGGCTCACGCAGCAGCTGCTGACGTTCGCCCGTAAGCAGCACCTCGATCCAAAGCGAGCAAACCTGAATGCGCTTGTTGTCGAGTTCAGCGAGATCCTCGTGCGCACGCTCGGCAAGAAGGTCACGCTGAAGCTTGACCTGAAGCCGGGATTGCCGTCCTGCGTGATCGACTCGACGCATTTCGAGATGGCGCTGCTGAATGTGCTGATCAATGCCCGCGACGCCATGCCCGACGGAGGAACCGTCGTCGTAGAGACCAGCCTCCTGGAGGATGCCGAGCGCATGGAGATGCACCGCCTGCCGCCAGGACGGTACGTCGTGCTGTGCGTGACCGATGAAGGGCGCGGCATGTCTCGTGATGTGGCGCGGCGTGCCACCGAACCATTCTTCACCACAAAAGGTCCGGGCACAGGCCTGGGGCTGGCCATGGTCCATGGCTTCGTACAGCAATCCAACGGCCGCCTCGAAATCGATAGTGAGGTGGGGAAGGGCACGACGATCCGCATGATCTTCCCGGTCGCAGGCGCGTCTCCCATCGAGATCATGGCCGAGCGCCGGCAAGAGGGGGGCGTTACAGCCCGATCGGGCTGGTCGCCGAAGGCGATTCTGGAGCGGCGTACGATCCTGGTCGGTGACGACAGCGAGGACGTGCTGAAGCTGACGTCGGACTTTTTACAGCGGCAGGACTATCGGGTACTGTCAGCGAGAAGCGCAGAGGAAGCGCTGGAATTGGTCGATCGCTATGGCGCGGTCGACATGCTCTTTACCGACGTCATCATGCCAGGCGGGATGAATGGCTTGCAGCTGGTCGAGCGCCTGCGCGAACGCTGGCCGGGCTTGCCGGTCCTGCTGGCCACCGGCTACATCGAAGAGGTACCCACCAAGGACAAGACGAATGCCTCGATCCCGATCCTGACGAAGCCCTACAGCCAGGCGCAACTGATCGAGCACCTGCGCGCGGTCTTGGCGAGCCCTGCGCAAGAGAACATGGCAAGCACGTTTCGACACGAGGGATAAGCGTCAATGAAGCACATCCTGGTTGTTGATGACGAAGTCGCGATTACGTACGTGTTCCGGCGCTATTTCGAGCACTGCGGTTATCGGGTGTCCACTGCGGATAATGGTGACAGCGCATGGAGCTCGTTCCAGCGCGATCCGGCCGATGCGGTGTTGACGGATCAAACCATGCCGGGCCTGAGCGGCGTGGAATTGACCAAGCATATCCATGCGAAGGATGCGACGATTCCAGTCATCCTTTTTTCGGCCTATGTGCGCGATATCGTGAACCCCGGCGGCAATACGGTCATGCTGGAGAAACCAGCTTCCATGACCATCATCCTTGGCCTGATCAAGGAAAGGTTGAATCGCGCATCAGCGGCTCAGTCCTCCGGCCACGGGGATGCTCGAGATTGCGCTTGCTGTTTCACAGAAGGAAAGCCGCGGCAGTGAGCGAGCGCACTACCCGGTCCAGAAGGGTTGGATTTGAAGCGCCACCGTCAGGTGATATTTCCGAGCCGAAATAAGGCCAGGAAATTCCTGAATGGGAATAAACGGTTTGCACCGTTTTTGCAACGGTTATGGCGATCCCGATCTGATCGGAAGGCGAATTTTCAAGTATCGTTCGCTGTTGGCGGTCGCGACAGCGGATCGCTGCTTCCCCCGCGCCATTTGCCCTGCCTCTCATGAAAACAGAAGTCCCTTACGCTGCTTCGAGTACGGCGTTCCAGTCTGCCCAATCGCCTCAGATGGCTGGAACTGAGCGAAGCGTCCGTAAAGTTCTGCTTATCGACGACAATGCCGATGCTGCTGACATGCTGGCTTGCGTTTTCGAAGCCAAGGGATACACCGTCATCACGACCTATGATGGAGAAAGCGGTATCGCTTCTGCAGCGAGCTTCCTGCCTGACGTGATTCTTCTCGATATCGGCATGCCCGGCATGAATGGTTTCGACGTCGTGCGTACACTACGTAAAACGCAGCACTGCGGCGGCACATTGATCGTGGCGCACTCCGGCTATGGCCTGGAAACCGACAAACAGCGCGCCCGCGAGGCCGGCTTCGATGCGCACTTCACGAAGCCCCTGGCGTTCGAAGAATTCCAAGTGCTGATGCGCTCACATTTCGGTCTTGCCCCTTAGGCAAAATGCGCGGTAGAGCGTCTACCGCCGGGGACTTTCTGTCGCGTCACCCGCCCCTGGGTTCAATACTTTGTCGACTGCTGGCGTGAATTCGCTCATGGCTAACGGCTTGACCAGATATTTCGAAATGCCGAGAAGGGTGCTGCGATAGATGTCTTCCTCGGTGCGGGATGCGCTCAGGATAAATACCGGGATGTCGAACAGCGCTGGGGCGCTGCGGATGTACTTAAGCACCTCGAAGCCATCGACGTCGGGCAGCTTCAAGTCCAGGACGATCAGCGCAGGATTCCCTGTTTGCCTGCCCGTATAACGGCCGGCGCACGCAAGGTAATCCAAGGCTTCCTTGCCGTCTGATACGACATGGAGATCCATGGTGAATCCACAGTGGATAAGCCGCCGCTGCGTGACATAAGCGGCAGTTTCATCGTCTTCGATAAGCAGTAGATGGTGTGGCATATCAGATGCCGCGAATCATGGGAAGGAGACTCTTACAGGCGGCCCCGCATCATAAACGTAATCGAAGGCAAATGGACCATTTATGCCCAGCGGCAAATGAAAACACTTGGCAATTGATCAATAAAATAAGAAAGCTGCCACGCGAGACTTCCCAAAATTTCCTGTGTGAAAATTACCTATAACCTCTATTATGTAAAATATGGTATGTGCGCCTAGAATACCGATAATACACTAAGCCCTATCGGTCGCGCATTGCGGCAGCGATCTTGCGGTCGGTATCCTTCGCAGCCTGATACCGAGCGAGTGCATAGATCGCCCAAATGGTCGCCGGCAGCCAGCCAATCAAGGTGATTTGCAGCAGCAGGCAGATCACACCGGCAATCGGGCGCCCGATCGTGAAAAACGTGAGCCACGGTAGGAATAAGGCGATGAGAAAGCGCATAGGTAGACCTAACCCCGGATACCGCGAGGTGCCGGCCGCGGCAATCCGCCGCGCATCATCGAAGCGGTTTCCTTTTTGAAACTGCTTCGGGTTTTGGCTAGTCTACGGAACGTCTGGGCAGATGCAACCCATGCCCGCGTGAAGCTCATCAATTCATTTGACAATCTTTGCACCGAGCGCATTAAAATGGCGGTGGCAGTTTTGCCAATCGATTAATTTTTGTAGAGACGCGTTATGGCTACGGGCACAGTAAAGTGGTTCAATGATTCCAAGGGCTTCGGCTTCATCTCACCGGATGGCGGCGGTGAAGATTTGTTTGCCCATTTCTCGGCAATCCAGGGCAACGGCTTCAAGTCGCTGCAGGAAGGTCAGAAAGTGTCCTTCGATGTGACCCAAGGCCCCAAGGGCAAACAAGCTTCGAATATCAAGCCACAGTAACAGGCTGAAGTATTGGGCAGGGTGCGCGAGTCGATTCTCGTGCGCACCCTGCCCTTTGGCTAAATGCGCGGCGTTGATGCCGCGTTTCGCACTAAGTGCGTCGGATCAGGCGCATCAACACAACGAGCACAACCGCGCCGATCGTTGCGACTACGATGGTACCGAGCGTGCCGCCGCCAGCAGAAACGCCAAGCGCGTTGAATAGGTATCCACCGACAAACGAGCCGAGGATACCGAGGATGATATCGCCCAGGATGCCGAAGCCGACGCCGCCGGCGAGCATGCCGGCCAGCCAGCCGGCGATCAGACCTACGATAAGCAACCACAGAAAATTCATAACCCCTCCTCTCTTTGATTAGCTGCGCTGCACAGGCAACGCAGCCGAAACGGATGCGGCGCTGCTGCTTGCCTAACCCGTCTCTCAGTGCATGCAGATTAGCGCAGCAGGTCTAGCTCGACAGTCGGAAAACCTCCCAACTGCGCGTCAGATAAATGCCAATTCGCCAACAGAGGGAATTTGTGCCTTCAGGAATTGCCAAACCTTGATCCACACATGCTTGGGCACCTCGAAAAACTTTCGCGAGTCTGGCAAGATGTGGGCGCCTCAAGCCTGAAGTAAATCCTCATGATCAAGACCAGTCTGTTTGCCGACCAGGAGCGCGAAGCCAAGCTCAACCAGCTTGGGGATGCGCTGCAGGTGATGGAGCAGCATGTCGACTTTGCCGCCCTTGCTGCAGAGGTTGACCTTGCGGCACCGCGCCCCAGCCGCGAGCGCGGCGGACGTCCGCCATTCCCGACCGAATTGATGGTGCGCGTACTGTTGATCCAGCAGCTATTCAACTTGAGCGATGAACAGATGGAATTCCAGCTGCTCGACCGTTTGAGTTTTCAGCGTTTCGTCGGGTTACGTGCCAGCAGCCAGATCCCGGACCGGACAACGATCTGGAATTTCAAGGAGCGCTTGATCCAGGCCGGTGCCAGCGAGAGCGTGTTCGATGCCGTCAATCGCCAGCTGTCCCGGCACGGCTACATTGCGCGTGGCGGCCAGATGATCGACGCGAGCATCGTGCAGGCGCCCAAGCAATCGCTGAGCAAGGAAGAGAAAGCCATCGTCAGTGAAGGCGCGATGCCGGCTGACTGGAAGCCGGCCAAACGGCGCCAGAAGGACGTGGAGGCGCGCTGGACCAAGAAGCACGGCAAGTCCTACTTCGGCTACAAGGTGTCAGTCAACGCCGACAAGCGCTACAAGCTGGTGCGCAAGCTCAAGGTGAGCACGGCAAGCGAACACGACACCCTGCATTTCGAAGACGTGCTCGATTGCGCCAACACGAACCGGGACATCCTGGCCGACAAGGGGTATGTCGATGGCGAGCGCGAAGCGCGACTGCGCCAACAGGGCTGGCGGCTGCACATCCAGCGCAAAGGCAGCAAGGACAAGCCGATCTCTGCGGCCCAGCAGCGGCGCAATCATCGCATTGCCAAGACGCGTGCGCGCATCGAGCACGTGTTCGCGGGCTTGGCACAGATGGGCGGCAAGACGCTGCGCTCCATTGGCCTGGCACGGGCAAGGTTGCACCTGACCTGGAAGGTCGCTGCTTACAACTTGCAGCGTCTCGTCTATCTGAAGGAGGCCGGGGTCGAGGCATTCTGACGCCCGAGATCCGTCCGGATCGCCGAAAACGAGCAGCACAACCTGAAAAAGAGGTCGGGAAACGACGACGCTCACGCATTGTTGAGCACATTCAGATGCTTGGCTCGCTGATGACGGCGAAATCACGTGTTATTCGAGGTGCCCGCTTGTGCTGAGGTGTCCCTATGGTGAACAGACAAAACAGCCGGCTCGGTAAGGCGCTCGATTCGGTCAATGAGAACTTGAATAAGGTCGGGCGGCTGACTGACCGTGAGGAACGCCGGGCGACGCCGCTGCAACGAAGTATCGAAAGGGTCTGCCTGCTATTCGGCCACCCGCTTTACTTTGCGACGTTCGTGGTGGCCTGTATCTGCTGGGTATCAGTTGATATGCTGATTCACCACTTCCGGCACGTCTATTTCGATGAACCGCCCTTCTTCTGGCTGCAAGGGATCATCACCTGCAACGGGGTGCTAATCACGATGGCGGTGTTGATCCGGCAGAACCGGCTCGCGCAGATCGAGGAAAAGCGCGGGCATCTGGAGCTGCAGGTCAACCTGCTCGCGGAACAGAAGGCAGCGAAGATCATTCAGCTGCTTGAGGAGCTGCGCGCGGATCTGCCGAATATCAAACAGCGGCATGATCCCGATGCGAACAGGATGCAAGAGTCACCCGATCCAGAATCGATTATCGAGGCATTAGAAGAGCGCGATGCCGGGCGACGCGGGTAAGAGCCGGTCGAAAAAAAACGTGATACCGAGCGCGATCGGCATCACGTCTTTGGCATCGCGCCCTTAATTATAGGAAAAGACGCTGCTCTTACGGAGGGTACTCGGCGTGCGATAGTCCAGACGTATCGCGCGCGTGTTCGAATCGGACAGCGCCGGCAGATCGGGCGTCGGCACCGTAACGCTCTGCGCACCAAGCGGCACCGCCACGCCGCCGGCCAGGCTGCCGTAGATGTCCAGCGACACGGCAGCACCGGTGACAATATCGGCCGACATGCCGTAGTTCCAGTCCACCGGGATGCTGCTTGGCGAGCCGGAATACTCGCCGCCCGTGGTCAGCGCCGCGCTGGTGTTGCTGCCCATATCGACCCAGCCGAGGTCTGCGGCGTCGGTTGCGGCCGGCACGCCTTCGATCATCAGCACCGACACCGTCGCATCAGCGGCACCGGTGTTGGAGCCGTAGAAAAGCTCGACCTGGTAGTGTTGGCCGTCGGTGAACTGGCTTACATCGAAGCCGCTGCCCTGCGGTATCCAACCAAAGGCGCCCGGGCTGGTCGTTGCCGCGGTTGTGGCTGCGGCGCCGGTCAAGCCCATCGTGCGCGCCAGCCACATCTCCGAGCAGTTCGTCGCGTAGCCGCCGCAGGCCGCACCAGAAGTCGTGCTGCCAGTGATGTTGAACAGGTCCATGTTGCCCGGTCCATACACGTTGCGGCTCAGGACGATGCCGGCCGCCGGCAAGCCGGGACCCTTGACGCGCGCCATGTTCAACATGTCGCCGTTCGCATTCACACTTCCCGGGCCGCCCGCGTTGATGGCGAACTGCACACCGGACTGGAACGAGCTGAAATTGTCGGTGTTGTTCGGATTGGTCTGCACGAACTGGCGCACCAGGTCATGAACCGTGATATCGACGCTTCCCTGGTTACCGACAAGCCACCAGTTCACGGGATGATCCGGAGTGGCGCTGTTCGGCACATAGCGCGCCGTAGTCACGATGTCGCCCATGTTCCCCTGCTTGTCGACATAGTTGAAGTCGAGGATTGCCTCATCCTTGCCGGACAGGCTTTTTGCGGCCGGGATGAAGGAGAGGATCTGGGGCATGGCGATCTGCACCCCGGTCAGGTCATTGCTGGTGCCCACGGCATAGAAGAACTGTCCCGCGCTGTAACCATTGTCGCGGAACGCCGGCGCACCGTTCGCATTGCTGCCGTTCGAGAACAAGTTCTGACATGCGGCGGCCATGCCGGTGATCGTCGGGCCGCCCGAAGATGCAGGGACCGACGTGTCGGTGCCCAGCACACGCGAGGATACCGGCAACGTGAAGCAGGCGTTCATCAACTGGCCTTCGATTGGCAACGCCTTGGAGAGATCGACCATGACCGAGAACGAGTCGGCGATCGACTGGCTCACGATGGAGGTGCTCCCCAACGGAACCGTCGACGTAGTGCCGACGCTGCCGATGGCAATCTGTCCTTGGGCATCATGCGTAATGCGCAGCAGATCCAGAATCGTGTCCGCGCCATTACCGGCAACGCCGTTCATCGATGGCATGATCTGCGAGGTGAACGGGTTGTAGCCGGTCGGCATTTGCAGCGTCGACAGCATCGGCCCGAGCTGCGCAACGACCTTGTCGGTCATGCTGGCAAGCGCAGTTGGGTCGATCGTTCCCTTGCTGACAAAGTCCTGCGGGCTGCCGTCGCCGGTGACCGAGAGCACGATTGCCGTGGTCAGCGGCGTCACATTCACCGTCCCGGTCAGGCCGCTTTCCGGGGTCTTGATGACCACCGAGGTCATCGGAGAATTTTTGCCAGTCGGGTCGGTGGCGATTACGTAGAACGGTGCCTGCTCGCCTTCCTTCAGCGTGCAGGAAAAGCTGCCATCCGCAGCCGACGTGATATTGGTCTCCACGCACGCGGAGGCGCCGTTGTGGTCGGTGATCGTGACGATAGCGCCTGCAAGCGCGGCGCCCGTGGCGACCGTACCGACCAGGACAGCCGGCGCTTTCACGGCAGTCGTCGGCGTAGACGATCCGCCGCCGCCGCCGCATCCGGCAAGGACGGCCGCAATAAGCGCGGCCGTAGCGATGAGCTTCGTTTTCATGGATTTCAGCATCCCTCAATGCACTTCAATCGGTGTCCCAAACAGTGAGGCCGTTTGGCATGTTGACATTAAGCAATGCATTATGATCCGCGAAAATTCATCCTGGCAAGCAAATGCAGGCGCGGTTTTATCCATTTTCGATAAACGGAAGTCCGAGGTGAACCAATCGGTTTACGATCCCTATGCGCGGGCGTGGCCCATATCGCATCGTTTATCCCCATTACGAATAAGCCGGTTTTATTCGTATTACGGATAAAGTGCGTGTGTTCCCTATGCCGGCGCTACCAAGCGATGACCTGAGACGCCGGCGATAGACAGGGGTCGGTGAGGAGTGTTGTGGTGCGGAAATGACGTTGTTGAAGATTTCCCCTTTTCCGCGAGAAATAAATTATCCAAAAAGGAGAATTTGTGTATGATTGACCTGTCTCCTCCAGTCCCCTAAGGAATGGATTTCGTCCCGCTCCACCGGCAACGGTGCGAGCGGGTTTTTTTTAAGCTCTTCGCCGATTTAAGTGTCAGCATCGATACATGCCGCACACACCGCCGACACATCTGGGCGTGATACTTCTATTTCCTGAAGGCGACGACACCGGTTCAGATAGACCGGCTCCGCTTGCCCGAGGGTATCGCATGAATTGCAATCTCCCTCCCAGAATGTCATGGACTGACTTCTGATTTCTAGCCCGCCCCATGGCGGGCTTTTTTTCCCTGCACTCTGATGAAATTACTTGCTCCCCGAGGGTGCCGGAGTAGCGTCTTCAGCATGACGGCATACGCGGGGCTTGGAGGACAGACCTTCTCGGCCGTTTCAAGCACCTGATTCAGTGTGACGTCAGGGGAGATAAGGAAAATGAGCCGCTGCGATTAAATTGCGCCTGTCTATGCGCCCGATGAAACCCAGCTTTTTCCTCGAGTTCGAGTTCCTGTCCCTCGTCGTCGTGTCGTTCGTACTGCCGATGGCCATCCTGATCGGCTTGTCATTGACCCGGCGGATCGCCCGGATATCAGTTTTACTATTCGGGGTGCTGCTAATTGTCCTGTCAGGTATCGATTTCGTTCTGTTGCAGAAAATCGCCGCATCAGCTTCCCACACGCGCGAGTTGCTACGAGATCCTGTCTTGGGTCCGGCGCTATCGGTCGCGGTCTACATCCTGCCAGTCGTGTTTGCGGGCATCGGCACCAACATCGTCTCGCACGTCGTCATTGAACACCTCACCAGAGCAGAGAAGGAGTTCGATCGCAAAGGCGTCGACTCCTGATCTGAAAGGAATGGATGTCTAAGACGTGCGCTGGCGATCAGCGGCCATGCCAGTGATGTCGGCGCCAACCGTAACCATACGGCGCTTGCACATACACTGGTGCCGGTTGCATATAGACCGGCTGGGGAGAATACACCACCGCCGGCGGTGCATAGACCGGAGTGGGCTGTACATAGACAGGCGCAGGCTGATACACCGGGGCTGGCTGCACATAAACCGGCGCCGGCTGTACGTACACCGGAGCAGGTTGATAAATCGGCGCCGCGCCCGGCAGTCCCACGCCAATGGATACGTCGACATGGCCAGCCGACGCCGGCAAGGTCGTCAACATCAGGACCGTCGCGATGGCCCCTGCCCAAACACCAAAATTCCGCTTCACGCCAATCTCCTTAATCTGAGTGCGTATTAGACGCCGATTTGGTGTGCTGCGCGAACCCATTTCATCGGCCGGGGCGATCCTGTTGCCGTCCATCCTCAGCGATCAGGGGCGACCAACCTGCCGAATCAACCGGCGTGCCGCCGCCTGGGCCACCAGCTGCGTGGCGCGCTCCGGATCCGGGTCCTTATTCGCCACAATCATGCGAACCTCGCCGTTCACGAGGTCGTCCAGCCGCAAGTTACCAATGTAGCCGTGCAGCGCATCGATGGCTTCCTGTTTTGCCATCGTGATGGCCGGTGGATCTTCGCCCTCTTCCCAGCTCTTGAATTGGGCCGGCTTCATGTTGATGGCGACCGTGTGAAGCTCGGGGAACCGCGCAGCGAGATCGGCCAGTGCGGCTTTGAGGCATTGCGCGCCAAGCCCGCGCTCGGAATCAAGCGCACGCTCCCACAGCCATACGAATGCCAGGTCCGACCCGACGATGAGCTCAGGTGTGTCACCGTGCTGCGCGAGCATCGCATCGACCTGAAGCACGTCGACGTCCGATACGGCGTCGGACGCGCATATCAGGTCGTCCACCGTGCCCAGAGGGCAGCCGCTGGCATCACGCTCGAAGGCGTACAGCATGCCGTAGGCGATGGCATCCGGACGGTCCGAGGCAGCATCGATGCGCAATTCCGCGCACCACTCGTAGGCGGCCACGGTATCGGCCTCGTGCTGGAAACAGCGGGTGATGGAATTGACGACGGTGCCCGACGGCATTGCAATCGGCGCGGCCGACAAGGGAATGCCGTCGCCGATCTTGGCATCCGGCCACCACGCCAGATAGCCCTGCGCGTTCGGCTGCGTCATGAAGAACGAGCGCAACGTGCGCGAGCACCATGCCTGTTCGAGTTCCGCCATCAGGACATGGTCTATCTGCTGACGGACCGCAGCCTGGTCAAGCTGCTGGCGCAGTTCTTCCAACGACAACGGCGCACCGGTATAGGCCGCGACTGCGTGGCCGACCAAGTCCTCTTCGGAACAGACCAGGAACATCTCCTCGATCACGGTGCGCACGCGGTTGCGGCAGAACTGCGCAAAGATGACCGCGCCAAGCGTCATCGTGCGGCCGTCCTTCTGCACGTACGGCATGGTCATGAACTGGCGAAGGGTGATGTCAACATTCGTCAGTGGCGGCAGGCGCAGGCCTTCCCGATTCGTCGGTTGTGCCGCGACACGGATCACGTCCTGGAGAAACGATAGCATCGACCCGTACACCACGCGGTCGATAGGAGCGTCGGGATACTGGCTTTCGAAATCGTCGAAGGAAAGGTAGCTGGCGTAGATGGTCCGAATCTTGTGAAGCACAACAGGCGAGATCATCGTGGACCCTTTCTCAAGCGCTTGCGTCGGGAGGTGCCGCAGGTCCGGCGGTTTTTCCTAGAGTAGCGTTATCCGGAGGAAAAAGGAAAGCGAATCGACGTGTGTCATGCGCGGACCGTCACACAGACGGCTGGCGGGAATCGGGGCGTTGTCGAGCAGAGGACTTAGAAACAGCGAGGCGGGATGCGAAGACGCGTGCCGGTGCCGCCCCATGGAGGACGTACCGGCAGCGAGGCGGCGACGTTTAGCGGACGTGGCGCGCGTGGTGGTGGTGATGGTGGTGATGATGGCGATGGTGCACCACGTGAACGCGCTCGGCCTTCACAACCGGCTCGGCGGCGTAAGCCGGGGCCTGTGCAAACGCGGCTGCGGCAACAAGGATGCCTGCAATGGCGGTAAGCAGCTTTTTCATGATGATTCCCTTTCGAGTTCGATTGGACAGCTTTGAACGACAGCTAATTGAACGCACTCATCGGCTTCCCGGCGCCGAATGACCGCAGCGGCGAGCCGCGGCCTTGGCGCTGGAATGCTTACTTCTTCGCGGCGTCGGCTTCAGCCTTCTTTTCCTGCTTCTCGGCCGCAGCGATTTTCTTTTCAGCCTTCGCATGTGCCTTGGCATGGGTCTTTTCGTTTTTGGCATCTGCCTTGGCGTCGGTGGCCTTTTCGTCAGCCTTGGCCTTTGCAACCTTTTCGTTCGCTTTGGCGTCAGCCTTCGCTACCTTTGCATCGGCCTTGGCTTCCGCCTTGGTGTCTGCACTCGCAGCGGCAGTAGTAGCGGGCGCCTGGGCAAATGCGGCTCCGGCAAACAGGGTGGCGGCAACAGCGGCGATCAGTTTGTTCATGGCATTGACTCCTTCTGGCTATGTGGTGCGTTGCGTATTGCAACTGCCCTCAAAAACGAGTCACCTGCGTAGGGAGTTGACCCCTGTTGTGTAAAGAAAAGTAACGCAAAAATGCCGTACATCGCGATTGCATAGGAGCAACACGTATGCCGCTATTGTGTTGACGCAATGAACTTCGCACGCGTTAAATGCTGTCAGTGCGACGTAATATTGCACTGCAATAATGTGATGCGGGTGACGGTCGGACCGACCTGCATTCACCCATCCGATTGCTACACCAGGTGCGCAGCCATTCTTCCGGCGCTTAAAGCACCTGCCCTTCGTTTGACCTTACCCTGTGAATCCTCGCCCAGCTTCGCGCTCTCGGTTTACGCCCAAGAATATCGGTATGTAGATCGCCGACATCGCAATGGAAATCTCCTTTGCGTTCACGGTGATCGTGATGGGAATTGGTTATGGCTGCGGCTGGCAGCAAGGGCCGCTATTGGCTTACACCACGCTGCTTAACGCTGAATTCGAACTCGGGCTGACCGGAACGGCCTTCTAGGAACGGTCACGACATTGATTCCTGTCCTATCAATGCGGGGCGTGTGCAGCCCGGAACTCCCGCATTCGGGTGGCGTCCCAAGAATTGCAGTTTCTGCAATCTCTTTCGAACGAATGGAACGCATCATGCCAGCCGGAGCAAGCAGGAAGCGGGGGTCCGAATTCAAGGAACTGGAAAGCCGTTTCAAGAAGGAACACCGCTACAAGGGCCGTGAAGACGAAGTCGCGGCGCGCATCGTGAACAAGCAGCGGGCCCAGTACGGCGAGACGATCGCTGAAAAGCAGCAGGAGAAGGCCGGCAAGTCTCCTGACCGTGGGCTGCCGATGTCTGGATATGAACACATGACAATTTCGGAAGTGGCGTCGCACTTCGGCGAGCTGGACAAACGCGGCATACGCAAGATCCGCGACTACGAAAGCAAGCACAAGAACCGCAAGGGACTCATTGAGCGCATCGACCGATATCTGGACCGGTAGGCAGCTACGCTTAGTTCAACAGCGTCCTCGCCATTTCGAAGTGGCGAGACCAATAGCGGTTGGTCAGTTTTTCCACGCGCACCCTTCCCCGTGAATTAGGTGAATGGACAAACTCGCCGCGCCCCAAGTAAATGCCGACATGCGAAAACGGACGGCCGAGCGTGTTGAAAAACACCAGGTCGCCCGATCTCAGGTCAGTGACAGCCACTTCACGTCCTTCGCGCGCCATCGATGCCGCATTTCCCTCTAGCGATATGCCAGCCGCTTCCCGAAAGGTATAGCTGACCAGACCCGAGCAATCGAATCCGCTTTCTGGATTTTTGCCGCCGAACTCGTAACCAGTCTGCAGCAGCATCAACGCGTAGAACGCAACTTCACGCGCGGCGGGCGAGGCGTCCTGTTCATTGCGAAAGGTGTCGGCAGTGATGCGGGCTGGCGCCGCATGTGGCGCATACGGCGCATGGGGTGTGGTGCCGCACCCGGCCAGTACAAGAAGGAACAAGAAGGCAGCGAGAGAAGATTTCATGCAGGCGCACACAAAGATGGTGGCGGCATTGTAGTGCCTGGCCGCCTACTTGCGACGCGCCTTAGCTGCGTCCGACACGGAGCGGATAAAGCCGCCAAGGCCAATTGCCAGTATCAAGCCGGCGACGGAAAAGAAAACCGGGCGGCCCAACTCCGGGTCATGCGGACTGACCGCATGGTGGACTTGCCGCCGCATACTCAGCGCAGACGGTTGGATGCTTGGGGCATCAATCGCAGTGATGATGGCTTCCGGATCCATGCCGGGTTGAAGCGCGCCGGCCTGCTCGCCTGCCACAGACGGTTCCGTGGCAAGGAGCAGAACAGCGGCAATGAGCGGGATGATGCGCATGAGTTCAGAAGTGCTGTGGGCAACTATCGCCAACCAGTATGCGCCACTATTTATCCAAAAAGCCGGAGTGTGGAAAAAATCAGAAGATAAGTCGCGAAAAGCAAGAATCGTAGATAAGAAAAAGCGGTTTCCGTGCGACAATCAATTGTTGACATACATAAATGTGCCGGTGTAGCACCCGACAGAACGATTATTTTCCAATATGACAATCAATTTTCGTGATTTCGGCCGCCTTTCCGTGTCGCACTCTCAACCGTTCTCTCAGTCGCCTGCGCACGCGCACCTGGCCGACATGAATGACTGGATCAAGGCCAACAACATCAACGTTCTCAACTGCGAAACCCTGGTCTCGAATATCAAGGACCGGCACGCCGAGGCGATCCGGGTCTGGTACCGGGAATAGCGACAGGGAGAAATGTCCATGAATTCACTGCGAAGCGGTATTCCCCGCTCGACGCTCATTCTGGCGAACGAGCCAGTCGAAAAGACGGTGCGGATTGCGGCCGGCGCGCTGCTCGAGGGTATACAAAGCGCTTGCCAGCGCGTCGTCTCAATGGATGGCAGCGGTGTGTCGGTCGCATCGACGGACACCGCCTATGTTCTGGACGGGCGCACGTTCACGATCCATGCGTACGACGGCCCGTATCGGTTCTGGTGCGGTACGAACAATCCGCGGCTGTTCTGGATCTGCCATATGCAGCGCGTGGACGTCGAGAAGGCGCGCGAGGCATTCCGCTTCTGCTTCGGCGGCGCGGAAAAGGCAGGATGGAACGTCAATTACGAACCACTGAGCGACGGCAGCGGAGGCGTGTCGATCTGGGCCACATGCATTACTGACCGTGAGCGCCCGCTGTGCGCTGAAGTCAGCGACTTGAACGGAGCCGCGTCGATCGCCATGACCGCCGAGGGCGTGTACTGGGCGACCGACATCGCGATGATGGTTCAAAGCTGGATTCGCACTTCGCAGCGCCATGGCTTTTCGTGCCACCCGGGGATGCCTGCGCCGCTATGAAGACGGTTTTGATTACCGGCGGGGCCCGTCGGCTCGGCCGCGCACTGGTGGAGCATTTTGCGCAGCAAGGCTGGCAGGTCCTATTCACCTGCCAGTGGTCGTTCGAAGAGGGCACGGCGCTGGCGGAGTCACTTGGCGCGCACGTGCACTGTCTGCGCACCGCCGTTTCCTCGCAGCGCAG
The DNA here is from genome assembly GCF_016632335.1 of Noviherbaspirillum pedocola. Lineage (GTDB taxonomy): Bacteria > Pseudomonadota > Gammaproteobacteria > Burkholderiales > Burkholderiaceae_D > Noviherbaspirillum_A > Noviherbaspirillum_A pedocola. The sequence goes on from NZ_JAEPBG010000006.1 coordinate 22,765, forward strand.
TGCCAGCATGATCGCAGGATGGGCGCAGGGCTATACCGCGGAACTCGATCTGCTGATATGCAACGCTTCTACCTTCATGAAAACCTCCGTGGAGAGCGTCACGCCTGACGAATTCGGCGATCTGCTCGAATCCAATCTCCTCGGCCCGTTTTTCCTGATACAGCAGTGCCTTTCGCTGTTGCGTGCTGCGCAGGGTAGCGTCGTCAATATTGCCGACGCACAGGCGACCGGCGGTGTTGCCGAGTTCGCGCCGTATGTGGCGACCAAGGCCGGCCTGATTTCGATTACGAAGACGCTCGCCATCGAGCTTGCCCCACAGGTGAGGATCAATGCCGTGCTGCCGGGGACGCTTCCGTGGCCGGAAAATCCAAGCATTTACAGCCATGCGGCGAAGGAGAAGACCTTGGCTGAAATACCGATGGCCACAGCCGGCTCGTGGCATGCGGTCGTGCAGGCAGTCAGCTACCTGGACGCGGCAAAGTACGTCACGGGTATCTGCATGCCTGTCGACGGCGGCAGGTCGGCGCGGTTCTAGCAGCCATGGGCAATTATTTTGACACCGGCGCCCTGCTCTTCGGGTTCGTAGGCTCGACGCTGTGGGCGCAGAATGGGCGCTTTGTGAGGTACGTGTCGATCTTCTGGATGGTCTCATCCATGCTCTGGATTGCCTATGCGTTGTCCGCGCACCTGCCGGCAGTCGGGCTGAACCATGTTGTGAATCTTGGCCTCAACCTGTATGGCTGCCGGAAGTGGTTGGGCAACCCACAAGCACGCCGCATCGAGCCGCCGGCGAGCGCAGCGACACACGATGCGCCCGGCAATGTCGCCGTTCAATAGTGGAAGGGCTCGCGGTTAATACGCGGATAGATCAATGAGCAAGCACGTTGAGCCATCGCGGCCATTAGATCGATCTGCCGTATGCGCTCCTTAACCGTCAGTTCGTATAGCACTTCATCCGGTATAGCGTCTTCATCCACGCCATAGGGAACGCGTTCGGTTCCGTCCGCAACGCCTTCGACACCATATTGCGCCTCGAGCTGTGCTATGCGCTCGCGCATCAGCGTGACAATCGCTTCGCCACCGCTTGCCTCAGGCCATACGAGTGGCTCTTCCTTTCGCAGCAAGCCAGGAAGAATGAGTGCCGCGCGGGGGCTGACGAAGCTGTTACCGTGGTACATGCCGGCTTCGAGTATTTCGAAGGGTAGCTCAAGCAGATGCTTGGTTTTGCTATCCCAGATATACGGGAAAAAGTCTGAGGCTACGCGTACCGGGCCCGAGCCGCTGGCGTCGGCCACGCCGGGCGCCTTGCCATTGGCATAGGCCAGGAAGCCGAAGCGCTCGCGATAAACATCGGTCGGCAGCCACGAATGATGAAAGCCGGTACGATCCCGCCAGGCCACGTCGAATTTCTCGTCGCTCAACCGAATACGCTGCATGCCAGCGTAGGGATCGATGTAGAAGTAGAACGGGTATTGCGAATGGCTGGGCGGCAGCAGCTTGTGCCAGGGATGGATCTCGGACACGTATAGCGCAAAATTGCGCATCTGCTCGAACGTGGGTGCATCGAGGTCCGCACACAGGCGGCGATAAGCAGCTAGTGACAGGCGGCGTTCTTCCCTCTGCGACGCCTTGATTGCCGCATCTGTATCACCATCAAAATCTGGATGTTCCGATCCCGGCTTCGCACCGCGCGAAAAGAAGCGCCGAACTAGGTTTTTGAAGGCAGCGGACAAGACGAACTCCGAGAGATAAAACGAGGGGCGCCGCTGGACCCGCGGCGGCCAAAAACACGCGCATCACCGCGATCATTTGCGAGAAAGTCGCTTCGTAATTTGATATACGCTAATCGATGCGAATAATCATAACAGGTGTCGCCTCAGGCTAAGCCTTCGCTTTACAATTAATTGTAAACTCTCTATATATGGTAAAAGTACATTCCGCGCGAAACCGCTGCCTATACTACTAAAATGCCAACGGGGCACATCCCGGTTTTGTCAAAACCTGTTCCCGTCGCGTCAGCGCCGCGTCAGTTAATAAATAGTCAATTACTGTTTCGTGTATGCAACTTATTGTCGGTGGAGTGGCGATTTATTTGCGTTTCACGTGCCCACGGCAGGGAATTCGCTACAATGAATCCATGCACGTACCGGGCGCAGACTGGACACGGCTGCGCAAAACTCGACATTTTAGATACCCTTGGAGTGACATTTGAAAAAGTCCGAACTGATTGAAGCCCTGGCTGTTTCTGCACAGGTGACGAAGCCGCAGGCGCGGGTTATGCTCGATCGGCTCATCGAGGTCATCCAGACTGGCGTCAAGAAGGAAGGCCGCTTCCTACTCTCCGGTATCGGCACGTTTTCCGTCATCAAGCGCGGCGCGCGCACGGGTCGCAATCCGAACACCGGCGCTGCAGTAAAGATCAAGGCTAAAAAGAGCGTGAAATTCCGCTCCTCGCCGGATCTCAAAGACGCCGCAGCGAAGTCTAAAGTCTAAAAATCGGCACATGGTCGCAGGCACAGTCCTGTGCAGTCGCGGCCGCGCACTGAGCGCCGAATTATTGACTACAGCTAATTCGGCATAATTTCTCGCTAATCAGTTTGCACATAAAACCCGCTGGAAATGCGGGTTTTTCTACTTTGGGACGCGATATCTACAAAGATTGTGCTCTAAAAGCTATAGCAATTGAAAAGTGTGATAGTTTGTTGACAATACAAAAAGCGCGATAGGGAAAGGGAGGTTCGCCATGCCTTCGAGGATGCTCACCTTCGGCAGCATCCGGCCGGCATACTGGTTTCTAATAGCGCTTGCCGTGACAACCTGGCTTGCGATCGTTGACCGCATGACAGGGCCTTGCACCACGTTTTCCTTCTTCTACCTTCTACCTGTGGCCGCGACAGCCTGGTTTGCTCATCGCTGGCAAGCATCGGCGCTGGCGCTGTTCGGCGCGTGCGCGCAGGCATGGGCAGACGGCACTCCGGGCACTTGCCCGTCCGGTCTGTCCGTCGAAGCGTGGCGCTGGTTCAACCATGTTTGCGTCTATCTGGCTGGCGCCGTCGCCATTCATGCGCTGCGACGCTATTGGCAGATGGCCCATGCGCTGTTGGGAAAGGATGAACTGACTGGCCTGACCAATCACCGCGTCTTCATGGATCACCTTCGCACGCGGGTACGGCATTGCATCAGCAAGCAGATGCCATTTGTTGTGGCCTTCATCGATCTTGATGACTTCCGGCAGATCAATCGTCTTCATGGCTTTGACACCGGCGATCGTGTGCTGCATGCCGTCGGCGACGCGCTGCAAAAGGTGCGGCGACCAGGCGATGTCGCGTGCCGCGTTCGCAGCGACCAGTTTGTGCTGCTGAGTCAGGACGCCTCGCGCGACGGCGCAGCCCTGGCACTGGACTCGCTCAATGATGAGCTATCCGCTTTGCCGCACCATTTGCCCGAGGTTCGCTTTACAGCCTGCGTCGTGACGGTCGCGGATCTTGCCGTGGATGCGCATGCGGTGATGAAGGCGGCTTACAACGGCGTGGTGGACGCCAAATATGGCGGCAAGGGTACTGTGGTATTCCGGACCCTCTCCACATCGACGCGGAGCCGGCCGGTAGACCGCCCGCACTGATGTTGCTTGTCATGGCGGGCTGCATGGTGACGCCGTGCACAGTTGCAGTCGAATTGTTGTTTCCCGGCACGAATGCGCCGAGCACGGATAGGACAGTATCCCCTTGTGCGTCATAATGAAGCGCCAACTTTCAGTACAAGAGTGTCGTCACCATGAGCGCCCCTACCGTCTGTTTTCGTCCCACGACCGACTCGCTGCTGGTCGCACTCGAGGCGAGCAAAATTTACATCCGGCGGGTGGAAAGGCAGGCCGCGGACAGCGACCTGATTTATCTGCGAAGCGGCCGTGTACTGCATATCGACTACGCGAAAATTCCGCTGGTGTCAGTCAAGCTCACGGACAAGCCTGCGCAAGAGGGCAATATTGATATCGCGGCATGGACGGTGAAGGACGGCGAGGCGGTTGCGTCGATCGTGCATTCCATCGAGCAGATCTAGCCGGTTGGCCCGCCTCATTCGCGCTACGCGGCGAGCCGCTTGGTTTCCTCGTCGAGCGCCTGCCGGACTTCTTTGACCCGCACGTACTGATAACGATCGTCCACCGCATGCAAAGGCACCGCGCCGGCCCGGATAAGCTGAATAACGCGGCCTGGCGCTACCTTGAGCGTGCGCGCCGCGGCGGAGGGGTCATTCAGGCCTTGCGCCGCCGCCCGATGGGTGCGCCAGTGCGGTGAATTCGACGCCGTGTTCAATCGATCGAGCAGTCGATCCAGCAATGGGTCTGACTGCGGCATCCCGATTCCCGGGGTCTGGAATGGACCGATCTTTTTTTGTCTCATCACCACGCATGCTCTCCCTCCGTAGTGATGCCATTTTCTCAAAATAGTTTCCGTTGGTAAAGTATCCGCGCGTGTCATTGCAGTATGCAATTGTCGGATATCAACCGGTCATTGCAGAGCCTCGATATACACCGACGATATGGGGCGATGTTTTATAAACAACCAAAAGGTTGGGAATTAGACGGGAGAATTTGCGTTAAGGCGCAAATTGTTGGGTCTTATACGACAAAAAAAAACCCGCTCACGTGGAGCGGGTAATCCATCCTTTTGGAGGCTGGAGGAGACCACTCGACTATAAGGATGTCCCGTGTTGAGTGGAAATCTCTTTTCGCCATAAGAACTGTGCGGTTTCGGTATAAGGGCGCACCAGTTGGTGCTGCCCATTGCGTCTTTAGGCATTCCGCGGTTGCAGCCGGTTCGATACCTGTACTTGGCCGCGGAACTGCCGCGTCGACTTCCACCGCTGTGTCGACAGCAGACGGTTTTCCATGAAAAGTTCGGCGTCGCGCAGACATGGCGCTTGAGCGTCCGCAGCCGCAATAATCGGGGTGCCGACGGCAGGCCAAGCGATCGCGAGATCGGCATCATTCCAGCGAACGCTGCGTTGGTGCCCAGCGTAGGCGTAATCCGTGGCTTTGATGAGCACTTCGGCAGCGTCGGACAGCACAACGAAGCCGTGGCCGAATCCAGGCGGGATCCAAAGCTGCTGGCCCTTATCGCTGCTGATTGCCATGCCGACCGATCTGCCGAAGCTCGGCGAATATTTGCGCAGGTCCACGGCCACGTTGAAAACCCGGCCAGCGATGACGCGCACGAGTTTGCCGTGCGGATGATGGATTTGATAGTGGATGCCGACCAGCACGCCATGAGTAGCGCGCGTATGCAGGTCCTGCACAAAGGGATTGTGGTAGCCCGTGGCTTCCAGGAAGTCGCGGGCGCTGAAACTCTCGAAGCAGAATCCGCGATCGATATTGACGACTTTCGGTTCGAGGACAAGGACCTCGGGCAGTTGCGTGGCAGAACAGGTGTAGGGCATGGCAGTGGAGCGCAGATCGTGGAAGAAATCCGGCGCCTTCGCTCCCTCCATCCTTGAGGGATCGTGCCCCACGCGCCAATGGATGGCATGGCGCACGGGACACGCGCCGGAGGATGCTTAGAAGCGGTACGTCACTCCCAGACGGGCGACCGGGTAGACGGTGTAGCCATCCATCTTGTTGGCCAGATTGGCTTGCTCGGCTGCGACGTTCTCCTGCAGCGCGGCGCACCCGCCTGGCGTGGCATCCGCCGTCGGGCCGCATACGGCATTGAACGACACCGACGCCGAACCCTGGAACATCAGGCCCAGGTCGGCCGTGAAGCCCCAGCCCTTATTCTTCGCCGCGGCATTGCCCCAGCCGATGCCGAGATACGGCGCGAACTTGCGAAAGTCGATGCGGCCGTTGGCCGAACCGATGTCCGAGCTCGTATAGGTCACGCCGTTGAAGGTATATGACGCGCTCGCGTCCGGGCGCGCAGTGGCATCGATGTGGTTGCCGTTGTAGATCAGGCCACCCGAGATGCGGAAGCTGCCGGCGCGCGGAAACCAGTCCAGCAACGCGTCGAAGGTCTGCAGCTTGGCGTCGAAGTCGTAGTTGACATTGGACGCACTGCCGCTGAACGAGTGCGACAACGTATTGACGCCAAAACGCACGTTCAGGTCCGGGCGCAGCGGCACGCTGAAGTGCAGGCCGGCGCCGGTGGTGCCGACGTCAGCGGATACACCGATGTCCGTGGCATGCGCCGATACTGCGGCGCTGCAGGCCAGCGCGACAGCAGCGGTTAAGAATAACTTCTTCATACGATCCTTCCTCTCAGTGGTGTAACCGTAGTGAGGGTCGAGCGATCAAAATTGCCCATTGGGCGTTGCGAAACCATGCGTATGCAGGGGCACTCATTCGTGCGCTGCAAGGGAATTGAGGATCGAGACAACGAAGTGGATTTGTTCGGCTGTCAGGTGCGCGCCCATCGGTAGGCTTATGGACTGGCTTGCCATGCGCGCCGATAGCGCAGAAGCATTCGGCCCGGCGGCGCAAGCCTCGGCAGAGTCGGCGCCGTGCGGCTGTTCATGCGGAATGGCGGTCTGTATGCCCGCCGCGGCAAGCGCGGTGCGCAGGCTGTCCCGGCGCGCATGGCGCACGACGAACATGTGCCACGACGATGAACTCAGCGCCGGTACCACGGGAAGCGTCAGGGCCGATCGGTCGATGCGCTGCTGGTAGTACGCTGCAACCAGGCAGCGTTGCCGGTTCCAGGCGTCCAGATGCAAAAGCTTGACGCGCAGGACCGCCGCCGTCACCGGATCGATGCTGGCGCTGCGGCCTTTACCCGCCCTGCCGCATCCGGAGTCGCTTTCGCAGTCCCGCAGTATGCGCAGGCGCAGCGCGACCAGCCTGTTATCTGTCGTGACCGCCCCAGCGCAGTCGTCCGAGCCGAAGCGACCCAGATTGGAAAATCCCCACGCCACCGCGTCGCCATGCGCGCCGATACGCCGGCCCTTGTAGCAGGCGCCCAGCGCATGCGATGCATCTTCGACGACCTTCAGGCCGCGCCGGCGCGCGACGGCGAGCACCGCGTCCATATCGGCCGGAATGCCATACAGGTGGGATACCAGAATCGTCTTCGTGCGTGGAGTGACTACCGCCTCGATGAGTGCCGGGTCGATCTGCGCGGTGTCGCACTGCGGGTCGACCGGCACGGCGACTGCGCCACATTCGTGCACCGCGTCCCAGCTCGCGCGCATGGCATTGGCGGGCAGGATGACTTCATCGCCGTGCTTCACGCCCACGGCGCGCAGCGCCATCACGAGCGCAATGCGGCCACTGGCGAACGCGAGGCAGTCCTTGACCGCGAGGTAGGCGGCGAACTCGCTTTCAAACTCGGCCACATCCGGGCCGCCGACATGCCAGCCGGCAGCAGCGGAGCGAGACATGGCTTGGTCGATTTCCGGCTTGATGTCGCGATAAGCCGCCAGGTGATCCAGTACGGGAATGGTCATGCTCGCCACTTTGCGCACTGCCTGCATGCGCCTGCTGTTGACAGGGAAACACTTTGCCGCGGCCGGACACTGCTTCAATCAGCGGGCGAAAGGTCGTATTTCCATATTACAAGTGGCGTGGCGAAGCCGAAATAAATTATCCCTAAATTATCCTTAATGTCGCACTAAAGACACTTTAGGGAAAATACGCGCCGCGTCGGCTCATGCGGTGCTGGCCACGGCCGCTTCGGTCGGCACAGGGGGTGCCGCTTGCGTGTCGATTGCGCGCCAGGCGCTGCGCAGTTCGGACAGGATGCGGCTGGCTTCACTGAGCTTTGCCGAATCGTTCTGCCGGTTCGCGTAGACCAGCTGTTCGACGATGTACGCATAGAGGGCGTCGAGTGTGTGCGCAAGCTCGCCGCCGACGCTTTTGTCGAGCGACACGCGCAGGCCATCGCTGACGATTGCTATTGCGCGGGACAGCGCACGGCCCTTGGCCGCGACGTTGCCGGCTGCCATCTCGCGCATGCCGTCGTTGATCATGGCGATTGCACCGTCGTACAGCATGACGATCAGTTGATGGGGCGATGCGGCATAGACGCCGGTCTCCACGCCGACTCGCGCATAGGCGCCCGCGCCGCGGGGTGCTGAACCGAACATATTTCCTCCTGCAGATAAAGAATTGTCCTGATTTGACTTCCAGAGAAGTCGCGGCAACGCCCTACCCCGGCGCCTTACCGCATCCATAGGCGGCGACCAGGCGTCGCGATGCGCTCACGCCGCCCAGCATTGCGCCGACCGCCGAGCGCCACGGAATGAGCAGATCATTCGTCTGGCGATGCAGGCTCAATACCTCGGTGATCAACGCGCTCTTGCGGGTCTGAATCTCGGTGTCATACTGGCCGGAGTCGCCCTGGCGCAGCTGCTCCACAAGTTCGCTCACATGTTTTTCCAGACCGGCGAATGTGTCCCATTCCCGCGCCTGCACCGCCGCGAGCATGTCCCGGGAAGTCGCGGCCATTGCCTCGTAGGTTTTGATTACGGTTTCGCTATCCATCATTGGCGTCCTGCGTGGCTGGGTTTAGGCGGGGGTCTGGGCAGCGATCATGCTGAGCTGCTGCGTGAGGTACGAGCTGGTAGCGGTCAACTGGCCCATCATCGTGTCGAGCGCAGTGAACTGCGCGCGCAGCGCGGTTTGCTTGTTGTTGAGGGTCACCTGCTCGGCCGCTTCCTGGTTCTGCAAGTCCTTGATCGACCGGTTCATGCCGTCCGTGCCCGAGGCGAGGATGCCGTCGCTGCCGATGAAGGCATTGACGAAGTCATTGAGTTGGGTCGCATAGCCACGGGAGTAATTCACCGTCCCGCGGTCGCCGGGTACGCCTCCGGACACGACGACCTGAAGGCCCGCCGAGGCGTCGCCGGTCGCGCCGGTCAGGATCTGGCCATGGCCGGTAGCTGCTACGCCGTTGAGGGTGCCGGCGACATCCGTGCCATTCACGAGCGTAGGCGTGCCACCGAAGAGGTTGGCCGCGCCATTGCCGCCGATGCTGATGCCGGAATAGCTGCCATAGGAAGCCGAGGTTAGCGTCAACACGCCATTGGTTTGTGTGACTTTGACCGATGCGCCGCCGAAGGCCGGATTGCCATTGATCTTCGATTGGACCGCGGCGGCCAGTGCGTCCGCGCTGGCGTAGGTTCCTGCGTCAAGCAGGACTTCCCCGCTGAGTCCGTCGAGGTTCACGGTCAGCCCATCGTTCTGGCCTGCGGTGATCTGCAGCCCCGCCGCGCTGGCGCCAGTCGTAGCCGCTTGGGTAGCCATCTGCGTGACATTGAGCGCGTAGCTGCCCGCCTTGGTGGCCGCCGATGAGCCGGTGTAGCTCACCAGGCTATCGGTTGCCTTGCCGGCGGCAGCGAAGATCGCCGCCACATCGTTGAAATTCGAGGTCAGCGCCTTGTTGAGCTTGGTGCTGTCGACCGCGAGCGTTCCGTCCTTCTGGAACGACACGCCGATCGATGACAGGGTGTTGTAGGTCGAGCTGGCGCCGGCAACCGGGTTCGACAGCAGCGAACGCAGCTTTGCCTGCGCGTTCATCACCAGGGTGTCGCCGTTGAGCGGGCCCGCCGTCTTGGTGCTGGTGTCGTAGGCCGTGGCGCTGGTCAGCGCGGTGTTGATCGTGTTGTAGGCGTTGACGAACTTCGTGACTGCCTGCGTCACGCTGCCGGAGTCGCGCGCAACGGTGAGCGTGGTCGGCGTGCCCGCATTGGTCTTGGTAAGGTTCAGGGTGACGCCGGAAATGACGTCGGAGACGGTGTTGCTGGGCTTGGTAACGGCAAGGCCGTCAACCGTCATTTTCGCGTCCTGCGCCGTGATGGTTTCGGACATGGCTTGCTGCGCCGTGGTGCCTGCCGGGTCCTGCGACAGCAGGTTGGACAGCCCGGCGTCGCCCGCAACTGAGATTTTCATGCTGTTGGCCGCGCCGGTGGCGCTGTCGGTCAGCACCAGGCGGTATGGCGACGCACTGCCATCGTTGACGATGGAGGCGGTCACGCCGATGCTGGCCGCATTGATGGCGTCGCGGATGCCGGAAAGCGAGTTGTTCGTCGGCGAGATCGTTACCGTCTTGGTGCCTGCGCCGCTGGAAGTGAACGTCGCGCCGGTGTACTTGCCCGATGTGTCGATGGTGCCGTTGGCGATCGTGCCGAAATCAAAGGTAAGCGTTCCTGCGCCGATGGCGGCAGTGTCGCTGGCCTGCCCGGCGCTGGCGAGTTTCTGCGCCTGCGCGAGCTGGGAAACCGACAGCGAATAGCTGCCGGGCGTGGCAATCGACGTGGCAGAGGCGCTCAACACCGTGCTGTCCGACACGTTCGCCGTCGCCGCCTGGAATTGGGCTACCGTCGTCAAGGAGGACAGTGACGACTGGAAGGTGGAAAACGCGCTCTGGATCTGGCCGTATGCGGAAAGCTTGGTCTGGTACGACGCTTCCTTTTGCTGCATCTGCACGAGCGGCTGGCTTTCGGCCTGCATCAGCTGCGTGACGATGCTGTTGACGTCGAGGTTCGATCCGATTCCCGGGGAGGAAATGCCCATGATGGCTCCTTGTTACGCTTGGGTCTTGACCAGCAAGCCCTGAAACCGGTCGATCTGCCGGTCTATGGCGAGCGCTTCCTGCGAAGGAATCTGCATCAGCACGTCCTTGGACTGCGAATCGATGACCTTGACCAGCGTCTTGCCGGACGCCTCGTCGATGCTGAAGGTGATGTTGCTCGAGCGTTCGGCCATGGCGGCGTTGAGCTTGTTGACGGCCTGTTCGACAGCGTGCGCATCCGGCGTGGTGCTTGATGCCGGCAAGCCAGAGCCCTGCGCGGTGTCGGCGGCGCGGTGTCGCGCCTGGGCATCACCCGACGCGCTTGCCGCGCCCACGGAGGCGGTGGTCGGGTTTGCTGGAAGTCCCGGAATACTCATCTGTCTCTCCTATGGACAACGGCGAAACGGAAATCAGGGTTTCCGCTTCGCCGCACTCATTGCGTCAGTCACATCGCGGCGCGCGCCGCTACCGATTACCGCAGCAGCGACAGCACGCCGTTGGGCAGCGCGTTGGCCTGGGCCAGCATCGCGGTGCCGGCCTGCTGCAGGATCTGGCTGCGCGCCAGGTTCGCGGTTTCAGAGGCGAAGTCGGCGTCCTGGATGCGGCTGCGCGAAGCGGTCAGGTTCTCCGACTGCGCCTGCAGGCCGCTGACCACTGCGGTGAAGCGGTTTTGCAGTGCGCCCAGGTTCGCGCGGGCCGTGTTGACCTGGCCGAGCGCGCCGTCGATGGTGGCCAGCGCCTTCTGAGCACCGGCTGCCGTCGAGATGTCGACGTTGGCCACGCTGTCCACCGAGGACACCGTGGTGGCATTGGTGGTGCCAGTGGTCAGGCCGGCATACGCCGCATGGCCGCCACCGATCACGATGCCGCTGGAGCTGGTGCTGGACAGCGACACGGTGCCGTGGGTGTCGACGGTGGTGCCGGCCGCGCCGCCAGTGATGGCTTTCGTGCCGACAGTCAGGCCGGTTGCCGCTTGCAGCGCGGTCTGGTCCGCCGTTGCGGTCGCGGCGTCGACAGCGCTGCCGGTCATGCCGAGCGAGATATCGCGGCCATCGGTGGCCGTCAGCGTCAGCGCGCCGGTGGTCACGTCGGCGGTGGCGGTCACGCCGGTCTGCGAGCTGACCTTGTTGATCGCTGCTGCCACGTTTGCGCCCTGGCCTGCAGCGGTGCCGCCGGCAGCGATCGCGCCCACGTCCACGCCGTTGATGGAGAAGCTCTTGTTGGCGGCGATCGCGCCGAAGGCGGTAGCCGCGCCGCCGGCCACGGAGGTGGCGTTGGCGGTAGCGGTCACGCCGCTTTGCGCGGAGACGGCATTGATGGCTTGCGCCACCGAAAAGGCGCTCGAGGCCGACTGGCCGGGCAGGCTGCCGATGTTGGACGGACCGACTTGTTGGCCATTCAGGGTCAGGTCGCCGGCGCCGAGCGCCTGGGTCATCACGCCGGAGGTGACGGTGGCGCTCGAGGTTTGGCCGGCCACGCCGAGCTGGGTGGTCTTGGCGCTGGCAATGGCGGCCACGGTGATGCGGTCGTTCTTCGTCGCGTTTGCGCCGACCTGGAAGTTCTGCGCGGTGAAGCTGCCGTCGAGCAGGTTCACGCCATTGAACTGCGAGCTCGACGCGGTACGGTCGATCTCGTCTTTCAGCTGCGAGACTTCGGTTTGCAGCGCGGCGCGGTCGGACGGGCTGTTGGAGGCATTGGCCGATTGCACGGCCAGTTCGCGGATACGCTGCAGGCGGTCGCCGATCTGGCCGAGATCGCTTTCAGCAGTCTGGGCGAGGGAGATGCCATCGTTGGCGTTGCGGGCGGCCTGGTTGGAGCCGTTGATCTGCGCGGTCATGCGCTGGGAGATCGCGAGGCCTGCGGCGTCGTCCTTGGCGCTGTTGATGCGCAGGCCGGTGGACAGGCGTTGCAGCGAGGTCTGCAGGCTCGACTGCGAGGTCGACAGGTTGCGTTGCGCATTGAGCGACGCGATATTGGTATTGATGACAGAAGACATTTCCCTCTCCTCAGTAGCGTTCGGCTTATTCGTTCAGGTGTAGAGCGGCTCTTTGTGCTGGCGGCGCTTAAGAGATTGAGCCGCGTTGCATAACTGCATTACGGGCCTCGCTTAAAAAACTAAACGAAACTGGCCGTTTTGTTACCAAGTCGCTTAATTTGTGGAGTTGGGAGAAATTAATTGAGAAATTGGAGAATTTCCTGTCACAGGGGATTCGAGGAAGGTGCCGTAGCATTCACGCGCCGCCATGCCGCAGCGTTCGTCGAACGGCGTGTCGAAGGTCCCGTTGGGCAGGCCAAGCCGCGATTCGAATTTGCGCGCGCGCTTTTCACTGAATCCGGTGCCGTTCTTATAGTTCGCTGACAAGTAATGGGACAGTGCCGAATTCGACAGGCCGAGCATGGCGGCCATCCTGTGGCGCTTCTTGTCGGCCACCTCGTCCACGCAGCGCAGCAACCAGGCGCGGCGGTTGGCGTAGATGTCCCGAATGGCGGGAGAATGCGGTTCCAACGGACGTGACGGCGAGGCGAAGAAGCCGCAGTGCTGCATCAGTTCGAGGTTATGGCGGCGCCGCGCATGGCACATGATCGAGAACTCGCGCACTTCGTCCTCGGACAGGCCCGGCAGTAGCAACAGCCACTGTCGCTGCATCGCGGATAGCGGCGCGGTGTCGCACGTCTGCGGCAGATCCGTGCACGGGAAAAAAGGCTGATCCATGCAGCCTTCAGGCATGCCAAGCCGGACTTCGATCGTCCTCGCGGCGGTATCGCCGATGCTTCTCCCGCCGTAGTAATTCGCGTCGAGGAACTGGGCCAGGTAAGACTTGCCGAAGCCAAGCAGTTCCTCCATGGTGCCGCGCCTGCCATTGGCGAAATAGTAGACCCAATACAGCATCCAATCCCGGCGAATCTGGTACTTCGCATCCTTTGCCGCCGGCGTATCGCCCGCGCCTGCGAGCACACGCGCCTTCGTCATCGGCAACCCGCCAAGCTTGTCATGCCGGTTCTTGATGACGCGAGTGAATTCCCAGATGTCGCGCGGACCCAGGCGGTCCAGCAGATCAACCCACGCCCGTTCGGGCTGGCGTAATTCGGCGAGGGTCACAAGAACGTGCGCGTCGCACGGTGCTGCAAGGGGTAGGCTCACGTTTCAGTCATGTCCGCAGAGGTCGATCTACATGCCAGCCGATGATGCATCGGGCGGCGCCGCGCTCCCGGCTGGCACAAGCTTCGCTGCCGAGTCGGAACGTTTCCGTGATGCTAGATGCTTCATGGATACTAAAGAGCGATGAGTCGTATGAAAACACAACAAGATTCGTTTAAAAGGAAAAATATTGAGAATGAGCCGCCAATGTTGCGCTTCAGCATCGTATCGAAGGGTAAAAAAAGGATATTTGCGGCAACGAAACGGCGAAATGCGCCAATTATTCGACCTGTGAAAATTGCTGTGCAACAATATTTTGCCGTCGAGGCCCGTAACCCGGCCATTAGAGAGCCGGGCATGCGGAAAGTCGGTCGAGCGGTCGTCGCTTTGACGGAGGGATGCAGCCACGCTGCAGTGACATTATTTTTCTGGGAAAGAGCAAGACATGGCTACTGGTACGGTGAAGTGGTTCAACGAACCCAAGGGTTGGGGTTTCATTACCCCGGATGAAGGCGGTGCGGACCTGTTCGCGCATTATTCGGCGATCCAGAACGCAGGCTTCAAAACCCTGAAAGAAGGTCAGCGGGTGTCGTTCGACACCGTCAACGGCCCCAAGGGCGCGCAAGCGTCCAACATCAAGGTCATCTGAACCTCGCGGGAAGGCGCAGCCCTTCCCGCACATGCCGCCGGATCATCGTATCCGGTCGGCTCTATACAACGGCTTTAGGGCGGCAGCCTGCGCATCAACGACTGGCGTCACCCGTGCCGGCCTCATGCCTTGGAAGATTTCGGGCGGCCCGGTTTCAGCGGCGTGAGCGCATCGATACGCTTGCGCAGGCTTGCCATGTCCAGCGCATGGACCATGCCGATGCCGATGCGCAGCAACTGGCTTTTCTTGACTTCGAATCCGGCCTTCAGACAGGCGTGCTTGATATTGGCCAGCATCGCATATTCGTCGTCTGGCATCGTGAAGCTGTCCCGAGTCAGCCTTGGCTTCTTTGCCTTGCCCTTCTCCGTCTTTGCCACAGCGCGTGTTTTGCTGTCTGCTTGCTGTGCCGCCGCTGCCTTGTCGGCTGCTTTTGCGGGCGACGCCTTGGCTGCTTTCTTCACCGGAGCTGCACCAGCTTTCGCAGCTTTCGGCGATGGCGCTTTCGCTGGCCTTTTGGCTGGCGCCGCCTTGGCTGCCTTTGCATCTGCAGCCGCGTCGGTCCCTGCCAATTTTAGTTCCGGCACTGCCGCCGCGCTTTCCGGCTGATCGGCAACCTGGCCGGCTGGCTTGGTGGTTTTCGCGTTCATGTCTCTCTCCAAAAAGGTATAAATCGTTTATACGAATTGCATTCTAACGCGGAGCTTGGCGATTTGCGTCGGGAGTCACGCTTTTGTCTCACCGAACCCGTTTGGCCCGATTTGCATTCAAACGCTGTGTGTTGCGCGCATCGGCTCGAATTTGTTTCTGGAGACGACATCGTTCCAGATTGCCTGGCGTAGCCTCTCGTCCAAAATGCCGCGGTAAGGCGCGAAACGGCGCAGGTGCACGTAACGATGCTGATCATCGGTCATGGCCGCGATCAGATCTTCCTCGGAACCATTGACGATAATTGTTTCCCATTCGTCGTACTCCGCGCACCAGCTTCCTTTCTCCTTCCACCGGTCAAGATTCGTCAGGCTCTTGATGCGTATCTGGGAAAGGGTGTGCCGCGCGAGGACGGCACTGGCGATTGCTTCGTTGACGTCATCGATGCGCTCTTGCCTACTGCGCACGACGGGCCCCTCAGGATTGGAGCGTGGCATTTTAGAAACCGGGACGGGAAAAGGTAGCCGATCCTACCCTCGGATTTTCCGGTTCGGATTGATGGCTTCGTATGCGAAGCGAACGCAGGTTTGACCGCGCGCGGCTGCGATGCACGCTACATCGGATGTCTTTGCACGACTTGCGGAACGGGCGCGCTCGGCGTGTCCACGCGCAGCTCCATTAATTCCGCCATGAGCAGGAACCAGACGACGGACAGCACGGCGTAGATCCATAACCGCGGCCTGCCGAAGCGCATGCGGTAAGCCACTCCGCCATGCAGAAAATTGATGATGAACAGGAAGATCGAGATCACGGCAAAAGCCGCCGCCGCGAATTCCCCGAAGTGCGGGATGAATGACATCGACGGCCTGGTGTTGACATGGTGCGAGGCGTACATCAGCGTGCCGGCAATGCCGTAGTTGCGGATGTGGTCGAACAGAAATTTCATGTCGACTTCGCGCACCTGAAGGAAGTCGTACAGGTGACCGTGAGCTTCCTTGCACAGCGAGACGGCCGCATGACGCTCGGCCTGTACGAAAGCGCCGGCATCGGCAAGCGTCTTCAGTCTGCTCTTCATGCTCTTTTCGCGCCTCGCCGTCATCCAGGCCGCCGGCTTCGTGCACATGGCGCAAAGGCGGATAGCGTTTCAAAAATGCAGTGTATGCCTGACCTTTCCCTGCCGCAATGAAAAATGTGGTGTCAGTTCACGCCAGACGACTTCAGATAGATCATCCGGCGTTTGCCGCTGATGGCCGGGCGCACTTGCTGCGATGCGATCGGCGAGCTCACGCCGCCTTGGCGCTGCGCCGCGCCGATGATCACCGTAACCGGGCGGCCGTTGATGACGACGGTGCCCATCACCGGCGACGGCGGCAAGCCTCCACCCGCGAAGATCGCGGAACGGTTTCCGCCGCACAGTCCCGGCACGCCGATCGCGCCGGCGCCATTGAGTAGGCTTAGCCAGTATCCCCGCGCTTCGCCCAGCCCAGCCGAGCAGCTGCTGGCCGACGGCGGCACGGCGCGGTTGGTGGAAAAGCTGATCATGCCGCCGGCGATGACGGCCGACGTCACCACCTGTTCTCCGTAACCGTGTTCCGACAGGTTGACGAACCAGCCGTGATACGGCCCATTGGGCAGCGCCGCGCTCAGGTTGCAGCTGTTCGGCGAGGTGTTGTCCAGCATGGCGATGGTGTCGTCGAGATTCGTCGTGGTGGTCGCGGCCAGATCGTCCAGATAAACATAGAAGCGGTTCGTGATCTGCGAGCGCACCGGGTACTGGCTTTGCAGCGGGTGTTCCCGGTCACCCGAGCCCAGCGCGACATAGACCTTGCTGCCGGCTTGCAGAAGCGCCGGCGCGAACAGGAACTTGCGGTTAGCGCCCGTGGTATACGCGACTCGGTTCATGCTCCAGCTTGAGGCCGGCAGTGGTGCCTTCGTGCCGGGGGCGTCGATGAAGCCGATTCGGTAGATGTTGCCGCCGGTGTCAGCCACATAGGCGTAATCGACCATGCCATCGCCGTCGATATCGATCAGCGCTACGTCAGCCGCGACGCTGCGTAGCGTTGGAAATGAGGTCAGCAATGCGCCGGTCTGCGCATCGAAGATGAAGATGCCTGCGCCCTTCGGCGTAGTGCAGGAAGGCGACGCCGAATCGGCGTCTTCGCACTTGTCGTACCCGCCGCCGACGATCACCACCGGCGCGGTGCTGGAATATCCCTTGATGAGCGCCACGGATGGCGTGGACCACGTCTGCCCGATGCCCTGCATTCCGGCCGTGCATCCGGTGTCGTCGGACAGGTTCGGGCAGCCTGCCTTCCACAACAGCGCTGGCGCATTCGGGTTCGTCACATCGAAGCCGTACAGCATGCGTCCGCCGCGCCGCATGGCCGGGTAGATCCAGACCTTGGAGTTGTCCGCGTTCTGGAACACGCCGATTGCGCCATCGAAAAAATAGTCTTTCGGTGTTGGCGTGGGCGTAATGCCAGTACCCATGCCAGGGTAGGCGATCAGCGGGCTGTTCGTCTGCAGCCGCTGCAACTTGCCGAAGAACTCGGGCGCGACAAAGCTCCAGCGCTCCCGGCCGGACGCCGCATCGATGGCGCGCAGCATGCCGTCGTTCGCGCCGTAGTAGACCGTCACGCCGGTGGCGCCGCCGTAGTTGACCGGCAGCGGGCGTGAATGCACCACGTCGCCGTGGATCGAGGCGCGCGTCTCCGTGATATTGCCGTTGCCGTTTTCGTCGTTGACGTCCTGGCCCAGCACGTAATTGACCAACGGCGCCGACAGCCCGGAGCTCGCGGTTGAAAACGGCACGATGGCGGTTCCCGACTGGGTGTAGACAGTACGGTTGACCGCCCATGTCGGCGCGGTGTTCGTCGTCGGCGGATTGTTCCCCTTGCGGATCACTTCGGCTACAGCGCCCTTCTCGACGATCGGGCCGTCCGGCGCGTCTGAGAAGCGGTTGTACGAGGTAACGGAGGCTGGGCAGCTTCCCGCGGGCGTCGGGTTTTCCGCGACGCTTTGCCAGTAGGTTCCGGAATCCGTCGTCCAGAAGCTGGTCGCGCAGGCGGTCACGAACCCCGTCAGCGGATTGACCACCAGGTTGCCAATTGCGTCGGTCAGGTCGACCGACGCGCCATTATTGGCAAGCTGGTACTGCTTCATGTTGCCCATCCAGCGCGGCGCGGCGTTCGGGTCCGGGCGGAACATGCCAATGAATACCTGGTTGGCATTCTGCGCCCGGTTCGTCGCCGATACCGGCAGGCTGGCCGCGGCGAAGGCGTCATTGACGCTCTGGATCTCGGTGAAGATCTGCTCGAGCGCGGCCAGCACCTGGCTGCTCGACTGCGCGGTGTAATACTTGCCGCCGCCGGCGCGCGCCATATTGGACAGGTAGTTCGATTGCGTCGGCTGGCTGGGGCCGGTCTTCGGGCCGTATACGTCCAGCGTATAGGTGTTGACGTTCTGCTGACCGGCCAAGCTCGACACATCGGTCAGGTACAGGAATCGCGCCCACTCGTCACCGCTGTAGACCTTGCTGCCGTTGTCCATCGCATTCGGCAGCACCGGCGTCGTGTCCCCGCCGACATTGGGCAACAGCGTCGTGTCGTCCTGGTTCGGAAAGCCGTTGCCGATGAAGACGATGATGTTGCGCGCGCAGGGATTCGTGATCGGCGAGACATAGGTGGAAAAGTCGCTACTGTAGGCCTGCGGATCGACCTGCGACGTCGGAAACGATGTGGCGTAGCGCGTTTGGCCGAAGTGGGTGCGGTCCAGCGGCGAGCCTGCGATGCCGTCATTGGCATGTGCCGGGCTGGTGTACCCGCCGAAGTATTTGAACGCGTCGAACATGACGCCGCCATAGTTGGCGCTGCTGGAAGCTTTCCAGGCCGAATCGGTGATGTTGGCGTTGCGCGCGGCGAGCCATTGCTGCCATGTCGAGACGTTTGTCGCATCCATTGGCTTGATGCCGAAAACGACCATGCCGCCGACGCTGCTCGAATTCGTGCTCATCAGCATCAGCCCGACATTGATGTTGCTGCCGAGCGAGCCGATGACCTGGCTAAGTGCGGTGACTTCGGCCTGCCCCTGCGCGGTTTTGTCCGCCCATCCCTGGCTCTGCGATGACCAGTTCGAGGTGTTGTCGAGGACGATGAGCACATTGACCGCGCCGGCAGACCCGGTATTCGGCGTGGTGAAAATGTCGATATCGTCGGCCTGCGCCGGAAGTCCGGCCGCCATCAATGCGGCCACGGCCACAGCCTGCATGCGCGAACGCATTTTCATCGCAATCCCCTTGCTAATTGCAGTTGTAGGTCGAATTCACATCGTCGGTCGACGTGCGCACCTTGATGCCGGCAGAGACGGTAGCCGTGGCTTGCGCGGTGGCGTCGGTTGCCACGGCGTCGATGTCCCAGAGCGTCTCGGCGCACATCGACATGGTGTTGTTGGCGCCGGCCACGCCATACGACTGCGCAACCCCGACCGCGCAGCCGGCGTCGTCCGGTCGGGACAGGTTGAGCGCCGAGTTGAGCATCGGCTTTACCTGCTGCACGCACGGCGCGGCCTGCATCTGTCCTGACGCCGGCAGGCTGCCGATCTGCACGGTGATGTCCGCGGTGCCGTCGCCGTTGACGTCCACGCAATTGGTGTTCGGCGTGCCGTTGCATGGCGCGGGCAACGCGCTGCCGGGGTTCTGCGGGAAGGTGCCGTTGCTGAAGACCTGCTCGATCGTGCTTTGCGCCGCAGCCAGCGCCTGGTTGTGCTGCTGCAGGTTGCCCACGACCTGCGTGCTGGTGCCGCCCAAGCGGTACGTCGTCAGGCCCAGCAGCGTCATCAAAAGCAGCATGATGAGCGCCACGATCATGGATGCGCCGCGCTGGCGGCAGGCCGCTCGCTGAATCATGGCAAATTCCTCGCCGAGACATTGTTGAGCCGCACGGAGGTGTCGTACACATGCCGCTTGTACAGGGCGTCGCTGCCGGTTGGCGTGAAGGTGGTGCTCGGGCCGATCTGATAGGTGCGGGTGTCGGTATAGCCAACGCTCATGGTCGGACTGCGCGCAAGCACATGGATGCGTGCGGCAACCACATTGCGCCAGGAGGCATCGTCTGCCGGCGCATTGGTGAAGAAGGCCGGCACACCGGTGTGGGTGGTGACGTTGTCGATGCCGTATTCCAGTTTCAGGTTTTCGATGCCTTCGACCAGCGAAGACACCGTGAAGCCTCCGGGCCCGAGTTCGGCGCGCTTGAGCGTCGGGATGCCGTCGCCGGGTCGGTAGTTGTTGGCGACGAAATAGATCGCCACGGTATAGCGGTGGATGGGCGCGGCCGTGCTGCAGTCGACCTTGTGCCGGTTCAGGTTCGCCATGTTCGTGTCGAGCACGAAATAGGCGGTGGGATCGACCGCGGCGAGTTCGGTGGCGCTGTTGCAGCCGGAAGCCTGGAAGTACAGCGCGCCGGACACCGCCGGATCGCACCCGACGTCGCCGATGGCGCAGGTGCTTGCGCCGCGCATGACGACGACATCGGTGCCCGCCTTCACATCCGACAGGCAGGAGGGTAGCGAGCCGCCCGTTGCGCCGCCCACGGCCATCGGCAGCGCCGCCAAGAGGCTGGGCATATCGGTTGCGCACGGATCGGGGGATGTCGGCGTGGGCAGCATCATTGGATCGTATTCGGCGAGATAGCCGGCGTTGCGCAAGCCGTCGGCCAAGAGCGACACGGCGTACTGGCCGTTGGCGATCTGCTGGTTCGCACGCTTGATTTCATCTTGTGTGCGCGAGTTCGATACGAACAGCGCGGTTGTGACGGCGAGGATGATCAGGCCAAGCGTCATTGCGATCATCATCTCGACGATGGTCACACCCTGCTGCGTTTTGATGGGCGGGCGGGTCATGGCAGCCTCAGCAACCCGGCACGCCGATACCGACCTGCGTAGCGATGGCGCGGCGCACGCCGTCGTCGCTGCCGTACTGGCCCATACCGCAGCTCAGTGCCGACGCCGCCGAACTGTTCAATCCCTGCCAGGTGACGACGATCTGGTAGACGCCGGCCCGGCATGAACCGGCGACAAGTACCGGGGGCTGGATCTGCGTAATGCAGCCACGGGCGTTCATGACGCTGCCGCCGCTCTCGGATGCGCCTTTGAGCAGGTTGCTCCATTCGCACAGGTCCCGTGCTGCGAGATCGGTTATCCCGCTACAACTCGCGGGCTGGCTGTCGCCGGTGCCGATCGTGCCCGTGCCCAGATACGCGGCCGCTTCGCTGCGGTTGGCATTGATGCGCTCCGTCATGTCGGCAATGGCCAGCGCTGCCTGCGCGCGCATGTAGGCCTCGACCTCGGTGACCTGCACCCTGCCCTGCAGCCGTGCCATCCCGAATAGCCCGATGGACAGGATCAGGATGGCGAGCATGACTTCGACCATGCTGGAGCCGTGTGCGCGCCGCGACACTCGGAAAGTGGCGGTCAGCACGTTGGCCCCGCCTGCACGAAGGGCTGGCCGCTCAATTCCACCGACACGCATTGCGCCGCGCTCGATGCGCCGCTGGTGCTGGTGACGACGATGGACACGCCGGAACCGGCGGCAAGCCTGCCCATGGAGCGATACAGCACGGAAGCCGGACCGGAGACATTCACATCGGTGAGTGCGCCATGGTCCTCCAGCACGGTGCTGCTGGCCGCATCCACGACTTGCCATCCGGCCTGCCAGCCTCCCGGCTTTGCGAGGACGGTTACGCTCGCATTGCGCTTGAGCGCTTCGCTGCGCGCCCGTTGCAGCGACAGGTACAGGTCCGTGCCTGCGCTCTTGATGCGCTGTGCCGCAACCATGCCGGTGAATGCGGGGGCCGCAACAGCCGTTGCGACGACTGCGATCGCCAGCACGGTCATCACCTCGATCAGCGTGAAACCCTTGGCGCAATTGCGGGCAATGTGCTTGCAGGCGCCGGCCATCACCACACTCCCGAGGGCGTTTTCGCGCCGGTACCGTCGACAGTCAGCGTGACGTCACCGGCTTGTGCCGTGCCGGAAACCGGCGCGGCGGTAATCGTGAATCCGGCTGGCGGGCCGGCAGAGGTCGTGAGGCTAACCGTATAGTAGGGGGATACTGTCTGCGGCGCCGGCGAATTCAGCAGCGAGACGCTGCCCGCATACGCACGCGCGTTCAACAGATAATCCTGCTGGCGCTGGGCCAGATCCAGCAGGTAGGCTTGCGCCGCGCTGCGCCGGGCGCGCTTGGCGTAGTTCTGATAGGACGGAAATGCGATGGCTGCGAGCACGGCGACGATCAGCATGGCCACGACCAACTCGACCAGCGTCACGCCGCGGCTTCTGGCGTGTTTGGTCGGCATTGCGGAACACAGTGGCATGGCCGTTCTCATCGTTAGTCGCTGCGCGGGTCCGTACATACGAAAAATCGAAGACAGGCCGGTGCCAAGGGTAGGCACTCAGCCGAGAATAGGAGGATTATTGCCCTAGAGCAAGCCGGAAGGTTTTTAAAAGCGTGGAAAAAAAGGCACGTTTTCCTACGGTCATCGCAGATGTTGTCCTACTGGCATCTCGAAAATGTCGAGCTATGCTGGAGGCACGCTATGTAGCGGAGTTGGCAAACAACCTGATAGGAGTCCGCAATGAACAAGGATCAAGTCAAAGGCGTGGCCAAGGACATCGCCGGCAAGGTGCAGGAAACCGCAGGCCAGGTCGTGGGCAGCAACAAGCAGCAGGCCAAGGGCGTTGCCAAGCAAGCCGAAGGCAAGGCGCAAAAGGCCGCTGGCGACGTGAAGGATGCGGTCAAGAACCGCTGATATCGCGACACCGAATGAAAGCGGCGGCTCGATGGCCGCCGTTTTTCTTTGCCTGAAAAATCACGACAGCACTTTTTGCCGTACCCGCGAGCGGATCTCGTCCAGCTTCTTGTTCGGCCAAAGCACTGACCAGTACCTTGCCGCACCTTTGTGACTGCTGCCGCTAGTCCATGCAACGGTTTGGTCCTTGTGCAACAACGTCGCCATGATTTTGACCGCGCATCGCAGGTTGATCAGCGGATCTTTCAGGCTGTCGGCAGCGGGGTTTAACGGCTCAAGGCCATAGGCCGGTCCATCCGAATAGCTGAGTTGCAAAAGCCCGATCGAATCCTCTTCCAGTGGCGCCGGTTCATGATAGACGCACCCCGGCTTCCAGCTCGATTCGTAAAGCGCCATCGCCACAATCAGCTCACCCCAATAACGAAGCTTGCCGTCCTTGGCAAGCGCGCCATATCCGGCAATGAATGCTTCGGGATTACCGGCTTCAAGTTCCGCCAAATGCGTCTCTATCGCCGTAAGCAATTCAGCGGTCCAGGCCCGGCGTTCGGGCTCGTCATCCCAACTCAATCCAGCTTCTGCCATGAAGGTCTCCTGTAACGCACGGTCGTGTATCGCATGGGCGCTTCGACGAAATCTAGCACCGTCAAATCGCTGCAAGACGCACGTGGCAATCAAGCTTCTTGATATGCGCCAGAGAAAGCCGGTTTCGTTACGCTCTACGAAAAATCGAACCTCGGTTGCGCGACGAAAGAGGATTCTCGCTTGCGCAAACTTTGGTCAAAAAATAGCGCACAGCATGGAGCGAAAACAGAGTTAGCCCGCGTCGCCTGTCGCGCCGCATTTACTTCCGGGTTGTTAGCGTTTATGCTGTATAAAAATACAGCATTTATCGCTGGAAATGATGCGTGCGGGTACTATGGCAGTTGCTAATAACAAAATTTCGGCCGTGGTGGAAGCGCTCGACGGCGAGCTTTCGCAAGCGATCTGGCGTGGCAACCAGATGGCTTCTGCTGTACAGCATACACACAGCACCGGCTATGCCAGTCTCGACGCGGAGCTTCCCGGGAATGGCTGGCCGAAGTCCACGCTGATTGAATTGCTGCTGCAGCAGCACGGCATCGGCGAAATTCGTCTGCTGCGCCCGGTGCTGGCCGCGCTTGCCAAGACAAAGCGCATCGCCCTGCTCTCGCCGCCCTTCATGCCGCAGATCGCCGCGTGGAGCGCTGCGAACATTGATCCCGACAACCTCCTTCTGCTCAAATCCACGCGCACCGCGGACACGCTATGGGCTGCCGAGCAGATCCTGCTCAACGGCAGTTGCGGTGCTGCGATTCTTTGGCAACAGGATGTCAAAGGCGACGCGCTGCGGCGTCTGCAGCTGGCGGCGCAGGCCTCGGAGACGATGTTCTGGCTGGTTCGCCCCGCCAAGGCACAGGACAATCCCTCGCCGGCGCCGTTGCGTGTCGTGTTGTCTGCTGCGACCGATGGCGTCAATGTGCATATCGCCAAGCGCCGGGGCCCGGTGCATGACGGCCAAGTGTTTGTACGGCTTGTGAATACTGCGGAGGAATCGGGTGCGGCCGAAAAAGCAGAAGTGCTTCCTGCTGCAGCGGTTGCTGCTCCTGCCCAACCGCGTCGGCTGCTACGGGCGGTGTAAAAAACCGGTACCTCGATTGTCTGGCATGTCGAGGTATCGGTCACTGAAGCGAACTTGGGCTGCAAGACCCATATCAATCGTCATCGTCGTCACGATGGTGGCGATGATGCCAGCGGTGGTCCCAGCGATCGCCGTAGTACACGGGCTGGGCAGGTGCGACGTAATAGCCGGGTTGTTCGATGATGGCTGGCGGGGCTTGCACATATACTGGTGCGGGCCGCACGTACACTGGAGCTGGCGCCGTATAGACCGGCGCGGGAGCCTGGTAGACAGGTTCGCGTACCTGATCCATCACGGTGCGGCACCGCTGCACGGAACGGTAGCCGGGGCCGCTGTTATTGGCTACCTGATCACCGACCAAAGCTCCTGTGACCGCGCCGATCGCGGTTGCGACAGCGCGACCGTTGCCGCCGCCGACCTGGTTGCCCAGGATGCCGCCCGCAAGACCGCCGAGAACGACGCCGCCATAGTCGTTGCCGACCCGTTGCACCGGCACCTGCTCGTTCCAGCATTCCTGGCGCGGACGTTCGACGATGCGATATTCCGTTGCCGAAGCCACAACCGGGAAAGTGAGCACTGCGATCAGACTCAATGCGCGGATCATCATGGCGGCTCCTTAAGAATCAGAAATTGCGCTTGGCGACTTCATTGCCAACATAACCGCCGCCCACCGCGCCGGCGATCGTGGCGAGCGTTTTGCCGTTTCCGCCGCCGACCTGGCTGCCGAGCAGCCCGCCGACCACGGCACCGACGCCGATGCCGACGGGGCTGTTTGCCGCTACAGCCGGACGTTGGTAAACCGGAGCCGGCGCGTAGTGCGGGGTGGCGTCATATTGCGCATACTGCACCGGGTGGGTGTGGTGCGGCACGGAAGCGTGTTGCACATACTGGTCGTGAACCACAGTCCTGTGCTCGACAACTTCGCGCACCACGACCGGCGCGGCTTGCGGCGCTGGCGCCGGTGCAGAAGCCACGACCACCTGCTGCGGCAATGTGGCAACCGGTGCGGGCACCGAACCGTGCGAACTCGGCAGCAACCCGGTGATCGCTGCGACGCCGACCAAGCTCACCAGCATCACGGATGCGGCTGCGCCGGCGAAGAGAGGATGAATGCGGTTCGATGACTGGTTGGTTTCCATGTTGTGCTCCTGAGGCGAGTGCGATTGCGTTGTGATCACAATAGCCCCGCGAACACTTCATTGGTACGCAGCAACCTGTTTCACTGGTAACGGCTTGTAAGGATGACAGTTTTATGATGCCTCTTTTTCCAGCGAGGAGCCGGGACTGTGGGTCTAAAACTAAACGCCCATCTTCGGCCCGGGTGTCCTTCTGCACTATCGGCTCAGACCGCGGTGCTGTATGCGAACGTTATCCACACGAGGGCGACCATCGCAGCAATTACGCCAATCAGAGGCAGGGTCGTTTCCATGAGTTCGGACTGCCGCTTGAAAGGGTTGGGAATAACTTTGTCTTCCGACTTCACCGTCTTGTGAAAAAGAAGATAAAGACCGCCCTCACCCAGGATCGCACTCCAAACGTAGGCACCGATGCCGTGCAAGATCAAGCCATGTCCGCGACCGTTCCTCGCTCCAATGGGCAACTTCCCGGTATAAACCCCGTATAGCGCTAATGCGAGCAAGCCGATTGCGACGATCCAGCGAAACAACTTGTCCGCGATGCTTTCCGCTTGCTTCATTGCGTACCTCCATAGGCGAACGCCCGGCGCCGCCATGACGAACCACATACGAAAAAGCCGGCCACTGCATCGCAATGACCGGCTCACCTTCCCATCGGCGCTATGGCAGAGCAAGAGCGTTAGTGGGTGACCTGAACCGAGGTCGAGGACTGGTTGCCTGCCGCATCCTTGGCTACTGCCTGGATCGTGTGCGTGCCGGAGGTAACCTTGCGCGTGTTCCAGCTGTAGCTGAGGGTGGCGCCGGTGCCTTGCGCCTTGAGCGCGCCGTCGATATAGATCCACTGGCTGATGCCGGCGGTGCCGTTGTTGTCGCTGGCGTTCGTGTTGACCGACACCGTGCCGGAAACCATGCCGGGGACCGGGTTGACGATGGAGACAACCGGCGGCGTCGTGTCCTTGGCGACCATCGTGGTGGCATTCGCCACGTTGACCGTCACGCTCGAGGACGCGCCCTTGTTGCCGGCGGCATCATAGGCATACGCAACCAGGGTCGCGGAGCCGTTTGCCACGCCGGTCGAATCCCAGCTGAACGAGAACGGCGCGCTCGTCGAGGTGGCAACGGCCGTGCCGTTGACGGTCAACTGCACGCTGGTCACGCCGACGTTGTCGGCTGCCGAGACGCTGACGGGCACAACGCCGGAGACGCTGCTGCCCGCTCCGGGCGAGGTGATCGAAGCCGTCGGCGCCGTGGTATCGGCCACGGGGCTTGCCAGCGCGGCCTGCACTGCTGCGGCGGCATTCACCCGGCCATAGCCGTAGTAAATGTCCTTGCCGGCCGCGCCCAGGTCCACTGCGGTGGACTGCAGGATATTCTGCACCGACGCGCCGGTCAGGTTCGGATTGGCGGCCATCACCAGCGCGCCGACCGCAGCAGTCAACGGGCTGGAGAACGACGTGCCCATCCATTCTTGATAGCCGCTGCCGTTCGACGTGGTCCATACGTCGCCCGGCGCGGACAGCGTTACAAAGCTGCCGTAGGTCGACCAGCTGTACAGGTTGTCGTTCGGGTCAGTGGCGGAAACCACAATCATCGAGGACGTCGGCGTGGTGGTGTCCTGCGTGCCGTTGTTGCCCGCCGAGACGAATACCAGCCCGCCCTTGCTTTGCATGTACTGCGCAGCGCTGATGATGGACGAACTTGCCGAGACGCCGCCGTAGCTAACGTTGGCGATCTTCGCGCCATGGTCCGCAGCCCACGTCAGGCCATTGGAGATGGTGCTGTAGTAGGCATAGCACTCGTTGTAGGTCGTGTCGAAATAGGCCACGCGGATCGGCATGATCTTGGCCTGGCCTGCGACGCCCGCCACACCCGCACCGTTGTTGGTGACGGCTGCTGCGGTGCCGGCCACAGCAGTACCGTGGCCGCAGGCATCCGCGGTGTTCGTGTTGTTGTCGTAGAAGTTGTAGCCGGCTACAAGATTCGGCACAAGGTCAGGGTGCGAGCCGTCGACGCCGGAGTCGAGTATGGCGATCGTCACGCCGGCGCCCTGGGTGGTGTCCCATGCGCTCGGCGCATTGACCTTGGCGAGGTGCCATTCGCTGCCAAAGTACGGATCGTTCGCTGTGAACTTGGCTGACACCTTGCGGTCGAGCTCGGCGAACTGGATGTGCGGGTTCTGGGACAGGCGCTGCACCGCGGCGGTCTCGGACGCACCGGCAGGCAAGTCGACGATATGCAGGTCGCTTTGGCCGACCTTGCGGGCATGGCCGCCGACAGTGCTGGCGATGGCGGCAAGCGCCTGTTCCGGCAGGCCGGCGCGCGGCATCACGAGGATGCGGCCCTTCGCCCACTGCTCCGCGGCTGCGGGGGCGGCGCTGGCGCTGCCGACGGCGCCGCAGCCCAAAAGGCCGACAAGCAAAGCAAGCGTGAGCTTGCGGGGAATGGCGCGTCGCGCCGGGAAGTGATCTTTTTGCGGTTTGGTAGAGTTCATCTTTGTTCTGTTTAATTGGCTTAAACAGAACTGCAGAAGCGCGCGCCTGCGACAGAAGGAAAAATGGCTGCTGCTGGCATGCGCTTTCTGGCAGTCCTGCCGTCATGGGATCAACTGCTTGGTGATCCGGTAGACCGGTGACTTTGCGTCCCCCGCTTTCGCGAGGTTTGCCCTTTGCAGAATGCGCATGCAGTTCAGATAGGTCCGATGAACGCTGTTGGACCCGGCACGACTGGATGCGACATCCCTGTACGTCCTGTGTTCAGTTCCGCATCAAAAGGTCGTGCACTCCTTGGTAATGGCGCCGCGGTGGCATACCCGCGGCTTCGTTGAAAACCCGCGACCGTGACGATCGCGGGGAAAAGCTTCGTGGAGGTCTTGCCGACGCAAGACGCAGTAATCGTAGTATTTCCTTCTGACAACCATCTGACAGCGAACCTCACGTTCGCCAGTCAACTATTCCTGTATCCATTTGGCCTCAGATTCGTTCCGCCGGAAGATTGAAAACACCTTCGAAAACGGGCGGCTTTCGTCTGTTCGGCGCGGCCGCTTGTGATGTGCTGTGGATGGTGGCAATTGCCGTCGCCAGGACGCTATACGGAGGAATAATGACGCACGAAACAACAACGCGGTCCGAAGACGGAGCGCTATCCGAGCGCGCGCTGCAACTGCTAGGTGGCCCGACGATCTGCGAGCCTGCGCCAGACGATGGGGCCGGCATGGCGCAGGCAATACGATGCGGCTTGTCCGATGACGCGCTGTTCCACCTTGCGTCCGACGTTCCATGGATATGGCAGGACGGCTCGCTCGAGCGCGCGCTGCTCGGCACATCGCCGCAGAGCGTCATCGAAAACGGGCGCCTGTGCGAAGACGACGGCTGGCGCTTGTGGCGGCTGGCCTTGATGATCTGCCGGGCGCAGGACGTACTGGGTGATTTGGAAGCGGGCTGCAGGTGGCTCAGGGCATACCGCATGGACAATGCGGGAAACCATCCGCTCGACCTGCTCGGTACGGCTGAAGGCGCGGCCGCAGTCATGAACCGGCTGCTGCAGATCGAGTACGCGGTCTACTGTTGAAGAACAGGCAGCGCCGTCATGGCGGGCGCTACTGGGCAGATGCATTGTGCGCCGCGCCGAACTCGATGCGGTGCGCATTGATCTGCCTGACGACTTCATCCTCGGAGATATTGCCCGCCATGTACCCGCTCATCAGGTTGTTGAGCGGCAGCGCCGGCCGGAAGCCATAGCGCGCGTCGCAAGCGGAGAGAATCCGAATTTCCAGCGCCCGTGCCCGATCCCGGTCCTTCGCGGCACGGCCGCGCCGGGTGAACGCGTTGCCGTAGCGGCTTCTGAGGGATTTGAGTTCACTGCGCAGGCGTTGCCATTCCATCGCGTGCGCCGCGCCGAAACCACCGGGAAGTCTGCGGATCGTCTGCAGCAGCACGGCATCCGGCAGCGCGTGCATGAATTCCATCGTGAGATCGTGCGCCTGCTGGAAGTGGTAATCGCTGTTGCCCTGGTGCGCCGCGAGCTGGGTTTTCAGCGTGTCGGACTGGCGTTGACGCTGCGCGATCTCCTGCTCGACGTCGGCAATCTGGTCGAGTAACGCATCGATGCCTGCGCTTTTACCCGCAACGGCTTCCATCGAATGCAGCCACTCCTGCAGCTGTACGTGGCGCTGGTCGGCAGGCCGCTGCGCCTGCTCGAGTTCCTCTTCGAGTTCGCGCAACCGCTTGCGATTACGCCGCACGCGGGGATATCGGCACAGCAGCGCGAAAAGGTGGTCACCGAGTTTGCTGACGCCGCGCACGGCGTAGCCCGGCTCGCCGTACTGGACCGAGGCAAGGTAGCCGACGATGCGGTTCTGCTGGTCGCGCAAATCGGCATCCTGGCAGCGGGAACGTTCGGCCTCGGCCTGCGCGACGGTTTCATGGTGCGCGCGCGCTTCCTGCGACTGCCTCGCCTTCATGTCCTGGTAGTTCGCATCCAGCAGCAGGGCCCGTCGCATTTCGAGCGTGGCGCGATGCACCGCTTCGTAGATCGTGACGATTTTCCCGCGCAGCGCCGCCTCTTCTTCAGCAACGGCCGACTGCTGCGACTGGATGAATTCTTCCTCTTCGGTGCGAATCAGCAGGTGCTCGGCCGCTGCCAGCGGCAATTCGACGCCATGCTCAACCTTCAGCGTGGCGACTTTCGACAGCAGCGCGTAGAGGCTGCGTTCGATTTCATACTGGCGCTCGACGGGTGCTTGCAGCGCGGCGTCGAGCTGCTGCAACGCGGCCTCGTAATGTGCCGTATTGGCAGCGACGCTGGCGTAGACTTGCGAGGATGGCAGCACCGACATACGCGAGGATCCGGCTTGAGATTGTCAGCCTCTGGTGCCGTCAGCGCGATGCTTCTCGCACAAGCTCCCATCCAGCGGAGCCGCGGCGCATTCGCCGGATTGCCACCTTGGTAGCGGGTTTGGTGGGCGAATGAACGCTGCGCATGGTCGCCTTGCCGTTGATCTCATCCACAGCTTCAACCCGGCATTGCCGATTGCCCATGCGCTCGTCCAGATCGCGCCATACCTGTCCTACGCATACCTGAACGCCTTCTGGTGTGACGGTGGAAACGGCGAACGACAGCTTTGCGGTCTTAACCATGGAATCTCTTTCGAAGAGGGTCTGCGCCCGGTTGGCGCAGCAAAAACGGGCACCATTGCGGCGCCCGTTCTTTAGCCTGCAGCCCGATCAGCCTTTCAGGTGGCCGGACATCAGCTTGGTCATTTCGAACATCGATACTTGGTCCTTGCCGAAAATCGGGCGGAGCTTGTCGTCGGCGTTGATGTTGCGCTTGTTGGTCGGGTCTTGCAGGTTGTTCTTCTTGATGTACTCCCAGACCTTCTTGGTGACTTCAGTGCGCGGCAACGGGCTGCTGCCAATGACAGCGGCCAGTTCTTTCGACGGCGTCAGCGGCTTGTTGAATGCGGAAACGGCGCCGGCTTGCTTCGCGGCTGGTGCTTTTGCGGCTTTGGTCATACTGTACTCCCTCAGATGTTGCGTTATGAAACCGGGTTCGTCCCGGCATGATGGCGGCGCAATGCCGCCCGGTTGCTTGCCTGGTCTTGCTTCTCACGCCGGCGCGGCAGCGGCGAACTCGCCGACAGGCGCTGCGCCTTGCAAAAAGCCACCGCCACCCGAATGAGCTGCGGCCGGCATGCCTTGCTCGAGCGACGCCGCATGGCGCAGACACAAGGCTTCGATTTCCTGCATGACGCACGCGTAGTTTTCCGCGAAACGCTCGCTTTCGGGCGGCAAGCGCGTGATCATAGCAAGCAGGTCAGCAGGCGCACGGGCGGACAGGCAGTCAACCACGATGCGATGGGCGGCAAGGTAGCGATCATCACTCTCTTCGGCCAGTGGCGCGATCTGCTCGCGCACCGCTGCCAGCTGCGAGCGCACCTGCAGGCTATCGATGCCATTCGCGGCGAAGCGCGTTTTCAGGCCAGCTTCGATGTCGCGCAGCGCCGCGATCTCGTGGCGCCGCTCGTCCATGAGCATGGTTGCCTGCTGCGGCAGGTCGACCGCGTATTGCAGCAGCAGCGTGGCAAGGGTACGCACATGGCCGGCAAGACGCCGCTCGGCATGGGCGATTGCGGCCGCCAGTTCGTTCGGCGCGCGCAGCGTGGCATGAAGATGGAGCATGGGCTATTTGAACAAGAGATCAGGTTGATTGGAGGCGGCGGCGGTGTACCGGACCGTGATTGAATTGGCTGGCTTCTCGCCCAGGTTCGACAACGCGGCGATCCTGATCTGGTCCATCAACTCGAAATACTGCTGGCGCGAAATCTGAACCGCGAATTCGTGATCCAGGGCTTCGTCGCCGGTATCGGCACTGATTCCCGGCATAGGAACGGCGGCACCTGATGCATCGACGGCTTCGGCCAGCACGAAATAGTTGGTGCGCGTCGAAGCGCCATTGCCCATCGGCGTATAGGCGCGGGCAAACTCGCTGGGCTGACCGTTTTCCAGCACCATGCGCACCGTTACCGGCGTTGTGGCGAACGCGAGCAAGCCAGCAAGACGCATGACACGCCGCTGCGCCGCGACCGCATCCATGTTATCGATCGCTTCAGTCACTGCGGCGGCTTGCGCATCCACTGTTGCGCGCTCAGCATCAGGCAGCGCAAGCAATGTGAAGCCGGCCAGCGTTTCGGTGGCGCGTTCGCGCGCTGCATCAAGCGCGGCAATTTGAGCCGCATCTGTCGCAGCGTCCAGGCGTTCGACGCAATTTACCGCCGCGGCGACGCCCTTCCCGTCGGCCTCATCGATGGCGCGAGCCGCGTCACGTTCCATCGTCGCGGCATAAGCGAAGCGCGAGCGGGCCAGTTGATACGCCGGAGAGGCCTGCATGTTTTGCAGGCGCAGGTTGGCGTCGAGAAGCTTTTCGACGCCGGACAGGGTCGTGGCGAGGTGATCCAGGACCGGCGCGGCGGCGTCGAGGTGCGTTTTCGCCCGCTCCAAGTAGGGGCGGATATCGACATAGGATTCGCGGGTCAGCGACACCGGGACACCGACGATCGCATCGTGACGCACGCGCTCGATGTCCTGCGAAATGCCGATCATCATGCGGGTGGCCGAGCCAAGGGGAGAATGCTTCAGCCGGGTGTCGATTGCGGTAGCGCGCATCTCCGATTGCTGTAGCCGGGCGGCGGCATCCGACTGGCGTTGCACTGTCTGCGCGGCTTCCTTGAGCGCATTCTCGTAAGCCACCGTGTCGAAGTGGTACCACACGCCGTACGCCGACAGCGCCAGCGAGATCCCCGCTGCGCTGAAGACGACGATCCGGCGCATGCGTGCGTTCGCGTGTGGCGCTTCCCGCGAAAGCAGGCGCGCACGCTTGATATCGGATTCGTCCGGATCGGCCAGTCGCCGCGCGATGCGCGAGCGTGCAGTATTGACAGCGCCAACAGCGCGTTCGAGGCAGGCAGTGTACTTCACGCGGTCCTTCGAAAAAGCGGTGTAGATGCAGGCCCGAATTGACAGGCATGCGCTTGCCGGTACTCTCTCACGTCAGCATCGCCGCGCAAGCGGAAGAAACGATAATCACCCGATGCGCTCTGCGGAAGCGGAAACACTCACCAAATGCGACACGATTTATCGCGCAAGGCGCGTTGCACGCCCCTTTTTCAGTCCACGGCAGACAGGATTGCCCGCACTGCCTGCCGCCCTTGACTGAGAATCGCGTCGCAATCGTCTTCGTTGACACCGGCAAGCTGCCAGATTTGCGGATGCAGGCGCTTTGCGAGCGCTTCTTCCTTGACCGATCCCTGCAGCACATGCGCCAGCGCGTCGGCCAGGTGAACCAACGGAGCGAGGGAAAATGCCGCGGCGTGCTCAGGATGATGGTGAAACGCGATGGCTTCCTGCACCAGAATCGGAAAGTGCCACTGGCAAGCGATCGCGCTGCCGGCGCACGCATGGTCCACGCCGAGGGTGCGCCGTTCGACTTCAATGCCCGGCACGTTTTCCCGGCGCGCGAAGGCGCGCGCGGCGGCGTAATGTCTCGGATAGGCGCTGGCCAGCACCAGGCAGCCGATATCGTGCAGCATGCCAGCGGCGAAAGCGTGCGTGCCATCGTAGCCGGCGCGTTCGGCCAGAATCCGGCACAGCGCCGAGGTCGCAATCGCATGCCGCCAGAATGCGTCCGCGTCGATGTCGCCACCTTCGATGTGTGCGAACCGCTCGCGCACAGCGCCGCCCAATGCCAGCGTGCGCAGCATGTAAAAGCCCAGGACCTGCACCGCTTCCTCGACATTGGCCACGGCGTTGGTCTGGCTGTGGGATGCCATGTTTGCCAGCAGTAGTGTTTTCGCCAGCAATGTTGGCTCCAGCGCCATTTTTCCGGCGAGCGTCGCCATGTCGAGCTGGGCTTCGCTGCGCAGCTGGTACAGGTACAAGACGGCGGCTGGAAGCGGCGGTAGCTGCCGGATGTGCTGCGCCACCATCTCGGGAAGCGGTGCGCCGATGT
This sequence comes from Noviherbaspirillum pedocola, assembly GCF_016632335.1. GTDB lineage: Bacteria > Pseudomonadota > Gammaproteobacteria > Burkholderiales > Burkholderiaceae_D > Noviherbaspirillum_A > Noviherbaspirillum_A pedocola. The sequence goes on from NZ_JAEPBG010000006.1 coordinate 56,794, forward strand.
CATCGGGCTCGTCGAAAAGGCTCACGGATTGTCCTCATCACAGCAGCGCGGCGCCGGGGACGCCTGAAACGCCAGCCGACCTTAGCGCCCATCCCTTTCCGCGACACAACAAAACCTGCGCGAAATCGCCGCGCATTGAGCAAAAGAAAGTTTTGCGGCGTCCCTAGAATTGGCCTTGCGGTGAAATGCGGCAGTCGTTGCCCATGCCGCGCAAGCGCCACAGCCGCACAAGGCGCAGATTCTCGGAAGACCCAGATATGGCGACGAAATCCCCTCTGCTGGCTATGCCTTCGTACGATCCGGATGCCCTGCTGAACCACGTAATGGTGCTGCTGAAGCTGCGCACCGATGCGGAGCTTGCGAAGGCACTCGGCGTGTCGCCGCCGGCGTTGAGCAAGGTCCGGCATCGCCGCATGGAAGTTGGCGCGTCGATGCTGATTCGCCTGCACGAGGCGACGGACCTGTCGATTCGGGAACTGCGCAATCGCATGGGCGACACCGCAAAACGCTATCGCATGCCGGCAGGCGGCCAGGACTGAGCGCCTTCGGGCATCGCTTAGGAAAAAGGAGACAGCACGATGAAATCGATGTACGGCTACACCAAAGAGCCGGTACCGCGCTGCGTGGACGCGCCGCACTATCTGCCCAAGCCGCTGGTGCTTTTCGGCATGGCCGTCTACTTCGCCGTGGTGAGCATTATCGCCGCGCACATATCGCCCGCCGCATCCGATGGCCGGCTTGTTCCGCGCTATGCGTCGGTGCCGGTGGTGTCGCAGCAGGCCGGTGTGTTGAATTTCACCATCGACCTGCTGAAAAAGCGGCTGTCTCGCCATTTCTGGACCCTGGCATGAAGTCAGCTCGTCGCATCCACCCACAAGGCTTCACGATGATCGAGCTGGCCGTCGTCACGGCGGTCATCGGCATCCTGCTGTGCGTGGTGGCGCCGAGCATCCGCAACAATGAAAATGCCGGCCGCGCCGCGCAGATCGAGCGCATCGCCCAATCCGCGGTCGGCAATTGGGCCACGCTCACGCAGCAGACCGGCCTGCCAACCACAGTCAACAACAGCCCGATTGCGGCCACGCCCAGCGCTACGGGTGTGACCGAAGTGCTGTTCATCGGCGCGTCCAAAGTCGCCTCGTCGTTCCAGCCGGCCTACAGCGCCTCGAGCGTACAGGCGATGACGCAGATCGTCGATAACCCGTCAGGCAGCACCTTCCGCACGGCTGGCAGCGTCAATACGACCATCACGATGGATGGCGGCGGCGGCTCGCCGGTGACCGTCACGTTCCAGAACGTCAGCAACCTGATCGCGCAGGCGATCATCAACCACACCAGTGCAGACGCGAGCCTGACCGTGGATGGGAATTCCTACACGGTTGGACCGTGGACCTATACCTGCGCCAGCGCGACGCTCACCTGTACCCTCACCTATTCCAGGCAGCTCTGACCATGAACCGCGTTCGCTCCGCGCGTGGCCGCGGCTTCACGATTTTCGAGATGGCGGTCGTGATCACAGTGCTGGGCATCATCGGCGTGGTGGTCGCGCCGATGATCGTGGGCAGCAGCACCAATGCCAAGGCAACGCAGCTGCAAAAGCTGGCCGATGACACCGCCGATCAATGGTTTTACCTTACGACTCAGGCGGGCACCGGCAGCGCGATCTCGTCGCTCCAGCCGTTCTTTACAACTGCTTCGCCCGACCTGTACGCCGAAGGCGTCGTCTACCTGGGGCGCGATTATGTCTCGCCCTCCTACGTGGGCGCGTATGACCGCAGCGGCGTGGTGCCGTTGAACCGGGCTGTCGGCTACAACGGCACCGATTTTTATGTGCTCGACGTGCCGGGGTCTACCGTGAAGATCTCTGGCGGCGGCAACAGCGCGCTGCAGGTGGCATTCACAAATATCCCGGCCGAGATCGTACTGAACCTGCTGCGCCGGCTCGATCCGCAGGCCTCGTTGACGACTGGCGCCGCAACCACAGTGGGCGACATGACCTATAACTGCGCGAGTGCGGCCGGATCCTGCGCCAGCTTGTCGTTCGCGCGGCGCCATTGAGAAGGACGCGGACTATGGCTCATTGGCGCAAAAAGGCTGCGGAAGGTTTCACGCTGATCGAACTGGCAGTCGTGACCGTCATCCTCGGCGTGCTGCTAGCCGTGCTGCGCCCGTCGATCGGCCTGACTCAATCGGCCGCGATTGCGGACCAGATGGAGCGCATTGCCGACGCCGGTACGGAAAACTGGCTCATCCTGGCCGCGGCGGCGCAGATCAATCCGGCGCAGCCGGGCGCGCTGATCGCGTCGAATTACTACATGACGGACGCGATTTTTCAGGGACTGCCAGCGATCGCGCCGGCGTATCAGGCGATCTACAAAAGCACCGACATCAAGCCGCTGAACTACCTGGCCGTGCCGATGCCGGGCGCTTCGGGTAACGGCACCTATGTGCTCAAGGCGCTGCCCAATATCCAGCTTGGAATGGGCTGGCAAGTCACCACCGGGACCATCGATTTCACGTTTTCATACACGCCGGTCGAAGTCACGCAGCTGCTGGTGGACCGGATACAGACCGGCACGACCCTGAACATGGGAAACAACATGTACTACGTCGGCCCGACGCTGTTCTACAACTGCAATTTCGTGAATTACTGCACCGTGCACATGATCCGCAAGGTGATTCAGTAGCTATTGCCTTTGCTTGAGCAAAAGCAATGCAGGGAGTGCCTGCCGTCATTGCGGTGTCAGCCTCTGGCGGTAGCGTGTATCCATTCAGCCGGGCGATTTTTGCGTTTGTCGGCTTCCTGTCACGCAGGACAATTCCTGTAGTAAAAAGGGCGATCAGCCAAAGATTTCGCGTTCGACGGGTCACTTCCCGAGGAGAAAGACAATGGCGGAATTCGTGCTTGGAAATTACGTCATCACCGCACGCAATATCCATGCTGCTCGCATGGGCTACGAAGAACTGTGCCGACGGCCGATTGATCAATGCGACCACGGCCACCTTACACTTCACGATGGATTGCACGGGATTCGTTGGAACAAGTTAAGAGGCAGCGGCGAAGCGCACGGCGTTATTGCTGCTACGAGTGCGATCGCCAGCTGATGCGTTGCTGAGGTCTGCTAAGGCTTGCGTCGAATCTCGAGCAGATCAAGAAGTGGATAGCGCTGCGAGATTCCTGCCGAGTCGTACCGCGCCCAGAGTTCGGTTTTGAAATCCACCGTGCCTTCGGGCATTCGAGATCTGTGATGCGCGTTGAGCCGGCCGTCTTCTTCGGTGGTGACGATGCACACGGTACGGCCCTGGTCCAGAATTTGTTTCAAGCCGCCTTCGTCTACAGGCCCGGCCCTGAGCAATGCGTCTACCATCAGACTGATGGGTACGACATGCTCCTTGATGGTCTTGTCACCACGCGGATTTCCATGCTCGTCCAGGAACGGGATCGCATCCTCGGTAATCCATGTATTCGACAGATTACTCAAGTAGCCGCGCCGGCCTGAATAGATTTCGACCAGCTTGTACAGGATTTCGCGCCGGGTATCTTCATGCAGCGTAGTGTCCGGCGTGTTAAGCAGCGCGACGACCTTCACATAATCCATCAGGATTTCGTCTTCGGTGCGGTGGATGCGTCGTGTAGCCACGTGGCGCCTCTTTGGAAGGGTGATTCGAACTCAATCGGTAGTCAGAGCCGGCAGATATTCACGCGGCGCTCTGGTAGTTGAGCACGATGCGCCGATAGCGTTCCATGCTGCTCACATCGAGAAAACCAAGCCAGCGTGCCACATCCGCTTCCGATTTGCCCTTTCTGAGCTGGCGCAGCGCGAACGTGTGCCGCAACTTGTACAAGCCGCCGTCATCCTTGCCGAGCTTGGCGTCTTCCATCACATCGCGGCTGGCCTCAAAGCAGCGCGTGTGCGACCACTGCGTGCCTTTCATCGTCGACGGAAACACGTAATTGCCCGGCATGCTTTGCTGCGTGCGCACTTTGAGCCAGAACGCGAGCTGGCGGCCGGCCCAATCGGCAATCGGCGTCTCCCGCGACGGCGAATTGCCGTTGCCTTCCACGGACAGCTTCCACGGCACGCCTGCCTTTTTCCCGCCGGTGGTGATCACCCCGTCCAGTTTCAGGCCGCGCACGTCGCCAGGCGAGAGGCCTGCGCCGAGCATCAGCGCCACGGCAGTCCGGTCGCGCACCGTCTTCCAGGTGAACTTTTCCGCGCTGTCCGGACGCGGCGCGCGCGTGAGGTATGAGATCAGCGAACGGGCCTGCCCTTCCTCGAGGTATTCCGGCGGCGGGTCTTTGTCGGCGGCTTCGGCGTACTGGTACTCGGGCCGTTCGCGCAGCGTCGCGGCGGCGCGGTTGGCTTCAATTCCTTCGCGCTTGGCGATGAACTGCGTGACCTTCTGGATCAGCACGAGGTAGCGGTTGGCATAGCGCGCCGTCAGATCCGGCCCGCGGGTGGTCTGCCGCGGCCGGAACGCATCGGGCCCGCTGCCGCGAATGGTCAGGAACGTTTCCAGATCCGTGACGGTGACTTCCTGCAGCGCCAGATCGCGCTCGGCGCAGAACTTCGCGAACGCATGCCACATCTCCGCATAGACATTGGCGGATTCTTCCGACAGCGGCCTTTCGCTGCGCGCCTTCGATTTCGAGGTCTGCCGGAAGGCCACCCAGTCAGCGAAATGCTGATTCAGCGATTGTTCGACGGTAGACGTGTCGGCATCAAACAGGGTCAGGTTCTTGGTCATTGAGGGTCTTGGCTGAGGTGTCGCTATGGTCGCGCGGGCATCAACGCTGCGGATTTTGCGCTGGCGCTGCGCTGACGATGCGGCAGTGTCCGGTGGCCTGCACGGCGCGGCCATCGGTATCGACGCCCTGCCCGGTCACGACGAACGTGCCATCGCTGCTGGCAACGGTGCACGGGGCATCGGCCGGGAGCGCGACGGCGGCGTGCGCGGCGCGTTCGCGCTCGGCATCCCGCACGCTTAACCCCATGCCGACGAAGACCATGGCCAGGAGCACGATGAAATAGTAAGGCCAGAAGCGGGCTTCGGCGCGACTGATGAAAGAGAGCATGGCGGCGATGGGACTGGGTAGGTAGACCGCTCCCATTATAGGGACCGCTTTTTCACCGGCAACCGTATCAGCGCCGCGCCGCATTGCGCAAAAGGGCAGGCCCCGACACATCACCCCACCTCTATTTCAGAATTAACGTCACACGCCGTTCCATGGCCGCGCCTGCCTGGCTTGCCCTCGTTTTTTCACCCGCGTAGCGGGTCACTTATTTAAAAAAAGGCGGCGAAAAAAAAAGAGGCGGCGGTCGAAAAACCACCCCCTTGGGATAACGCCCTTTGTGGCGTTACTTCGGTTTAAATTTTGCCGGTTCTCGCCCGGACCGATGATCGTTTTGCTGGCCTGAGGTGGACGGCGCATGGCCATGAATCACGGCGACTTGCATGACGTTTTTGCGCATTCTCGCGGCGCCCGCTTGCCTACAATTGAGCGGCCTTCCCTTCCTTGTCGCCGTGCCGGAGCCGCCGCCGTGATGCCCTTGATACGAACTTCCCGCCTGACGCTGCGCCCGGTCGTGGCCGGCGACGCGCCAGCCCTGCTCACCATCCACGATCACCCGACTTACCTGCGCTACGCCGGCGGCGACGCCATCGGCACCATCACCGATGCGCGGGTGCTCATCGCCTCCATGGCTCGCGACAATACCTCCGGCGCCGGCATAGCCGCGGCCATCCTGCTCAACGGCCAGACCATCGGCTTTATCGAGATGGCGCGGGTTCGCTGCGGCTTTCGTCCGTGCCGCGAGTGGTCGCTCGGCTACGGCCTGGACCGCCGCTACTGGCGCTGTGGCTACATGCGCGAGGCGCTGCATGCCATGCTGCCGTTCGCCCAAGCCCTCGGCGCGCACCGCATCCGCGCCGAGGTGCGCCCGGAAAACTATCCATCGTCGCGGCTCTTGACCGAACTCGGTTTTGAGATGGAAGGCACGCTGCGCAGCAAGGGGCACTGGGCCGGCCAGTTCCACGATCTGTGCCTTTTCGTCCTGGTCGCCGACGACAGCCAGGATAGGCCTCGGGCGCAGGCTGCAGCCGCATAGCGCGCAGCCGGTGAATCGTTCGCAATTGCGCATCGCTAACGTCCGCACGGCAACATTGCCTGACAGTAAAGTGGTTGCGTCTCCCATCCTGCGCAACCATGCCGTGAACGACTCCCAAGACATCAGTGCCGCCCGCATCCTGGTCGTCGACGACATGCAGGACAACGTCGACCTGATGATCGATGTGCTGAACTACAGCGGCTTTACTAACGTCACCGGCACGAGCGATCCGCGCGCCGTCGCACCGCTGCATGCGGCCAATGATTACGATTTGATCCTGCTGGACATCCAGATGCCGGGCATGGACGGCTTTGAAGTCATGCGCTGCCTGCGCACGGCGTTGGGCACGGATTGCCTGCCGGTGGTGGCCTGCACCGCGCACCATGATTACTTGCAGAAGGTGCTCGCCGCAGGCGCCTGCGACCTGATCAAGAAGCCGATCGATCTCGCCGACGCCAACAAGCGAATTCGACGCGCCATCGAACATCGCTATGCGCTGCGGCGCGCGCCGGGATGGACGAAATGAGCGTCGACGCCTTGACTGGCCTGGCGGATGCCGGAGCGCTTGCTCAAGCCGTCGATGCTGCGGTCGTACACGACCGCAAAGGCCGCACCGTGAGCGCCGTGCTGCGCGTGAACCTCGATGCGTTTTCCACGTTCAATGAATGGTACGGGCGGCCCTGTGGCGATGCCGTGCTCAAGGAAGTCGCCCTTCGCCTGCGCAGCACCGTCGATGCGACATGCACCGTGGCGCGACTGGCAGCCGATGATTTCGCAATCCTGATGCCGAATATGGCGCATCCCGGCGCGGTACCGGATCTCGCCAACGCCCTACTTGCGGCAGTCGCCGCCCCGATCATGATCGGTGACGTCGAATATTCCATCTTCGCGTCCGCTGGCATCGCGCTGTGCCGACTGCGCGGCGACGCCGGCGGCCAGGCGCTCGACCGCGCCGGCGCAGCGGTGGAGGCGTCCAAGTCCCGGTGCGGCAATACGCTTTCGGTGGCGCCGCTCGAGTAGCGGCAGCCTTCTCACTGCACCACGCGCAGCCGTACACGCGACATCCCCGGCAAGCCCGGCTTCCGTACAACGCATCAGAATCGCATTGCGCTGCCCGCCTTCGCGCGAGACACCCTATACGCAAATCAAATCTCGGCGTCTGCGCCGCGCATGCGCTGCAACCATCCTCCCCTGGGCACACTCGAAATGGCGCTGTATCGCATTCGGTCACTGCAGCATCGCCGCATCGGGCTGTCATGACCGGACTGTTAATCCGCGCATTCGAGGAGCACCACGATGAGTTTCTTCAATTTTCGCAAAACACCCAAGGAACTTCCGGCAAGCGAATCCGATGAAATCATTCGCCAGATCGATGAACAGCGCGAATACGAGCAGGCCAAAAGGGAAGGATTCAGCTTCGACGAACTGCTTCGAAACATCGCCGAAGACAATGCCAGGAAGGACAAAGGACGCTGACGCTGCCGACCCTGCGCGGGTTGCATACGGGGTAACAACTGCGATTCAAGTCGCAGAACGGCGCAATGGGGGCAAAGCAACTACAGCGCTTCCGTTTTCAAAAGCGTCAAATTTGACGAAAGAATCGGGAGCTTTCACGTTAGGCATCTGGCTTACAGTTCCAAAAAGCAACCGGATAACCTGTAGGCGAGAGCACAGTGATACCTGATTCAGAGATTCTGGCGGCAAGCATTCTCGTGGTCGACGATGTGCGGGATAACGTAGAAGTCATGCAGGACATGCTCGGGCATGCGGGATTCACCGCCGTGCACGGCACCACCGATCCAGGCTCGGTCGTGGCGCGGCAGGAAGCAAACGATTACGACCTGATCCTGCTGGACTTGCAGATGCCAAACATCGACGGCTTCGAGGTGCTGCGCCGGCTGCAGGCCGCGCATGATCCGGCCGCGCCTTTTCTTCCGGTTGTCGCGCTCACTGCGCACCACGACCACAAGCAGCGCATACTGGACGCCGGCGCGCGCGGCTTCATCGGCAAGCCGTGCCAGTTCCGGGATACCGTCGCCCAGGTACGCCAAGCCGTCATGTCGCACCGCGTCGCGCGCCAACTGCATCTCATGTCCGTGGCGCAGAAGGCAGCGCAAAGCAAGGATTTGCTGACCGGACTGCCGACACAGCAGGCTTTCATGGCGCATCTGGATGACGCGATAGCCTGCGGCGCTCTGGCGGGTGTGCTGCACATCGACCTCGACCGCTTTGCGCGCATCAATGTGCAGGAGGGCTGCAACCGGGGCGATGCTCTGCTGGTGGAGCTGGCCACGCGCCTGAGCCGGCTTTTCCCGAACGGCGCGTGCGTGGCAAAACTCGCAGAGGATGCATTTGCGGTGGCAATCCATGGAGCGCCCCTCGCCGAAACACTCTTCGCTGCGGCCTCTGCCATTCAACATGCCATTGTCCGGCCTTATCCGGCTTCAGGCGGCTTCCTGCATTTGACCGCCTGCGTTGGCATGGCGCTGGCTGACAGCACCAGCATCGGTACATCCCTTCTCGACCGGGCTGCTCAAGCGCTGACACAGGCCAAACGATGCGGCACGCAGCAGGCGCAGATGTTTCGCGGCCCCCTGCAGGGATAGCAACGTTCTCGCCCTAGCGCAAATTCTGTCGGGAAACTTTACAAAGCGACACAGCACATTTCATTTCATTTTTGCAATTCATTGTATTTAATAAACAATTTCTCTTAGGCACGTTAGTTGCTATTGCAATAACAACAAACTTCCTCGGAGAAAATAATGAAAAAATTGCTCGCTTCAATGTTCGCGCTTTCCCTGACTGCCATCGGCTCAAGCGCCCATGCATCGATCATCGTCTACACGACGCAGTCGAGCTTCATGTCCGCCATCTCCGCTCCGGCGACAGACACGTTTGCCGGGTTCACAGTCCAAGATGTTACGTCCTCGCCGATTACCAGGAACGTCGGGAACTATCGCTACACCGCGAGCGCGACTGGCGACTTTTTTGGAGAAGGAACGTCCAGTAATCCTTGGCTGTCCACGCAAAATGCAGGGGACACGATAACCTTCAATAGCTTCACCGGCGCGGTGAGCGCGATCGGCGGCAATTTCTTCGACACGAACTATTACGGCTCGCCCATCCTGGGCAATATCATTCTCACCGCAACGGACAGCTCGGGCTCGGTTACGCAGACCATCATCAACGCCGCGACCGATAGCTATATGGGCTTCGTGTCCAGCAATACCTTGAAGTCCTTGACCGTGACTCCGGCGTCCAGCGGTGCAGAGGTCTGGGCTACGGTGGACAATCTCACCCTGGCCAAGAAAGGCCCGTCGAGCAACGTTCCCGAGCCGACGTCGGTTGCGCTGATGGGACTGGGAATTGCCGGTCTCGCACTGGCGAGCCGAAAAAAGCAGAAGTAATCGCTGGCAAGGCAGCGCGGCACAGCCAGGCGTCCCGCAACGGGGCAATCCCGTATGGCTGTATCGCGCGATTTTGCGCTGGCAGCGAGTCTGTCCTACCCTAGCGCTTGGGCGCCGACCGCACCGCAAAGGTGGGGGACGCCTGCAACGAAGCGCCCTGCATCGTTCCCCGCTGCGCGCGCGCCTCGATGCGTGCGCTGACGATTTCCTTCAACATCCCCAGCTCGGTGGCAACAGGCAGCGGAAACCCCTGCCGCATGCCGCCCTCCTTGCCGCGATCATCGAACATCAGCGAGTCGAGATACACCGAGGCGGCGTAGCAGTCGGCCCACAGCAGCGCCATCTTGTTGACGATGCGCGCAAAGTCCGCAGCCAGCTTCGCCGGGCGCTTGTCTTCCGGCAGTTCGCCAAGCCAGCGGATCGCCTCGGGCGTCAGGTTATTTTCGCCGGCCTCGATCGGACGGCGCATGTGGGAAAAGTCGTTGTCCATGGTAGTTTCCCGGAGTGAGGAGTGGGGGATCTGGCGGCTTACCCGGCTGCCGACGGTGACGGTCCGGCGGCGGGCTTGCCGTCGACTTCCAGCAGCGCGAGCTGCCGGTTGTGCTCGGCCTGCGGCGCGACGGCCACGAGCGTGTGCGTGTCGCGTCCGCGCTGCTTGGAGCAGTACAGCGCTTCGTCGCTGACCTTGATGACGGTGTTGCGGCTAACGTCTTCGCCGTTGTAGAGCGCAATGCCGATGCTGGTGGTGACTTTCAGGCAGGCCTGCCCGAGCGTGACCGGCCTTCCCACCGCGTCGAGGATCTTCACAGCCACGTGCTCCGCATCCGCAGCCAGCGCAAGGTCTTCCATGATCACCGTGAATTCGTCGCCGCCCAGGCGGGCGACGGTATCGGTGGCGCGCACCGCCGCAGACAGGCGATTGGCAAATTCCTTCAGCAGCACATCGCCGTTGTCATGTCCAAGCGTGTCGTTGATGCTCTTGAAATGGTCGATGTCGAGGTAGCACAGCGCCATCATCGTGTGCCGACGCTGGCTGCGCGCCATGGCTTGATCCAGCCGGTCATGGAACAGGCGTCGGTTCGGCAAATCGGTCAGCGTATCGTGGTAAGCGAGGTGGCGCAGCGCCTCCTCGTGCGCCTTGCGCTCCGTGATGTCGGAGGCCAGCACATAGAATCCGGCGACGTTGCCGCTGAAGTCGAAATCAGGAATATAGGTCGTCATCGTATGCCGCGCCGCGCTGTCGTGCACATGGAGGAAGCGTTCCTCGAACTGCACATTCTGGCCGGCGAGCGCCTGCTGCGCGAACGGGTGCGCATGCTCGTAGGATGCGCCGAGCAAGTCGCGCAGCGTGTATCCGACAATTTCCGAAATCGGCTTTTCAAACCACTCTTCGTGCGTGCCGTTGGCGAAGCGCACGATCTCGCGGCGATCGACGTACCGCACCAGTGCCGGCAAGTTGTTCGTCACCGTACGCAGCATATTCTCGCTCTTGGCCAGCGCGCGCCGCGCCTCGTAGGACTCGGTCACGTCGTGCAGGATGCCGACGTAGCCGCGGTGCCCGGAAAGCATCACCTCGTTGGTGCCGAACTCGAAATGGAACTCCGAGCCGCCTTGGCGTGCTCCGCGCAGCTTGATCTTGTGGGTCTTGATCGAAGACGGAAAGTCGGGGTCCTGATAGGCCGCGAAAAATGCCCGCGCCGCGTTGCGGTGGCGCTTGGGCAGCAGTAGCGAGAAATGCTGGCCGATCAGCTGCTCCTGCGTATAGCCGAACATGCTGCAGGCAGCCGGATTGCACGATAGCAGCACACCATTCGCATCCATGGAAATGATGCCGTCGAAGACGTGGTCAACCACGGTACGGGAGCGCATTTCGCGCTCGAGGGCCAGCGCATTGGCTTCACGGGCGCGGCGCTCCGAATCGATGATGCGGCGAACCAGAGGGCGAATCAGCTTGCGCAGCACATACGCGCCGATCAGAAGCAGGCCGGCCAGCGTCATGGCCGTGCGCTCAAGCAGTGCGCGAATCGGTGCGAAGACTTCCGCAGCATCGACCTTGATGATCATGCCAAGACCGGAGTCATCGACCGGGGTGATGGCCGCGAGAACCTGCTCGTCACGGTAGTCGCGCACCATGCGCACCGCCGTCATGCCGTCGATGGCTTCTTCCACAGCGATGCGCCCGTGCCGGTTCAATGCGAGGTATTCCTGCTCCTGGCGCAGCGGCGAAGCCGGGAAACAGGTGGTGCGGCCGGAAGCCGCGCGGCCGCACAGCGCCGTGTCGGCGGAGGCGCCGGTAGCCGACAGGTCCATGAAAAAGCTCGACAGCGCGCTGAACCGGCGCTGCATCACCAGCGTTGCCACCTGGTGCTGGCTGCGGTCGTAGACCGGCGCGTCGGTTTCAATCAGAAAGCCGTTCGACCACAGCAGCCGGCTCGGCAGCTCGCTTTTCACCGGGATATCGGTGTAGGGCCGCGTGGCTGCGGCGCCCGCCTGCGCAAGGATGCGTCCGGCGCGGTCCATGACGCTGGCGCTGGTGAAGCCCTCGGCAAGCAGTGCGGCGAGCGACTGCTGCATGCGCGACTGTGCGGCGCGGTCATTTGCTCGGGCAGCCAAATCGCGCACCTGCGCCATCAGGGCCGCACGTCCGACGACATAGCGACCGTGCGACAGCGCGTCGCCGATCGTGGCCTCGACCATCTGCGCGCGCGAGGTCGCCACGCTTTGCAGCTGCCCCGATACCGACGTCTTCTGGTAGTGCAGGAACATTACGAACCCGGTCAGGCCGGCCGAGGTGCCGATAATGAGCATCAGGACGATGCCGGTGGAGACGATGCGGCTGCCCTCGCGGCTGGCGTCGCGCCGGTCGGACCAGTCGCGCACCTGGTAGCTGTAGGTCAGGCTCACCGTCAACAGCGTCACGCCGATAGCGGTAGCCAGCGCCATGCGGCTGACCCTGTACCAGCTATAGAGCAGGTTCAGGTCAAGGAAATAGCCGGCAAAGCCGACGGCGCACACGGCAAACAGCATGCCGATCGCCAAACGCAGGCGCGCGGCATGCGCCGCACCGTAGAGGGCGTCGATGCGCTGCAGCACATAGCCGATCAGGAAGAAGGCCACGCACGAGGTTGGGGCGACCTGCCCGGGTGCCGAGCCGCTACCGAGCCCGTGGCCGTGCACCAGCGGCCATCCGCGTACGAAGTCGACCGAACAGAAGTTCTGCAGGAACAAAAGCGTCGCCCAGATCAGCAGCACCGCGCCGGCGACCTTTCTGATCGCGACCGCGATGCGCCCGCAACCCAGGCAGAGCGACAGCCCGGACAGCGCCATAAGCGCCGAGACATTGGCGTTCATCAGCGCGGTGTCCGGAATCAGCCGCACCAGTGGATCGGCAGCCATGATCCAGCCGATGCCCACGGTCACGCCCAGCAGCATGGCGACGAATGCGTACAGCCGCGCAAGGATGGCGCGGCCCAACGGATACGGGAACAGCCGTGACACACCGTCGTCGACCGCGGGCCCCGGCAAGGTGGCGGGCTCGCGCAGCGCATTGCCGGAGAACCTGCCCAACGCGGAGAACACGCGGTCTAGCGAAATCGTCATAGGCTTACGCGGCGCGGTGACGGGAGGAACATCAACCGGCTTAGCCGCCGCGGCGGCGGGCTGGATCGGTGAGGTCGAAGGCCGGCACTAGGTCGTCGACATGCCAGCCCTGCACCAGATCGAAGTCGAGCTGCGTGGCGAACGACAGCATGTCGGCGGTCTCGATGCATTCGGCCACGGTGACGGTGCCATCCTGCTTCCACTGCGCCACCACCCGCTGCAGCATGTCGGCGTTTTTCTTGTGCAGCATTGCCTGATGCAGCATTGCGCCATCGACCTTGACGACAGCAATGCTTTGCAGCGCGAACGTCCTGCCTAGCCCGTCATGCCCGGCGCCGAAATCGTCCACGGCGAAACGCACGCCCAGATCGGTCAGCCGGTTGACCTTGGCTGCGATCGCATCGAATAGCTCCAGGCTCGGGATCGATTCGGAAAGCTCGAAATACACGTCGTTTTTCGTCGCCGCCGTCAGCAGCTGCTCGATCGGCGCCTGCAAGAACGCTTCATTCGACAGGTTCACGAACAGCGTAGGCAGCCCGCGCGCGGCGCTCGACAGGTACGACAGGATCATGCGGTCCACGTCGTTCCAGTCGATCACCTTCGGGCCGCGGTACAGGATTTCATAGCCGAACACGGTATTGCTGCCAATGCGCACGATGGGCTGGAATTTGTACGGCACGCCCGAGGCAACGGGCGCCGGCGCGTCAGTTGCGATATGCACTACATGGTCTCGAGACATCGCGAATTCTTCCTGTAGGTTGCTGAGGCTCCGGCCTTGCTCCTTCGCCGGCACACGTATCGGGCAGATGCAGCACCTGGCTTCAGGATTGCTTCAGGCATCCGCAGGCTACCGACTGCGAGGCCCAGCAAGGATTCTGTCAGTTGCAGTTAGGCAATTGAGGCGGAAATGGCGCGTTTTTTTCGTGCTTCTCGGCTGCGAATGCTTACCAATATCGCCGTCCACTTTGCGCATGAGCGTTCATGGCGAACGCTAAGGTAGATGCATGACTACGACGACCGTCCATCCTCTTGCCGCGCTACAGCAGGCGCTCGACTACCGGTTCCGCGACCTAGCGCTGCTTGAGCGCGCGCTGGTGCACAAGAGCTTCAGCGCCAACAACAATGAGCGCCTCGAATTCCTCGGCGACAGCGTGTTGAACATGATTGCGGCGCTGTACCTGTTTCAGAACTTTCCCGGCTCGTCCGAGGGCGACATGTCGCGCCTGCGTGCGGCCATGGTGCGCGCCGATGCGCTGGCCGATATCGCTGCCCGCATCGAGCTGCGCCGCTACCTGCGCGTGTCTGCCGGCCATTCATCGAACGCGGTCGTCAAGTCGACGCTTGCCGATGCGATGGAAGCGATCTTTGCCGCGGTGTTTCTGGATGGCGGCTTCGAGGCTGCCCGCCAGGTGATTCAGAGCCAGCTCCTCTACCTGCTCAAGAACGGCATGGTGCCGCTGCAGAAGGACTCGAAGACGCAGCTGCAGGAGATCCTGCAGCAAAGCGGACTGGCGCTACCGGCCTACCGGACCCTTAGCCACACCGATTTGCGCGGCGACGCCGAATTCCGCGTCGAATGCCGCGTCGCGCAACTCAACGTCGCGGTCATGGGCACCGGGCGCAACCGCAAGGAGGCGGAGCAGAAGGCCGCGGCCGCCGCCCTGCCCCTTTGCCGCAACCGACGCTAGGACACACTGGCATGATCGGACGGCGCGATTTCCTGAAGGCCTTCGGCGCTGGCGTAGCGCTATGCGCCGGCCGCGCCGCAGGTGCGCAGGACGCAGATGCTCCGGCTCGCGCCGAGCCGTGCGTGGTAGACATGATGCGCGGCCGCGAACGCTACCTGATCGATCTGCGCAGCGCCGAAGGATTGCGAATCGCGGCCTATCTGCTGCGCGACGTCGAGTACGGCAACCTGATCGGCACACCGGAATTCGACCTGTTGCGCTTGGCCGCGTGGGCACAGGCGTACATGGCGGCGTACGGCCGCTATACCGTGCTCGATATCCATTCGGGCTTGCGTACCCGCGAGCACAACGCGCATCTGGAAAAGGCAGCGATCAACTCACTGCATATCCCTCGCACCGGCAACCGCTTCTCCGCGATGGATGTCGACCCGTACGGCATCGACCGCGAATACTTCGGCCAGCTCGTGGCGACCACCAAGTTCGGTGGCGTGGGCTGGTATGCAACGCACGTTCACTTCGACTGTCGGGCCATTCCCGCCTACTGGCGTGCGTGATTACTCTCTGGAGCGCCATGCCCGAAGCCATGATGCCGCCATCAATCGGCCCGAGTAAGCCCATAGCCGGCGAAATCAGCAAGATCGCGACTGTCCTTGCCCAGCTCCTGCCGAGCTGCACTGAAGACATGATTTCAAATTCGGTAAGAAACGAGATCGCCACACGGATCTTCTATCGCCCGCGCTTTTTGCTTTCCCATGCCGAATGCTGGCGCTGCAAGACATCCATCCCGGTGATGGCTGTGCTGTCAGCCTGCATCAGCGTTGCGGCAGGCATCACCCATGAGTTTCGCGACGGTGGCGTGTATTTGGCCAGCGCCGAGATCGCGCCGCTGGTCCCTGTGCTCGCCGGCGAAGCACTCGCGCTGAACAGCGCCTGCTTCGGCTACATGGTGACGGATTTTCAACGTGGATTTCTGGACTGGCTGCATCGTGCGATCGAGGCCGAACCGCACATGGCCGCATCGTTCGGCGCGCTGAAGGTGGAGAAGCGGCATAGCCGCAAGGCGGGGCTGGCCTACTACGCAAACATCTGTCTGCATTGCGACGCGCAGCAGGGAGATTTCTTTCTGCAGGCAGATCCGCGTGGGCCTTTCTATCCGCCCAAGCTTGCCGCTACGCTGATCATCCCCTTGCAGGACCGCCCGTTGTTTCTGCGCTGCGGCCTGATGCCGCTGCAGGATATTGTCGACGACGCATCAAACACCAGCTGAACGACGCTGTGCCAGGCAAGCATGTTCAGCGCCGAGCCGCGTTCACGCTTACTGAACAAAGGGCTGAACGACTGCTGCCTCATGCAGCAGCCCTCGCGCTGCCAATGCCTGCTCGCCGGTCGAGCGCGCTTCCTCGGCGCTGCGCTGTCCATAACCGGCAAGCCACGCCACGCACTGCCTGCCATCGGTATAGACCGGCAGACACTGCCAACACCATTGGTCAACGAACAGAGGATGCTCGTTGACGCTGATTTCCCAAGCCATCGGCCTGTCTTCGTCGCTGAATGGAATATGCACTTTCGGCCCTGTCGGTGTATTCACCCGGCTTTGCGCAGAGCGAGTCATTGGTGGGGCAGATTTGTCGCCAAACCTGCCATTCGATCCTATCTGCGTTGTCGCGGCGTAAAAAGCAGGCGCGTCGGCGATTCTTGAGCCAGGTCATCTTTACCTCTACCGCAGCAAGCGAATACAACGGAACGTCGGTGCATACGTGAGCACCGGCGCTGCGCCACATTGCACTCAGCCGAACCGCATGCGCAGCGAGTCCCACAGGCGGGCGAAAAAGCCGGCCTGCGGCACATTTTCCAGCGCCACCACCGGGATCTCGGCGACCACCTTGCCGTCATAGCTGACTTTGGCTGTACCGATCCTGGTGCCCGCAGCGAGCGGCGCACTCAGCTTGTCCTGAAGCGTAATGTCGGTCTTGAGCTTGTTGCTGGAGCCTTTTGCAATGGTCTCAAAACGGTCCGCTGCAAAACCCGCCTTGACGGCTTTCTGCGTGCCTTTCCATACGATCGGCGTCGCAAGGACCTGTCCCTTTGCTGCAAGCTTCACATCCTCGAAATTCGCATAGCCCCAGCTCAACAGCTTCTCAGCGTCGTCCGCACGCGCTCGGGTCGATGGTGCGCCGGTGACGACAGCAATCAGACGATATTCGCCGCTTGCGCCCTGGCGCTTTGCCGACGCGATCAGGTTGTAGCCGCTTTCGCTCACGTGGCCGGTCTTCATGCCGTCGACGGTCGGGTCCGAGTACAGCAGCAGGTTGCGGTTTCCCTGCTTGATATGGTTGTAGGTGAAATCGCGGATGGCATAAATCTTGTACTCGTCCGGATAGTCATTGATCGAGCGCGCGGCGAGCACTGCAAGGTCTTCCGCTGTCGAATAGTGCTGAGCGCCGGGCAGACCCGAAGCGTTCTCAAAATGCGAGCCCTTCATGCCAAGCTCTGCGGCCTTCTTGTTCATCATCGCCGCGAACGTGTCTTCGCTGCCGCCCATGGCTTCGGCCAGTTGCACCGCCGCGTCGTTGCCGCTTTGGATAATCAGGCCATACAGCAGGTCCATGATCGACACCGGCACCTTCGGGTCAATGAACATTTTCGATGACGACTTGTCGACGCGGTATGCATTCAGCGACACGTTGACCATTTGCTCGGGCGCCAACCGCTTGTCGTGTAGCGCCCCGCAGATCAGGTAGGCCGTCATCACCTTGGTCAGTGACGCTGGAATGATCCGCTCGTTCGCGCCGGCGCCGGCCAACATGCGCCCGGTGTTCGGGTCGTACAGCACCCAGGTCTTCGCGGTGAGCGTAGGCGGCGGCAAGCTCTGCGCGATAGCATCAGAAGCCGGGGCGGCATCGGGCGCGGCCTTGCCACCATGCGGCGTGGCGCATACGGCATCGGCATAGAGGGCGGCGCTGGTCGCGGCAAGCGCCAGCGCGGTGATATGGCGTGGTGTGAGCATGGGGAGGTAGTGCAGGCAGTGAAAAAAAGGAAAGGTAGGACGTTGGATCTGCGCCGGCGGCGAGCCGGCGCGGTGGGGCTCAGGTGGCCTGCGCCTGTTTGAGTTCGCCGCCGAGCGCGGCAACAAGGTCATTGAGCAGGCGCGCAAGTTCGGACGTCATGAGCATCATGTCGGCGTCGAAGCGCTCTTCGTCGCCTTTCGTGGTGACGTCGGTGCTCTCCTTCAATACGTCGAGCGGGGCGATGCGCTTGATGCCGAGGCTTTCTGTCAGCACGAACGACACCTTGTCCGACCAGGTCAGCGCCAGGCGCGTGCACTGCTTGCCGACCTCGATGTGCCGGCGCACGTCTTCCGCTTCGAGCGCATGGCGCACGTAGCGCACGGTGGCCTTGCCCTCGCCTTTCGCGCGCAGCTCGGTATCCTGGTCGACGGTAAATCCAGACGGCGCTTCGTCGGCCAGCAGCCAGTCCGTCATTGCAACCACCGGCGAGATCGTCACCCGCAGCGTGTCCATCGGAAATGGATTGATTGCCTTGATCAGCAGGCGGATCACATCCTCAGCCCGCGACGGGCTGGGTGCGTCGATGGCGAGCCAACCGTTGGCGGGATCGATCCACACCCTTGTCATGCTCTGAATCGAGAAGGCGCGCGGCAGCAGTTCGTCGGCAACCTGCTCCTTCAACTCCTTCATCTGCTTGCGGCCCGGCTTGAACCCTTGCTGCTCTTCGAGTTCGGCCGCCTTGACCTTGGTGACCTGGTTGACGACGGAGGACGGCAACAGCTTCTTTTCCGTGGCCAGCTGCAAGAGCCATTGGCAGCCGACGGCATGCACAAGCGATCCGTTCGGCCGCGGCGCGCTCCATCCCTGCCGCTGCAATTCGACGCTTGTGCATGGGGTGAATGCCTGGGGCACGAGCGCTTCCTCGAGCTTGGCAGCGGTCATGGACCATGGCGCCGGCAGACGGTACAACTGCAGATTCTTGAACCACATTGGCATTTCCTTTCAGGTGAAAGATCCCGGCGCAGGCGCGGGCGGGCGGGTGACAGGGGGAAGCGGCGGCAGCGCATCGCCGCGGGCGGCATCCCAAGAAAGGACCGGGATCGCCTTCTCGCGATACTTCGCAAGGCGCAGCGCCTTGTTCTTCAGGTACTCATCGGTCTGCATGCCCCAGACTTCGATGACCGTGCGCGGCAGCGTGTCGAGCAAAATGAAATCAGGGCGCTGATCTTCGTCGCGGCGCATCTCGTCCGCGTGCAGCGGTTTGACGAAGGTGCGCGACTGCGCCACCAGATGGTCGGCCATCGTGATCTCGTAGCTGCTCTCGACGGGAATCATCGTCCGACTCGTTGCCATGCCGGCGATGTCGATACACTTCCACCATTCCCGACTAGCCGGCTCGATGCAGCATATAACCACGACGTTGCCATCCTGACGCTGTAGCAGGTTCTGCAATAACGCCCGCTTGGCGAGAAACTGGTGCAGCATCTGCGCGGTGACCAGAATGCGCGGCAGCCCCGCAAAGTCGCGTAGCGGGAGGAGAAACTGTGCTTTGGCCTGCTGCGCGGTCGTGGGCACCTTGAGCCGCCCGATCACGAACAGACGGCCCGGTGCGCGCGCGGCTTGTTCAAGCACCTGCGCGTTGTGTGCCAGCGCCTTGCGCCCGGATGCCTCGGCGCCGACAAGTAGGCGGTGCTCAAGCGTATTGCCGACGCGGTCGATGACAAGCGTTGAAGCCGCATGCACGAGCCGCAGCGAAGCGTTGAACCACCCGGCCTCGCGGCCGCGGTGTATGTTCAGGTTGGCGCAGCGCCAGAGCTTGAATAGCAGCGCGGTGTCGTTTGCGCGCTGGCGGTGCGATGCGGCCGGCGTGTCCTTCCCTGGGTGGCGCGGTTGTGTTGTCGCGCCCGGCTGCGCCAGGCCAAGCGGGCGGGCTAGATGCACCCGGATTCTGCCGCCGTCCAGGTCTTCGAACGCCGGCCTTGAGGCGCCGGCGTCACTATCTGCTACCTCTTCGCTGAAGAATTGGCAATCGAGTGCATGATCCAGTCCGGTCCCCTGCCAGCGCGCCAGTCCGTAATGCGCGCCCTTCGTCCCGGAACCATAGTGCTTGACCACTAGCTGGACCGGGCGGCTCGGCTCGCACAGGCATCGGGTGATGTCTTTCCTGTGCGCGAACGCCAGCGCGCTGACAAAGGCGGCGCTTTCCGGCACTTGTTGGTTGGGTGCAAAAGTATCTTTACCGACAACGATCGGATAGGTTTTCTGCGTGCTCAACTTCAGCCTCGCGGACTTATTTGGCGAAAAATTGCTATGGAAAATGAGGAAAATCGAATCACGTTTTCTACCTTTCCATCTTCTGTGTCTTCAAAATCAAAGACTTATAGATTCGGAGTTGCGACAGTCTGTCCAAGAGTCAGCCAGTTCGCGCTGCCTTTTTCAGCCGTGCGACTGGATGACTTCGGCGAACGGCGTTGAGCGCATCAGCTTCGCGCCGTAGGATTTTTCGATGATGCGCCGGTCCAGCACCCAGAAATCGCCGCCGTCGCTTTCGGTGCGGATCAAGCGGCCACTGACCTGCGCCAGCTTCGTACCGGCCATGGGCAGCATCAAGTGCGGAAACGCGTGCATGCCTTTGGCCTCCAGATATTCGACATGGGCGGCAAGAATCGGGTCTTCCATCGAGGGGAACGGCAGTTTGTCGGCAACGACAAGCGTGCAGTATTGTCCCGGCAAATCGACACCCTCGGAGATTGAATCCAGCCCGAATATCACGCTTTTCCTGCCGGCATCCACGCGGCGCTTATGTTCGGCGATCATCGCCGCCGGCGCCATGTCACCCTGCTTAATGACCAACTGACGCTCGTCCTGCGACAGGCTTTCGTAGGTCGTTTCCATTTTCGAGCGCGATGTGAAGTAGACCAGGCTGCCGATATGCTCGCCGGCGAAGACCAACTTCCTCACCATGGTAGCGACCATCATTGGATAGCCCGGCGAGTTCGCAGGCACCATGAATTTCGGCACGAACATGCGCGCGCGCGAATAGTCCAGCGGCGACGACAGCGCCAGCGTACGCGTGGTTTTCGGCATGCCGAGCGCAGCAAGCGTAGCGGCGAATTCGCCGAGCGGCGCGATGGTGGCTGAACACAGCACGACGCCGCGAGTGTGCTTCCACAGCATGTCAGCAGCAAGGGTTGCAGCGACAAACGGCGCGGCATGCACCGTGCACACGTCGTTGAAAATCTCGATCCACTTGGCCCGTGGCGCATTGTCCTTGGCGAGGAAACGTTGCAGCGCTTCGAGGCGTTCGTTAAGCTGGCCTAACACTGCGTTCGCGTTCGCCGCCAACACGACCTGCGACGCGCGCTTTGTTTGCTTCTTCGCCGCGTCGATACCTTCCTTGATCAGATCGCAGATCTCCTTGAGCGAATTTGCATATTCGTCGACCAGCCGTGCGAACACGCCCGGCACTTCCCCGAGCACGAAGCGGTGCCGTGTCTCCCCGCCTAACATCGTCTTGATGTTGCTGCGCAATGCAGCGCCGATGCCGACCATCGCGCCGACGCGAATTTTCAAAGCCGAGACGTTGATGCTGCCAAGCGCGGAAAAGATGCGCCCGGCCTCGTTGAAAATATCCTCTTCGATTGGCGCATTATGGGAGAACGCGCCAAGGCATTCGTCGTGCAGGTGGTGCGCCTCGTCCAGCAGGTAGTAGTTGTTCTCGAAATCGACTACCGGGTGTTTCTGGGCGCTGTCGCCGCCGCTGAAGGCAGCGATGGTCGACAGCAGATAACTATGGTTCGTGATGATGATGCGGGCCTTCTTCATCTGCGCCTTGACCGCCATATGCGGACAGGAAGGCGCGTCGGGGCAGCGGTCGTTCAAGCACACGTGGCGATTATTGTTGACCTTCAGCCAGATCGTCTGCGGCACCTTGAACTTCAGTGTGTCGCGCAAGCCGTCCCACTGGCCGCCGTGCCATGCATCGGCAATCTCACGCATGACTTCCTGATTGTTGTCTTCGTCCAGCAAGCTTCCCTGCTGCGTCTTCTCGGTCAGGCGCAGAGGGCAGACGTAGCGCTCGCGGCCCATGATCACCGCGCTGGTGGCGTCGATACCAAGTTCCGCGAAGATGCCCGACAGGGTTTTGAGGTCCTTGTCGGCAATCTGCGTCTGCAGGTTGGCGGTCTTGGTGGAAATGATCACGCGCTTGTCGCGCGAAGCGCCCAGTACGATGGCGGGGATCTGGTAGCCGAACGATTTGCCGGTGCCCGTGGTCGCCTGAATCACTGCATGGCCTGAAGCGGCAAGCGTCTGCGCGACACAGCGGATCATGTCCTTTTGCTGGTGACGCTCAACAAAGCTTGGAAGTCGTTTCGGAAGGAGGTGGTACGCCTGGGCGATGAGATGTGCTTCTTGTTTGGTAAGCGCAGTATCCGGTGTGGCCATGACATTTCCTCAATGAGAAATGTCATCTTCACTTGCGACTTGGGCCGCGCAAGCTCGAATCCGATCGGAAAGATGGACGCGCTCGAAAAATGTTGAGAAACCCGCCATCCTGCCGCGATGCCGTGCTGCCACGGCGCCTGCCCTTGCGCGATTTGCTTAGTCGTCGTCGGACGCGGACAGCGCCGACACGTCGCCGACATCTGGGTTGCCATGGTTGGGGATGACGGCCAGCTTGAACCGGCCATATGCATGCGTGAAGCCGGAGAAGACCTCCGCAAATTGGTGCGGCGGCAACGCGGCGTTGATCTTGTACAGCAAGCGGTCGTAGGCGCAATAGATAGCGAACAGGCGCAGCGCTTCATGGGAGCGGATTTCGACGACGCCTGCAGCATGGGGGGCGTACCGCGGCATGGCCAGATCCGCCGCGCGCTGGGTTAGTGATTCGACCACGCGGTCCAGGCGTTGGAAGCATGCCTCGATCTCGTCGCGGTAGCGGGGATTGCGGCAGCGATAGTTCATGCACGAAGTCAGCAGGTACAGGTCGCGGCTCATCATGCGGGCAATCTGCCAGGTCAAAAGGCTTGCCTTTCGCGAATCCTGCACCGTCGTGTCGACGTCCCACAATACATCGAGGCGTCGGAGCACAAGGTGGCGGGCCGGGCCCGCGAGCTCGCCGGAATCGTGCTGCATTTTCACTCCACGCCAAGTTGCGAAGCCAGCTGATCGGCGGTGCCGGCCGGCTGTCGATTATGGATGACAAGGCCTTTCAAGTCCGCGTACACCACCTCGAAGGCGCGAAACATCTGGCGCCGCTGGTCCAGGCTCATCTTTCCGTCCACCACAGCGCAAGACAGGCGCAACATGCACTGGTCCACAGTCAGAAACGCCTGATACAGCCAGTTCGCCTCGGCGCAGATGATACGGATCGGCAGCCTGCGCAACTGGCCTTCGTCGTATTTCCTTGTAATTGCCCAAGGACGGCAGTTCGCCTCGAAGGTCTCCGCGGCGAGCTGGATATCCTTCAGCATCGACCGTATATGCGGCTTTCTCCAGTCGTCGCGCGCATTAAGCGCCTTGAAGATCTTCGGTGTGAGCAGGTGGAAGTCGCGGCGCAGGATGCGGTCGCATTCCCACGAATGCAGCACGGCCTCGGTGCGGAATTCACGCGGCGCGTCGATGCTTTCTGCCTTTGAGAGATTCTTGATGACGCGGCCTTCCGCGGTCAGCAAGGTCGGATTCAGCAATTCGTCGGCCATAGCGGTCGTTATTTGTCAGAGTGGATTGCCGTCATTCTTGGGCAAAACCGACAACTTCCCGGTCAAAATGCGCGCAGAATCCGACCCGTTTTCAAAATTCGGGCGCTTGTCCTTGCGTGAGGTAACTGCAGCCCAATGCCAGCGCGAAAAAAAAGTGCCTTGCGGCTTGGCATGCCGAGTGGTTCGTGTACTATTTGTTTGCCGCCACGCGGCAGGTACACCATCCTCACCAGCAGATATCGCGACGCGCAGAAAAGGTCCTGGCCGGGTTGATACTGCAGGCTGACCCGATCTGGCAAAACATCGTGCAAATCACGCGTCTTTCCCAGAAGGAAATGAGGCAAACGTGAGTACGATTGCGATGCTGCTTCCCAACAATGGCAAGCAGCGCAAACAGAGCGCCAGCATTGCCCGCTCACCTTCCTGCGATACCCCCGTCGGCGATGCACACCAAGTTCCTGCCCTGACTAGACCACGGCAGAATAATTTCCGAGACAACGAAAAATGGAATTCCTGCTTCCGGCCAAGCCGGCTATCCGCATCGGCGAACGTGTCTATCAAACGCTCGGCTGGAAACGCCGCGATGACATCCTGCTCGATGGTGAACGAATCGGCATCATCACGCTCAGTTCCGAGGACCGCACCGGTGTGACGATTTCGATGGTGACCGGGCATTGTCATAAGGGCCGCGCGATCGACTGGTGCGTGCTGCAATCACACTGCCGCCTTCACACTCTTGAGCAGGCTGCGTAAGGTGAACGGCCAAGCCCTTCATTACGAAGCGCTACGCAACCTTCGCGACTGAATCGAAAGCACCTGTACGCATTCCGTTCCAGCCATCCTCACTCCGCCATCTACGGATGTTGTCCACTATCTTGCAATACTGGACAGCTTTCCTCCCCCCTCCGCCTAGCGGAAACGAGTAACAGGCGACACGCCTACTCCCTGAAAACATGCAGCCCGGCTAGGACCGGTCTGTATTACGAGAAAGGATAGCCATGCCTTTGCGAGAACCACTTCAACGGAATAAAGTGGCGGGGCCTCTGTCCCAGTCAACTCCGGAGAAGAACATGAAATTCGAAGACCTCATCAAGCGGCCGAAGAAGCACTTCACCTTCGCGCTGGAGCCGATCAATAGCTGTACCGGCATCTCCTACGACACGTTGCAAGCCATCGCTGAGAGCTATGGCACGTCGGAAGAGCAGGTCGTGCTACATGCCCTGTCCCAACTGGCAGAAAAGGAAATCCCGGATTTTGATCCGGATTCGCCTTTCCTTTCCGAGGAACAGTTGAAAGCCCTGCTGAAGCGTCGCCATTTCATTGACGCAGAAGCAGTCCAGAAACGTAACTCCCCATCCCTGCGCGACCACTTTTTGCAGGCATACCGGGAACAAGGAGACACAGATGGCAAGCCTGAAGACCCTGTCCCCGACAATGGGAAAAGTCCTTAAATGCTGGTGGCCGCACGATGAGCAGCCGAATCAACCGGGACCGAAATGGCGCCCGGTTTTTTTTTGGGGAACTGCTTATATCGACGGAAAAAAATTCTACGCGGTCGCCTATGGCACCACGCAGATATCGGAAAGGAAAGAAGCGAAGAACGGCGGCGACGTTTTCGTTCCGGCACAAGTCGGTGACAGTTTTCGTCGGCACGATGGACGGTATGACTTCAACGACATCAAGCTTATTCCAGCGACCGCGGAATTCTTCGTGCAAGACCGCGTCGGCGATCGGGTGGAAATGGGCGACTTCCCGTTTTCGCTTTATCCGCAGGTGCGGTTCGCAATGGAGCGGGCATCCGTTCCAAAGCGGCTGAAGGCGCTCAACGTTGTTGTCTGAGCGTATTAACACTCAGCAAGAAAGCCACGTCACCCTTCTTAGGGTGGCTGGCTTTTTCCCACGTCGAGACCCACCGCAGGCCGCCGAGCGGGTTTCTGACCTACAGCACCAGCCCAACACTGCGCGAAATTTTCGCCGCGCTTCGCGCCGATTTCTCCGTTCCCGCCCTACCGATGCAGACGCATTGTCGAACTTTAATAGTTGCGCAATGCCTCCTCGTCTTCTCCCGATTCCACTACGCCGCATCGCGGCAATAACCGGAGCAATCCGATTCTCAAGAAGGAGTACATCACATGGCCGATCGCATCACCATTCACCCGCGCCTAACCCATCAATACGTCGGCACCTACCGTCATCTCGATAAATGGGGTGCGCCGATCCGTGCGAAGAAGCTCGCCGGAAAGGTAATCCGTTCCGACGCCGAGACCGCTGACATGTCCAAAGGCTCCACGCATGTATGCCGCGTGATTGCGCCGAGCGGACTTACCGACCGCAAGGCATTCATCCGTGCGCTGGAAGATGAATTCTCCGAACACGACTGCGCCCATACCCGTGACTGCTGCGGCTGCCCCAGCTATGACGCTCGAGCACGACATATTCGCGGCCGTGAGTATCTGCTGCGCGTGCGCGTCTCATACAACTATTGATCGCCCGGCGCATATCCGCCGGCTACCAACACCAAAGGAAAGCACCACATGGATACCAAAGAAGCAAAACCTGTCGAAGGCGTCAAACGCGGCATGGCCGAAGTAATGACCGATGCGTTCGATCGCCTGGTGACCCGCGTCTATGACGAAGAAGGTGAACGCCTTTTCGATCTCCCCGGAAAAGTCTCCGCCGAACTTGTCGATTGCGTGATCGGCATCAGCGACGCATCGTTCAAGCATGGAAAGGGAGTCGGCGAGCTGTCGCTGGCATGCGATCCGCGCAGGCTGCTGCGTATCGAATGATCACAAGGAAACCGGAGAAACTATGTCCCACACTACCCCGTGGCGTAACTTCCACGTGACCGTGACCCTTGCGTACATGCTTCGTGCCAGCGATGACGATCTTTCCGAATTGCTGAGCGATCGTGAGACCGGGCACTCCGTGTCGCCTGCGGAAGCCAAGGCGCTCGCCACAGAACTGCAGGCCAGGGGTTTCACCTACCTGCCGGTGTGCGATAACGCCGGCGCAGATGGACGTTGCCAAGGGCATGACATCGAGGCCTAGCGCATCGTAGCCACATCGAAGGCAACACGCTTTCCTGAACCCGTCATCCGGGTTTGGCAAGGCAAATCGCCGATCTCCTTTTTCGTCGCCGCACCGCGGCACCCAACAAGGAGAAGTCATGAGAATCGACACGCAAGTATTGAACGTACTGAGCAACTGCACGACCGACGGCCGCTTTCTGAAGTTGCCGGGGCAGCTTGAGCGCTCGCTCTACACAAAAACCAACAAGGTGCTAGAAGCCGCAGGCGGGACCTGGAACCGCAAGGCCGCAGCGCATGTCTTCGATCAGGATGCGGCCGACGCCATGGATATCATCATCCTCACCGGCGAAGTGGCATCGTTGAAGTCGAAGGCGCAGATATTCAACTACTTCCCTTCCACGCCGCCGATTGCGAAAAGCGTCATCGTCAAGGCGCGTATCGAAGCTGGCATGGAAGTGCTGGAGCCAAGCGCAGGTCGAGGCGCGCTGGCGTTTCCTGCTGCCGACTGTGGCGCGATCGTGGACTGCGTTGAGCTTATGGACACGAACTATGCGCTGCTGCAAGGCGACGCGAGGCTACGCGACGTGCGGCAGGCGGACTTCCTGAACATGGCTCCTGAACAGCGCTATGACCGCATCGTCATGAATCCCCCGTTCGAGAAACAAGCAGACATTCACCATGTACTGCACGCTCTTGAATTCCTAAAGCCGGGCGGATCACTCGTTTCCGTCATGGCCGCCGGTGTCACCTTCCGCGACAACAGGCTCACGCAAGACTTCCGTGATCTGATCCGCAGCCGCGGTGGCGACATCGAAGCAAATCCTGAAGGCGCTTTCAAAGCTTCCGGTACGATGGTCAACACAGTGATCGTAACCATCCCGAACTAGGCCTCCCTACCATCAGAAAGCAGCACGCTTTCCTGAATCCGCAATGCGGGTTTGGCAAGGCAACCGCCGATCTCCTTTTCGTCGCCGCTTCGCGGCATCCATCAAGGAGACTCATCATGCAAGCGAACCACTTTGGAAAACGCCTCACCCGCAGCTTCATCGCGTCCGACAAGCACCTCGACGTCGACGGCTTGCCGGTGCAGGTGAGAATCATCGAACAGCGGCAACCGCGCCGTGAAGCCAAGCGCGCTATCGGGCGCGTCACCCGAGTCGTGCATGCGGTAAGCCCGCAGGGCATTTCCGACGACGCCATGCGCCAGATTCTGAACGAGCAAGTCGTCTTCGATAGCGGCAGCCGTCGCGCCAGTGCGACCGTGCACAAGGTCAAGGGTCGAGTGTGGAAAGTGATCGGCCGCGAATACCCGCAGCTGTAAGGGGAACGACATGAACCGCACCCCGAACACCGCCCTCGTCGAGGCCAGCATCTCGCGCATGCTCGACCTGATTGCACATTACGGATTGAAGCTGCTCGAAACCTATCCGAACGATCTGCTGGTGATCGACCGGGAAATTCTGCAACGCGCGGCACATCCCGGCGCAAGCATCGCCTGGATGGTCGGCGACTCGCACACCCACACGTATCCACTCGGGATACACCGCGAACTCAACCGTGGCGTCACCTACGTCACCAATCTCTGCAATACGGACCGCTTCTTCAGAATCGATTTCGGCGCGACCAAAGACAGCCTGCGCTTCACCGAGCTTGATCGCGGAGCGTTTGCGGCTCTGGCCAATGCGCCGGTGCCGTATCGCATCGAGGGCGAACGGCTCGACTTCGATCTCTTCAACGGTTCGCGGCTTGTCGGCTCATGCAAGATCATCTGCACCGACTACTTTGCGCACCGCTACAGCGTGGCAATTACGCCAGCTTCCGGCATCACGGCCACTGACTACTGTGCGCTTTACGAGTGGACCGGCGCAGCCGTATGTGACCACGGCACGCAATTCGCCAAGTGGGAGCTTAGCTGGCATGACGCCGCGGCCGATGCACTCGCGGCCTGACAAGCCTGACAAACAGCGCCAAGGAAATGCGGCGCTTTTTTCCAACCATTCGGCACCCGCGATGCGGGTACTTCCTCCATATTTCCCATCATCAAGCCATGGAACAACCGAGCAATATCTACGGCGACCTGGCGCTGCCGCCGATCGATCCGGCCGCGCTGAAAAAGGATGCCGTGGTCTTGACCCGCATCTTTTGGAACAGCAGCGTCGCGGGGGCGGAAGCAAAGGTCGTGAAGGTTAAGACCACGCCCAGCGGCGTGAGCGCCTACTGCGACTACGGCGCCAATCAATCCAACACGAGGCTGCGCAAATGGATGCCGGCCTTTGCGCTCTGCGCGAAACCAGATACGAAGGAATAGTAATGAATCTTCAACAGTACAAGGATCTCGTCGGCGAGCTGCTCGCAAAACACTATGCCCGCCTTCAGGGCGAAGCAGGCCTGACCGATATGGCGCTGCGAGCGGCAATGACAGACGGCGTGCAGGCATACGAACTCGTCAACCAACACGCCCAGGCAAAGCATCTGCGGCGTGTCGACCTTGATAGCCGTAACGCCTTCCCGCATGCGCGGCTGTCGAATGTCGACCAATACCGGGCAACGCAGCGCCTTTCGCTGAAGTCGCTGTGCACTGCTGTGCGCGACGCTTCGCAAGATGCGCCAGGCGCCCTGGTCGTGTACTCACGACAGGAGTCGCACAATGCCGGCGCCGGCTTCTGGTCGAACAGCTGCGGCTGGGTGGCGCTGCAGGATGCCACGCGCTTCACCGAGGACGAAGCTCGCTCCCGCGCGCTGCCCATGAGTGCCGGGAACGACGCGCAATGGATCGCCGCCGCTGATGCGCAGGACGCCATTGGCGTGGTGGTCTGAAACCGCATTCATCTCCAATGGGACGCCGGCATGCACGCCGGCTCTCCCCGATCTATGTAGGTCGGGTTTTTTGATGCGCGTTCCGCATCAAAAAGCCTTATCCAACGAACGCCGCAAGGCCGGGTGGGCATAGCGCGGCCGCGATGCTGCATTCCTCCATGCATAGGAAACGTGATGAACAGTGACGATCTCGACCACCATCCCACAGTGCGGTCCCTGCGACGCGACATCGCCGCCGGGGAGGCAATGGCCTGCTATACCGAGCTGATCGCGCTGGGCGGCTTCCGCCTGAAGATTGCTATCGAAATCGACTACTTCAGCCTTCCGAAGAGCTCGGCCAGGGTAAGCGTTTTCAGCCCCGCGTATCTCCAATGGAATCTGCTGGCATCGTTGCATACCTCCAGCATTCACCATCCTGGCCATCACAAGGACGATGCGCACAAGCATGATGAGCCATACCGGGACGCCGAGTTATACGAGCCGATGCGCGACGAACTGATTCAGTGGGCCGCCGACATTCTTGGTCTCGAAACGGCGACCCCCAGCCGAAGCGCAGCGCAATAGTCGCCCAGCAGCGCTGCGGCACGCCATGCGCGTGCCAGTTCGTTGCTTTCTCACCCGGTGCAGCCACTCATTCTGCAGGGCGACATGCGCGAAGTCGGCGCGCACCGGGTCCTCCCTTCCAAATCCACAGGTTGCCTCTGTCCGCACAGAAGCAAGTTGTGCCGCATTTTTTCGGTCGCCGGCATTCCGGCATCCGCTCATCACCACGCCCACGTTCGGGCGGCCAATACGCCATCTACATCACGAGGAAGCAATGCACTTCACACCACGCCAGGTCGGGGCCATCAATCTCGACCGTCCCTCCAATTCCGTCACAGGAGCCTTGACTGTCGCGGCCAGTCCGGAGCTGCTGGAAATGCTCTGGCAGGAGCTCAGTCGCAGCGGCTACATCATCCATTCCTGTGCGGGTAAAACGGCCTGGGCCACGTCGCGCATCTGTCGGGAGGAGAACTACCCGTATCAGGTGCAAGTCATCACCGATTCCTGCCAGCGAACGGTGGGTATCGTCGTGCAGCGTACCGACATGAAACTCGGCCGCATCAACCTGCCGCCGCGCCTTCGCGCTGCAATCACCGAAATCTATCCCGCGCTCCAAAAGGACTGAGCCGACCCGTGCCCAGCCGTTTCATCCCGCCGCACAAACCATTCGCAATTCATACCAGGAAAATCATCATGCAAACCGATTCCAAATCCCATGACCATGTAAGCGCCGCGCAAATCAACTCTCCGCGCCTCGGCTTTGCCGTGAGCGCGCAATACCTCGCCCACTTCAACGCGCAACAGGCGCTGTCGCCCGCTCTGCGCGCCTGTCAGATGCGCGTCGACAACGTGCTGAGCTATGCCCGCTCGTTCGTCGACGACTGGAAGGAAAACGAAGGCCAGAGCGATCCAGACTGCGACACCGCAGTGGCGTGTCTGAACGCCGCCAAACCGCTGCTGCAGCAGAATGCCGAGCTACTCCATCTGCTGGCGCGCGCGACCGCAGAGATCCGCCAGTACGACTCGCTGTATGACAAATCTACGGTCCTGCCTGCGCTCGAGGAGTTCCTGTGCCAGCCGCATCTTCAGGCGGCGTTGGGCGCCCAACCGGCGCATCAGGAAGTCTCGGGAAGGTTCATCGTCCCGGCCGACATGGAACGCGTCGCCTCGGTGATGATGTCCGATATCGTGGGCAGCTACGACACGCCCGACACGGTTGCCGAATGGAGCTGGGTCGAGCGCAATGCGTCCTTCTCGCACCGCGACAACGGCGAAAGCGGCGTCTGGGATTTCATGCTGAACCTGGCACGCCAGTTCGATGACATCCCGCAGCTACTCGCACCGGTCATCGCCGAAGCGCGCGCGGCCGGCGTGGCGTACCTGCTTTTCCACCAAGGCTGCTGAACCAGGCAATGCGCCGCTCCCGTAGTTCCGGGGGCGGCATTTTTTTCGCGGCAAACAGCTTGCATTCGGATGGCTAGTGGGGCACTATTGTCTTTGCCGCTACGCGGCAGGTTCATTCGCAAAATTCGTCGCTTCCGCGACGCCTCGCAAAGCAGTCCGGCTCAAATGGTTCACGCAATCGGTGTCGATTCGCAGAGCCATCAGGCCAGCGGCAACAGGCACCAAGTGGGCACATCGAAGTCGGTCCCACGCGCGTGTCTGCCAATTCCGTTTTCCTATCCCACAAGACAGGAAAGCTGAACATCCAGCTCTCTCCTTTTTCCAACCCCGCTACGCGGAAACGATTAGGAGATTCATCATGAAAGTTCTGAACCAAGCCACCAAAGCCGCCAATCAACGCGTGCTCACGACTCTGAACTCGAATGACAAGGAACGTTTCTCCCGTTACCCCGTGCATGAAGCGGAGTTCTGGGCGAAAGTCTTTGGAATGGCTGCCGATCGCAAAACGGCAGAAAAGGTTCTAGAGGAAATGGGCGTGCTGGAAAACGAGCCCTGCGCAGACAATGACCGGATCTATCGTTGCATTGAAACGGCCAAGCAAAAAGCGCGACGCACTCTGGCGTCGCACTAATCCATCAATGTAGTGTCAGCCCTATGGCTGTGGTGACGCGACCCTGGGCTCCCAGGGTCGTGTCTGCCGCTTGCATGGCCTGGTTGGCGAGCTTCACAAACAGTTCGACCTTTTCGGACGCCTTATCCGCACGCATCGCATCGGCCAGCGTCTTGGCCATCTCTTCCTCGCACGTCAGGCTGTTCGTGGCCTCGCTGGTGCGCTGCAACCATTCTTCGAACTGGTCCGGCGACATTTCATTCAGGTCCATCTGTTTCTCCATTTGTTGCCATGGTGTGACGGCTAGATTCTAGCGCAAGACATTGTCCGCACACGCTACGGCACACTTTCAATTTGGCCGCGATTTGCATTTTTCTTATGGAAATGCATATCCCGGAGTACCGGGTCCCCGCTTTCTTACCTGCCGTCTTGCGGCAAATTTTGGGGATCAATTATGTTTTCTACAATCGAAGCACCCAACGTTGAAGGAGCGCAGGCCGATTTTTTCAACATTAGCCTCCCGCTTTCTCCGCCGGCGCCGCGTGCGCCCACCCTCATTCCCGTAGCTGCGGTCAAACCTTCGGCAACGCGTGCTCGTACTGCGAAGCCAGCCGTCAAGCCCCAGCCCATACCAGAACCCGAGGCACCCGACGCAACGGAGGAAGACCTCCACGCCGTCTTCGCCGAAATCGACGATGAGGACAGCGCGGCATCGGGAACGTATTCGCTCGACGTGCGCTTCTCCGATGAGCCTGAGACCATCGTCGCCAAGCGCATGTTCCGCCTGCTGCTGGCGGACCTGTCCGGCACGACTTCCGGCGAGCCCGACCTGTTCGGACAAATCATCGACAGCGAGCGGGAGATACGCAAGTTCGACGCGCTGACCTGGCTCTATAACCTGAATCCGGATGGCGCGCAGATGTCGTTCGACTGGGTCTGCGATGAACTCGGCATCGACCCCGAAGCGATCCGGCGCATGACGGCTGCAAACATGCGCGCCGAGCTCAAGCGGCTGCTGCATGTCCTGTCCTGCATGGTCAGCCCGGAGCATGCAAAGAACTGCGAGTGCGAACTCGCGGAATACGTCAACCTCGCTGGCTGGAACGCGAGGTGAACCCCACGAAGCCCCTACGGGGCTTCCTTGCCTGATCGGGCGAGGAAGCCTTGCCGCCAGCAGGGCCATCTCCTTATCAACGCCGGTTCCCGGCAAGGAGACCATCATGAAATTCTTCCTGA
This sequence comes from Noviherbaspirillum pedocola, assembly GCF_016632335.1. Classification (GTDB taxonomy): domain Bacteria; phylum Pseudomonadota; class Gammaproteobacteria; order Burkholderiales; family Burkholderiaceae_D; genus Noviherbaspirillum_A; species Noviherbaspirillum_A pedocola. The sequence goes on from NZ_JAEPBG010000006.1 coordinate 89,951, forward strand.
CCCTGTTCTTCCTGGGGTTGGTGTTGCTGTTCCTGCTGCCATCCGTGTTCAGCGGTTTCAACGACGACCTCAAGCAGCAACAAAACGATGAGGATGACAAGTTGACCCTCAAGGGCGACTACGTCTTCGATAAAGACTTCGATGACTGAAAGGACCCCTCACATGAAAATCGGTCATTTCAGCGATCTGCACTACTGCCCGGCCTACCTGGCGGAAGCGGATCGCTGCTTTTCTTTTGCGATTCAGGACGCCATCGCACACGGCATCGATGTCGCCATTCTTTCCGGCGATGCGACGCATCATCGCCTTGAAGTCCATTCCCCCGCACTGCGCCTTCTCGCGCAGCGCATTCAGCAGCTGGCCAATCACTGCCCGGTGCTGATTCTGCAAGGCACCTTCTCGCATGATCCCCCGGGCATGCTGCACATGCTGCAGATGATCGGCGCGCGCCATCCGATCGCCATTGCCGACCGCATCGGGCTCGTCGGCCTGACAACTGAAGGCCAATGGGTCGAACCGGCGTGCGATGCGTCGGCCGCGCTGACGCTCGCCGTGACGTGCGTGCCGACGGTGAACAAGGCCGACCTCGTGCCACTCGTTGGCGCGGAGGACGCCAGCGCCGAGATGGGCAACCAGCTCGCCGCGATCATGGCGTCGTTTGCCCCTGCGAACGACGCATATCGCGATGCCGGCGTACCGACAGTGCTGGTCAGCCACGGCACGGTCCAGGGGTCGCTCAACGAAAGCGGCGTGCCGATGGCCGGACTCGATCACGAGTTCACCATCGGCGCCCTGTATTCGGCGCACGCCAGCGCGGTCATGCTTGGGCACATCCACAAGCATCAAGTGTGGGAACGCAACTTCGCTGGCATCGAGCAGAAGATCGCCTATGCCGGTTCGCCCGGACGTTTTCACTATGGCGAAATCGGCGACAAGGTGTACCTGCTGTGGCATCTCGAAGCCAACACGGTGGACATCGAGCCCATTGTGACGCCATCGCGTGCCATGATCGATCTCGAGTTTCCCGGTGCACCCGATCTGGACGAAATCGCGTCGGTGGCTGCGCAATGTGCCAACGCCTATGTGCGGGTGCGCTGCAGCGTGGACGCGGAACATGCGCCCAACGTCGACCGCGCCGGTATTCGCCAGATCCTCGCAGCGGCCGCCGAAGTCAAGATCGAGGTCGAGGTGTTGTCCATCCAGCGCCAGCGGTGCGAAGGCATTTCCCGGCTGCCGGACCTGCACTCGCGCTTTCTGCGCTGGTGCGAAATCAGCGGCACGGCGACCGAGGGCCTTGTGGAGCGGCTGGACTTGCTCAACACGGGTGAGCCCGAGGAAATTGTCGCGAGGCTGCTGACGCAACCCGAGCCGCCATCCGCGGTGGCGTCGTCCGATCTGAGCGATCGGGTTCGCAAGGACGCCATCGATGTGGCGTCGGGGAATGACGTCGAGGTACCGGAAGAAGCGGCTCAAGCTTCTCTGTCCGCGACTGCGACGATGCATCACCAAAGTCCCGCCGCTCTGGGCGATCTGCTTGCTGATCTGATCTAAAGCGTCTTGTCGTAAGGCGTCGCAACGCCATGACATAAAAAACAGAGGCGCCATGCGCCTCTGTTTCCTCTTCCCTTCCACCGCAATATCAGCCGGGGTTGATGCCGCACTTGGCTTTGGTACAGGTGCCGCTAACGACCCAAGTGATGTTGGTCGCATTGACCGTTGGCGTCATGATCAGCGTAAAGCCTCCCACGGCCGAAGTGCCGGTTGCGGTAATCGCTGCGGTCGTGGCATCGATAGTCAGCACGCCGGCGGCATACTTCGGCGTGGGCAACGTCAGATTCAGCTTGGTGGCGCTGTCGCATTGGGTCAAATCGCCGGCGTTGTTCTGCGCGCATTCCGCGATGGCCAGCTTGACCGGATCCATCGCGACGATGTTTTCCTGCCATTTGGCGCGCGTTACATAGTCTTGGTACTGCGGGATAGCTACCGCAGCCAGGATGCCGATGATGGCGACCACGATCATCAACTCGATCAGCGTAAAACCCTGCTGTCCGCGCTGCTGTCGCGCGTTCCGGACGATTTTCATTGTCATGACAGTGATTCCCTTAAAAAAAATGCCTGTTCAAAAACGAATCGACCCGGCGTTCTCCGTGAAATTGGATAGGCCGGGTCATGGCTAAGAGCGCGTTATGTTTCAACTAGCCGGGCATCAGCCGGGGTTGATGCCGCACTTGGCTTTGGTACAGGTGCCGCTGACTACCCACGTGATGTTGGTCGCGTTGACTGTCGGGGTCATGATCAGCGTATAGCTGCCGACAGCCGAGGTGCCGGTGGCCGTGATTGCCGCGGTCGATGCAGTCAGCGCCAGCGCGCCGGAAGCATATTTCGGCGTCGGCAGCGTGACGTTGAGCTTGGTGGCGGTATCGCACTGGGTCAGATCGCCGGCGTTGTTCTGCGCGCACTCGGCGATAGCCAGCTTGATGGGCTCCATCGCGACGATGTTCTCCTGCCACTTGGCGCGGGTCACATAGTCCTGGTATTGCGGGATGGCTACCGCGGCCAGGATGCCGATGATGGCGACCACGATCATCAACTCGATCAGGGTGAAGCCCTGCTGTCCGCGCTGCTGTCGGTATACGTGTTTCATAGGTCCTCGTGAGGGTAAGTGGTTGATCTGTGCCGATTCATCTAGCCGATCCAGAATAGATCAGCTAATTGCACACGGGAAACCAAATGCTCACGAGCAATTAACGCGATTCGCTTTTCAGCAGTCGTTTTCGCGTCTCCACGGCGCGGTGTCTTCACATAAGCAGGTGCCGGATGCGGCAAGCCTGTTCCTTCCATCTTCTCAACCAGGAATTTTCATGAAAATTATCGTAAGCATTCTCTTTGCCTTGCTCGCGCCGATCAGCCATGCGCAGGCATTCTCTCTCGAAGGCTTGATGAACCAGGCGCTCGCACAAGGCGCGCGTACGCTCAACAAGACGGTCTCGCTGCGTGAACAGGGCGCCATGGCTGTCAATGCCCCGAGCGACCAGCAGATCGAAATCGCGTTCTCCCCGAATGCCGGCGCGCAGGCGCTCGTTATCAAGGCGATCCGCTCCGCGAAGTCCTCGATCCGGCTCGCCGGCTACTCGTTCACCTCCAAACCGGTTCTGACCGCGTTGATCGACGCGAAAAAACGGGGCGTGGACGTCAAGTTGGTGCTCGACTATAAAAATAATTTTGCCGAGTGCGGGCGCCGTTGCGCTGGCATGCATGCCGTCGCTGCGGCGGTGAATGCGGGCATCGACACTCGCGTGATCAGCCGCTACCCAATCTTCCATCACAAGTTCGTCGTCATCGACAACCGACACGTGCAGACCGGATCGTTCAATTATTCCGCTGCCGCCGAAAAGTCGAATGCCGAGAACGTCATCGTCATCTGGAACAACCCAGCTGTCGCCAAGACGTACACCCAGCAGTGGGATCGTCACTGGGCAGAAGCGCAGTCTGCGCCGATGTCCTACTGATCCATGTTTTCACCAAGCCCCGCAAGGGGCTTTCTTCTGGCGCTTCGCGGCGCAAGAAGAAAGCCTACTCAAACTGCCCGTCACGCAGAAACGGGCGCAGTTGGCCTGCGCATTCACCGCCCTATCGCACGTCCTCGCGTCGTATGCTCAATGCCGCAGCACCGCCATACAGACGAATGTGGAGTAGACGATGAGACTGAGCGTAGACATCCCCAACGGCCCACCTACAGCAGCACAGGTCCGCATGGCCAGGCGCGCAATACTGCGCCAGCTCGTTACGGTCATCCTGATCTTCCCGATAGCCATTGCAGGAATCGCCATGAGCGCCAGCATCTGCACTGCGCCGGCATATATCGCCGTTCTCATCGGAAGCGTCATGTACCTGCTCTATCTGACCAACGACGGTCAATGGCTCCTTTTCAGCTACGTCACGCCGCAGCAGGCTGCGATGCTGACGGCATGGGAAGAAAGTAATGCAGCGATCGCGCGCTACTGCGCCCGGCTGCGCTTTCAGGGTCGTGCGCCGACCGACTGCGAATACCGCGCGATGCTCCGCTTCCTGCGTAGCGCGCAAAAACCCGCATAACGGACCATCGGTCCCCGGCAGGACTCTGCCTCCGGACATTGCGCAAAGCACCCTCCCGATCCGTTGGACGGTTGAGATCGAAGCGGGTACAAGGGATACAAACAATAAGCCGGAGGGAGCATCGGGGCAGATCCCGATGCGCGTAGGCAGGCAGTCATCCCCCAACGCACGAGGAGACAACATGCAGAACACGAAGCGCGGTACCGCACGCACCTTGGCAACGCTGGCGACAGCGATATCGCTGGCCTCTCTCGCAATGACCGCTGAAGCTGCTGCGCCAGCACTTCAGGGGTACGGCGCAACAAGCCCAGTTGTGGCCGGCATTTCATCCGGCGGCTACATGGCCGTGCAGATGCAGGTCGCCTATTCCGCGACCTTCAAGGGCGCGGCGGTGTTCGCCGGCGGCCCGTACTACTGCGCGCAGGACAACGCATCGACGGCCACCACAACCTGCGAAAAGAACAGCCCGGCGATTCCCCTGTCTACGCTCGAAGCCGACACGAACCAGTGGGCGCTCAATGGCTGGATTGACCCGACCGCAAACATCGGTGCGCAGAACGTCTACATGTACTCGGGCAAGAACGACACCACGGTCTACCAGAGCGTGATGAATGTCCTGTTCTCGTACGAAACGAACTACATGAAAAGCGGGAACGTTACCTACAACAGCGGCACCAGCGCAGGCCACGGCTGGGTCACCTGGAAAACAGGGACCGGCATCAACTCGTGCAGCACCACTGCGTCGCCCTACCTTAACAACTGCGGCAACGATCCCGAATTCGATCTGCTCAACAAGCTGTACGGCACCGTCACCGCCAGGGCATCATCCACGACCGGACAGATGCTGCAGTTCGACCAAACCGCTTTTGTACCCAACGGGAATGCGGCCTACTACAGCTTGGACAACACGGGATATGTCTACGTGCCGAGCTACTGTGCGTCCAACTCCGGTTGCAAGGTGGTCGTTGCGATGCACGGCTGCAAGCAAAGCTACAGCGCCATCGGCAATGCGTTCATTACGAACAGCGGCCTGAACGAGTATGCGGATACCAATCAGCTTATCGTCATCTATCCGCAGACCATCGCGTCGTCGTATTCCACGTCCTACAATCCGAACGGCTGCTGGGACTGGTGGGGCTATACCGGAACGAATTACCCGATCAAGGGCGGCGTGCAGCCATCGTTCATCAAGGCCATCGTCGACAAGGTAAGCAGCGCTCATTACTGACGTTCTCGTTCGGTATTACGCTGAGCGCAGGGCGGCGCCACCGTAGGCTGCCCTGCCCGGCCGACCCTTCGTTTCGTCGCCGTTGCCCACCGCGCCACGCGCCAGCCGTTGCGGGATGGCGCCGGTATCGTCAACGGCTTTGCGCAACCTTGAAATTGCGCTATGCTCAGTTGTCGCTACGCGGCAGGTTCACCCAAAATCTCAAGGTTTTCCAGTGCAGCACGCATCGGAAAGCCGAAAGCGGAATGCGGTTTCGGCCTCTCCTTTTTCACATCGCCGCCACGCGGCAAGGAGAGATAAATGGAACCGAACATACTGACCCTGGAAGGATTCAAGGGCATTCGTGCCGGCCGGGGAAAGGACGCCATCACCGTCGATCTCGACGCACTGGTCCCGCAAGACGCCAGAATCGTGGCCATCACCGGCCCCAACGGCAGCGGCAAGACCACGATCCTGGACAACCTGCATCCGTATCGCACGATGCCTTCGCACAGCAGCACGCTGACCGTTGGCGGCTTTTCGTACTGGGACCACATCCACGGCAACGCCGCCAAGAAGGAACTGGAATGGACGAACGGCGGTCGCCGCTATCGTCAAACGCTGGTCTTCCGCAGGACCAACACCACCCAGAAAACCAGCGCCTACCTGCATGTTCTGAGCGAGGCCTCGGGAGAATGGGAGCCGGTCGAGCTGAAGGACGGCACCAAGTCCGACGGCAGCACCGCCAGCTACGACCGTTGTATCGAATCGATCCTCGGGCCGTCGGAGTCGTTTTTCACATCCCACTTCGCGGCACAGGGGCGCAAGCCGCTTTCCGGCTACACCGCTTCGGAGATCAAGGCGCTGCTGGCGTCGATCCTGAACTATGCCGACTTGCAGGAAAAATCGGCCAAGGCGAGATTGGTTGCCAATATCCTCAAGCTCAAGCTCGACGAACTGCAGGGCACGATCGGGCAGTCCCGTGGTGCGCAAGCCGACGCCGATGAGGTCAAGGCGCAGATCGCTGCGCTCGATGAGGCGCTCGCGGGCCGAGCCGAGGTCGAACAGCAGCATCAGGCAGCCATCGACGGCGCGCGCAAGGCACTGGCGCTCATCGAGGCGCGACGCGATGCGCAAGCCGCAGATGAGCAACAGCGGCACGATCTGAACGAGCAACTCCGGCAGATCGCCGCCGACGCGGAACACTCGCGCAGCCAGATCCAGGCGCAGCACCAGAAGGATGTGCAAGCCGTCGGCGAAGCGCGCACCCGCGCACAGGAGGAGCTGGAGCGAGAAAAAGCGAAGCAGCCCTTGCTCGAAGCCGAAATCAAGCGCCTGACCGAGCTTGTCGGTCGCGCCGCTGAAATCGAGGCGGCAATCGCGGCAGCACCCAACCTGCGCGCGGTGGTCGATGAGCAGGACCGGCTGATCGAGGCGTCACAAAGCCGGCTTGAAACGCTGCGTCCGGTGCGCGAAGCCGTCAGCAAGGATACGGCGGGCGCGTCGAGCCTGACGACGGCCGGAATGGCGAAGGCCGAGCAGCTGGCGTCGCTGAAGGAAACGGCCGGATTGATTGGCCGCGTTCCATGCCGGGGATCGACGATGCAGGGGGCGTGCCCCTTGCTGGCCAATGCCAACGCGGCAGAGGCGAAGATCGTTCCCCAGGCGCGTGAGCTTCAGGACAAGCGCGACGAACTGCGCACGGTGCATGCCCGTATCAAGGCAAACACCGCGTTGCTGGAAGAAGCGCAGGCGCTGGAGCAGTCGGTACGTGGCGCGCACGCCGAGCGGAAGAAAGCCGCCGACATGCTGGACAGGAATGGACAGCTTTGTGCGATGGCGCCGCTTCTGGACGATGCGCGGGCAAGACTGCCGCAGCTGAAACAAGCCGGGGAAGCGTTCCAGTCGCTGGCGGCCAAGCACGGCGAACAGGCCAGGCAGTTCGATGCGCATGTCGTGGAGCTTGAGCAAACGCGCCAGCGCGCGCTAGATCAGGTCGACGCGCAACGGGCACAGCGCGCTGCGCTTGTCGCAGAACGCATCGCCAAGCTGGCGGCGCCCATCACGGATGCGCAGATCGCCGCGGCCCGCAGGGATGTGGATACTGCAATTGCGGCGCTCAACGCGGCGCAGATCGCAACGCAGGCCAGTCGTGACAAGCGCAACGAAGCCTGTGCGCGCCTGTCCGGGTTGCAGGCATTGATCGCCGGCATGCAGGAGACGGTGGCCAAGGCGGAGCGTATCGGCAACGAGATCGCCAAATGGCGGTTGGTCGAGCACGGCTGCGGCAACAACGGCCTGATTGCACTCTCAATCGACGATGCCGGCCCGGCGATTGCGGCCCATTGCAACGCGCTTCTGCGCGCCTGCTACGGTCCGCGCTTCACGGTGAGTTTCGACACACAGGAGGAAACCAAGAAAGGCAATCTGAAAGAGACCTTCGATATCCGTGTCTGGGATGGTGAAGTCGGCGAGGAAAAATCGCTGACCAACATGTCGCCGGGAGAAAGGGTCTGGATCAACGATTGCCTGGCGCGGTCCATCGCGCTGTATGAATCCGAGTCCTCGGGCAGGAGCATCCAAACCCTGTTCACCGACGAAACGGACGGTCCTCTGGATCCGGAACGCAAGCGCCAGTTCATGCGGATGAAGCGTGCTCTTCTCGAACACGGGAATTGCCGGGAGTTCTTTATCTCCCACACGCCGGATCTGCAGGAAATGGCGGACTACTGCCTGGACGTCACAACGCTCTGACAGTACGAAAAGGCCGCAAGGCCTTTTCAATGCCTTCACAGGCAACGAAAAGGTGGTATCGACACCTGTCTTCCACAGACGCCGTTGCAACGGCAACTTTTTTCGGGAGGCACAGCATGCAGTATGTCGAAATCAATCTCGATGGCGTGAATGTTGTCAAGCGCTGTCCGATCTTCAAGAAGGGCGATGGCACGCCCGACTACGCCGAAATCCGCAGGCACTTCATCGAAATGGGGTACGCGGTCGGCACTTACCTGCGCATCTGCTGAATGCGCAGACGCTCCCTGAAAGCTACATCGCTTTCCTGATCCCTTCCGGGATTGGCAAGGCCAACTGTCGCCTGTTCCCTTGACGACGCCGGACACCGGCATAGGAGAACGCCATGCAAGACAACACCACCCACAAGATGCCGAAATCCAAGCGCGGCGCAGTCCGCCAGTACAACGCGCTCGTCACCAGGTTCTACCGAGAACTGGATGGTGGCTGCACGTTCGGTATCGACTGGCCAACGGCACGTAGTTTCTTCCCCAAGGAATGCGCGCACATCGACGCCATGCGCTCGGCTTTCGCAGCCCTGCCCGATTGACAGCGCGAATGCGCTTTTCTGAACCCGCGACGGGTTCGGAAAAGGCCGACAACGCCTTTTGCTCCTTTTCAACGCCGCTATAGCGGCATCTACTGGAGCCTCACCATGGATTTCGTCGAAATCGGACCCACCCCGTCCGAAGAAAATTGCGAGCAATGCGGCACCGCGACCTACTGTCCGAGCCGCGCCAGGACCGAATGCGCCGTCTTTGCCAACCAGATCCGCCGCCACTACGGCGAACCACCGGAAGGCGCAAGCATCAGGACCAAGGGCAACCGCTGCGACGCCGGCACCTACTACGAGGTCGCCATCGACTACAGCGACGCCGCCGGCTGCGACTATGCGTTCTCGGTCGAAGGCGATACGAAGGGCGCACTGGTGCGCTGGGACGCCGAGGCACTCAACGAACTGCGCACGCACGGCCTGCTGGCTGCGGCCTGATGCAATCACGGAGAGCTGCCATGTCGACCGTCAATCTGCCCCTGCCCTGCCGCCGCGCCATCCAGCAATGGGAATGCCGCGGCGCACGTACCCTGGACCGCCTCGAGGACCTGGTCGCCCAATGCGCCAGCGAAGCGGGTCAGGAAAACCAAACTCTGGAACTGCAGCGCCTCACGCGAAAAAGCGTGCCGAACTGGAAGATCCAGCAATCCTGACCCAAGCACGACCCGCCCTCTTACCGCGGCGGGCCGCATTCCAAGACATCGAAGGAGAAAACACCATGATTACGTCACGCCGTGTTCGCTTTGGGAACCTGCTGACTGAAGCAAGCCGCCAGTCGACCGATTGGCTTATCGCGTCCCTTCAGGACAAGACGCACAACAACGGCTATTTCTCGCCGCTTGCCCGCCTGGCATGCCTGCGCGTGCTCATGTTCCGTATCCAGAACGGCATGTGCTATCTCGAAAAGAAGCGCTTCGTGCGCCGCGAGTTCGGGATCTGAAAGCCTTCCACCTTCATGCAAGAGACCTACCATGAACAAGGAAATCACTCCGTGGAATCCATGTCAGCGCGCCATCGCCCGGGTGCTGAATCCGCTACCCGCACCGAAGCGCTGTCCTGACTGCGGCGCCAAGGTCGAGATCGTCAACCATACGGCCATTTACGGAAAAGCCTACAGCGAATGGCCATGGGCATACCGGTGCACCGCGACATGGAAGTGCGACAGTCGCGTCGGCATGCATCCGCAGACCAACATCCCACTGGGTGCTCTCGCCAACCGCGAAACCCGCGCAGCGCGCATGCAGGCCAAGGATGCATTCAACCCGCTGTGGCAAAGCAAACGGATGACCCGAAGCGAAGCGTATGCCTGGCTTGCCAAGCAACTCTCGATCGCCAAGGTCGAGTCTTGCCACATCGGCTGGTTCGATGTGAAAACCTGCCAGCGCGTCGTGAAGGTATGCCGCGCCTATAAACCGATCTAGCCGTGCGCTGACATCTGCACATTTTTCTGAACCCTTGATTCAAGGGGTTCGGAAAGGTTGCCCAAGCGACCCTCCTGTTTTCACTCACCGCCGTAGAGACGGCACTCAGGAGAAACCATGACGAACAACATAACCGCCCTGCTCGCGCAGGTCGCCGCATTGGCCGCATACGCCCGCAGCAACGGCTACACCGATGCCGGCACGTCCCCGCCAGACGGCCTCGAAACCAAGCTACACGAAGCGTTTGCCGATCTCGAAAAGCGCAACAGCACACTGCAGGCAAGCATTGCGGCGGGAAAGGCACTGCTGGTCGCGGAAATGGACCGTGGCAACCAACGCACCGAACTGGCAATGCAGCTTCGCGATGAACTGGCGCAGGTCCGTGAATCAGCGCCGAAGAGCATCAAGCCGATACAGGAGTCGTGGACCATGTTCGATGAAAACCAGGACGGCAACGCGAAGACTCCCGGCTTTCAACGCAGCGGATTTGAACTCGTGCTGCTCGCGGAAGCCTACGCTACGCAAATCTGCGCCGATTCCCGGTTCACGCCGCGCAAGGTGTACATCGTCGACGCGACCGACCTAGATCCTTCGCACGTTGACACCAGCGCGACGTACAAGGTGCCGGATACGGCGACGGCTTTCTGAGCCGCGCACGATGCGATTATGAGGAGAGACCACATGACATTCGCTATCAAGGTGCGCGGCCCCGGCAAGACGGGCGCAACACTCTCGCAGGAACAGTTCGATGGGTGCGAGGACATCCTCGTCAAGCTGATGAACCAGGAACTGTCGGTGAAGGCTGCCGATGCGGCGATTGCCGTCAAATGCGAAGAGGTTGGCCTGCCGCTGCAGTTCGCGTAACGCCATCCGAGCGCCTTTCTGAACTCCTTTCCGGGAGTTCGGTGAGGTCTGTACAAACCCTGCCCGTTTTTTTGCGCCGCTACGCGGCATAACCGGCAGGCATTCGTGCCACATGCCATCTCCAAGGAGACAGCAACATGGACAAGTATCTCGAAAAGCAGCAGCGGCTCGCGGCGCTGAAGGGCTGGAGCAACGTCACGATTCTCGACGGCCAGATCGCATCGGTCGCCGTCAGTGGCGAAATCTCGTACCCGCCAATTCCGCGCTGGGTATTCGACAACGCCGCGGCACTGCACCTGATGGTCGAGCATAAACTCAACCCGATGCGTGTTGACGATACGCGGCCGTTCTTCGTTGTCGACGGCATATACGGCGCTTCGCTGGCAATCGTCTTCTTCGACGAACACGGCAACGATGCATATGCAGCCCTGCGCTATGCGCTGGTGTGCGCGGCGATCCGGCAATTGGAGATCGCGCGCATCGTCCTCGCGGCCACGCAGCCACCGGCACTTGCCGCGTGACGCCGACGCTTGCGGAGGCAACTATGCATCAGTACAAGCCGCAGGACAGGGTCAAGCTGCGCGAATCGATACGGGAGTCGTCGGAGTACAGCTCCCGGGAAAGTCTGTACGGCGCCAAGGGAGACGTGGTCGTGGTGCGTTCGGTGAGCGCCGCGCAATACCGCTACCCGATCGAGGTCGCGCATGCAGAAGCCGACGGCGATCCGTTTTTTGTCGCCGCCGAGGAAATCGAGCCGCTCGCACGGTAGCGGCGCGACCTGACAATCACCACCGCGCTTTTTCGAGCCCCGCAAGGGGTTCGGAAAAGGCCGTGACGCCATGCCTCTTTCTTAAGCCGGACACCGGCAAAACAGGAGGCAACATGGAGCTATATGCCGATACTGCGGTGAATGAATACCGGCCCTTGCTGATCGGGCCCATCACCAGCGCTTTTGACGATCTGGAAGAGGAATTCAGTCCTGCCGCCATCGCCGCGCAACGTGCCAGAAGGCATGCCAAGGCAACGTCCAGTCGTGTCACGCGCACGGAAGATCCGCCGTCATGGCGCTTCATCCATGTGCCCAAGCGCGACGAAGCCGAAGCCGAGGCGCTTGGCGCGAAGTTTCATAAGCGCGCCCGCCTGTGGTACATCCCGAAAAAACTCGCGCGGCACCGGTTCCGCTGGGACGATGCGTTCGTGCCCGAGGCAATGATGCAAAGTCTCGTGGAGTTCGAGCAAGCGCGGCGCGCACTGGTACGGCGGGCGCTGCGCGTAACAGCGCGGTCGGCAGCAGGAGCCGCACCGCTGGCCGAAGAAATCCCGATCCCGGCGCCAGCGCCAAGCCCGCAGCTCGGGCTGTGGGACTGAGTCCATCAAGCCGCCAGGCTTTTCTGAACCTCTTGCAGGTTCGGAAAAGGCATCCAATGCCCATGCTCCTTCACCACGCCGGACACCGGCACCACAGGAGCCATGATGAAAACTGCCATCCAGAAGATCAGCGATACCGAATACCGCCACACCGCCCGCGGCGCCGAAATGACATTGAAGCATGAGCGCGGCCAATGGGCGATGTACGTCGTCAACGCTGTCGTGCGCGCTTACCGACGCGGTTACGCCATCCCGAAATACTTCGACTCGCTCGAACAAGTCGAACAGACCTACAAGACCTGGCGCGGCATTACCGCGTTAGTCGCAGCGCAGCATCCCGCCGCGTACTGAATCAGAAAGTATTTCCGGACCGATTTGCGGTTCGGAAATGCCATTACAGGCGCAGTCTTTTATCACGCCGTTCCACGGCAAGGAGACTGGACAATGAACCTGAAATCCGCGATGACTGCCTTTGGCATGGTCTTCGGCAGAAAGCTGCATACGCACGCTTATGCGTCGGCGAACAAAAAAAGCAGCCATGCCACGCCGCATAACCGGATTGGCGGATTGCTCATGGTGTACCGCTGCAACACGCACACGGACACGCGCACCTGCCAATGCGGTATGCGCTTCACGCCCGATACCGGGGTCTGGCCGCATGGCGTGGAAAGCGGCGAGCCGATCTGCATGGCCTGCGACCGCGCGGCCTTCGACATCACCACCGAAGACCGCTTGGCGCGCGCTGCTGCGCAAGCCGAGTTCCACTACAACATTCCGCAAGAGATATCGATGCAAGTCGTCACGGCACTGCGCGCCAAGCGCGGCCTGTGAACTGAAAAGGCACCGTTCGCCATATCTGCATAACGGACCTTTCCGAACCCGTCCCCGGGTTTGGAAAGACGACACGCTCTCCCGGCTTTTCAACGCCGCATCGCGGCAGGGAGACCATCATGTGCTTCGGCATGTCCATCCGTACGTGCAATCCGCTTATCCGCCAAAGCGATGCCCTGCGCATTCGCCAGGCCGTCAACAATCTCGCCATCCCTACCGACTGTGGCCGCTGCGGCTGCCGCTTCACGCCGAAGGTGGGAATGATCGCTGTGGTGGCCGCAAGCAACCGCGCCGCATGCGATGACTGCGCCACCGGCGCAGTCGATGTGACTTCGCAAGAACAGCAAAAGCAAAACGCCATCGATCTGGAACGCTTCGACCGCCTCTACGGTCGCGTGCCGCTACGCCACGCCGCGTAGCGCCGGCTTCCATCCGATGCAACTGCGCGCACATCTGTTGCGACGGCGCGCTTCACAACTTCCATTCCCAAGGATTCAATCATGAAAACACTGGCCTACATGTTCATTGCAAACGTCACCGCGCTTGCCGTCATCATCAGCTACGTTTGCGGCAGCGGATCGCACGACGCCATGGTGTGCGTCGCCGTCGCGATTTCGGTGTGCGCGCTCGTTGACCTGTTCTATAAGGAAGCCACCGCGTTCTTGTGTCGGAACGCATGGCAAACCGCCACCTTCAACTGCGATGCAATCGTCGCTCAGCTCGAGTACCTGTACTACGCCAAGGGCTACCAGAACCAGGGCATGTTCTGCGCCGATGACGTGGCCAGCGCATTCAGCGTGGCACGCATCGCTGCGGCGCAGGCGCTCGGACATCTTCTGGCAAGCGGCCGGATCGAGCTTCGCCTCGACGCTCCGCGCCTTTCCTATGTGCTGCCGGCCGCCCGCCAGCTGCAGTTGATCGAGGAACATGACCTTGCCCGCGTCTGGGCATTCATGGAAACGATGCTGCAGTCGGAAGGCAACGCTGCCGCCGCAGAAGTGCACCGGGTTTCCCGCGTGTTGAGCAAGCACGAAGCCGCTGTTCGGTTCGCCTGACATCGCCGTCTGCGCCTTCCTGGACCCTTCACGGGGTCTGGGAAGGCCACAGATGCAACCCGGTCCTTCAATCGCTGCCTAACCGATAAAGGAGAGTTCAAAATGAACCGTATTGCGACGCTCGTGATGTTCGCAGTGGGCATGGCCGCAGCGGCGGGATGTTATGCCGCGGCACAAACCCCGCTGGTGCCTGATTTCCTGCAACCGTTCATCGAAGGAGCCGGCATCGCCATCCTGCTTACCGCAGGCGTAGTGGCCAGTGCCCTTGCCGCAAGGTACTGGCTGATCCGGCGCAAGCCGCCAACCGGCTTTGCGGCGGCGATCATGGTGGAAGCCGACAGACTGTACCGCGATCACGGCTATCTTGCGCAGGGCCGCTTTTGCGCCGAGTACATGGCCACGCATTTCAAGGTATCTACCGATATCGCGAAAACCGCGCTGCAACGCCTGGCGCGTACCGGCTGGCTGATCTCGTCGCGGCAATCCTGGGGCATGTCGTATGTGCTTCCGGTTCGCCGGCGCCGCAGTCTGTATGTGACCTTCGCGCTGGCTTCGGAATGGGCCAGCGCCGCAGGTTCCGAGTACGCCAAACCCGACGCCGCGCACGGCAATGCCGCCCGGCCGCAAGCCATCGGCGTTCATCCGACCGCCGGCCATTGAAACAGCAGAATACGAAGCGCCGCCTTGTGCGGCGGCTTCCTGCCTGAACCCGGCATACGGGCTTGGCAAGGCAGCCTTACCGCCTTCTCCTTTCATCATGCCGCCTCGCGGCCAGAAGGAGAAACCTGATGCAAACCGACAACCGTACTTACCCGCTATTTTTTGAGCCGGCCGCAGCGCACCATGCTTCGCTGCCCGAACCAACGCTTTACTCCGTATCGCCCAACCAGCTTGCCGAGCAGGTCATCGCTCACATCAACTGCCTGATCGAGGAAGGGCATTGCGTCGTCTTCCCGGTGAGCGGCGGCAAGGATTCCAGCGCCACGATGATCTGCGGCCTGGAAGCCATCCGCCGCGCACGCTACGCCAATGTCCGGCAGGCCCATCACTGGATCATGACGTCGGACACGAAAACGGAAAACGGCTCAGTGCGCCAGCAGCTCCTGCGCATGTTCGACGAAGTGCAGGCCTACATCAAAAAGCACGATTTGCCGGTGTCGATCCTGACCGTGGAGCCGTCGCTTCCCGACCAGTTCGTCGTCGCTACGCTCGGGCGCGGCAGTCTTGCCCGCACCCCGCAAAACTCCGTCAAGGATGGCAAGGCCAAGCGCCCGTGTTCGGAATCGTGGAAGGCGATACCGCAGGAGCGCGCACAAAAGAAGATCGCGCAGGAAAGCGCACTTCTGGGCTTCCGCGAACCGGTGGCAGCACTTGGAACGCGCCTGGATGAATCGATCTCGAGGGGTACCCGCATGACGGAGCGCGGGGACAATGCGCTCACGCCAGTGCGCAACAAGCGCGGCATGCTGACGTATGCGCCGATTGCGGACTGGACGGTGGACGATGTCTGGACGCTGCTCACGCAATTCATGGATGAGAACGACAATCCGTTCCCGCCGGCGGTCTCGGCCTACACGGTGCGGTTGCTCGATCAGCTCTACAAGGATGGCAACGATGGTACCTGCGGCGTGGTGTTCGGCGACGGCGGCTATCGCAAGCCGTGCTCCGCGCGCTTCGGCTGCTGGAACTGTCTGATGGTGGGCGAACGCGACCCGAGCATGGAAAGCATGGTCAAAGAGTCGCGCCATGCCCACATGGCTGGCTTGAATCGTCTGCGCAACTACATCGCTGCCATTCAAAACGACCTGACCCGGCGTGAACTGATCGGGCGCACCCGCTCCGCGGCCGGCTACCTGGCCGTGCGCGCCGATGTGCTGAACTTTCAGACACGCATGGAGTTGCTGAAGATGATGCTCACACTCGACGTGCTGGAAGAGGAGCGCGCAGAAGCAATGTTTGAGGCGATTGCCTGTGGCGAGATCGAGGCCACCGAGGAAAACCGCATGCTGGCAGAGGTACAGTTCGAAATCCTAAGCTTCTCCCAGCTGGTGGCAATCGACTGGTTCATGTCGATGCACCCGTACTGCCCGCATGCCATGCCGGCGATATCCGCATGGTACGAGGTGCACAAGTTGGGTCGCCGCGTCATGGTGCCGGAAACACCGCCAACAATACCGAAGCAGCCAGTTGAAATGCATGGCTGGTTCAAGGTCGGCAATTACGACGACCAGGTGCCGACGTGGGGGTTGTACAGCCACGAAGTCGAACGCTGGAACGCCTACCGCCATCCGGACCGGGTGTCGGCATACGCGCAGGCCGGCGAAGGCGTGAAGACGGTCTACTTCGAAGAAGAGGACCAGATGAAGGTCGACGCCGAGCAAGCCTGCATGTACGTGACCTGCATGTTCGACTTTCAGATGTACCAGGAAGTGCAGGGACTCGATGCCATCGAAGGCGCCCGGTTCTGGATCAACGAAACGATCCTGAAGCCGGCCACGGGAATGATGGGCAGGTATCAGCACATGGCGGTGCGCGGACAGTATTTCGCGCATCTCGCTCGGAAGCTGAATCTTTCTCCGGCCGACATGGACGCCTACATCATCAAGAACGCAATCAGCGACGCGCAGCACGACCTGCTGCTGGATTCCGCCGACATGCCCCTGTTCGACAACGGCGTTTCGCCGGCGACTGACGACGGCGACGAAGAAGAACGGGAATTCAATCTCGCTGAATTGCTCATGTAACACCACACCAACCTTGCGGAGCGTCCGTGGCCATCCGGCTGCGGCGCCCGCCCCTTTTTTCAGAGAACCAACCAATGAACACACCGCAAAGCAACTCCATCCAGTTCGACCAGCCCATCGGCCATAGCGTCGGCGGCTTCACTGTCGGCCATCAGGCCACGATGAGCAGCAGCAAAGCACAGGGCACCATCACCGGGCTCAAGCACGAGAACGGGCAGCTGATCGTGTCGCTGTTCTTCGCGCAGCCGCAGCCGGTGGATGCACCGCAGGGCGCACTGTGCCACTACTTCCATCTGAACTGGCGCAACATCACATCAACCTGGCGGCCGGCTGCCGCTGCCTGACCATTCTCTTCCCATCAACCTTTTCTGATCCCTGCAAAGGGATCGGCAAAGCGTCCCGGATTTTTCCCTGCCGCGCCCCCGCGTGCGCGACCCGGAAGGCGCCTGATCACAGGCGAAAGTTTTATACACACAAAAATCAGCAGGCGCATTTTCCCCATGCCGATAGGAGTCTGTCGATCGAACTGAACATCTCCACACCGTCTTTCTGAATCTCTGCAGCGGGGTTCGGATAGGCATTCCGCCCGTTTCAAGTGCCGTGCGACGGCAGTTGAAGAACGCCTGGCCCGCCATTCCGGCGACCGGCATAAATCACAAGCCAACTGCGAGCGCGAACGCGCCCGCCTGAAACGGAGCACCATCAATGAAACAACTCGAACTACATGAAGACATGGGCCCGGCAATCATTGCGCGGCTCAGGGAAATCACGGATCTGCCCGACGAAGGCTATGTCGCAGGTCAAGCGGTATCGTCCGCGGTGCTGGAATTCTTCGGCTGCGACTGGGGCATTTCCTACAATGACGTCGACCTTTTCCGTGTCGCTACCAAGGAGGAACGTGCCGCCCGTCAAGCGCTGGTCGAAGCCGAAGAACAGCGCCGCGAGAAACACTATGAAGCGGGGACCGAATATCGCTACCGGCCGCCAAACAACCTGTGCACCTTCACGCGGCCGTCCTATCACTTTTCCGCGTACGGCGAGCTGCGCCTGTCCTGCAACACGAGGTACTCGGTGCTCACGACCTACCGCAGCGGCATGCTCAATACGGTGGCATGTTCGGGACTGGAGCGCGGCGTCGGTCACCTGCTCGATACGTTCGATCTGAACAATGTGCAAGTCGGCGTCGACCTGAAAGAAGGCAAGCTCGTGTGGACCCCGGCATTTGCGCGGTTCCTGAAGACCCGCCAATTGCAGATCGTCACGCTGCACACGCCATTCCACTCGGTGATCCGGTTTTTCCGCAAGCTCAAGGAACTGGCCGGCGTCTGCGGCGATCGGCAGAGCGCCGCAGAGCTCGTCATCGCGGCCTTCGAGAAGATCCGGCAGCGCAAACCGAAAGCGCCGACCGTCGTCAGCACCTACAACCTGCGCTGGAAGTTCGGAGAAATCTACCGGGCGAAGTTTGAAAGCGTGGCCGAAGAACTGGCGCCGTATTTCGGCTTGGTGGAAACCAAGCTGCGGGAATATTCGATCTATACCTTGCAGCCGCGGATTGCGGCCCCGGAAAATCTGCTCGCTACAGTGCGGGCGTGGGACCGTGACATCGTCCATCGCCTGCCGCTCGTGGCGAACGTCCTGCGTGGGATGCAGCGCAGCGGCGCGCGCGCGGCTACCGATTTCCTGATCAAAGGTGCCGGCCCTGCGCTCGAACAGTGCTGGCTGGCGTTGGGTCAGGGTTTCGAAGGCAACGTCTTGGTCGAAGACGTCAAGCGCATCAACA
The DNA here is from genome assembly GCF_016632335.1 of Noviherbaspirillum pedocola. Classification (GTDB taxonomy): domain Bacteria; phylum Pseudomonadota; class Gammaproteobacteria; order Burkholderiales; family Burkholderiaceae_D; genus Noviherbaspirillum_A; species Noviherbaspirillum_A pedocola. The sequence goes on from NZ_JAEPBG010000006.1 coordinate 108,659, forward strand.
AGACTCTCAAGAAGCATCCCTTCCTGCTGGACCATTTCATTGGCCTAACGCTGGATCAGCAACAGCAGGCAATTACGATTCTGCGGGACGAATCGCAGTGGCGCGGCCTCTGGGTGTACGGCGTCGTGGAACGTGCGCAGGAATGGTCATGGGATAAGGACGACGTGCAGACGCAGCTTGACGCTGCAGAAATCAGGCTGGGGCAGGTTCTCAAAACTCCGCTTCTGCCGACAATGATGATCGGCGGCTTCGAGATCAGGGAGCTGACAACCGGACGCGATCTGTACACCGAAGGGGCCGAGTTGCACCACTGTGTCGCTGGATATGCCGAAGCTATCGAAGCCGGAAGCTGCGCAATATTTGCGGTGCGGCGCGGCGCCCAGGCCAAAACCTGGATGACGCTGGAACTGCACCGTCGTCCCGGGCGGTGGGGCATCGTACAGTTTAAGGGCCTGCAGAACCGGTTTGCGACTGACGAAGAAGCAGCCATTGCGGAGCGCTTTACCAGCTACTACAACGTAGCCTTCTATTTCGGGAGAACTGCGCTGTCGCTGATCCAGTGGATGCCGAATCACCGGCACGCCAAGGCGATCGCATGGTGTTCGCAGCAGGCGAAATGGCTGGACAAGAAGGCAATCGCACAAGAACTATCCTCGTGGAAGCGGAGAATCGCGGACAGGATGGCGCAGTCGCTGGACTTGCCTTCGTATATCGTGGACAGCAACTGGAGTCACCTTCATCCCCGCTGCGCAAGGTATTGGGCGCACGCCGGCAAGATACTGATTCGCCGCACGCCGCTTGGCAAATACCTTCCAAAACTTCCCGAGCCAATGGAGGATTTTGATATTCCTTTTTGACAACCCCATAACAAATAAGCAATACAAATATACATAAATGCCGCCACAACGATTTCGCGCATTCTTGAATACCGCCCCACTCGGGCGGTATTTTTACTTATTAAGTTATTTTCAATCGCATTTATTATAGCGAAAAAGATTTTATTTCGATTTTAACAATTTCGCAAATCTTTTAGAAAGCCTAAAAAGTTTGTCGACCCAGAAAAACTTTTAAGACCCTGTTTGGACCTCCAAAATTCCGCATAGCCATGATCTAGCAGTAAAGAATTTTTATTCTTGAGACAAAGCCCTCTCTGACAAAAAACGTAAAATGTAAAATCAGATGCCTCAATCACAAAATCCCTGCACGACAAATGCGGATTTTAAGATGAAATATGGAATCGAAGTTCTCTCCAAAAGCCTCGGCCGTATCCACTGTTAAAACGTTTTAACAGTGGATACGGCCGAGGCTATCCTTGCTCGTAAGAGTCCATCAAACCTTTTCTGATGCACACTCATGAACGTTTTTACAAAGGAACTCGCGTACGCGCGATTCCACGCAGAAGGCTGTTTTAACGTTGAAACAGTAGAGACATCAAGAAGTCGCCGGCGGTTTCATCGCTGAAACTCGCTCCGGCACAGTGTCAGCCTGGAGCGCACGGCAACATGAGAGACGTAACGGTTTTAATAAAAAATATAAAAATTTATTCGCAAATATTTTTTTATATTTTTTACTTTAGCACTGATATTTACCTTCAGTTTTTTTGCAACAATTACATATATTACGCATATTTGCCGCCAGGAATCTGCATAAGAAATCTTTTGAAAGGCTCTTGTTTTCTCCTTTGAATTGGAGCTAACATTCGCCTCCCACAGAAATGGAGGTTTCTATGAACAACAACACGATTGGAAACGCGATTTTGATGCTCCGTGACTTGCCACTTCAATTCCGGATCATGGTTGGCATCGTCCTCATTGGCTTCGTTGCGCAGATCATTCACCCGCACCCGCTCATCGTCGTCGCGGTTGATTTTTGCGCAATCAACGTTGCAATCAGATACCGAGGTAAAGATCCGCGATGCCTTCCCATCCTTTGGTTAATGACTTTGTTTTGCGCGGTCACCTTGGTCAGGTGGGGAACTCCGACCGACCATACAACCGAGATAATGCATTGGCATATGGGACGAATACATTTCGTCGTTATCTTCGGCTTCGTTATCGCTCTTTGGGCGAACTACAAATTCCCAAGTGAACTGTTATTCAAACATGCCGGTAAAGCAATATTCATCGGAATGGCCTTTGTGTTCATTGCCTCATTGCCCATCGTGCAAAAGCTGGACCATCCGGAGCAGATAGAAAGCGTGTCGTGCGAGAAAGTTTCTCAAGGCACCACTGGGCCACTCTGCTTTCACCCCATCTTGCCGACAGAACATGTCTATCCGGCGGAAAGTCGGTACGACGACGCATTACTCAGTCTCGCAGCGGGCATTCTGATTGCAGTGCTACTTTCGGCACGAGATGTAACGTTTAAAGCGACTGCATCGGGAGGTAGGGCACAAGCCAATCCATGAAGCGGGGACTTTTTTGAAGGATGCCGGCGTCTCGCCGCCATCCGTTTCCCCCCTGAAAACCAGCAGGATTCGCCGGAAGTCGAGCACAGCAACGGGCTATATTGCTTCGACGACACAACGCCGACCGCGCCAGCGATGCGAACCCTGCACATGACAAAGCCGACTCAGGTATTCCCCCCGCTCCCGATGCGCGCGGCTCTGCTGTCGGCACTGGCCGCCTGGTCCGCATCCGCGCTCGCCATCGGCTTGGGTCCGATCTCGGTACAGTCCTCGCTCTCGCAGCCGCTAGAGGCCAGCGTCCCGGTGATTTCCGCAACCCCTGCGGATATTGCGACCGGATGCCTGAAGGCTCGCGCCGAGGACCTCGAAGGCATTCCGATGGCGCAGATCGCCGCCTATGCCGCGCAAGACGGCAACGCGGCGGCCATCGTTCTGAGCAGCGAACGCGCAATCAACGAACCCGGATTTCGCCTAGAGGTGCGCGTGGGCTGCCACGAGGTTACCAGCCGCACCTACGACGTGCTGCTCGATCCCGCCGGGACAGCAGGCGCCGCTTCCGCAGCCACACGCCGCCGCCTGCGGCGCTATGCCCCGGATACGACTTCGGTCCTGCCTGTTCCGAACCTGACCGACATGCAAAGGCCGCATCCGCTTGCCGCCAAGCCGGCGCCCGAGCCGCGCAGCGTGCTGAAAGTGGCGGCGCCGGAAACGATCGAGGAAAAGCTCAAGGGCGCGGACCTGGTCAAGCCGGACTGGAATCTTCGAGTCGACACGATCCTGTCGCTGTCGGATAAGTCCCGGGGCGCGGAACAGATGCCGATGTGGCGCAGGATGCAGGCGCGTCTGGCCGCGGTGCTGCGCAACGAAGACCCTTATGAGGATCTGTCCAAGCAGTTGGACGATGCGCGCCGCGCCGCTGTCGACGGAAAGAAGCAGGCCGCGCAGTTGCGGGCGCAGGCGCTATCGGACAAGTCCGCGCTGCAGTCGCAAATCGACGCCATGTATTCGCCCGCGTGGATTGCCGGCCTTGGCGGCGTGTCGATCGTGCTTGCCGCCGCATTGAGCGCGCTCGCCTATCGTCGGCGGCGCTCGTTGAAACCGCCAAAAGCCGCGCAGCCCTGGCATCACACCACGGAACCGTATTTCTCTGCTGCCGCGCCGGCTGCGGCCGAAGTCGCGTCTGCCGCGGCTGCTGTTCCCGATTTCAGCAGCGCCGCGCAGGATGCGCCTACGCCCGCCTACGCCGCGCGCAGCGACGCGGATCTGGACCGGCAGGCGATCGATTATGCGGCAAGCCTGAATGCGGAAATGGCGCAGTCGGCTGCCGACGTCGCGCGGGTGTTGTTGGAAGCGGAACATGCAATGCTGGACCAGAACCCCGCGCAGGCAATCTCCGATCTGGAACGGTATTGCCGCGCTACGCAGATGTCGCCGGCGCCAGCACTCTACCTGCTGGAGCTTTACCGGGCGGAGAATCAGGAAAGCGCCTACGCGAACCTGCGTGAACACATCAAGGCGATGTTCCATGTCGATACGCCCGATTGGTCAACCGACTGGATGCAGGACACGCGCACCATCGCGTCGTTCCCCGAAATCGAACAGTCCATCCATGCGCTCGCGGCAAACCCCGAGCTTCTGCCCTTTCTGCAGGGCCTGCTGCTGGTCGTCGACAACCGTTTCGACTTTTTCGTGTATCGCGATATCGTCCAGCGCATCATGCTGGCCATTGCCCCGCCAGCGCAACATGCGTCCCCGCACACCGCGGAAGCGGCGCCAGCCGAAGAACCTGCTCTTCACATGGTGGCAACGCAAATCGCGGCCACTGCTGTTGAAGACACGCCGGCGTCCCCGGTTACTTCGGAGGTCGAACACGCACCTGAAAAATCCGCCCCGCCGCCCACGGACACCCCGCCCGAGCATTCGAACGCGACGATCATTCCCTTTACCCATGACGCCGGAGCGCGTTCAGCGTCGTCCGTTTCGAACGTCGACGGTGCTGCGACGCGTGGCGAGCTGTTGAGCCTGGCCGAACTGGGGCTGCCAGAGGAAGCGCAGACACCCAAGCCAGCAGCGCCAAGCGCTGCGTCCGCCGAACCGACCGCGCCGGCGACGTTGGACTTTCCGCTTGATCTTCCCGATCTCGAATTCCCCAGCCGCTCGGCTGCGTCGTCCACACCGTCGCGCTGATCGTGCTAGTCCTTCTCGGATATGCAGTTGTCCTCGCGTCAGTGTTTGGCGGCTTTGCCCTCGCCGGCGGGCATCTCGCCGCTCTATGGCAGCCGCTGGAGGTGCTGATGATCGGCGGCGCGGCAATAGGCGCGTTCTTCGTCGGCAACGATATGAAATCGGTCAAGGCAACCCTCAAGGCGCTGCCCTCGGTGCTGAAGGGCTCGCGCTACACCAAGGCGCTCTACCTTGAACTTCTGCTGCTGCTTTCGGACTTGCTGAACAAGATCCGCAAGGACGGCCTGATGGCTATCGAGGGCGATGTGGAAGCGCCGGCAGAGAGCACGATCTTCACCAAATACCCGAACATCATGGCCGACCATCACATCATCGAATTCATGGCCGACTATCTGCGGCTGATGGTGTCGGGGAACATGGATGCGTTCCAGTTCGAAAACCTGATGGACAATGAAATCGAGACCCATCACCACGAAGGCGAAGTCCCGGCGCACTGCATTTCCAAGCTCGGCGATGGCCTTCCCGCGTTCGGCATTGTCGCCGCGGTGATGGGGGTGGTGCACACGATGGAGTCGGTGGGCTTGCCGCCGCAGGAGCTGGGTATCCTGATCGCGCATGCGCTGGTGGGCACCTTCCTCGGCATCCTGCTTGCCTACGGCTTCATCGGCCCGCTGTCGGGACTGCTCGAGCAAAAGCTGCACGAGTCGACCAAGATGTACCACTGTGTCAAGGTGACGCTGATGGCGAGCCTGAACGGCTGCCCTCCCCAGGTCGCCATCGAGTTCGGCCGCAAGGTGCTGTACTCGACCGAGCGGCCCTCCTTCACCGAGCTTGAAGATCACATCCAGCAGGCCAAGACGAAGTAACCGGTTATGCGCAACCGTGCGCTATCGGTCAGCCCTCTTCGCGCGCCAGGTGCTTGCGAAACGATGCGATCTCTTCGTCGACCTCGGCCAGCAAAGCGGCAACGTTGCCATGGAAAGTGAATTCCGATTCATCCCGGCGCTTGTCCTGATCGCGCAGACGGTTGTCCACGGCGAGGCGCACCTTGATCGGCGCGGTCGGCGAATTCTGAGAAACGCGCAGGATCCGGTTGCTGTGTGCGGGAGCGCCAAGCCAGAACGAATAGCCCTTGCCCTCTGTGGGGAGCGGGTCTGCGTGTAGCTCATGACGGTGGCTCAGGATCGCGGCTTTGATGTCGTCGAGGCGCATGATGACTAGGTAGTGTCCAAAAAACAATATTTTAGACGATGCGGGGCCGGCAGGGGCCGCGCCTGTGGGACCCGGCGTGACGCAGCCAGCGCCGAATCCTCACCAAATCTGCTGCGACTTCGGCATTTCCTATTAGCAATGACGGCCTAAAATTTTTGGGCAATACGGCGAACCTGAAGCGCAAGCGCCGGCAACGCCACAGCGCGATGCCTGTGCGCCGTCGCAGCGGGGCCAATCAGCGCATCCCTCACGCCGAACTCATATGCCCTGCTCCGATATCGTTCTTCGTTACGCCAAGCCCGCCCGCGCCGGCGGCTTCTCGATGCTCGAAGTGCTGATTGCCATCATCGTGCTCACCGTCGGATTGCTCGGCGGCGCCGCGCTGCAGGCAAGCGCGATGGCGTCGAACCGCGATGCGCGCATCGCTTCGGCGGCAGTACTGTACGCGCGCGAAATCGGCGAGATGATGCGCGGCAACAAGACTGTCGCACTCAAGACCAGCGCAGCAAGCAACCCCTATCTCATCGATTCCGGCAGTGCCGCGCCGGTAGCCAGCGCCGACTGCTTCCAGTCGGCCTGCACCAGCCCGTCCGATCTGGCGTCCTGGCAGATGGCGGACTGGTATGGCCGCGTGACGAACGATCTGCCCGGCGCCCGAGTGCTCGTGTGCTACGACAGCGCGCCCTATGATGCCTCCGGCACACCGCAATGGCCCTGCACCAACAGCGGCGGCGTGGCGGTCGTCAAGATCGGCTGGACACGCCGCACCACGGATTCGGGCGCGTCCACCGCGACCGCTTTCGACCGCGCTACGACGCCGGCGCTTGTCGTGCCGATCACCGCCGGGAGTACGCAATGAGCGCCGCGCAAAATCGCGCGCGTCAGGCCGGCGTGACGCTGATCGAATTGATGGTGGCAATGGCGATCAGTCTGCTCATCGTGCTAATCGCGGCCTCCGCCGTGGTGGCTTCCAAGCAGGGGTTCATGACGGTCGACGCCGGCGCGCAACTGCGCGACAACACTCGCTTCGCCGTCGATCTGGTGCAGCAGGTCTCGGTGCAGGCCGGCTATCTGGACGTCGCCTTTGCCACAGCCGCTGCCTCGCCCAACGCGCCGGCGTCAACCATCGATGCGCCGATCACAGGCTTCAATAATGCCCTCGTGCCCGCCAACGGCAGTGACCCGATTTCCGGTCTGGCTTCGAACAGCCGCACTGCGGCCGCGGGTGGCTGCAGCGATGCGGCCGATACCGCCTGCGCCAACGGCAGCGATGTGCTGGTCCTGCGCTACCAGAGCGCCGAAGGGCTTGCCGGATCCGGCCAGTCGGACCAGACGATGATCAACTGCGCCGGCGTGCCGCAGACGGCTGCGCCAGCGACCGCGCAGACGCGCATCGTCAGCATCTTCCATGTCGCCCGTACCGAAGGCGGTGAGCCATCCCTGATGTGTACGACACAGGACGCCAGTGGCAACTGGACTACCGAGCCAGTCGTGCGTGGCGTCGAAGGATTTCAGGTGCTCTATGGCGTGGACGCCGTCACCGCGAATGCCGCGCCGACCGGTACGCCGGATTCGGTCACGGACACCTACCTGCGCGCCGATCAGATCGTCGTACCGGGCGACGCCGCGGCGACGAATGCGAACTGGCGCCGCGTGCGCAGCCTGCGCATCGGCCTTCTGGTGCGCGGCCCGCGCAATAGCGTGCAGGACCGCGCCGGCGCGATGCAGCCCTACTACGTGCTCGGTCAGGCAGCGTCCAGCACCGGCGACACCGGCGCGATCTTCACGCCTTCCGACGACGGACGTCTGCGCCAGGTGGCGACGACGACGATCCATCTGCGCAATCCGCAAGGGGGCTGAATGCAACGTATCCATTTCCCTTGCCGCAAGCCGCCCGCACCCGGCCATCAGGAAGGCATGGCGCTGCTCGTGGTGCTGCTGCTGTTGGTCGTGGTGATGATCCTTGGCCTGTCGAGCTCGCAGATTGCCCTTTTGTCCGAGCGCAGCGCCCGAGGCGACCGGGATTACCAGATTGCGTGGCAGTCGGCCGAGGCGGCGCTCGTCGATGCGCAGTTCGACATCGAAGGCCCCGGCACGGCGCAGCGTGCAGCCGTCTTCGCGCCGAATAACCTGCTCGACTTCATTGATGGATGCGGCGCGGCCAGCGAGCCGGTGCGCCGCGGTCTTTGCCTGCCCTCGGCCATCGGCAAGCCGGTGTGGCTCACCGTCGACCTCGCCGATTTGCACGCGCCGGTAACGCAGTTCGGCGACTTCACCCAGCGCGCCTTCGATGCCGGCAGCGCCGGGCTCAAGCCGGCCTACAAGCCGCGCTACATCATCGAAGCCGTACCCGACACCCAACTTTTTTCCGATAAGAGCATCGGCGCTGATAAGCGTTTCGTCTACCGCGTGACCGCACTTGGCTTCGGCCCGCGCGACACCGTTCAGGCAGTGGTGCAAATGATCTTTCGAAAGGATTAGCCGATGGGCAAACCCACATCACTGACGGCAAAGCTGGGCAGCACCTGGGGCATCGTGCGCAGACATCCGGCACGGGCGATCGCCGCGCTTCTGGCTCCTGCCGGTACCGCAGCGCTCATTGCTCTCGGCGCACCGACGCCGCCGGCGATCCCGCCTGTGAATCTTTCCAGCACCCCTCTGTTTGCGAAAGGCCAGCAGGTCAAACCGACCGTCACGCTGGCGTTGTCGGTGGAATTCCCAACCGTTGGCCTTGAATACCTCGGCACTCCGAACAGTACGCTCGATGACGGCTATGCGCCCGCGAACGAATACTTCGGTTACTACGACGCTGACAGCTGCTACTCCTATCTGAACGATCCATCGCCAGACAAACGGCGTTTCGTACGCATGGGAGCAGCGACGAACCATACCTGCGGCGGTATAGGATTCAGCGGAAACTTCATGAACTGGGCCAGCAGCAGCGGCATCGACCTGCTTCGCCTTGGCCTTTCGGGCGGCGATCGGATCGTGGACACGTCTTCCCTGACCGTGCTTCAGCGTGCGGTGCTTCCAACATGGTTCTTCAATAGCGCATGGGCGCCGGCCAAGAAACTATCTGCATCGCTGGCCACGGGCGCGGTCCCGAACAATTTGCTGCAGGGGTTTACCGGCGACGTCTATGTATCGAATTGTCTCAACCGCATTCATTTCGGCACCGATATCAACTCAACGAACTGCTTCACGCCTGCGCAAAATTCGAATCTTGGTACTGCGGTAGGCGAAGGCAGCGCCTATGGTCCGCTCACCAGCTACAGCGGGAACCTGCCGGCCGATTTGCAAGGGCCGTGCGGCGGGGAAGGCAGCACATGTAACTTCATGGGTACGATGCAGGTCTTTTACGGATCGGATACCCGGTGGAATGTCCTTAGCGCAGTCAATGGGGTGGAATGCAACAACTTCGTCATGGGCGATCCAGCGTGGGGCGCGGCGAAGTACTGCTACCTCCGGCCAGACCCAAGCGGTTGGCAACCGCCGGTATTTAGCCCCGTCACGCTCTATAACGGAGCGCTACCCTCCGACTTCCAGTACTGCAGCGATCAGTACAGCAACTGCAATTATTCCGGCGCCATGCAGGTGGCATTCGGCTCCGGCAATAACTGGGTCTTCACTTCAGCAGTCAATTCGCTGCCCTGCACCTACCGGCTGCTGGGTGATCCAGCGCCTGGCGCATCGAAGAGCTGCTATGTACGTCCCGATCCGACTGGATGGTCGCCCAACACGCCGACGGCGCTCACCTCTGACGCCTTTTTCTACTCGCGGATGCAGGTTTGCGACAGCAATGCGTCCGGAGCGCTTACCGACCCGCGCACCAGTTATTGCGACCGCTATCCAAGCGGCTACTACAAACCCATCGGCGCGCTGCAGCGCTATAGCGACAAGGTTCGTGTCGCCGCGTTTGGCTACCTCATGGACAACCAAATCCCGCGCTACGGCGGCGTGCTGCGCGCGCCAATGACCTACGTGGGACCGACAGCCTATGACAGCTACGGCAACCCAATCGCCGGCCTGAATCCGAAGTCGGAATGGGACCCGGCAACAGGTATCTTCACAGTGAACCCGGAAGGTGCCGCGGAGAATCTCAGCGGGGTAATCAATTACCTCAACCAGTTTGGCAGGACCGGACCCTGTGACTCCTGCTACAAGATGTTCGATCCGATCACGGAGCTGTACTACGAGGCGGTGCGCTATTTGCAGGGCCTGCAACCCACCCCGGCGGCTACGGATGGCATGACGGATTGGATGAAAGCCGGCTTCCCCGTCTATACGAGCTGGACTGATCCGCATGCGGATGGCAGCAATACCGCCGACTATTCTTGCGTAAGAAACAGCATCATCACCGTCGGCGACGACAATACCCATGACGACAAGTCGATTCCCGGCAACACATCCTGGCTCAATGAAAGCGAGTTTGCGCGCCCCGCGAACCCGTCCGGTAACGAACCGGACTTTCACTTCTGGACTCAAGTTGTGGGCGGCTTCGAATCCAATAATGCTGTCAGCTATCCGGACAACAACGGCACGATCCAGACCACGGTTAATCCCGGACCGTATATCAACGGCGGATTGTGGGGAATGGAAAATCAGGAAGTGCCGAAGTGGGTCGCAACTACTGAGACCACGGCGGGCTACTTCATGGCCGGCATTGCTTACTGGGCCAATACACACGATATCCGTGGCAGCCAATGGAGCCAGACCGACAAGCAGCGTCCCGGCATGCGCATCACCAGCTATTTCCTCGATGCCAACGAGTACAACGCACAAAGCGACCCGAATTCCCGCCACAACAACCAGCAATTTCTGGCGGCCAAATACGGCGGCTTCATCGACCAGTCCGGCATTGGCAACCCGTTTTATTCGTCCAACGGCACTGCGGACAATTCGCCCTGGATGAGCCCATATGCTGCCGGAGAAGCGCGCACCTATTTCCTCGCTTCGGGCGGCAGGCGGGTGGTGACATCGATTGATCAGATATTCAATGCCATCATCGTGCAGGCCAACAGCATCGCCGGCGGCGCGATCACCGGGCAGCGACTGACTTCGGGCGGCGCGATCTACGAGGCGCAGTTCGATTCCACTTCCTGGAGCGGAGACGTCATCGCCTTTCCCGTCACCGTCAACGGCGACAACACTGTGACGGTCAGCGGCTTGGCTGGCGCACAATGGACCGCCGCCACACAGTTGGATGCGGCCGACTTCACGACGCGCAAGATCGCCGTCGGCAAAGTCGCGTCGGGTTCGTCGCCGGCGGCCACCGACTTCAGTTGGGGCAATATCGAATCGACTCTTGCCGACCAATTGAACCGCCCGAGCCCCACCGCTTCGCCGGATGGCTTGGGCCAGCAGCGGCTCAATTTCCTGCGCGGCGATCGCTCACTTGAAAGCACGCAGTTCAGGAAGCGCGCCAGCCGGCTGGGCGACATCCTCAACTCGGGCGTCGTGTACGAGGGAGCGCCGTCCACCGCCATCGGCGCGGCAGACTACCTCGCGTTCTATAACGCCAACGCGAACCGGACACCGGCGGTGTACGTCGGCGCAAACGACGGCATGCTCCATGCGTTCAATGCGGCAACCGGCGCGGAACTGTTTGGCTACATCCCGAGTTGGATGGGGCCGAACCTCTCGGCGCTGACAAGCCAGCAGTACACCAGCGGGAACCATCAGAGCTATGTGGATGCCACGCCGGTCACGGGCGAGGCCCTTGTGGGCAGCAACTGGAAGACGGTCCTTGTCGGCGGCACCGGTGCCGGCGGCCAAGGCGTGTATGCGCTTGATGTGACCGACCCCACGGCATTCGACAGCACGCACGTTCTGTGGGAATTCACCGACCGCGACGACGCCGATATCGGCAACATCGTCGGCCGGCCGCAAATCCTGAAGGTGCGCGTCAGTGCGCCCGGCGCCACGCCACAGTACAAATGGTTCGCAGTCGTGGCCAGCGGCGTGGACAACTATGTCAACGACGGCAATTTCAGCGCTACCGGCAACCCTGCCCTGTTCCTGCTGGACCTGTCCAAGCCCGCATCGTCATCCTGGGCGCTTGGAAGCAACTACTACAAGGTGTCGCTGCCGGTCGATCCGACGCTTGCGACAAGCCTGGCTACCGGCGCGATCAATTTCACCGCTGATGGCGGCGCAGCCGGCGAAGTCGCGCATCTGTATATCGGCGATCTCCACGGACGCATGTGGAAGCTGAACTTCACCCGTGTGGGCGCGTCCGGCTTCACGATGAACACGCTGACCGCCTTCAGCACCGCGTATGACGGCAGCGGGAATCCGACCGGCACGCCGCTGCCGCTGTATATCGCGCAGGACAACTCCGCGCAGAGCGCGGTCCAGCCGATAACGGCCGCGCCGGCGCTGCTCGTCGGTCCGAACCGCAGCACCATCGTTGCCTTTGGCACGGGCAAGTACCTTGAGGACAGCGACAATTCACTATCCCCGACGCCGCAGCAGCAGACGGTCTATGCGCTGTACGACGACGGCAGCACCACCGCGGACAGCCTCTCGGGGCCAGCCATCATCAGCGGGCGCAAGCGGCTCGCGCAAGCATCCATCAGTGGCACCGCGGTCACCATCCCGGCATTTACGTGGGGCCGCGCCATGTCCGACACCGATACCCTGCGCTCCGGCTGGTTCCTCGACTTTACGCAGGCCGGCGAGCGACAGGTCAGCGATTTGCGCACCGGCGGCGGCGACGTACTGTTCGCCTCGGCCGTGCCACCGGGAGCGCAAGGCGACGTGTGCGGGCGCGGCAGCGGAAACATCTACGACATCAACTTGGCCACGAACAGCGGCACGGCATTCCGCTCGCATGTCGGCATGCCGACTACCCCGTTCATGCCAGAAGCAGGCCCAACAACGACCACGGTGTCGGACAGCACCGGGCGGCGCATGACGGTTGGCACCCGCCAGGTCATCGTGCAGGGCGCATCCGGTGTGCAAACCGCCCAGACCCGCACATTCCAGTATCCGACCGGCCGTCTGAGCTGGCGGCAGATCAACAACTACCGAGCACTGAGGAACCAGTAATGGCTATGCGACGCAACAAGGGCTTTACCCTGATCGAACTGACGATCGTGGTGGCGGTGATCGGCATTCTGGCCGCAATCGCAATGCCGGCCTACACGAAATGGGTCATGAAGGGAAAGCGCGCGGAGGGGCGCACTGCCCTGCTGGATCTGCTGCAGCAGCAGGAACGCTACATGACCCAGCACAATGCATACCTTGCGTTTAGCGCCGGGCAGAGCGGCGTGCCGTTCAAGACCTTTTCGGGTTCGTCCGCCACCAACGCGTCCTACCTGCTCGCCGCGCAGGCCTGCAGCGGCACCACGATCGCAGAATGCGTGCAGCTCACCGCGGTGCCACAGCGCCCCGATCCGGATGTCGACACGATCTCGATCACCAGTACTGGCCAGAAAACCTGCACCGGCACGAGCCAGGCCGACTGCTGGAGGTAAGCCATGCGCATCAGGACCTCGGGCTTTACGCTAATCGAACTGCTTGTCGCCGTCGCCGTGCTCGGCGTGATGTCTGCCGTAGCCGCGCCAAGTTTCATGAGCTACCGGCATAACGCGGAGCTGGGTGCGGCAGCCAACGACTTCTTGAGCGCGCTGGCGGCGGCCAAGTCGGAAAGCGTGGTCAACAGCACGCATGCGCTTGTTGTGCCTGCCGATGGCGCGAACTGGTCTTCCGGCTGGATCGCGTTCGCCGACAAGAATTACAACGGCACTTTCGATGCGGGCGATCGCAAGCTGCTTTCCGGCCCCGCCTTCCCTGCCTATCTCGCAATCAGCGGCACCGGCACAGCGGGCGGCACCGCGCCGTATGTGCTGTTCGACGCACTTGGCTATTCGCGCGACGCCGCCGGTGGCTTTGCCAGCAGCACGATCCAGATTGCCCGCAACGATATCGGCACGGCGCCAAGCTATACGGCGATGCGGCGCGTCAAGGCCAACTACTCCGGCCGCATCCGCTCCTGCAAGCCCGCAGCAGATCCCGATCCCGATTGCGATAGCAGCGGCCTGTAGGAACGCCTCCTGCCGCCCTCGCCAGCGGCGCGCATGGCAGGGCCGGCAAGAAAATAGTTGTTCAGGGGATCAAACGGCAGTAATATTCCTATGCCGCTACGCGGCAGCGTCACGATCTTCAGCACCCCCACACGTCTCACAGCGTTTTCTTGTAGCCCCTTACAGGAAAGCCTGTCTCAAGGCTTGCTCCAGTTTTCCTCGCCATTTCCATGGCACCCTGGAGAAGTTGTTATGTCCACGACCAGATTAGAACGCACTGCGATGCATTTCGCAGACACGTTCGATACCGCTGAAATTTCTGGCCGGGCGACGTACCAGACCACGGGAACCGAAATCGAGGAAACGCGTAACGCGGGACCTCCATCTTCGGATTCACGTAGTCACGGTCCCTCTGCGGTTCCCAATCAGTCCACGGCAATGCCGGTGGCTGACAAGGTCCACAGTCAGGTGTTTGGTACGGTGAAAGTCTGCTTTTACCAGTACAACAGCCGTCGCATCATCCGCGCCATCGCACGAAAGAACGGCATCGCGAAGGAGCGCATTTTTACTCCCGAGATCGCCAGAGCGCGCTGTGTTGTCTTCGACATGCTCAGCGCAATCGATTGGGTCAAGGAAGTCGGGTTTCGAGATGTCGAGCCGATGGATTCCTTTGCCCTGCCATCCCTTGTGGCTGCATACGCCCCGCCGTCACCGCGTGAAGCGCCGCCTCCGGCAGCGCCAGCACCGCGGCCACGGCCGCAACAGCGGGCAGCGCCACCACCGCCTGAACGTCCCCCCGATCAGGCGCCGCGAGCCCCGGCAGCAGCACCGCCCGAGTCCTCGCCGAAACACTCCCCATCGCCAACCGCAACACGGTCAGAACCGGTGGAAGGCACGATCTCCTTCCTCGGCAAGACCACCCGCCCTGCATGGCAGGGCAAGCCCGGCTACACCACGTTCGCCATCAAGGTGAAAAGGCCCAGTGGATACGAAAAGGAGTTCCTGGGAGAGCACCTAGCCGAACTCGCAAAGCTTCACCGCCTGCGTAACGGCATGCCGATCAGGATTCAACTGCTAGGCAAGAGACACTTCACCGTCGAAGTCAGAGACGGTGAATTCGAAACCCGCTACATGAACGAATACTCGATCACCGTTCTGTAGCCACCCCACCCATTTTGGAGAATCACCATGTCTGGAACCGTCAACAAAGTTACGCTCATAGGCTACCTGGGCCGCGACCCGGATACCCGCGCAATGACAAGCGGCGACACCGCAACCAACATCGCGCTGGCAACGACCGATACCTGGAAGGACAAGGCCACCGGCGAGAAGCGCGAGCAGACCGAATGGCATCGTGTGGCGTTCTACGGCAAGCTTGCCGAAATCGCCGACAAGTACCTGCGCAAAGGTTCGCTGGTCTACATCGAAGGCAGCCTGCGCACCCGCAAGTACACGGACAAGGATGGCGTCGAGAAGTACGTCGTCGAAATCCGCGCTGATGACATGCGCATGCTGGGTGCCCGCAACACCGGCGGCCAACAAGGCGGCGACGACAGCTATGGCCAGCAGGAAGACAGCCAGCAGTATTCGACGCAGCTGCAGCGTCCGGCGCAAGGGACGCAGCAGCGCTCGCAGCAGCAGCGCACTGCACCGGCCCCGCAACAGCGTCCCGCGCCGAACACCAACCGTGCCCCGGCGCCACGTCAAGCCCCGCAGCAGGAGCCGGCGCTGGCCGGGGGCTACACCTCGGACGATCCGGACGGGGACATCCCGTTCTAGGTCCGTTAAAAATCAATGACTTATCACGCATAAGATCGCGCGCTAGTCATTGATTTCAATCCTTTCACCCAACCCAACGTTCGCCCCCTTCGGGGGGCGGCGTTTTTCTTCGATCACTCCCCGATGTACGGGTTTTCGTCATGCGCGCGCGGCTCGCATGACGAAAGCCTCGCCTGCTGTCGCGAGCGCCTGAGCTTCTTTTGTTAGCGCCGGTTTCCCGGCAAGGAGGCAAGATGGAAGCAAAATACAATCAGCAGCAGGACAGAAAAAGGGACGACAACGAACGGCTCGACTTCACGTCGTTCGACTGGTACAGCGTGCTGCCCCAGTTCGGCGTCGATCCGCGCTACCTCACCAAAAAGCACGGCCCCTGCCCGCTTTGCGCAATCAATGGCGCAGGCGGCAAAGCCGGCACGAACAAGGACCGCTTCAGGTTCGACAACAAGTTCTTGATGGGGAATTACTGGTGCCAGACATGCGGCCCCGGCAATGCGTGGAACCTGATGCTGGCCTGCTCTGGCTTGCCCGAATCCGAAATCATGGATCGCCTGCGCAAGATCAAGGGCTTTCAGCCGGTGGACTCTGTCGCCCGCCCTGTCGCTCCTGTTCGCGTCGATGCGGAATTGACAGAGAAAGAAGTCGCGCAGAACCGAAAGCGGCTAAAGCAGGCCGAGTCCGGCGCGCGCGCCATCAAGCCAGGCGACCCGGTGTGGCAATACCTGTCCAAGCGGGTACCGGGCGGCGATCTGCGCCGACTGTCCCCGTATATCCGCTTCAATCCCTCGATGGAGTTCTACGAGGACGAAGTGGTCAAGGTAGGGCCGGATCGGTACGACACCAAGTCAGTATGCCGAGGCCGCTTTCCGGTGATGCTCGCCAAGGTCATCGACAGCGAGCGCAAAGGCGTGACGATGCATCGCACTTACCTGACCCCTCAGGGCGAGAAGGCGCCATTTGAGATGGTCAAAAAGCAGATGGCAGGAATTCGCAAGCTCAAGGGCGAAGCCATTCCCGTATGCGAGACGCCGGGCAGCCGTGTGTTGGGTGTGTGCGAAGGCATCGAGACGGCATGGGCCGTGGCAACCGCCTACCGCTACAGCATCAATGTCTGGGCCCTCCTGAACTGCGTCAACCTGAGCGTTGCGGACATACCGGACGGGAAATTCGACAAGGTCATCATATTTGCCGACCACGATAAAATCGATCCTGTGACCGGCCACCGACCCGGCGAGCACCGCGCCGCGATGCTCAAGGAAAAGCTCGAGGCCCGTGGCATTGCCTGCGAAATCCGCAAGCCACCCAAGGAAGGCACCGACTTTGCCGACGAATGGATGGCGTTCTACCTCGCCCGCAAGGCGACGCGCCCTTACATCGAACAGCAGGCCAAAGGAAGCGATGCCGACCGCAGGCAGGAGCAATCATCCCGTCCCGCATCGGCCGCGCCGCCAATAGCGGAAAACCCGCGACGGTCCTACCCGGCTCCCAACAGCGCCCGGGAAACCCATTCCAGATATCGCTGAGGCCGACTTGTCGTCTTCCGTGAAATGCTGGCAAACGTAGCTGCCGATTGCACCCGCACCGGCAGTCCGATCGTGAAACCATATAACCGAGTCTGCACCCACGCTTCTCGCGTGGGCGGCAGGCCGCCGCAAAGCAGTCCGTCTTCATTGCCACACCGGCCCCACCCGCGGCAGAAGTCCATCAGGCGCACCACCGCAAGGATGTTTCTCAAAGCGACCGCTTTGGAAAGCCTCTTTGGCTGGAGTGATTTTTCGCTGCCGAGCAATCGGCACAGGAACCAGGGCGACGCACTTCGCGCCGCTCGTGAACCGAAACGACAAGGCAAGCCATCTGGCGTGCCGCAACCAACACCCAACGAGGAAAATCATGAATCTCGCCGAAATCAACGAACTGATGAAACAACGTCTTGTCCTGAAGCGCGACGGCAATGCCGTGCCCTTCACCGCCGACAAGATCCGCGCCGCGATCACGGTGGCCTTCCTGAAAAACGAAAAGGGCGAGCCCTGGACGTCGGGCAAGACCGCCCTCTCGCAGGCCGAACATGAAACCGTGGACGGCCTGACCGTTCAGGTCTGCGCCGCACTGTCGCGCAAGAACGATGCGACGCTGCACATCGAAGACATTCAGGACCAGGTGGAACTGGCGCTGATGCGCTCCGGCGAGCACGATGTCGCCCGCGCCTATGTGCTGTACCGCGAAAAGCAAAAGCAGAAGCGCCAACCGGCAGTCGTTGCGCCCGAAGGCATTCCCGAGATCCTGCTCAACACCGGCGTGCCGCTCGACTATGCATTCGTCAAGCGCCTGGTCGACCTTGCTTGCGTCGGTCTGCCGTCCGCCGATGCCGACGCCGTCGTGCGCGAGGCCTACAAGAACGTCTACAACGGCGTGCCGATGGCCGAAGTGCTCAAGAGCCTCCTGCTGGCCAGCCGCACGATGATGGAAAAGGATCCGGACTACGACAAAGTCACTGCCCGCCTGCTGCTGCATACGGTCAGAACCGAAGTCTTCGGCCTTGAAGTCACGCAGGACGAAGCGCAGCAAGCGTACGAGAAGGCATTCGCGCTGCTGATTCACAAGGGCATCGCCGCGGGGCGCATTGCTCCTTTCATGGCCGAGTTCGATCTGGACCGGCTGGCGAAGGCGCTGGTGGCGGAACGCGACCTGCAGTACGGCTACATCGGCCTGCAGACGCTGTATGACCGCTACTTCTTGCACCACGATGGAGTCCGCTTCGAGCTGCCGCAAAGTTTCCTGATGCGCGTGGCAATGGGGCTGGCATCCAAGGAAGTCCATCGCGAAGAGCGGGCCATCGAGTTCTATAACCTGCTGTCGTCCTTCGACTTCATGAGCAGCACCCCGACGCTGTTCAATTCCGGCACGCCGCGCCCGCAACTGTCGTCGTGCTTCTTGACGACGGTATCCGACGACCTCGAAGGCATCTACGATTCGATCAAGGACAATGCCCTGCTGGCCAAGTTCTCCGGCGGCCTGGGCAACGACTGGACCCCAGTGCGCGCGCTCGGCTCGCACATCAGGGGCACCAACGGCAATTCGCAAGGTGTCGTGCCGTTCCTGAAAGTGGTCAACGACACCGCTGTGGCAGTCAACCAGGGTGGAAAAAGGGCCGGGGCGGTTTGCTCGTACCTGGAAACCTGGCATCTGGACATCGAGGAGTTTCTCGACCTACGCAAGAACACGGGCGACGACCGCCGCCGCACCCACGACATGAATACGGCGAACTGGATTCCCGACCTGTTCATGAAGCGGGTGATGGAAAAAGGCGAGTGGACGCTGTTCACGCCGTCCGAGGTGCCGGACCTGCATGACCTGTACGGCCGCAAGTTCGAAGCCGCGTATGAAGCCTATGAAGCCAAGGCCGAGCGCGGTGAGATCCGGTTGTTCAAGAAGGTTCAGGCACTCGACCTGTGGCGCAAGATGCTTTCCATGATCTTCGAAACGGGCCATCCCTGGATCACGTTCAAGGACCCCTGCAACATTCGTTCCCCGCAGCAGCACGCGGGCGTCGTGCATAGTTCCAACCTGTGCACGGAAATCACCCTCAACACCAGTTCGGACGAAATCGCGGTCTGCAATCTGGGTTCGGTCAACCTTCCCGCCCACATCAAGGACGGCCGGCTCGACCTCGTCAAACTGCGCAAAACCGTGAGCACGGCCATGCGCATGCTCGACAACGTCATCGACATCAACTACTACGGCGTCGACAAGGCGCGCAACAGCAACATGCGGCATCGGCCGGTGGCTCTCGGCATGATGGGCTTTCACGAGTTCCTATACGCATTGCGCGTGCCCTACGCTTCGGAAGAAGCGGTGCGGCTCGCCGATGAGACGGCTGAGGCGGTGTGCTACTACGCCTACCTCGCCTCAACGGAACTGGCGGAAGAGCGTGGACGGTACGAGTCGTATGCCGGTTCGCTGTGGGATCTCGGCATCCTGCCGATTGATTCCATCGCAATGCTCGCAAACCAGCGTGACGAAGGCCATCTGCAGCTCGACACCAAGAGCTACGGCGGCATGGATTGGGAACTCGTGCGTGCACGCATCCGCTGGCACGGGATGCGCAATTCCAACTGCGTAGCGATCGCTCCGACGGCAACGATTTCCAACATCGTTGGCGTGTCGGCTTCGATCGACCCGACCTACCAGCAGCTGTACGTGAAGAGCAACATGAGTGGTGAGTTCACGGACATCAATGCGTACCTGGTGCGCGACCTGAAAGAGCGCGGTCTGTGGGACGAAGTGATGGTTTCGGATCTGAAGTATTTCGACGGCAGCCTCGCGAAAATCGAGCGTGTGCCGGCGGATCTGAAGCTGCTCTACGCCACCGCGTTCGAGATCGAGCCGCATTGGCTGATCGAGGCCGCGGCACGGCGCCAGAAATGGATTGACCAGGCGCAGTCGCTCAACATCTACATGGCGGGTGCGTCGGGCAAGAAGCTGGACGAAACCTACAAACTGGCATGGCTGCGCGGCCTCAAGACCACGTATTACCTGCGCACCATCGGCGCCACGCATTCAGAGAAATCGACCTCGCGCCCCGGCACGCTCAATGCAGTCGCACCCGCGATCGCAACGCCCGTTGCAGAGGAAGCCGCAGGACCGGTGTGCACGCTGCGCCCCGGCGATGACGGATTTTCCGCATGTGATGCATGTCAGTGAATCAACTATTCGTTACAATTCAACTTAACCATTAAGAGAGCCGCGCCCTTCGGGGTGCGGCGCTACCCAACAAGGAGCAACATCATGCAAGCGAATACCCTCTCGTGGGACGACGACGCCGCTTCCCTTCCTTCCGGCCAAGCCGCTGCACCCGCCATCAGTACGATTGTCGCCGCTGCGGTACCGTCGCCGGCAGCGGCCAACAGCGAACGTCGTGTCAACGCAGCCGACAAACGCATCATCAATGGCGCCACCGACGTCAACCAGCTCGTACCTTTCAAGTATAAGTGGGCATGGGACAAGTACCTCGCCGGCTGCGCCAATCACTGGATGCCGCAGGAAATCAACATGCAGCGCGACATCGAGCTCTGGAAGAACCCGAACGGCCTGACGGATGATGAGCGTCGCCTCGTCAAACGCAACCTCGGCTTTTTCGTCACCGCCGATTCACTGGCGGCCAACAACATCGTGCTGGGCACCTACCGGCATATCACCGCGCCGGAATGCCGCCAGTACCTGCTGCGCCAGGCGTTCGAGGAAGCGATCCACACGCATGCGTATCAGTACATCGTGGAGTCGCTGGGGCTGGATGAAAGCGAAATCTTCAATGCGTACCATGAGGTCGCGTCAATCCGAGACAAAGATGAATTCCTTATCCCGTTCATCGATACGCTGACCGATCCGGCCTTCACGACCGGAACCGTGGAAAACGATCAGAAGCTGTTGAAGTCATTGATCGTGTTCGCGTGCCTGATGGAAGGCCTGTTCTTCTATGTCGGCTTTACGCAGATCCTCGCGCTGGGCCGGCAGAACAAGATGATGGGCGCGGCGGAGCAATATCAGTACATCCTGCGCGACGAATCGATGCACTGCAATTTCGGCATCGACCTCATCAACACGGTCAAGCTGGAAAATCCGCACCTGTGGTCCAACGAGTTCAAGGAGGAAATCAAAGCCCTGTTTCATCGGGCCGTCGAACTCGAGTATCGCTATGCGGAAGACACCATGCCACGCGGCGTGCTGGGCCTGAATGCTCCGATGTTCAAAGGCTACCTGCGCTTCATCGCAAACCGCCGCGCGCAGCAGATCGGTCTCGATACCATGTTTGCGCAGGAGGAAAACCCCTTCCCCTGGATGAGCGAAATGATCGATCTGAAGAAGGAGCGAAACTTTTTCGAAACACGCGTCATCGAGTACCAAACGGGTGGAAGTCTGAACTGGGACTGAAAAAAATAAAGTGTGAGATTCGACCTGTTCGAAATCACATGCTTGGCCAGCAAGGCGTCAATCCCGAAGAAAAGTATGTAATGCCCTCGCTCCTCCCGCACTGCGGGAGGAGTTTTTTTTTGGGGCGCGCATATCGCGCCACTGCCACGTGGCTCTATCCGAGAAAAACTTCTTGTTGGCTGCAACATGAAAGTTTATAGTTCTAGGTGCCGCTACGCGGCAGGTTCACCCGCAAAGCACCACCCTCCCTGCAATCTTATAGAGAGTCATACCAGCGAAATCTTATCTCCCGCTGGCATGCCAAGACACTCTGTCGTCTTTCCCGTACCCGTACCGGAAAGCCGTCACACCAACGGTCTCCGTTTTCGAACGCCGCTACGCGGCATCTATGGAGACGCTTGAAATGCAAACCGAAACCAACGCACGGAGCATAGGCGCAGCTGCTGCAGCAACTTTCGCGGCTTTCTTCATCTGCGGTCTGCTCCAGTCCTTCGGCTTCACGCCGAAGATGCAATCGATCGGCACCTTCGTATCGTTCCTCGTTTGGTATGGCATGGTCCATACCGCGACGATGGCTGTACAGAAGCGCCGTCTGGCTCATGCGCATGTGCGCGTGGCCAGAGCAAGATAGTCCGTTCCGGCGTTGCGTATGCAGCGTCGGATCCCCTCCAAATCGACATGCTTTACCCGACGCTGTGGCGCCCGGTAAGGCTGAAACAGCCTTCTTCCTCTTTTCAACCACCGCTACGCGGTAAAGAGGAGCTCGTTATGAAAAGCCAACAGTCGCAAAATCACGGCCTGATGTACTACGTGGCGTATGGTTTTCTGTTCATCCCAATCACGGTTTGCACTGCAGGTCCGAGACTGGTATGGATGGCTGGCTATACGCTGATGAAGTGGCTGGGCATTGCGCTGTACATGACATGGAAGCACACGATCTGGAGCTTGCTGCGCTTGACCGTCAGTAAAATCGTCATCCCGGCGATCAAGCATGGCGCGACCGGTTCTCTGCAAGCGATCAAGGCTTTCGGCCCTGTCAGTCTGAAAGCTGCAAGCGATATCGGAAGCTCTACCAAGCAACGCTTCGTCCGCAAGGAAGTAGTGTTGCCCACGCCGTCGATTTTCCAAGGTGGCAGCGTGGCACGCGCTCGTGATTTCGACCTCGGCGCACTTAACAAGCAGTTCTGATCTGTAACGATGCACCCATGATCCTCGGCTTCGTGCCGGGGATCATTCCTCAATTCATGCCGTCTTGCCCATGCCCCACATCGGCAAGCCGAGCTTCGGCGCCTCCTTTTATCCCACCCGCTCAGCGGAAAAACGTAAAGGAGATCCACCATGAAAACCATCGTCACCATCGCCCTGGCACTTGTCGTATCCGTTCTGACTGGCTGCGCCGGAATGCCGATGATGAACGCGCAAAACGCAAACCCGAATGTCTATGGCCGCAATCAGGCAATGGCAGCGGGCTACGTCATCGAAGGCACCGTCGTTCAGGTCCGTCATGTCACGATCGCAGGATCGGGCAGCGGGCAGACCTACGGCGCCATTGCAGGCGGCGCAGCTGGTCTCTGGCTGGGTCGCAATACGTCCGGCGCTGTTCGCGCGCTGACCACGATCGCCGGCGCATTTGGCGGTTCTGAAGTCGGCCGCCGCGTCACCGCGTCGCAAGGCGAAGAAATCATCGTGCGCTTGGTCGACGGCACGAACAAAGTGATCGTGCAGGAACCCGGCGCGATCAATGCACAAGTTGGCGAACGTGTTGCAGTGCTGATCAACGGCAGCCAAACGCGCATCGTCAGCCGCATGTAGACCTCGCCCCGCCTGCTCCCTCTCCAGGGACGGCGGGGCTTTTTTATTTGTCGGGGTAGAAATGGCGAAGAAAACTATTGAGCAAGCAGAGCGCGCATTCGAGGACAGCGTGCGCGATTCGTTTTTGCGGGACCGAGAACTCAGGGCGTTGCAGACAGCAGCGCAAGAGGCGCTGGCGGCGTTGTATGCGCGTCAGGATGAACTTGTCAGGCAGGCCAAGGCAGAGCAGTACATCACGGGTTCGACGAATCTTGAGGATTGGCTCGCGTCGATCCGGATGCGCGTCGAGCTTCCGCGGCTTTAGTTTGCCCAAGAAAGCGCGGCGAGGACCGGGGCGCCGGAACGAAAAAAAACCTCCCGACACATCGAGAGGTTTTCGGACCGCAAGGAACGGGCTTATTTGTCGCAGCCGCAGTCATAGCTGACGTGGTGCGCCGCGACCAAGTGCGGCACCCGGCAGCGCCGACACGACATGATCTTCAAGTTGTCGTGATCGAAGGTGGTCGCAGCGCCGGTCGTAATTTGGCGCCAATTGCGCTCGAATCCCTTGCCGATCAACAGGTGCAAACGCTCGCCGGTCAGTTCATTGTCGGTGTCAGCGACCTGAGCGCCAAGCACTTGCCGGTACAGCTTATAAGCCAGCAGGAAGGCAATTCCGTTGGGATTGGGATGACGGCCTTCCCACGCATTGCGGTACATGACGTACCAGAGGCAGAGAGCCGCGCCGTGCATGCGTCGGGTTTTGCTTTGCAAGAACCATTGATGGTAGGTTGGCGTCTGGCCGCTGGACGACTGCTTGCCGGTGACGCGGCGGAAAGTCTCCCGGGAGTCGGCGGGTTTCGTGCCGGCGACCTCGGAGATAGTGACTGCGCGCATTCCCATGCCGGCAAGCGCCTGGCCGATTGCGAGTTTGGCTGCGTAGACATCGCTGGTTTTCATCACTGCTCTCCCGGTTAGACCTGTTTGAGGGGTAAGGCATTTCCGAATGCGCGCATCACGATCGGAAAAAGTTTGTCTTGGCTGTAGCCGCCTGCGGCGACCAAGTCGGCGACCGCCGACACCATCTCGTGCCGCAGTTCGAAGATCGGCACGCCGGTTTGAAACAGCGGCAGCATCTTGAGCTTGGGGATGTTGCTGAATTGCTGGAGCATTTCCGCATCCACGCCGAACAGCGCCGGACCGAGCGGATCATTACTGGCGGCGATTGCGCGAACCGCTTCCCATACCGCCTGATTGGCCTTCTCGATCAGATTGCGGGTAGCTGCCTGCGTGTCGAGCGCGAACTGCGAAGCCTGCGATGTGTTGATAGGGCTGCCCATGTCACGCTCCTTGGAGTTGTTCGCCGGCGATCGTCAGCGCCTTGCCAAGTGCATGGATGGCGGCCTTGATTTCGGGGTCGGATTCGGTCAGAGAAGCCAGCAACGGGCGGGGAAACATCATCAGCAGCTCTTCAACCCGCTCCTGCAGCCTTTCGAAGGTGTCGGCGCCGGCGCGCTTGGCTTCGAGGCGCGAACGAACCTGCTCTTCCTGCTGGATAACTGCCTGCAGTTCATCCGACTTGCGACGCAACTCATCGCCCTTGTCGCGCAATTTGCGGTTGATGTCTTCGACTGCTTCCTGGACGCTTGTGTATCCCGCAGGCGGGACTTCCTTTTCGACGATGGTCTCAGTCGGCTTGACAGACTTGAGCCGGTCTTCCAGCGCCGCATATTCTTCAGCTAACGCGTCTTTCTCCGCGCGGAGATTCACTAAGCTCTCGGCCTGGCTCTCCGCCTGCAACCGCAACCGGGCGGTGTCAGATTGGTGCCTCTCTTCGGCGTCGCGCGCACGACGCCGTTCGAGGTCGAGCTCGGCGTTGAGCGCCGCGACGCTGGTATCGCTTTCCTTTTTACGCTGCTCGAGCAAGTCGCGCACCATTGCTTCAGTCACTTTGCCGGTCTTCGACATTTCACGGAGCTGGTCGACCACTTCGGTATCGGTGTCGTCGGCGAGCATCAACAGCGCAGACTTGGAAAAGTTCTGGATCTGGCCCGGATGGAACTTGCCATCGGCTTCGCTGAAATGCGCATCCAGCACGCGGTGTATCTTGAACATGCGCTCAACGCGCTTGCGATTCAGGCCGAAGGTCTCATCGGCAAACTTATAGAAGCGCTCCTTGCCGAGGATGTCCAACATGATTTGCAGGTTTTCGGCCATCACATACATATTCGCGGTGATTGCCTGATTGGCCTGCGCAACCATGTGCGCTGCGGTGATGAGCGACCCATACTGGTCTGGCGTGAGGTCCGACAGGTTAATCGATGAGGTGTTGATTGCTTCGCGATGCCGCCGGATGACGGTTCCGTCACGGGACAACAGTTCAGTGTTCTGCGTGTCGAGTGCGAGTGATGCGGACATGGAAATTCTCCAATGGGTTGTAGACTCGTTGGAAGAATTGGGCTACGGGCGCTTGCCGTGCAGACCAATTCTCCTACTGGTACCTCGATTGACAGAGAGAAACGTTTAATTCGCGCTTCCTTCTACTCATTGCTCTGGCGCTATCCATTCTTTGTGTCGCGTTTTCGTCTGCCTGCTGGTCCCTGTTTCAAGTTTTTCTACGAGCGCTCCCGGCCGCACATACATCAACTCGCCGTTCTTCCTATGGGCAACATATCGAACTCTTGCTGCCTGGGGCCGGACAGTCACCCCAATTGCTCTGTTTTTCCCGTCCGCTTTCGGCAAGTATTCTCCATTTTTCGTCTTGTGGCAACGTTGTTTCGCATTAATGTGCGTTTTTTTATCCACGAAAAGACGCGATCCCGCTCCTAAAATGACTAGTTGCTAACTCTTTCTAAAAACGATTGCTCGGTTAGCGCCTTTCTTTTTGGCGCACGGTAAAATGTCGCTTCGTCTGGGAAAACTTTTAGAGAGCATGAACATGGCCGACATTCAAAAAACCAAGAATCCGATCACGGAAAACATCCGTGCCTTGATGCTGAAAAAGGGCGTGCCGAAAAAAGAACATTCCCGCGAAGTCGCGCGCATCCTTGGTCTCTCGGTCAGTCAGGCTTATAAGAAGTTCTCCGGGATGGCAGACTGGTCAATGGCGCAAATCCGCTGTATCGAAAAGGAATATGGGCAGCGTATCGGCGAACAAAGCGATTCGCCCGACGATCTCCGGTCCCAGACCGTGGACGTCACGCTGTACATGGGTTCGGAAGAAGTGCCTGCCTTCGCGGTGATCGGCCCGCTGGCGCTGTCGCGCCAACCCAAGGAATTCGTCGCCGTCGGCGGCGCTGGCAACTGGAAGGTCATGCGTGCGGAAGCCGTGCCGCCGGCCGAAGCGTTCTACTCGATCAAGTTCTTGGAGATCGAACTGCCGGAAGCCCGCCATTTTTCCGTGGCCATTCTGGACGACGATCGCGCGATGGCCGATACCATCGCAGAGTTTCTCAATGCCAGCGGCACATACGAGGCGACGGCGTTCTATTCCCTCGATTCGCTCGACAAGGCGCTTGAGGATGAGCAGTACGACGCATACATACTCGACTGGAAAATCGGAAGCAAGACTTCGGAATCGCTTATCCAGAAGATCCGCGTTGGCGCCAATTCGGACGCGACCGTGTATCTGCTGACCGGACAGGTCGACACCGACCGCGAAGACGACATCGTGCGAATCCAGCGTGCCTACAAGGCGCATTATTTGGAGAAGCCAGTTCGCATGAAAATGCTGGCGGTGCAGATCGCCATGGATCTGGAAGCGCCGAAGGCCGGTTGAGGCGTTTGAGTTAAATTTGAGATGGATACGTGGGAAATATGCATCTAATTTTCCGCGTTACCATGTACGCTATGCGCAAAATCAATGACTTAGCGCCGTAGCTTCTGGACAGTCTGTCCAAGATTCGTGCGCAGATGCGTAATGCTGCCGTGAATCGCACGGCGGATGTCGTCCCATCAAATCCTCACGGTTTTCCCCTTCCATTCAGGTTTGTCCAGGCAGTCCCATTGGACAAACTTGATTCATGGACGACTTTCTTCAGCCCGTTTCCCCCGCTTCGCTATTTGCGTCTTCCGCGCAGCAGATCGATGAAATCCGTACTGCCGCGGGATTCACCAAGGCGCAGTTCGATGCCGCCTTCATGCCACTACTGCACGAGTACGCATGCCAGGTGCAGCAGCTTCCCTTGTCGACAAAGGTCTATCGTGAACCGGGTGGCGCATGGTCTTTTGGCCTGTTCGTATCGGTGCTCACGCTGCGGGTTTCCGCCACACGCATGTTCTTTCCCACGCTGGATTCGACACAGCGCCGAACGCTCGAAGTGCAAGCTCGCTTCGCCGCGTTCGCCGCCGGCCTCGCTTCGGGCGTCGCCGTACTCGCGCAGAATGTCGCGCTGTCGAGCCGCGATGGCGGATACCACCCTCTCTCGGCGACCGGCAGTCTGCGTGACTGGCTTGCCGCCGCGCGCGAGCCCAGATTCGCGTGGACCACCAACGAACCCCCTCTAAGCCCGACGGAATGCGCCGCTGTTGCCGCGCGCTTCATTCCCGGTAGGCTCGTGCAGGTATTCGACATGCGCATCGTTCGCATGATTTACAACGCGATCTATCCGCAGGCGGCACCGAACGCGCTGGAAACGACACTGGGCCGGGTAGTACGAGAATCAATCGACGCGTGTGCGAATTACTATCTCGAGAAGGCGGAGGCGACGTACGACAAGCAACAGCAACAGATTGCCTTGCCCACGGCGACCGAAGCGAACCGGCTCGCAAGCGATATGGCAGAGGAGGCATCGGGCGAGATCGTAGCCAACCCTCTAGACGCGCCGGACGCACTGCCCGCACCGCCTGCACCTACAGCTTCATCTGCGCCAGCTGCGCCGGCCACGCCGGCCACGCCGCATCCGGGCGACGCTGCTTCAGGCGGGAGCGCCTTTCTGGCCAAGCATAACCTGAAGCTCAAATCGGCCCTGACTGCTGCGCCTGTGCCCGAGGAACAAAGCGCCCCTGCGCTCACGCATGAAGCGCTGCTCGCCGCAGCCGACCCGGCGCTGCAGGACTGGTTCCGCGCGCTTCGCACCCATGAGAAATTCGACCGCTTAGCGCAGCAGCTGAAAATGACTGAAGACGGCATCGAGGTACCGAGCTCGCTCATCGGCAGTTTGGGACTGAACCTGACCACTGTGCTGACATTGATGGAAGCGGCGGGGATGATCGTGCGGCGCGGTAAGGGAGGTCAGCACGTCTATCTACACACCGCGTTGCAGCCGCTCTTTTTCGACAACGACGCCTGACTCGGAGAGCGCCATGCCCCGCACCTATAACGACCTGTTCCGCCCGGCTTTCGAGACCCCGGCGTGCGCCGGATGGGCGCTGTCCTGTATCGGCCTGGCGGCAACGAATCCACCTTTCTGGCCCCTGTTTGCCGTCGGGTCACTTGGCATGGCCGCGCTGCGCGCCAAGGAAGCCATGGAGCTATACCGCTTCCGCGCATCGATTTCCTCATACCCGGTCGAGGTCCTGCCCAGCCGGGACATGATCCAAATTGCTCGGCGCCATTACGAAGCGCCGCCAGCCGACAAGCAGGCCTTTTTTCTAGGACGCGGCTTTCGCTGGACGCAGCAGCATGCAGAGACGGCGCGCACGATAATGTGGCGCGATCCGGGCGAGCTGCCGACGCTTCCGAAATGGATGCCCAATGCAGTCAAGGCGCGCATCATCCCGAAAAATGCGAAGGCGTTGAAGGAGGAATTCGACGACAACATGATCGGCGTGCGCTGGATCCATGGTCTGGAACCGGAAGAGCAGGAGCTACGTCTGCCGATCGCCGCCTTGCCCGGCCATACCCTTGTGGTCGGCACCACCCGGGCCGGCAAGACCCGTTTATACGAACTGCTCACGACCCAAATCGTTCACCGCGGCAACGTCCTTATCATCCTCGACCCGAAAGGCGACCGGGATTGGGAAAACCGGGTGCGACTGGAGTGCAAGCGCGCCGGTAGGCGCTTCCTCTACTTCCATCCGGCGCATCCCGAGAAGTCCATCCGTATCAATCCCCTGGCGAACTGGAACACACTATCCGAACCTGCAACTCGCATTGGCCAGCTGATCGATGCCGAAGGCACTTTCGCCGCATTTGCATGGAAGACGCTGTTTCGCGTCATGCGCGGCATCATGGCAGACGGCGAGCGCCCGACGATTAAGTCCGCGAAGGAGTATGTACAGCAGGGCATCGAGGAAATGCTCGAGCGGTTGGTGCGCAAGGCGCTGTATGCGCGGGAGGGTGCGAAGTGGGAAAACGATCTGCAAAACTATCAGCAGGCTGCCAAGCCGGCGGGAAAGAAAGGCGCGGCGCCCGCCAACCCTGCTGAAGACCGCTTAAACATGATGATCGCCAAATTCCAGCACCTTGGAATCCAGGATGAGACGATCAGCTCGCTGGTGGCGATGCACAACCACTCCAAAGAGCATTACTCCAAGATGATTCAGGTGCTCGAGCCGATCCTTGAGATGCTCGGCTCCGACGAATTGGGCAAAATGCTCTCCCCGGATCCGCTGGACCTGTCTGACACCCGCCCAATCTATGACACAACGAAGATCATCGAAGAGGACGCGGTGCTGTATGTGGGGCTGGATTCACTTTCGAACAAGACGATAGGCAGCGCGATCGGCTCGATCTTTCTGGCCGACTTCGCGTCGGTGGCCGGCGCGATCTATAACTTCCGCGAGAAGAAGGACATCTACCTCATCGTCGACGAAGCCGCCGAGGTGATGAACGAACAGGCGATCCAGATTCTCAACAAGGGCGGCGGCGCCGGCATCAAAGCATTCATCGCCACGCAGACCATTGCCGACTTCGACGCAGTTTTTGGCGCGGCCGCGCGAACAAAGCAGGCCTTAGGCAACCTGAACAATGTCATCTGCCTTCGCGTCAAAGATCCGGAAATGGCGAAGTGGATCGCCGAGAGCTTCGGCAAGACTAGCGCACGCAACGTCAGCACATCGCAGTCGACCGGCTCGGGCTCCAGCGCGGCCTTCCTCGAATTCAGCGGATCGACGTCGCGCTCTATGTCCGAAACCGAAATTCCGTTTGTTGCACCGGACCTGCTGACGCGCCTGCCGGCGCTACAGTATTTCGCATTCCTGGCAGGAAGTACGCTCTACAAGGGCCGCTTGCCGGTACTTAGTGAGGAGGCGGCATGAAGCCAATGACCCATGAAAAACGCCTGCTGCGCGACCTCGCGCGCGATGCTCACCTGCTGCCGCAACTGCTGCGCATCTGGCGTACCCATCCGCTGCTGCAGCAGATTTCGTGCCGCATGGCAGAGTACATCAGTCTGTATCCGCAGGACGGTGACGGCCATCCGCTGATGCAAACGGCGTTGATCGGTGCGATCTCGGAATACGAGCGTTGCTGCCGGCAGACCGACAGCACGGCCGCGTGTGACGCTTATACCCGAGCGCTCATTGGCACGGCGGAACAGGTGTTCTCGCAAGAGATCTGCGCAGATATCGAGAATGGCACGGTGCGGTGGATGCCGCTGGAGGAATCGGCGACTGCGTTCCTGCAGAAGCATCCGAACGCCACGGTGCATGTGATGCGCTGCCCGCGCTGGCTTTCCCGACGCATGGCGATCTGCGCGATCATCCTGCAGACAGTGCCACATGCCTTGCTGGACGCGATCGCCAGCGACACGATCTTCGATGAACTCTGCGGGACCGCATAATGGCTATCCATCCGGCGGGCATCAAGAACTCGCACACATCGCAACTGGTGTTCTGGACGCTGTTCCTGCCGCTGCTCACGCTCATCTTCCTGCCGCTCTTTCATGTGAGCCCGGACATCGACCCCGCCGAAATCGAGATGGTGCAGCGCGCCGGCGTGCAAA
This sequence comes from Noviherbaspirillum pedocola, assembly GCF_016632335.1. Classification (GTDB taxonomy): domain Bacteria; phylum Pseudomonadota; class Gammaproteobacteria; order Burkholderiales; family Burkholderiaceae_D; genus Noviherbaspirillum_A; species Noviherbaspirillum_A pedocola. The sequence continues at coordinate 139,870 of NZ_JAEPBG010000006.1, forward strand.
TCGATGCGGTCTCGGAAAAAACGCAGGATCAGTTTAAGCGGTGGTTCATCGATACCGGCGCAATGCAAGTCAGCACCGGCTTCTTTCAGGGCAGCGGCGACTATACCGGGCGCACCCAGCTGGTGAGCAACCTTAGCGCCATGGCAAGCGACTGGATGAGAAGCGTATGGGGATTAATCTACAAGTACCTATGGCGGTTGCACGCGCTCGCCTATGTCTATGTCGCGGCAATCACAGCGGTATGCTTGCCAGCACTGGTGGACGGCATCTGCGTGCGTGCGCGAAAGCGATATCAGTTTCAGGCGTCGAATCCGCTTGTCTTCAACGTCTCCACGCACACTGCGGTCATGGTGATCGGCTTGCTTGTCTATATCCCGCTGATCCCATTCGCGCTCACTCCGGTGCCGGTAGCTGCCTTCATGGGATTTCTCGGGCTTGCGCTGTGGTGGGCAGCAGCTAATTTCCAGACCGGGGTTTAGCGAGGCTGTCGAGCACGCGTTTACGACGTACGGCCTGCGCAACGGCCTCATTCCACGTCAACCGCGCATTCGTCTGCGCTTCGATCATGGCGGCTTGAGCGGCAAGCGCCGGCTCACCGTACAACGTTATAAGCTCGGGCATGCCATCTTCAGCCGCGTCGACATGCTCGGATATCGACACCGCACCTGGCTGGAGCGTGGCTTCTTCCCGCGCCACCACCTGCCCGCGCATCCGCGGCCATTGCACGTAAATGCAGGCGCCGGCAAGCAGCATTATGGACGCCGCGATAATGACGCTTTCAGGTGCTGCGAGCTTGCGAGCCACCTGCATGGCGACGACTCCCGGCAGAATGCATATGGCCAGGCGAAGCGCAACTTGATTGTCCATCCGATAAAGCAGGCGCAGCAGCGGTTCGCGGAATTTGTTCATCATGGTCCTCAGTGCAATTTCAAAAATGAAGTGCCAGCATTTCGGCTGGCCTGAGCCGAGTCGGGCGAGCATCTAGGATTGTGCCGAACGCGATCCCGCAATCTTTGGAAATCCTGTACTGAAAGCCGTAGGAATAATCGCAACGTACCGCACTCGACACCTGTTACTCGTCTTCTTTCCGTCCTTGTGTGATCTGTGCAAGCGCCGCTGCAGACCGCTTGACGCTTTGCTTTCTGCGGTCGACTACGTTTTCAAGATCGGTTAGGCGCGGGTCGGTCGTGAAATTGATTTTCCGAAGGATCTGCGCGGCGCGGGAAGCGCTATGTACACCATGCGTCCCCGCACTAACAATCATCTCGACGACATCGGCTCTGCCGCTTAACAAGTCTGTCGCGAATCTAACCATGAGCACGTCAACAATCCGGTTAAGCGACAGGCCCGTGGCCTCGCGAAGAGCCTGTGCCATTTCCAACGTCTCCGGCTTAAGTCGGGCCGACAGGAACGTGAGACGTTGCTTCGTCCAGACGACACCCCACTCTTCTGCCGAAATTTCACGATATCTGCCATACAGCCTGGAGAGCTTTTTCGCATCCAGATTAGGAATAACCTTCTTTGCAACGAGATCGAATTCATTTCGCGTACAGGGGCAAGTTCCGTAGCGCGCACGTACGGCCTCGGCAAGCACGTTCATGATGCCGTGCCGCCTTTTGGAAGGCACTACCGCATCCAACCCGCGCCCAGGCGTAGCGCGCTCCTCGGCTTGTACCTCACGAAATCGACCGTAGAAATGCCGTGCCATTTTATTGCCGGGATGAAGCCGCTCGAAAATTTCCGAAAATTGATCGAGTCCGACCGGATGCGTTCCGAACTTCTCGAGCATGCTTTTTAGCATTGTGCGCACCTGCGTGCGACTTAACGCCCGTTTTGGCACATCGTTCGCGGATGCGTCGCTTGCTTGCCCCTCATTTTGTTTGGTCATAGTTTTCCGCACGAATCGACCTCCTCGAATGGCGACGAAAATCCGCAAGCATTGAACCTGGCGAATTGCGCTACGGGCGCGACCATATTGCATTCCCTGTCGATGAACGAGGTCGCAATGCAAACCCGCAAATTGTCCGGCATGATTCTGTTCCTTGAAGTTGCACTCATAGCTGGCGTTGTTCTTGGCCTGATGGCTGCGGGCGGGTATTTCGAGCCGAAATACGCCTGCATGCTCTCCCGTTCGCAGGAGTCCAACGTCGCCTCGGTGGTTGCCTTGGTACTGATCGCCGGCAGCCTCGCCGGCTTGTCTCCGCTTAACCGCGCGCGCAAGGCAGTCATCGCTGCCTCACAAAGTCTTGCGGGGTCAGCTGGGTCAGCTTGAACGTCGTTTCCGTCACGCCTGTCTGCAACTCGCCCGCGACTTCACCGAAGCCGCGCAGCTTCAAATCTTCTTCGGCCAGCTTGAATCCATTGTTGATGTTCTTAACGATCGTCAGGCGCTGCAACTGCTTCTTGTTAAGCGCCTTCTTGGTGTACATGACGAAGTCGCAATGACCGCCATCGCGTGCTCCCCGTCCGCGGATCTGGTGAAGCTGGAACATCGATAGCCGATCAGGATCGTTGACAACGACCAGTCGCACGCCCGGTGTATCCACACCGACCTCGACTGCCGTGGTCGACATCAGGATCGGCATTGCGCCTTCATGAAATGACTGCAACTGCGCCGCCGCTTCTTCGGCGCGCATCTGGCCGTGCACGAGCGCGACCTTGCCGGGGAAATGCTGCTGCACTTCAGCGTAGGCAACCGTCACGGCGCGCGCGTCTTCCGCCTTGACTTTCGGCTTGCCCTTATCCTTCTTTCCCTTGCCGCCCTTCTTCGGCGCGACGTTTTCGGTGGCCGATACATCGCTCGCAGCTTCCGGTTTCGGCTTGGCCTGATTCACCGACGCATAGACCAGCAGGACCTTCTTTCCGGCGGCAAGCGCGGCACGCATCAGGTCGACCACGATGCTGCGCTTGCTCGCGTCCAGCAGATGCGAGCGTATCTGCCGCGACACCGGCGGGGTCGGGATATTGGCGAGCACACAATCGCCGTAGAGCGCCGAGGCCATTGTCTGCGGGATTGGCGTTGCCGTCGCTTCAAGAAGATGGGTATGGGCAGAGAGCATCTGCAGGCGCTGGCTCTTGGAGAACTTGTGCTGCTCATCGACTACGACCAGGGCCATTTCCGGCCGGTCCTTCGCATGCAGCAGTGCGGTGGTGCCAATCCATACCAGCGCGTCCTCCGGACCCTCGACGATACCTTCGCCCAGATAGCGGCAGGACAGGCCCGGGAAGCGGCGGGTGACGTTGCCGTAGATCTGGCGGGCGACTGCGCCACGCGGCGCCATGATGGCACTACGCATGCCCAGCTTGGCGAAACCAGCGACGATGCATAGGAACGGCAGTGTTTTTCCCGAACCGACGTCGCCATTGATCAGCACCCATTCAGGCTTCGTGCCGGACAGCGCCGGAACAGCCAGTTTCAGGGCCGCGAGCTGTCCAGGGCTCAATTGCTCGGGCTGCGACTGCGCCGCATCCCATACCGCCCGGCGCAGACCGGGCTGCGCGTCAATGACCGCTGTCTCCTGCCGGTTCATTCGGCTGGCCAGCCGCACCTCGTAGACGCACAGACGGCGCGCAATATCCAGTGCCGCACGCGCCTGGCTCATGTCGGCCGGCGCATGGATCGCCAGGAACAGGTCTTTCGTGTCTCCCCAATGTCGCTGCACCATCGCGTCAAGCTGCGGATGCTCCTGCGCCAGCCATTGCGCTGCTCCTCTCACCGCTTGCGTATCCATGGCCGCTGACTGCGCAGCCATCATCACGCGCTCGCCGGCGACCTTTCCGGATACGCCCTTATAATCCGCCCTTGGCTCGGCACGGCAGGTTTCGCGCACCGGATCGGACAACGACAGGCCGGAGTCGGGGAAATAGCGCACCTTGCAGTGAATCGTAAGCACGTCGCCCGGCTCGACGCGCTTCCAGTCGGAGATACTGAACGACTCGCACGGCAATTCGTAGGTGCCGTCGGACAGCACCATCGAAATGATCTGCGGGAACGGGCTGCCCGTTGGCTTGCGGTCGCGTGTCAGGCCTTGCACGCTCACCACGCGGCCACGCACAAGTGCCGTGCCGCCACGCCCCTCTAGTTCGGCAAAATCCGTAACAAGGCGGGAAAGGTCGGTGTACTGATGCGGCAGCAGGTACAGCGCCTGCCACGGCTCGGTCACGCCAAGCTCCGGCACCAGCACGAATTCGGGGGTCAAGTCATTGGGTTTCATACATTCAGGTTACCGCGGCAAGGAACTCGCGCAACTGCGTATTGATCTCCAAATTCATCACTGGTCGGGTGACGGACACGTACAGCAAATTAACTTCCTGCTCGTCGAGTGACTGCGGCTCGATGCGGCCATCTTCGTCCGTCAGATCGAGGAAATCGTTATCCAGCTCCACACGGGGCAGCGTCATCCCCTTGGATTGATGCGCCGTGGTCAGCGTCAGCGCCGCCTCCTGACTGCCCGCTGCTCTCTCAAGGCGCGATAGCGCGTCGATGAGGCGTGGCAGACGGTCGCCATACTCACCTACGGTACGCACCATGAGGCGCGCATCCGCGTCCGAGGTGTCTTCGGCGTACTGCTCGAACTGGCCCCAGGTGCGAAAGCCGCGCAAGAAAGCATCGCGCACGCGGTCATCCTCGCTGCAACGCAGGTAGTAGGCATCGAGCATCCTGGCGAATGGATAGCGCCGACTGCCGCCGACAAAGGCGACCGGCTGATTGTTCTCGACCGCCTGCACCGCGCGCCGGAACACGCCGGCCTTGGTCCGGCACAGGACATAGCGCGGGCCCTGGAACCGGCCGACTTCGGTATCGAAGCCAGCGCCTACAACTGCACGGCTCGCGCCCTTGCACCCGGCGAGAATGCTATTGGCGATATCGGCCACGCGCGGGCCGAAGCGAAAACTGTCCGATAGATCAAAGCTGCGGTCTGCCGGGATGGCCAACGCGTTCACACACGCACGGAAGCGGTAGATCGATTGATTCGGGTCACCCACGAGATAAATCGGACAATCCTGCGCCAGCACGATGGCCAGCATCACCGGATTGATGTCCTGCCCTTCATCCAACAGAATCAGCCCATAGGGCAGTTTCGGGCGACTCAGATGGAAGAGTTTCAGGTAGCCGTCGTGCACCATGCCCACGTCCATCGAGCGCGGATTGCACATTTTCGACCACAGATCCCGCGCCAGGACCGCAACCCGCTTAAGATATGGCTCGTCGCCAGCCACAGTGCGGTCGGGCGCAATGGCGCGCACCGGGAAGTCGATCAAATCGGATGCGCAGTAGGCCATCAGGCAGTCGACCACATCCCGACCCAAACGGAAATCATCGTCCAGGCCAAGTACGCGCATGACATCGGTTACCCGCAACGCGTCGGTGAGCTTCTTCCAGTAGCGCGCACCGAATCGGGCGTAGGCCATCTTGTGGAAGGTCATGCAGGTGACGTTCGGCGGAAATCGTTGTGCAGTCTCCGCTGCCATCGACGTGTTGTAGACCAGATAGAGGATGTTCAAGTCGCCGTGGCGCTGCGCCTTTTGTTCGAGCGTGTGGGTCTTACCCGTGCCGGCGCCGGCATTGACGATGGTGAGGTGCGCGTCGAGCGCGGAATCGATGATCGGCTGCTGCTGGCTTGAGTTCATGATTTCCCGTCGCGAGAAAATGGATCGGGATAACGTAACAATAAAATTTCGTTGCGCAACGGATTTTCCGCGAAAAACGGGATAGAATCCGCTCACGCGGGTAAAAAAAGCAACTTTTTACCCGAACGCATCAAGGTTTTACCGTAGTGCCGCTCCGCGGCAGGTTCACCATCCGACGCAGGTCTTGCCTGCGCATCAAAAGCATCTCTCCCGCTTTCCTGATGCATGCGCATCAAGAAAGCCAGTTCCTGGCTCGTCTTCTTTGTTCGCCGGTCCCCGGCAAAAGGAGAACGTATGCCGCACCCTCAAACCGTGCTGTTGCCCTGTCCTTCCGTGGGCCACAGGGCATTTGAAAAATCCCTGAAGTCCATCCGTATCGAAGACACCGATACGCCGCAGCAAATCACGAAGTTCGTCCGACCGACGCTATGCCTGACCGATACGCTCGGCGCAGGCTACCTCGAAGGCGAGCTGCAACGCACGGACCTGACCGCCGCTTTGGGAATGTTTCATTACCCGAAGTTCATCGAGCGCTGCTTCGCCGCGCACCGCGAATTGTTCACGGTCGCGCAATGCCGGATCTATCAATTCCAGACGATCCCGGCGAAGTCAGGCGTGCCATTCGTGTTCGGACTGTTCATCACCGACGATCAGCACAATTTGGTCGACTTCTGCGTCGACACCCAGCAGCGCGAAAAGCGCCGCGGTGTCCTGCTGCGCCTGATTCGCGCCGTGTGCACGCCCACTTCGGTCAACCGCAAACTCTCACACTGAAAGAAAACCATGCGTAACAACAACAAACCGCGCCCCCAGGCGCGCGGAGGCAACTTCGCCGTTCCCGATCACACTTTTATCGACGCCCGTTGCGACTTCATCGACATGCAACCGCTGGGGAATTTCGACTGTGGCGCATCGAGCATGCCGCCATGGGCACCCGATCCCGGCTGCGAGGATGTCCCGTACCAGGATGTCCCGGCGCTCCCCGCTCCGGACCACCACGCTGCCCTCGATGTTGCCGGATCGCCGCTTCTGGAAGAGCGCCGTCCAATCAGCGTCGTGCAGTTCCAGACCGCGCCGACGGAAAACGACTTCGTGACCGTCGCAATGGCGCGATCGATTGTCGGCAACCGCGAGGTCTGCCTGGTGAGCGAACGCTCATTCGGCCAGCACAGCCGCTACGCCATCCACATCATCGGCGTGCAGGACCGCAGCAAGCACGTCACTCCGATCACCGAGCGCCGCGACGATGCCGAGGTCGCACTTGACCTGGACTTCGCCAAGGTCGCATTCGAAGAAACCGTCAAACGGGAATTCGCCGCTTCCAAGCTCTCAAGCGGCAAGGAAGTCCCGACATTCATCCGGCTGCTGTAACGCGGCCGACAAACGAACATCAATCTCGAAAAGGAAATCATCATGGCTCACGAACTCACCCTGCGCGCCAACGGCTTTGCGGAAATGGCTTATGTCGGCGCTGTGCCCTGGCACGGACTCGGCCAGCAACTCACCGAGCACGCAACCATCGAAGAATGGCAGATCGCCGCTGGCCTGAACTGGCGCATCATGCGCTCGCCGGTCAACTTCTTCGGCAATGCGCAGATGCATACCTGGGACAAACAGGAAGTGCTGTACCGCAGCGACACGCTGGCGCCGCTGCATATCGTCGCCAACGGCTACAACATCGTGCAACCCGCCGACGTGCTCGAGTTCTTCCGCGACCTCGTGGCCGACCAGGGCTATACGATCGAAACCGCTGGAACGTTGAAGGGCGGCCGCCGCATCTGGGCGCTGGCCCGCACAAACCTCGATGGCGAAGTGGTCGATGGCGACACCATCAAAACCTACCTGCTGCTCGTCACGAGCTGCGACCAGAAGCTGTGCACCATCGTGCGTTTCACCTCGGTGCGCGTGGTCTGCAACAACACGCTGCAAATGGCCCTGTACATGGATGGCGACAACGCCGGCCAGATCAAGGTCCGTCATAGCGTGGAATTCAATGCCGACGCAGTCAAGGCCGGGCTCGGCCTGAACGCGAAGGCGGTCTACGACAACTTCCTCAACCGCATGCGCGCGCTGGCAGAAGTTTCCCTGTCCGGCGACATGGCAGCCGAAATCATCGAAAACCTGTTCGAAGACGAAGGCGTCACCGGCGGCGTCAAAGGCGTGCGCAGCTCCCGCGGCTTCAAGTCCGTCATGGATTTGTTCAATGGCGGCGGCAAGGGTTCGCTGATCGAAGGCGTAGCCGGCACCGGTTGGGGCCTGCTCAACGCGGTTACCGAGTTCACCGACTTCCATGCGAAGGCGGCCAACAACGACAACCGCCTGACCAGCGCGTGGTTCGGCGCAGGTTTGCAACGCAAGGACAAGATTCTCGATTTGGTGGAGAACTTCTGATCCTGCCGATTCGCTCCAGCGAATCAGGAAACCCTACGGGGTTTTCTTGTGCCGAGCGCACAGGAAAGCCACCCGGCCCAAGCGCCGCCTCGTCACTGGGGTCGCGCGATTGATTCGACCACCACGGAGGCGCCATGGTCTCGCTGATCGTCCTCAGAAAGGGGTTTCACTACCCGCCAGAATTCCGGGAGCGGGTACGGCAGTTCAACAACAGTCTCGTCAACGACAATGCCCGCTTCATTGCAGACCTGATCAAGTCCACCCCCGGCATGCGACTGCACCATTTCGATGTCGACGGCCCGGCAGCCAGCGAGAGCGAACAGCACGATGCGCTTAAAGCCGAGCGAGACGCGCTGCACCAGCAAAGCCTTGGCCTGGCCGCGTAGACCGGCAATCCATCTGAAGGGAGCGCGTAGCGCGCTCCTTCCCTTTCCCACAACCGGTCCGACGGCAGCGTTCTGGTCATGCCAGAACGGTGCCCTCCCGGCACATGGTCTTCTTGCGCCCTGAACAGGGCAAAGACGATTGGCAGGCATGTTGCCCGCCTCTACCACCTACACGGCGAACGCCGTACAGGGAAAATCATCATGACCATGAAAATGTCCATTCTGTCGCAACGTACCGCTCAAGGCGGCCAGCAGAAAGCCGGCGGCAAGATCCGCCCCGGCATCAAAGTCCTGACCCGCAAGGCGATGGAAGACAAGCGCGCTGTCGCGATCTACGACAGGGGCGTGGCGGCACAAACGAAGTTTTCGGACATCGAAAAGCAGATTACGGAAGTCACGGGTATGAAAAACCCGATGTACCCGCGCAACACGCCGTACTTCAGCGTGGCGGCATCCGACTTCGGCATGCCGGAACTGGCAGCAATCATCGTCGAGAAGTATGGCGAACCGCGCGACAACGATCCGGTGAAAAGGCTGTACCGCTTCCCGGTGGTGTTTCACTCCGACGATCTGGGCGAAATCTATCCGAACGAATTTCGCCGCTACGGTGGCGAACCCGGCTACGAGTCGCATTACGGCGACGACGGCCAGCGGTACTGCCGCTATCTGCCGGAAGTCACGCGGCAGATGATCGAAGACCAGAAGATGCGCCGCATCAAGCGCGCGCCGCGCCGCGAGAAGGTTATTCGCGGGCTGTGCGATCCGTACACCTGCCCGGAATATCTGCAGGGGCAGTGCAAGTTCCGTGGCAAGCTGCAGTTCTACATCCCGGGCATTCCGACAACGGTGCCGCTGGTGATGGAGACCACTTCGGAGATTGCAGCCGAAGCGATCTACGCGGACCTGGAACGCATCCACAAGGTGTTCGGCGGCATTCCGCGCACGAACCCGAACAAGCCGGGCAAGCCAATTTTCTACATCACCAAGGTGCGCGAAACGCGGACCTACTTTGATGAAGACGGCAAGAAGAAAACCGGCGAGCAGTGGGTGCCGAAGCTGCAGGCCGATATCGACCTGGGTACGCTCTTGCAGGATGCGAGCATTCCGCAGCTTTCGCATACAGCGCCGGTAGCATGGCTCGCTGCACCGAAGGCCATGCCGGATGCGGCAATGCTGCCGCCAGCGGCCGCGATGCCGGAGACGGGTAATGCCGATGGCGAAGTTGTCGTCGGCGAGGCCGGTGTGGATGCAGCTGCACAGGAGCATGGCGAAGGCGAAGCGCAGTCCATGGATATCGACGGCATGCTGTCGAACCTGTCGGACCTGGTTGCCAGCGCGGGTGTCGAAGACGAAGTGGCTTTCAGCTATTTCGATTTGAAGCTGGGCGCGTCGTGGGATAAGAACCCCGAGACCGTCACGCAAGCCATCGGCATCATGAACGCGATGGCGAAACGAAACGTGGTCGGCCTCGCGTCGATCATGGGCATCAGCGTTTTGATCAACAGCCTTGGCGTGAGCGAAGAAGACTTCAAGAAGTACGCTCGCATCAAGTTCGGCCAAGGCTACTCGCGCGACGTCAAGCTGCTCGGCGCCGTACTGGAAAACCTGACCGAACTGTCCGCAAGCGGCAAGGAAAGCGCGCTTGCGTTCATCAAGGCCGAGATCCTTAACGGCCAGGCCTCCGCTCCCGCGGCAGCCTGATCATTGATGTTTTAGCCACCCTGCAGTATGCAGGGGGCTTTTTGATGCCAGCACCAGCATCAAAAAGCCTTCACAGCACCTCCTTTGCAACCGCCGCAATGCGGCAATTCACTGGAGAACAACCATGAGCATTCTTTCGTATCCGCAGCGCGGTCCGTGGGGTAGCGCGAGCTGGAGAGGCAATATGTCCGGGCACGTGTATCAGGACCTCTTCCGGCAACTGAAGCCGCGCCTGTTCGTCGATCCGATGATGGGTTCTGGCTCGAGCATCGAAGCCGCCCGTGAAATGGGTATCGACGCGGTGGGCCTCGACCTTCATGCGGGATTCAACATCCTGCGCGACTCGATTCTGGCCGCAGTGGGCAAGCATGCCGACGTGGTGTGCTCGCACCCGCCGTACGGTGGCCAGATCAAGTATTCCGGTCCCGGTGGCATGTGGGGCGATATCGCGCACCCCGACGACCTGTCGCATTGCATCGACGACGCTGATTTCAACGAGAAGATGCAGATCGCGCTGTTGAACCAACGCGAGGCGACACGGCCCGGCGGCCACTATGCGGTGATCATCGGCGACTGGCGGCGCGACGGGAAATATTCTTCTTACCAGGCCGAGTGCATTGCCCGCATGCCGGCAGACGAACTTGTCAGCGTGCTGATCAAGCAGCAGCACAACACGAGCTCGTCCCGCAAAGCTTACGGCACGATGAAATATCCTTTCATCACGCACGAATACATCCTCGTGTGGTGCCGCAGGCAGAAGAGCACGTTTCTGCTGCTGGCGACGCTGGCGCGGGAGCAGTCGCAGCGGCTGCGCGGCACATGGCGCGCGATCATTCGCAATGTCGTCATGACGCTGGGCGGCAAGGCCGACCTGAAATCCATTTACGCGGCAGTGGCCAACGGTTGCCCCGAGCGGCTGAAGGCAAACCCGAGCTGGAAAGATAAGGTGCGGCAGGTGCTCAATTCTTCCGGTGAGTACGTGTCCGAGGCGCGCGGCATCTGGGCGCTGGCCTGAACGAAACCATCCTGCTTTTCTGATCCCCCGCCGGGGATCGGCAAGGCTTGCAGCCCGACTCCTTTCTCAACCCCGCTACGCGGCAAAGACAGGAGCCCTCCATGACCAGCATCTATTCCTACGACATCGAAAACATCAGCCAAGGCGAATTCGCCTTGCGCGCCAACGGCACACCGATCGGCCGCATTGCCGGTGGCAACGGGCACTGGAAAGCCGAAGTCGACAGCCCGAAGATCAATCCGATCGAAGCGAAGTCGCTTTGCGCTGACATGATTCTCGGACTGGCGCACAGCGGCGCGGACAGCATCCGCACACAGATGGCCGCGATCATCGAAGCACACCCGATGCGGCGCGATGCGAAGCAGGACTTCTATATCGAGGATTCCCGTTTCCTTGCCAAGTGGGCCGGCGCGACGAACCTGATCTGGATCGTCACGAACAATGCGACCCATCTTCACCCGCTGGACTTTCCAAACAGCGCGGACGAAATCAGCGATGCGCTCGATCGGCTGTTCCCGGAGGACGATGCACCGCAGGCAACGCTGTACCTGCTGGACTTCACCACAAACCGCGTCTCGGAAATCAGCGTCGAGGCAGTGCGCTCGCTGCTGTTCTATACGCCGAAATACGAACTGGAACAGGCAACGGTCAAGCGTCACGGACGAAGCCTCGCCACAATCGTCACCCGCCCGTCTCACCGGACGGGATACGGCCATGCACAGTTGTGCCATGTAACGGTGGAATGCGAGAGCGAACCGGATGCGGCCGATGTGGTCGTGCTCAGTGCGCTCGCGTTCATCTTCCCGCGCCGGTACGAAGGCAACCGCTACGCGGCGCCGGAGTCTATCGAGGTGCGGAACGCTACCAGCATTCTGTATCGCTGGAAGTCGTCCATCTAAAAGCCGATACGCCGCCGACCCTCTGGTTGGCGGCGTCTCCCGCATTCCGGGCGCTTTACGGCGAACACAAGCAAGCCAGCGATCTCGCAACGCTTCTGCATGCAAGCCATGCGAAAGCCCTACCACGGTCCCGATTTACAACGCCGCTCCGCGGCTTCATTGACCACACGATGCGGTGCAGCCTACGCTGTATCCGCAAGGAAAAATCATGGACCTCTCAGAAATCGGCCACTTGGGCCTGCTTGAAGAAGCCGAACCGCCCTTTGGCGCATACCGCTACCGCATCGGGCCGCAGAATCCGATGGCACGCTATGGCGTGTGCGAAGTCTGCTGCCGTCCGGTGCAAGCCCTGTATTTCCAGGCCGAAGAACGCTACTTCTCCCGCGAAGAAGGCTGGACCGGATATCACTGCTCGCGGCTGTACGGCCACGACAAATGCCTGCGCGCCATGCGCAAGCCAGCCCGCGAAGACCGGGCGCTCTAACTCACCGCCCGAGCCGCCACACCTACCATTTTCCATGTCGGGAAGTCCTTCCCGACAGGGTTGGCTTTCCGCGAAACAGGAGCCGACCATGCAAGACACTACCCATCCCATCAACGAGGTCGCCCGTATCGTCGTCGTGATTCCGGGTTCCTACCACCGCCATCGCCACATGGTGATCGTGCGCGACGCTGGCGCCGGCCTGTGCGTCATCGGCCAGGAGCCAACGTCCTATCCCTTCAACAGCGGCGAGTGCGCCGTCGGAACCATGTGCAGCTACCGCGCAGCGCTGACCGTGCGCGGCAGGCTGCTTCTGAACGGGGAACGCGTCACGCCCGAGTATTACCTGCGGACCTGGCGCGCAGTCGTACCCACCAGTCCCGAAGATCTGCGGCAGCGCCACGGCGTCGAGGCGTTCGCCCGCATCGCCGTCAACCTCGCTGCCGAGCGTGCAAAGAGCTGGCGCCACACCGAGGAAGGCAGTCGCGTGCATAACCTCGACAGCTTTTTCGCCACCTATCCGCTCGACGACGCCGGCATCGTGACCGTCCCGCTCGATACCGTGAAGGCCTTCGCCGACCTCGAGACCTGGCGCAGCAACTGCGCCCGGGAGACTGGCGGCAACTACCTCGCGCTATCCCCGGTGACGTTTCTCGCAAGCGACGTCGACACTGCCGGCGAGGCGCGCGGCGCGTCCTGCACCTACGCCTATCAGCAAGCAGAACTCATCTGAGGAATTTCAACATGAGCCATCACATCGAATACCGCTATCTGGCGGTACGCATTCCCGGCAAGGATCTCGCCGACAACATGGACCGCTTCTTTGTCTGCATCGAATGCGGCGACAGCAACGAATACGAGGGCCCCGGCCACGGCGCACGCCGCGCGCGCCGGTGGAGCGTCAAGATGCTCGGCACGCTCGAAGACATTCTCGAACAGGCTTGCTACTACGCGGTGGCATGCGAAACCGAAAGCATGCGCCCGCTGGCGCGGGACTGTACCGCCGAAGCTTACATCCGGCGTATCCGCTCGTTGGTGGATAGCGCCCGTGTCACGGACGGGTCCGTGTACGCCACGCCGATTGCGCTCAGCTACGAATGCGCCGTCGGCAGCGACGACGATATCCTGTTGCAGGGAAAAGGGGTGTCCCGCGAAGTGGATGGAAATGTCCGCTATGCCTTCCTCAGCACGGATGGCACCACAGACTACCGTACGTTCTTCGAGGTGTATCCCCTGCTAGGCAGGCGGCACCAGCATGCGTGGTGCTTCGCAAAATGCCGCGGCCAGCGGTAGAGGTGGCTGCGACTGAACCAACCGCAATATCAAGGCACAGCGCCGCGGGGAAATCCCTGCGGCCGCTGGCGCCACCGTCCACACAAAAGAGTTCCGCATCGTAATTTTTTGCGGTATATTGCTTTTGCCGCTACGCGGCAGCGTCACGAATTTTCTCCTCCGAAATCTGTGGATCGACTCTGTGAGCACTCGCCTGCTTCCGAAGTCGTTTTTCCCATGCGTCTTTGACGCACCTACGCAAGCCACAACAGACAAGCACCCAACGGGTGCTTTTTTCTTTGGAGAAAAGAAATGACCGAAGCAATCCTCGAACGGCCGGTATCCGCTCAATCCGAACAGCCCAAGCAAGCGCAGCAAGCTGAGCAAGCAACCTTCCTTCCCCTGTCGTCGCTGCGCGTCAAGCCGGGCCACAACCCGCGCACCTACTTCGACGCCAAGGCGCAGGCAGATTTCGTCGAAGACATCCGCGAAAACGGCATCCTGCAGTCGATCCTGGTGCGTCCGGTCGAAGACCACTACCAGATCGTTGCCGGCGAGCGCCGCTACCGTGCCGCTCTCGAAGCGCATGGACCGGAATATCAGGTCCCGGCGCTGATCCGCCAGATGACCGACGAACAGGCCGATCTGTTCGCGCTCATGGAAAACCTCCAGCGCGAAGGCATGTCCCCGATCGAGGAAGCCGCTCAGGCCGCCAAGATCCTCGGACGGCTCAAAGGCGACCGCGAGGAAGCCGCACGGCTACTGAAATGGTCGCTGCCTGTCCTCAACAGCCGCCTGGCGCTGCTGCAGTGCTCGGACGCGGTGCGTACCGCCCTGAACGAGCGCAAGCTGAAGTTGGGTCATGCCGAGCTGCTTGCCGCCCTTGCCAAGCCCAAGCAGGACATCCTGCTGCCGAAGATCCTGCAGCACAACATCAGCGTGCAGATCCTGAAGGCGGAAATCGACAAGGCTGCCTGCAAGCTCGATGCAGCCGTGTTCGACAAAACCGATTGCGCCGGATGCCCGCACAATTCCAGCGTTCAGGGCACGATGTTTTCGGAGGCGATCTCCGGGGGCCACTGCACGAACAAGGAATGCTACGGCGAGAAGACCGAGGCCAAAATCAATCAGGTCGCGGAAGGCCTGAAAGATGACTACCCGACGATCCGCATCGTGCGCGTTGGCGACAACGAAACGCGCACGAAGCTGGAAGCAGCGGGTAACAAGGGCGTCGGCGAGGAACAGGCGCAAGCCTGCCGCGCCTGTGCCAACTTCGGCGCCGCGGTGTCCGCGTTGCCGGGTTCGGAGTCGCAGGTGTTCCATAGCCAGTGCTTCGACACCGCCTGCAACAGCAAGAAGATTGCCACGCGCATCAAGGGCGAGCAGGAAGCCGAAGCGGCCACCAAGGCGCAACAGGCAATCGCCCAGGCCGGCGCTCAACCCGCCGCGCAGGGTGCAACCACGGCAACGCCCGCAACAGCCAGCGCAAAGCCGGCTGAAAAGGCAGTCACTTCGGTTTCGGAAACGGACCGCGTGAAGGCCTATCGCGAGAACGTGTGGCGTGTGGCCATGACGAAAGAGATCGCCAACGAACCCGTTCTGTCGCGGCAATACCTGATCGCGCTGTGCATGAATGGCTGCGCGCGTAATATTAGCGACACCAAGCTGAAAACGGTCTTCGGCAAGATGACGAAGACCGATGCGACGAAGTATGACCTTGGCGAACAGGTCAAGTCGGTGCAGGAGCAGGAAGCGCAGGTGCAACAGGGCCTGCTGACCATGCTGGCGGCAACGGCAATGGAAGCGCTGGAGCTGCACAAGCTCAAGCAGCTGGCGACGTTCCACCAGCTCGACCTCACCAAGCACTGGAAGCTCGACAAGGAGCTTCTCGATATTCTGACGAAGTCGGAGATCAAGGTGCTGGCTACCGAGGTCGGCCTCGATAAGGCCGCTGGCGACAAGTTCAACAAGTTGTTCAGCGAGAAGAAGGATGATCTGATCAAGGCGCTGCTTGCGGTGGAAGGCTTCAACTATTCCGCCGTCATCCCGAAAGTCATGCAGTACTGACGTTGACGCTCCCCTGGCAACAGGGGGGCGGCTTTTTACCGCGATCATCATGGTTCACCCATGCCACCGGCATAGGCGAGCTGTTCCCCGACGCTCCGATGTTTCTCAACGCCGCACAGCGGCACCAATCGGAGACCTTCACAATGTTTTCAGCACTCAAAGAACTGCTCGGCGACTGCGGCGAGCTCAAACTGATCCTGAAGGCGGATGGCGACAAGATGAAAGTCTTCGTCTGCCCGCCCGCTGCAGCCGCCGGCAAAGGCGTCGAAGCCGCCCTGTCGCGCACCCTGCCCCTCATCGCCACACCCGAGGAACTCGATGCCGGCTTCGTGGGCGCCGTGGCCAGCTTCCGAGCCAGCCGCAAATCGCTCGCGGAACAGGTCGAGGCAACGTCGACGATCCTCAAGGCAGCAGAGAAGGACCAGGCCAAGAAGGCAACGCGCCCGGCCGCTAAGTCTGTGAAAGGCGCAAGCAGCAAGCCGGACATCGATGTCCCGCTTCCGGCCAACGCCACGGATGATGACCATGGCGACGACGATACATCTTCGGACGACGATGCAGACGCTTCCAATGGCGCGGCATCCGGTTCCGCAACCGTCACGCTGCCCGCATCGTCCGAACCCACCTCAAACGAACAAGCCGGCTTTGATCTCGGCGCTCTGCTCTAAAGGAGACAATCATGGCAATCGAAGTGATGCAACTCAACCGCACCTTTTCTTTCAACGGCGTGGACCTGCCCGACCCTGGCCAGGAGTTCACGCCGGAAGAGGTCAAGGAAGTTTACGCAAACCAGTATCCCGATCTGCTTACCGCAGTCATCGACGGCCCGAAAATCGTCGGCGACAAGGAAGCCTATACCTTCGTGCGCAACGTCGGCACCAAGGGATAGCAAATGGAAAGGGAAAAGCTGATGGCAGTTTTGGACGGCAAGTTGCCGGCCAAGACCTTCGCCGGCAGAAACGTCACGATGGTGGTGTACGACAACGGCGAAATGAAGCAGATCGCCAGCGTCATCCAACGCCTGGCCGCCAAGCCGATCAAGAGGCAGCGGCCCCTGCAAATCCGATCAAGCATGCTGCCGCCCTGCTTCTAGGCGCTTGCTGACTTACCACAACCCCTTCGGGGGTTGTCTCATGTTTGCGAGCATGAGACAGCCCACCCCGCTCCTTGGTTTATGTACCCGCTACGCGGAAACCATCCACAGGAGTGCATCATGCAAACAGCTATCGCCGATCGGCCATCAGGCCAACTCGGCTTTCAACTTCCCTCGCTGCACATCGACATTCCCGTTCGTACCGTTTTGATCGAGCCGGCGTTTCAGGACGCCGATCCGATGGCCAAGGCGCTTGTTGAACTGGGCGTCATCGACCCGGAAACGATCAGCGACAGCGCCGAAACGCCCCGCGACGTTCTGAAGCAGGGTTTAGCAGCATGGATTGAGAAGCGCATCGGCAGACTGGAGCGCCTCCATTTAACGTTCGGCATCCGGTCGCCCGGACAAGCGAACCTTTTTGTGGACACGCTGCAGGACGCCGACTGCAAACTGGAGTACACCCGCCCCGTGCTGTGCATCGGACAAACGGGTGAAGAGCATCCCTACCTGATCGATGAAGCCGCGGAACTGCTTGAAACGTGTCACGCCGGCTTGTTCAGCGTCATCTGGAAGACCGTTTACGCCGCCCAAGCGCCAACGGTACCGGTGCGCACCCCGGAAGAGTTCTTCTGCCACTTTTGCCATAACTGGTACGAGTGCGACGAAAGCGAGCTCGAAACGCCCGAGGGCGTCGAGCAGGCCCTCGAATCGCTGAAGGAGCGTTTTGAAGACGCGATCGAGAAGGACTACTACCCGGAAAATGCGCGGCGGGTATTCGGAATGGATTATCTGCGCCGAACGAACAGCATGGCTGAGGATGCGCTAAGCGATGAGGAGATCCTGTCTCGCGCCTATGCGACCGGAAACGCCTATGCATGCAAGGTAATCGACGCTGCGGCCCGCCTGCGGGAGAGCATCGATGCCGCCGATGCCGTCGAAGCAAGTCTGCCTGACATGACGGATATCCATGGCGGCTGGCCTGTTCATCAAGGCTCGACGCTGGTTTTCCAGGACCACGAGTTCACCTGGCAGATCCTCGACGACGAAATCGAGATGGCTTACCAAGCCGGCGACAACACTGACCTGATGGGACTGCGCGAGTTGCCTGCCGACCGCGAAGCCCTGAACACATTCTTCACCAAGCTCGATATCGCCCTGGTCGTTCTGCGGCGCTTCGACGCGCTTCTCAAACTTATTTCCCAACCACACTGAAGGAGACTGCCATGCAATTCGACTTGGAAGACGGCGCCGTTGATGCGACCCTCACCCGCGCAATCCTGCTTTACGAAACCAAAGCCAACTACGCGCAGTCAGCCACCACGGTGCTCGCGACAGTTCATGATGTTGCTGATGTTGGCACCGCGGCACGGCCGAACGTGCAGATCATGCCGGGCTTGCCGATCACGAAGGACGCGCTGGTTCATGCGCTCGGTACCATGGCCGAGGAATACCTGGTCTGTACCGACCTGCTGCCCGAGCGCCTGCTAGGGTTCTCGCCCAAGCACCTGTTCTGGTGGCGGCCTGCTGGCAAATCACGCGTCTTTTTCCGCTGCAAGGAACTGGGCCAGCGCGCGGCGATCGTGCCGCATCCGCCACTGGCGTTCATCGTGTCAGGCAACGCCTGGTACGTTTTCGCTCTCGCGGAAAACAAGCGCCCCACGCTGGAAACGGAGCTGTTTCATGCCCCGTATTTCAATGTGTACGACACCGGCAGCATCTGCATCGGATCGGCGAACATCCCCGACAAACTGCAGCCGGGGACTCTCCCGCTGTGGGAATCGGCGTTCTTCGATTCCGAGTTCACCCATGTCAACGGCTCGGTGCGCAAGGTCGCGCATGAACGCGGCGAATACGCGTTCTGGAAAGAGATGCTCGACGGCGCCTACGACGAATTTCCAACCGATCTGCTCGTGCCGCAGAAGAAGACCGTCAAAAATCTTCTGGACGCGGTTGCGGCACGAGGAGGCGCACGTGGATAAGCGAGACGTGGCAATGCAGGCGTCGATGCCCTCCATGATGGTGCCGCGCTATGGAAAGCTTCAAGCGGCCGAGACTTTCGGCGAGCGCTTGTTGATCGCATCCAACGGCGTGTTCCTTGAGGTGAACCGCGTCTGGGCCCGGTTTATCCGTCGCGTTTCCTCGTCCATCGCCACGCCGCTTCCCTACGGGGAGCAGCAGTCGACGACGGAATGGAAGATCGAAGGAATACCGAAGCATCTGCTGCGGCAGTTCAACGACATGGCGCGTGCGCAGTCACACCGGGAAATCGGCGGCTGCATCATCTGGAATGAAAAAACCGGCTACCGCCTGTCTCCCGTAATCACCCTTGAATCCAGTGGTGCGCATCTGCGCTACCAGCCTCCGCCAATGGAAGCCGGTGACCATCTGATCATTGACTGCCATTCGCACGCGCGTTTCGGCGCCTGCTTTTCCAAAACAGACGATGCGGACGACGCATGGAGCGTGAAGCTGGCCTATGTCGTGGGCAACTGCGACCGGCAAGAGCAAAGCGTAGCCATGCGCCTGTGCATCAAGGGCATTTTCGAAACAACCCAACTTGAGGAGAAATCATGAAAGTCATTCACAAAATCGATCCAAACTTGCTTCGGCGTAGTGTCAACGTGACCGTGGTCGGCGCCGGCGGAACAGGCTCTGCCCTGCTGCCGCGTCTCATGCAACTGCACCATGCGTTGATCGCGCTTGGGCATCCCGGTGGTCTGGATGTCTGCGTCTATGACGGTGACACCGTTTCCGAAGCCAACATCGGCCGCCAAGGGTTCTTCCCGAGCGACGTCGGCCAATACAAGGCTACCGTGCTCGTGAACCGGCTCAATATGTGCTGGGGAACGCAATGGGAAGCCTATCCCCAACGCATCAACAAGTCCGACCGCATCCGCACCGACATCATCATCGGCTGTGTGGACACGCGGAAGGCGCGCGCGGCAATCCTGGGATGCGTGGCCAACGCGCATGTCTATTACCTCGACTGCGGCAATGGTCAGAACTCCGGCCAAGTCGTCATCGGGGAAATCGGCGGGCCCAGCACGATGAAACGCTGCGATCGTCTGCCGTCAGTGGCGGACCTGTTTCCCGAGGCGGTAAATCCCGATCTGGACGCAACCGACGACGCACCGAGCTGCTCGGTCGCAGAAGCTCTCGAAAAGCAAAGCCTGGTCGTGAACATGGCCATGGCGACCGCAGCCTTCAACCTGCTGTGGACGCTATTCCGTGAAGGCGGCCTTAACTACTCGGGCCAGTTCATCAACCTGAAAACTGGCATGACCGCACCGATCCGGATGGATACGGCGGTCTGGGAACGCTTGGGATACAAAGCGCCCGTGCCGAAGCAGCGTGTGCGCAGGAAGGTGCTGAAGGTGGCTGAAGTAGGTACAGCCCCGGAAGGCGCCGGGCCGACTGAAGCCGCTGTCACAAATGAAGATGCAGTCCCAGCACCAGAAGAAATGGCGCTGGCTGCTTGAAGATATGCCGAAGTCCGTAAGGGCTTCGGCTTTTTTTATTTGAGCCTTCAACTGGCTTGTAGGATTACTCGAAAATCGTGCACAATCCCCACGAAATTACGTCCGAGAAATAGACGCTATCAGGGGCATTTTGATCATGCGCAGGTCTCCAATCTATTCTCGCCTCGTCTTCCCAAAGCCCTCGGGACAGGGTTCTACTTTAGAAATACTTAAAAATGATGATGCAACCGGAACACGAAGATCCAAGCAAGGAAGTTCGAACGATAATTCAGAAAGATAATAGTGGCAAAATCTTAATCACAACGGTTTCGAGTAAACCGGAAGATTGGACTTGGAACGGAATAAAAGAATTTGGAAAGAATTTTAAAGAGGGTATCGCGTATTTGATTAGGAACGCGAAAGGACATATTGAGGTAAAAAAGAAATTAAAAACCACATTGGAAAATAAGGTACTCACTGACGCGGTACTCAAGCATGTCGGAATAGACCCCACAAAAATTACGCCCAACTTATGGACATCTCTACCACCCGAAGTGGCTGACGCGGTTAAAAAGATTTTCGCTGAGTCATGTGATAATGCCAAGAATCAGGTGGTTACCTCGAGTGAAGGAAAGCTCTGCGGTACGATTTTCAATCGTAGCGGCGAAATTAAATCGGGGGGGTGGACCATCAGGTATGGCAACGTTGAATTCTCATCAGTCGCAAAAGAAAAGCCCACGGGAACAGACATAGCAATTTTGCTTCATGTAACCGATGAATATGGCGCTGCCTCTATCAAAACAATTTGGCTTCAAGCCAAAAAGGATGTGTCGGGGAAGACCCCTCTATCAGATCTTAAAGATTTGAAGGGGCAGTTCGATGATATGCGGAAGATTACAAGCGAATCTTTTCCATTGATTATCACCCCAAGAAATGTGTATGTACCAGAGGATCTTTCGGGTAACGCGATACATGAATTTCCAGATTTTATGGCTGACACTGTGCGATGCAAGCATGGCGATCAGACAAGAGAAATGTATGCAGAATCCATTGATAGAAAGACGATATTCGAAGTCGCGATAAAAAAAGGGACGCCTGCACCGAAATCCAAAAAGCACAAAGCGCCGGCAGTCAAAAAAACGGCTGCGAAAAAAGTGGCTTCCAAGGCAGCCGCTGCCAAAAAGCCCAGCACTAATGAGGCGGCTGCAAAAAAAACGGCAGCAAAGAAAACCGCTGCAACCAAAACGGCAGAAGGAAAATCTGTGCCTAAAAAATAAGGACAATTATGTGCGTATTCGCGCATGTCGAGCTAGGCACCCTTCCTCTGCGGAAGGGCGAGGCTCAAACATTGCGTGTTCCTCGCGCTGCGGCCTGCAGGAGCTTCAGGTTCAGCACAAAGTTCTTGAGCACCACCTTTGTGAGCGTGGAAACAATGACGTAGTCGCGCTGCTTCGGCTCAATGGGGAGGATACCCCTCTCGTAATGTTCCAGCACTGATGATGTGATGAGCGCCATGGCCTGCTCTTCATCGACATCGAGCATTCCCCAATCGATCGGGTCGGCTATGTCGATCTCCCTGACCATGTCTGCTACCACCTTCGGATTCAACATTCTCGTCCCCTGCCTCTGAACTCCATTCCGCGCAGATAGCGGCATGGACGCATCGTAGCCCGGTCCATACCAGCCGATTGCGGCGAAAGCACAGCATTAGTGATAGGCAAATGCTTCCTCGGGGAAAGGTTTGCTGCTATATTGACCAGTGCCGCCACGCGGCAGATCCAACCGCAATCATCTGCAGTCCTGCGCGCCTGAGCCGGGATTCGCCAGCAATCAATACTCCTTCGCACGTCCCGGCCGGCGCTCGCTCTCAGCCGCCGCTACTTCCGACATCCGCTCGCCCTTTCGAATAGCCGCTTGCTGTTCCGAACGGTTTCATCACGCACCTACGGTGCATGTTCGACAAATGCCTCCCGCTACACGCGAGAGCCATTGCCATTCGACTCCAACCAGCAATTTCCGAAGGGACCGCTTCTATCCCTTCGGGGTAGCTGCGCGCCCGACGGATTCTCGAAAGGAAATCCCATGCGAGCAGCAGTGCAAAACCCATTCGGCGAACTCGTCCAAGCCCAACTGAGCTTTCTGTTCGATGACGACGCCCCTGTGGCGCCGGTTATCCCGTTTCCCAAAAAGCCTGCAGTCGAAGCGGTGCAGACCGTCATCGCCCCGCCCAAACCCGCGCCCGAGATCGTGCGCAACTACTTCCAGCTTCACAACCAGCTCGACAACCTCGGCTCCAACGAAGCTAAGGCTGAGCACAACATCCGCGCCATTACCCTGCTGAAGTCCCTGAAGGAAGAAAAGCGCACCCCGACCGAAACGGAAATGGATGTTCTGGTCCGCTACACCGGCTTTGGCGGCATTCCCCATGTCTTCGTCGAAGGTGACGAATGCAAGATGCCCAAGCAACGCGACTCCCTGAAGGCGCTCCTGACCGACAAGGAATGGAGCGAGGCGCGCGCCAGCACGCTTAACGCGCACTTCACGCCGACCGAGGTCATCGACTTCGTGTGGAAGTCCATCGCCAAGATGGGTTTCGAAGGCGGCAAGATCCTCGAGCCTGCGGTCGGCACCGGCAACTTCATCGGCCGCATGCCGCTGGAGATGCGCAAGAAGAGCGAAGTCGCCATGGTCGAGCCCAACAGCGTTGCCGCCGGCATCGCCAAGGCGCTCTATCCGGAAGCGATGTGCCTGGTTGACGGCATCGAGAAATCAGCCTTCGTCCCCGGCAGCTTCGACTTGGTAGTGTCGAATGTGCCTTTCGGTGACTACCGGGTCTACGACAAGGACCTGGACCGCCTGAAGTTCATGATCCATGACTACTTCTTCGCCAAGGCGCTGACCCTGGTGCGTGCAGGCGGCCTGATCGCCTTTATCACCACTCACGGCACGCTCGACAAGCGAACCGCGAACGTGCGCAAGTACATCGCGGACAAGGCAGAGATGGTAGGTGCATTCCGTCTCGCCTCCGGCGCATTCCACGCCATGGCGAACACGGAGGTCGTTGCCGACATCATCCTGCTGCGCAAGCTGAACGTCGGCGAGCAACAGCCGGAAACGGACTGGACCGAGATCAGTTATGACTCGCGGGCCACCCAGTCGTACAACTACTACTTCCAGCAGCGGCCGAATCATGTCGCAGGCCGCATCACTTCAACCAGCAACCGGTTCGGCGGCACTTCCCTCGCCGTCAAGCCAACCGAAAGGAGTTTTTCAGAGCATGCCCGCATCTGGCTTGACGCCATCCCTGCCGGCATTTACAAGCCCGACACGCGCAAGCGTTCGGTTTATCGCAACGCCAGCAGTAACACGCTGGAAGAGACCACGTCGCTGCCGATCGGCTCGTTCGTGATCGACCAGGGCGAGATCAAGGTCACCGTCAGCAGTTCGATGGCGGAACCCAAGATTGGCCTTGGTGCGAAAGTCACACAGCGCATCACCGGCATGATTGCGATTCGCGACACCGTGCGCGAGCTGCTCCGTGCAGACCGCATGAAAGCGGATTCGTCCATGCTGCGTCGCCAGCTGAACCACCTGTACGACAACTTCGTGCGCCAGCACGGCTATCTCAGCGACCGGGCTAACCGCCTGGTGTTCAGGGACGATCCGTCGTTCCCGCTGATCCTCTCGCTCGAATATTTCGACGATGAGGACGCCGACAAGCCGGTGCGCAAGGCCGATATCTTCGAGAAATGCACGGTGTCCCATCGGGAAATCGGCACCTCGGCGGATACGGTCGGGCATGCGGTGGCGCTGTCTCTGAACCAGCATGCTGAACTGAATCTTTCGTTCATGGCCACGGCCATGGGTATCACGGAAGAAGAGGTACAGGCACAGCTATTCGAGGCGGATCTGGCCTATCTCGATCCGGCGAAGCAGCAGCTCGTCTGCAAGGACGAATACCTGAGCGGCAACGTTCGGGTGAAGCTGGCACAAGCGCGCATGCAGGCGGAAGCCAACGGCGCGTATGAGCGCAACGTGAAGGCGCTGGAGACCGTTCTGCCGGTGGATCTGCAACCGGACCAGATCGAAATTCAGGTCGGCGCCTCCTGGCTTGCACCATCGATCATCGAGGATTTCATCGAGTCGGTGACTGGCAAGCGTAGGTCGGTCAGCTATGCGGCAGTTTCAGCAACCTGGACCGTGGATGTCAGCCGGGTCTATGACGATGCAGCGGCAACGAAGCTGTACGGCACGGACGAACTCAATTTTTATGAACTGATGGAGCGCATGCTCAATGCGCAGGATTTGACCATCATCGATCTCGTCGTGGAGGACGGAAAAGAAAAGCGCATCGTGAACAACGTTGCGACCGCCGGCGTGCGCGAAAAGGCCGAGGCGGTAACGGAGCGCTTCAAGAAGTGGCTCTGGGAGGACGCGGACCGCGCCAACTACCTGACCAATCTGTACAACGAGCTATACAACTCGGTGGTCAACCGCAAGTACGACGGCAGCCACCTGGTGATCCCGGGCCTGTCTGCGGCAATCGAATTGCGCGACGCACAGAAAGATTCGGTATGGCGCATTCTCACCAGCGGCAACACGCTGCTGGCGCTGGCAGTCGGTGGCGGTAAGACCTTAATCCAGATCGTCGCCGCCATGGAAGCAAAGCGTCTCGGCCTCGCCGCGAAACCGGTGCTGGCCGTGCCCAACCACATGCTCGAGCAATTCAGCGCAGAGTTCATGAGGGCATATCCGGGCGCGACGCTCTTGGCCGCCTCGAAAGAGGATCTGGTCAAGGACCGCCGGCGCCTGATGCTGGCGCGAATCGCAACGGGCAACTGGGACGCCATTGTCATCACCCACAGCTCGTTCGAAAAGCTGCCGTTGGGCGAGGAACGGGTCAAGGGCTTCATTGCGCAGAACCTGCGTGAAATCGACGATGCAATTCTCGAAGTCGACGACACGCGCCTGGTGAAGCAGTTGGAAAGCCAGAAGAAGCGTATTGAAAAGCGTCTGGAGTCGCTGCTTAACCGCTCGGCAAAGGATAACCATCTTGCATTCGAGGACCTCGGTATTGACCTTCTCATGGTCGACGAAGCCCACTTGTTCAAGAATCTGTACTTCGCAACGAAGCGGGCCCGCGTCTCGGGAATTTCGCAGGCGGCCTCCATGCGCGCTTTCGACATGTACCTGAAGACCAAGATCGTGCAGGAATCGCGCGGCAACGATGGGCACGGTATCGTGATGGCGACTGCCACCCCGATCGCCAACGCTATCGGCGAGATGTACACGATGCAGCGCTATGTGCAGGAAGACACCCTGCATGCCATGAAGGTCGGCACGTTCGATGCGTGGGCCAACAATTTCGCAAGGGAGGTCACGTCGATTGAAGTCGCACCTGACGGCAGCGGCTACCGGATGCATACCCGGTTCGCCAAATACGTCAACGTGCCTGACCTGATGCGGATTTTTAAAGAGGTGGCAGAAATTCGCACCAAGCGGATGCTCGCGCTGCCGGAACCTAAACTCAACGGAGGTAAGCACACAATCGTCAGTTTGAAACCTTCGGCGCAGCTGAAGGATTACGTCGCAGGCTTGGTAGCGCGCGCGGAGAAGATCCGTAATCGTGAGGTCGAGCCGCATGAGGACAATATGCTGTGCGTCACCAATGATGGCCGGAAGGCGGCATTGGATTTGCGACTGGTGGGCTGCTTCGACACGCTCGATGTGCCAACCAAGATCGACGCCTGCGTGGATAACATTTTCCGCATCTGGGAATCTACCCACGAAACGCGTGCAACGCAGATCGCTTTCTGCGACCTGTCGACGCCGTCCGACGTAAAGTTCTCCTGCTACAACCAGTTGCGCGAAGACCTGGTGTATCGAGGCATTCCGCTCGAACAGATCGCATTCATCCATGACTACAACACCGATCTGCAGAAGGCAGCGCTGTTCCGGCAAGTCCGTTCTGGCAAGATACGCGTTCTTCTGGGCAGCACACAGAAGATGGGGGTCGGCACGAATATTCAGGATTTGCTAATTGCAGAGCACCATCTGGATGCGCCGTGGCGTCCTGCCGATGTCGAGCAGCGCGACGGCCGCATTCTGCGCCAGGGAAATAAAAACGAGTACATCTGGATCTTCCGGTATGTCACCGAAGGGTCGTTCGATGCGTACATATGGCAGACGCTGGAGACGAAAGCCTCTTTCATTGCGCAAGTGATGGAGGGGAAGACCGATCTGCGCGTCGTCGAAGATGTGGACGTGGCGGCGCTGTCGTATGCGGAAGTCAAGGCGCTTGCGTCGGGAAATCCGATCGTTATCGAAAAGGCGGGCGTGGACAACGAAGTGGCGAAGCTGTCACTGCTGCGTCGCTCGTTCAAGGACCGGGTCTACGAACTGCGTTCGGACATTCGCCGTTCCGAAGCCGATATTGAGCGCGGTCTGGATTTCATCAGCCGCGCCGAGAAGGACATTGCAACCGTCGAACAGACAACCGCAGCATTCGTCGTCAACGGCATCTCGTATTCCGATCCGAAGGTCGGGGGGCTCGCGATGTATGACACCTTCCTCAACCTGCCGCGTAAGTGCGACTCGATTGTCGGGCAGTACCGTGGCATACCTGTCGTCGTGCGCAAGGAAGACTGGGGCGATAAGCTGGAAGCGAAGGTGAATGTTTACCTGCGGGGCGCGGCATCGTTCGAACTGACTCCGTTCACTACCGGAAGCGGCGTCGAGATGAAGCTGCGTCATGCGGTGGAAAACATCCCGGAGCATATCGCCCGCAAGCACAAGATGATCGAAAACGCGCGGGCCCAGCTGGTCATTTACCGTGAAGAGCTGGATAAGCCGTGGGAGCACGAAGAAAAGCTGCAAACGCTGCTGAAACGCCAGGCCGAGATCGATGATGCACTCGGCCTGATGGAAAATGCAGTTGGCGCAGAGAGTTTGGGCGAGTCGCCCGCGGACGAATCCACTCCTGTGGAAGAAGTCGCGGAGGCTTGATCGACTTATAGGAGGGCGGCAGTATCGCCCTCCTGCTCCTTACAGGGCGCGGCTATGCCGCGTCCTTTTTCTTTTCCTGCGCGGCGAACCGCAGTATAGTTACCAGGCCGCTACGCGGCAGATCGACTCTCATCCTGTTGCGAAAGGCGACTCCTTTCCCAACACGACTTTCAAGCGCGTCTACGACGCACCTACCCAACCCGGCCGGGACTCTTCCCGACCGGGGAGCGTTCCGGCCTCTGATTTTGAGAGGTCGATCATGCAAACCCTTCACCCCCGCTTTGGCATCAACCAGCATAACAAGCCGGTCGACGCCGTCATGCGGCATCCGCAAATCACCTGCGGCTGCATCGTGTGCACCGAAGTCGAACTGCTCGGCAATGCCGTGTCGGTTCCCAAGGGAACCCGCTGCAAGGTTCTGTCCCGCACCACGTTCCTGGCTGAAGTCGAAATCGAAGGCCAGATGCAGTGCGGTCCGGTGCAAGTGCCGTTGTGTGCGGTGCATAACGAAACGCAAATGTCCTGAACCAGTGGAAGGAGAATGCCATGTTCCATTCCTTTCACTACCGCGGCGGCACTATCCACATCAGCATCCTGGACCGCTGCGAACGTATCCGCGTGCAGTATTACGCACCGGGCAGTTCACGATTTAGCCTGCGTGATGCCAAGAGCGTCCATGCCGCAAAGTGCTTCCTTACCCGGCACGCCGGGATATGCCAGCAGCACAACGGAGTTGCGGAATGAACGCGGTCGTCGACCTCGGGGCGCTCCTTACGGAAGCTGCCCGCGAGGAACAGACAATCGACCTGCACAGCTACGACCACTACTACGTGGCCGTCAGCGGCGGCAAGGATTCCTTGGCTCTCGTGCTCTACCTGCTGGACCATGGCGTGCCGACGGAAAAAATCGAGATCCACCACCACAGCATCGACGGTGAGAACGAAGGCAGCTTCATGGACTGGCCGGTGACGAACTCGTACGTCGAGGCGTTTGCCCGTCACTTTGGCCTGAAGTTCTTCAAGTCGTACCGCATGGGCGGATTCGAGCGCGAAATGCTGCGCGAGAATTCGCTGACCGCGCCGGTGGCCTTCGACAGCGAAGCCGGTACGGTGAAGGTACGCGGGGGCAAGCGCGGCGAGCTTTCAACGCGGCGCAAGTATCCGCAGGTGACGTCGGATTTGCAAAAGCGCTATTGCTCGCCTGCGCTGAAGATCGACGTTGCGAAGATCATGCTCTGCAACGAGCCGCGGTTTCGCAATAGCCGCACGCTGGTGCTGACCGGCGAGCGCGCCGAGGAGAGCGCTTCGCGTGCAACCTATCGCAAGTTCGAACGCCATCGCGCCGACAAGCGCGACAGCCCAAAGTTGCGGCGCCACGTCGACGTGCTGCGCGCGGTACATGACTGGCCCGAGGCAATGGTGTGGGACATCATGCGCCGTTACCGCATCCGGCCGCATCCGGCTTACCAGCTTGGCTGGAGCCGGTGCAGCTGCAGGACGTGCATCTTCGGCGACAAGGACCAATGGGCGACCGTTCGGGAATACTTTCCCCTCGCCTTCAACAAAGTGGCGGGATACGAACGCGAGTTCGGCGTCACGATCCACCGCAAGCTCACAGTCAACCAGCAGGCCGATCTCGGCACGCCGTACGACTGCGACCCGGAAATCGTGGCGCTGGCGAACTCAACCGTCTACACGCCTTCAATCATCTGGGAAGACTGGCAGCTGCCGGCGGGAGCATTCAGGAATGGCTGCGGGCCGACCTGACCCGCCGCCGAAGAACCTGAAACGCTTCACCACCCCTTCAAGCAAACCGCCGCCATGCCACGTTCGAGCGGCCTGGCGGCATTTACCCAACAAGGAAGACACTATGCCCAGCAAGGACGAAATCATCCGTTTCGCCGAACAGCACTACATCGAGCACGGTTACCTAAACCAGGGATTCATCACGCCGGCGTGCGTCGCACGCGAATTCCAGATCCGCATGGCCGAGGCCGTGACGCTGTTCCTCGCACTGGAGGCTGATGGCCTCCTGAAGCGACGCAACTGCAACATGGACTGGACTTTCGAGCTGCCGGTGGCGCGTCGCCGCTGCCTTATCGATGAGAACGACCTCGCGCAGCTGTGGGACACCAATGGCGGCCGATGCTTCTACCCGAGCGATCCGCAGTATGGCGAAATCACGAAGGTCATGGCCGCTACCGCGCCGACGCAACCGGCCGCCGACAAGGCGGTGGTCATCTACGGTTTCGGCGAAGCGCCACGGGCGAAAGCGCTTGGCTACACGATGAAAGAAGTCATCCACGGCACACCCGAGGACATACGCCGAAAGTTTCATGGCGAGGATGTGATCGCGGTAACAGGCGCGGCCTTACACGGTAAGCCGCATCAGCACGAATACGCCATCTTCAGGCCCGGCGCGTAACGCCGCGGCATCCAATTCAGCAATCAAGGAGAAGCACATGTCGCAGAACGGAAATTTTGTGGAGGATGACTCGGACATCGTCACGCTCGAGGCCGCAAGCGGCAACAGCGAGCGAACCGGCTGGGTCAACGTCGGCGTCCACGCGGTATGTCTGAAGCTAACCGCGTGCGGCAGCCTCTTCATCGAGGTAGAGCCTCGCGGAAACGAAGGTACGAAGGTTCTCGGCCGTCTCGTCGTCCACAAGCAGGATGCGGTCAACGCCGGCGGCAGCGACCCCGACGCCTGACACCACACTCATTCTCCCCGAAGGGCGTTTCTGTCCTTCGGGGCCGGCGTGCCCTTTTTTCCATCAAAGGTCATTCCATGCAAGACTTTTTCTTCGAGCTCACGCCGTACTCTCCCGAAGACTGCGAGGAGCCTCCAGTTATCCCTGTGACGCTGCGCCTCACACAGCGCCAATTCGAAAACAAGCAACTCCTCGACCGGCTCCTCGAACGGGAAGCCGCAACGCTGGGCATCTCTCCGCTGGCGTGGTGGCACGAACGCCCGCCCGTGGCAGATGAACTCGTCGCGAGAATACGCGCTGCGATTGGCTGTCCGAAGGAAGCAACGGTCATCTTCTACTACCCCGCGCGCATCACAAGCCGACATTTCAGCAGCGTGATCGTCGACGGAGCGACCTACTGCTACAGCAATTTTCCCGGCAGCCTGGTTATCAAGGTCGTACCGGCCCTACCAGTAACCGCCCGTCCGGTGCCGACGCCACAATCTGGCGCCGTCGCTTTACCGGCATAACCTCCCGTTTCACCGATGCTATGCATCCCTGCCCTCCTGCCGATCGCAGGGGGGCATTTTTTTTGTCCGCACGAAAACCCACATCGATGCTTTCGAGATGGAAACAATCAGCGCGAATTCTTCGGTGGTTTCGGCGTCGCGCGTGTATGTCGGCTCGCCATAATCGCCTTTGGTAAAACTTCCGAAGGGCGGGATATGAAACCGAGCATGGCCAGCGTACTCAGGTGGGTATGCAAGCCGCTGGCAGGGCAGCGCGATGAGTGAGTCCGGCACGTACAAGGCCGCGGTACTGATGCTCGCCTTGGGAGAGGAACAGGCGGCCGAAGTGCTCAAGCACCTGGGACCGAGGGAAGTTCAGAAGCTCGGCGGCACGATGTCCACCATGAAACCGCTGCAATCTACCGAACTCAATACCGTCCTGCATGAATTTAACCGGAAATCCGGCGAAACCACGTCATTCGGCATCGACAACGACGAATACATCCGCAGCGTCATGACGGCCGCTCTGGGCGACGACAAGGCGTCGACGCTGCTGAACCGCATCATCGGCCAGCGTGATGCCTCCGGCATCGAGCAGCTGAAATGGATGGACTCGCAGTCGGTGGCCGACCTGATCTACAACGAGCATCCGCAGATCATCGCAACCATCCTGGTGCACCTGGAACGCGTGCATGCATGCGAGGTGTTGAACTGCTTCGTCGAGCGCTTGCGCCACGATGTGATGCTGCGCATTGCCACGCTGGACGGCGTACAGCCGGCCGCGCTGCGCGAACTGAACGAGGTGCTTACTCGCCTCTTGTCCGGCAACGAGAGCGTCAACAAGAAGCCCATGGGCGGCATACGGACCGCGGCCGAGATTATGAACTTTTTCACCGGGGACACGGAAATGGCTGTCGTATCCCATCTGCGCGCTTACGATGAAACGATGGCGCAGGAGATCCTCGATGAGATGTTCGTGTTCGAGAACATCTTCGATATCGATGACCGCGGCATCCAGACCATCCTGAAGGAAGTGCAGTCCGAATCCCTGATCATTGCGCTGAAGGGAACGTCGGACCAGATGCGCGAGAAGATTTTCAAGAACATGTCGCAGCGCGCGGCGCAGATGATGCGCGAAGACCTCGAAGCCAAAGGCCCGGTCCGTCTATCCGAAGTCGAGGAAAAGCAGAAGGAAATCCTGCAGATCGTGCGACGCTTGGCGGACGAAAAGCAGATCCAGCTCGGCTCGAAAGGCGAAGACGCTTACGTCTGACCCGCTCTATCCCCGACGGCGCGCTTACCGAACAGTGATCCCCAGCAGACGGTGCCCGACGTTCGATATAATTGTCGTTCAGAAACATTATGCGTTTCTCCCGCGTGATTCGCTGTCCATCGACTCAACCGGTCTCAACGGCGGCGCACTACGCGTCGAGCGCACCTGCGCGATGTCGAGCACTTTCAAGGTTCCATTCGGTAGAAAAGACGGACGATTAGTCGAACCGGGCGATCTGCCGTCGGGCCTGGATCGACATTGTGTATGCCCCGGCTGCGGAGACGCGCTGGTTGTACGCCGCGGCAGTAAGCAACCGCACTTCGCCCACTACCGGTACGCGCCCACCGACAGTTGCGTCGAGACCGCCCTTCACCAAGCTGCCAAGCAGGCGCTGCTCGATGAGCGCTACATTGTTCTGCCTGGCGTTGCGGCCGAGGCCATCGTCACCTACAACCACAAGCCGCGCCGGCGCAGAAAAGTGCTCGTCGAAGCCAATACCCGCCTTGCATTCACCGAATGCCACGCCGAAGTGGGAATGGACGCGGTGCGGCCTGATGTCGTCGCCCATTTCGCTGAAGGCCATGACCTGCCGGGCAGCGCGATCGCCATTGAGATTCGCGTTACGCACAAGGCCGACTCGAAAAAGCGGGAGAAGCTACGGGCCATGGAGCTGATGGCCATCGAAGTGGATATGCGCGGCGCCCGCGGCCATACCGATCTTGCGGTCATCCGTGCGCTTGTGCTGGAAGAAGTGAAAAACAAGACATGGCTTCACTTCCCCAAGCTTGAGGAGATCCGCGCGCAGATGCAGGCCGAAATGGATGCGATCGTAGAAGCGCACCTTGAACGCGAAGCCAACGATAAGGCCCGGTATGCGGAAGCCGAGCGCATATTGCGTGAGAAGCTTGCTGCACAGGCGGGGGAAAATAAGGCCAAGCAACACGCCGAGGAAATGCGGCGGGACGATTTCCGGCGCTTGTCCGTTGAAGGCAAGGAACGACGACTGCGCAAATGGCTCGCGATTGACGGCGACTGGCCTGCACTTTTGAATTTTCCCCACAGGGCGAACAGTGCAATTCCAGTCCCCGCTTATCTTTGGCAAGCGGGATTCTTCCGGCGCTACTACCGGCTGGACAAGGCACAGATGCAGTCCATGGAGCAGGTCATGGAATGGCTCGACGCGCTTTTCGGACCCATCTCCGATCAGCGCCGGGCGGGCGAAGCTGTCACTGCATTTATTGCTCATCTGAGCGAGGCTGGCCACTATTGCAGGCGGCTCGTGGATGGTTCGGTCATATTTCTTGCTGCGACAGGACTACGGTAGCCATAGCTGCGCCGCTTCAGGTGCGCGGACGTTCGATGATCGATTCCGACACAATGCGCCACTGGTTGTCCTCAACGGTCCAGTACTGGCGCCGGCGAACGGTTTGCTTCGTCTTCCCAGACGTGAGCGTCTGAAGGAACGATATTGCGACCAGGTTGCTCTGGCCGGGATAGTCGAACGCCTCCAATTCGGACACACCGATCTGGACTTTTCCCGGCCCGCTGAGCGTGGCCTGCGTCTTCTTCAGCCAATCGTCGGCACTCTCGCCATCGGCAGACTTGAACGCCTTGGCATAGCGGCTGCGCAGGCGTTGTAGCGGCATAATCTCTGCATCCTGCCGCCACTGCTCCACCAGCATGAGCGCCCGGGTGCGTTCGGCCGCCCACTTTTCCTTGGTGATGAATTCCTCGCGGTCGCTGATGATCACCGGCGTATTGTTCACGTCGACCGTATCCACCAGCTGCGACATGTCCCGGTTCGTCATCACCACGCAACCGTCCGAAGATCGCGGCGCGCGGCTGAACGTGTCCGATGGCGTGCCATGCAACCATATCCCGTGCCCGGTGCGGCCCTGCAGCCTGTCCCAATCGTTCGGGTAGCTGATCGGCAGCGCGCCGGAGCCGTAGAAATCGGACAGGTTCTTGGGTTCGATGCGGGTGACTACGTGATAGACGCCTAGCGGCGTCTTCTTGTCGCCCTCACGCTCCTTCTTCACACCGAGCTTGCCCTGGCTGATGTAGAAATCCTTCACCAGTTCGAGCCGGCTATCGGTGTTCTTGTACAGGTACATCCGCGAACGGCTGGCGTCGACCAGCAGCGCGAATTTCTGATCGTTGGCGAGGTTCAGTATGGATCGTGGCAGCAGGTCCGGGTTCGGCCGCTCGGTCAACGCGGCGAGCCGTTTCGCCGCTTCGTCGCGCAGATCCTTGGTTCCGGCTGCCGTGGCGACGTTCGACAGGGTCGAGTTCATCCCCGCAAGGCTGTTGACTGGATCATGATGCATCAGCAGCAGGTCGCCGCGCAGCATCTGGCCGAGCGCGAAGTTGGGATAGGCGGCCACCAGCGCGTTAGCTTGTGCCTCGGCGTCGGCGAGCCTGCCGATGCGCAGTGTCTTGTAGATGTAGAGCAGGAGCACTTCCGGATCGACAGGCGATGCCGGTACCGGCTTGGGCTTTGACATGGCCATGCGCAGCATGTGCGGCCGCTTCTTCGGATGCCGGTGCTTGCGGGCCGCTTGCGCCGGCGCGGAAACGATCAGACCGCAGAGGCACCATGCCAGCACCCGCGCAAGGCGGCGTGTACGGCCATTTTCGAAATTCATCAGCTGCTCGATACCTCGGAGATGATGCGCCATGCACCGCCGACCTTTTTGAACGTCAGCGTCTTCATGCCATCGGAATGGACACTGTCGCCGTCGTAGATCTGCCTGAATTCAGCCTTGGCAGTATCGCCCTGCACCGTCACCGACGGCTTTTCAACGATCAGGCGAATCGAACGCTTGCCGACGATACGGCTGCGCCGTTCGGATAGCCATCCCGAATGGGACTTCGCCGCGCCCTTGAAGTTCGGCTCATAGGTAGCGGCGTAAGCGAGCAGATCCTTTCCTTCCCACGCATGCGACCAGTCGTCGATTACAGCCAACACCTGCTGGGATTCGGACATGGCGGGCGCTGCAGCGGGAGCCACAGCAGCCGCCTTCGCAGGCGCAGCGGAGGCCACCTGCGGGGACGCTGTAGCCGGGCTTGCTGCGGGCGCGGGTGCGGGTGCCGGCGCCGGGGCCGGCGCAGCAGGTCCGCCGGTCGCGCCGCGCGCCGCGGCGATCGCTGCCGCAACCTGCGCGTTGCTGGCGCTGCTGGCCGGCGCTCCGGGGCGCGCTGCGGCTGCGGCTGCGTTTGCCTGCGCGGCGCCGTTCGCTGCAGCGATGACGCCGTGGGGCACTCCGGTCCCGGCCGCCGCCACGCTGTTCGCCCTGGCCGGCATCGGCGCGATGCCGAGCGTGCGCAGTATCGTCAGCTTCGATTTGACGGCGCTGTCCGAATTAAGGTTGAGCGCTTTGTCGTAAGCTTGTGCCGCCATGCGCGCATGGACGTCGCCCAGGTTTTCATAGGCAGTGGCGTATGACGAATTCGTTTTGATTGCCATGTTGAGCGCAGCTCTGGCCTTTTCATACTGCCCCTCCTGTGAGTACAGCACTGCAAGGTTGTTGTATGGCTCGGGCAGATTCGGGAACTCCTCGCTGAGCTTCAGGAAGATCGCGATCGCTTCCTGGGAGCGCTTCTGCTCGGTATAGATGACACCCTGCGCAAAGCGCAGCTGCGGATCGTGCGGATCAGCCTTCAGGCCCGCCTCGAGCATAGCCATCGCTTCTGTCTGCTTACCGCTTTTCATCAGCGCGGTGACATCGGAGATATTGACCGTCGCGGCGAAAGCGCCCGACGCGAACAGCGCAAAAGCCAGCGCCGACAGCATGCCGGTACGTCTGGCGTGCCGAACAGGGGCCTGGGAAACCGCACAAGCGGGGATTCGTTCTATTCGCATGATCATCCGTCTTCAGAAAGTGAGGGCCGCGGCACAGCGGTGAGGCATCGGAAATCGGGAAGGCGTACCCGACGCAAGCACATCGGAAATAAAGGTGGGTCTGGAGGTCGAAGCCGTAGGCATCATCAAGGCGTCCGCTCAGGTCACCGCCGGGGGCTCGCTGGGCACGGGCGTCGGCGGCGGGACGGGAGCGGCTTCGTACATCTGCACGCGGTTTCTGCCGCCGCGCTTGGCCTGGTAGAGCGCGTCATCGGCACGCTTCAGCATGCGCTCAACGGTATCCTGCACTGCGATTTTTTCCGTGACACCCACGGAGATCGTGAAGCGCGGAACATCCTTCTCCGCGGTCTCCTCGATGCGTTTGCGCAGGCTCTCCGCGACGATCGTGGCGCCGCGCCCGTCGGAGTTCGGCAGCGCGATGACGAATTCCTCGCCGCCCATGCGCGCCACGATATCGCTCTCGCGCAGGTTTTCGTTCAGGATGCGGGCCAGCAGCCGCAACGCATCGTCGCCCTTGTCGTGGCCGAACGTGTCGTTGATTTTCTTGAAATGATCGATGTCGAGCATGATCACGGAGAAGGCATGGTTGTAGCGGCGCGAAGCCGACTGCACCCGGGTCGCAAAATCGAAGAAGGCGCGACGGTTCAACAGGCCCGTGAGCGGATCGCGCGTGGCATGCTCGTACAGGCGGGTGGCGTACAGGACGATGCGTCGCACCAGAGGTCGGAAGATGAACACGCCTTCGAGCGCCAGCGTCAGCAGCAGGATGACGACAACGCATTTCTGGATGGCGCGCAGGCGCTCGATGCGGGCGTTGGCCTCCATTGCGATATCCCGCGCCACGGTCTCGGCAAGATTGAGCATGTTCTTGCGCGCCTCGGTGCGCAGGTACAGCAACGCTTCCGGGTCCTTGGTGCTGGCGACCTTCTCGGCCGCGGCGATGAACTGGCGGGTTCGGCGGTCGAAGTCCTGGCTCGTGCCGTAGTAGACGTCGCGCACACTCGTAGACAGCTCGAAGAACGTGTCAGAGTTGAAGCCGCCGGTCATCAGGAACGTATGGTTCCTTCGGAAACTCTTGATGGCGTCTTCCAGGCGCTCGCGTGCTTCCGGATCACCGCCCTCGACATACTCCATGGCCGAGTAGGTAATGCGCTGGGGGTACATCGACTGCTGGCCGGCCACGTGCAGGACATTGGCGGAATTGAGCTGCTCGTTGATGACGCTGTCGAGCACCAGGTGCGCGGCCACGGAAAGAAAGGCAACCAGCGTCAGGGCAAGAAGATACGCGGAGGTCATCCGCGTGCCGAGCCGGACATCCGGCAAGTCCTCTGTCAGATCTTCTGAAAACGACCGCAGCAGTGATCCCAGTCTCAACATACATCCTCGATATTGCTACGTCATCACGCTGATGTCCTCTGCAGCAGGGCCATTGCGGCCGGACACCGGCTTGAACTTGACTTGCTGATCCCGGTTCAAGCGCATTGCGCCCCCCTGGATCTGCGAGCCCCTGAAATGCCTCTCGATGCCGTCAGCGCACCGGATGAAACCAAACCGCTTGGCTTCGTCGTAGAACTTGATCCAGCCAACTTCCATGCCGTCTTCCGCTGCAACGCCGAACGAATCTTCGTCGGCGTGGACTGCTGCGGCGTGCATCAGCGGCCGCATCATGTCTTCAGCTGCCTGGTAGCGTCCCATGGACCGGCTTACCCCGGTCAAGGCGCGCACCTTGTCCAAATCACGCGATGACGTCGGCGCGGTGACCATGCTTTGGCTTCCGGCGAAGCCCTTCAGGTTTTCCGCCATCGCCCGCACCACGCCATCCACCGGCGCCATCGCCATCACGAAGCGCTCGGAATCCTTACCGAAAGCCACGCTGACAATATCCGCGCCCCACACCCGCAGCGTCGCATCCTCGATTCGCACCACCGTCGAGCGCGACCGCGCATTGCCGGTGATCTGGTTGCCGATATCAATTTCCGACGACTGGTAGGTGCCACTGACTTCCACCCAGATCAGGCGCGACTTGAAGTACATGCGCGACCACAGAACATGCCCGATCCGGAAGGCCAGAAGCGTCGAGGTTTGCAGAGCGATCAGCGTCAGTAGCGAACGCGAGATTTCAAACCGGCTCATTGCCGCGAAATTCC
Organism: Noviherbaspirillum pedocola; assembly: GCF_016632335.1. GTDB lineage: Bacteria > Pseudomonadota > Gammaproteobacteria > Burkholderiales > Burkholderiaceae_D > Noviherbaspirillum_A > Noviherbaspirillum_A pedocola. Next base: position 177,749 of record NZ_JAEPBG010000006.1, read on the forward strand.
GCGTCCAGTACCACGCCAGAATTGCAGCACCTGCCGCCATCGCGCATGCCCACATGCCGAGCAAAGCCAGATACCGCGATTGCTTCGTGCGCAGCGCCTCCTGGACACTACCGAGCTCGATAATATGCGTCGGTGTCGGCTATGTTTCCTCAAGAACACTTCCATTAAAAGAACCTTTTGACGCCGCGGCGTCCGGCAACACTTTGGAGTAGGAGCGGTTCGGGATACCGCGCTCCCACGTGGTCTGGAAATCGCGGTCGATGGCCGCCCACAGTTGGGCCGGTTGGCAGTGCATGCTGATCGTGGTCTGCTCGCAGGACACGGCGGTCTGCGGAGCGCTATCGATGCGTGAGAGCACGGCAGCGAAGAACAATCCCGACGCGCCAATCGATCCCAGCAGCAGGCACACCGGTGCAATCCACATCGGCGGGATCGCCAGCGCCGGTACGAATCGGGGCAGCATTGCCGGCCCCATGACTGCGAAGACAGCAAGGGCGGCCATGCGCATCATGATCAGGCGTGAGTCTTTCGGCGGCTCGTTCTCGTCGGCGCGCATGAAAGGCTTGATCAGCGTGAGGCCGGTCAGCGGCAGGTATGCCCATGAAACGATGCCCTCGTGCGGTTGGCCGGAAAACAGCACATAGGACACCGCCAGGGACAGCAACACGCTCACCATGCCAATGAGCGACTCGAAATGACGCTGAGCTGCGTACTGGATCGTCGGCGGCGCACCGATCAATGGCTTCATCAGCGCGTACAGTAGACCGGCCAGCGGACCTCTCGGCTCAACGAAGTGCAGCGCCCGCTCACGCATCTGGCGTTCAAGATGCGTAGCACTATCGGAGGTGCCCTGCTCGTTGTGCTCGAGCTGCTCGGCCAGGCCGATCGGGAAATTGCGGCCGAAGATAAACCGGAGCTGCGAGAACGCCTGGATCGACAGCTTGACCGACGCGCCCAGCATGGTTAGCGCGGCAAAGGCGGCCGATGCGGCATAGCCGTCCTGATGCGACTGCATGAAGCCGCGGGCAATGAATAGGGAGTAGATGCCGCCGGCGAAGTAAATGGTGTCGGCCAGAAGCAGGAACCGGTTCTCGATACGGAACGGGTTCGGGTATTCGTTTGCCACCTGGTCGGCGGCGTTAAAGTCATAACTCATGGCGTGTTGAGGGCGAGTAAGGAACGCCCCCATTACACCACTGCACTTTTGGCGTGCAACCGCCGTTTTCCCGTCAGTCTCTGACCTTATTTGCCAGCGATGCCGCTACCGCATCGACATCGGTCAGCAAGCCGGTATTGGCAACCCATATCAGGCGACCCGTCTTTCGCGCCCGCAGCGCAACTTCGGACAGCATGGCGTCGCGCTCAGAATGTCGGCCCGGTGTCCAGGCTCGCACCGTGGTCTGTGCACGTTCGGCCAACCGCTTATCGAGCTGCGGCCGCGGCGCCCACACGTAGACGATCCGGCTGTCAGGCGGCAGCATGTCGATATGGCGTGTGCAGGCGGGAAAGCCGTCGATGACGCAATGCTTGGTCTCGTGCGCATAACCGAGCACCTTTGCCGCGACGTCATCGGGCAAAGGCTGTCCGGCGCGTACCCGCTTGAGCATCATCATCAGAGAAAACGGCACATCGCTGGGAAATGTGCCGTTCTGCGCGAGCCTTCGCAGCACGCCGACACTGATGTGTCGAAAACCGTGGGCGCGCATCTCGCGCCCGATAGTGGATTTGCCGCTGCCGTGCCGGCCGATCAGGCAAATTATTGGCACGTCGCGCCGAGGTCGTATGTTGGAGAGTTCGTATTCGTCTCCGCCACAGTAATGTTGTCGGGCTTGAATTTCGCCTCGAGTTGCTTCAACTGCTCGCGCACGCGCAGGATATCCTGTACGACGCCAGCGAACTGAGGTGTCGTGTCTGGAAACTTGCGGGTAACGCGCTTGAGGTTGGCAAGGCTGTCCGTCATGCAGTCAGCGGATGAGGCGATGTGTTCGCGTGCTTCGGTTGCCGAAAAGGTCATTTCTTCTCTCCAGGGTGGTGAGTTACTGAACTTCCGTCGGATAAATCTGTTTTAGAGCAGGACGCAGTGGCCTGCGTCGCTTCCATCTTCCTGATGTCGTCCATTACGGCATTCGCCGTTGAGACCGCCTTGGCGATTTCCTGGCCGACCGGCCTGAAATTGCCCGAGTAAGCCATGTACGCGCAGGCGCCGAGCACCGCGACCATGCGGAAGCACGAGAACCACAGCGGTGTCGGTCGCAGCAATACGCGGCGCAGCATCATTGCTCCAAAAGGCTTAGGCTTCCCTGCCACGGCGCGGTGGCCTGCGTGTCGGGGCCGGAGTCGAGTTGCGGCATGGCTTCGACCGGCGACGATTTCGTGTCCACAACTGCCGGCGCAGCGCTGAATGGCTCCTTCGCTTGCGGCCTTGCCGGCAAGGACTTCCCCTTCATCTTCGGTGGTATCGCTAGTGGTAAAGGCGGCCGGACATTGTCGGGCGGGCGCAGCATGTCCAGCGCGAACTTCAGTTCTGGCGCCAGACCCGGCTGCACAGCGGCGGCTAAATCTGGCGCGGCCTCTGCAGGATGCACCGCCAGCGGCACGCTTGGTGCGACGGCAGATGCCGTTGCTACCGGCGAAGCCGCGGCGATCGCTGGTTTCGGCGCCTGCTGAACCGCCGACTTCTCCTTCGACGATTCCACCTGTTTGCGAAGCTGCATAAGCTCAGCATGCAATTGGCGGTTTTCGACGCGCACCTGGTTCAGTGCCGCACATCCCAGTACCGCGCAGGCAGACAACGCCCCAACAACGACGCCTCTTACCGTCTGTCTGTCAAAAATCGCCGTGTCGCCCATCGGAATGCCTCGAAGATTTCTCTGAGGCTCAATATTAAGTATCCGAGTTTTTCCATGTAACAGAATCGTGCGTTAAAAGTGCAGGGATTTGTCATCCGATTAACGCGAAGCAAGTGTATGCCGTAGGGAAATGCGTGGTTGGGTGAACGGGTGGCAGAAATCGGCTCAGAAAACGCCACGCTTTTATAGCAGTACCAGCGAGCGTCGACGGCAGCATAAGGGCTCTTTCACTCAATCGACGGAGCCACCGTGAACGCCAGTGTTTCCCAATTTACCAAGACCGATGCTGAAGCGGCATTGGCCGAAGTGCGCGAGGTACAGCAAGGCTTTGCCAGCAGCGAAGATGGTGTCGTCGCCGCCGTGGACGCGGACGTTCCTTCCGCAGAACAGGTCGAAGCCTTCCGGGCCCGCGCCCAGAAACAGCGCCAGCGCGGCAAGCGCGACCTCGAGCGGCGCCACAGCGGCGTCGCATCGGTGCTGAAAACAGTGGTCCTCAACGAGCGCGTGATCGGCAGCTCATTCCAGCGCTATTTCTCCAGTATCGAGAACGGCATCTATGTGATCGGCCGGCGCGGCGAAATCTTCGTCGGCGAAGCGGCTGCGGCGAAGATCGTCGAAAAGATCGAAGACATGCTCGAAAGCATCAGCCAGGAACTGGTGTCGGAAGAAGAAGCGATCAAGATTCAGTACGAGGTCGCCTCGACGGCCACCGGCTTCGTCAAGCCCGACTACATCGGCGCAGCCGCCGAGCATGAAGTGCAGATCCGTACCCGCTCCGGCTTGAAAGCTGTCGGCCTGTTCATGCGCTACGACGCGCTGCTGCAAAAGGTGCAGGCGATGTACTGGAACGGCCACATCGAAGACACCTACGTGCAGGACATCGAGCTGCGCTGTAAGCGCCAGTTCCAGAAACTGTTCAACTTTATCCGCAGCTCCATCAACGGCATGTACCGCAAGGGCACGGCCGTCAAGAGCGCGGCGCCGGCTGGAAGTGCTGCTGCACTGGTGTCGGAAGGAGCCCAAGCGGAGGCCGCTTGATCGACTCAGATCCACTAGCCGGCCTGAACCCGGAGCAGCGCGCTGCCGCGCTGTCCCGGCGCCACACACTGGTCATCGCCTGCCCCGGTTCAGGCAAGACCAAGACCGTCGCCGCGAAAGCGGCGCTTTTTTTACGTGAAGGCGCAAGGGTCGCTGCAGCCACCTTCACGCGCGATGCCGCAATGGAGCTGCGCGAGCGCATCGTCAAGGAAGCTGGCGCCGGTTGCCAGTCGCGCCTGTTGGTAGGCACCTTCCACTCCATAGACCTGCTCATGGCGTTTCCAACACGCCGCCAATCCGAATTCGGCAGCGCGATCCTGAAGGACATGAAGTCGCCCTTCTCAACGCCATGGAAGATTATCGATGAGGGCGACCGGCGCGGCTATGTGATACGCGCCATGAACGCAGCCAATGTTACTGGCATGCAGCTCGATGAAGCCATGCGCATTATCGAAGTCGCAAAGGCAACCAAGGCGACGGCGACGATGGAGCCCTCCCACGTCGAAATGGTGGCGATGTACCGCGAACTGCTCCAGCGCGCAGGAAAGATCGATCTGCAGGACATCATCCTGCTGACCAATGACGCGCTGGCCGACGGGTCGATGTCCCCGCTTCCGGTGGACTACCTGATGATCGATGAATTCCAGGACACCGACCGCATGGGCTTTTCGTGGGCTGCCGCGCATGCGAAAGCGGGTGTGGCGGTCACGGTCGTTGGTGACGATGACCAATCGATCTATTCATTCCGCGATGCGCTGGGCTTCGATGGTCTGCGTCAGTTCGAAACAATGTTCCAGGCCCAACGCATCCTGCTCGACACCAACTATCGCTGTCATGCAGAGATTCTTGGCTCGGCGTCCCATCTCATCCGCGTCAATACCGAGCGGATTGAAAAGTCGCTGGTCGCGGCCAAGGGACCTGGCGGCAGTGTTGGGTGGGCATCCTATGAAGACACGTTCGCAGAAGCTGGCGCCGCGGCCAAGGAAGCAAAGGAACATATCGAGCGCGGCGCAACCTTCGCCATCATTGCCCGTACCAACCGCCGCCTCGATGAAGTGCAGGCCGAACTGATCCAACAAAAGATTCCGCACCGCCGCTCGGATGGCTCGTCCATCTTCAACCTGCCTGAGGTGCAGGTCTATGGCGCAGCGCTACGCACAGTGATCCAGCCCACCGCAACCGATGTCGACGAAGTCCTGTCGTGGGCTGGCGCGGGCGAAGAAGACCTCGCGGCGATTCACCGCAAGGTAGGCGAGAACATCTACATTGGTGCGGCTGGAGATTTCGCGGACGCCGACGTCTCCGCCAAAGGGCTGGAGATCTGGCGCTCCTTCGCCAAACGTCATGCAGCGTGGCAAAAGCTCAACAAGATTGCCGGATACAGCATGCTCAATCTGAGCGTGCGCGAATGGTTGGAAGATCACCTTCGCAAGCCCTATCAGGCGCAGAACCTGTACAAGGGGCACGCGCTATATGCCACACGGGGCGAGAGCCTCGAGGAGCGCCTAAAGAGCGTCGGGCTGGCCGAGCGGTCCTCAAAGACACGGGACAAAAAGGGCGACGAAAAGAAAGCTGACGACGCCGCGCACGTCACGCCGGTAGACCTGATCACTGCACATGGCTCCAAGGGATTGGAATACGACGGCGTATTCATTATCGGCCTGGAAGAAGGCGTCTTCCCGAGCAAGGACACCGGCATCGAGGAAGAGCGCCGGCTAATGTTCGTCGGCATGACCCGTGCCAGAAAGACCCTATTCCTGGGATCGGTCAAGACCGCCAAGCCAAGCATCTTTCTTGCGGAAAGCGGCGTAGCAAATGCTCGCACACCAACAACTCATTTGATGAATACATAGGAAAAGTGCATCACGTTTTCGCTACGACCATCTCCACATCTCTAAAAATCAATGAGTTACGCGCCGCGACTTTGGACAGTTTGTCCGAGATTTCGCGCTCATATTTGCCAGTTGCGATAGGTCGGGCACGTCAATAAAACGGTGCGGTTTTGGCATTGCATTCAATCCAAAGCGTGCATAGGTGACCCCCACAATTTCTCCATTCATCAGGCTTCGCAGCATGCAATGGACAATCAACAGTACATCTACGACGAACTGGCTCACGATCTGGGACCGATCCGCCCGTTCCTCGATGATCCTGACGTCACTGAGATCATGATCAACCCAGGCGGCTTGGTTTTCGTCGAAGCCGCGGGGAGGATGCATGCCAAAGGCGCCATCATCACGCAGGATGCGGTGAAGATGGCCATTCGCGCCATCGCAGATCTGACGAAACGCGAATCCAAAAGTGGCGACAAGTCCGCCCTTGTGAACGGCTCATTCAGCGACTTCCGCGTAGCTGCCGCAGTTGAAGGCGTTTCGCCAGATGGCTATTTCATGAGCATTCGCAAGCACCAGGACAAGTCAAAGCGCCCCACCCTGGAAGATCTGATGAGGCGCGGCGCATTGACCGCGCGACAAGCCGACAAGTTGATCGAACTGATCGTCCATGAGCGCAAGAACTGCATCATCGCCGGAGCAACAGGCTCGGGCAAAACCACGCTCACTAATGCGCTGCTGAGCAAGGTCCCGTCCTATGAACGGATTGTCCTGATTGAAGATGTCCGCGAGTTGCATGTGACCGTCGATAACTTCGTGACGATGGTCACCAATCCGGATACCGGCCTGTATGCGCAAGACCTGGTGAAGCATGCCATGCGCATGCGCCCCGACCGTCTGGTGCTCGGCGAGACGCGCGGCGGCGACACGTTCGATTTGATCCGCGCCTTCTCCTCGGGTCACCCCGGATCGATATCGACCCTGCACGCCAACAGCGGACGCGATGCGCTGGAATCGCTCGGAATGCTTTACCAGCAAAGCATTCCGGCCGGGGCATCGATCAGTACCGATTCGATGGTGCGCAATATCGCCGGCGCCGTCCATGTCGTGATCTTCGCCGGGCGCAATTTGCGTGAAGTCGACGGCGAGGTGGTGATTCAGCGGCGAGTGGAAGAAATCCTCCTCGTCAAGGGCGCGAAGGACGGTCAATACCTGTACGAAAACCTCGAATAAGAGTTCGCCCGAAGTCGGTCGAGAGCCGGCCTCGGGAAAGGAATGCAGCAGCGCGGCCAGCCGCACCCGCCTGCTGCAGAAGTGGTACTACCCGCGGCAGCAAGAGCAGCTTGATTCCCCGACAGCAGTACCTCAACGTAATGGAGCACGCAATGGAGCGCATCGAGAACCCGCAGCAAAATCCCTGGTACGCGAAGTACGCGCTACTGGCTCTTGTGGTGATGACAGCCATGATGCCGGAATTGGCCTTCGCGCAGACCGGCGGCAACGGCACGAACATGTTTTGCTACCTGGCGAAGTATTTCCATGACATCGTCGGCGCCGCCGTGCTGCTCGTGATCATGATGTGGGGCATCGAGCACATCTTCGGCGTGGCCAAGCTGCACGACATGGTCATCAAGGTCGGCGTCGTGTGCGGCATCATCGTGCTGGCGGTGACCATCATCACCCAGAGCGGCCTGACGGTTACCTGCACCGGCATGTAAATGCGCCGTACTTACGTCAACCAGGCGCTGAGAGCGCCACGCCTGTCATCAGGCATGACGACCAAAGCCCGCGGGACGATATGGGGGCCGGGCGCGCTGATCGTCTTTTGGCTCGGCTCCTCTATCGGCTGGAAATATGTAATTCCCGTGATCATCCTGCTCGTGCTCACGCACATGATCGTGGCGTACCTGTTCCGCAAGGACCATCGGTATTTCGAAATCGCCGCCAAGTACGAGCAACTCGCCGATCGATACCAGCCGCACGCAAGAGAAAAGCTGCCGGCCCCCTTCGAGCGTCCCGAGGGCATGGGCCGCAATTTGCGCATATAGGAAGTCAACATGCTGCCTCTCCGATTCCGTGAACCCGAAGCCGAACACCCGACCCAGGAGGTCGCGCCGTGGCTGACCTTTTTGCGCCCGAACGTCATCCTGTGCAAAGACGGCTCCCTTCTCGCCGGGTTCGAATATGAAGGCCTCGATCCGGAATCGGTATCCGCCGAGGAAGCCGATAAGGCGACCGAGATGCTCGAAAATGCGTACAACCAGTTCGACGATCGCGTCACTGCGTGGTGGATCGTCGATAAGCGCCGCGATCCGACTTACTCCTTTACCGAGTCGGAAAATCCGGCATCCGTCGCTGTAGACCGGGAGTACAGCAAGCAATTCACCAGCGGCAAAACATTTAAGATTCGGTATCAGCTGTACATCCTCTATACCCCGCCGAAAGGATCGGACAAGTTTTTTGACCGGGTTGGCGCACTGCAGGCCTCAGGAAAGGCCATTGGGGCGGCCATCATGCACGCCTTGAAGGAATCGCTATCGACTCGTGCCGCGCTCACGCGCGACATGCAGAGCATGGACGAACACGTGATCTCGCTGACGCGCATCCTTCAGGGATTCCGGTCAGCGGCGCCGCTGCGCCTTATCCCGTTGCAGGGCGACGGATTCACCGATGCTCTCTCCGCCCTGCTCAACCGAGCCCGCTCTCCGATGCATCGTGCCAAGCCGATGCGCGCCATGATCGATTCCTGGCTTCCGACCGATGAGATCGAGACCGGCGAAGACGTGATGCGATTTAAATGCAATCGGCAGACGACCTATGTTGCAGCGCTTGGCCTGAAGACGTGGCCTGAAGAGACCACACCACGATTTTTCGAATCCCTCCTGAAAGCGCCCATCGAACTGACGATCTGCCAGATCGTGCGCTTCCTCGGTCGGGTGCGCAGCCGCGCCGAGATCAACAAGGCTATTGAATATTACCGCCTGACGCAGTACCCGATGATCGCGCACATGATTGCCAAGGCCAAGCACGAGGAAACCGCGCCGTCCGCCGGCAAGGCCGCTCTCTTGGCGCAATGCGAGGCGGCAAAGGAAGAAATCGAATCCACCAACACCAATTACGTCTACCACTCGTGCACGGTGTTTGTTTCCGCAGGCAGTCTCAAACAGCTTGAAGAAGACGTTCTTACGGCGTCTGAGCAACTCGCTCTGCTCGCCTTCACGTCAGTGCGAGAGAGTAAGAACCTCGCGCCATCGTTCTTTTCGATGCTTCCCGCTCAGTGGTCGCAGCAGACACGTTACGAGGCGCTGTCCGTAGCGAACGTGGCCGACTGCAGCCCGCTGTGGACGATGCTGCCGGGCCCGGAGCACCACCCGTTCTTTTCGAAAGACCTCTACCAACGTCCGGTTCCGGCCCTCGGCGTTTTCACAAACTGCTATGGCGGCAGGACGAATTTTGCATCGCACGTCGGGCAGGTTGGGCACATGCTTATCGTCATGCCCACCGGCGGTGGCAAGACGACGTTCGTCAACCTCGCAGCAAGCTTTTTCCAACGATACCCGAATTGCAACACATTCATTTTTGACCGTAACAAGTCATGCATGATCACGACTGAACTGCATGGCGGTACCCATATCGACATCAAGGCCAAGCGCGCGAAGTTCAACCCCTTTTTCGCGATGATGTCCGATCAGCCGGACGGTAAGCACTGGGTTCGTGAATTCATCCTGCGCCGTCTCGAAGAGGGAAATTTCGTTGCCACCGCCGAGGATCGTCGTGCGATCGATGAGGCATTGAATGACCTGGAAGCGGGCTACGCGGTAAACAAGCGACCGCTGCGCTTGAGCAGATTTGTACTCGCCCTCGGATCAGCGCGGCTGAAGCAGGAGCTGGCTGAGTGGAAGGAAGGAGCGCCCTACGGGATGTTCGACACGGAAGTCGACGACTTCTCGTTGAATTCCTGGACCACGATCGAGATGCGCGAAATTATGCAGGTCGAGCGGCTGAACCGTGCCTTCCTCGACTACGCGTTCCGCAAGATCTACGAATCCCTGGACGGACGGCCTACGCTCATTTATCTGGAGGAAGCATCGTTCCTGCTTGCGGATGGCAAGTTCGCGTCGATGATCGATGACTGGCTCAAGACCTTCCGGAAGAAGAACGCCTTTATATGGCTGACGCTGCAAAGCCCCGAGTCCATCACCGACTCGACCATGGCTGCGACTCTGCTCGACAACGTTCCGTCGATGCTTTTTGGCGTGAACCAGAAAATCGAGTCGCATCGCGGGGTATACACGAAGATGTTCGGGCTTGAAAACCACCAGGTCGACATGATCGCCAATTTGAAGCCGCAGCGCGATTACCTGCTGATTCAGGGGCGCAATTCACGCGTGCTGCAGACGCATCTGAATCCACAATGTCTGGCGTACCTTCGATCGGAGCCGAAGGTGCTCGAGCTTTATGAAAAGTTCAGGGCCAGCGGTGAGCCCGATTGGCAACAGCAGTATCTCGCCGCAGTCGCTATGCAGTGATCAAGGGAGATAAAAAATGAACATGCCGGCACGCTTCAAAAAGATGTTTTCCGCCGCTGCTCTTGCCGCGGCACTTGGCCTGAGCCTAATACCGACAACCGCGAATGCCTGGATCGTTTTCGACCCGACAAACTGGATCGAGAACGCAATCACGGCAACGAATCAGATCCTAACCGAATGGAATACCTACGAGGACCTGATCCAGAACACGCAGCAGACCATGACGATGATCCAGAGCCTGTCGACTATGCAGGGGCTCGCCAATGCGGCCGGACTGTCCGATGAGCTGGCGCTATACCAACAACTGGCGCAGACCGCGTCGGAGCTTTACGGCACCGTGCAATCAGCGCAGCAGCTCTATACCAACCTGCAGTCGCAATACGGCGCCAGCAATTTCACTTGGCAGAACTTCCTGAACAACCGCAACGGGGTGAATAGCTCGCGAGTGAGTTCGATGCTCGGGCAATTCCAGAACGTGCAGCAGGAAATCCAGCGTGTGTCGGCACGTCGGCAAACCCTGTTGCAGAAGGCGCAGGATGCGGGAACGAACCAGTCGATGATGCAGATCACGCAAGTCACTTCAGCGCAGCTGGACATGATCTCCGGCCAGCTTCAGCAGGTTACGTCCACACTCAGCGACAAGGCCGCGGACGACGCCGCACAGAAGAACGACCAGATCCAGGCTGACCAGTTCTCGCAGGATATGTACCGCCAGCGGCAGCAAGAGTTGCTGAATTCAGCAAACGCCCTGCATTAATTGTCGAAAGAGGACTGCAACATGCGCCTGTTCATCAAGCTACTTTTTACGCTGACGGTGGCATTCGCCGCCGCACAGGCGCATGCATCTGCCCTCTCGACTGCGATATCTATTTGGGACACTGCGACTTCCGGGGCGAAGCTCACGGCGGCCGTCGACTCAACAGTGCAAGATTCGGGCGCGTTCTTTTCGCAAATTGAAAAGATTGCCACAGTTGCCGCGACCAAGTTCACTAACGCAGCGACCGATTCGATGTACACCTCGGGCATGGGGCTCGCGAACGGATTGGTGGCGACCGCGCTGGAGATCGGTGGCGCACTGGCACTGTTCTACCTGATGGTGCAGTTCGTCTACATGCTCGGCGACACCGGCGGCTCGATAAAGAGCGTGCTTTTCGACGTCTGCGTTCCCTGTATCGTCGCGGCCCTGCTTATCAACGGCTTTAGCGGCTACATGGATATGTTCCGCGGATTCCTTGATGTGCTCTCCTCAGGGGGCAGCGATCCGGTCGCGGGCCTTGTCGGGTTTTACACCGGCGCACTCCGGATGATTGAAGTCACGTTTGCCCAGGGAACGAAGGCAATCATCGCTGCGATCAGCGCGGGCAGTTGGAGCACGGCGGCAATCGCGGTCGTGGACTGGATGGGGGGCTTCCTGATCGCCATTGCCGTTCTGTTTGTCATCGTCACCGGGCTGGCCGAAGTTTTCGGGCTCATCATCCTTGGGCCGTTCCTGTTTGCGATCGGCGTGGCCTTCGGCCCCATCTTCATCGCCGGCCTTGTCACCCCGTGGACGCGCAACTTCTTCACGACATGGCTGCATTTCATTATTGCGTCGGCCATGGTGACCGGCGTGACGCGCGTCGTAGTGCAGGTCACGTCTGGCCTGTTTCTTAGCCTACAGATCGATTCGTTGGCGACGGGCACGCCGGTTGCGGCCACGCTCGGACTTATCGGGTTGATCGTACTCACCTTCAACGCGATCCTCGGGCAAGTCCCAGGAATTGCGCAGGCATTAGTCCCAGGCAGCTTTGGTGCCAGATCGCCGACCCCGAGAATGGCGGCCGACCTGGCGAAAACCACCCAGCCCGTCAACAACGCAGGCGGAGCCTTGGTCAAGCAAGGCGTCAACGGACTGCGCGGTTCTGGCGGCAGCCGTGGTGCTGGCGCCGGCGGTGCCGGTGCCGGTGCAGGCGCCGGCGGTGCAGGCGCTGGCGGCGGTGGAGGCGGAACTGGCGTCAGTGCACAGCAGATCGCCTCGATGGCCAAGGGTACGAATACGCCGTAGCGAATCGGCAAATCCCTGTTATGGAACGATGATGAAATTACCTCTCAAGCTCACAGGCGTAATTGGCATGGCGCTTCTTGGCGGCTGCGCATCCTTCGGCAACGCTCCGCCGCATTCCATCGTCGGCGACGCGCTGAATTTCGCTTCCTACAGAAGCGAAAATGTCGACCGAAATCGGGTCGGCGTAGCGCAGGTGTTCGAGATGGATGGAAAGACCGTCCTGCAGATGCAAAGCGCGAGCCAAACGACGCCGCGTATCTCCGACGCCGAGGGCAATCCGGTCAGCTACACCACGACCGGCTCCTATATCGTCCTTGACCGTACGCCGAACCAGTTCACCGTGTCGCAAGGCGACCGCACCGCTACGATCGCGCGTGCGCTCGGCCTCCCGGTGCCCGGCTCGCGTGCCGGCAGCCACGTAAGTCCTTCGATGGCCCCTGCTTCCGGGCGAAGCGATCTCATCTCCAAGCCGGTGCTGTCCGGCGCGTTGAACAGCCTGCCGGGCGAGGATATGAAGGTGCTGGCCAACGACGCAGATGCACGCGAGCGGTATCTCAAGATGCTCGAGTCGCTTCAGACGCAGCTCAATGAATTGCGCATAGCGTTACAGAAGCTTGGACCGCCAGCGCAGGTCGGCACCGTGCGTGCCGCTCATGCGAAAAGGAAGATTGCACAAAAAGGCCCACGCCGCATGGTTGCGCACAAACCCCCTGTCGCGCCCGCAACGCTTGCCGACGGCGCCGACGGAAAGGGCGCATCGCCGGCCCCTGCGGGCAGCGCTTTGATGCCATAGGTGGTCCGGCCCAGTGCCAGCCTGCGTTGCAAACAACCGGCGGCGAAGCCGGTTTTTTGTACCGCAATGCGTTTTCGCGAAGAGGCTTCTGTCTTATCCCAGTGCCCGAATCCTCGCAGTTAAACCGGCGCATTCGTATCGGTTACACAAGTGCGCATTAGGACAATTTGTTTCATGAAGACCTCCAAATCCAAAGCGAAGCAGCCGCCCGATTTTGCGCCCGGCGAGTTGGCAGATGAGACCAGTCGGATCTATTTCGACCTTCTGGCCACCGAACGCACCGGGAAAAAGCGCCTGCTGTATGCGGTTGTTTTCCTTGCAGGCGTGATTGCTCTGCAGGGGGGTGCGCTCTTCCGGCTCATGCCGCTCAAAACCATCGAAACGATCCCGGTCTGGAAGGTCGAAGGCGGCAGGGTCGTCACTGACGGACAGGCCGTGGCGTCCTGGGCACCGGATCAGGAAATGATCGCGTATTTCGTCAATTCCTGGGCCGAGGCGGTGTTCGACATCAACGCCGCCACGATCGAGGACACTACCCGCCGCGCCGTTGAAATGACGATCGGCATGGCAACGGACCAGCTGCGCGATCTGCGCCAGCGCGACAACCCGATGGTACTTCTGCGCGATTCCCCTGGCCTGATTCGCACTTACGAATACAGCAGCGCGAACTTCATCTCGGACAACGTCCTGCTGCTTCGCTTTAAGGCCACGACACGGCGCCCCAACTCGACGCCGCAGACCGTGAGCTACGCGCTTACGGCGACCTTCACGCGCATCAAACCCACCGACCGGAATACTCTGATGCGCAACCCGGCTGGCCTATACATCAAGTCCTTCTCCCTGAGCGAGGAATCGCTGAAATGAAACGTGCCCTGACCCTAGCCATCGCCGCGCTGCTCGTCACTGCTGCGCATGCCGCCCCGAAGTCGGTCCGGCGCGCAGATCCCGCCGCGGAATCGATTGCCGCGCCCAGCGAAGAACGGATTCGGACCTACACCTACGATCCGAACATCATTTTCAAGGTCAACGCGACCGTCAAAAAGCACGCGCACATCAAGCTCGAGGAAGGCGAAAAGCTCAAATATGCGCCTGTGCTCGGCGATACGATCCAGTGGCGTGTTGCGTTCACCGCGAACGACCTGTTCATAAAACCATCGCGACCGGACATCACTACGACGATGACGGTGATCACGAACAAGCGAACCTACGAATTCGAGCTGAATTCGATTGAGCGTGGCGCCGTTTATCAACAGGTTTCGTTCAGCTATCCAGACAGCGAGAGGCAGCTAAAGCTTCTCAACGACGAATCGACCGCTGCTGCGAGCGCGGAAAAGAGCCGCCTGGCCAGTCAGATTATTCAGCCGTCCGTCGACGTCACGGCGCTGGACTACAACTACGACATTGTTGGTACTGCGCCCTTCAAGCCGGAGGAAGTCTCCAACGACGGCAAGTTTACCTACCTGCGAATGCCCGCCACACAAGCCATGCCAGCCGTGTTCCTGCTCGATGCGGAAAATAAGCCATCGCTCGTGGCCTTTCGTCAGAAGGGCAATTTCATCGTGGTCGAGCGCGTTGCAGACGCATTGCTGCTAAAGATCGGCAATGATGAAGTGCGGGTGACGAAGCGCGGCGTCGCCAGCAAGGTCGCTGCGCCAGTCAACAGGAGCCGGGATGTCTACTAACGAATTCGATCAAGAAGATCCTTTCGAGAAGCTGGCACGTCGACAAGAACAAGACGGTGCGCGCGCCTCGGAGCAAGAGGAGATCGCCAAGCGCCGGCGCGAAGCGGAGGACGCCGAGCGTGAGCGCGAACTCGATGACTCGCGCCGCGCCGCGGATGCGCAGCAAATGCGCGTCGAGGAGGAACCGCTCAAGACCTCCAAGACTCCGCGCGATGCCTATAAGAACCTGAAAAATCTGATCATCCCCATCTTGGCCATCGCCCTCTTTATATGGTGGATTTGGGCGCCCGCTCCCGGTTCGAAGGTCAAGGACAAGAGCAAGGACGAAGTCAACGCGCTGCAGCAAAAGACCAACGTCAGCGCTTTGATCGACCAAATGACGCGCGACGCACGGCCGAAGCCCAAGCCAGAAGCCCCCCCCGAGCATCCTGTAGCGCAACCGACACACGTCACGGCCGCTCCTCCCGCAGCCAGCGACGCCGACCGGCAGGCTGCGGCAAAGGCAATAGAGGAAGCGCGCAAGAGGGATGAAGAAATCAATGCCGCGCCGCTTGAAACTCCGGGCGGCCAAGTGCGCACAGTCGACGGAAACACCCCAGCTTCCAGCCAGGAAGTCAGCGTGTCGGCACGCCAAAGCGCGCTGCGCTCGCAATTGCAGGCCATGGCCAGCGCGCAGGCTGCGGCAGACCCCTCCGCACGCGGCCCGGAAATGCCCGCGCGCGCGCCGGGATATGCAGCCGCAGGCTACGGTAACAATGCCTATGCGGCCGGTGGCGCGATGGGCGGCGGTGGTTACGGGGCCATGCCGGCGGGCTATGGCGGTCATGGCGGTATGCCTCCCGGCGGCACTCCGCAAGGCTACGATCAGGAATTCATGGACCAGCAGCGCGCCGCGTCGGGCGAGCCGCTTCAGGTGTTGCGTCAGCAGTCACCCACCGCGACGTATGTGATCGACCAGGGCACACCCATCCAGGCAGTGCTTTTGACCGGCATCAACAGCGACCTGCCGGGCGACATCACTGCCATGGTGTCCTATGACGTGTACGACAGCCGCGGCAACGGCGCTGTGCTTATCCCCAAGGGCAGCCGGTTTGTTGGGAAATACAACTCCCAGATCATTCCCGGGCAGGAGCGCGTGCTCGTTGCAGTCAACCGCCTTATCCGGCCGGACGGTACGTGGATCTCGCTGGCAGGTGCGAACGGCACCGACCCGATGGGACAATCCGGCCTGGAAGCCGACGTCAACAACCATTTCTTCAAGATTTTCGGGACCTCGCTCATCATCGGCGCGGCGTCGTACCTGCTTCCGTCCTCGGACCGCACCATCACTTCCACCGTCGGTGGCCTTGGCGGCATCCAGAACGGCGGCACGATCGCGGGACAAGCCCTTAATGAAACGGTCAAGGCAGTCATGGCACGCAACAAGGAAATCGCGCCGACCCTCTCCCGCAAGCCGGGTACCGAGTTCTATTTCATGGCAGCGCGCGACATGGTGCTGCAACCGTATCACCGCTGATTTGCTGCATCCGCGTCCTTCGCTTTTGCGAGGGACGCATCTCCACATGACCGCAGATCCACCCATCCCCGCAATCCCCGACAACACCGCATCATCCCCGCGTCCGAAAGCCACCTAAATTGCCGCAGGTTTTCTAATCCGCGGTCCGGCCATGCCAAGGAAAATATATTTCCGTAGCGAAATTCAAGGGTGTGGTGTTCGATGACACGGATCATGGTATTGCTGGCGTGGATGATGATGGCGGCACAGGCGCATGCCTCGGTGCGCCAGAACGGTATGCCGTCGCGTGATGAAGTGCCAATTGCGTTAAGCCAGGCGTTGAGCGTTCCTTCTGAGGACGCAAACGACAGCGTGGCGATCCCGGCCGGCGAGCCCGACGCTGGCGACATCGAGGCCGACCGGCAGCGCATCGAAAGCCGCATCACCGACATCCAGGACGCGATCGCGGCGCTGCAAAGGCTCGTTTGTGCATCCGCCACGCCAGATTTTTCATCGCAAACGGCTGTGCCAAATGATTGCGTAGCCTCGCGAGCGGGACGGTGAAATGACTGCCGCCCTCATTCCTGCCGGCACCGATGTTCTCCTCTTCGGAGCGCAATGGAGCCGCGTGCTACAGGGTCAGACCGAGTTCGCCAAGACACTCGAGCTGGGACGCAAAGTGCGCGCGCGCTTCAAGGCCCGTTATGCGCGATCTGGGGTAGTTGCCGTTGGCGTCGCGCCCCGCCCTGCCAGCAACGCGAAGGACAGGCGCAGCAGCGTTCCTTGCGCGGCGATCCTGTTCGCGCGACACCTGGGACAAGAGGAGCACGGCATTTACCTTTGGCCGGGCGCTGCGGGCGGCTATCGTCTGATCGCCATCGTCGATGGCCTGCCGTATCTTGAATGCGAAGTTCAGTCGCAACAGGTCGAGGCGCGCATTGCATCGCTTCAGGCTGAAACGCAGGCCCACTTCGCTCTGCATGGCCACTGCGCCGAGTTGGGCGGTGTCACCCCGCTGGATTTGGAAAATCTCGTCGAGGGCGGGACATCGGGCGCCATGGCGACCACGTTCACCGACACCCGTTCGCTGAAGACCATCGCGACTATCGCAACCCTAGTACTGGCTGGCATTGGTCTAAACGAGGCGAACAAGGTGCGCCTGCGCCATATTGCCGAGGACGAAGCCCGCATCCTGGCGATTGATCCGATCAACGCTTACACGGAAAACCTCAACGGCATCCTGCGTACTGCAGGCTTCGATGGCAAAGCCGCGTTCGAAGACTGGTGGATGCCCGTCGCGCCGCGCGAGATCGTCGTGGCCGGATGGCGCGAGAAGTCAATGCTGTTCCGGGTTGACACTGCGGTGGATACCTGGGAGCGTCTTCCCGGAACGACCGAAGGCGCAATGCGCGAGGCGCTGGACGGGCAGACGCATGTCGTCACGGACGGCAAAATTCTCACCAGCAAGCGGCATCTCGACACCGTCCGCTCCGCATTGCGTCGCACAGCCCTTCCGGAAAACTCCGCCTACATGGGCCGCCTTCATAGCTGGCAGGAAGATCTGGCCGGCGAACACATCGAAATGACTTTTCAAATTCCGCAGCTCGTCGGGCTTCCCCCGGATTTGATGGCCTCGCAGATACCACCGCGCATCACCGTCGCGCGTGGCGTTCTCACGATGAAAGCGCCGCTCGGTTTGCTGCAGGACACCCTCTACCACCTCGACCCAAACATAGCCGTTGACGAATTGCTGGTCGAGGTGTCCGGCGCCGTAGAAGAAGCTCGCTTCTCCCTGAAGGGAACCTACTATGTCAAGAACTAGCGTGAGCATCACGATGCTGCTGCTGACTGCGACACTGTCGATACGCGCACAGGCGATGACGAATGCGGATCTGGCCCGCATGAACAACGAGATCATCGCGCTGGATGCCGAACTGGCTTTGGCGAAGAAGCGCCAGGAACTCGCCAAATACAAAACGCCGGCGCTACCGGCGGCGGCGCCCTCGCCCGCTGCGACCGACGCTGACCAGAAAGAACCCGCTTCCGACCACGCAATCGGTCTGCGCGACATACACGCAACCGACGCCGGAACGGTCGCCGAGTTCGAAATGAACGGCCAGCGCGCAACCAAGGGCGAAGGCGAGGTGCTTTTTGAGAAGTGGCGCGTCGTCAAGATCGGAGCCGACAAGGTCAAGCTCAAACCGGTCGACGGCAAAATGGCGATCGAACACATAATCGTGCTGCGCCTGAAGCATCCGGGCAAACCCACGCCGCCGGCGGCGCCGCGCGAAGGTGCCACACCCGCCAAAGCGGCGCATTGAATCCGGCGCCCGCGATGATGCGTCTCGTTGAAAAGTTGCGCCGCGCTGCGCGACGGCAGAAAGCCATGGTGCCGGTCCTTGTGAATGCGAAGGCCGCCGGCACCACCTCGACGTCGCCCATCCTCGACAGAGCGGCGGCGTTCGCGCGGGTTAAGGTCAGCCATCGTACTTCCGAGCTACCACGCCACGACTCCATCATCAGCGGCACGGAGAAGCGATCCGGCGTAATGGTGCTGCTCGCCAAGAGCGACGCGGAAAAGGTTGTCGTCATCCGCGAAGCGCAAACAGCGTCGGTCATCATGAGCTCGGATCTTCTCGGCACCGCCGCGGCGCGCAACCTATTCATCGAAATCCGCGACAAACTCGCCGGAAGCCCGATCGAGCTACAGACCGCGTACTGGGCTACACCCGACCTGGTGCTGGAGCTTTCGAAGCAGAAAAAAGAAACCGGAAAGGCCGAACTGCTGCGCTTGTCCGAGGACCAGAACAACGAGTACCGCGCGCGCTTTCAGTCATGGCTGGAATACGGGCTGGCAGAACAGGCCACGGACTTGCATGTTGAGGTACACGGCAACCTGGCCCGCCTCAGATTCCGCGTGCATGGCGAACTGGAACCGATGCGCAACGCCCAGGACGGCGAAATGGTGGCGTCGATCGCGACCAGCACCATCGCGTACGCGTTCCTGAAGATGATCGACAAGAAATCCAACAACTCCGCGCACTTCAGCACGAATCAGTACCTGTCGAGCACCGTCACCTATCAATCCGGCCCGGTGACGGTAAAAATGCGCTGCAACCAGAACCCGCTGGCCAACGGGTTCGACTTCATCGCCCGCTTTACCCTGGACGGCGCCGCCGCACCGGACTATACGTTCGCCGAGCTGGGCTATGCGCCGTCGCAGGTCCACCTGCTGGAACAGTCGCTCGTGCAGATGCATGGCTTGATCGTGATTGCCGGAATTCCGAATTCCGGCAAGACCACCACGGCGCGAACGTGCCTACGGCACCTGCCGGAACGCGCCAAGAAAAAGCTCGTCAACCTCGATGACCCAGTCGAGTACATCCAGGATGGCGTATCGCACGGCGTCATTGGCGGCCGGGTCGGCGACGATGCCGAGCGCCTGGCGAACTACACCAGCGCGATCGCCAACTGGCTACGGGGCAACCCGAACGTACTGTCGCTGGGCGAGATCCGGGACAAGGCGAGCGGCGTGGGAGCCATCACTGCGGCCGAGGTCGGGTGCCTCGCCATCGGGACGCTGCACGCCCACAGTGGCATCGGCATCCTGCAGCGGCTATCTGATCCGATGGTCGGGCTATCGCTGCATTCGCTTACCGCACCGCGCATCCTGAACCTTTTGCTGTATCAGTCGCTGGTGCCAATATTGTGCCCCTGCTGCAAACTGCCTTTGTCAGCCATGTCTGCAGCGATACAAGACCGATATGCGGCTGTAGGCAAGCGCTTCGATGTCGACGTCTCCGGCATGCATTTCCGCAATCGCGACGATGACTGCGCCGATTGCCACGGCCGCGGTACCAGCCGACAGGAAGTCGTCGCCGAGATGATCAAGCCAGATCGCAAACTCCTGTCCATGATCCGAAAAGGGGAAGATTTCGGCGCGGAAGAATACTGGCTCGGCACCTGGGACGGCCGCTTCGACACCCCGGATATGACCGGCAAGACGGCATTTCAGCATGCTTTCTACAAGGCGCTGCAGGGACTGATCGATCCGTCCATCGTCGAGCGCTTCGGCCTGTACGACACCTACGATATTCCGCCGCCAAAACGCTTTGGCGAACGCAGGAAGCGCGCGCTATGAAACGGCTCATGCACCACATGGCTTTCAGTCGGGCGCGGCGCGGCTTCAATGCCCGGCGCGAATCGTTCTATATCGATCTGGCCGAGGCCATCGACGACAACGAGAGCATCACGTTGTTCTTCGCCCAGCGACGCGACTTCTGTGTCGCCCAGGGTCTATCCGGCATGCGTCTGATTTACGACACCATGCTACTGCGCCTGAATGAGAAAGAAGGCAGGCTTAGCCACGTGCTCGAGCCGATCGTGCCTTCCGGCGACATGGTTTCCCTGGCGGCCAACGACCATGCGCAGGACGACCGTAACCGCGCTGACGATCTGCGCTCACTGGCAACAAGCATCACTCGCGGCAGGATGATGTTTGCCATTCTGCGCAAGGCGCTGGCCGGACCTGCGATGGCCGCGCCGGTCATCATCGCCTTTCCGATTCTGATCGCGCTTTTTTTCATTCCGCAGTACGAAGCCATCGCACCGCCGTCGGAATGGGGACGGTGGGGGCGAAGCCTCTATGCCTTTTCGATGCTGCTTCGTACCCATGGCGTCCTCCTCGCCGCAATGGCTCCGGCCGGCGCCTACGCGTTCTTCAAGTCGTTCTCTCTGTGGCGCGGCTCGCTGCGCAAAAGGTTCGACCGTCATCTGCCCTACAGCCTTTATCGCGATTTTGTCGGCACGAGCTTTCTGACGGCGCTCGCGCGGCTGACCAAGGCCAGGGTTGGTATCAGCGAGGCGCTTGCGATTCTCGAAGAAAAGGCAACGCCTTGGCTGGCATGGCATATCGGCCAAATCCGCGACAACCTGCAGGCAAGGCCCGACGACTATGCCGCAGCGTTCGACACCGGGCTGTTCGCGCCCGACATCCATCTGCGTCTGGTTACCTACGCGGAGCGCTCGCGCGGCGACTTTTCCGAAGGCCTCACCCGGCTTGGCACTGACGGCCTGGTGTACGTGCATGCCAGCGTGGAACGCAGCGGCTCCCGGCTGACCGTGGCCGCGCTGCTAGTCGCTGTCGCGGTACTGGCGTATTTCTATGGAGGCAACACGATGATCTCGCGGAACGTAAGCCAGATCGTACAAGAGCGCACCGACGCTCTGAGCTACTGACCATGCCCAACTTGACCGACAACCCCTGCACTCACGACAAGGAGCACGCCATGATTCACCCATTGACCCGGACCCGTCGCCGCCAGGCGGGATATACCCTGCTTGAACTCGGATTTGTAATGGTCATCGTTGGCGGAATGGCCTATTACGCGATCTCGGGATTTCTAAGCGATCGCGATAGTGGAATGGTCAAAAACGAGATCGAAAACACTTTCAAGTTCATCAGTGAAACGATGTCGCAGTACAGCACCCAACCCGACTTCAGCAACGTCTCCACCGATGTGCTGCGGCAGTTCGGCGTCTTTCCGCCGTCGATGGTCAGCGGCAACCAGGTCCATAACCTGAACCACGGCACCATCACCGCCGCCCCGACGACGGTCACCGCGCAGAACGACGGCGTGACGTTTACCGAAACGAATTACACCCAGGCCATGTGTCAAAAGGTGTTGCCGCGGATCGACGCCGGGGTGCGCCTGATGACCGTCAACGGCATTGTCGTCAAGGGGCTCGATAGCCAGCTGAAAATGGATTTGCTCGGCGCGAACTGCCGTTCGGACAACAACACGGTCCTTTTCGTAATCAGCAAGTAGGCGTGACGTGCCGTTGCAATCGACCCTCCGCTTTCACCGGCCCGCGCTGCAATCCGGTTGGCTGCTGCTCGAGTTCAGCCTGGCGCTCGTGCTTGCCACGGGATATGCCGTGGTCCGTGCGCAATCCGACTTCGACGCAGCAGTCGACCTCCAAGTGCGGGCGCGAGCGCAGGGGCTCGAGACAGTGCACGCCGCAGCAGTCGCCTACGCCGAGCGCTACTTTGATCAAATCGTTGGGATGCCGGCACCAGGTACACTGCAGATAACGGGTAGCGCCATCCACGTCGCCAAACGGGCGAGCCCGGCCGGCGACATGCTATATCAGGTTGCGGACGGCAATCACCCCGACGTATCCGACTTAGTCGCGCTGCGCCTGCTGCCTGCAAATTTTTCCGGCGCGGCCATCGGTGGCGGCCGGTACCGGATCGCGCTTGAAGTCACACCACCCGGATGCAGGCAAGACTGCAGCATCGAAGGTGCCGTATACGTCGACCAGCCGTTTCGCGTCAATGGCAAGATCCAGCATCCGCGCACCGGGCGTGCGGTGCAATTGCTCGGCGCCGACGGCGCA
Organism: Noviherbaspirillum pedocola; assembly: GCF_016632335.1. Taxonomy (GTDB): domain Bacteria; phylum Pseudomonadota; class Gammaproteobacteria; order Burkholderiales; family Burkholderiaceae_D; genus Noviherbaspirillum_A; species Noviherbaspirillum_A pedocola. The sequence continues at coordinate 200,410 of NZ_JAEPBG010000006.1, forward strand.
GCGTCCCGGCCGGAAAATCCGGCAGTGCTCTCGGGTTACGGGGGAAGGTTCACGCTGCCGAATCCGGCTGGAGACGTCGCCGGCATTCTCGCCGAGCGCTTCGGCTATTACCGCTCCAGCCAGCCTCTGCCCGCGGGCGCATCCGCTACGGCAGAGTAATGGACTGCCGCTAAGGCCGAGGGTCCAGCCAGGGCTGATATTTTTCGTAGATCTGCCTGACCTCGGCCGCATAGCGGTCCCTCTTCTCCGGGGTCTCGCTATGGTAGGCACCTACCGCTGTCCACGTATTTCCGTACTTCTTCACCATGACCGCGTAATGCCATGCGCCGATGAAAATGTTGGCGCACTGGTTTTGGAGGGCCTCGGGCGGAATGCCGTACTTCGCCAATTCCTCGAAGTGCGCCGAGTTGATCTGCATGCAGCCGACGTCAATGCTGCCGTTGCTGTTGCGCCGGACCGTGCCGTCGCAGCGCACGTTCTCGCGGATCGAGATCGCGCGCAGGATACCCGGGTGGACATGTTGGTAGAGACCGGCCGCATCGAAGCAGTCGTAAGAGAATGCGCAGAAATGGGTTGCCGCGAGGACGGCGCCGGCGAACAGGCGTTTCATGGAATGATCGGAAAAAGAAAACGGCGCCACGGGGGCGCCGCTTAGATCCAATGTACCGCTGCGCCTTATGGCGAGCGGGTCAAGTAGCGATCAATCGCGATGGGCTTTCCGCCGATGCTGCGCGAGCATCGTTGCAATCCCGGCGCGCAGGCCCGAGCGGATGATCGTGTCACAGGCCTCGTGCGTGTCTTCCATCGTTTCCCTCCAGAACAGGTGCATTTCCTGATGGCGGCGGTGGAACGTGTACATTGCGGCTTCCTGCGTGGCATGACGGTTCGCGATGCGATGGACAGCGGCATGCAGATTCCACCAGGCCGCGCGCCAGCTGAACCGACCCGCGAGCTGGGCTTTGACGGAGCGTGCATCGCTGCCGCTTACGTCCACGCCGAAGACCGCATTGGCGCGAATGCCGGGTGCGATTTCCGCATTTTGCATCGGCAGCGGGCGGCCGATCTTGCGCAGGCATTTCTGGCGGTCGGCACGGGCGAAGTCAGTGCCGATCAGGGTCGCGTTGTTCACTTCGAATTGCGTTTTCATGCTGCTGTCCTTTCGTTCCAGCCCCAGCACATTCGTCCGCGTTCGTCGCAGCTGCAGAAAGCGATGGGTACCGGTTAATGATGTGCGCCTGGATTTTCTGTGCGAGCAAAGTTCGAGCGCTCCGGATACCTGCCTGGCCGCGGTACATATCAAGCTGCCAAGCAAGTGAGGCCAATTTAGCGGACAACATTTCGAGCGCAACCCGCTCTTCGGACAACAAACGCCACTTTGCATCAAAATTTTGCATCAGACGCGCTGCTTCAAGCAGGTCTTCAAGCGGTTCAACCAGGACCGGCAAAGCGATTTCTTCGACAACGTTGCAAAGCTTTTCCCGCGCCCTACCCTTCGCGCGGTGTAACCGGGATGAACACGTTGCTGTCAGATCGCGCTCAGCAAGAAAACGCCAATCGGTATTCTCGGCATGCATCACCCGCGCAATCGCATAAAGGCTTGGATGCTGGCTCGCTGTCTGACCAGGCGCCCAGCCGCAATTGTCTGGGGTACCCAGCAAGTTGCGGATCATACGCGGCGTCCATCCGCGCAAGCGTAGGCCGCTGACGTCGATAAACAGTTCCCCGAGATCGTGACCAGCGACGGCGCTAATCACCGTGGGGTTCCCCCCGCCTGATGTGCAGTGGTATCGAGCCTATACGTGTCCTGGGAGCAGTCGATGCCTGAATCTGCGTTACCAATGGCACTTGTGTCGAGCGGCCTATTTGCGCTCTCGGCCTTGCGCTGCAGAGATACGAGCGCATGAACCGCTGCGGCGATATCGGCCTCATTGGTATGAGAGGAAAACCACTGCGACAACACCGCGCGTACGAAAGCCTTTTCATCTGCCTGCGGCACCAGGCCCATAGCTGCTATAAGCTGAGGACAGGTGTCGTCACGAATAAGAAGGTGAAGATATCGGCGGGAAGCCGTTCTACTATCGTCCAATTTGCCTCCGGAAGAATATACGCACGCTATTCACAAACTTCCGTTGAGAAGATCATCTGGATCGAAAAGAATGGCATCTTTTTCTACGGAGGAAATAACTTCATTTCGCGTAGTTGCCCGTGTGTTTTCCAAAGCAACAGGTCTTACAAATGAAGACACTGCAGGCTCTGACGACGGAGGATTTGGTGAGTGCTGTGTTGCCTGCGCAGGAGTTGTAATTGGCGAGGTTGATTGCACAGAGAATGGCTGTGGTCGGGAAGTTGGCGAGATACGTTCAAAATAGGTATCGACCATATTATTCTCAACATCCAGATGTTCCCTTGCGATGCGCAGCGTCCCAAACAACAGCATTTTTTCAATCGCCTGCTCGAGGTCGCCACGCCCTTCGTGAACTTCGAACCAGTGCAGTAGCACGTTGCGAATAAATGCGTTCACCTCGCCGTTGGGGACGCGATCCAAAAAGGCGATCAAGCCAGGGCAATATTTTTCCTGGATCTGCAGATGTAACCGGCGTCCGAGATCATGATTTTGCTTCGGCATTATTCGTACCCATTTCATTGCCGGAGTGTTGTCGCATTCTCTTCAGCATCACGCTTTTCGCGTAGCGAAGGTAACCTTCCGCAACGGACATTCGCGGATTTTCAAGTATCACGACATGATTCCAGATATCGCGTAGAGGGTGGTACGTGGCATACGCGCCGCCGCCAGCGAGCAAGATTCCATCTATCGACTTGGCATCATTTCCAATAACCATAGTCGCTTTGGAAACGATCTTATTGATCACAGGAGCTATTGCAGTCAGCACATCATTGGTAATGTCTTCGTACTGACCAAATACCTTTATTTGGCGGGTGCGCAAAGCCTCATTACATTCAACGAGGCTCAAACGATGTTTTCTCGCGCGCAACGCGATTTGAAGATTTCTCACTGCTTCCGAAATGCCGGGGCCAATATCATCCCGGCCCACTTGATGAACGCCTTCTTTCACGATCATAAAGCCGGTATCGAATTCGCCAACTTCGACTACCGCATAACTTGTACGCCGTCCGTTTTCATCGCGATGCCGGTCAATTACCGGAGTGCCGATCTCAGATAGTACGTGGCTTAGATACACGCCGAGCGGTTGCGATAGCGAACGCGTTTCGAGGCCGCAGATATCGGCAGTACGCTTCTCGAGGCTGGTTCTTTCTGCGGCAAACAAATCGGAAGGTGTGCCGACAACTAGATAAGCACTGTCGAGCCCGGGTACGCCCATCGCGCCGAACCTTTTGATGGCTGAGCGCAGCAATATTTCGTAATCGTCGTTGTGAACCCAGTCCGAAGTCAGCCCTGAAGCGTGCTCGGCGCCGCCGTACAAGCGGGCAGCTTCGCCGGTATAGAATCGTCCGCTCTTTATCGTGACGGTCTCCGGCTCCAGTTGGTGAGCGGACTCCTCATCTAAAGCAGCGATAGCAGGCGCTACCAGACTGGGAAAAACCAAAGGGAATTTCTCACCCTCAGCGTAAGCGAAAGCTTTGACTGCGCTTCGGCCGACGTCAATCCCGACTATGGTGGTATCTCGCATATATAGTTCCTAATAGAAATAGCAACGTCGCTGTTCACGTAACAGCTCCGGAAACCTTGTACTATTTACTTATGGCAACGAAACCCGGGCTTATTTTGATGTGTGTCCCGGTGTGCGTTCTGATGTGCATCGCGGTGTGTCTTCCGACGCACATCGATGAAAACGACTATAGGAGGGTGATATTGCGATCTCTCTTCGAATCGCCCCCTAAATCCATGAGGATTCGTCTTCATCCGGCGCTTGCAAATTGCGATTGGCGGGATTACGATTTCTTCGTCGCTACGCGGCAGCTTCACCTCAATTGCGCTTCCCAAAACTCTGGGGGCTTCACGGATGAGACATATCCGTGTTGTCCTAAACACGATTTTCCAACGCCGGATTTCCGGCACCTCTGAAGCTGCGTTATGCGCGGCATCTTTCGCCAGCCTCGATTGCGGATCTCTCGCATCGTTCCTCTACGTCTTCGAGCGGCGCTTCTCTTCATCTTCCGCCGCAGTTTGATAAGTGCTCGCTTCGCCGCACTTCCCTTCTCGAAGACATCTCCTTCCCCAGCCCATGAAGGGCAAAAATCGAAGACGCGTGTACAGCGTCTAAACGGTTCAAGCTGTTTTTGACGAACGCTGCTTCACAACCACTCAAATTTTTTTCCGTGATGTTTATCCACGGTTAAATACAGAGAGGCATGCCGGGCCAGTAGCCATGCGGGTTAGCGCGGATTTTTAGATACATCCGCGCTACAGAACGCATCGGCTAACGCCACGGACAAGGCCGCGATCCCTGCGGATAGGCGCTTCAGGACAGCGTATGCACACGGCTTCGCAACATGCGGAACCCACGTCGCAGCGCGCTTTCCAGTGCCCAACGAATTCGGCCCAAGAGGCTGCTGCAATGATGACGACTAACCCCGGGAGCACCGGGCATGCATTGGGTACCCGCGGATCGGACCGCGAACGGCTCGCATGAGATCGTCCCTCGCTCACGTGGCGACATGGATCCATAAACCGGTGCCGCGCGTCACCGAACCTTGCCCATGCGGCAAGGAACGCGCCGAGTCGGGGACCAGTCGTTACTGCCCCGTGCCTGCAGAAGTCGAGCGGGCGACTCCGGGACCGAAAGGCCGGGGCGCGGAGCGAAAGGTGAGCAAGAGGCACGCAAACGCGAATCGTAGGGGTGTAAGAACCGGGGACCTCTCCCCTTGGCTCTATTGCAGTGCAGGTAGTTTGCAGTCGAGATCGGATAGACGTGGCACCGGCCCAGAGCTTCTTGTTTCTATGGAAGCTCTGGGGCGGTGCTATGCCGGAGTGCACACATGGAGAGCGAACGATGAATACGAACTGGATGAAGAAGCTCGACGCAATATGTCAAAAACACGCAGACAAGAAGGTGCACGGCGGCGGCGCAAAAGAACGTACGCGAAAAGGCCGGCGAGAGATTTTGTTCAAGATATTCGGACGGTTGCACGAACTGGGCTACCGCATACATAACGTGGAAAAGCTTGAAGAACGGCACATCAAAGCATTTGCGGTAGATGCCTGGTACAAGCGCAAATACAAACCTAAGACGCTGAATGGCGAATTAAGCACACTGCGGGTTTTCGGCGGATGGATAGGGCAACCGAATCTGGTAAAAGACGCGGCGCATTATTTGCCCGAAGTCGACCCAGAAGAATTCGTAGTCAGCGGTGTCGCAAAGAAAAGCAAAAGCTGGACAGAATGTGGAATCGACGTATTACAAAAAATCAAAGAAGCGGACGCAGAAGATTGGCGTTTTGGAATGGCGTTGCGTTTGATGCTGGCGTTCGGTCTGCGCCGGAAAGAAGCGTTGGCCTGTTACCCACACAAATCAACGGAGAATAAAGTGGGTTGGCAGGTCTACCCTGACGAAGCGAAAAACAGCCGCCCGCGTGTGATATTGATTGAGCATGAGTCGCAACGCAAGGTGATCGAATATGTGAAGAGCAAGGTAAAGAAGAACGAGAGAATGCGGTGGATGACGGATCACGGCGGTCATGAAATCACACTCGATCAGGCGATGAAACATTTCAATTATCTGATGCGCAAAATAGGAGTAACAAAGGCGCTGACTGGAACGAGCGGCCACGGATTACGGGCGCAGTTTGTAGAAAATTACGCAGTAATCAGCGGCTTTGTACCGCCTACTTTAGGTGGAGACGGGAGCGAGTTATCGAAAGACGATCTAAAAGCGAAACGTGCTGCCGCATCGGAAACGCTTGGTCATTCGCGCATCATTGTCACCAACTCCTATTACGGCGCCTTCAATCGTAATCCGCCGCAGGCCGACAAGGATCGAATCAAAAAAGCTGTAGCTGAGGCTACCGAGCTGATGAAGGAGGAAGGGACAGAAGAAGGAATTGAAGAGGATTATCGCGAAGACTGCAAGCGAATCATTGGCGTGCTGGCCGATTACGATATTGCAATCACAATTCGCGAGGTGCAGTTTTTGTGGAAAAGATATAGCGCGCGACATAACGAAATTTGGGTGAAGCCTACGGAAGCCCCTGAGATTGAGAACGGCATATTCGTAGCAGCCACGATGCACCGACGGAAAGGCGGTGACGCAGAAGATGCAGCACTAGCGTAGTGAATCAATCCGTTCAATTACGTTGCACAACCGGAGACAATGATGAACCGTCTTTATGTCGATCAACCGATATCTACCTGTTCCGGCGTCGGAGCGATAATGTCTGCATCGTCCGAGGGTTTTGAATGTTGGCCGCACGCTCAATTATCCGAGCATCTCCTGGCATGGGCCAAAGCTTCAATCGAGCAACTATTAGATGGGCTTTACAATAGTTCTACCGGAAAAATGAAGTCGGCGGCAAAGCGGGCAATCGAAAAAGCCGAGTCTCTACATCCACTAATTAGAACGCGGTGGGGCTGTGTGACCGGCCAGACGTGCAAGAGTTATGACAGCGCTAAAGTCCGCTGTCACCTCGTACAAATCCATGTACATAAAGCGGAGGCACTGGAACTGCCGGAGATCATAGACCAGTTCGGAACGGGAGAGTATTTCAATCCGTTCGCCGATGCGGTAACTGACTTTCTGCAAGGATTTGTAGATAACTATAACGCCCAGGAAAGCAGGTATCCAGTGAAACTGACTCTTGGCGAGAATTACGCGGTTGCGGAGTTAAGCACGAGATATCGCGTCGCTGGTGGAATTAAAGAGGAGAGCTTGGCATTCGTGAGTCTGATGACGTTCCTTAGTGGTCTCTTCAGTAATGGAACGATGGACCGAATCATCGAGGACGCATGTAACGACAAGGTGTTGGTGAACGCGCTGTTAGAAAAGCGGCACACCTTCAGGACGCATAGGAAGTTGCGCAGGATGCCGGGCGGCGGTCTTGATAATTGGAAAGGGAGACGGTATGGCGACCTTCCTGAGTTGTCGGATGTGGCGGCGGCTGAATTTATCTATACGTCGGGGCTCGAACTGAAGAATTGGCCATATGCCACGATGCCGTCAGCAATTACGAAACCGTATCTCCAGTTTTGGCGCCAGGAGTCGATGAATCCGAAGTTTTGCGATTCGCAGGAAGAAGCGGATGAGGAGCTGAAGCGTGCATTGCAGGTAACGGCCGAGCCCGACGCGATGATTCGTACACAATGGGGCATGCTTCTCATTGTGAGGAAGGAAGAAACGGTCGACGACATGCGGTACGGTGAATACAAAGTATTCGTGCATGCGTCTGCAGCTTGGGGTCGAGATGATGATTTCCACCTGGTCGGCGGTAAGCTCGAAGACCTGCTGATGGAAAGTACGGGAATGCTGACGGATCGGTGCCCGGACTACCCGATTGACGTAGAAATGGTTGTCGGCATCGGTTCGGCGCTGGTGGAGTTCACATGCGAATTTGATCCAGTGGACGGGGAAGAAAGTGAACGGAATTGCAGAGAGGCGTTGTGCTATTACGTGTTCCTCATACTGGCGCTCGGTATTCTTGGGAAGGCGGTGGAACGATCCCTACGTCGAAAAGAGATTGATCACTTCGAGGCATGATGCGAGGAAGGACGAAGCCGGGTTTGGTGCCCGGCTTTTTAATTTCCGGCTCGAAGTTCGCCCCCGAACAAATGACGCAAAGAAACGTCCTCTTCTCGCACGTGTCAGACCAAAAGACGCTGGCTAGAATCCACATTAGCTAAAATTTTCAATCCTCATGTCCGTTACCCTCTTCCTTGACCTCCCGACTTACTCCGAGCGCGACGTCGTCAACTTGCTAAGTCAGCACGGCGTCGATTTTCGGTATTGGCCCACTGGCTTGTTGCCGCCGGCAGTAAGCGAGCATTTGCAGCAGTCGGCGCAAGGTACATTCGATGCCGGTCACCAGGACCGCGCTCTCGACAACGACGATTTGCAGGACCTGGAAACGTATCTTGCAGCATGCAATGCGGAACGCGCTATCGTTCGTACCCCATGGGGTTACCTGACTGGCGACCAATCGCCGCGGTGGCGTGATGGCTGCCTGGTGATGCTGAGTCAGGTTTCGATTGCCGGCTTCGGCCTTGGCCAGCCGGTGGTGGCGCCACGGATACGAACGATGATCGCGGAGTTACTGCGACGTGAGGCGAAGGCGTATCCAGCCGTCACGGTCACTTTGGGACAAGAGGTCGAGCTGTGCCGGCTGGAGTGTCAATGCGACAGCACCGAGCTTGGTCTTGTCGAAGAAGAGAGGCAAACACAGCTCGCGCAGTTTCTGATTTCGCTACTCGAGCACAACGCATTGCTGCGAATACTGCAGGCCGCGGTATTTCTTGCCGATAACCGTGGCGAGGGAGACATCGCGCTGCAAGTCATGATGCCGGGATCTTCCCGTCTGCAATGAGCTACCGCGCGGCGAGCGCGACTACCAACCGAAGTTGAAACCACAGGGAATGGAAATGAGCGGCGATCACGAAGATCTGGATGCACTTTTCGAAGAAGTCTCGGCACAGTTCGCATCGTCCCCGGGCGGCAGCGCAGGAGGTGATGCCATGCATCTGGAAGCGGGCGCGGCCGGCGAAAAGCTGCCGATGTTCGACTCCTTGGGTCACATTGTGCGCCAGCTGCATGATTCACTGCGCGAGCTTGGTTACGACCGCAGTCTCAATGACATTTCGAGCGAAGTCACGGATGCGGCCGGCCGGCTGGAGTACATCGCCACGCTGACCGAGCAGGCCGCCAACAAGGTCCTGAACTCGATCGATGATGCAATGCCGGTGCAGGATGACTTGGCGCGTAAGGCCGGCGAAATTGAAGGACGGTGGAACGCGCTCTTCGAAGGAAAGATGAGCGTCGAGGACTTCAAGCTGCTGGCCAGGGATTCGCGCCAATACGCCGCCGATAGCGGCACGGCTGCAGAAGCGGAGAAAGCGCGGCTAATGACGATCATGATGGCGCAGGATTTCCAAGACATCACTGGGCAGATCATCAAAAAGGTCATTGGCATTACGCAGAAGCTCGAGCGCGAGCTGGCGCAGCTGCTGATCGACAATGCGCCGCTTGCGGCACGCGAGAAGGTCGTCGACCTGATGGCCGGCCCTGCGGTACCGGCCTCGGCGATGGCGCAGACCGACGTCGACAACCTTCTTGCCGACCTGGGATTCTGACCGATGGACGACATGCTGAAGGATTTCGTCATCGAGGCGCTTGAGCTTTCCAACGATGTGGAAGACCGATTGCTGCAGCTGGAGCGCCGGCCGGACGATCCGGAAGCGATCAATGCGGTGTTCCGATCGTTCCATACGATCAAGGGCGGAGCTGGTTTCCTGAACCTGAGCGGCATGGTGTCAGCGTGCCACCTGACGGAAAACCTGTTCGATGCGATACGCACCGGCACGGTCAAGGTCACGCCGCTGGCGATCGACGCTGCGCTGCAGGCTTCGGGGTTCGTGGCCGACCTGCTCCACCAACTGAACGCCGGCGTGGCGCCAGAAGAGTTGCCGGAAATGCCGGTGGCGCTGGAGCAGGCACTGACCGCGGCAGTCAACGGCTCGGCAGTCGCGGTGCCGTCGGCAGTCGCTGCGACACCGGCAGTGTCGCTGGCGGAAGTTGTGGAAGCCGTTACGGACAGCGGCTGGGAAATCTTCGACCAGGCATATGTTTCGGATCCCGCCGATCCCGTGGACTGGCTTGCCTACTTCCGTGCGGTTTCGGGCAGCGCGGACATGGTGCAAGCGCCCGCGCCGGCGCCGGCGAAGTCCGTCGATGTCGCACCGCCACCCTCCTCGCCGGCCAAGACCGTCACGGCAGACCCGGCTGCCCCTGCTGCTCCCGCGGCGCCGGTAGCGGCGCCAGCGCCAGCTACCGGATGGGATGGCGTTGACCGGCGCAAAGAGACCGCCGAGGAAAGCATTCGTGTCGATGCACACAAGCTCGACGCCTTGCTTGAGGTCGCCGGCGAATCGGTGCAGGCCGCTAACCAGGCCAGCGTACTGCTCGAAAAGCTGCAGCAGTTCAAGTTTGAAGGTGCGGCGGCCACGCTGATGTCGACCTTGTCCGAAACGCTCGGGCGGGCGTCGCGCTATGCGGGTGAGCTGCAACGTGCCACGCTTGCCACACGGATGCAGCCCGTAGGCCGGCTGTTTCAGAAGTTTCCGCGGCTGGTGCGCGAGCTCGCGCGTGAACTGGGCAAGGAAGTCGACCTGGTGATCGAGGGCGCGGAAACGGAGGTGGATCGGGTGGTGGTCGATAGTCTGTACGAGCCGCTGGTGCACATGCTGCGCAATTCACTGGACCACGGCATCGAGCACCAGGCCGAACGCGTCGCCGCCGGCAAGCCGACGCGGGCGACGATCATGCTGAAGGCATGGCAGGAAGCGAACAGCGTGATGATCGTGGTGTCCGACGATGGCCGCGGCCTGGATCCGGAACGCATCCGTGCCAAGGCGTTGGGCAATGGACTGATCGAGGCGAATGCACAGATCTCCGACCAGGAGGCATTTCACCTGATTTTCCGCCCGGGGTTCTCGACGAAGGAAGTGGCGTCAAGCGTGTCGGGCCGCGGCGTCGGCATGGACGTGGTCAAGACGGCTGTAGAGAAGCACCGCGGCACGATCGGCATCAATTCCACGATGGGCTGCGGCACACGGTTTTCGATTCGCCTGCCGATTGAAATGTCGATCGTTCCGATGATGCTGGTGCGCGCATCGGGCGCGGCGCTGGGTCTGCCGCTAGCGCTGGTGGACCGGGTGGTAGAACTGCCGGCGGATTTCGAAGGGGTGGGCGGTGCGCCGATCCTGCGCAATCAGGGTCAGAATCTGCCGGTGCGATCCCTTGCTGAGAACCTCGGCTACGAGGCGGGGCAGGCGCGCGTAGGCGTGGTGATTGCCGCACCGACGCCGTATGTGCTGACGCTAGATGCAGTCGACGGTACCGCCGACCTGGTGATCAAGCCGCTGACTTCCGTTGCGGCTTGCGGCATCAGCGGCACCACCCGATCGGCCGAGGGGGAACTGGTACTGGTTGTGGGCTTGGCCTTTTTGCTCAATGGAGCGATTGCTTAGGAAAATGCGCAGGTTCTCGACTTGCATGCTGAAGCGTGGGGGGTAAGGTTAGAAGCCTTGCCCCCCTTAGTTTTTCAATGAGGAGATTGAGCATGTCAGAACGCTACATTGACCAACCGGTGCTTTCATCCAGCGAAGTGCATGCGTTTTTTCAGCAGCATGGGATGGACATTGAGCGGTGGCCGCAAGTCGTGCCGCCCGCCGAGGTAGTCGAGGAGTACAAAAAAGAAGTGGCATTAAATGAGGCATTCTTCAAGGATATTGTCGACGCTGACATGCTCAGCCAGTTATCCAAAGACTCGTTGGCAGAGGCTGAACTGCCCTGTCCCCTCATTCGTACAAAGTGGGGATGCCTGATGGTGGCGGACTCTCCGGCAGGAAGCGATGTTCGTGGTCATCTGTCAGTTCAGATTTATGTTGCGCCCGCATGGCGTCATGCCGACGTCAAGCAGGGGCGAATGGTGCTCGGAACCTTGCTGGATGATCCGATAAAGCAGTTCAACAGCATGTTGCGATCCGCGGGAGCTAAGAAGGGGAACCGGGTGAGCCTGTCGGAAGGCATCAACGGTGCCCTCGTTTCGGTGGACGCATATTTTCAGCCGTCGAAAAACGACGAAGCCGCAAAAGCCGCCGCCGCGGCCATCTCGCACTTCTTCATCTGGATAAGTATGCATGAATTGCTGGACGAAGCTGTGAAGTACGTAGGGCTGGCCTTGCCTGCGGCGTCGCCAACCGGACTGCTAGCCGGAATGCTTCGCCAGCTCCAATGAACGCGATCGCAGTGGCGAGGAAGACCGGCAGAGGGCGGTCTTCCTCGGTCACACCCGGCTGAGCGCAATGCGGATGCCCTCGCTGACGTTGCCCTTCCCGAGCTTCTTGGCGCGAGCGATGCTGCGCGCATCCAGATACACCTGATGGCGCGCGCCACCGTCGAGCTCGCGCGGCCGTCCCCTCTTACCCTCCTCTTCCGGCCAGGGGATTTCTTCCACCTTATTGCGCCAGTTGTCCGGCGACCTGCTTGCCGCATCGAACCGGTGTACGGCAAGCGTATCGCGGTCATGCGTCAGGTGCACGCTCACTGGTTTCCCCTTTAGCTCGTCGCGGCCGAGGAACGCACGGAAGGAGGATTCAGCAATCGAGCGCGAACCTGTTTCGGTACGCTCGAAGGTGCTGCCGTCCGGTGTCTGCAGGTAGATGCGATAGCTCACTGGGCGCCTCCCTATTTTTTTTCGTCCGAGTCCGGTTGCTGTCGCCTCAGGTAGGCGGGAATGTCGTATTCAGCGCTGGTGCCGGGTGGTGTACGTGGCACAGACTTGGCGCCCCGCCCTGCTGGCCAGGGAATACCAATCAGGCGTACGGACTGCTCCGGGACCGGCTTCGCCACGCCGGGTGCATCGATACTCGGCTGACGCCTGAGTCGCATCTGTTCGGCCTCGATGTCAATATCCGCGATCGCGATACAGAAGTCGACCGACGTATAGAACTGGAGATCGGCATCTGTGCGGCACAGATAAACTTTCCGGTTGCAGTGGTCGCAGTGCCGGACGTTGTCGCTGAAGGCCGGCTTGAGCTGGCTCCATAGTTTCGGGCAGGCGTAGACGAAGTTCGCGGCCTTGCAATTCCTGATCAGAAAATCTGGAGCGTCCATATCGGTCTCGTTGTGATCGGCCAAGTGGCTCGATAATTATATACACACAAAAATAAGGCGGCGCGCACAAGCCGCAACCCCAGCACCATAAGCTGTTACCTCAGCACCATAGCGTGCGATCTTCGGCACCAGAACAATGCGCCATGCAGGTTGCGATTAACGGAAACAAAAGAACAACTGTGTGGCAAAAAGACATCGAACGACTTGCCAACCGTTGCAGAGCGTATAGAGTTGTCGCCATACAACCACACGAGCAGACCATCATGATGCAGTCCAGCGACATTACGGCGCTTATCGCGAACAGCGGCGTCGCGTTTGCGCAGTGGCCGCATGAAGTGCTGCCTGCACGTGTTGCCGACGTGTTGCAGGCGCGGTTTCGCTCCTGCGGCATTGCTGCCGTTGTCCCTACGGCCTGGGGCTACCTGGTTGCGATCGAATTGCAGGGCGGACGCAAGCAGATAGCGTTGATGGCGCATTGCGATGCCGATCCGCTCTGGCCCGGCACACCGTCCTGTTACCTGGATGACGTGATCGAAGTCACCGCGCTTTCCTATCCAACGGTGTCGGCATGCAGCGGGGAAGGTGCGTGTCTGGCGCTGCTGGAATCTGATTGTGATACCGAGCTAACCGACTGCCTGCTGCAGCTGTTCGAATATGGGCTGCTCGAGCGCACCATTGCCCTCTCGTGCTACTCCCGGCCTTCCACGTCGACGCTGGCCTGCCCGGCCTGATACCTTTCAGCGCGGCCGAGGGGCGCTCAGCTTCCGCAATCTCGCGCGACCGTTCATCCAACGCCGTTTCGCCAGTGCGAGCGCGAACGCTGTACCGATACCCATCACGCAACAGGCTGCGCTGCCGATATCCCAGCCGAGCAGCAGTGACGCAAACTGCACCACCATGGCAATCATGACGAACAGCGATCCAATGCGCTGATGGCCGTTGACGGCGCGTGCGAGAAAGACCCCGCCAACGAATACGGAAAACGCCAGAGCAATCGGAACGATGGTCGGATCCATGAACGCCGCAGATAAGTTGGTGGGATTAAGGCGATTCGCTCAAGACGAAAGGTGCGATGACCGCAGCCATGCCTAAGCGCAGAGGAAGCGAACGAGGGATCTTCAACGCACACACTCAGCGAATCGGTATCGGGTTTGTGACCCACTGATTCTACGAACGAGCGCTGCCAGCCGGAACTGCGAATGCTTTGAAAAAGGTCAAGCAATCGAAAGGCGTTGCCGGCGTAGGGAGTAGTTTTTCATGCTCGACTAAGGATGCATTGAGGGGCAAAGCTCGATTTCACGAGCGTTACTCAGCGGGCGGTAAGCAAGGCGACAGAACTGTGCGCCCAATTCGGATGCTCTTTAGCTTGCATGGCCACCGTTGTCGTCTCACTTCGCGCTTTCTGAGTAATTGACCGCCTACATACATACGAATGCAACAACCTCTTACGTTGGTTACCGAACAATGACCCAGCTATCTGTCACGGTAAAGTGAAATGGTGATGTCCAAACGGAGGATGCAAATGAAAAAGCAAATCGCGGTCGTAGCAGGTGTACTGTCGATGGGGATAATCTCGCTTGGTACGGCGCCGGCGAATGCCGGCGAGACTCAGTACGGCAATGCTCACAGCTTCGACAATATGCCGCACCGTATGCACGTTGACGACCGTGACTACCACCGGCGCGATGACGAAGCGGAGCATGAAGCCCGGCGTCAGCGAGCCATGGAGTGGCGTGCCCGCCAACGCGAATCGGAGGCCCACGCAGCGCAGCGCGCTGAAGCACGCGAGGGGCACGATCGTGTTCGCTACGAGAATCGCGCCGGCGAAGGCTACCGCCATCGCGACGACCGGGAAGAAGGACGACGTTACTAAGCAAGGAGTAAGTAAGGCGACAGAACCATGTGCCCAAGTCGGATGTTTTTTGGCTGGCGCGGGCACCGTTGTCGCTTTGATCCGCGTTTTTTGAGTGACGCTCGCGGTGCAGATTCGAATGCGTCATAGATCGCGCGGTAGGCACCCTAAAGCTTCATCTATGTTCCCGTGCGATTTGTGAATAAGCTTTCGAAGGGGATTCGGACGATTTGGCGAGATACCGGGCAAAAAAATCTAGGCGACACATTCGAAGCAGTCTGTCGTGCGGCCGCTACGGCTGGATCCCATTACTGCGGTGGAATGCCTTGCGTGCGCAATCGCATTGTCTGCGATGCTTTTTGCATAGGCCTTCGCTGCCCTCTTCGCTTCGCGGTCTGCCAGGTTGTTGAGCCGGTCCTCGGCGTGGCCGCGCACCCAGCGGATCGTGACGTTGGCCTTCTGCTTGAGCAGCTGCAGGAAGGTCTGCCAGAGCTGCGTGATGGCGCCGGTGCGCTTGATGCTGCCACGAGCGGCGACATCGGCGATCATGCAGCAGTCGGAGTAGATCGTTACCGGCAGCGACGCCGGCGCACGGCGCATCGCGGTGATCACTGCCTGTAGCTCGAGCGCTACGCTGCTGATGGCGCAGGCGCCGGTGGCAAAGACCTGCGCAACTTCGACTCCTCCGCGTCGGTTGACCGGGATGACCGCATAACCGCCGGTGCCGGTGTGATGGTTGAACGCCGCGTCGACGTAGAAGGTGGTGATGGGGTTGGTTTTCATGTTGGCAGTCCGATATGCAGTTGAAAACGAGCATATCGGCGACCTTTGGCGGCGCAACCCGGTCCAGCGACGTCAGGCGCTCATGCGGCTGTCAAAAATTCCCGACGTCTCGTGGCCATCATGATCTTTTGGACGGAAGTGCTCGGGCCCGAGCCGCTGCTTTGCACGGCGGTCTCCCATCAGCGTGCGCATCTCCTTGATCGACAGCCCGGTGACTTCGTTGAACCGGATCAGCAGTGCGGCGCTGATTGGCCGAAGCCTGCGCCGTATCTTGCTGAAGTGTTGCGGCCGCAGGTCCATCAGCCGCGCAAGTGCCGAATCGTTTTTCAGGTCCAGGTGCCGCAGCACCGCATCGAGCAGACGGTCCGGGTCGTATCCTGCTCCACTTCGTAATGCAGCCATCTCAAAATCCCCTATTCCTATTCTTGTGGTCGGATCCCTAACGGCATGTTGTTCGCTCTCTACATCAACTTCGGCACCGCTCTCAACGGCAAAGGCAGCAGAATGCGCTTCCAGAGCATTTCGGCCATCCGCGCAGCGTTGACCGGAGTCGACACCAGGTAACCCTGGATCTCAGTGCAGTGCAGTCGCTTGAGGATCTGCACCTGCTCCATGGATTCAACCCCTTCGGCCACGACCCGCATGCGCAAGGACTCGGCCATCGTTACCATGGCTTGGAAGAACACCTCGGACTTCTGTCCGCACAGGAGTTGCTCGGTGAACGAGCGGTCGATCTTGAGCACGTCGAGATTGAGCCTTTGCAGCTGGGACAGCGATGAATAACCGGTACCGAAATCGTCCACCAGCAGCTTGATGCCCAGGTCGTGGATGGCGGCGAGTTCGTGCGCCACGTGGTCCTGGTCGCCCATCATGCAAGACTCGGTCAGCTCGAGTTCAAGAAGCTCGGCCGGGATTTCGAACCTGGCCATGTTGGTCTCGACGCATTCGCGGACCACGCCTTGTGCGAATTGCGCAGCAGAGACGTTGACCGACACCGGTACCACCGGTACGCCGGCCCGGCGCCACTCATCCATCTGCTGGCAGGCCTTCATGATGACGATCTCGCCGAGCTTCAGGATCAGCCCGGTCGCTTCGGCAACGGCAATGAATTCCGATGGCTGGATGAGGCCCAGTTCCGGATGATTCAGCCGCACCAGCGCTTCCATGCTTACCACCTCTCCCGAATCGGTATCGACCCGCGGCTGGAAGTAGATGACGAACTGGTCCTTCTCGATCGCGGCGCGCAGAAGCTTTTCGCACTCGACGCGGCGCAGCATGCTGTCCATGAGCCGCCGCTCGAAGAACTGGTGCTGCGCGCGGCCGTTCGCCTTGGCCTCGTACAGCGCCACGACCGCGAGCTCCATCAACTTCTCGATGTTGTCGCCGTCGGCGGGGGAACGGCTGATGCCGATGGAAATGCTGACGCGGTGCTGTGAGTCGTCCTTCAGGCGGAACGGCATTTCCATTTGCTGCAGCAGGCGCCGCGCGACGATATCGACGTCCTCGCGCTCGACGCTGTACAACACGATGGCGAATTCATCGCCGCCAACGCGCACGATCTCGTCACCGGGGCGCAGCAGGGATTTCAGACGCGTGGCGACGGCGCGCAACAGCTCATTGCCCGCCGCGTGCCCGATGGTGCTGTTCATCGCCTTGAAACCATCGATGTCCAGGTACAGCAGTGCCATCTGATCGCCGTGCACCAGCATTTTCTGATACTTGGCCGGGAACCGTTCCAGCAGCCAGTCGCGATTCGGCAGTGCGGTGAGCTTGTCGGACTGGCTGGTATGCCAGAGCTGATTCTGCAGGCGTTTGTTTTCCGTGATGTCGCGCACCGTG
This sequence comes from Noviherbaspirillum pedocola, assembly GCF_016632335.1. Taxonomy (GTDB): domain Bacteria; phylum Pseudomonadota; class Gammaproteobacteria; order Burkholderiales; family Burkholderiaceae_D; genus Noviherbaspirillum_A; species Noviherbaspirillum_A pedocola. Next base: position 217,684 of record NZ_JAEPBG010000006.1, read on the forward strand.
ACCGCGATACACCGTCCCTGGCGCACAGCCCGGACATGGACCCAGTCGAGCAGCAGCGGGCTTCCTGCCGGCACCTGGTAGGAATCGTCGACGAACTCCTTTTCCATCACATCGCGCAGCAACTGCAGGACCTTGCCGGAAACGCTGGGCGGATAGATCTGCGTCACCCGGGCGCCCCGCACGTCGCTGGCCGAACGGCCGAGGAACGTGGCGCCGGGCTGGTTGCAGTCGGTGTAGATGAAATCGACCACGTTCTTGTCGTCGTCATAGATGGGCTCCAGCGTGAAGAAGCCCTCCCATGCAAGCTCGTTGGCGGTGCGAAAACTATTGCGGGTTTGCTCGGTGTGATGCGCGAGCTCCATGCGGCGCAGGATGACGATGGTGCCGCCAATACCGCTGGCCAGCATGAACAGCACGGCGATGGCCAGCAGGCGATGCTCGCGGCGGATGTTCGCATTGGCCTCTTCGAAAATGGCGTCGTCATTCATCGCCACCATCGTGCGCAGCCCAAACACCGGGATCGAGTCCCAGGCTACGATGCGCGAGCTATGGTCGGAGAAAGCGCCGCCGGCTACGCGCGCGGCGCCCTGCAGGCCAGTGAATTCGGGAGCAATGCCGTTTTCGGTGTCGTGTCCGGTACGCGAAGTTGCGGCAATGACCTTGTTGGTCGAGTCGACCACGGCGAGATAGTCGATGCGCGACATCCGGGTCGGGTCGTAAAACGAAGTCAGGTACTCGGGCATAAGCGCGAGTTCGACGATGCCGTCAAACCGGTTCTCACGGTCATACAACGGGCGGGAGAACCGCACCACTGGCAGCTTCAGCAACAGGCCTTGGCCCGCGACGATCTGCATTTCATTGCGTCGCAGGGCGCGCATGCCTTTGTAGAAATCGCTCGCACTGACATTGACGGAACTCGAATTCCGGCTCGACAGGGTTCTCATGTTGCCGTCACGGTCGACTATGATCAGCCGGATCTTGTCGACGGCTGGCAGCACGCCCGATCCAATGAGAGGCAGGACGGTGGCACGCGCCTTGTCGTACACATTACCCGGGCCCTGATCTGCCTCGATCATGTACTTCAGCATGGACAGCGTCTGGCTGAAGTTTTCGACCGTGCTGCGGATCTGCTGGGAATAGGCGCGGTTGGCGACGTCGGCTTCTTCGATGGCGCGGGCTTCGACTTCGCGCCTCTCCGCCCGATGACCGCTTTCCACGGTCCTAACGGCTGCGACGGCCGCGGCCGTGCAGAAGATCGGCCACGCGAACGCCCTGAGATACTGGCCTTTCAGGAAGCCGTACCGCTCTAACATGCGCTTCTTTATCGCGTTAAGCGAAGCACGTGTCATGCGCGGCATTGCCGGCCGCTGCAACCAAGGTCTCTTCCTGGGCGGGCCTTTTTGCGGGTCAACATAGGCCGGCGGTTTCTGTTGCTCTAACTGCATGATTATTAGAGGAACTAATCCTTTTTTGTGAGCCAAAATGGAGCATACAACCACTTTTTCGCGGTTTACAAAAGCCAACTTGATCGTATCGACGAAAGCGCGCAAGGATTAAGGATTTGCGCAAGGTCCAAGCATTCTTGGAAGAATTTTTATTTGAGGAAAGGCCGCTCGCCGGGACAAATGAACTGAGCGGGAGAATATTTCGCCACTGCTGCAGGCGGATGAAACGAATGTATCCGGGCAACGCGACAGATTTTTACACAAAAATTTCGCGGACCAAGAAAAAAAGACGAAAAAAAACGACCTGTTTCACAGGTCGCTTCCAATGGGAAATATCCGCCTACTTCCGCATTTTCTCCAAAATCTTGTTCAGCTTCTCGTCGAGCGTTGCCGCAGTGAATGGTTTGACGATATAACCGCTGGCGCCGGCCTGCGCCGCCGCGATGATATTCTCCTTTTTCGCTTCCGCCGTCACCATTAGCACCGGCAGCGCCTGCAGCGCTGGGTCCTTGCGGATTTCGATCAGCATCTCGATTCCCGTCATGACCGGCATATTCCAATCTGAGACGACGAAATCGAATCCGCCAGCGCGCAGCTTCGCCAAGCCCTGGGCGCCGTCCTCGGCCTCGTCGACATTGCTGTAGCCGAGCTCTTTGAGCAGATTGCGCACGATGCGGCGCATGGTCGAAAAATCGTCCACCACCAGAAATTTTAATGAGGCGTCAGCCACAGGCTCTCCCGATTGATCGATGTCCGGCCACGGTTTAACGATGCCCATCCCATCGACTTCAATGCTGCCGTCATTGCGAAGTCGAGTTGGTTGGAACTGCGTCAATAATGCCACAAGGAAATGATGCTGTGCATGTAATCCGTTCGTAATCGCCGCTTGCCGGACGCGCGACTGCGGATGCATGTCTTGAAGCAGCATCATCAGGTCGCGGTTTTCATTGATTCGCTGCACCAGGCCGCCGGAATGCGTCTCGAGCACGCACCTCAACGCCCATCGCATTCCGCGCGCGGGATGCCGGCGCAGTTGCAGCACATGCGTACACGCGGCGACGGCTACGCCCAGAAAGGCTGCGCGCAGCATGGCTCCGTGTCCCTCCGTCACGGCAGCAAGCGTGAGCAACACAAGCATCAGAAAACTGTATGCAAGCAGACGGCATGGTTGCTGGGCAAAGAATGGCATTGGTGGCCTATTCGCCGGCAACGGCCATAGCTGGCGCGTCGGAGGCTGCTGCTTCCGACGCCGGCTGCTGGACCTCGGTCGACGTCTTACCTTGCGGCGTGGCTTCGGTGGCCGCCCGGGGCAAGCTTCTTCCCTCCTCTTTGCCGGTGTGACGCTGCTGGATAGCGAGGATTCGGCGGCCTTCCCGCTCAATCAGCTCTTCGCGATGCACCAGGCTTTGCGTGATGGCGAGTTCGAGGTCTTCAAGTGAACAGCCGGCCAGAAGCGCTTGCGCCTTGGCTACCGTGGCGATGTGACTGTCACCCCGCGAGATCGCGGCGCCGGTTGCACAGTGCGTGACGACCCACTGCGGATCATCGAGGTGCAGGGCCTTGTGGACCATGAAGAAGTGCCCGGGAAACTTCGTCGGCACATCCTCGGCCGGAATCTTCCATACATTGCCGGAAGTGTCCCGGAGGGTGAAGCACTTGATCATTCTGGTTCCTTCCGGCGCGAGCGCAGCGCGGATGCAGCGCCATGCCAGAAAGAATGCCAGCCATGCCGTCTTGCCGTGTCGCAAATGCGCATCCGAATCGCGACCGAATTACTTCCGCCGGTGCGAGGCATGGGAGAAAAGATCTCATGTGCCGTATTGCCGCGCGAATGTGCAGCAGAGCGCGAGAAAGCGAAGGCGTCGACATCAATTCCTTGCGTAGAACATGTGTCGAGGCAATTTACATAGTTAACGTTTGGAATTGTTTCTTCAGTGTTAGTCACTTGTAATGAATCATCTTTTTCCGCATGGCATAGCCTTTGCATTACGTTTGCATCGCGTAACATTTTGCACTTTCGCAATGTGCTGCTGATACCGCTGGCGAAGCTGGCAACTGTGCATGCAAGGCAACCAAAATTCTGGAGGAAGTATGAACAAGCTGATCAAAAAGTCCATGATGGCCGCCGCCGTGACCGGCGCACTGGCTCTGGCAAGCTCGGCCGCGATGGCGCAAACCTTCCCGTATTTCACGGTCAACGAAGGCTCGGTCGCTGGTGCGAATGCGAATACCTTCACCGCCGACAAAGTGACTGGCAACTACACCGAAGTGATTTCCTTCGGCGCAAACAATAGCTTCAATGTCTCGCTGCTGTGGAATGCCGGTCAGTTCGTCACCAACAACGGTGCTACCCCGGTGCCGACACAGCTGGGCCAGACGGGCTCGGTGGTGTCTCAACAGTACGGCCTGTATGCGCTGTACACCGGCAGCGGTACCTACAGCATGAACAATGGCACCACGAGCTTCAACTTCACGCCGGGCGGCGCCCTGTCGGTGTACATCGATCCGAACACCAACACCATGTTCAACAAGCCGGGTAACGGTTCGACTGCCTGGACTACCACCAACAGCGGCGACGACTACCTGATCGGCACCGGCATGCCGACTTCCGGCCAAGGCACGCTGGATCCGTCGCTGTCGACCTGCGGCAGCAGCGGCGGCATCAACTGCGGCAGCTTTGGCTCGTCCACCAGCTTTGCCCTCACCGCGCAAGGCAGCCAGTACTTCACCTCGCCGAACCCGTTCTACAACGTGTCGTTCCAGTCCGGCCAGTTCAACAACATCCCGCTGAGCGGCACGCAGACCGTCAACGGCTCAATGGACGTGATCTTCGGCAGCACCGCGGTACCGGAACCGGCCAGCGTTGCGCTGATCGGCCTGGGTCTGATGGGTCTGGGTCTGTCGCGTCGCAAGAAGCAGGCGTAAGCCTCGCAGCGCTGAAAAGCAGCAGTCTCATCACCGCCGCGGCGACCAATGCCGCGGCGTTTTTTTTACCCTCGTCCCGAACGCAGTTCTTGGTGCGAACCCGACACGGTATGCCAGCTCTAGGCATTGCAACGTGGCGAAGCATTGCGCGTACATCGCCGCGATGGTCGAGATTAGCGCCGACCGCCGTCCCTATTGCCCAGAAGCGCTGGCCGCGACATTCTTGTCGAGTTCGAAGACCTGCGACAGACCCGCTATTTGCGCAGCGCGTTCGAGCATGCTGGCTGCGGATCCGGAAGCCGCCTGCACCATCTCGGCATTCTGCTGCATGCCCTGGTCAATGGCTTCCACGCTGCGCTTGACTTCGACAACAGCCCGGCTTTGCTCGTCGCTCGAGTGAACGATCCGCGCCATGATCGCGCTGACCTCGCGGATCGATTCCACGATCCCATTCATGGTCCGCCCTGCCTCGCTGGCGAGTTCGCTGCCATTGGCGATCGTGGTCGTGGTTTCGCCGATCAACTGCCCGATCTCGCGCGCGGCCGCTGCCGAGCGTTGCGCCAGCGCCCGCACTTCCGAGGCGACTACCGCAAAGCCGCGTCCCTGCTCGCCGGCGCGGGCGGCTTCCACCGCCGCATTCAGCGCGAGGATGTTGGTCTGGAATGCGATGCCGTCGATGACGCTGATGATGTCGACGATGCGCCGCGATTTTTCGTGCAGGCCATCCATCGCCTCAACCACGCGCGACACCGCCGTGCCGCCGTCCTGCGCCTGTGTCGAAGCCTGGGTTGCCAACGCATCTGCCTGGCGCGCATCCGCATGGTTCTGCTGGACCGCTTCGGTGTACTGGCTCACCGCCTCGGCCGTTTCCTGAAGATTCTGCAACTGGGTTTCGGTGCGCTGCGCCAGCATAGCGTTATCGTCGACCATGGTCTGCGCAGCCACATGAATATTTTGCCCGCCCTCACGTACATCAGAAATGGCGCCGTGCAGGGTGCGCAGCATAAGGTTCAGGGTGCGCGCCGATGTGCTGAGGTAAGTCATATCCTGCGCTACGAGATTGATGCGGCCTTCGCCGCCACCACTCAGCGCTTCCACGCGCCCCGCGAGTTCGACTTCCTGCCGTGCCTGGCGATCCATGACGATCGATAGATAAATGAGTACGCCGGCTTCCGCCACCACATAGGCTGCATGCACCAGCACGATGTCCAGGCCGGTATGGGTGAAGCACAGCACCCCGTAGCCGAATTCCTGCAGAAAATTGAAACTCAGATGGTGCAGTGCGACCGCTACGGCCGCGGTGAGGATGACGGTCCAGTCGCGATAGCAAAGCAAAAACGACAGCAGCACGAAAACACCGAAGTGGACTTCGGTCATCCCGCCGGATTGATGGATGTGAAGCGCACAGTACACCATCACTGCTACCGCCACCACGCAGCGCGTGAAACGGGTGCCGGGGAGCCAGACAATGCAGGCAGCGGGGATGATGAGTGTCGGCACGCCGATGATGGCGGCCCATGCCAGCGTGTTGTGGAGGTTCGAAAGCGCAAACGACATTGCGCACAGGATGGCCAGTACGCCGAGCATCAAACGGTCAGCCTGCTGGTAGTACTGCTGCATGCGTCGAGCGGTATCGTTCATTTTTGGGCGGTCAGATGGGCAAGACTGCGAAGGGGGGAAATGCGGTCGGGCGTGGACTTGGTCAGTCCTGGCCATCATATGTTATTGCCATGAATAAACATATTTATTTCAACTTCGCTGTGCATTTGCGCCCTGCTCGCTGCGCCACCGGCGAATTTTTTTGTTCCGCGGCGCGCGCTGACGACAGCAGCAGACCCTGTTCTATGCCGCTATGGCTTCGCGGCCACCTCCGGCTTTGCAACGCCATCTGAGCGGGCGGGCGGGGCAAGCACATCAAGTTCTTTCGTCCAGAACAGTTCGACGCGCTCGCCGGCGCGATTGGTCGGTTCGAGCCGCACATGCCACAGGCCGTCGGGTTTGCGTCCCGCCTGGTTTTGCCGCAGCACGATCCCGCGGCGTCCCGGGTACTTCGGCCCGCCCAGTCGCGTCTGGTCGTGCCGCACCGCGACATGCTCGCCCGTGAGCATGTCGCCCGGCAGCCGCGTCGCCATGAGGCCTTGGCGCGTAAGCTGGTAGCCCTGTTCGGCTGCCTCGATCATGCCAGAGGCAATCAACCGCAATAGCGCTGCCTCGACCGCAGCAAGCGAGGCGTGGGCCGAGTCATCGAACCCTTCCAGCCGCGCATGCAGTCGGCTCGCGGCGAGGCGCTGTGCGTTCGCATGCGGCGTGAGCAGCGTGACGATGGCCGCCTCGATGGGATGCGTTTTGTGTTCCTGCGCAGTCGCTTGCGGCTGCGTGTTCGAGGTGGTCATGGCGCGTCTCCCCGGCGGGACGCGGTCCTCTCGCGCGAGGACACTGGCGGCAAGTACCGCTGCAGGTAGTCGCGCCGCTTCACATGCTCGATGGCCTCTTCGATGCGCATGCCGAATTCCTGGGCGAGAAACTGGGCGAGTTCTTCGTCGCCCGACGATTCATCGTTGGCGAGAATGCCTTCGATTGCCGATTCGGTATTGGCGATCGCGAAAATCTGTTCGCCACGCGCTTCGGCCAACACCGCGCCGTTACAGTACGCGACCATGTCACGCAGGCCCTGCAAGATGACCGGGTCACTCGGCAAATCGACTGCGGCCAGGTGCTCGATGACAGCGCGTTGCGCCGGCTTCAGAATGCATTCTGCGTTCGCTGCGTGAAGCAGCTCGCGCAACGCCTGCAGATGCAGGCCGGCCATCACGCGCGCCGTTTCTTCTGCGGTCAGCGTCGCCGGCGGAAATGGCGGGAACGCCAGTGTGGAATTGCTCATCATGGAACCTCAGTCGGATGGGAGATTTCATCGTCTCATCCGCAAACGCCGTCGCAAGTGCGATTAGGGCTTGATAAGCCATTGATTCCAAACAGCCATTACAATCATTGGGATCGCCGAGCCAGGAAAAGAGGCATAGCATCGGCGGCTCTCAACGGTTTTCGCCTGGTTTGCGCAGGGAGGCTGCGATGGCACAGAGCATTACGTATCGGGGATTCACGGTGTCGAGTACGGCGAAAGAGGCTGGCGGCAAGTGGTGTGTGACGCTGTGCATCGAAAAAGATCAAAGCATCGTACGCAAGCGCCAGATGTTCTTTTCACGATGCACGCCGGACCAGGCCCAGCGCAATGGCACTACCCATGCAATGCGGGAAATCGATGCGCTTGTTCAAGGACAAACCGTTCCCCGAAGAGGTTGAAGGCGCTGCTGACTCCGTATCAGCCTTGGGAGTAGAGCATGTTTTATGACACCGACCGCCACCGTCCGCGCAGTTGACAACGCTCCGCCCCTCATGAAGGGGCAGGAAAGGAATTTGCGCAAAAAACGTAACGATGTCAGCTCGGTCGATGGGTCTGTGTACCAAATCGTGCCTGACTTGGAAATCGCCATCGTGAACTCTGACGTAGGCGACATTCAGCTTCATCTGCCGGCACGTCTTTGCCCTGTGCCGTTGCATGAAATGCGCGTGGGACAAAAGCTGACGGTCAGTCTCAAGGGCGTCCTGGCGCTCAGGATATTGCAGGTCAGCCTTGCGGAGACCTGAACTTCGCTCATTCGGCGAGCACGTCGAAACATTTCTCATTGCCTCGGGCTCTCAGATCGCGAGCGAGGTGTTCGGCGATCTGCCGGTCAACCGCTTCGGCTGCCACCATCCCTCGATTCGCCACAAGCGCATGCCGTAGCAGCTGCTGGTGCTTCATGCCTTGCGCTTCCGGGCCGAGCGCATTGAGTACGCCAACGACAATGTCTTGCGCCGTCGGCTCTGCGACCATATTACCGGTTTCGACCTCACCCACCGCGAAACCCTCCGCTTCCGGCCACGCCTGTAGCCATTGCTGGCGAAGAAACGCATATCCGGTCGGCACCCTCTTTGCCTTCCCCGCCGGCGTGCGGCCGCGTTCCTTCTCCAGAGGCGCCACGCTGCGATTGCTTTCCGATGTAGTTGATTCCGGCGTCCATTTGCGGCCCGCAAAGCGAGCTCTAATGTTCTCGTCGATGGACACGATATCGAACGCCTCGGTGTCCCATCTGGCGGGAATCGAACAGGCATCGAGATAACGGGCAAGCTCGGTGCGATATACCAACTCGAGCACGGCACGTCCGCGCGTAATGAGGCCTGTGCCGAGCGCCGTCCACGCTTCGTCGGAACGGCGGCAAAGATTGAACAGCAGGACCTGCGTGTGCAGGTAGGGGCTGGCGCTTTCCAGCGAACATCTGTGGAAGATCGCGAACAGCACTTCCGCGGCTGGTACGTGAGAGGTTTTGCCACCCACCCTGGCGCGATATCCGAGACGCCGTCGCATGAAGTCCAACGAAGCCTGTACGGCATCTTCATGCGCCGCAATCAGCCGCTCTTCACCGGCAACCAGAGCGGCAAGCCCTACCCCCTGTGGCGCCGCGAACGTCATGTGCAAGGCGGGAGTTGCGTTACCGCGCTGCCGCGCCCAGGTGCCGCCGATGTCGCGTGCCAGAACGCGCTGGATCTGCGGCAGGGTAGGAACGCCGACCAGCCCAAAGCGGTCCTGAAGCCCGCCGTACCAGAAGCTATGGCGGCGATATGGCAGGTACGGCCTGTCGAGATAGGGAACGGAAAAGTCCGCAGAGACCAAAGCAAGTGGCAGCACCCCGCAATTCCTTTATCCCGCCGAGTGCCGCAACAGACAAGGCATCGGCGCGTTCGCGGCGACCAGGGCATTGATCGTCTCCGCGATCGAATGCGGCGAGCCCGGACGCGCGCCATCGGGGCCATCAACCTTCGTCGTCCACAGCGCCGTATGGGACAGTGCAGCAGGCGAAGAATCGACTGCGCCAGCGGTGTCGGCCACGGGCCGGCCCGACCTCTTCTCGTAGGCGGCAACGACTTCTTCAGCCGTGCCGGTGCCGGCGATCCAGACGCCGGGGCCGAGGCAATACACATCGATATCATGCTCAAGCTCGCACGAACTGCACACGCCGATTCCGCGCGCGCGGTCGACCTCGATCCACCAGCACCCTTCTTCGCAGGCGTGGTAGTCGTCACAGCCACAGGCAACGCAATGGGCCACCTTCGTCAATTTCCGGTACAGCATGTGAAAGTCTCCAGAAATGAAATCAGTCTTGATTGATGAGATTGGTCTGCAGCAGGTATTGCCGGGCATTGCTCGCGAGCTGGTGATCCGGCGACGCGTCTTCAAGCGCCTGAGCGAGCTGCTCGACCAGAGCGGCGAGTTCCGTGATTCGGATGTGATCTGCCCCACGCTTTGCCTTGCGCGCGCTGACCCGGTCTTTGATGAATGTTCGTCCCATCGATGACATGGGCGCCTTGACGCCACTGCCTGTCCTTGTCATGAACGAACCCGGCTATTCGCCGCTGCCGAACCGCGCCCGCAGATCTGCTGCAAGCTGAGGATGACTTGATGCACAGGAATCCGCATAGGCCCGCAGCGCCGCTGCCGCGTGCGGATCGTGATTTAGATCCAGCACGAAGTATTCACAGCCATGGTGCCTTCCGCCAGCACCGTCACTGCCGTCGATGCGGGTCACTATGAATTTGCGGAAAAGGCCTTGCTGCTCGGCCGGCTTGCTGCCGTCTCGCGACGGAAAGGATGCACTGTCCACTCGAATCTCCTGTTCCTGCCTGGTCGTGATTGCGAAGTACTCTCGCTGCACGTCAGCAACGATCGTGTTTGCCGTACTGTGTCTTTTGCTTCAGAGAAATCGGCTTGCCACATACCGGGCAGAAGTGACATCGCCGTAGCGTTACCGGCTTCTTGTCCACGCAAGCGCCAGCCCGCGATTGCGAGGCATGACGGTTGCGGTTCTTCCTCCAGTCTGAATCGGCGTAGCGCATGTCAATTTCGATGTGTAGTCGCCGCTAACGCTTCGCGGCCTGCATCCGTCGCGTTCGCGGCTGCGCGCCCGCCACCGAACTCGCCTATGCGCATGAGCTTGCGTTTGACCAGCGCGTTGACTTCTCTGGTCGCCGGCTCGCCGGCGCATATCCATTGGTACTTCCCGCGGAGGGACAAGCCTTCGGCACCGCGCCTCAGTACTTCCTTCTGCCGCTCCGACAGCCTTTCGATGCGCGCTGCCTTCGCCGGCGCGGCGATTCGGCTTGCGTCGTAGATCGCCCTCGCAGCGTCGATCGCCGCAGTCAGCGTGCTGCCGCGCCCGATGGGCGTCCACTGCCGATCATTGCGGCTGCCGCTGACGCGATAGACAACGCGGACCGTGTCGCCGTCGTCGTCCTCGCGTCCGATCTCGATATCGACATTTTGCTCGAGCCACTGCATACGCTCGGCGTCCAGAACCATGCCTTTCATGTGGTTGCGCGGCATGGCTGCGGCCGAAACCTCGTGCCTAGCTTCCATCATTGCCTCGTTGCGTCGGTGCTTCAACGGTTGCACTGCCGTGGCGCCGGACACATTCCAGGCAGGTTGCCGGCTCCCCGTGCGCAGGCCGCCAGCCGCCGCGCTTGCGCATCTGGTAGGCACGGTTGCGCGGCCTGTAGCCGCATAAAGCGGTGCCGGTATTGCGATTGACGATGTGAAGGACTGGTGCGCTGCCGGCGCGGCAGACCTCCAGGCGCGGTGTTTCCGCAGCCAATACCGACGACACCTGCTGTTGATGGCATGCCCAATGCGCGCCGGTGATGCTGTACAGCTGCTCGTCCGAAGTGACTGGCTTGCCGCAATGTCCGCAAGTGTCGACAGCCTCCTGCGCGCTGGTGTGTTTCTCGATTTCTGCAATTGTCATGATGACCTCCGGAAGTAACCCTGCTTCCAGGATGCCTCAGCAAGAACAGCGCGCAACCCGCGTTTTTGTCGTGGCATCGCAATGTCATCGAATTATTTTGCGAGCGCAAGCAGGTCCTCTCGCATTTGCGCTATCACGCTCTCCCAATCACCCGCTCTGGGCTGGCGGTAGACCACAGCAGACGAATACCAAGGGCTGTCGCGGCGATCGAGCAGCCAGCGCCAGCAGGTATCGAAGCGATTCAGAATCCACACTGGCTTGCCCATTGCAGCCGCCAGATGCGCAGTCGACGTGTCGACGCTGATCACCAGGTCGAGATTGGAGATCAGCGCTGCCGTATCGGAAAAATCGTGGAGCATGTCCGCATGGCTGTGCAGATTCGACTCCGGCCACACTTCGTCTCTGCGCAGGCGCAGTTCCGATTCGGCCGGCTCGCCCTTCTGCAGGCTGTAGAAGTCGATGCCATCGCATCGCAGCTGCGCTATCTGCTCCAGGGTCAGGTTACGACGCCGGTTCACAGCGGCGAGGTCGGGCCGGTCGGCTCGCAGGCCACCGTTCCATACCAACCCGACCCGCGGCCGCGTTTTCGGTCCGAGCCTGTCATGCCAGGCGCGGACCTTGGACGCATCTGCGGCGATGTAGGGAGCGCGAAACGGGATCGACTGCAGATCGGTCTTGAATAGCCGCGGCATGCTCATCAGCGCGGCGTGGTAGTCGAAGGCGGGCCTGGGATCGCCTGCTGCGACAACATGCACCCCCGGCAGGCCGCGCAGCACGCCGACCAAAGCCGGCTGCACTTCGAGCACCACGCGCGCGAACAGCGCCTTGGCCAATAGGGCGTAGCGGCAGAACTGGATCGTGTCGCCCAGTCCTTGCTCCGCATACAGCAGCAGCGTCTTGCCGTGTCCCCATTCCATGCCAGTCCATTCCGGCTGCGAGAACCTCGGTTTGCGCATCATCGGTTGGCACAGCCAGCGCGCCTCGTACAGTTCCCAGCCGGGTCGCAAATCCCCGCGCAGCAGCACAGCCAGCGATTCGTTGAAATACGCTGCCGGCGCGTCCGGCTTGAGCGCAATGGCGCGCTCGAAACTGAGCACGGCCTCATCCACCCGGCACGAATCGCGCAACACCACACCGCGGTCCATGTGCGCTGCCGCATAGTCGGGCTGACACGCGATCGCGGCGTCGTAGCTGTCCAGTGCGGCATCCAGGCGTTCGAGGCTGGCAAGGATGGTGGCGCGAATATAGTGGGCCTTCGCGTGCAGCGGCTCCATCTGAAGCGCCTCCTCGCTGCTTGCCAACGCCTCTTCCATCTGGCCCAGCTCGCGCAGCACTGTCGCGCGATTCGCGAGGTCGTTGGCAGACTGCGGCCGCAGCGCCAGTGCACGGTCAAAGCTGGCAAGGGCATCCTGTGGACGGCCGAGTTCGCTCTGCACGACGCCGCGGTTGGCGTGCGCTTCGTACAGACCCGGCGTCAGGATGATGGCGCGGTCGTAACAGCAAAGCGCGTCTTCCATCTGCCCGAGGGCCTGGTAGGCGCAGCCGAGGTGGTACAGCGTGTGAGCATTGTGCGGGTGATAGGCCGCCGACCTGCCGAAAAAGCCCGCCGCGCTCGCGTAGTCGCCGCACTGGAAGGCGATCGCCCCGACACCGTGCAATGCCTTGTGGTGGTTGGGACTCAGCGCCAGCACTTCCTCGTAAAGCCGCATCGCGTCATCGAGCGCGCCGCGCTGGTGAAACGCGAACGCGGCCTCGAACCGCTGCTTGACGTCCGGTGCAGCGCCCGGATCTTTTGCCCGAACGGGCTTGTTTCGCTTCGGCATAACAGAGCGCAGGAACCAGGAAGTTGAATGGGATACGGGCATCGTGCATTTTCTAGTTTTCCACGTTGCAACGCCCGCCCCGTGAGGAAATAAACGCGTAATTGTCGCTTTAAAAGCACACAGGCGAAACGAAAAGGAGAACTTTCGCTTCCATGCCAAGCTGGCCGGCCATGCGAAGGTGCGGTCTTGCCGCATGCCATTTGTTGTCGGTTTTGCCTGTGTAGGATTTTTCTGAAGCTAACTGGCGGCATTGACCGGCTTGTTCCGAGCGCCAGCTTTCCCCATGATCAGTCCACCGAATTCTCGGGGACTCTGGCGTCCATCATCATGACTTCTACTGACTTCCAAGGGCTGCTGAATGCAGTGCCTGTTTCTGTCGAGGACCTGCATATCGCAGTGCAGGAAGTACATAAGGCCTGTCCCAAATCGGCCGACGTCGAGACGCGGCTGTGCACGCTGTCCGGCATATTCGGCGGGCATCGGGAGAAAGGCGCGGCAGTCGAGGCTCGCCTGACGGCAATGGCCAACGTTGTCGCAACCGGTGCGTTGCCGAAGGACGTGATTGCTGTCGTTGACGGCGGTGCGGTCGACCTGATGCTGCCTGTCTGGCAGGCTGCGGCCACGCTGCCTTTGATCGTCGACGAAGAAGTCGGCGACGTGGAGTTCGATGCACGGGCTTTCCTCGATGCGACGGTGCAGTTCGCCGGGCATCCAGCCGCGCATATGAGCCAGCCGGCCAACTAACCGCGAACGTCAATGTCGATGGGCATGGTGCGCAGGAGCGGCGCTTTGATCTCGAAGTAGCCACCTTCCAAGGGCGCGGCATGCTCGCGCAGCCATTCCGCGGCCATTTCACCCGACAGCGCCGCCTTTACGCGCTCGAGCATGGCGTCGTCGTCGCAGACGACACTGAGATGGTGATTCATCGGCAGGTAGCCAGCAGGGATGGAAGTCGGGCGCGGCGTTCTCGCAATGCGTGACACGAACAGCGACGGCTTGTCTAACCGGAAATTGTGGAAGGATTCCGGGGCCAGCCACGGCGTTCCCCTGCGTGCGCGCTTCTGCGGGGCCGGATTACGTTGGAGGTGCGCCAGCACTTCGGCACAGGGGATCTCGTCGGGCCGCGTCAGAACGGCAAAACGATCTGGTTCGGCCAGCGTGTAGTCAGCGATATCGTCCACGTCGAAGACCGGCACCAGAACCTCGCGCGGCAAGCCGCTGTGCGCTGCCTGCGCGGCATTGACGACGAAGCGCCCAGGCCGGCCCAGCCAGGGTGCGAGGCGCACCGTGGCGAGGTCGCCTAGCATCGGCATCCCAGCGTAGCGAGTGGCATCCACGCCGGGATAGATGGCACGGCGTGACAGCGCGCGGCCGCTCCCCGCCGCGCCCAGCACCAGCGCCACGGGATGCACGCGCGGCGCGGTACCGACACGCCGCTGCTTCGGATAGTAGAACGCGCTGGATGGCTCCAGTCGCTGCATGTGCCGGATCGCCAGCCGCTTGCCGACCGCTTCGCGCAGTTGCGCCGTACTGGCGCCGTACAGCCAGCGGTCCGAGGTCACCAGCGCGATCTCGCCGCCATCGCGCAGGCATGTCACACATCGATCGAGGAACGAATGCAGAAGGTCACCGGCCGCATACCGCGGCACCAGCGCTTCATACTGTGTGCGTAGCAGCTCAGGGACCTTCAGCCAGCGCAGGTAAGGCAAATTGCCAACGATCAGATCTGCCATGGGCGAGATCGGCCCGGCAGCGAGAAAATCCCGGTTGACGACGATGTGCTGCGCAAGCCGTTGGGCGGCGGCGGCGCTGCGGCCGTGGGCCACGAAGGTCGCTTCGATACGCGCCCTCGCCTGTGCGCAGGCGAACGGGTGGATTTCCCAGCCCTCCACGATGTTCGCAAGTGTCTCATCGTCATAAGCATGCAGCGCCAGCGCCTTGGCCAGCGCCGCAGCCAGGAACGCGCCATCACCGCAGGAAGAATCGAGTAGCCGCGCCGTGCCGTTCGGCCAGTTCAGCCGGGACAAAAGCTCGTTGACCACCGGCTCGCAGGTATAGATGGCGGTAGCCGCATGCAGGCGGTCGATGGCTTCACATTGCGCGGCGTGCGCGCCGTCTTCGGCAAACAGCGAATAGGTGTCAGAGGTGGTCGGCATGGCGTGTTCTGAGGTCGTGGATCGTCAGAACCATCATGACAGTCGATAGCGACCGCGCAAGCCGCTTCCAGCGTGACCAGGCGTGGCTACAGGCCGTCGCCCACCGCGCAGCACCGATCGGCGGGACCGCGCCAGATGCTGCCATCCTCTTCGTCGAGGACCGTCAGCATGTCCGTATGCTCATCGCGAGAAAGGACGCGCCCGTAACCGTATTGCGCATGGCCGACTTCGTATGCCACGCGCTCGCGTTCGCGCAATGGGATCGGTATGGGATATGGCATCGGCTACTCCAGCCGCTTGACGATGTGATCGCCGCCGTCCATCACGACGCTCTGGTTCATCGTCAGCGCGCGAATTCTGCGGATATCGTCTTTGTCGTAATTGTTGTCGACATCGAAGAAGTCGAGATCGACAATCTCGGTGGCGGGCCGCACGTAGCTGCCCTTCCAGACAGCTTCGAATTTTCGTTCCATGGCCAAGGCTCCTTTTGCCGATTCCCCATCCTATTGGGATTTCCCAAAAGAATCTAGCGGCTAGCCGCAGTCGGTATCGCATCCGGCAGCCGGGTGATGGTGTGGCGCTCGTGCACCGCACCGACGATGGTATGGGTCTCGCCGACGCGCAGCGCCGCGATATCGACAATGTCTTCGTCCGAGTAGCCATTGTCGTCGCAGAAGAAGGCCGGATCGACGTCTGCCGGCTGGGCGTCGCCGTAACCGACCGGCCATCGGCATTGAAAGCGGGCATGCGCGGGGATGGTAGCCATGAGAATTCCTTTGGGGGAGGGATCGATGACTCGATCCTGTCGGGCCGAGCTACGACCATGCTGACATGCGCAGACCGCCGCGCAACCGGCGCACGCGCCGTTTCTCCCGTTCGTGCTGCTATGCTTGCTCCTTTGCTTGAAACGCACAGGGGGAATGGAGTTGGATGAGCTGAAACAGCGGCGCGATCAGCGTCAGGCAGACAAGCGGACGGCGAAAGAGCTCGCCAAGCTCACTGAAATGTATTGCGGCTTGCCGACCGATGAATTCCGCGCCGAGATCATGGACATTCTTTCCCGAGGCAACGAGCTGGCGCCCGCGGAATTTCAAAAAATGCTGCGCGACTTCGTGGAGCGCGTGAACGCATGGTATCCCTCTGCCGAGATCATTGCGTTTCCCACTGCCCGCAACTGACGTTCGACTACGCCAGTGTGGATGCACGCCAGTTCATTGCAGCCGCCTCGCGCATCGGCCCGAAAGGCTCAAGACCCCGGCGTGTCCCTACCCAAGCTCTTGACTAGTACGCGGCCCGTGCGAGGAAAGAAATGCACCTTGCGCGGACGCACGTCGTTCAGGTCCTCCGCAACGACGGGAATCTTCTGCTCGTGCAGGTAGGCTTTGACGAAGGCGGCGTTGCGCTCGCCCACATTGACTGCCGTCAGACCGCTTATCACATTGCCGCCGCCGAACACCTTGGCCTCCAGGTTTTCCCGACAGGCTCCAAGTCGCAGTAGCTCGATGATGAGCGCTTCCATCGCGAAGTTGCCATACCTGGGTGATGGGGCAAGCGCGGCCGGGCCGTCGAGATCCTCGGGCAGCAGGAAGTGATTCATTCCCCCGACGCCGGAGACGCGGTCGCGGAGGCAGGCAGCCACGCATGAGCCGAGTACGGTGACGATCATCATGTCGCGGTCGGTGCCGAAATATTCGCCCGGCAGTAGCTTGGCCGTATCGCAGCTGAAGCGGTGATCCCAGTAGATATTCGACGTAGGCTGTGGCGCAATCCGTTTCACGGCGCATCACCCCTGAACGACGCCAACTGGTACACCGTCTTGGCCCGCAATGAGAAGGCGTCGGTTACGTACATGAAATTCTCGGAATGCCCGGCAAACAGCAGCCCATCCGGCTTGATGATGGGCGCGAACCGCGCCAGGATCCGGGTCTGCGTCGGCTTGTCGAAGTAGATCATCACGTTGCGGCAGAACACCGCATCGAACGGCTCCGATAGAGGCCAGGACGCGTCCATCAGGTTGATGCGCTTGAACGTCACCATGCGCCGCAGTTCCGGGCGTACTCGAGCAAGACCGTGTTGGGCTCCCTGTCCTTTCAGGAAAAAGCGTTTCTGGCGCTCCGGGGACAGCCGCTCGACGCGCTCGATCGGATAGATGCCCGCCTCTGCCGTTGCCAGCACGTTGGTGTCGATGTCCGAGGCAAGGATGTGCGCTGGCGGTGTCAGGCTGCCATAGGCTTCGCACAGCGTCATCGCGATCGAATACGCCTCTTCCCCAGTGGAGGCAGCGCAGCACCATACCTGCACGGCCTCGCGGCGCCGCACATGCTCGGCCAACAGCGGGAAATGATGTTCCTCGCGAAAAAAGGCGGTCAGGTTGGTGGTTAGCGCATTCGTGAACGCTTCCCATTCGGTGTGCCCGGTGTCGCTCTCGAGCGCATCGAGGTAGCCGACGAACGAATCGACGCCAACAGCGCGCAGGCGTCGCGCGAGGCGGCTATAGACCATTTCCTGTTTTCCGGCCGCAAGTGCAATGCCGGCTCGCTCGTAGATCAGCCGCCGGATGCGCTCGAAGTCGCGCCGTGTAAACGCGAATTCCTTCTGAGCGTCAGCCGCATTCTGTGCCGTCGGAGCCATGCTCGATGCATCCCGGTTTTATCTGCTTAGTGCGTTGGCCAGCCAGGGCAGGACCGATTTCCCGAACAGCAGAGGAAATAGTTTTCCTGTGGAAATTATCCCTATTTTCGCTTAGGAGGGTGTGGCTGCATAGACAGCAGCATGGAATTCATGGTTACCTGTACATCATTGCCAGACTTTTAACCAGAAGAGCGTTGATTCCGGGAGGGTTAGCGACGGCTTAGCAAACGCACCACCGAGCGATGGATACCGCCGTATCGGCACAATCGCAATCTACGTTTGCGGTTTTCGCTATTTTGTATCCATATATTGCATCTTTAACAAATATGTTCAGAAAATTCCGATACTATTAGGAACTTTTAACGGAAGGCAATTGTCGACATTGACATGGACCAGTCATCTACCACGCCGCGCAATCCGGGCGCCTACAATCCGGACAACCTGCTCGACACGCTTTTGTCGATGCTCCATCTGAAAAATGATGCCGCACTGTCGCGGGCGCTGGAAGTCGCGCCGCCGGTGATCAGCAAGATCCGCCATCGCCGGCTGCCGGTCGGCGCCTCAATGCTCATTCGCATGCATGAGGTCTCTAACCTGCCGATACGCGAGTTGCGCGATCTGATGGGCGACCGCCGCCAGAAATACCGTTTGAGCGATGCGCAGGGCAAGCCGAAGGAAGCAGGCCAAATCGCCGAGTAACGTCGAAAGAAAAAGCCGCGGTCGGCTCACTCTGTGACCTTCCGCGGCCATTGCTTCTACGCCGGCTACCTCACCGGACGTTTCTTCCACGCGCCTTGGTAGCCACCCCAGTACTCTTCAGCCATCCAAAGCGGCGTATCGGGCCCAAGCAAGCTCCGTAATCCTGCGATGGCTTCTTCATAGTCACGGCTGCTGAACTTCGTCCAGCCGACATCCCTCAAGCGGCGCCAGAGCCTCTGATCACCCACCTTCGCGCGCACGATGGCTTGCAGCATATCTCCGTCGATCGGTGGATGCAGAGCGGCGATGAGTGGATGCATGCAATTCTCGGCAGTAATCAAAACCACTTTGAAGTACATGTTGATCAGCTTCGCCGCGATGCCGTGCGTGAAGCTAAGCCCGCACGCAGCGGCTGCAGCAATGACTGAGTGCCTGAGACTGTGGTGGAACTCGTTCATCTTGCATGGTTCTGGCCAGGACAGCGCGCCCGTCAGCAGATCTACGATCCCAAGCTCGATGATGCGGGTGCCTGTCTCTACATCGAAGCGACAGCTAGGACTAGACCGCGCTGCTGTGCTGGCGGCCCATGCGGCAAGGCGATGCATGTGAACGTGGATGGTGTAGACGTCGCCATTGCGTGTAGCTGACGACACTAAGGCAATGCTCGATGGGACTGTAAAAGCCTCGGGTTTCATACCAAACTCCTCATGTGTGTTTGGTTGGAGCGATGCGCGATATAGCCCACGGCCCGAGTCTTGAACCATGGGACAGTTATCGACACATCACGCCTTCCTCGTCCAACCACACCGAGGGCGGTAATTGCGCTCGCCAAGCGCACAATGTTGTGACAAATCTACTTGCACGGAAACCGTGCCGTAATCTGGGGCCTTTCCGCATCAGTGAGATTCCCGACTCTAGCCTGCTTCTGTCCGTCCGCATTTTTATCCGATTATTGCATTTAATGCAAGTGCGTTCAGTAAGCTCAATGCAGCTGGAAGCCATTTCGGATCGTCGCTGCCAGGGAGGCAATCTCGGGTGGCACGAGCGCGCCCTTGCGCGTAATTTGGTAGTAGTTCAGTGGCACCCGCGGCTCCTCGAGGATAGCCATTCTGACCCGGTATCTTCGGCAGGCTGGCGCAATGAAAGTCGGCAGGATCGCCGTACCCTGCTTGGCTTCGACCATCGCCAGTAACGTCTGCAGGTTTTCATACGTCGGCCTGTCCTCATTGGCGCGCTTAATCGGTTTGAGACGAAGCTCGATCAGTTGCTGGATGTCGTTTGCGGCAGGCAGGCCGATCAGCTGCTCGTCGCGCAGGGCTGACCAGGTCGTTTTGCCGAGGTTGTCAGGCGTTTGAACCCCGCCCGCATGCCGCGCCGCGGGAAAGACGTGCGCCATCGCGAATTCCGCAATTACCTTGGACTCGATACCAGCGGTTGGATTGAAGAAGGCGCCGAACCCAACGTCCAACTCCCCGCTTGCCACGCCATCCTGGATGCGCTGACGGTCGATATCCCTCACGCGCAGGTTGATCTCGGGGTGCAGCTTGTGAAAGGCCCTGCTTGCCGACGGCATCACGGTTGCTGCGATGAGCGGCGTGACCGCAACGGTGAGGATCCGCCTGGCTCGTGTCTCGAACTTGCTGATTGCCGCTGACACCGTATTGAGTTCAGACAGCACCCGGGTCGCTACGGGAACGAGCTGCTCACCGGCGTAGGTCAGCGTCACCGAGCGGGTAGTACGGTCGAACAGCCTGCAATCGAGCTGGCGCTCAAGGTCGCGCAGGATAGCCGACAGGCCGGACTGACTGATGTGCATGCGCTCGGCTGCGCGGGTGAAACTGCCGAGCTCCGCAAGGGCGACAAACGCATGGAGCTGACGTTGCGACAGATTCATCAGATTTTCTTCTGAATTGAGAACAATCTGCTGATTATATCTTAGCCGCATATGAGTTCTAATTTCAACTTGTGCATTTTGTACGATGTTGAACGAACCAATGAAGAAACCCCTTTCTATCCTGATTGCTGGTGCAGGCATCGGTGGCCTGACCGCGGCGCTGGCGCTGCTCAAGCGCGGCTACTCGGTACGTGTGTTTGAGCAGGCATCGGAATTGCGCGAGGTAGGCGCCGGCCTGCAACTGAGCCCCAATGCGCTGCGCGCGCTGTATCAACTCGGCCTGGGCGACGCCTTGCGCGCCGTCGCTTGCGAGCCGGACGGCAAAGAGGTGCGTCTGTGGAATACCGGGCAGACCTGGAAACTGTTCGACCTGGGAACGACCGCCGTTGAAAAATACGGCTATCCCTACTTCATGATGTATCGCCCGGATCTGCACAAGGTCCTGGTGGACGCGGTTCGTGCGATCAGTGCCGATGCGATCGTGCTCGGTGCGCATTGCACCGGGTTCGAGGAGATCTGCGACCGCGTCGTGCTGAAAATGAGCGATGGCCATGAAGCGCATGGTGACATTCTGATCGGCGCAGATGGCGTGCATTCCCCGATCCGCGGGCAGATGTTCGGCGCGGACAAGCCGACGTTTTCCGGCATGCTGGCCTGGCGCGGCGTCATCCCTATGGAGCGCCTGCCGCAGCGCCTGCGCCGCTCGGTGGGAACGAACTGGGTCGGCCCCGGCAAGCACGTGATCCACTATCCGCTGCATGGCGGCGCGCTGATGAATTTCGTGGGCATCGTCGAGCGCGACGACTGGCAGGTCGAATCCTGGACACAGAAAGGCACGCACGAGGAATGCCATGCCGACTTCGCGGGCTGGCATGACGACGTGCATGAACTGATCCGCAATGTCGATGTGCCGTTCAAATGGGCGCTGATGTCGCGCGAGCCGATGCAGCAGTGGGCGGCCGGGCGCGTGGCGCTGCTGGGTGACGCCTGCCATCCCACGCTGCCGTTTCTGGCCCAGGGTGCGGTGATGGCAATTGAGGACGGCTACATCCTCGCACGCGCTATCGAAGCACACGAGGGCAATCCAGCGTTGGCGCTGAAGAAGTACGAGGCCGCACGTGTCGAACGGACCTCGATGATCGTGCAGCGATCCACCGAAAACGGAAAGCGCTTCCACAATCCGGCGCTCGCCTCCGTCGACGGCGCGGCGGCCTATGTCGACCGCGAATGGGCAGAAGAAAAGGTGGTGCAGCGCTACGACTGGCTGTTCAGCTACAACGTCGATGAGGTGCCGATCTAGCCATCCCGAAATTCAAGCTTGCGGCGGCGGAAAAGCAGCGCATCATGGATAGCAAGGGAGCAGCTGCAGCAGTCAAGCCGAAAAGAACAGCGGGATGCAAAGAACATCCCGCGTCAATCACTTAGGAGACTTGCCAGTGGATCAAATCCATACCCGGACGGATGTAGGAACAGCGCCCATAGCCGCACATGGCGCGACGATTCAAATTAGCGACGTCATCGAGCGACAAGGCGTCGGGCGCTATCAGATCTGGATGCTCGTTGTCTGCTTCGTCGTGGTACTCATGGACGGCTTTGACACCCAGGCCATTGGCTATGTGGCGCCGGCCCTGTCCGCGGCGTGGAAATTTCCCAAGCAGGCGCTCGGCCCGGTCTTCTCAGCAGGCCTGTTCGGGCTGATGCTCGGCGCGCTGTTGTTTGGTCCTCTGGCAGACCGCTACGGCCGCAAGGTCATCATCATCGTGTGCACGCTGGTCTTCAGCGCCTTTACGCTGGCCAGCACCCAGGCGCATAGCCTCGATCAAATCCTCGTGCTGCGGCTGCTTGGCGGGCTCGGGCTCGGCGGCGCGATGCCGAACGCGATCGCGCTGATGTCCGAATACGCACCGCGCCGTCACCGCGCGATGATGGTGGTGATCCTCGTGTGCGGCTTCTCCGCCGGCGCAGCTGTGGGCGGCTTCCTGGCCGCGCATATCATCCCGGCGTTCGGCTGGCCTGCCGTTTTCTACGTCGGCGGCCTGCTGCCACTGGTGCTGATTCCGCTAATCGCATACGGCCTGCCCGAGTCGGCCCGCTTCCTGAGCATGAAACAAGGCACCGAGGCGCGCATCGTCGCCATCCTCCAGCGCCTGGCTCCCCGCATGAATATCCCAGCAGACGCGCGCTTTGTCGCGGAAGGCGAAGTGAAGTCGTTCCCGGTCAGCGAACTGTTCACCGAGGGCCGCGCGCGTGCGACCAGCCTGATCTGGTTCGCCTTTCTGATGAACCTCATCGTGCTGTACTTTTTCTCCAGCTGGCTGCCTAGCGTGCTGACTAGCGTCGGCATGACGATGGCGCAGGCGGTCAAGACGACGGCCTACTTCCAAGTGGGCGGAACCGTCGGTGCATTGACGATTGGCTGGATGAGCGACAAGTTCCGGCCGACGCGAATCCTGGCGCTGGCGTTCGCCGGGGCTGCGGTGTTCATCGCCATCATCGGCAACGCCGGCGCGTCTGCCTGGGTGGCGCCCGCAGTGTTCGGCGCGGGGTTCTGCATTGTGGGCGGCCAGATCGGCGCCAATGCGTTCGTGGGCGGCTTTTATCCGACCCGTATCCGGTCGACTGGCGTGGGCTGGGCCCTCGGTATCGGCCGGGTTGGCTCGGTCATTGGACCGATGTTGGCCGGGTGGCTGCTCGCGATGAAATGGTCACCCGCTTCAGTGTTCTTTATGGCGATGATCCCGGCATTGCTTGCCGGCATTTCAATGCTGATGGTTGGGCAAATGAAGAACAGCACGAATGTGCAGGATAATGGTGCGCTGCCAGCTGCCGCGAGTAATTAGTTCGACACCTTGTTTGAGAGGGTGGGCATATTACTGATTGGATTTACCCCCGTACTACCAGACACAGCGTCACACCAAGGCTAATGATTCCGTCCCGCGCCGAAACTCGCGTGGCGGCCGATATTTCAGCGCGCTATGGGGATGCTGCTCGTTGTAATGTTCGAAGGCGATAGCCAGGTTACGTACCGCCGTCACGGCATCTGGCTTGGGCATGAAGACGATCTAATCTCGCTCCTTGGTCTTCACGAAGCTCTCTGCCATGCCGTTGTTATGCACTGAATCCTGCTCAGATGAAGCCCAACGCGCACCACTTGGGATACCGAGCCATTGCCGGCAGCCCCTCAAACTCGGTGAATTGCTTGATCAAGGACTCGCGGGCAATACGAGTCGCCATGTCACGGAAATTCATGCTCGCTGGCGGTGGCGGAATAGGGTAGCGGCAAGGGGACCGCAACAAAGGCGAGAATTTCAGTGAAGAAAGACAACAAGGCGCGAATATTCTCCAGGAACGAAACTATCGTCGGACGAATACGAAAGGTGCCGCAGTGTTCAATGAACGTAGCCCAGCCGGAAAACGGAGTTGTAGGCGGTTGGCACAATAATCTGTTATCGCGCCAGTTTGCCGTACCGATGGACAACAGATACGAAGGCCGAGAAAACGATGATGAAGGCACCGCCGAGGATCGCGATCAGATGCCAAAATCCATTTGCCTCGTCCCGCACATCGCCGCGATATTCGCCGCGGTCTTTGTACACTTTGATAGGGTCGCCAACGTGGTAGATGCGCAGGCCTGCCAGGGAGTCGGGGGATATAGTCTCGGGCCGGAAGTCAGAGAAGGTGTGCCTGACGCCTGATTCGTCCGTAAATTCGATGATCGGGTAGGCGTAGTGGGCGCGGTTTGGGTGAGAGATGTCTAGCCCAACGACTACCCCATCTAGGCGTTTCGCTGTCACTCTCGGGTATTCGACGCGAATCACGTCAACGACAAAATACAGGAAAACCAATGATAGGGCTGCGAGCGCGATACGAAAGAACCGAAGCGCACCGAGGTCGTTGGTAAAAAAAGGCATCGTTCCCGGGCGGGCAAACAATATCCCCGACCAGACAAGAAGCGGAATCGCTGCCTTTGATACGGTGAAATGCGACTCCCTGAAGTCCGAGACGATGCAGAAGATGGCGAAAGCCATCAACGTCAGAAGGGCAGCACGGACAACAAGTTTGGAAAGTCGCATTCCTTGGCAGTCGCTTAATCGCAATCAGGATCGTCCGAATCTGGATACCCGCTCTCCGTATCATCGTCCGAGCAGACGCCGACCGGCTCTTAGTGCCAAGTAGGTGGTAAAACGCTGTTTAGTGCCAAGTCACTGACATCTAGGATGGGTAAGTGCCAAGTTGGATGGTTCCCTACAAAATTTCTATACCACTGAACCTAACTTGAATATCGGCAAGTACATCGATACCACAAGTCCTCCTATAAGCACACCAAGTATTACCATAATAAGCGGTTCCATTAAGCTCGACAACTGCTCGACCGCTTCATCGACCTCCTGCTCGTAGAAGTCCGCGACCTTTCCGAGCATCGAATCCAGCGCTCCTGATTCCTCGCCGATGGATACCATCTGCGTGACCATGGTCGGAAACACGTTCACGCCCTGCATGGCAATCGTCAGGCTGGTGCCGGTAGCGACCTCGTTCTGGATCTTCTTCGTCGCATCCTTGTAGACGGCATTGCCGGAAGCGCCGCCCACGGAATCGAGTGACTCGACCAATGGCACGCCGGCGGCGAACATCGTGGCCAGCGTGCGCGTCCAGCGCGCGATAGTGGCCTTGCGGATCACCGCGCCGAACACGGGCGCCTTAAGCAGCAGCGCGTCCATCTTGCGCTGCATCTTCAGCGATCGCTTCCACGACTGGAAGAAAAGGTACAGCGCTCCGAACAGGCCGCCGAACATGATGTACCAGTTCGCCACGAAAAAGTCCGACATGGCCATGACGATGAGCGTCGGCGCCGGTAGGTCCGCGCCGAAGCTGGCGAACACGCTTTTGAATGCAGGGATCACCCAGATCATGATGACGCTGGTGACAATGAAGGCCACCGCCAGAATCGCGATCGGATAGAAAAGGGCCGAGCGGATCTTGCCTTTGATGGCAAGCGTCTTTTCCTTGTACAACGCAAGGCGGTCGAGAAGTGTCTCGAGGATGCCCGCCTGCTCGCCGGCAGCAACCAGGTTGCAGAACAGCTGGTCGAAGTGCGTCGGGAATTTGCGGAAGGACTGATTCAGGCTCGTGCCCGTTTCCACATCGCCGCGGATATCCGTGATCAGCCGGGACATGGCCGGGTTGCCGTGGCCACGCGCGACGATATCGAACGACTGCAGCAGCGGCACACCGGCCTTCATCATCGTTGCGAGCTGGCGCGTGAACAGCGCAATGTCCTTCTCGGTGATCTTTTTGCCGGTGCGCAGCTTGCGCTTTTTGACCTTGGTGACAGAAATCCCCTGGCGGCGCAGCGTTACGCTGACCACGTTCTCACCGCCGGCGCGCAGTTCGCCGCGCAGGATCTTGCCGCTGCGGTCCTTGCCTTCCCAAACGTAGACCGATTCCTTGGATTGCTTGCTGCTTGCTGTCGACGCCATCGCCCTACCCTCGCTCTCGCCTGGTGACGGCGTTCCGGTTTCCCGGTGCCGCAGAAAGGTGATGCTGCCACGCAACTTTCTATCCTTCAAGCAATTTAAGCGAATATTTGGCGAATAAAGCTCGCATTCCCTGCGAGTGTAGGAAGTTGATAGCGCGCATGCCATTACGCCAACATTGCGCGCACAATCGGCTTTTCGTGCCGGAAAGGCGAGCCATGAAGCTGCGCTTACGCGACGCCCTGCGTCTCAAGCCGTTTGACGAATCTGCGGAATCAGGCAGCGCAATGTTCGTTTATTACAGCTCGCCTTCCTTGATGGTCGGCGCTGTCGTGACGGTACTGCTTGCCGTTGCTGCAGCTGGACTTGCAATTGCCGGCTTCTCCCAAGCGATGGATACCATCTACGCGGGCCTCGGCGTCGGCGCCATCACGACCGGCCTGGAATGGAATGCCGGACTGAAGGCGCGCTCGTTGAACCATCTGTTTCTGGTGCTGCTCGTTCTGGGCGCACTCGCGGTATCGCGCGCGGTCTTTGGCTGAAAGGCGCCCTATTCGTCGTTTTCCCTATCTTGGTCATCGCGAGGGAAATTCCAATGCAGTACATCGGCGGCGACATTGGCGAGTTGGGTTCTGACACGCTCGGATGGCTCGGCGAGCTGAGCATAAAGCGGGCGCAGGCCATCCCGCGCAGCCTCAATGCATTGTCGGACCACGGCCTCGAATCGCACTTCGTCCGGCGTGTCGTGAGCGAGACCTTGATCCTGAAGCGCGAGGCATGAGTCGTCTATCGGGATGCCCGCGCTTTCGCATAGCCAAAGCGCGATCGCGTTGCCCGGCTCATCAGCCATCTGCGAATCGCCGCTGGTGACCTCGGGATAGAGGTCGGAAAATCTTTGCCAGAAAGCCGCGATACCTTGCACGATCCCGCGGTCGAATTCGGCCGGCACGCCGGCCGCCAGAAGGTCCTCCCGGTTCTGGATCAGGCTGGGTTCTAGACTGTCTACTGGATTGGCTGAGGATGACATGATGGAATTGGGCTTAGTTGTACGCCCATCCATTCTTGCGGATCGACATAGCAGCGCAACCGCCTTTTGCCATGGATCGGCGCGGCATCCTGTACCACTCAATCCGCATGTTCGATGTCAGGGCGTGGCAGCGGCCGCAGCAGGATGCCGGTAACGCGTACAGAAAGCGATCGCTTGCCGGATGACTTTCTCATCGCCGCGCGTGATGGAGCGTCCTTGTTCCAGACCGTGCGCTATCCAGCGCAGAGGCGTCATGTCGGCGGGATTCTGCCATCCGGCCTGCTCCAGAGGGCAGCCATCCCAGACCGTGTTCTTGGCAGCCGACTCGAGTGCGACAAGCTGTGCTGGCGACAACGCAATCTTGTCGATATGGTGGTACCCCGCAACGCCGAGAAAGCCTGCGGAACCCAGCATGAACACGCCGAGCAGGATGTCGTTGACATTGCGGCGTTTAACGGCGCCGCGTGGCCGGTCGTTGCGACTGGCCAATGGGGCATGGTGATGAATGTCGGCATGCATAATGGAAACACTTCGAAAGGGAAACCTGTTTCAGACTTGCCGGAGCGCGAAAAATTCCCGGCGCTCCGGTCCGTTGCGCACGGCGCGGGCGCCGCAACGCTGCGAAGCTCAGGCGACTTCCGCCATTTCCCGCTCGTGGTACAGATTCGCCTCGATGATCGCCTTCGCGACGGGGGGACACACGCTGTTGCCGATCATCCGGATCTGCGCCGTCTTTGACAACGGCTTGCCGTTGACGACCGGGTTGAGGATGTACGAGTCCGGAAATCCCTGGGCACGCGCCAACTCGCGCGGCGTGAGCATGCGCATGCCGATATCGACGATCGCGTAGTCCTCGCCGTGGATGGTGACAAGACCCAGCCGGTCCTTTGTCGGTATCGTGTGCATCGGATCACGCACATCCTGCCATTGGCCGCCGTCGCCGTAATACTTGATCAGGAACGCGCGCACCTCGCCCAGATGCGTGCCCTGGGCGCTGACCGTGTGTAGCGGCTCGTCCACCGCCTGGCCGTGCTGGCAGGTTCCGCGCAGCTTGATTAGATGCGATGCGCAGATCGCATCGCGAGCGTGCGCGCCGGTCGCGTTGGCCGCTTCATCGGCGGCGGTGTCCCGACCTTCGGCGTTCTCCGCCCCGGATAGTGCCTCCATACGGGCTACGACAACCGAATGGTGGTCCGTGCTGGTGACCGTGCCAGCAGGTGTATCGACCGGTATGCCGACGACGCCGCCGTAGTGCTTGGCGAGGAACGCGGAAACCAGTGCATGTTTTGCGCCGCCAGCCACGATGGTTCCGAGCGGCTTGTCCACGCCGGGCACACGCGGCGCTTGTCCTTCGCGCTCGCCATATCCGGTCTGTATCAACGTGGCTGCGACCAGGCCCATCGCGTGCGCGGCGCCCGCTGGCCTTGCGCATTCGCCACCGGCGGTGATGGTGTGAATCGGCTCGTTCAGGGCGGTACCGGTGCTCCCGGTGCGGAATTTCGTGATGTGGGCAGCGATCACGGCGTGGTGCCCGCCCTTGACCTGTGCGCACACGGTTCGCAGCGGCGCATCGGCCGGCATGCAGCGCGGAGAGGATGCATTCGCATGCTCGGTCAGTACCGGAGCCACAAGCGGCTCGACCAGGTAGTGATGGTTGCCGGTCGTGGCAGTCGGCAGAGGAACGTCCACTGCGGCAGGCGCATGGCGGGTCGTATTGGTGACGATGAACGGATCGGGGTTGTCGACCACGAACTTCATGATCCCCTTGGCGATTCTGCGCAGGGTTGCATCCTTCAGCGGACGCTTACGCTCGAAAATCGATGGGCAAGGTATCGACCAATCGATGCATTCCGCGGCAGTGCGCCACGGCGCCAGCTCGCCGCTTCTCACCGCTGCCGACTTCGGGTCCCCGTGGGTCGCCGCTGGCCAGCGTATCGGCAGGCCATCGCGGCGCGCGATGATGTAGACGCGCTTGCGGATGGTCGGCGTATCGTGATCGCAGGCGCGGATGATGCGGTACTCGAGCTTGTATCCGAGCCCGTCGAACAGCCGGTGCATCGGGAAGTCGGCGCCCAGCGCCGCGTAGATCTCATCGATGTCCGGGTGGTCGCTTGCCAGCCCTGTCGTGAGGGCCGCGATGAAGGCGCGGAAGGTGCGGCCGCGTTCGGATTTGATCGGCTTGTTGTCCGGGCCAAGGGGAGCCCAGTCCACGAATTCGGGCACGTTTTCAATATAGATTTGCCGCGGATACTGGAAAGCTGCCCATTTTAAAGTCACCCATGCCAACCCCCTAATTTTCTGGTCGCGCGGCTTGCCGCCCTTTGCCTTGCTGTGGTGTTTGCAGTCGGGAGAAAACCAGCATGCGCCGATGGGCTGCTCGCGCGTGACGAACCCAGGATGCACATCGAATACGTCCTCCTTGTAGTGCGCCGTGTGCGGGTGGTTCGCCGCATGCATGGCGAGCGCCTCGCCGTCGTGGTTGATCGCGATATCGACCGGTCTGCCGAATGCCTGCTCCAGTCCTTCGCTGGCCCCGCCGCCGCCGGCGAACGAGTCGATGATCAGTTCGGGCAGAAATGCCAATGGCATGGAACCGGATTTGCTCTTAGCCCGTGCGCGGGCGCGGTGGGTCGTTTGCATGGAAGGGAGTCCTGTTGGTCTTGATCGAATGCGCAGGCTTCGTTCTGCGGCATGGTCTTGTAGCGACCAGACCAGATTGCCAGGGGAGACTCGCCGCGCAAGCCGGAATCCGGCGATTGCGCGGCATGGACGCCATTGCAGCGTCCCCATGCGATGCGACGTGCTTACATCGCGTAGTCGCAGGCCTTATACGAGCCGCTCGCGGGGTCGCCAAAGGTCGCGTTGTTGCAGGCGATGCCGCCGGTGGCGGTTTGATAGAAGTACTGCCCCGGTACGCCGTAGCGCACCTGGTGGGTGCCGGAGAAGCTGCAATAGCCGTTCTCGGCGGCGCAGTTCGCCCAGGTCGTGGTAGGGGTCACGGTGATGGCCGACAGCGTGCTCGTGGAAGTGCTGCTGACCGGGGAATAGTCGCAGCTCTTGACGATGCCATAAGCGGGGTCGCCGAAGGTGGCAAAGGTGCAGGCAATCGAACCGGTCGCGGTCTGGTAGTAGTAGCTGCCATTCGCGCCAAAGCGCACCAGCGCGGTGCCGGAGAAGCTGCAGGTACTCCATTCGGCGGCGCACGCGGTCCAGGTCGTGGGACTGCTCGAGCTTGTGGTTGTGTTGGTCGTCGAGGTGGTCGGCGTAGAGGTGGTCGTTGCCGGCGAATAGTCGCAGCTCTTGATGATGCCTACGGCAGGATCGCCGAAGGTGGCGTCGTTGCAGGCGATCGAGCCGGTCGCCGTCTGATAGTAATAGCTGCCGTTCACGCCGAAACGTACCTGTGCCGTGCCAGAGAAGGTACAGATGCCCCATTCAGCGGAACAAGCTGTCCAGTTCGCAGCCGTGCTGGTGGTCGAGGTGGTACTGGTGGTGGGCGTGGTGCTGGTCGTCGGCGTAGTGGCAGTCGTGGAAGACGCGTAGGCGCAGGTTTTGGTGTAGCCCACCGCAGGATCGCCGAAGGTGCTGTTGTTGCAGGCAACCGGGCCTGTCAGGGATTGGTAGAAGTAACTGCCGTTGGCGCCGTACTGGACCTGGCGCGTGCCGGTAAAGCTGCAGGTGCCCCATTCGCTGGCGCAGACAACCCAGCTTGTCGTACTGCTTGTGGTGGAAACCGGCGCAGTGAAGGTCGTGCTGGTCGGCGCTGGCGCGCTGGTAGTCGTGCTGGTAGTGCTGGAGGCTGCAACCTCGTACGCGCCGATATCGATGGTGCCATTGACCGGCCTGGCCTGCGTCTGCGCGGTAGCGAGATATTGGAGCGTCGGCGTCAACGCGAAGCCGGAAGCGGCATTGCCCGGCGCCGAGCCGCCGTCGATCATCGGCGAGCCAGCCGCAGGAGTAAGGTTCCAGTTGGTGCGGTCGACGAACGCCGGCGACACGCTGCGGTAGTTGTTCCTGTCGATCGCATTGGTCTGCGTGGTGGCTGCTCCGGTGCCGCCAAAGACGTTGTTCTGCATCAGGACCGAAGTGGTCACGCCGCTGCCGACCATAATGAAGGTGCCGTGCGAGCTGTCATCGTTGAGGAAGGTATTGTTGACCACGTACAGGTCCTGGCCGCTGTTGGAAGCGCCTTCCTCGCCATAGGCCAGCATGTTCGGATTCGAGTCGTTGGCCGGCTGGTGGATCACGTTGCCGACCACATACGAGCTGCCGGCATTGGGCAGGTCGATCTCGTAGCTGGGCGAGCCGCCCATGGTGCTGGAGAAGCGGTTGTACAGGATGGTATTGGTGTTGGCACGCGACTTCAGCAGATGGCCGATATTGGCGTCGTGCGAGTAGTTGCCGTGGAAGGTCAGGCTGTTGACGTGGCCGATGTAGAGGTTGTGGGTGTAGCCGTCGCCAGCGCCGTTGAAGGCGAACTCGGTGTTTTCGATGTCGATGTTGGAGACGCCGTCGTTGCTGGTGAGGATGCCGTCCTGGTTGTTGTGGAAGTAGCTGCCGGTGACGGTGAGATGCTGGCCGTCGAGCCGGATGCCGGCGCCGTTGCCGTCGGCGACGGTGGCGCCGGAGAGTTCGACGTTCTGGACGGTGGTGTTATTGCCTTCGAGGACCCAGATGCCCTTGCCGCCGGCGTTCTGGCCATTGGCATCGATATGGGGCCGGCCGTTGACGCCGCGGATGGTGAGGTTGCTCGGATAAATGAAACAGACGTCGCCGGAATAGGAGCCGGAAGCGTCGATCTCGATGGTGTCGCCATTGGCGGCGGCGGCG
Organism: Noviherbaspirillum pedocola; assembly: GCF_016632335.1. Classification (GTDB taxonomy): domain Bacteria; phylum Pseudomonadota; class Gammaproteobacteria; order Burkholderiales; family Burkholderiaceae_D; genus Noviherbaspirillum_A; species Noviherbaspirillum_A pedocola. Next base: position 249,424 of record NZ_JAEPBG010000006.1, read on the forward strand.
AAGGCGCGGCAGGGGGTTGCGTAGGTCTTGCCGGGGCCGACGGACAGCGTGGCTGCCGAAGCGGCCGTGACGCCAAGCGCCAGGAGCGTCGCCGCTGCCGATGTGATGGAGCGACGTGCGCCGGGCCGGCGCAGGAACTGCGGCTGAAACATTGGAACCTCAACTTTCTTGGTATCGATTGGCGAAGGTTACTTCCTGGAAATTGCTTCCAATCGACAACATTCTCTTGGGAAAGGTTCCATTGCCTTGCGGCATTTTCGCATTTTCCGCGAATCTCGCGGACGAACGGTTGACGTGCGCCGTCTAGCGTGTTGTCATGTGATGCAGTATGGAAACATTCACATGCGGCGTGTACCTGCACGACGAACCACCGCGCTACGCCTTTGGCCCTTCTGTGGCCTGCGCCGAGGAAGACGATGGATCTCGAAACTTGCTGGTATGAGGTATCGCCGTACATGTATATCGCCGGCGGTACAGCCTCGATCTTCTACGCGGAAGCGCCGATGGCGCGTCTGCCCGGACTGCTGCTGATCGCAGCGGCCGCAACGATCATTCGCCTGCGGTGGCGGCACCGCCGCGCCGAGGTTGCCAAGATCCCGCGCGCACATGATGTCGACCAGGGCAAAGCCGATCTGCCCGGCGTGTCGCATCGCCGCAGGTAGCCGTACCGGCGCGAAGCCGGCAACACCGAAGGAGCGTCATGAAAGTCATGGCTTGCAAACTCAAGGACCAGCGCGGCCTGTCGCTGACGGGCCTGATCCTCTCGCTGGCAGTGATCGCCGTCGTTGCGATCGTGGCTCTGCAGATCGTTCCGGCGCAGACCGAATACAACTCGATCAAGAAGGCGGTGGCGAGCGCGCGCGCGAGCGGCACGACGCCTAAGGAAATCCGCGACGCCTTCGATCGGCAAGCGGAAGTCGGCTACATCACGTCGCTCAGCGGCGCCGATCTGGATATTGAACAGAACAACGGGATCTATGAAGTTGGCTTTGCGTACCGCAAGGTGATCCCGCTTTTTGGTCCGGCAAGCCTGGTGCTGGACTACCATGCTTCGACCGCGCCCGAAGGGACAATGAAGACGGCCTCGCGGTAGGCAGTCTCCCGGCGCCGCTCGGGCCGGCGGCCGTCGAGGTCTTAGCGCGTCGTGCTCGCAGCTTTCATGACGCATTTCGACAGCTTATCGAAATGCATCAGTGCGGCCTGCGACAGTTCCACCTGCTTGCGGCGCGCATCCTCGGTATCGGAAAGCAGAATCCATCCCTTGGCGCGCATGGACTTCAGGCGGGTATGGATCGTCGCGGGAGCCCCAAACTCTACGCGAGACATCATTGTGCGTACGGACAGGTCGGCGCCCTCATCGTTGGCACGGGCAATGCTGCCGAGCATGCGCTCCTCGAGCGGATCGAGCGCCGGCAGGCTGGGCAAACTGCAAATGGCTTCGGCCAGTTCAAGAAACCGCAGATAGGTCGCGCCCAGTCGAGCTTTCGTCGTCATCAGAACACCTCCGGTTGAGACAGGCATGCCACGCCAGGCACGCATTCGCTCAAAATTCTACAATGAATTTCACATGAATAATTTTTCGCGCAAGCGTAGAGTGATGCCCTACCACAGTTCATGCAGCCGCATTGCGTTACGAAAATATTGCGGATTTGAAATTCAATATGCTGAAAAAGTTGCAGCGAAATGTTGCGTTTCCGCGTGATAATTTCGAGTCCGCTATGCTTTAAATAGGAGGTCTTTTACCTGCTATGCGCCGCTCTCGTTGATTTTGGGCACATCACCCATTTCCTGTTTGATTTCGCTGGATAGCGGTGGGAGAGCGACAGCGCGCATGAGAATGTCGGCGGCCTCGGAGATGGCTTTCCAGTTATCGATGATGTCTGCGGGTGCAGCTCTGCCCTGGAAGAGTTGCCGGTGTATCCCGGCCGCATGATATGCCCTGCTGAATGCGTCCCGTGCCTCGGGCTCGAGATAGAGGCAGTTATTTTCCCACCACTCCTGGCATTCCATCACGACTTTGCCGATCTCATCGGTGTTGGCCGCGGGAAGAATTTTGCGCCAAAGAGCGAAAGCTTTCTGATGCGCCTCCAAGCGCTTGTCCAATGCAGCTAGGCGCATCTGGTTTGACGTTTTGTGCTCCTCGAGCAGCACGTTAAATTGGTGTGTCAGCGCCTGGAGCTGTGCGGCGTTTTGGGTCTTGACCGATTCCACAATCTCGGTGAGCCGATGTAGATCTTCCTTGTCGGCGAGGTTTTTACCTTTCTGGCCAGTGTATGCGGATAGGTATTTTCGGGCGACGAAGAAGAGCAAAGCAACGGCGAGCGATCCGCATGAAATGCCTGAGATAGTGGCTGCGATGAACGTGTCGATAAACGAGGAGGCTGGCATGAAAGCTTTGAAGAGGTCTGGGTGCAAAATTCTACACAACGCTGCGCGCCCTCACCGCTTCAAAATCGCAGCCCCCTCGGAAACAGGCAGTCAGGGCGGTGTTTCTTTGTCCCTGACCCTTCCGAAGAAACCGGCCCGGTACAGGCCAAGGATGCTGGTAGCGACGAATCCGGTTTGCTGAAGCAGCAGACCGTAGCGGTGAATGCCTAACGCGAATGCAATCATCGCCAGATTCGCGGCGAAAAACGCGAGCCAGCCATAGCGACTGAACCGGGTATGCGTGGCCAGCAGGAATGCGCCGACAAGTCCGAGCAACGAGCCCGCCCACTCGAAGAACGTGATCATCGCAATACCCCTTCGCCTTGTTTGCCATGAGCCTCCTGCAAGAGGGAATCAAGCGCGGTCCCGAGCGCCTCGCTGCGCCCTTCGCGGTACGCAGGCCACGGCGCAAATGGCTCGCCGAAGGGATGTCCGGCTACGATCGACGTTGGGCACCGGTAGCGATAGGCGGCGCCTTCGCGTCGCACGAAAACATAGCCGCTTTCACACTGCACTCCGGCTCTTTCGAAGACCATCGCCGACATGACGCCGGAACCCTTCCCGCGCCAGAACATCAGGTCGTCGGCCGCGGCATAGACGACATAGGCCGCCGAAACGCTCGCCAGCACGAGGAAGCCGAACGTCAGATGCGCCGTCGCATCCAGGCGCTTGCCGCGCCCCATCAGGTAGGCGATTGGACCAAAAACGCACAGGCCAACGGCTCCTGCGACCAGGGCCAGCAGCGGCGTGACATTCACGCTTTTGCCGTTCACCCACTCGACAGGCGGATAGAGCGAAGAAACGAAAGTGGCTGCGAACAGCAAGCCGCTCATCAACACACATTGCACCCGCCAGTCAGCCGCGGCGATCTGCATCGTGCTGCGAAGCGTCGCCTGGATGAAGAAGGTCGCAGCAGCAAACTGGCACAGCGTAAGCGCGAAAAGGTAAGTCATGTGCCCTTCCTCCGCTGAATGAAGTAGCACGGTCCGGCAAAGCCCTTGTCGGTGCGTTCTTGCATCAAGCGCTGTTCTTCGCTTCGTGCGTCCTTGTAATTCAAGCCGCCTTTGACAACGGTTTCCGTCTTGCGACGGCCGAAGCCGATGGAAAGGATGACATCGTAGATTGCGCCTTCTCTTTGCTTGCGCCGCAACTCGGCCAGCGTTTCGTCTAGGGAGTTCAATGGGATTCCTCGGTTGGAGCCGCGCCGCTGCGCGGTCGTGCAACATGGCAAGAATGCCTGACGCGGCTTCAAACGCAAGCGCGATTCGCGTATCTGGCGAAATTTCTGCAAGGCTTGGGGATGCCCACGGTTCGTCGCGCCAAGCACTCGTTGCGAAACCGGCTCTTTCGTGAGCAAATGGCGGCATTGCCCGCGCACCGCATGCCTGGGCCGCTCTACTCACAGGGATCAAGCAAATGTCTTCCAAAAAAATCGTGGCTGTGGCCACAGCGTCTCTCGTCGTCGCAGTCGCAAGCCTTGGCTTCGCCGCCTACGAAGCCCAACGCGCCGGCGAATTGGCCGAAATCGCGGCTGAGGCGCAGATCAATGCGGACGCCACGCAGCGGCAGTATCTGGCGTCCCTGGACTACCGCATCTCGCGCCTGGAGGAAGGCGGACAAGGCGATGACGGCCAGGGCGACGATGCGGCAAACGGACAGGGGGGCGACGCCGCACCCGTTTATCAGGACGGCTCGCTTCAGGCCACCAGGCACGATGCACACCATCGACTCGATCGCAAACGTCTGCATGCGCGAACGCGCGCCGTCGCCTTTGCGCGTCATAGTCACAAGCCGCCGCGCCAGCCCGGCGTGCATCGCACGTCCTGAACGCATACGTATTGGCGGTCCAGACTTCCGGTGCTATGCCGATCTTTGCCCGACGCGCTGCGGATCTGCGTAACAGCAACCACACGTGTCTATCGATTTTCAGTCGTTCTCGTTCCGCGGCAACAACGCATCGCGAAAAAGATTGCAAGAGCGCATGAATTTAGGAAATTCCTCAAGGAAATTACGCTAAGCTGGCAAATGCATTAAAGACCATGTCAGCGGCATAAATGGCTGCATGTGCGTCGTCCCGGCGAGACGCCAGCAGCCCCGGCCGCAAGCGGCGGGCCTTGTGGCACGCCATTCCATCGCTGTGCGCGTATTTCCATTCTCACCGGGCCATGAAATCCATTTCTACACTGAAGCTCGCCCTTCGTTTTACCCTCGGCTTCGGCCTGATCGCTTTAATCATCACCGCCCTATCCACCTTTTCACTGATCCGCGTGTCGCAGATCACGACCGTGGTCGAGCAGCAGAATCGCTTAAGGACCGACAAGCTCGAACGGCTCTACACCGCACGCGAGGCGCTGGACCAGACCGGCCTAGCTGCACGCAATGCCTTCATCTTTCCGGACGGCGAGCGCGCGCGCGAAGAACTCGATCTGCTGGACAAGGAAAAGGCGCTCTACCTCGATGCGCTCACGGCCATGACGCCGCTGTTCCACGGCGATGAGCATTTCGCCAAGGTGCGGTCCGGGCTGATGTCGATGGCGGATGAACTGCGCCGTCCCCGCAAATACCGCGAAGCCGGCCAGATGGAGGCATACGGCAAGTTCCTCGTCGAAGAGTGCAGCCCGCTGCGCCGCCGCATCGTGGCCGACATCGCCGTGGTCATCAAGGAACTGCAGCAGCAGGTCGATACCGAGAGCCAGCGCGCCGAGCATCTGTCCGTACAATCGCAGTCGATAATTCTTGCCGTCTCTGCGGTAGCGGTGCTGTTGAGCATCCTCATCGGCTGGATCCTGACGCGCAGCCTGCTGCGCCAGCTGGGCGGCGAACCGGAACAGGTCAGCGCCATTGCGCGCCACATTGCCCGTGGCGAGCTCACCGCCGAAATTCCGGTCAAGAGCGGCGACACGCGCAGCGTCATGCATGCGATGCAGGACATGCGCGACAACCTGGTGAAAATCGTTTCCGACGTGCGCGTGGGCACCGAAGCGATTAACCGCGCCGCAGGCGAGATCGCGGCCGGCAACCTGAACCTGTCCACCCGTACCGAGGAGCAGGCCGCATCGCTAGAAGAGACGGCCGCTGCGATGGAGGAGCTGACCTCGACCGTGGCGCGCAATACGCAAAACGCCGAGGAAGCGAACTCGTTGGCGATATCTGCCGCGTCCGTCGCCGGCGATGGCGGCCAGGCGGTGGCGCGCGTCGTTGAAACGATGGGCTTGATCGATGAAGCCGCTCGCCGCATCAGCGACATTACCAGCGTCATCGACGGTATCGCGTTCCAGACCAACATCCTGGCGCTCAATGCCGCTGTCGAAGCCGCGCGCGCGGGCGAGCAAGGTCGTGGCTTCGCGGTCGTCGCCGCAGAGGTCCGCGCATTGGCGCAACGCAGCGCCGGCGCAGCCAAGGAAATCAAGGACCTGATCGGCAAGTCGGTCGACATGGTGGCGCTGGGCAGCCGGCAGGCCGGTGAAGCCGGCGAGACGATGAGCGAGGTGGTGTCGGGGGTGCAGCAGATGGCCGGCATGATGACCGAAATCATGGAGGCCTCGCGCCAGCAAAGCGCGGGCATCGTCGAGGTCAATCAGACGATCCTCCAAATCGACGGTTCGACCCAACAGAATGCCACGCTGGTGCAGCAGGCCGCCTCGTCTGCGGCATCGCTGCAGCACCAGGCAGACAAGCTATCCGGCTCGGTCAATTTCTTCCAGCTCGGCGCAGTACCTGCGGCTGTGCCCTTGAAAGCGCTGCCGAGCGCTATCGCGCCGACGAATACGCCGCGCGCCGCTGCACCGAAGGCGGCAAAGCCTGGGGCCGCACCTGCCGAGACCAAGGAAGCACCGCCCCGCGCCGCCCCGGTTGCGAGAGCAGCAGCCAAATCGACCGGGCGTGCGTTGCGCACCGCGCCGCAACCGAAGCCGCGCCTGGCGCCGCATCAAAGCGACGCGGACTGGACTGAGTTCTAAAGCGCAGCCGCCTGGACACCGACAGTGCGTTCAGGCGGCGCGAACACGGAAGGTGCAGGGCCGCCGAAATGCGCCCTGCCGCCGACCGGGTGACGGCGCCAGCCTACATGAGCATGTGTTGCTCGAAACCTTCCGCATCCTCAAAGCGCGTCGACGCGCCCCTGATCGATTCCACCGCAATTTCGGTGCCGACCCAGCGCCGGCTCAGACTCTCAGCGGCTCTGCCGGTCGTGCCGCTGCCGAAGAACGGGTCGGCAACCACATCCTCCTTTTCCGTCAGCAGCTCGATCAGAAATTTCGGCAACGCCAGCGGCATAGGAGCCGTGTGCGGGGGGAGGCCCATGTCTCGCATCCTCCTCTTGTAAGTGTTTTGGTCCGCGCAATTATGAGACAGCCTGATGATGTTCCGAGGAATGGTGCCGGCCGTCTCATTGCCAAAGCTTCCCGGACGAATGCGGTAAGCGCCGCCGGCAAACGAGCCAGTGCGCCTCTCGCCGCCGCCCTCAATCAACCGTGCGTGGCGCTCGGTGTGCGGCTGCAGCACGCGGCGGTTGTCGCTTTTGACACGCTGGGCATCGTTGGAAAGCCAGAACACGAAGGAATAGGTCGCGGTCAACTGCACGCGCCGTTTGCTGGCCCATTGCACTGGCGACGGTGGCGCCGACGTGTTTTCCCACACGAGCCGATCCATGAGTTCAAGTCCAAGCCGGTCATGCAGCGCCAGCAGCAGGCGCTCGCAGTACATCGAGCGCGCCGGGGACCTGGGCATGTAAATGTTCGGGCTAATTTCGAGGCACACCGAGGCACCCGGCACGAGACGCTTGATGACTGGCTCCAGCGCCCTGGTGATCCAGTCGACGAATTCCTTTTCCGACACATTTCCGTAATTGCGGGGATTCGCCAGCGGAAAAGGTGGAGAGGAGACGATCAAAGAGATCGGTATATCGAGGCGGGAAAAAACGGAATCGCAGGAGCCGAGAATTGCCAGCCCGAGCTTGGTCGAGAACGCGAGGACGCTGTACTGCGGCAAAATCTTATGGAGGTCTTTACCGGCCTTTTCGGTTAATTCCCAGACGCCGCGCTGGCCAGGCACATGGCGCAGAATGCCGGCCTGCTTTGCCGACTGCTGCCACCAGCGCAGCTTTCTCTTGATGACATTTCGCGGCGTGCCTGATTTACCGATCGGCACCAGGGAATTCATGGCTGTATCGTCGAGGTTGGCGCGCAATGCGACCTCGCGATAAAGCTGCTCATTTGTCAGCCTGCCGGCATTGGCTTGATAGCTTTCGAGAACGGCCTGAAAAAGATTGAGTTGTTCCATTGGGATTCGGGGCGAAGGATCGATAATCCATTTTCGCCCCGAATATGGCCGATGCAACCGGCAAACAGCAGAGTGTCAGACGCGGAATTGATCGGCGTCTTTACCTTGAATCCATGCCGGTTTGCGACCGCGCCCCGACCAGGTATTGCCCTGATCGTCGCGGAACTTCACATCGCCGGACGATTTCTTGGCACCTTTCTTTTTCTTGTCTTCCAGATCGTCGATGCTGATGCCGTAGTCGCTCATCAGTGACTTGATCTGACCAATTGCGCCGTCGATTTCCGCGCGTCGCTGCTCTTCAGCCTGACGCTGCAATTCTGCGATCTTCTCTTGGATTTCCTTGTAGCTTGCCATCAGTCGTACCCTTCTAAGGTTAATTAATAGCCAGAAGCTTCAGCTATTGGGGGCGAAGCCTATAACAATTTCCTGACGCCTACAACCCGATTAACAAAGAATTGCACTGTTCATTGATTGATTCAGATTCGCATATCGGCGTGAAATACATTTGCGGTAGCGCAGCCCTTGTAATTTCCGTTTCACCGTCAGATTGCTTATCCAATTGCCGCGCCGCAGATTGCTTCAGAAATCGAAATTCCGCTCTAAAAATTAGCGCAATTACCGGCCTACGCGATTACCCTCATTAATCATTATCCAACGCAAGCCGACATTCGCCTTGAAAGGCATGGGCCCGGCATACGCATTTTTGAGAAAGAAAAAAAATTTTCAATGAGATCGCGTATTTGATGAAAATTGGAAACAAAGCTGCCGAGCCGCTTTTGGAAATGGCGGGAGCAGAATTGTTTTCGGTTCCCGTGGTTTTGCGCAGTACGCGGCGTATGCGGTCTGTTCGATTATCTATGTGGGCGCCTGGGACATTGCCCCGACCGCCAGAATGTCGCTATGCAGCTGCCATCCTGCGCCGCGAATGAAAATCTCGGTCGATGACCAGTGGTGCACCACTGCCCTTGTGGCCCATTGTCGCCACTTTTCCAATGTGCAGCGCCCACTCCTTTCAGCGCCAAACGGCTGGCTGCTGTAGCAGAAATGGACGGTACCGTCCTGCACTGACACGACATGGCGATACACGGCTGCAGCGCCGCCGGCGCTCGCCATCAGGCAGTCTGCGTACTTCGGATCGATTCTTGGCTCACGGCGCTCCGCTGCGAGCGCTTCGTTCATTAGCCGAGCCCGTTCTTCGGGCCGCATGGTTTGCAGCGCTTTTTCGATCAGGCGTCGGTCAGGGGACATGGTGCTAGACCAGCGAAAACAGGGCGACGTCTTCACTGCAGCACTGCACGAGGTAAGCGACTGCCTTCTGCGCGAGTGGATCGCCGAGTGCGGCGCGCGCCTTGACGTGCGCCGCGGCTGCGGCATCGTCTGCAAATGCGTCCGTGTCAGCGTCGCGCTGCAGCTCGCATTTGCCTTCGCAATCGAAAATATCCCAGCCGTCGTGGGATGCTTGCCGGCTGTCTCTGGTGGTCCATGCTACAGAAGTCTGGTTGCTGTTCATACATTGTCCGGGTAGCTATGCGCGGTATTGCGCTGCCTTGGAGGATGCCACCCGGACCACGCCGCGCAACCGTACGCAGCGAGTCGGGTCGCCTTCACTGGGTAGTTACCGGAGCGAACCGCAGTCCTTCTTCATGCGGGCACGAGTCAGACTGCTCAGGTGGCGCTAGGCACCTTCAAAGCTTGTCTACCTCGGTGTGCCAGGCGACCGGCGTTAAGTCGCCGCTGAAGCCCGGCTGGGCTGCCCACTGCGCCACCGGCAGCGACACCTGCTGCGGCTGGCCGCCGCCTGCAGTGCTGCGCGAGACCTTGATGTCGCTGTCCAGCACATCTCTCCACGATTCGTCGAAGACGTCGACGCCTTTACCGTCATCGCGGTATAGCTTGCCGTCCACCAGCCTGATTCGAAATGCCTGCGCATAGGCTTGAGCGTCGTCTTCGGACGGAAAGTTGGGGACGGCAACCTCGACGGTCCAGTCCGGACCGCCCTGGAATACGCCGAAGGCTGTGTAAAGAGTTGGAGGCAAGGCGGTAGTCATAATTGTCCCGATTCAGATTGTTGAACCGCCACGCTAATACAGCGCAGACGCCGAGAAGCGCCTCGCATTAATCCAGCGTCGAAGGGGTCAAATCCCGCCCGTATATGAACGCAATCAGTCAGGTCAGCGTTTCTCAGATTTCATATAAGCAAACATTTCATCAGAGATCCCTTGCGTAACCCGGCCTTCCCTGATGGCGGTGTTTTCGTAATTGCGAAGGGCTGTTACCTTCAGGCGCTTTTTCCACCATGCCTCGTCGGAGAGCATGCCTTTGGCAATTTCACGCAAGCGGTGCGCATTCGGTGATTGGGCCGTGAGCGAGCATTTTGGCGGTTCGATTCCCTGCGCCGAGCAATACTCGATCGCCTCGGCTAGTCGGCCCTCGGTTAATAGACCGATACAGTGCTGCGCGTGCTTTCCAGCCGACTCTTGCGCCAGTTCCACCATCTTCTTGATGTCGTCCGCCATAACCGATCTGCCTTTAGGAAAAGGCAGGATTATCGCAGCGTTTTTTTGGGCGTGGGCCTATAGGCTTGGCCTGCGCCGTTCTACAGGTGCCAGGTGCGGTGCGCACCCGGCACCGCGGCGGCGGAAGCGGCTGCGTCCGCTGGGTGGTCCCCCTCGTAAAACCATGCGATCTTGCCGTTTGTCTTCCAGCCAAGCTCGAGGAGCTTCTTGCGGTCCTCGGCCGACATCGTAGAAAGTAGGAAGTCCTGCAGATTCAGCGGTGCCGGCCCCGACGAAAAGGCGATCGTCGGATTCGGCGTGTATTTCCTGAAGATCGGCGCGGCGGCCGCGATAACAGATTCGAGTTCGGTCAGAGTCATTGAAACCTCCCTTTTCGTGCAATTGACGCGCCCAGTCGGGCGCTGGACCTCATAAGCCGGTCCTTTCGATGCCCGGATCCATCCGATCCGGCGCGTAGAGATTGCGCTTCAGCAGTTCGTCGTCCGATATCTCGAACCGCTCGCGTTCGTCCTCGGAATAGCTACGCACTGGCCCATTCAGCAATACCGTCGACAGCAGGCGATAGCCCATCCACGCCAGCATCAGCGGAAACGCCACCCCGTATAGCGTTGCCTGCATCACGGTTGCCGCCAGCCCAAATACCGCATTGGTCTTGCGCACGTTGAGTACGGCCATGCCGATGCAGATCGCCACGCCCGCGCCAATGATTACAAGCATCTGTCTGGCGGTACCGACTGGCAAACCGCGTTCGGCCAGGTATGTGGTCCCGTAGATCAGCGAGTCGGCAAACATGAACGCCACGAAGGAGCGCTTGGTAAAAAGCCGGAAATTCGCATGTTGTGGCTTGCGGAATGTCGCCAGGTAGACGACTGCCGATATTGCGACGACTGCGTAGATGACATCAGTTGCGACATTCAACCAGTTCACCGGCGGGTTCATGGCGTCTCCTTCGAATATTGTTCTCACACAGCATGCCACCAGCGGCCCCTACCGCAACCGCTTTGCGCCGCAAATCTCCTCCGTGGGTGCGGATATGCGCAAAAGGAAGGAAAAAAGCGACAGCCTGTTTCTTTGGAGAAAAATATGCGAAGATAGTCCCACAGACTTCACAGCCCGGCAAACAGTTTCCTTGCGCGCGACGCCCCGGGCGCTGGCGCCGGTCGCAGCAGCTGGATTACGCAGCAGATCTCAGGTTGCTGAACTCTTTACGGAAATCCGGAATGACTGATTGCGATCGTGACGACATAACGGCTGATTCCGCTGCCAGCGGCAACCTCACGTCCGCACCGGGCGGCAGCAGGAGTAATAAATGAGCACGGAACTACGCGTACTCGTAGTCGACGACATGGCCAGCATGCGCCGCGTTGTATCCGCACTTCTTGTGTCCATCGGCTATTCCAACGTTGTGGAGGCCGACAATGGCAACACGGCGCTGGTTCATCTGCGGCGCGATCGTTACGACTGCGTGGTATCGGACTGGAACATGCCAGGCATGACGGGCATCGATCTGTTGCGCACGATGCGCGACGATCCGAAGCTCAAAGAAATCCCCGTGTTGCTCGTCACAGCCGAGGCGAGCCGGGAAAACGTGCTGTGCGCGGCGCAGTCGGGCGCGAGCGGCTACATCGTCAAGCCGTTCAACAGCGCCACGCTCGAATCGAAGATGAGCGCGATCATGCGCCGGCATGGCAAGGAAGTGCCGAAGCGGAATTAGCACGGTGAAGGCGGCTGCCCGCAGGGCATGCAGCCATGGCTAACTGCGGCGCAGCACTTTGGCATGGCCGGGCGGCGGTTCATTGACCAGAGCCCAGAAGATGCCGAGGTCAGCGATGGCCTTCATGAAGTCGTGGAAATGCACTGGCTTGACGACATAAGCGTTCACGCGCAGGTGATAGCTGCGCAAGACATCCTGCTCTTCCTGGCTTGTCGTCAGCATCACCACCGGCAATCCTTGCAGCTCTTCCGATTTCCGTATTTCGCTCAATACCTCCAGCCCGTCCAGCTTGGGCAGCTTCAGGTCCAGCAGAACCACCGCTGGCTTGCCCTCGGGGCGATCCGCATACTCTCCGCGGCGGTACAGGTAGTCCAGCGCTTGCGCACCGTCATAGGCAACGACCACTTCATTGGCCAACTGGCTGCGCTCCAGCGCAATCATCGTCAGCTCCAGGTCCTTCGGGTTGTCCTCGACCAGCAGTATGGGTTTGAGCATTGTGTGCCTTTACGCTGGAAGCGTCTTGGGTATCGAGAACGAAAACACGGCGCCCTGATCCGGCGTCCCTTCCGCCCATGCATGGCCGCCATGACGCTCGACGATGCGGCGCACGTTGGCAAGACCGATGCCGGTGCCTTCAAATTCGTCCATCCGGTGTAGGCGCTGGAACACAGCGAAGAGCTTGTGCGCATATTCCATCGAAAAACCGACGCCATTGTCGCGCACATGGAAGATGAACGCATCATCGCTTTGTTCACTGGAGATGCTGATTTCCGCAACCTCCCGGCCACGGCTGTACTTGACCGCGTTAGCGACCAGATTGAATACCGCAAGCTCGATGAATGTCGGATCGCATTCAATTGTCGGCAGCGGATCGATTTTCCAATGGATCGTGCGGTCCTTTGCTTCGGTTTGCACTCTCTTCACTGCGTTTTTCACGATGGAGTTCATATCGGTCGCTTTCGGATGCAGGGCCGCTCGGCCCATCTGCGAAAACGACAGCAAATCGTCAACGAGCTTCCCAGCGAAGCGTGCTGCCTCGCCGACATAGCGCAGGTGGCGGTTCGCTTGCTCGTCCAGTTTCCCGGCCTGTGAATCGAGCAGCAGATCCGTGTAGCCAACGATGTGCCGCATCGGCGCACGAAGATCGTGCGAAACCGAGTAGGAGAAAGACTCCAATTCCTTGTTGGCGCGGCCAAGTTCATCGGCCAGTGCTGCCATTTCTTCCGCACGGGCCAGGACAATGCCGAGGATGGCGCCGCGAAACTCCAATGCCGTCTCGATCTCGCTTTCTTGCCAGGGGTCAGATGTGCCACGCACTGTCTGGCGCCAGGACTCGAAGCTTTTTCGCGGCGAAAGCGGCGTCGCCTCCTTCTGCAGCATGGCCTTATGCTCGGGGTTGCCGGCCCATTCCACCGTCCGAACGACTTCAGGGCGGAACCAAATCACGTAGTGCTGGTAGTTGCCCGAGATCGCGACGGCAAGCATGCCGCTGGCGCAGGTCCTGTATCGTTCTGCCGCCGGGTAATCGCGCGAGAGCGCCCGGGTGTGAAAGACTTCCCCGGCTTCTGCTCCCTTGTGAACGGCAAGCCACTCGACCAGCTTGGTGACCTCTGTTGCATCGGGTGTGTCGCCGAACAGGATGGTGCGTCCTTCGAACACCAGGGCCGCGCCAGTGGCGTTCATCAAGTTCAGGAGATCCGCCGACGCATGACCCATGCTCGACACGAATTCGTCTCCCTGGCTCAGTGCCGCCAGCAAGGAAACGAGCTTGCCGCGCAATGCAAGTCGGTAGGCATAATCCTTTCCCTCAATGATCGACTCGATCCGCAATGCAAGAATCTGACCAAGCTGTTCGCACGCAGTGCGCACCTCAAAGGGGAGATACTTCGCCGTCGCGTTGTGGCAGGAAATCATGCCCCAGAGGCGTCCCTTGATCACGAGAGAAATCGACATCGAGGCGATCGTGCCCATGTTCTTCATGTACTGCACGTGGACTGGCGAGACAGCGCGCAGTACTGCATGCGACAGATCGGTGGGCGCGTTCGTTACGGGATCCAGCGGCGGCACCAGCGGCGACGGCTGATAGTTGGCGTTGGGGATCAGACGTATCGGGTTGGTGGTATAGAGCTTGCGCGCTTGCGCCGGGATATCCGAGGCGGGGAAGCGTTGTCCAATGTAGGAGGGATAGCTTGGCTCCAGGGTCTCGGCGATCACCTGCGAATCGTCGTTATGGTCGAACACATACAGGAAGACGCGGCCAAACCCGGTGACCTCGCGCAGCACGCGCACTGCATAATCGCTCAGCGCCTCGACCTCGCTCACATGCGCGACCCGTTTCAGGAAGGCGCCCAGCAGCGAATACAGCGACCGGAAATCGGCGGGATGGCTGCGGTCCACGGGCTCGAATTCGACCAGCTTGGCCTTTCCGACGCAATGCGCGATGACGTCAAAGCAGCCGATATCGGTGAGTTCGACGATACCCACGTATATCGGGTCGTTTTGCTCGATGGTGGCCGCGAGGGCGGTCGCAACGGCATCCGCACCTTTTTCGCCAATGAGACTTTCCAGCCGCTGCCCCAGGATGCCGGCAGCCGGCATGCCGAAAACATCGGCGGTATTCGCGCTGATCTGCTGTATCACGCAGTCTCCCTCGGAAACTGACAGGAGGAATCCGTGCGGTTGAATGGAGCCCGGGATATGGATCGGCTCGCGGTCGCATTCAGTCAAGTCGACTTGCTCGGAGAAAGGGTATTGGGAAGCGGGATTCGGCATTTGAATGGTGACAGAGGCAATGGAAGTGCAGGCGGCCAGCATAAGCGATGGGTACGGCCGGGGCACTGAGGACAGACGCAGCTATTGCTGCAAACTTGATGTTGCGCCTTCGAATAGGGCGCGCAAGGCAGTGCTCGGTGTGCATCGACGCTGCAGAGGCAGACATGAAAAAACCCGCGATCGTCTCCGATGCGGGTTTCCTCTGAGTCTCCTGCGCAGCCTGCCTTGGGGCATGGATTTTGTATGTCACATTTTGATACATTTGTTCCAAACCGTCATCTTGCACTGCACAATATATGTTTGGGTGAAAAAAAACCCGCACCGTGGATCTACCCGTTCTAAAAAGGTGTTGGTAAGCGGGTTGTAATTCCGTAAAATCCCTTGACGGTGTAATGCTTTCAGGGGATTTTGTTTTGCCGAAGATATTTCCGGGAGAAGATGGCGCAGAGGGAGGGGAGTCTACTGACTCGCCCGAAAAGCCGCGCTCTTCCTCGAAAAAATCAGCCGGTGCAGCAGGGTCTTCCATTCCCCGCATCCCGCCGCCGGTCGAGGGCATCCAGGTCAACTTCTGCAAGGCCCCAACCTGTTCCAACTTCGGCGTCCCGCCTAACCCCATCAGCAGGCGTGGACCGGGCTCCTCTAGCCACGACACCTACGTGCTGTCGGGCGGAATCAGTAAGCGCGGCACTCCTCGCACAGCCATCAAGTGCAAGCTGTGTGGCGATACACCCCCGCTCAAATCCAACTTGGCTATCGCTCAGGAAGTCGCGCGGCTCATGGCCTATCTCGACGGCGAACCTGAGCCGTCCTGCCAGAACTCGGCTTGTGCCCAGTTCGGCTTGGGAGTTCACTCCAACCGAAGCCGGTACATGAGCCATGGCCGTACCGCTCATGGCTCCCCGCGCTTCCGCTGCAAGGAGTGCGGGTCTACTTTTGCGGTCGGCGGCCCCACTACTGGCCAGAAGAAGCCCCATGAGAACCGGGAAATCTTCATGGAACTGGTCAACAAGGCTCCGTTCCGCCGCATCATGGAAAAGCGCGACATCTGCGCAGCCACGCTCTACGGCAAGATTGACTTCCTGTTCGCCCAATGCCTGCTCTTCCTGGGCGACCGGGAAGGCAAGTTACTGGAGCGGCTGCCTTTGGGTCACCTGTCTATTTCCGTAGACCGGCAGGACTACTACACCAACTGGACCCGGCGGGAGGACAAGCGCAATATCCCGCTACATTCGGTCGTCTCGGCCGACAACCGCACTGGCTACGTTTTCGGAGCGCACCTGAACTTTGACCCCCGCTTTGACCCGGAAGAGGTCGAAGCGGATGTCCGGTTGGACGATGACGACCTGCTGCCGCAGGAATACCGGCGTAATGCCCGGTTCTGGCTCAAAAGCGACTATGACGCTTCCATAGCGGCGACCGCTGCAAGGAAGCGGTATAAGGGGAAGAAAACGGTGCTCGATGCGGCTGCGGCTCGGTATGCCACGGCGGCCGACCGGGAGGACGTCGAGGTATCGGACGAATTTGACAGGGAGATGCAGTTGCCGGGTACCGGGATGCAGGTTCACGGTGAGTACACCCTCTACGCTCATTTCCAGGTACTCAAAAGGTCGCTGGCCGGCGCACAAAGCATCACTTTCTATCTTGACCAGGATGCTGGCATGCGGGCGGCCTGCTTTGCTGCCTTCCATGAGGAGATTCAGCACGACTTCGTTCATGCCTTCTTCGTTACGGTCAAGAAGGAAATGACCAAAGGCCAGAAGTTGGCGGCCTTCAATGAGGCGCAGAAGCGGTTTGCGGCTGCCAAGGCGTCGATGGGGCTGCTGGACGACGAGTTCATCAAGATTGCGCTCATCAAGGAGCAGTTGCCATTGATGAAGGAAATCGGCGGCTACAAAGACAAGTGGCTCCTGCATCCGCTGCCGACCATGAACGAGCCTGAAAAGGCCTTGGCCTACTTAACCGCTCGGCCGGATTCCCAAGTGAGCGAGGACCAGTTGGCGAAGATGTACCTGTACGGCTCGATGTACGGGGCCGACCGGTTCATGGAGCTGATTCGCCGCCGGCTGAGCCCTTTGGAGCGAGCCCTATCAAGCTCCAGCGCGGCCGGCCGTATGTGGTACGGCTATGCGCCCTACAACCCCCGAATCATTGAGAAGCTGCTGCTCCTGCTTCGGGTCTACTGGAACTATTGTTTTGTGCCGAAGGGCAGTAAAGACGGCAAAACACCGGCTGAGCGGCTGGGGCTGGCAAAAGGGAAACTACGTGTCGAAGACATCCTCTACTTCGACGGAAACAAGAAGCCGTAGCGGGTGAAGATAGCGCGCGCAACATGAAAGACTCACCTCAGGCTCCTGTTGGCAAGGGGCAGACATTGATTCTTTAAAAGAGGGATACGTCTATATCGTTTCCTCTAGCCACAAGATTGCCTGTGCCATGTCGTTATAGAAGACTCGGTACGCACCTTCGCCGAATTGCCCAAAAGCGATTCGAGCCAGATAAGCGATACGAGTATTGGGGACCAAAATGGCTCTTCGTAGCGGAATGGGACCTATCTGTTCCCAAGCCTCCGAGTCCATTTTCTGTTGTAACAGAACCATATCGACCGTAGGGTCTTCCATCTCCAATGCGTCATATAACACCTTGACCTGACTCGTGTCCTTCACGAGTTCGAAAATACGATGCTGACACTCTTTCAATATCTCTTCATCGCATCGTCCACGTAGGCGTGCCAGAACGATTTCGCCTACCGGCTCTACCCAAAGCTGCTGATTCATCTTCAAAGTCACCGACGTTATAGCTGGACTCGATACTTTATCAGAAGCGTCGGGTATAGCGTACCTGCATCCTTGTTGGCTGTTTGACCATTTAGGCAAGAAAGCCCCCAAAACCTATCGGGTTTGGGGGCTTCTCAATCAAAATGCGCCTAAGGCTTCACCAACACCTTTTTAGAACGGGTAGACCGTGGATACGGGCGGGTTGCAATCCATCCTTGGTAGGTTGGAGGAGACGGTTCGAAGATTACCTTCACTTCTACATCTGATCCATCAGCGGAACACCTAATCGCTTGTAAGAATTTTCTTGCAGTGCACAAGGAAAACGTTCGGTCTCTACTGGTATTCACGGATACGATATTTGGTATTGGGAAATGGAATTTCCGCATCGCCCGCGTGGTCGCTATAGTTGCACTTGTCTCCTCCACCCTCCCAAGGATGGATTAACCCGCTCCCTGTGAGCGGGTTTTTTTTGCTCTACGCATCGAGAACGATCAGGCTCGCCGGCAGCATCTATGGCCGTATCGCAGGGAAAAGCTTCTTTCGCTGGATCAGCGCGGCAGCATTGTCCGGCGGCACCGGCTTCGAGATGAAATAACCCTGGATTTCATTGCAGCCCAACGCCTGTAGCGTGTGCAGCTGTTCGACGGTCTCGACGCCTTCGGCTACAACGAGCATGTCTATCGCATGCGCCATTGACACAATCGCGCGGAATAGCTCGACCCCGGACGGCTTCGCCAGTTGCGAAGTGAATGCACGGTCTACTTTCAGGCCCTGCATGTCCAGATGCTGCAACTGCGACAGCGAAGAATAGCCTGTACCGAAGTCGTCTACGTACAGGCTGAGCTCCATTCGCTGCAGCGCTGCAATTTCCTCTGCTGCGATCTTGCTCCCGGCTACCGTTTCGGATTCCGTGATCTCAATCTCGAGCAAGGCGGGCTCGATCGCATATGCCTTCATGCAGTAATGAACTGTGCTGCTCACACTGCCGCCATTGATCTGCCTCGCAGAGACGTTCACCGCGACTGGCACGAGCGGTATACCGTCGCGGCGCCACTGCGCCAACTGGCGACATGCCTGGTGAATGACCTGTTCGCCAAGCGGTACGATGAGCCCTGTCTCTTCAGCGACTGAAATAAACGCATCCGGCGGCACCATGCCGTGCTCAGGATGCTTCCAGCGTACCAGTGCTTCGAGGCTCGTGATCTCGCCTGTGACAGCGTCGACGCGTGGCTGGTAGTGCAGCAGCAGCTCTTCATGCTCGATGGCATGCTTCAGCTCCTTCTGCCAGTTCAATCTGCGGACCAACTGATCGGACAGGTGAGCATCGAAAAACCGGTAGCCGCCCTTGCCTGCTTCCTTCGCCGAGTACATTGCGATATCGGCGTTCTTCATCAGCGTTTGCATATTGTCGCCGTCGCGCGGAAACACGCTGATACCGATCGACGCCTTAATGGTATGCGCGTGGCCGCCGGCGACTACGAATGGCTCTCGGAGCCGCTCGATGATGCGGTTTGCGATAGTCGCCGCGTCGCTTTCGCCGTCGATGGATTCGAGCACAAGCATGAATTCATCGCCGCCCAGGCGCACGGCGCTGTCTGTGGGGCGTAAAACGCCCTGCAAACGCATGGCGGCGGCACTGAGCAGTTCGTCTCCGGCCGCATGCCCAAGCGTGTCGTTAAGCAGCTTGAAGTCGTCAAGATCGACGAAGAGCAGCGATAGGGGGCGGTGCGCATGTTGTACCCTCTCGATAGCTCTGGGCAGGTATTGCGTCAACCAGTGCCGGTTTGGCAATGACGTCAGCGCATCAGTGTGCGCCAATTGCTCGAGTCTGGCTTCATGCTCCTTTATCGTGGAGATATCCTTGACCGTAATGGCAAGGCCAACACCGGTCTTCGCCATGCGGCGTTGGACCCAGCGCGGCGGGTGCGCAGTACGTTTGGGGACGTAGATCTCATCCTCCAGATAGCCAACTTCCATCGCGCGCCGAAACTCCGGAAGCGGATTAGCCACTTCGCCATTGCCGTAAAGCTGGCTCAAGGTCATGCCTACGAGTCTGTCACGTTCGATGCCTTGGTTTACCGCGCCCTGGTCGTTGCAGTCCTCGATGACGAAGTCAGTGATGTTCGCCGCGGCGTCTTGCACAGGTCGCAGGATGTAAAACGCATCTTGGGTATTTTCAGTCGCGATCCGGTAAGCATCACGCACCTCGCTTCTATATTTCCTTTGCTGGTTCCGCCACCGCGTGTAGAGCGTTGCAGCGGCGGCCAGCAGCACGAGAAACAGAGTGCCGATAGCGAGAATCATTACCAGCTCGCGCTTGCGGGGGGCAAAGGCCTCATTGCGCGCCGGTATCGACATTCCGGCCATTGAGAACACGGGATATCCCCGGACTTTTTGCCATGCCACCACGCGCGGGATATGGTCGTAGAACCGCTCCTTTGGCGCGATGCCTACTCCGGAATCACGTGTGAAGTCGGTATAAGAGTCGGCCATGGGGCCACGGGCACTTTTGTCCGCAGGTGTCTTCGCAGCAAGAAATACGCCGTCGCTCTTGCGAACCGCGATGAAATCGTCCCTATCCGCAGCACTGGCATCGCGAAACGACACCAGGTAGTCGGGATCAATAGCGACGATAACGATGCCGTCGAACATGCCGCGAGCGTCCTCAAGACGGCGCGAAAGAACGATCTTCGGCTGCTTGGTTCGCATCCCAATCAGGGGGTCCGAGATCAGCAGCCCTGCGTTGGCATTGCGTTGATGTTCGAGAAAATGCGCAGTCTTGCTGATACAAGGCGTTTTGCGATCGAACGGGGTGGTGCTGGTCACCAGGCAGCCATGACGGTCGACGATGGAAACGATCAGTTTGTTCTCATCCGGGATCAGCCCGGCAGCAACCTGCCGCTCCAGTTTTACATTGCCGTGCGTTTCTCCCCAGTGGAATTTCAGGCTGAGCAGCAGATAATCGATTTGGGAGAGCGTGCGGTCGAGCTGTTCGGCATAGGCCTTCGCCTGCGCGGAGACGGACGCTCGCATCTCCTTATCGATCCGGGCCTTCTCTTGGGCGATGGTTCCGAACACCCATGCCCACAACAATCCGATGAAGAGCACAACCGACGCTATCGGAATAATGCTGGGTACGGCCTGAGTGCGTAGCGAAGAAGAAACCATAATGGGATGACGTTGCGGCAGCGGCGATCCGTGTTTTCAAAAAATCGAGCGTCATCGATTGCCAAATGGAAAAATACGCAAAGATGTTAACTTTTCGCAATCATACAGCGTTACAGAAATCGTGCGGAATGCGTCACACGAAACAGAAGAGCGCCTGTTTCGCTGGCGCGTATCGCGCACAGAAAGCTGCATACCTGTTGTTGAATAATTTAAGATTGCCGTTTTTTCCGGCGCGAACCGCATTGGCGGTCGATATCAACGTTCGCCATAGCAAAGGTATCTGCCCCTTGAAACTACTTGTCGTCGATGACTGCGTCCGGCATGCGCAATCTCTCGCTGAGCTGCTGCGTATGCGTGGATATGCCGAGGTAACGGTGGTCACGGACCCAAGCGCGGTAGCAGCGTTGCATGCTGCCCAAGACTACGACCTGATTTTGCTTGATATATGCATGCCGGGGCTCGATGGCCTGGCTGTCATGGAGCGCCTGCAGGCAGAGTCGAACGGCCATCTGTTACCGATCTTTGTCGTGACCGGGTACGGCAGCCGTCGAAACGAAGCGCTCGCCGCCGGCGCGCTGGATGTCGTCACCAAGCCATACGACCTGAACGAGCTGGATCTACGTCTACGCAACGCTCTACGCGTTAGGACGCTCGTCAAGGATCTGTCCCGACGCTCTGAAGAACATCGCTTAATGGCACTCCATGATGCGCTGACCGGCCTACCGAATCGTCGTTTGCTCCTCGATCGGATCGACACCGCGCTTCATCTGGCAAAGCGAAACAGCAAGCATATGGCGCTGCTCTACATCGATCTGGACGGTTTCAAGGAAATCAACGACCGCCTGGGTCACGCAGCCGGCGACGAACTGTTGCAACACGTGGCCAGACGCTTGTCGCACAGTGTGCGGCAGGCAGACACCGTGGGACGCCTTGGCGGCGACGAATTCGTGATGGTGCTTTCGGAGATCCGTTCGCCGGAAGAGGCTTCTGTGCCGGCCGACAAGGTGATTCACACCTTGTCATCCGCTTTCGCTGTGGGCGGGCGTGAGGTCGGGATCAGCGCCAGCGTCGGCATCGCCGTCTATCCTCAACACGGGAGCGCAGCGTCAGATCTGCTCGCGCATGCTGACGCCGCACTGTATGCCATGAAGATTTCAGGCAAGAATGGCTATCGGTATGCCGTTGATATCGCCGTTGACGGAAAGGCGTAGCGTAATGAATAGTTTACCGACGGTGCGCAGCTTCATACAGCGGCATCACGGTCGGCATCAGCGCAGACAGCGACTCGATGCGGCTTGCATCCGACGGATGCGTGGAAAGAAACTCGGGCGGCGCCTTGCCCTGCGAGGCCGTTGCCATCTTTTGCCACAGCGTGATCGCCGCGCGCGGGTCGAAGCCGGCGCGTGCGGCCAGCTCAAGCCCCATCTGGTCGGCTTCGACTTCGTTCTGACGGCTGTTCGGCAGCGTGAAAAGTAGCTGCGACGCCTGATTCGCCAGACCAACGGTACCGGCCGCGCCTGGTGCAGCGACCGAGGCGATCTGCACTGCCGTGTTCTTCAACATTGCCTGCGACAGCTTTTCCCGCCCGTGCTCGCGCAACGCATGCGCGACTTCATGGCCAAGCACCACAGCGACCTCGTCGTCGGTGAGATGCAGCGTTCTGGGCAAGCCCGTGTACAGGATGATTTTGCCGCCTGGCGCGCAGGCCGCATTGATCTTCGGATCGTTGATGAGAGCGAATTGCCAGTGCCAGGCATCGGCATCATCGCGGAACGTATTCGCCTGCGCCTTCACGCGCATTGCAATCGCCTTCAGCCGGTCATACTCCGGGCCTTGCGTGATGAGCTTGCCTTGCATCTTGGCCTGCACCGCCATCTGCAGGTAGCTGTCCGCCGCAATCTTGTCCACCTTCTCGGAAGACACCCAGAGCGTCTGCTGGCGCGTCACTCCTACGGCGCCTGGCCTGGTGCTGGAAGCGCAGCCGGTGGCGACGAATGTGACCGCCGCGATTGCGAGCAGCTTTTTCATCGCACGCTCCCGATTTGAAATACGTTCTTCATGTCGGCGGTACGTCCTTCCGGTGAAGCCACAAACGCATGCTGGTCGATTTCTTCGCCATCTTCATCGTGAAGCGTCACCTCGCCACTCCAGCGCAGCACGCGCAAATGCGCACCCATCCAGGCGAGATAGTCCTCGTACGATTGAGTTTGCCAGAGTTCGCGGTTCTGAAAATTGCGGCCGGACAGGTTATTGAAGATGACGCGGCATGAAACGTCGTCGCCGGTCATGATCTGCTGTCCGTTTAGCCTGAGTGAGAATTCAGCCATCGTCGAGTCTCCAAAGTCGATGGCTACAAGGGTAGCTGGCAAAGCATGGCGCGCAAGCCGTCGATATGCCGCGCACGCCATAGCGACTATGCGGCCGGCGCGCAGTCGATCAGGCCATGAGTGATGGCGTAATGCATCAGTTCGCCGTTGTGCCGCAATTTCATCTTCGCCAAAAGGCGGGTGCGGTACTGTGAAACCGTCTTGATCGACAGGCTCAGCTCGCTGGCAATGTCGACCGGGCGCTTGCCGGAAGCCAGTTTGATCAGCGTCTCGAACTCCCGGTTCGACAGCAGTTCGTGCGGCGCCGGGTTGTCTCCATCGCCGGCAAGCTGGGCCAGCGCCTCGGCCAGCGTCGGGGTGATGTACTTGCGGCCCGACACCACATGACGCACGGCGGCAAGCAGTTCGCCCGGATGGATATGCTTGGACAGGAAACCCGCCGCACCGCATTTCAGCGCGCGCACGGCAAACTGCTGCTCCTCGTGCATCGACAGCATCAGCACTTTGAGACCCGGAAATTCCTTGCGGATCTGCGCCAGGAGGTCGAAGCCGCTGCGCCCGGGCATCGAAATGTCCAGCAGCACGACATCTGCCGCGCAAGACCGAAGCAGCGTCAGCGCTTGCTGTCCATCTGCCGCTTCGCCCGCGAAGGTCATATCGCCGGCGTCGTTGACGACGTGCCGGATACCTTCGCGAACGAAGGGGTGGTCATCGACGGTGACCACGCGAATCGGATGGTCGCTCATGCGCGCGCGCTGACCCTGCGGGGTTGCACGTTGCCACCCTTTACGGCGGCAAGGCACTGCTCGCACCACTCGCTCGGGTCCGATTGCACCATCCGGGCATGCATGAGCGTTGGGTGATATTGGGTGACCTTATGATCTTCGCACACGACAGCCCACTCCCCTTGCGTGCTGTCCAACCCGGCCTGCTCGCTGTGGTACAGCGTAATGACCGTGCCGGTTCGACGGTTCCCGCGGCGCATCATGCACCCTGGAATACCTGCGTGGTTGTAGATGGCTGGGGTAAGGTGGCGTGGCATGGCGATAAGGCTTGTCTATTAAGGTTATGAGGCCGCATGGAGCCGGGATGCCCTGCTACTGAACAGGGCAAAGGTTACTTTCGGATAGGGAACCGGAGCCCGTGAAACCAACGTGAATTCCGCCGGAATTCATGTTTTCCATGATGCCATCATATTAGCGATTTCGTCGCCATAATTCCGTATATTCGCCTTTCCTTATCTCCATAGTTACCAAACTCCAACATCCTCCTATGCACGCACGAACATACGCCCACGGCCATGTGCGTGAAAAGTTGGTGCCCGCATCGGCCCCAGCGTGAACGTCGGCGCATTTGAGATAGATGCCGCGCAGAAATAAAAAAGTTACTCCAAGGCGAATTATTATGCAGAACTTGCGACAAAATCGACAAAATGGCTAATTTTGATGCTGTTGAGCCGAAATTCGTTGTAGATTCACTTAGCTAAAAATTTTCGCGTTATTGGAAAAACTGTAGAGACGCTTGGAACCATGCGTCCTGAATAACGAAATAGAAACACCTCATCGCCTTCACGCTTGGACTGCCATGCTCCGACTCGACAAGATCATCTGGAACGAATACAAGACCAAGAGCTATCCGCCCCGTATCAATGAGCCTTCAGAGGCGATGGACGATCCGGAGCAGATCCGCTCTTATGTTGCAGCTTACGAGTGGGGCGGTCCGAGCTCGGCGCTGCAGCTGCATCACCTGCGCAACCTGTCTCGCATGATCAAGCCGGGCGACACCATCCTCGATCTTGCGTGCGGCCCCGGCCCGCTGCTTCTCGAGCTTGCCGTTCTCTATCCCGAATGCCATTTCATCGGCGCGGACCTGTCGCCCAACATGCTTCAGCATCTCGAAGAGGAAGCCCGCGCGCGCGGCTTGAGCAACGTTTCGATCCTGTGCGAAGACATCCGAACGCTGCCGAGCTTGTCTGAAACCAAGGTCGATCTGATCATCACGACCTCCGCCCTGCATCATGTGCCAACGGAAGACGGCTTGCGCCAGGTATTTCACCGCATGGCGACCCTGCTGCGCGAAGGCGGCGGCTTCTATATCTTCGATTTCGGTCTGCTGAAGTCGCCAAAGACCCGCGAGATCCTGGTCAATGAAGTCGCACGTCTCGCGCAGCCGATCACGGTGCAGGACTACGACGTCTCATTGCAGGCCGCCTACCCGATTCCCACAGTGGTGTCGCTTGCAGAGCAGGAGCTACCCAAGCCTTTTACGACTGAAGTCTGCTCGATTGCGGATATTTTTTACTTCATCCGTACCGGCGTTCGCAGCGAACCATCGGCGCGCGCGCTTGCATACATCGACAAGCGCTGGAAGGACCTATCGCTCACCCTGAAGGGCGAGCACATCATGCTGCGTACGCTGCGCAAGACCATCTGAACGCTAACCGCCGCGCGCCAGGCGCCGCGCCCGTGCAGCGGACATCTTCGGCGGATTCGGTAATGGCAGCAGGTCGTTCTGGCGCAGCCGGCAGTTTTCGCAATCGCACTCCACTCGGGTGCGGCTATCCACCACCGCAACCCGCTCGCCCTGCGGGATGTACCGAATTTCAATTTCGGTCACGCACCCTGCCTCGCGAAAGACCTGCGCGCGCCAGTGCGCGTGGCCCGAACAGAAGTGTGCGGCAGATTTTGCGACCCCTTCGGAGGTCGTCCAGCGCAATACGAAATAGGGCACGCACTTGAGCGGCCAGTGATTGCGCAGCAGCCGCGCATGCGGATCCGGATGGCACAGCGCATTGAAGTCACGCACCTCTCTCTCGGTCCATTCGTACACAAGATTCATCCTCCGCTCCATACAAATTCGATGAGGCCATCCTACGTCTCGCAACGGTCAGAGCACGCCATGGCGTGCAGGCAGCACGCTTAAGATCCTCCATCATCAAATCTTTCTCGTTTTATTACCTGGCAAGACTTCAGGCGATACGATTTGTTGACGATAATGCTTTCGGAATCCTGAACGGAAGGTCGACGATGGCATCGCGGCAGGCGCATGTGGCAACCGGATGGGCGGCAGGCGTGATCGCGGCCGCGCTCGTTGCGCATGCCGGCATGGTCGGCCCCTTCCATGTCTGGTGCGTGTGCGCTTTTATCGCCGGTATCTCGGGCGGTACCGCGCCGGACTGGCTTGAGGTCGCCTGGTGGTCGCGCCGGCGCAGGCTGTGGATCAAGCACCGCACCCTGACCCATTGGGGCGTCGCGTGGATTGCCTTGGTCATGGGGTCCTATTGGGCAATGCCGTGCTACCCATACGCTGCGGTTCCTTTCGGCTTTGCCGTCGGTGGCCTGATGCATTTGGTCTGCGACACGCCGAACCCTTACGGCGTACCCTGGCTGCTGCACCGTGTTTCCCTGAACTGGTGGAAGAGCGGACGTTGCGACCTGTTCGTGGTCACGTTCGCATGGGCCGCGGCCGTGGCAGCGGCCGATATGGTCTGGTTTCGCAGTGTTCATGTTCGCGCTGCGATTGTGCTAATGCAGTCGTGGCACCCATTCGCATGAGACGGCTGCGCGTTCACCTCATCAACCAAGAGAATTCGCTCATGGGCCGACATCGATCCCATCTGCGCCATCCGGCGCTCGCCTCGGAAGGATACGTCCTTGCAGAAGGCCTACTGCACACGCTGCGGCTGCGGGCCGAGCACCTTGACCTGGAAGACCACGACAAGCGCCTGATGAACATTCTTGCGCACGCGCTCAAGGGCTTTCGCCGGGAATACGACGACGCGGTGCCCGACCCCCGACACCAACGCGCCTGGGATGAATACTGGCGCGCTACGGGCGATCGCATTGCGGCGTTCTTCAGCTTCCTTGACGTGCCGTACGCGGAAAAGGGCGAGGCCTCTCATCTTGGAGCGAAATTCGAGGAGCACATCAGGAAGTGGTACATACCGCCTGGCCTGCCGCGCGAGCAATTCCGTTGGCCAAGCTACTACCCGACGCCGGACGAAAAGCATGTTCTTGCGATGGCCGAAGCCGAGGGCAAGTTGCGCCGGCCGAACTACGCGGAAGACCCTTCCGAAAGAAATACCGGGCGCGGATTTCATCCATCGCATCTGATGTGCGAACCCCAATCAACAATGGCTCCCTTCGACGAATCGTGGCTAAGGGAACCTGAAATGCGCCTACCGGGTGTGCCCTACGTCGTCAAAGTCAAACGTGGTCCGCACCTGTCATACCGCAGCGCGTTCTTTGCGGCAAAGCGGTTCGCGGAAGAACTGGAGCAGATTGCCGGCAGCCATGAATGCGTCGTCGCAGTTCTGCGCAAGATCGAGCGTATGGGGCTCCTACGCCGGCGTGGTGCCTGGAACCCAGCAACGCCAGAGTTTGTCCAGACGTTTTACGCACAGACCGACTCCGCGGCGAAGGCGGCGATATTAGGAATTGGGAAGGAGGCCACCGGCACGAAGTTTGAGTTGGCGCTTCCGAAAGCTCATCTCGGCTGCAGGCCGGTGTTCCAGTTGCCTGCCTAGCGCAGATAGATCAGCGTATCGCCGTCGACGATCGCAGTCACGCCACCCTTGAGCTGCAGCTGGCACATCACCGGAGCGTCCTCGCCGGCGGGCGGCTCAACCATTACGGCCCTGCACATGGGAACCATGCGGTATTCGAGCATTTCGCCCCTCTCATGCACCAGCACCATGGGGGTACGCCCGGCTCCGCTAAAGTCGCCGGTGCATTGCGGCGTATCGGCAAAGCATACTGCCGTCGTGACATTGACGAACTTGAGCAGAGGTGGCGCGGCCGGGTGGAGGGACGTGATGGCGCCGAGTTCTTCGCCCCGCGCGCGGGCTAGGCGATAACGCCTGCGCTCGCATACGTTGGTTCGACGACTGACCGGCTTCGATGTGGCGACTGCGGGGGATGAAAGGGGCATGGGATTCTCCTTTCACTATCCTCACAGAAATCTTGTCTCCAATCAATATCCTTTTCAAAGCTTGTGCGCTGCGGCGACGCGCGGCGCGAATTGGCGCCTGTGCGGCACGGACCGCGTTATCACAGCGCTTCCCAGCCTTGGTTCGTCAACTTCATGCGCATCGGAACAGCCAACGTCCCGCTACCGTCGAGCACTTTTTTGATTGGAGGATAGGCGGCCTGAATGTCTGGCCGCTTGCTCCACTCGGCAATATCGTTCAGACGATAAGTATAGAAGACCGAGGTCTCTTCATAGCTGCCCAGCTTCATCGGCTGGTCCCACTTCTGCACCTTATCGAGCGTGACCTTGGCAAAACAGAGCGCAGAAGCTTTCACGCGCACCATCGAGCCCTGGTTGTTCATCGATCTGATTTCCTGCTCTCTGGTGAACGGTTTCGCGGCATCGGTCAATGAGTATCGCCGCACGTGCGCCTTGAGCGGTTTTGCTGACATTGAAGGTTGGTCCACCAAAGCATCAGTCGATTGGGTCAGGCCGGCCTGCTCGAGCGCGGCCATCTGGACCGCCTTCCCCTGATGGGTGCTAGCAGCTACGCGCTGGTCGAAGTCTGTGATATCGACCGGCCACTCCATCGCCGGAGCGCAAACATCCGGGGATTTCGCCAACTGCTGCGAGACCACCGCACTAAAGTTCGCATCGTTCGCGTCTGTCTTGTTACCACAAGCGCAAAGCAACATCGCGCTGACTGCCGTCACATACATGCCGCTGACTCGCATCACGTCTCCTCGTGTATCGATGAAGCAATGAGTCACGAGTGTACGTTCAGAAATTCGGCAACTTGATTTAACGGCGAAAGAAACCGCTAAAAAGCGACAAACATTGATTTTGCGCTAGTCGCCCGTGCGGCAATTCATAATAAAAAATTGCTGCAAGGCGTAATTCGGGGCATTCACACAACACACGGCGACGGGAGGGTAATGAGGCAGTCGGACTATTGAGACGCGAGGGATTCGGCGATGGCCTGCAATTCGCGGTCATCTGCCAGCATCGCCCGAACGATTGCGACCTTGCGCAGGCGTTCGTCCGCTGAGAGCGCCGGGTACGGACCGCGAGCTTTCAAAAGCGCGATGAACGTGTCGTAGCAGCTTTGCAGGTAGTCGAAGGTATCCCAACGGCCCTGCCGCGCCGCCTCTAGCATCTGGTGCATCGTCGACGCGAGGTCCTCATATTGCGCGAGAAGCGATGGCTGGCTCATGGCGGTCTCCGATCGGTAGTACTCTCGTTATCGGCGGGATACCGCGGGATTTTAGAGTGGGTGCGCATGTTCGACTTTTGTCAAAGGCGGTGTGACCCATTTGCCTAGAGTGATGCGTCTGTACGCTATCCATGCTCCCGACATCGGAGGATCTCGACATGCTTGATCGATCACCGTTTTATGCGAACTGGCCGCCCAAGCAATGGCAACAGCAATTCGCCCCATTTGAACGTTTTCCTGCACCTGACTTGCGCGTAGCCGACTTTTCGGAGCCGGCGCCGAACGGAGTCGACCCGAAATGGGAAGGATGGGTCTACGTCAAGGCAAATATCTGGCGCGACGAATGCAAGGTCGGCTATACGGACGGACCCATTGCAGGAAGACTCTCCGAGACGGGTGCCCCGGACCTGATCCTTCATGCCGCCTTCGCAGTGCCGTGGAGCGGCAATAACTGGGCTCATTGGGCCGAGCAACACTGCTTCGATCGTCTCGGCCGGCATAACATGAAGCCGCACCTGCCGACTGGTGAGACCAGTGAGCTGTTTCCATGGTCGGCCGAGTACACTACCGAGCTCGTCGCCAGAGCGATGCAGGAATTCTACGACCATCTATGGGCGCTCTGTGATTTTCGAGTCGACGTCAACGCGATGCGATACGAGCCGATCCTCCGGCCAGCGGCGATTAAAAACGCAGGCGTCATGAACGCTCCCTATTTCGCAAGACGGTTTAACCCTTTCGGTTACTAAAATCGGCTATACGCTGCGGGCGTCCAGTAAGACTGCGTGTTCATACTTGCAGGTTCATCGCCCATACCAGGGCGGCAAGATGCGCGGCGTTGACCTGCTCTGCTTCCATGAACAGCCTGTCGGCAAGCCGGCGGCTGTTCCCGCTGTCGTCTTCGCAGCTCTCGGCAAGCGCGAGGAACGGGCCATAGACGCCGCGGCGGTCAGTCAGCGCATGGGCCAGCGGCTCGGCAAGCGGCACCTTTTCCAGTACCTTTTGCATCGGCATGCCAAGCATTTGGTCGAGCAGCGAAAACATTCCCGCGACGAACAGGTTTTCGGATTCGTACTTTGGCACCAGGCCCTGACCGAGAAGCTCGACAAGACGGCCGCGTATGACCGCTGTCTGCATCAGCGCCGCGGAATAGGTGCTCGAAGAAGAGGATGCGAGCAGCACGGACAGCCAACGGTAAAGCGCCCGGTAGCCAAGCATCGTGACCGCATGGCGCAGCGAGGTGATTTCCGCGCCCGGGCTCACGCCGGCCGAGTTGATGTAGCGGAAAAGCTTGAACGACACTGCCGGCTCGCGCTTCAACGCCGCCTCGATGTCGCGCACATCCGCGTTCCTGTTCACCAGGTTGATGATCTGCAGGATGTTGGATTGCGTCGAGTTCAGGCCACCAGCATGAGGTGGCACCGGCGCTCGCACCAGGCGGCCGGCATAGACGTCGATGCCGGCCGCAGCGCAGGACTCGTACTGCGCCCAGCTGGCGATGTTGCGCAGCGCGACGCGGGAGTCACGGCTGCGCAGACCGGCGACGTCAGAGAGCTGCGCACGAAGGTAGGTAGCCGAACCATCGAGTTCAAAGAAGGTTGCGTGTGCGGCCAGTGCCAGCTCAGCCGGAACCCCGCGCACGCCAATTCCGAAGCCTCGCCGCCTGAGCGCAGTGCAGGTGTCGGCATCCAGGCTATCCTCGGCGTCGAGGTTGAATGTGACCGATGGCGCCCAAAGCGTTTGCGGCACTGCGCTGCGCAGCACCTCGGGCGTCGCCGGCACAACCAAATGCCCACGCAGCAGTGTCCATCCCTGTGCGGCGTCATTCAGTTCCGACGCCAGCAGTAGGAGCAGGCGCTCGCAATCATGGCCTGTCGAAGCGATGGCTTGCCAGTTCAGGCTATAGGCGAGCACCTTCCTTGCGGGGTCAAGCAGCGGTTCTCGCGTGAGGAACAGGGGCGCCTGCATGCTACTTCAGGGTCAGGCTTGCGATGACCGCGACCAGCTCTGCCGTGTCTACCGGCTTTGTCACGCTGGCATTGAAGCCGGCGCGAAATATCCTTGCCCGGTCCTGTGCTGCGGGCAAGTCGAACAGCGCGATCGCGGGAAGTCGTGCAATCCCCTGCTGCTTTTCCAGCGCCCGTACCTTGCGGATGAGGTCGAAGCCATCTTCGACCGGCATGGCGATATCGCTGAGGAGAATTTCGGGGACCTCGCGGGCGAGCATATCGAGCGCCGTGCGTACCGACGCCGCGACGGTGACCTGTGCGCCGGCCTGTATCAATGCTTCGCGCAGATGCGCCTGCATGGCGTCGTCGTCATCGACTACCAGCACGCGGATCCCCGCGAGGTCCAGTTCCAGCGCCTCGCCGCCATCGACGTCGACTTCATTGTCCGCCTCCGCGACCTCGCTACCATCACTCTCGGGCAACAGCACGGTGAACTCCGCGCCGCTGCCAATACCCTCGCTGTGCGCCGAAATGGCGCCGCCGTGTTGCTCGACCAGAGCCTTGGCGATTGCAAGGCCAAGGCCAAGGCCGCCGTGCTTCCTGGCGATCGAGCCATCCTCCTGCCTGAAACGGTCGAACAGGTAGGGCATGAACTCCGGCGCGATGCCCCGGCCGGTATCGGCCACGCGCAGCGCGAAGCGTTCGGATTCCCGGGCGACCGATACCGTCACCGCCGCACCTGCCTGGGAAAACTTCAGCGCATTCGACAGCAGGTTCCAGATCACCTGGTGCATGCGAAGCGGGTCAGCGAAAACGATTGCCTCCTGCAGTTTCATCTGCAGGACCACGCGCACGCCAAGGGATTCGGTCAATGGCCTCAGACTTTCCGCCGCCTCGCGCACCAGGCGCAGCAGGTCGACATGGGACATGCGCAACGGCATTTTGCCCGCGATGATGCCGCCCATGGCGAGCAGATCGTCTACGAGCCGGGCCTGCGCCTTTGCGTTGCGCTCGATCACCGCGATTGCCTTTGCGAGCAGCGGGTCGCCGTGGTGGCTGCGCGCCAGGATCGTGCTCCATCCGATGATCGAATTCAGCGGCGTGCGCAATTCATGCGACACCGCAGACAGGAATTCTTCTTTCAGCCGGCTCTCGCGCTCCGCGGCGGCGCGCGCGATCCGCTCCGACTCGAGCAGGCTTTCGCGCATCTCATACAGGCGCGAGTTAACGATGCCGACCGACGCCTGCATGGCGATGCTTTCGACCATGCGCGAATGCCGTTCGGAGAACCTGCCCGCCAGAGCGTGGCCGAGCACGATTGCGCCGTAGACCTCGCCGGCGCTGCCGTACACCGGCACGGCGAGGTAGCTTCGCAGCGGCGGCAGACCGTTCGGAATGTCGCGGCTGAGCGCAGCATCCGCGCTGATATCGTCGCTGCGCCGGATGCCGGATGCGGCGAACTCGGGCGACAAAATTCCGTTGCTGCCCTCCCCGGCCACCTGCGCGAACGCCGCGCGCGGCAGGCCGGATACCGCGTACAGCGAATAATCGTGACCCTCGGCGCTGGAGACGGTGTGGAAGAATGCGCCGAACTGCGCACCCGTGACGCCGACGGCCGCGTCGGTGACAACCTGCATGAGCGGCTCAAGGCGAAGCTCGGAGGCGACCGACGCGCTGACGTGGTGCAACTCCTCAAGCATGCGCACATGTTCGAACAGCGCCATTTCCGAGTTCTTGCACAACGTGATGTCAATAGCGGTGCCGACCCAATGGTCGATGCTGCCGGCATAGTCGAAGCGCGGTACGCCTCTCACCAGGAACCATTTGAATTCCTGCTCGGCTGCGCTCATCAGGCGCAATTCAACTTCGAGCGGCTCGCGCCGGCTGCTCGCGTCGTTCCACGCATCTTTCAGGCGCTCGCGATCGTCCGGATGGACCATGCTGAGGTAGGAACTGCCAAGCGACTCGTCAGGGCGGCAATTCGTCAGACGGTACCAATAGTTCGTGAAATGTGTGATTGCGCCGTTCGCGTCAGCCTTCCAGGCAATCTGCGGCGACATATCAACCAAGTCGCCCGCGGCGTCACCGAGGCTGGACACCTGAAAAATCTGGCGGCTTGCCTGCACGACCGCATCGATGCGTGCGAAGCGCTGCTTTCCCACTTCAACCTGCGCGCTGATATCGGACATGATCAGCATGGCGCCGGCGACCTCTCCGTCAGCGTGCATCAAGACCTGGCCGCGGGCCAGCACTGTGACGATGGGCTTGCCGTTGCGCGGGCGGATCGCGAACTTCATATCATGCACCGCGCCGTCGCGCAGGGCGCGCATCAGGGGGAAGTTGTCGGCGTCGTAAGGGGACACGCCATCGGCATGAAGCAGGTCGTACTGCGAAGGCCACAGTCCAAGCGCGATCGCCGGACCGTCAAGGCCATGAAGCACCGCTGCAGCGCGGTTGAAGTAACGGATGCGCCCGCTGGCGTCGCACGCAATCACGCCTTCGGCAAACTGGTCGAGCATCGCACGGAAAAAGCCATTGTCCAGCGGCAGGTTTCCTAGCGTGGTCGGCTCGGCAAACTGGTGCATTTCGCTCCCTGGAAAATCACCGCTGCGTCACTTGTCCGAGGAAGACATAGCGCAGCTGACAAGGCGAGAGTATACGGCCTTGGCGGAAATCACTGCCGGATTTTTTTCCCTCTGGGCACTAGGAGCGAAACAGAGGCGTGCATTAGTTACACTTTTTCCGAAATGGAAACACGTTGGCGACTGCGTCCGGTTTGGGTGGCGACAGGCGATATGACATTGCGACGCGATCGGGCAGCGGGGTGCCACGGCTACGGATGGCATGTCCGACCAGCGCCAGCAATTCTTCGCGCGACAAGTCCGCGCATTCCGGGTCGATCATTGCAGCCGTGAGGATCGCCTGCAGCCGGTCATCGGACAGGCTGCAGACGGGTGGAATTTCGACGAACATGGGCTACACCTCAAATGGGAGCGGATGCATCAGCATACGCGCCGGCATGCGGCATGGCGACCGGCTTGCGGCGCGAATCGTGATCCAACGCATGTGAAATGATGCCGGCTTCGCGCAGCAGCGCCAGCACTGCGGCATCGCGCCCACCCTCGACAGCCTCTTCGCCCCAGCTACGCACTACCACGGCGGCGCTACGTGCTGCCGCAAGGATGGCGACGTCGTTGTCCGTGCTGCTGCGCTCGTCACCGGTACGCGCGGCGGCGCGACATGCGAAAAGGCAGACGACATAGAACCCGCCGTACCCGGCCTGCTGCGCCAGCTGCTGAAACTTTCGCACCGAGGCATCGTCGCGAGTATCGTCCGCCCCTTCAGGCGCGAGCGCAATGAATGTCACCTTCGGACGTTGCGCGTCCCAGATGCGCCAGAGCAGATAGCGGTAGCGACCACAATCCGAGACGCGTACGCCAACTGTATCCGGCAGCAGCGGCAAGGTCCTCGTATCGAAGAAGAATTGCGGCATGGCGGGATCTCGGCTTGGCATCGGCATTGGTCAGTTCGTTTTCAGGTTTCCTCGCTGCGCGGCACGGTTCGACGTGCTCGGCGCGTTGGCGCTGGCGAGTGTCTGGCGCGGCGCATGCTTCCTTATCCATGCCAGCATGTCGTCCCAGATGCGTTCGACTTCGTGCTGCGGCGGCATATCCAGGGCATGCGCAAGCTCGATCGTAATGACCGGAACTCCCAACAGCACACCGCTGTAATTGCCCAGCGAGCCGGGGTACACGCCGACCGGGTTCAGTGTCAGCGCGCCGAAACGCTTTGGTGCCGCAACGGGACCATCATAGTCGAGTAGCGCATACGGCGCGTGCACAGAGATGATGACGTCTGGATGGAAGCGCGTGATCTCAGCGTCTATCCACCGCGATTCCGGTTCAGACAGCGGCGCCGGGCCCGGATAGCGGCGCGGATCGCGGTGGGTATTGTTGACCCAGTAAGCTGGCGCTTCGGTGCGCCAGTTCGCGGTATCGAAATTGCGGTTCAAGTCGACGCCGCGGCCGTTGAGCCGGGTCGGTCTCCCGGCAAGCATGCCGTCCGGGTTCGCGAGCGGCACGACCTCCCAAACGAATTCGCGGCCGCCATCCGCATGGATGTGCCGCATCCATTTGAGGACGATAGCCGACGCGGTAAGTTCGTCACCGTGGATGCCGCCGATGAGCAAAATACGACGCGGCGGATCTTCCTGTGGCGCCGCAGCGGCGTCGAAGCGCGCGACGAAAAGCGGCACGCCACTACGGGATTTGCCACCTCCCGGCTCGAAGTCGAATTCCTGGCATGGCACATCGGCCACCGGCGCCAGGCGCGCAACGACGCGGCTGCACCATTGCTGCTTGGTCCATGCAGAGCCGCTGCTGGCGCCAGCATGCGCCACATGCACTGCTGTGAAAAGTGCGATAGCCGCGCAAATGCGGAAAAAGGCGGGAGGTTTTCGGTGCGGGTAAGTCTTCATGGAATTTGAATGCGCCTTGACCGTTCATAGGCTCTGGAAGCTGCGAACGGTATGGTGCTTGAGGGTCATTGCCGAAGTGGCCTCAGAACACGCTCGCCGCGGTCTGCGTCGCGGCTTGCCGACGCTGCGGTGCGGCCATGGGGCGCTCCAGAATCGTGTTGGTGCGTGACTTCAGCCCGAGTCGAGAAGCCTCCATGCCGCCGTTCGCAAAGGCATCCGTGATGTTTTGCGCGACCGACTCGCTGGCGAGATAGGTCTGCACGAACGTGCGAACCGCGATCAGGTCGGGCTTGCCGTTGAACTGTTTGGCCTCGACAGTCATCAGCCCCAGCTTCGGGACATAGGCAACGCTGACCCGGTTCATCAGGCGCGGTGCAGCGGCTACGCGCTGCTCGAGCATGCTGCGATACGCATCGATCGTGCCGCGCAGGATAGCGGCGTTCGTGGCGCTGTAGAACAGGTATTCATGGCGATAGTCATGGATCGTCAGAATCACCCGATCCCAGGACTCGATATCGGCGATATGCCGGGTGTCGCCGTCGACTGCCTGTCGCAACGTCAGGAAGCCTGCCGGGTGCTTGATGCACGGCGCATAGGTATTGCCGCTGTATAGCTCCGGCGGAAGAAGTTCGACAGAAAAGGCGGCGAATCCGTCAGCGGCAATGCGCTTTGCCAGCGCCTTTTCAGAAAATTCTGCGCTTGCCATGAACTTGCGCGGCGCGTGCATTGGATCCGACATGGTTGATTCCTATTCGTCGTGGTTTCGGTGAGGCGTTGCGCCAAGGTGCTGGTCGAGGTAGGGGCGCAGATACGGGATGGCGGCGCGCATCATCTCTTCGCACACCATCCGCACGAACGGACGCATCGGATGCGGCTGCGCCGCGTCGGTGTCCTCTACCACTGCGAACGTCTGCGCCAGATGCGCCAGCGCCGGCGCAGGCTCGGAACGAACAGTTGCCTTCGGCGCGGCCTCGACGGAGCGCGCCGGCGCGGAAAGGTGCGCATCGGTTGCCGGTGCGTCGCTGGCGTCAAGCTGGACCTGGCTGGCGGCTTCAACCTTAATGTCGGGCGCGGCGACCGGGGTTGCCGCCGGCTCCTGTGCAAACGCCTCCACGGCTGGCTGTGCGATGGTCGCTTGCGGAGCTGCCGTCTTCGCTTCCGGCGCTTCGACAGCGGTGGCCGGTAGCGTGACAGGCGCTCCCGTCTGTGCCGGAGCAAGCCGGTAATGCGCGCCGTACCGCTGTGCAAATTCCTGTTCGACGGCGCTTCTTCGCTCATCGCCCGCGTTTCCGGGCTCGACGCGCCTCAGCTGCCGCCGCGAGACACTACCCGCATAGTCGGGGTCGCTCTTTCGTAACACATCAAACACGGCCTCAAGCACGGTCATATCCGTGCGCCTGTTTGCGCGAAGATCGTCAAGACTGCGACGCCGCGACGGGGCGAGTGATTCCTGCGCCATGGCGAGCGCGTCCACGGTGACAGCGTGGATCGCGCCGTCTACTCTGAATCCCGGGCTGGCGCGATAGAGATAGGTCGCAACGGACTGCCACTCGTTCGGGTTCCATTTGATCGTTTCCGTTATCGCACCGGGATAGTGCTCGTGCGCAGGCCCAGACAGCATCGCCTGCGCACCCTGAACAGGCGAATCGTCGTTTATGGTCGCGGCCTGCCCCGGCTGCCCGACGATGCGCCCTTCGGAACACAAGCCGCGATACAGCTCGACCAACTTGATGCGCGTGACGTCGAAATTCTGCGCGATCGAGATCAGCGGCCGGCGGCGCTCCTTTGACAGACAGTCCTGCGCTTCGAATACATGCCGGGCCTTTAATCCCCTAGCCGTCTCCAATGCAAACAGGTCCGGATGCTCGCAGTAGATAGCGCTGACAATCTGCTGCAGTTCCGGTTCGAGCCAGCGCACTTGCTGCTGCGCGCGGCGACTGGAGTGGGGGGCTAATACCGCGGCGCTGGCGCTTTGGCGCGACTGCAAGAATGATTTGTTAAGCATCGTGTCGCTTTAAAGAAACGAAAAGGCCGGAGGTATTCAAGCCGATCTCGCGAATTGTGCAGGGGCCACGCGCGCGTCGCATGTACCCGACAAAAAACAGGAAAGATAAACGTCTAAAGGATAAAAATAAGCGACAGCTTTACTTTATGCAAGAGCTTGCGCGTAAAACGATGAAATTTAGCGAATCGGCACGCTCAACGCTAAAGGGCGGGATTGTCGGGGGTCTTTGCGGCGGTATTCGCCGAGCGATCCAGGACTGGCACAGGTTGGCGCTATCCGCCTTCGCAGGGGTGCATGTCTTCAAAGGGTTCGTTGACCTCTCGCCGCCGGCGTGCCTGCTTGGTGCGACGCACTTCGTGGGAGGCGGCGCCGTATGTACCGAAGCCTGCGATGCTGCGATCAAGTTCCGCTGCGAGATCGAATGCTGCCTGCTGGGTCAGCCCGCTTTGCACCGTTTTGCGGTTTTCCGTGCTTCGGGTCTTCATCGGCGGCACATAGACCACACGATACCCCTCACGTTCGGCGCAGCAGGCCTCGGAGTGTCGGGCGACGGCTTCGGTTCGGATAAGCGTTTCTGGCATGGCGGCATCCTGATCTGCATGTCGAGAAAAGGATGCCAGCGGCGAGCTCAGGGCGGGCCGCTGAAAAACGACGAAATTTCACGCGATTCGGCGGCCGTCTAATGCCCCGGTTCGCGAGCCTGGTCAATGGGCAGCATCCCGGTGCGCTCCAGCCAGTAGTCGCCTTCACGCTCAATCAGCTCGCCGCCGACAAGCACATTGCTGTCGTTCCATTGTTTGATCGCGCGCGGCGTCGCGTTGCGGTCGACGGCTTCGCAGATGATCATGTAGTTCGCCGCAGGATTGCCGGCGCCATCCTTGCGACTGTGGGACAGAATGCTTTGCACCTGCTTCCAGCGCTCGTTCCAGCCCCGGTCGCCCGAATGTTCGTTGTAGTAGCCAAAGTCGGTCAGGCGCAGGTACACCTTTCCGTCTTCAAGCCACCGCTGGTCATCCCACACGCGCAGAAACAGTGCATTGTCGGCTTCGCGCACCGCGCCCCACGACCAGCGCACGTTGGAAAGCGGCGCTTGCAGCCGCACGAACAGGTCGCTCATGGAATTTCTGGCCATTCAGCGATCCTCGGACTTGCCAAGGAACGCGACCTCTCCCGCATCCAGGATCTCAGCCAAGCGGCCACTGGGTGTTTCGCGATAGCGCCGCACCATGTCGCAGCAGGCCAGCGCTGCCGCGCGCTCGGCGATGCGCTCGTTCACCGCCGCCATTACCTTTTCGGGATCTTCGGGCGAATCGCTCATTTCACCCAGCAGGAATTCCGTGTCGCCGCCGTCTTCCCCGGTCGTGATGAAATGGTTCTGGATGAATACGGCGACTTCGACGCCAAGCGCACCGGCATGCTCGATCGCCTGCACGAATTCAAGGAAGCGGCGAACCCCCTCCCCGGTCGATACGTCGTGCGCGCGCGCGAAGTCAGCATAATCGGACTTGCCCTTGGCTTCGAGGTAGCTGCCAAGCCGGGCCGGCGCCTGCTGCATGGCATCGCAGACTTCGTTGAACGCCTGCGCGCCCTGCGCGAACTGCACCAATGAGCTACTTTGCTCATCATCGTCATCCGAAAAATCCTGCATTTCGTTGATGAACGTCGCCAATGGCAGCTGCTCAAGTCGCTGCGTGGAAATGACCGCGCAATCCGTGACTTGGTGCCAACCTTCCTCTGCCTCGATTAAGGCCATGTCGAGCATTTCGATCAGGGCGCGCTCTTCGTCCGTGCTGGTCGTTCCGTGCAGCGTCAATGTGATCCCTTCAGCCGCGCCGCAAGGTCCTGTGTCGCATTGCCAGTGGATCGTAGGCTGGTTCAGGTAGGACCGTATTGCCGAACCGACGAATACCAGATCGGGCTCGCTCATTTCGCCGTCGCACATGAACGTCACCAAACGCAATTCGAGATGCGTGATGATCTGCTCCTGCACGATAGGCACCAGGCGGAGCACAGCAATGGCGTACGGGTCGCCGGGGGAAACGCCGTCTGTAGGCTTGCCCGTATATGCTGCCAGAACGCGTATTCCGGTGGCGGGATCGAGGATCGCCGCGCCTTCTTCCTTGCCAAAGGAGAGTTCGGCTAGCGTGTCGCGCTGAATGTCACCGCCGACCACGGCGAGGTATCGCTCACCCTCTTCTTCGGCGGCCGCGGTTCCGGTCCAGCCCTGCGGAAACAGTTGATCGGCCAGTGACTTCGTTGCGTTCAAGCGCAGGAAATACGCTGTTGTCGGCCGGATGCGGGTTACCGCCTGCGCCGCCTCATCTTCGTCAATGCCGAGAAAACGTGCAAGTCGCGCCACCTGATACAGCACGCGGCTTTGAACGACTTCGGTGCTGCAGACTTCGTCCGGCAGCGAAGGGAGTTCATCGCCTGAATCGGTGACGTCCGCCAAGTGCTTCCATGAATCGTACCCGGCCAGGGCGGCGGCGGCATCGCGGGCCTTGCGTATTGGTGCGCGAATGACTGAGGCGACCCGCTTGCTGAGTGCTTCAGCCTGCGCCAGGTTAGCGAAGAAAATGCGCATGATCGATCTCCCGTTGACGGAATGACCGGCGCGCATGCGAGTAAAGCATCGTACGCAGCGCCGGGGCTCTAAGTGCGCAACACATGGCTTCCTGGATCTCAGACTAGCACACCGCAGCCTTTCCGGAAGGCGCAAATGTGACCGTCTTCGAATGTGCTCAACTCGCAAACGGCGAAGGACAAGCGAACCACTCGCGTTGGTATCAACGATATACTGGCCTTTCCGAACAGTTTGCCCACACCGCCATGGCGACGAAGAAACGAACCGATAACACGAGCACAGAGCGCAGCGAGCGTCTGAATGAGAACATCAAGGCCGCAGGTGGCGCCGGTTTCATGGTGCGTTTTCCCACCGCGGAAGAATTCGGCCGACTGCAGGACTTGATCGCATGGGGATATGGCACCAACCGCAACGATGTGCTGCGAAAGTTGGTCGCGGATAAGCACGCGGCTATGAGGAAAAAGCGGTCGCCCTAACGGCCCGAGGGGGGCCTGCCACGGTTGACCGCGCCATCGCTACGCGCTCGGCGGCGCCTTCAATCCGAAAAGCTTGGCGCGATCGTACGACACCATCACCTTGGCCTTCGGGATCACGGCAGTAATGGCGAATTTCCCCTGCGCGGTGTCGCGCGGCACTGGCTCGCCCAGCGGCATGCCATCCGGATTCACGAGGCTGCATACCAGTGGCGTGTGCGCTTGCAGCCCGCGCCGCACCACCACCGCGCTTTCGCCGTTGGCGAGCTTGACGTGGCTTCCTGGCGGATAGATGCCGATTTCCTTGATCAGCGTGCCGGCAAGCGACTGATCGAGACGCGCATCCTGCAACAGTTCCCTCGCGGCGATCTGAGGCGGCTTGGCGTCGCGGTAGGCGCGCGCGGATACCTTGGCCAGATAGATGTCGGCATGGTGTACAAGCTGCGCGATGGCCGAGGAACTTGTCCCGGACTCCAGATCTTCGGGATGGTGCTCCTCCACCGCGCAAAGCCAGTCGGCATCGTGCACGCCCATCGCCTCGAGTACCGCCCTGCTGCGTGCGCCGTGATTGCGCAGGACCTGTCGCTGCGCCGCGGTGATGGGTTGGGTTTGCGCGGCAAGCGACGCCTGCGCCTTCAGGATCGCGATATTCATGGTGAGCGCGCACCGGCAGACGTTGCTCCTGTCCTGCGCGCTCCATTCCAGCCTGGCCGCCATGATCGAGCACAGCGCAGCTACGCGAAGATGGTGGGCAACGACATAGTGGCTCATGTCCATCTGCGTCATCTCGAAGATCAGCACGTCCGGCTTTTTCGCGGCCAGCGCGACGATACGCTCGCCCAGGTGCATCACCTCGTCCACATGCGCCGCAGTCTGCGCGCC
Organism: Noviherbaspirillum pedocola; assembly: GCF_016632335.1. Lineage (GTDB taxonomy): Bacteria > Pseudomonadota > Gammaproteobacteria > Burkholderiales > Burkholderiaceae_D > Noviherbaspirillum_A > Noviherbaspirillum_A pedocola. Next base: position 290,950 of record NZ_JAEPBG010000006.1, read on the forward strand.
GATATGCCGGCAGTCGTCCATGAAGGCGAGCGTGAGCCGGGCAAAGCTCCTGCTGACTTCCTCCCATTCGAGAAAAGGGTCAAACACCTGCCGCTTGAGGTCGGGCTTGGGCTTGGCGACTTCCTGCGCATTCGCGTACATGCCCTTCTCAAGCAGGTGTGCGAGCTGGGTCTCGCTGATGATGACGAATCCGCGATGCAGCAGCAGCTGGCCCTTCGCTGAAAACACGTCCCATGGCAGCGGTTGATGGACCCTGACCTGATCGGGGCCGATCTCGCATAACCGGATTTCCATACAGCTCCCTCTGACAACGCCGTTGATGAGTAGAGATGCCGACTGCAGTAAAGACCGCATCGTGGAATGCGCACCGACCATTTGTTGGAATTCGTTCTTGTGGCAAGCAGCCCGGCCGGTGCAGGCTATGCGCGCTGTTTTTCATGTTGCCATAAGAAAACTTCACCGACAACCCGCAACGTCTGCTTCAACACCCGCGCCTGCAAATCGTCTTGCACCGTACCGAAATGGCGACATGCCGTGCGCTCGGGTTGACGCCGTTGATATCAACGCTATACTTGAATCCATCGATGCGCACACGCATCCAAGCCGAGGAATGACGATGGGCTATGACAATCCGCTTTTCCAACTGCCGGCAGCGAAGAAGCTGCTCGAGCTTCCGCTGGCGCAGCGCATGGAGATTGCCGCGCTGTTCTCCGAACTGCGTGTCCAGGCCAATGAGCAAGCCGAGAACGCGTGGGCCAGGCGTAAAAGTCCGATGGCCGCCTACTGGCGCGCGACAAGCACTTATTGCCGCCACTACTCGCACCTGCTGCGTCAAAAAGACCCGCGGGTGCTGCGTGCGGCGCGCACTGAAGCCGGTGCTGACGATATCGGCGCAGGCGACTCCTTGGGTCAGCTCCTGCAGCAGGATGCGCCATGAGGGGCAACCACCATATCGTCGGCCGCAACGAAGCGCCGGAGTGGCCCGCTATCCATATCGCCTCGGATGGAGAGCGCGTCATCCTCGCGCGGTACCGCATCGCGCCGGTGAGCCTTGCCGCAGTCGCGTGGCTCGACGACAAGGACCGCGCAATGTGCGCCAAGCGCCGCCCAGTTGGCATCTATCGCGGCGACGAACTGGTCGCAATTGCCCGCGACGTCTTTTCGGTGGATGAAACGAAAGTCTATCTGGCCAACGGCATGCGCAGGAAGGTCTTGTTCGGTGTGGCTGGCGAAGAGTTGACGAACTATGACCGCTCGATCCTTGTGGTCCATGAAATGCTATGTGAAGCATCGCTGACGGAGGACTGCCAGTGACGGAAACCCGACCGCTATTTTCACGCGATCAGCTCTGCCAGCGCTGGACCAGGAAGCGCGTCAGCTTTCGCCCGGCGGGAGAGCCTTTCAACACCTCGCGACATGAAGTCGTGCTGATCGGCGAGGCAGAAGCAAAGGCATTTTGCGGCGCACACCACTACTCGGGCTCGATGCCGCCGGCGCGTGTGCGAGTCGGCATGATGCGCAAGATGCCGTTCCAGCGCGACGAATTGGTTGGACTTGCCCTGTTCTCGGTGCCGATGCAGGCAGCATCCCTGTCGAAGTGGCTGAAGGCCGATATGGAGACCGGCGTCGAGTGCGGACGATTTCTGTGCACCGACGTTGTCGAAGGTAATGGCGAGTCCTTCCTGATCGCCGCTGCGAATCGCATCCTGGCGCGTGAAACGCGCATCACGTCTGTTTTAGCCTACGCAGACCCGCTGCCGCGCTATGATGAAGACGCCAACCTCATCAAATATGGGCATGTTGGCGTGATTTACATGGCGTCAAACGCACGCCTGTTGGGACGTTCGAAGCCCCGCACGTTAATCATCACTCCAAGCGGCCATGTCGTGTCCGAACGGTCGCTGGCAAAAATCCGTAAGCAGGAATCAGGGTCTGCCTATGCCTATCGCCAGCTGCTCGTCGCGGGCGCACCTGAACGGCGCTTCGGAGAAGACCCTGCAGATTATGTGACGCGGGCTCTTGCCGAAGGTCCGTTTCGCCGCCTGCCGCATCCGGGGAACTACGTGTACGGCTGGAGTTGCGGCAACCGGCTTGAGCGGCGCATGGTGAACAATCGGCTGGGCGAAGGCCTGCCGTATCCAGGCAGACCTATTCCCCATAGCGAAAGCGTGACCGCGGTAACGTAAGCAATGAGAACGGTTGCGCTGCGCTCGGCTACGTGCGCGCACAACTTCAGCGTCAGACCGACACGTTGATCGTTGAACCCGTAGTGCTGGTCTGCGTGGTGGAAGCAGAGGCGCTATAGGTTGCCATCTCGTCCTGCGTCGAGCTGGAAGACGTGGAGGATTCGGCTGACTCGGTCTTGTGGCCGTGGTGATGGTGGCCGCCCTGAACGTGTTGCGTACCTTGGGCGCCGTGCGTCGGGCCATTAGCTTCAGCCGCCTTATGGTCCTGCTGAAGCTTCGCCAGCGCCTGTTTCGCGGCATCAGCGTCCCCGCTCTGAAGCGCCTGGCCGATCGCGGCCATATCCTGAACCCGTTGGCTGGTGCCGGTGGCGCTGGTAGTCGAACTCGTGGCAGTAGATGCGGACGTGCTGCTGCCGGGTTTGTTCTTTTGCAGCGCGTCGAATGCGGCCTTCGCACTGGTAAGGTCGCCGCTGTTGATGCTGTCGACCAGAGACTTCATGGCGCTACCACGCGACGATCCCTGGTTCGTGGTGGATGACGGGGACTGGTAAGCCGAGCTTGTCGAGAGTGCGGAAATAGACATGGTGTTCCTCTTGATGGGTTTTCAGGAGCGCCGACCGCCTGATGCCGGTTGGCGCTGTGACCTTCTATCGGCATGCCCGGCAAAAGCTTGCGTCTGACATTAAGGCCTTTACACAACTTTACATATCCCGGTACCGGTCGGGGCATGACTGCTGCATCGTTTGCCCGCGCTTTTGCCGCTGCCGGGCGCTGCGCATGTGTCACTCTTGCATCTTGCCGACATCGCAGCAGTGCTGCGTTAACAATTCCGGAAATGAAAAACAAACTGAACCGGCTGGTGCAGAAACTTGCCCTTGGCGGACTGCTCGGCGCCTTCTTCGGCACCTGCGCCGTCCTGACGATAGACCTCTTTTCGACATCGTTCCTGCATCGCTACGGCATTGCGGTGATCGGAATGTCGATCATCCTGTTGGCGGTTGCCGCCGCGCTCTGCCCCGAATGGATGTTCCGCCTTTATGGCGCAAGCGCGGATGTCATGACATTGCGGCGTGAGCCGCCGGAGACGGTGCTATCCCGCCTGCGATACGTCATTGGGCAGACCGAGGGCGGACTGGACGCACGCATCAACGCCTGCATCGAGATGCGTGCCCTGCTCGCTGCGTCGGCGCCTGAGCTACTGGCCGCGCATTCCAACCTGTTGGATTGGCTCGCCGCCAACGAGCGCTACCTGCGGCAAATTGCGAGTGCACTGCCCCGCGAGCGCAACGCACCGCGGAATCCTTCCTAAAACGCGAGCGACTTGCCGCCCCGTTGTTTCCATCCATAAATAAAATTGTTGCCCTGGACTCCTCTACAGGTGCAACAAATGATTCGATTCATCGCCACGCTCGCCCTCGTCTGCGCTGCCGCGAGCGCAAGCGCGTTTTCGCTCGGCTCGCGCCATGCGCTGGTCATCGACGCGCAGTCCGGTGAAGTGCTGCTGGAGAAGTCGCCCGATTCGGTGGTACCGATTGCCTCGCTTACGAAGCTGATGACCGCCATGGTAGTGCTCGATGCGATGCCAGACATGGATGAGCAGGTCGAAATCACCGATGACGACGTCGACACGCTGAAGCACAGTTCGTCGCGCGTCCCGGTGGGCGCGGTACTGCCACGGCGCACGCTGCTCGAGCTGGCCTTGATGTCGTCGGATAACCGAGCTGCGCATGCACTGGCCCGCACCTACCCGGGCGGCATGCAAGCCTTTCTGGACCAGGTCCATGCCAAGCAGCAGGAAATCGGCATGGAACATACCGTGCTCATCGAGCCGACCGGCTTGTCTCCGCACAACCGCTCTACGGCGCAGGACGTGGCCAGGATGGCACTGGCCGCCAGCAACTATCCGCAGATCCGGGAAATCACCACTTCCGCTGCAGATGACATCGAAATCAATGGCGCGGATCGACCGTTCCACAACACGAACAGGTTTGTGGGCAATGCAAAGTGGAACATCCTGCTTTCAAAAACTGGCTATACCCGTGAGGCGGGGCGGTGCATCGTCATGCATGTGCATGCCGCCGGCCGCAACGCGATCATGGTGCTGCTCAATGCCAGCGAGACGGTCGTACGCTCCACGGATGCAATCAAGTTGCGAAGCCTTGTCGATGGCTCGCCGTTTCTGGAAGCCTCGTACACACCGCCGTTGCCGAAGGTGCGGCTTCATCACGTCGTTGGGGTGGTAAAGACCAGTCACCACCGCCACATGGAAGCCGTGCATGCGCGCGCACAGCACCATGCGGGCAGGCATGCCGCTACGCGGCACAAGCACAAGCGATGAATCTGCATTGAATCGGCCCGGTGGGCTACCGCACAGGACGCGGCGGCTTGCGCTGTGCCAGACAGCGATTGCAGGTGAACTGCATCTGCCTGCCCCGCGGGATGAATGTGCCTTCGGTAATCGGCACCATGCCGCCATGATTGACGCAGGAACGCCTTTCGACGGTGGCAGGCTGCGAGGTCTCGGCGGTAGCGGCAGGGGACGGATCTGGATGCGTCATGGCGAAAGGCTGCGATATGGTTGAAGGAAACTCCGGCCTACTTGCCGGGGATCTGAGCGGCATTCGCGGCGCGCGGGCGGCTACGTTCCCATTCCCGGCGAAATTGCCACGCTCTGTTTGTCAGAACCACGCACAGCAACTCGGCCAGTATGCCGGTCCAGTGAAACCCCGCTGCGGCAAACAGCACCGAGACCAGGATCAGGAATAGCGCAAAGTAGCGAAAACGGGATTGGCTCGCAGGCACGGTCGCCCATACCGCGGTCGTATTCAGTGCCGCAGCGACCATCCAGAAGCCAGCGGATATATGCATGCGATTCCCAGATTAGATTGGTGTCACGTGAAGGTATGGCGGCGGGTACGGCTTCACAACGACCATCATCCGCACCATCACAGTTGCGGCGGCCGGCCCGTGACGACGTAGGCGATCAGCTTTTCCAGGCGCGTGGGCGTCTCAATCCAGCCAACAGGCGCGTCGTCGATCGCAGTGTTATGGGTGCTCAGCCACTGGCGCATCAGCGTGTCCTCCGGGAATTTTAAGCGTAGCGCGTCGAACAGTTCGACAAGCAGTGTGGAACGCTTCCAGCGCTCCTCTTCGCTGCGCCGAAGCTGGAACTCCCCGGTCAGCACTCGCGCGGCGACGCTGTTTTGCAGGTTGAGCAAAGCGCCCACCGTCATTGCGGTCAGGCCCATGCTGACTGATGCGCGACTCAATTTCGCGGAGAGGTCCGCGGCCTCCTGACGCTTATGGGTAGGCGCCGTCTCGCCGGCGGGGTAGGTAGATGCTGATGCCATTTGTTATTCGTCCTCATCGACTGTTTTTATTACTGAATGACCGTGCAGGCGCTTGATAGTTCGCTCGCGCTTGGCGGCGTCCTGCGCGCACTCCTGGCTACAGAAAAGACTTGGCATGATCTTCGTCGTCACGTTACGCCCTTCTGCGAAGGCAGCGGCCACCTCTGCGGCGGTCAGCGCTACCTCGAATTCCTCCACTGGCGTGCCGCATCCATTCAGGCAGGTGCCGTCTGCATTGCGCAGCGACAGGCCGTATTCGCGCGCGGCCGCGTTGAGCTGCTTGGCGATCTGGGAGTCGAGGATTTCCTGTGCGCGCTGACAGGCATAATCGGCTTCATCGGGCATGGTCGTCGTCTCCGCGGCAGCGTTCCGTCAGCTTACGAGATAGCCGCTGGTGGAAAGGGCCATGTCGTGCTGAAGTTTGGTGATGCAGGCCTCGGACTGCGTATCCTTGAAGCGGTCCATCGAGGCGATCAACTGGCGCGGCCAACGGTTTTGCTGCGATTGGTGGTTGACCAGGTCGGCCAGAAGCGTCAGCGTGCCGGCATCCCACCACACGTCCGACGGCACGCTGACGGAAACGAGTTTGCGGCGAAGGCGGGCGAGGAGCTTGTGCGACAGCGCAGCGGACCGGGTATCGACGCAACTGTTGCGCACGACCGTAAAGAAGTGATGCGCGCTGCCGCCCTTGGGAAGTTTCGCCATGCACTTCTTATGCATGGCCATCAGCAGAAAGGCGAGCTGCAACCGCTCGGCCCAGCCCCACGAAATGTGGGGCGGCGCGAAGGCAACGATTGGCGAGATATGGTACGCGTCTTCGGCGAGCAAGCCGGCGCGGTAGTAGGCGATTTGCATGATGGAATACAGGCGCATCCATTCCCACGGCCGTAATCGCGTATCCAGCTCGGGATTGCGGCAGAGGGCTGCCACGTCCCCTAGATTTCTGCCGTCCTTGATGCGGTTTGCAGCGCTCGAAATCATCATCAGGTTCTGCGGCGTATAGCCGCCATCGTTGATGATGCGGTCCACCGACCAGTCGCTTCCGCCGAGCGTGCCGACGGTGAGCGGCACGCGCGTAATCGGGCAGTGGGATGAACAGATGCTGTGCAAAAATTGAGGCGTGACGGCATCGTCGAAGACGCGCCGGCGCAAAAGGGCATTGAAGCGGATCTGCAGCCACTTGCGCACGAAAAGGTCCGTGTCGATGGTGCCGCGCCGGAAATGCTGCGCGCCCTCGGCATGGCCGCGCAGCACGCACGCCTCCTCATCGCTGGGTGGACGCATGCCGTACGCCGCGTAATCCCAGCCGAGGTTGTAGCCGATATGCTCAAAGGACAGGCGCTCGGGCGCGGGCTCGGCAACGGCCTGCGGGATGGGTTTGTCAGTGAGCACGGCGGCCATGATGTTCCCCTATCTAAGCATGCGGTCCTGCGCCGATTGCCGTGAGACCACATACAGCGGCGCGTTTGCAGACGGCATGAACATGGCCAAGCGGAATTCCCCATTCGCATCAACATAGCCCACGCGCACCGAATGCTGCTGGCCGCGTGCGCGCATGAAGGCGGCAGTAGCGCGCCCTTCGCAGGATTGCTCGGGAACGGCCGCGGAAAGTTGCCGGCCAAGGCGCTCGGATTCCCAGACGTTGTTCTGGCGCAGGTAGCGGAATAGTTCGACCTGTCCCGGCGCTTCCCGAGGGTCGCGCACCGCCAGATCCGGCTGGGCATAGCCGCCGATCCACGCGCACTGCCCCGGCATCTCGATGAAGAACACGCGCTTGAATACCCGGTCGATCTCGCCGTTGCGACTTGCCGTCAGCGTGGCGGTGTACGCATGCACGCCGGAGGTAGTCATTCCGACCTCATGGCAATCGGATGCCTCGAAGTGCAGCTCGCCGCAGCCATGCGTTACCCCGCTGCCGACGGCGCCGTGTCCGGAGACGCTGCCACCTTGGCGGCTGAAGAAGCGCAGCATTTTTGCGCGGAATTCGCAGGGGCGGTTTTGCATGTCTGACACCAATCGAAGTCCGCGCTTGAGCGTTTTACACGCCGGCTCGCGCCGCGCACGGGATGGCATCGATTATTGAGCAGCAGGCATCCACCGGATTTTCGAATGGACGCAAGTTTTTCGCGGATTTCGCGAATACCGAAGGCGGCCATGAGTTGGGACACGCCTTTGCAACTGTCGCCGGAAAAACTACGCGGTCGGATCAAATCAAGATCGGCGCGGCGATACAGATATAAGATAGGCAACTTTAGCGTCCCTCACTGTCCACCGGAGACGAACCATGGATCGCACGGTCAAGCACTGGAAAGACGTACCGAAGCTGCACAAACTGCCCCTTCTTGCGATTAACGTGAAGAACGACACGCAAGAGCGTCTGGATAAGAACGAGCCGCTTTTCAAGCAGGGCAAGGCTGGGGATTGGCATCTGCCGGCGGAGGTGATCGCCTCCCCGAAGGATACGTTCGTCATGCTTTTCTACGGAGTCAGGCTGCGCGACAAGCTGAAGGAAAACCGCAGCATCATCTATGTCGGAAAGATCACACGGATCAAGGAATGCGAATCCGCGGGAAGACGGCCGCGCTACGTCATCTCCATCGAAAAGCCCTGGCAGAAAGTCGCGATGACGGATGTGAATTTCAAACAGTTCATGGAGGGCTTCGTCTTCAGCCCGCAAAGCGCCACGCACTGGATCGACGGCAGGCTCGCCTCGTCGGTGCCGCAACTGCGCGGCGCGGAAGTAAGGCAAATGGCGCGCGAGGGACAAGCAAGCGTAGAAGCAGTTGTGCTGCGACGCATGGGCCATCACCAGTACGCCCGAGAGGTCAAGGATAAGTGGGACAATCGCTGTGCGTTGACCGGCGCTGATTCCGGCCACTTGCTGGAAGCAGCGCATCTCATCCCATGGGATCACTCCGGCAGTGGCGACAATGTCAACGCCAACAATGGGTTGTGCTTGTGCTCCCATTTGCACAGGATGCTCGACAGATTTCAGATAGCCTTCGATGGCAACGGCCGCCTGCACATGGACCGTCGACTCAGCACAGAGACGCGTGATGTGCTGCTCGCCTCCGGTCATATCAAGCTGCGCGAAACGAATCACCAAGCGGAGCTGCGGAAATTTTTGGACAAGCACTTTGCCAATGCGAAGCTGGAGAACCCGGATCTTCGCCTTGTGCGCCGCTAAGCAAGTACTTGAACCTTCCCGCCGACCGTTGCTATGCCCGCCACACCCGCAGATGCGGTACAAGGGTGTTCCGTCAATCCGAACATTTGCGCCGACCGTCCGGGGCACATGCAAATTTTTTCCCTTTTTCTTCCCTGAACACGCCAAAGATTGTATTTTCGCTATGCGGTTTTGAGTTTTAAAATCGCTACGCTGTTATGTCGCCACGCGGCATCCCTATACATAATTTTTGGAGAATCATGTGTTCGATCTTTCGAAGCATCGCTACGGCTCCATCCTTTCCAAACTCACCCACCGCACATCCGTCTTCGCCGCTGCGCTTGCATTGACCGCCTGCCATGGGGGTGGGGATGGCAGCGGCAGCACCATCCCTGCCGTTGCGGCAGATACTGCACACCAATTCAAGGTGACCCGCACCACGGAAGGCATGGCGCAGATCACGGCGCCGAACCTCGCCGCAGCCTCAGCAGGCCTCGGCTACTCGTACGCGCAGGACAACTTCTGCCTGCTGCAGGATTACCTCCTGACCGTCAACGGAGAACGCTCGAAGTACCTGGGTCCTACTGCCACGGTACTTACCCAAGTCGCGCACGTGCAGACCAAGAACCTCGAGAGTGACTTCTTCTACAAGTTTTATGTGGACGCGGCCAGCGCTGACGCGCTGTATGCGAAGGTCGACCAGGCATCCACGGACATGATTGCCGGCTATGTCGCCGGCGTGAACCGCTATTTTCAGGAGACGGGTGCGGACAAGGTTGACGCGACCTGCCGCGGAAAGCCGTGGCTGCGTGCCATGACCCTGACCGACATGCACAAGGTGCTGGTCGACAAGGCGATTTTGTCCAGCGGCGCGAACTTCATCGAGCCTATCGCCGGCGCACAGCCGCCTGCCGCGGCTACTGCGGCGCTGGCAACGAAGATCAAGCTGGCTGGCGCAACGCCGGCATCCCTTGGCCTGCCGCCGCCGCCGATCGCCAGCAACGGCTGGGCGTTCGGGCGCGACAAGGTCGAAGGCGGCGGCGCTGTGCTGATGGGTAATCCTCATTTCCCGTGGGTAACGACGAACCGTTTCTTTGAGGCGCGCATGACCGTTCCCGGTCTTTACGACGTCACCGGCGTGGCGCTGGGCGGCCTGCCGATCATGAGCATTGGCTACAACAAGTCCTTCTCCTGGTCGCACACGATCTCCACCGGCAAGCGCTTCACGCTTTACGAGCTGGCGCTGAAGTCGGGCGATCCCCGCACCTATATCGTCGACGGCGTCGAAAAGCCGATGACTCCGGTCGATGTACCGGTCGACGTGCTCAGCAACGGCGCGGTGACGACGCAGACCCGGCGCCTGTACAAGACCGATTTCGGCGCGATGCTGGTCATTCCGACTGCCGGCCTGTCCTGGTCCGCGACCCGCGCCTATGCGCTGTCCGATGTGAACCTGACCAATAACCGCTTCCTGCCGACGTGGCTAAAGCTCGGACAGGCCACCACGGTGCGCGAGGCACAATCCGTCCTATCGCAGACCCTTGGCATTCCGTGGGTGAACACCATTGCGGCCGATTCCACCGGCGAGGTGCTATACGCGGACATCACGCCGGTACCGAACATCGACACGCCGGACCTGACGCGTTGCGCGCCATCGCCGCAGGCGGCTGCTCTGCTCAATATCGCGGGTCTGGTAGTGCTCAATGGCTCGACGGCGCAGTGCAAATGGACAGTCGATCCGACCACGCCGGTGCCGGGCGTGATCCCGGCCTCGAAGCTGGCCTCGGCGGTGCGCACCGATTTCGTCTCCAACGAAAACGACAGCTACTGGCTTGCGAACCCGGCTATCACCTGGCCGACCTTCTCGCCAATGCTCGGTCCGGTGAATGTGGCCCAGCGCCCGCGCACCCGTGCCGCGCTTACCACGTTTCAGCGCCGCTTCGCCGGCACCGACGGCTTGCCGGGAAATCTGATGAGTGCGGACAAGCTGCAGACGATCTGGTACCGCAACGAGAACTACATGTCCAGCATCGTGCTCGACGACTTGCTTGCGCTGTGCGCGTCGAACCCGACGGTCACGCTTGCCAGCGGCACCACGGTTTCGACCGCTGCTGCCTGCACAGCGCTGTCGGCATGGGACAGGCGCAGCAATCAGGAGTCCAAGGGCGCGCATGTCTTCCGCGAGTTCTGGCGCAGCGCTAGCACCGTCGCGAACGTGTACGCGGTGCCGTTCTCGGCAAGCGATCCTGTCAATACGCCGCGTGGCCTGAACACGGGAGACGCGACAGCGAAGGCTGCGATACTGCAGGCGTTCGGCAAGGCGATCGACACCTTCCAGACCGCCGGTGTCGCGATGGATGCGACGCTTGGATCGATACAGTATGTGACGGTCAACGGCCAGCAAATTCCCTACAGCGCAGGTGAGGAATTCGAAGGAACACCCAACAAACAGGAGTCCTACGGCTTCGTCAACGGCCACTACGAGCCGCTGCTAGGTAGCAGCTATGTGCAGTTCGTCAATCTCGCCCCGTCCGGCACCACGGTTCAGGGCATCCTTACCTATTCACAGAGCACCGATCCGTCCTCGCCGTACTTCGGCAACCAGGTAAAGACCTACTCGGCCAAGCAACTTTACACACTGCCTACGCCGTAGTCCTGCCGGAAATGCGCCGCGCGCCGCGGTGTCCAATGGCCGGCGCTGTCCAATGCCGTTGGACGGTATCGCCGGCTGGACGAAGCTGCTTGTGACTTCATCAGGCAAAAAAAATGCGCCCCTCCCGAATTCGGAAGGGGCGCAGTCGTTTTGCAGGTCGCACTTGCCTATCTCATGCAGTCGGCGTGGCGAACTTGACCAGCTTTTCATGCAGCTGCGCGAACTGTGTGCAGATCTGCGCAGGCGGTGTTTGCTTGACCGTAGGGCGGCTTGCCGGCGACTGCTGGAATTCCCAGTGGACGTCGACGTGCACATGGCCGCATTTCTTGTCGCAGATTGCTTCGCGCCGCCACGTCTGCCCTGCCCCGCCTTCCGGCGAAAAGATCAGCGCAACGTGACGCCAGTCGCGGTCGTCGGAAACAACGATCAGCTCGTACGGCGCCGGCCCGGTTGACTGCGCGGCGGGTTGAAGCTGCTGCGGTTTGGTGATGGCGTTCATTTTGTAGGCTCCAAAGAAAAACGCGGCATCACGGCCGCGTCTCATGAAAATTGAAAAGCCCCGGGGATCCGGGGCTTGTGGGGATTGAGGTTTGCCGCGCTTGGCGGCGGGAATGGCTATACGTAGACGAACTGGCATTTGGCCGGTGTGACGGCCAGAATCGCGGCCACGATAGCGTCCCACGTTACCTTTCGGCTCGGCTTGGCGACGGTGACTTTCATGCGCCATTGCATGCAGCCCTGGGCTTCCCAGTCGATGAATTCGGGAGGCGTGGTTTGCACTTCACAGTGCCCGACTTTTTCAAGCGTGGCGCGCAGCGTCTTGATGCGTCCGTCGAGATGGAGCAGCAGCCCATCCTTGTCCAGCGGCAGGCGCCGCGAGTCGGCAATGTGCATCATGGTCAGAACGCGAGGCATGTTCGGTTACTCCTTTTGCTAGGTACGGCAGCTGGCAACAGCGCGCTATTCTGCGGACTCCACGCGCGCCGGTGCCGGCAATTGCATCGGTATTTTTTGCCGCATTACACTGGCGAATGGCGGTGACACCCCGCCAAGCATGCCGCCCGGTGAGCGCTACGCGGCTTCGGCAAGCCGCAATTCGCGCGCCGGACAAACGACTTCCTCGACGTACCGAATGCGCAGGGCTGTGCGCTCCTCTTGCGGCAGGGATCGAAAATGCGCCAGCGCATGCGGGCCCGGAAAAACGTAATCCGCGACAGTCTGGGCTTCCAGGTACAGGAAGTCCGTCAAGCCATAGATGATTTCTCCCGCAGCACGCGCCTTGGCAATCTCCTCGCCCCGCACACGCTCGGCGACGTCGCGCTTTTCAAAATACTGGGTTTCGAAACCGTCGTCGTAGACTTCGATCGGAACGCCGTTGGAAAGCGCGGCCTCGATGCGCGTACGGACCAGGCGGTAGCGGATACCGGGGATGCGGTGAAAGTAGGTTTGCACGACGAAATTCATGGGGACTCCTTTCGGTTGATCGGGGCCACCGCTTATGCTTCGTCGACCTGGACGCGGTCGACCAGCACCTTGTCGTAGCTGACGATGGCGGCATCGAGCGCCTGGCTGCAGCCGACGTACTCGACGCCGTGCTTGCGCAGCAGTTCGAGCAGCGTTTCATCGGCAAAGCCATCGTGGGAATCGAGGTCGCCGATGTTCAGGTCGCAGCAGCTGAAATCCCACACGTCGCGGCCCTTATCGGTACTGGCAACCCACTCGGTCACCGCAGCCTTCAGGGCTTCGACGGCGTCGGAAGGCTGTTTTTCGGTGCGAAGGCGCAGCATGCAAAGGTTTTCAACCTCGCCTTGGCCATTGCGCAGGAATACGAGCGTCAGAACGGAATCGTTGGTCGGGGAATGCATGGTCGGTCCTTGTCGGAAGCGGCAGGGTTGCTGCCGCATGGTGGATGCGCTGCCCATAGTGGCCACAGCGGTGTCTTTCCGTGCCGCGTCGCGGCTGGGGAAATCGACTGGACTGCATTCCGATGCCGGCGGCATGAAAACACAGGTGCGAAAGGAAAGCGGGGCGCAGACGCGCCCCGCGAGGTAGTCGGAGATGGAGTGATGTCAGGTGGTGAGCGAACTGCCCGTCCTCACCGCTTTGGCGATGATTTCTGCTTGCAGCCGCGCCACAGAGGCCAAGTCGGTGCCGGCAAGCTCGAAATCCCAGTCCACGGGCGTATAGGCGCGCAACGCGACGCATCCGGTGTCGGTCGCATCGGCGCAGGCCACGGTCAGCTCGGCTGCGGGATAGCGCTGCTGCACGATGTCGAGTTCTCGTGCAAATTCTGCAAGCACCTTCTGGAACAGTTCGGAGGGCCAGTAGTGGCCGCCGTTGCGAAGGTCAATCGCCGCCCTGGCATTGCCTCTCCAGTGGGGCAGCGCGATTTCGTGCATCACGCCCAGCGTGCTTCCGTACCCGGCAAGGTAGGACATGCCAGCCACAGGGCCGAGGAAGCGGCGCGGATCGTTCGACTTCGGCGCGGCCGCGTCGGGAAACATCTCGCGCAGGTACAGCGCCACATCGAAGCCTTCGACGAAGAAGGTGCGGTCACTGTTCCAGCGGCCCTCTGTATCGGTCAGGCGCACCGGCCGCGCAATCTGGGCGGTGACGATAGGCGCCTGCATCGGCATCGCATCAGGGTCGTGCACCACGAAGGTGTCCTCGAAGGAATAGGCGGCATCGTGTGCAACGGGCTCGCAGCGAATGAACTCCACGCCGCTGGTATGCAGCGCGGCGACAAGTGCCGCATCGCTGAAGGCGTCGTGTGCGACAAGTTCGCCGATCGTCACGTTGCCAAGCGCTGCTTCCCATACGCGGCGCCCGCAAGGCGTGGTGGCAACCCAGCTCGTGACCGCAGACCTGATTGCCTTGAAGGCTACATCGTGTCCATGTGCGGTGCGAACGACCAGCAGCACAATGCCGCGAACCTCCGTGCGCTCGATGCGGCAGAAGGCCAGCGTAAGCACAGGCTTGGTGATGGTGTTTTTCATGGTTCCTCCGCGTTATGCAGGTACGGCAAAGGCGTCCGCGTCGGTCCATGGAAGATTCACGCGCGCCGCGGTGGCCTGGCGAAGACGCGCCGGCATGGTAGGCGCTGGCAGTTGGACCTTCTCGGGGTCCACCAGCACGCGATCGATCGCGATGTTCGGCTCGTCGTAGGTACCGTGGCAGGCTTCGAAGTCGATGCCGTGATTGCGCATGCAGGCGCGCAGCAGGGCATCGTCAAACACGTCCGTTGCAGCCAGGTCGGAGATGAAGATCGCGCCGCCGCATTCCTGCCACAGCGCGCGGCCCTCTTCGGTGCTGGCAATCCATTCGGTGAGCGCGGCAGACAATGCGCGGGTGGTCTCTTCCATGCTGGCCAGTTCGGTGCGCACAATCAGCAGACAGCTTCTGGCGACATTCCGGCTGCCCTGCTCGGTGAAGACGATGAACATCGTCGGCTTTTGTTCGGTGGGTTTCATGACCGGTGCTCCTTTCTGGTGCCGGGAGTGCCGCACATGGCGGGCATCGGCAACGATTGGGAAAGGGTCAACGCGCAGGCTGCGCAATCGACCGGATTCGATTTCTGCCGGGACCGGCAGGAAAAGAAACCGAGCGGGGGGCTCGCTGATGCAGTCGCGCATGGGCGAGCCGGTGTGTGGAGGTCAGACAGGTGATTCTGCCGCGTGGCGACGATTCGAGCATAGTCCACTCCACCGTTGATTTCAAGAAAATATCCCGTAAAACCCGACTGGCCGACTGCTCCGTTTTCTACGCAACGCGGCATGGTGCCAAGCCGCACCTGTTCTTCATTCGCCTACGACCGGAGCGCGCCCACGGCCGACTGCGGCGGCTGTCCGGTGGCGATCCAGCGCACCAGGTCCGGCCCGATCTCGTACGCAAAGAAAAGGACCGTCGCCAGCACGCCGAACGCAAGCATGGATCGCATGGCGAGTCCTCGATCAGCCTGCGGCTGGCGGCGCAGGATCCTGCGCGCCGGTATCCTTCGGCGGGCAGGCGTTCTTGCCACCGATGCCCAGGCGCTTGCAGAGCGCGCCGTAGAGCTGCGCGCCCGGCGAGCGGGACAGCACTTCCCGCTGCAGTTCATACGCATGCAGGTTGCGCAGTAGCTCGCGCTGCTGCTCGATCTCCCGCCGGTGCATCGCGAGCTCGTCCTGCAGATGCGCGATGGTCTGCTGGTTTTTCAGGTGATTGTTGACCAGTTCGCCGACCAGGCTGTTGGCGCCCGAGTCCATGGCCACTTCGATGTTTTCGGTGGTGATGCCGCGCATGGCGCGAATGCAGGCGGTAAGGCGGCGTGCATTCGCGCTGCGAATCGTCGCGTCACCGAACAGCACGCCGATCTGCACGCCGGCGCTGTTGTACAGATATTCGCCATCGCTGCGCCATTCGCCGGTAGTGACATCGCTGGGCGGCGCCGGGAGCGGATGTAGGGCGGGTTGGTTCTGATGCGTCATCGCTTTCCTCGCAGTTTCACGAAGGAAATTGTATTCCGCGGTTCAGTTGCTGCGGCTGGCGAAACGCGCTGTAAAAGCGGCGGTACTTGCGCGGCGCTTTTGAAATGCAAACGGCGGAACCGACAGGCTCCGCCGTTCCCGTTACAGCACTACCGGCGCGGCTGTCGCTCAGGCTCCATCGGGCGTTTTGAAGAAGCCCACTTCGTTGGCCAGGTGCGCTGCTTGGGCCTGCAGGCTCTCGGCGGCCGCAGCCGCCTCTTCGACCAGCGCGGCGTTCTGCTGCGTGACTTGGTCCATCTGTCCGATGACGGTATTGACCTGATCGATGCCGGCGCTCTGCTCCTGCGTAGCGGCCATGATCTCGGCCATGATGTCGGTGACCCGCTTCACGCTCTCGACGATTTCGTCCATCGTCGTGCCGGCCTGGTTGACCAGCTTGCTGCCGGCGTCGACCTTCTCTACCGAGGTGTTGATCAGCTCCTTGATTTCCTTGGCGGCTGCGGCACTGCGTTGCGCGAGAGTGCGCACCTCGGTGGCAACCACGGCGAAGCCGCGGCCCTGCTCGCCGGCGCGCGCCGCTTCCACTGCTGCGTTCAACGCAAGGATATTCGTCTGGAAGGCAATGCCGTCGATGACGCCGATGATATCGGCGATCTTGCGGGCAGAATGGTTGATGGAGTTCATCGTGGTGACGACTTCGGACACCACCTTGCCGCCCTTGACTGCCACATCCGATGCCGACACAGCCAGCGTATTTGCTTGCCGGGCGTTGTCGGCGGTCTGTCGAACCGTGGAGGTGAGTTCCTCCATCGAGGATGCGGTCTCTTCGAGCGAGGCCGCCTGTTCTTCGGTACGCGAGGACAGATTGAGGTTGCCTTGGGCGATCTCGCTGGAACGGTTCGCCACTTCGCGCGCGCTGGCCTGCACGCCGGAGACAACGCGCAAGAGGCCGGCGTTCATTGCGCGCAAGCCGCCCATGAGCCGTGCGACTTCATCGCGGCCACGGTCGTCGATGCGCGTGGTCAGGTCGCCGTCGGCGATGCTGCCGGTGACGGCCACGGCGATGTGCAATGAGCGGGTGATGCTGCGGGTAATCAGCGCGGCGCACACGATGGCGAATGCGGCCAGAAGAATCGTCAAGCCAACCAGCAACTTAAGGCCGGTCTGGTATGCCTCGTTGATCTGCTGTGCGTACTGGTCCATCTCCTTGCGCTGGTACTGCACCATTTCGCGCAAGCCCTCCTCGTATTTCGTCGAAGACGGAACGTAGCGCTCTTCCAGAATCCGGTTCGAGCCCTCGATATCGCCGTCGTTCTTGAGTTTGATGGCATCGTTGCGGGACTTCAAATATTCTTTGCGCAGCTCCAGGATGTGGGCGTAGACCGCCTTTTCCTGTGGCGAGATCAGCACGGCCTCCAGCTTCTTTTGAATCTCGTCGTTGCTGCGGGTGACCTCGGCGGCATCCTTGGCGAAGTACTGCGCCAGCGACAGGTCGCTGCTCTTGATGATCGCGTTCGTGCGGCGCACCGAGCCGAAGGTATTGCGGTACATGTCGGCGGCAAGCCGCTCCTTGGCGATTGGCTTTTCCATCATCTGGCGCGTTGCATCCGCCACAGTCTTGAGCTGTGCGATGCCGACCAGGACAGCGACGATGGCCAGCAGCAGGACGATGCCGAAGCCAAAGATCAACCGGGTGCTGATTTTTACGTTGGAAAGCACTTTCATTGCAGGAGTCCTTGGAGGGTCGAGATGAAACGGTGTGGGGCGGGCTTAGTCGATGAGGCCGAAGTCGGCGGCCGATACCATGGCGTCGATGTCGATCAAGATCAGCAGGCGCTCGGCGATGGCGCCCAGGCCGATCAGGTATTCGGTGTCGATGGCCGAGCCCATGTCGGGAGCCGGCTTGATCTGTTCCGGGGCGAGCGTGGTGACATCCGACACGCTATCGACGACGATGCCGGTCACGCGGCCATTGATGGACAGGATGATGACGACGGTGAAATTGTTGTAGACCGGCGTGCCGATTTTGAGCTTGATGCGCAGGTCGACAATCGGCACGATCACGCCGCGCAGGTTCATCACGCCCAAGATGTGCGCCGGCGCGCTGGCGATGCGGGTGACAGCCTCAAAGCCCCTGATTTCCTGCACCTTCAGGATATCGATGCCGTATTCCTCTTTGCCGAGCCGGAAAGCGAGGTACTCCATCACCGCCTTGTTCGGCTGAGCGGGCAGTGCTTTGTCGGTGGCGTTCGTCACATCTGGTCCTTGTTTAATTACTTGGATTTCCACTCGGCAATTATGTTTGCCGATGGATCGATGTGGCATTCCAATGCGTCGGAAAAAGCGGAACGATTCGTTGGCTTAAAGAAATGATGAGGCCTGCGTGAAGCGGCCTGCATGGCGATGCGTACCTGATGTGCAGTCGGAAGAAGATCGTGTGGCAGCGGCGCGAACGAGACGCGCGGTGGGCCTGCGCTTCGCGCGAATGCACAGGCCACCTCTGCCTGCGCGCATCAAGGCAAACCCCGGCGTGCGCCAGTAATCCTCTAGGCTGTTTGGCTAATGCCAAAGGCCGGCAGTGCAGCCCGTTAGAAAGCGCTGGGACCAGGTGGTGTGACGGTAATACGGTACCGGCTCAGCGTCATTGCAAGCTCATTCCATCGCGCCATTGGCGTGCTGGCGCGTTTGAGGATCTTCGGCGCGGCGCGATCGAACAAGGCGATTGCCGGGTGGCCGGTGAACCGCGATCGGTAGTAGATGCCGTCGACGCCGTCCTTGTGAGAGTGGACAGCAAGGCTCCACAGGTTAGGGACGTCATACGGGTAGGCCGTCGTAATGGAGTTGTCGGCACGGCACTGGACCAATCCCTCGACAAAATCGACAAGCCTGAGCTCCTGCACCACTTCAAGTCGCGCCACGGAGCGCGAAGTGATCGCGGCCTGCGGGAGGCATACATCCTCGTTCCCGGGTATCCGCGAGGGCAAATCGCGCAACACCGTTTCGGCGAAACACACGGCAAATTCCTCCGCGCAGTACAAGACGCCGAACTCCCCAGCCGGCGCATCAAAACGATAACGAACGTCATCCACTCCGGCGGGAGGCCGGTTGAAGTAGATCGGGTCCTTATCGCTACGGTGCGAGCGCAACAAGATGCTTCCCGCATCCACCTTCTTTACCGGCAGCGGAATACTGTCGAAGTTTGAGGGCGGCTGCGGACAGGTCATCCTTCCTCTCCGAGCATCGTGGAGATGTAAGCGCTGGCCGCACGCACCACCTTTTCGATATCCACGCCCGGGTCGGCAATGACTTCCTTGGGCGCAAGCCCGTCAAGCCTGTAGTTCGGCTGCGTCATGAACGCATGGATTGCCCAACAGTCCTGATACCGCTCCTTGAATGGCGCCAGCACGCGCGCCAACCGCGTAGTCGGCACGTCCAACTGCCATCGCGGGTAACGGTGACCGCGCTGTCGCGACGGCTCGAGCAACGCATACAGGCGAGCGCTCTTGCGCGCATCGTTGACTGCCTGCTCACTCATGCCACTGACGTTCGCCGCTTCCGAAAGGCTCAGATTTTCGGCTGCATCCGCCATCTGTCTTTCAACGTACTGGCGGCCACGCGACAGGCTCTCGCGCATTTGATGGCTAGGAAACTCCTCTTCCTTGCTTTGCGCCTGCACGGACTCCGCAGCAGACGGCGCATACGAGTACATCCTGAGCGGTGCTACAAGACTGCCGAACACCACATCTGCGGCCAAATCAAGTCCCGCACGCTCGATCTCTTCCCTTTTCTGGGGGTCCTGAAGGAGCACGGAAAGCTCTGCAAATAGACGATCCGCGACGTTCCTGTAGAGCAAGCCGATCTTTTTATCCGGCTTTTCGCGCGTCTGTGCCACCGGGACCAGGACTACATACTCGCCAACGGCAAGGGACTCCGCGGACTGCGCATCGACTGCGATTGCCTCGTGACGCTCGTCGGCCTCAACATCTGAAGCTGAGATAAGTTGCAATTTGCGTTCAGAATGGGCGCGAGATTTAGACTCAGCAAGGCTCCGCTCTAACACCATAAGCACGGGCCGGTTGTTGTCTTGCTGGGTATCCATAGCTATCTCCTGTATCTGAACTAACTAAATTACATAAAGTTCATAAACCTATTATGGCCTCATCCAGCCGATAGTCAAGAAGCTGGAACCCGGCGAATTTTGTTTCCGAGCAGACGGATCGATTGGCTTTGCCCGGGATATGGACGAAAAAAAAGCCGCCCGGAAGGCGGCCTTTACGCAAGGCAACATACGCCGAAGCGTTTATGCGTTGTGTTGCTGGCTACTGCGGTTGTTCGCCACGTCGTCGGCGCAAATGAAGACAAGCAGTGCATGCGCATCCACGGCTGCCCATCCGGCTTCCAAACTCTCTTTGGCATGGTAGAACATCATCTCTGCGACCTGCAGCGTCAGCTCGTCGTCTTCTATGTGCTCGCCATCGTCGGGCCGGTATCCGACATTCTCCTCGTACCAATCGTTCTGCTGATCGCGCGTCATGTGCGCCGCGTCACGGATCATTTGGAATGGCGTCACTTGCGGCTTGAATGCTTCGATGGCGCGGCAGATTTCGACGAAATCCTCTGAATCGAGAAGATCACGCAGATGGCTTATTTCGTGATCGTAGAGGCCCAGCGAGAACCGCATTCGTTCAGAGAACTCGCGATCGGCCGCTTCCTTGAAATCAATCCAGATCCGCAAGTACTGGCCGTTTGGCAGGAGCTTGTCGAAGGACGGGCAGGCGTCGTTGTGCCAGGAAGCGTCCTCAAAGCCTTCGGGCAGGGACACGCCAAGGTCGCCGAAGCCCGGAAACTCCCGCTGATACAGCGGCATGTCCGGCTCGGTTGCGGCACTTGCGCAGGTAGAGGCCACATACTCGCGGTCGCGGTAGCCGCATCCCGGTGCAATACCGTAGCAGGCGATATCGAGGTCCTTGTGCCAGTCGGGCGCAAGGCCGCACTGGCGCGCATGTTCGGCCAAGGCGCTGTTGAGCGCAGCGCGCGCCACTGTCCGTAGTGTCGTAGCCGTCGAAGTTGAAAGGGCCGGCCTCAAGCACGGCGCGGTAGAGTGTTGCGCAAACGGGTTGGTTATTTGTCATGGCGATCTCGAAAAGAAAAGGCCGCGTGAAGCGGCCAAGGTGTTTGCAATCTCGGTGTGTCAGAGATCCGGGTAGACCAGCTTGCCGTGGATATCGATGGCTGGCCCCAGCAGCGATTCGTCAGCGCCGTATCGGGCCATCTCGATATCGGCAAATGTGGCCGGAATGCCGTCGCCTTCGTTGTCGAACACCAGCAGCTGCTGGCCGGTGGAGGGGTCGTCGATGCGGTAGACCATCACGCCGCCGCTGTTGTATTCCTCGAACCCGAGATCGAGCAGAAATTCCTTCGGGTCCTGATGCAAGCGATCAGGGTCGCTTGCAACCGCGCGCAAGACGCTCGCCTTGATGGCTTGCAGGTCTTCGAAGCACTGCACCTGCGTGCGCTCGTAATGCAGGTTGTGCCGGCGCAGCATTCGCGCATGGTTCTCGGTCATACCATAGAAATACGGCTCGGCGCCGAAGCGGCCGCATTCGGAAACGGTCGGGTCGTGGATGGCCATGCCGTTTTTCTGCAGCAGGAGAGCGACGCGCTCGGCCCCTTGGTGCGTGTAGGCGAGCTGCTCGAACGTCATATTGGGATAGGCAGCGGAAAGAAGCTGCTGGAGTTGGTTGGTGTCCATGTTGACCTCGGAATGCCGTGTTTCGGCGTTGGGAAAAGCATGCGGGAAGCATTTCGGAGCGCAACTCCGAAATGCGTCTTGACCACTCAACGCATAGCAAAGTGCGTCGCAATCCTTGCGCGGTCGTTTGGAGACGAAGCTTGATTGGGGGATTCGTCAGAAAGACGGTGCGTCAAACCATTAAGACAGCCGCAACCGCCATAGATCGAAAAAGGCATGTGGCGCTGAGCGTCCGGGGCTGTTCAGGTGTTTGCGTCTAATGCTCTGCCATTGATGTCGATTGCGTTGCCCAGCTGCTCGCCATCCTGGTTGAAGCGGCATATCGCAATGTCGGCAAAGGTTTGCGGTACACCCGTGAGTTTGCTATCGGAAACGAGCAAATAATGGCCTGTTGCAGGATCGTCGATCCGGTAAGTGGTCTTGCCGTCGCGCTCGATTTCTTCAAGCCCGAGGTCAAGCAGGAAGTCCTTGGGGTTCTTCTGCAGGAGAGTGGGATCGACGGCGACCGGGCGCAGGATCTGAGCTTGGATCGCCAACATATCCGCGATGCCGTGGACCTGCGTACGCTCGTAATGCAGGTTACGCCGACGCAGCATGCGCGCATGCAGTTCCTTCAAACCGAAAAAGGGAGGAACGTCCGGCCCGAATGATGTCGGGTCAAGGATAGCCTTATCCCGGTGTATGAGAAAAATCGCGCAGCGTTCCTCGCCGTCATGCATATAGGCATGACGTTCGAACTTCAGATCGGGATAGGCAAGTTCCAGGAGACGGTACAGGTTGTCGTCTTGCATGATCCGAACTCTCTTGCGAGGCAATTCCGCGAGCGGTTTTTGTAGCCGCCAAAGCCATTCAGCAAATTCTATAAGTGCTCCGAGCGGCCCGAGGCGATATTGCTCAATGCTTAACGCATGTGCACGCAGCAGGTCCCTACCTTCTTCTGGCGAAAAGGGAGGACCGCCTAAGCGGTCCTCATGGTTATGGAAAGTGGCTTGCGGGGGCGCTATGCCGGTTGCGACTGGCCTGACTCTTCGCGCTGCGAGCGTACGAAGGCGTCGACGCCGGCGCGGTTACGCTGCGCCGCAGCCCGGATATGGCAAGCGCGATCGGCGGACGGCAGGCTGAAAAAAGCCGGACCATGCGGCCAGTCATACGCGTATTGCATTTCGACGTCTTCGAGCGTAATGCCCTCGGCTTCGAGAAGTTCGTCCTCGATCTCGCTGTAGGTCGCGCCGGATCCGGCGATGGCGCCATTTGCCGAACCTTCGGCATGGATATCGACGATCACGCCTTCATCGGTGCGCACCACATGCACGGCTGCGGAGTCCACGGAAATCCAGCAGGACTTCGCCTCCGGCTTCAGCACGTAATCAGACCCGGATTCGGCGGCCGGATGCGGTGACAGTACTTGCGGCTCGTTGGCGACTTCCTGGACCTGCATCGAGTATTCGGCCACCTGCGCCGAGCTCGATCCCGTAAGCATGCCGTTTTCGATTCCTTGGGCGGCTAGCCGCTCGAGCATTTCGGCCAAGCGCTTCGGATTAGTGCCGTTGACGTAGTAGCTCACGTCAAGCGTCAGGCGCATCCGCATCGTCGGCAGCTCGTCGGACAGCTTTCCTTCATACGAATAACGCAACGAGTCGCCCTCCGCATCTGTTGGCTCTTCCTGGTCGAGGTAAATCTGCCGGACCGGATCGAAAACGTGAAACTCGAAGTCCTCCAGCACCTCGACGCCGTTTTTCTCGTGAAAAGCTTCCAGCGCTGCCCATGCGGCAAGGCCGTCCGAAACGTCCCTTTGGACAGTAACTTCATACGTCCCGGGAATTTCTCGATCGTCCTCGTCGAGGTCCTCCCGCGGCACGACTGCGACGGCATGGATCTGCAGGGTTTTCACTTCGGTTGCTTTGTTCATGGTGCACTCCTTCAATGGTGCCGCGATGCGGCGTTGGGAAAAGGAGGCGCTGGCGAAGCATTCCCATGCGCTGCATGGAAATGCCTCTGGGAGGCATGGTCGGCGCCACGATGGCGCGGTTGCGGTCTAGCGAACGTAGCCGCAGGCGCGGCTGTATTCGATGTTTCCCGGGCCGACGTAGATGAGCTCCACGTCGTCGGCCAGGCACTGCCCGCCGGCAAAGTCGAAGCGCTCCCCTGCTTCGATCGCCTTGAGGTTGGTGAGCGTTTTTCGGAACAACACGAAGCCCCAGCGTTCCCCTTCTCGCATCGAGAAGCGCGGAAACTGAATGGCGCGCTTGAACCGAATCACGGCGTGCAGCTTATCGCGGTCCTGCTGCTCGTCAGCGGGATCGACGATACGCAATTCCGTCACCTCGGCCAGCGGCAGGCATTGCTGCTTGCGCCCGCCGTAGTAGACGAAAGTCTCGCCGTCGACGATCCAACCGCGACGCGAGACGCCATCGACGTTGGCGCGTGCCGGCGTGCCGGTTGCTTCAAGTTGCATGTAGCGGTACAGGGCTTTCATTGGGCGTCCTCCGCGATCCGGCTGGTTATGCAGTCTCCGATCAAACCGAGGCGGCTCAGCGTCAGGAACGCGCCGGCGCGGCCGGTGCCGAGAAATTCGCCGACTTCGCGCAGCGAAGCGCCCTTCTCGTACAACCGGCCTGCTTCGAGTTGGGTGCGCCAGGCGAGGTAGCCGGCATCGTTGCAGCCTTCGGACTGGCTTGTGGTGGAAGATGCTGCTTGCTCTTGGGTGCTCATGACGTTCTCCTTGGTCGTGCCGCAGCGCGGCGTGGTAAAGGCGTCATTGAAGGCATTCGGACGCGGCCACGGTAGGCGGCGTTCGAATGCCCCGAAGGGCATCCGTACTACTTGGAAGAAAACGTCCCGCGATGCTGCTACGGGACGGCGTTTCAGGCGACGTTTTGCTGATTGCCGAGCTGCGCGATCGCCAGCCGGGCATAGGCAAGGGCGCCATGCTTGACCCGCAACGGATAGCCGAAATTGGAGCTAGGGTTGCGCAGCCAGTACTTGGCCGCACTACCCTGCTTGCTCTCCACGATTTGCGTATAGCCTTCGCTGATCAGATCGTCGATGTACTTGCGCACGGTGACGATTTCCCCACGGGTACCACGACGGCATTCGACCGATTCCACCTGCTTGACGATCTCCTCGGCTTCCCGCTTGGCACGGGTATCCTCAGCGACCGCTTTGCGCTCGGTTTCATACGCCTCGCGGCTTTCCTTGTTGAAGCCGCAGAACAGGAAAATCGCCTCCTTGCGTTGCGCGGCCTTGAGCCCCAGCGTCTTCAGGCCAACTTCGCGATGTAGCACGCGCTTGGTTGTCTGATTGCGGTCGTCCGGCGTATCGAACAGTTCCAGCAGCATGCCGATTTCCCGCTTTTCCACCGCATCAGCCAGGCGCCGCGGGTAATCGAACGCCCGCGGACCGCTGCTCGCCTCTGCCATTGCCAGCTCATACTCGGCGTGACGGCGGGTCATCTGACCCTTGGCAAGCTCGCCCTGAACGCGATCGACCGTCATCTTCCTGCGTGCATCCACCAGGGCCGTATGCAGCGCCTTGGCAAGTGCCGGAAGCTCCGGGTCGGCTTCGGCTGCCGGCATCGCAGGAACCTGCTTTGCCTTCAGGATGCCGTGCGCGTAGAGAAAGTCGTCCATCACCACGTAGTTCGGGTCCGCATCCGGCAGTTGCTGCATGAGCCGAAGGAATCCATCCGCGTTCTGCTGGTTCAGTTCGATCTTCTCGCAGTGCAGGACCGCGCAGAGTTGCCGCAGCTTATCCACCGGCATCTGTCCGCGCAGGTGAGGCACGCGCAGCAGGACGCCGAACCAGTCACCGACGCCATAGCCGCCACGCTTGTCGTTGTCGCTGTCGCGATAGTCACCAAGGATCCATTCGGGAACGTGCTTGCCGGCCGCCAGAGCGTAGGCAACATGGATCTCATGGCGGCAGTTGGTGTCGCCGGCGCCATCGTATGACGGCCCGTTGTGACCCCAGCCGAAGCGTTGGAAGAACAGTGCGTTGCAGTAGCCTTCGACACGCGCCTCGCGGGGCTGGCCGTTGACCTCGTACTCGATGCGCTCGCTACGCTGATCCACCGTGAAGCACGGGAAAACGTTGTAAGCCGCGCTGCCGATCGCAACAACAGCCTCCCAGCTGCTGCGCGTCATCTCGTGCGGGCTATAGACCACGTCGCCGGGCTTGACATAGAAAAGCTCGACTTCGCGCATCATCGCTTCCATGATGGTTTTCGCACTTCCGGGCTGCTCGATACCGATTGCGCCATAGCTGTTGCGGCGCACCGTCATCGGCTGGTTATGGTGCAACACCTTCACTTCACCTTTCTTGGCCAGCGTGCCCCATTCATCGCGCCGGTTGAGTGCAGCAAGCACGTCGCCCAACGTCGATTTGATCCGCTCGGTACCGTTTTCGAAAATGATTTTGTACATCTGCTTCTCCTAGTCGTTGCCGCGGTGCGGCGTTGAAAAAAGGAGGAACTCGTGTGGAGCATTGCGCTGCGGTGCAGGGCAATGCCCGTTAGGGGCATTGGCGGCTCTCGGGAGAACCGCATGTGTGTGGCGTGGGATGAACTCAGTCCAGAAGGCTGGCCAGATCAAACGCGGCTTGCTGGCCGGCTGCGATCGACGTCACCGCGCCGGAGGCCGGCTGGAACTGCACCGCGCTGTCGGCGTCGCCGATTTTCTGCGGGGCGGTGCCCTCGGTGTAGTACTCAATCTCACCGCGCACGTAGATGCGATGTCCGTAGATCGTGGCCTCTTCCGCGTACCGGATCGGCCGGAAATCACGGTCGGTGAACAGGTGGACGCGATGCGGGTTGAAGCTGATCTCGATGCCGGAAAATTCCGGATGCTCGGCTTCGTGTAGCACACCGTCGACAGACGCCATCGGGTGTTTCGAGTCGAGGCCGGAAGCGATCTTGTGGCGGCCGCTCTGGCTGACATTGAAGAACGCGCCTCGCAGGGTGACATGCTTGCGGTACGCGAGCACGCTGCCATTGAAGAAGCCACGGTTGTTGCGGTAGCCGTCGCTGCGATTGCCGGCATGGATGGTCTGCACCAGCACACCACGGCTCTTGAACACGTTCAGGTTCAGGCGCACGCCGACCAGTTCGCCAGGATGCACCTGCAGATCCTTCGCCATGATTTTGGCTGCGGCGCGGTCAGCCCGCAGCGCAGCGTCTATCGTGTCGTCGGACTGCATCGCGATTGTGCGGCTTTGATAGAGGGCGCTGTGGCGCGCGTCAGCGAGCTTCATGGCGCGGCCTCGTGCACTGAATGGGAATTGCTCATCGATTTCTCCTTGTGGCGTTTCCGGCAGTCGCCGGAAGTGACAGGAATTGCCGGGGTCCGGCAATACAAGGAATTGAGCATCGCGCTCATCCATGCCAAGCGCAGGGATCAGCGGATTGGAATTTGCGAGGAAGAGTCAACCTGCCGCGTAGCGGCTCAACAAGAATACACCTTTTGCCGCTGCAGTCACACGAAAATGTTTCCGGAGAACCAAGCCATGACATGCCTGACATGGTTGACTTGGCTGACATGCCTGACCTGGTTGACACAATCCTGAGCGCGGTCGTGAGGAAACGCTCTCATGTAGCCTCGTCGCAGATGCTGGAATATGGTCGCTTCAGCGATGTGGCGATGATAGTCAGAAGTCATATCCGGCAGAGATAGCCACCACGATAGCTGCTAGGAGCAGCATTGGCAGCACGATCAAGACGATCGGTAACCAGCGAGGCACGGGTTTCCCACGCTGGCCAGCGTTGTATCGATTGGCCCAGTCCTCGGGGCTCATGAACGCGAAGTGGAAAGACTCCAGCGACGCCAGAACGCCCGGCACGCCGGTCCAGCAGAACAGCAGGTACAGCACGCCGGCAACCGGCTGGCCAAGGTAGAAACGATGCAAGCCAAAGTCGCCAAGCAGAGCCGCGAGAAGCACCGCGCTTGTCTGGTCCTTCAGGCGATTGCGCTCAGCATCGGGGGAAGTGTCTGCTCCAGTATTCAAAAAGACCCCTACGCTATGTTGGTACGGTGATACCGGGGCCGGAAGTAGGAGCCACGCTTCTACTGATCCTGCCAGGATCCAATATCGGCGTCAAAGCCTGCGCCACCGGGCTGCCCATCAGCGCCTAACGAGAAGATGTCGATCTCCCCATGTATACCGGGAGACAAATACTGATAAGGCGTGCCCCACGGGTCGAGCGGGAGGCTTTCGATATATCCCCCCTCCTTCCAGTTTGTCGGTATCGGACCCGTCTCCGGACGGCGGACCAGCGCAACCAAACCCTGGTCTGTTGTCGGATACCGCCCGTTGTCCATTTCGTACATCTTCATAGCTGTCATCAGGATACCTATGTCCTGACCAGCGGCGATTACCTTCGCTTGGCTTTTGCGGCCACCGATCATGTCGGAAATCGTCGGCCGATACGTGGACGCATCCTTGCTGTAAATGGGAGCGACAGCGGTTTCGGCCGGCTTGCTCTTCACGGCGGGAACAACAATGGCCGCTACGATGCCAATCAAGATTACAGCAGGAATTACCGTAATCAGAACCAGCAGCGGTTTAGGCACGGGCTCGGTTACTCGTCCTTGGTTGTATTTCACCGCCCACGCACTGGGTGCCATGAATGCGTAGACCAATGTTTCGATGAGGGCGATCAGTGAAGGCAAGCCAGTCCAGCAAAATAGCAGGTAAAGCACGCCGCTAATCGTCTTGCCGAGGTAGAACCGATGTATGCCTATCCCGCCGAGAAAGGCTGCGAGCAAAACCGCAACCGTCTGACTTTTTGCGGGAGCCGGGTTCTGCAGCGCACCGCACTGAGGGCAGCTGATCGCGGATTCATGAACCTGATGGCCGCAAGCGCGGCAGAATGCCATTCCCATTTAGCGCTCCCTGAGCATTAAGAGCCTATTCCAGTAGGCCAATTGCACGCCAGGTAATAACAGCGCACGCCAAATGAAGAAACGCAAGATAGGTTTTCGCCAGCTTTTCCCAACGAATCAGAACGCGGCGGAATCGGTTCATCCA
>NZ_JAEPBG010000060.1 GCF_016632335.1 Noviherbaspirillum pedocola
GTCTGACCGCCTCCGTCTTGAATTCTTCCGTGTACTGCCGTTTCGGCACCAACTTCTCACCCATGCATTCCTCCATACAGCCAGAAAGTTAACAAACTTCCTGCTGTACGTGAAATCGGGGCAGGGTCAATTTTTGGTTGGGTCACTGTGCCAGATAGCCGCCGTCTACCGGGTAATAAGCGCCCGTCACAAAACTGGCGCGTTCGCTGCTCAACCATGCGGCGAGTTCCGCGATTTCCTGCGGCAATCCCAATCTTCCCATCGGATGTTTAGCTGCAAGACCGCTTAATGTTTTGGGATCCTTGTGTTCCAGCATAGGTGTTGCGATATATCCAGGACCAATCGCATTGACCCTGATTCCTTTTCCTGCGTAATCAAGCGCTGCACTTTTCGTCAGGCCGATAACTCCATGCTTGGAGGCGACGTATGCGCCTAAATTTTGCCCAGCCACTTGCCCCATGACAGAGGCAGTGTTGACGATGGAGCCACCTCCGTATGCAATCATGGCAGGTATTTGCGCTCTCAATCCATAGAACACGCCGGAGAGGTTAATTGCGAGCATCTGGTCCCAATCTTTTAGCGCAATCTCTGCAACAGGCGCATAAATCTTGCCTGGTCCGACGCTGATGCCCGCGTTATTGCAGGCGATATGAAGGCCGCCGAAATGCTCATTTGCCTGGGCCACCGCACGGTGGTGATCGTCAGGATTTGCGGCGTCAAGTTGGCAAAACCTTGCGACACCGCCTGCCTTCAGGATCAGTTCAACTGTCTCGTGGCCACCGTCGTCTGATCGGTCGGTGACCAGCACTTTCGATCCATCGCGCGCAAGGGCCAATGCGATGGATCGTCCAATCCCTGATGCTGCGCCGGTGACGAGGGCAACCTTGTTTTTTAGTGACATGTCATTTCCGTTTCAAGACTGTCCCTGTTATTTACCTTCCTTGACGTCCACGAAGGTGTCGATGACAACTGGAACATACTGGCTACCCTTCTTCTCGATCTTCGCCACGTACATGTTGGCCACCGCGTCCCTCGTGTCCGGGTCGATCATGAGGTTGCCACGAGGACTCTTGATTTTCAACCCTTTCATCGCTGCCATGATTTTTTCCGGATCAAGCTTGCCATTGAGCTTGCGGGATACCTCATAAATGACAGCCATTCCGTCATACCCGCCGAGAGCGATCGCGCCTGGATTTTTGCCTGCTATCTTCAGGTACGCTGTTTTGAATTTCGCGTTTTCCTCGTTATTCAGGGTGTCGTAATATTGAATGGTATTGGTGATGTATGCAGCGGCGTCGCCCATTGGCTTGATGTATTCCTCCGCAAGATCGGTTGTCGTTAGCAGCTTCATTCCCGCTTGCGGAAGGCCACGCTCGACATAGTTCTTCATGAAGGAAACCATCGGATCGCCGGACGGCACAAACAGATAGACGGCATCCGCGCCGGATTCTTTTAGGCGCTGAACATACGGTGCATATTCTAGGCTCGCCAATGGCATCCGGGAGTTGCCGATGATTTTCCCGCCCAGCGATTCAAACGCTTCCTGAAACGCCACTTCGCAGTCAATCCCTGGTGCATAGTCGGACACCATGGTGTACACCTTGCGTACGCCGTTTTTATAAGCCCATTTCGCCATGGAAGCGGAGGTTTGTATGTTGCTGTATGAAACCCTTACGAGATAAGGAGATTTCGCAGTCAGGCCGGAAGCTGCGGCGAGCATGACGATGGTCGGTTTCTTGGCTTGAGCCGAAAGATTGGCGACAGATAATGCGTCCGGGGACAGCGCAAAGCCGGCGAGAAAATCTACCCGCTCCCTAGTTATCAGTTCTTGCGCAAGTCGCCTGGCGGTCTCCGGGGTGTTTGTCGTGTTATCGCGAACGATGATTTCCACCTTTTTCCCTGCCACAGTGTCTCCATAGTTTGCCATGTATGCCTGCATCGATTGATGGAAGCCTTGGCCATATAGCGCAAACGCTCCTGACATTGGAGCGACTAGGCCAATTTTTATCGTCTCTTGCGCGAACACCGGCATGCCAAACGATGCTGCAACAATGATGTACAGGCTGGTCTTGAATATTTTCAATAAATAGTTCACGTTAGTCTCCTCGCATTTGAATTTTGACGTTTATATGCGCTTTTCAGTTCGCTTTTCGAGATGTCTCTCCAAGGAAGCTTAGGTTGACATAGCAACCTAATCGTCAGTGGAAGATTAGTTCCACAGTGTTGACTAGTCAACCTGAAAGGTGGGTTTTTTGTACCAATAGAATGAGGACAGCGATGACGACGAAATATCGGCACTACAAAGGCGGTGACTACGAGCTCGTTTACGAGGCAAGGATGGAGGCAGACCACAGCCCCGTCATCGTTTACCGGGCAGCGAATGGGACGATCTGGTGCCGTCCCAGATCCGTGTTCTTCGAGATGGTTGGGCACCTTGAATAACATGTGATTTCGCCGTCATCAGCGAGCCAGGCATTTGAATGCGCCCAACAATGCGTGAGTGTCGTCGTTTCCCGACCTCTTTTTCAGGTTGTGCTGCTCGTTTTCGGCGATCCGGACGGACCTCGGTCATCAGAATGCCTCGACCCCGGCCTCCTTCATATAGACCAGACGCTGCAAGTTGTAAGCAGCGACCTTCCAGTTCAGGTGCAATCTTGCCCGTGCCAGGCCAATGCAGCGCAGCGCCTTGCCGCCCATCTGTGCCAAGCCCGCAAACACGTGCTCGATGCGCGCACGCGTCCTGGCAATGCGATGATTGCGCCGCTGCTGGACCGCAGAGAGCGGCTTGTCCTTGCTTCCTTTGCGCTGGATGTGCAGGCGCCAGCCCTGTTTGCTCAGCCGCGCTTCGCGCTCGCCATCGACATAGCCCTTGTCGGCCAGGATGTCCCGGCTCGTGTTGGCGCAATCGAGCACGTCTTCGAAATGCATGGTGTCGTGTTCGCTTGCCGTGCTCACCTTGAGCTTGCGCACCAGCGTGTAGCGCTTGTCGGCGTTGGCCGACACCTTGTAGCCGAAGTAGGACTTGCCGTGTTTCTTCGTCCAGCGCGCCTCCACGTCCTTCTGGCGCCGCTTGGCCGGCTTCCAGTCAGCCGGCATCGCGCCTTCACTGACGATGGCTTTCTCTTCCTTGCTCAGCGATTGCCTGGGCGCCTGTACGATGCTCGCGTCGATCATCTGGCCGCCACGCGCAATGTAGCCGTGCCGGGACAGCTGGCGATTAACGGCATCGAACACGCTCTCGCTGGCGCCGGCCTGGATCAAGCGCTCCTTGAAGGTCCAGATCGTAGTCCGGTCCGGGATCTGGCTGCTGGCACGTAAGCCGACGAAGCGCTGGAAACTCAACCGGTCGAGCAGCTGGAATTCCATCTGCTCATCACTCAAGTTAAATAGCTGCTGGATCAGCAGTACGCGCACCATCAGTTCGGTGGGAAACGGCGGACGGCCGCCGCGCTCGCGGCTGGGGCGCGGTGCCGCAAGGTCAATCTCCGCAGCAAGGGCGGCGAAGTCAACATGCTGCTCCATCACCTGCAGCGCATCACCAAGCTTGTTGAGCTTGGCTTCGCGCTCCTGGTCGGCAAACAGACTGGTCTTGATCATGAAAATTTATGTCAGGCTTGAGGCGTCCACATCTTGCCAGACTCGCGCGGGTTTTTCGAGGTGCCCTGTTGAGGTTGACGGCAAGCGGGTGCCTCGGTTTTCCGTGATTGTCATTAACGGTGGTTTGTTGAAATAGGAAAATCAGAAGAAATTAGAACAAGTTTTAAGGGTTTCCCTGCAGTTGCAGTCATGCCTTCCTAAGCAGGTACGCAAAAGTCTTTTGAAAAGACATGCTTCAACCAAAAGTGAGGGGATAGTACGCCGGAAGCCCGCAATGCTTCCTTATTCGATAGACTGCGCAAATACGTGATGAACGAGTCAGC
>NZ_JAEPBG010000061.1 GCF_016632335.1 Noviherbaspirillum pedocola
CCCTGCGCCAATACCAGCTTGACGGCTTCAGCCCGGAACTCCGGTGTGTATGTCTTTGTCTGCATTCTGCTTTCTCCCTTTGATCAGTTTATCAAACGGGAGTGTCCGAAAAAGTCAGGCTACCTCACGACGACGTTGGCGCCGCTAGACTGCATCTGGACAATCTGCGAATCGATCTGCGGATCCGAAACTTCATACGAGGTTTCGAAGACTAGCATCTCTTTCGCCTTATCTCCTAGACCTGCTTTGAGCCCCCTAAGCAGATCTTTGCCGAAGTCATCGTTCTGATAGAGCACGGCGATCTTAGCGTTGGGCTTGGTTTTGAGGATGTTTTGCGCGTAAAGGCGCCCCTCGACTTCATAGCTAGGCAAAAACGGAACAGTCCACGGATTGTCCTTGGGGTTGTTAAATTTCGAGGTTCCAACGCTAGCAAACAGGTTGGGAACCTTTTTCGCATTCACATAGCGGTTGATCGCCGAATTGGGGCCGCTGCCGAGCATCGCGAACAAGCCCAACACTTCATCCTGTTCAACCAAGCGACGAGCCAACTCCACGGTTTTCGGCGGCGAGTATTGATCGTCATAGGAAAGGAAATTGATGGTACGGCCATTAATGCCGTTACGCTCGTTTAGCATTTTGAAATAACCACTGATCACCTTGCCCTGCACGCCGTAGACCGACGCTGGGCCACTGTACGGCATGGAATTACCGATCTTGACTTCCGTATTGGACGCGCCTTTGTCGTATTTGGCCTGTGCATGCGCAGCGGTGGACAAGGTGGATGCACACAATGCACAGGCTAAAAGCAGCTTGACTGCATGAATGGGCATAACGGTCTCCTTCATTTAAGAACACATCGATTTGTGAAGCTTGGAACTATGAAAAACTTTGGCTAGCCAGCACGCATTGCAGCGCAGCGAAACGCCAAAGAGTGCGGGGGGGCGA
Source organism: Noviherbaspirillum pedocola (assembly GCF_016632335.1). Lineage (GTDB taxonomy): Bacteria > Pseudomonadota > Gammaproteobacteria > Burkholderiales > Burkholderiaceae_D > Noviherbaspirillum_A > Noviherbaspirillum_A pedocola. The sequence goes on from NZ_JAEPBG010000061.1 coordinate 946, forward strand.
TACCCTCGCGACAAATCGCCTTTACTTGCACTTTCTGTAGCTAAACGTTATTCATCCACCTGCTCAGCTTGTCCATCTGTATGTGTTCAGGTGTCTTCCTTTTTGGTGCGGCGTATTGTCAGCCAACCGGCCTTGCTGCTTTTGGCAGACAGGCGCTCGATACTCCGCGTGTGGCCGCGTCTTGCAAGACGATGAAGCAGCCGAAGTTCCGCGTCACAAATACCGGAGTCCGACGCAACTGATGCGTTCTTTAACGATTTGAGTGAGATCAGGCCTTGACGTCGATCGGTTTGCCAGAAATTTGGACCCTCTGGCACGCGATGCGATCGCGCATCGCTTTCTTATCCAGCTTTCCCAGTCCAGTCATAGGTAGCGCATCGACGAATTCAACCGCTTTGGGCGCGTAGACCGATCCTTTGCGGTTCTTGACCATTTCGATGATTTCCTCGGCGGTTGTTTGCTGACCAGCGCGCAGGACGACGAGCGCATGCACTGATTCGCCCCATTTCGGATCGGGAATGCCGATCACTGCGTTTGAGGCCACCGCGGGATGCCCACTGATGACATCTTCCACTTCGCGCGGGTAGACGTTAAATCCGCCGGTGATGACCATGTCTTTCGAGCGGTCGACGATGTAAAGAAATCCATCGGCATCGCGGCGTGCAAGGTCGCCGGTGTGCATCCACCCATTGCGAAAGACTTGGTCAGTCTCTTCCGGTTTGTTCCAGTACCGTGCCATCACAAGTGGGCTGCGTACGCAGATTTCACCGACGTCGCCATCTGCCACCGGATTGTCGTTAGAATCAAGCAGGCGGATCATGTTTCCCGCCACCGGCACGCCGCATGACATCAGGCGATGCGGATACCTGTCGGGATCGTGATCCTTCTTTCGCAACACCGTAATCGCCATCGGCACTTCAGTCTGGCCATACAGCTGCATGAATACCGGACCAAACACGCGTATGCCTTCGGTAAGGCGCGTCGGATTCATCGGCGCGGCGCCATAAACGATCAGCTCAAGGCTATCGATTTTGGCATGGCGCAGTTCAGGATGGTCGAGCAGCACGTACAGCATCGTCGGCACCAAAAACGTGGCGGTTATCCGATGTATTGCGACGATTTGAAAAAACTTCTCGGGACTGAATCCTTTGTTCATGACAAAGGTGCCGGAGCGCAGCAGTACCGGCAGGATGATGGAGCCTGACGCATGGGAAATTGGCGTCATGGCCAGGAAACGGGTTTCTCCGGGCCAGTCCCAGTCGGCCATTTCGAGGAGCACCGATGCGACAGTCACCCGATGCGTATGCACCACGCCTTTCGATTTGCCAGTGGTGCCGCCGGTGTAGAACATCATGCTCAACGTGTTTTGCTGCGCCTGCGGCACCAAGGCACGCGGCGAGAACTGGGCAGCTACTTCAAGGATGTCCTCGCCGAAGTCGTTCGGTCCGAAGCTCATGACCTGCCGTATGGTAGGCACACGTTGGCGCATGGCTTTTGCTCTGGCGGCGAACATGTCGGGATCGACAAACAGTGTCGTCGCACCTGAGTCGGCCATCATGTAGACATGGTCGTCTTCCGAGGAGGTCGGGTTGATCGCCACGACACACAACCCCATCATATAGGCTGCGGCAGTCACGATGAACACTTCGGTCCGGTTCGGAGAAAGCGTGGCAATGATATCGCCCTTCCTTACTCCACGAGCATCCAGCGCTTGGATGAAGCAGCTCAATTGTTTGCCGAACTCGCGATAGGTAATCTGTCGGTCGTCCTGGATGAATGCAATCCGGTCGCCTCCGCGCTCGATGGCGCTCATTACCAGATCACCCGCGCTACAATGTGTAAACAGATTATTGTCCATGGATCCACTCATCCTTCATCTCTAAGAGCCTATTCCAGTAGGGATAAGAATTGAAGTAATGCTTGTCCAAGCCAGTGTTTTTGATGGAGGACATCATGGGCATGGTCAAGCAGGACGACGGATGGCGCTTGCCGGATGAATTATGGGA
>NZ_JAEPBG010000062.1 GCF_016632335.1 Noviherbaspirillum pedocola
CAGCGTGCCCCAGAAGCTCTCAATCGGCGCGTTATCGTAACAATTCCCACGCCGGCTCATCGATGCGCGCATGCCGAACTGCGCTACCAGTGCCCGATACTCATGTGAGCAATACTGACTGCCGCGGTCGGTATGCTGGATCAGGCCTGGCGCTGGCCGCCGAAGCGAGACTGCCCGGAAGAGTGCCTGCATGACCAGATGCCGCGTCATTCGATCGCCCGTAAGCACCCGGTAATCCCGTCTTGACGGGACGTGGAATCGAAGAACGCCTGGTTCAGGCGGGTGACCAGCGATGCGGGAGCAGTTCGCCAATGCGACTCGCTGGCTGCGATGGCAACCGCTCCAGGACGTCTTTCATGTAGGCGTGCACCTCATGGCCATTGAGCCGCGCCGAATGCAGCAGGCTCATCACCGCGGCGGCACGCTGGCCCGCACGCAGGCTGCCCGCGAACAGCCAGTTGCTCCGACCCAGCGCAATCGGCCGAATGCGGTTTTCCACCCAATTGTTATCAATCGGCACGGCACCGTCTTCCAGGTACCGGGTCAACGGTCCCCAGCGTCCCAAGCTGTAGTCGATCGCTTTTGCCGTAGCGCTGCCCTCCGGCACCCGCTGGCGTTGCGCCAGCAGCCACGCGTGTAACGTATCGGCGGCCGGCCGTGCCAGCCGTTGCCGAAGCTCCCGCCTCGCCGTCGCATCGAGTTCCTGCACTTGGCGCTCGAGTTCATAGAGCGCACCAAACAGCTTCAGCGCTTCTTCCGCAATCTGGCTCTTGTGGTTGGCATAGAGCTCATGGAACTTGCGCCGAGCATGTGCCATGCAACCGGCTTCGGTGACGCCTTGCCGGAACAGCGCCTTGTAGCCGCTGTAGTCATCGCACACCAGCGTGCCACGCCAGTCACCAAGGAATTGCTCGGCATGCCGACCAGCGCGGGTTTCGGCGAAGTCGAACACTACGCCTTTCATCGGGCTCATCCCGGTGCTGCAATAGCTCCACAGGTAAGCGCGATGCGTCTTGCCGTTGCCCGGTTTGAGCATGGCCACCGGCGTTTCATCCGCATGCAATACCGATTCGGCCAACAGCTCTGCACGCAGCGCCTCGACCAGCGGCTGCAACTGTACGCCGCAAGTGCCGACCCACTGTGCCAGTGTCGAATCGGGGATGGCGAAGCCGGCGCGCGCAAAGATGCCGCTCTGTCGGTAGAGAGGTTGATGGTCGACATATTTGGCCACCAGCACCTGGGCCAGTAGGCCAGCGGTTGGCATGCCCTTGTCGATGACCTGGGGCGGCACTGGCGCCTGGACCAGTGTTTCGCATTGCCGGCACACCCATTTGCCGCGCACATGGCGTTCGACGGTAAACACGCCGGGCTGGTAGTCGAGCTTCTCGGCCACGTCCTCGCCGATACGTTGCAGCGCGCAACCGCAATGGCAAGTGGTCGATGCGGGTTCGTGATGCACTTCGCGGCGCGGCAGCGCAGCCGGCAAGGGAGCGCGCTTGGGCTGCCGCTTCTCGCCGGCAGGCGCAGGAGCAGTGAGCTGCTCCATCTCGGCGCTCAAGGCTTCGAGATCAGCATCGATGGTCTCGAACAGCAGGCGCTGCTGCTCGCCACTATAGGCTTCGCTGCTGGCAGCAAACTTGAGGCGCTTGAGCACGGCCATCTCGTGTGTGAGCTTGTCGATCAGGGCTTGCTTGGCACGCGTTTCCACCAGCAGCCGGCTGGCAAGCTGCCGCAGTTCTTCAGTGCTCAGGGTGTCGAGATCGGCCGGCGAAGTCATGCGCGGCAGTGTGCCAGAACAGCAGCCGCGAGGAAACGGAAACAGTTTACGTCGGCGACGGTACGCTATATGACGGCAATGACGTGATCGGTGGCCAGCGTCTTCCAGGGCAGCCCGCATACCAGGGCCTGCAACTGCTCGGCATTCAGGGCAACGGTAAGTGCAGAGGGATCGCTGTTCCAGACGAAGCGACCGCGGTTCAGGCGCCGGGCAGCCAGCCAGATACCGAAGCCGTCGTAGACGAGTACCTTGATACGGGTGGCGGGCTTGTTGGTGAACAGATAGGCGTGGTGCGGCCGCGCAGCGCCGAATACCTTGACCACGCGTGCCAGCGCGGTATCTGTGCCGGCGCGCATGTCGAGCGGCTCGGTGGCCAGCCAGATGGCGTCGATGCGGATCACCGCAGTACCTCGCGCAACCAGGCCGCACATTCCGCAGATGCCGACAGGGGCCAGCAGACCGTGGCAGTCACGGCGCCACGCCGCACCTCGATACGCAGTTCGACGGCCACGGGGGTCATGGCTGTCGTGGGCAGCGGCACAGGGATGAAGGCAGCAGAACCGGCTTGCGCCGCGGCGGTCTGCTGCTTCATGGCGCGGGCACGCCATTTGTGCACGAGATTGGCGTTGATGCCGTGCGCCATGGCCACTGACGCAATGGAGGCGCCAGGCTGCTCGCATTCCGCAAGCACTTCGGCCTTCACGTCCTTGCTATGGCGCCGTCTGCGTGATGTCGTTTCTGTCATGGGTGTCCACCTCGTTTAGGTGGGCACCATCATCCTTACGCCTCAAGTTCACTTCAAGGCGACTTCGCCGGGCGCTTACCGTCCTTGAGCCATGCGGCAAGGGCATGCAGGTCTGCGGTAAAACTGCGAAACGAGCGAACGGGCTTGGGGTCCCGGTCCGCGCTAACGGCAACGACATGGAATTGCGCGCCAATGTCGATCCCCGC
>NZ_JAEPBG010000063.1 GCF_016632335.1 Noviherbaspirillum pedocola
GCTTTGCGATATCCAAACCGACCCGTACGATTGCCATGTTTGCCTCCTACGTTGGATGCGATGCCCATGCTTCGCGTGCCCCCAGTCTACCGAGCCCCGGAGGAGGAGGGAGTCCATGACATTACCGTTAACCGGATTCCGTGTCAGCCCACACAATTCTTCCGGACATGGGTTATCCCGATAACCATCGTCGTACAGGCATTGCGTAGGCGATTGGTGGAACCGGATAACGGTTAAATCTTTTTGATAGTGCTTTCTTGCCCAACTTTGGCTACGGCATCAAGATTGTCCAGGAGTCGGTGCAAGTATTCGATCAGTGTCTTACGTTCTATGTCGGAGAAACCAGTAAGAAGAGCTTCTTGGCGTTCTATGGCGTACTTGTAGATACGAGCATGAAGGCGCTTGCCCTCAGAAGTTGTAGCGTACTCCACCTTGCGCAGTCCGGATGGTCGTGATTGCAGCCAACCGCTTTCGTTCAGGAAATTGACGCTACGGCTGACCGCGCCTTTGTCCAATCCCATCAACTCGCATGCACGCGAGGCCGTTGACCACGGGTACACAACGAAATACGCCAGCACGCGCCAGTCTGTAACGCCGATGCCGAATCGAGCGCTATATAACTGGGAGGCACTGCCGGCAACTTTATTGGATACCCACAGCAATAGCCCTGGAACATAATTGTCGAGATCGAGTTTCATGCGCGAATTCTTTCTGAAACCCGAAGAATACTATGCCAAAGCGAAGCCCTCGTAATTGTTATTGGCCACGCCATCGATGATCTTTTGGTAGGTAGGAACGCCCGCCACATACGGCATGAACACTCGCGGTTTTCCCGGGACGTTCGCTCCTACGTACCAGGAATTCCCGACCGGGTAGAGCGTCTTGTCGGCGACCTCGTTGACGTGTCGTACCCACCCTTCTTCGGCGGCGGGAGCAGCTTCGACACGATGCACAGCTTTGTTCCGGGCCGTCTCCAGCAAGGTGGTGATCCAGTCCACATGAACCTCGATTGAGTGCACCATATTGCTCAGCACTGATGGACTGCCGGGTCCGGCAATGATGAACATGTTTGGGAAGTCGGCAATCGCCAAGCCGAGGTAAGTACGCGGACCGGTGGCCCATTTCTCGCGTAGCGATTGCCCGCCGCTGCCACGAATATCCATGGCCATCAGGGCACCGGTCATGGCGTCGAAGCCGGTTGCGAAGACGATGGCATCAAGTTCGTATTCGCGTTCGGTCGTTTGCAGTCCATTTGGCGTGATGCGGATGATGGGCGATGCCTTGACGTCGACCAGCGCAACATTGTCGCGGTTGAAGGTCTGATAATAGTCTGTGTCGACGCATAGACGCTTGGCGCCGAATGGAAGATCATCCTTCGGGCAAAGTAATTCGGCAACTTCGGGGGGCTTGACAATTTCTCGAATCTTCGACCGCACGAAGTCCGCTGCATGCCTGTTCGATTGGGGATTGCTCAGCAGGTCGTTGAAGGCGCGCAGCATGCGGAAGCCCCCGCCCGCGCCACGCCAGCGAAACTCGAATTCTGCGCGACGCTCATCGTCGTTCACGGACAGCGCGGAACGGTCGTTGGCGATCAGATAATGGCCGGTCACGGCTTCCCGGGCGCGAGCGCGCCGTTCAGCATAGTGAACCTTAACCTCCCTAATGGTGGCTTCGTCCAGTGGTTCGTTTTGTGCAGGGACGCTGAAGCTAGCGGTACGTTGAAATACGGTGAGGTGCTGTGCCTGTTGCGCGATGAGGGGTGTCATTTGAACGCCGCTGGAGCCAGTACCAATCAAGCCAACACGTTGGCCGGAAAAATCCACTCCCTCTTCCGGCCAGTCGGCACTGTGATACCAGTGTCCCTTGAAATCGGACAGTCCATCAAAACGAGGCTGCTGGGGAATCGACAGGCAGCCCGTGGCCATGATCAGGTATTGGGCATCGAAAATTTCGCCTTGCTCAGTGCGGACGGTCCAGCGGTTGCTGGCGTCATCGAAGTCGGCCCGCGCCACACGCGTATTCAACTGGATGTCAGGCCACAGCTCGAAACGATCCGCCACATGGTTGATGTAGCGCAGTATCTCCGGCTGGGTGGCGTAGCGCTCGCTCCAGGTCCAGTCCTGTTGCAATTTCTCATCGAACGAGTAGGAGTAATCCAAGCTTTCCACATCGCAACGCGCCCCGGGATAGCGATTCCAGAACCAGGTGCCGCCTATGCCGGTTCCTGCCTCCAGCACCCGGGTCTTGAAGCCCAATCCCCTGGCGCGGTAAAGCTGGTAGAGGCCTGCGAAGCCGGCGCCTACGATTAGAACGTCCATCTGCGTGGCGTCGGATTCTGATTGATTTGGCATGTCGCCTCCTTGTAGGTAATGGTGCGGTGCTCAGATCGGCATCCGCATTTTATGATGTCAAATTTAAGTTGCTTAGGTTGATATGTCAACCTAAATCACGCAGCATTTTTATTGTGCTAAGCAGGTACGCAAAAGTCTTTTGAAATAGACTGTACTCATGGTCTTCATGGAGCGCGAGGAAGACACCATGAGAGAGTTGAAGCTGACGGCAAGCCAGCGGCGAAAGATCCGAACCAGGCTGCG
>NZ_JAEPBG010000064.1 GCF_016632335.1 Noviherbaspirillum pedocola
GGTGTCAATGCCGGCCTTGATTTCCTCAAATCTGCCGAAGTAAATTTCCCCACCCTTGTCGTTGGGCGGTCAGCCCGGTAGTGACGGGTTTCCCTCCTTTTTTGGACGTCCGGGCTTGCGCTTCTCCGTTGGAAGACTACCCACTTCGTTGAATGCGGGACGATTGCGCAGGTGCTCTGGAATCAGGGCAGCATGTTCCCGAAGGCGGTAGGAGTTGCCTTCAATTGGAACTACGATCGCGTGGTGCAGCAGCCGATCCAGCAGCGCAGTAGCAACGACCGGGTCACCGAAGATCTCTCCCCATTCACTAAAGCCGCGGTTGCTGGTCAGGATCATCGCGCAGCGCTCGTAACAAGCATTGACCAGCTGGAAGAACAGATTGCCGCCGTTCGAGCCCAAGGGCAGATAGCCAATCTCGTCGACGATCAGCACGCTATAGCGCGACAGGAACTTCACCCGCTCACGCAGCTTGCCTTCGCGCTCGGCCTTACGCATTGAATCCACCAATTCGGCCAGTGTGGCGAAGAACACGCTCTTGCCGGCCTTGACGGCTTCCACGCCCAGTGCGACGGCGAGATGGCTCTTCCCTGTGCCGGGCGGTCCCAGGAAGTGCACGCACTGCCGTCGCTCGATGAACCCCAATTCGGCCAAGGCCATGACACGACTGCGCTCGAGCGATGGCTGGAAGCTGAAGTCGTAGCCGGCCAGCGTCTTGAGCACCGTCAGGCGCGCCGTTTGCAGTGCGATCTTGACTCGCCGACTCTCGCGCGTGCTGTACTCTTCGCCCAGCAATACTTCAATGGCTTCCAGAGCGGTTAGCTGACCCTGTTCGAGCTGAGACTGAATGGTCTGCAGTGCTTCCAGCGCACGCGGCATCCTGAGTCCAATCAAATGACTACGGATGCGCTCGGCGATCGGTGAATGACTCATCGCTGTCCCCCGATCTGTCGACCGATGAAGTCATAGACGGCCAGCGGCCGCTGCGCAACCGCATGCCCAGGCGGTAGCTCGATGCCATCCGGATTCTCCCGCTGCATGATCCGCTGCAGCAGCCGGTGGCCAGCCAGGATCGAGCGCTCGCGCCGTCCCTCGAGCCGGGCATGGGTAGCGATCAGGGCGCCGTCCTCAAAGATGCGGATGGTATCGGGTGTGGTCTCCACGTCGAGTATCCGCTTCCTGGTGCCATCTGGCACGCTGTAGTAATTGCCACCGACACTGACGCAGCCCTCGTGACTGACCCGGCGTTCGATACGCAGTACCGCATCAAAGCGACCGGCCGGTAAGGGCTGCAATTGCGGCCGCTCCTCATGGAAGTGCTCAATAACGATGCGCCCGGTGGTGCCATGGCAACGCACATTGGCAACGGTATCGAGCCAATGGCGAAGCTGCCGGTTCATGTCATCGATGTCCTCAAAGCTGCGTGCCATGAAGAAGTCGGCGCGGATATAGCGGTAAGGGCGCTCGACCTTGCCCTTGGTCTTGGCCCGGTATGCCTGACAGGCGCGTGGCAGGAAACCATAGTGGGCACCGCAAGCCAGCAGCTTGGCGTTATAGACAATGCCTTCGCCGGAGTCCGCTTCTCCCAGTACCGCGGTCTTCATGCGGTCGTACAGGATCTCGCGTGGCACACCACCGAAGTGAGCAAACGCTTCCATGTGACAGCGCAGCACCGTCGGCAGATCCTGGTGCAGCACGAACTGGCCCCACAGATAACGGCTGTGGCCCAAGACCATGGCAAACAGCCAGACCCGGTGTACCGGCCCTTGATTACCGAAGCAGACCTTGAACTCCGCGAAGTCGACTTGGGCCTGCTCGCCGGGCGGCGTCTCAAACCGGACCTCGAAGACCGGCGCCGGTGGTGGACGCACCGTGCGCAAGAAGTCATTGACTGCGGTGCGGCCCCCTGTGTAGCCCTGGCTACGAATCTCCCGCAGGAGCCGCTCGCCCGTCAGCTCGGGCCAGGCGGTCACACGTTCGCGCAAGTACGCTTCATAAGGCTCGATCACCGTCGGACGAGGGTTGCGCGGCTTGTACTGCGGCGCCGCCAGCCCCTCACGAATGTACTTGCGCACCGTCTTACGGTCGTGCCCCGTACGTTCGGCGATGGCAGATACCGATAGACCTTGCCGGTGTAATTCCAGAATCATTATCCACTCCTTCAACCTGACCACTCGCTCTCCTACCGGCATTCAAGATGCCGACATGGTGGAGCAAGTGAACAGCTGGCGGGATCAGCCCGCGCCAGCTGTTACCGTTCAAACTGGGGAAAATTCAAACGGCAGAAGTGGGGAGTATTCATCCGGCGGTGACA
>NZ_JAEPBG010000065.1 GCF_016632335.1 Noviherbaspirillum pedocola
AGGGCAGCTTGACTGCCCCGACGGACAAGTTGCGTCCGCCGCAGACCAATTTTATTCCCTGGCCGCCTGAGCAATCGACACTGCGTGCTTTCGCTCATGCGAACTTCCTTATTGCAACGGAACCGCATTTTGTGCACATCCAGGCAGACTCAGCCTGCCCAAGGCTGTCCGTCGGTATCGAATTCGCGAACTGGCGCGTTTATCGGGGCATCATTCAATGCACCGTGGGACCGCGCCGCGCTTGTCGCCTTACCGTGCAAACCTACTTGCAAAAATGAAATCAATGTATGATAAAACGAAATCTTCCGCCGGGCTGCGCACCGGGGCGTTTTGCACAGCATGACGGCTTGTCCAAAATCGTCGTTTTCGACGACGTGGGCACAGCTTTGCAAGCCCAAAATGCCAACCTGTATTCCAATTTGGCATTCGTCTCCTCTATAAGGATATAAACATGGCTGAAGCATATATCGTTGCCGCCGCGCGCACCGCCGGCGGCCGTCGTGGCGGGAAACTTGCCGGTTGGCACCCTGTCGATCTGGCTGCGCGAGTGCTGGACGCGCTGGTCGAGCGCTCCGGCGTCGATCCAGTGTTGGTAGAGGACGTCATCATGGGGTGCGTCAGCCAGGTCGGCGAACAGTCGACCAATGTCGCCCGCAACGCCGTGCTCGCATCGAAACTTCCCGAATCGGTTCCTGGCACTTCGCTTGATCGCCAATGCGGCTCTTCGCAGCAAGCGCTGCATTTCGCGGCTCAGGCTATCATGTCCGGCACCATGGATGTCGTTATCGCCGCTGGTGTCGAGAGCATGAGCCGCGTGCCGATGTTCACCCCCAGCAGCTTGCCCGAGAAGAATGGCCTGGGCTACTACATAAGCCCGCAGATTCGTGCACGCTATGCCGGCGTCCAGGACTTCAGCCAGTTTCTGGGTGCGGAAATGATCGCAAAGAATTACGGCTTTTCGAAGCAGGAGCTCGATGAATACGCGCTGCGTAGTCATAAGCAGGCCATCGTCGCCACTCGTGAAAGCCTATTCAAGGAAGAGATCCTCCCTGTTGAGGTGAGGCTTGCGGACGGAACGACCACGGGCGAGATGCATCTGGCGGACGAGGGCATCCGTTACGACGCGACGCTCGAAGGCATCCAGGGCGTCAAGCTGCTTCAGGAAGGCGGTGTCATCACCGCTGCCAACGCCAGCCAGATATGCGACGGCGCAACCGGCGTGATGGTTGTCAGCGAGAAGGCGCTCAAGTCCATGGGCGTAAAGCCACTGGCGCGAATCCATCACATGTCTGTGATCGGCCACGATCCGGTCATCATGCTGGAGGCGCCGATTCCCGCGACGCTGCAGGCGCTGAAAAAAACGGGCATGAGCATCGATGACATCGACCTGTATGAAGTCAACGAAGCATTCGCACCGGTGCCGCTGGCCTGGTTGAAAGCGACAGGGGCGGATCCCGCCAAGTTGAATGTGAATGGTGGCGCCATCGCGCTCGGCCACCCGCTTGGCGCGTCGGGAACCAAGCTGATGACCACGCTGCTGCATGCGCTCAAGCAGCGCGACAAGCGTTACGGTTTGCAGACCATGTGCGAAGGCGGCGGCATGGCGAACGTCACCATCGTCGAGCGTCTGTAACGAAACACACCTGTCGCCTCACGGGGCGGCGTATCACGGGCTCACTATTAAGAGATCGAAAATAAGGTTCCGTTGCAATAAGGAAGTTCGCATGAGCGAAAGCACGCAGTGTCGATTGCTCAGGCGGCCAGGGAATAAAATTGGTCTGCGGCGGACGCAACTTGTCCGTCGGGGCAGTCAAGCTGCCCTTTT
>NZ_JAEPBG010000066.1 GCF_016632335.1 Noviherbaspirillum pedocola
AGTCTTGCCGCTGTGATGCGCCTGGCGTTCCGGAATGATGACGCGGAGCCATGATGACCTCATCAGAATTTGCAGGAAACCGCGTATGACAAGCGTCGTTCCCTGCAAATTCCGCACGCCGATTTCACGTCTCAGCACGCATGGCCATTGGGTGAAAACAGTTTTTCAGCGCCGACTAGCTATCGCCTTTCGACGTTCAAACACTTGACACAAGCATTCAAGGACGCTATAAAGCACCCGTATAAAGCGATCGTTTTAATGACTTGAAAGTAGCTTCCGCGGGTTGCAGAGTATGAATCAGAGCAATGCCTTTGACAGACACGCCGGATGTCCCGACTGACACTCGATCGGTCGACGGGCCTCAAAGGCATTGGCGACTTTACGGTAGGCGATAGGATTAATTGCGCAAAAGTTGCGTCATGAGCGGAAGTTCGATTACACGATCAGGAGACCATGATGAAGCACGCCCTCGCCAGCACCGCCGCACTTATATCCCTTGCTTTCACCCCCCTTCTAGCTCATGCGCAGAAGAAGTACGACCAAGGCGCGACAGACACCGAAATCCGGTTCGGAAATACCGCACCTTACAGCGGCCCTGCTTCCTCCTACGGCACAATCGGCAAACTGCAGCAGGCGTATTTCAAAAAGATCAATGACGAAGGCGGTATCAAGGGCCGTAAACTGAACATGATCTCGCTCGATGACGGCTACAATCCGGCGAAAACCGTTGAAGTAGTGCGCCGCCTGGTTGAGCAGGACAATGTTCTCTTCTTGTTTGGGAACGTCGGATCGCCAACCAACTCGGCGATCCAGAAGTATGTCAACATTAAAAAGATTCCGCATCTTTTCCATTCGAGCGGCGCCAACAAGTGGAATGATCCGAAGAACTTCCCGTGGAGCATGGCGTTCACACCGAATTATCAAACCGAAGGTCGCATTTATGCCGAACACATTCTAAAGAATGCGTCCGGCGCTAAGATCGCGGTGCTGTACCAGAACGACGACTTCGGCAAGGATTATGTCCAAGGACTGAAAAGCGGACTCGGCAACAAGGGCAGCATGATCGTCTCCCAGGCATCGTATGAAGTCACCGACGCCACCATCAATTCACAGATCGCCGCACTGCGCGCATCGGGAGCCGAGGTTTTCGTTGATGCAAGCTCGCCGAAATTCACTGCGCAGGCAATACGCAACGTTGCCGACGTTGGCTGGAAACCAACGCACTACATCCCTTTCCCTTCCAGCTCGGTCGGCTCGGTCCTAACGCCTGCGGGACTGGACAAATCGACTGGTGTCGTTTCGGTCGGCTGGCTCAAGGATCCGACCAATGAACAGTTGGCCGATGATCCAGGCGTCAAGGAGTATCTTGACTTTATGAAAAAATATTACCCGGAAGGCGACATCAAGGACACGATGAATGCCTACGCCTATACCGCTGCACAGGCCCTGGTGAAAGTTCTCGCGCAAGCCGGCAACAATCTGACCCGTGACAACATCATGAAGCAGGCTGCGAGCTTGAAAGATGTTGAACTGCCAATGCTCTTGCCCGGCATTCGGCTCAATACCTCTACTACGGATTACGCTCCGGTCAAAAGCCTGCAACCGATCAGTTTCGACGGCAAGCAGTGGGTGAACCATGGAGAAGTGGTCCAAACCAAACCGTGAAGTCGAGCGTGTCCTACTTAGAGCCTATTCCAGTAGGCCAATTGCACGCCAGGTAATAACAGCGCACGCCAAATGAAGAAACGCAAGATAGGTTTTCGCCAGCTTTTCCCAACGAATCAGAACGCGGCGGAATCGGTTCATCC
>NZ_JAEPBG010000067.1 GCF_016632335.1 Noviherbaspirillum pedocola
GCGCGCTTCCTCGCATTTCCCTCAGTTTTCGCTGCCTTATATCGTAGTTTCTCGAGGAATTCAGAGGGTCGTTTCTACGCAAATCCCTTGCCGTCACTGCACGTCAGAGATTTTGCACGGACGACTACGTAAGGCGTGCATCTCCTCGTTCGAGACCCGTTCGCCCAGTTCATTGCCACCGCGCTTGAGGAGCGCCTTGACCCGTAAGCCCGTGCACGTCTCGGTGCCTTCGATGTATTTCATCATCGTGTCGAACGTCCGTAGCGGCACTCCCGCCCAATTCATGCTGATGTGACTGAACAAGCGATGCTCGATTGGATTCCATTTCGAGCAGCCCGGCGGATAGTGGCACACCGTGATCGCCAGCACCGCGATGTCACTGAGCTCCTGCAATTGCGCTTTCCAGACGCGCGACCGATAACTGTTGGAGCCCCCGGCATCCGCCAGAATCAATAAACGATGCGCATCGCGATAGCGCTTGCGTCCCTCAAAGAACCACCAGTCGCCTATCGTATCCACGGCAAAGCGTGGCGTATCAAAACAGTCCCCAACACAAACGAAGCCCCGATTCGCGCCGACTTCATAAGCGCCATAGGGCACCGCCTAGCCAATGGCGTCCTGTGGCCAGTCATGTACCAGCACTGGCGCGGCCACCTTGCGCCATGCTTTACCGGCATTCTTGAAGTCGCCGATCATTTCTTTTTTTTCGTGTCGACGCTGATGATGGGATCGCCCGCGCTATGGAAGTCCTCGCGCTGCTCATTGATATGCGCAAACTGCTCCTGCCGCTGGGCTGCAGAAGCGCCTCGGACTTCGGTACGCCGCGCATTGACCTTCGGAGAATACTTCAGCTTGCGCAGCAGCTTTGAGACGGTCGGAGGACTAGCGGCATGTCCTTTCTTCTTCAGTGCTGCGCTCAGATGACGTAAGGAGCTGCTCTTTGCCATGGGCCGCCTCCCCATCGGATCACCCGCCGTCTCCGACGCCAACAAGGCTTCCAAGGATTGCTCCAATTGGGGATCCCGCTCTTCCGCAGCAGGCCGGCCTCCGCCTGGCATTCGCAGGTGCGCATCGGGACAACTGGCCAGCCCTGCCTCGAGCTCATGACAGCCGCGCTAAATCGTGGTCGGGCTCATGCCGGTAATTTGCGCTAGCAAATGCTTGCCGCCATGACCGATGCGCAGAGCTTCCAGCGCGACAAACCAGCGCCGCTGCGGCTCGTTGAGCCGGCTGAGAAACAGGTTGATGTGATGATGATAGGCGCGTTCCGAATGCGGCTCTGCGGATTGGCAAAGTAGACACTCGCAACAATGAACAGGAACATGCGTCATGGCGGTCTCCTTCACCGTGACCAAGACATGAAATCCATTGTGCCCCTCGCAGCTTCAGATTGTCATCTTGTTTTTTAACAAGTCCCTAGTGACCTTGCCTCGTTTTCGCGTACAGCAAGTCATGCAGCCAAGAGCGCTTCCTCCGCGTGAACCGGGGTGACATACCCGGCAGAGGAATGCAATCGTTGGCGATTGTAATACCCCTCGATCCAGTCCACGATGTCCAGGCGCGCCTGGGCCCGCGTTTCATAGCACGTCTGGTAAATCCGTTCCACCTTTAACGTCTTAAAGAAGCTCTCCATCGGCGCATTGTCCCACGCATTGGCGCGTCGACTC
>NZ_JAEPBG010000068.1 GCF_016632335.1 Noviherbaspirillum pedocola
TTCCTTACTCTTCCTCGGAGTACTCAGGCAGGGCAATCAACTACCCGCTTTATGAAAAGCCGGTCCATTTCAGGGCCAAGGTTCAAGAGTTCTCCGGTGGTGGCTTTGAGGTCGTTATATCGTCCGTGAACCTCCAGCGTCATGCCGATCGCGCTTCAATGCACGTCCCCCGTGGGCCACGTACAGAGCGCAAGGGGGATCAGGAATCCATTGAGAAGGCTAGGCGTAGGGCCAAGCGTTCAGTGCGTCTCAAGGTCAAGGAAATGGGTGCGGATCATCTCATCACATTTACCACTCGTGCCACGATCTCCAGAGATGAATTGAAGGCGGCATGGGGTCGTTTCACGGATAACGTTTCGTATCACATGAAGCGCAAGTTTGAGTACGTGTGCGTGTGCGAACCTCATCCCACAAACCCCGATCATCTGCATCTACATGCGGCCATTCGTGGGCGGCTCTCGTCGCGTGAAATGGTGTTGTTCCGTCGATGCTGGTACATCGCATTGGGGGCCACTGGAAAAGAGAAAGGGGCTGCTGCTCCGGGTGGATTCAATATCCGTCATATCAGGGTCAAGGGCGGCGCTCATAGGCGCATGGATAAGATCGCGTCCTACATCTCCAAGTACATAACGAAAGAGGACTGCGCAGGCTTTAACAAAAAGAGGTACTGGGCTTCAAAGATCAATCTCAAGGAAGCTCGTGCGTACTGGTTGAAGGCGGTATCAATCAAGGAAGCAGTAACGGAGTTCTGCCGAGAGTTCGATTTCGTTCCGGCGGATATGAAGCAGGACTTTTTCCAAGCTAGGAATATCGACCTGGCGTGGATGCGTTGTGTTCCTGATCCTGGGGGGATATGGAGTCACGTTCCGTTCTAAGACCAGGCGCCGCAACGCGCGCGCACGGATGGAGCACGTGATGCGGCGAACCTCTCCTACGTCACATCGATATCAGAGCTTTTAAGTAGCTGGGTATGGGCCGCAGGGCCCATGTAAGCATCGCTGAGGCTGCGCATGGTTAGCTCCATCCGCGGCTTTATCTTTTTATCCCCTGAGGCCGTATTCGCGCTCTGCAAGCCATTACGCACCGTTGCGTACCACGGGTGGCTGGATTGGCATTCCGGTTGATTGACGGAAACGGCTGAGTAAGGCAACATCCGTTTCAAGCCTACCAATGAAAAAGGCCCGCAACGGTTGCAGCCGTTCGGACCTGTGGTCGGTTCCAGATAACTTTAGGAAGCCCCAAAACCGACATGTCCGAGCATACCATGCCCGGCATTTCGTCACTAGTTACGTTTTGTCGTGACGAAACTGCCAACACGTTTGAGCAAGACGCCAATTTTGTTATCCCTGAGGGTGCTGAGGGGTCTGACGCCGCGCCTCTGGCTTGCGCTATCGCGCAGGCCGGGGGTGCGGGGGCGGAGCCCCCGGCAGTTAAACTAGATACAAGGATACTTGAAGGGAATCCCTTCACCTCCCTCCGTCCTGAACAGATTCCTTACTCTTCCTCGGAGTACTCAGGCAGGGCAATCAACTACCCGCTTTATGAAAAGCCGGTCCATTTCAGGGCCAAGGTTCAAGAGTTCTCCGGTGGTGGCTTTGAGGTCGTTATATCGTCCGT
>NZ_JAEPBG010000069.1 GCF_016632335.1 Noviherbaspirillum pedocola
CAATGATATGAACGCCTCCCGCCCTGGTCAGCCTTGGCCGAAAGAATATAGTTAGCTCGTCAGGGAGTCGTGATTTTGCATCGGAGGTCACTATGTTACTCATGCCTGTAGGGATTGATATCGCAAAGTCGGTGTTCCAGATCCACCACATAGACGTAGAAACAGGCCGGACCGTCAGTAAAGCCATCAAGCGTGCCAGCCTTTTAGACTACTTCTCGAATCGCACACCTTGTTTAATTGGTATGGAAGCGTGCGGTGGTGCACAACATTGGGCTCGGCAACTGGTAAAGCTTGGACACCAAGTTAGACTGATGCCAGCGAGATTCGTCAAGGCATTCAACATCGGTAACAAAAGCGATGCAGCTGATGCACGTGCAATCTGGCTTGCTGTTCAGCAGCCATGCAGACCAGTGGCCGTTAAATCCGAAGCTCAGCAGGCAGTGCTTGCAATGCACAGGATGCGACAGCAGCTCGTAAAGATGCGTACCATGCAGATTAATGCACTGCGCGGTTTGTTGGCTGAATACGGTGAAGTCATGGGCAGGAGTCGCACCGTACTGGACAAAAGCATTCCCGGCGCTTTGCTTCGGCTCGCTGAGCGACTACCGGCAATGTTGATCGATACATTGCGTGATCGGTGGAATGAGCTTGCAAAGATGGATGAGCAGATCGCAAGGATCGAGCAACGGCTCCGCATGTGGTTGAAACAAGACAAGGACTGTTCAGCCATCGCTCAGATTCCTGGCGTTGGACTACTTACCGCAACAGCCGCCGTAGCCACCATGGCAGATGCGAAATCCTTTCGATCTGGGCGTGAATTTGCTGCTTTTATAGGACTCGTACCGCGGCAGCATGGCTCCGGCGGCAAGATAGGTCTTTTTGGTATTAGCAAGAGAGGTGATACCTATTTACGCACTCTCTTGACCCATGGGGCTCGGTGTGTGCTGGCAAACGCCAAGGATTCGGGTCTCTGGGTCGAGCAACTGAAGAAGCGACGCCCACCGAATGTTGTCGTGGTTGCCTTGGCGAACAAGATGGCCCGCACCATCTGGGCAATCTTGGCACATGGGCGTCCTTACGAGCGGGGTTATCAGAGCCAGAGCCCTCGCCTAGTATGAGCATCGACATAGCATCAAACTGTAGCAGGTGAGTATCAAGCAAACTAGTCGGATTTAAACCATCAAGAGGTTGCGCAGGCGTTTCTAGTGGAATGACAGAACAGGTAGGACCGGGACTCGCTGAACCTGGGTTGTAATGAGAGCTTCGAGCTCGTTTGAGCAATGAGGTGCGAGTCAGCGGATTTCATAGTGGCCCGCAGCGGCGGCTTGGAGCTGCAACAAGGCCGGATATACAGCTGCAGCCCAACTTGTTCTTAGTTGCTATAGAAACCTCTCGCAAAGGGAGGCGTTCATATACATTACAACGAGCAGCATCC
>NZ_JAEPBG010000007.1 GCF_016632335.1 Noviherbaspirillum pedocola
AAGCCCGCACGCGCACCGCCCTCGACGAGGCGCTCAAACAAGCTATTGACCACATTACCGAGTCCGATGCCAAAAGCTGGTTCCAGCTCTGCGGTTATACCCTACATTAATTCGACAACCGCGCTAGCACTTACAGCGCGCATTCTTTGCGCGAGCAAACTCTTCATGTTCCTTGCCCATCGTCATCCAGTCGAATCGACCATGAACATAGGTCCGGAAGAATTTCCATGACATCGCACGATGCGCTTAAATAAACAGATCTGACAGTTTGATGCTGAAAAGTTACTGCACTCTTCGAGGCATATCGGACCGCCTAGAGGTTACACAGTCGTTTCTTTGGCGCATTACTGTCTCTGCGCTAAAATGCCAACTTGGCAGTGCTCGTTTCTATGTGATTCGAATTGAAGAGCTGTGTTAGCTTTTTATTTAATCTTGGTCAACTTTCGCAGCCAACCATCTTGTTGTTAGCGGGAAAGCTTCGGTGCGGAGCTTGTTCTAGAAAACTTCCGAAACGTGAAGTGCGTCCATTAGAAGGCCGATCGGCTGAAATATGCAAAATAGCAAGTTTATTCCTGTTCCCCGCACTGCACTGCAGCTTGGAAAGCCGCTCGCGCGTTCGATATATAGCGCCACAGGCGACCTTCTGCTATCACAAGGTTATGTTCTAGAAACAGAGGCTCAGATCGAATCCCTTCTCGAAAGTGGTTTTTTCAAACCTGGTACGGCGGGGGCAGCGGATCCGTTAATACAAGACACTAATGTGGTTCAAACGCGTGGACTGGGAAATGCCAGCACTGAGAATGAAGAAGCAAAGGAGCAAAGGGAGCAAAAAGTTGCGATGGATGAAGTACGTTGGCAAATCGGCGAGACCTTCTTCCTTCATCAGCAAGGTTCTGCCGTTCGCTATACTGCTCGGTTCATCGGATATATCAAAAATCGCACGGTACTTGTAACAATGCCACTTGTTGACGACAAGTATGTTTTAATCAGGGAAGGCCAGATGTTTATTGTCCGAGCCTTCTCTGGCAAAAAGGCTTATGCGTTCAGCGCACTTGTAAACAAGTCTGTACACACCCCACATCCTTACTTACATCTATCCTATCCCCGCGAACTTAGTTGTGCCACGATTCGCCACCGTGCGCGCATTCCTGTGAATGTTATCGCTAGTGTCAGTATCGAAGGATCTTCCGAGCCATGTAGCGCAGTCATTTTAGACATGAGTTTGGGGGGCGCCTCGGCAATTATCAAGTACCCATACGGCGAACTTGGTCAGAATGGGCGTATCAAGTTCAAGATCAATGCGGTGGGTGAAACAGTACTTATGGATATTAAGACAATACTGCGCTCAGTTGCTCCCGTTGAAGCGGGTAACGGATGCCGCCATGGATATGAGTTCGTCGACTTGTCTACTCATGATCGCTTGGTACTGTCTGCATTCTTCCACCAAGCCGAGGTTGAAAGATAACTGCTAGCGACAGACCGCCATCATTGAATCAGCAATCTGCTTCTGGTGCTTCGCCCGTTCGGGAAGCTGCGCACGACGCGACATGTCAAGCACCCCCCTGCGCACCAGAAGTCGTCGCAGTGCACGATGCGCACCTTCCGACTCAGGCTTTCCGTCAATAAAAGAATCCATGGCGGCCAGTGCTACATCATCCATTTCATCTTCATTCAACCCGTGATAAATAACCGTTGCCAACGTTTCGATTGACCGTCCGTTTGGATCGACCAGTTTGTCGTTATGTTTTTCAAGGACGATGCGGACATCGTCAGCAGTAATTCCAAAAGCCATTTGCAGCGGCATAAGAGCCTCCAATTCTCTACACAAGATTCTTGTGCAACTAGTGTGAAAAGATCATATCGCTCCGCATTACCTCGGGGCATAGGACAGACTCTTGTGATGATGTAGGAAAATATGAGGTGAACCGTAAGCTTTCCCAACCTCATTTTCGGGAGAACCCGAAAAATTTTGAAGATGGCGTTTGGATATTCGGGGGACGCCTACACCCCATTCAGAACCGTGCATTCACGAGTGATAGCTCTGCCAAGTATCGAGTAGGAACCCATCCCGAGTTGATGCGACTGCCCTACTGATTATGGTCCGCTTCCGGCTTGTCAGTCACGCTCGCTGCGGCGCCTAGTGAACCAAGTGTTGCCTCCTGAGGTCGAACATCTATGGATGAAGATGCACTCCAAGCTATACCGTACTAATCGGGAGAGGCTCGTGAAATTTGGAAACATTTCGCAAATCAATAGAGCGCGTACAAAATATTCGTTGAATGTCCCGATACTTTTATGGGTAGGCGGTCTCGGTGCGTTCTGGACAAGTGTGGCCTACTTCTTTCTCGGTTAGCATTTTTGCGTACCGCTGAACACATCTAAAACACGCCAGTAATTCGTCGCCGTCAGTTATCCGGGGACAAAGATGAGCTTGAACAAGTACGATTTCGACGTCCATCGACAGGCCAAGAAAATGCGTGCCTTGAAGATCGATTTCATCATCATCGTTATGAGTTTGCTTCTGGGCATCTGGATGATGACTGACCATCCACCGCC
Organism: Noviherbaspirillum pedocola; assembly: GCF_016632335.1. Lineage (GTDB taxonomy): Bacteria > Pseudomonadota > Gammaproteobacteria > Burkholderiales > Burkholderiaceae_D > Noviherbaspirillum_A > Noviherbaspirillum_A pedocola. Next base: position 2,557 of record NZ_JAEPBG010000007.1, read on the forward strand.
AGCGGCAAATGCGCCAGCCTTTCATAAAGCCAGCGCGGTCGAAAGAAATATCGACGCACGTAACGTCCAAGAAGTTTTGGCACGCTCTACACCCTGACAACTGATTTCTGCACGACTTAGAAAGTCGCACGCGCCGCGCATATCTAGAAACCAAAAAGGGTTAGATCTTTCGATCTAACCCTTCATGATGTATGGTGCGGCTGGCAGGAATCGAACCCACGACCCCTTGGTTCGTAGCCAAGTACTCTATCCAGCTGAGCTACAGCCGCGAAGCAGCAATTGTATCATCATTCCGAGCCAAGTGGAAATACAGCGACCGCCCTGCCCTACAGGTAATCTTTGAGGCAACTATTAACCACATTTCAATGCTTGCGTTTGTAGAGATCGTGCCCTGCTTCATCAATCTGCCGCCTAAGAGTCTGACGCTCTTCCGGAGTCAGTCGACCTTGCCGCTCATTTGACGCTGAAGCGCCCCGTTGATCTGGTGCCTGACTGCTCTCGGCACGAGAGTTTCGCGCATCGCTTTCAAAGCGACCATTCTCGACCGTAGCCGGTCTACGCGGCTCAGGGACACGATCGTTCTGCGCATGAACACTCATATCTCCTGCGAATAGCGCCAAGACGAGAACGAGCGTATCCAGCAGTTGTTTCATGAGCCTTTCTTTCCGAATAAGCGATGGCCGCGAGAGCACGGATAAAGCTAGTGTATGACGACCAACCCAGAGCCCGAAGCCGAATCCCGTAAAGTATGTAACACTTTGTAATGCCTTGCAGTGCTGGCCGACTGATGAAAGCGACAGACGTTACCATAGCAAAATGAATACGACAAACTCCCCCGGCAAAGCGCCTGCCCAACAGGCCAAGATACTTGTAGTAGATGACGATATCCGGCTCCGCGACCTGCTACGGCGCTATCTGACGGAACAGGGCTTCCAGGTCGTCACTGCAGAAAATGCGCAAGCAATGAACAAGCTCTGGTTGCGTGAGCGATACGACATGCTGGTTTTGGACCTGATGCTTCCTGGTGAAGATGGCTTGTCGATTTGCCGAAGGCTGCGCGGTGCGGGCGATCAGACACCGATCATCATGCTTACCGCCAAAGGGGAGGATGTCGACCGTATCGTCGGTTTGGAAATGGGTGCGGACGATTACCTTCCAAAACCTTTCAATCCACGCGAACTGGTCGCCCGTATCAGCGCGGTGTTAAGACGACGTGGCCCGGAGGAGGCGCCTGGAGCGCCGTCCGAAACACCACAAACATTCAGCTTCGGTGATTTCATTCTCGATCTTGGTACACGTACGCTGAAGAAAAACGGCCAGAACGTGCCCCTGACCACTGGTGAGTTTTCGGTATTAAAGGTATTCGCACGTCATGCGCGGCAGCCGCTGTCCCGAGAAAAGCTGATGGAAATGGCGAGAGGGAGGGAATACGAGGTTTTCGATCGCAGTCTTGACGTGCAAATTTCGCGCTTGCGCAAACTGATCGAACCTGATCCCTCGAACCCTCTGTATATCCAGACTGTGTGGGGCCTTGGCTACGTGTTCATTCCTGAAGGTCAGCCGCGCTGAGCACTGACATCCTGACACGCATGCTTCCGATTTCCGGGCGTTTCGCCTGGCTCCGCAGCGGCCTTTACTGGCGCACCTTCTTCATACTCGCCTGTCTGATTGCGGCGAGCATGGCGGTATGGGTTGAAAGTTTTCGTATTGTCGAACGCACGCCACGCGCTGAACAGATTGCCGCTCAAATCGCATCGATTGTGACGATTACACGTTCTGCTCTACTTCATTCGGCACCAGGTCAGCGGCGTGAGCTGCTCTTCGACCTTGCGAGCAACGAAGGCATTCGTGTTTATCCACGCGAGTCCACAGACAAGATCACGCCGCCCGAAGACAGCACCCTGATGCCTTTGGTCCAGGAGGCGCTGCGCTCGCGCCTCGGCATCGAAACCCGTTTTGCCGGCACCGTGAATGATATTCCTGGATTCTGGATCAGCTTCACCATCGACGACGACGACTACTGGCTCACGCTGGACCGCGAACGCGTCGAGCGCACTTCCGGCATACAGTGGCTGGGCTGGGTAGCGGCGACACTTCTGCTATCGCTGCTGGTCGCCGCGCTGATCAGTCGCCTGATCAATCTGCCGCTTGCACGACTGACGCAAGCCACGCGCGCGATCGGCCGCGGACAGCAGCCCGATCCGCTGCCCGAACGCGGTCCGACCGAGATACGAGAAGCAAACAGCAGCTTCAACCAGATGGTGCTCGACCTGAAACGTGTCGAATCCGACCGCGCACTGATCCTTGCAGGCATTTCGCACGACTTGCGCACGCCGATTTCGCGCATGCTGCTCGAGGTGGAAATGGCTGATCTGCCTCCGGAGGCGCGTAGTGGGATGCAATCCGACCTCGCACAGATGGACGCGATCATTGGTCAATTCCTCGACTACGCGAAACCGGCAAACAGCGAACGCTTTGTGGCGGTGGACCTGAGCGGGATGGTAGTCGACGTTTCGCGCGAGACAGCGCGTCTGCCGGACGTGGAAATCACGAATGACATTGCCGCTGAAATCGAAGTGCTTGGCAATCCGATCGATCTGCGCAGGCTGATCAACAACCTGGTTGAAAACGCGCGGCGTTACGGCAAGACTCCGGGCAGCGATCAAGCCCAGATTCATATCCGTTGCCGACGCGAAGGCGACCGAGCCATGCTCGAAGTCGGCGACCACGGCAGCGGCGTGCCGGAAAGTGAAATGGATTACCTGTTACGCCCCTTTACCCGCCGCGACAGTGCGCGCAGCCAGGCCAATGGCGCCGGGCTCGGACTTGCGATCGTCAAGCGCGTCGTGCAGCGCCATGGGGCCACGCTGTCGCTGAGCAATCGGGAAGGCGGCGGCTTGATTATCCGCATTTTCTTTCCGCCGCTGGCCACCGTGAAGCACGGATTCAGCGCCGGTACAGCAGCGTGACCGCTTCCGCAGCGATGCCTTCCTCGCGTCCGAGATAGCCAAGGCGTTCATTGGTTTTCGCCTTGATATTCACCTGAGTGGGTGCGAGTCCGAGATCGGCGGCGACATTAGCGATCATGGATGGGATGTGCGGCGCCATCTTTGGCGCTTGCGCGATGATAGTGGCATCGATGTTCGCAATCAGATAACCCGCCTCTCGCACCCGCGCAGCAGCCTCGCGCAGCAAAACACGTGAATCAGCGCCCTTGAATTCCTTCGCGGTGTCAGGGAAATGGCGGCCGATGTCGCCAAGCGCGGCAGCCCCGAACAGTGCATCCGTGACGGCATGCAGCAATACATCGGCATCGGAATGCCCGAGCAAGCCGGTGACATGGAGAATCTCAACGCCACCGATGATCAGCTTGCGGCCTGGCACCAGCGCATGGCAGTCATAGCCTTGCCCGATGCGAAACGGAGGAAGCTCAGTCATGCAGGCCTTTCAGATATAGCTCGGCGAGCGGCAGATCGCTCGGATGGGTGATCTTGATGTTGCGCGCGCTGCCGGCGACCATGCGCGGCGCAAGGCCCAGGGCTTCGATTGCGCTGGCTTCATCAGTGACGTCGGCAGCCTGTTCCAAGGCCTTGCGCAGCAGGCCGTAGCGAAACATCTGCGGTGTTTGCGCCGCCCACAATCCATCACGCGGCACCGTTTCCTGCGCCCGTCGTTCGTCATCGACACGCTTGAGCGTATCGACCACCGGCATTGCGAACAGGCCGCCAACGGGGTCTTCACTCAACTCGGCCAGCAGTCTGTCTATCATCGCAACGGTAAGGCCTGGCCGGGCCGCATCGTGTACCAGCACCCATTCGTCGTCAGCGATCTGAGGCCGCATCGCGAGCAAGCCGTTCAATACGGTCTCACGACGCGACGCGCCGCCATCACGCACGATGGTGACGCGACCCGCAAGCGAAGGTCCGCAGCCCATCATGTCATCGACATGGGGATCGGCGCCGCTGACGATGGCAAAGGTATGGGTAATCGCTGGGCAAGCGGCAAAGGTATCAAGCACATGCCGCAGCATGGGCTTGCCGGCCACATGCCCGTATTGCTTGGGCATGGCGCCGCCCATCCGCGCGCCGATGCCGGCAGCAGGGATCAAGGCAAAATAACGCGGAGGAATCATGAGTGGCGGAGATGATGCCGGGCAAACATCGCCGGCGGGAGGGTTCGGCTATAATCGCACCTTGCATTTTTGATGTCAATTCAGCCGCCAGCCGCGCCCTTCTTTCGGCATGCGAGTCGCCACTTCCCGATGTCATTCGACCTGAACACATTTCTCCCCAAACAGGGCACACGCTTTTCCATGCCCGCGGTTCACGGCTCTGCCGATGCCTATGTGCTCGCCCGCGTCGCGGGGCAATTGAAGAAGCAGGACAAGATGCTTGCCATTGTGGTGGCCAACGCCAGCGATGCGCAGCGCCTGCTTGCTGAAATTCCCTGGTTCGGCAACGAAGATCAGCCTGCGCTGCGCTGCCATCTTCTGCCCGATTGGGAAACCCTGCCCTACGATGCCTTCTCGCCACACCAAGACCTGGTGTCGGAAAGGCTCGCCACGCTGCATGAAGTGCGCAATGGTCATTGCGATGTGCTCATCGTCCCGGCAACCACGGCCTTGTACCGCATGGCGCCGCCGTCCTTTCTTGCCGCTTACACCTTCTTCTTCAAGCAAGGCGAAGCGCTCGATGAGGCAAAGCTCCGGGCGCAACTTACGCTGGCCGGCTACACCCATGTGACGCAGGTGATGTCCCCGGGCGAATATTCGGTGCGGGGCGGGCTCATCGATCTGTTTCCGATGGGCGCGGCCCTGCCCTATCGCATCGACCTGTTCGGCGACACCATCGAGACCATACGCACCTTCGATGCGGATACCCAGCGCTCGCTCTACCCGGTGCGCGAAGTGCGCCTGCTGCCGGGTCGTGAATTTCCGATGGATGACGCCGCGCGCACTGCGTTCCGTGGCCGCTGGCGTGAGCGCTTCGAAGGCGATCCGTCACGCTCGCCGATTTACAAGGACATCGGCAACGGCATCGCTTCCGCAGGAATCGAATATTACCTACCGCTGTTTTTCGAAGAGACCGCGACGCTGTTCTCGTATCTGCCCGATGACGCCGCGATCGCGATGATTGGCGACATCGATGGCGCGGTTCAGCGCTTCTGGAACGACACCAAGTCGCGCCACAATTTCCTGAAGCATGATCGAGAGCGGCCCTTGCTCGAGCCTGCGGAACTGTTCCTGAGCGGCGAGGAATTCTTTACTGCGGCCAAGCCGCATGCCCGCCTTGCCTTGCAGGCTGGAGATGCGCCTTCGGAAATGTCGTCATCGCTGCCGGATATCGCGGTCAATCGCCGGCGCGAGGACCCGATTGCAACACTGCGCGCCTATCTGCAAAGGACCGGCTGCCGCGTCATGATCTGCGCCGATTCCAGCGGTCGCAGGGAAACCTTGCAGGCCTATTTCACTGAATACGGCCTGCCGCTGGCGTTGTGCGAGGGCTACCAGGATTTCCTTACCGCGTCCGCACCAGTGATGTTGGGCGTGTCGCCACTGTATGCCGGCTTCGAATTGACGCAGGAAGCTGGTTGCCTGGCTTTCATTACCGAAAACGAGCTGTATGCCGGCAGTGGCCGACGCGCTGGCAAGAAACGCCAGGAGACCGCGACCCAGGTCGATGCGATGGTGCGCGACCTGTCCGAGCTAAAGATCGGCGACCCAGTCGTCCATGTGAATCACGGTATCGGCCGCTACATGGGCCTGATCACGATGGACCTCGGCGAAGGCGAGATGGAGTTTCTGCATCTTGAATATGCAAAGGACACCAAGCTGTATGTGCCGGTATCGCAGCTGCATGTGATCTCACGCTACTCCGGCGCCTCGCCGGAGGACGCGCCGCTGCACACCCTCGGTTCGGGCCAATGGGAAAAGGCCAAGCGCCGCGCGGCCCAACAGGTGCGCGACACCGCGGCCGAACTGCTGAACCTGTACGCCCGCCGTGCAGCGCGCCAGGGTCATGCATTCCAGTATTCCTTCAACGACTATGAGGCTTTTGCTGAGAGCTTCGGCTTCGATGAAACGCCGGACCAGGCGGCTGCGATCAATGCGGTCATCAATGACATGACCAGCGGCCGACCGATGGACAGGTTGATCTGCGGCGACGTCGGCTTCGGCAAGACCGAGGTCGCGCTACGCGCCGCCTTCGTTGCCGTCATGGGCGGCAAGCAGGTCGCGATTCTGGCGCCGACGACACTGCTGGCCGAACAGCATGCGCAGACCTTCGCCGACCGCTTCGCCGACTGGCCGGTCAGAATTGCCGAGCTGTCGCGCTTTCGCAGCGCAAAGGAAGTGTCGCAAGCGATCAAGGGCATGGCCGATGGCACCATCGATGTCGTGATCGGCACGCACAAGCTGTTGTCGGGCGACGTGAAGTTCTCGCGCCTTGGTCTGGTGATCATCGACGAGGAGCATCGCTTTGGCGTGCGCCAGAAGGAAGCGCTGAAGGCGCTGCGCGCCGAGGTCGATGTGCTCACGCTGACCGCCACGCCGATTCCACGCACGCTGGGCATGGCGTTGGAAGGCTTGCGCGACTTTTCCGTCATCGCCACCGCGCCGCAGAAGCGTCTCGCGATCAAGACTTTCGTACGTAGCGAATCGGAATCGGTAATTCGCGAAGCCTGCCTGAGGGAATTGAAGCGCGGCGGCCAGGTCTATTTCCTGCACAACGAAGTGGAAACCATAGAGAACCGCAAGGCCATGCTGGAAGCGCTGATGCCCGAGGCGCGCATTGCCGTGGCGCATGGACAGATGCATGAGCGCGACCTGGAAAAGGTCATGCGCGACTTTGTGTCGCAACGCTTCAACATCCTCTTGTGCACCACCATCATCGAGACCGGCATCGATGTGCCGACCGCCAATACCATCGTGATGCATCGCGCCGACAAGTTCGGCCTGGCGCAGCTGCATCAGCTGCGTGGACGTGTCGGACGCTCGCATCACCAGGCCTATGCCTATCTGCTGGTTTCCGATGTGCAGTCGCTATCGAAGCAGGCGCAGCGCCGGCTGGATGCGATCCAGCAGATGGAAGAACTCGGCAGCGGCTTTTATCTGGCCATGCATGACCTCGAGATACGCGGTGCCGGTGAAGTGCTCGGCGAGAGCCAGTCCGGCGAAATGCAGGAAGTTGGCTTCCAGATGTATTCCGACATGCTCAATGAAGCAGTGCGCGCGCTGAAGAATGGCAAGGAGCCAGATCTTGCCGCCCCGCTGTCTTCCACCACCGAGATCAATCTTCATGTGCCGGCGCTGCTGCCCAACGAGTTCTGCGGCGATGTGCATGAGCGGCTGTCTCTGTACAAGCGCTTTGCCAATTGCGAGACGCAGGAAGACATCGACCATCTGCAGGAAGAGCTGATCGACCGCTTCGGCAAGCTGCCCGACCCGGCGCGCGCATTGATCGAAACGCACCGGCTTCGCATCACTGCCAAGCCGCTGGGCATCGTCAAGATTGATGCGCATGCGGAATCGGCGCTGCTGCAATTCCAGCCGGATCCGCCCATTGATGCGATGCGCATTATCGAGCTTGTGCAAAAGAACCGGCATATTCGGCTCAACGGCCAGGACAAGCTGCGCATCACCGCGAACATGCCGGATCTTCCTGCCCGCGTACAGCAGCTCAAGTCCACGCTGCGCTCGCTGGCCGCCTGACACTTCCATCTTCCCAACCGACCAATGAACCTGATTCTGCAAAGCCGCACCGCGGAGCGCTCCGCCATCGAGAACATCGCAGCAAAAGCGCACGCCATGCGCATCGAAGCGATTCATGCGCACGCGTGGCGCTGCGTCGAAGTTGATCCGGGATCGAAGGAAGCCGTGGAAGCGGCCAGCCTGAAAGCCGGCGTCGACGCCACCTTCATCCGCGCCGGCATGCGGATGTCGGACTTCGGCCTGGTCGCCATGGACATGGATTCCACCGCGATCACGATCGAATGCATCGACGAGATCGCCGACATGCAGGGCTTGAAGCCGCAGGTCGCGCAGATCACCGAAGCGGCGATGCGTGGCGAAATCGAATTCCGTGAAAGCCTGACGCGGCGAGTTGCTCTTCTGGAAGGGCTCGACGCTGGCGCGCTGCAGCGGGTCTATGACGAGCGCCTGCACTTGTCGCCCGGCCTGGAAACCATGCTTGCCACGGCACGCGCGGTTGGCTGGAAAACCCTGCTGGTGTCGGGCGGCTTTACGTTCTTTACCGACCGTGTCCGTGAACGGCTGGGCCTGGACTACAGCCATTCGAACCGGCTCGAGATTGTCGATGGCAAGCTCACTGGCCGGGTCATCGGCGACATCGTCGATGCTGAGGAAAAACGCCGCACCGTCGAGCGGGTCTGTTCAGAACTCGATATGCCGACCTCCCGCGCCATTGTTATGGGCGACGGGGCGAACGATCTGAAAATGATGGCCGTCGCCGGCCTTTCGGTTGCCTATCGCGCCAAGCCCATTGTGCGGGCTCAGGCCGACGTCGCCTTGAATTTCTCCGGTCTGGACGGCATCTTGGCCCTGTTCGAGCAATAGTGCTGAACGTTTCCGCGGAAAGGAAAACCGTCATGGCTCAGGAACTGGTATTCGACGACTATCTGCAATCGCGCAAAGACCTCGCCTGGTGGCTTTACCTTTTCCACGCCGCGAGCCTGGTGTTCTCCCTCGGCGCATTCTCGTGGATACCGCTGATCATCAGTTACCTGAAGCGACCTGACACCGCCGGCACCTTTGTCTATAGCCACCACAGCTGGCAGATACGCTCGTTCTGGTGGTACCTGGTCTGGGCCGTGATCGGCGGTGCGCTGTGCGCTACCGTCGTGCTTTTGCCGCTTGGACTGATCATTCTCGGCCTTGCCTGGCTCTGGAAAGCTTATCGCTTGCTCAAGGGCTTTTTCGCCCTGAATGACAACCGGCCGATGCCAATGTGAAATTGTTAAGCGAGAAGAACATCATTTGCCCGCCCTGTGGCTGTTGCATTTAGAATAAATAACATTTTTGCAACTAATTCGCGCGCATCCTTAGCCTACCTTTCCCTTGGGTAGGTTTTTCACCTCGGTGATGCGCGTCACCGGGAAGCCAAACAGATGGTCTTCGATTTTCGCGGCAAGAGGCGCGCCGACAGCGGCGCGAATGGCATGGAACCGGCACGACGCCTGTCTCACGGTGCCATCGACTCACACGGCATGCTGCATCGCTGCCACGCGCAGGCGATATACAAGCAGTTGCACACCATGTTTCAGGAATGCTTCATTGGCCGGCGCAGAGAGCTGTCTCTGCGCCGAGAAGCAGGTCAGGCACAGTTCCATGCCGAACATGATCCACTGACCGGCCTGCTGAATCGTGATGCCTTTTTACGGCGACTGAATGAAGCCTTGAATCTCGCGCAGCAAGGGGGCGAGCGTGTCGCACTCGCCGTGCTGGACATCGACCGCTTCCGCACCTGGAACGAAGCACTCGGCCATGTCGCCGGTGATCAACTGCTTCGCCTGACGGCACAGCGGATGCAGGCATCGCTGCCGCCCGGAGTATTGCTTGCGCGTACCGGAGGTAATGAATTTGCCGCCTTGCTCGACGACGCGAAAACGCCGCAGCCCATGGTCAGGGCTCGCGCGCTGCTGGATGCGCTGCGCCAGGAATGCACGATCGCCGGAACGCTGGTTCAGCTGAGCGCTCGCATAGGCTTAAGCGTTTTCCCCGAAGATGCCAGTGACTGCGGCGAACTGTTGCGGCAAGCGATGGGGGCATTGCGTGATGCCAAGACCGCCGGGCGCGAACGCTTGCGGCGTCATGCTCCTGCCGCCGCAACCCGCACCGTGGCCTCTGCAGCGCTGGAAAGCAGCCTGCGCCATGCGGCACAGCGCGGCGAGCTCGAATTGCACTATCAGGCCAAGGTGGATGCACGCAGTCATCGCGTCAGCGGCTGTGAAGCGTTGCTGCGCTGGCGCCATCCCGAGCAGGGATTGATGTTGCCCGAGCGCTTTATTCCGCTGGCTGAGGAAACCGGTCTGATTGTTCCACTGACACGGTGGGTGTTGCATACCGCGTGTAGCCAGATGCAGCGCTGGCAAGCTGTGGGACTCGTGCCTGGACATGTGGCAGTCAATCTTTCTGCCGGACCCTTCATCGAGGCCGCTCTGCTCGACGATGTGCGCGAAGTGTTGACGGAAACCGGCATGGATCCAACGCTGCTGGAACTGGAAATCACGGAAAGCATGATGATGGGCTGCGCCGCAGAGTCGCGCGCCATCCTTATCGGATTGAAGACTCTCGGCGTGCGTATCGCCATCGATGATTTCGGCATCGGTTATTCATCACTGTCGCAGTTGAAGAACCTGCCGGTAGACATCATCAAGATGGACCGCTCTTTCATCAACGACGTGCCTGGGGATCGGGTCGATGAAGCGATTGCCACCGCAATCATTGCCATGGGCAAGAGCCTGCGCGCCGCCGTCGTGGCCGAAGGCGTGGAAGCGGTGGAACAACTTGATTTCCTGCGAGGGCTTGGCTGCGATCAGATTCAGGGCTACTACTTCAGCAAGCCATTGCCAGCGGTGGAATTTGAGGAACTGCTGCGCAGCGAGCTCATGCGCGGGGCGAAGTAAAAATTACTAGGCGGCCTCTTTACCCTGATGAATGCAGACTGCGCGGCGCGCTTCATCTAACGTCGAGCATCACACTTGGGTTACCGGCTCCGGGGGATCCGCCTGAGATCGAGCAGGCGCGTGGGCGGCGCCCATCCTACGCCGCTACGCCGTCGTCTCGCAAGATTCGGACGCCTTCACTTTCCGTTCAGGCAAGCTGCTCCAGGGCGCGCTCGATATCGGCAAGCAGATCCACCGGGTCTTCGAGTCCGATGTAAAAACGCACCAGTTGCCCACGGTGCGGCCAGTTTCTGCGTAGACCTGTCATCCGGTACGGCACGGCGAGGCTGGCACTGCCACCCCAGCTATAGCCGATGCCGAACAGCTCCAGGCTGTCGATGAAGCGGTCAACCTGCTCTTCGCTGTAGCACGCATTGAACACGATGGAGAACAGGCCGCCGGCCCCGCTGAAATCCCGCCGCCACAGCGCATGGCCCGGGCAATCCTCAAAGCCCGGATGCAGTACCGCGGCCACTTCCGGCCGGGTCTTCAGCCAGGCCGCCACTTGTAGCGCATGCCGGTCATGCGCTTCGAAGCGCAGTTTCAGTGTTGGCAGGCCACGCAGCACCAGATAAGCATCGTCAGCACCAACCCCGTATCCGAGCCGCATATGCGCGGCCTCGAGCCTGCGATGCAGTTCACGGTCGCGGGTGATCACCGCGCCCATCAACACATCCGATCCGCCGGATTGGTACTTTGTCAGCGCCTGCATCGAGATGTCGCAGCCATGATCGAACGCAGTGAAAGCAATGCCGGCAGACCAGGTATTGTCGATCGCAACCAGCACGCCGGCCGCATGCGCCGCATGGCAGATTGCCGGGATGTCGGGCACCTCCATCGACACGGAGCCCGGCGCTTCAGTCCAGATCAGGCGGGTGTTCGGCTGAATGAGAGCGGCAATGCGTTCCCCGATCAGCGGGTCGTAATAGCGCACCGAAATGCCAAAGGCTTGCGACAGCCAGTTGCCGAGTTCACGGCTCGGGTTATAGACGTTATCCGGCAGCAGCACATCGTCGCCGGACGACAGCAGGGCCAGATCGACCATCGCGATCGCGGCCAGGCCGCTCGGCGCCAGCACGCAGTGATGGCCGCCTTCGATTTCGGCCAGACGCGCTTCGAGCGTGAAGGTCGTCGGCGTGCCATGCAGGCCATAGGTGTAGCCACTCTTGTCCTGCCAGTTGCGCGAGCGCAGCGCGGCTACGTTCTCGAACAGCACGGTAGAAGCATGATGGATCGCGGTCGGAAACGCTTCGAAGCCGGCCGGCGCGGTGTAGTCGCTGTGTATCAGCGCGGTCTGCAGGGACTTGTCGCGTTGCTCCATCTGCGCTCCTGGTCAATGTGCCGGTTTCATCGCGATCGACTCGACCGCCTTGAGGCTGAAGGGTTTGCTGAGCTTGCCATCGCCCGAAGTCCAGGTGCCGGTTACAGTATCGCCATGCTGGCTGCCCTGCCATTGTCCGGAAACATCGACGCCGTTTTCCGACTCCTCCATCAGCAGCACATCGTCCTCGGTTTCACCAGCCAGCACGATCCGGCCGCTGCGACCAAAGGCGAAATACTCACCTTCCAGGCCTTCGTCCGGATCGGACTTCGGCTGCAGGCGCATCTGTATCTGCGCATCGCCAAGCGTGCCGCGCAGCACTACCGGATGCGAGAAGATGCCGTTGGCGGCATCGGACGCGAATACCGCGGGCGTAACGACGCCGAGCGCCAAGACAAAAACGATGCCGCGCAAGCGCCGCATCATGCCTTGCCCCATAGGTCATGCGCATCAGCAGCGGTAATGCTGACATCGGCAAACTCACCGACCTTCAGCTTCAGATGCGGCTCATACGGCGCCTTCACATGCACCACGCCATCGATCTCGGGCGCATCCGCGGCCGAGCGGCCCGTGCCGTTGCCGGCGCGATCAACTTCATCGATCAGCACGCGGAGGGTCTTGCCTATCTTCCGCTGCAGGCGTTCGCGCGAAATGCGCTCCTGCAGCTGCATCACGCGGCCGCGACGCTCCTCGCGCACTTCCTCGGGAACCGGGTTGGCCAATGCATTGGCGGTGGCGCCTTCGACCGGCGAATAGGCGAAGCAACCGAGCCTGTCGATCTGCGCCTCTTCCAGGAAGTCGAGCAGATACTGAAATTCCTCTTCCGTCTCGCCGGGGAAGCCGGCAATGAACGTAGAGCGAATCGTAATTTCGGGACAGAGTTCGCGCCATGCGCGGATGCGCTCGATATTCTTCTCGCCGTTGGCGGGCCGCTTCATGCGCTTCAACACATCCGGATGCGCATGCTGCAGCGGCACGTCCAGGTAAGGCAATACATGTCCGCCATTCATCAGCGGAATCACCGCATCCACATGCGGATACGGATAGACGTAGTGCAGCCGCACCCAGGCGCCATACGACTTCGCCAGTTCGCCGAGCGCTTCCACGAGTTGCGTCATGTGCGTCTTGATCGGCTTGCCGTTCCAGAAGCCAGTACGGAATTTGACATCGACGCCATAGGCGCTGGTGTCCTGCGAGATCACCAGCAATTCCTTCACGCCCGACTTGAACAGGTTTTCCGCTTCGAGCATCACCTCGGCAACCGGGCGCGACACCAGGTCGCCGCGCATCGACGGAATGATGCAGAAGCTGCAGCGGTGATTGCAGCCTTCGGAAATCTTCAGGTAGGCGTAATGCTTGGGTGTGAGCTTGATGCCCTGTGCCGGCACCAGGTCGATGAAGGGCTCATGCGGCTTGGGCAGATGCAGATGCACCGCGTCCATCACTTCGCCAAGCGCATGCGGACCAGTTACGGCCAGCACTTTCGGATGCGCCTTGGTCACGATGTCTTCGCCGCCGGCATCCTTCTTCACGCCCAGGCAGCCGGTGACGATGACCTTGCCGTTCTCGTTCAGTGCCTCGCCGATGGCATCCAGCGACTCCTGCACGGCGGCATCGATGAAGCCGCAGGTATTGACGATCACGAGGTCCGCGCCATCATAGGATTTGGCGGTCTCGTACCCTTCTGCGCGCAATTGCGTGAGGATCTGCTCGGAATCGACCAGCGCCTTGGGACAACCGAGGGAAACGAAGCCAACCTTCGGGGTTGGCGAGGAAACAATGGCCATGGGGGAGTATGCGGGAAGCGGGTGAAAAAGAGTCCGCTATTGTACCCGCAAGCCCATGTTCGCTGCGCCGACCGCTATTTGTCCTTGTTCTCGTTAGCGCCTGTCGTGCCGAAGGGGAAAGTGCCGAACATGGACTTGGTCTGGTTCTGCATCTGCTCCTGCATCTGGATGAACAGCATCTTGCTCTGTTCGATGTAGTTGCTCATCATGCCCTGCATGATCGGCCCCTGTACGCTCATGAACTGGGTCCACATTTCCGGGCTGAACGGTTTGCCTTCGTAAAGGCCCTTCGAGTTCTCGGTCAGCTTGTTCTGGATATCGATGAAAGCCTGGATATTCTTCTCCAGGTAGGAGCCCATCATGCCCTGCATCGCGTGGCCGTAGTAGCGGATGATCTGCGACAGCGCGCCGCTCGAAAACATCGGCACGCCATTGGATTCTTCTTCCAGGATGATCTGCAGCAGGATGCTGCGCGTTAAGTCTTCCTCGGTCTTGGCATCGACAACGGTGAACTCTTCGTTGTTGAGCACCAGCTGCTTCACATCGGCGAGCGTGATATAGGAACTGGTCTGAGTGTCGTAGAGACGGCGGTTCGGGTATTTCTTGATCAGGCGTTCCGCCGTCTTCTTGGCGCTGTTCATTGAATAAGCCACTTTGATACGCTCTTTCTCTCGCTGTATGCCGCTTGCGGACATTGGCCGCCCGCTATCGAATGGAGACCCTGTCGGCCCGGAAAATCAAAGGTTTATACCGTCTTCCCGGGCCCGCGTCCAGTGTTTTCAGCCCACTGCCATCAGGCTGCCTTCGCCTTGACATAGCGTCCCGGCGCCGGCTCGGTGGGCGCGTACTTCGCATTGCCGTACTTGCGCGGCGCGCTCGTTTCACCGCCGCCGTTTTCGGCCAGGAATCGCGCCCATTCAACCCACCAGCTTCCCGGCCTTTCTTCCGCCGAAGCCTTCCAGGCCTGCGCATCACCTGCGCCCTGCGGCGCCACCCAGTAACTGCGCTTGTTCTTCGACGCCGGATTGATCACGCCGGCTATATGACCGGACGCACCGAGCACGAAGCGGTTGTTTTCCGGCTTGCCGGGATTGATCAGATTCACACTGGCATAGGCGGCGGTCCAGGGCACGATGTGATCTTCCCTGGAGCCATAGATGAAGGCCGGTACATCGATGCGACCAAGATCGACCTTTTGTCCGGCCACGGTAAGCTTGCCCGGTTCGCGCAGGTTGTTCTCGAGATACATGTTGCGCAGGTAGTAGCAGAACATTGGCCCTGGCAGATTGGTTGCGTCGGCGTTCCAGTACAGCAGGTCGAATGCGGGCGGCTTGATGCCCTTCAGATAGCCCTGCTCGACATAGTTCCACACCAGGTCATTCGGCCGCAGGCTTGAAAATGCCGCGGTGAAATCCCGGCCCGGCATCAGACCATCCTTGCCGATCGACGCCTCACGCCGCGCGACCTGTGCTTCATCGATATACACCTCGAGCACGCCTGGATCGGAATAGTCGAGCAAGGTGGTCAGCAGGGTCAGGCTGGCCACCGGATTTTCGCCGCGCGCCTTGAGCACTGACAGCGCGGTCGAGATGATGGTGCCGCCCACGCAGAAGCCGAGCGCGTTGACCTGATCCTGCCCGGTGATGGCGCGCGCAACTTCCAGCGCCCGGATCGGTCCCTTTTCGATGTAATCGTCCCAGCCTGCATTACCCAATTCGGGACCGGGATTGACCCAGCTCATCAGGAACACCGTGTGGCCCTGCTCCACTGCATAGCGCACCAGCGAATTCGCGGGCTGCAGGTCCATGATGTAGTACTTGTTGATGCATGGCGGCACCATTAGCAGCGGCCGCTTGTAGACGGTCTTTGTCAGCGGCTTGTACTGGATCAGCTGGAACAGCTCGTTCTCGAACACCACGGCGCCTTCGGTGGTCGCAACATTCACGCCGACCTCGAAGGCGGTTTCATCCGACTGCGAAATGCGACCCTTCTGCATGTCGGCCAGCATCAGCGCAATGCCGTGCACCAGGCTTTCGCCCCTGGTTTCAATGAGCTTCTTCTGCGCTTCAGGATTGGTGACGAGGAAATTCGACGGCGACATCGCATCGATAGCCTGCTGCACCGCGAAGCGTATCTTCTGCCGGATCTTTCCGGTGGCCTTGACCGAGTCGACCATGGCCATCAGGAAACGCGCGTTGAGCAGGTAGGCAGCGGCGTTGAAGGCGTACAGCGAATTGGCTTGCCAGGCTTCGCCGTTGAAACGCTTGTCGCGGATTTCCGGCGGCTTCGCGGAAGCCATGGTCTGCCACAGTTCGCCGAACTGCTTCACATAATCGGCCTGCAGCTTGGTCAGCGTATCCGGCTCGATCAGCATCGCCAGGTCCTGCGATAGCGGTGGCGGCATCATGGCGCCATTGGCGAACTGCGAAAACTGCGTGATGTTCGGTTGCTTCAGCAAGTCCTGCCAGGCATTCGGATCGGCCATCTTCGCCAGCCATGCCGTGCCTGCATCCTGCATCGTCTGCGTCTTCATGCTTGACCCTCGTTTTTCGCGTATGGTTTATGGCTTTAACTCATCGACGCATGCGGGAATACCATGCTCATTGTCGCCATCGGCTGGATTTATGTAGTGCTCATGATGTCGGTCGCGGAAGACACCGCAGTGGCCGGCGTCATGACGTTCGTGTTCTATGGAGTGGTGCCGGTGGCGGTTCTCTTATACCTCAGCGGCTCAGGGCAGCGCAAGCGCAGGCGCGCCGCCCGGGAAGCCGAGCAGCGCCTTGCTTTGACGCAGTCCAAGGAAGATCCAGGTCAGAATGCGCGACCAGGTACGTGAAGTTTGGGAATCAGGAAATCCATGCGGCAGAAGAAAGCCTCTTACGCTTCGCCCGGTATCCAGATCAGCGTAGCCATGCGGCCGGTGACGCGGTCGCGGCGATAGGAATAGAAGCGGTCTTGCTCGGCAACGGTGCAGAATCCGCCACCGCTGATGCGTTCAACCCCGGACGCCTTTAGCGCCAGGCGCGCAAGGGCATAGATATCGGCCAGGAACTTGCCGCCTTCCCTCCGCTGAAAAGCCGTAGCCGCGCGGGCATCCTTCGCCGTGTAGGCTTCGCGCACTTCAGCGCCGACCTCAAACTGTTCAGGGCCGATCGCCGGTCCAAGCCAGGCCATCAACTCGGTGGCGCCCGCTTCGCGCATGCGGCGCACGGTATTCTGCAATATGCCAGCCGCCAATCCGCGCCAGCCGCCATGCGCAGCGGCAACGACCTTGCCGGACACATCGCAGAGCAGCACCGGCAGGCAATCCGCGGTCAGCACCGCGCAAACGACGTCGGGCTGATTGGTGAAGCTGGCATCGGCTTCAGGCACGCCGTCGACCTTCGCCGCATCGACGACTTCCGCGCCATGCACCTGGGAAAGCCATACCGGATCCGATGGCAACAACGAACGCAGCAGCACGCGGTTACGCTCGACATGCTCGCGGTCATCGCCTACATGGCCGCCGAGATTCAGCCCCGGTCCGCCAGCCCCATCGCCATATGCGCCGACGCTGACGCCGCCGGCGCGCGTGGTCGACAACGCGCCTACGGTCGGCGCAGCGCCCTGCCATTCGGGAAGAATGACATCGATCACACCGCCTCCTCGGGAACCGCTATGCCTGCGCGCAGCAGCAGCTGGGCGAAATCCTGCGGCGGCGGAGCGGTCCATGCGCACTCGGTGCCAGTTTGCGGATGAATCAGACCGAGTCGAAACGCATGCAGCGCCTGGCGAGGAAATACCGCGGCGAGATGCGGCTTGCCATACAGCGCATCGCCGACCAGCGCAAAGCCCAGCGACTGCATATGAACGCGAATCTGGTGGGTACGCCCGGTTTCCAGCTGGCATTGCAACAGGCTCACCGGCTTGCCATCGATCATGCCTGTTGCCAGGCGTCGATAATGCGTCAGCGCCGGCTTCGCACTCAAGTTGTTCAGCACCGCCATGCGTATGCGTTCGCGCGGATGACGACCGATTGCGGCATCAACCTTGCCCGATACATTCGGCGTGCCCCATACAAGCGCCAGATAAGTGCGGGAAACGCTGCGCGCCTGCAACTGGCGCACCAGCTCAGTTTGCGCCTCGATGGTTTTGGCCACGACCATCAGGCCGCTGGTGTCCTTGTCCAGCCGATGCACGATGCCCGCTCGCGGCACAGCGCCGATGCCGGGATAGCGATGCAGCAATCCGTTTTGCAGCGTGCCGGACCAGTTGCCCGCGCCCGGATGCACAACGAGCCCGGCGGGTTTGTTGATGACAGCAATGGCCTTGTCTTCATACACCACGTCGAGCTCGATTGCCTCCGGCTGATACGCGTTGGCATCCGCTGCGGCCTGCGGGCTAACCAGCAGCGTCTCGTCGCCATACATGGTGTCCTTGGATCGGGCCGGCTTGCCACTGACCAGCACATGGCCTTCCTCGATCCATTGCTGTATGCGGCTGCGCGAGAATTGCGGCAGGCGCGAAGTCAGCACCTTGTCCAGGCGCAAACCGCAGTCGCTGGTATCAAGCTTCAATTCGATCGGGCTGCTTTCGGCCGCCTCTTCAATATCATCGTCAGCCTCGAAGGCAAGGGCTTCCGAAATCAGTTCTTCATCTGGCGGCACGTCAATTCCCATCGGCTATAATCTGCGATCCGTCAGTTTCCCCGTCATGTGAGTCCCATGTACAAGCACTCGTTCAAGGCCCTGTTGATCGCTTTCATGCTGTCTTTGTCGGCCTGCAGTTTACTTCAAATGGACCCGATCGACGAAACCCGCGACTGGTCGGCGTCGAAACTCTATTCGGAAGCCAAGGATGAACTGAACGCCGGCGGCTACGACAAGTCGATTCAGTATTTCGAAAAACTCGAGTCGCGCTATCCGTTCGGCACCTATGCGCAGCAGGCGCAAATGGAAATCGCCTATGCCCATTACCGCCAGGGCGACCAGGCGCAGGCGCTGGCCGCGGTGGAGCGTTTCATCAAGCTGCATCCGAACCATCCGAACGTCGACTACATGTATTACCTGCGCGGCCTGATCAATTTCAATGACAAGCTCAGCATCTTCGATTTCATCGCGCACCAGGACTTGACCGAGCGCGACCCGAAGGCCGCGCGTGACGCCTTCGATTCCTTCAAGACCTTGATCGAGCGCTTCCCCAACAGCAAGTATTCGGCAGATGCGCGTGATCGCCTGGCTTATCTGGTCAACGCGATGGCGCAGCATGATGTGCATGTGGCCGACTATTATTTCCGCCGTGGCGCCTATCTCGCCGCCGCGAATCGCGCGCAGGTGGTCGTAAAGGATTACAGCCAGACGCCGGTGGTGGAAGATGCGCTGGTCATCATGGTGCGTTCCTACGACGCGCTCGGCATGCCGGAATTGCGCGACGATGCCAAGCGGGTGCTCAAGACCAACTTCCCCAACAGCGATCTGCTTGCCAGCGGCGGACGTCGCAAGGATAAGAATCCCTGGTGGAAATTGTGGTAATCGCAGCGCGGCGCTTCAGCCGCGCCTGAACACCCAGCGATTGCTGTCTGAGGCCGCCGCATCGAAGGCATACCCTTCGGCATTGAATGCCTTCAGGTCTTCCGGATGCTCGATGCCACGCTCGGCCGCATGGCGCGCCATCAGGCCCCGGGCGCGTTTGGCGTGAAAGGAAATGATCTTGTACACGCCGTTCTTGCGCTCCTCGAAAACCGGGGTAATCACTGGCACCGGCAGCAGTTCCGTCCGAACCGCCTTGAAGTACTCCTCCGAAGCCAGATTGATCAGCGCACCCGCTTCCACCGCGTGTACATCCTCAACGATCCTGTCGGTGATGCGACGCCCCCACCAGGCATACAGCGAATCGCCGCGCGCGGTTTTCAGCCGCGTGCCCATTTCGAGGCGGTATGGCTGCATCAGGTCCAGGGGACGCAGCAGTCCGTACAGCCCGGAAAGAATGCGCAGGCGCGACTGCAGGTAGCGCATTGCCTTCGCATCCAGCGACTTCGCCTGCAGACCTTCATACACATCGCCGTTGAAGGCGAGTACCGCCTGGCGCGCATTGGCCGTGTCGAAATGCGGGGACCAGGCGGCATAGCGTTCATGGTTCAGCGCGGCGAGCGGGTCGGAGATCTTCATCAGGCTGGCGATTTGCGCCGGCGAGTGGCGGCGCAGCACGTCGATCAGCGCGGCGGATTCATCGATGAAATCGGGAGTGGTGTGCAGCTCGGCAGTAACCGGAGACGCATAGTCCAGCGACTTCGCTGGCGACAGGACGATCAGCATGGTAAAACAATTTCCTTGGAAAAACGGTGCGTATGATACAGAAACGCCTTGTTCTTGATACGAATGTCGCGCTCGATCTGTTCGTGTTCCATGACTTGCCCAGCAAAGCCCTGCTGGACGCGATCGAGACCGGCGCGGTGGAAGCGGTGACGCGCGCGGACTGCCGCGATGAATGGCTGCATGTGCTGCACTATCCGCATCTGCCGCTGGACGACGAGAAGCGTGAACAGGCGACGATGCGCTTCGATGCACTCATCCGCATTCATGCCGAGGCACCGGGCACAACTTGCCCTCCGCTTCCCAGCTGCAGCGACACGGATGATCAGAAGTTTCTCGAGATTGCGCGCGACAGCGCGGCCGGCGTGCTCATCACCAAGGACAAGGCGCTGCTGAAACTGGCGCGCCGCGTGGCCAAGGCTGGCATGTTTCGGATTCTGACGCCGCAAGCCTGGCTGGCCGAATGGCAGGCAGAGGCTACGCTCCGATAGAATATGGTTTTCATAACAATCGCTTCCGCCCGCCCATGGCCCATCCATCGACCCTTCCGGTTCTCGATTATTCCCGCCTGACTTCGCGTCTGCCCGATGTAGGCACCACCATCTTCACCGTCATGTCCGCCCTCGCCACCGAGAAGGGTGCGGTGAACCTGGGACAAGGTTTCCCGGACTTCCATTGCGATCCGGCGCTGGTGGATGCGGTCGCCGATGCGATGCGGCAAGGCCTGAATCAGTATCCGCCGATGACTGGTGTCCCGGTGCTGCGCGAGGCGGTTGCGGCAAAGGTAGAAGCCATCTACGGGCATCGCTACGACGCCAATACCGAAATCACCATCACTGCCGGCGCCACGCAGGGCATCCTGACGTCGGTGCTGTGCTGCGTGCATCCGGGCGATGAAGTCATCGTCATCGAGCCGGCCTACGACAGCTATGTGCCGGCGATACAGCTGGCCGGCGGCGTGCCGGTGTATGTGCAGATGGAAGTCTCCGCCGCCGGCTATGCGGTGCCCTGGGATGCGGTGGCCGCGGCAATCACGCCGAGAACGCGGATGATCATGATCAATTCGCCGCACAATCCAACCGGCACCGTGCTGCGCCGCGCGGACCTCGACAAGCTGGCCGCCATCGTCGACGGCACCGACATCCTGCTGCTGTCGGATGAAGTGTATGAACACATGGTTTATGACGGGCAGCGCCATGAATCGGTCTGCCGTCATCCCGCGCTGGCCGCGCGCGCCTTCGTGGTATCAAGCTTTGGCAAGACGTATCACGTCACCGGCTGGAAGATCGGCTATGTGGCCGCGCCCGCGGCGCTGATGGCGGAGTTCCGCAAGGTGCACCAGTTCAATGTGTTTACCGTCAACACGCCGGTACAGTATGGCATTGCGCAGTTCATGAGCAATCCGGCGCCCTACATCGAACTGCCGGCCTTCTACCAGAAGAAGCGCGACCTGTTCCGCAATGGCTTGTCGAATACACGGTTCAGGCTGCTGCCTTCGGACGGCACCTACTTTCAGTGCGTGGAGTATTCGGCGATCTCGGACCTGCCGGAAGCGGAGTTCGCCAAGTGGTTGACGACGGAAATCGGCGTGGCCGCAATACCGGTATCGGCCTTCTATCATGAAGCGCGCGAATCGGGCATCGTGCGCTTCTGCTTTGCCAAGCGCGATGAAACGCTGGAGCTGGCGCTGCAGCGATTGGGACGGCTATAAGAATGTGGGGCCTGCAATGTATGCAGGCCCGCTCGCATCGACGCGCCGTCCTCGCATCCCGGGCTTCCATGGCCGCACCGTATCAGGACAGCATCATGGAATACGCCAGCGAATTTATGCCTTGCCTGCGTTCATCGCTTCACGCAGAGCCTGATTGGCCTTGCGGTCGGCATTGACCTTCTGCACCGTGGCGCGCTCGCTCAGCATCTTCGCGTAGTCGCGCACCGGATAATCGGCCAGCACATCCTCGCCATACACCAGCTTGGTCGCCATGCCGATCAAGGGCAGGTGCGCCAGCGCAGCGCAATCGGCCATCGTGAAGCTGTCGCCAGCGATGAAGGGACCGAACTTTGCGATCTTGCCGAAGGCTTTCGCATTGCGCTTCAACAGCTTCTGCACCCGCTCGCGGGTTTCGTCGCTGACGCTGCCGCCGAAGAAGGCCTGCGCATAGATCTCGCGCGCCACCAGTTCCAGATGCAGTTCCATGAAGATGATCAGCTCGCGCACCCGCCCTGCTTCATACGGATCGGCCGGCAGCAGCGGTTGCTGCGGATAAGCGCTCTCGATGTATTCCATGATCACCTGCGACTCGAACAGCGGACCGCGCTCGGTGAGGATGTAGGGAATCTTGCCCAGCGGTGAATTCTGCAGCAGCGCTTCCGAGCGGTCCGGCCAGACCAGTTCTTCCTCGAACGTCACGCCCTTTTCCAGCAGCGCCAGCTTGACCTTGTTGTAGTAGTTGCTGATCGCAAATCCGCACAGCTTGAGCATCGTCTTCTCCTTGCATTGGTATGGTTCTCCGCATTCGTCCAGGGAATGCGAAAGCAGCGCATGGTAACTGCTGCTTTCGCGAAGCACAATGCAGGCAGGCCGCCGGCTTTCCAGTCGCTTGCAGCGCGGTATATGATCCACGCACCTCAAGGAGACCCCCATCATGACCGCAGAATTGCGCGCAACACGTCGCGACGCGACCCTCATTCTCACGCTATCCAATCCCGGCGCCATGAATGCGCTGCACCCCGACATGTATGCCGCCGGCATCGAAGCGCTGTCCACCGCTGACCGGGATGCATCGGTGCGCGCAGTGGTGCTTACCGGCGCCGACCATGTCTTCTGCGCCGGCGGCAACCTGAACCGGCTGCTGGAAAACCGCGCGAAGGATAAATCGGTGCAGGCCGACTCCATCGATCGTCTGCATGCATGGATCGACGCGATCCGCGCCTGCGACAAGCCGGTGATCGCGGCAGTCGACGGTCCTGCTGCCGGCGCTGGCTTCTCGCTGGCGCTGGCCTGCGACATGATCGTCGCGGCGGAAACTGCGAAGTTCGTGATGGCTTATGTGAAGGTCGGACTGACGCCGGATGGCGGCGGCTCCTGGTTCCTGTCGCAGGCTTTGCCGCGCCAGCTCGCTACGGAAATCATCATCGAAGGCAAGCCGGTCGCCGCGCCGCGTCTGCATGCGCTCGGGCTTGTCAACCGCCTGACGCCGGAACGCGGCGCGCTCGATGCCGCGCTGGCCTGGGCCGATGAACTGTCCCTGCTGTCGCCGAATGCAACCGCCCGCATCAAGGGCCTGCTGCGGGATGCGCCCGGCAACAGCCTGCAGCAGCATTTCGAAGCCGAGAAGCACAGCTTCGTCGAGAGCCTGCATCACCGCGATGCTGCCGAAGGCATAGGCGCGTTCCTCGAGAAGCGCAAGCCGAAGTATCAATAGATCGGGGTAGTCGCGGTACAAGAGCATGCGTCGTCTAGCCACTTCACGCGGGCTGTGAAAATCCACGTAGGGTGGGCGCAGCCCACGCGCCTGCTCGATCACCTCGCAATCACCGCGTGGGCTGCGCCTACCCCAAGGATGCGGTACCAATGGATCCATGCGCTAAAGCTTGCAAGCTGTCCCATACACAAGAGAACGGTATCGCGTAGCTCGCATTACCGCATTACCTCTTACCTCAGGAAATCGCGCCCGCCACCAATGATGAAATATCGCCATTGAATAGTACGGCCGTACGATTTTATCGGGTAGAATGGCCCGAAAAATTCTCGACGCAATCCCAGGAGACAGGATGTACGAAGAGTTCATGGGCACCAAGCCGGTGTCGGAACAGCAGCGATTTGATGCCGGCGCGCTGCAGGCCTACCTCAGTCAGCACGTTCCCGACTTCACCGGCGACATGACGGTGGAGCAATTCAAGGGCGGCCAGTCCAATCCCACCTTCAAGCTCACGGTCAACGGCAAGAGCTATGTGCTGCGCACCAAGCCCGGACCGGCGGCGAAACTGCTTGCCTCGGCGCATGCGATAGATCGCGAATTCCGCGTGATGGATGCGCTGAACCGCGCCGGCTTCCCGGCGCCACGGCAATATGTGCTGTGCAACGATGAAAGCGTGATCGGCCGCGCCTTCTATCTGATGGAGTTCGTTCAGGGTCGCGTGCTGTGGGATCAATCGCTGCCCGGCATGACGCCGCAGGAGCGCGCCGCGCACTACGATGAAATGAACCGGGTCATCGCCCAGTTGCACAGCATCGATTACGCGGCCATCGGTCTGGAAAGCTATGGCAAGCCGGGCAATTACTTCGCGCGCCAGATCGATCGCTGGACCAGGCAATACCGCGCTTCAGAAACCGAGCGCATCGAGGCGATGGACCACCTCATCGAATGGCTGCCGCAGCACATCCCGCCCGGCGATGAAACCTCAATCGTGCATGGCGACTATCGTCTCGACAACATGATCTTTCACCCCACCGAGCCGCGCATCCTTGCGGTGCTGGACTGGGAGTTGTCGACGCTGGGCCATCCGCTCGCCGATTTCTCATATCACCTGATGAGCTGGCACATCCAGCCGGGCCAGTTCCGCGGCATCGCCGGGCTGGACCTGAAGGCGCTGGGCATTCCTTCCGAAGAGGAATACATCGCAAAGTACTCGGAACGCACCGGCAAGACGATACGACGCGAGGATCTCGGCTTCTACCTCGCCTACAACATGTTCCGCTTGGCAGGCATTCTGCAAGGCATCATGAAACGCTATGTCGATGGCACCGCCTCCAGCGCCCAGGCGCTGAAGGCAGGCCAGGCCACCCGCCCGATGGCGGAGATGGGCTGGGCCTATGCCTCGGGCACGCGGACTTAAATTACGACCACAGGAGACAACATGGAATTCGACTACTCGGACCGTTGCAAGCAACTCCAGGACAAGCTGCTCAAGTTCATGGACGAGCATATCTATCCGAACGAAAAGGCGTACAAGGCCGAGATCGACCGCAACGGCGTGGAAAAGGGCAACCGCTGGCTGCCGACAAAAATCATCGAGGACCTGAAGCCGCTGGCGCGTGAACAGGGCCTGTGGAATTTGTTCCTGCCGAAATCCAAGCGCGCGCCGGAAGGCTTGTCGAACCTGGACTATGCGCCGCTGTGCGAGATCATGGGCCGCGTCAGCTGGGCGCCGGAAGTGTTCAACTGCTCGGCGCCGGACACCGGCAACATGGAGACGCTGGAGCGCTACGCCACCGAAGAGCACAAGCAGCAATGGCTGGAGCCGCTGCTGCGCGGCGAGATCCGCTCGGCGTTCGCCATGACCGAGCCTGCAGTGGCATCGTCGGACGCGACCAACATCGCCACCCGCATCGAGCGCCAGGGCAATGACTATGTAATCAACGGCACCAAGTGGTGGATCTCCGGCGCTGGCGATCCGCGCTGCAAGATCTTCATCCTGATGGGCAAGACCGATCCGGAAGCGCCGCGCCATCAGCAGCAATCGATGATCCTGGTCCCGGCCGACACCGCGGGCGTGGACATCAAGCGCCCGCTGCCCGTGTTCGGCTATGACGATGCGCCGCATGGCCATTGCGAGATCGTGTTCGAGAACGTGCGCGTGCCGGCGTCGAACATCCTGCTTGGCGAAGGCCGCGGCTTCGAAATCGCGCAGGGTCGCCTTGGACCGGGCCGCATCCACCACTGCATGCGCGCCATCGGCGTGGCGGAACGCGCGCTGGAACTGATGTGCAAGCGCCTGAACAGCCGCGTGGCCTTTGGCCGTCGCATCTCCGAGCAGAGCATCTGGCGTGAGCGCGTGGCCGAGGCCCGCATCCAGATCGACACCGCGCGCCTGTTGACGCTGAAGGCCGCGTACATGATGGACACCGTCGGCAACAAGATCGCCAAGGCCGAGATCGCGATGATCAAGGTACTGGCGCCGAACGTAGCGCAGCAGGTGCTGGACTGGGCGATCCAGGCCTACGGCGCAGCAGGTGTTTCGGATGAGACGCCGCTGGCGACGATGTGGGCGCACAACCGCACGCTGCGCATCGCCGACGGTCCGGACGAAGTGCATCGCAACGCGGTGGCCAAGCTGGAACTGGCCAAGCATATGAGCCTGCCGGGCGAAGACCTGGAATTGCCGGTCACCCGTTCCTGATCGCGGCATCACACCAAAAAAAAATCCCGGCTGCATGCCGGGATTTTTTCATGCGCATTAGGCAATGCCTCGGCACCCTGTCGATGCGCGCTGCATTGCCTTCGCTGTGACTATGCCTGCCCGGGCTCTTCATCCGGCAGAAACATCTCCTGCAGATCGTTCAGAAAGCGCTGCCCGAGTTCTGTCGGCCGGATCAGCTTGTGGTCGCGGTACAGCAGCCCTTTCGCCTCCGCTTCGTTGAGGCCCGCTTCCACCGCATTGATCGTCAGCCCGGTGCGCTCGATGAGCAGGCGCGGATCGAAGCCCTCGGTGAGCCGCAGCGCATTGAGCATGAATTCAAAACCGAGCGCCTCGCGACTGACCTCGGTCTCTTCATGCACCGCATTGCCGGCCATGGCCTTTTCCATATACGTCGCCGGCATCTTGAAGCGTGCCTGCCGGATCACCCGATGCGGAAACGACAGCTTGCTGTGCGCGCCGGCGCCGATGCCGAGGTAATCGCCGAACTGCCAGTAGTTGAGGTTGTGCCGCGCCTGCCGCCCCGGCTGTGCATAGGCCGAGACTTCGTAATGCCGGTAACCTGCCGCAGCCGTTGCCGCGGCGATCATGTCCTGCATCTCGGCCGAGGCATCGTCATCGGGCAGCGACGGCGGATATTTCGCAAACTCGGTATTGGGCTCCATCGTCAGGTGGTACAGCGACAGATGCGGCGGCGCGAAGGACAGCGCCGTGGCGAGGTCTTCGCGCGCTTCGGCCAGCGTCTGCTGCGGCAGCGCATACATCAGGTCGAGATTGAAATTGTCGAAGTTGGCCTGCGCGATCTCGACCGCGCGCTGCGCCTCACTGCCGTCATGAATGCGGCCCAGCGCCTGCAGGTGGCGCGGATTGAAGCTTTGTATGCCGATGGAAAGCCGGTTGATGCCGGACTCGCGATAGGAACGGAACTTCTCCGCCTCGAAGGTGCCGGGATTGGCTTCCATCGTGATCTCGGCCGCGCCATCGAGCGGCAGCAACGCGCGGATATCCGACATCAGGCGGTCCAGTCCCGCGGCTGACATCAGGCTGGGCGTTCCGCCGCCGATGAAGACGGTCAGCACCTTGCGGCCCCAGATCAGCGGCAGCGCGGTTTCCAGGTCGGCACGCAAGGCGTCGAGATAGGCTTGCTCGGGCAGTTCGCCGCCTGCCTGATGCGAATTGAAATCGCAGTACGGGCACTTGCGCACGCACCAGGGGAAATGCACGTAGAGCGACAGCGGCGGTAAGGCGGACAGATTGATGATGCCGGGCGCAAGGTAAGCGTTTGCGGCGCGCGCGGCTTGCTGGCGCACATCGCCGGCTGGCCGTATCGGGATCATCGCAGCTTCTCCACCAGTTGCCGCAGCGCCTGGCCGCGATGCGACCTGCGGTTCTTTTCCTCGGCATCGAGTTCCGCGACAGTTCTGCCGAGTTCAGGCAACAGGAAGAACGGATCGTAGCCAAAGCCGCCCTGCCCGCGCGGCGCATCGACGATCTCGCCATCCCAGCGCCCGTCCGCGATCACCGGCTGCGGATCATCGGCATGGCGCACATAGACCAGCACGCAGTAGTAATACGCAGACTTGTCTGCATGCGCCTTCAGGTCTTGGATCAGCTTCGCATTGTTGCGCGCATCCGATTTCGGTTCGCCGGCATAGCGCGCCGAGTACACGCCCGGTGCGCCGCCCAAGGCATTGACGCACACGCCCGAATCATCGGCCAGCGCCGGCAGGCCGGTCAGCCGCGCTGCGTGGCGCGCCTTGGTCAGGGCGTTTTCAACGAAAGTCGCATGCGGCTCTTCCGCTTCGGGCACATCGAAGTCGCGCTGCGGCTTCAGGTCGAAACCCAGCGGCGACAGCAGCTCGGCGAATTCGCGCAGCTTGCCGGCATTGTTGGAAGCAAGGATGAGAGTCTGGGTCATGATGAAAACGGATAGGGAAAGGGGGCGGAATCACGCATGCCGGGCCATCCGACCCGGCATGATGAAGCGCCGCGGCAATCAGGCGGAAAGGCCGAGCGCGGCGCGCTGCTTGCGGATCAGTTCGGCGATGCCCGATTGCGCCAGGTCGAGCAGGCGGTCCATCGTTGCGCGGTCGAAGGCCTCGCCCTCGGCGGTGCCCTGCACTTCGATGAACCGGCCGGCTTCAGTCATCACCACGTTCATATCGGTGTCGCAGGCCGAATCTTCAAGATAATCGAGATCCAGCACCGGCATGCCCTGCCAGACCCCAACCGATATCGCGGCAACGAAATGCTTCAGCGGCATCACCGAAATCAACCCGGATTCGAGCAGTTTCGTGAACGCATCGTGCGCGGCGACCATGGCGCCGGTGATGGAAGCGGTGCGCGTGCCGCCGTCGGCCTGCAGCACATCGCAGTCGATCTGCAGCGTGCGCTCGCCGAAGGCTTGCAGATCAAAGGCGGCGCGCAGCGAGCGGCCGATCAGCCGCTGGATTTCCTGGGTGCGACCCGACTGCTTGCCGCGCGCCGCCTCGCGGTCCATGCGGGTATGGGTCGAGCGCGGCAGCATGCCGTACTCCGCAGTGAGCCAGCCCTGCCCCTGGCCTTTCAGAAACGGTGGCACCTTTTCCTGGATGCTCGCGGTGCACAGCACGCGCGTGTCGCCGGCTTCGATCAGCACTGAGCCTTCGGCATGCCTGGTGTAATGGCGGGTGATGCGCACTTCGCGCAGCGCATCGCTGGCGCGGCCGCTGGGGCGTGGTTGCAACATGGCTATCCTCATGGTTTCGATGTCAGGCGCGACGTTCTTTCGATGGCATCTCGGATTTCCGCGATGGCCTGCTCGATGTCGCCGTCGTTGAAGCTGTCCATGCTTTCGGCGGCGTCAGGCTCGCCCTGGCGCGGCGCATGGATGGTCGTGGTCACCGCACCGAGCGGCACCAGCGCGGTGGTAATCACGCCGGCCTCGCCGTGCGCGGGACCGGCATCATCCCACATCATCGCCAGCGCCGTCACATTGTCGCTGCTGGCGCCGGCGACGGCTTCGGCCTGTTGCACCAGCTTGGGCACGGCGCGCACCACGCCTTCGGCGGCCAGATGCAGGGCCATCGCTTCGTCGGGCAACGCGTTCCACAAGCCATCTGAACACAAGAGGATGACGTCGCCAGCCTCGAGCCTGGTCGGCTCGCTCATCTCGATGCTTGGCACGCCGGGCGCGCCGAGGCAGTTGAACAGCTTGTTGCGGTCGGGATGTGTGCGCGCGGCGGAGGCGTCAAGCAGGCCTTGCGCGATCAATGATTCAACCCGCGTATGGTCGCGGGTGCGGCCTTGCACGCGGCCGCCGCGCATCCAGTAGAGCCGCGAATCGCCGCAATGCGCCCATTGCGCCACGCCATGCTGCACCAGGCAAGCAACGATGGTGGTGCGCGGCGTTTCGGGCAAGGCATGCAGTGCGCGGTAGCGATGGATTTCACGATGCGCCGCATACAGCGCGTCCTCGAGAAATCCTTCCGGCTTTTTCACATGCGGCACCGCGACTTCCTGAAACAATGCCGACACCGTCTGCAGCGCAATCGTGGCCGCAACCTCGCCCTGGATATGGCCGCCCATGCCGTCGGCCAGCAGCATCAGCAAGGCGTCGCGCGTATAGCAATAACCCATGCGGTCCTGATTCGCGCGGCGCGCGCCTATCGCGGTTTCCTGGCAGATGGAGAATCGCATGGCTTACCTCGTGTCTTCAGAGATGGTCACGGCATCGGGGTCGCGGCGCGATGTGAACAGCGCGCGCAGCCTGCGGGCGAAGCGTCCCAAGCCTTCGGCTGCTTCGGGCGTGGCCTCGGCCTGCGGCACGCTGATGGGCTGTTGCAGCGCGCGCTGCACCTCGAATACGCTCTGCGGCCGCGCCAGCGGATCGAGCATCAGGCACCAGCGCATCACGGCGATGAGCTCCGGGCTGTAGACGCCGTCGAGCTTGCCGAAATGCGCATCCATGCGGTCGCCCTTCTGGCGCACGTCGGCGGGCTGCGGCGGTGCGCCCACCATGCAGGCGAACATCGAGGCGCCGATGGAATAGATATCGGTCCAGGGGCCAAGGGCGGCGTTGCGCTGATACAGCTCGGGCGCGGCGAAGCCGGGGGTGTACATCGGGTACAACTTCGGCGAGTCGGCACGCAGCGTCTGGCGCGCGGCGCCGAAGTCGAGCAGGATCGGCGTGCCGTCGGTGCGCAGATAGATGTTGGCCGGCTTCAGGTCCAGGTGCAGCAGCTTGTTCGCATGCACTTCGCGCAGGCCCTGCATCATCTGGCTGAACACGGCGCGGATGAAACGCTCGGACACCAGCGGCTTTTCACCGCGCTCGCGCCGGCGCAGGATGTGGTCCTGCAGCGAGCGGCCCGATTCATAAGCCATCACCATGTACACGGTGTCGTGCGCGCGAAAGAAATTCAGTACCGACACCACATTCGGATGATTGATGCGCGCCAGCGCCCGCCCTTCCTCGAAAAAGCATTTCAGGCCAATGCGGTAAACCGGCAGGTTCTCCGACGCGATCGCCGGCGCCAGCTCGCCCGGCAGGCGCTGCGCCAACGCGCTCGGCAGATATTCCTTGATGGCGACCGCTTCGCCGGCTTCGTCATAAGCAAGATAGACGATGGAAAACCCGCCCGAGGCAATCTTCTTTACAATGCGGTATCCCGCTACATCCAATCCTTCCGGAAGCGGTGCATTGTTTTGCGCGGCCATTGTTGTCCTGTGGTTCGTGTGTCGATGCGCCGGCCCGATGCTGTCCGGTTCGGCTTGCTGCGGCATGATGCAGATTGCATCGGGCCGTGTCGGCAGGCAAGCAGGATTGTGTGGAGAAAACCCCTGTTTGTAAAGAATCGAGGCCCCAACTTGACCATCAGCAGCATGACCGGCTACGCAAGCGCAACACGCGAATTCGATGCCGGCACCCTGACCCTGGAACTGCGCAGCGTGAATTCCCGCTTCCTCGACTTGCAGTTCCGCATGAACGATGAATTGCGGTCAACCGAGCCGGTGTTGCGCGAAGCGATCATGGCGCGCATCACGCGTGGCAAGGTCGAATGCCGCCTGAGCTTCGGCCGCAAGGCCCCCACCGGCGGCAATGGCATACACATCGAACTGTTGAACCGTCTGATCGAATTGCAGGAACAGGTGTTGTCGCGCCTGCCGCAGGCCGCGCCGATGTCGGTCAATGAACTGCTGCGCTGGCCGGGCATGATGGATGAAGCCGCCGGCGCCGACAATCTGCAGGCCGATGTGGCTGCCCTGGGCCGTGATGTGCTCGACGCCTTCGTCGAGAGCCGTCGGCGCGAAGGCGCTGCGCTGGAAGCGATGCTGCTGTCGCGCATTGATGAGATGGAAGCGATTGTTTCGCGCATCACACCACTGGTGCCGCAGGCTGTGGAGCAATTCCGGCAGAAGGCAACCGAGCGTATGCAGGAAGCGCTCGGCATCGCAGTGCAGAATGGCCAGGCGGGTGCGCAGCCCGCGCTGCCCCAGCAGGAAGTGCTCGAACGCATCCGACAGGAAGTCACGCTCTATGGCATCCGCGTCGATGTGGCCGAGGAACTCGGCAGGCTGGCCGCGCATCTCAGCGAAACGCGTCACATCCTGAAGAAAGGAGGCCAGGTCGGCAAGCGCCTGGATTTCATGATGCAGGAACTGAACCGTGAAGCGAACACCCTTGGCTCCAAGGCCGCAGTGAAGGAGCTTGCCGATGCTTCCATGGCCTTGAAGCTGCTGATCGAGCAGATGCGCGAACAGGTGCAAAACCTCGAATAAGCGTTCTCGTT
Organism: Noviherbaspirillum pedocola; assembly: GCF_016632335.1. Lineage (GTDB taxonomy): Bacteria > Pseudomonadota > Gammaproteobacteria > Burkholderiales > Burkholderiaceae_D > Noviherbaspirillum_A > Noviherbaspirillum_A pedocola. The sequence continues at coordinate 34,547 of NZ_JAEPBG010000007.1, forward strand.
TGCGGGCTCTGCGCAGGAATCATGCGCAGACGCAATAGCCGGCGCGATCGCGCCGGTCGTTTTCCTTCCCACTCGGATAATCTTTTTCAAATTTGCAGAGGCGCTCCATCCACGTTGCGCCCCTGCCCGCTATCAACTTTCCATACATGTCCGAAGCCTTATCCGCCTTGAGAAACGCCACCCGCGACATCCACGATGAATTCGAGCAGGGACTGAAGCTGGCACGGCCTGACGCCGGCCAGGCCGAATACCTGAATTTCATCAGCGCGATGTGGGGCTGGCTCAAACCTTTCGAACAGGCGCTGTGGCGCGAAGACTGGCCTGCGGATATCGACGCCGCGCAGCGCGCGCGCAAATCCGACTGGCTCCGGCGCGACCTGCTTGCCGCCGGCATGGACGAGCAGGCAATCGCCGCACTGCCGCTATTACAGGAGTCGCCGCCGCTGGATACACCGGCGCAGCGTTATGGCGTGGCCTATGTGCTCGAAGGCGCACAGCTTGGCTCGCAGCTCCTGTCGCGCACGCTGGGCCCGCGCCTGGCGCCCTGGCCGGCGCATTGGCTTGCCGGTTATGGCGATAAGGCCTCGCAGCGCTGGTTATCCTTTCGCAAGCTCGCGGAACGCGATCTCGCCGGCCCGACCGAGCGTGAAGAAGCGGCGCAGGCGGCGCGCTGGGCATTCCGCACGCTGTCATCCTGGTTTCGGGAGCGAGGCGCGGCATGAACGACAGCATGCGTCATCACATGGCGGTGGATCTGACGAACTGCGACCGCGAGCCGATCCACACCCCCGGCTTGATTCAGCCGCATGGCGCGCTGCTTGCCTTTGATGACGAAGGCTGCATGGCAATGATGAGTGCCAATGCGTCGCAGCTGCTGGGCGATTTGCCTGCCATTGGCATGCCGCTCGAGGCTGCGCATCTCAATGAAGAACTGCGCGCCGAAATCCGCGCCGGTCTGGATTCCTTCGACAACATCCTCGGTTCGCTGCACACGCATTTGATGGGGCAGGATTTCGATGCAGTGCTGCATCGCTCCGGCCCTTATCTGGTGCTGGAATGCGAGCGCTCGCCAAGCGGGCAACGGCGCCTGGAAACCTTCGCGCTGTCCGCTCAGAAGGCAATCGAACGCATTCAGCGCCAGCCAGGCATAGAGCAGGTGCTCGAGTTGTCAGTGCGCGAGATTGCCAGGCTCTCCGGCTTTGACCGCGTGATGGCTTACCGCTTCCGCCACGATGACAGCGGTGAAGTGGTGGCCGAGGCGCGCCGCGAAGATCTGGCGCCCTATCTTGGGCAGCGCTATCCGGCCAGCGACATTCCGAGCCAGGCGCGACGGCTGTATGTGCTCAATCCCCTGCGCCTGATCGCGGACGTCAACTATGACCCGGTGCCGCTGCTGCCGAACGCAGGCCCGCACGCCGCGCAGCCGCTGGACATGTCCTCCAGCATCCTGCGCAGCGTCTCGCCCATCCATACCGAATATCTGCGCAACATGGGCGTGTCCGCTTCGATGAGCATTTCCATCGTGGTGCGCGGCCGCCTGTGGGGTCTGTTTGCGTGTCATCACATGCAGCCGCTGCGGGTACCGTATCCAGTGCGCATGTCCTGCCAGGTGCTGTCCCAGATCGTCAGCATGCTGGTGGACCGGGAGCTTACCGCAGGGCATGCAGCGGCGCTGCAGCGCTCGGAAGCGCTGCGCCAGAAAATCCTGCAGCGCGCTGAAGCTTCGGAAGACATCGTGCAGGCCTTGGCCGACGATACCGATCTATTCATGCAACTGCTGGAAAGCGACGGCGTGGCGGCTTCCTTCGAAGGCACCATGCACATCGGCGGTTGCGGCCCAAGCCGCGAAGCGCTGGGCGCGCTGATCTCGTGGCTGGGCGAAGACGACCGGCCTGAAATTTTCGAGAGCAGCAGTCTGCAGCGCGATCTGCCCCACCTGGCGCAGCGTTTCGGCGGCACCTGCGGCGTGCTGGCGCTGCGCATCGATCGCGAGCAGAACGGCTTTGTGTTCTGGTTCCGCAATGAGCAGATCGAACAGGTACGCTGGGGTGGTCCGCCACACAAGGGTGTCACCATCGGACCGCTTGGTCCACGCCTGACGCCGCGCGGCTCCTTTGAGGAATGGAAGGAAACCGTGCGTGGCCAAAGCCTGCCGTGGAGCGAGACCGACATCGACATTGCGCGCAACTTGCGCGGCGGCCTGCAGGAAGTGGCGATGGCGCAGGCCACCGCGCTACGCAAGACGCGCGAGATGCTGCTGGCGACGCTGGGGCATGATCTGCGCGATCCGCTGCAGGCCATCATGATGGCTGCGCAGCTGCTGCACGCCGACGACAACGGCGACATGGGCAACCGGCTTTCGCATCGCATCAGTTCTTCGTCCGGCCGCATGCAGCGGCTGATCGATCAGATGGCCGACCTGAGCCGGCTGCAGGGCGGCATCGGCCTGACGATGCGTGTGCGCGAAGTCGAGCTGGAACCGCTGGTTCAGGAAGTCGTCGAGGAAATGAGGCTGTCGCAGCGCGGCGTGGACTTGGTCGTGAAGACCGAGTCGCTCGGCGTGGCGTGGCTGGATCCGGACCGCATTGCACAGGTGCTGACCAACCTGGTAGGCAACAGTTGCAAGCATGGTTTGCCCGGCTCGCCGGTGACGCTGTGCGCGCGGCAGAACGAGCGCGGCGTGTGCTTTTCCATCGCCAATCGCGGTGCGCCGATTACGCCGGAAAACATCGCTCAACTGTTCCAGCCCTTCAAGCCGGGTTCATCGCACAACAGCCGCAATCGCGGCGGGCAGGGACTCGGCCTGTATATCGTCCATGAAATCGTCAAGGCGCATGGCGGCAACATCTCGGTACGCTGCGGCGACGGCATGGTGGAATTCGAGGTATGGCTGCCGCGGCGTTGAAGGCGGCAAGGGCTGCTTCTGCCCGCCGCGCTACATCAGGATGCCGGTCTCGAGCGCATAACGCGTGAGTTCCACATTGCTGCGGGTGCCGGTCTTGGAAAGTATGCGCGCGCGGTAAGTGGTGACGGTGCTCGGCGACAGATGCAGCATCTCGGCAATACGCACCAGGCTTTCACCGGCAGCGAGCAGCTTCAACACTTCCAGTTCGCGATGCGACAGCGTCTCATGCGCCGCGACCGTGCCATCGGCGATCATGCTCGCAAGCTGCTCGGTCAATGTCGAGCTGACATGGCGGCCTCCAGCCGCCGCCTTGCGCACCGCTTCGGCGATGGTGGCGGCCGGTGTGTTCTTGGTCAGATAACCTGCGGCGCCCAGCTTCAACGCGCGCACCGCATACACCTGCTCGGCATACATCGACAGCATCAGCACCGCGATGCGCGGCTTGGCATTGCGTATGGCCTTGAGCAGATCGAGGCCGTTCTTGTCCGGCAGCGCGATGTCGATCAGCGCGACATCGATGGCCTGGGCATGAACCGCGGCCATCGCCGCTTCCGCGGTCTCGGCTTCGGCAACGACTTCGATGTCGTCCGCAGTGCCGAGCATCAGCCGCACGCCGTTGCGCACGATGATGTGATCGTCCACGATCATGACCCTGATCTTGCCGTTGCGCATTGCTTCGTCTCCCCATGCTCCGCGTATGTACTAGGAAGCCAGCATCATACCTTGCCCAGGCATAGCGAGCCGCCCTCTGGGCAACGCGCTGTTACAATGTCGGCCTGCGTTTTCCGCGTACACATCAAGGTTTTCCCATGCCCCTCAATCCAGCCCCTTCAGGCAGCTTGTTCATGGTGGTCGCGCCTTCCGGCGCCGGCAAATCCACGCTGGTCAATGCGCTGCTTGCGCAAGACGATGCGATTCGGCTGTCCATCTCCTACACCACCCGCGCGCCGCGGCCCGGCGAGCAGGATGGCCGCGAGTACCACTTCGCTTCGGTGGAAGACTTCCTGCAGCGGCGCGAGGCCGGCGAATTCCTCGAATCGGCCGAAGTGCATGGCAACTATTACGGAACCTCGCGCCTGTGGATCCAGGAACAGATGAAAGCTGGCACCGACGTGCTGCTGGAAATCGACTGGCAGGGCGCACAGCAGGTGCGCAAGCAGTTCCCGCATGCGGTCGGTATCTTCATCCTGCCGCCATCAATTGCGGCACTCGAGGAAAGGCTGCACAAGCGCGGGCAGGACGATCATCAGGTCATTACCCGCCGCATCCTTGCTGCAGGCGGCGAGATCGCCCATGCCGCCGAATTTGAGTATGTTATTATCAACCGCGAGTTTGCCATTGCGCTGTCCGAGCTGACTTCCATCGTCAAAGCAACCCGCTGCAAATTCCCGCAGCAAGCGGCACGCAATTCATCCCTGTTCGCCCAGCTGGGCATTCATGCGAATCTCAGCTGAGCAACGCGCCGAACCAAAGAGCATTTTCAGGAGCAACCATGGCCCGTATCACGATCGAGGATTGCCTCGAACAAATCCCGAACCGTTTCCAACTCACCCTGTCCGCGACCTACCGCGCGCGCCAGCTGGTGCAAGGCCATACCCCGATGGTCGAAGCCAAAGACAAGCCGACCGTGCTCGCGCTGCGTGAAATCGCAGCCGGCAAGGTCGGCATTGAAATGCTGAAGAAGGTCCCGAGCTAACACACTGTCATGGACTCGAACGCGCTGATAATCCTTTATGAACCTGAATCCCGCCGATTCGACCACCTTATCAGCCGCTAATCCCAAGCGGGCGGATGCGACGCGTCCGCCCCTGCCGAGCTATCCGCCAAAGACGGAACAGCCGGCTCCCGTACCGGGCGTCGCCTCGGTCACGCATCTCACCAACAAGCTCGCCGAATACCTGACGCCTTCCGAGCTGAAGAAGGTCAAGGAAGCCTACCGTTTCTCCGATGAAAAGCATCTGGGCCAGATGCGCAAGTCGGGCGAACCCTATATCTCCCATCCGATCGCGGTCGCGGAAATCTGCGCCGACTGGAAGCTGGATGCGCAAGCGATCATGGCGGCATTGCTGCACGACGTGATGGAAGACCAGGATGTGGCCAAGGATGAGTTGATCGAGCGTTTTGGCGCGCCGGTCGCGTCGCTGGTGGATGGCCTGTCCAAGCTCGACAAGATCGAATTCCAGACGCAGGTCGAAGCGCAGGCCGAGAACTTCCGCAAGATGCTCCTGGCCATGGCGCGCGACGTGCGCGTCATCCTCGTCAAGCTGGCCGACCGGCTGCACAACATGCGCACGCTGGGCGCGATGGATCCCTCCAAGCGCCGCCGCATCGCGCGCGAAACGATGGATGTGTATGTGCCCATCGCGCATCGTCTCGGCCTGAACAATATCTATCGCGAGCTGCAGGATTTGTCCTTCTCGCATCTGCATCCGCTGCGCTATCGCACGCTGGGCAAGGCGGTGAAGGCTGCGCGCGGCAACCGGCGCGAAGTCGTTGGCAAGATTCTCGAAGCGGTGAAGAACACGCTGGTCGCGACCGGCATCCCGGCCGAAGTCTATGGCCGCGAGAAGACGCTGTTCGGCATCTACCGCAAGATGCGCAACAAGCATCTGTCCTTCTCGCAGGTGCTGGATGTCTACGGTTTCCGCATCGTCGTCGACAGCTTCGCCAACTGCTATGTCGCGCTCGGCACGCTGCATGCGCTGTACAAGCCCATGCCCGGCAAGTTCAAGGACTACATCGCTATTCCGAAGCTCAACGGCTATCAGTCGCTGCACACCACGCTGATCGGCCCGTACGGCACACCGGTGGAATTCCAGATCCGCACCGCCGACATGCACCGCGTGGCCGAGTCCGGCGTCGCGGCGCACTGGTTGTACAAGGACAATGAAGGCAATCTGACCGATTTGCAGCAGCGCACCCACGCGTGGCTGCAATCGCTGCTCGACATCCAGAAGCAGACCGGCGATTCAGCCGAGTTCCTCGAGCATGTCAAGGTCGACCTGTTCCCCGATTCGGTCTACGTGTTCACGCCGAAGTCGAAGATCATTTCGCTGCCGCGCGGCGCCACCGCGCTGGACTTTGCGTACACGATCCACACCGACATCGGTGACCATGCGATCGAAAGCATCATCAATCATGAGCATCAGCCGCTGCGCACCGAATTGCGCAACGGCGATATCGTCGAGATCGTCAGCGATCCGGACTCGCGCCCGAGCCCGACCTGGCTCAGCTTCGTGCGCACCGGCAAGGCGCGCTCGGCGATCCGGCATCATCTGCGCACCATCAATCGGTCCGAGTCCGTGGAACTGGGGCAGCAGTTGCTCGCGCAGGCGCTGACGGCGCACAACCTCAGCCCCGAACTGCCGCAGTTGCTGGCAGACCGACTGCTGAAGGAGTCGAGCGCGCGCTCGCTTGAGGAACTGTATGCCGATATCGGTGTGGGCAAGCGCATGGCCACGCTGGTGGCGCGCCACATCTTCGGCCTGGCGGAAAATGCCACTGGCACCGCGCCGGCGATCAATGCGCAGGGCGAGCTGCTGCCGTCCAAGCTTGATCCGGTGGTGATCAATGGCAGCGAAGGTTCCGCCGTGCATCTGGCGCAATGCTGCCTGCCGATACCGGGCGACAGCATGTACGGCCATTTCCGCCGCGACCAGGGCCTGACGGTGCATGCGGCCGATTGCGATCTGGCCAAGCGTCAGCGCAGCAAGGAGCCGGAGCGCTGGATCGAAGTGGTATGGAGCGGCGAGATCAACCGCCGCTTCGACTGCCGCATCAAGGTGCTGGTGCACAACGAGAAGGGAGCGCTGGCGCGTGTCGCAGCCGAGATCGGCGAATCCGACGCCAACATCGTCTACGTCGTCATGGACGACGAGAAGGATGGATCGATGCAGCAGATCCGCTTCACCATCCAGGTCGAAGACCGGGTGCATCTGGCGCGGCTGATGCGCAATGTGCGCGCGTTGCCGAGCGTGGCGCGGATATTGCGGGAACGGTCCTGATCAGCGTCGGCGCCGACATGGCGCCCGAACAGCTTGCGGCCTGTTTCGCAAGCCGTACGAAGGTCGCAAACACGGCGCAAATGAAAGTTTCAGCTTGGCCGTTCAGGCCTCGCCGGGAAGGGGATAACTTACGTCGAGGATTTCGAGCTCATCCTTTCCCGCCGGCGTGACCAGCGTCACCGCATCCCCAATGCGCGCCTTGGTCAAGGCCCGCGCCACCGGCGACACCCAGCTGATCTTGCCGTGCAGCGGATCGAGCTCGTCGATGCCGACGATGGTCACCGTATGCTCCTCGCCGGCGGCATTGGCATACGTCACCGTCGCGCCGAAGAAGACCTGGTCGCTGCCGTGGTGCACCGAAGGATCGACCACCTCGGCCAGGTCCATGCGCTTGGTCAGAAAGCGGATGCGCCTGTCGATCTCGCGCAGACGGCGCTTGCCGTAGATGTAGTCGCCATTCTCGGAGCGATCGCCGTTCGACGCGGCCCAGTGCACCACCTTCACCACTTCGGGCCGCTCGACATCGATGAGCTGCAGCAATTCGTCCTTGATGCGGCGATACCCGGAGGGCGTGATGTAATTTTTCGCGCCCTGCGGAATCTGCGGCATCGCTGCCGACAGATCGTCATCCTCATCGCCCTCGCCTTCCTTGACGAATGCCTTGTTCATCGTGTCCTCGCGCCCGGTTCACGGCGTATCGCCTGGCCCGTTACCGTCTGCCCCGATTCCAGGGTGAAGCTCGCCTGCGCATCCTGCCCGAGCGCCGCGACCAGCCAGGGCATCAGTTCGCGCAGCATCGGCTCCAGGGTCCACGGCGGATTCAGGATGAACATGCCGCTGCTGCGCAAGCCGCCGAATGCATCCGGCGCCGGCGCAGCAACGGTAAGCCGCACGTCGAGCCAGCCGTTGGCCGGGACGCGCTTCAGGCGGTTCGGCATCTCGCGCGACTCCATGCGCTGCAGCATCGGATACCAGACCGCGTAGATGCCGGTGGCGAAGCGCTTGACCGCATCTTCCAGCGTGTCCTTCACCCGGCGGTAATCCTCCTTGACTTCATAGGGCGGGTCGATCAGCACCAGGCCGCGGCGCGATGGCGGCGGCAGAAGCGCCTTCAGTCCAAGAAAGCCGTCGCCCTGCTGAATCAACACGCGCTTGCCGCGAGCGCCGCCGCGTCCCTCCTGCTCCTCGAGCTTTCTGAAGTTCTCGGCGAGGATGCGGCCGTCGGAAGGGTGCAGCTCGAACAGTCGCAGCCGGTCCTCCGGTCGCAGCACCTGGTTGGCACAATACGGCGAGCCAGGATAGAAACGCAGCTTGCCGTCCGGGTTCAGCGCGCGCACCACGCCGACATAGTCCGCTACCGGATCGGGCAGATCCTTGCGTTGCCATAGCCGCGCAATGCCGCTTTCGAATTCCGCGTTCTTGGTCGCTTCCTTGCTGGCCAGCGCATACACGCCGGCGCCGGCATGGGTATCGATGACCATGTAGGGCGCGTCCTTCTGGGCCAGGTAACGCATCAGCTGGATGAAGACGACGTGCTTCAATACGTCGGCGTGATTGCCCGCATGGAACGCGTGGCGGTAACTGAGCATGGGCTGCCTGATCGTGGATGTCGGAAAGGCCGCCATTGTAGCAAGCGACCCTCGCGCGCATGTCCAGCGTGAGGCCTAGTCTTGCGGCGCTTCGGCCAGCAGCGATTGCAGGTACGCCATGTCGGAAGCCACTGCTTCCTCGGCCCGGCGCTCCATCGCCGCATAGCGCGCCAGCACCCCATGCCCGATCTCGGTGAGCCGGCTGCCGCCGCCATGCGCACCGCCGGTGCTGGTTTCCACCAGCGGTGAACGGAAGCAGCGGTTCATGTCCTCGATCAGCAGCCAGGCGCGCCGGTAGGACATGTTCATGGCGCGCGCCGCGGCGGAGATGGAGCCTGTGTGTTCAATGCCCTGCAGCAGCGCAGCCTTGCCGGGCCCAAAGGCAATTACGTCGTCGACATGCAGCCGCAGCCGCACGGTATGTCTGATAGTCATGCCGGGATTCTAGAGGCTATTGATCCGCATGGCGCTATCGATCGATTTCGGCCAGAACGCCTTCAGGAAGGAAGCCGGGCTTCCCTATGACAGTGCTCCGCCTGCGCACGCAGACGCTCCGGCACCGCCTCGGCGGCCAGCGCGACGCCCACCGCCTTGCCCTGCGCGATGACGCCGCCCATCTCGGCGCGGGCAACGAGCTGTTGCAGCTGGGCGCGCTGCTCGACGCTGTCGACGCCATCAACGATGCTTGCCAGGCCGAGCCGGCTAGCCATGGCGATGATGGCTTCCAGCATCAGCAATGTGCTGCCGCGGGCAGCGGGCATGCTCACCCCGAACGCTTCGACTGGGAGACGCTCCACTTGCCGCAGCGATGCCGCGCCGGCGTCGAAGTCATCGAGGTAGAAGCGCAAGCCCAAGGCAGCGAGCGAACCCAGCTGCGCTTCGCCGCATTCGTCCAGTTGTCTTTGCGGAGTCTGCACGACGCCGAGCTGCAGCCATCCCGGATGCACGCCATGCCGCAGCAGGCAATTCGCGATCCGGCCGTGTACCGCGGCATCGTTTAGATACGGCGCCGGCAGGTTCAGGGCAACGGTAACGATGGGCAGATCCATGTCCTGCCAGCGCGCCAGGCTTGCGCAAACCAGATCCAGCGCGATATCGCAGAATGCGGCAAGCGTATCGCTCGTCTGCGCCTGCGCGTGTATGTCCTGCTCTTCCAGCAGCCCGCGCCATGGATGATTCCAGCACAGCCGCGCCTGCAGTCCCTGCAGCGCGCCGCTCGACAGTTCAACGCGCGGCAGGAAACGCAGGAAAAACTGGCTGCGCTCGGGGGCCGTGCGCGACTCGGCATCCACACTCGCCTCGATAGCACCCTCCTTCTGCATCGCCGCCTGATACAGCTGTTCCCCACTGGCGCCTTCAGCCTTTGCCGCATACATCGCCAGGTCGGCGTTGTGCAGCAGCCGGTCCGCGTCCTGCCCATCGCGCGGGAACAGCGTGATCCCGGTCGACGCGCCGACGCTGTACTGCGCGTTATGAATCAGGTATGGCTCGCTCAGGCTGCGACCGATGCGTCGCGCCGCCTGACGGGCCTCTTCCTCGGTTTCGAGCGTTTCGAGGATGACGGTGAATTCATCGCCGCCAAGGCGGGCCACATGATCTCCCGGCCGTAGCGCAGAACGCATGCGCTGCGCCGCAATGCGCAGCAACTCATCGCCGACATGATGCCCGGCGCTGTCATTGACCTGTTTGAATCTATCCAGGTCGATGAAGAGCAGACCGAACATGCCGTGCCGCCTGTTCGCCCTGTCTATCGCGGCAGGCAAGGCATCATTGAACCACTGGCGGTTGGGCAAACCGGTGAGCGAGTCCTGATTTGCCATGCGCAACAGCTGCTGCTGATGCAGCTTGTTTTCGCTGATATCGCGCACCGTCATTGCGAGGCCGGCATCAGTCACGGCAAGTCGACGATGCAGCCATTGCTGCCGCAGTGGATCGTCGGATGGCACCGGCACATCGGCTTCACGAAAGCCTTCGCGTGCCGCCGCGTCGGCATCGATGAGCAATGCCGCGAAGTCTTCCTCGGGATGCACCACGGACAGCCGGCTTCCCAGCAATCGCTCGCGCACGCCGCGGTACATCGCCGCGCCGCGCTCGTTGCAATCGACAATTTCGAAATCGATTACCTCGACGCCGCTGCGCACAGGCTTGAGCATGTAGAAGCCTTCGTTTGCGCCTTCGGTCGCAAGCCGGTAAGTGCGTCGCACCGCTTCGATCTGCTTGGTGCGCAATCCAAGGCGGGCAGTCATCAGCGCCCATATCGCGCCGAACACGAGCAACACGAGGCTCGCCATCCAGGCAAACAGGCGATAGGTTCGCTCCGATGCGCGATAAGGGGCCATGACTTCCGCCTCGGACAAACCAACGATGGCAATGAACGGATATTCAGGCAGCTTGTGCCAGCCGACATAACGCGGCTTGCCATCGGCAAAGACGCGGCCGTCATCCATGTGCATCGATCCCTCGACCGAGGCAAAGCGCAAGGCGTGGCGAATTGCCGGCGCATCCTGGGTATGCACCGCATCGCCGACACGCGCCGTCCGGGCCAGACCGTCCATGCCGATCATGGCCACCATGCCATCGTTGCCAAGGCTGACATCGTCATAGAACTCGGAAAAATAACTCGCGCCTATCGATACCGCGACTACGCCGCCAAAGCTACCGTCGGGCTGATTCAATCTGCGAGTGAACGGCAGGCGCGCCAGACCGGTGCCGGGCCAGATCACCGGCATGCCCACGCGCGCTGCAGGGCTATCGTTGTCACGGTGATAGATGAAGTAATCGCGCGTGGCCGCGGAAGGCCGCATCGTCAGATTGACCGTGGATGTTACCGGGTAAGCGTCCGCGCCGAGGATGGTTACCGTGATCAGTTGCGGCGCGATCAGCAGACCCTGGCGGCGGAATTCCCGCAGATCCAGCTGGCCCTTCTCGCGCCGCCAGTCGTACTGCACCTGCATGGCGATCTGGTCCATCTGCTCGATGGTGCGGGTCAGGAATTGCGCATAAGCGCCTGACAGGGAAGCCACGGACTTCAGCGCATTCGATTCCAGCGTGTGCCGTTCCTCGGCCAGACGTGACAGCGTGCCCCACCAAAGCAGGATGACAAGCGCCAGACAACATAGCGGACCGGCAAGAATCTTGGCCAGGCTTTTCACGGGAAACTGCGGTATGGACATCGTAGGATCGGGCTTTCTTGACACAGATACGGCAACACTCGTCACGCCATGGCTTGTATCGCGTTAGATATCCGATAAACGTGCCGATACCTTGCGATATGGGTTCGATATTCGACTATTGGAATCCGGGAAAGAGCATAACACGTTGCCAAAAATAAATACTTACCGGAAAGAAAAAAGGACGGCGAATGCCGTCCTTTTTCAGAAAAATTCTCTGGATGCAACAATAAATCGAATGAGACGGCCCGAATTAGATCAGCCTGTCCTATCGTCTGGCTTGGCTGCGTCGAGTATGCAGTGCGGATCACGAATCAGTGGCTGGTCGATGCCCAAACCCACGAGATCCCTCACCATGAACCCCATGCCCTCAAAGCGCCTCGCCCAGCTTTTTATGGTTTCAAAGCCTCCCGGCACAGGAATGTCGGCGTCATGCAGCAAACGATTGTAGAAATAGTCATTCAGGAAAGTTAGCGGCAGGTTTGCCTGGGCTTCCTGTTCCGTCGCGCCGAGAGGCACGGTTTCGATGACGACAGCACGCCCCCCTGGCTTCAGCACCCGTCATCCTTGTGGCCCCGGACGACGCGACGGCAACTCTGCCCTTCGAAATGATGTTTCTGGTATGACTCTGCTGAAGGCGAACCCTGGTGGCGCGGAGCATCAGTTACCTCGCAAAGCAACTGGTGCCGGAGAACCAGCGCAAGTTAGAGATAGGAAGAAAGTAAATCCGAAGATTTCACTTTTTGTTGCAATCGGCACTTCAACCATGTTTCTCGGCAATGCAAGCCTTAACCATTTGATGCAGCATAAATTCACTGAGGCACTCTTCACTCCGGTAAAGCACAGCGCAAAAAAATCCCGCGGCCATGACAGCCGCGGGACCCTGTGCGAAAGCTTTGCGAAGCCTGGGAGGCTTACTTGGCCGAATCGAAGAATTGTTCGTCTTCGGTCGAACCGTGCAGCGCCGTCGTGGACGATTGTCCGCCCTGGATGGTCTGGGTGACTGCATCAAAGTAGCCGGTGCCGACTTCACGCTGATGCTTGACCGCGGTGAAGCCACGGTCGGCGGCGGCGAATTCCGATTCCTGCAGTTCGACGAAGGCGCTCATGTTGTTGCGAGCGTAGCCGTAGGCCAGGTTGAACATCGAGTAGTTCAGTGCATGGAAGCCGGCCAGCGTGATGAACTGGAACTTGTAGCCCATCGCGCCCAGCTCGCGCTGGAATTTTGCGATGGTGGCGTCGTCCAGGTTTTTCTTCCAGTTGAACGACGGCGAGCAGTTGTACGCCAGCATCTTGCCCGGGTGCTTGGCCTGCACTGCCTCGGCAAAGCGCCTGGCGAATTCCAGGTCCGGCTTGCCGGTCTCGCACCACACCAGGTCCGCCACCTCTGCATACGCCACAGCGCGCGACACTGCTTGCTCGAAGCCGGGCTTGACGCGGAAGAAGCCTTCCACGGTGCGCTCGCCGGTGCAGAACGGCTTGTCGGTGTCATCCACGTCCGACGTCAGCAGGTCGGCGGCTTCGGCATCGGTGCGGGCGATCACGAGCGTCGGCACCCCCATTACGTCGGCGGCCAGGCGCGCTGCGGTCAGCTTTTCAACAGCTTCGCGGGTCGGCACCAGCACCTTGCCACCCATGTGGCCGCATTTCTTCACCGAGGCGAGCTGGTCTTCGAAGTGCACGCCAGCGGCGCCCGCTTCGATCATCGCTTTCATCAGCTCAAAGGCATTCAGCACGCCGCCAAAGCCGGCTTCAGCATCCGCCACGATGGGCTGGAAAAAATCGATGTCGTTCTTGCCTTCGGACCATTGAATCTGGTCGGCGCGCTGCAGCGTATTGTTGATGCGCTTGACCACCTGCGGCACCGAATTCACCGGGTACAGCGATTGATCGGGGTACATTTCGCCGGCGGAGTTGGCATCGCCAGCGACTTGCCAGCCAGACAGGTAGATCGCCTTGAGGCCGGCCTTGACCTGCTGCATCGCCTGGTTGCCGGTCAGCGCGCCGAGGCTGTTGACAAAGGGCTCGGTTTCCAGCGACTTCCACAGCTTTTCCGCGGTCATGCGAGCAAGGCTGTGCTCGATTTGCACTGAGCCGCGCAGGCGCACCACGTCTTCGGCGGTGTAATTGCGCTTGACGCCTTTCCAGCGCGGATTCTCGGCCCAGTCTCTCTTCAATGCCTGGATTTGCTCTTCACGGGTTGCCATAGTGATTTCTCCTTTTGCTGAGTCTATCGATGAATTTGCTGCCAAAGTGAGAACCATGGTAAGACCGATTTTGCGGAGCAACAAGGTCTTATATAAGACATGAGACTAAATTTTATTCATTTAAATTCAATTGCTTAAGACATGCATATCGCGATACGCAATGAAATTCCTCTTCATGAAACGCTTCGCTGGTGCTTTGCACAGCCAGCTTTTCATGATCCGAAATGCGGTTTGCAGATAATGAAAATCGAACGAAAGAGCATGAGAACGCACGCGTTCGTCTGCCATAGCGTTATGGCATCGTGCCGCGATGGCGGACAGTGCAATGCGGAGGAGGCATCCGGATACCGGCGTTCAGGTACCCGGATACCGTTCGGAAGGGAAAGAGCGGCTCAATCGAGCTTGTCGCGCGACACCAGCACGCCATCCGCGTCGGCATAAATCCAATCGCCGGGCATCACGGCGACGCCGGCGATCATCACGCGCAGATCGCGCTCGCCGATACCCTTGCGCACGCTGCGCTGCGGATGCGTGGCCAGCGCCCGGATGCCGACATCGCAGGCATCAAGCTCCTCGCTATCGCGCACGCAGCCATGCACAAGGATGCCGGCCCAGCCATTCTTCTCGGCCAGCACGCCGAGATTGCCGCCGACCAGCGCGCAGCGCAGGCTGCCGCCGCCATCTACGACCAGCACCCTGCCGTTTCCCGGCGTCTCAAGCGTGGAGCGCACCAGTACATTGTCTTCAAAGACTTTCAGCGTCGCGGCCGGCCCGCAAAAACGCCGGCGCTTGCCGAACGCGCGCCACACCGGCGGCAGCACGTTCAGCGTGCCGGCGGCAAGACGGTCTTCGTTGGCATCGCACAGATCGCAAGTCGCAAATTCCATGTCAGCTCCGTAATGGGGGTGGAAAAAAAGCCGGCGCCAAACCTGTGCGGTCAGCGATCGGCAATTCATGCCAGAATAGCACGCTCGATTTCTTAACAAACCGACATGGATGCAGGCATGCTCACACCGGCACATTTCAACCAGAAGCAGCAAGGCAGTCTCCCCGGCGAACTCGGGGTGCAAGTCACTGCAGTCGACGAAGTCGGCATCGCGGCGACGATGGAAATCACGCCGCGCCACATGGCGCCGAATGGATTCCTGCATGCGGCATCCGTCGTGACGCTGGCCGACAGCTGTTGCGGCTATGGCTGCATGTCGCGGCTGCCCGAAGGCGCGATCGGCTTCACCACCATCGAACTGAAAAGCAATCACCTCGGCACCGCGCGGGAAGGCAGCATTGAATGCCGGGCAACGCCGGTGCACCTGGGCCGCACCACCCATGTCTGGGATGCCACGGTGACGGCGAACGGCAAGACCATCGCCCTGTTTCGCTGCACGCAGATGATCCTGCGGCCGAAGTCCTGACTGCGCCGCGCAGCGGCGGATGTTCGTAGATGGATTGAAAGTTTGATAGTTGCAGTTTTGCGGGGGGCGGAGCCGCCCGCGTGGAGCCAGCCAACGCTGCGCAACTCAATCCCTGGCCGGTAGAAACACGGTCCGTCCGCCATGCCGCAGCACATCGATGCAATGCCCGAGGCAAGCCGATACTAGCTCCGGCCGCATCATTTCGGCGAAGGTCCCGGCGCGCCATGCGCCATCGCCCATCAGCAGCAGTGCGTGACTGGCCACGCCTTCGACCAGGTTCAGGTCGTGCGCAACCATCGCCACCGCCCTGCCCCGCTCCCGGCACAAGCGCGCCAGCAGCGACATGATGCCGACTTGGTGCGGCAAATCGAGCGCCGCGGCCGGCTCATCGAGCAGCAGCAGCGGCGTGTCCTGGGCCAGCGTCGCGGCAATCGCCACCCGTTGTCTTTCCCCGCCGGATAGCGTGCGCAAATCCCTTTCCGCAAGATGGGCGACGTCAGTCAGCGCGAGCGCCGCCATGCCTCTGGCGCGATCCGCGTCGCTATCCCAGTAGGCCGCTTCCCGGTACGGATGGCGCGCGACCAGCACTGCGTCCAGCACCCGGAAACCGAAAGCATCGCCCTGCGATTGCGGCAGAAAGGCGCGCCGCCGCGCCAGTTCGAGCGCCGGCCAGGCATCGATCGCCCGCCCTTCCAGCTCCACCTTGCCCGCGCGCGGTGGCTGCAGGCCGGCAATGGTGCGCAGCAGCGTGCTTTTTCCGGCGCCGTTCCTGCCCAGGATGACCCAGCATTCGCCAGGGGCCATGCGCCAGTCGAGGCCGCGCACCAGGTCGTGTTCCGATACGCAAAGACGCAGATCATGCGCGCGCAGCATCAGCGTCTCCGCACCTGGTGCAGTTGCGCCAGAAAGGCCGGCACGCCGATCAGTGCGGTCACCACGCCCACCGGCAACTGCTGCGGCGCGACGAGAGTGCGCGCCAGCGTATCGGCAAGAGTCAGAAAGGTGCCGCCGGCCAGCGCTGCGGCTGGCAGCAGCAGCCGGTGATCCGGGCCGAGCGCATAGCGGCAGGCATGCGGCACCACCAGTCCGACGAAACCGATGGCACCGGCGTTGGACACAGCGCCGGCCGTCAGCAAGGCTGCGCAGAAGAACAGGCCCTGGCGCAACCGCGCTACCGGCACGCCCAGCGAGGCCGCATTGCCGGCATACAGCGCCGCCACGTTCATCGCCGGGGCGGCGCGCATGCCCCAGGCGAGCGCTCCCCCCAGCAAGAGCCAGGGCAGCAAGCGGTTCTGGCTGCCCGACAGATCGCCGATCATCCAGAACACCATGCCGCGCAGGGCCGCATCCGGCGCCAGCGACAGCATCAGCGTCACCATCGCGCCGCATCCGGCCGCCACGATGACGCCGGTCAGAATCAGCACCGTGGCGCTGGCATCGACGCCAACGCGCAAATCGCGCCAGGCGAACAGGTACAGCAGGAAGGCCGCGGCCAGCGCGCCGCCGAAGGCCGCCGCATCCACCGCCCAGGCGCCGGCCGCCAGCAGCAGCGCCAGCAGCGCGCCGACCGACGCGCCGCCGGACACGCCAAGCACATACGGGTCGGCCAGCGGATTGCGCAGCAGCGCCTGCATCATCACACCGGCCAGCGCCAGCATCGCGCCAGTAGCAAAGCCGGCCAGCGCGCGCGACAACCGCAATTCGAGCAGGCTTGCCGCCAGCGATGCGTGCTCGCCATGCGCGAGTTCATTGATGCCGGCCAGCCATTGCCGCGGCGCGAGCATCACCGAGCCAACCGCGCCGCCTATGACGAGGCTGGCCAGCGCCGCCATGGCGAGCAGCAGCAGCACGCGCCTTTCCCGTGCGCCCGGAGGCAATGCGGCGCTGGCCAGCCTGAGCATGACTGCTTCCTAGCGCCAGCCGTAACGCAGCGCGACGAAGACGTTCGAGCCGGCGGTGGCGTAGTCCTTCACCAGCTCGTAGTCCTTGTTGAGCACATTGTTCCAGCGGGCGACGACGGTCCAGTCGCGGTTGATCGCATAGCTGCCGACCAGGTTCAGCAATGCATAGCCGCCCAGGCGGACCTGGTTGTCGGGATCGTCGTAGCGCTTGCCGGAAAACTCGGTCTCGACGCCGCCGCGCAGCTTGCCGGACGCATATTCGAACGCGACCACGCCATGCTGGCGCGAGCGGCGCGCGAGCTGCTTGCCGGTGTTCGCATCATGCGGATCCTGCACGTCGAGCGAGCCGCGCACGGTGTACGGACCGAAGCCGGTCGATGCACCGAGCGTGATGCCGGTGATCAGCGCTTCGTTGACGTTGTAGGCGCAGCCGTAGGTGTAGGCATCGGAGATCACCGGGCATGGGAAGGCATTGACGATCAAGTCGGATACCCGGTTGCGGTAGATCGTCGCCGTAGCGGTGTTGCGGCCAGACGCATAGCTCACGCCGGCTTCCAGGTTTCTGCCCGATTCGGGCTTGAGCGTCGGCAGGCCGTAACCCGGGTAGTACAACTCGAAGAAAGTCGGCGCGCGAAAGCTGGTGCCGTAGCTGGCATTGGCCTTCCATGCCTCGCTGAACTTGTAGCCGTAGGCGATGCTGCCGGTGGTCTTCGAGCCGAACTGCGAATTGTCGTCGTTGCGCAGGCTGGCGCTGGCCAGGTGCGCGCCGCGTCGCAGCTGGTAGATCGCCGCGAAGGCATTCGTACCGCGGCTGGCGACAACGCCGCTGGTCGGATCGGTATCGACATGCTCGACACGGCGCTCGGCTAGCAACTGCAGCAGATCGGTGCCCAGCGTGATGTCGTTCTGCCAGGACAGCTGGTCCTGTCGGGTATGGGCGGCGCTGTCGCCGAACGCCAGCGCCTGGGTATCGGTCCGGTCGGTGCTGCGCGCCAGCTGCAGCGTGCTCTTCCAGTTCGGCAGGAACTGGTTACGGCTGGTCAGCGCATACACGCCAACCTTGCTGACGGTGCGGTCGTCGCCATACGGCATGCCGGCGTCGAATTGCCCGTTCAGCCGGCTCTGCAGGAAGGAAAAGCCGAGTTCGTGTCCGGCGGCCAGTCCCAGCGCGAAGCGTCCGCTGGCGCTGTCGCGGACATAGCCATCGCGATCGGGATTGAACGAGGAATACGGGTTGCTCGAAGGCTTGGTTGCATTGAAACCGTCGGAACGCTCGGTGCCGACCTGCAACGCGTAGCTGAACGGATGATCGCCGCCGGTGCCGCCGGACAGGCCGCCACTCAGTTCACGTGTGCGGTAGCTGCCCAGGCCAGCGGAAAGATTCGCTTGCGGCGCGCCCTCGCCGCGCTTGGTGAAGATCTGAATGACGCCCCCGACCGCATCCGCGCCGTAGAGCGTGGACAGCGGGCCGCGCACAATCTCGATATGGTCGATCTGCGTCAGCGGCAGCGCCTGCCAGGTGGCGCCGCCGAAGGCCGACGAACCGACGCGCACGCCATCGATCAGCACCAGGTTCTGATTGTTCGCGGTGCCGCGCAGAAACACCGAAGACTGCGTGCCGGGTCCGCCGGACATGCTCACTTCGATGCCGCGTTGCTGACGCAGCAGTTCGACCAGGCTGGTCTGGCCGGATGCCGCGATCTCGTCGGCGCTGATGACGCTGGTATCGGCGAGCGCGTCGCGCACCGGCTGCGGGGCACGGGCGGAAGTCACTTCCACCCTGGAGAGGGCGGGTTCGGATTGGGCAAAGGCGTGGCAGGACCATGCCGCAGCGACGGCCACGGCCAACAGCCGGCGCGAAGCGACGGCCTTCATTGTTATCGTTGAAGTCATTTCGAGAAGTGATGGAGTCAACCGGCCTGCCTCCCCGCGAGCCGGATGGAACGGAAGGCGGGCTTGCGCCCTCTTCCCCCTGTTCTGGCCGGTATCCGGGCTGACAAGCAGGAGCGTCGCCGCTCTCAGACCTTCCCGCCTTCCCATGCGAACACAGTGGCGTGAATGGATGGTCGGCCGCATTGCTGCGGCGCTTGCCTTACCGTTGCGGGGGCAGCACACGTTGGCCCGTTACCCGGTTTCCCATGCCTGATTGGCTTGCGAACCGAAAGCGCCGGGCGCCGTGTTTCCCGTTTAACTGCGGACGTGGACACATCCGCGGGCACCAGAACGGCGCCATTGTACGGAGGGGATGCGGTTCGGGCAATGTGGAGTTTTTCGCCCGGAGGAAGGGAGCCCGGCGCGAGCAGATGTGGCCGCGCCGGGTTGATGCTAGGCCGCCGTGCCGCCGGCGGCGTGTTTGGCGACAAGATGCGCGATCCGTTCGGCTGGCCCTGGCATCTCGTCAATAGCAGAGGTCGACTGCGGAGCGCCGCTGGAAGTCGCATTGCGCTCGGCACGCTGCTCGGCCGCATACTCGTTCCAGCCAGCGTTGTCTTTCAGATCGGCGGGCTCACCGTTGATATTGCGGATGATTCGCTCCATGACCTTCTTGATCACTCTTTCGGCCTCGATGCCGAGCTCGGCCAATTCAGGGTCCTGACTGTTGGACTGCGGGTTTTGCGCCGGCAACGGCGCCGATACCGTCGATGCGGCCGGGGAATGTGGCATGGAAGCGGGAATTTTCATGGCTGATCTCCTGGATGGCTACCATCGGTTCGATAGGCAGCAGGTTGCGAGTTGAAGCAGCCTTGTGTGACACAGCGCCGTGCCGAGGTTCAACGCAGCGCGCTGCCTTCCAGCCGCTGGGCCAGCTCGATCAATCGCGGCCGCACCTGCTCGAGCAGGAACTCCTGCGACAGATCCACCGACGGCCCGCCGCAGTTGATCGCCATCGCATGATTACCGGAAACCGGCCGAAAACCCACCGCAATGCCATTCACATTCTTTTGCCAATCGCCGAACGAGGTGGTGCAACCGTATTCGCGGTAATCCTCGCGGCCACGCTCGATACCGGTCTCGACAGCGGCATACGCATGCTCGTCGAGATGGCGCGCCCGCTCGAGGATGTCATCGAGTTCCGCCTGCGGCGCGCGCGCCAGGTAAGCGCGGCCTATCGCCGAGGTCGCCAGCGGAATGCGCGAGCCGACCTGCAGCGTCAGCGCCAGCGCGGCCTGGCTGTGGGCGACTTCGACATAAATCATCGACAAGCGGTCGCGAACCGCGATCGCCACCGTCGCATTCGCAAACTCGGCGAGCTCATGCATTAGCGGCCGTGCCAGCTGGCGAATATCCATGCGCGCCAGCGTTGCGCTGCCCAGCGCCAGCGTCGCGTTGCCCAACGCATAGCGACCGCCATCGGGCAACTGCACCAGGTAGCCGAGCCTGGTCAGGGTATAGGTAATGCGGGTGACGGTGGATTTCGGCAGCGCGCAGCGTTCGGCAATCTGCTGATTGCTCAGCGAGCGGTCGCCCGAACGAAAGCAGGCGAGCACGTCGAGGCCGCGCGCAAGCGCCGTAATGAAATAACGGTCTTCGCCGCTGCGCTCGGCGTCGGCGAGGCCGTCTTCGGCATGCGTCGGCATATCGGATGTGGTCATGGCGGGATGGTGCTGCGGCATGGATGCGCGCCTTTAGCGCGGCATGGCCGGATGGGCCGGGTTGGTGACGCACGGAACTTAACACATCGCCAAGCCGCACGGAATAGCGCCCGGAATGCCAATGAGTAACAACATCGTCCACGCGCCGCACTCAAACCGTATTGCGCGCCAGCATCCTGCGATAAAACGGCAGTTGCCGCTCGGTGCAATTGCCGAGCACGAACAGTAGAAACAGAAGCGCCAGCGCGAAAAATGTGGCCGCATGCAGGCCGAGGCCATTCCACAGCAGCACCGCCAGCGGCATATGAAACAGATACGCGGAATAGGTGTACGAAGCCAGTCCGCGCAGTGCCGTGCCTGCCACGCGCAGCGCGGCGAGCATGTCGCCGAGCGCGGCCGCTGCCAGGAAATGCGCCGCCACCGCCAGCCCGAGCAGGTAATCGCCGCCGAAGCGCGCCGATTCCAGTAAGGCCTGCTGCGCGTTTGGCCAATGCGGCTGAAGAAGGGCCAGTGAGGCGCGGCCGAGATCGCACCAGAACACCAGGAATGCAGCCAGCGCGCTGCCCCAGAACAGCGCCAGCGCCGCGTCGCGCGAAAGCCGCAGCGCCGCGCCCTGCGCATGATAGACCGCCACGCCGAGTAGCCAGACCGGCATCAGCAGCAGCGCGCGGGGACCGGCGCACAAGGCCGCGCCCAGCGCCAGGGGCACACGCCAGCGCCGCGGACCCAGGCGCCAGAAACCGTAGATCACGTAGTACCAGACCTCATAGCACAGCGACCAGTACGGCGGATTGTAGGGAGGCAGCAGATCGAGCTTCCAGGACTGGCTGATGAAGAACAGGCTGGCGAAGAGACGCTGCGCGAACTGTGTCGCCGAAAACGTCATCGGTCCGCTGCTGTGCAGGGAATGATCACCTGCCAGCGGCGCGATCACAGCCGACAGCAGCAATGCCGGCAAAGCGACCGACAGAATGCGTGCGGCGCGCTGCTGCGCATAGGTTCGCAGTGTTGCGCCGGGACGATGGGTGACATGCGCAATCATGAAACCCGAAAGCACGAAGAACACGATCACCGCGGAATGGCCGGGCCAGGGCAAGGGGAAACCGGGAAACATCTGCGGCCACAGGTGGTAAAGCAGTACCGCGAGAGCGGCCAGGATGCGCAGCAGATCGAGATACAGCGACAGGCCAGCGGACATCGTCAGCACCGTGTGGTTGGGCCGCGGCATGCGGCATCGCGAGATCATAACGTATTGTTAAGTTTTCTCGGCCGTTCATCGCCCTTAAATGGATAAAACACCTGGGTTCGTGCCCGACAAGTTCCATCCGGCGTTCCCGTCGGCGCGCGCACACGGCATTTGCGGCAAGACAAATTTCCGAAACAGCAAGCTGCAGACGTCGGCAGCACGCCGTATGCTCGCCGCAAGCCAACGATCCAAGGAAAAGACGAACGATGCGACGCAGAGAATTTCTGATCAGGGGTGTGGCGCTGGCCGGCGCCGCGGCCGGCACCGCCCATGGCGCTGAAAAACTCGCCGACAAACTCGTCGGCAAACCTGCCAGCAAGCCCGCCGGCCCGGCCGCACCGGCGCTGACCGCCGATGCGCCGCACAGCTTCGAAGTCTGGGACTGGAGCAATGCGAGCAAGCCCAAGCTCGCCGGCAACGTCACCCTCGACAAGCGCATCGACGACTTCGTGTATGAGGATGCCGAAATGGCGGCCGAGAACGGCGCCATCGCGGTGGTGCAATCCACCGAATCGGCCATGCTTGGCGACATCGAAATCGGCTTCACGCTGCTGGCCGCGGACCGGAGCAACACCGAAACCCGCGACCGCCCGCTGTACCAGGTGCTCGGCGCCTTTGCGCACCGTGGTTCCTGGAAAACCTATCCCGCCTCCGACACCTTCGATTCCAAGAACCACATCACTTTCCCCCGCCCGTTCAAGGTGGTGATGAAGAATGCCGCCGGCAAGACGCTGCATGTGTTCCAGCTGCACGACGGCAAGCCGATCAATGCGCCGGGCCTGAACCAGACCCGTTCCGAAAAGGAGCCGCTGCGGCCGAAATTCACCGTGTTCATGATGCTGCCCTGGCAGAACACCCGGCCGCGCGCCTCGAAGAACCGCGCCAAGTACTATGCCGGCATGACCAAGGACGGCATGCGGCCGTCGATTGCCAAGCAGCATTACAGCGTGCTGTCCTGCGAGCCGCTGGTCACCGGCGGCTACGGCCGCAACTCCTCCAACGGCCTGGCTAACATCTACGGCGCGCCGCAATGGCCACGACCGCTCGCGGTCTACTGGCCCAAGGTACAGGACCCGTATCTGCACAACAGCGAATTCAACCGCAACGGCGGCTCGGCCTTTGGCGCGGCCTGGGTCGAAGGCTGGGATTACGAGCCCGGCTCGTTTTCCTGCCACAACTGGTACACCGGCCCCGGCGGTCCGCGCTTCGACCGCAGCGCGATTCCATCGGTGGTTGCGATCTGGGCCAGCGATCCGAATGGCCGCCGGCTGCAGGAAAACGTGGCGCACCGCGATTGGCTCGATGCCTGGGGCATGGCCTACTTCAATCACGGCAACCACTGGGTGCGCGATGTGAAGACGATGACGCTGATGACCAGCCGCGAAACCATGACCACCCCTTGGGGCACGGTCGGCAATTATTACGGCGGCGGATCGATCGGCCCGCGCTCGATCCGCGTCAATGGCGACCAGCGCGACGGCACCACCGACGCCAATCGCGACAGGAACGGCGACATCTGGGGCAACGGCTGGGCCCGCGACGCGCTGCATTCCTATTGCAACGCCGGCTGGATGGCGCTGCTGTTGAACAGCCCGATGCACGCGATCGGCAGCCGCTTCGATGTCGCAGTGCAGATGATGATGAAAGGCGATCCGCGCGGCGACGTGCGCGAGGAATACATGGTGCGCAGCCAGGCCTGGCACTGGCTGCACTATGTGTTTGCCTGGAAGCTTGCATCACGCCATCCGCTGGGCATTGCGCGCGAGGATGTCGAGGACAGCTTCGCGATGCATTGCGAGGCAATCTATCGGCAGATCTACGTGCCGCAGCTCGTCGAAAAGAAAGACGACCCCTACTTCAACGGCCTGCGCAATCTCGGCCAGCCGATGACGCCTTCCGGCGATGGCAGCAAATGGGTGGCACAGGGCGGGCATCTCGGCTATTACATGGGCCATGTGCTGCAGCTGATGAAACAGACCGGCATGTGGTCGGCGATGATGGACCGCGGCGGCCATGTGCGCGACGCGCTGCTGCTGCAGATCCGGAACATGGATCACTACGCCTTCGGCCTGCATGCCGACACCACCGCTACCGTGGCCGACTACCTGTCCTTTCCCGCCAAGGGCGAATTCCCGAAGAGCATGGCGCATTTCCAGGAACTGTACGGCTCGAAGGACGAGGACATGTACCACGATGCCAAAGGCAACCCGGTCGGCGACCGCGACGTGTCGGTGCATGCGGTGGCGCAGTACATCTATATCCGGCGCGACTATTTCCCCGAGCTGCCGCATCCGAAGCTCAAGGCCGCTGCCGCCGCGCTCGATCGGCGCCTGGCTTCCGTCACCGCCCGCGTCGCCGCGGCCAAGGACCCGGAACAGAAGCGCGAAGCCGACCACACCTACCGCTACCCCGGCCTGGCGCCGATACGGCCGCCGGGGCGCTCGCAGGAAGTGGGCTGACGTTGCAGATATAACGTAGGGCCTGCTGCGCCCACGCGGTGAGCGTACAACCGCGTGGGCGCAGCAGGCCCTACGCACGTCCGCCCCGCTCCCCCCACCAGACCTTGTCCGAATCGAAATCGGCGCTGTAACGATTGGCTAGAATCCTCCGACCGTCAGCACGACGCTGACCGTAACCGGCGAGGAGCGCGATGAAATCCGAGTACCCCGGCGCAATTCAGGCCGCCACCAGCGCTCCGCCGCGCGCCGCCCGACGCGCCGTCGTCATGTATTCGAAGACACCACCCACCAACCCGGACGGTCATGAAAGCTGCAGCCAATCGCGCATTGCCGCCAGGCTGGCCGAGTTGCTGGGCCATGAGTTCGCCGGTGAGCATGAACACGGCCGCGATTACGGCATGCCGCTCTTCGTCGTTCCGCGCGCCACGATTGACGATCCCGGCGAACTGCAAGGGCTTGGCATCCGCGATGAAGCGGATATGTTCGGCGGCGTCGTGCCCTACCCCTTCGTGGCCAGCAAGCTGATCACGCATCCGCTGCCGCATCCAGTCGCCGATGCGCCCACCGGATGGTCGCGCGAATTCGGTGAACGGGTGCGCGAGGTGGTGCTCCCCGGCTATTCGGCCTTCAGCCTGCGCGACGCGCTCGCCGCCGGCCGCGCCCTGCTGTCGAGCGGCGCGGTGCGCGTCAAGAAGCCGAGCGGCATTGGGGGCATCGGCCAGTCGGTCGCACGCAATGAGGATGAACTGCGAGAGCAGCTCGAGGAAATCGGCGAGGACAAGCTGCATGAAGAAGGCGTGGTGCTGGAGCGCAATCTGGATGCGGTGATCACCCGCAGCGTCGGTCAGATTCGGCTCGGCCCTCATCTCGCCACCTATTGCGGCATTCAGCATCTGACTCCCAACAACGCAGGCCGCGAAGTCTATGGCGGTTCCGACCTGCTGGTGGCCAGGGGCGATTTCGAAGCGCTGCTGGCGCTGGATCACGACGACGCGGTGCGCGCCTCCATCGCCCAGGCTGGCGTCTACCATCGCGCCGCGCTGGAATGCTTTCCCGGGCTGATGGCCTCGCGCGCGAATTACGACGTTGCCGAAGGCGTGGATGAGTCCGGCCACAGGCTTTCGGGTGTGCTCGAGCAATCCTGGCGCATCGGCGGCGCCACCGGCGCCGAGCTCGCCGCGATCGAAGCCTTCCAGTCGGATCCATCGCTGCGCGCGGTGCGCGCTTCCACAAGGGAAATCTATGGCGAGGCAGTGAACATACCGCCGGGCGCCACGGTCTACTTTCAAGGCGACGACCGCTTTGTCGGCCTCATTACCAAGTACACCACCCTGGACACCCATGCCCACCCGTGACGATGCCATCGACATTCATGTGGAAGACCGGCAGCTCGCCGGCACCCTGGTCAGCCCTTCGAAACTGATACCCGGCGTGCTGCTGGTGCACGGCTGGGGCGGCAGCCAGGAGCAATACCTGGCGCGGGCGCGGGAAATTGCCGCGCTCGGCTGCATCTGCCTGACCTTCGACCTGTCCGGCCATGCGGCGACCGCGCCGCTGCAGGGAAGCGTGTCGCGGGAAAACAATCTCGCCGACGTGATTGCCGCGTACGACCTGCTGGCAAGCCAGCGCGGCATCGATCCAAGCGGCATCGCCGTGGTCGGCAGCAGCTACGGCGGTTACCTGGCGTCGATACTGACCAGTCGCCGGCCGGTGAAATGGCTGGCGTTGCGGGTGCCGGCCTTGTACAAGGACAGCGGCTGGGAATTGCCGAAGCTGCAGCTGCATCGCGACCAGGACCTCGGCGCCTACCGCAGCCATTTCGTGCCGGCCGAGGACAACCGCGCGCTGCGCGCCTGCCGCGCCTTTCGCGGCGATGTGCTCGTGGTGGAGTCGGAGCATGACGACATCATTCCGCACGCAGTCATCGACAGCTATCGCGAAGCCTTCGTGCAGCCGCGCTCGATGACCTACCGCGTGATTCATGGCGCCGACCATGGGCTATCCGATGAAGCCAGCCAGCGTTCGTACACCACGGTGCTGGTGAGCTGGCTGTCCGAGATGATCATGGGCGCCAGAAGCGGCGACCGGGCGCCTTCGCCAATGACGATTGCGGGAGGAGCGCCTGAAGCGCCGCCGAGGCCTGGATGAAAGTAACGCAGGGTTTCGCGGCGCATGCGTCGCGAAACCCCGCTCCACTCTTGCTCCTACTCATCCCCACCTCATTCCACGCTCGCTTTGGGGAATTTCCCTCTCCCACCCGCGCTCCAACTTCCATGCCACCAACCAAGGAGCCATCCATGAACACCAAGGACGACGCACCGTTGCCCAAGCGCAGCGAGGAAGACCATCATTTCACCAACGATGGCGGCAAGGTATGGCGTGAATCCGGCACCCGTCCGTTCACGATCGACCACAAGCAGGCCAAGGGCAAGGAAGGCGCGCCCTGGCAGCCGAACGACCAGGATGAGGCGGTGGATGGCACGCAGCAGAGCGGCGAGCGGCAGGTAATGCGCCAGGCCTACAAGGACGTCGCCCAGGGGCAACAGGATACCGATGCGCGCGAACAGCGCGGCGTCGAAGCCACCGTCGACAAGCCGTTCGAGCCAGCCAAGGAGCCGCCGGAACAGAAGAACGGACGTACCTGATCCGAACATGCCGCGCGCCAGCGCTTCAGTTGCATGAAATACAAGAAAA
Organism: Noviherbaspirillum pedocola; assembly: GCF_016632335.1. Classification (GTDB taxonomy): domain Bacteria; phylum Pseudomonadota; class Gammaproteobacteria; order Burkholderiales; family Burkholderiaceae_D; genus Noviherbaspirillum_A; species Noviherbaspirillum_A pedocola. The sequence continues at coordinate 61,727 of NZ_JAEPBG010000007.1, forward strand.
ACCTGTAGTTCTTACAAGCATGCCGCCCGAACGACGGCGGCATGCGCCCCCCGCCCCGGCACGGCTTTTGCACCGATGTGGAGCAATAGAGTTCGATACCGCAGACGGGGACGGCAGCTTGAAAAGACATGCGGAATACGTGGCGCTATTCCTGTGCGCCATCACATGCGGCACGCCGCCTTGCGCGGCGCAGGACAGGGACGGCGACTGGCCGATGGCGGCGCGCGATTACGCCAACACCCGCTACAGTCCGCTGGACCAGATCAATGCGTCCAACGTCCGGGACCTGAAGCCGGCCTTCACCTTTTCCACGGGCCTCGTGCGCGGCCATGAAGCCGCACCCATCGTGGTCGGCAACACGATGTACATCGTTACGCCCTATCCGCATTACCTGTATGCGCTCGACCTGACCCAACCCGGCGCGACGATGAAATGGCGCTTCGACCCCAAGCCCGACGCCAGCGCGCAGGGCGTAGCCTGCTGCGACGTGGTCAACCGCGGCGCCGCCTATGCCGACGGCAAGGTCTTCTTCAACACGCTGGACGACCAGACCATCGCCGTCGATGCGCAAAGCGGCAAGGAAGTCTGGCGCGCCAAGCTGGGCGACATCAACAAGGGCGAAACCATGACCATGGCGCCACTGGTGGTCAAGGGCCGTGTCCTGGTGGGCAACAGCGGCGGCGAACTCGGCGTGCGCGGCTGGATCACCGCGCTGGATGCGGGTAGCGGCAAGCAGGTATGGCGTGCCTACAGCACCGGCCCGGACCGGGATGTGCTGATCGGCGCGAACTACCAACCCTACTATGCGCAGGAACGCGGCAAGGACCTGGGTGTGTCGAGCTGGCCAGCCGGCGCCTGGAAGATCGGCGGCGGCAATGTCTGGGGCTTCATCTCCTATGATCCCGACGCCGACCTGATCTACTACGGCACCGGCAATCCCGGGCCATGGAATCCGGAACAGCGTCCCGGCGCGAACAAGTTCACCTCGGGCATCTTTGCGCGCCGCCCGGATAACGGCGAAGCGCGCTGGTTCTATCAACTGAGTCCGCACGATCTGCACGACTACGACGGCATCAATGAGAACGTGCTGGTCGACCTGGACATCGCCGGCAAGCCGACAAAGGCGCTGCTGCACCCGGACCGCAACGGCTATGTGTATGTGATGGACCGCGGCAGCGGCCAGGTGCTGTCCGCCACGCCCTTCGTGCCGGTCACCACCAGCACCGGCGTCGATCTCGACAGCGGCGCGCTGAAGTACGACCCGGCCAAGGAGCCGCGCACCGGCGAAGTCATCCGCAACATCTGCCCGGTTTCGCCCGGCGGCAAGGATTGGCAGCCTTCGGCCTGGTCGCCGCGCACGCATCTGCTGTACCTGCCGCACCAGAATTTATGCCAGGACGCCGCGACCTATCAGACCAGTTACATCGCCGGCACGCCCTTCATCGGCGCCGACCTGAAGATGTATCCCGGCCCCGGCGGCAAGCGCGGCAAGTTCAGCGCCTGGGACCCGGTGAACAAGCGCGCGGCCTGGGTCGTCGATGAAGACTTTCCGGTATGGAGCGGCGCGCTGACTACCGCTGGCGACGTGGTGTTCTACGGCACCATGGAAGGCTGGTTCAAGGCGCTGGATGCGAAGACGGGCAAGGAATTGTGGCGGTTCAAGACCGGCTCGGGAATCATCGGCCAGCCGATCAGCTATCGCGGCCCGGACGGCAAGCAGTACATCGCGGTGCTGTCCGGCGTGGGCGGCTGGGCCGGGGCCATCGTCTCCGGCGAACTCGATGCACGCGACGGCACCGCGGCCAAGGGCTTCGTGAATGCGATGGGCGATCTGCCGCAGAAGACCGGCAAGGGAGGAATGCTGTATGTGTTCGCGCTGCCGTGATCCGCGAAAAAGCATGTGGCACGTAGGTTGGGGTGCCAAGCCCAACATCGAACACCTGTCAACCGCGAGGATGCGAACATTCGTAGGTTGGGCTGACAAGCCCAACATCAGGCGCTTGCGGTCCGCGAGCATGTTGGGCTTCCTTCGTCAGCCCAACCTACGCGGCCCTCTGCGTGCATGCGCGCTCGTTGCAGTTCCGATAGGGCCCGCGCAATGAAGCCCCTGCTCCTCGCCATCTCCCTCGCCCTGTTCCTCGCCGGCTGCTACCGCGAAGAACGCCCGCTGCCGACCTCACCACCGGGCGCTTCGCCGCCCGCACCGCTGCGCATGAGCAGCGTGCAGCCGGGCGAAGCGCTGCCCGGCGCCGCGACCTCGAACCCGCTCGAAGAAAACGCCTACGCGACCTCACAGGGCAAGCGCCTGTACAAGCAATACAACTGCAACGGCTGCCACGGCGGCGCCGGCGGCGGCGATTCCGGGCCGGGGCTGATGGACGATAAATGGATCTATGGCCATGAGCCGGCCAACATCTTCGCCAGCATCATGCAGGGCCGGCCCAATGGCATGCCTTCGTTCGGCGGCCATATCCCGGAAGAACAGGCCTGGCAGATCGTCGCCTACATCCGCTCGATGAGCGGGCAGCTGCGCTCGGATGTCGCGCCGTCGCGCAGCGACAGCCCGTCCGCAGGCAAGCCCGAGCAGCGGCATGAGAAGGAAACACCGAGGCCGGTGTCGCAACCGCAGTCGGACAGGTGAACCGATGAAGCGCGCGTTGCCCCTCCTGCTCCAGCTTGCCGCGCTCGGCGTGCAGGCCGCAAGCTTTCAGAGCGCGCTGGAGCCGGCTGGGCCGCAAGCCGAGCATGTGCATCGGCTATGGCATCTCACGCTGGGCCTTTGCACGGTGGTGTTCGCCGCGGTGCTGGCGGCGCTCCTGATCGCGATCTGGCGTGCGCCGCGTAGCAATGCCACTACGCCAGCCGATGCCGGCGCGCTGTCACGCCCCGAACCGCGAGTCCAGCGCAACATCATCATCGCGCTCGGCGCATCGATCGCCGGGCTGTTCGTGCTGATCGTCGCGGATTACCGCACCGACCGCGCGCTGATGCGGCTGCCATTGAACGATGCGGTGCATATCGAGATGACCGCGCATCAATGGTGGTGGGAAGCGCGTTACGACGATGCCGACGCCTCGAAGATATTCAATACGGCTAACGAATTGCACATCCCGGTCGGTCGCCCGGTGATCATTACGCTCAAGGCTTCGGATGTGATCCATACCTTCTGGCTGCCGAACCTCGCCGGCAAGAAGGACATGATCCCGGGCCGCACCGCGCTGATCCAGTTCCGCGCCGACAAGGCCGGCACCTATCGCGGCCAGTGCGCCGAGTTCTGCGGCTTCGAACATGCGCTGATGGCCTTCGAGGTCGTGGCCGAGCCTAACGACCGCTATGAATCCTGGGCCGATGGACAACGCCGCGAAGCCGGCAATGTGCTCAATGCCAGCCAGAGCCACGGCCGGCAGGTATTCATGGAGCGCAGCTGCGTGATGTGCCACACGATCCAGGGCATCGGCGCGAACGCGAGCTTCGGTCCGGACCTGACCCACATGGCCAGCCGCGGCCTGCTCGCCGCCGGCGCGATACCGAACGAGCGCCAGCGGCTCGCGGCATGGATCGTCTCGCCGCAAACGATCAAGCCCGGCACCAACATGCCGCCCACGGACCTGTCAGTGCAGGACCTGAATGCGCTGCTCGATTACCTGGCCACGCTGCGATGAGGAACATGCCAAGCACTCGCGAACCTTACTCCGTCGAAGCGGAACGCCTGGCTCACACCTGGCGCGACAGAACCGGCTTGATTGGCTGGCTGTCCGCGATCAATCACAAGACCATTGCCATCCGCTTCATCGTCACCACGATGGGCTTCTTCCTTGCCGCCGGCGTGCTGGCCTTATTGATACGGCTGCAGCTGACGCGGCCGGACAACCACCTTATGGGCCCGGATTTTTACAACCAGCTGTTCACCATGCATGGCAGCACGATGATGTTCCTGTTCGCGGTGCCGGTGATGCAGGCGGTCGCCTCCTACCTGGTGCCGCTGATGGTCGGCGCGCGCAGCCTGGCCTTTCCGCGCATGAATGCCTTCGCCTGGTGGATCTTCCTGATGGGCGGCCTGATGCTGTACATCGCCTTCTTCCTTAACATCGGCCCAGACGCCGGCTGGTTCGCCTATGTGCCGCTGTCCGGCCCCGACTACTCGCCCGGCAAGCGCGTGGACTTCTGGGCGCAGATGATCACCTTCACCGAGCTGTCGGCGCTACTGGAAGCGATCATCCTGATCACCACCATCTTCAAGCTGCGCGCGCCCGGCATGGCTTTGAACCGCATGCCGCTGTATGTATGGACCATGCTGGTGACGTCCTTCATGGTGCTGTTCGCCATGCCCGCGGTCATGCTGGGCTCGACCGCGCTGATCACGGACCGCCTGGTCGGCACCCACTTCTACAATCCGGCCGAAGGCGGCGACGTGCTGCTGTGGCAGCACCTGTTCTGGTTCTTCGGCCACCCCGAGGTCTACCTGATCTTCATTCCGCCGCTGGGCTTCATCTCCTCGATCATCGCCACCTTCTCGCGCCGGCCAGTGTACGGCTATCCGGCCATGGTGCTGGCCGTGATCGGCACCGCCTTCTTCGCCTTCGGCCTGTGGGTGCATCACATGTACGCCACCGATGTGCCGGAGCTGGGCAAGAGCTTCTTCACCGCCTCCAGCGCGCTGATTGCGATTCCGACTGCGATCCAGATCTTCTGCTGGATCGCCACGCTATGGACCGGCCGTCTCAGCTTCAAGACGCCGCTGATGTTCTGCCTCGGCTTCTTCTTCATCCTGACGCTGGGCGGACTGACCGGCGTGATGCTGGCCTCGGTGGCGCTGGATCTGCAGGTGCATGACACCTACTTCGTGGTGGCGCATCTGCACTATGTATTGATCGGCGGCGCGGTCTTTCCCCTGTTCGGCGCCTTCTATTACTGGTTCCCGAAGTTCACCGGCAGGCTGATGAACGAGCGCCTGGGTCACTGGAATTTCTGGCTGTTCTTCATCGGCTTCAATGTCGCGTTCTTCCCGATGCACCTGCTTGGATTGCAGGGCATGCCGCGCCGGGTCTGGACCTACCCTTCCGGCATGGGCTGGGATGGCATGAATCTGCTGGCGACCATAGGCTCCGGCATCATCGGCGTGTCGGTGCTGCTGTTCCTGATCAATGTAATCATCAGCCGCAAGCATGGCACGCTGGCGGGTGCCAATCCCTGGGGCGCGGGCACACTGGAATGGCTGGCCCACTCACCGCCGCATCCGGCCAACTTTGTCGAGCCGCCGGTGTGCGGCGGCCGCTATCCGCTGTGGCAGCCCGACGGCATCCCGGCCACGGTACGCGGCTTGGCCGCGGACCAGCGCCAGGTGCTGACCACCACCGTGATGGATGCCGAGCTCGACCTGCGGCCATTGCTGCCGAAACCGAGCATCTGGCCCTTCCTGGCGGCACTGGCGGTGACGACGCTGTTCATTGGCACCATCTTCACTCCCTGGGCGCTGATCTGGGGCGCGGTGCCGGTGGCCATTACGATGACGGCCTGGTTCTGGCCGAACCGCCGGGTCACTGAAAATGCAAAGCGGTCGGAGGTGCGGCCATGAGCGCGATGCTGGAAAAGCCGGAGCTCGATGTCAGCCGGCTGCCGACCTACGGCTTCGGCCACCGCAGCCTGATGTGGTGGGGCACGATGGGGCTGATGATCATCGAGGGCACGGTGTTCGCGCTGACGCTGGCGGCCTACTTCTATCTGCGCAGTCATTCGGCGCACTGGCCAATGAATGCCGCGCCGCCGGAGCTGTTGTGGAGCACGGCCAATACCGTGCTGCTGCTGCTGAGTCTGGCGCCCAACCATTTCGCCAAGCGCGCCAGCGAGCGCCAGGACCTGCGCGCGGTGCGCCTGTGGCTTATCGTCTGCCTTGTCTTCGGTTTGGCATTCATCGGACTACGGGCGATGGAATTCGGCAGCCTCAATACCCGCTGGGACAGCCAGGCCTATGGTTCGGCAGTGTGGATGCTGATGGTGATGCACACGATTCATATCGTTACCGATGTGTTCGACACCGCGGTGCTGACCGTGCTGATGTTCACCGGACCGCTGGAGGGAAAGCGCTTCGTGGATGTCAGCGAGAACGCGCTGTACTGGGTGTTCGTGGTGTTGTCCTGGCTGCCGATTTATGCGGCGGTGTATTGGGTGCCACGGATTTAATTGCCGTAGGGTGGGCGCAGCCCACGCGTCTCTACAACTGCCGGCAAAACGCGTGGGCTGCGCCCACCCTGCGAATGACATCCTGTCCGCATACAGCCAACGCACGAGGAGCTTTCATTCATGCCGAACTGGCCTGCCCTCATCCTGTCACCCAGCCTGGCGCTGGCAAACCTGTCGCTGCTGTATGCGCTGGTAACACCGACCTGCATGCGGCAAACCACCGCGCCGCTGCAATGGAGCAGCGCCGCCTGCCTGGCGCTGTCGCTGCTGTTTACCGCCTGCGCCTGGCGCAACCGCCATCGGGCGATAGCCCCGCCGCAAAGCGATGCGTTGACCAAGCGACCGCAATTCCTGTCCACGGTGGCGACGATGGTCGGCGCGCTGTCTTCGCTGATCATCTTCGGCATGTGGATACCCCAATGGTTTCTGTCGCCCTGCTATTCCTGACGCTGCTGCTTGCGCCGCGCACGGCACAAGCGCACGCGATAGACGCGGCCGATGCGGGATGGATCTTCGGCGCCGAACCCTGGGTGCTGATCCTGCTTGCCGCCTCGCTGTGGCTGTATGCAGCTGGTTATCTGCGTTTGCGCAAGCGCTCGCGCGCCGGCCGGCCGCGGCTCGCGCGCCATGCGCTGCTGTTCGGCTTCGGCTGGCTTGCGCTTGCCATTGCGCTGGTCGGGCCGCTCGATGCGCTGGGCGCGAAGCTGTTCTCGGCGCACATGCTGCAGCATGAAATGCTGATGATCGTGGCCGCGCCGCTGCTGGTATTGGGCCGGCCTCTGGCGGTATGGATATGGGCGCTGCCTTCGCGGGGCGCGCTGTCGGCGGCGACGCTCAGTCCGCTGGTGAAGCTGCCGTGGACCTTTCTGACGCGGCCGGCGGTGTCATGGCTGCTGCACGCGGTCGCGCTATGGGCCTGGCATGTGCCGCGCTTCTTCGAAGCAGCGCTGGCCTATCCCTCCATCCACGCCTGGCAGCATGCGAGCTTTCTCGGCTCGGCATTGCTGTTCTGGTGGTCAGCACTGGGCGATGGCATCGACCGGCCCGTGCGCGCTGGCGCAATGCTCTACCTGTTTACGACGATGCTGCACACCGGCGCGCTCGGCGCGCTGCTGACCTGGTCGAGCGTGCCCTGGTATCCGGTGTATGCGGCGACCACCGCCGACTACGGCTACTCGCTGCTCGAAGACCAGCAACTCGGCGGGCTGATCATGTGGGTGCCGGGCGGACTTGCCTATGTGCTGGCCGGGCTGGCGCTGGCGGCGCGCTGGCTGCAGCGGGCGCGGGCATAGGCGCCGCACGGTATCTGCACCAGCGCCGGACTCAAGTGCGGCATCCGCGCCCGGATGGAACAATAACGCCGCTGGCCCTACATATGGCCTTGTCTTCAAACGGAAGGCAAGCTCACTCAATCGGAGAAAAACATGGCAGATCCAGCATCCAATGCAGCACAACGCCCCGTAGCGACGACACTGACAAATGTTCACGCGGCCACCACCAATGCGCCCGGGGCCGCTTCGGGAGCGCCGCCGCAGCCGCGGCTCCCATCACTAACAAGCGTCGTCGCGAATTCCCGCCTGCTGTCCCACGCCACCTCGATATCAGTCGCACGCTCGTTTGCATCCTTTCTTGCGTTGTCCGGCATCAGCGCCAAATCGTTGGACACCTTGTGCACAGTGGGAACGGCAATCGACATGATATTCCTCACCAACGAGAATCTGAGGACTGCCATCACCGAACGTTCCGACAAGCCGGGGAAAATGTATCCGCCCGCGTTCGACGTCAAGCTCAAAGCCATAGTCGGCACTTTCTCGGGCGAGTTTTTTGACGCGATCACTCGCACATTGCACGAAATAGCGGCTCTGAATTTCAGGGAAGAATTGACCGGCGCTGATATCGCGCGCATGGATGCGTTGATTGCGTTCGTGAAGAGCGCCGATATGCTTAGTGACTACCTCCATCCGATGAGCAGCCTGAACAATTCAAGCGAGCATACGCTCGCCAGAATCAAGATGTGCAGCCATCAGATTCTGGATGCGATCCGCGCCTTCCACATGAACAACCAATAGGCGCGGGGCCGTGCACGGCCTGCATCTCGCACTTCCGTTCAATCCCGATTCGGTCCCGCAGGCAATCATCCTGTGTCGCAAGCTTGCCGCGCGTCAGAAAAGCTCCATCGTCTGGTTGCTCAAGCCGTGAGAGAGTGCGCCGGAAGACACCAGTTCATCGTAGAACCGAACCTGGTTTCTTCCATGCTGCTTCGCGTAGTACAGCGCCTGGTCGGCATGCCCGAGTATCTCCACCGGGCTGTCATTGCCGATACCAGTAAAACCGATGGACAGCGTCACCCGCCCAACTTGCGGGAAGGAATAGTGCTCCACGTTTTCGCGAAAACGTTCCAGTGCCCGGCGCGCACTGGCCAGGGTAACCGAGCGCAACAGGATCACGAATTCCTCGCCGCCGAAACGGAAGATGCGGTCCTGCGCGCGAAACGACGCACGCAGGATGTTGGCGATCAGGATCAGCACCTCGTCCCCGTACAGATGTCCGTAGCGATCATTGATGCGCTTGAAGTGATCGATGTCCACGACCGCAAGCCAGTGCGATTCATCGCCCGCATGGCGTCGCCTTTCTTCTTCCGCCGGATTCTTCGCCGCTTCATGCGCCGTTACCTGGCATGCCATGCGCGCGAAGCGGGTGTCGAAGGTCTTGCGGTTCAATAAGCCTGTCAGCGAGTCGCGCTCGCTGTAATCGATCAATTGGCGGTGGTTGGTATAGATCTGCAGCAGCCTGTCGAGCGCCGGGCGGGTGGCGGCATCGAGCGGCGCGATGTAATCGATGCGGAAAGCGGCGGCCAGGATGTCTCCAAGCCAGACCGGCAGCCATAGCGTGTAGACGCCTCGTTCCGCCACTTCGGTCAGCCTGCCGCTCTTGTCGCGCATCCACGCCGCGAGCACCGGATAGCGCGCAATCGGCAGCCGCTTCGGTTCTGCCTGCATCGCGGCAACCGATTGCACCTGCCCATGCGCGCTCATCCATGAACGCGGCTGGACAAAGCCCTGATCCTTCACATGCAACAAGTCGAGCATGACGCAGTGCCGTGCATGCGTCAGCCGGCACAGGGCGGCGAGCATTGCCGCATCGAGCGTTTCATGCTCGCGCGCCGCGGTCATGCAGACGATGTCGTCAAGGAGCTTGTCGAGGATCATTTGCAGCTCTGTGCCAGAAAGGTGGATGGAACGGCAGGACAGGATGCTTGCGCGGCGTCCGTGGGCCTGCGTTTCCTGCAAGCTGCGCCGAAACCTGCTCGCAAACTGGCCGATTGTAAAGACATGCAAGAGACATGTCATCCCGGCGGCGCGGCATGAGGCGACACCGAAAACCGGAGACCGGAGACCGGAGACCGGAGACCGGATGCGACTTGGCCGCGGAACAGAATGTATTGCGCGGGCACAAAGTGCCGCGCTCCGCATCCCTTCGCGGGGGCATTCCTGTCCTGACATCATGCAATCAACGAACCCTAGCCTTCATCAATATGCATCGCCCTACATCGGCCCTGCACCGCAGCCGATGGCGGTTTCAAATCCGGCCAATCAGCAGCCCGTCCCGCATGTGCATGCCGTCGCCTATCCATCCGGCAGCTGGTCGCGCCAATCGCTCGAAGGACAAGTCCGCAGCGAGCTGTATGCAGCCGGCGTTTCTGCCAAAGCCACGGAAACCCTGGCCGGGCTCGCGGCCGGGCTTGATGCGGTTCTGTTCGAGCCGGATGCCCTGATCCCGCTACAGCTCACTGCATTGAGCCCGCAATTGAACGCAGTGGTAGCTGCCAGACTTGCCGCCAATCTTTCCAACCCCTTCAAGGGTATGCCGACAGTGAATATGGCGGAGCTTAACCAAGCCATGCGTACGATCAGCGACCTGGAGAAAGCGCTGCGCAATGCAAGAAGCGCCCAGGCGGAGACGGTGGGCGCTATCTGGATGACCATCGAAAACCTTCTGGAATTTCTTGAGCTGAGCAAAAGCACGGCTGTCGCAGGAACGGATCGCCTCATCGATCTGGACGGGGACAACCTGGCTGGGGACGATCCGGAAACACTGCAGCAAGCCCGCTCCGCGCTGCTGGACAACGTGGCCACGGGCGTCATCAGGATTGGGGTCTCGACGGCGGCAAAGCTGTCCATGCTGTCGGCCATGCCGACGCCGGGAACGGCGGGCTTTTCCGCGATGCGAGCTCCGTGGCTCGACCCGGCGCCTCGCATCGTGGCGCCGGGCTCGGCGCCGCAATTCCCCGGCGCTGCGGTGGGCATGCAACACCAGGCCGTGCCTGTTGCCTATCCTGCGCCGCAGCCCATGCCCTATCCGACAGGGGTGCACGCCCAAGTGCGCAACGATTTGATCTACCAGCAGCAACCCTTGCCCATGTCGACCGACGCCGCCACAAGCTTCCTGCCTTCGTCGGCTCAAACCTGGCAGAGCGTAGGGCAACAGCCCGTCGCGTTCGCAACCCCGACAGTGCAAGCACCGGATCCCGGAACAAAAGCTGAGCCTGCCACGCCGGTGCCGGACCCGGCGCCGCAGCTCACGCCGCGATCATCAAAAAAGCCCGGCCGCCTCAAGCAGCTGATGCAAAAGCTGTCGATCTCCAAGCCCAAAGGGAGCGCCGACGCCAGGCAGGGAACGCAGCCGGACAAGAAGAACGTGGGAGATGCCGGCGGACACGATTCCTGGGATTCCGATGACGCCGATTCCGATCACGACGAGAACGACGATGGCGCAAAGGCATCGCCCGCATCGGCGCTTGTGGAGTCAGAAAACAGGCATGACAGCGTCAGCGAAGATTCGATTGATGGCGACGCAACGCCTGGAGTGCCACATGATCAGGTAGAGGGTGGTGGCATGGCGCTTCAGCAGCACAAGGACGGCGTTCCGATCTTCTGCACGCCCGGCATGTTGCTGAATCTGCTGCGCGCATACAACTATAAAAAACAGCGCAGCGCCCTGAAAAAGGTCATCGCCCTATTGGAGCTGCTTCCACCGAACCAATCCGCGCTCATTCCCGACCTGATCGAAGCGATGGTATCCAAAGCCGGCACATCGCGGATTGATCGCGCAGCGCTGCGCAAGGCCGCGCAAACTTTGCTCAAACATAATTATCAAAATCATCCACTGCATATTTTGGCTAGCGAAATTCTGGAGGCTTTGAAGAAATAGCAAACAGGTATCGGGCGCGCTCACAAGCGGGATTCAGCGCGCTGCTGGAGCGACCACAAGCGCGCATAAGCGCCGTGATTGGCCAGCAATTGAAGATGGGTGCCGCGCTCGACGACGCGGCCGTGGCGCAGCACCATGATTTCGTCGGCATTCGCAATCGTCGACAGCCTGTGCGCAATGGTCAGCACCGTGCGGTTCGTCGCCAATCGGTCCAGCTCCTGCTGTATCGCCTGTTCGGACTGTGAATCCAGCGCTGACGTTGCTTCGTCGAAGATCAGGATCGGCGGATTCTTCAGCACCGCGCGCGCCACGGCCAGGCGCTGCCTTTCGCCGCCGGACAGTTTCACGCCGCGCTCGCCCACCGGCGTGTCATAGCCCTGCGGCAGCGAGTTGATCAGCGCGTCGAGCTGCGCCGCCTTGGCCGCGCCGACTATCTCCTCGCGCTGCGCGCCGATGCGGCCGTAGGCGATGTTGTAGCCGAGCGTGGCATTGAACAGCACCGTGTCCTGCGGCACTACGCCGATGGCCGCGCGCAGGCTGTGCGAGCTCACCGCATCGATGGGCTGGCCGTCGACCAGAATGCGTCCCTCGCTCGGCTCGTACATGCGCAGCAGCAACCGCGCCAGCGTCGACTTGCCCGAGCCGCTGCCGCCGACCACGGCCAGCGTCTTGCCGGGCGCGATGCGAAAGCTCACGTCATGCAGCACCGTGCGCCCCGGCTCGTAGCCAAAGCTCACATGCTCGAACACCACCTCGCCGTGCACCGGCGCAGCCAATGCTGGCAAGTCCGCCGGTTCATCGATCTCCGGCTTCTCGTTGAGAAGCGTCAGCAGCCGCTCGGCATTGACCCAGGCATCGCGCGCTTCGCGATAAACGAAGCCGAGCGCATTCAATGGCAGACATACCTGCAGCACATAGGCATTGATCAGCACCAGGTCGCCCACCGTCATCGCGCCATTCTTCACCGCCTGCCCGGCCATCAGCATGATCGCGCCCACGCCCAACGCGATCACGCCGCTCTGGCCCACGTGCAGCGAGAACAGCGCCCTCTGGTTGCCGACCGCGGCTTCGGTCCACTGGCCCATGATCTTGCGAAAGCGCGAGGCTTCCAGCGCTTCGTTGGTGAAGAACTTCACGGTGTCGTAATTGATCAGGCTGTCGGCCAGCATGCTCTTGGCGTTGGAGTCGAGCCGGTTCACCCGACGCTGGTGCATGGCGCGGCGCGCGGTAAAAGACAGCGTGAAGCCGGAATACAGCAGAAAGGTCAGGCCCAGGATGCCGGAATACCAGGCACTGTAGCGGGTCAGCATGATAGCCAGCACCAGGCCGATCTCGATCAGCGTCGGCACGATGGTGAACAAGCCCACGCCGAGCAGAAAGGCAATGCCTGCGGTGCCGCGGTCGATGTCGGGCAACAGGCCGCCCATGTGCCGGCTTGCATGAAAGCGCGCGCCGAGGCGATGCAGATGCACGAAGGTGTTCTCGGCGAAGATCGACACCGTGCGCTGCGTGACCCGTGAAAACACCAGGTCGCGCAATTCATTGAACAGCGTGCTGGCAAAGCGCAGCAGCGCATAGCCGGCCAGCAGATAGATCGGCAGATGCGTGATCAGCTGCGGCTGTGACAGCGCATCGATGATGCGCTTCAACACCAGCGGCACGACCACATTGGCCACCTTGGCCAGGATCAGGAACGCCATCGCCGCGACGATGCGGCCGCGGTACGGCGAAATCACGCGCAGCAGGTGGCTGAAGATGCCGTCGCCCTGTGGGGGCGGATGCGCGGCGGCGGGATGCGGGCTGTCGGACTCGGTCATTGGCTCGGATGTTCAGGGCAGCAAGCTTTCAGAGCGCCAAAGCGGGCAATTGTTCCGCGGCTTGTCGCGACTCACCGCGCCGATGACTGCACAGCAGCAAGCAAGCGCATGCGCGATATCAGAGCCGCAAGATTTCCTTTAGGAACTCTTTTCCACGCCATGCCACCCAGTGCCGCTTCTCGTGCCGGGGTTCGGCATCGCTATCCGGATCGTCACGAGCGTTTGCCATCCTTCGCCTAATCTCATCGACTTGAAAACTGGAGCTATACATGGCTGTTTCTTCCTCCATGACCGGCTACGTTGGGCCGACAGACATTGGCAACACGCCGGCAACGGACGCACCCGCGTCGACGCTATCAGCCATACCCGGCTTCGGCCCGGCAGCTGAGCGCAGCGCGATGCTGCATGCCGGCGCAAGCGCCGCTCCTGTAGCCGCCAATGGCATGCGCATCTCGGCGCGTCAGTACGTCATACAAACGCGCAACGAATGGTCCACCCGCGCTAACGAAGCAGGCGAAAGCGCCGATGCGCTGGAAGAAGATCCGCAGTTCAGCGAAGCGGATGAAGACAGCGTCGCCGACGACAACGAGGCCGACCTGTCCCCGGAAGCAACGGATACGAACCGGAGTGCCGACGCGCATGCCGAAACCGCTTCCGTACCCACGCCAGCCTTGGCGCAGCAAGCGGCGCAGCAACAGGACCCGAACCGCTCCCCCGACTCCCTGTTCGCCGGCATAACGCTGATTCACGATGACGAGCTCAGCGTCGGCAGCTATCTCGCCAGCGGTGCCTTTGGCCAGGTCTTTCGCGGCAAGTGGAAAGAGGAAGCGGTCGCCTTGAAGGCGATCGACTTTGAACATGCCAGGCGCAAGCTGCCCTTGTCGGAAGAAGACATCGCCGAAGCGCTGCAATGGGAAGTCAGCCGGCTGGCCGCCACCTCGCATCCGAACCTGGTCCAGTTCCACGGCCTTTGCCGCAAAGGCGGTGACACCTATCTCGTGCTCGAGTTCTGCGATGGCGGCAGCCTGCAGCATGCGCTGGAGCAAGGCAATGTATCCGATGCGCGGCTGTGGCAATGGATGCGTGAAATCGCCGAAGCGCTCGCTTACCTGCATGGGCAAGGCATGCTGCACCGCGACCTCAAGGCCGAGAACATCCTGATCGACCGCCATGGCCGCGCCAAGCTGGCCGATCTGGGCGTGGCCCAGGTCGATGCGCTGCTGCAAGACAGCGAAGCCAAGGCAGTCAACATGGGCTTGCAGGATATGGGATTTCCTGCGCGATCACCTGAAGGAACGGACGGAAGCCGGATTCGACAAGGCCTATGCGGCGCTGGCGGCACGCTTCGGCTTGCAGCCGAACACGACGCAGCCGGTGGTATTTGTCGATGCCTTCGATGAATGCCTGCTGCAAAAGGGCACGCCCGAGAACCTGGCCGAACAGCTCGGCTTGCCAGACCATGCAAAGCTCATCGTCACCTGCCGTCCGTACGCCATCACCGACGAAGACTTGCCGAAGCGCTTCTCCTGCAACGGTAGCCTGCTCATACGTCATGCACTGCCCTTTGCTGTGCATGACATGCTGCGCTACTTGCAGGCGCAGCTGGGCTGGGATGCAGCCACCGAAGCGCAATACCGTGCGCGCCTGACGCAATCGGGAGAATTGCGCGAGACGCTGCGCAACCCTTTCGTGTTGTACCTGCTCGCACAAAGCTGGGAAGCGCTGAGCAAACAGCCGCTCGAAGAGCTTACGCGCTCGCAGGTATACGCCAGCTTCATCACGCATCTGATCGACAAGGGCGCCAGCCTGCTTGCGCCTGAAGTGCGCTCCCGGCTGCAGGGCAATGCCGCAAGCCTGGCCGACAGCTATACGGCGTTCACCCAGAGCATCGCGCTGCTTGCGGCAAAAAGAGGCATGAGCGATTTGCCAGAAAACCTGGCGCACCGTGCCGCCTCGCCGTGGAGCCGGCTGCAGGAGCTGGTGCGGCAGGACGCAAGGCAAGCCTATGCGAAGCGTGAAGTCCAATTGGCCCAGCTGGACGATGGGGCAAGAACCGAACGGAAGCGGCGCATGGTGCTTACCGAAGAGGACTACGTCGCCATGCGCAGCCAGGCAGCGGCGCAACTGGCCGCAACGCTGCCGCTGCGCCTGCGCGGTGGCCGATACGACTATGTGCACAAGTCGGTGTACGAGTACTGCGCCGCGCGGCGTCTGCTGGCCGAGCTCAGGGACAAAGTTCGGGGAATAAGCAAATACGACATGAAGGAACTCGTGGACAAGATGCTCGCAAACTCGCAGCAAAGCCTGGTGCTTGTTGATGAACTCCTGCGCGCAGAAAAGGCGGCGCCGCAAGTCCAGGCACAAGCCGCAACGCCCAAGAATTCCAGCGTAGCGCCGGATTACCGCATGTTCATTGTTTATGCCGGCGTGGCAAGCGCGCTGAAATCCATGGAACGGTATACGGATGCGCTGGCCTACCGACGCGAGGCGCTCGCCATCTGCGAACAGACCGTTGGCCCCGAGCATGCCGCCACGGTGGATTGCCGCGCCAGGCTCAGCGAGCTGCTCTACCATCTCGACAACTATGAAGAGGCCTTGTCGCAGTTCAGGAAAGTATTGGCCATCGAAGAAAAGCGGCATGGCATCGACCACGAAAACACGGCGCGGGCCTACAACAATGTCGGAAGATTGCTGCAGGAACTGGGGCGGTACGGTGAAGCCTTCACGTACCTGACCATAGCGATGGAGATACGCGAAAAGGTGCTCGGCGCCGAGCACGCCGATACGGCCACCGCGTATGAGCACATGGCCAGAATTCTTCATGATCTTGGCCGATACACCGAAGCCTTGCCTTACTTCGACCGGGCGATGCCTATCGTTCAAAAGCACTTTGGCAAAGATAGCGTCGAGATTGCCTATACCTGCAACAACCTGGCGACCTTGCTGAGCGATCTGGGTCGCAAGGACGAAGCCTTGCCCTATTACAGGAGGTCGCTGGCGATTCTCACGAAAATCTACGGCGACGAACATACCGCGACGTCGTCAGCCTACGGCAACATGGCGCTGGTGGCGCGAGACCTCGGCCGCAACGATGAGGCCATGATGTACTACACCCGCGCGCTCGCCATCCGCGAGAAGGTGCTGGGCAAGGAACATAGCGACACGGCGGCGGCCATGCTCAACCTCGGCATGTTCCTCGAGGACCTGGGCCGATATGAAGAAGCGTTCGGGTACATCGGCAAAGCGTTGGAAATCTATAAAAGCGCGCTCGGCGAAAACCATGTCGAGACGGCGGCGGCCTGCAACAGCATGGGCGTGCTGCTGCAGAAGATGGGCCAGGGCGAGAAGGCGTTTTCGTATCACTCCAAAGCGCTGGCGATCGTGGAAAAGGCCTTGGGCCGCGCGCATCCCATGTTCGCGCAGACGCTCGGCTACCTGGCTGTGCTCTTCTACTCTCAGGTTAAGCTTCAGGAGTCGCTGCAGCATGCGCGCGATGCGCTGGCAATCCGCATCAAGTCCTACGGCGACGACCACATTGAGACTGCCGAAGGCCACCGTGAGGTCGCCACGGCCCTCAGACCGTCCGACCAGCATGAGGAGGCGCTGTCGCATCTCAGCCTGACGCTGCCGATCTATGAAAGGGAATACGGCAGCGACGACACCAGAACCGCAACCATCTGCAATGAAATGGGACTGGTTCTGCACGAACTCGGGCGGCATGACGAAGCGCTGGCCTGCCATCGGCGCGCCCTGGCGATACAGGAAAAGCTTAACGGCGCGGACCACGTCGACACCACCATCTCGCAGATCGGCATCGGCGCTGCATTGTGCTCAAAGGGCGACATCGACGCGGCGCTTGCGCTGCATCGCCGCGCGCTGGCCATTCGGGAACAGGCGAAGGGCAAGGACAGTTTTGCCATCGCTATCGCCCATGCCGCGCTGGGAGACAGCCTGCATGCTGCCGGCCAGATGCGCGACGCGCTGCAACACTTCCACGCGGGCCTGAAGGTCGGCACGCCCGATGCCGCCACGCATTACCACTGCGCCCGCTACTGGCACCGCGCCGGCGTCGTGCTGCAGGCGCTGGGCGATATGCAGAGTGCGCACATCCATTCCCTGAAGGCGCTGGAGTTCCGCGAGAAGCTGGTCGGCGCGGCGCACCCTGCAACAGCAGCGGCGCACCACACCATAGGCAAGCTGATGCAGAGCATGGGACGGCAGCGCGATGCGCTGGCGTCATACCGTGAGGCGCTGGCTATCGCCGACAAGTTGAGCCATCCGGATGCGCAAATCTATCGCGCGGCGATCGCGGCGATTGGCGCCGCTGGTGCGAATCCTGCCGCTGGTGCGACGGGTGCGGCCAATTCGGCAGGCGCCGCGAGGCCAACGCCTGCAGGCGCACCGACGTCCATGCCTGTGCCCGGGAGCGCCGTCTCCGGCGACGCCGACAAGACCGTACCAGCTCGCACGCATGCGCTTTCCTCGGCAAGCTTGCTGCCGCGCTCGATGACGATCGACGACGCTGGCGGGGACGAAGCCGAAGACGATTCGTCGGATGCCGAAGGCACAGAAGCCGGGCGACGCTCGCGCCAGAAGTGCGCCGTGATGTAGGGCATAAGCCACTACGGACAGGGGCCGGCAGCTTCACTGCGGCGCCTGCCGTGCGCAAAGTATGGCGGCAACGCGCGCTTTTGCCGCGCTTTCGTCCCTCAGCGCATCAGCGCCGCCGCGCCAGTGAGCACCGCGCACGCCACCAGGGAATTGACCAGCGCAAAGCGCCAGTTGCGTCCCAGGCTGATCTCGGCCAACCCGACCTCGGCATAGCGGCTGGCAGTGAGAGACAACACCGAAAACGGCGTGACGCTGGTCGAAATGCCCCAGCCGGCGAGGATGGCCGCCATGTGCGTGATCGGCGGCAGGTCGAGCGCCTGCGGCGTCAGGCTCGACGCCAGGAATACGGCCGACAGCACCGGGTGGATGCCTGCCAGCGCCGTGGCGAGTATGGCCGCGATCAGGAAGGCCAGCCCGAAGAAGGCATGGCCGCCGAGCGCGGCGCCGATGGCGGCGATCCATGATTGCGGAAAGGCTGAGGCGAGGATGCTGCCGGCGCAACCCGCCGCCATGAACAGCAGCGCTTCGCTGGCCAGGGCCGGAAAATACGACATCGCCCCGGCCACGCCGGCAAGGCCATCGGCAACCCGGCGGCGCGCGCGGCCGTTGGCTGCATGAAAGCCGAAGGACACCAGCGGCGCCAGCAGAACGATGGCTGCAGAGATCACGATATGCAGGGCGCGGCTGACGAGCATGATCGACGCCAGAAAGCCAAGCAGGGTAATGAGCAGCGGCAAGGCATCGATGAGCAGCGTGGACGTGCTCGTGCGTGGCATTGCCGGCGCGTGGTCCGTTCGCGCGCGTGCGTCCAGCAGCGCGCCGATGAGTATGGTCATCTGTCCAACCGCCAGTCCGACCGGGAACACCTCGATCCAGTGCAGCGTGGGATACAGCGCCAGAAGAATCGCCATGTTGCCGAACACCGGGCTCCAGCAGCTCGCCGCAGCAAAGCCGCGCCCGACGGCGACCACGGTCGCGGTACGTGTTTCGCTTTTGGGCTCGGTGGAAGGCGCGGCCATGACGAACATCAGGTTTGCGCCGGCCAGGCCGAGAATGCCGGAGAAGAATTGCGAGGTCAGCGTGAAGGACAGATAGCGGGCCGGACCGTCGCGTTCGCGCAGACCGCCGCCGAGCTGGCCGATGCGATGGCTTTGCATCGCGCAGCGCGCGATCAGCATCACGCTGCCGGTCAGCGAGACCAGCAGCGCCGCGACGAACACGCCGCGCTGCAGCGCCTCGAGCGGAGCGCGCGCGAAGGGCAATACCGCCAGTCCGACGCAGAACAGGATGAGTGAAGTGCCACGCAAGCGCGCGTTGATGCGGCGGTAGCCGGTGGCGATGAGTAGCAGCGCCGCCGCTCCCGCCAGCCAGAACAGCGCAGCGCCCGCGCCGAAGGCACGAGCGAGAGTGACAAGGATGAGCACCGAGACGGCCAGCATGCCGGCGATGCGCGGCGCGGCCGGCTCGAGAACGGCGTTGGTGCCTATGGTGGTGTTGGTGGCATTGGCAGCGTTGGCGGCCTGCGCGGAGATGGCCGGAGCGTCGTCGGCCAAAGGATCGGGAAGCGTTGCGGCCTTGGCCGCAGAGGGTGGCATGTCGTTGGGCATCGTGTCGAAGCGGGCTTGCGCGCGCCTCGGGCATGGCGGGCAGGCCGCCATTGTAGTGCTCCCTGGTGGCAAGGGGATAGCCCGCTTAGCGGAACAAGGCTAGCAATCGGCTCATGCATGCGCTGCGGCCGCGGGACGGAAGTCGATGCATGCGGTCACTACCGCTTTCCGAGGGCGGCCTTTCGAATCGTCGTAGCGCGGAGCTACCAAGCCAGCCTCCGTTCGATTCACGCTGATGCACGCGCATCGTCCATAAGCACATCCGTCCCGGAAGCCGCATCGGCGTCGTTTCATTACGTTCCACCGTTCGGCGACCTGGCACGCGTCCATATCGGGTTGATGAACACATTGAACGCGCGTGCCCGTCGCCGGAACATTACGGCGACGCCGGATCATCCGGGTCCGGGTCGGCCGGCGCTTCGTGGTCCAGTTGTTCTCGGGGAATTTCCTTGGGCTTCGGTACGCTGGCGGGACGCGTCGGCTCTGGCGCCGGCGCGTTGCTCGGGGTTTGCTCAGGTGGGATATTGGGAGATGTCATCGTTGTCTTCCTCCTCTGTCGAAAGACGCCGCGTGCCGCTTATTGGTTCCCTTCGCTCCCCTCGCCTTCGTCCAGACGCGTACGGCGGCGGCGGTCGCCAAGGATATTGCGCAGTCCGGTAATGCTGATGTCGGTCATTTCATGCAACCGGATCAGCAATGAGGCATCGACGTCGCGGCGCATCTCGCGCACATCGGCAAGCAGTGCCGGGTCGACATCGATGGCGCGGGCCAGCGCGGCATCATCTGGCAGATGCAGCTGGTCCAGCACGGAATCAAGCAAATGATTGGAATCGTAACTCCCCAGATCCATGAAGTCCGGATCCAGGTCTTGCCTATGGCCGCTCGGCATGTATTCAGCCATGTCATGTTCTCCTGCTAACAACGGGATGTTCCACATTGGGGCATCCCCGGAAAACACAAGCTGCGGCGCAGCATTGCCTTGCCGCATTGCTCTGCAGTATGGCAATTGAGCATCAGCTCTCGGCCCTGGTGCGCGCCGGGCTTGCCGATGCCTGCGCATCGCGCGCGAGATTCAGCGCGGAATTGATAATGCCGATATGGCTGAAGGCCTGCGGAAAATTGCCGAGCATGCGGCCTGCGACCGGATCGTACTGCTCGGAAAGCAGGCCAACGTCGTTGCACAAGGCAAGCAGACGCTCATACAGCGCGCAGGCCTCGTCGCGCCGGCCCAGCAATATCCAGGCATCCACCAGCCAGAACGAGCAGATCAGAAAGCGCCCTTCTCCCGGTGGCAAGCGGTCTTCATTACAGCCGCTGATATAGCGCAGCAGCAAGCCGTCATGCATCAATTCGCGCTCGATGCGCAGCACGGTGCCGCGCAAGCGCGCATCCTCGGCGGGCAGAAAACCGGTCAGCGCGATCTGCAGCAGACTTGCATCCACATCCTTCGCACCGTAGTACTGCACGAAGCTGTTCGATGCGGCATCAAACCCTTCGCGGCAGACCTGCGCATGAATTTCATCGGCAATGCTGCGGCAACGCCGCGCCAGCTCCGCGCCGATCTCATCCTTCCTGTGCTCGGCGAACCAGCGCGCATAGCGATCGAACGCGGCCCAGGCCATGACCTTGGAATGCACATAATGGCGCGGCTCGCCGCGCACTTCCCAGATGCCGTGGTCCGGCTCGTACCACACTTTTTCCAGAAAATGAATGATCTCGCGCGAGATCGCGAAGCCGCGGCTATGCGCCGGCATGCCGCCGCGCAGCGCCTGCGTCATCGCATCGACGACTTCGCCATAGATATCGAGCTGGCGCTGGCCCGCCGCGGCATTGCCTATGCGCACCGGCCGCGAATGCGCATAGCCATGCAGCCAAGGCAGGTCCATCTCGGGCAGCCGGCGCTCGCCGGAAACGCCGTACATGATCTGCATCTGTTCGGGATTGCCCGCGATCGAGCGCAGCAGCCAGTCGCGCCAAGCCAGCGCTTCGTCGTAGTAGCCGAGCTTCATGAAGGCCATCAGCGTCATGGTTGCATCGCGCAGCCAGCAATAGCGGTAGTCCCAGTTGCGTTCACCGCCGGGCCATTCGGGCAAGGAACTTGTCGGCGCAGCGACGATGCCGCCGGTGGGCCGATAGGTCAGCGCCTTCATCGTCAGCAGTGAGCGCTTCACCTGCGCGCCATAGGGTCCCGGCGCGCAGCGGTCGGAAAACGCGCGCCACCAGGCTTCGGTGTCGTCCAGCGCCTCCTCGACATCGATGGCACCAATCAGCGGCAAGTGCGAAGGCTGATGCTGCATGCAGAAAGCCACGCGTTCGCCGGCGCGCACGGTAAAGCGGCTCTCGGTGTGCTGGTTCACGCCATGCAATGGCGCGCGGGTACGCAGCACCAGCATCTCGGGGCCGGCCACTGCGGTCAGCGTGTCGCTGGCGACATGCTCGACCCAGGGCACGATATGACCGTAGTCGAAGCGCATGATCAGACTCATGGCGAATTCGACTTCGCCCTCCACGCCTTCGACGATGCGCACCACAGCCGGACTGCCGCTGGTGATCGGCATGAAATCGATCAGCGTGGCGCGCCCGCTCGCACCGGCATATCGCGTTTCCAGAATCATCGTGCCGTCGCGATAGGCGCGGCTGACCTCGCCTTCCTCAATCGGCGCAATGCGCCAGCGGCCATTCTCGTTATCGCCGAGCAGCGCGGCGAAGGGCGTAGGGGAATCGAAACGCGGCAGGCACAGCCAGTCGATCGATCCATCCTTCGCGACCAGCGCAGCGGTCCTGCAGTCGCCCAGCAGGGCATAGTCTTCCAGCGGCTTGGACATCCGGCATTCCTTCGAGGCAGCATCTACTCTCGACCGCTGCGCGACGGTCGAGTTCCATGCCGCTTGCCGGGCATCAGGCGCGCGGTGCGCGCTCGCCAAGGGAAAGCAGCGCGTTCAGAATGATCGCGCCGAAGGTCGCGGTGCCGATGCCGCCTAGCGAAAAACCGCCGAGCTTCAGGGTGAAGTCGCCGGCGCCGAGCACCAGGGTGACGGCGGCGACGATCAGGTTGCGGTTATCCGAGAAGTCGACACGGTTCTGCACCCAGATGCGCGCGCCGGCCACCGCGATCAGACCGAACACCACGATGGACACGCCGCCCATTACCGGGCCCGGTATGGTCTGGATCATCGCGCCGAACTTGGGCGAGAAGCCGAGCACGATCGCCACCAGCGCGGCGACGATGAACACCAGCGTTGAGAAGATGCGCGTGACCGCCATCACGCCGATGTTCTCGGCATAGGTGGTCAGGCCAGTGCCGCCGAGGCTGGCCGAGACCATGGTTGCGACACCATCGCCGAGAAAGGCGCGGCCCATGTAGGCATCGAGGCTCTTGCCGGTCATGGCGCCGACGGCCTTGATATGGCCGAGGTTTTCTGCCACCAGGATGATCGCCACCGGCGCGATCAGCGCCATCGCATCGCCGCGGAACACCGGCGACACGAAATGCGGCATGCCGAACCAGGCGGCGTTGGCGACGATGGAGAAGTCGATAGGCTTGCCCAGCCCGGCGCCGTTGGTGGCAAGCGCGTACAGGAAATAAGCCAGCACCACGCCGATCAGGATCGGCAGGCGCTGCAGCATGCCGCGCGTGAAGACCGCCACCGCCGCCACGCACAGTACGGTGACAAGCGCCATCCAGGAATCGAAGGAAGCGCCCGAGACGCTCTTGACCGCGATCGGCGCGAGATTCAGGCCGATGACGGCGACCACCGCGCCGGTCACCACCGGCGGCATCAGCGCTTCGATCCAGCGCGTGCCGATGCCGATGACGATCAGCCCGATCAGCGCATACACCGCGCCGCAGGCGATGATGCCGCCCAGGGCCACGCCGAGATTGCCGTTCGGCCCCTGCCCGCCATAGCCCGACACCAGGATCACCAGGCCGATGAAGGCGAAGCTGGAGCCGAGATAACTCGGCACCCGGCCGCCGACGAAGAGGAAGAACAGAAGCGTGCCGATGCCGGACATGAAGATGGCGAGATTCGGATCGAAACCCATCAGCAGCGGCGCCAGCACGGTCGAACCGAACATCGCGACCACATGCTGCAAGCCCATCGCGATCGTCTGCGGCCATGGCAGCCGCTCGTCGATGGCGATGATCTCGCCCTTGTCTTGGTCGACGCGTCCCCTGACGCGCCAGTTCGGGAAATAGCCTTCGGCCATGACAGCTCCATTGCTCGGTGGTTGATGACGGGCATCAAGTCTACGTGCTGTGCGAAGGCGGCGGCAATGGCGATGTGATGAAAATTGTAGCGATGCGCCAGCGTGAGGCGAAGGGTTCGGCGCTGTCATGACGGCGGGCCCCGGGATGGCGCTTTGATGCATGAATACGGTGCGAAAACGGCGATGAAATCGTCATGCGGGTCGACATACCCGTGTGTCAAATCCATCGACCCCGAGCCCAGGCGGGCATGCGCGCCAGCGAGAACTTGCCACCGGATCGCTGCAACGAAAACAGGACTGAAAGTGTGGCGATGATGGAGGAGAAGTCTCGCGAAAAAGAAAAAGGCCCGAAACGTATCCGAGCCTTTTCGTATCTTGGTGGAGCGGAGGAGGATCGAACTCCCGACCTTCGCATTGCGAACGCGACGCTCTCCCAGCTGAGCTACCGCCCCAATAGGGCGCGATTGTAGCGGGATAGCGTCAAGGCTTGCAAGTAGCCGGAACGCAAATCGATGAAATGTTCCTCGCCGCGCTTTCGGCTAACATGCCGCAGCCGTCGCCGACCTGGCGGCGCGTGATCCCTCTTCTCAACCGCCAAGCACCATGGACATCACCATCTATCACAACCCCGCCTGCGGCACTTCCCGCAATACACTCGCCATGATTCGCGCAGCCGGCTTCGAGCCGCGCATCGTCGAGTATCTGAAGACGCCGCCTACGCGCGACGAGCTACGGACAATGATCGAAGCCGCCGGCCTCACGGTGCGCGGCGCGCTGCGCGAGAAGGAAGCGCTGTTCCGGGAACTCGGCCTGGATGCGGCCGACGTGAATGACGATGCGCTGCTCGACGCGATGCTGGCGCACCCGGTGCTGATCAACCGTCCCTTTGTCGTCGCACCTGGCGGAACGCGACTGTGCCGGCCTGCTGAACTGGTGAAGGAAATCGTTCCCGGAACCTGATCCCTACAGAAGCGCCTGGTTCGCTTGGCACGCGTTGGCTGAGGGCACGGCTGAAGCAGCGCGCAAGCGGCATTTCCACCGCACGATGAAACAGCGCGCCTGCGGCAATGCTCGCAGTCCAAGCGCACAGCATGCCAACGGCTTGCGTTGCCGGATCATGCGCCGCGTATCGGAAGAAGGCGGCGTTGACTACCAGGCTTACCGGGAAGTGCACCAGAAATTCGGCATAGGAAATTCGGCCCGCCACATACAGCGGCGTCAGCCAGCGCGCATGGGGATGGGCGATGCGTCCTCCGGTAGCGGCCAAGGCCAGCGCAGTGATAAGCGATAACGCGATGCGAGCGCGGAAATCGATGGCCAGCGCGCCGATGCCGAGCAGCAGCATCAACGCGAACAGCTTGCGCCGCTCCGCGCCTCGCGCGCGGCTGCACCACCATGCCAGCATGCCCAGGCCATAGCTGCCGAAGAAGTACATGCCCCAGGCATCCCAGGCGGCGTCGCGATTGAAACCGAGCAGCGAAAGCGCCATGGCCAGACATACCAGCGGCAGCATGGGCTTGCCCAACTGCGCGCGCAGCCAGCGCAGGCGCGACAGCGCCAGCAGCAGCGTGGCAATGACGAAGAGCTGGAAGTCGATGGCGACATACCAGGCGCCTGCGGAAAGCGATTCATAGCGCAGCACACCGTGCAGCAGCAGCGCGTGCGCGGCCAGCTGCGACCATCCTGGGGGCGGCGAGATTGAATCGTGAATCATCCACGCCGAGGCCCATGCCGATGCGCCGACCGCGATCAGCATCGCGACGACGAATGGCGGCGCCAGCTTCTGGTAGCGGCGCACGATGCCCATTCGCAGTCCATGTTGCGCGGCCTCGCCCGCCGGACACAGGCTTTTCGCGGCGAGGAAGCCGCCAATGACGAGAAAGATTTGCACCGCCATGCGCGCCGGGTCGCCCAGCCAGTTGATTAGGCCTGGCGCCAACGGCCGGGCATAGTCCGACATCGGGCCATAGAACGCCAGGTGATGCAGCACGATCAGCTGCGCGGCAATCCCCTTGCAGATGTCGAGTAGGCCGAGATGGGAGTTGTTGCCGCTTGGCGCGCGTGGCGTCCCCGTTCCGGCGCTCATGCCGCGCCACCTTGCCACGGTGGCATGGATACGTGCGGGTGACGGAACGAAAGACTACGCATGGCGGGACGGCGTCGGAAAGAATGAGAAGGCGCGCATTATGCCTTACCGCAGGGAAAATAGCATTTCGGCAAGGCATGCGCGTACGACGCGGTCAACGTGGATGAAGAAGACTTTGCTTGCAGCGAATGCTCGAGTACGGGGTTGGAACGCTACCAATCCAGCGCCAGCAGCCGCTGCGCCATCCTCGGCCAGCACTTCGTGCGCACTTCTTCCCTGCTTGCCCAGCAGAAGCCGTCGACCTCGGGTGTCTCCTTGCCGGTGATGTGATGGGTGAAATGGCTGCGGCAGATCAGGTGGCCGAGACTATCGAAATCTTCCTTCAGACGAATGCGGTAGAGATGCAGATCCTTGTCGGGACGGTAGGCGAAATGGCCGATTTCCTCGAACAGATCTTCGTCGAACTCCAGTCCGGTTTCTTCCCAGAGCTCGCGCCTGGCCGCCTGCAATGTCGTTTCGCCGGGGTCCTGCAAGCCTTTGGGTATGTCCCAATGGCTGGTGCCGGTGACATGACAGAGCAGGATGCGCCCGGCACTGTCAATGATCAGGGTGCCGCAGGATACGGCGAGCGGCTTGCGGCGGCGGGGATCGGCTGTCATGGATGAGGGAGTTGTTGCGCTGCCGGTAATCGTAAAACGCGCAGTTACCGAAAAGGAAAGCGACGAGTATAGCTGGAATGCCAAGCGATTTTCTGTGCGATTATCGGATGTTTGGTACGTATACGTAACGCTATCTGAGAAAAGTACAGCTTTCGCGGCCAAATGTGCATGTTCACAGGTCGGACGCAGTGCAAGAATGCGGCGAAAAAGCGTGTGACATATTCATCATCCGCGCCCGGTCCGGCGGAGAAGAATGCGCTCTCAAGGCCCTGAGCGGGCTTTAACGACAGGAGATTCATTGCTGGCCGTCGCCAAGGACTTCCGCGCCTCAGCAACCCTTGCATTTTCAGTGCATCGCGTCGCGCAGCTCCTTCGGCCAGTCGGGTCGAGCAGCGCCGCCCGCGCTTCCAGAACTTTCCATTTTTGCCAACGGTATTCCGAGCGCCCCTTTTCAGCCCGGATTGCCGCCCAAGGAGACAAACCATGGCCAATACCACTTCCGAGCTGCCGCGCGGCGATCGCTCCGGCGTCGTCGATGTGCAGGAATTCCTGAACAGCCACCGCTTTTCCGGCTTTCAGTGGACCATCTTCTTTCTGTGCTTCGTCATCGTGCTGCTTGACGGCTTCGATACCGCGGCAATCGGCTTCATCGCGCCGTCACTGATCAAGGAATGGGGCGTCAGCCGCCCGGCCCTGGCGCCGGTGCTGTCGGCGGCGCTGTTCGGCCTGGCTGCCGGCGCCCTGCTCTCCGGGCCCCTGGCCGACCGCATCGGCCGCAAGCGGGTGCTGATTGGCTCCGTGCTGCTGTTTGGTGGCGCATGCGTCTGGTCCGGCTCGGCGGGCAGCCTGTCCGAGCTGACAGTGCTGCGCTTCATCACCGGCCTTGGACTGGGCGCGGCAATGCCGAACGCGGTGACGCTGATGAGCGAATACTGCCCGGACCGCCAGCGCTCGCTGCTGACCAACGCCATGTTCTGCGGCTTTCCGCTCGGCGCGGCCTTTGGCGGCTTTCTCGCCGCATGGATGATTCCGCATTGGGGCTGGCGCAGTGTGCTGTATCTGGGCGGCGCCGCGCCGCTGGTTCTGGCGCTGCTGATGCTGGCGCTGCTGCCGGAATCGGTGCGCTACATGGTGGCGCGCGGCATGCCGGCTGCGCGCATTCGCGCCGCGCTCGAACGCATCTCGCGACGGCCGCTGCAGGCGCAAACCTTTGTGCTGACCGAAAAGAAGGCTGTTGGTAATGCCGGCAGTGGTGCCGCGCTGGTGCTGTCGCGCGCTTACCTGGTCGGCACGCTGATGCTGTGGCTCGCGTATTTCATGGGCCTGGTGATTTTCTATGCGCTGATCAACTGGATGCCGGTGTTGTTCAAGGACGCCGGCCTCGATCCGCAGACCGCAACGCTGATCGCCGCGCTGTTCCCGCTGGGTGGCGTCGGCGCCGTGTTCTCCGGCTGGCTGATGGACCGCTTCAATGCCAATCTGACGATCGCCATCGGCTATGTGGCCACCGCGGCCTGCGTTTATGCGATCGGCCAGACCATCGGTTCGGTCGGCCTGTTGATGGTCATGGTCTTCGTCGGCGGCACCATCATGAACACCGCGCAATCCTCGATGCCGGCGCTGGCCGCCGCGTTCTACCCGACCCAGGGACGCGCCACCGGCGTGGCATGGATGCTGGGCATCGGCCGCTTCGGCGGCATCGCCGGCTCCTTCCTGGTCGCGGAACTGACCCGGCGCCAGCTCGGCTTCGGTCACATCTTCGCGGTTGTCGCGGTCGCCGGTCTGGTTTCGGCACTGGCGCTGCTGGTCAAGCAATTCCGTCATCCCGAGGATGGCGGAGCGCGGCCGATGGCTGGCGAGGCGTTGGGACATTGACGCTTTACAGCCTGCATCAGGGCGCGCAGCTAGCGCGCCTTTGTCGGAAACGGGGGCGCTTCTCCCTTGCGGGCGGCCTCAGGCTGCCGCTTACCCTCAGTCGATGACTTTTCCCCGCGCCGCCTTTAGCCGCCCGCGCGTTTGCTTGGATTCCAGCCGCTTCTCGCGCGAGGCGCGGGTCGGCCGCGTGGCTCGCCGCACGCGCGGTGGCGCGGCCACGCTATCTACCATTTCCTGCAGTCGCCGCAAGGCTTCGGCGCGGTTGCGCTCCTGGCTGCGCTCGGTCTGCGCCTTGATGATCACCACGCCATCATCGCTGATGCGGCTGTCGCGCAAGGCGAGCAGCCTTTCCTTGACCGCTTCCGGCAGCGATGACGCATGGATGTCAAAGCGCAGGTGCATCGCGCTCGATACCTTGTTGACGTTCTGGCCGCCGGCGCCCTGTGCGCGGATCGCGGTAAATTCGACTTCGCTTTCTTGAACCTGGGGCGAATGCAGCATGGTTGGGTCGGGAAAATTGTTTGGCGGTTGCGGGAAGGCGCTCAGCACGCATGATGCCATCCGCGCCGCCCTGCCGCAGCAGGCGCACCATGTTGCGCGACGCGAATCAAAGCGCGACAGCGCGCGCCCGACTCTTGGGCGTTATTCCAGCGGCAACGCGGGTGCGATCGGCGGTATCGGCCAGTCGCGCGGCTTGCCGGTTTCGGAAACCGGGAGCGACTCGCCGAAAGAATAGGCCTTGGGCAGCGCCGGCGCCGGCAGGCGGGTGCGTATCCAGGCGGCGAGCGCCGCGGCCAGGGCTGTCGTGTCGCAGGCGGCATCGCGCGGGACGATGAAGGCTTTCAGGCGCGAACCTTCCTCGGGACGCATCAATCGCACCGCGGCATCACGCACCTGCGGATGGCGCAGCAGGACTTCCCTCACCCGCTCGGGAAAGACATTGATGCCGCCGACCTGCACGGCCTCATCGATGCGCCCGGCCGGCAGGAATTCGCGTTCGCCGCGCCAGTCGATGCGGTCGCGCAGGACATGGGCAAGCGCACTGCCGTCCTGCAGCAACCGCGTCAGGCTTTCGCCATCGTCTCCGCGGCTCCAGTGCGGAAACAGGCGATACGCGGCGCCATGCCGATCGCGCCAGCCGATTCCCGCGGTTTCCGAACTGCCGTAGATCTCCACCAGCCGGACCATGCCTGCGTCAAGAATGCCCTGCGCCAGATCGTCCGGACACGGCGCGGTGGAAGTGACGCCGACCACGTCCGCGTCGAGATGCGCGCCGGAGCGCAGCATGCTGCGCCACCAGTCGGGAAAGCCGATCACTACATCGCCGTCGCGGGCTTGCCGCATCAACCCGCCCGCGCCGCCGCCACGCAGGTCCAGCACCGGCAGCGGTGCACCGCCCTGCTGCTGCGCCAGCGCCTGCGGCAGCAGGATGGTGAACAGGAAACCGTAGATGTGATGCGCAGGCACTGCCGACAGAACGCGCTGACGGCCGGGAAACAGCATGGCCAGCGCCTGCGCTTCCTGCCACAGCGTCCACAGTGCGTGGCTGCAGCGCTTCGGTTCACCGGTGCTGCCGGAAGTGCGGAAGGTAAGCTGCGCACTGTACTGCTCAAGCGCATGCCTGGCGATCTCAATCCAGTCTCCGATCGTCGGCTTGACCAAAAGATAGTCTTCGATGCCGCTCTCATGCATGTGCGTGCACTCGGACATCGCACCAGCCAGCGTCATCATTTCCAGCGAATCCGCATCGAGATCGTTGATCAGGTTGCAGTCAAGCGGCAACAGACCGGAGAACGGCAATGCCGTCCCGGGACGCTGCGCCGCCAGTTCGGCACGCACCAGGTCGGACACCAGGCGGTGCACAGAGGCGTCGTCCCGCCACCAGGCGCAGGATTGCTGCGAGTTGCGGGCAACGGGCGACACGTCCATCGCTCAGATCCGCTTGACGAAAATCCAGAAGGTATCGCCAGACAGGGCCTTCTTCATGTGCACCTTCACTTTGGTCGGCTTCATTTGATAGTCGAACACATATTCGAACAGGGAATTCAGGTCGTTCGCGCGGACGCCGGCGTCGAACACACCCTTGAACGCGGGCTTGGAAGTGCATGGCGCGACATCGCGGAAGAAATTCTTGCCTATGACGCTTTTCGGGTCGCGACCGGTGATCGCACCCTCGGCAGCATTGTATTTCAGCACAGTACCATTCTTGTCCAGTTCCACCGCGCCGAATGCGAGCTTGTCGATGTCGCCGGTTTTCATCTTTGCCAGCACATTGTCGATATCTGCCTTACCGAAAGCGATCAGATCCATCGTATTCATTCTTACCCCTTGAAAGTTGTTTTGAATGCCAGAGGCTGACACGCGCGTCGGCTTACCGGCTCGGCTCAAGTATTTCTCTAGAGCAATCAAATCATACCATCGGTTTGTCCAGGACACCAATATTTATTTCTTTGCAGAAATTTTTTATTGTCGGCCTATGAGCAACGGGATAACGTGAAAGTGCGACCGTCTAACGCGATGCATAAAAGCTGCTTGCAGCGCTGTTGTTATGGACAACGGAGAAACGGGTAGAGGGATGGCCGCCTTGGATGCATGTTTCAGGCGTGATCGGAAGAGGCATCGGTGCAGGCAGGGTTGGCGGCTATGCGCCTGCAACGCGATGCAAAGCGGACGTTAAAGAGAAGGTTCTATGGTTTCGACATCGAGCACCACGAAGCGCTTGTCCGTGGCCCAATGCTCGATTTCGCAATACTTGACGCCGACCTCGGCAACGCATTCCTGGAATTCGGTTGCTTCGCTGGGATCACGAAATTGGTAAATCACATCACCGGCTTGTACTTCGGTGGCAGATACGCGATTGGTATGCATACGGAATCCTCGCTATCGATAGCTTGCGGTATTGGACGCTTGGGGAAGTACATCAAAACACATCCCAGCGGAACGGGATTGCGGCGCATCAGCAATCCATCGAGGCCAGACCGTCTGCGCAGTCCTTGATGCCGTAGTCCCGTGGAAGCCAGGAAGTTAGCATTGTGCCAATATAGCTTGATGAGGAAGCGAGCACAAGACCGTCGAATAAAGCTGCTCGGATTGCTTCCGCATCAGGCACTTAGTTAAGCTGAGCTTTGCGCAAGTTCCCGCATCCTGCTGCTATTTTCAAGTTATTGCCTATAGACACGCCTATTCCGTTCCATTAAACAATTTGTTCGCGCTTCTACCGCATGCTGCTTGCGAAGTTTGCAGAGATGCCAGACGGCAAGGCTTCGCATGGACCGGTGGCGCGATGTGCAGTACAATCCGCCGCGTCATTGGGGAGTAGCCGCCCTTCACCACCGAAGGGGCTTGCGTCAACACACTTGGCCGTTCGGCCATGGCGCCAGCGGTTCCAGAACTTGGCAAGACCTTTGACCATATGCCTGCATTTGGCCGGACGGGCATATGGTCATTGGTGAGTTCCGGCCAGGAACTGAATGCATGAAATACCTCCGCCCTCCGTACAAACACGCCTCACGCCCCCCCTTCTCCGTTGATTTCGACCCGGTCGCCGCAGGGCCGGCATTGTGGCTACCGACGTCGTCGGCTGTTTGCAAGGACCGGCCATGATGCTGACCGTCGTGCTGCTGCTTGTCTCCGCGCTGGTGATCTATCTGTCCTGCGAATATTTCGTCAACGGCATTGAGTGGGTCGGCCATCGTTTCGGCATGACCCAGAACGCGGTCGGCACGGTGCTTGCCGCTTTCGGCACGGCGCTGCCGGAAAGCGTTGTCACCTTTGTCGCGGTGGCTTTCGGTAATGCACCGGATTCCAAGCAGATCGGGGTGGGCGCGGCCCTTGGCGGACCGCTGGTATTGGCCACTGTCGCCTATGCCGTGGTCGGCATCACTTTCCTGCTGTCGAAGAACCGCTTCCCCTGGCCCACGGTCATGCGTTCCGTGGAAGGCATGCTGGCCCGAGACCAGAAATGGTTCATGGCGGTCTTCGTGTTCAAGATCGCCCTTGGCCTCGTCGTCTTTGCGTACAAGCCGTGGCTGGGCATTCCCTTTCTGATCGCATATGGCTTGTACGTGCGCAGCTCGATGACGCAGGAGGGAGAGTGTGCAGTCGCCGAAGATCTTGAGCCTTTGAAGTTGCGCCCTCGTGATGCCGAGCCGTCCACTGCCTGGGCGCTGCTGCAGACCGGCGCGGCGCTGATAGTGATCTTTTTCGCGTCTCAGCTTTTCGTGCATCAGCTCGAGGCCATTGGTCCCTGGCTGGGCATTCCACCGCAGCTGGTTGCTTTGTTGCTGAGTCCGGTGGCCACCGAGTTGCCGGAAACCTTGAATGCGGTGATCTGGGTCAGGCAGCAAAAGCCCGATCTGGCGCTGGCCAACATCAGTGGCGCAATGATGATCCAGGCCACGATACCGAGCGCTCTGGGCATATTCTTCACGCCCTGGCTGCTGGATAAGTCGCTGGTCTGGGCCGGCGTGGTGACGATGATGTCCATCGCCGGCATCTACTTCGCATTGCGCAGCAAGCGGCTTTCGGCGCGCGGCTTCGCATCGTTTGGCCTGCTTTACGGCGTGTTCGCGCTTGGACTGCTGATTACCACACGCTGAACGTTTCCATCAGTTTCAGCTGACTAGCGTGTCGAGCGCCTTCTGCTGCTCGAGCAGAGCGAAGAAGGCCTCGGGCGATACCGGTCGGCTGAAAAGGAAACCCTGGAACTCATCGCAGTCGCATTGTTTCAGGAAATCGACCTGTTCCACGGTTTCCACGCCTTCCGCCACGACGCGCAAATCCATCACCTTGCTCATCGCGACGATGGCATGCGTGAGTGCATTCGCATGCGTATCGCCCGGCATGTCGCGAATGAAGGAGCGGTCGATCTTGATCGCATCCACCGGCAATTGCTTCAGCATGGACAGCGAAGAATAGCCGGTGCCGAAATCATCCAGCGCGATGCGCATGCCCTGCTTGCGCATCGCCTTCAGCAAGGCGATGGTTTGCTCCATATTTTCCATCGCAGCGCTTTCGGTCAGCTCGAACTCCAGGCGCGCGCAATCAATGCCGGTCCTGGCGATGACAGATACGACATCGTTGTAAAAGCTGCTGTCCGCCAATTGTCGGGCGGAGAGATTTACCGAGACGTTCAGCTCACCGAAACCATGTCTGGCCCATTCGTTATGCTGCAAGCAAACGGTTTCGAGCACCCATCTGCCGATGGGAACGATCAGACCGCTGTCTTCAGCAACCGGGATGAAGTCACATGGTCCCAGATTGCCGAAGCCCGCAGGCTGCGCATTCCAGCGCAAGAGGGCTTCGGCGCCAATGATGCGGCCACTGGCTGCGCAAACCTTTGGCTGATAGGCCAGCGTGAATTCCTGCCGTTCCAGCGCCTGGCGCAAGCTCGACTCGAGCATGAAGCGACGCTCCATGTGCGACTGCAGTTCTTCGCAATACAGCTGGCAATTGTTCTTGCCATGGCGCTTGGCCTGGTACATCGCCATGTCGGCATTCTTCATCAGCGAGGTTTCATCTTCCCCATCGTCCGGGAAGATGCTGATGCCGATGCTTGCGGTGATGCGAAACTCCGCGCCGGCGATGCGATGCGGAAGCTGCAGCGCATCGAGCAGTTTCGCCGCCAGCGCTTCCAAGTGGCTTTTCTCGCGCAAGTCCTCCACGAGAATGACGAATTCATCGCCGCCCAGGCGGGCCGTGGTATCGCCCACGCGCACGCATTCCTTCAAACGCGTCGCCACGCTCATGAGTAGCTCGTCGCCAGCGGCATGGCCAAGCGTGTCATTGATGTGCTTGAACTCGTCGAGGTCGATGAAGAGCAGGCCGAGCGCAGTCTTGCGCGCCGAAGCCTGCGCAATGGCAGCGCCGAGCAGGTGGCTGAACATCCTGCGGTTCGGCAGCGTGGTCAGATGGTCGTAGTAGGCGAAGTATTCCGTACGCTCGGCGCTGAGCTTGTGCTGCTGCACCTCGTCGGCGAGACGAATGTTCATCAGGCGCAGCTGCTCCGCGTTCGCCGCGAGACGCTCTTCCTTGTCACGAAAGCTCGCTTCCATCTTGTCGGCAAGGCGATTGATGCAACCGGCCAGTTCCGCCACCTCATCTTCGCTGGCGATATTCACCCGGGCATGATGATTGCCTTGTATCAGCGCTTCGATTGCTCCCTGCAGGCGCTTGAGCGACGCAATGATGGAGCGGCTGATATGGCTGCTCAGCGCATAGGTGATAGCGAGGAACAGCGCCAGCAGCACGACGATGAACCGGATAAAGAGATGCACGCTCTCCATCAGCTCGTCATAGATGGCGGTGTATTCCAGTGCCAGGGCGCCGACGATTTCCGAATTCGAACGGGATTGATCGCGCCGCAACGGGATGACCACCAGCTTGTTCGACTCCTTCAGGCTGGGATTGTCTTCGACGAATTTTCCGGGGCGTCCTTCGTTCATCGTCGTGGCAATCACGCCCGCACGATCGTAGGTGAATCTGGAACCGATTTCGTCGGCGTCGGAATCGGCGACGATGCGCATGCTGCGGTCGACGACGAAAACATCGCGCTTTTGCAGCGCGTGTACCTTCATGATGTGCTGCTGCAGTTCATCGACATGATCGAGCGGATCGACGATGCCATTGTTGGCGATCATCTCGGCCACATGCTCGGCTTCCAGGACTGCGGCATCGGTAGCCATCCATGCATTGAGCAGAATGGTCGCAAGGCCGAATGCGCAGGCAAGGCCGGTGAAAGCCGCGAAGTTGATGATCAGCTTGTCCCGTATCGTTCTCTTGCCCATGTCGTTTCTACTCAGATGCCATTACGCATCGCTGCCAGTAATAGGCTTGGTATCGACAAATTGCAAAGATTCTTTAACGAGCAGGATTTACAAATCGTCAGCTTTCGCGAACTCTCAGGACAATCGGAACACCGCAATCGCATGCACGAGTTCATCAGCCTGTTCCCGCATCTTCGCCGAAGCCGATGCGGCCTCCTCAACCAGCACGGCGTTCTGTCGCGTGACGCCTTCCATCTGCATGACCGCGTCGCTCACCTGGCCAATACCCTTGCCCTGCTCCGCCGACGCGGTCAGGATGCCGGCCATGATGCCGGTCACGCGATCCACGCTTTCCACCATGTCTTGCATCGTCGTGCCTGCCTCGGTGGCAAGCTGCCTGCCGGCGTCGATTTGCGCATTGGAGGCGCGAATCAGCTCGCCGATTTCCCGGGCCGCCGTGGCGCTGCGTTGCGCCAGGCTGCGCACTTCCTGCGCCACCACCGAGAAGCCGCGACCAGCCTCGCCGGCGCGTGCGGCTTCGACCGCGGCGTTCAGCGCCAGGATATTGGTCTGGAAGGCGAAGCCGTCAATGATGCTGACGATTTCGCTGATGCGCCGGGAAGAGTCGGCGATGCTTTCCATGGTGCGCACGACTTTGCCAACCGCTTCGCCACCGCGCGTAGCCACGCTGGATGCCGACTGCGCCAGACCGTTCGCCTGCCTCGCGTTCTCGTCGTTGCGGCTGACCGTCGAGGTGAGCTGAGCCATGGCTGACGCGGTCATCTCGAGTGCGCGAGCTTGCTGCTCGGTACGCGTCGCGAGTTCCATGTTGCCGCCCGCGATCCGGGCCGATGCCGAGCCGATCTGCTCGCTGCCTGTCTTGATGCGGCTGACGACTTCACGCAGGTAGGCGGTGATCCCATCCATGGCCTTGAGCAGTCTGCCGACTTCGTCATCGCTCGCGCTTGACAGCCGCACCGTCAGATCGCCATGCGCAAGACGCTCGGCTGCTGTCTGTGCCGCGGCGAGCGGTCTGCTGACCATTGCGCGAATGAGGAAAAACAGCATTGCCGCCAGGCCAGCCAGCGCAACCAGGGCCAAGCTCAGGTAGAGATTGCGGGTTTGGTGCGCTTCGCGCGTCAGTTCATCCACATGCGCGGCACCAACGACGAGCCAGTTCCATTCCTTGTACAGATCCAGGACTGCGATATCGTCGCGCTCCCTGCCATCCGGACCGGTAGAGGTGTAGCGCATCTCGCCCGACTTTTGCGCAAGCATTTCCCTGGCTGCTTCGGCTGCCTTGCCCTTGCTGGCTGCCAGCGCATTCGCGCCTTCCTCCGTTGGATGCACCAGGTAATTGCCCGCATCCTTGCCTTCCCTGGCATTGAGCACATAAAAGAAGCCGGTGTCACCGATGCGCAGCGCCTTGATCTTTTGCTTGAGGGCGTTCATGTCAGCCGAGATGTCTCCGCCGACATAGAGCGCGCCGATGACCGCGTTCGATGCGTCGCGCACCGGCGCGTATTCCGCGATATACGGTTTGCCAAACAGGCTGATGATGCCGCGGTAGGTTTGGCCGGCCAGCAGCTTCGCATAGGCCGGGCTGCCATGGTCAAGAACCGTGCCGACCGCGCGCTCGCCGTTTTCCTTCTTGACGGAAGTCGAAACCCGGATGAACTCATCGCCCTTCCTGACGAAGACTGTCGCGGTCACGCCGGTCATCGAGGTATAGCGGTCTGGAATGTCGTAATTCAGGTTGATGTCTTGCGGTCCGCTGCGCAGCATCGGCACCGTATGCTCCCCGACGCGCACGCTGCGCGAGGTATCCAGCGAGAAGCTCGCGGGATAGGAGGCGGCAAATACCTTGCCGAAGCGCTCCACGTTGCTCATTGCCGAGCGGTGGAACATGTCCATCATGTTGACGACGCTATGGGTTTCCTGCGTCAGTGTCGTTACCGCGGATTTCTCCAGCATGCGCGAGTAAGCCGCTGTCTGCGCCAGCACGAAGCCGAGGAACACAAGGCTGGCTGCGACAAAAGTGCAAAGCGTGGTTTTCGCTCCGAGGCTCATGGCACGGAAACGCATGGAGGCGTTGAACATAGAAAGCTTCCGAGATGATGAATGGAAAGGAAAGCGAGAGCGGCTTGGCCATCTACCGGGCATTTTGCGAAAAAACTTGCCCGAGATCAACACATTTGTGAGGACTTTCTGTTAGCGACGCGCAACAGTTAATATGCTGCAACATATTGATGGTGATCGCTTGAAACAACGGAGGGGCGTGCTCTCGCCGGCACCATTTCCACGCTTCAGTCAAAGCGACGCAGTTCAAACACTTCCGCATACGGCAGTGCGCTGCCCATTGCCTGTGCTGCCGCACGATTCACCGCGAGGACGCGCTGATCGAAGCCGTGACCGCGAGTCTTCAAATTGCGCTCCTGTTGCGAGCGATGCAGCCTCAACAGCTCCGCTTTCCAGGCCGCCTCTTCCTCGTCGAAATCTGTGTGCAAGTCGATGCGCATCTCCAGTGTTTTTGCATCCTGAGCCAGAAAAGCGAGTACTTGCAGACGATGCATGTGCGCGATCGTGACAAAGCGTTCATACGTTCGACGATGGGTACGGTTGCTATCGTTGCAGTGTGGAAGAAAGACAAGGTCGGGGCGACGCTGCAGCAGATAGGTTTGGAGTCGGTCCAGGTCGACCGCGTCCCGGTCGGGATCGTCTTCGTTTTCCCACAGGTGCAGAAACTGCAAGCGTTCCTCGGGTAAGCCGAAATGGGCGCAACTGCTGCGCTGCTCCGCTTCACGGACCTGTGCCTTTGCTTGCCGATCTGTGATGCCATTCCATCCATCCTCGATGCCATTGGCGCCGGTGGTCAGCACCGCGACATGGATGGCATGCCCGCAGGATTGCAGTCGGCGCAGCGAGACAGCAATTGCGTCGAAATCATCGGGATGCGGTGCGAGAACGACAACCGTTTGCGGCGTCGCGAATTGCAGTTCTTCGAGGGTGCAGGGTTTTTGGACAGACATGGTCGCTAATCTTTTCCCGGTTGATTCAAGGGTCGAACGATTCTATCAACCGCTTTGCGCGCACGTCCCTGCTTTGCCGGCATTACCTTACTGAAATCGCATGGCGTCCTGGCAAGCGCCCCGCACCGGAGCAGCAAATGCCGGCAGCGCGTTTCTGAAACGGTATATGCGCAATCTGCCTAACGAGATTTGAGCTCACTAACCCAAAGTTTCGGCTCTTTCGTAACGCAAGAAGAATGCTCACCAACCATCCGTTACCAAATGCAAATGCAAAAGCAGACGCCAGCAAAATATTTCACAAAAGAGAACTTGTTAAAAAGTGCAACAATTGGTTAATATCGCACACACTCAATATGAGGAGCAGCTAGCGCGCAAGTTTCATTCGTTGTCTTGAACATGGATTACAGCGTCATACGGCAGGCATAAAAATAATAATGCAAATCTCCAATACGCTTCTTCTTGATATTTACTACAGTGCGCAGCACGCTTCTTCCCGAGATTTCAGTATTCATGCGTTGAACGAATTCAGAAAAATCGTTCACTTTGATTCCGCAGCGATTGTCGACTTTTCGAAGACACCCGAATCGCTGATCTCGATCAATGGTATTCATCTCCACGATGCGCCGAAGGAAAAGCTCGTCGAACGGCCAAAAATCTTTGGCTCAGAGAAGCTCAATGCGAATGGTCGCCTTTCCAGTGGCGATTTCGTGCTGAGCAAGGCGCTCAGCCAGCGCAACCAAAGCGTCGCAGCCGATCTGACCTCCATAAGCGATCAGACTATTGCGAACTACTGCAGGAAATACGATACGTGGCATTCGCTGACTTTCGTGTCGAATACCTCCGCGAACGGCTTGATTCCGACTATTGCATTTTGGCGCGCCAGCAAATCCGGTTCGTATTCTGCGAAACATCAATATCTCGCCAATATCGCGCTGCCTCATTTGCTGCAGGCTCGCGAGATCAATCGGCGCCTAATACCGCATTCCTCGCCAGACACGACTACCAGCGCAATGGCCCTGGCAACCGAGGATGGCTGTCTGGACTTCGTATCGCCGCAGACGCTGCGGCTGCTGCAGCTCGAATGGCCTCAATGGACACCGCCACTTCTGCCAGGCACCCTGCTCAATACCATCAAACAGACAAAAAGCTTGTCTTTTCGAGGACGGCGCATTGATGTCAGGGCGAATATTCAGGGCAATATGCTTTGCCTGATGATTCGTGCTCGCTCCCCGTATGCGAGCCTTACCGAGGCTGAGCGTCGTATTGCGAAATGCGCCGCGCTAGGCATGCAATACAAGGAAATCGGCAAGCAATTCGACATTTCTCCCGCGACTGTGCGCAATCAATTGCATGCGGTTTACAAAAAGCTTGGCGTCGCGAACAAAACTGCGCTGGCCGTGGCATTGCGTTCTACGGGCTTTTCCCCCGAAGACCAGGAACGCTTCTGAAAGCCCCTTGCCACACACTGCAACACCAAACGCAAAATGCGGCGAAACGAATGTCATTTCCTGCCGGTTGATGCGCACGCACGCCCAATTGATTTGCGCATAAATTGAAGCTCATGCTGGAAAACGAATAATCCATTCCCTCGCCTTCCGACGGTCACTCACTAAGCCGATGTCTTTCTTCACTGGATTCACTGGCTTCTACGGAATTTCGTCTTCCCAGCTTTGCATGGCGTGATACTTGGCGTGTGTTATTCAAGTATCCGCGTGGAACATCTGTTCCATGGAAAGCGGTATCCCCACGACTTAATATCTGCTCGAAGAGAAAGCCACGGCGCTGAGTCATGCCGGCTTTTCTGCCATTTCCATTTCCAACCTCGAACAGAAGCCATGCGTAAAACATTGACGATTGCCACAATTCCTTTCTTGCTTGCCGCATGCGGCGGAGGCGGCAGCGACAACTCCACGACAGCCTCAACGGCTGCAAGCTCTGTAGTGCTGAACGGACAAGTGTCGGACGGGCCGATCGCCGGCGCGAAGGTTTGCCTGTTTTCTGATGGCACACAGGTCCGCGATGCGAGCGGCGCGGCAATCTGCTCCGGCAATACGGATGCGCAAGGCAACTACAGCATGACGATCCCAGGCAATCTTCCGAGCGGACTTTTGACCCTGGTTGCCAGCAATGGCGCGAGCATCAAGCTGACTTCCACGTTGGGCGCATCCACCAGTGTGCTGCAATCTGCGGACAGTACAGGAAATGTGACATCCACTAAGCTGCCCGCCATCCGCATCACGCACTTCACGACAGCTGACTCAGTGCTCGCCGATACCAACAACGATGGCGTGGTCTCGCAAGACGAGTACAAGGCCTACGTCGCGAATTACAGCCAGACCCGGCAAGTCGCCGCCATCATCAAAGCCGCCATCGATTACAACCAATCCGCCACGCTGATCGGTGGTCAGACGGGCGATACCCTGTTGCTGGCGCGGGCTGCCGCAAGAAACGGCACGCTGGGAACATCGAACAAAACAGCGGCGCAATGGCTTGCCGATCCGGCCAACGCCAACATCATCGCGGCTGTCGATAGTGACGTCGCTACAGAGTTGGCTGGAAAATTCGCGAATTACCAACTGTCCACCGTGGTAACGGGATTCAAGATTCCTCCCGCAGTGAGCGCGAATGGCGGCAGTGCGACCATCCACTGCGAAATCAATACGAACAATGAGTCCGCAACCGTCCAGCTGGTATTCGATGCCGCACGTGGCATCGTTATCCTGCGACACGACGGCATCGACGTCACGGGCAGCTACAACGCTCAGACAGGCGCCATCAACCTGACGGAAAACGATGCGTTTGCGCCGACGATGACAACTCCCAGCGGCATTACCTACTACTCCGAAGGCTATTTCAAACTGAACGGCACACTGAATGCGTCAACGGGAAACATCGCCGGTTCCTACTCCGAGTTGACCGCAAACACCTGGTCGGTGGATTCAAGTCGTGAGGAATGCAGCGCGACGGGAAGCGTGACGCTTACCAAGCTGTAATCGGCAACGAGCCTGTGCCGGCGCCGGGACGCCGGCACGGGTTCCCGAAACTGCGGTGCTTGTGACTGCGGCCGGCTGTTTCACGCGATGCGATAGGCCGACCTCATAAAACTTGAGGGTGCTACATCGCCATCGCTGGAGACGAGAAATGTACAGCACAACAGCGGCTCAAAGACATCAGGAGCACAAGGCGATCGCAGCATCAAGGAATAGGCGGTATCGGACGTGCGCTTATCAACGGAAACATACCGAGACTGGACCGTGAACCTGGCAATGCGTTTGAAAAGGAAAGCGACGCGTCACGGACTGCCACTCCTGCTCGCGGCCGTGGCTATCGGCTTCACAGCAGTAGCGCACCGCGCGACAGGTAGCGTTCCACAAATTCGCTACGCTAGCGAACTCGCCATGGCGCGCTCCCATTCCTATCAGACCACCAGCACCGATTTGCACCCGAATGAGATTCCATGGGTTTTCGACGGTAAATACCCGATACGCGGCACGGTGCTGGATAGCTGGATCGCTGATACCCCCGCCAACAGGAAGTCCTGCAATACGACCTGGGCGAACGAAACGTCGTACATCGGTTTTTGCCGAGGGCTCGCCACCAACCAGATCGCGGCGGTACTGCTAACGGGGATCGATGGCAAAAGCTTGGCCTTTGTACCGGTGAATAGGATTGCCGATCTGCACGCGGGAGATGAAGTGATCATCCGCATCACTGCGGTT
This sequence comes from Noviherbaspirillum pedocola, assembly GCF_016632335.1. Classification (GTDB taxonomy): domain Bacteria; phylum Pseudomonadota; class Gammaproteobacteria; order Burkholderiales; family Burkholderiaceae_D; genus Noviherbaspirillum_A; species Noviherbaspirillum_A pedocola. Next base: position 103,494 of record NZ_JAEPBG010000007.1, read on the forward strand.
GCGCCCGACGGCAGGCTCGAGAAACTGCCATCACTGTTGAATGTGGTGCGATGGGATAAGCGTACGCCGCGCAAAGCGCCGACTTAGCGCGTCTTCGCCGCTCGCAGGTAAGCCAGCGTGAAAGCTTGCGTTGTTTGTGAAGCAAAAAAACGAAAGCCCCTGACGGGGCTTTTTGTCTTTGGCGGAGAGAGGGGGATAGACCTTCCTTCTCTTAAAACCCGTTTAAAATCAAATGGTTGGTAGCTGGTTGACGAAAAAACTCCGCGTTTTTTGCTACCAAATATGCTACCACACATCAAACCACGAAAAACGATATAAACAGTTTATACGATTGATTTAATGCGAAGCGTAGGTCCCTTGGCGGGTATGGAAGGCGAAAGCCTTCAAAAAGGAGAGCGAGAAGCGCTTGTATAAATTCAACCTTCATTATTTGCGTTTGAAACCCCATCATAGGTTTTTTTATATAAATCGTATTTGACTTTATCGCCACGAAAGAAAAGGTTATAACTTAAGTATAAAGCCCTGCCTTTTCTTACCAAAACCTTCTTTTCTTCTAATGATTTAATCACTTTTGAAATATTTGAAGGATCTATTTTGGTCTTTTCGGATAGTGTTTTATTATCGAAAGTTAGCAAAACATTGCCGTAAGTATTACTTTCATTCAAAATAGAATAAATAGCCAAACACAACTTTAACTCATTCTGAGTTAAGTTGTTGCTATTCAAAAAATCCAGAAAATCATTGAAGAAAGTTTGAACATATGGTTTATTATCGTATTTGGAAGTTTTAACTTCTAGCCCCTTCTTTTGATAAATAACTTCCAAGAAGTTCATAAATTTGACTTTTTGCTCAGGAGTATACAAGTCATTCAAGATAATATAATCACGGCTTTTAATATAGCCCTTATTAATATTTAAGATTTTATTAAATTCTAAAACATCACTTTCAGAAGTTTCCTCATCGGTGAAAGTTTCAATAGTTTTTTCAATGTCCATAACTTCCATCTTTAATCCCCTAGTAAAATTTACCCAAATATAGTAAATATAACTAGAAAGTCAAGCCTTCTACTAGGTTTTTGATTTACTAGATTCTTGCTTAATCTAGTAAAGATTGACTAATCCAAATTGCGAAGCCGTTTAATATAATAAGAGAGAAAAAAGAAACTCAATAAACATGAGGGTTTCAAAGAGTCGGCCTAGTAGAAATCTACTAGAATCTAGTTAGTTGCTACTAGATTACTAATTTCTAATTCGACTTAGTAGAAAGTTACTAGCTTTTGCCTGTTGCTTTTGATTTTTATTCTGTTTTAATAAATATAGTACCGACTATATTTACCTGCGGTAAATGCGGCCACTGCGTGGAGCTAAAACCAAAGGCAAAAGTCAAAAACAAAAAGGACAAAGGCAGAAAAATGACAGCGCAGTTTATTCATGTGGAGACTTATTCACTCGTTGAAAGCAAAAAAACACGAGTGAAAAAAGTCAAAGGCAGTGATGGAAATTTGGTTAACGTAGAACAGAAAAAAACCAAAGGCACCATTAGTTCAGTTGTTGCCGAAGGCATGAGACAACCTGATTTTTGCCTGCATATTTCAGATCCCCAAGACGAAATTATTTACCTTTATCAAAATGAGGAAACCCTTGGCCGAAAATTCGGCTTAGGTGATATCGAAAGCTACTGCCAAAAAGTCAGAGATGAGAACAAGGACGAACTGGGCAGGAAGCTCCGCACCGACGCAAGCATGTTGCTTGCTGGCGTGGCGAGCTTCAAGAGAGAGGAAGATCAAACAATGGAGGACTGCATACAGTCCGACCGCTTCCAGGTCTGGATGCATGAAACCCTGGAATTCTTGGAAGAAGAATATGGGAAAAACCTGAAGGTTGTGAAGTTGGATTTTGACGAAGGCCATCCTCATTTGCATTTTTACGCAGTAAATGACAATGGCTCAGCCAAGAAACTTCATGATGGTTTTTCAGCTACTGACAATTTTAAAAAGGAAAATAAGGAAGAATATAAAACCACCGACAAAGAAAAACTGAAAGCTTTAAAGCTGAAAGAAAACTATGTTTATAAAAGTGCTATGAAAGGCTACCAAGATAGATACCAAGCACATATGAAAAAGGTTAAATACCTAAAATATGGACCGCGAAGATCAAGAGACTCAAGGGACGGATGGCTGACAAAGTCAGCCAATAATAAAACTTCATTTGCAAATGAAATGATGGCAAATAGCCTATTGGCTGAAGCTACCGAAAAACATGCAGAAGCAAATAGCATGGTTCAAAAAGCCAAAGCTTATAAGCAGAAATATAAAAGCCTTTACAACCAAATTAAAGATAAAGCCATTTATCACATTGCGTTATTTTTCGCAAAAAATGAAGCAAAAAAAGCCATTGAAAAAGCAGAAGCTGAAGTGGAAAAAATAGACAAAGAAAACCAAAAGCTTATGCTTGAACTGCAAAAATTGCAGATAGAAAAAGAAGACTCTTATAAAGGCATGAAAGAAAAGCTTGACAAAAAGGAAGAGGAAAAAAAGAAGCTTGAAGAAGAATTGGAAATGACAAAAGCACAGCTAACAGCTAATATTGGCAATAGTTTGAAAAAAGAAATCAAGCCAAAATGATCGGATCAAACCGCCTGCGGCAGCCGGGTCATTAATTTGTTCCAAATTAAAGACCAAAAAAAAGACCCCACAGGGTCTTCGGTGTATTTATTTAAAATTTTGTCCTTATCAGTCCTGCCATCATCTCAAGCTGAAATAAAGACTTTTTCAAAATCTCCGCCAACATCTCTACAGTAAATTCATTACTATAAAAAGTATTGTTAATATCATCGATTTCGTGACCGATATATTGGCAACGAGCCTCGTAAGGAATTCCCGTATTTTTCAGAAAATCATTGCAGAATTTTCGCAATGAGTGAAATACTAATTTTGGGCGATCAATTCCCAACTCTTCCAAATGTCGCTTGAATTTCTTGCCAACAGCATTGCCTGAACCTTTGCCTAAGCGAAGCTTATATTTAAAAATTTGCTCTTCTTTATCGGCAATAAAATCCTCAAGGCCATTGATGAACAATCGATCCGAAATGGGAATCGATCTCACACCTGCCTGAGTTTTACTGTCGTTGATTTTGATATAACGGATACCCGATTCTGTCACTTTAAACTGTTGTTTAGTGAGAGAAGTAATCTCGGAAATTCGGCATCCCGTGATCAATCCCAACACAAGAGTCCAATAATAATCAGGATCATCTTGCTTGGCAGTTTTCAGAAAAGCGCTGTCAAAGATTTCTGTTATTTCTGACCTTTGAAAAATAGCATAACCTGTCCGCTTTTTTTCTTTATTAGACAACAATTTTCTTTCCTTGGCAGGATTGTCCGAAAACATATAGCCTTGCGTAACAGCGAAGTTGAAAATACTCCCAAGAACCGAAATTTTATTATCAATCGTTCTTGAAGTATTTCCTTTGTTTGCCAAATATTCTTGGTATTTTGTTACATCAATTTTCCCAATATTTGAGATCATTGGATTCTTGAGAAACTGCGAAAACTCAGTAACAGCTTTTCGATACGATAAAATTGTAGCTTGTGAAAGATGGGGTTTCACTAAAAACAATTTTTCTAAAACTTCAGGCATAGTCAAACCAGTCTTTTTCTTTTGCTGTGGCTTTTCCGTAGAAGTTTCAGGTTCAACTTGGCTAATCCCGATACCTTTAATACTTTTTAGAGCTTCCATCATCATCTGATGGTCCTCAGGACCGTCAGCCCGATAAATGCCTTTAGAGATATCTATCTCATATTTCCGAACATTGCTGAGGTCAAAGCTATCGGGGTTGACAATTTTAGACAAAATAAACTCCATCATGCGCACGGCACGAATTATTGCAGTTTTCTTGTCTTTTGTCTGAAGGGAACGCTTGAGTTGCTTGCCAGCAACCCGTGTATGAAGGTAGTAAGAACTACCTCGGAGGTAGATCGGAAGGTTTAGCATTTTGGGCTTGCTACCAAAAATGCTACCAACCTCGACGCCGTTTTTCTTAAAAACTCTTTAAAATCAACGGCTTAGATGACCTGGCGGAGAGAGGGGGATTCGAACCCCCGATAGGCTATGAACCTATACACGCTTTCCAGGCGTGCGACTTAAACCACTCATCCATCTCTCCTGCATCGAACATGCGGCGCGTGCGCTGCCGTGTTCAAAGAAGGCGCGATTATAGCAAAACTTCCCGGAAACACACGAGCTTTTGTGCGAGGTTCTGTCACGATGTTTCATTCGATCGCGCGACGCCGATGCTAGGCTTATCGCTCCAGTATCGGCGTCGCGTCCTTCTGCTTACTGCGCCTGCTTGAGCTGATCGAGGATCGCCGGGTTCTCCAGCGTGGAAACGTCCTGCGTAATTTCCTCGCCCTTGGCCAGCACGCGCAAAAGTCGGCGCATGATCTTGCCCGAGCGGGTCTTCGGCAGGTTGTCGCCAAACCGCAGTTCCTTCGGCTTGGCGATCGGTCCGATTTCCTTGCCAACCCAGTCGCGCAACTCCTTGGCAATGCGCTTGGCATCCTCGCCGGTCGGCCGCGCCTGCTTCAGCACGACGAAGGCGCAGATCGATTCACCAGTGGTTTCATCCGGCTTGCCGACCACGGCGGCTTCCGCCACCAGCGGATTGGCCACCAGCGCCGATTCGATTTCCATCGTGCCCATACGGTGCCCCGAGACATTCAGCACGTCATCGATGCGGCCCGTGATCGTGAAATAGCCATTGTCCTTGCCGCGCACTGCGCCATCACCGGCCAGATAGGTCTTGCCGCCCAGCTCCTCGGGGAAATAGCTCTTCTTGAACCGCTCCGGATCGTTCCAGATCGTGCGGATCATCGAAGGCCACGGACGCTTCACCACAAGGATGCCGCCCTGCCCGTTCGGCAGATCGTTGCCGGTCTCGTCGACGATCGCCGTCGTGATGCCCGGCAGCGGCAGCGTGCAGGAACCCGGCACCATAGGCGTGGCGCCCGGCAGCGGCGTGATCATGTGGCCACCGGTCTCGGTTTGCCAGAAGGTGTCAACGACTGGGCAATGCTCGCGGCCGATGTTCCGGTAGTACCACATCCAGGCTTCCGGATTGATCGGCTCGCCGACCGAGCCCAGCAGGCGCAGGCTGGACAAATCGTACTTGCTCGGATGCACGTTCGCGTCGGCGTCGGAAGCCTTGATCAGCGAGCGGATCGCGGTTGGCGCGGTATAGAAGATGGTGGCCTTGTGGCGGGCGATCATGTCCCAGAAGCGGCCGGCGTTCGGGAAGGTCGGCACGCCTTCGAAAATGATTTCGGTGGCGCCTACTGCCAGCGGACCGTAGGTGATGTAGGTATGACCGGTGACCCAGCCGATGTCGGCGGTGCACCAGAACACGTCCTGCGGCTTGATGTCGAAGGTCCATTTCATTGTCAGCATCGCCCACAGCAGGTAACCGCCGGAGGAATGCTGCACGCCCTTGGGCTTGCCGGTCGAGCCCGAGGTGTAAAGGATGAACAGCGGATGTTCGGCGCTCACCCATTCCGGCTCGCAGGTCTGTGGCTGGTTGGCAGTGACATCCTGCATCAGCAGGTCACGACCCTCCACGCGGTTGATATTGCCGCCAGTGCGCTGGTAGATCACCACATTCTTCACTGCTTCGCAGCCACCCATGGCGATCGCTTCGTCAACGATGGCTTTCAGCGGCAAATGTTTGCCGCCGCGCACCTGTTCATCGGCGGTGATGACAGCGACCGCGCCGGCATCAATGATGCGTTCCTGCAGCGATTTGGCCGAGAAGCCGCCGAAGACCACCGAATGCGTTGCGCCGATGCGCGCGCAGGCCTGCATCGCGACCACGCCTTCGACTGACATCGGCATATAGATGACGACCCGGTCGCCTTTCTTGATGCCGAGCGACTTCAGGCCGTTGGCGAACTGGCAGACCTTTGCGTGCAGTTCGCGGTAAGTCAGACGCGTGACTTCTCCGCCGTCGGCTTCGAAGATGATCGCGGTCTTGTCGGCATTGCCGTTTTCCAGGTTGCGATCAAGACAGTTGTACGAGACGTTGAGCTCGCCGTCGGCGAACCACTTGTAGAAAGGCGCTTCGGATTCATCCAGAGCCTGAGTAAATGGCTTGTGCCATGCGAGGTTTTCACGGGCCATGCGGCTCCAGAAACCTTCATAGTCGCGCTCGGCTTCATCGCACAGCGCGCGGTAGGCATCCATGCCCGAGATCGCGGCATTCGCGACAAACTCCGCCGGCGGATTAAAGACGCGATTTTCCTGTTTCAAGCTTTCGATCTCTGCCATGAGTGTCTCCTTGAGAGTTAAGTTATTCCGGCGAAGATAAAGCGCCTCACTTACTTCGCCCTTACATTGTCCGAAGCATAATATCGAAGCTTGGTTCGCGAAGCCATGGCCGAGGACGCATCGCGGCTTGCGGTGTAGAATGCCGGCTGCTTCACTGCCGCGATGGCGCTGCGGTTTCCCGCGGCGCACTTCCAAACCGAGCGTAGCGGCGCCGGCGCGAAAGCCGCGACGGCGACACGGCTTTCGCGCAGGACCGCCATCGCCCGCAGCGACCAGCATCCCTTCAAAACTCCGAAGCCATCATGACCACCATCATCAAGCAAGACGACCTGATCGAGTCCGTTGCGGCGGCACTCCAGTACATCAGCTATTACCATCCGGTCGATTACATCCAGCACCTGGCGCGCGCCTATGAATCCGAGCAGAGTCCGGCAGCCAAGGATGCGATTGCGCAGATCCTGACCAATTCGAAGATGTGCGCCGAAGGCAAGCGTCCACTGTGCCAGGATACCGGCATCGTGAACGTCTTTCTCAAGATCGGCATGGACGTTCGCTTCGAGGGCTTTGCCGGCTCGATCGCCGACGCTGTCAATGAAGGTGTGCGCCGCGGGTATAACAACCCGGACAACATGCTGCGCGCGTCCATCGTGGCCGACCCCCAGTTCGAACGCAAGAACACCAAGGACAACACCCCGGCCGTCATCCACATGGAAGTGGTGCCCGGCAATAAGGTCGACGTGCAGGTCGCGGCCAAGGGCGGCGGCTCGGAGAACAAGACCAAGTTCGTGATGCTGAACCCGTCCGATTCGCTGGTGGACTGGGTGCTGAAGACCGTGCCGACGATGGGCGCCGGCTGGTGTCCTCCTGGCATGCTCGGCATCGGCATCGGCGGCAGTGCCGAGAAGGCCATGCTGATGGCGAAGGAATCGCTGATGGAAGACATCGATATGTATGAACTTCTGAAGCGTGGGCCTCAAAACAAGACCGAGGAACTGCGTATTGAGCTGTTTCAAAAGGTCAATGCGCTGGGCATCGGTGCGCAGGGCCTGGGCGGCCTGACAACGGTGCTGGACGTGAAGATCCGCATGTATCCGACACACGCGGCGTCCAAGCCGGTCGCGATGATCCCGAACTGTGCCGCAACCCGCCATGCGCACTTCGTGCTCGACGGCTCGGGTCCGGCTTACATCGAACCGCCTGCGCTGTCCGAATGGCCGGAAGTACGCTGGACCCCGGACACCGAGAAGTCCAAGCGCGTGGACCTCAACACCTTGACGAAGGAAGAAGTCGCTTCGTGGAAACCGGGCCAGACCCTGCTGTTGAACGGCAAGATGCTCACCGGCCGCGACGCCGCGCACAAGCGCATTCAGGACATGCTGGCTCGTGGCGAGAAGCTTCCGGTAGATTTCACCAACCGCGTGATCTACTACGTCGGCCCCGTCGATCCGGTGCGCGATGAAGTCGTTGGCCCGGCGGGCCCGACCACCGCGACGCGCATGGACAAGTTCACCGACATGATGCTTGAGCAGACTGGCCTGATTTCGATGGTAGGCAAAGCCGAGCGCGGCCCCGCGGCAATTGAGTCGATCAAGAAACACAAGTCGGCTTATCTGATGGCTGTTGGCGGTGCGGCTTACCTGGTGTCCAAGGCAATCCGGGATGCCAAGGTCGTCGGCTTCGAGGATCTCGGCATGGAAGCCATCTATGAATTTGATGTGCGCGACATGCCGGTCACGGTGGCGGTTGATTCCAACGGCGTGTCGGTGCATAACACCGGCCCGCAGGAATGGCAGAAGCGCATCGCTTCGGATACCAGCCTGTCCCGCATCCCGGTGACCGTCGCTTAAGTTGCAGCGGGAAATGACGCAAACCCTGCCCACCATGGCTTCTGCCCCGGTGGGCATTTTTGATTCGGGGTTGGGTGGACTGTCGGTGTTGAAGCATGTGCGGCAGCAGTTGCCGCATGAGCCGTTGATCTATGTAGCCGATTCCGCGCATGCGCCATACGGCGGCAAGTCTGAAGATGAAGTGCTGGCGCGCACACTCGCGATCGGCGATTTTCTTGTGGCGCAAGGCGTAAAAGCCATCGTTGTCGCCTGCAATACTGCGACGGCAGCCGCGATTGCCGCGCTGCGCCAGCGTTATCCGGAATTACCAGTGGTTGGCGTTGAACCCGGACTGAAGCCAGCCGCTCGAGCATCGCGAAGCCGCATTGTCGGCGTACTGGCTACCGAGCGCACCTTGGCGAGCGCGCGCTTTCGCGCCCTTGAAGCCGGCATCGCCGCCGACACCGGCGTCCGCTTTCTCGCCCAGCCCTGCCCCGGTCTTGCAGACCAGGTAGAAAAAGGGGAACTGCGCTCAGCCGCCACGGCGGCGTTGGTGCAGCGCTATGTGGCGCCGTTGATTGTTTCGGGCGCCGATGTGCTGGTGCTCGGTTGCACTCATTACCCGTTCCTCAGCGAGACCATACGTAATGCGGCGGGGGCGGCCGGAGCAGGCGAGCTTGCCATCATCGATACAGGTGATGCGGTAGCCCGTCAGCTATGCCGACGTCTTGATGAACACGTATCGACACAGAGTCTGGTCATTCAACCTGTGCTGGGCTTCACCACTGGAAGCGTAAGCAGTCTGCAATCGGCATTCAAAAAACTGCTTGATATGGAGATAGAGATTGGTCAGCTGAAGAAAGTAGCTGATTAAGTTTGCAAGGTCGGGCCGTTATTTGTATAATCACGTGCTGTCTCGCAAGCAACAGGAGACAGCGAAGTATCAGTGGTGGCCGTAGCTCAGTTGGTAGAGTCCAGGATTGTGATTCCTGTCGTCGTGGGTTCGAGTCCCATCGGCCACCCCAAGAAATTCAAGCACTTAGCCCAGTTTTCGGACTGGGCTTTTTGCTTTTAGAAACTCCGCCGGCTTCCGTGTAACCGCGGTGTAACCCAATTCCTTCTATCCTCTGGCCTAATCTGCGTTTCCTACCCCATCAGAGGTGCCTTATCCTTTCTGGATAAGGGCTTGCTAGAGAACTACATCCGGGTATTGCTGGCTGGGATTTACCTCTGTCAGAGGAAGCGCGGCAGTGGGGCGAAGCAGCAGTAAGCACGGTCGGTTGGCGACTACTCGGGAAACGAAAGATTGTCAAAATGCAATAACCATTTGATACGACGACAGCGTTCGATTGATCGTCGTAGAGCTGCGAAATCTCAATCTGTCCTCCCGAACCGCAACTTAATGCTGACTATGCGGGCAATATAGGCGCGATGGAACGCTATCTGCTTGTCGAGCGCACACAAGCCGGCTTGCAGATCGGGAAGGCAGTAGGCAAAGAGCTTGACCGCCAGAAGAAAACCACGAATACGCAGCGCGCCGAAATCATCGCGAAGCACGAAGCCGGCGTCAGCATCAGCGAGCTGGTGCGACAGTTCGGCATTTCCCGCCTGAGCATCGCCCGGATCGCAAAACCAGAGGCGTACAAGCCTAGTTAGCGAGCGTGGGCCGAAGTCCTGCGTCAACTTGGCGAAGGCATCCCGGTGGCGCAGCTTGCCCGCCAGCTCAACACGACACGACACGACACGACACGACACGGCAGACAATCATGCGAGTACGAGCTTCGCAATCGAAAACCGCCGGAGCGTGATGCCAATTACTTCTCCATACCAGGTGCAACGCGAAGTGCACCTATTGCTGGCCTCGGCCGCGGCGGCATAGAACAGTGTGACGAGATATCGGAAATTTTGACCTAAACAAAGGCGGCTTCAGACCGTGACAAACCCGCTTCGGCAGGTTTTTATTGTCGGAAAAATTTACATTAAATCAATTATAAATGTTATAAAAAATACAAGTCATTGATTTATATAAACATTTCTTTTAGGTACGATCCTTGCTTGTTATATAGAAACTTCCAAAAGGGACATAATGAAAAACTTTCTGAAAACTTCAGCCATTATTGCTGCCGCTTGCTTCGCTTCCGCAGCCCATGCTTCCATTGTTTTTTCTATTGAGCGCACTAGCGACACAACTGCCGTATTGACTGCAACTGGATCACTAGATGCCGGGATTTCCGCGCCGCTGAATGGCAATGAGCATTTTCTAACGTTCCAAAATCCATATGGCAATGCACTTTCTACTTATCAAAATGACGGCGCGCTTCAGTCGTCGACACTGACCGCTGGTGGTCAAATAATCGATTTCTCTTATACGGTCGGCCCAGGCTACAACTTCAGTGGAGTTGGTACGCAAGGCCTATATATGGGCAACAGCAATTTCAACACACTATTTTCGAATGGACAGACTGTTACTGGCAGCGCTTATCTATCCTTGCCTGACGGTGACATTTTTGCTGATGTAGGCAGTAGTGGAAATGTCTATTGGGGAACCGGTCCCGCAGATGCGATTGGGTCTTATCAGATCGTAGACCCTAATGCAGTACCTGAGCCGACAACTGTTGCCCTGCTTGGCCTAGGCCTGATGGGCGTTGCGGTATCGCGCCGCAAGTCGGCAAAGAAGTAAGCGCACGCGCCGTTTGATGAAGCCCGCCAAGTGCGGGCTTTTTGCGTCTATAGCGTTCAATTTTTCTGTCTTTTAGTACAGTAGAATGCGCCCGCGGTGCGCTAGTCGGGCGCTGAAGCCGCCGGGATCAAGTGCACACCGTAGATGTGTAGCGATGCATTCCGGCGAATACAGCCTAGGATTGGCTCCAGGCGCCGCGCCATCGCTGTCTTCCAACGCAGCATGCTGATTGCAAAGACAGAACGTGGAACGGTATAAGCATTGCATGGAACCTACACTATTCGGCATCAGCAAAACGGAATGGGACCTCTACAATTCCTTTTCCAATTGGGTATCTGCATTTGCGACTACGGCGGCCGTTATTGTTTCGCTATACCTAGCAAGAAAGGCAGGAAGGCCGAGAGCTAAAAATTTGGTCGGACATCGGGTAGTCATTACTCCCGGCGATACGGGAAAGCCGCCTGAAATTATCGTCTTCAAGATCGTGAATACTGGAGACCGGCCAATCCGGATTACCAGCATTGGTTGGCGAGTCGGGCTCAGGAAAAAGCGCTATGCCGTGCAAATGTACGAGGCACACGGAAGCAGTCCGATGCCAATCGAATTGGAACACGGTCAAGAAGCGCAATGGGTCGTACCGCTTGACCAGCGAGAGCAAGGGTGGCTCGAATACTTCGCACAAGGCATGCTCCGCCCGAACCTGTGGTTGTCATCATGGACCCTAGGAGCACAATTCCTTACTTCCGTTGGTGAAATCCTTATGGCCAAACCCGAACCAGGCCTACTCAATAAACACAACAGGTTCAGAAGATTAACTACGCTTATGAACAAACCCTTAAGCATCGCCACGCTTGAACTAGCCAGACCATTCAACATCAGAGCATTATCGTGACCAAAAAACGAAAAATTATCTCCGCCTATCTCTTTATCTCTCTGCTGTTCGCGATCTGAGTTCGGCACTTGCGCGCCGCAGGGCGACTTCAACCAAAAAGGAGATCGCATTACACTTCCGTTACCGCGCATGGGCGGCAATACTCTATAGGTTTTCGACGGAACGAGTGTGACCGAAGACGGCAAATCCGTCGATCTAACGAACAGTGACGGCCCTACAAAATAGCGTTCCAAAAAAATTCCAAGCAAACTGCCTCGATAAAATTCAGTGAGAAGACCTTATTCTTGTCAGCGAATGTCGAGCAATTCATACCTGCGCAAAATAAAGAATCTGCAATTTATATTGTTGACACGCGCCAGTACTAGAACAGTGCGTTTTAGACTGATCAACATCACCTATATCATTCATTTAGCGTTATGACCGAAGAACAAACCAAGAAATGCCATGCGATAATTCACGCCCATGCTATTGCTGCAGCGGCCGGGAATGCTGTTCCCGTCCCAGGACTGGGTATTGCAACTGATATGGTTGCAATGACGACTATGACAATGACCCTATGTGGGGTTTTCGGTGGCAGCCTAACGGACGAAGCAGCAAAAGCACTCGCAATCGCAGCGATTAAAAACACGATGCTGAAGCAACCAATCAAAACCCTCACAAAAGAGCTATCGAAATTGATCCCAGGCCTTGGCCAAATCGTCGCCCCAGGTATTTCTATTGTCATGTTCGAGGCCGCAGGCTGGACAATTGCGAAAGACCTTGAAAGCAAATTTGCGCGGAACGATAAATAACGAAGCGTCCTGATCGTACTTCGCCGCCTCATACCATTATTTATCCGGCAATTCGTTTCGCCGCACATCTATCAGAGAGGCAAGCCGTCGGGGCTCGGTCAGGCTTTTCATTAGATCTTTTGCTGTTCACCGCGGCGGACCGCATATTCGCGATCACGAATATGCGGCTCAGTCACTGCTCGCGTCGACCTCGGTGTAGATGAGCCAAGCGTTAGGTTTTTTCCAGCTTTCCTAACTGCCACAGCGGCTGCAGTTGCCTGCAGGTCGGCATCTTGTTGCCATGGATCGCATCCTTTGACGGTCAGCGCTATAAGGGTCGTTGCTTCAAATTGCACTTGGCCGGGTCGGTCAAGTCCGGAGTATGAAGTATGGCTTTATCGCACGCACTGGGAACACTATTCGACACGCGTCCCGCGAATAACAGAAGTTCTCCTGGTAACGTCCGCCCCTCTCCCAGCCTCAAATAGAACGCCGCGCAACTATGTCGGATAGCGATCCCGCCGACGACGCTCCAAATTTGGTTGATAAGGTGCGGGCGGATGTTTGCGACGCTCCACTCTGGCCATGTACGCGGTTGACCACGCATTGACCCATTTGGCCACCAGCGCCTTTCCCTCGGGAGAACTTGTATTGACCAACCGGTCTATCGCCCGACACATTCGTTGCACTGCATAAACTTTTCTATCCCGTCTGCCTGATCTACCCATGCAATGCATTATGGAGAGGCCTAAGACACAGATGCGCCATATCGCTTCCATGAGACCGAAGCCATCAATATGGCGGTTGTGAGAAGCCTTTTGCGTTCCTGGGCTCTCGCAGTTGAGCCATGATCCCCGCAATTCTCCGTATTGCTACCATCCAAGCACGGCAGCGTTAATCATTGACGCGAAATATTTCATACGAGCAATCTCTACCCGTCGAGGTACAACATACACTCGATGAGCTAAACAGTAGCCTGACGTAAAAAATCCCGCGGACCTTTCGGTACGCGGGATAGAAGACAGTTTTACCTACTTATGAAGTCGGCAATTCAAGAATAATTGATTCGCCTGACAAATCACTGACAGCACAGCAAATAGCTGTAATTGGATCCGTTTAGAAACATTCTGGCTGGGCAGACGTGGTGAGATGCAGAACGCAGAGCTTATTGGTGGCAGACACTCCCTTGTGTAGGCATCTTTGACATTGCCATCGTTGGTCAGTCCCCTGACGTTTCGGCCGGTTCCAGCCTTATCCATTGCGCCATAGCGGGCTTGACGGCACGTCTGAAATCTACCTATGCCTACGAGCACGGTAGCGGATGCATCCTTCAGAGGTTCATGCGTGCCGCGCCGGCATACCCTTGGCGACTACATTTTCCGGAATATGCGAAGTCACCACAGCGCCAGCACCAACAGCAGCCCAGGCGCCCACCGATAAACCTTCGAGCACGGTGGCATTCGCCCCAATCATGCAACCATCACCCAAGCTCGCATTGCCGCTGATACAAGCGCCGGGCATGACGCTGACGAAGTCTGCAATCCTGCAATCATGGCCAACAATCGCACCATTTGAGATACAGGCATGCGCACCGATGGTTACGCTGGCGCTTATACAAGCGTTTGCCAGGATAACGGCGCCTGCACCGATCACCACATCTGAAGAAAGCCAGGCTCGTGGGTGAATCACCGTAAACGGCGCGAGCGCATGGTCATTAGCACGATCTACCACCGACTTGCGTCCCTTGGGATACCCCACGCAAGCAATGTAATGGGTGGCATCGATGTGTCTTAGATCATCGATATTGCCGATCTGCCTGATACCACGATGCCCGAATCGCTCAGGCGCAACGTCATCGTCCGCAAGAATGCCCGCCACCTCAATGAAGATGCCGGGACCGTTGCACGATTTTGCATTTAGCGCTTCAAGAGCCCCGAGCACATCACTCGCATGACCTCCGCCTCCTAACAAGACGATACGCATAGCCACTCCCAAGCGAACGCATACTGCAAATCGATATCTTGAAGCCACGGTCTGCAGTTTGTTCCACCACTGCAAGTGGGGCATTTTAACCGGCAACATCATGTCATTAAGTAAAACCATGTAAAACGAGCCACATTGACGTACTGTACCGATTCCTTCCGCCTAAGCAGCTGGCGAAATGTCTGTGACAGTTGAGCAAAACCCTTCGCCGTTGGCTATGAATGGAATGCAAGTGCGTTTGCCACCGATAGACCGAAACAGGAAGTGTCCATACCGTGCCGGGGGACAAGCGGGTCCCACGTGGTGGCTCGACATCTCGATGGCCCGACCACCACTCGCTAGATCCACCATCGTTGTGAAGTTTCTGTGATCGATTGGCGCCATTGCCTTTCGACTTTTTCGTTCTTCTTGCACTGAACGATTGATGCTGAAATGAGCGAATCCGCGAAAAAAATTTTCCGGTAGACAACATACGTTGTTTCCCCGGAAAAATAGTTCGTCAAAAGAACATTTCTATTGCATGTTTCCAATAATGAAATACCATAGCTGCGTGGCAATTCGAAGTCATCCCGACTTCGGCATTCAAGTGGAAACGTGCACGATGTCCATTTCTTCCCTTTCTTTCGATATCCAGCCGCTAGAATCCCAAACGCCAGGCCGGGATAACTTTTCCATAAAGAAAGAGTCACTTCCCTTCACGATTCGTGTCGTCAGTAATGCGGCGGATCTGGAAAAGGCCGTCCGTATCCGCCATGCGGCATACATGCGTCATGTGCCCAATTTTGCTCGTGACTTGCGCAGCGCGGAGTCCAGCGATTCCGACCCCGGTGTCATTGTGCTGCTTGCCGAATCCAAGCTGGATGCAAGCCCGGTAGGAACGATGCGTATACAGACCAATGAATTTTCTCCGCTGGCGCTGGAAGAGACGATCGCGCTGCCGGACGAAATGCAGGGCAAGCGCCTGGCCGAAGCCTCACGGTTGGGAGTAACCCACGAACGCGTTGGCCGCATGGTCACCATGGCATTGTTCAAGGCTTATTTCCTGTATTGCCAGCGTCAACGCATCGACTCGATGGTAATTACCGCCCGCTTTCCGGTGGATCGACACTACGACCGACTGCTGTTCCAGGATATTTTCCCGAATCTTGGATATGTGCCTATCAAGCATGTCGGCAACATGCCGCATCGAATCATGTCACTCCAGGTTGGAGCGGCGCACGATCTCTGGCTTGAGGCGAAGCATCCGCTGTTCGACTTCATGATTAATACCTACCACAAGGACATTAATGTCGGCAGCACGACGGTATATCAGCCTCAGGTGCAGCCGCGGCCCCAAACTGCCGCGCCAGCGGCAATGACGGCTTGAAAAAGAGCAACATTTGCATTGTTTGGCGCTTTAAGTTACCCTGTGGCAATAAATAAGCGTTAACAGGGTATGTGGACTAGTGCAGCATGAGGAAACGAGAGTCGGCAAGCGAAGTTGCGCATGGAGCAGGATAAGCGCCGCTGCCTCCATCGACACCTGCTTAGTTCTCAAGTCCCTGTTCATGATGGTCTTGCCCATTGCTGGCTGCACAGGGAAATAAGAGATGCCCATTCATTCGTGGTATCGCGCTTTGCGCAATAGGTGCCCGCGGATACACCTATACAGTGTGCTGTATTGGTTGTCCGCCTATATCGTCCCCATTTCCATTGGTGCCCTGTCGCTGATCGTGCTGGTGTATGGTCCGGACCAGTATCCGGCCGAGTCCGGCAAGCCACTCGCATTCCGCGCCTACGAAGAGCAATCGGAAAATCTCGCCCCGCAGGAAGCGCTCGCGCGACTTGCGAAGCAGCCCGCAGCAAATTTTCGAGATACGCATCTGTCGGAACAGCCGTTCTGGCTTGCTTTCGAAATCACTCCTGAAGCAAGAGAAGCGATAAGCCACATCGACTTTCCGTCGCGGCATACGACCAGCCTCGCCTGCTGGGATGCAACGACGATGCGCGAACTGGGCGCAGCGGATCGCAGAGGCACAAGCGGCGGATTTTCCCTATTCCGCGCGGGCTTTGTCCTTTCCCTGCCATTAAGCGCGGATGGCATGAATATCTTGTGCCGCGAAATGTTCAAGGGACCGGCGCGCGCCGAGCTGGCCTCATGGACCGCGCCCAGTATGGCTTATGCCACCCGGGCTTTCGAACGCTATTCAGGCTTGCTCGATGGCGGCCTGATTGTTCTCGCGCTGTTCGTGCTGATTACCGCGATGATCAATCGCGAAAGCACTTATCTGCTCTTTTCCGCATGGCTGCTGGTCAACCTGCGGCTGGCTGGCCTGTCGACGGGCTGGGATGTGCAATGGCTGGGACACACCGTCTCTCCCGACTGGGTGTACCGGATAAGAGGTCTTTCGGCGGGAATGTATTACGTGCTGACGTTCACGCTGTTCCGGGCGCTGTTTCGTGATGAACTGGCGCGTCTCGGATACAGGCCGCTGCTCAAGGCCATGGAGTATTTGTGTGTGCCGCTGATCATCGGCGCGCTGCTGCTTCCCTACAAGATCTTTCTGCCGTTTCTCTGGGCTTCAACGGCATTCGCAACCTCAGGCGCAGTATTTTTCCTGACCCGAATTCTGCTTCATGCAATCAGTCCGGTTGCGCTTCTGTATGCGGCGTCGCTGTCGATCACGCTGATGTCCAGCCTGTACGAAGTGATATCCGCCTCGTTCGGACTCAAGGGACTCATCGGCACCGTCAACTTCGTGACCGCAGCGCTGTCCTCGAGCCTGCTGGCGGCGCTTGCCATCGCCGCGCAACTGCGCACGAAGCATCTCCAGTGGATGGCCGCGCAGGCCGAGCTGCAGCACACCTACAACGCGATGCCTATCGGCCTGTTCACGCTGGATCTGAGCGGACATTTCATCGCCATCAACCCGGCCATGTGCAGTATGCTCCGCGTTTCCTCGATACAGCCGGGCAAGGATGCATGGTCCTCGTTCTTCGACGCCGACGCATGGCAAAGGCTGGAAGACGTGGTTCGCAACAGTGGTGGAGAACTGGAGATCGGCTGCAACAGCGACGCCGAAGGCGAAAGAAGGCGCTTCCTGGTCAGAGCAGCGCTTTCCAACGGCAAGATCGAAGGATCGCTTCAGGACATCACGGCGCGCGCCAAGGCCACCGAAGAATTGCAGTTCATGGCTCACAACGATCCATTGACGAAGGTACTGAACCGGCGCGGCATCGACGCCTTTCTGGAAAAGGCCCTTGGCGGCCTGTCGCCCGAGACGCCGCTTCTGCTCGCCTACCTGGATCTGGATCGCTTCAAGCTCATCAATGACCTGTATGGCCATCCCGCTGGCGATGAAGTGCTCAGGCAGGTATGCGAGCGCATCAAGTCCATGCTCACCGGCGAGCAGCGTGTCGGACGCGTCGGCGGCGATGAGTTCGTCATCGTGTTCCCGGACATCCCGCCTTCGGTTGCAAGCTGGGTGTGCCGCGGCATCGTCGAAAGCATAGGAACGGCGCCGTATCACTACGCCGACAAGGCATTTCAGGTGCGCGGCTCCATCGGCCTGATCGAAGTTGATGCCGGCACCAAGCTCAAGGACGCCATCTCCACCGCCGATCGCGCCTGCCGGGAAGCGAAGTCATCGACAACCGGGCTGGTCATATATGAACACAGCGACAAGGCATTCCGGGAAAGGGAAGCCGAGCTGAGCCTGGTAGAAAGGATAGCCAGCGTCGGCGCGCCTGAAGGCCTCTTTATCGACATGCAGCCGATCATGTCACTGCGCGATCCGCACAGCTCGCTCAATTTCGAAGCCTTGCTGCGCATGCGCGACCGCGACGGCAGCGTGATTCCGGCCGGCCGCATCATCGCCGCTGCCGAGTCGAGCGGACGCATCGGCATCATCGACCGCTGGGTGCTCAACTGCGTGCTCGAGTGGGCCGATGCGAACCATGCGCAGCTGGACCGCACCCAGTTCATCTGCATGAACCTGAGCGGCGCCTCGCTCAATGACGAGCGCTTCGTTCTGGATGCGATCGAGATGCTGGAGCGCAAGCGCAGCGCTGCCAGCCTGCTTTGCCTGGAGATCACGGAAAGCGTCGCCCTGCACGATCTGCAGAACACGCGTCGCTTCATCGATAAGGTGCGCGAGTACGGCGTAAGGATTGCGCTCGATGATTTCGGCGCGGGCTATACCTCGTTTTCCTATCTGAAGGACTTGCCAGCCGACGTATTGAAGATTGACGGCAGCTTCATCGTCGACATGAATGCGCATCCGGCAAACGTGGCCATCGTCGAAGCGATCGTGAATCTGGCCGGCAATCTTGGCATGAAGACCATTGCCGAATGGGCTGAGGACAATGCAACGGTGCAGGCGCTGGTGGAAGTCGGCGTCGATTATGTACAGGGCTACGCCGTTTCGCGTCCGCAGTCGCCGACCCGAATCCTAGCGGCGAACTCCGCAGCAAGCTTCATCACGGACAGCGAGCTTGCTGCCTATGCGAAAACCCTCAGTCTGCTTACCGATGCGCCGACCGAGCTGCCGCCCGGCATAGCGCTGGTTTCCTCAGACGGGATGCTGCTGACGAAGTAGCTCGAAAAGCTGCCTGCCCTATTGGCAGGCGCTTCTTCGTGCCGACACTGAAAGCTCGCCCGCGGCGCGAATAACCGCTCTGATCGACCGCTTTGCTCCGCAAGCTTCGCGCTTGGCAAATGACACCCTGCTATTGCGTCTCCGGCCGTATCGGCGGACCGCTCGGGCGGCCGTCGAAGTCCAGCCATTGATGGCGATCGTAGTCATACAGCTTGCAGATGCGCATGGTGGCCAGAATGTTTCCCAGCGTAGCCTTCTGCACCACCAGCCGGTCTCCAATCAGAGCATTCATGTGCAGTTGCGCTTCATACAGCCGATAGCATGGGATGCCGGCATGCGCATGGTGTACCGCATGCGAATACACATGATTCACCATCGTCGATGCCCAGCGCGGCAGCACCAGGTGCGTCGAGCAGCGCTCCGGAGGAAAGCCGCTGCGGTCCTGACCGACGCGGAACCAGGGAATCAGCGGATGGTTGTGCATCAGGTACAGCGAGGCGCCGCTCAGCATGCAATGCACACACAGCGGCAGGAACCATCCGATCAGCACGGTGGCGACGGGTGACAGACCGCTGTAGCCACGCCGTCCCATCTCGTAAAGAAAGCTCGCCAGCGCGAAGTGGTAAGCCGCCATCAGGTAGAAATACAGGCGTGCGCGGCGCCGATTGCCTGGCAATGTCGCCGAGGTTGGATGGATGCGCAGCGGCAGCAGCCAGCGGAACATGAAGTTGATCCAGAAGCCGACAAGGTTGGGCGCGCGCACGAAACGTTCGAGCCACTGGCGCGGCCGCGACAGGCGATCGAACTCGGCCTTGCTCAGCGGACGATAGAAATCCACCGGCTCGCCATTGGTCTTCGGATGATGTCCGCCGTTATGGTCCGCCACCCACATTCTGTAGTTCTGGCACGAAGGCACGCCGAGCAGCAATGCCAGAATCCAGTTCAGCCGCCTGCTCCTGACCAGCGCGCGATGTGCCGCGTCATGCGCCAGCGTGTAACTGCTGGAAAGACGAAAGCCGGCAAGGGCTGCGGCCAGCAGCTTCAGCGACAGCCAAGGGCTGGCAATCAGCACAGCAATGCATACCCAATAGATCAGAATGTCGCGCACGACCAAGAGCGTGCCGCGAAGATTGCTGGACTGCGCGTAGCAATCCAGTTCGCGCAGCATCGCGGTTCTTGACAACGCGGGATGGGAAGCAGCGGGACGCGAAACGGTTGAAACCGGAGCCGCGGCGGACGGGACTGCGGAACTCGGCAGGACGGGAGTCTGGGTAGCAATCATTGCGATGACGAAATAGTGTGCGCCGGAAAAATATTAGCACACAGTCAATTATTTCAATCACCGTTTATCGCACGTTTATTCACTAAACGCTTATGACTTTCTTCAAACTGTGCAAGTCCCCAACAAACCATGCGAAATATTTCCAATAAGAAAACATGGCATGCGCAAGTTGGTATTCCACGCCTCAGGAAGACAAGCGCACGATCTGCCCGTCCATTCGTGGCAGCCACTTGCGCAGGATCTGATACACATCGCGATCAAAGCGCCGCCGGCCGCGCGCAGTAAGAATCGTTGGATCATCGCGCGCATCGATCGTGCCGAGGTAAGCCCAGGCATCGATCACGTGCAGGCTCTCGCCTTCGCGGATACCGATTGCCCCCGCATACGGCCAGGCCTGCAGGCGCATGTTCTCGAGCGCCGCGCGCACTCGGGCATTGTGTTCTTCCACCGGTTCGCGTCCGGCGCATACACCGAGGCATTTCTTCACCTGGCTGGCGAAGCAGGCCTTGCCCGCGCGTCGCTTTTCCAGGCCCAATTCCTGATGGCATAGCGCATGCGCATCGGCGATGGCTTTCATCGCCTCGGTCGCCTTGCGGCGGCTGGTGTAGAGCCCGTACAGCTCGGGATCGTGGCCAAAGAACAGGTCCTCGGTATCGGCCAGTGCCAGCTTCACACGACCGTCGCGCTGCAGCAGCCGCCAGGAACAGATTTCTTCGTTCTGGCGCAGCTTGACGTTTTGCGCCGGCATCAGGCGCTTGACCAGGTCGGCCTCCTTCAACAAGGCGCCCAGCTCGCCAGCCGCATGGATCCACTCGATGCGCTCGACCTGCTGCGACAGCGCCTGCTCCTTCGACGACGAATGGTCGGTGCTGAAGTGCGCCAGCACGCGGCGCCGCAGATTGTTTGCCTTGCCGATGTACAGCGGCAGATCGTTTTCGCCATAGAACAGATAAACGCCATGACTGGAGGGCAGCGCGTCGATCTGCAGCGCATCGAGTCGCGACGGCGCGGTCGGACGGCTCAGCAGCCGGTCCACCGCATCCTGGATCACTTCGGCACTGTGCTCGTCACCGAGCTTTTGCCAGAACTGCCAGATCAGTTGCGCGTCGCCGAGCGCGCGATGGCGCTGGCTTACCTGCAGCCGGTGCCGCTCCACCAACGTATCCAGGTTGTGCCGCGCAAAGCCGGGAAACAGCTTGCGCGACAGCCTTACCGTGCACAACACCGCCGGGCGGAAGTCGTGTCCGGTGCGGCGGAATTCATTCTTCAGGAAACCATGGTCGAAGCGCGCATTGTGCGCAATGAAGATGCGGTCGGCGAGGCGTTCATGGACCTGCTCGGCCAGTTCGGCAAAAGTCGGCGCGTCGGCGACCATCTCATTGGTAATGCCGGTCAGCGACTGGATGAATGGCGGTATCGGCATCTCGGGATTGACCAGGCTGCTCCATTCGCGCACGCCGGCTTCATCGACCTCGATGATGCCGATCTCGGTAATGCGATCGCTAGTGGCGGTGCCGCCGGTGGTCTCGAGGTCGACGAAAGCCAGGCGGGAAAGAGAGGACTTGGGCAAGGCGGGTACCGGAAAAAATGGCGGGCGGATGACGAACTGTATGCCCACACAGTATGCGGGCATGCCCCCGGTTTCACAAGACTGTGCAAATGACAAGCTGCGACGTTGCAGGTTTCATGTGCCGCGCCGATGCCGGGCGAAGAAATCCCACATCATCGCGCTGGCATCGGGCCCGATGCCAGAATGGTATTTGACATGAGCATCGCCGCCGCTCCACGCATGCTCGAGGCCGTGGATCTCGCATACCCGCAGCAGCAGCTTGCGGCCGCGCCAGCCATCCTGCAACCGATACGCATGCGCGGCGCGCTGGCCGCCGCGCGCGGCCTTTTCACTGAGTCGCATAGCGTCGGGTTCGATCGCGTTCAACACGCGGAACTGCGCGGCGAGCTGTTCCAGGTTGACATGGCGTACCACCCTGTCCTCTCGGCCATGAATCAGAATGGCAGGCATGCCGGGAAAGCCGGGCTTGCGCTGCAGGAGTTCCGCGATCGCCGCCTGAGCCTCGCGCGCGCCGCCGAACTGCATGACGCCCATGGCCGCGGCGCGGTTGCGGCTGGCCCCGAATACCGCGCCGGAATGCAGGCCGACCGCCGCAAACAATTCCGGATGATTCAGCGCGACGATCTGCGCCATGCCGGCCCCCGCGGACAGGCCGGCGATATAGATGCGGCTGCGATCAATGGCATAGGAAGCGCAAGCGCGCGTGACGATGCCAACGATACGCTCGGCGTCCTCGGCCCCTTCCTGGGTATGGCGTTCATACCAATGCCAGCAGCGCTGCGGATGGCCACGCGGCGTCTGCTGCGGATACAGCACGGCAAAGCCTTCGCGTTCGGCCAGCCAGTTCATGCGCGTGCCTTGTGCGAAGCCGGGTGCGGTCTGCTCGCAGCCGTGCAGCATCACCACCAGCGGCAATGGCGGGCCGGCTGCGCTTTTCGGCAGATAGAGCCAGTAAGGCATGCGCCGCAACGGCGCGCGTGGCGAGGACAGCGCGTAGGTGTAGGCCATCCACTTGCCGGGCAGGCGACTCGCCTCATCGACCGGGAAAGCCGGTCCCGGCGCCGGTTTAGCCGCAGTTCTTGCGGATTTAGCCGCCACGCCTGACACGCTCGCCGTTTTGGCAGCCTTGCGTCGCGGCGTTGCCGGCTTCGGCGCCTGCGGCAGCAGACTGTCGAGGAGCCGCTTCTGCGTCTGGCGCTGTGCCTTTGCGGCC
This sequence comes from Noviherbaspirillum pedocola, assembly GCF_016632335.1. Classification (GTDB taxonomy): domain Bacteria; phylum Pseudomonadota; class Gammaproteobacteria; order Burkholderiales; family Burkholderiaceae_D; genus Noviherbaspirillum_A; species Noviherbaspirillum_A pedocola. The sequence goes on from NZ_JAEPBG010000007.1 coordinate 126,604, forward strand.
ACCTTGAAGCTGGCCAGCCAGAGCTTGGTGAAATTCTTCATGATGCCGGCAAGCGGGAGGACGCGGCGCTCTGGCCTCAGTAGGCCGGCGTCACCGACACATTGACGCGCAACGTCGAGCCCGGATCCTGCTGCATCACGGTGGAATAGCTGCGACCGTTGTACTGGTAAGCCACGTCATAGCCGGCGGCGCGCTCGACGGTGCGCTCCACCGTGTGGCAGCGGCGCACCTGACGTTCGATCGGGCCCGGCGGCATCGGCGGATTGGCATTGTTGGCCACACTGTCGCCGACCAGCGCACCGCCGACGGCACCGATTGCGGTAGCGGCCGCGCGGCCATTGCCGCCGCCGACCTGGTTGCCGAGTATGCCGCCGGCCACGCCGCCGATGAGCACGCCCGCCAGATTGCGCTGCTGCGGCGCGGGGGCCGCCTGCACTTGCTCGACTTCCATCCGGCATTCCTCCTGTGGCGTTCTGACCTGCTCATACCTCGGCGTGACCCGTGTCACGCGCGCGGTGTCCTGATAGACCGCTGGCGGCGCATATCCGCCCTGCGGCGCCGCCGGTGCGGGCATGCGCTCATCCTGCCCATAGCGGTAATCCTGCCCATAGCGATAGTCCTGCGCGTCGGCCTGGCTGCAGGCCAAGGCAAAAGAAACGGCAGCGCTGGCGAGCGCGATGACGGTAGCTGATTTCATGAATGTCCTTTGCGTGCGAAATGAAAAGTCTGTTGCCCGGAAAACATAACTTGGTTCCCGGAAAAACTTTCCGGCTTTTACAAACGCATACAGATCACTGATGCATACAAGCTGCCTACGGGACCCTTCATCAACGGATGAAGTTCCGCACTGCACAAAAGAAGGGGAAACCCTCTTCCCGTTTAATCTTGCATGCCAAAAATGATGAAAAAAATACAGGTAAGTTGTGCAAACTCCACATCGCAACAGATGGTCTCCGCTACGCTGCATTCATTGTTTCTATATCAATATCAACTTCTTAGCTGCCATGCCCTTGTCTGGCATGCCACTTGCAGTGCGGAAGGAAATATCAACAAATACGAGCACGCAGGAAGGAGCGATCATGGAAACCAGTTATCCGGCAGATCTGTCATCGAGCGTTGAATCCGAAGCCGAAGACGCGGCGAATTCCGGCAACGAGGCGCAATATCTGCGCAGCGAACTTGCCGACCTGAAAAAAGATCTGAATGCGCTGCTGGCAAAAGCCAGCGCCCTCGCGGACCGCGAGATTCGCAATGCCTGGAGCCAGCTCAATGGCCAGTTCGGCAATGTGCAGGGCACAGCGCGCGACATGGCGGGGCAAGCGGGAGATCAACTTTCGCGCGGCATCGACTTCACCAGCGACTACGTGCGCGACAAGCCGATGCAATCGCTGGCCATCGCCGCCGGCGTTGGCCTTTTAATCGGCATGCTGCGCCGCTGAATGCGGACCGACGAATCCACGCGGAGCCTTATGTGTTCGAGAAGCTGAAAAAATCCAAGCAACTGTCCCTGATGATGTTCGAGCGGGCCAGCGATTACCTCTCGCTGGTCGGCATCGAAGCCAAGATCCAGGGCACGCTCCTGATCAAGCAAGTCGTCGGTTATGCAATCGCCGCCCTGTTCGGCCTGATCTCGCTATTGTTCCTTGGCGCGGCGGTCATCATCACATTCTGGGAGACGGATTACCGCATCCTCGTGGCCTGGCTGGTGTTCGCGGTCTTTCTGATCGTGGCCGGCATAGGCGTATTCATCGCGCGCAAGCATGTATCGCCGCAAGCGCCGTTCAACGCGGTGCGTAATGAGCTGCAACGCGATATCGACCTGGTCAAGGAAAGTCTATGAAGGAAGCAAAGGCGCCGCAGGACATGTCTCTGGAAGAGCAACGCGATGCGCTGCTCATGCGCATCCATGCCAGCAGGGAGGAATACCGGCAGCAGATGCATGCGGTGGACGCCGGCCGGCCAACGCCGACCATGAAGGAAATGATGCATCAGCCACAGCAGCATCCGTTTCCGCAGAGCCAGACCATGCGCTGGGTGCTGGCCCATCCGGGGCTGGTCGTGGGCGCGCTGGCGGTGATGGTGCTGATCGGTCCGCGCCGCGCCATCAATGGCTTGGCGCGCACCGGACCGCTGATCAGCAGCGCCACCGCGGGCCTGACGATGCTGTTGCAGGACCCGGCCAAGATGCGCATGGCCGGACGCGGCATCGCGGCCATGCGCGAAGTCATGCGTGGGCGGCAGCCGTTCGTCTGAGCGACTGCTGCAAGGCATGCCGCGGCTTTCCTGGCGGCGAAGATCACACAGGAAAGGCGTTCGGAGCATTCCGGCGCTGCAGCGACCGCATTGGCCAAGGCGCTCCGTGAGCTGAGGGCCGTGCGTTTGCGCTCAACTTTATTTACATACTAGAAAGGGGAAACATCATGAAAAAACTGTACGCGACCTTCGGCATGCTGATGGTGATCGGTCTGGCTGGCTGCAACACGATGAAGGGCATGGGCCAGGACGTGGAACGCGGCGGCGAGAAGGTTCAGGACGCGGCCCAGAAGCAGCAGAACAAGTAAGTCGCTTCGGCCTGTTTCCGCAAGCGGATCAGGCTGGATCAAGCCGGGTCAAGCCGGATCAAGCCATATCGAAGCCCGGGGCACGGGTCGTTCGATTGTCTTGATCCGGAAGCAGCCCGGCAATCGTCACACCGGATTCCAATACCTACCGCATTGCCTCGTGTGATATCCGCGCAAGCCGCCCTGCATGCAAGACAGATGCGAATTCATTTGCCGGTCTTCTCGCCGGCACTTCCCTCACCTGAGTTTCCGGCGTCATTGCCGCCGCCATTGCCGTTGTTTGCAGTCGGCCAGACAAACACGGCGCGCCCTGCCTCTTTCCCGCCCGCGGCAACCGAGCGGGTCAGCGTCTTGCCATGGTAGTCCGCCTTGACCTTGTAGCTTCCTTTGCCGGACACGTTCACCAGCATCATCGGGCCGTCGCAATCGGTTTGCAGCACTGATTTGCCATGGGCGTCATTGATCTCCACATGCACGCCCGCCAGGTAGCTGCCGTCGCGCGCGGCGAAGGTCAGCAGCAGGCCGCCCTTGGCCGCTTCCTGCTTCAGATAATTCGATTCATCGAGGCCGACGCCGCCGCACAGATAGCTCACGCCGTTCTCGGTCTTCGGTTGCAGCGGCTGGGCCAGCGCCGTGGCGCTCGCGAGCAGCAGGGCCAGTGGCACGATGCGTCCTCGCAGTCCTGTCCGTGTCATCGCTCTATCTCCTTCATGCTTTTACCCTTATGCGGCGCGGCTGAAAATGCTGCGCGCGCTTCAGGTACGAATTACAAGCCGCGGCGCCTCATCGGCCTTGTCAACTCCCTCTCCTTCGACGAAGAACGCGCGCTGGCGCGAATCTGACTGATAGATCGCATGCATCAGCTTCGCGCCTCCAGCGGCTTCGGCATGCGGCCTTGGCGGCTGCGGCGCCACGGGATTGTCCATGGATTTGCTGCAGGCGCTCACTGCGCCGGCGACAAGCGCCGCAATCGCCATGGTGCGCAGCAAGGCGCGCGGGCTCAGCAAATCGTCCTCTTCAGTGTCCGGCATCGAAACTCCTGGTATCGGTGTAGCGGGACAAGGTAGCGCCTGTCCCGGCATGGATGATCAATATTCCCTGACCCATGCAAAGCGCATGCCGAGCCTTGCACCGACGTTCAATCGGGCGATTCACCAGGCCTGCATCGACCAGCGCCTCTCAACAATCACAATTCAAGAGCGGCCTCGGTCGTATTGCCCTGCTTCTTCGCGCGCCTTTCCTCGCTGCGCTTGTTGCGCCGATAGATCAGCTGGCCCGTGATGGCCACCAGCAGCATGAAGCCGTTTGTAGCGACGAATACCCAGTTATCTACGAGAAAGCTGTACAGCACGAAACCGGCGGAAGCGGCGAGCTGCCCGATGAACAGCCATTTCGACACGCCGGCCGTGCTGCGCGTCTTCCATTGGGTATAGACCTGGCGCGAAATCGTCAGGATCAGAATCAGCGCGCTGATCCAGCCGGTGAGATCAGTCAGCATGACGCAACTCCTTCATCAATTCTCCTCATTCATGTGGGCCTGCGCCCGAAGCGACTGCGCTTGGCATACAGCTCCATCAAGGGCGTAGCGGAAATGCCGTGGATGACGATGGACATCGCGATCACCGTCAGCACGATGGATGTGAAGCGTTCATTCAGATCCGGCAGCCATGGAAACTGCAGCGCATACAGCAGGTAGTACAACGAGCCGATGCCACGTATGCCGAACCAGGCCATCAGGCCGTTCTGCAGCCGTGTACACCCGATGCCATAAAGTGCAGGTAGCACCGACAGGGGTCGCACCACCACGAAGATCAGCGCGGCCAGCGCGGCGCCCTCGGCCGACAGTCCGGTGCCCGACAGCAGCACGCCGATGATCAGCACCATCGCGAATTCCGCCAGGTGTTCGAGCTGCTGATTGAAACCGAGCACCACCTCGGTCATGTAGGCCGGCGCCTTCTTCGGATCGACCGCGACCTCCTCGCGCTGGCTGACCTGTATTGCGCCCAGCACTTCGTCCGGTTTTTCCGGCCCACTCGTCTGCGATTCCACATTGCGTACCGCAACCCCCGCGGCAAACACCGCGACGAAGCCGATGCCATGCACCAGGTGCGCAAGCCCATAGGACACCGCGATCAACCCCAGGGTCAGAAACTCTTCCATGCCGACCGCGAAGCGGCGCTTGCGGCGCAATTCGATGACGACCTTCGCCGTGATCCACCCGGCCAGGCCACCGATGGCCAGGCCGGCCGCAAAGCCCCACATCGCATCGAGCAGACCGCGCAGGCTGGCGTAATCGACGGCCTGGTCCACGCCGCACAATGCCAGGCCCAGCATCACGAACGGATAGGTCGTACCGTCGTTCATGCCGCCTTCGCCGGACAGGCCAAAGCGGATGCGGTCGCGGTCGCCTACGTCATGGATCTGCACGTCCGACGCAAGAATCGGATCGGTAGGCGCGAGGATCGCTGCCAACAGCACCGATGCGCCCAGCGGCAGGCCGAGCAGATAATGCGCAGCCAGCGCAATGAGCAGAATCGTGATCAGCATTGCCGCGATGCCAAGCCGCAGCGGCAACAGCCACAGCTTGTCGGCAAGCGGCACCCGCAGCTTCAGGCCGACAGTGAACAGCGAAACGAGCAGGGCCACTTCGGTGATCGTGGTCAGGAACGTCGCGTGCCGCACCGGATCCAGGCGCAGCAGACCAAAGCCGGAAGGACCAATTGCATAGCCGATAGGAAGGTAGAACATCGCCGGGCTGACCGGCCAGCGCCGCAGCACCGATTCGATCAGTCCCATGGAAATCAGCAGCGCGCCGATGAGCAGGTACCAGATAACGGTGGTATCGATAAAGACTCCGTGGAGGTGTTCCTGTGTGATTGAAATGCGTGCCGCCTCATCCGATGTCGACGCGCCGTCCGCCGACGGCCGACGGATCGGGCATGGCGAAGGAGATTTCGAGTACGCCATCGCGCATTGCCGCTTCGGCGGTGTCGGCATTCACGCCCTCGGGCAGAGGAATGCTGCGGTGAAACGGTCCATAGCTGCGCTCGGAGCGCCGAAAGCCGGGGACCTCGGGCCGCGCCGGGGGCTCGCGCCGTTCTCCTTCGACGGTGACCTTGTCGCGCTGTATCAGCAGCTGCACATCCTGGCGCGGTATGCCAGGCAGATCGATGCAGATCAGTAGCCGGTCGTCGCGCTGCGTAATCTCCACCGCCGGCATCCACTTGCCGGCGACACCGCCTTCGCCGAAGCGCGCAGCGATCGGACGGCCAATGTAACGGCTGAACAGCCCGTCCATCTCCTCGGTCATCTTCTTCACCAGCGCCATCGGATCTTCCCAGCCGGCGAACTGGCTGCGCAGCCAGGCTTGCGCGCCGCTTCTGCTTTCGCTGCGCGCATGCGCCGAATCGCCCTGCGCCTCCTGTGCCGTATCGGAACCGTTCTGCGCCTCCACCATCTGCCTGAAGCGCGCCAGGTCCTGCGCGATGCGCTGCGTCATTGCGCCTTCCTTGTCGATTGGAATCGCATCGAATTCCATGTGCATGCGCAGGCGCGTCACGTTCGGCCGCAGCGGCTCGAACGCCAGGCTGCCGCGATGCCGGCCATCGATCTCACGCCAGCTGATGAGCTGATCCGGTATGCGTTCGATGAATTCGGTGTCCCACTCCACTTCCTGCTCATGCCGTTCGGCGCGCCAGTGCAGATGCGAGGCATCACGCTCCTGCACTTCGCGCACGCCCTCCATGAAGCGTGGATAGTCCTCGAAGCGCAGCCATTGGTTGTATGCCGCATGCACCGGCACATTCACATCGATCGTCTGTTCCAGGGTAGCCATGTTCCTCTCCCGCTAAGCTTGGCAGACCGCGCCGCATGCACGGTCAGAGCCGCATCGATGGCATCGGTTCCGCTCGACTAGCACGGCGGCAATCGCATTGCCGCAGCAGGCAGGGGCACGCTACACGCAGGTGAAGTACACCAGGCGCGACAGCGCCGAGTCGAAATACAGCGCATGCCAGGGAATGGCGATGAGCGCATTGCCCGGACGCGACAGCAGCATCACATAGCGCAAACGGCGGCTGCGGGTGTCGATCAGGATGGAGCGCACCGCGCCTATCCATTCGCCCGCGGCAGTCACCACCGGGCAGCCCTGCAGCATCTCGGTGGCGCTGGCATCGCGGGCAAACAGGCTGGAGAACCGCGGTTTGCACGAGCGCGCCGGGTTGGCATCAGAACCGCCTTTCAGGATGCGCAGCATGCCGCGCGCTCGTTTCCTGTCCGTTTCCATGCTGCTTTCCATGGGTAAGCTCTGCAGAAACCCGATTGCCTCGATACCCACTCACAGGCAACAAACATGCCCAGCGACAGCTCGGCCGGCTTGATGCATGGGCATGCGGCAAGCCGGTAAATTTTGCGCGCAATCGCGGTAAAGACTGCAGGTATGACAAGACTGTTTGTGCGAGCACCGGCTGCTCACGCCGACATCACCAGCAAACAAGCGTCGATATCATGCCTTGCGGCGCTGGCACGAAGCTTGCGGGAATACTGGTTTTATCTTCAGGAGACAGGCATGGCGCGACCGGCATCCGTGATCATCGACATGCTCAGCGAAGATCACGACCGGCTGCTTGTGCTATTCACCGCGTTCCAGGGAATGCGGGAAAGCGCGAGCCCGGAATCCAAGCAAACCTTAGTGGAAATCACCTGCACCGAGCTTGTCATCCATGCGCAAATCGAGGAGGAGCATCTCTACCCGGCACTGGCGCAAGCACTCGATGATGACTTCCTGCTGGAACTGGCCGAAGTCGAGCACTCTCTGGTACGCCGGCTCGTGGGAGAACTGGAAACCATGCAAGCGCAGGACAGGCTCTACGACGCCACCTTCACGGTGCTGTCGGAAACGATGCGCCGCCACATCGAAGAGGAACAGACACGCCTGTTTCCACGCATATTGCGCATGGATATGCCGATGGAAAGGCTGGCGCAGGAAATGGCTTTCCGGCGCACCGAACTGCGCAGTGAATTCGGCATGCTCGACCCAGAAGGCGATGATGAGGACGATGGCTTTCGCTTTCGCGTCAACCGCAGGAGCCAGTATCGGCATCACTGATTGCACCGCTGATTACGCCGCCAATCGCATCGCAGAGCGCACTTCCGCGCTTCTCAATACGTGTGCATCGCTTGCGCGCCATAGGAAGCCGATTCGGGAAATGCCCGCATGACAGGCTAGGCGCAGACGATAGCAGTGCGCACAGTCTGCACCAGGTCTGGCGCGGCCCGCTTGGCCGCGCCAGGTTGAAGTGCTTAGTGGCCGGTTCCGCCGCTCGAACCCGACGTGCCGCCGGTCGTGCTGCTGCCGGTTGCGCCCGAGGTGCTGGAGCTGCCCGAAGTGCCGCCGGCGCCGGTGCTGCCCGTGGTGCCGGTATCGCCGCTGGTGCCGCCCGCACCGGTGGTGCCCGGCGCCGCGGCGCCACCCGAAGCGCCTGCGCCCGGTCCGGCTCCAGTGCCTGCGCCGGCATCGCTGCTGGTGCTGCCGGTCGCGCCCGTGCCGCTGGTGCTACCCGTGCTGGCGCCGCCGGTCGCCCCCGCGCCGCCAGCCGTGCCGGTACCTGTTCCGCCCGCGGACGAACCGCCGGAGGTGCCGCCGGTCGAGCTGGAACTGGTTGACGCAGCCGGGCCGGTGCCGCTGCCGGCGCCGGTATCAGAGGATTTCTTCTCACAGCCTGCGACAAGAACGGTCAGCGCGGCGGCTGCCAGCATGACCTTGGACACTTCGGAGAACGATCGCATTTTTCTCACCTCTCAAAAAGTTTTCAGAAACGACATCGTTGACTGCCTGCTGCCATAGAAGTTTCTCAAGCAGATCGCCGCGACCGGTACGGTCATGACCAGCTCGCCGGCATGGCGACCCGGACGCGGCGAGCGCTCCGACATATGCATGGAAGATGGCGCACGGCCACGCTCCATGGCTGCCAGCAAGGCAGGTTTCATGCCAAGTGTGAAATCAAGCCCGAAATTCGGATTTGCAAACTATTGAGGGTTTTGTCGCGGGGAGATGCAGCCGCCGGGGTAAAACTTACCGGCAGCGCAGGCAGTGCTTACACTGCCGCGGCCGGCAACGCCGCCAGGGCTTCGAGCAGCAGATCGGGATCATTCGCGGCAAGCCGACGCGGGTCGGAGAGCCTCTGTCGGAACAGCCGCGCGCCGGGCATGCCGGCGGTCAAACCGAGCATATGCCGGGTAATGCTGTTCAGGCGCAGGCCCTGGGCGCGGCCATTGCTGCCATCGCCGCCATGACGCGCGAGCTGAGCAGCACAGTAATCGCGCATGGCTGCGATCACTTCTTCGCGATTCGTTTCGCGTGTGGCGTCGCCGTAGTAGCGCGCATCGAATGGCGCCATCAGCCAGGGGTTGTGATAAGCCTCGCGCCCGAGCATGACGCCATCGACTTCACGCAGATGGGCATCGATCTCTTCGAGCGTGCGCACGCCGCCGTTGATGATGATTTCGAGATCCGGGAAATCGCGCTTCAGGCGATACGCATATTCGTAGCGCAGCGGCGGTATCTCACGGTTTTCCTTGGGCGACAGGCCCTTGAGGATGGCATTGCGCGCATGGACGATAAAGGTACGGCACCCCGCATCGGCAATGGTGCCGACGAAATCGCGCACGAAGTCATAGGCTTCCTGCTGATCGATGCCGATGCGGTGCTTGACCGTGACATCGATATCGACCGCGTCGCGCATGGCCTTCACGCAATCGGCCACCAGCCGTGGTTCGGCCATCAGACAGGCGCCAAAGGCGCCGCGCTGGACCCGCTCCGACGGACAGCCGCAATTCAGATTGACTTCGTCATAACCCCATTTCTGTGCCAGGCGCGCGCACTGCGCAAGGTCTTCCGGCTCGCTGCCGCCGAGCTGCAGAGCGACCGGATGCTCTTCTTCATTGAAGTCGAGATGGCGCGCGACATCGCCATGGATCAGCGCGCCGGTGGTCACCATCTCGGTGTAGAGCCAGGTATGGCGCGTGATCTGGCGGTGGAACATGCGGCAATGACGGTCAGTCCAGTCCATCATCGGCGCGACCGACACGCGCCTGCCGCTGTTGATTGTGCTCACCTTGCTGACCACGTCGCCCTGAGCCGCTTGCTGTATCGTTGATTGCATCTATCTTGTTCGCCTGCGCGGTCCCCGCTGCGTGACGCGCGAAGACAGCGCAGGCCTGTCCCTGAAAAACATGAGAACCGTCGGCACACTGCCGCTTGCGGCCGCGAGGCCGGCGTATCGATCACAGGAAACATGCCGGGATGCCGCGGGTTGCGGCCGGAGATGCGGGGGAGTCGACGACGGATGAAAGCCGAATTCTATAACGGCGCGCCGTGTGCGGCACTTTGCACGCCATGTCGGGAGATGCAGGAGTCCCCTACTTCCTACATCGGATTAAGCGTTTCTCTGACTAACAGCGCCTGCGCGAGCGAGTAAGCTCCAGTTGTGTCGCGAGCCGGATGCAGCATACCGGCGACGGCCGACGACATTATGTAACAGGAGACCACCATGCTGACAGTGCGGGTATCGCCGACGGAAGTCCAGATCGATGCGATGGTCTATACCTTTGCAGACGCCGATACCGCCGATCGCTTCTTCATGGCGGATACGCGGGGCGGCGCGCAGGCGATCCTCTATGAATTGCGCGCGATTCGATCCCGGCCGATCGATTGCGACCATGAACTCGGCCGCTTTCCGGAATGAGCGACAAGGGCGCCCGGTGAGCTTGAAACGGCGCCACGGCGCCCTGCCCTGCAACACGATCCATTTCGCTTGTTTATCTGGATGGAAGCAATGAATCTGAATGAACTCGAATCTGCGGTAGCAACCGCCTTCCCCATCTTCAAGAAGTATTCGCCGAACCCGGCTGTCACGCTGTCTTCCGGACCGGCGCCGATCTGCCTGCAAGACTTCCTGTTCACCGCGATGTCCGAAAGCGATCGAAATACACTCAAGGCCGCCGGCTGGCGAACCAATGGCTACGTCGCCTGGTATTACCAGCCATAGCGCCTTTGCGCTGTCATAAGCAAATGTGAATCGCTTGTTTAACAACGCCGCTGCGACTGCCTAGAATCGACGCTCCTCGATCACCACAGGGAGCACGATGCATGGACAGCGCGACAGATAGCCGACCCACCACAACAGCGCATACGACGCCGGCCTGGCTCAGCACCTCTTTTCAGCCGACGCCTTCACTACTGCTCAGAAGCCGCTCGGCGCCTACGCTGCTCATACGCCACGATGCGGCAAGCCAGGCCCGTGCGCGGCTGCTCGCGCACCCTCTGGTGCGCGGCGTGGGCGGATCCGGTGAAACCTTTCATGCGTTGCGCGCGATGGCCGCTGGCCGAAAGGTCGTGCTACCGCTGTTCTGGGGTTTTCGCAAGCTCGACGACGCCAGGCCGGGACTGCATGGCGCCGAACGGCACACCATGCGCGCCTATATCGATCTGGTCGCGTCGCTGGGCCAGCAGTGCCAGAGCGTGCTGATCCTGGCCGATGAACATGCCAGGCACAACGGCATCGATGAAGCGACCTGGCGTCCGTATTACGCGGCGGTGGCCGAGCATGCGGCGTCGCTGGGGCTGCAGGTACGCTATCTGTCGGACATCTTCAAGTCGCTCGGCATCTGCCGCGCCGGGCTCGAGGAAGCCGGCCGACTCCTGGTGGAGCGGCCCAGGGGAGAGAAGAGAGAGGGCGCGATCCGGCTTACCGGCGGCGAATGGTCGCAATTGAAGCGGCACGCAGAGCACCTGTGCAAGCGCTTCCCCGAGCAGTTTCCGCCACCGCGGGGCGAGTCGAAGAAGCGCGCGCTCTACGATCCGCGCGCACTGGCCTATGCGCGGTTCCGTGCGGCCGAGGGGCAAATTCTGCTGCCGCGACTGACGAGAGCATTTGATGGCGCTGCGGTGCTCCCGGTACACGTGACCGGCCCGGAAAGCGAGCGCATCGGCGTGCGGGGCCTGGCGATCATGGCGAAGGATGAACACGGCGCCAACACCGTGCATATTCCATGGAAATGAGATGGCGGCCCGGCACATCGGCATCGGACCGCCATCTCAAGGTATCGAACTGCGCGAGGCGAAGACATCGATGATGTCCGCGCGACGCGCTGGATGCAGCCCGGGTTGCAGCAGGCTTAAGGGCTTCAACGGCCGCGGGAAAACTTCTGCGCCAGCTGGTTCAGCTTTTCCATGCTCTGCTTCTTCACTTCCTCGGCGCGCTCGGCCTCGCGCTGGGCGCGGCGCTGTTCGGCTTCGCGCTTGAAGCGCTCGCGCAGCGTTTCGGCCGCATGGTTGCGATGGGTTTCACTGACCTCGCCTTCCGGGCTGCCATCGAGATTGAAGCGCTCCTTGGCCTTCTCCAGCGATTTCAGGTAGCGCAGCGAATTCGTGTGTATGCCGAGCGCAATGCGCAACACCTTGCGGTCCGTGCCCGGCAGGCGGGACAAGAGCTGCTTGTCGATGCCTATCGACAGCGGCAGCGCCTGCTTGAACACAGGGAAGTTCGCCTGCAGTTCCTTCAGCAAAGCGCGGGCCGACTGGGCCGGGGTGGGAGCGGGATTCGGTGCGTTCATGGACATCCGGGCAGAGTGGAAAATTGCGGGAGCATAGCACGTTGGAGCTTATGCACCCTGGCCAGCCTCACGGTGCCGGGCGCAGTGCCGCCGGCACTGCGTTGCGCCCCTGCGGGGAGGGCAAAGGCTTGCGTGCCCGGGCCGGCGACGATCGTCAACGGCACAGCGGCATGGCAGCGATGCGACCGACTCAGGAAAACAGTTCTACGTCGCCGCCTATCCTGCCGCCGGACAGCGTGCTTGCATAATCCTGCTCGCGATTGACCAGCGTATTGTTGTTGAGTTCACGCAGCTTCTTCACCAGCACGCGGCCGGTGCGCGGGAAGTAATACACCTTGCGCGGATGGATGTCGTTCAGGTCTTCGGCGAGGATGGGAATGTTTTCCGCGCGCAGATACTGCCGCACGAAGCTTGCATTGCGCTCGCCGACATTGAGCGCGGTCAGGCCGCGCAGCACATTGCCGCCGCCGAACACCTTCGCTTCCAGGTTCTCGCGCCGCGCGCCGGTTTTCAGCAACTCGTTGATCAGCACTTCCATCGCATAGGTGCCGTAGCGGGCGGACGCGGACACAGGACCGTCTTCATTGTTCTCCGGCAGCATGAAGTGGTTCATGCCGCCGATGCCGGACACCCGATCACGGATGCAGGCCGCCACGCAGGAGCCAAGCACGGTGACGATCATCATGTCCTTCATCGTGCAGTAGAACTCGCCGGGCAGGATCTTGGCGGCATCGCAGTCGAAGCTGCGGTCATAGTAGACATTGGTGGCGAAATGCTCGCGAGCGGTCTTGTTCATGAATTCTCGAATGCTCGGATGCTCAGGGGCGGTTCGCGGCGAGCTGGTAGACGGTCTTGGCGCGCAGTTTGAACGCGTTGGTCACGTACAGGAAGTTTTCGGAATGCCCCGCGAACAGCAGGCCATCGCTCTTCATCAGCGGCGCAAAACGCTCCAGGATGCGACCCTGCGTCGGCTTGTCGAAATAGATCATCACGTTGCGGCAGAAAATGACATCAAACGCGGATGATACCTGCCACGAGGCGTCAAGCAGGTTGAGCTGACGAAAGGTGATGAGTTTTCTCAGCTCCGGGCGCACCCGAACCAGGCCTTCCTTGGCGCCGGTGCCCTTCAGGAAGAAGCGTTTCAGCCGCTCGGGAGACAGCCGCTCGACGCGCTCCATCGGATACACGCCCGCCTCGGCGGTGGCCAGCACATTGGTATCGATGTCGGTGGCGAGAATCTGCGCCGGCGGCGTCAGGGTGCCGAAGGCTTCGCACAACGTCATCGCGATCGAATACGGTTCCTCTCCGGTGGAGCTGGCGCAGCACCAGATCTGCACCGCATCGCGCTGGCGCACATGGTCGGCCAGCACCGGGAAGTGATGCTCTTCGCGGAAAAAGGATGTCAGGTTCGTGGTCAGCGAATTGGTGAAGGCTTCCCATTCGGCGTCGTCGCCATTGCGCTCGAGCGCGTCGAGATAGCCTTCGAACGAGTTCATGCCCACCGCGCGCAACCGGCGCGCCAGGCGGCTGTACACCATTTCCTGCTTGCCCGCGGCAAGCGCAATGCCCGCGCGCCGGTAAATCAGCGCGCGCACCCGCTCGAAATCGCGCGGCGTGAAGTCGAATTCCTTTAGTCCATCAGGGCGCGTCTGGCGACCGGGTTTCATGCGTAGTCCTTTTGGCAGCGTGGTGAAGGAAGCGAAGCGCAAGCCGGTCCGGAGTCGGCTCGATGCGCCCGCGATGCTGCGATGGCCCTTTAACGGCAGCGCCGGCGGCGACTTTAATCGGCTCGCCGCCACGCCGCATCCGAGCCTGCGAGCAACATCGGTTGCGAATTGTCACATCGCAGTGCGCGTGGGGCGTAACAGCTTCAGGTTTTGGGGCAAAAATGGTATCGTGCGGCAATCGAAAAATCCTTACGGAAATTTTTTCCCAGGAAACTCTGCCGAGAGCATATCGAAGAACAAATCCATGAAACATGGCTCAGTAAGCGGCGAGATCAGGCGTTCAATGCATGCAACAGACAGCGTGCCCAAGCCGCAGCGCAGGCCGACGGCGACTGCAGCGCCTGGCGCCAGCCCGGATGCGCCGGGATTGGTCTACCGTTTCCTGCTGCGCGATGACGGCAGCCAGGCTTTTCCCCATCTTTCCCGCGGCTGCCAGGCCCTGCTCGGCGTGTCGCCGCAATGGCTGCGCCGTCAGCCGGAAGGCCTCGCCGCATTGATCGTCGAGGAAGACCGCGCCTCCTTTGCTGCCGGCATGCGCGAATCGGCGCGTCGGCTCTCCATCTGGAACTGGGAGGGCCGCATCCGCATCGAGTCCTGGCACGACATCAAGTGGATCAATCTGCGCGCCGCACCGCGCCGGCTCGCCGGCGTCGGCGTGCAGTGGGAAGGGCTGATGACCAACATCACCCACGGCAAGCTGGCCGAGCAGGAGATTCTGCAATCGCGCCGGCAGCTGGCCGAGCTGAGCGCGCATGTCGACCAGGTCAAGGAAGAGGAAAGAAAGCGCATCGCGCAGGAAATCCATGACGACCTCGGCGGCAACCTGACCGCCATCAAGATGGCCGTGGCCCAGCTTCGCCGCCGCCTCGCGCAGGGCGCGCCGGAACTGACCGAACGCCTGGACTATGTCGACGCGCTGGTGGACCGCAGCATCGAGGCAGCGCACCGCATTTCCCGCGATCTGCGGCCCGGCATCCTGGACCTGGGCATCGTCGAGGCGATCGCCTGGCAGGCGCGGGAGTTCGAGAAGCAGTCGGGCATCCGCTGCGAACTGCATCTGCCGAGCGGCGATGTGCCGCTGCCCTCTTCCCGCGCCACGGCGCTGTTTCGCATTTTCCAGGAAGCGCTGACCAACATCGGCAAGCATGCTGGCGCCAGCGCGGTGCAGGTGCGGCTGGATGCGGCGCAGGACCGTCTGCATCTGAGCATCGCCGATGACGGTCGCGGCCTGGCCGAAGGCGAGCGGCGCCGTCCGGACGCTTTCGGCATACGCGGCATGCGCGAGCGCGCCCATGCGCTCGGCGGCGAATTCGACATCGGCAACGGCGAACGCGGCGGCTGCGTACTCTCGGTACTCCTGCCCAGGAATGACGCGCGCCTTGCTGCGCGGGATTGAACGGAAATGGCGGCATGAAAGAAAAAGAACATATCCGGGTATTGATCGCCGACGACCACGCGATCGTGCGCGAAGGCCTGAAGCAGATACTGGCCGACACGCCGAACATCGTTGTCACCGGCGAAGCGGAACACGGCGCGGCCGCGGTGCAGCTGGCGCGCCATGCGCAGGCCGAGGTGCTGCTGCTGGACATCTCGATGCCGGACCGCAACGGCATCGACGTGCTCAAGCAATTGCGCAAGGAAACCCCGGCGCTGGCGGTGCTGATGCTGTCGATGCACCGCGAGGACCAGTACGCGGTGCGCGCCCTGAAGGCCGGCGCGGCCGGCTACCTGAACAAGCAGAGCGCGCCGGCGGAACTGGTTGACGCGATCCGGCAGGTGGCATCGGGCCGCAAGTATGTGAGCCCGGAAGTGGCGCAGGAACTCGCGAACCAGGTCAGCGATGACCGCGACGCGCTGCTGCATGAAACTCTGTCCGACCGCGAATTCCAGACGCTGCGCATGATCGCCTCGGGCATGGCGGTCAGCGAAATCGCCGCCGAGCTGATGCTGTCGGTGAAGACGGTGTCGATGTACCGTTCGCGCCTCCTGGCAAAGATGAAGCTGCGGCACAACGCGGAACTGACGCATTACGCGATCAAGCACCGGCTGGTGGAGTGAATGCGTAGGTTGGGCTGACGAAGGAAGCCCAACGGAAGTCCGCACGGGATCGAGCTTCATGTTGGGCTTGCCAGCCCAACCTACGCAAAAGCGATCATTTCCCAAAAGAAATTCCTCCAGTTTCCACCCGTTTTTCGCTCGCACCGAATAAACCCCTTTTCCTCCCTCTAAATTCCCGATTGAAGCTGCCGTTATCCATCTACAGTGACGACTTCGCGAAAGGCGGCGACAAACCGCGGCCGGCGGCTCAGGACAAGGAGAAATCAGATGTTGCAATCGAGGCACGACAGCGCCAGGGGAAGGCGCGGACGATGCGGGAGTGCCTTTCGATGACCTGCGATGATGTGATTTCCCTGTACGAAAACCTGTCGCTGCTGACCCGGCAGATGCTGGAAGCCGCCCGCGGGCGAAACTGGGATCGGTTGCGCGAGTTAGAGGAGGCTTGCGCAGCCGAGATCGGTCGCCTGCACGACGATGCGCCGTTGCCGCCCCTGTCGGGCGAGCTGCGCGCGCGCAAGGTGCGCATATTGCAGCGCATCCTTGCCGACGATCGCGAAATCCGCACTATCACCGAGCCCTGGATGGAGCAACTCTCGCTGCTCCTGAACAGCGGCTCGGCGCGGACCTCTTCCACCTGCCGGCGCTCCGGCTGAAAACCGCATGGCAGGCGGCATCTCCAACCCGAGTCCCATTCTTGGCCAGGTCTCGCAGATCGCGCCGGCGCGCGCCGTTGCCGCGCTCGGCGACACCGGCGGCGAAAGCCTGCGCCGGCTCATGGGGCTGGAAGTCGGCAAAGCCTTTGCCGCGCAGGTGCTGTCGCGCCTGCCGGGCGGTGAATACCTGGTCGGCATCGCCGGCACCGTCGCGAAAATGGCCTTGCCGCAGGGCGCAGCCGTCGGCGACGCCCTGTCCCTGACCCTGATCGGCCGCGAGCCGCGACCGGTCTTCCTGCTGCCGAACGATGCCGCCCCTGCTGCCGGCGCCACGTTCAGTCCGGCCGCGCAACTGATCGACAGCCTCATGCGCCAGGAACGCGGTGATGCCGTCATCGCCCGCAGCCCGCTGCTTGCCGACACCGCTGCCGCGCAGGAAGCGGCGCCGCCGCTGGCCGACGCGCTGCGCACGGCGCTGGAACACAGCGGCCTGTTCTATGAATCGCATGTCGCGCAATGGGCCGCCGGACAGCGGACTATGGAAGCGCTGCTGCGCGAGCCGCAGATGCAGATGCAGTCGGCTATATCCAACGCGGCTGCCAACGCCGCTGCCGGCGTCGGCGCGCTCGTCGACCCGAGCTCCGCCGATAGCGCGCTGGCGAACGCGAGCATCGCGTCCCAGGCAGCGCCCGATGCCGCGATGCTGGCCGCCATGCAGCTCGACACCCTCGACAGCCACCGCGTCGCCTGGCAGGGCGAACTGTTTCCCGGCCAGCCGCTGCACTGGGAAGTGCGCGCCGAGGACGAAGGCACGTCCGCCCGCCAGGAAAGCGGCGGCACGCCAGAGCGCGCCTGGCACAGCGCAATACGCATCGATCTACCCGAACTCGGCGCGGTCGAAGCCCGGCTGGCGCTGCGCGGCAACCGGCTGCAGCTGCAGGTCGACGCCGCCGATATCGACGCCGCCGACACGATGCGTCGCGCCGGCGCGTCGCTGGCAACGGCGCTGGAAGCGGCCGGCATCACGGTCGAAGGCCTGACGGTGCGGCATGGACAGGCCTGATCCGCGCAAACGCGCCGCCGCGCTGGCCTATGCCAAGGGCGATGCCGCGCCGCGCGTGGTCGCCAAGGGCTATGGCCTGGTGGCAGAACAAATCATTGCGCGCGCCCGTGAGCATGGCGTGGCGCTGCACGAATCCAAGGAAATGGCCGCGCTACTCATGGGCGTAGACCTGGATCGGGAAATTCCGCCCGCGCTGTACCGCGCGGTCGCGGAGCTGCTGGTCTGGCTCTATCGCATGGAAAAGGCGCGGTCGAAGATAGAAAAACAAATCGGAAAGTAACCCCCCATGAGCACCCAATTCGATATCGGTGTCGACGACGTCGGCCCGTACCAGATCCATGGCCGCCGCGAGATCATCGCGCTGCTGCGGCGGCTGATAGAGCAGCGCCAGCTGGTGCGCATGATCTTCTCCGAAGGCGGCGAAGCCATCGCCACGACGGTGCTGGCCGCCAACGAGGATGGCGTGATCATCGACACCGTGCGCGATGCCGCGCAGGTCGATCGCATCCTGAAGAGTCGCTCGGTGTCCTTCGATACCACGCTGGACCGGATCCGCATCGCCTTCTTCGCCGCGAAGCTGCAAACCGCTTCCTGGGAAGGCACGCCGGCACTGTCCATGACACTGCCGGACAGCATGATCCGGCTGCAGCGTCGCGAGAATTACCGTGTGCTCACGCCGCGCTGCACGATACAGATGCCGGCCGAAGGCAATGACGATGCGCGCCGCCTGGCCTTCCCGGTGCAGAACCTGTCCGCCGGCGGCGTGGCGCTGATCGACGACAAGCTCAAGATCAATGCAACGCGCGGCCATCAGTACGAGGAGTGCGAACTGCAGCTGCCGGGCACGCAAAGCTTTCACGCCAGCCTGCGCGTGATGAACAGCCAGGACATCACACTGTACGACGGCAGAGTGGCGCGTCGCATCGGCTGCGAATTCGTCAATCTCGGCGGCGCGACGCTGGCGCTGGTGCAGCGCTATGTCAGCAAGGTACAGCGGGATCAGAACGCGAAGATGAACGGCATGGCCTGAACGGGGGCCGGCGTTCCAGGGCCTGCAGACAACTTCAGCTCGCAGCGCTCAATGCGCCACGGCCCACAAGGCCACCACGATCGCCACGCCAGCCACCGCCAGCGCAATCGCGCTCAGACGCTGCTGGCGCTCCAGCCGCTGTTCCAGCTCGGTCAGCGCCGCCTCGCTGCGCTCGGCCAGTTCGCGCAGCGCCGCGGCCTGCGCGGTCACGGCCTGCTGCAGTTCCGCAATCTGCAGCGCCTGCACGCGTTCATGCTCGACCGGCGTTTCCTCCTGCGCCGGGCGCGACGCGGTAAACAGCGGCAAAACGCCCTTGGCAAGATCGAGCAGATGCGGCGCGAGAGCGCGCATGGCGGCGGAAGTGAAGATCGACATGTATGGACCCGTGATTGCAAAAGCGTCAAGCATACGCGATCGCAGCGGGCGGCGCCCCACCGTCGCAGCGCGGATACAGGAGCGCGCAAGCCCGTTTCCCGGCCTGAAACATCGTTCAAAAAAGCATCGCTCGATGCTATGATCGCCCACCTTGCCCGCCGGGCCAGCAAGTGGACGAACACAAGTTGGTTGAAGGACAAAGGAGCGGAAATCGCGTCGCAAGAGGAAGGAAGCGCAGCAAAGGCGCTTCCGAATGCGGGCATGGTTCCCGCGCTTCTGCCCGTCCCGGGCGCGATTTTCACCACTCCTGCCTTCGCCGACCTGCAGCTCGAAACACTCGCCTTACCGCTTTCCTTGCGCTTCGAAGTCCATGCCAGCCAGCCATGCCACGCCTGCAGCGTTTCCCGATGTCCCCGACGGTTTCGAGCCGCTACAGCGCGGCGGACCGTGGTTCGGCCAACTTGGCCCGGTGTACGCCAGGCCGGCCGGCGAGACTGCGATCATCATCGGACTGCGCCTGGACGAACGCCATCTGAATGTGCGCGGCGTTGCGCATGGCGGCATGCTGATGACGCTGGCCGACAGCGCGCTCGGCATCGCGGTTCATCAGGCTGTAGCGCTCAAGGGCCTGGCCACGGTCAGCATGTCCTGCGACTTCCTCGAGCCCGCCGGCCCTGGCGCCTGGATGGAAGCGCATGTCGAACTCGGCCGCATCGGCGCGCGCATGGCCTTTGCCAGCTGTCATCTGGTCGTCAACGGCCGGCGCATTCTGCGCGCCAGCGGCGTATTCGCGCTGATGCGCAAATAAGCCGGCTGCAACGCGCATGCATACCGCCTGCGATCACGCAACACACAGCCGCGCCCTCCTCCACGTTCTCACCGGTCGGCGACATGTCGCCCGCTTCATGGATGCGAAATGAAATTCGACGACGATTCCGGCGCACCGGCGCTCGATGAGGTCCTCATCACCACCGAGCTGGCGCGCCGGCCGCAACGCGCGCACGACCATGCGGCGGAAAACCGCGCTCTCACCATGCTGGCCCACGAACTGGCCAGCCATCCGCACCGGATGCTGCAGACTTTGTCCGACCTGGTCCTCGCGCTGTGCGGCGCCGAGTCGGCCGGCATCAGCATCCTGGAGGCGGGCGATGGCGCGCACGTACTGCGCTGGCATGCGACCTCGGGCGCTTTTGCCTCCTACGTCAATGACGTGATGCCGCTGGAAGCAAGTCCTTGCGGCGTGGTCATCGAGCGCAACAGCATGCTGCTCTTCGACGACGCCGAGCGGATGTTTCCCGCGATGCGCGGGCTCGAACCGAAGTCGCGCGAATGCCTGCTTGCGCCCTGGGCCGTTGACGGCGTCGTGACCGGCACCGTCTGGGCCGTCACGCACGATCCGGACCGGCACTTCGATGCCGAGGACGCGCGCCTGCTGCAGAGCCTGGCCGCCTTCGCCGCTTCGGGTTACAAGACCATGCAGTCGCTGGCCGAAGCCGAGTCGGCCCGCTCCGATCTCGAGCGCCGGGTGCAGGAGCGCACTGAGCTGCTTGCGCGCAGCAATCGCGACCTGGAACACGAGATCGCGCAGCGGCGCCAGGCCGAGGCCGCGCTGCTCGCCAGCCAGGAAGAACGCTATCGTCGCCTGTTCTCGATGATGGACCAGGGTTGCTGCGTGCTCGATCGCCTGCCGCGCGCGCCGGGACAGCCGGTCGACTTCCGCTATCTCGAAGCCAACGAAGCGATGACGCGGCACACCGGATTGCGCGACGTGATCGGCAAGACCATCCTCGAACTCGTGCCCAATGCCGATCCGGCGATCATGGCGATCTATGACCGGGTCGCATCGACCGGTGAGTCGCAGCGCTTCGAAAGCTATCTGAAAACACTGGACCTGTGGATCGATGCGCAAGTCTATCCGGCCGAGGCGCCGGGACAGGTCGCGGTATTGTTCAGCAATATCTCCGAGCGCAAGCGCGTCGAGCAGGCCCTGAAGGATGCCGACCAGCGCAAGGACGAGTTCCTCGCCACGCTCGCGCATGAACTGCGCAACCCGCTGGCGCCGATCAGCAACGCGGTGCAGATCCTGCAGCGGCCGGACGGCCGGCGCAAGGCGGACCGCATGATCGAAATGATCGGTCGCCAGGTGCAGCAGATCATCAAGCTGGTGGACGATCTGCTGGAAATCTCGCGCATCACGCGCGGCAAGATCGCGCTGCAGCGCGAGCCGATCCGTCTGGAAGACGTTGTCGCCAACGCAATCGAAACCAGCCGCCCGCAGATCGACGCCGGCCATCACCAGTTATACGTGAGCCTGCCCGAAGAAACGATCGTCCTCGATGCCGATGCGGTGCGGCTCACGCAGGTGCTGTCGAACCTGCTCAACAATGCCGCCAGGTACACCAATCCGCATGGCCGCATCGAGCTCTGCGCGCGCATCGAAGACGGCCAGGCGCGCATCGCGGTGCGCGACAACGGCATAGGCATACCTTCAGCGCAGCTGCCGCATCTCTTCGAAATGTTCACGCAGGTGCACCGGGGCCACGCCTCCAGCCAGAGCGGCCTGGGCATCGGCCTGGCCATGGTGCGCAAGCTGGTCGAGCTGCATGGCGGCGTGGTGACGGCGCACAGCGATGGTCCGGGCCGGGGCAGCGAATTCATCGTGTGCCTGCCGCTGGCCGCAGCGGCGCATGCCGACGACGCGCCGGTCCCAATCGCTGCGGCAAGATCACCGCTGAGCGGCGAACGCATCCTCGTCGTCGACGACAACCGCGATGCCGCCGATTCGCTGGCCATGCTGCTTGAAGCCGCCGGTGCTGAAGTCAGTACGGTCTACGACGGCGAATCCGCGCTGGCCGCGCTCGCGGCGAGTCAGCCGCGGCTGTTACTGCTCGACCTAGGCATGCCCGGCATGGATGGCTATGCGGTCGCGTGCGCGGTGCGCGCCGATGCGCGTCTTCGTGAACTGCGCATCGTGGCGCTGACCGGCTGGGGTCAGGAGAGCGAACGCGTGCGCACGCGGGAATCGGGCTTCGACCATCACTTGACCAAGCCGCTGGATCTGCAGGCATTGGAAGCCTGGCTGGCAGGTATGCGCAAGGATTGATGCAGCAGCCGCTCGCGCAACCCAGACTCCGGCAGCGCGCAACGTGCAGCCAGCTACGCGGTGCCGCCCTTGTGCTTCCGGGGCTTTTACCCCGAGCGCAAAATTCGAACGCCCCCTGACGCGCCGGTCGCCAACGAGCGCGTGCTGTTGCAGTTGCAGTTGCAGTTGCAGTTGCAGCTGGTTTTGGCTTTTGTCGTTGTCGTTGCCGTTGCCGTTGCAGTTGCTTTTAATCCCGTTGATCGCGCCGTGTCGCCGGGCCCTGAAGCGGATAAGGTGCGGCGTCTGTCTGAGCGAAGCGCAGCGTAGCGAGTTTAGCCGCGCCCCGCTTCAGGGCCCGGCGACACGGGAACCCCGCGCAGCGGGGCGCGATCTCCGGGTCGCCTTTTCTTGGTTACTTCTTTTGGCGAATGCAAAAGAAGTGACCCGGCTGCCGGGCCGGGACCCGGCTTGTTCGCCAAGCGCGATGGCCGTTTCGGGTCACCGGGCCTAGAAACTTCGATCGGGCGGGCCTTTCAATCCAAACCTCAATCAACGCGACGACGACCAAGGCAAGAGCCTGCCCCCTCAACGACATCACTCCGGTGATGCAAAACGTTCAGCGCCCCCTCGACCTAGCCGGGTCCCGGCCCGGCAGCCGGCCTACTTCTTTTGCGCGCCAAAAGAAGTAGGCAAGAAAAGGCGCCCCGGAGATTGCGCCCCGCTGCGCGGGGTCCCCGTGCCGTCGATGCCCGAAGCGGGGCGCGGCTAAACTCGCTACGCTGCGCTGCGCTCAAACAGACGCCGCACCTTTTCCCGCTCCGGGCATCGCCGTCACGGCGCAATCAACGGGGGTTAAAAGCAACGGCAACGGCAACGACAGAGGCAACGGCAACGGCAACGGCAACGGCAACTGCAACTGCAACTGCAACTGCAACTGCAACTGCAACTGCAACTGCAACTGCAACTGCAACTGCACCGTACCCTTATCTCGCCCAGCCAACCTTATCTCGAACTACCGACGGCCTGAACGACAACTTGACGCCACCTTGAAAGGGCTGGCTTGCCGGCCCAACCTGCGTCACCGCCGCCTCACCCCTGCGCCGCAATCTGCCGCAGCGCCTGCGCAAACACCTGCGCCGGCTGTCCGCCCTGGATCAGGTGCCTGTCGTTGACGATCACCGCGGGCACCGAGTGAATGCCGGCATCGAGATAGAAGCGTTCACGCTCGCGCACCGCGTCCGCATAATCGCCGCTCTCCAGCACCTGCCGCGCACGCTCGGCAGGCAGGCCGGCACGCTCGGCGGCGGCCACCAGCACCGCCTGGTCGGACGGATTTTCGCCGCGGGTGAAATAGGCGTCGAACAGCGCATGCTTGAGCTCGCGCTGCCGGCCCTCTTCCTCGGCCCAGTGCAGCAGGCGGTGCGCATCGAAGGTGTTGTAGATGCGCCGGCGCGCATCCATGCTGAAAGTGAAGCCGACTTCCGCGCCGCGCTGCCGTATCGTTTCCTGGGTGCGCGCGGTCTGCTCGGGCGAGGCGCCGTACTTGCGGCCGATGTGCTCGAGGATGTCTTCCCCTTCCGCCTCCATTTGCGGATTGAGCTCAAAAGGCTGGAAATGCATCTCGGCGCGGATTTCCGGCGCCACTTCGGCCAGCGCCTGCTCCAGGGCGTTCAGGCCGATGGCGCACCACGGGCAGGAGATGTCGGAAACAAAATCGATTTTCATGTTGGCGCTCATTGCGGCGTCGCTCCACGGATGATGGAAAACATGCATATGCCTGCGCTTGCCGGATATTCAATGACGCGGTGATTTCACGCAATCGCATTGGCGTCGAATCACCGCAGAATTGTTTCAGCAAACAGGCAGACAACCCGACATGGATTTCACAAACGGCGCTACGGCGCTCCCCTCCTTCGATACGCAAACCGTCCCGTCCAGCGACAAGCGCTACCGCGCCGCGCGGCCCACGGGCGCGAAAAAGCCAGGCAATCTCGATACGCTGCTGCGCAATACCTTCGGCCTGCGCCGCCTGCGTCCCGGCCAGCGCGAAGTCATCTCCAGTGTGCTCGGCGGCACCGATACCTTCGCCATGATGCCCACCGGCGGCGGCAAGTCGCTGTGCTATCAGCTGCCCGCCTTGTGCCTGTCGGGAATGGTGATCGTGGTGTCGCCGCTGATTTCCCTGATGCGCGACCAGCATGCGAAGCTCGTGGAACTCGGCATTGCCGCGGTGCAGTTGAACAGCGCGATTCCACGCGAGGAAGAGGAGGCAGGCCTGGCGGCGATTGCGTCAGGCCGCTGCCGCATCGCTTTCGCCACGCCGGAGCGCCTGACCCATCCCGAGTTTCTCGACGTGCTGCGCAGCCAGACCATCGCGCTGTTCGTGGTCGACGAGGCACATTGCGTGTCGCAATGGGGCCATGACTTCCGCCCGGCCTATCTGGAACTCTCCGCGGCGATCGAAGCGCTGGGTCATCCGCCGGTGCTGGCGCTGACCGCCACCGCGACCGAGGAAGCGGCGCAGGACATCGTCAGGCAGCTCGGCATGCGCCGGCCGCGCATCGTCGACACCGGCATTTATCGCGACAACCTGGTCTACGAAGTCGTGCAGGTCACCAGCGAGGACGAAAGGCTGGCCGAACTGCTGCGTGCGGTGGACGCGCAAGGCGGGTCCGGCATCGTGTATTGCGCTACCGTGGCCGCGGTCGAGGCGGTGCATGCGGCGCTGGCCGAGCG
This sequence comes from Noviherbaspirillum pedocola, assembly GCF_016632335.1. Classification (GTDB taxonomy): domain Bacteria; phylum Pseudomonadota; class Gammaproteobacteria; order Burkholderiales; family Burkholderiaceae_D; genus Noviherbaspirillum_A; species Noviherbaspirillum_A pedocola. Next base: position 151,504 of record NZ_JAEPBG010000007.1, read on the forward strand.
CGGTGCGAGTGTGTCGCTGTACCACGGCCGCTTGTCGGCCAAGGACAGGCAGCAGAACCAGGATCGCTTCATGGAAGGTGCAACCCGGGTGATGGTCGCCACCAATGCCTTCGGCATGGGCATCGACAAGGCCGACATCCGCTTCATCATCCATTTCCAGATGCCGGGCACGCTGGAAGCGTATTACCAGGAATCCGGACGCGCCGGACGCGACGGTGAAGACGCCTGCTGCATCCTGCTGTTCCATTACAAGGACAAGCGGCTGCAGCAGTTCTTCCTGGTGCGCGACTATCCGGGCGGCGCCGATGTGCGCACCGTGTATGCGGCAGCACTTGATCTGGTGCGTGAAGGGCCGATTGCGCTGGCCACGCTGTGTGACGCGCTGCCCGAGCTGCATGAATCGCGGGTGCGGGTGACGGTGAAGCTGCTGAAGAGCGCCGGGCTGCTGGCGCAGGACAAGCGCCTGCGCGTCCGTGCCGGGAAGAAGGCGGCCGCGACCGAGGGTTTTGATGCGCTGGCCGCGGCCTATGCCGACAAGTCCGAGCACGACCGCGAAGCGCTGGAGCAGATCGTTGCCTATTCGCAGAGCGGTTATTGCCGCTGGCGACTGCTGCTGGACTACTTCGGCGCGAACGAGGATGAAATTCGCGACTGCGGCCGCTGCGACAATTGCCGCCGGCTGCAGGCCGGCGACCTGCCGCCGGCGCCGATCGAAGTTGCGGAGCCGGCGCCGGCGGCCAGCGAGCCGGTTGCGCCGCTGTTTGCCGTCGGCAGCCGGGTGCGGGTGCCGCAGCACGAGGAAGGCGAAGTCATCGCGATTGCCGGCGACAAGGTGACGATCGCTTTCGCCGATGGCGAACCCAGGATCTTTCTAGCCAGTTATGTGCAGCCGAGCGATAGCCCGGCGAGCCTGGCCTGACATGCAATCGCAAGGAATGACGACCATGAATGAAACGCAAGCCTGTTCCGAAGAGGACGATGTCTCGATGTGGCTCATCTTCGAGGAGCCGCCGGCCTTTCCGAACCAGTATGTGGCGCGGCGCTATTGCAGCTGCATGGAAACCGGCGAATTCGTTGTCGGCGACACGCTGGCAGACGTGCGCGCGAAGCTGCCGCCGGGCCTGATGCGGCTCGAGCGCAGCAGCCACGACGAACCGAGCCTGCGCGAATCCTGGCTATGAGGCTTTTTCGGAGAGTTGCATGAATCAGGGCTTGCAAAGCGTGCTGCGCTATCTGCAGGACAACAGCTTGAAACTCGTCACCGCCGAATCCTGCACCGCCGGGCTGATCGCATCGATGCTCGCCGACGAGCCGGGCAGCGGCAGCTGGCTGGAATGCGCGTTCGTCACTTATTCGCCACAGGCCAAGATCGCGCTTCTCGGCGTGCGCAAGGAAACGATAGACCGCTACAACCTGACCAGCGAGGAAGTGGCGCGGGAGATGGCTGAAGGTGCGCTCAAGGCATCGCGTGCCAATGTCGCCATCGCCGACACCGGCGTAGCCGGCCCGGGCGATGGCGAAGGCGGCATCCCCGCCGGCACGATTTGCTTTGCCTGGGCATTCGAGCGTGACGGCGGCGTGCAGGTGTTTTCCGAAACACGCAAATTTGACGGCGACCGCAACGCGATCCGCCAGGCCGGCGCCGAATACGCGATCGGGCGCATCTGGCAGCACCACAACGAGGCGGTGCGGGACGAGCAGTAGCCAGCCCGGCAATCGGCCAGGCATCGACCGCGAAGCGCGCCGCGCCTGGTCAACAGAATTCAGCGCTTCTGTTCGATGCGCTGAAATTCCTCGCTCGTATCGACCACACCTTCACTCATCTGCTGCAGCGCCCGCGCATCGTCCAGGGCCTCGGCGCCTGGCTCGGCCCGGGCTTCGCGCTCGCGCGCGGCGCGTTCCGCTTCTTCCCGTTCTTCCCGTTCTTCCCTATTGCGACGCTCGGCCGCGCTTTCCGATGGCTTTTCCATGATCGTCTCCACGATGGTCATCCTAGAGCGTATTCGCCCTGACTGGACTCAACGAGGCCGAGGTGCATTGTCGTCGGAACAAGGCGCGACGACGAGCCGTACCGGAAGTACGGCGAGGAGCCGCAACGCAGTGCCGGCGGCAATGCGGCCGGCGTCGTGAGGCTGGTCAGGGTGAATACGCTCTAGGCGCATGCTGTTTTCGACCATAACAACGAACGACGATTCCCAAACACAGTAATCACGGCATTGCATGACGGAAATACGTTATGATGAGCCAAAATATTGCCGTTTGAAAACTTTTTATAACAAAGTAGCGATAACCGTCGGTTACTCCCATGCAAACTCTTGCTCTACCTTATTTCGAACAGGCCGATTTGCTGAGCGCATTGGCCGACTGCACCCAGGACCAACTCGATGCGCTGGGGTTCGGCGTGATTGGCTTCGACGCCGCAGGCGTGGTGCGGCGATACAACCGTTTCGAGTCGGTCGCTTCCGGACTGTCGCCGCAGCGCGTGCTGAACGCTGAACTGTTTTCTACGGTGGCGCCGTGCATGAACAACTTCATGGTGGCGCAGCGCTTCGAGGATGCTGCGGCAACCGGCGCGGCGCTCGACGACACCATCGCCTATGTGCTGACGCTGCGCATGCGGCCCACGCGCGTGAAGCTGCGTCTTCTGGCCGATCCCGCGCAGGAGATGCGCTATGTACTGGTTGAGCGTGCAGTCTGAGCCATGAACCACGCCAACGGCATCGAAGCGGAATACGAGGCGCTACTGCAATTTCTCTATCTGGCGCCGGTCGGTCTGGTACAGATGACGCCGGACGGCGGCGTCACGATCATGAACCCCCTGGCGGCGCAGCTGTTGATGCCGCTGTCGCGCGACGGCGGCCTGGACAATCTGTTCCGCGTGCTCGAGCCGGTTGCGCCGGAGTTGCGCAACCTGGCCGAATCCTTTACCGCTGACAGCGGCACCATCTGCGACTCGCTGCGGGTGCAGCTCACCGCCGGCATTCCGGGTCGCGTCGATCCGCGCATGCTGTCGGTGTCGCTGCTGCGCCTGGATGCGGCGCGGACCATGGCGGTGCTCACCGACATCACCGTGGCCGTCAAGCGCGAGCGCCAGCTGCGGCAGAGCGAAGCCTGGTTCAATGCGGTGCTCAACGACGTGACCGACTATGCGCTCATGGCGCTGGATACGGCCGGCCGCATCGAAATCTGGAACCCCGGCATCGCGCGGCTGACCGGCTATGACGCCGCCCGCGTGACCGGGCAAAGCCTGGCGCTGTTCCATGCGCCGGGCGCGATCACGCCGGAGCGTATCGCCGACCGGCTGCATGAAGCCGATTGCAATGGCTGGAGCCTGGACGAAGGCTGGTGCGTGCGCGCTGATGGCAGCCGCTTCTGGGCCAGCACGATGATCGCTCCGCTCACCGGCATCGACGATGAACCGAATGGTCAAACGGAAGAGGCCCGCGGCTATGCGCTGATCATTCGGGACATCAGCGACCGGCGTGACAACGCCGAGCGGCTGCTGCGCGAAAGCGAATGCGATCACCTGACCGGCATCGCCAACCGCCGCAAATTCTTCCAGGTGGCGGAGCTCGAGCTGCAGCGCTGGAATCGCGCGCCGCGGCCGCTGGCGCTGTTGGTGATCGACGCAGACCATTTCAAGCGCATCAACGACACCTGGGGCCATGCGGCCGGCGACGCCGTGCTGCGCAATCTGGCGCGCACGCTCACGTCCTCGCTGCGCGATATCGATGCGGTCGCGCGCATCGGCGGCGAGGAATTCGCCGCGCTGTTGCCGTCGACCGATTTGGCCGACGCAATGAACCTGGCGCAGCGCCTGTGCGATGCGGTTGCGGCGCAGCGCGTGGACATCGGCGACAGCAGCATCGGCTATACCGTCAGCATCGGCGTGGCGGTGATGCACAAGGGCATCGCCGGCCTGGATTTGTTGCTGCGCGAAGCCGATGCCGGGCTGTATAGCGCCAAGCGCGCCGGCCGCAATCGCATCGCCCATGCGGCGCCCACCCTGGAGAACGCGTGAAATCCGGCGCGCGAGCATGAGCGAGAACACCATGCCGCACAACGATGCCGATGCTGCGCGCCAGGCGCGGCTGATCAGCCTCGGCCTGTACGAACGCTCGGTAGAAGCCAGCGCCAACGCCATGATGATCACCAGCGCCGAAGCGCCGGAGTATGCGATCGAATATGTGAATCCCGCCTTCGAGCGCATCACCGGCTATAGCGCGGGGGAAGTCATCGGCCGCAACTGCCGCTTCCTGCAGGGCGATGACCAGGATCAGCCGGGACTGCAGGAAATCCGCAGGGCGCTCGCCGAGCAGCGTGCCACCAACGTGGTGCTGCGCAATTACCGCAAGGACGGCACGCTGTTCTGGAATCACCTGTACGTGGCGCCGGTGGAGGATACGGATGGCGCCGTGACCCACTTCGTGGCCTCACAGTACGACATCACCGAGATCAAGAGCTACGAGATGACGCTGCGCCACCTGGCCACGCATGACGAGCTCACTGGCCTAGCCAACCGCAGCCTGCTCAATGACCACTTGCGCGGCGCCATGGCGCGGGCCGAGCGCAGCGGCAGCCAGATCTGGGTCGTGTTTCTCGACCTCGACCGTTTCAAGGTATTCAACGACAGCCTCGGCCACATGGCCGGCGATGTGTTCCTGATGACGATCGCGCAGCGGCTGCAGGCCTCGCTGCGCGCCACCGACCTGGTCGCGCGCCTGTCCAGCGACGAATTTGCGCTGGTGCTGTGCGAACAGCCGGGTCACCGCCTGAATTTTCTGCTGCTCGAGCGCATCGCCAATGCGGTGCAGCAGGCGCTGCAATTCGACCGCAAGGATTTCTTCCTGACCTGCAGCATGGGCGTGGCGATTTATCCGGCCGATGGCGTGGATGCCGAACAATTGATCGAGCGCGCCGACATGGCGATGTTCCAGGCCAAGGAACGCGGCCGCAACAACTACCAGTTCTATACCGACGCGATCAACCAGCGCGCCCTGGAGCGCATGCAGATCGGCAGCGCGCTGCGCGCCGCCATCGAGCGCGAGGAATTCGTGCTGCATTACCAGCCGCAGCTCGATCTCGACAGCGGCCGCGTGATCGGCACGGAGGCGCTGATCCGCTGGCGGCATCCGGAAATGGGCCTGGTCTATCCGGACCGCTTCATCGGCATTGCCGAGGAAACCGGGCTGATCGTGGCCATTGGCGACTGGGTGCTGCGAACCGCGTGCCAGGAAACGAAACGCTTGCAGGGCTTGGGGCATCCGGACTTGCGGGTTGCGGTGAATCTGTCGGCGCGCCAGTTCGCGCGCAGCGATCTGGCGCATGGCATCGAAGCCGCGCTGCAGGATTCCGGGCTCGAACCCTGCTGCCTGGAAATCGAAATCACCGAGAGCCTGATGATGCATGACGTCGATGGCGCGATCGGCTCGCTCCGGGCATTGAAGGATTTGGGCGTGCGCCTGTCGATCGATGACTTCGGCACCGGCTATTCGTCGCTGGCTTATCTGAAGCGCTTCCCGATCGACAATCTGAAGATCGATCGCTCCTTTGTTTCGGACATCGTTTCAGGGCACGAGGAAGCGGCGATCGTGTCATCGATCATCTCGCTTGCGCACAACCTGAGATTGCAGGTCACGGCCGAGGGTGTGGAGACCGAGGAACAGCTTGCCTATCTGCGCAATCGCCGCTGCAACAAGATGCAGGGTTATCTGTTCAGCAAGCCTGTGCCGGCCGAGATGCTGCCGGCCCTGCTGGGCGCGTGTTTGCCTGCGCCGGCAACCGCGCTCTGACGGTTACCGACGCAGCGATACGATTACCGATTCGTAGCTGGCGCGGTCGAGGTATTGGCCGCGCCGTTCTGGCCGACATTCTGCGTTTGCTGCGCATTCGCATTGGCCTGCTCGGCTTTCTTCTTGGCGTGATGATGACCGATCGCGCAGCCAGCCGCCGCGCCGACCATGCCATGCTTGCCGGCAACATGGCCGGCCGCGCCGCCCACAGCCGCGCCAGTCAGACAGCCTTTGGCCGAAGCCGCGCCTGACGCGCCGGCAATCGCGGTAAACAGGCAAAGCGCCAGCACACGGGTTTTGAGGGTGTTCATGAGCATCTCCTTCTTTCTCTGAGTGAAAACATTGCGCCGCAGCCTGCCGGTATGCCCTGACTGCGGCAGCGAATGCGGGATCTGGTTACCGTAAGGCTGATGATGCACGGTTGGTAAGGAAGAGGCTGTGCGCTGGCGAACACTCGGTGCAAGATGGATGAATCGGCAAATGCCATGCCAAAAGCTCGCAGGGCCTGCGGTGCATCCCTGCACCGCAGGCCCTGCGTATTGCCGGCGCAGCGCTGCCGGCAAGCGTAGCAGCGTCAGACTTAGTCTTGCGATTTGGCCTTGGCCTGCGCATCGGCGGGCTTCGGTTTGCCCTGGGCATCGCTCAGGCGATACTTGGTACGACGATCGCCCATCAATTCACGCAATTCCCGGATGTCCATGTTCGACACTTCATGCATGCGTATCAGCATCGACGCGCCGACCGGCAGACGGCGGTGACGGATCTTGCTGATGACTGGCGGCGCGACTTCAAGCGCACGCGACAGGGCCGCATCATTCTTGAGATTCAGGCGCTCGATCAACGAATCCAGCAGATTGTCCGGGTTGTAGGTGACCTGGGATGTGAGTTCATGCGATTGCTGCGGGTCTTGCGATTGCGGTTGCTGTTCCATGACTTCTCCATCAATTCATGAGTTGATCACTTGCGCACAGGATTGCCGCAGTGCATGACAACTATCCTCAGAAAAAAGTGCACCAAGAATAGCACTTTGGCAACGCTTAAACAAAATTTTCATAAGATTTTGCCAACTTCTTGCGCCAGCTCAGCGGATTTCATCCGATGTGGCTGCCGGCACTTCTTCGGCATCGCCGGATGAGACACTGCCTGCGCCGGATGAGCCTGACATTCGATTGGACTGGGGCGGGTTGGTTTCCACCGCCTGCCGCGCGGCGAGCCGCGCACCGGTCACCGGGTCGCGCCCCATGCCGGCAAGCAACTGCGACACCTGCTCATCATTCAGCGGCGGCTTGTCACGCGGGCCTGCCGGCATGCCATGCGTGGCCGTCGTGATGCGAACATCGTCCGCTTCGTCTGTTATTCCGGAGGCAGATTCGACTGTCGTCGCGCCCGCCTCCGGCGTTTCGGCGGTGATGAGTATGCCGGGGTGCTCATCCGGTTCCCCGGCCTGAGGCAATGCGGCGATGACCGGCTGGCGCGGCAGTTGCGGGAAGCTGGCGCCGACGTCGACGAGTCCGGCCTTGGCCGCGGCCTGGAAGAAGTCGCCGGCCAAGAGCAGCGCATTGTGGCCGCCCTGCCCCCAGTAGGCGCTGCGCATCGTGACACGGGCATCGTTGAAGCCGACCCAGCTGCCAACGACGAGCTGCGGATGCATCAGCATGAACCAGCCGTCGGTATTGTTCTGCGTAGTGCCGGTCTTGCCGGCGACGTCGGCGCCGGTGGCGAAGCGCTTCTTCAACAGCGTGCCGGTGCCGCGCCGGATCACGTCGCGCATCATGTCGATCAATTGCACATCGGTGCCTTCGGAGAGCACCCGCGTCGGCGGCGCATCGAATTGCGCGATGACCGTGCCATTGCGGTCGGTGATGCGACTGACGACGATCGGCTCGCGATAAACGCCGCCGCGCGCGATGGTCGCATATGCGCCAGCCATTTCGAGCAGCGTCACCGGGCTGGTGCCCAGTGCCAGCGAGGGCACCGGATCGAGGCGGCTGCGCCGGATGCCGGCGCGGCGGGCGAGATCGGCGATATCCGGCACGCCGACATCGCGCATCACCTGCGCGGTAATGCTGTTGCGCGAGAAGACCAGACCGTCGCGCAGGGTCATGATGCGGCCGGTCGGACCGCCCATGTCGGTCGGGCGCCAGATCTTGCCGTCCGGCAGGCGGATTTCAATCGCCGCATCGGTGTACGGGCGCTCCGGCGCGAAGCCGCGCTCCAGCGCCGCGCCGTAGACGAAGGGCTTGAACGTCGATCCCGGCTGGCGCGCGGCCTGGGCCACATGGTCGTACTGATCGGTGGCGAAGTCACGGCTGCCGACCCAGGCCTTCACTTCGCTGCTGGCAGGGTCGATGGCCACGAAGCCGGCTTCGAGCCGCGTCTTGGCCGCGCGCACCTGTGCCAGCAGGCGCTTGTCATGGCGTACCGCGCGCAGCGCGGCGGCTTCGCCAGATGTCTTCGCTTCCCTGCGGAATTCCGGCGTCTCCTTCAGGAAGCTGTCTTCCAGCGCCGGGTTGTCGCGCCAGAAGTTGCGGAAGGGTTCCACCTTCGACGCCATGCTCAGATACGGGCCGATCTCTTCGGACAGCGGCCGGTCGGTCGGCCGCGCCCATTCCACGCCGGCCACTGCCTGCAGCACGGCGGTCTGCCGCTCGACCGATTTCACCGCCAGCGCCTGCAGTTTCGGATCGAGCGTGGTCTGGATCACCAGGCCTTCGGCGCCGAGGTCATGGCCGTTGCGCTCGGCCCAGTCCGAGGCGAAGCGGCGCACGTATTCAACGAAATGGCTGGCATTGCCGGCATCGTCCACGGGCCGCTGAAAGCGCACCCCAAGCTCCTGCGCACACAGGTCCTGGTAAACGCCTTGCGCGAGATAGCCATGGCGCAGCATCTGCCCCAGCACCACGTTGCGCCGCGTCTTCGCGCGCGCCGGATTGACGATGGGATTGTAGTAGTGCGTGCCCTTCAACATGCCGACCAGGGTTGCGGCTTCGCGCGGTCCGAGCTCGGCCGCGGATTTGCCGAAATAGGTGCGCGCAGCCATCTCGATGCCGTACACGTTGTACAGAAAGGGCACGGTATTCAGATAGGTTTCCAGGATCGCGTCCTTGCCGTAGCGCTCTTCAACGCGCAGCGCGGTGACCATTTCCTTGAGCTTGCGCGTGACGGTGCGCTGCCGGCCGACTTCCTGCGGATACAGGTTGCGCACCAGCTGCTGCGTGATGGTCGAGCCGCCCTGGGTCTCGCCGCCGGCGGTATGCAGGACGGCGGAAACGGTGCGGGCAAAGTCGACGCCATGATGCTGGTAGAAGCGCTGGTCTTCGGTGGAAATCAGCGCATGGATCACGTCCGGCGACACCCGCGACAGCGGCACCCATTCGCGTTGCAGGCTGCGCAGCACGGCGAGTTCGCTGCCGTCGGCAGCGCGGATGACGCTGGGCTTAATGGCCCGCACCTCGGGCAGACGGTCGGTAAAAGGCATGTCCCGGATCATCGTCCAGGCCAGGACGGCAAGTATCAGCGCGCTGGCGAAACCGGCTACGGCAATGACTTTGACGGCATGAAACAGCGCGCCGGCCGCCGCAGGCAGCCAGCCGCGCCGACGGGGAGGCTTCTTGTTCTCCACGATCTTCCTCGGCGGCAGTTCGAGGCGTCAGTCTGCCGCGTCAGCGAATGGCGGGTATTGCGGATTTCGTTGTGGGGAGGGGCTGGAATGGCGCCGGCTTGCGCGTTGTCGAAGGAATTGCGGATCGCGGCGCGACGGTTTGGACGGAAAGATGCCGGGAGGAATGGGTAGGGTGGGCGCAGCCCACGCGGTTCGTTGATCGCATCACCGCGTGGACTGCGCCCACCCTACGCTACGACACAAGCAGCTTACGCCGCTTGCTTTTCCCCTGCCCCGGCGCGCAACTGCGCCAGCAGCGCCGCTTCCTTCGCCTGCGCCGCCTGCAGATGCCGCGCCTTCACATGGCCGTAGCCGCGGATGTCGTCGGGAATCGACGCCAGTTGCACCATCTGCGCCAGATTGCCCGTCGACAGCGCCGGCAGCAGCGCCGACAGATTGTCCCGATAGCGAGCGATCAGCGCGCGCTCGGTCCTGCGTTCTTCGGTATGGCCGAACGGATCGAACAGCGTGCCGCGCAGGCTGCGCAGCCTGGCCAGGATGCCGAAGGCCGAGCGCATCCACGGACCGTACTCGCGCTTGACCAGCCGGCCCTGGCTGTCGCGTTTTGCCAGGATCGGCGGCGCCAGGTGGAATTTCAGCTTGTAATCGCCCTCGAACATGCCGGCCACCTTCGCCGCGAACGCCGGGTCGGTATGCAGCCGCGCCACCTCGTACTCATCCTTGTAGGCCATCAGCTTGAACAGGTTGCGCGCGACCGCCTCGGTCAGCCGCAGCGGCGCGCCGTCGGCGACCCCGGTCTCGGCAGCGCGCACCTGCGCGACGAAGTCGCTGTACTGCCGCGCATAGCCGGCATTCTGGTAGGCGGTAAGGAAGGCGACGCGGCGCGCGATCACATTGTCCAGCGACGGCGCGCGCTTGAATTCCACCACCTGCGCCGGCGCCGCCGCCCGCGCCAGCGCTTCCACCGTCGCCGGGCTGTGCGCCGCGATGCGTCCCCAGACGAAGGCCTGCTGGTTGAAGTCCACCGACACGCCGTTGAGCACGATTGCCCGCGCGATCGACGCTTCCGACAGCGGCACCCAGCCCTTCTGCCAGGCATAACCGAGCAGGAACAGGTTGGTGGCGATGGTGTCGCCCATCAGCGCGGTGGCAATGCGGCCGGCATCGATCACATCGACCCGGTCCGCGCCGCAGGCCCGGCGGATTTCGCCTTCGGCGGCGCCGGCCGGATATTGCCAGTCCGGATTGCGCACGAAGGCAGCGGTCGGCGAACCGGTGGCATTCACCACCGCATGCGTGCGACCTTCGGCCATGCGCGACAGCGCGTCGCCGCCGGCAGTGACGATTTCATCGCAGCCGATCACGAGATCGGCGCCGCCCGCGCCGACGCGGGTCGAGAACAATTGTTCCTGCCGGTCGGCCAGGCGCACATGCGACAGCACCGGCCCGCCCTTCTGCGCCAGGCCGCTCATGTCGAGCACGGTGCAACCCTTGCCTTCGATATGCGCGGCCATCGCCAGGATCTGGCCGACCGTGATCACGCCGGTGCCGCCGACGCCGGTGACCAGCACGCCGTAAGGCTCGGCCGTGGTCGGCAGCGCCGGATGCGGTAAGTCGGCCGCAGTCGGCACCGGCTTGTCGCTGGTCGCCGTCGCCTTCTTCGGCTTCTTCAGCTGCCCGCCTTCGACGGTGACAAAGCTCGGGCAGAAGCCGTTGACGCAGGAATAGTCCTTGTTGCAGGACGACTGGTTGATGGTGCGCTTGCGGCCGAACTCGGTTTCCAGCGGCTCGACCGACAGGCAGTTCGATTGCACGCTGCAGTCGCCGCAGCCTTCGCATACTGCCTCGTTGATCACGACGCGCTTGGCCGGGTCCGGAAATTCCTTGCGCTTGCGGCGGCGGCGCTTCTCGGAGGCGCAGGTCTGGTCGTAGATCAGCGCCGACACGCCAGGACACTCGCGCAATTCGCGCTGCACGTCGTCGAGTTCGCTGCGGTGGCGGATGGTGACGCCCGGCGCCCAGTTGGTGACCGGCGGATATTTTTCCGGGTCGTCGGTGACAACGATGATCGGCTTCACGCCCTCGGCGGCGATCTGGCGCGAAATCATGGCCGGGTCGAGCGGGCCGTCGACATGCTGGCCGCCGGTCATCGCCACGGCGTCGTTGTACAGGATCTTGTAGGTGATGTTGACCTTGGCGGATACCGCGGCGCGGATGGCCAGGATGCCGGAATGGAAATAGGTGCCGTCGCCGAGGTTGGCGAACACATGCTTTTCGCTGGTGAACGGCGCGCAGCCGAGCCAGGTCACGCCCTCGCCGCCCATGTGGGTGAAGGTGGCGGTTTCGCGGTCCATCCACAGCGCCATGTAGTGGCAGCCGATGCCGGCCAGCGCGCGGCTGCCTTCGGGCACCTTGGTCGAGGTGTTGTGCGGGCAGCCCGAGCAGAAATGCGGCATGCGGTCGCGGCTCGGATCGGGCGCGGTCACCTTCAGCGCCGCCTCGCGCGCTTCGAGATAGGCGATGCGTTCGCGCACCCGCGCTTCGATCGGATGGCCGGCGAAATAACGGGAAATACGGCTGGCGATGGCTCGGGCGATCAGCGCCGGGTTCAATTCATAGGTTGCCGGCAGCAGCCAGTGGCCGTGGCCTTCGCGATGCGCATTGCTCCATTCGCCGGTGTCGTCGAACTTGCCGACCACGCGCGGACGCACATCGTCGCGCCAGTTGTACAGCTCTTCCTTGAGCTGGTATTCGAGGATCTGGCGCTTTTCCTCGACCACCAGGATTTCCTCCAGCCCCTGCGCGAATTCGCGCACGCCCTCGGCTTCCAGCGGCCAGGTCATGCCGACCTTGTACAGGCGGATGCCGATGTCGCGCGCCACCTCTTCATCGATGCCGAGGTCGGCCAGCGCTTCGCGGGTGTCGAGATAGGATTTGCCGGCGGTGATGATGCCGATGCGCGCGCGCGGGCTGTCCCAGACGATGCGGTTCAGGCGGTTCGCGCGCGCATAGGCCAGCGCCGCGTACCACTTGTAATTGTTCATCCGCGCTTCCTGCGCCAGCACCGCGTCCGGCCAGCGGATGTTGAGGCCGTCGGGCGGCAATTCGAAGTCCTGCGGAATCGTGATCTGCACGCGGTTCGGATCGAGGTCGACCGAGGCGCCGGATTCGACCAGGTCGGTCACGCATTTCATCGCTACCCACAGGCCGGTGTAGCGGCTCATGGCCCAGCCGTGCAGGCCATAGTCCAGGTATTCCTGCACCGAGGACGGATACAGCACCGGGATGCCGCAGGCCTTCAGGATGTGTTCGCTCTGGTGTGCGGTGGTCGAAGATTTGGCCGCGTGGTCGTCGCCAGCCAGCACCAGCACGCCGCCGTGCGGGCTGGTGCCGGCCATGTTCGCATGCTTGAACACATCGCCGCAGCGGTCCACGCCGGGCCCCTTGCCGTACCACATGCCGAATACGCCGTCGTATTGCGCGCCCGGGAACAGGTTCACCTGCTGCGTGCCCCAGATGCTGGTAGCGGCCAGGTCTTCGTTCAGGCCGGGATGAAAACGGATGTGCTGCGCTTCGAGATATTTCTTCGCCTTGAGCGCGGTCAGGTCGATGTTGCCCATCGGGGAACCGCGATAGCCGCTGACGTAGCCGGCGGTATTGAGCCCGGCGCGCGCATCGCGCATGCGCTGCGCCATCGGTAGTCGGACCAGCGCCTGGGTGCCGGTCAGGAAGGCGCGCCCGGTCTCCAGGGTGAATTTGTCATCGAGGGAAATATCGGCGGATGGCGGCTGCCGGTCTACGGGAAGCGGGGCGTTCATGCTGTCTCCTGTCCAAAAATCGTGTCTTTGGTTGCGAGGTATTCTCGGCCAACGACCCACCTTGTGGGCGGGCCGTCTCGGGCGACCAGTGTACCGCAAACAGTAGCGCGTTTTTCTGCGGCCGGACTTGACGGTTCCGGCCGTCATGTTGTCCTCGCGCGCTTGTGTTTGCAAAGCGACGGTTGTGACGACACGATGCATCACGCTCCGTCGCGCAGGCCCTCATGCGCGGTCCTGCGCCTGATGCGCAGCGCTTTTCTCTGCCGGCAGATTGGTTTCACCGGGCAGGAGCGTATCGGCGGGAAGCGGCGGCAATTGCGCCAGCCGCGCATAGATCGGGGTGAAATCCGGCGTCGTATCTTCGAACAGTTGCTCGAAGCTGCGGATGACGAAGTAGGTGTCCTGGTAATCGTCGATGCGGTACAGCGTGCGCATGACGCGCTCGAGCTCGAAGGGGATGCGGCGCGGCTTGTCACTGGACAGGCAATGGACGATTTCGCCGCCCGAGGACAGGATGCCGGCGCCGTAAGCGCGCAAGCCGTCGCTGTCCTGAATCAGGCCGAATTCGATGGTGTACCAGTACAGCCGGGCCAGGTAAGGCAGGCCGTCCAGGCCCATCGCCTTCAGGCCGCCGCGGCCATAGGCTTGCAGATGGTCGGCGAAGGTGGGGTTCGACAGCAGCGGCACATGGCCGAAGAAATCATGGAACAGGTCCGGCTCGACGATGTAGTCGAATTCTTCCGGCTTGCGCAGCCATACCGTCACCGGAAAGCGCCGCTCGGCCAGATGTCCGAAGAACACCGCGTCCGGCACCAGGCCCGGCACCGCGACCAGGCGCCAGCCGGTGGCGCGCTGCAGGATTTCCGAGATCTGGTCGAAGCGCGGTATGCGTTCGCGGGCATCGAGCCGGGCCAGGCTGTCGATGAATACGCGCGCCGCCCGTCCCGGCAACAGCCTTTCCTGGCGTTGGTACAGCCGGCGCCAGAGCGCGTGCTGCGCCTCCGTGTAGCTGTCCCAATCCTGTTCGACCACGTACTGCGCATCGGCGCGGCTGTAGTCGCCGCGCAGCTCGCCGCCCGCTGATTTCTCTTTCAGGGATTGCAGGAAGGCTTCCTGCTGCGCCGGATAGGAAGACGTTGTCATGCGGGCCAGTATCCCACTTTTCAAAGGCGGATGCCGGCGGTTTGGTCGTTATTCGCACGGGCCGTGCAAACCATCGGGAGGGGAAGTGGTGCCTGGCGCTTGCGATGCGTCAGGAAGAGCGGGCGCGGGGTCCGGCAGCGGTTGCGCCCGCTCCTTGCTGGTATCAGCGCTGATGCGTCTTTGACAGGCTGGCCAGCCACTTGCTGGCTGCGCGCGCATTGGCTTTCAGGGTGTAGTCGAACACTGCGACCTGTTCCTGCATTGCTTCCTGCAGCACGCTGGCCGCATCCGGCGGCGTGAGCTTCAGGTAGGCGTCGGCTTCGCCATAGGAACGTTCGATCTTCATGCCGGACTTCTTCGCGATATGCATCATGACCCGGTTCGACGCCAGGCAATGCATGTACAGCGTATCGACGTCCGCATTGCGGCAATGGATGGCGGCGCGTTCGAACAGCCGGCTGCCCACGCCCATGCCACGCGCTTCCGGCAGCACCGACACGCCGAATTCGGCGACCCGCTCCTTCGTGGTGGCATCGCGCACCGCCGGCAGCGCTTCGCGCGGCGCAAAAGCCAGATGACCGACGCCGACAAGACGAAAGTTGGTGTCATAGACGCCGAAGATGCTGTCGCGCGCAAAATTCAGTTTCTGCACATAGCGGGTGATCAGCTCATCGGGCAGCACCGAGCCGAAACGCAGAAGCCGGTCCGAATCGGGAAGCGCAAGGAAATGATTCAGCAGCCGGCGGCGGTCGCGTTCGGCCAGTTCCTTGACGCGAACCGGGAATTTTTCCGTCCCCTTTTCCGGCTCGCGTGCGGTCCAGCGGGAAAAAGCATTGGTGATCAGATTCATAGTGACTCCTGGGCGCGCATGGTGCAGCGCACAAACCATTCTAGGACAATTGCATAGATGGGGCTTGAACACCCTGTCTAAAGCGATAGGGGTTGATGACTATCAAGCAGAAAGGCCGCCGCGAAACCGGGATTTTCGAGCACTTGGACAGGAAATGCGATGGAGGAAATGCAAGCGGGAAAAATTTTGGCTCATGCGGAGAAATGCATTAACGCATTTGCAACTGCAGCAATTCGCGCCTCGCGTACGGCTTGCGGTATGCGTAGCGGTTCGCTTGGCCAACGTTCCCTGGTTTCGCCGGCAATCGCACCAGCGTCCACGCTGCGTGCTGCGTCAAGTGCGATGTGCAAGCGCTGTGCTTGTGGGAAAGAAGACAGCTCGCTGGTGGACGCCAATTGCGCACAGCGCGCCGCTTCCAGGCATTCCAGGAAACGTTCGGGCTTGCGGAAGGCGTCGCAACGCTCCAGCAGGGTGACCAGTTCAGCCGGCGTCGCGCCTGAAGAACCCGTGATTTGGCCGAATTCGCGCGCGGTCATCACTGCGAGGTCACGGCATTCATTCGGCGCCTTCAGGCGGCGGTTGACCGAGTCGACGGCCTTTGCGCCTTCCGGCAACGCGCCCAGCGCCTGCAGCATCGCGGCGTAGCGCACAGGCAGGGGCTCGGACAGCTGCGCCGCGACATCGACCACGCGCAGCATCTGCTCGCCGGCGCTGCCCGCTTCCTGGTCCGCATTCGAAGCGGGAAGCTGCCATAAGGATTCCACTTCCGGCAGCAGGCGAGCCAGCGCGCCGCAGCCGCGCAGCACCGCGAACATGCGCGAGGGTTGTTGCTCCATCAACCCGCGCGCCACTTCCTGCCACACCCGTTCCGGCACCAGCGCATCGACTTCGCCGGCCTCGACCATCGCGCGCATCAAGGCATTCGTTTCCGGGGCGACCAAGAAATCGGTGAAACGCGCCGCAAAACGCGCCAGGCGCAGGATGCGCACCGGGTCTTCGGCGAAGGCGTCGGACACATGGCGAAACAGGCGCGCCTGCAAATCGCGCTGGCCGCCGTGCGGATCGATGAGAACACCGTTCTCGTCCTCGGCAATGGCATTGATGGTCAGGTCACGCCGCACCAGGTCCTGCTCCAGCGTCACGTCCGCCGCGGTATGGAACACGAAACCCTTGTAGCCGGGCGCGGTCTTGCGCTCGGTGCGCGCCAGCGCATATTCCTCACTGGTTTGCGGATGTAGAAAGACCGGGAAATCCTTGCCGACCGGACGAAAGCCGGCGCGGATCATGTCTTCCGGCGTGGCGCCGACGACTACATGGTCGCGATCCTGCACCGGCAAGCCCAGCAGGCGGTCGCGCACCGCGCCGCCGACCACGTAGGTCTTCATTCCGGCTTCACTCCATGTCGAGTTCGAAACGCTCGATCACCTCGGTTTCAGCTTCGGCTTCGCGTATCCACTGGTCCACCGCCGGATGATTCAGCAGGCGGTCGACATAGGCGCGCAGCGCCGGCGCGAGGAAGACGTCGTAGGTGATGAAACGGGTCGCGACCGGCGCGAAATAGGCGTCGGCAATCGAAAAATCGCCGAATAGGAAATCGTAATGGCCGAAGTTCGCCAGGCAGGATTCCCAGATTTCACAGACCCGGCCGATGTCGCCCTGGGCTTCCGGCGTGCGTCCGCGCCCGGGCAGGCGCGCGCGGATATTCATCGTCATCGCGCTGCGCAAGCCCGGGAAACCCGAGTGCATCTCGGCGCAGATACTGCGCGCCAGCGCGCGGCCGACCATGTCCTGTGGCCACATATTCTTTTCCGGGAATTGCTCGGCCAGGTATTCGCAGATCGCCAACGAATCCCAGATGCTGGTTTCCCGCGTCACCAGCACCGGCACCCGGCCTGACGAAGAATAGATGGCGATCTTGTTGCCGGTGTCCGGCTGGTCCAGCGGAATGCGGATTTCCTGGAACGGGATACCAAAGGCCGTCATCGTGACCCAGGCGCGCATCGACCAGGACGAATAATTCTTGTTGGCGATCACCAGCTTGTAAGCGGAATTCTCGGCGGCAGAAAGTGTGGCGGTCAGGGTCGGATCGAGTACGGTGGATTGCATGGCAGGGTCGAGGCTGGAGAAAATCGGTGCGGCGCCTCAGGCGTGGTGCCTGGTGTGCTCGTAGCCGGTCGGGGAAACTTGCGGGCCGATATAGAAAGGGGCGACATCTTCGATGGCGGTCGGCATGGTCACGGTGCCGGGCGCGGCGACATTGTCCACGCGCATCGAATCGAGATTGTCACGGCTCATCACCGGGCCGCCCGGCGCATGCTCGAGGAACCAGGCCTGCAAGCGCGCCAGTCCGTTCGGCAGCCCGATCACCGGCCGCGAATGGCCGCTGTACTGCCCGGCCAGGCGCACCAGTTCGCGCAGCGTGTAGACCTTGGGCCCGACCAGCTCGATCACGCGGCCATAGCTGTCATGGTCTTCCAGCGCCTCGACAAAGGCGCCGACCACATCCTCGACATACACCGGCTGGAATTTCGCATCGGCGCCGCCCAGCGGGATGAAAGGGAAACGGCCCTGCAGCTGCGCGAACATGTTGAGAAAACTGTCGCCCTCGCCGAACACCACCGACGGCCGGAAGATCGTCGTGCGCAGCATCGGATCGGACAGGGCGGCCAGTTCGCCGGCCGCCTTGGAACGCAGGTACATCGACGGTCCGTTATCCGACGCGCCCAGCGCGCTCATGTGCAGATAGCGCCGCACGCCGGCCGCGCGGCAGGCGGCTACCACCTTGCGCGGCAATTCCACGTGCGCGCGCGCGAAGTCGGGGCCGTAAGGATGGCCGCGCCGCGAATGCAGCACGCCGACCAGGTTGATCACTGCATCGCAGCCCGCGGCCAGCCGCGCCAGCGTCGCCTCATCGTGAATATCCGCCTGCAGCGCTTCCACGCCCGGCAGCATGATCAGATGCCGCGCATGGGTTTCGCGCCGCGTCGGCAGCAGCACGCGCCGCCCGTCGTCCACCAGGCGCGCCACCAGGCGGCTACCGATGAAGCCGGTGCCGCCCAGCACCAGCAACTTGTCGCAACGGGAAGCGGTGAGCAGTCGCATCAGAAGGCGTCTCCGTTATTGCCGCCGTCATAGCCCTTCGGCGCGACTGTTCCCAGCCTGGCCTTCAGCGATTGCGGCTTGTTGTCGAACAGTGCGGCGTAGTAGGTGGCGTTGGACATCACGTTCTTCACATAGCCGCGGGTTTCATCGAAAGGGATGGTTTCGGCAAAGATTGCGCCTTCCACCGGCCGGGTCAGCGTCGCGCGCCAGGCTTTCGGACGTTTCGGACCGGCATTGTAGGCCGCAGTCGCTAGCGGCTGCGAACCATCCAGCGATTGCAGCACGAAATTCAGGTAGTTCGTCCCCAGCAGGATGTTGGTGTTGACGTCATTGATCTGCCCGGCGCTGAAGCCAGCCAGGCCGATCTTGCGCGCCACTTCCCTGGCGGTGCCGGGCATGATCTGCATCAGGCCGGAGGCGCCGACATGCGAACGCGCCGCCATCACGAAACGCGATTCCTGGCGGATCAGGCCATACACCCAGGCTCGGTCCAGGCCGAGCATTTGCGTGTTGCTATGCATGATGTCGTTGAACGGCGCCGGGAAGCGCTGCGTGAAGTCCACCTCGATCTTGGTGCGGTCAGAGGTATTGACCATGCGGTCGAGCAGATTGTTCTGCCGCGCGAATTCGGCCGCGGCCAGATGCTGGCGCTCGTTCATCCGGCGCAATTCCCAGTTCCATTCGCGATAGCCTTCGAAGCGCATGTTCATGTCGAAAAACTGCATCGCGCGCCGGAATCCGGCGTTCTGCGCCATCACGGCGACTTCCTCGTCGGTAGGCGCCACCGCGCGCGGCGGGATCGTGATCTTCTGGCCGAGTTCTTCCAGCGCGAGCTGGCCGTAGAAATTGGTCTGCTTGGCGATGCTCTGGAATTTTTCCTCGGCGCCGGTCTTGTCGCCTTGTGCCTTGAGGGCGCGGCCGAGCCAGTAGGTCCATGCCGGATCTTTCTTCAATGCGGCCGGCATCGCCTCGATGCCGGTGCGCACCATCGTCCAATCACCGGCGCGCAGCGCACTGCGCACCCACCATTGATAGCCTTCCGGCGACAGCGGCGCGCCGGCCGCCTTTTTCCAGTATTCGAGCGCCACCGGCTGCAGCGACTTGGCCGATTGCAGCGCGATTGCCGACCAGCCGATTGCCACTTCCTGCGGTGACAGGTACGACGAGCCGCCGAGCAGCGCCGCGCCGGCCGCGTCGATATCGTTGCGCGCAACCCGGCCGACCGCGAGCAGGAAGGCTTCATGCACGGCGCGTGGACCGCTTGCGCTGCGCGCGAAAATCGCCGCCGGCTTGTCCAGCGCCTGCGCGACCAAGCCTTCCGGCGCATCGGTGGCCAGCGACAGCTTGCGCGCCGCGCCGAGCTGATTCGATTCCGCCGCCAATCGCACCTGGTACCAGGCATCGTCGGCGCTGAACTGGCCGCGCTCGACCAGCGCCAGCACCAGTGCCGGGCAGGCGTCGCCGTACTGATTCGGCGAGACCAGCAGCGCGCGCGCCTCGGCGGAGACATTCTGGCCGCGGTCGAGCTTGGACATCAGCGCGTAGCATTTGACCTGGGTGTCGTCATCGAGCGCGAATTGCGGATACTGCTCGTCGAAGGTTTCCCAGTCGCCCACGCGACCGAGTTCGAGTAGCCAGTCATTACGCAGCCGGTCGGCGATCGCAGTGCCGTCGTAGCGCTTGAGGAAATCGCGGATGGCGGCCGTCGGCAGCGGCGTGAGCTTCAGCTGCGGCTTCAGGCGGTAGTACTCGATATACGAAGGAATGGAGAAATTGGACAGGCGCGACGCCAGGTCCAGCGCCTTGGTCGCATCGTCGCGGCGGGCGGCGTCGCGCAGCGCGCCGAACATATCCTCGTCACTGGCATAGAGCTCGGCCTTGCGCGGCGGCTGCGCCTGCGCGGCGGGAATCGAGGCGAAAGCACAAGCGGCCAGGAATGCGGCGCTCCATTTGCGGGGGAACATCGGTTTTTGCCTTCTTTTTCAACGAACTTCGGGGCCGACTAGAATAGCATGCCGCCATGCATGAAAAACCGCGGTTGTTGCACCCAGGCACAGGAAAAATCGGATGTTGTCAAAAGCGGAATTAAGGAAATTTTTACTGGATGCGCGCATGCGCTTAAGCATGGAAGAGCGCACGGAAAAGGACTTTGCGATCGGTCAGCGGCTGCTGGCTTTGCTAGAGGCGAATCCGGTGAGCAGTCTGGGCATTTACTGGCCGATCATGGCCGAGCCGGACTTGCGGCCGGCTTACGAGGCTTTAACGGCGCGTGGCGTGGAACTGGCCTTGCCGGTGGTGAAGGAGAAAAATGCGCCGCTGCTGTTTTGTGCATGGAGGCCGGGGGATGCGCTGGAACGGGATGCGCACAAAATTCCGGTGCCGGCGAATCAAAGTCGTTTGGTAGAACCTGGAATGCTGCTGCTTCCCTGTGTCGGCTTTAATGCGCGACGCTTCAGGCTGGGTTATGGCGCGGGGTATTACGATCGGACGCTGGCTTCTTTGTTAAACCCGCCTCGCACGGCGGGGATCGCTTATGCGCTGTGCGAGGCGGGGTTTGTGGAGGATGCGCATGATGTGGCGATGGATTGGGTGATTACCGAAGATGGTCTCGAATAGATTGAGCATCGATAAAATCCGCTTCAACCAGGCAATAGTCCATTTGCAAGAACTGACAGACGGTTCTCTGCAAAACCGTCGGAGGAACGGCTTAGTCCATCGAGTTCTTCGCGAATTTTTTCCACCGCTGCAGCCATTCTCTCAACGTGCGTCACAAGTCTTTGTCCGTTCAAGGTTTCCAGTTCCAGTCGCGCACACGCCATGAACTCTCCAGTTCCGCTGTCAAGTGCAAATGCCGTACCCAAACTCCGGTCTTGAAAGAGATTTGCCTCCAGCAATAATCGCAAAGCAGTCTCTCCACCGGCAAAGGGAGCTGGCCCAATCGAAGAATAAAGGTGAAGAACATTTTGATTAGGGTCGTGCTCGAAGTCGATCAGCATCGCGCCATCAAGTTGAAGACGGGCCATGCCTCGTTCATCCAGAGCGAAATTTGGCAAATTGGCTAAAGCGGCGAAATCAGAAATCACATCCATGGCATTCACCTTTTTCTTCATTTAATCTTCTATTGTTTGGACCTGTTTTATCGGCCCCTTATTTTTTTCGCTTGCATTACGCAAACGGTGATATCCACCGACTTCGGGCTCACGCTCAGTTATATGCCCCGAAAACTCATATTCCCCCAATATAGGCGCACTTACATTACCACTTTCATCCACCAGGAATTCCGCCTCGAGAAAGAAGGATGAAGTATTTTTATCCAAGTTGAATATCCCCCCACCTATGACTTCAAGCGCCTGACTCAATTCCTCGTTACACATTGCAAATTTCACCGAAACCTGTCCATTTTCAAGGCGGGAAAGGTTAAAAACAAAATCCGACTTCGTCGGCACCAAGCTAGATTCATCCGGTGATGCGACACTCATCGATTCCGGCTTCTTCAATTTATCAGAAGACAATTTGAGGAGCGGCTCGCGTATAAACACCTCTTGTATTGAATTGCTGGGGGCTTGATTCAAAATCATCATCAACGATCCAGCCTGATCGTAATTATTTTTGGTGATATTCAATATTTTCTTGTGTGCGCGACTTATCATGGCTTCACGACTGTAACCGCTGGAACCCAAGAATGGTTTCCCATCAAAAAATATACTGAGATCCCGAGGCACATCTTGAGCAAACGCTTTATGCGTATCCTCCACTTTCCTGGCATCAAGCGGAGCGCTTTTTATCGCTCCGACTCTTTGTTGAATGGATGCAGACCAAGACTTCCCAAAATCGTCCAGGTTAACTCCATCATCGCCACTGTCTTTTGTTTTTAGTTGCTTCCCGCTCAAAAACTTAAAAACTCTCTCGGCTTTTCTAAACGCCATCGGAGAAATTTGTTCTTGCGCAGACGTACTTTCAATATCAACCTCAAACACCTCGAACAAGCAATTCAACAACTTGACGAATTCATTACTATGTCCCCCTCCCTCTTTCAGCAACGCAGCACGAAGAGTAATCAGACGCCGAACACAGCCATCTGACGTCAAATTTATCTTTTCAATAGGGTCAAAACCATCAAATAATTTCTTAAGAATTTCGGATGGGCTGGACTGCGGGAACATTAATTGTTGTTTTCCGACGTAGCTCTTCAATTTGAAAATTCCTTCATACATACGCATAAAACTATTCTCAGAGCAACTGAATAGCAGCGCATTTCTCACTGCATGGTCAGGCATGAAAGGTTTTTTTATCGCATGTATTGGACTTCTTTTTTTATATTCGTCAGCTAGTTTTTTGGTGAACGGGGATTTTGGGTAAGCATCTTTGCCGAGCTTCATCAGTTCCGTCAGCTCATCATCGTAAAGGCGCTCGGGGAGCTTGCATTTGGCATTGAAATCAGCTTCACGCTGCTTCTGGCGCATTTTTAGCTTTTCAGTAAGATTTCGCGAAAGATCCAGCTTGATCTGTTGACTGGCCTCTTCCCACCAATTTTTCTTACTCGGATTCATCCCAAGAGTACTAGCCAACATAGATTCACATTTACCAAAAACAGTATCATTCCCAATGCTAGCTTCAAGCAAAGCAAACTTTGCTTTTACGCTTGCTTGACTCCAAAGTATATCGAACTGCTGTTTGATTTCAGAGGAGATATCAAACCCACCATGGACCTTAAGCTCCATAACGACATCTTGTAAAAGATCGCCATTCACATCTCCATTCGATGCAGCACTAAAAAGATATTCCAACGGTTTTCGCATGGATTGAGCAACACAGCTTTTCACTGCATTTTCAAGGTGATCTACGACGCCATGACTTCTACAGAAAAGCTCATTGTCCTTTTTTATCTTCGTGAGCGCATTCCGGACGTTTAACTCCTGCTCCGCACTCAGACCAGAAAAATGTTTGGCCAATATTTCAGGAAACAATTTTGCTTTTTCACTTGTATAGCCGCACAAAGCTGATGCCGCCTCAAAACTGTGCTGCAGCTTTTTCCAAAGCCGTGCATCCTTTTTTGGATCAAACTTTCCCTGCTTCTCCATCAAGAATCGGATCACTTCCCCAATGTCACGGGACAGGTCCGCTATTGCATGTCTCTCATGCATGGAGCGACGCGCTTCGGTACGCAAGGTCGTCAGATTTTCGAAATGTCTTTCAAAAAAGCTGCGGATATAGGACAAGCGACTCGGCCTGAAAATCGCTCTGGGTTGCGGCGCGGATTGCTGAACGAGCGTTCGCGTTCCAATAAATCCAAGCCTCTCTTCATTGTTCAATGCAGGCGCAATGGAATCGGCGAAGGATTGCGCAGGAATTTGGCTTCTTGCTTGTATAACGGATGAGCTCATGATGGGAAGCGGACTTGGTCCTGAGAAGAGTGCTTCCTTGAGTATCAGCGTCGAAAAAATGGTTCGCGATTTCGCAATCGCTCGGACCTGAAGGCTGGCCGGATAAAAAAACCGGACTTAGGCAGGAAATGGAAGGGATCGCGACATCCGGCAGATATCGCGATCCTTGATGAAGAGGAGAATCAGCCGCTCAAACCCAGCCGCTGCCAGATCTCGGTCGTCGGACCGGCCTGGTTCAAAGTATAGAAATGCAGGCCCGGCGCGCCGCCCGCCAGGAGGCGTTCGCACAACTGCGTCACCACATCCAGCCCAAACGCCTTCAGCGACTCGACATCGTCGCCAAAACTCGCCAGCTTCAGCCGGATCCAGCGTGGAATCTCGGCGCCGCACATGTCGGAGAAGCGCACCAGCTGCGCGTAATTCGTGATCGGCATGATGCCGGCCACGATGGGCACGTCCACGCCCTGCTTTCTCGCATCGTCGACGAAACGGAAATACGCGTCGGCGTTGTAGAAGTACTGGGTGATCGCCGCATCCGCGCCGGCACGCACCTTGCTGACGAAATGGCGCAGGTCATCCTCCGGCGATTTCGCCTGCGGATGGCTTTCCGGATAGGCCGCGGCTTCGATGTGGAACCAGTCGCCGGTTTCCTGGCGAATGAAGGCGATCAGCTGTTCCGCATACACAAATTCGCCGGACGACGCCTCCAGCCGGCCGTAGCCGCTCGGCAGATCGCCGCGCAACGCCACCACCCGCCGCACATCGTGCGCCTTGTACTCGGCCAGCATCGCGCGCAATTCATCGCGGTCGCGGCCGATGCAGGACAGGTGCGGCGCGGCGTCGTGGCCTTCGGCCTTGATCTCGAACACGGTGTCACGGGTGCCGGCCTGGGTAGATCCGCCGGCGCCGAAGGTCACCGAGAAATAGCGCGGCTGCAGTTCCGCCAGCTTGGCGCGAGTGGCGCGCAGCTTTTGCGCGCCTTCCGGCGTCTTCGGCGGAAAAAGTTCGATGCTGTAAATCTTGTCGGACATGGTTATCTCAGCAACAGGGAAGACAGTCCCCAGGAGATGATGCTGTAAATCAGCGCGCCCAAGATCGCCGAACCAAAGCCGGCCACCGCGAATCCGCCCACCAGGTTCGCCACCAGCCAGAACATCAGGCCGTTGATGATGAAGATGAACAGGCCCAGCGTCAGTACGGTCACCGGCAGCGTCAGCACCACCAGGATCGGCCGGATCAGGGTGTTGACCAGCGCCAGGATAGCGGCGGCGACGAGCGCCGTTCCTATGCTCTGGATGTACACCGAGCGCAGCAGGTAAGGCACCAGGAACAGGGCGATGGCATTGATGATCCAGGCGAGCAGCAGGCGCATGCATCCTCCTTGAGGGACGACGAACAGGAAAACGGGGCGAATCTTCGCCCCGTGCCCAGGAGGCGGGCGATACGCCGCCCGGCCCCCTGCCCTACTCAGTAGCGGTAATGCTCCGGCTTGAACGGGCCTTCCTTCTGCACGCCGATGTAGGCGGCCTGCTCCTGGGTCAGCTCGGTCAGCTGCGCATTGAGCTTCTTCAGCTGCAGCCTGGCGACCTTTTCATCCAGGTGCTTCGGCAGCGTGTACACGCCGACCGGGTACTTGTCGGTGTTGGTGTACAGCTCGATCTGGGCGATGGTCTGGTTCGCGAACGAGGAGCTCATAACGTAGGACGGATGGCCTGTGCCGCAGCCCAGGTTCACCAGGCGACCTTCGGCCAGCAGGATGATGCGCTTGCCGTCCGGGAAGATGATGTGATCCACCTGCGGCTTGATGTTTTCCCAGGTGTACTGGCGCAGCGCGGCGACTTCAATTTCATTGTCGAAGTGGCCGATGTTGCAGACGATGGCCTGGTCTTTCATCTTCTTCATGTGCTCGTGGGTGATCACATGGTAGTTGCCGGTCGCGGTGACGAAGATGTCGCCATGCTCGGCGGCGTAGTCCATGGTCACGACGCGGTAGCCTTCCATCGCGGCCTGCAGCGCGCAGATCGGGTCGATCTCGGTGACCCACACCTGCGCCGACAGCGCGCGCAGCGCCTGGGCCGAACCCTTGCCCACGTCGCCGTAGCCGGCGACCACGGCGATCTTGCCGGCGACCATCACGTCGGTGGCGCGCTTGATGCCGTCGACCAGCGATTCGCGGCAGCCGTACAGGTTGTCGAACTTGGACTTGGTGACCGAGTCGTTGACGTTGATCGCCGGGAAGGCCAGCTTCAGCTCGCGGTGCATCTGGTAGAGGCGATGCACGCCGGTGGTGGTTTCCTCGGTCACGCCCTTGATCTGCGCCAGGCGGGTGGAATACCAGTTCGGCTGGGTCGCGAGGCGCTTCTTGATCGAGTTGAACAGGCAGATTTCCTCTTCGGAACCCGGATTGTCCAGCACCGACGCGTCCTTCTCGGCGCGGGTACCGAGGTGCAGCAGCAGGGTGGCGTCGCCGCCGTCGTCGAGGATCATGTTGGCGTACTGCGGACCCTCGGCGGTGTCCGGCCATTCGAAGATGCGGTGCGTGAATTCCCAGTAGTCGTCCAGCGTTTCGCCCTTGAACGCGAACACCGGGGTGCCGTTGTCGGCGATTGCGGCGGCGGCGTGGTCCTGGGTCGAGTAGATGTTGCAGGAAGCCCAGCGTACCTTGGCGCCGAGCGCTTCCAGGGTCTGGATCAGCACCGCGGTCTGGATCGTCATGTGGATCGAGCCGGTGATGCGGGCGCCTTTCAACGGCTGGCTGGCGGCATATTCCTCGCGGATTGCCATCAGGCCGGGCATTTCGGTTTCGGCGATGCGGATTTCCTTGTGGCCCCAATCGGCCAGGGACAGATCGGCGACGACGAAATCTTGCTGGTTCTGGGAAGTGTTCTGGGAAGTTTGTGGCAGGGCGCTCATCACGCCTCCTTTCCTTGAAAAATGAATTAAGAAAAAGTGAACGTGAGCGCGGTTGAATCAGGAAGTTCCGTCAAGCCTGGCAGGATGGGGAATCCTGTCGCAACGCTCCTTGACGAACCGGGGATTGTAAAGGAATTGGCGGGGAGTGTCAGCGGGGATCGAAGGAAGCCCGGTTCGGTTGTGCTACTTTGTCGAACCGGCGGCGAAAGCAAATCAACCTTTAAATTTCCTCATGGAAGCAAGGATTTCCGTGGCGATTTCGACGACCTCGTCGCAAAACATTGGCAGCGCATTCTTTCCATCCGCATCCTTTTGGATTGACTGTTGCAGCGCTGAGTAAAACCCGGTTTCTTTCTGGAGCTCACTGAGCAGCACCGCTCTTTGCTGCAGGTCTCTTCCCTTGAAACCATCAGTGATGATTTGCTCGAGCATTTGCTCCCTGTCCGGCGCATCAACAATCAAGGCTTGAAAGCGCGCAAACGCTTTAACCGCCTTGGTGAAGTCCCTAGGCGCCTTGCCTAGCGGACCAGCTTCCTTGATGTGATTGAGCGCTTCCTTGAATGCTGCTGTGGCTCGCCATCGCACCAGTGTTCTCGGCATTGATGGTGTAAGGGATTGCGGCAAGCGAAACCGCAAGCTGAGCATGTTGAACCAGTTTCGGGAGGAGTGGTGGCTTGCTTTGGGCGCGGGAGCGGGAACAGCATTGGCTGCAAGCTGCCTATTGCCCAGCTTGCCTACCCTCTCATCCTGCTCGTGCCCCGGGGTGGAGAAAAAGCTTCTTACATTTTCGACAAAGTTGGCGGCGATGCGGTACATCCTGACCTCCATGCGTTAGGGAACGGCCCTTACGTAACCGCATGAAAGCCAGGGTTCGAGACGTTTTTTCCGCAGAATCGCCTTACGCCGTGGTCAGCTTCTGCTTCAGCAACTCCGTCAACTGCCCCGGATTCGCCTTGCCGCGCGAAGCCTTCATCGCCTGGCCGATCAGCGCGTTCAGCGCCTTTTCCTTGCCGGCGCGGAATTCCTCCACCGATTTCGCGTTCGCGGCCAGCACCTCGTCGACGATCTTTTCCAGCGCGCCGGAATCCGAGATCTGCTTCAAGCCCTTGGCGTCGATGACTTCATCGGCCAGGTTTGCCGATGCAGACTTCGCTTCCCACATCGCGCCGAACACTTCCTTGGCGATCTTGTTGGAAATCGTGCCGTCGGCGATGCGCTTCAACAGCAGCGCGAGCTGCTCTGCCGACACCGGCGCCTCGGCAATGTCTACGCCTTCGCGGTTCAGCGTCGAGGCGACGTCGCCCATGAGCCAGTTCGCGGCCGCCTTGGCCTGCTCGCGGCCGGCGGCGGCCACCGCGGCTTCAAAATACGCCGCCATCGCCTTCGACTGCGTCAGCACCATCGCGTCGTATTCGGGCAGACCGTAGTCGGCGACGAAGCGCTCGCGCATCGCGCCCGGCAGTTCCGGCATGTCGGCCTTTACGCGGTCGATCCAGGCTTGCGAAATCGCCAGCGGCGGCAGGTCCGGGTCCGGGAAATAGCGATAATCCTGTGCATCTTCCTTGCTGCGCATCGAACGGGTTTCGCGGCGATCCGGGTCGTACAGCCGGGTTTCCTGCACCACGCGGCCGCCATCCTCAATCAGCTCGATCTGGCGGCGCACTTCGATGTTGATCGCCTCTTCCAGGAAGCGGAACGAGTTCAGGTTCTTGATTTCGCAGCGGGTGCCGTATTCCTTCTGGCCGACCGGGCGCACCGAGACGTTCGCATCGCAGCGGAACGAACCTTCCTGCATGTTGCCGTCGCACACGCCCAGCCAGGTCACCAGCGCATGCAGCGCCTTCGCATAAGCCACCGCCTCGGCGGCGCTGCGCATATCCGGCTCGGTGACGATTTCCAAAAGCGGCGTGCCGGCGCGATTCAAATCGATGCCGGTCATGCCCTGGTAATCCTCGTGCAGCGACTTGCCGGCGTCTTCCTCGAGATGGGCGCGGGTCAGATGCACGGTGCGCATCTCGGGCTTGCCGTCGCGCTCGAGGATGAAGGAGAGCGTGCCGCCCTGCACTACCGGAATCTCATACTGGCTGATCTGGTAACCCTTGGGCAGATCGGGGTAAAAGTAATTCTTGCGCGCGAACACCGAGCGCGGCGCAATCGTCGCGCCGATGGCCAGGCCAAATTGAATCGCACGCTCGACCGCGCCACGATTCAGCACCGGCAGCACGCCGGGCAGCGCCAGGTCCACCGGGCAAGCCTGCGTGTTCGGTTCGGCGCCGAAGCGCGTCGATGCGCCGGAAAAGATCTTCGATTGGGTCGTGAGCTGCGCATGCGTCTCCAGACCGATAACGACTTCCCACTGCATGTTTTCCTCGCTCTCTTACTGTTGCCCAGGCTGGCGCAAATGCCAGTCGGTCGCGCGCTGGTACTGGTGCGCGATGTTGAGCAGTTTCGCTTCGCCGAAATAATTGCCGATCAATTGCAGGCCGACCGGGCGCTTGCCATTCTTTTCGCCCTGGCCGAAGCCGCAGGGAATCGACATGCCGGGCAAACCGGCCAGGCTGGCGCCGAGGGTGAAGATGTCGGCCAGGTAATTGGCGACCGGGTCGTCGGCCTTCGCGCCCAAATCCCAGGCCACGGTTGGTGCGACCGGCCCCATGATGACGTCGCATTGCGTGAACGCCTGCCGGAAATCGTCGGCGATCAGGCGGCGGATCTTCTGCGCCTGCAGGTAATAGGCGTCGTAATAGCCGTGCGACAGCACATAGGCGCCGACCAGGATGCGGCGCTTGACTTCCTCGCCGAAGCCCTCGGAGCGGGTCTTGCGGTACATATCGGCCAGGTCGGTGTATTGCGCGGCGCGGTGGCCGTAGCGCACGCCGTCGAAGCGCGACAGATTGGACGACGCCTCGGCCGGCGCGATCACGTAGTACACCGGAATCGACAGCTCGGTCTTTGGCAGCGAGATCTCGACCAGCGTTGCGCCGAGCTTTTCATACTCGGTAAGCGCCGCGCGAATTGCAGCTTCGACGTCGGCGGACAGGCCGGGACCGAAATATTCCTTGGGCACGCCTATGCGCAGACCCTTCAAATCCTTTTCCAGATCGCGGGTGTAATCCTCGCGATCGCGCTCGACGCTGGTGGAATCGCGCGGATCGAAGCCGGCCATGGCGTTCAACAGCAGCGCGCAATCCTCGGCGGTGCGCGCTATCGGGCCGCCCTGGTCGAGCGACGAGGCGAAGGCGATCATGCCGTAGCGCGACACCCGGCCATACGTCGGCTTGATACCGGTCACGCCGCAGAACGCGGCCGGCTGACGAATCGAGCCGCCGGTATCGGTCGCAGTGGCTGCCGGCGCCAGGCCGGCGGCAATCGCCACCGCCGAGCCGCCGGAAGAGCCGCCGGGCACGGCGCTCGTATCCCACGGATTCTTCGCCGGGCCGAAATACGAATTCTCGTTGGACGAGCCCATCGCGAATTCATCGCAGTTGAGCTTGCCCAGCGTCACCATGCCGGCCGCCTGGAAAGCTTCGACGACGCTCGCGTCGAAGGGGCTGACATAGTTTTCCAGCATGCGCGAGCCGGCGGTCGAGCGCCAGCCGCGGGTGACGAAGATGTCCTTGTGCGCGATCGGAATGCCGGTGAGCGGGGCGGCATTGCCGGCGGCGAGCCTTTTATCCGCCTCGGCAGCCTGCGCCAGTGTCAGTTCGGGTTGGATATCGATGTAGGCATTCAGGTCGCTCGCCTGGGCGCGCTCGAGATAGCCCTGCGCCAGCTCGGTTGCGGAAACTTCCCTGTCGCGCAGCAGCGCCGACAATTCCTTGATGGTCTTGGTATGCATGAGTTCGGTATGGACGATGACGGCTTATTCGATGACCTTGGGCACGAGGTACAGGCCGTCCTGCACTGCGGGTGCGGGAGCCTGGTAATCGTCGCGGCGATTCGGTTCGGAAACTTCATCGTTGCGCAAACGCAACGAAAAATCCGCATCATAAGCGGTGATCGGTTGGGACAAAGGTTCGACGCCGGAGGTGTCCACCGCCTTCATCTGCTCCACCAAAGCGAAGATGCCGTTGAGTTTTTCCAGGGTGCTTTGCGCCTGGTTTTCATTCAGATCCAGCTGCGCGAGCTGCGCCAATCGTTTTACGTCGGACAGGGCTAGGGACATGGTCAAAGCGCGCCGTCAGGGCGCGTTGGGGTGAGTTGACGGAATGATCAAGATGATTGATTAGACGACAAAAAATCTGACAAAACTTGCAATGGGGTATTGATTTTCCAGAGTTTCCGCGTCTATTTGAGCGCGAATTATAAGGTAGAATGTCGCGCTGATTCTGCGGATCCCTCCCGCAACGCCTCCTGCGGCCCCCCACTAACTCTCAAGCGAAGCGCACTCGCGCATCAGGACGAATTCATGTTTGGATTTCTACGCAGCTACTTTTCCAATGACCTCGCCATTGACCTCGGTACTGCAAACACGCTGATCTATGTCCGCGGCCTGGGCATCGTGCTCGACGAGCCTTCGGTCGTCGCCATCCGCCAGCAGGGCGGCCCCAACGGCAAGAAAACCATCCAGGCGGTCGGCAAGGAAGCCAAGCAGATGCTGGGCAAGGTGCCCGGCAACATCGAGGCGATCCGGCCGATGAAGGATGGCGTGATCGCCGACTTCACCGTCACCGAGCAGATGCTGAAGCAGTTCATCCGCATGGTGCACGACACCAAATTGTTCAAGCCTTCCCCGCGCATCATCATCTGCGTTCCCTGCGGTTCCACCCAGGTCGAGCGCCGCGCGATCCGCGAATCGGCGCTCGGCGCCGGCGCATCGCAGGTATTCCTGATCGAAGAGCCGATGGCCGCCGCGATCGGCGCCGGTTTGCCGGTGTCCGAAGCCACCGGCTCGATGGTGGTCGACATCGGCGGCGGCACTACCGAAGTCGGCATCATTTCGCTCGGCGGCATGGTCTACAAGGGTTCGGTGCGCGTGGGCGGCGACAAGTTCGACGAAGCCATCGTCAACTACATCCGCCGCAACTACGGCATGCTGATCGGCGAGCAGACTGCCGAAACCATCAAGAAGGAAATCGGTTCGGCCTTTCCGGGCTCGGAAGTCAAGGAGCTCGAAGTCAAGGGCCGCAACCTGTCCGAAGGCATTCCGCGCTCGTTCACGATTTCGTCGAACGAAATCCTCGAAGCGCTGACCGATCCGCTGAACAATATCGTCTCGGCGGTCAAGAACGCGCTGGAACAGACGCCGCCGGAACTCGGCGCCGACATCGCCGAAAAGGGCATGATGCTCACCGGCGGCGGCGCGCTGCTGCGCGACCTCGACCGCCTGCTGATGGAAGAAACCGGCCTGCCCGTCATCGTCGCCGAAGATCCGCTGACCTGCGTGGTGCGCGGCTCGGGCATGGCGCTGGAGCGCATGGACAAGCTCGGCTCGATCTTCTCCTACGAGTAATTCGCTGTTGCGCGGCCGCCCCCGGCCGCGCCAGCCATGCGCACTGTCCATGGCTTCTCTACGATGTGAGTCCGGCCAATGTGGCCGGCACAGGTAACTCTCGGCAATGGAATACAGTCCTCCGCCACTCTTCAAGCAGGGCGCATCGGCGCGCGCGAAGGTGATCATCTTCTCGCTGATTGCAATCAGCCTGCTGGTGGTCGACGCCCGCATGAATGCGCTGACCATGGTGCGCCGCGTGGTCGGCACCGCGCTGTATCCGCTGCAGGCGGCCGCGCTCGCGCCGCGCGATGCGCTGTTTGCCGTCGGCAGCTACTTCACCACCATCGGTTCGCTGCAGCGGGAAAACGATGAGCTGCACCGGCGCGCTGTCGCCAATGCGCAGTCGCTGCAGGAAAACAGCTATCTGGCCAATGAAAATGCGCATCTGCGCCGGCTGCTGTCGGCCGACGTCAGGGTGCCGGTGAAGTCGATCATGGCCGAGATGCTCTACGACACCCGCGACCCGTTCACCCGCAAGATCGTCCTGAACCGCGGCTCGGCGCACGGCCTGGCGCTCGGCCAGCCCGTGATCGACGAAGCCGGCGTGGTCGGCCAGGTGACGCGGCTCTTCCCCTACACCTCCGAAGTGACGCTGTTGACCGACAAGGACCAGGCGATCTCGGTGCAGGTGGTGCGCAGCGGGCTGCGCAGCGTGGCCTACGGCCGCGGCCAGTCCGGCGTGCTGGAACTGCGCTTCATCGCGGCCAATGCCGACATCAAGCCGGGCGATGCGCTGGTGACTTCCGGCATCGACGGCGTGTTTCCTGCCGGCCTCGCGGTGGCGGCGGTGACCACGGTCGAGCACAAGTCGGGCGACTCGTTCGCCCAGATCGTCTGCCAGCCGGCCGCCGGCATCAGCCGCAACAAGCAATTCCTGGTGCTCTTGAATGAATTGAAGCCGCCACCGCCAATGCCGCAGGAAGAGCCAAAAAAGGACAAGTCGAAGAAGAAGATGAAGGACCCGGGCAAGGAAGCGGCCAAGGATGCCGCGAAAGACGGCGCGAAGGCCGCACCGCCGGAAGGCGCACGCGACAGCGCCGGTGACGCCAAACCGGGCGCCGACAAGGATGCCGCAAAGAGCGCGGCCGCTGCCAAAGCCACTCCGCAAGCCGCTGTCAAAACCGCTGCCAGAGCGGATTCCGCGGCCCCACCTGCACGTTCAGGCGCCCCAGCGAATGCGACCGAAAAACGGGCCGCGCCAGCCCATGCCAGTGCGGGACCGAAGCCATGAGCAGCCGCCCGCAATACATTCTGCTGCCGGTGAACCCGCTGTTCATCGCCGCCACGCTCATCCTCGCCTTCCTGCTCGACCTGCTGCCCTGGGGCGACATCATGGGCGTGCCGGACTTTCTCGCGCTGGTGCTGATCTTCTGGAGCGTGCATCAGCCGCGCCGGGTCGGCATCGGCCTGGCCTTCACGATGGGCATCCTGATGGATGTGCACGAAGCATCGCTGCTAGGCGAAAACGCGCTGGCGTACACGCTGCTGTCGTATTTCGCGATCATGATTCACCGCCGCCTGCTGTGGTTCCGTCCGGCGACGCAGGCGCTGCATGTGCTGCCGCTGCTGTTCCTGATGCAGACGGTGCAGATGCTGATCCAGGTGATGGTCAGCGGCAAATTCCCGAGCTGGTTCTATTTCCTGCAGAGCGTATCCAGCGCTGCGCTGTGGCCGCTGGTGACGTGGATGCTGCTCGCGCCGCAGCGGCGCGCGGTGGACCGCGATGACACCCGCCCGATCTGAAAGATGCCAGGCGCCGGGGCAAGTCCATGACTGAATTCAAGAATACCGAAAGGGAACTGCACCGCTTCCGGCTCAGGCTATCGGTGGCGGGCATGTTCGTGTTCATCTGCTTTGGCCTCCTGGCGGCGCGCTTCGTCTGGCTGCAGGCTTATCGCCACGACCATTACGCCGCCCAGGCCGAGGAAAACCGCATTTCGGTAGTGCCGGTGGTGCCAAACCGCGGCCTGATCGTCGACCGCAAGGGCGTGGTGCTGGCGCGCAATTTCGCCGCGTACACGCTGGAAATCACGCCGTCGAAAATACGCGGCGACCTCGACAGCCTGATCGATGAGCTGTCCAAGGTAGTCGACATCCAGCTCAAGGATCGCCGGCGCTTTCGCCGCCAGCTCGAGGAATCGAAGAACTTCGAAAGCCTGCCGATCCGCACCCGCCTCTCCGACGAAGAAGTTGCGCACTTCACCGCGCAGCGCTTCCGCTTTCCGGGCGTGGACATCCAGGCGCGGCTGTTCCGCCAGTACCCGCTGGGCACGGTGGCCTCGCATGTGATCGGTTACATCGGCCGGGTCAGCCAGCGCGATGCCGAGCGCATCGATGAAATGGAAGACGCGGCCAACTACAACGGCACCACCTACATCGGCAAGGAAGGCCTGGAGAAGAGCTACGAGAAGCAGTTGCACGGCGTTACCGGCTACGAGGAAGTGGAAGTCTCGGCCAGCGGCCGCGCGGTGCGCACGCTGTCGCGCACGCCGGCCACGCCCGGCTCGAACCTGATCCTGTCCATCGACATCGAATTGCAGAAGGTGGTCGAGCAAGCCTTCGGCAACCAGCGCGGCGCGCTGATCGCGATCGAGCCTTCGACCGGCGACATCCTGGCCTATGTGTCGATGCCGAACTTCGACCCGAACCTGTTCGTCGAAGGCATCGACCAGCAGAGTTGGGACGAGCTGAACACCTCGCCGGACAAACCGCTGGTGAACCGGCCGCTTTCGGGCACCTATCCGCCCGGCTCGACCTACAAGCCCTTCATGGCGCTGGCCGCGCTTGAACTGGGCAAGCGCACGCCGAACCAGGCCATCGCCGACCCCGGCTACTTCAACTTCGGCAATCACAAGTTCCGCGACGACAAGGAAGGCGGCCACGGCACCGTCGACATGTTCCGCTCGATCGTGCAGTCCTGCGACACCTACTACTACATGCTGGCCAATGACATGGGCGTGGACACGATGCACGACTTCATGCAGCCCTTCGGCTTCGGCCGCCTGACCGGCATCGACCTCGATCATGAGAAGGCGGGCGTGCTGCCATCCATGCAGTGGAAGCGCAATGCGTACAAGAAGCCGGCGCAGCAGAAGTGGTATGCCGGCGAAACGATTTCGCTGGGCATCGGCCAAGGTTACAACTCGTTCACGCCGCTGCAGCTCGCGCACGCGGTGGCTACGCTGGCCAACAATGGCGTGGTGATGAAGCCGCACCTGGTGAAGATCGTCGAGGATGGCGGCACCCGCGCGCGCACGGCGACGGTGCCCAAGGAAAGCTTCCGCATCCCGCTGCAGCAGAAGAACATCGACGTGATCAAGAACGCCATGGTCGGCGTGACCCGCGAAGGCACGGCGGCCAAGGTCTTCGCCGGCGCGGCCTATCTGTCCGGCGGCAAGACCGGCACCGCGCAGGTGGTGTCGATCAAGAAGAACGAGAAATACAATGCCAACCGCATCGACGAACGCCATCGCGACCATGCGCTGTACATCGCTTTCGCGCCGGCCGAGCAGCCGAAGATTGCGCTGGCGCTGATCGTGGAGAACGGCGGCTGGGGCGCCACCGCGGCCGCGCCGATCGCCCGCGCCGCGCTCGACTACTACCTGCTCGGCAAGCGCAATGCGCCGGCTGGCGACGCCCCCGCGGCCAAGGATGCGATCCTGGCCAGAGACGATGCCGACGCCGACACCCATGCGGTGGCGGCGATGCGCGCCGAACAGGATTCCGAAGGCGGCCCCAAGGCTGGCGGCGAAAGCCAGGGCAATCAGGAATAAGACCCACCATGCGACTCACCGAAAAACGCTCCATCTGGCAAATCATCAAGCCGCATCTGCTGGTGTTCGATGCGCAACTGACCCTGATCGTGTTCCTGATCGTCTCCACGGGACTCATCACGCTGTACTCGGCGGGCATCGATTTCCCCGGCCGCGTCGAGGACCAGATGCGCAATGTGCTGGTGTCCTTCGCCATCATGTGGATCTTCGCGAATGTGCCACCGCAGACGCTGATGCGCTTCGCGGTGCCGATCTACACCGTGGGCGTGGCGCTGCTGGTGGCGGTGGCGGCCTTCGGCATGATCAAGAAGGGCGCGCGGCGCTGGCTCAATGTCGGCGTGGTGATCCAGCCGTCCGAGATCATGAAGATCGCCATGCCGCTGATGCTGGCCTGGTTCTTCCAGAAGCGCCAGGGCATGCTGCGCTGGAAGGAGTTCGCAGTTGCGGCGGTGCTGCTGCTAATTCCGGTGGGCCTGATCGCCAAGCAGCCGGATCTGGGCACCGCGATCCTGGTCGGCGCGGCCGGCTTCTATGTCATCTTTTTGGCCGGCCTGTCGTGGAAGGTACTGGTTGGCCTGGCTGTGGCCGGCGGCGCGAGCCTGCCGGTGGTGTGGTCGCTGCTGCATGATTATCAGCGCGCGCGCGTCATGACGCTGATCGATCCGTCGGCCGACCCGCTCGGCAAAGGCTTTCACATCATCCAGTCGACGATCGCGATCGGCTCCGGCGGCGTGGCCGGCAAGGGCTGGCTGCATGGCACCCAGGCCCATCTCGAATTCATTCCTGAACGCACCACCGACTTCATCTTCGCGGTGTTTTCCGAAGAATTCGGCCTGATCGGCAATTGCATACTGCTGGTGCTGTTCCTGTTGCTGATCGGCCGCGGCATGATCATCGCCGCGAATGCGCCGACCTTTTTCTCGCGCCTCTTGGCCGGCGCGATCACGCTGATCTTCTTCACCTATGCCTTCGTCAACATGGGCATGGTGAGCGGCATTCTGCCGGTGGTCGGCGTGCCCCTGCCCTTCATCAGCTATGGCGGCACCGCGTTGGTGACGCTGGGCTTGGGCGCGGGCATC
The DNA here is from genome assembly GCF_016632335.1 of Noviherbaspirillum pedocola. Lineage (GTDB taxonomy): Bacteria > Pseudomonadota > Gammaproteobacteria > Burkholderiales > Burkholderiaceae_D > Noviherbaspirillum_A > Noviherbaspirillum_A pedocola. Next base: position 188,474 of record NZ_JAEPBG010000007.1, read on the forward strand.
CTGATGAGCATTCAGCGGCATCGCAAGCTGGTGCAGACCTGATCACGCGAACGAGAGCGCCGGCGCGGCGCGCCATGACAAGAAGGAAGAACATCCATGGATGACAAATCGCGAACGATGGCAATCGCGGCAACGCTGAGCCGACAAGCCTGCGCGGCGCTTCTGGCCGGGGCGACCTTGATCATCGCCGGTTGCGGCAGCGTGCCGAAGAGCCCGGAACGCGGCGCCGACGCGGCATCGAGTCGGCAGCGCAATCCGAACGCGCCCGCGCTGCCGCGCGCGGGTTCGGGACGCGGCGGCTATTACCAGGACGATGGCCCGGCTGATGTGATTCCGGAAAACCTGCTCGCCATTCCCGATGCCGAGCCAAAGATCGAGCCCTACCTGCGCAGCAAGGCGAACCAGCCCTACGTGGTGTTCGGCAAGACTTACACGCCGATCATGGACGACCGGCCGCTGGTGCAGCGCGGCCGCGGCAGCTGGTACGGCCGCAAGTTTCATGGCCAGCGCACGTCATCCGGCGCGCCCTACGACATGTTCGGGATGACGGCGGCGCATCCGACGCTGCCGATTCCTTCGTATGTGCGGGTCACCAATCTGGCCAACGGCAACCGCGTGATCGTGAAGGTCAATGATCGCGGCCCCTTTCACTCGGACCGCATCATCGATCTGTCCTACACCGCGGCTTACAAGCTCGGCTATCTCGGCAGCGGCAGCGCCAATCTGCAGGTCGAGCGCATCCTGCCGGATGAGATCCGGTCGATGGAAGCGGCGCGACGCAATGGCAATGGCAATGGCAATGGCAATGGCAATGGCAATGGCAATGGCAATGGCAATGGCAATGGCAATGGCAATGGCAATGGCGTGCAGCTTGCTTCGAGCGGTGTCGTGCCGTCCGCCGCGATGGTGCCGGTGGCTGCGTCCGCCGCGCAGATCGCGGCGCCGCAGAGCGATGCGGGCAGCGCCAACGTCAGCGGCGCCAGCGGTGTGATCGCGCCCGACACACCCGCGGTGATGACTGAAGCGGTGCCGACGCCGCAGGCGATGGTCAGCGAAGCGCCGGCGCCGCAACCGGTGGCGCCGACCATGGCGCCAGCGCCGGCTACAGCAGCAACACCAGCCGCAACAGCGGGTTTCTATCTGCAGCTCGGCGCCTTCTCCCGGCCCGAGAATGCGCAGGCGGTGCAACAACGCTATGCGCAGTCGGGCCTGCCATCGGTGGACATGGCGCAGACCAATGGTCTGTACCGCGTCTTCGGCGGCCCCTATGCCAGCCGTGCCGAAGCCGAAAGCGCGGCACGGCGCCTGCAGCTGGGCGGCGCAATGCCGGTCATCGTGCAGCGTTGAGCGTTCACCGCGGAATGCAGCGCAGCTTTCGTGGGGTGTGTGCAACCCACGCGTTTGGCCGCATACCGTGGACCGCGTGGGCTGCGCCCACCCTACGCATTGCCTCCATCGCTGCAGCCGATCAGCCTTTCTCGTCCCGCTCCGCCTTCCTCCGCAAGGCCATCTCGTACAGCGCATTCTTCTTCAAGCCGGTGATCTTCGCCGCCAGCGCCGCGGCGCTTTTCACCGGGCATTCCTCGAGCAGGAGGCCGAGGATGCGCTCGGCATCAAGCGTGTCCTCGCCTTCGTCGGCGCGCGCCGGCATGCCTTCGATGAGCAACACGAACTCACCGCGCTGACGGTTCGCATCCGCGGCCAGCCAGGCCGGCGCATCGGCCAGCGCGCAGCGATGCATCTGCTCGAACAGCTTGGTCAACTCGCGCGCGAACACGATGCGGCGCGCGGGGCCGAAAACGCGCAGCAAGGCATCCACCGTCTCGACGATGCGGTGCGGCGCTTCATACAGCACCAGCGTCGCATCGAGCCGCGACAGGCGCGCCAGTTCGCTGTCGCGCGCTTTCGCCTTGGCCGGCAGAAAGCCGTGGAAATGAAAGTGATCGTTCACCAGTCCGGACGCCGACAGGGCCGTCACCGCGGCCGATGCGCCCGGCACCGGGATCACGCGCATGCCCGCTTCGAGCGCGGCATCCACCACACGCGCGCCGGGGTCGGACACCGCCGGCGTGCCGGCGTCGGACACCAGCACGATGCGCTCACCCGCGGCCAGCCGCGCGATGATGCGCTCGGCCGCTTCGCGCTCGTTGTGCTGATGCGTGGCGATGAGCTGCTGCTGTATGCCGTAACGCGAGAGCAGTTGCGCGGTGTTGCGGGTGTCTTCGCAGGCCACCGCGTCGGCCATGGCCAGCAACTGCAGCGCACGCAGCGTGATGTCGGCCGCGTTTCCGATCGGCGTAGCCAGCACATATAATGCGTGGGCCGGATAACTCTGGGAAACGAGCTCCTGCAGCATGGTGGGGGCAAGGCTGAATGCGTGTTGTGTCATTGGGAGTCCAGATGCTGTGCCGAAAAATGAAGAGCGGTTTGCTGGCGGTGGCGATGGCGGCGTTCGCGGGATTGTGCGTAACAGCGCCGGCAAACACAAGCGCGGCTCCCCTCATGCTGGCCCAGAACGATATCACCCTGATGCCCGGCGGCCTCGAACAGCCGGAAACCGAAGAAGTGCCGATGCCGGATGTGGCTCCCTCTCCGGGCTCTTCCATTCCTTCTTACCCTTCCGCGGGCGCGCAAGGCGGCGCGCCGGTGACTGGCGCGGCGCGCATCGCGTTGCTGCTGCCGCTGAATTCGCCATCGCTCGGCACCGCCGCAGCCGCGGTGCGCGACGGCTTTCTGGCTTCCTATGAAAAGGAACACGATCCCAACATCAGCCTGACGGTGGTGGAAAGCGGCGACGCGCCGCAGCAGGTCGTCGATGCGTATCGCGTGGCGGTGCAGGACCATGACATCGTCGTCGGCCCGCTGTCGCGCAGCGGCGCGGCGGCCATTGCCGCAAGCGGGCAGGTCGCGCGGCCCACGATCGCGCTGACCCAGGCCGATGCCGTCGGCGCGGCGCTGCCGCAGCTGCTTACCATCGGCCTGTCGGTGGAAGACGAAGCGCGCCAGGCGGCGGGCTGGGCATCGATCGAATATCCCGGCGAGCAGGCGCTGGTGGTATCGACCACGACCGCCTGGCAACGCCGCGCGGCGCGGGCATTCCAGGCGGCCTGGCAGGCCCAGGGCCTGGGAGCGGACAGCGTGGAACTCTCGGCCAGCGAAGGCAACCTGAGCCCGTCGGCGCTGCTGCAATTGATCGACCGGATACGCGCCAGCAATCCCGGCCTGGTGTTCGCTGCGCTGGACGCGGTGCAGGCCAGGCAGCTGCGCGAAGCGCTCGGCCAGGACATCGCCATCTACGGCACGTCGCAACTCAATCCCTACTCGGTCGCCGGCTGGGCCGCGGCGACGCGCCAGCCGAGCATGGATGGCGTGCGCTTCATCGACCTGCCGTGGATGGTGCAACCCGATGCGCCGGCGGTGGCCAGGTATGCGACCGGCACCGGGCGTGGTGGCGATCTCGAGCGGCTGTATGCGCTCGGCATCGACGCTTACCGCGTGGCGCGCCAGGTCGCCCAGGGGCGGGATAGCTTCGAACTCGACGGCGTCACCGGCCGGCTGCGCATTCGCTTCGGCGGTGGCGCTTCGCGGTTTGCCCGCGTCGAATCGCAGGCGGTGTTCCAGGACGGCGCCGCCGCGCCGCTGGCGGGAGCGCGATGACGATGCCACCGCATGCCACCGCGCGCCAGGTCATCGGCGCTGCGGCCGAGGATGCGGCGCTGGCCTATCTGTCGCGACAGGGCCTGGCGCTGGCGGAACGCAATTTCCGCTGCCGCGGCGGTGAAATCGACCTGATCATGCGCGATGCCGAAACGCTGGTCTTCGTCGAGGTGCGCCGGCGCGCCAGCGCGCGTTTCGGCGGCGCGGCGGCCAGCATCGACGCCGGCAAGCGCGCGCGGCTGACCATCGCCGCGCAAACCTATCTGCAGCGTTACCGCATGCCGCCAGCCTGCCGTTTCGACGTGGTGGCCATCGACGGCGACGCCGTGTCCTGGATCAGGAATGCCATCGAGGCCTGAACCGCTTCCGCGCGCAGCGGCAAATGCAAGCTCTCACCCATATATAATCGCCCGACCATGATCAACGAACGTATCCAGACCCAGTTCCGGCAAAGCGCGGAACTCAAGATGCAGGCTGCCGAGCAGCTTGCCCAGCCGATCTCCCAGGCGGTGGAACTCATGTTCCTGGCGCTGTCGAATGGCAACAAGATTCTTGCCTGCGGCAATGGCGGATCCGCCGCCGACTGCCAGCATTTCGCCGCCGAACTCGTCGGCCGCTTCGAGCGCGAGCGCCTGCCGCTGCCGGCGCTGGCATTGACCACCGACACCTCCATCCTCACCGCGGTCGGCAACGACTACAGCTTCCGCGACGTCTTTTCCAAGCAGGTGCAGGCCTTCGGCCAGTCCGGCGATGTGCTGCTGGCGCTGTCGACTTCGGGCAATTCCGCCAACGTCGTGGCGGCGATCGAAGCCGCGCTCGAACGCGACATGCGCATCGTCGCGCTGACCGGCAAGGGCGGCGGCGTCATCGCCGAGCTGCTTTCCGAGACCGATGTCCATATCTGCGTGCCGCACGACCGCACCGCGCGCATCCAGGAAGTCCATGCCTTGACCATCCATTGCCTGTGCGACGGCATCGATGTGGCGCTGTTCGGGGAGGAAGGCGATGAATAAGCGCACTTCGACTTTGCGCAGCGCGCTGCGGCCGCTGGCGCTTGCCGCGGCCCTTGGCGCAATGACGCTGTCACTGTCGGGCTGTATCGGCCTGGCGATGGGCGGCGCGGTGGTCGGCACGATGGCCGCTACCGATCGCCGCACTCTGGGCGCCCAGACCGAAGACAAGTCCATCGAGCTGAAGGCCACCAACCGCATTTCCAACATGCCCGGCGGCGCCGGCCACGTCGATGTGACCAGCTACAACCGCCGCGTGCTGTTGACCGGCGAGGTGCCGGATGACGCGACCAAGGCCGAAGTCGAGCGCCAGGTGATGGATATCGAGGGCGTGCAAGGCGTGGTCAATGAGCTTGCCATAGCGGGAGCATCCAGCCTCACATCGCGCTCGAACGATACGCTCATCACCGGCAAGGTGAAGGCCTCGCTGATCGATGCGCGCGACATCTCGGCCAACAACTTCAAGGTAACCACCGAGCGCGGCATCGTTTATCTGATGGGTCGCGTCACCCAGTTCGAAGGCAACCGGGCCACTGAAATCGCGCGCGGCGTCTCGGGCGTGGCGCAGGTGGTGAAGGTGTTCGAATACATTGATCCGAGCGAAGCATCACCGATGAGCAATCCGCCGGCGCAGACCTCCTCCGCCCGCTGATCCGTTTCCCTCTTTGTGCGCCGGCACGTGTGTGCCGGCGCTTTTTCGAGGACTATCCATGCGACGCGTCTTCCTTTTCCTGCTGCTGGCGCTCTCCTTCCTTGGCGCGGCGCATGCCGAGGACCGGATCAAGGTCGTCTATCACATGGCCGATGGCATCGACCAGGCATCTCGCGGACTGGCCAGCATCCGCAACCATCTGCGCGCGGCGCCGGAGTCGAAGATCGTCGTTGTCGCGCTTGGCGAAGGCATACGCTTCCTGCTGCAGGGCGCCACCGACCGCGAGGGACGGCCGTTCGAACCTGCGGTCCGGGCGCTGGCGGCAGAAGGCGTCGAATTCCGCGTCTGCAACAACACCTTGCAGGCGCACGGCGTGCCACGCTCGGACCTGCTGCCGCAGACTACACTCGTACCGGCCGGCGTAGCCGAACTGGCAAGACTGCAAGCGCGTGAGGGCTACGTCTATATCCGGCCTTAAGGTGTGCGACCGTGCGGCTTCTCGCTGGAAATGCAATTTTGTTGCTGGCGGCACACATCGTGTCGTTGATTATTTACCAAAAGAAATATTTCCCTGTGTAAATTAAAGTAATATCGCCATGACTGGAATGGGAAACGCTTTCCAGACATGGCGGTAAGCGGACAGGAAACCCGCTTTCTCTCCGCGATTGCCCATACGCTTCTCCGAAGCGTCGGCGTAACCCGGTCACCATCTCTTTCCCATTTCATGATGTTCCAGCGCTGCGACGCACGTTGCGCGCCGGAACGATTGCAATCTCGCCAAACAGACATGAGACACCATGAAACTTTCGGATTGGAAAATCGGCACACGCCTGTACCTGAGCTTTGGCATCGTCATTGCGATGCTGGTTGCGCTGGTCGCAACTGCCTACGTGAATTTCGCCCGGCTTGGCACGGCCAATGGCTGGAATGTGCATACCTATGAAGTGCTGCAGGAGGTCGACGGCCTGCTCACCGCGCTGGTCAACATCGAAACCGGAGAACGCGGCTTTGCGCTGACCGGCAAGGACACCTCCCTGGAGCCGTTCAATGCCGGCAAGACTGAATTCGCCGCGCATCTGCAAAAGGCCAAGTCGCTGACCGCCGATAACGCGAAGCAGCAGCAACGGCTCAAGGAACTCGAAGCCAACCAGCAGCACTGGGTGTCGAGCGCGCTGGACCCGGTGATCGCTGCCCGGCGCAAGGCGCTGGAAGGCAATGACGATCTCGATCAGGTCATCAATTTCGAGCGCGCCGGCAAGGGCAAGGCTGACATGGATGCGATGCGCGCGTTGCTGGCGCAAATCGGCGCTGACGAAAAGTCGTTGATGGAAACCCGCAGCCGTGATGCCGCCGCCCTGCAGTCCTCCACCGGCAATATCCTGATCATCGGCGGCGCGATCACCGCCATGATGGCCATCCTGATGGCCATCTGGATTGCGCGCAATATCACCCGCCCCTTGCAGCAGGCCGTCGGCCTGGCGCGCCGAGTCGCACAGGGAGACCTCACCAGCAGGCTGAGCGCGCAATCGAAGGATGAAACCGGCGAGCTGATTGGCGCGCTGATGGAAATGAATGAAGCGCTCGTGCGCATCGTCACCGAAGTGCGCAGCGGCACCGACGCGATTTCGACCGCATCAAGCGAGATCGCCAGCGGCAACATGGACCTGTCCGCGCGCACCGAGCAGCAAGCCTCGTCGCTGGAAGAAACCGCTTCCTCGATGGAGGAAATGACCTCGACGGTAAAGCAGAATGCCGACAATGCCCGTCAGGCCAGCCAGCTGGCGGCGAATGCATCGGATACCGCGGCCCGCGGCGGTGCGGTGGTCGCCGAAGTCGTAACGACGATGGGCTCGATCAACGAGTCTTCGAAGAAGATCGTCGACATCATCGGCGTCATCGATGGCATCGCCTTTCAGACCAATATCCTGGCGCTCAATGCCGCGGTGGAAGCCGCACGTGCCGGCGAGCAGGGACGCGGCTTTGCAGTGGTGGCTTCCGAGGTCCGCAGCCTGGCGCAGCGCTCGGCCGCAGCCGCCAGGGAAATCAAGGGCCTGATCGACGATTCGGTCGGTAAGGTTGATACCGGCAGCCGCCTGGTTGACCAGGCCGGCGCGACGATGACCGAAGTGGTGGAAAGCGTGCGTCGCGTCAACGACATCATCAGCGAGATCTCGGCCGCCAGCGAAGAACAGCGCGCCGGCATCGAGCAGATCAATGGCGCAGTCACGCAAATGGATGCGGTCACGCAGCAGAACGCGGCGCTGGTGGAAGAAGCGGCAGCCGCGGCGAATGCGATGCGCGAACAGGCTGCCAGCCTTGGACATGCCGTCGATATTTTCCGCCTGGATGCGCGTGCGCCGGCTGCCAATGCGGCCACGCTTGCGCCGAAGGCAGGCACGTCAATGCGCATTGCGCCAGCCGCATCGTCATCGAAAACGGCGCTTGCACCGAAGCGCGGCGCCGCGCTGCCGGCATCGCGTACCGAACCGACTGCGGCAGGCGATTGGGAAGAGTTCTGATCTGCAAACCGTAGTACAGCGTGGCAATCAGCGGCCCGGCTTGATGCCGGGTCGCTGCTTTTGCAGGTGGCGCGACTATAATGAGCCTGCATTTAGTCGCTGACCGCCCACTTCTTTCATTCTTCCCAATATGTCAAACGCTAGCCGCCTCCCCGTCAAACTGCTGGCCGCCGTAATCGTCGCCGTCGTTGCGGCCTTCGGCTGGTACTCGCTGAATGCGAAACAACCCGCGCCGAATGTGACCTTCACTGGCCTCGATGGACAGAAATTCACGTCGGAAAGCCTGCGCGGCAAGGTCGTGATGGTCAATTTCTGGGCCACCTCCTGCGCCACCTGCGTCAAGGAAATGCCGGACATGGTCCGCACCTATGACAAGTACAAGAGCCAGGGCCTGGAATACGTCGCGGTGGCGATGAGCTACGATCCGCCGAACTATGTGCTGAACTATGCGAAGACGCGCAGCCTGCCGTTCAAGATTGCGCTCGACAGCAGCGGCGAACTGGCCAAGTCCTTCGGCGACGTGAAGCTCACCCCGACGACTTACGTCATCGACAAGCAGGGCAACATCATCAAGCGCTATGTCGGCGAACCGGAGTTCGCGCAGCTGCACAAGCTGCTGGAGAAGGCGCTGTCGGCCTGAACGATTTCAGGCCCGCAAACAAAAATCCCGGCGCGCAGCCGGGATTTTTTCATTACGGAAAGCGCTTCACACCACGCCGGCGCCATGCGCCTGCACGTCGGCGTGATACGAGCTGCGTACCATCGCGCCGACTGCCGCATGCACGAAGCCCATCTTGTAGGCCTCTTCCTCGAACATCTTGAAAGTGTCCGGATGCACATAGCGGCGCACCGGCAGATGGTCGCCCGACGGCATCAGGTACTGGCCGATGGTGAGCATGTCGACATTGTGTTCACGCAGGTCGCGCATCACCTGGAGGATTTCCTCGTCGGTCTCGCCCAGGCCGACCATGATGCCGGACTTGGTCGGCACTTCCGGATGCAGTTCCTTGAAGCGCTTCAGTAGGTTCAGCGAATACGCATAGTCCGAGCCGGGACGCGCTTCCTTGTACAGGCGCGGCACGGTCTCCAGATTGTGGTTCATCACGTCCGGCGGCGCGGCTTTCAAAATTTCCAGCGCCCGGTCCATGCGACCGCGGAAGTCCGGCGTCAGGATCTCGATGCGGGTAGCCGGCGACAGCTCGCGCACCCGCTCGATGCAGGACACGAAATGCCCGGCGCCGCCGTCGCGCAGATCGTCGCGGTCCACCGAGGTGATCACCACGTAGGAAAGCTTCAGCGCGGCAATGGTCTTGGCCAGGTTTTCCGGCTCGTTCGGATCGAGCGGGTCCGGGCGGCCGTGGCCGACGTCGCAGAACGGGCAGCGCCGGGTGCACTTGTCGCCCATGATCATGAAGGTCGCGGTGCCCTTGCCGAAGCATTCGCCGATGTTGGGGCAGGACGCTTCCTCGCAAACGGTGACGAGTTTGTTGGCGCGAAGGATGTCCTTGATTTCGTAAAAGCGGGTCGTGGGAGAGGCGGCCTTGACGCGGATCCAGTCGGGCTTGGCCAGGCGTTCGGCCGGCACGATCTTGATCGGGATGCGCGCGGTTTTGCCGGCGCCTTTCTGCTTCACGGTCGGGTCGATGGACGGTGCAGCGGTTTCAAGCGGGTTGATTGCCATGGTGTCGGTGCGCGGGTTGCGCGCAACTATCCTTTCAGTCGGTCTATCAAGCGATGGGCCAGCAGTTGCCGCACTTCCTCCAGGGGAGCAGTCACGCCAAGAGTGCGCATGTCCACGGTGGCCATGCCGGCGTAGCCGCAGGGATTGATCCATCCAAAGGGAGCGAGGTCCATCGCCACGTTGAGCGAGACGCCATGATAGGTGCAGCCATTGCCGCGGATCTTCAGGCCCAGCGCGGCGATCTTGGCGCCACGCCATTGGCCTTCCGCGATGTAGATGCCCGGTGCGCCGGGCCGGCGCTCGCCGGCGAGATTATACGCCGCCAGCGTATCGAGCACCGCCGACTCGATGTTGTGCACGAATTCGCGGGCGTAAAGCCGCGCGGCTGCGGCTTCGCGGCGCGCGCGGCGCAGATCCATCAGCAGGTAGATAACGGCCTGGCCGGGACCGTGGTAGGTGACCTCGCCGCCGCGGTCGGTCTGGATCACCGGGATGCCGTGGGCGTCGAGCACATGAGACGGATCGGCCGCCAGGCCCAGCGTGTAGACCGGCGGATGCTCCACCATCCACACCTGGTCCGGCGTAGCTTCATTGCGGGCATCGGTGTAGGCGCGCATGGCCTCGAAGCTGTCGGTATAGGCTTCGAGGCCACGGTCGATGAGAAGAGGCGCTTCCTGCGTCGATGACATCGATGACACTGGCCTTACAGCACGACCTTGACCATCGGATGCGAGGACAGCGCCCGATACAGGTTGTCGAGCTGCTCGCGGCTGGTGGCGCGCACCGTCGCCGTCAGCGACAGGTAATTGCCCTTGCTGGACGGGCGCATGTCCATGCGGCCGGCATGGAATTCCGGGTCATGCTGCGTGACGACCTCGACGATGGTCTGCGCGAAGCTGTCATGCATCGCGCCCATGATCTTGATCGGGAAATCGCTCGGGTATTCGATCAGGGTATCGGTTTGCTGGTCCATCTCGGCTCCTTGAAATCGGCCTCTCAAGCGGCCGCTTTCGCCGCCTGGTAAGCCTCGTGCAATGTGCGATAGATGGGGCCGGGCGCGCCGTTTCCAATGGGCTTGCCGTCCAGGCTGCTCACCGGAACGATTTCCTTCGTGGCCGAGGTCAGCATCACCTCATCGGCGGCGAAGACTTCCTCGCGCGCAATGCGCCGCGCCTGCAGCTCGATGCCGCATTGCGCGCACAGCTCTTCGATCAGGCCGTAGCGTATGCCTTCGAGGATCAGGTTGTCCTTCGGCGGGCCGGCCAGCACGCCGTTCTTCGCGATCCACACGTTGGACGACGAGCCTTCGGTGAGGAAGCCATCGCGGAACTGTATCGTCTCGGTCGCGCCGCTCTCGGCGGCGTATTGCGCGGCCAGCACATTGCCCAGCAGCGACACCGATTTGATTTCGCAATGCAGCCAGCGCTTGTCATCCATGGATACGCAGGCAATGCCGCGCTCGCGCACTTCGGCGCTCGGCAGCACCAGCGGATTGGTCATGATGAACACCGTCGGCTTCACCTCCTTCGGAAACGCATGGCCGCGCTTGGCCACGCCGCGGGTGACTTGCAAATACACCATCTGGTCCTCGGCCGGATGCGCATCGACGACCTGCGCGATCAGCCGCATCCATGCATCGAGCTCATGCGGATTCGGTATGGCGATCGCGTCCAAGCTGCGAAACAGCCGCGCCATGTGCTGCTTGGCGCGGAACATGCGCCGGCCATAGATGGGGATCACTTCATACACGCCGTCGCCGAAGATGAAACCGCGGTCGAGCACCGGGATCTTCGCTTCGGAAAGCGCAGTCATTTCGCCATTTAGATAGACCAGGGGATCGTTTGCGTCGTACACGTCGTTGTCCGGGAAGAAGTGGAAAGGCGCCATTGTTGCATAGCGATGCGATGCCGCCGATGCCGATTCGGCATGGGTTCAAACAGCGCAAAGGCAATGCTATGCGCCCTGACGTTACTCATCGTTTCCACGCCCACAGCAATGGACGAATCGCCATCATGCTATCGGCGCGCCGCAATTCCTTCCCTCATCCAGACAAGCCATCCATGACGCTTTCCTGCCCGACATTGCGCTACAGCGTGCTCGCTCGCCTCTTCCTTGCCACATGTGCCCTTGCATCCGCCCTGCCCGTCCACGCCGAATGGAAGCATGCGCTCGGCATTGCCGAGCGCCAGTTCACCGTCGACGAATATGCGCCCTCGGGCCGACGCATCGTGCGCGAGCAGGGCTGGATGCCGGGTGTCGAAGCACGCACCACCTATCTCACCGGCGCCTGGGCCTGGTCGGCCGAAGCCGAATGGCATGGCGGCGACATCAGTTACCGTGGCCAGACGCAGTTCGGCGCACCAGCGTCTTCCTCCACCGGTACCGGCCTGCTGCAACTGCGCAGCAAGCTGGCCTATGCGTTTGCCGACGCCTGGTCCGCCTTCGCCGCGCTGGAATGGCAGCGCTGGCGGCGCGACATCCGCGGCACAGCGAATGCGGCCGGCCTGAACGAGCTGACCCGATCGCAGCGTTTACTGCTCGGATTGGAATGGGGTGAGCGGCACAATGCCTCGTCGCCCTGGTCCGCGAGCGCGGCGTTGGTGCTGGCACGGCCGGAGCGATTGGGGGTGCGTTTCTCGGGTTTGTATGACGACGCCGAATTCGATACCCGCTCCGCCGTCGGCGCACGGCTGGGAACGGCATGGCGCATCGGCAAACAGTGGCAATTGCATGCGGACTTCGATTGGATGCGCGTGCCGCGCAGCGATGACGCGCCGCTCACAAGGAACGGCGCGTTCGCCGGCATGGTCGCGCAGCCAGAACACAAGATGCGCAGCATCACGCTCGGGCTGCGCTATTTGTTTCCGTAGAGTGGGTGCAACCCACGCGTCTCTCCGACCCACCAGACGCGTGGGCGCAGCAGGCCCTACCTACTTGATCCACAACCGCAGCGAATCCCACGCACGGCCGAAGATGGTGGCTTGCGACACCGGCTCCAGCGTCACCAGCGGCACCTCGGCGATGGTCTTGCCTTCATCCATCAGCTTCATCGTGCCGACCCGCATATGCTCCGGAATCGGCGCGACCAGCGGTTCACGACGCTCCACCACCGGTTTGATACGCTCGGCCGCGCCCTTGGGCACGGTCACATACACATCGTGATCGAATCCGAGCTTGACCTCGCTCTGCGAACCCTTCCACACCGGCGGCGTCAGCACCGGCTGCCCCTTCGCATACAGCTTGACCGTGTCGAAATTGAGGAAGCCCCAGTTCAGCAGCTTCTGGCTTTCCTGCGAGCGCACCGAGTCCGAGGTCGCGCCGATGACGACCGAGATCAACCGGCGCTCGCCGCTCTTGCCATTGGGACGCCGGGCCGAAGCGATCAGGCAATAGCCGGCGGCCTGGGTATGGCCGGTCTTGACGCCATCGACCGACGGATCCAGCCACAGCAGACGGTTGCGGTTCTGCTGCGTGATGCGGTTGTAGGTATAGCTCTTCACCGCGAAGATCTTGTAGTACTCGGGAAAGTCGTTGACCAGGCGATCGGTGAGCAGCGCCAGGTCCTGCGCGGTGGAATAGTTTTCCGCGCTGGGCAAGCCGTGGGCATTGGCGAAGCGGGTGTTCTTCAGGCCCATGTCCTGCGCGGCCTTGTTCATCTGCGCAACGAAAGTGTCTTCGCTGCCCGATACCGCTTCGGCCAGGGCCACCGCGGCGTCGTTGCCGGAGGACACGATCAGGCCATACAGCAAGTCCTTGATCGTCACCGGCGTCTTCGGGTCGATGAACATCTTCGATCCGTCCGATGCGGTCTTCCAGGCACGCGTCGATACGGTGACGCTCTGCTCCATCGTGATGCGCTTGTCCTGCAGCGCCTGGAACACCAGGTAGGTGGTCATGATCTTGGCCAGCGACGCCGGCTCGATGCGCCGCGCCGGATCCTGCGCGGCAAGCACCTGGCCGCTTCCGGCATCGAGCAGCAGCCAGGACTTGGCGGCAATCGCCGGCGCCGGCAGGCTTTGCGCAACGGCGACGGAAACAAGCGACAGGGACAAAAGAAAAGCGGCAAACGCCGCGACTGGTCTTTTCATCGAATCACCGGCGGAATGCGAACGCGCGCCGGGATGGCGCGCGCTATGAGGGAAGCCGATTATAGCGTTGGCTCAAGCGGGAAAAACCGCTTCAGCGCGACCACAGGGCAACGACGAGATTCTTGATGTGATGCAGCTTGCGATGGAAGAAATGATCCGACCCGGGAATCACTGTCACCGGCACATCCTGCGGCCGCGCCCAGTCGAGCACGTCGGCCAGCGGGATGGTGTCGTCATGCTCGCCATGGATCAGGATGGTGTCGGCCGGTATCGTCGGCATGGCCCATTTGCCGGCGGCCGCGCCGACCAGCACCAGGCGCTCGGGCGCCTGGCCCTGTTCTTCGAGCCGCTTGCACAACTGCGCCTGCACGAAGCTGCCGAAGGAAAAGCCGGACAGCGCCACCGGCAGGCCCGGATACTGCTGCTGCATGTGCGCCAGCAGCAGCGCCATGTCGTCGGTCTCGCCGCGGCCTTCGTCATAGGTGCCGGCGGACTTGCCGACGCCGCGGAAATTGCAGCGCGCGGTGACATAGCCGAGCGCGACAAAGGCGCGTGCCAGCGTCTGCGCCACCTTGTTGTCCATCGTGCCGCCGTACAGCGGATGCGGATGCGCGACCAGGGCGATGCCGCGCGGGGTTGGAAATTGCGACGCGTCGGGCAGATCGAGCGCGCATTCCATGTCGCCGGCGCCGCCGGCGATGGTGAAGCGTTGGGTATGGACGTTCATCAGGTTCAGATCTTCAGCCTGTCGACCACCTTGCCGTTGACCAGGTCGGACTCGATGATTTCATCGATGTCGCTGGTGTCGACATAGGTGTACCAGGTGCCTTGCGGATAAATGACGATCACCGGGCCTTCCTCGCAGCGGTCCAGGCAGCCGGCCTTGTTGACGCGGATCTTGCCCTGGCCGGACAGCTTCAGCTCCTTGATGCGTCCCTTGGCATAGGCATGCGCATCGACCGCGCCGGTATCGGCGCAGCAGGGGCGGCCTTCGTCGCGGTGATTCGTGCAGAAAAACACGTGCTTTTCGTAATACGGTTTGTCGCTCATGGGGAGTCGCTTCGGAAGGTGGGCAACGGCGGAACCGGGATGATACACCCCGACTTGCGCTCCTGCAGGCGAGCGCCGTCAAGGCTGTGCCAGAATGACGGGACCGCCGACGCGCAGGCCGACAGCAATGCCTGCGCGCGAGGTCTCCCTCCAGCGGCCCGGCCTTTTTGCCTGTATGACTGCCGGGCTCCTTATGCGCATCTCTGAGGCAAGGTGACACATGAGCATGAACCAGGCATTCCTTGACGCACGCGATTTCCTGCAACGCCACCGCACGGACTACGACGCCGCCCGTGCGGGTTTCACGGCGCCGCGGCTGGACCGCTTCAACTGGGCGCTGGACTTCTTCGATCACCAGGCGCGCGGCAACGACACGCCGGCGCTGTGGGTGGTGGAGGACGACGGCAGCGAGCAGAAGATCTCGTATGCCGAAATGGCGCGGCGCTCGGATCGCATGGCCAATCACTTGCGCGCGCTCGGCGTGGGCCGCGGCGACCGGGTGATGCTGATGCTGCCGAACCGCGTCGAGCTGTGGGAATTGATGCTGACGCTGATCAAGCTCGGCGCGGTGATGGTGCCGACCACGATGCTCGTTACCACCGACGATCTGGCCGACCGCATCACCCGTGGCGAGATCCGGCACGTGGTGGCGCAGTCTTCCGAGGCCGGCAAGTTCACATCGCTCGACGGCTTCACCCGCATCAGCGTGGGCGGGCGCATCGACGGCTGGCACGCGCTCGAAGACGGCGCCGCGGCCGATGAAGCTTTCACGCCGGATGGCGAGACGCTGGCCACCGATCCGCTGCTGCTGTACTTCACCTCGGGCACCACCTCGCGGCCGAAGCTGGTGCTGCACAGCCATCAGAGCTATCCGGTCGGGCATCTGTCGACGATGTACTGGATCGGCCTGATGCATGGCGACGTGCACTGGAACATCAGCTCGCCCGGCTGGGCCAAGCATGCATGGAGCTGCTTCTTCGCGCCCTGGAATGCCGGCGCCACCGTCTTCGTCTACAACTACGCGCGCTTCTCGGCGCGGCATGTGCTGGACGTGATTGCCGGCTGCAAGGTGACGTCGCTGTGCGCGCCGCCGACAGTGTGGCGCATGCTGATCCAGGAAGACCTGCCGGCCTGGAAGACCGCACTGCGCGAACTGGTCGGCGCGGGCGAGCCGCTGAATCCGGAAGTGATCGAGCAGGTGCGGCGCGCCTGGGGCATCACCATCCGCGACGGCTATGGCCAGACCGAGACCACCGCGCAGATCGGCAACACGCCGGGCCAGCCGGTGAAGCCCGGCTCGATGGGACGGCCGCTGCCGGGCTATCGCATCCTGCTTGCCGACCATGACGGCAAGGATGCCGACGAAGGCGAGGTGTGCATCGCGCTCGATCCGCCGCCGCAGGGCCTGATGCTCGGCTATGCCGGCGACGAAGCCAAGACCGCGGATGCGATGCGCGAGGGCCGCTATCACACCGGCGACATCGCGCAGCGTGATGCCGACGGCTACTACTTCTACGTCGGCCGCAATGACGATGTGTTCAAGTCCTCGGATTACCGCATCAGCCCGTTCGAACTGGAAAGCGTGATGATCGAGCACGAAGCGGTACTGGAAGCGGCGGTGGTGCCGAGCCCGGATGCGCTGCGGCTGTCGGTGCCCAAAGCGTATCTGACGCTGCGCCAGGGCCATGCGCCCGACCGCGCAACCGCGGCCTCGATCTTCCGTTTCGTGCGTGAAAAGCTTGCGCCCTACAAGCGCATCCGCCGCATCGAATTCGCCGAACTGCCCAAGACCATCTCGGGCAAGATCCGGCGCGTCGAATTGCGGCGCCAGGAAGAGTCGCGCGGCGAAGGCCGGCCGATGGAATTTCGTGAAGAGGATTGCGGCTGAGGCGGTAGTGCTACCGCGACGGACACGAAAGCGAGCGCGCCAAGTGCATGCATCAGGGAAAAGCAGTTTTCCCTGATGCACCGAAGACGCTCAATCATCGGGATAAGGGATCGAACCGGGCTTGCTTGCCCGGACTTTCCCAAGGGCGATCCGTTTCCGCCCATGGAATTGACCACAATTAATGCCTCCCGCATTAATGCGAACCCGTTGAAAAGAATGCAGTCCCATCTGCATGAACAAGGCTTTCAAAATCATTGGCTATACCCTGGGCGGCATCGTCTGCCTGCTGGCATTGACGCTCGCACTGCTGTCCTTCGTCGACCTCAACCGCGCCAGGCCGTGGCTGTCGGAAAAGGTCAGTGACGCCACCGGCCGCAGCTTTGCAATCAATGGCGAT
This sequence comes from Noviherbaspirillum pedocola, assembly GCF_016632335.1. Taxonomy (GTDB): domain Bacteria; phylum Pseudomonadota; class Gammaproteobacteria; order Burkholderiales; family Burkholderiaceae_D; genus Noviherbaspirillum_A; species Noviherbaspirillum_A pedocola. Next base: position 205,416 of record NZ_JAEPBG010000007.1, read on the forward strand.
CTGTCGCTGAGCTGGGAGCGGCCGCCTCAGGAAAAAGGCTGGCGCCGCTTCGTGCCGTGGCCGCATCTGCGCGCCAAGGACATCGAACTCGGCAATCCGGACTGGGCCACCACCGGCCCCGACATGGCGCGCATCGCGCAGGTCGACTTCAACATCAATCCGCTGGCGCTGCTGAAGAAGACGGTCAGCGTGTCGTCGCTGATCATGACCGAGCCGAACCTCGCGCTCGAGGAAGACAAGAAAGGCCGCACCAACTGGAATTTCGCAAAGAAGGATGACAAGGAAAGCCCGAAGGGGCAGTCCGGATGGAAGTTCGAGCTGCATGACCTGGCGATCACGCGCGGCACGATCCGCTATGTCGACGCCGGCAAGAAGGCCGACATGCGCATACGCATCGATACCAACGAGGACAACAGCGTGTCGTGGAAACTGGCCGGCAGCTTCAACGGCGAGAAGATCACAGGAAAAGCGCAGACCGGCGAGCTGCTGTCGCTGCAGGCGCAGGGCGTGAAGTATCCGGTGAAGGCGGAGGTCGAGGTTGGCGAGACCGTGATCACCGCGGATGGCACGCTGACCGATCCGTCGCATCCGAGCGCGGTCGATGTGAAGGTCAACATCCATGGCGCCAGCATGGCCGACCTGTTCCCGATTTCCGGTGTGCTGCTGCCGCGCACGCCGAAGTTCTCGACCGAGGGCCGCCTGGTCGGCACCCTGGGCCGCGGCAATCTGAACCTGCGCTATGAAAACTTCAAGGGCCGGGTCGGATCGAGCGACATCGGCGGCACGCTGGCCTATGAGCAGAAGCAGCCGCGACCGCTGCTGCATGGCGAAGTGGTATCGAACCGGCTCGATATCCGCGACCTGGAAGTGCTGGTCGGCAGCGGCGACAAGAAGCAGAAGCCGGGCGAGCCGAAGCAGCCGCCCAACAAGGTGCTGCCGGTGGCGCCTTTCAATACCGACCGCTGGGGCAAGATGGATGCGGACGTCACCTTCAGCGGCAAGGAAATCATCCATGGCGACCGGCTGCCGCTGGACAACCTGCGCACCCATGTGCGCATGGACAACGGCGTGCTGGCGCTGGCGCCGCTGGACTTCGGCATCGCCGGCGGCAGGCTTACCACCGAGCTCAACATCAATGGCGGCAGCGATCCGGCCAAGGCGCGCATGAAGGTGTCGGCGCGGAGCATCCGCATCAAGGAACTGTTCCCGAAAGTCGAATCGATGCATGCCAGCGTCGGCAAGATCCAGGGCGACGCGCAATTGTCCGCGACCGGCAATTCCTTCGCCGCGCTGGCCGCGTCGGCGAACGGCGAAGTCAAGGCGCTCATCAGCCAGGGCACGGTCAGCGAATTCATCATGGAAGCGATCGGCCTGAACGTGGCACGCGCCGTCACCGTCAAGCTCTTCGGCGACAAGCAAGTCAAGCTCAACTGCATGGCGGCCGATCTGGATGCGAAGAATGGCGTGCTCACGCCGAAAGTCTTCCTGCTCGACACCGAGGATGCGATCGTCAACGTCGACGGCAACGTCAATCTGGCCAAGGAAACGATGGACCTCGACATCCGCCCCAAGAGCAAGGGCCTGCGCTTCATCACCCTGCGCTCGCCGCTGTATGTGCGCGGCACCTTCAAGGACCCGGACGTCGGCGTGAACAAGGGCGTGCTGGCACTGCGCGCCGGCGCGGCGGTGGCCCTGGGCGCAATCGCCGCGCCGCTGGCTGGCCTGGCCGCATTGACCCAGCCGGACCGCGACGAAGACGCCGCCTGCAACACCCTGCTGGCTCAAGCAGGCGAAAAGCCGGTGGCGCCGCCGCCCGGCAAGACGGCTGCCACACACCACAGCGCAAAATCCGCACGCTGATCCACGCTGCGGCGTGGCATCCGATGCCGCCGGCGCGCCATGCGCCGGCCGGTCCTCTCCGGCCCCTCCTGATCAATACTCTCCTTTCCAGTCGACATGCGGCGCAAACACCGCGCCGTGCTGCACGCGAGCAAGAAGTTAATTGCCATCGCTTGCGATGCAAAATATAATCGTTCTCATTTAGATTCGTACCCAGCCATCAGCGCGCGCGGCCGCCGTGTGTATCTGGCCAACGAGTCCGTCGGTAACAGCGCGTGGCCGCCGCTGCCCCTGCCCCATCACACATGTCCAGCACCATGCTCACTCGCCGCTCTGTCGGCGTCACCGTCCATGCCTTGCGCGCGTTTGCGCTTTCCCTGCCTTTCCTGCTTGCAGGCTGTGGCGGCGGTGGCGGTTCGGACTCCACGGTGACGGCCAAGACTTCTTCCGATGCGGCAACGACGCCAAGCGCCACTACGGCGCAGACGAGCGTGGCGCTGAGCCAGCCCGCGCAACTCGGCCAGAAGATCTTCAGCGATGCGTCGCTGTCGGCCAGCGGCCGGCAATCCTGCGCGAGCTGCCACGATCCGGCCAGCGCGCATGCCGCGCCGAACGATCTGTCGGTGCAGCTCGGCGGCCCGGACATGACCACGCCCGGCTTTCGCGCCTCGCCTTCGCTGCGCTACCTGAACAGCACGCCCGCCTTCTTCTTCGCCGCCGACGGCACGCCCACCGGCGGCTTCAACCACGACGGCCGCGCGCAGACGCTGGCAGTGCAGGCGCAGCGCCCTTTCCTGGCACCGCATGAAATGGCCAATGCCAGCAAGGCCGATGTTATCGACAAGCTCAAGCGCACTGCATACGCCGAGGAATTCCGCACCGTCTTCGGCGCGGCCATCTTCGACGACGCCGACGCCGCCTTCGACCGCGCCACCTTCGCGCTGCAGCAGTTCGAGAAGGAAGATCCGGCTTTCCATCCCTTCGATGCCAAGTACGACGCCTTCCTGGCCGGCCGGGCGCAGCTCTCCGACGCCGAACTGCGCGGCCTGGCGCTGTTCAACAATCCGGCCAAGGGCAATTGCGCCGCCTGCCATCCGAGCGCGAAGGGCGCGGACGGCTCGTCGCCGCTGTTCACCGATTTCACCTACGACAACCTCGGCGTGCCGCGCAACGCCGCCATTCCCGCCACCGCCGATGCTGCGTATTTCGACTTCGGCCTGTGCGGCCCGGACCGCACCGACCTGACGGCGCGCCAGGACCTGTGCGGCGCCTTCAAGGTGCCGACGCTGCGCAACGTCGCCACGCGCCGCGCCTTCTTCCACAACGGCGCCTTCCATACGCTGCGCGACGCGCTGCGCTTCTACGTGCGCCGCGACACCAATCCCGAGGAGTGGTATCCGCTGGCCGCCAACGGCAGCGTGGACAAATTCAACGATCTGCCGCCTGAACTGCGCGGCAACGTCAACACCAGCGAAGCGCCGTACAACCGCAAGCCCGGCATGGCGCCGGCCTTGTCAGAGGCCGAGATCGACGATCTGATCGCCTTTCTCAACACCCTGAACGACGGCTACCGGCCCTGATCCCCTTTCCGCTCTTTACACAATAACGACACCATGAAAAAAACCCTGCTGGCCCAGGCGCTGCTCTGCTCGCTCGCCATCGCTCCCGCCGCCCATGCCGACGAAGCCGCGCTGATCAAGCGCATCGACGCGCTCGCCGCCGAACTGGAACGGGTCAAGGCCGAGCTGGCCGCAACGAAGCAGAAGACCGAGGCGGTGGAACAGCGCCAGCAGGCGGCAGCACCTGCAGCTGCGCCGTCGACCACGCCGGCATTGGCCGCGCAGCCGGTGCCGGTGCCGCCCGGCGCCAGCCAGGCCGCGCCGACCGCCGTCGTCACCAGCCCGGCATCGCCGGCCGGCAGCACCTATGCCGCCACCGACAGCGCGCCACAGCGACCGCAGACGGTGTTCTCCGCCTACGGCGAAATCAATTACAACCGTCCGACGCGCAATGCCAGCGAGGCGCAGGCCGATGTGCGCCGCACAGTGCTCGGCTTCGAGCATCGCTTCGACGAGCGCACCAAGGTCGTGGCCGAACTCGAATGGGAGCATGCGATTGCCTCGGCCAGCGACCAGGGCGAAGCCGCGGTCGAGCAGGTCTATGTCGAGCGCGAATTCGGCCTCGGTCTGCGCGGCAAGGCCGGCCTGTTCCTGGTGCCGGCGGGTCTGTTGAATCAGAACCATGAACCGACCGCTTACTACGGCGTGGAGCGCAACTTCGTCGAAACCGCGATCATCCCGACGACCTGGCGAGAAGCCGGCGTGGGTGTGAGCAGGACGCTGGATAACGGCCTGACGCTCGAAGGCGGCCTGACCACCGGCTTCGACCTGAACAAGTGGGATTCCACTTCCAACGAAGGCCGCGAATCGCCGCTGGGCAGCATCCACCAGGAAGGCCAGCTGGCGCGCGCCCGTAATCTCGCGGTGTATGGCGCGGCCAACTGGCGCGGCGTGCCGGGGCTGCTCGTGGGCGGCTCGGTATTTACCGGCACCGCCGGCCATGCCACCGCCGGCTTCGCGGCCAACAATGCGCGCGTCACGCTGTGGGATCTGCATGCGCGCTACAACCCGGGCCGCTGGGATCTGTCCGCGCTGTATGCGCGCGGCACCATCAGCGATACCGAGGCACTGAACCTGACCTTCGCCGGCAATCCGACGCCGGTGCCTTCGTCCTTCTACGGCTGGTATGGCCAGGCGGCGTATCGTTTGTGGCAGCACGGCGATTACACGCTGTTCCCGTTCGCGCGCTACGAGCGCTTCAACACCGCCAAGACCTACGCGGCCATGCCCGCCGGCCTGGGTGTAGCCACGCTGCCGGATGAGCGCGTGGTCACCGTCGGCGCGAATCTGCGCATCGGCGACGGCGTTGTGCTCAAGGCCGATTACCAGAAATTCGCCGAGGACAAGAGCCGCGACCGCGTCGACCTTGGCGTAGGCTTCTCCTTCTAAAACCGATATCGACATGAAAACCCTGCAATGGACCGCGATCGCTGCCACGCTGGCAGTCAGCCCTGCCTTCGCCGCGCAATACCTCACGGCGCAGCAGGCGCAGGCGGTGATCTTCCCCGAGGCCACCGCCTTCAAGGACGCCAGCCTGCAACTGACGCCTGATCAGATGCGCGCGATCGAAACGCTGGCCGGTCTGCCGGCGCGCTCGGCGAACTGGCGCATCGTCTCGGCCTGGCAGGGCGACAAGCTGCTCGGCCACATGGTGCTGGACGATGTGGTCGGCAAGTTCGAGCTGATTTCGTATGCGGTCGGGCTGGCGCCGGATGCCAGCATCAAGGATGTGGAAATCCTGACCTATCGCGAAAGCCATGGCTTCGAGATCCGCAACGCCAACTGGCGCCGTCAATTCGTCGGCAAGACCGCGGCCGACAAGGTCACGGTCGGCGACAACATCGCCAACATCAGCGGCGCGACGCTGTCGTCGCAGCATGTAACCGACGGCGTGCGCCGCATCGCCGCGCTGGCGCAGGTGGCGCTGAAGAAATGATGCGGCGCGCGCAGCCCTGGCTCGGCACCGTGGTCGACATCACGATCGCGGACGGTGACTCGTGCGAGCCAGCCATGCGCGCCGCCTTCACCGTCATTGCCGATGTTCATCGGTTGATGAGTTTTCATGACGCCCACAGCGATGTCTCGCGCATCAATCGCGCCGAAGTGGACGAGCAAATCCTCGTCGATGCGCGCACGGCAGAAGTGCTGGAAGCGGCTCTCGCGCTGTGCGCCGACAGCGGCGGCCTGTTCAATCCGTTCTGTGCGCCGCTGCTGGTGGAGTGGGACTATCTGCCCGCACCCGACGCCCGCAATGCGCCCGACTGGCGCGCCGGCACTCTGCCGCTCGTCATCGACGGCTGCCGGGTGAAGAAGCTCGCGCCGGCCTGGATCGATCTTGGCGGCATCGCCAAGGGTTATGCGGTCGACGCGGCGACCGAAGCGCTGCGCGCGCATGGCGTGCGCGCCGGCTGCGTCAATGCCGGCGGCGACATGCGTGGCTTCGGCGACATCGACTGGCCGGTGCTGCTGCGCGATGCGCAGCGTCCGCAGATGCCAGCCTTCTCGACGCAATTGCGCGACGGCGCGCTCGCCACGTCGGCGATCTACTTTTCCGGCAGAACGACGCGCGGCCAGGCCACCAGCGCGCTGGTGCATGGCGCCAGCGGCAAGCCTTTGCTGTCGGGCGGCAGCGTGTCTGTTGCGGCGAGCCGCTGCATGCTGGCCGATGCCTTGACCAAGGTGGTCGCCGCCAGCGGCAATGCCGAACATCCCTTGCTGGCCGCGCATGCAGCCAGCGCCTTCGTGGTGGCCGCATGAAACGCCGGCACGAGCATCCGCATGTGAACCTGCGCATGGAGCGCTGGCACCGGCGCTCGCTGTATGGCGTGACGCTGCTGCTGGTGGTCTCCGGCATCGCCTGGCTCATTGCGCATTTCTTCCTGCGCCGCGCCGGCGAATTCGGCGAGACCATCCATCCGCTCGAACCCTGGTCGATGAAGCTGCACGGCGCCGCGGTGCTGGCGATGCTGTTCTTCGTCGGCAGCATGCTGAACAGCCATATCCGGCGCGCGGTGCGGGCCGGACGCAACCTGGCGCAGGGATGGTCGCTGCTGGTGTCGCTGGCGGCGCTGACGCTGAGCGGTTATGGCCTGTGGTACCTGGCCGGCGAGGAAAGTCGCGTGGTCTGGTCGACGACGCACTGGATCATCGGACTGGCGCTGCCGGCGCTCCTGGTCTGGCATATCGCCAGCGGCAGAAAGCTGCGGCGCGGCGGGTGAGATTGATGTTGCGGGTTGTGTAGGGTGGGCGCAGCCCACGCGGTTCAACGTTGATTGACTGAAGACCGCGTGGGCGGAGCAGGCCCTACAAGCGAACGCCGACGGCACTCAGGAATGCGCGTGATCGTAATGAATGATCAACGGCGCATGATCCGAGAAGCGTGCTTCCTTGTAGATCGATGCCATCTTCGCCTTGGCCGCGATGCCGGCGGTGGCGATGTGGTAATCGATGCGCCAGCCGACGTTCTTGGCCCAGGCCTGGCCGCGGTTGCTCCACCAGGTATAGGCGTCGCCGGTCGTATCCGGATGCAGCAGCCGGTACACATCGCGCCAGCCAGCTTCGTCGAAGACCCGCGACAGCCAGGCCCGCTCTTCCGGCAGAAAGCCGGAATTCTTCTGATTGCTCTTCCAGTTCTTCAAATCGATCTCGCGATGCGCGATGTTCCAGTCGCCGCAGATCACAATCTCGCGGCCGCAGGCAGCCAGTTCCACCAGGTGCGGCAGGAACACTTCCATGAAGCGGAACTTGGCCAACTGTCGTTCCTCGCTGGAGGAACCGGACGGGCAATACACCGAGATCACCGACAGATTGCCGTAATCGCATTGCACATAGCGGCCTTCGCTGTCGAACTCGGGATTGCCGAAGCCGATGCGCACCGCGTCCGGCTGCAGTCGGCTGTAGACGCCGACGCCGGAATAACCCTTTTTCTCGGCGTAGTGAAAATGACCGGTGTAGCCGCAGGGCGCGAGGAATTCCTCGGTCATGTCGGCGGACTGGGCCTTCAATTCCTGCACGCAGACGAAGTCGGCGTTCTGGGCTTCGAGCCAGCTGAAGAAACCCTTGCGGGAGGCGGAACGGATGCCGTTGAGGTTGGCGGAAATGATTTGCATCGCGAATCGATAGATCAGTGGAAATGGAGCGGGCGACAGGATAACCGATTGCGGCGCAAGGAGTTCACCAAGGTTTATGGGCTCGGCAGGCCTGATGGATCGCGCTAGAATGGCGGCCTCTTTCACAGCCCCTTCCCCAAGGTCCCATCTTGGAAAATCTACGTCAGCAATTCATCGCCTTTTCGGTCGACGCGGGCGTGCTGCGCTTCGGCGAATTCATCACCAAGGCCGGCCGCACTTCGCCCTACTTCTTCAATGCCGGCCTGTTCAACGACGGCGCCATCCTCGGCCGCCTGGCCGATTTCTATGCGCAGACGCTGATCGATTCCGGCGTCGAATTCGACATGCTGTTCGGCCCGGCCTACAAGGGCATCACGCTGGCCTCGGCCACCGCGGTCGCGCTGGCAGCCAAGGGCCGGAACGTTCCCTTCGCCTTCAACCGCAAGGAAGCCAAGGACCATGGAGAAGGCGGCACCATCGTCGGCGCGAAGCTTGCCGGCCGCGTGGTGATCATCGATGACGTGATTTCCGCCGGCACTTCGGTGCGCGAGTCGGTCGACCTGATCCGCGCCGCCGGCGCCACCCCGGCCGCGGTACTGATCGCGCTGGACCGCATGGAACGCTCGGGCAAGGACGATGCGCTATCGGCCGCCTCCGCGGTGCAGGAAGTCAGCAAAACCTATGGCATGCCGGTGGTGTCGATCGCCAATCTCGACGATCTGCTGGCCTATCTGCCGCAAGGCGGCGACAGCGAACTGGGACGCTACCGCGCTGCGGTCGCGGCTTACCGCCAGCGTTACGGCGTAACCGCCTGAAGCGATGCGCGCGGCGATCGGACTCGGTGCTGGACTCCTGCTCGCAGCCCTGGCTGCTTCATCCGCTTCCGTGCAGGCGCAGCGCATCTACCTGTGCCGTGACGCCGCCGGCCGCACGCTGACCTCGGATCAGCCAATCGCGGAATGCAGGGAACAGGCGATACGCGAGATCGACCGCAACGGCATTACCCGCCGCGAGATCGCCGCGCCGCTGTCAGCGGAGGAAAAGGAGCGGCGGCGCGAGGAAGAAGCGCGCGAGCGCACCGAGCGCGAAGCGCGACTCGAGCGGCAGCGCGCGGACCGGGCGCTGCTGGCGCGGTATCGCAGCGAGGCGGATATCGAAGCGGAACGACTATCCCATATCAACCGGGTGCGTGAGAATGCCGGGCGCGAAGCGCAGGCGCTCGATCGCGCGCAGGGGCAGCGCGCCGCACTGGAGGCGCAACTGGCGACAGGCGGCAAGACGCGTCCGGAATTGCGGCAGCAATTGCAGGAAGCCGATCGCGCGGTGGAAGAAAGCAGGCGCCGCGTCGACGATCACGAGGCGGAAATCATGCAGATCAATGCCAGGGTTGATGCGATGCTCAGGCGATACCGGGAGTTGAAGCCGGGGTCGTAGGTTGGGCTGGCAAGCCCAACATCAGGCGTTTGCAGACCGCGAGCATGTTGAGCTTCCTTCGTAGTTGGGCTGGCATGCCCAACATCGAGTGCCCGTGGCCTGCGAACCTGTTGGGCTTGACAGCCCAACCTACGCAAAAAGGCCATCGACCCGCTTGCCGGATCGATGGCCTTTATCTTTGCAACGCGCTACCAGTCTTCGTAGGTTGGGCTGACAAGCCCAACATTAGGCGTTTGCGGACCGCGAGCATGTTGGGCTTGTCAGCCCAACCTACACCGTTACACCGCGGCGCGCAGCAGCGCGGCCTTGTCGGTGCGCTCCCAGCTGAATTCCGGCTCTTCGCGGCCGAAGTGGCCGTAGGCCGCGGTCTTGCCGTAGATCGGGCGCAGCAGGTCGAGCATCTGCACGATGCCTTTCGGACGCAGGTCGAAATGCTCGCGCACGAGTTCGACGATGCGCTCGTCGCTGATCTTGCCGGTGCCGAAGGTAGTGACCATGATCGAGGTCGGATGCGCCACGCCGATTGCATACGAGATCTGGATCTGGCAGCGCTCGGCCAGGCCGGCGGCGACGATGTTCTTCGCAACGTAACGGCCGGCATAGGCGGCGGAACGGTCGACCTTGGACGGATCCTTGCCCGAGAACGCGCCGCCGCCATGGGGCGCCGCGCCGCCGTAGGTGTCGACGATGATCTTGCGACCGGTCAGGCCGCAGTCGCCCTGCGGGCCGCCGATGACGAAGCGGCCGGTCGGGTTGATCAGGTAGCGGGTGCCATCCAGCCATTCGGCCGGCACCACCGGCTTGATGATTTCCTCGATCGCGGCTTCCTCGATCTGGCTGTGCTGCATCTCCGGCGCATGCTGGGTCGACAGCACGATGGTGTCGATGCCGACCGGGCGGCCGTCGACATAGCGCAGCGTGACCTGCGATTTCGCATCCGGACGCAGCCAGGGCAGGCGGCCGTCGCGGCGCAGTTGCGACTGGCGCTCGACGATGCGGTGCGCGTAGTGGATTGCGGCCGGCATCAGCTCGGGCGTCTCGTTGCAGGCGTAGCCGAACATCAGGCCCTGGTCGCCGGCGCCCTGGTCGAGGTCGATGCCTTTTCCTTCATCGACGCCCTGCGCGATGTCGGGCGACTGCTTGTCGTAGGCGACCAGCACCGCGCAGCTCTTGTAGTCGATGCCGTAGTCGGCGTTGTCATAGCCGATGCGCTTGATGGTGTCACGGGCGACGTTGATGTAGTCGACGTTGGCCGTCGTGGTGATTTCACCGGCGAGAACGACCAGGCCAGTGTTGCACAGGGTTTCGGCGGCCACGCGGGCTTTCGGGTCCTGCTCGAAGATGGCGTCGAGGATGGCGTCGGAGATCTGGTCGGCCACCTTGTCGGGATGGCCTTCGGAGACGGATTCGGAGGTAAAGAGGTATTCGTGTGCCATGCAGGCTCCTGAATGATGTTGGGCGAAAGTCGCAGCCTGTATCGAAAGAGCCTGCGACGCTTTAGCGAAATTTATAAGCCGCCTCGCAAGTTGTCTGTTAACTCGGCGGAGAAAACGCGTGCTATTTTACGCGTCTCGCAAAATTCCGCAAAAGTTGAAGCACTGTTATCAATGTTAGTGAATCTGTTTCGCCTGTTGTCGCGGCTTCCCCTGCCGGTGCTGCATGGATTCGGGGCCGCGCTCGGCTGGGTGGTGTATGCGGCATCGCCTTCCTATCGACATCGACTCAATGAGAACATGCGCCTGGCCGGGCATCAGCTCGCGCGCCGCGCCGCCATTGCCGAAGCCGGCAAGGGTGCGCTGGAACTGGCTTTCGTCTGGTGCGCCGATGCGGCCCGGGTGCGTCCGACCGCGCGCATCGAAAACCTGGAGCTCGCGCAAGGCCTGCTGGCACAGGGGCGCGGCCTGATCTTCCTGACGCCGCACCTGGGTTGCTTCGAGATCCTGGCGCAATCCGTTTCCGAACACATTCCGCTGACGGTGCTGTACCGTCCGCCGCGCAAGGCGGCCTTGAAGCCGCTGGTCGAAGGCGCGCGCGAGCGGCCGACGATGCGGCTGGCGCCGGCCAATCTTGCCGGCGTGCGCATGCTGCTCAAATCGCTGAAGGCCGGCGGCGCGATCGGCCTGTTGCCCGACCAGGTGCCGCAGCAGGGTGAAGGCGCCTGGGCCGACTTCTACGGCAAACCTGCCTACACGATGACGCTGCCGGCCAAGCTGCATCAGATGAGCGGCGCGCCGGTGCTCCTGGCCTATGCCGAGCGCCTGCCCTTCGGGCGCGGCTATCTGCTGCGCTTCGTGCCCTTCGAGGAACGGCTCGAAGGCAGTCCGGAAGAGCAGGCGCGCGCCATCAATGCCGCGATGGAAAAGCTGATCGCGCGCTGCCCGTCGCAATACCTATGGAGCTACAACCGCTACAAGACGCCGCGCGGCGCGCCACCGCCTTCCGCAGCATCCGCATCCGCCGCTACGGCCGGGGTGGCGCAATGACGCGGCTTCTGCTGGGCCTGATGTGGCTGCTGCACTGGCTGCCCTTGCCGATCCTGGGCCGTCTCGGCAAGGGCATGGGATCGATGCTGTTCCTGATCATGAAGCCGCGGCGCCACATCACGCTGACCAATTTGCGCCTGACCCAGCCGCAGCTCGACGACGCCGCGCGCGAGCGCCTGGCGCGCGAACATTTCCAGGGCTATGCGCGCAGCGTGCTCGAGCGCGCGGTGCTGTGGTGGGCGTCGCCGCGGCGCCTGGCGCGGCTGATCGAGGTCGATCCGGCGGTGCCGATCGAGCAGATGACCAAGCGGCCGACGATACTGATGTGCCCGCATTTCGTCTGTCTCGAAGTGGCCGGCGTGGCGCTGACCATGGCCGTCGAAGCCTGCTCGGTCTACAGCCGGCAGAGCGACGAGGTGTTCGATGAAGCGCTGCGCCGCGGCCGGCTGCGCTTCACGAAGGACGAGTCCAACCTGGTCGCGCGCGAAGCCGGCATCAAGCCGATCATCCGCATCATGCGCGGCGGCAAGCCCTTCCTGATGCTGCCGGACATGGACTTCGGCCCGCGCGAATCGATCTTCGTGCCCTTCTTCGGCGTGCCGGCGGCGACGCTGACCGCGCCGGCGCGGCTGGCCGCGACCACCGGCGCGCAGATCATCCCGGTGGTGGCGCGCTTTCTGCCGAATTACCGCGGCTGGAAGGTGAGCTTCTATCCGGCATGGGAAGACTATCCGGGCGAGGACATGGAAGCGGCGACGCGGCGCATGAATGCCTTCATCGAAGACCGGGTGCGCGAGGCGCCGGCCGAGTATTTCTGGTCGCACAAGCGCTTCAAGACGCGTCCGGAAGGCGAGCCGGGCTTCTACGACCGCGCGTGAATCGCGCCGGCCGCATGTACGTCCCCACTTATAATCCCGAGCCATGAAACTCAAATTCACCAAGATGCACGGCGCCGGCAATGACTTCGTTGTCATCGACGCCATCAATCAAGCGATCGATTTCACGCCCGAGCAATGGCGCTTCCTGGCCGACCGCCGCTTCGGCGTCGGCGCCGACCAGATGCTGGTGGTCGAGCGGCCGCAACAGGACGACGTCGACTTCCGCTACAGGATCTATAACAGCGACGGCGGCGAGGTCGAGCAATGCGGCAATGGCGCGCGCGCCTTCGTGCGCTTCGTCACCGAGAAGGGTCTGACCGACAAGCGCGCGATCCGTGTCGAGACCATGTCCGGCGTGATTTGCCCGCGCCTCGAAGAGGATGGCGGCATCACCGTCGACATGGGCGCGCCCATTCTGCAGCCGCAGCGCGTGCCTTTCCATGCCAATGGCCTCGATGGCCGCGCCGAGGGCGAAGACACCCTGTGGCCGCTCGAGATCAACGGCCGCACGCTGTGGTTCTCGGCAGTGTCGATGGGCAATCCGCACGCGGTACAGGTGGTGGACGATGTCGACGCCGCCCCGGTGGCTGCGGACGGCCCGCAGATCGAGCATCACCCGCGCTTTCCGAAGCGGGTCAATGCCGGCTTCATGCAGATCGTCGACCGCCATGCGATCCGGCTGCGCGTCTTCGAGCGCGGCGCCGGCGAAACCCTGGCCTGCGGCACCGGCGCCTGCGCCGCGGTCGTGGCTGGCATCCGGCGCGGCCTGCTCGACTCTCCGGTGCGCGTCGATACCCGCGGCGGCACGCTGTCCATCGCCTGGGCGGGCGGCGCGAGCCCGGTGCTCATGACCGGCCCCGCCGTGAGCGTATTTGACGGCGAAATCGAGATCTGACCGATGACTTCCCATCCAACCGAACCCCATTCCACGATGAGCACTTCCCTTGATGTTGACGGCGACGCCGTTGCCGCCTATCTCGCCGCGCATCCGGCCTTCTTCGATGAGCATGCCGAGCTGCTGTCCGGGCTGCGGCTGGCCAGCAGCGTCTCGGGCCGGGCGATTTCGCTGCAGGAGCGGCAGATGGAAGTGCTGCGCGACAAGATCAAGACGCTGGAACTGAAGCTTGCCGGCCTGCTGCGCATCGGCCGCGAGAACGATTCAATCGCCGAGCGTTTCCATGAATGGACCTGCTCCCTGCTGGCGACGAAAAGCGAGCAGAGCCTGCCGCAGATCCTGATCGACGGCCTGCGCGAGCGCTTCGATGTGCCGCAGGCAACGCTGCGCTTGTGGGGCGTGAAGGATGAGTATGCGCATGCCTGGTTCGCCGCCGGCGTCTCGGACGATGTGCGCATCTTCAGCAATGGCCTGGATACGCCGTTCTGCGGCCCGAACAAGGAATTCGAAGCGGCGCTGTGGCTGCCCGATCCGGCAGCGGTGCGCTCGATCGCGATGCTGCCGCTGCGCGCGGCAAGCGGCGAGCCGGCCTTCGGCCTTCTGGTGCTGGGCTCGGATGAACTCGGCCGCTTCAGCGAAGACATGTCCACCGACTTCCTGTCCCGCTTTGCCGGCACCGCCGGCGCGGCGCTGGCCTGCCTGCGGACGTAACAGAACATGAGCGCCGCACAGCGCCAGGCCAGTTACGACGCCTACCTGCGCCATATCGAGACGCAGCGCCGGCTGTCGCCGCACACCGTCGAGAATTACCGGCGCGACCTGGCGCAGTTCGAAGCCCTGCTCGCCGCGCTGCCCGCGCCGCCCGAGCTGGCGGCGCTGGACCAGTTCCATGTGCGCCGTTTCGCCGCGCAGATGCATGCGCAAGGCCTGCATCCGCGCTCGATTGCGCGCCGGCTGTCGGCCTGGCGCGGCTTCTTCGGCTGGCTTTCGGAGCAGATGCCGCTGGCCGCCAATCCCGTGGTCGGCGTGCGCGCGCCCAAGCGCGGCAAGCCCTTGCCCAAGGCGCTGTCGGCCGATGACGCGGTGCGGCTGGTGTCGCAGACCACGCCGGGGCGCGATCCGCAGTCGCCGACCGCGCTGTGCGACCGCGCGATGTACGAGCTGCTGTATTCCAGCGGCCTGCGGGTGTCCGAGCTGGTATCCCTGGACCTGGCCCATGCGCGCGACGGCGATTACGCTTCCGGCGGCTGGATCGATCTCGACGCCGCCGAGCTGACCGTGACCGGCAAGGGCAGCAAGCGGCGCACGGTGCCCATCGGCAGTGCCGCGATCGAGGCCCTGCGCGCCTGGCTGCCGGCACGCGCCGCTCTGGCGCTGCGCGCGGCGGACCATGATGTTCATGCGCTGTTCCTGACCGAGCGCGGCCGGCGCGTGACGCCGCGCATCGTGCAGACGCGCATCAAGGCGCATGCGCTGGCGCTGGGTATCCCCTCGAATGTGCATCCGCATGTGATGCGTCATTCCTTTGCTTCGCATGTGCTGCAATCCTCGGGCGACTTGCGCGCGGTGCAGGAAATGCTGGGTCATGCGTCGATCGCCTCGACCCAGGTGTACACTGCGCTCGATTTTCAGCGGCTGGCCCAGGTCTATGACGCCGCCCATCCGCGCGCGAAGAAGCGCGACGCCTGACGTCCTTTCGGAGCCCATCCATGATCCCGACCACCATCCTTACCGGCTTTCTCGGCGCCGGCAAAACCACCCTGCTGAACCGCCTGCTGAAAGAGCCGCATGGCCATCGGATCGCCGTGATCGAGAACGAGTACGGCGAGGAGAGCATCGACAACGAGATCCTGGTGCGGGACAGCACCGAGCAGATCGTCGAGATGAGCAACGGCTGCATTTGCTGCACCGTGCGCGGCGACCTGATCCAGGCGCTGTCGGCGCTGGCGATCAAGCGCAATGCCGGGGAAATCGCTTTTGACCGCGTCGTCATCGAAACCACCGGCCTGGCCAATCCCGGCCCGGTGGCGCAGACCTTCTTCATGGACGAGGAAGTGGCGATGCACTACATGCTGGATGCGATCATCACCATCGTCGATGCCAAGCACGGCATGGCGCAGCTCGATGCGCGCGAGGAAGCGCAGCGCCAGGTCGGCTTTGCCGATCGCATCCTGCTGTCGAAGACCGACCTTGCCACACCCGAAGAAACCGATGCGCTGATCGCGCGCATCAAGCGCATGAATCCGCGCGCGCCGATCAGCCGCAACGATCTGAACGGCGAGCCGATCGCGTCACTGCTCGACCTGCGCGGCTTCAATCTGAACGACAAGCTCGAGATCGACCCGGATTTCCTGAAGGCCGAGGAACACGATCACGACCATGATCATGACCATGCGCACTGTGACCATGGTCCCGAATGCGACCATCATCACCATCACGGCCACACCGACGACATTTCCGCCTTCGCATTTCGCAGCAGCCGCCCGTTCGATGCGGCCCGGCTGGACAATTTTCTCGGTCATCTGATCCAGGTATTCGGACCGCGCATGCTGCGCTACAAGGGCATCCTGTACATGCAGGGCGCTGATCGAAAGGTGGTGTTTCAGGGCGTGCATCAGACCATGGGCTCCGACCTCGGCGCGCCGTGGCTCGAAGACGAAGAGCGCGGCAGCAAAATGGTCTTCATCGGCGTGAATCTGCCGCGGCAGACTTTTATTGATGGTCTCGAACAGTGTTTGGTATAAACTAGCGCGGTTTTTTTGCGCAGGATCACGGGCAAACAGACGGGGACAGGCACAATCGCGCGGCTCCACGAGAGCCGCAGACGCGCCGGTGCAAGAATGCATGCGGTGCCGTGCCGAGTGGAAGGCCATCTTTGCAGCGACACCTGCCCGATGTCTCCCGGAAATCCAACACCATTCTTGATGAAAGACGTGTCAGAGTATTAATTCTTTGACAGCAACGTTCAATACGGCATACTACTGACCGGCAACAAGGTTATTGTTCGTTCATCGGATATATTGATCAACCCGTAGTTTCGAAAGTCATCGAAGTGGCAACCAAAACACACCAATCGACTGCGGCCAGCGATGAAAAGCCGCTGCTCACCGAAGAAGCAATTCTGAAAATGAGCGACGAAGATTACATGAACGACGCCCAGCTCGCGTTCTTCCGGCATCGCCTGCAGCAACTGGAAAAAGAGTTGCTCAAGAATGCCGGCGAAACCACCGAGCATCTGCGGGAAACGGTGCTGGTACCGGATCCGGCGGACCGCGCCACCATCGAGGAAGAGCATGCGCTCGAGCTGCGTACCCGCGATCGCGAACGCAAGCTGCTGAAGAAGGTGCAGCAATCCATCGCCGCGATCGACGCCGGCGACTATGGCTGGTGCGAGGAAACCGGCGAGCCGATCGGCATCGCCCGGCTGCTGGCTCGCCCGACCGCCACGCTGTCGCTGGAAGCGCAGCAGCGCCGTGAACTGAAGCAGAAGCTGTACGGCGATTGATCGGTTCGTGTCCGCCGCTGCCCGGGACTGCATCCCGGGCAGCGCGACATTCCCGATGGTTCTGATCGTCATCCATCGCCGCCGTCCGTTTGCCAGCACTGACAGACGATTTCCAGCCGGTTTTTCGGCACCGCAGCCGCGTCGCGGCGCATCCGCATCTCCCAGATGCGCAGCCTTGGCGGCTCCGTTCATGGAGCGCGTTACATTCCTGCAAGAAATCTTTACAAGTCGCGGTCAGGCACATGCATTGCCGCGTGATATTCTTCACGCTCTTCATGCATCCCGCCGCCAAGACGCAGAACGCAACCTCCCCATAACGCAATCCGGATCATCAACGTGGCACTCTTCGGACTTTTCGGCAAAAAGGGCAATCCGCCGGCACCGCCGGACCCGAGCGACGCGCGTACGCAGAACCGCGGCAGCGGCTCGGTCCAGCGCCGCGCGCGCGGCGAGCGTTCCTTTGATACCGAGAAAAAGATCGATGCGATCGAATCCGAAATGTCTTCGGAATTCGTGCCGTCGCGCACGCTGACCGGGGCTAACACCATCGCGCCGGGCGAGACTGGCGCAGGCGAAGCCGAACTGGCGCCCTCCACCGACGTGCTGCTCGGCGTGGAAGGCAAGGCAGTGCCGGCCGAACTCGGTCTCACCGAGGCCGCGCCCGCGCTGCAGGAAGCGGCGATCCTGTTCGCCGACGAACAATACGAGCTTGCCGAGCAGATGCTGCGCATCGCCATTGACGCCGATCCCGAAAATGACCGCGAAGCCTGGCTGATGCTGCTCGACCTGTATCAGGCCACCGGGCGCCAGGACGACTTCGACCGCCTGTCCATCGATTACGCCACCCGCTTCGAAACCTCGCCGCCTTCCTGGCGTGAAACCGAGACCGCCGCGCCGCCGGCGCGTAGCGCCACGCCATCGGTCGCCTTGTCCGGCATGCTCGACAGCAGCATCATCAAATCCCTCGAGCGGCTGCAAAAGCTTGCCGAACAGAATACGAGTCTGCGACTCGATTTCGCCCGCATCACCGGCGTGGCCCCTGTCGGCTGCGGCCTGTTGCTGCGCAGCCTGAAGCGCCTGCATGAGCATGAGCTCGCGCTGTCCGGCACCGAGGAACTGGCCGCGCGCATCCGCGCCATACTCGAAGTCGGCCGGCGCGACGAAACCGAGGCGCCCTGGCTCTTGCTGATGGAATTGCTGCGGCTGCAGAACCGGCAGCAGGAATTCGAAGACACCAGCATCGATTACTGCATCACTTTCGAAGTATCGCCGCCGCCGTTCGTGCCGCCGAAGACCGCGGCAACGCGATTGGCGACCGAGGCACAGCCGGCAGGCGATGCCTTCCTGCTGCCACCGGTCATCGAGGGCCGTAACGAAATCCTGCTCGCCGACATCACCCGGCATGCGGCGCTGCACGATCCGCTGGTGCTCGATTGTTCGCGGCTGGTGCGCATCGATTTCACCGCTGCCGGCCAACTGCTGATGAGCCTGTCGCCGCTGGCCCGCGCCGGCGCCGCCATCGAATTCACCGGCGTCTCCCGCCTGGTACTGGCGCTGTTCGCGATGATCGGCATTACCGAAATCGCCCGCATTTCGCCGCGCAAGTCCTGATTCCCCAAGCTTGTAATCCCGCCATCAGGCCCCATACTCGAGATTCGGACCGGGCGCAGTCCGACTCATAGGCAGAGTGTCGAAACACGCAGCGAGCGAACCTCAAATTCGGCACGCGCGGCGATCATCCGACACCCTGCCCGCCCGGTCGATTCATTTCAGGGGCAAGCATGGAACAATTTCACGGCACGACGATTCTGTCGGTGCGGCGCGGCAACCGTGTCGCGCTCGGCGGCGACGGCCAGGTAACGCTGGGCAACGTGGTGGTCAAGGGCACCGCGCGCAAGGTGCGCAAGCTGTATCAGGGCAAGGTCCTGGCCGGTTTCGCCGGCGGCACCGCCGACGCCTTCACCCTGCTCGAGCGCTTCGAAGCCAAGCTGGAAAAGCACCAGGGCAATCTGATGCGCTCCTCGGTGGAACTGGCCAAGGACTGGCGCACCGACCGCATCCTGCGCCGGCTGGAGGCGATGCTGCTGGTAGCCGATCGCGAGACCACACTGATCATCACCGGCAACGGCGACGTGCTCGAGCCGACCGACGGCATCGGCGCGATCGGCTCCGGCGGCGTGTATGCGCAATCCGCGGCCAAGGCGCTGCAGGAGAACACCGATCTCGCCCCGGAAGACATCGTCAAGCGTTCGCTGACGATCGCCGGCGAACTCTGCATCTATACCAATCTGTCGCACATCATCGAGACGCTGGAATGAGGCGGCCCGCCTCTTCCACGTCCAACGCAAGCATTCGGGATAACCAATGAATATGACCCCACCGGAGATCGTCTCCGAACTCGACAAACACGTCGTCGGCCAGGGCCGCGCCAAGCGCGCGGTGGCCATTGCGCTGCGCAACCGCTGGCGCCGGCAGCAGGTGGCCGAGCCGCTGCGCCATGAAATCACGCCGAAGAACATCCTGATGATCGGCCCGACCGGCGTGGGCAAGACCGAGATCGCGCGCCGCCTGGCCAAGCTGGCCGATGCGCCGTTCCTCAAGGTGGAAGCGACCAAGTTCACCGAGGTCGGCTATGTCGGCCGCGACGTCGACACCATCATCCGCGACCTGGCCGACATCGGCGTGAAGCAGACGCGGGAAATGGAAATGCGCAAGATGCGCCATCGCGCCGAGGAAGCCGCGGAAGACCGCATTCTTGACATCCTGCTGCCGCCGGCGCGCGACTTCGGCTTCAATTCTTCCGGTCAGCAGGGCGACGAAAACAACAGCACCCGCCAGACTTTCCGCAAGCGCCTGCGCGAGGGTTCGCTGAACGACCGGGAAATCGAGATCGACGTTGCCGATGCGCCGCCGCAGATGGAAATCATGGCGCCGCCGGGCATGGAGGAAATGACCGAGCAGATCAAGTCGATGTTTTCCGGCCTGGGCGCGAACCGCAAGAAGTCGCGCAAGGTGAAGATCGCCGAAGCGCTGAAGCTGTTGACCGAGGAAGAAGCGGCGAAGATGGTCAACGAGGATGAGCTGAAGCAGCGCGCGATTGCCAATGTCGAGCAGAACGGCATCGTGTTCCTGGATGAGATCGACAAGATCGCGTCGCGCTCGGAAGTCGGCGGCGCCGATGTGTCGCGCGCCGGCGTGCAGCGCGATCTGCTGCCGCTGGTGGAAGGCACGACCGTCAACACCAAGTACGGCATGGTCAAGACCGACCACATCCTGTTCATCGCTTCGGGCGCGTTCCATCTGTCCAAGCCGTCGGACCTGATCCCGGAGCTGCAAGGACGCTTTCCGATCCGCGTCGAACTGGATTCGCTGTCCATCGAGGATTTCGAGCGCATCCTGACCGGCACCGACGCCTGCCTGACGCGCCAGTACGAAGCGCTGCTTGGCACCGAGGAATTGCAGCTGGAATTCCGCGACGATGGCATCCGCCGCCTGGCGGAGATCGCTTATTCGGTCAATGAAAAGACCGAAAACATCGGCGCGCGCCGGCTGTACACGGTGATGGAAAAGCTGCTCGAGGAAATCTCGTTCTCGGCTGGCAATAACCAGGACAAGGTGCTGTCCATCGATGCGGCGTATGTCGATGAGCGTCTTGGCGAATTGGCGGTCAACGAGGATTTGTCGCGCTACGTGCTGTAAGCGAGGATGCGATGGCAAACAAGGCGCTTGCCAAGCGGCAGAAGATGACGATGCGGACTGAACCTTCGCAGAAGGCGCCGCGCAGTCCGGCGGCCGTGCCGGCTGCCGCGTCTGCGAAGCACAGCGGCAGTGGCTCACGAAACGGCGCCCTGAAGCAAGCGCCATTGCTCCAGCGTTTGCTCGCAAAAAAATCCTCGGTCTGAGCCGAGGATTTTTGTATGTTGGGTTGCCAAACCCAACGCTCGCGGATCGTTGCAGGATGAAGCTCGCGAGGAGTTGCTTAATATGGAAGCATATTCATTAGCCCCAGTACATAGTCATTACCTCCGGAATGGTTATCACAAGGGCTCCTAACGCATCGGAGCTACTGGAGTGAATAACTCAAATTCCAGGTAACGTTCCAGTGAAGCGCTTTCCTCGCAAGAACAGGTTCAATGGCGCAACGGAAGGAGGGAGCAACATGCGTATGGCAGGATCGACGGCTGCATGATTCACCATTCGAAATGCGAAAGCCCGCTCGTCGCTCTAATGCCTTTTCGTCAAGAATGCCCAGGTTGGGCTGCCAAAGCCCTACCTGCTCGCAGGACCGCCATCCATAGGCTGTTGGGCCTTACTGCTCAAGTCACCATGCCTCATCAACCGCCCATTCCTCCCATCGCCGAACCAAAACTCGGCGGCGCCGGCTGACTCGTCGCCGGGGCGCCGATCTGCGGCGTGGGACGGTCGCCTTCGGCTGAAGGCGGCATTTGCGGATGCATCATCTCCTGTTGCGGCGCCGGCATCGCCGGCTGCGGCACGGGCATCCCCGGAGTCGGTGCGCCTTGCGGCCCGGGCATGCCTGGGGTGGGCGTGGGCGTCTGCACTGGCGTCTGCGACGGCATCGGCGGCACCGCGCGCGGCGGTGCATTGCCGGGCTGGGACACCCTCACGGTTTCTTCCGGCAATTCCACCCGCTTTTCCACGCCGCCTTCATTCAGCAGCACATAGCGCGGATGCACTTCCTTCACCGTCACGCCCGGCTGGATTTCGCGATTGGCCTGCACCGCCTGCGCCGGCTTGCCGTCGGCAGACAGGATAGCCACGCTTTCACCAGTGCGCCCGGAAGCGATTACGCCCAGCAGCTTGTAATTGTTTGCCACCACGACCTGACGATTTGTGCGGCCGAACAGCGCCGCAGCGGCGCGCAGGTCTGGCGCAGCCGCGGCGGCCGGCGGCGGTGCGGCGACCGGGCGCGCGGGCGGCTTGTACAACTGCATCGCCCAGTAAGCAGCGCTGGCACACAGCGCGATGAACAGCACAAAACTGGTCAGCAGCGGCCAGCGTTTCATACGGCTTCCTTTTGCGCCATCAGCGCACCATCTGGTTGATTTCGATAATCGGCATCAGCACCGCCAGCACGATCAGCAGCACCACCACGCCCATGGCCAGGATCAGCGCCGGCTCGAGCAGGCCGGCAATCGTCAGCGCGCGTCGTTCCAGGTCCTGCTCCTGGGCGCTGGCGGCGCGGTCGAGCATGGCCGGCAATTCGCCGGTGACTTCACCGGCGCGGATCATGTGGATCAGCATCGGCGGGAAATGCTTGTGCGCCGACAGCGCCCGCGCCAGGCCGGCGCCTTCGCGCACGCTGGCGGTGGCTTCCTCGACCTGGGCGCGCATGGCGACATTGGACAGCGTGTCGCGGCTGGTCTGCAGCGCGCGCAGAATCGGCACGCCGGAGCCGGTGGTGATGGCCAGCGTGCTGGCAAAGCGCGCGGTATTCAAACTGCGCTCGAAGCGGCCGTACATCGGCGCATTCAGCAGCCAGCGATGCCAGCGCATGCGGATAACCGGATTCTTCAGCGCCCGGTTCCAGAGCCAGGCCGCGACGACGACCACCGCCGCCACGATCCAGCCGTAATTGCGCACGAAGTCCGAGATCGCCAGCATGATGATCGTCAGCAATGGCAGCTTCTGCTTGGTGTTGGCGAACACCGAGACGATCTGCGGCACCACGTAGGTGAGCAGGAAAATCACGATCGCGAACGCGACCACGGTGACGATGGCCGGATAGGTGAATGCCAGCCTGACCTTCTGCACCAGCGAATTGCGGCGCTCGATGTAATCGGCCAAGCGCGACAGCACTCGCGACAACTGGCCGATC
The DNA here is from genome assembly GCF_016632335.1 of Noviherbaspirillum pedocola. Classification (GTDB taxonomy): domain Bacteria; phylum Pseudomonadota; class Gammaproteobacteria; order Burkholderiales; family Burkholderiaceae_D; genus Noviherbaspirillum_A; species Noviherbaspirillum_A pedocola. Next base: position 228,017 of record NZ_JAEPBG010000007.1, read on the forward strand.
TGCTCGCCGGATGCCACCAGCGCGCGATAAATATCGGCAAAGTCGCGCGGATGCTGCGCCAGCGCGGCCGACAGCGACGAGCCGGCCATGATTTCCGAACGAATCGAAGCGATCAGGTCGCGCACATAGGTGCGCTCAGCCTGTTCCAGCAAGGCGGTGAACGCCTGTTCCAGCGGCAAACTGGCTTCGAGCAGGCTGGCGAGCTGGCGGGTGAACAGCGACAGTTCGACCGTGGACAGCTTGTCGCCGAAGCTGCGCTTGCGTGCCGCACCGGTCTCATCGACGCCGGCGGCGATGGCGTCCACCAACACCGGCACCAGGCCCTGGGTGCGCAGATCGGCGCGCGCGGCGCGGGCGCTGTCGGCATTGAGCACGCCCTTGCGGGTCGAGCCGCCGGCGTCCACGGCTTCATAGCGGAATGCGGGCATGGCGCTTAGTTCCTCTTCCTCAATCCTTGGTCACGCGCAGCAGTTCGGCCTGGGTCGTGGTGCCGTCGGCAAGCCAGCGTTCGCCATCCTCGCGCATCGTGGCCATGCCGTGCTTTTGCGCGGTGGCGCGAATTTCGGCTTCCGAGACCTGGTCGTGGATCTGCGCGCGGATGTCGTCGGTGGTTTCCAGCAATTCGTAGACGCCGACGCGACCGTGGTAGCCGGTATGGCCGCATTTGTCGCAGCCGACCGCGTGCCACATCTTGCCGTCATGCCGGCGGCAGTGTTCGCACAGCTTGCGCACCAGGCGCTGCGCGACCACGCCCAACAGCGACGACGACAGCAGGAAGGGCTCGATGCCCATGTCCAGCAGACGCGTGACCGCGGCGGCGGAATCGTTGGTGTGCAGGGTGGCCAGCACCAGGTGGCCGGTCAGCGATGCCTGCACCGCGATCTGCGCGGTTTCCAAGTCGCGGATCTCGCCGATCATGATCACGTCCGGGTCCTGGCGCAGGATCGCGCGCAGCGCCTTGGCGAAGGTCATCTCGATGCGCGGATTGACCTGGGTCTGGCCAACGCCTGGCAATTCATATTCGATCGGGTCTTCCACCGTGAGGATGTTGGTGGACGCCGCGTTCAGCCGCGACAGCGCCGCATACAGCGTGGTGGTTTTGCCCGAGCCGGTCGGACCGGTGACGAGCACGATGCCGTGCGGTTGCGCGATCAGGTGGTCGAACTGCGTCAGCGTTTTCTCGCTCATGCCGAGATGCTGCAGATCGAGGCGGCCAGCTTCCTTGTCCAACAAACGCAGCACCGCGCGTTCGCCGTGGCCGGTGGGCAGCGTGGAGACGCGCACGTCGACCGGCTTGCCGCCGACGCGCAGCGTGATGCGGCCGTCCTGCGGCAGGCGTTTCTCGGCGATATCGAGCGAGGCCATGATCTTGATGCGCGAAATCATCGAGGCGTGGATCGCCTTCTTCGGCCGCACGATGTCGCGCAGCGCACCGTCGATGCGAAAGCGCACCACCGACACCTGCTCGAAAGGTTCGATATGAATGTCGGAAGCGCCTTCGCGCAGCGATTGCGTCAGGAGCGCATTGATCATGCGGATCACCGGCGCGTCGTCGGCTGATTCCAGCAGGTCTTCGACCGCCGGCATGTCCTGCATCATCTTGGCCAGGTCGAGGTCGGACTCGTATTCGTCGATGACCTGGGCAGCGTCGTTGCCGGAGCCGGCGTAGGCACGGGCGATCGCAGCGTCCAGCGCCTCGCGCTCCATGCGTTTCAGTTTCACCCGGCCGAAACGCCGGCTGACTTCGGCGATCGCGCGCGGCGCGGTCGCTTCCGACACCCACACCTCCACGCCCGCATCGGGCGCGGCGCCGCGCTGCGCGAGCACGGCATGGTCGCGGGCGAAAGCGTAAGGAAGAAGTCGGTTTTCCATGTTGGTCCTCTGTGCGGATGCGCGCTACCGCGTGTTTTGCGGCGGCGCGGTGAGTTGCTCCGGCGCGCCGGTTGTCGGCGCAGCAGGAGTGCCGGGCGGCATGCCAGCGGCCGGAGTGGTGGCCTGCGGTGCGCCGTTCAGCGGCATGTTGGATGGGCTATTTCCCGGCTGTACGCCATTATTGCTGCGCGGCGCCACCGGCGCCGGCGGACGGCTCAGCGTATCACCGCTCATCGGCCGGCCATTCTGCAGCGCCGGCATCACCGGCGTGCCGATGCTCGGCAATACCATCGACCGATCCGGCTGGGCGGCGATCTGGCGGCCGCGGATGTAATCGTAGCGATCCGCCGTGAGATTCGAGCTCTGCTCGCCTGTACGCACGACGATCGGCCGCAGGAACACCATCAGGTTGGTCTTGGTGCGGTCACGGTTCTGGTATTTGAACAGGTTGCCGATCACCGGTATGTCGCCCAGGCCTGGCACCTTTTCCACCGCATTGTTGCCGCGGTCGTCGATCAGGCCGCCGAGCACGATGATTTCGCCGTCATCGACCAGCACATTCGTGTCGATCGAGCGCTTGGTGGTGATGATGCCGGCCGGATTGGTTTGGTCCTGAATGGCCGAGGTTTCCTGGTAGATCGCCATCTTCACCAGACCGCCCTCGGACACCTGCGGACGCACCCGCAGCATCAGGCCGATATCCTTGCGCTCCACCGTCTGGAACGGGTTCACGCCGGCCGCGCCGCCCGAGGCCTGTGTGGTGTACTGACCGGTGACGAAAGGCACGTTCTGGCCGACGATAATGCGCGCTTCTTCGTTGTCCAGCGTGATCAGGTTCGGCGTGGACAGGATGTTAGCATCCGAGTCGGTTTCCAGCGCCCGGGCGATCGCGCCCAGCGTGAGCTGGCCGTTGATCTGCCGGAACAGGCCGAAATTGATGCCGTTGCCGGGAGGCTGCACTGCGGCGGAAGCGCCGGAAGCGCGCTGCGCCAGCTGCGAGATCAGGTTGTTGCCGCCGGAGCTGAAGCCCGTGATGCTGCCAACGCGGTAAGTGCTGCTGCCGTCGCCGGAAAGTCCGGCCCACTGGATGCCAAACTCGGCGGCGCGCTTGGCGGTGATTTCGACGATCAGCGATTCCACATAGACCTGTGCGCGGCGCGCATCGAGCTGATCGATCACGGAGCGCAGGTTGCGGTACACCGCTTCGTTGGCGGTAATGATCAGCGAATTGGTCGCCGCATCGGCCTGGATGAAGCCGCCCGGACCGCCGGTGGGCAGCGGGCCGGTCTGCGACTGGTTCTGCTGCGAAGACAGCGGACCTTGCGTCTGTGTCAGGCCGCCGCCGGTCTGGCTGTTCGACTGGTTGCCGGCCGGGTTGGATGGCGTCTGCAGGTTGGTCGGCGAATATCCTCCGCCGCTCTGGCTGGTGGTGGCACTGTCGGACGCGATGACCGCGCGCAGCGTCTGCGCCAGCTTGATCGCTTCGGCATTCTTCAGGTAGACCACGTGCACATTGCCCGGCAACGCGGTTGGCTGGTCGAGCTTGGCAATCAATTGGCGCGCCAGCGTCGCGCGCGCCTGCGACGGCGCGCGGATGATCACGGAGTTGGTGCGCGGATCGGCCATCAGCGTCGTCGCGCCGGCAGCGGCCGCGCCCGCCTGGGCGCCGGGCTGGCCGGGTGTGGCGGCGCCGTCGAGTAGCCGGTTTCCCATCGTAGCGATATCGATGGCCACGGCATGGCGGATCGGCACGAAGTCCAGGTCACTCGATGCCGGCACATCCAGCGAAGCGATGATCTTCGCCAGCCGGCGCAGGTTGTCGGCGTAGTCGGTGATGACCAGGCTGTTGGTGCCGGGATCGGCGTTGACCGTGTTGTTCGGCGAAATCAGCGGCCGCAGCACCGGCACCAGGTTCACCGCCGATTCGTAGTTGAGCCGGAAAATCTCCGTGGCGACCTGGTCGCCGCGGATCGCCCGGTTCTGCACCGGCGCCGACTGCAGCTTCGCATCGGCTTCCGGAACGACCTTGGTGAAGGTGCCGGTGTTGACCACCGCGTAGCCCTGCACCCGCAGCGCCGATGCCAGCAGTTGCGAGGCCTGCGCCTTGGTCACCGGCTTTTCGGTCACCAGCGTGATGGTGCCCTTGACGCGCGGATCGATCAAATAGGTGCTGTTGGTGTAGTGGCCGATCGCCTTGATCACCGAGTCGATGTCGGCATTCACGAAGTTCAGCACGGCTTCGTTACTGGTCGGCTCCTGGGCTCCGGCCGGGACCGCGCCGGCTAGGGTACAGGCCAGCAGCGCGGCGGCGCCGGCGCGGCGCCAGAAAGGCCGGGAGGACTGGGAAAGCTTCGCCGTCTTGGGATGATGTCTTTTCATTTGAATTCGAGAGAAATGTATTCCTTGCCGCCTTCACTGCGGCGCTGCCCCAACAGGTTCAACAAGTTCGCCAGTCGTGCTTCCTGGCCCGGGGCGGCTGCGGCACGGCCGGAAAACTGCAGCCGGCCGCGGTCGATGCGTCCGGCGCCACTCAATTCGAGCGCGCCGGAAAGCGTAGTCAATGTCAGCGGCGCCGCCTGCCCGCGCCAGTCCATCGTCAGCCGGTAACTGCCCAGCGGACGTACCGGCGACAGGCGCGAAGCGATATCGTCCAGCTGCAGCGCCATTGCCCCGGTCATCGCAACCTGCCTGCCTTCGCGCGCGATCTTCAGCGGCTGCCAGGAAAGCGTCATTCTTCCCGATGGCTGCAGCGTATTGAGCGGCGCGCCCAGTGCGGCCAGGCGCTCGGCTGGCAGCAAGATCGCCGACGGTCCAAGCTGCCATTCGCTCCAGCTGCCGGTAATGCGCATCGGCTGCGATAGCGCTTGCCGGTTCGATAATTCGGCATCCACCCGACCGAAGAGCACCAGCGGCGAAATCCGCCACGCGAAGCGACCGGGCAACAGCGGCGTCACCGCCGCGTCCGCGCCCGGCGCGCCGCCGAAGAAGGCCGAGCCGTTCCACAGCGAACCCTGCGCATCGCCGAGCGCGAAGCGACCGCCGGTCTGTCGTTCGACGATCAGCGACATCCAGCTCGCGGGCAGGCAAACCAGCACTGTTGCCAGCGCCGCGGCCGTGCCTGCGATCGCCCAGCTCAGCGCGCGCAGCAATCCGCGGCTCCGCTTGTTCGATTGACGATAGCATGTTCCATCTCACTGACCTCGCTGCTGGCGCAACGCAAGGCTGCCGCTGACGATGTCCGGCTGCGATGCTGCCGTGAGGTTGGCTTCGGTGACATTCATCTGCGAGGCGCCGCGCGCGTCGGCGATCCAGTCCAGCAGCGAAGTGAAGGACACGTCCTTCAATTGCAGCCGGGCGGTGTCGCCGACGACGGTCACGCTTTGCGCCTTGACGCCGCGCCGCGCGAGCGAGGCTTCGACCGTCTCGCGCGACACCGGCGGCGGCGGCGTCACGTCGCCCTTCGGCAGTGACGCGGCTTCCTGCGCCATGCTCTGCAGCTGCGCCACCTGCTGGCGCAACTCGGGCAGGCCGCGCCGATAGCGCGCAAGGCCGCTCTGCGCCGGCGCGATCAGCAGCAGGTAGATGAGCACCGCGAGGAGTGCCGCCGCGCCGAGCGCGAGGATCTGGCGTTCGCGCGGATTGCGTTCGGACCAGAACTGCCCGGCCTGCTGGCGCGCGCCGGCCATCGATGTCTTCCAGCTCATTTCGCGCTCCTCAATTGCCAGACCACCACGCCGGGCTGTTCCGGCGCTGCGGTGAGTTCGAGCGCGCGGCCGGACAGCGCCGCCTTGACCTTGTCGAACGGTACCTGAGCATCGGGCCTGAGCTTGATCGTCAGGCCGCGGTCGCGGTATTCGAGACCGGCGATGGTCGGCGCATTGCCGCCTGCCGCAGCGCTCCAGGCTTCGCCGAAGGCAGCCGCCAGCGCAGTGAAATCCTCGGGCCCGGCCTGCCCGGCATTGCGACGGCCGGCGGCGATCTTCTGGCGCATCTGCGCGATCGGATCGACGACCACGGTTTCGTTGGGGAATGCCGAGCGGTAGATCTGCGTCATCGAGGCGCGCAGTGTGTCGTATTCGCGCTTGGCGCGCAGCCATTCGATGTTCAGCGGCACGATGTTCACCAGCAGCAGCAGCGCCGCCAGCACCAGCGGCCAGCGCCACGGTCGCCAGTTCATCTTCGGCGCGAGCGCGGCACCCAAGCCGGTTGCCAGATCGATGCCGGCGGTCATGGCGCCGGCGACCCAGGGTCCCCAGGCATCGGTAGTGAGCGTCACATGCTCGGCCGCGCCAAGTTCGGCCACCGCCGCCTGGTAAGCGGCAAGGCGTTCCTGCGGGACCGCGAGCTGCAGCGGCTTGTCACCGGCCATGGTCAGCGCGGCTTCGATCGCTTCCCTGGCCGCGGTGGAGAACTGATCCGGCAGCAGCGGCAGGCCAACGCCTTCCTGCTGTGCGGTGCGCAGCGCGATTTCGATGTCGGCATCCTGTTCCAGCACCGCGCCATGCACATGATCGTTCGGCGCGGGCAGGCACATCTGCGCCGGCACCGCGGCAATGCGCGCATGGCCGGAACCGAGCACGATTCTCGCCATGCGCTCGAGCCAGGCGCGCTGCGTCACCGCGACAGTGCGCAGGCCGTCAGCCAGCGCGCCGCCGACGACAACGCATTCGGCCGGATCGGTGATGAGTTCCTCTTCCACCAGGTTCGGCAGCGCCGCGCGCTGGCGCGCCGCGGACATCGGCGGCAGGTTGACTCGCAACAGGGTCACATCGCTCGCGGCCACCAGCATCACCACCCGGCCGGCGCGCGCGGCGAGCGCGGAAAGCTGCGCGAGCGCGGCGACGCCCTGCTGGCGGATCGCGCCCGGACCGTCTGCCAGGGCATACGGGCAACCCATCGCTTCCCACTGCGCGGTGCTGTCAAAGGCTGCCCTGGAAGGCAGGCGTAAGTACAGAGTGCTCAAAGACTTCCTTCTAGTTTTCTCTTGTCCACAGCAGGCGCGTCGTCGGGCTGGCGCCCTGTCCGCGTTCGATCAGGGCCTGAATCTGCAGCGAAGCGCGGCCAAGCCGCACCCGGCCATTGACCAGGAAATAATCCGACCTGGTGCCGATGTTCTTGCTCGACCCGATGGTCGGCATGCCGGGCAGGCGGTTCGATGCATCGGCCAGATCGCGGAAGGCGGCGGTTTTGCGCGCGGCCACGATCAGATTGGCGTCGGACGGCGAAATGTTTTCCAGTTTCGCCGCGATCACCTCGACAGGCGCGGTGTTGATGTTCACCGCCGTCGTACGCGGCAGGAAGATTACCAGATTGCGAAGCTTCTCCAGCATTTCCGGCTTGAATCCCGGCACGGCGAGCAAATCCTCGATCTGCGTGAACGGAATCTGCCCGGACGAGCCGGCGTCGACCACGGTGGCGCCAGTCGTACCAATGGTGCTGGTGGTGCCGGTCGTTCCCGTGGTGCCGCCCGATGTCGTCGCTGTCGATCCGGCATTGCTGTTGTTGCTGTTGGCATTCAGGGCCGCCTGCGCCGCAAGCTGCGCGCGCGAGGAGGAGGCGAGCAGCGTTTCCGCGGTGACCTGCGCCAGTTGCGGATCGATGCGCACCAGGGTCAGCAGCCGGGCGAAAGTTTCCACTTCTTTCTTGTCGATGGTGCCGTTGGCGATCATGTCGTTGAGGTTGAGCATCGACTGCGCATCGACGATCTGGCCCGACAGCGTCGCATCCGAATCCTCGCCGGCCTCGCGGCCATTCTCGACATACTGGTCCAGCCGGGTTTCCGACAGCGGCACCGCCCATGGCTCATCCAGGCTGTCGACCTGCGAATAGCGCGCGTCTTCGCGCAGAATCAGCCGCGCCCAGTCGAGCGCGCCGCGCAGTATCCATTCCTTCTGCAATTGCAGCCGCTGGTTTTCGATCGCGCGCACCTGCACCTGCTGCTGCCAGAACAGGCTGGCGACGATGGACACCGCCAGCGTGGTCAGCAGCAGCGCGGTGACGACGGCAACGCCGCGTTCGCGTGTTCGCTTAAATGCCATTGGGCACGACCTGCGTGAGCTTGATGATGCGCCGGTTCGGATTGTCGGCCGGAACCACGCTGACTTCGACGCGGCGGAACGCCGGATTCGGCGTCGAAAACACGCTTTCCTGGCAGACGAAGGCGATGCCGTCCTGCGGACAATCGAAGCTGCGGTTGCCAACGGGCGGCCATTCCTTGGCGATGCGGATCTGCGCGAGGCGGTTTTCCGCCGACCAGGTCGCCATCATCGACAGGCGCAGGTCAGTGCTGTTCTGCGTCAGGCTGCCGACCGCGCGCAGCGATGCGCCGAGCGCAGTGCCGACGATGGCCAGCGCGACCAGCACTTCCAGCAGGGTGAAGCCGGCGCTTCGGATGCGGCGGCAGTGGCGTTTCATGTCATTCCACCGTGAAATGGCCGATGCCGTCGGCGCGGATCGCCACGCTGGCATTGGCCAGGCTCATCGTCAGTACGAAGGGCTGCTGCACCGGCTCGCGGCCGAAGACCACGCGCAGCGGCAGCGTGTTGCTGCCGGCCGATGGCGGCGAGATCGATACCACCACCGGGCCGCGCTTGAAATCACGCTGGCGCAGCATCTCGTCCTGCGGCAAGGGCTGCCAGGAATTTTCCTCGCGCACCAGGAAGCGGTAATGCTCGGCATCGGCTTCGAAAGCCACCGGCCGGTCGCGCACGATCGCTTCGTCACGCGCCAGTTGCAGCAGCAGCGCGATACGCTGCCCTTCCTGCTGCAGCATCTGCTTCGAATCAGGCATGGCGTTGAAGCTCACCATGCCCAGCGTGATGCCGACAATGACCAGCACCACCAGCAATTCCAGCAGAGTGAAGCCGCCTTGCCTGCGCATCGTTGCGCTCCGCGTTGTCAGAGTTCCCAGGAGCCGATGTCGGCATCCACGCCGGTGCCGCCGGGCTGACCGTCAGCGCCCAGCGAAAACACATCAACTTCGCCATGGATGCCCGGCGACAGATACTGGTACGGATTGCCCCACGGATCCTTGGGCAGCTTCTCGATGTAGCCGCCCTCTTTCCAGTTGCTCGGCACCGGCGCGCCGGTCGGCTTGGCGACCAGCGCCTGCAACCCCTGCTCAGTGGTCGGATAACGGGAATTGTCGAGGCGGTACAGCTTCAGCGCCTGCATGATCGTGGAGATGTCCTGCTTGGCCGCCATGATGCGCGCATCATCGGTGCGGCCCATCAGCTTGGGCACCACCAGGGCCGCGAGAATGCCCATGATGACCACCACCACCATGATTTCGATCAGGGTAAAGCCGCGAGACCGTTTGCGCTGCATAACGGGAAAAGAAGAGTTGAGCATGGATGGAATATCGAGGGAAAACCGGGTCACTAGGCTAACCGGTTTTGCCGAATGTTGGAAGAAAAGAAATATAACGAAGAGTTGCGATGCATCGCATCAACTTCTCTGACAGAAACATTCGAAAAAAGTGCCGCAATCGATGCAGATAGTCATTTTCTTGCGGAAAGCTCAGTGCGCATGTCCGGAAGCCCTGGCTGCGACGAGGCACATGCAAACTTGCAGTGATCATCCCGGCAAGCGTTTGTGAAACATCAAGCGTATGCGCGTTCAACCTTGTTCGGGCTGCGGATCCCGCGCCAGCAGGCGGGCCACCATCTCGCGCGGCGAGTCGCCGTCGAACAGCACGCCGGCCACGGCACTGGCGATCGGCATCCTGACACCATGCTGCCCTGCCAATTCCCGCACCGCCTGCGCACAGCGCACGCCTTCGGCGACATGACCGAGTTCGGAGACGATGGTCTGCAGCGATTTTCCCTGCGCCAGACCCAGGCCGACACGCCGGTTGCGCGACAAATCGCCGGTGCAGGTCAGGATCAGGTCGCCCATGCCGGTCAGCCCCATGAAGGTTTCGGTGCAGCCGCCGAGCGCGGTGCCGAGCCGGGTGATTTCGGCCAGTCCGCGCGTGATCAGCGCGGCGCGCGCATTTAGCCCTAAGCCCAAGCCATCGGCCGCGCCGGTGGCAATGGCAAGAATGTTCTTCACCGCGCCGCCGACCTCGACGCCGACGATGTCATCACTCGAGTAGACGCGGATATTGCCGCCGTGCAGTGCGGAAACGACCAGTGCGCGCAATGACGCGTCGGTCGAGGCGATGGTCAGTGCGCAAGGCAGCCCCTGCGCCACTTCCTGTGCGAACGACGGTCCCGAAAGCGCGCCGACAGGCGCCGCATTGCCCAATTCCTCGGCCACCACCTGATGCGGCAGCAGCCGTGAAGTTTCCTCGAATCCCTTGCACAGCCAGACCAGATTGGGAATCGGATGATTGCGCAAGGCTCGCGCCATCGGCCGCAGGCCGGCGACCGAGGTTGCGACGATCAGCAGCGAGGAAGGCCCAGCGACATGCGCGATCGCCTCGGCGAGATCGTCGCCGCAGCGCAAGTTGTCGGGAAACGAGAAGCCCGGGAGATAGACATCATTGACGTGCCGCTCGGCCATGTGCCGCATTGCTTGCGCATCGCGCCCCCAGAGCAGCACATCGTTGCGCGCAGCCAGCGCGATCGCCAGCGCCGTGCCCCAGGCGCCGGCGCCAAGCACCGCAATGCGCATGCGCGCGCCGGCCGGCTCAGTCGCCCCAGACATCGGCAGCCCGGACATAACCGCTTTGGCCGTCGCGATGACGCACCCGGATCCAGCTGGAAGCGATCGGTTCGGCCAACTCCAGCAGCACGCCGCGGTCGGCAGAAAATACCACCGGGCTGGCGGCATCCGGCGCCGCCTGCACCTTGGCGCTGGCGACATTGACGATCAACACGCGCCGCGCATCCAGCGCCCGGGCTTCGACCCAGGACAGATCGCCAGCCACGTCACGAACCTTCACCCAGTCGCCATAGGAAAGAATGACTTCCACCGGCATGCCGCGCGGCGCGATGAACATCTTGCGGCCGCGCTCGGTCGGCGCATCGAACATCACCGCCGGCGCTGCCCCGACCGACTTGAATTCCGCCGCATGCGCGCCGCCGGCAAAGGCGGCGAGCGCTGCACATGTGACAGGTAGCAGCCAGGCTGCGATGCGCATTGCCATCAGTGGCTGGCGCGCGAGCCGTCCGGCATGATCAGGCCGGCGCCGCCCTGCTGCGCATTCTGCTGCTGCTCGGCCAGGGCCTGCAGGCGCTGCTGGTAGAAGGCTTCGAAATTGATCTCCGACAGGTGCACCGGCGGGAAGCCGGCACGGGTGATCAGGTCGGCGATATTGGCGCGCAGGTACGGATACACGATGTTCGGGCAGCCAATGCCGAGCAGCGGATCGAGCTGTTCGGCCGGGATGTTGCGGGCTTCGAAAATGCCGGCCTGCTTGCCCTCAACCAGGAAGGCGACCTTGTCCTTGACCTTGGCGGTGACGGTGATGGTGACGGTCGACTCAAAAATGCCGTCGGCCAGCGCTTCGGCGCCGACATCGACCGCGACTTCCATCGCGGGCGCTTCCTGCTCGAGGAAGATCTGCGGGGAATTCGGCTGCTCCAGCGAAGCATCCTTCAGGTAGATGCGCTGGATCTGGAATACGGGTTGCTGGTTCTCGTCGGCCATGGCTAGTCTTTCGTGGGAGTGGTGGATGGGAAAGGCTTGCGCCTTTCCCGTTGCGAAGCGGCGGATTCCGGAGGATTCGGTGCTGCTTCAGGGCTGGTTCGGGTGCTTATTCGCCGCGCAGCAGAGGGTCGAGCTTGCCTTCGCGGTCCAGCTTGCTCAGGTCGTCGAAACCGCCGACATGGGTGTCGCCGATATAGATCTGCGGCACGGTGCGGCGCTGGGTTTTCTGCATCATCTCGTCCCGCTTGGCCGGATCGAGGTCGATGCGGATCTTTTCGATGTTGTCCACGCCCTTGGACTTCAACAGCCTTTCGGCCATCAGGCAATACGGGCAGACGCCGGTGCTGTACATCAGAACTTGCGCGCTCATTCTCTCGTTTCCTTCGTCATTTGACAGTAGGCAGGCCCTGCGCCTGCCATGCGGCCAGTCCACCTTCGAGGCGGTAGACTTCGCCGAAGCCGGCGCTCTTCAACTGGCCCACGGCACTGGCCGACTGCGATCCGGAGGAGCATACAACGATTACGGTTTTCGATTTGAACTTGTCCAATTCGCTGCTGCGCGCCTTCAGCTCGGGCAGCGGGATGTTGCGGGCATCGCGGATGTGGCCGGCGGCGTAGTCTTGCGCGGAGCGCACGTCGACGAACACGCCCTTGTTCTGGTTCACCAGCTGGGTAGCCTGCAGGATGGTCAGTCGGGCTCCGCCGCGCTGCAGCGTCGGGATCAGCAGCATGCCGCCGGAAATGAGAGCCAGCAGGATCAGCCAAGAGTTGTGGATCAGGAATTGCACGAGCTTCCTCGAGTTTGCCGAAAACCCGCGATTATAGAGGACAAGAGCGATTACAATTCAATCCGCTCGCAGTTACGACCCAATTCCACCCATCCTCCATCTTCATATCCCCATGTACAAAATCGTATTGATGCGCCACGGCGAATCCACGTGGAACCTGGAAAACCGCTTCACCGGCTGGACCGATGTCGACCTCACCGAAAAGGGCGCGGCCGAAGCGCGCCATGCCGGCAAGCTGCTCAAGGACGCCGGCTTCAACTTCGACCTGGCCTACACCTCGGTGTTGAAGCGCGCGATCCGCACGCTGTGGATCACGCTCGATGAAATGGACCTGATGTGGATCCCGGTGAAGCACGACTGGCGCCTGAACGAGCGCCACTACGGCGCGCTGCAGGGCCTGAACAAGGCAGAGACCGCGGCGCAATACGGCGATGAGCAGGTGCTGGTCTGGCGCCGCAGCTACGACACGCCGCCGAATCCGCTTGATGCCAATGACTCGCGCGCGTCCTACAACGATCCGCGCTATGCGAAGCTCGACCGCGCGCAGATACCGCTGACCGAATGCCTGAAGGACACGGTCGCGCGCGTCATGCCGGCCTGGGACGAGGAAATCGCGCCGGCGATCCGCGCGGGCCGCCAGATCATCGTTTCCGCGCACGGCAACAGCCTGCGCGCGCTGATCAAGATGCTCGACGGCATCAGCGACAAGGACATCGTCGGCCTGAACGTGCCGAACGGCCAGCCGCTGGTGTACGAGCTCGATGCGAACCTGAAGCCGATCAAGAGCTATTACCTGGGCGATGCGGACGCCATCGCCGCGGCGATGAATGCGGTCGCCAGCCAGGGCAAGTCGAAGTAATTCTTTCAACCGTCGTCATATCCATCCCGTGACCGCTGTCCATTGGCGGCGCGGCGCCGCGCTGGCCCTGGCACTGATGCTGGGCACGAGCGGGGCCTGCGCCGCGAAAATCTCCGAACGCACCCGTCAGAAGCAGCAGGCCGAAGCCGAGCGCGCGGCGCTGCACGCCAAGCTTGGCGAGCTGAAGCGCGAAATCGATGCGACCGAAAATGCCAAGGAAGACGCCGCCGATGCGCTGGCCGAATCCGAGGAAGCGATCTCGGACGCCAACCGCGCGCTGTACGACCTGGGTCGCGAACAGAAGGAAACCGCCGCCCGCATCGCCCGGCTGCAGAAGGAACTCGCGCAACTGTCGAAGGAAGTCGATCTGCAGAAGGCGCGGCTGTCGAAGATGCTGCGCGGGCAGTACGTGGCCGGCAACGAGGACCGCATCAAGCTGCTCTTGTCCGGCGACGATCCGAACCGCATCAACCGCGATCTGCAGTATCTCGGCTATGTGTCGCAGGCGCAGGCGAAACTGATCGAATCGCTGCGCACCGACCTGGCCGCGATCGAAAAGAACAAGGCCGAGACGCAGGAAGCCAAGGAAGACCTGGACCAGATCGCGCAGGAGCAGCGCGACCAGAAAACCCTGCTGGAGAAGGAAAAGTCTCGGCGCGCCGGTCTGGTGGCGCAGCTGTCGTCAAGGCTGTCGAGCCAGCGCAAGCAGGCTGGCAATCTCGAACGCAATGAACAGCGCCTCGGCGGACTGGTCGACCGGCTGGCGAAGATGATCGAGGAACAGCGCCGCGCCGAGATCGCCGCCGAAAAGCGCCGCCAGCAATTGGCCGCCGAGGAACGCGCGCGCGCCGAGAAGCTGCGCCAGCAGCGGCTCAAGGAACGGCAACTCGCGCGCGAGAAGGCGGAGAAATCGCCGCCGGCCAAGGGTGCAACGCCGAAAGTCAATCCGGCGGACCGCATCGATGACGATGAAAATCCGAACACGTCCGTCGCCAAAAACGAGCCCGCGCCGCCAAGCATGGCCAGCAACGTCTATCCGGCATCCTTCCCGGCCCTGCGCGGGCAGATGCATCTGCCGGTCGAGGGCGAGCTGGCCGCGCGCTTCGGCACCAATCGCGGCAACGGTCCGGCCTGGAAGGGCTTGTTCATCAAGACGTCGGAAGGCGCGCCGGTGCACGCGGTGGCAGGCGGAAAGGTGGTGTTTTCCGAATGGCTGCGCGGCTTCGGCAATCTGATCATCGTCGACCACGGCAACCAGTACATGAGCATCTACGGCAATAACCAGGCGCTGCTGAAACGCGCCGGCGACCCGGTCAAGGCTGGCGAAACGATTGCCAGCGCCGGCAACAGCGGCGGTAACGAACAATCAGGTTTATACTTCGAGCTCCGGCATCAAGGCCGCGCCTTCGATCCTCTCGGTTGGATGAACTCCAGGTGACAAATGAGCAGCAAACTCAAGAATTTCGGTCTTATCGGTTTGGGCATGGTTGCGGGTGTGGTTGGGTCGATGCAGATCGACGCCCTCGCGCAGAAAAACGCCTCCTCGTCGCTGCCGCTGGATGAATTAAGGCAGATGACCGATGTCTTCGGCTTAATTAAATCCGACTACGTCGAACCTGTTGACGACAGGAAGCTCCTCACCGAAGCCATTTCCGGCATGGTCGCTTCGCTCGACCCCCATTCCGCCTATCTCGACAAGAAAGCCTTCAAGGAATTGCGCGAAGGCACGCAGGGCAAGTTCGTCGGCCTGGGCATCGAGGTCGGCATGGAAGACGGCTATGTGAAGGTGATCTCGCCGATCGAGGATTCCCCGGCGTACAAGGCCGGCCTGAAGGCCGGCGATTTGATCACCCGCCTCGACACTACGCCGGTCAAGGGCATGACGCTGGACGAAGCCGTCAAGCGCATGCGCGGCGAGCCGAACACCAAGATCACGCTGACGGTGTCGCGCAAGGACGAGGACAAGCCGCTGTTCATCACCATCATGCGCCAGGAAATCCGGGTGCAGAGCGTGAAGGCCAAGATGGTCGAGCCCGGCCTGGCCTGGGTGCGGGTGTCGCAGTTCCAGGAGCCCACGGTCGAAGACATGGCCAAGAAAATCGCCGGCCTGTATGCGCAGGACCCGAACATCAAGGGCCTGGTGCTCGATCTGCGCAACGACCCCGGCGGCGTGCTGCCCGGCGCGATCGGCGTCTCGGCCGCCTTCTTGCCCAAGGATGTGCCGGTGGTGTCCACCAACGGCCAGCTGCCCGATTCCAAGGCCACTTTCTATGCGCGCCGCGAGTTCTACGGCTCGCGCTCCTTCGGCGATCCGCTGTCGAAGCTGCCGGACGCGGTGAAGAACGTCAAGATGGTGGTGCTGGTCAATTCCGGCTCGGCTTCGGCTTCGGAAATCGTCGCCGGCGCGCTGCAGGACTACAAGCGCGCCACCATCATGGGCACCCAGACATTCGGTAAGGGCTCAGTGCAGACCATACGCCAGCTCTCTCCGGACACCGCGGTGAAGCTGACCACCGCGCGCTACTACACCCCGAACGGCCGCTCGATCCAGGGCCTGGGCGTGGTGCCGGACGTGATGGTCAATGAATATCCGGACGGCGACGGCCTGGATGCGCTGCGCCTGCGCGAAGCGGACCTGCCCAAGCACCTGACCAACGACAAGTCCAAGGAAGCGGAAGTCACCAACAAGGTCAACGAGCTCGAGGAAGAGCAGCGCCTGGCCGCGCTGGACAAGAAACGCAAGCCGCTGGAATTCGGCAGCAAGGATGATTTCCAGCTCGCCCAGGCGGTCAATTTCCTGAAGGGCTTGCCGGTGCAGGTGTCCAAGACCCGCGTGGTCGAGAACAAGAAGGAGCCGAGCATCAACGATCCGGAGCCGACGAAAGGCGAGAAATAAACCGGCGCCTTGACAAGAACAGTCAATCAACGAGGCCGCAGCGATGCGGCCTTTTTTTCCGAGTCGCGAATTCGCCATGAATGATCAACAGCTGCTGCGCTATTCCCGTCATATCCTGCTCGACCAGATCGGCATCGAAGGCCAGTCGCGCCTGCTGGCTTCGCATGCGCTGGTGATCGGCGCCGGCGGCCTCGGTTCGCCGGCGGCCTTCTATCTCGCCAGCGCCGGGCTCGGCCGCATCACGCTGGTGGACAACGACAGCGTCGACCTCACCAACCTGCAGCGCCAGATCCTGCACACCAGCGATCGTGTAGGCGTGCCCAAGGCCGAGTCCGGGCGCACGACGCTGCAGGCGATCAACCCCGATGTCGTGGTCGACGCGCTGGTGGAACGCGCCGAAGGCGAGCGGCTGCGGGAACTGGTGGCGCGCGCCGACGTGGTGCTGGACTGCAGCGACAACTTCGGCACCCGGCACGCAGTGAACGCGGCCTGCGTGGCGGCTGGCGTGCCGCTGGTGTCCGGCGCGGCGATCCGTTTCGACGGGCAGATCTCGGTGTTCGACGTGAATCGCCCCGATGCGCCCTGCTATGCCTGCCTGTTCCCGCCGGACCAGGAATTCGAGGAAGTGCAGTGCTCGACCATGGGCGTGTTCGCGCCGCTGGTCGGCATCATCGGCACGATGCAGGCGGCCGAAGCGCTGAAGATCCTGTGCGGCATAGGCGAACCGCTGGCAGGCAGGCTGCTGCTGCTCGATGGCATGGCGATGGAATGGACGGCGATACGCATTGCGCGCAATCCGGAGTGCCCGGTGTGTGGCGGGCGGCATGCAGGAATCGCGTAAGACGTAGGTTGGGCTGACGCAGGAAGCCCAACAGGAGCCCGCACGCGATCAGGCTTTCGTTGGGCTTGCCAGCTCGTAGCCAGCTCGTAGGTTGGGCTGCCAAGCCCAACGTGCTAGCGGTCCGCAGGCGCTGATGTTGGGCTTGCAGCCCAACCTACGAACGGTCGCCGGTCCGCAACTTCGCCATCCGCCGCGGCAAGCCCAGCACCGACTTCAGCTTCACATCGACATACCCCGGCCGCAGCGAAAAGCGCTGCTGCGCATGCGGCATCGAATGCTGCGCGCGCGCCGCCTGGCGCTGCAGGTACTGCGTGATCCACACCGTGCGCATGCCCAGCGTCTTCGCGCCTTTCAGATGATGGACCGTGTCCTCGACCAGCACGCAGCGCGACGCGCGTATTCCTTCCCTGGCCAGCAGTTTCTTCAGCAGCGCGCGCGAAGGCTTGGGCCGCAGCCGGCCATGCACCCGCATCTGCTCGATCGGCACATGCGCGGCGAAATGCCGGTGCAGGCCGAGATGGCGCAGCACCTGCGAGGAATAGCCGCGCGGCGCATTGGTCAACAGGATCTTGCGCCCCGGCAGCCGCTCGAGCAGGCGCTGCAGGCCGCGCTCGGCGCGGATCATCTGTGTGAGATCGTCGAAGCGGTGCGCCTCGCGCAGGAAGTCTTCGGCGCGCACGCCATGGTGATGGATCATGCCCAGCAGCGTCGCGCCATAGCGCCGCCAGTACCCCAGGCGCGCCGCATTCACCGCCTCGGCATCCGCGGGTGCGCCGGACGCTGCCAGCACCTGCGCGATATAGCCATTCATGTTGGCGGTGATGGCCGGGAAGATCGCGTGCGACGCGTTATGCAGCGTGTTGTCGAGGTCGAACAGCCAGACGGGAGAAGAACGGGAAGACATGGAAGAAGCCGCGGCGCCGGTTCGGCGCGTGCGGCTCGAGGAAGAAATTAATGCGAACGGATCATCGTGCCGAAGGCTTGCTCGGTCAGCACTTCGAGCAGCAGCGAATGCTCGATGCGGCCGTCGACGATGTGCACCGTGTTCACGCCGGATTTCGCCGCGTCCAGCGCCGACGAAATCTTCGGCAGCATGCCGCCGGAAATCGTGCCGTCGGCGAACATCTCGTCGATCTCGCGTGCCGACAAATCGGTGACCAGGTTGCCGCCCTTGTCCAGCACGCCGGGAATGTTGGTCATCATGATCAGCTTTTCCGCATGCAGGATCTCGGCGATCTTGCCGGCCACGAGGTCGGCATTGATGTTGTAGGCCTGGCCATCCTCGCCGAAGCCGATCGGCGAAATGATCGGGATGAAGGCATCGTCCTGCAGCGCCTTGACCACCGCCGGGTTGATCGCCTCGATCTCGCCGACATAGCCGATGTCGAGGAACTGGCCGGGATTCTCGCGGTCCGGCATCTTCATCTTGCGCGCGCGGATCAGGCCGCCGTCCTTGCCGGTCAGGCCGACCGCCTGGCCGCCGTAGTGATTGATCAGCATGACGATGTCCTGCTGCACTTCGCCGCCGAGCACCCACTCGACGACTTCCATGGTTTCCTCGTCGGTAATGCGCATGCCCTGGATGAAGGAGCCCTGCTTGCCGATCTTTTTCAGCGCATTGTCGATCTGCGGGCCGCCGCCATGCACCACCACCGGGTTCAGGCCGACCAGCTTCAGCAGGATCACGTCGCGCGCGAAACCGTGCTTGAGCTTTTCCTCGGTCATCGCATTGCCGCCGTACTTGATGACGATGGTCTTGCCGTGGAACTTGCGGATGTAGGGAAGGGCCTGGGCTAGGATTTCCGCCTTGATGGCGGGCTGCACCTGGGACAGGTCGGCGAGGTCGGTCATGACATATCCAAGAAGAGAAGTGGCCGCGATTTTACAACGAAAGCGCATTGCTTCCCGGCGGAATTTTCTCGCACTTGTGCGATTTTCAAGGGCATAAACAGCGCGAACATCGTCATGCGCAAACCGGCTTGTCGAACTGTTCACGACAATCGTAACCGGCGTCCAAGGCACAATGGCGCCTCTCACCGATACCCGATGAAACCCGCATGAGCACCTGTATCCGCTGCAATGCCAGCTTTCGCTGCGGCATGGTCGACAGCACCGAGGAACCCTGCTGGTGCGCAGCCTTGTTGAGGCTGCCGGCCGAAGCCTTGCCGCAGCCAGAACAGCCGGGCTGCCTGTGCCCGGATTGCCTGCGCGCCTGGTTGGGTGAACGGGACGCAAGTTCGTAGGTTGGGCTGGCAAGCCCAACATGGAGGTCAATCCCCTGCGGACTCCCGTTGGGCGTCCTTCGTCAGCCCAACCTACGGGCTTTTTCGCGCCCTCTATGAACAGCCACGGCTTTCCTGCCGCGGAAACTCGGCCCGCGCACGCGAGACCTGCGCTTCGGCCGCGGCATCCAGGCCGCGCAGCTGTATCGCTACCCGCGCCGGGCCGGTGCCGGCTTCAACCACCCGCGCGGTGCGCACGCCGCGTCGGCTCATCGTTGCGAGATGAGCGTTGGCCGCTTCCTCGGTGCGGAAGGTGCCCAGCGCAATGCCCCAGCGCCGCGGCGACGCATCCTGCACGATGTAGGAATCGGTGACGCCGAGCGCGCGCAATTCCGTGGTCTTGCGCTCGGCCGCGTCCATGCTTCCCTGCGGCGGGATCATCACCATGTAGCTGGCCGCTCCCGGCACCTCACGGCGCGAGACCTTGCCGGCCAGGCCGAGCTGCTCCAGGCGCGCTTCGAAGCGGCCGGCTTCGGTGGGCGTGAAGCTGCCGATTTCGATGCATGCGGTCGTCGGCGTTGCTGGCGCCGCCGCGTTCGCCGGAGCCGCCGTGCTGGGTGTCGATGTCGCGGCTGCGCTTGTTGCCGGGTTTGTTGGGCTTGCCGGGCTTGCATTAGCTGCGGGAGGGGTCGCTTCGACGGCCGGCGTGGCCGCGCCTGATGCCGGCACCAGCTGGATGCGGTTGGCGTTGAGCTGGTTGGCAAGCCGCGCCGGTTCATGCCCGGCGCCAGCGCCGCGGCTCAGCGTGTACACCAGCAGATTGGCCAGGAGCAGCGCCCCGAACAGCAGTTTGAACATCATCGCTTGGGCTCCGTAAGAATCACTTGCAGGCCGATCAGCACCAGGTTACCGATGCCCACCGCCGACAGCGACAGATGCGGCGCAATGATCGTGCCGGCGCCGCCGGAAATGATGCAGCGCGCCGTGCCATGCGCCTCGGTCAGCGCGGTGGCCGCGCGCTCGATTGCGCCAGCCTGCGCCGCAATGCAGCCGGAAGCGATCGCATCGGCCGTATTGTCAGCGAAAGGCGCAAGCCCTGAGGCGCGCGCATCGATGTGCGGCAACTGCGCGGTGCCGGCCGCCAGCGCGCGCGCCATCATGTCGAGGCCGGGCAGGATCATCCCGCCGAGGAAATCGCCTTGCGGCGAGACCGCATCGATCGTGGTGGCGGTGCCGCAGGTAGCCACGATCAGCGCCTCGTTTGGATAGCGCGCCCGCGCGCCGATCGCAGCGGCGAAGCGGTCCGCGCCGAGTTGCGACGGTTCCCGGTAGCGATTGCGCAAGCCGCCCGCCTCTGGCGACGAGCGAAACAGCTGCAGGGCGGGCGCCTGCGGCCCGAATGCGCGCTGCAGCTGCCCTTCGAGCGCTGCGCGCATCGCTTCACCGGCGACATTGCACAGCAGCGCGACGTCGACCGTTGCTGCAGCCACGCGCCAGGCGTCGCCGAGCGCATCGATGCCGTCGCGCGCCGCAGCGCCGGTGGCGAGCCAATCGCCAGGCGCCGCGCCACGCTCGGCCAGCGCCCATTTGACGCGGGTATTACCCGCATCCAGCAGCAGCATGCGGCTCATGCCTCGGCCCGCCGCAATGACACATCGCCGGAGAGCACCGCGACGCGACCGGCATCGGTGTCGAGCAGCAGACGGCCGCTGTCGTCGATGCCGGCGGCCATGCCCTGGTGCAGCGTACGCGCGCCGTCGAGCACGGCCACCCGCTCGCCGCGCCAGGCATGCAGCGCATTCCAGCGCGCGGCAAACGCGGCCACGCCGCCAGCCTCGAATTCAACGCATGCCTCTGCCAGCGCATTGAGCAGCGCAGCAAGCAGCGCATTGCGGTCGGCCTGCAGACTCGGCAGCGCCGCGGC
This sequence comes from Noviherbaspirillum pedocola, assembly GCF_016632335.1. Taxonomy (GTDB): domain Bacteria; phylum Pseudomonadota; class Gammaproteobacteria; order Burkholderiales; family Burkholderiaceae_D; genus Noviherbaspirillum_A; species Noviherbaspirillum_A pedocola. The sequence continues at coordinate 249,013 of NZ_JAEPBG010000007.1, forward strand.
CGGCCGGTCGATGCGCGAGCGCAGTTCCGGCGGCAGCGCCAGGTTGATGCCTATGCCGATGACGGCCGTGACGCGGTCTTCGCCCGGCGGCGCGATCTCGACCAGGATGCCGGCCAGCTTTTCGCCTTCCAGCAGCACATCGTTCGGCCATTTCAAACGCGCAGCAACTCCGAGCGCATTCAGGGTTTCCGCCACGGCCACGCCCACGGCCAGCGGCAGGCCGACCAATTGCGGCAGGCTGCGCCGGAAAGGCCAGGCGAGAGAAAACGTCAGGCTGGAACCCGGCGCCGAATGCCAGGTGCGCCCGGCGCGGCCGCGCCCGGCATGCTGTGATTCCGCGGCCAGCAGCAGCGGCGCATCGAAGTCCCGCTGCGCCGCGCGCGCGAGCAGGTCGGCATTGGTGGAGCCGGTTTCGGGAACGGTTTCGATGGCGACCCGGCGCGCTTGGCCGGCGGTCTGCGCGGCGATCTGCCGCGCGCACAGGGGAGAAATCATGCCGCGCATTGTAAGCCATGGAATGGCGCAGACATTCCCGCCCCGGAACTTCTCCCTTACACTTGCCGCCATGCTGAATCCGCCCCTGCCCGCGCTCGAACTTGACCATGAGCGCCCTTCCACCGTCCTTGCCCGCGGCCCCTGGAAAGTCCAGGCGCTGGCGCAGCCGTCGGCGATGGCCGGCGTGAAGGCGGCGTTGAAGCGTGTGACGGGCGCAGCGGGCATGCCGGCCGCTGAGCTGCAATGGGATTTGTCCGGCATCTCCGCGCTCGACCATATCGGTGCGCAACTGCTGTGGAATGCCTGGGGCCGGCGCCGTCCGACGCGCCTGGCGCTGGCGCCGGGACAGGAGGACGTCTTTCGCCGGCTTGAAGCGGCCGGCACGCTGGCGCTGCCGCAGCAAGCATCGCGGCTGTCGCTGGCCTCGCTGCTGCGTCTGTCGAACAAGGCCGCCGACCATTTCCTTGGCCTGGTCACGCTGTTCGGACAATGCATGCTCGACCTCGGCCGCCTGCTGCGCGCGCCGCAGCGCGGTCCGTGGAAGGAAATCTCGGCGAGCATCTATCACGCCGGTTACCAGGCGCTGTCGATCACGGCGCTGGTGGGATTTCTGATCGGCGTGGTGCTGTCCTACCTGTCGGCGCAGCAGCTGCGCGCCTTCGGCGGCGATATCTACCTGGTCAACCTGCTCGGCATGGGCATCGTGCGCGAACTGGGACCGCTGTTGGCGGCGATCCTGATCGCGGGCCGCTCCGGCTCGTCGATCACGGCGCAGCTCGGCGTGATGCGGGTCAACGAGGAACTCGACGCGATGCTGGTCATGGGCCTGCCGCACGGCTTTCGCCTGGTGCTGCCGCGGGTGATCGCGCTGGCCGTGGCGCTGCCGCTTCTCGTCATCTGGACCGATGCGATGGCGCTCATCGGCGGCATGGCGGCCGGCAATGTGCAGCTCGGCCTGCCGCCGGCGTATTTCGTGCGCAGCCTGCCGAACGCGGTGCCAATCGCGAATTACTGGATCGGCCTGGGCAAGGGCGTGGTCTTCGGCGCGCTGATCGCCTTGATCGCCTGCCACTTCGGCCTGCGCATCCAGCCCAACACCGAAAGTCTCGGACAGGGCACCACTGATTCGGTGGTCACGGCGATTACCGCCGTGATCCTGGCCGACGCGGTGTTCGCGATTCTCTTCAACGGCATCGGTTTCGGCTTCGGTTTCTGATGACAGCAAGCGCGCCGATACTCCGCATCGATGGCCTGTGCACCCGCTTCGGCGAGCTGACGGTACACGAGAACCTGAACATGGAAGTCAGGGCCGGAGAAATCGTGGCTCTTGTCGGCGGCTCGGGTTCCGGCAAGACCACGCTGCTGCGCGAGGTGCTGGGCCTGGAGCGGCCATCCGCCGGCACGGTGCAGGTCTTCGGCGAGGATGTGCACCGCGCCGACGCCGCGCGGCTGCATGCGCTGCGCCGGCGCTGGGGCATGCTGTTCCAGCACGGCGCGCTGTTCTCGGCGATGAGCGCCTTCGACAATGTCGCGCTGCCGATGCGCGAGCTGCGCCATCTGCCGGAAGACCTGGTGCGCGACGCGGCGCTGCTGAAGCTGTCCATGGTGGGCATCGATGCGCGCGCAGCGCAGCGCATGCCGGCCGATCTGTCCGGCGGCATGGTCAAGCGCGTGGCGCTGGCGCGCGCGCTGGCGCTAGAGCCGGAACTGCTGTTTCTCGACGAGCCGACCGCCGGCCTGGACCCGGCGCTGTCGGATGCCTTCGTCGAACTGATCGCCGGCCTGCACCGGGAGATGCACCTGACGGTGCTGATGGTCACCCACGACCTCGACACGCTGCTGTCGCTGTCGACCCGGATCGCGGTGCTGGCCGACAAGCGCCTGGTGGCCTTCGGCACGGCGCGCGAGGTCATCCGGGTGGATCACCCGTTCATCCGCGAATACTTTCTCGGCGCGCGCGGACGCCGGGCGCTGCAGGGGCTGGCCGACATCGACGCCCCGCCTGCGCCGGGAGCTTGAGGACATCACATGGAAAACAGGGCGCATGCCTTCTTCGCCGGACTCTTCACCATCGCGCTGCTGGCCGCGGCCATCGCCGGCGCGATCTGGTTGAAACGCGACCGCGCGCCGCGGCTGCCGTATGACATCGCCACCACGCTGCCGGTGCCGGGCCTGAGCCCGCAGGCAACGGTGCGCTACCGCGGCCTCGTGGTCGGCCGGGTCGATGCGATCGGCTTCGATCCGCAGCAGCGCGGACACATCCTGCTGCGCCTGTCGATCGCGCCGGACGCGCCGATCACCCGCTCCACCTACGCCACCCTCGGCTACCAGGGCGTGACTGGCATTGCCTATGTCGAACTGGACGACGACGGCAGCAATCCCGCGCCGCTGCCGACTTCGTCGCAGGACGTCGGCCGCATCGCGCTGCGCCCGAGCCTCTTGTCACGGCTGCAGGATGAAGGCCTGGCGATCCTGGGCCAGACCCGGGAAATCGCGCAGCGCCTGAATGCGCTGCTGTCGCCGGCCAATGCAGCGGCGCTGACCACCACGCTCGGCCATGTCGACGCCGCGGCACAGGCTTTCGGCGAGCTGCCGAAGCAATTGCAGCCGACGCTGGCCAGGCTGCCGGAAATGGTGACCCAGACACAGCAATCGCTCGCGGCGCTGGGCGCGGCCTCGCGCCGCGTCGATGCGCTCGCTTCCAGCCTGCAGGCACAGAACGGCGCGCTCGCGCGCATCACCGCCAGCGCCGACACGATCGGCGCCGCGGCCGAGCGCGTGAGCCGTGAAGCACAGCCGCTGGCCGACGATGTGCGCGGCTCGCTGCGCCTGCTCGACCGCACCCTGAACAGCCTGAACGAAAGACCGCAAAGCCTGCTGTTCGGCCGCGCCGGCGCCCAACCCCGTCCGGGCGAACCCGGCTTTGCCGCTCCCGCGCCATGACACTACGAGTATCGATGACCTCCCGACGCCTTTTCTGCGCCGCGCTCGCGACGCTTTCCCTTGCCGGCTGCGCCGGCATGCGCAACCAGATCCCGCCCCAGCTCTACGACCTGGGCCCGGCGCAACCGCAAACCAGCATGACCAGCCTGCCACCCGTGGCGCTGGCCGATGCCGACGCGCCAGCCTGGCTCGATGCACCGTTGATGGTCTACCGGCTGGCCTATACCGACCCGCGCCAGCCGCGCGCCTATGCGCAGAGCCGCTGGAGCATGCCGCCGCCGGATCTGCTCACGCAGCGCCTGAAGACCCGCCTGGTGCAAGCCGGCGGCACGGTGCTGGCGCCGAACAGTGGCGTGGCCGGCGCGCCGGTGCTGCGGCTGGAAGTCGATGAATTCGAGCAGGTCTTCGATAGACCGGATGCGAGCCGGGTGCGCATTTCTGCGCGGCTGTCGGCGCTGGATGGCCGCCGCCTGATCGGCCAGAAAAGCTTTGTGCGCGAGCTGCCGGCGCCCAGCGCGGACGCCGCCGGCGGCGCCGCGGCGCTGGCAACGGCCGCGGACGCGACGATTGCCGACATGCTGGCCTGGCTCGCCACCCTGCCACTCGCCCCGAGATGAACCTGCCCGACGCGCCCTCGCCGGCACATTCTTCGGTCTTCGCGCGCGGCGCGCTGCTGTTCTATGCGGCGTTGATCGTCTATGCGAGCTGGTATCCGTTCTTCAGCTGGCGCAGCAACGGCCTGCCGCTGACGGCTTTCCTGTTCGCGCCGCTGCCGTATTACTGGACCGGTTTCGATGTCGCCACCAATGTCATCGGCTACATGCCCTTCGGCGCGCTGCTGGTGTTTTCGCTGTATCCGCGGCTGCGCGGCGTGCCGGCGTTCGTGTGCGCCTGCGTCATCGGCGCGGCGATGTCGGCGGCGATGGAGATGGGGCAGAATTTCCTGCCGAGCCGGGTGCCGTCCAACCTCGACCTGTTGACCAATGCCGCCGGCGCCGCGCTGGGCGCCCTGCTCGGCAGCGCGCTGGTGCCGGCGTTTCTCGAGCAAAGCCGCCTGCTGGTGCTGCGGCGTGCCTGGTTCCTGCACGAAGCCAGCCGCGGCCTGATCGTGCTTGGCCTATGGCCACTGGCGCAGATTTATCCGCAGGGCTATCTGTTCGGGCACGGGCAACTGCTGCCGCTGCTGTCGGACTGGGTGTCGGACCTCTGGTCGGCGCCGATCGATTTCGCCGCGCTGCTGCGCCATGGCCAGGAACTGAGCCCGGAGCAGTACTGGCTGTCGGAAACCATCATCACCGCCTGTGGCTTTACCGGCGCGGTGCTGACGCTGTTGTGCCAGATGCGCCGGCGCGCGCCAAAGCTGGCGGCGGCGGCGCTGCTGGCAGGAACTGCGCTGGCGTTCAAGACGCTGGCCTCGGCGCTGCTGTTCGCGCCGGTCAACGCCTTCGCCTGGGTGACGCCGGGCGCGCAGGGCGGCCTGCTGATCGGTTGCATCATGCTCGCCGGCCTGGCGCTGGCGCCGCCGCTGGCACAGCGCCGGGTGGCGATCCTGGCGCTGGTGATTGGCTTGGCGACGGTGAACGTCGCACCGGCCAATCCGTATTTCGTCTCGACGCTGCAGACCTGGGTGCAGGGCAAGTTCCTGAACTTCAACGGGGCGGCGCAATTCCTGTCGCTGGTGTGGCCGTTCGTGACGCTGTGGTTTCTGACGCATCCGGTGCATCGGAGGGCGGTGGGTTCGTAGGTTGGGCTGACGAAGGATGCCCAACATGCTCGCGGTCCGCGGGCTCAGGATGTTGGGCTTGCCGGTCAACACTTTCAAGCCTCTGCAGTTGCCGTTGAAGTTGCCGTTGTCGTCGCCGTTGCCGTTGCTTTTAAACCCCCGTTGATCGCGCCGTGGCGCCGGGCCCTGAAGCGGATAAGGTGCGGCGTCTGTCTGAGCGAAGCGCAGCGTAGCGAGTTTAGCCGCGCCCCGCTTCAGGGTTCGGCGACACGGGGACCCCCGCAGGGGGCGCGATCTCCGGGGGCGCCTTTTCTTGGTTACTTCTTTTGGCGCCAAAAGAAGTGACCCGGCTGCCGGGCCGGGACCCGGCTAGTTCGCCAAGTGCGATGTCCTTATTGGGTCATCGGGCCTCAAACCTCAACCGGGCGAGCCTTTCATTCAAAGCCTCGATCACGCGACGACGACCAAGGCAAGAGCCTGCCCCTTCAAAGACATCACTCCGGTAATGCAAAACGTTCAGCGCCCCCTCGACCTAGCCGGGTCCCGGCCCGGCAGCCGGCCCACTTCTTTTGACGCCAAAAGAAGTGGGCAAGAAAAGGCGCCCCCGGAGATTGCGCGCCGCTGCGCGGGGTCCCCGTGCCGGCGATGCCCGGAGCGGGGCGCGGCTAAACTCGCTACGCTGCGCTTCGCTCAAACAGACGCCGCACCTTTTCCCGCTCCGGGCATCGCCGTCACGGCGCAATCAACGGGGGTTTAAAAGCAACGGCAACGGCGACTACAAAGGCAAAGGCACTGCAACTGCAGAAGCAGAGGCAGAGGCAGAGGCAGAGGCAGAGGCAGAGGCAGAGGCAGAGGCAGAGGCAGAGGCACCATACCCTTGTTTCGCCAAGCCGGCCTTATGTTGCACTACCGCCCTCCTGAAAAAAATCGACGTCACCTTGAACGGACTGGCCTAGCGGCCCAATGAACAACCATGCGCGGCTGCGCGAGGACATATAGCCGCTTCACCGCACTTCCGCCACACCCTTCACATTGCTGCGATACGGCGCCAGCGCACGCGGATCCGTACCAGTCGCGGCCGCATACAGCGGCATCACCTGCGGCAGCGTCTTCTCGATGCGGGCGATGCGGTTGGCGCCGGCCGGATGCGTCGACAGCCATTGCGGCGGTGCGCTCTTTTCGATCATGCCCATCTTGCGCCACAGCGCCACGCCGGCGCGCGGATCAAAGCCGGCGCGCGCGGCCAGGTCCAGGCCGACGGTGTCGGCTTCGGTTTCATCGTCGCGCGAGAACTTCAGCATCGCCAGTTGCGCGCCCTGCCCGACCACCATCTGTCCGGTCTGGCCCAGGCCGAGGATGGCCGAGCCGAGATTCGCGCCGAGCTGCAACAGGCTGCCCTTGGCTACGCGCTCGCGCGCATGCTCGCGCAGCGCATGCGCCATCTCGTGGCCCATGACGATGGCGATTTCATCGTCGGTGAGCTTGAGCCGGTCGATCAGGCCGGTGAAGAAGGCGATCTTCCCGCCCGGCATGCAGAAGGCATTGATGGTGTCGGCGCGGATCAGCATGGTTTCCCACTGCCAGCGCGCCGCGGCCGGGTTCCATCGCGCGGCCTGCGGTATCAGCCTGCGCGCGACTTCGCGCACGCGCACCGCGCGCGGATCGTCATCGGCCACCAGCACGCCCTTGGCCGCGGCTTCACGTTTCAAGCCATCGTATTGCTGCGTCGCCTGCGCTTCGAGCTGCTCGGCCGGCACCAGGCTGCGCAGGCGCGACATGCGTTCGACATCGACGCCCTGCGCGAACGCCGAAAACGTCGGCAGGCCGAGGGATGCGCACAGCAGCGCGGCGAGTAGGCGGCGACGAAGCATGGTCATGGTTGTTCCTTCCAGGGAGCGACTCGGGTCAGCATCAGCATGCCGGGCAAGGCCAGCACGAAGCACAGGATAAAGAACAGGAACCATCCCGTCTCGGCGACGATATAGCCGACCGCGGAATTGACAAAGGTGCGCGGCACCGCGGCCAGGCTGGTGAACAGTGCATATTGCGTGGCGGTGTAGCGCGGATCGGTGGTGGTGGCGATGTAGGACACGAAGGCTGCCGTGCCCAGGCCCACGCCGAAGGCTTCGAAGCCGATCACGCCGGCCAGCAGCGGCAGGTCCGCGCCCGCGTGCGCCAGCCAGGCGAAGCCGAGGATGGCCAGCGCCTGCACCGCGCCGAAGATCCACAGCGCGCGGTTGATGCCGAGCTGAATCATCCAGGCGCCGCCGAAAATGCCGCCGGCGATGCTGGCCCAGAAGCCGACGGTCTTGGCCACCGCGCCGATCTGCGTCATCGAAAAGCCGAGGTCGATGTAGAACTTGGTCGCCAGCGCGGTCGCCATGCTGTCGCCGAGCTTGTACAGGAAGATGAAGCCCAGGACCATCGCCGCATTGCGCCAGCCGCCGCGTGCGATGAATTCCGAGAATGGCAGCACCACCGCTTCGCGCATGGTCTTCGGCGGCGCACCGTAGACCCGTGGCTCCTTGATGACGAGCGTGCACAACAGGCCCGGCAGCATGAAGGCCGCGGTGATCCAGAACACCGGCTGCCAGGGCATGCGGTCGGCCAGGATCAGCGACAGCGCGCCCGGCACCATGCCGGCGACCTTGTAAGCATTCACATGCACCGCGCCGCCCAGGCCCTGCTCGATGTCGGGCAGGATCTCGCGGCGGTAGGCGTCGATGACGATGTCCTGGCTCGCGGAAAGAAACGCGATCACCGCGGCCATCGCTGCGATCGCCGGCACCTGGGTGTGCGGGTCGAGCATGCCGATGGCGCCGATGCCAAGAAACAGCAGCGCCTGCGTGGCCGCCATCCAGCCGCGCCGGCGGCCCAGCGGGCCGAAGCTGTAGCGGTCCATCAGCGGCGCCCACAGGAACTTCCAGGTGTACGGGAACATCACCAGCGCGAACAGGCCGAGGGCCTTCACGTTCAGGCCCGACTTCGCCAGCCAGGCCTGCACCAGCGACAGCAGGATGAACAGCGGCAGGCCCGAGGAAAAGCCGAGGAAGACGCAGATCAGCATGCGCCGGTTCAGGTAGCTATGCCAATCCGGCTTGGCGGGCTTGCCGGGCTTTGCGGCATCCATGCCTACTGCCTCTTCCGCAGGCGGAACACCGCCAGGCTGCCGCGCCAGTTCGGCAGGAAGGCCACCGGCTTGCCGGCTTCGTCGAGCGCGACGAATTCCAGCACTTCGAGGCCGACTTCGCGCGCCAGGTCCTGGAAGTCGTTAATGGTGGCGCAGCGCAGGTTCGGTGTGTCGTACCACGCATAGGGCAGGCTCTTCGACACCGGCATGCGGCCGCGCAAGAGCGACAGCCGGTGCGGCCAGTAAGCGAAGTTCGGGAAGGACACGATGGCTTCAGCACCGACGCGCGCGATGTCGCGCAGGATGCCTTCGACGTTCTTCATCATCTGCAGCGCCGACAGGCACAGCACGCAATCGAAGGCGTTGTCGGCGAACATGGCCAGCCCCGCTTCGAGATCCTGCTGGATCACCGGCACGTCGCGCGTAATGCACAGCGGGATCTTGTCGTCATCGATCTCGACGCCATAGCCGGCACAGCCCTTGGCGCTTTGCAGGTAATCGAGCATGACGCCGTCGCCGCAGCCCAGGTCGAGCACGCGCGAGCCCGGCGCGACCCAGTGCGCGATGAAGGCCAGGTCGGCGCGCAGCTTGGAGAGTTCATTGAAGTTCATGCGGCCACCACGCTTTCCGCCGCGCCGGCAAAGAGCGCGGTCTCGCGCCAGATCTTGTCGTAATAGCTTCGCACCGTGGCCATGTAGCGCGCATCTTCCAGCAGGAAGGCATCGTGGCCGTGCGGCGCATCGATCTCGGCATAGGTCACGCGCCGGCGGTTGTTGACCAGCGCCTGCACGATCTCGCGGCTGCGTGCCGGTGCGAAGCGCCAGTCGGTGCTGAAGGACACCAGCAGAAACTGCGCCTGGGCCGCGGCCAGCGCCTGGCTCAGGTCGCCGCCGTGAGAGGCGGCCGGGTCGAAGTAATCGAGCGCCTTGGTGATCAGCAGGTAGGTGTTGGCGTCGAAGTACTCGGAAAACTTGTCGCCCTGATAGCGCAGATAGGATTCGATCTCGAAGTCGATGCCGAAGCCGAACTGGTATTGCCCGGAGCGCAGCTCGCGGCCGAAGCGATCGGCCATGTCATCGTCGGACAGGTAAGTGATGTGGCCGATCATGCGCGCCACGCGCAGCCCGTTTTTCGGCACCACGCCATGGGCGTAATAGTCGCCGCCATGGAAGTCCGGGTCGGTGAGGATGGCCTGGCGAGCGACATCGTTGAACGCGATGTTCTGCGTGGACAGCTTCGGCGTGGACGCGATCACCAGGCAATGGCGCAGGCGTTCCGGGTACAACAGGCTCCATGCCAGGGCCTGCATGCCGCCGAGCGAGCCGCCCATGACCGCGGCGAATTGCGTGATGCCGAGCGCATCGGCCAGGCGCGCCTGCGCATGCACCCAGTCCTCCACCGTCACCACCGGGAAGTCGGCGCCGTAGGGTTTGCCGGTGGCGGGATTGGTATGCATCGGCCCGGTCGAGCCGAAGCAGGAACCGAGATTGTTGACACCGATGACGAAGAAGCGGTCGGTATCCACCGGCTTGCCGGGGCCAACCATGTTGTCCCACCAGCCCACGCTCTTGCTGCCGTCTTCCTTCAGATACACGCCGGCGACGTGATGCGAAGCGTTCAGCGCATGCAGGATCAATACCGCATTGGAGCGGTCGGCATTGAGTTCGCCATAGGTTTCATAGACCAGCGTGTAATCCGCGATCGACGCGCCGCTGGTGAGCTTCAGCGGCTCGCGGAACTGCATGGACTGCGGCGATACCACTCCGAGAGATTTCATCGTTCATCCGGTCCTGGACGCCGAGCATGGTCGACATCCAAATGAAAAAGCCCGAGAGCGCATGCTGTCGGGCTAAAAGTTCTGGGCTTCTTTGCAAGCTCGCTTTAGCCGTATTTATGCGGGTGGAAAACCCTTGCGCCCGCAAGCTGAAGCCGGATCGCCTGGGCAATCGCGGCCGGTCAAATCGGCGCAGCCGTGCAAGGATAGCGGAGGCGCTGGAGCGCGTCAAACCGCGGGAATCATCGTAGGTTGGGCTGACGAAGGATGCCCAACATGTTCGCGGGCCACGGATGCCGGATGTTGCTCTTGGCAGCCCAGCCTTGCGAAGGAAGCCGGAGAAGCTGGCAGCCCGCGGATGTCCTATGTTGGGCTTGCCAGCCCAACCTACGATGTTGCAAATGCCGTCACGCCGCCCGCAACCCCGCCACCGCTTCCGCGATCGCCGCCGGCTCCATCAGGCGCAGGATCTTGCGGGTGCGCGGCGTGATGACCGACAGGTCGCTGTTGAGGATTTCCTGCTTGACCGAGAGCAGCTGCGCCGGATGCATCGAGAATTCCTTCAGACCCATGCCCAGGAGCAGCCGGGTGAGCTTGATGTCGCCGGCCATCTCGCCGCAGACCGACACCGGGATGTTGGCCTTGGCGCCGATGGCGATCGTGCTCGACAGCAGGTACAGGATGGCCGGATGGATCGGGTTGTACAGGTGCGCGACCTCGTGGTCGACCCGGTCCACCGCCAGCGTGTACTGGATCAGGTCGTTGGTGCCTATCGACAGGAAGTCCATGCGCTGCGCAAACAGCGGCAGCGTCAGCGCCGCCGCGGGCACCTCGATCATCGCGCCCACCGGGATCAGCGGATCGAATTTCTTGCCGGCTTCGCGCAGCTGCGCCTTGGCCTGCTCGATCATGGTCAGCGTCTGGTCGATCTCGTGCGCATGCGCCAGCATCGGCACCAGGAGCTTTACCGGGCCATAGGCCGATGCGCGCAGGATCGCGCGCAGCTGCGACATGAACATCTGCGGCTCGGCCAGGCAATAGCGGATCGCGCGCAGGCCCAGCGCCGGATTCAGCGCGGTTTCATCGGCTGCGGAGATCGGCTTGTCGGCGCCGATGTCGAGCGTGCGTATCGTCACCGGCCTGCCCTTCATCGCCGCCACGGCCTGGCGGTAGGACTCGAACTGTTCATCCTCGGTGGGCAGCCGGTGGTTGTGGCCGGCGCTGCCCATGAACAGGAACTCGGAGCGGAACAGGCCGATGCCGACCGCGCCGGCGTCCAGCGCTGCCTGCGTATCCTGCGGCAGCTCGATGTTGGCCAGCAGCGTGATCTCGACGCCATCCTTCGTCACCGCCGGCGTCTTCTTCAGCTTGGACAGCTTCTTGCGCTCGCGCACCAGCTGCTGCTGGCGCTCACGGTACTGGTTCAGCACCATTGGCGTCGGGTCGACGATGACCACGCCGTTGTCGCCATCGATGATGACCCAGTCGTCCTGCGCGATCAGGGCCGAGGCGTTGTACATGCCAACCGCGGCCGGGATGTCGAGGCTGCGCGCGACGATGGCGGTATGGGAGTTCTGGCCGCCGAGATCGGTGATGAAGCCGGCGAAGGTGCGGTCGCGGAACTGCAGCATGTCCGACGGCGAGATGTCATGCGCCACCACGATCATGTGCGCGCCCTGGTCCGGCGACGACGACAGGTTGGCCAGCGTGGAAGCGCTGCCGGTCAGCACCTTCAGCACCCGTTCGCCGACCTGCTGGATATCGTTCTTGCGTTCGCGCAGGTAGGCGTCTTCGATCTCGTCGAACTGCGCCGAGAGTTCATCGATCTGCGTCACCAGCGCCCATTCGGCGTTGTAGTGACGCTCGCGGATGATCTCCAGCGGCATCTCGGAAATCATCGGGTCCGACAGGATCAGCACATGCACGTCGATGAAGGCGCCGAGTTCGGCCGGCGCATCCTGCGGCAGCTCGCGCCAGACTGCCTGCAATTCCTGATGCACGGTGGCGATCGCATTCTGCAGCCGCTCGACCTCGGCCTCGACCTGTTCCTCGCCGATCAGGTAATGCTTGACCTCAAGCGCGGCCGAAGCCAGCAGGTGCGCGCGGCCGATCGCGATGCCGCGCGATACCGGAATGCCATGGAGCGTGAACGATGCCATCGATTGATCTTTCCGCCCTGGGCCTTATTCGCCTTCGCCGAAGCGGTTGTTGATCAGTTCCAGCAGCGCATCGAAGCAGGCGCGCTCGTCCGGACCATCGACGTCAAGCGTCACCACCGCGCCCTTGCCGGCGGCCAGCATCATCACGCCCATGATCGATTTCGCATTGACCCGGCGCTTGTTGCGGGTCATCCAGACTTCGCTCTTGAATTTGGCCGCAAGCTGGGTCAGCTTCGCGGACGCCCGCGCATGCAGGCCGAGTTTGTTGATGATTTCAACGTCTTGCTGGATCATTGTTTGGCTATCGTTCTAGTTTTCAGTTCGGAGAAAGGCGTATCCGGTTGTCCACCCGCACCGCGCCATTCTGCCCGCCGGCCAGCGCCATTTCGACCACCACATCCACCGTATCGTTGCGGTAGGTCAGCGCCCGCAGCAGCATCGGCAGGCTGATGCCGGCCACCACTTCGACGTGACCGGGCTGGCACAACGGCAGCGTGCAATTCGACGGCGTGCCGCCCATCACATCGGTCATCACCAGCACGCCGTCGCCGTCATCGATGCGCGCAATCGCTTGCGCGGCAAGACCGCGCACCTCGGCCGGGTCCTGGTCAGCGATCACGTCGATGGCTTCCAGTCTTTCCGGCCGCGCGCGGAACACATGGGTCGCCGCATCGATGAAAGCCTTGCCCAGCGGCGCATGGGTAATCAGCAGAATGCCTACCATAAACTTGTCTTGGAGCGGAAAACTCCGCATTAAACCACGAAGGCGGCCTTTTCCAGCGCGTCGATGAATTTCGCTGCCACCGAGAACCCGGTCTGCTGCTCGATCTCCTGAAAGCAGGTCGGGCTGGTCACGTTGATCTCGGTGAGGTAATTGCCGATCACGTCCAGGCCCACCAGCAGCAGGCCGCGTTTCCAGAGAATCGGCGCCAGGGTCTCGCCGATCTCGCGCTCGCGCGCGGTGATTTCACGCGCCACGCCGAGTCCGCCGGCCGCCAGGTTGCCGCGCACTTCGCCGCCCTGCGGTATGCGCGCCAGGCAATACGGCATGACTTCGCCGCCGATCAGCAGCACCCGCTTGTCGCCATCGACGATCTCGGGAATGTAGCGCTGGGCCATGATCGTGCGGCGGCCGTTGTTGCTCAGGGTTTCGATGATGGAGCCGAGGTTCATGGCATCGTCGCGCACGCGGAAGATGCCGGCGCCGCCCATGCCGTCGAGCGGCTTCAGGATCACGTCGCGATGCTCGGCGTGGAAGGCCTTGATGCGCGCCTCGTCGCTGGTGACCAGCGTCGGCGCGGTCAGTTGCGGGAACTGCGCGATGGCCAGCTTTTCATTGTGGTTGCGGATCGCCTCGGGCCGGTTGAACACCTTCGCGCCATGGTTTTGCGCGACCTCGAGCAGATAGGTCGCGTAGATGTATTCCATGTCGAACGGCGGATCGGTGCGCTCAACGATGGCATCAAACTCGGTCAGATGCCGCGACACCGGCGGCTCGGCGCGGTACCAGTCGCTGCTGTCGCCGGTGAGCGTGATGCGCGAGACATTGGCCACCACGCGTCCGCCCTCGATGGCCATGTCGCGATGGCCGAAGGCATGGATCGTGTGTCCGCGCCGGGCCGCTTCGACCATCATCGCGTAGGTGGTGTCCTTGTAGATCTTGAAGCCCGACAGCGGGTCGGCGGCGAAAGCGATGTTCATGGAGAGCCTTAGTAGATTTCCGGGTTCGGGTCGGTTTTCTCGAGTTCCAGCGACGCGGCCAGCAGCGCCAGGCGCGCCACCACGCCGTACATGTAGAAGCGGTTCGGCGCGGCGGTGCCGGGCTTGGCATGCGGATCGGGCAGCGCATGCTGCTGCGCGAAGGCCAGCGGCACGAAATGCGCGCCGGGCGCATTCAGGTTTTCATCGACGCCGCGCTCGGCATGCACCCGGTAGAAGCCGCCGACGACATAGCGGTCGATCATGTAGACCACCGGCTCGGCCACCGCTTCATTGATGCGCTCGAAGCTGTACACGCCCTCCTGCACGATCACGTTCGACACTTCCAGGCCTTCCTTGACCACCGCCATCTTGTTGCGCTGCTTGCGGTTCAGGTCGCGCACTTCGGTCGCGTCATGCACGGTCATGATGCCCATGCCATAGGTGCCCGAATCGGCCTTCACCAGCACGAAGGGCTTTTCCTTGATGCCGTATTCGCGGTACTTCTTGCGGATCTTGGCCAGCACCGCGTCCACGGCGGCAGCCAGCTCGTCCTCGCCGACGCGATCCTGAAAATCGATCGGGCCGGCCTTGGCGAAATACGGATTGAGCATCCAGGGGTCGACATCGATGAGCTTGGCGAACTTCTTCACCACCTCGTCATAGGCCGAGAAGTGATTGGTCTTGCGCCGCACCGCCCAGCCGGCATGCAGCGGCGGCAGCACGTTCTGCTCGTGCAGGTTTTCCAGGATGCCCGGCAGGCCGGCCGACAGATCATTGTTGAGCAGAATGGTGCAGGGATCGAAATTCTTCAGGCCGACGCGGCGGCCGTTGTTGAAGCGTTCCAGCGGCTCGAGCGTGAGCGCGCTGCCGTCGGGCAGCTCGATCGGTGTCGGAGCGGTCACGTCTTCGGCCAGAGTGCCCAGGCGCACATTCAGGCCGGTCTGGCGGAAGATCTGCATCAAGCGTGCGACGTTCTGCAGGTAGAAGGTGTTGCGGGTATGGTTTTCCGGCACCAGCAGCAGGTTGCGTGCGTCGGGACAGTACTTTTCGATCGCGGCCATCGCCGCCTGCACCGCCAGCGGCAGCATTTCCGGCGACAGGTTGTTGAAGCCGCCCGGAAACAGGTTGGTATCCACCGGCGCGAGCTTGAAGCCGGCATTGCGCAGATCCACCGAGCAATAGAAAGGCGGCGTGTGCTCCTGCCATTCGAGGCGGAACCAGCGCTCGATGGCGGGCGTGGCGGCGAGGATCTTCTTTTCGAGGTCGAGCAGCGGGCCGTTCAGGGCGGTGACGAGGTGCGGAACCATTAGCGGGCTTTCTCTACAGTGCGTGGCGGGAGTGACGCGGATTCTAACGGGATTCCCCTCCCCGCGCCGGCAGGCGCAAGAAGAGAAAGGAACGAGAGGCAGTGTGAGGGCGAAGCGCGCGTTTTAAAGAAGCGCAATAAAAAAAGGCGCCTCCGAGGAGGCGCCGAATTCCGGCCGAAGCCGGCCCGCAGACTTTTAAAAGTGGTACGCGCTTTCGCCGTGGCTGGTGATGTCCAGACCTTCGCGCTCTTCCTCTTCCGGCACGCGCAGGCCAACCACCAGGTCCACCAGCTTGTAAGCGATGAAGGCGACGATGCCGGACCAGATCACGGTGGTGAGCACCGCTTGCAGCTGAATCCAGACCTGGCCGGCGATGGAGTAATCCGGCGAGACCTTGTTGGCGACGTAGTCATAGATGCCGACGCCGCCGAGCGAGGGCGAAGCGAACACGCCGGTCAGCAGCGCGCCCAGGATGCCGCCCACGCCGTGCACGCCGAACACATCCAGCGAATCATCTGCGCCGAGCATGCGCTTCAAACCATTCACGCCCCACAGGCAGATCACGCCAGCCAGCAGGCCGATGGCCAGCGAGCCCATCGGGCCGACGAAGCCGGCAGCCGGGGTGATCGCCACCAGGCCAGCCACCGCGCCAGAAGCCGCGCCCAGCATCGAAGGCTTGCCCTTGCTCATCCATTCGGCCGAGCTCCAGGACAGCACTGCCATCGCGGTTGCCAGCATGGTGTTGACGGTGGCCAGCGCTGTGGCGCCGTTGGCTTCCAGGCCCGAGCCGGCGTTGAAGCCGAACCAGCCCACCCACAGCAGCGACGCACCGATCATGGTCATGGTCAGCGAATGCGGCGCCATGGCTTCACGGCCGTAGCCGATGCGCTTGCCGATCACGAAAGCGCCAACCAGGCCGGCAACGGCGGCATTGATGTGCACCACGGTGCCGCCGGCGAAGTCGAGCGCGCCCTTCTGGAACAGCCAGCCGGCAGCGGCGGTTGCCTTTTCACCAGCGGCAGCGTCAGTGTAGGCATCCGGACCCGGCCAGAACCAGACCATGTGCGCAATCGGCAGATACGAGAAGGTGAACCAGATCACCATGAACAGCAGCACCGCGGAGAAGCGGATGCGCTCGGCGAAGGCGCCGACGATCAGGCCGCAGGTAATCGCGGCGAACGTGGCCTGGAACATCATGAACAGGTATTCCGGCAGCACCACGCCCTTGCTGAAGGTGCCGGTGGTGGTGTCCGGCGTCATGCCCTTCAGGAACAGCCGGTCGAAGCCGCCGAGGAAGCTGCCGCCCTGCGTGAACGCCAGCGAATAGCCATAGAGCGACCACAGCACGATGATCAGCGAGAACACCATGAACACCTGCATCAGCACCGACAGCATGTTCTTGGAACGCACCAGGCCGCCGTAGAACAGCGCCAGGCCGGGAATCGACATCATGGCCACGAGGATGGTGGCAACCGTCATCCAGGCGACGTCGCCCTTGTTCGGCTGCGGCGCGGCGGCGGCGGGAGCGGCTGCGGCGGCAGTGGCAGCGCCGGCGCCAGCTTCAGCCGGAGCGGCGGTGGCGGGAGCAGCCGCAGGTGCGGCCGCTGCAGGGGCGGCTGCCGTGGCTGCCGGCGCCGAGGCGGCTGGCGCCTCGTCGGCAGCGCTGGCCATGGAGGCCATGCCGAGGGAGCACACCAGCATCCCGGCGGCAAGGAACTTCGTAAATAGGGTCTTCATGTGTGTAGTCCTCAGAGAGCGTCAGTGCCTGTTTCACCGGTACGAATGCGCACGACCTGCTGCAGGTCGTAGACGAAAATCTTGCCGTCGCCGATCTTTCCGGTGCGCGCCGACTGCTCGATCGCGTCGATGGCCTGTTCGACGATGGCATCGTCGACAGCAGCCTCGATCTTGGTTTTCGGCAGAAAGTCGACTACGTATTCCGCGCCGCGATACAGCTCGGTATGGCCCTTCTGGCGCCCGAAGCCTTTGACTTCGGTCACCGTAATGCCTTGTACGCCGATGGCGGAAAGTGCTTCGCGCACTTCGTCCAGCTTGAAGGGCTTGATGATGGCGGTAATGAGTTTCATGGCAGCCTCACGCTCGTTTTCAGAAAGTCTTGGACAGTGACAGCACTGCGGTGGGGGTGCCGACTTCCCGGCTGCCGTTTCCGCTAGTGTTCCTGACGGTGTACAGCGACTTGTCGGCATTCGTGCCGATCACCGCAAGGCCGAGCGTGGCGAAGCCGAAGTCGCGCGCTACGCCGATCTTGTAATCGGTGTAGTTGAGTTCGCTGTAGTTGTGCACCCATTGGCGGCCGACATGCAGCGTCAGCGTGGTCTTTTCATACACGTCGAAGTTGGCGGACAGGTCCAGATAGCCGGAGCCCTTGGAGTCGCCGCGCGGCGTCACCGGCGCGGTGGCGTCGCGCAGGCCAAAGAAATCGGTCAGGCCGTAGTTGTACTTTGCAGTGAACCACTTCCAGGTGCCGCCGAAATAGATTTCGCCGTTGTTGTACTTCACGCCAGTGGTGCCGACCTCGGCGCCGGGATAGTAGTAATACAGCAGGCCAATATCCAGGTTCAGGTCCTGCACCGGCGCGAATTTGTAGCCGCCATAGAGATCCATCTCCAGGCCGGCGCCGTTGTTGTACGAATTGCCGCTGACATTGGAGTTCCAGTTGCCCAGGTAGAATCCGCTGCTGTGCGCATAATCGAAACCGCCCTGCACCGCCGGCTGCTTGTAGGTTTGCGAAATGCCACGGAAGCGGTAATCGGAAACCACCGCCACATTCGCAGTGAAGGTATGCTCCGGCGTGGCGGCCGGCGCTGCTGGAGCATCGGCCGTCTGCGCCCGGGCAGATACCGAAAATGCCCCGCATATCGCGGCTGCCAATATTAGCTTTTTCATATTCATCCCTTTCAGTTATTGAACTGACCTTTTCTTATCGAGAAGTGCGCTCAAAGAACCTTAGCAGGAGGCATGCCAGCAGCCAGCGCCTTAGGGTAAGGTGGCAGGAGCCACATTCTCACCAGGATGCTGCGTCGAGAACTGTTATGAAGCGAAGTCGCACCGATGCTGCAGCAAGAGTGCACCAACGTAGAGCACCAAAATGAAGCGCGCCCCAATATGGGCTTTATTGATGAAAGATAGACAATGAACGCAAACAACTTTTTCACCGACCTGCAGAACCGTATCGGCCAAGTCCTGGAAAACTCGCCGGCCAAGGATCTGGAGAAGAACGTGAAGGCCATGCTGACCCAGGGCTTCTCGCGGCTCGATCTGGTCACCCGCGAGGAATTCGATGTGCAGGCGCAGGTGCTGGCCAAGACCCGCGCCAAGCTCGATGCGCTGGAAGCGCGCGTGGCTGAACTTGAAGCGCTGCTGAAGAGCCGTACGCCGGAAGCCTGAGTCCGGCCTCGACATGTGGAAGCACGCCACACCAGGCGCGCAAGGCCATGGTCACCGCTTGATGTAACTATTGGTTTTCGATATCGTCCAGCCTTTCGGCAACATCCATCGTCGCGTCGCGCCGCTCCCGGTTCGACGCGACGCTTTTTCTGGAGGGCGAATGACGCTGGCGGTTCTGAAAAGTCGTGCGTTGAACGGCATGGCGGCGCCGGAAGTGCTGGTGGAAGTGCATCTGGCCAATGGATTGCCAGCCTTTACCATCGTCGGCCTGCCGGAAACCGAGGTGAAGGAAGCGCGCGACCGGGTTCGCGCCGCGCTGCAGAATGCCCGTTTCGAATTCCCAAATCGCAGAATCACCGTCAATCTGGCCCCGGCCGATCTGCCGAAGGAATCCGGCCGCTTCGATCTGCCGATCGCGCTGGGCATACTCGCCGCTTCGGGGCAAATTCCGATCGATGCACTAGGCGGCTATGAATTCGCTGGTGAATTATCGCTGTCAGGCGAATTGCGCCCGATACGCGGCGCGCTGGCGATGACGTATGCGATGCAGCGCGCCGGGACGGTTCCGCGCGGCTTCATCCTGCCGCGTGCGAATGCCGACGAGGCGGCGCTGGTGGAAGATGCGGTGATCCTGCCAGCCGATTCGCTGCTGGCGGTATGCGCGCACTTTACGGCCGGGGCCGGGGCCGGCGGCGAGGAAGCCCGATTGCGTTCGCATGTTCGCGCCTGCGCAGTGCAGCCGCCGGTGTATCCCGATCTTGCCGACGTCAAGGGCCAGGCCCAGGCGCGGCGCGCGCTCGAGGTTGCGGCTGCCGGCGGGCATAGTCTTTTGCTGGTCGGCCCGCCGGGTACCGGAAAATCGATGCTGGCTTCGCGCCTGCCCGGCATCCTGCCGCCGATGACGCCAACCGAAGCGCTGGAATCGGCCGCGCTGCAATCGCTGGTCGGCGGCTTCGATGTGCGCCGCTGGAAGCAGCGTCCGTTCCGCGCACCGCATCACACCGCCTCGGCGGTGGCTCTGGTTGGCGGCAGCAGCACTGTGCGTCCCGGCGAAATCTCGCTTGCGCATCGCGGCGTGCTGTTCCTCGATGAATTGCCGGAATACGAGCGCAAGGTGCTGGAAGTGCTGCGCGAGCCGATGGAATCCGGCCGGATCACCATTTCCCGCGCGGCGCGCCAGGCGGAGTTTCCGGCTTCCTTTCAATTCGTGGCGGCGATGAACCCTTGTCCGTGCGGCTATTTCGGCGCGCCGGGTGGGCGTTGCCGCTGCAGCCCGGACATGGTGGCGCGTTACCAGGGCCGGATTTCCGGTCCGCTGCTCGACCGCATTGATCTGCAGGTCGAAGTTGGATCACTGCAGCAGGAAGAATTGCTGGCGCCGGGCGGCGGCGAGTCTACGACGGTGGTCGCGCAACGGGTTGCA
Source organism: Noviherbaspirillum pedocola (assembly GCF_016632335.1). GTDB lineage: Bacteria > Pseudomonadota > Gammaproteobacteria > Burkholderiales > Burkholderiaceae_D > Noviherbaspirillum_A > Noviherbaspirillum_A pedocola. The sequence continues at coordinate 269,076 of NZ_JAEPBG010000007.1, forward strand.
GCGGCGGCGCAGCGCCAGTTCGAGCGCCAAGGCATGCTGAACGCGGCGCTGTCCAGCGCGCAGGTGGAACGTTACTGCATGCTCGATGCGTCGGCAGCTGCGCTGCTGCGCAACGCGTTGACGCGGCTGGGATGGTCGGCGCGCGCCTATCACCGCGTGCTCAGGGTCGCGCGCAGCATTGCTGACCTGGCCGCACTCGACAATATCGGCCAGGCCCAGGTGGCCGAAGCGGTGCAGTACCGTCGCTCGCTCGGCAAGCCATGAAGGTCGTGGTTTTCCCTTGATCCAGCTCAAAGAATGTCACGTCGACAATATTTCCTGGCTTACATAGGTTACGAGCATTGCAATTAAGAAATTAACAACTAATTGTGTTTGCGCAAAGTCCGTCTGGCCGATTCGCAATACGATGAACTCGGTTCTTCGCTGAAGCACCACTCCCTGGAAGTTTTTGGCCCGACGTGCAAACGATCGGGCCTTTTCTTTTATCGCACCGGCTTGCTGCTACCATCGCGCCATGCGATCGATATCCCCCTCCCGTGCCGCGCTGTGCGCGCTGTTGCTGTCGGCCAGCCTCTGCGCCTGCTCGCCGCAATTCAACTGGCGCGAAGTGCATGGCGAAGCCGCGCCATTTTCCGTGCTGTTGCCCTCCCGGCCGAGCACCCATGCGCAGCAAGTGGATCTCGATGGCGTGCGTGTGACCATGAGCATGACAGCTGCCGAGGTCGACGGTTTGATGTTTGCCGTGGGCAGCGCGGAATTGCCGGATGCCGCACAGGTGCCGCATGCGCTGGCCGCGATGAAGACCGCGATGACGCGCAATATCGGCGCTGCCGACGTCGCCGAAAAAGCGGTCCCGGGCATGGCGGCGACCGACATCGATGCCGCCGGCAGCCGGTCCGGCAGGCCGCTGCGGCTGGTGGGCAGATTCACCTCGAAAGGACGCCGGGTGTATCAGGCGGTGGTGATCGGGCCGGCCTCAGCGATTACCCCGGAAATCGTCGACACCTTCCTGTCCTCTTTCAAGCCCGGGGCTTGACCGGGGCGAAGGACAGCGAAATGCGCGCGTGTTAAGGTTTCGACCTTCACGCTTCAAGGACTATCCCCATGCTGATGACTTTCAAATCCCGTGCCGCCGCGGAAATCCTGATGTACCGGGAACATGCGCAGCGCATTCTGGACATGCTCGGCAAGGATGTGGACCAGGGCGTCATTACCGTCGCGGAACTGCCGGCGGCGATCGCGCGCCTGGAGAAGGAAATCGAAGCCAGCCGTGCCGAGGCGCGCGCGCATCAGGCCGAAGAGGAAGCCGCGCGCGACAGTTTCGACAAGGATGACGACGATGTCGCGCCGGTGCAGTCCGTGAGCTTCGCCACCCGCGCCTATCCGCTGCTGGAAATGATGCGCGCGGCGCTGAAGGAGCAGCTGCCGGTGATGTGGGGAGTGTAGGCAGGCTGTAATACAATCCGGCCCCCAGCTCAACAGCTGCCACCTTCCGAACGACATTTTCGTGATTCATTCCGATTCGCTCGCCTATGCCCTGCAGGGCGCCGCCCGCGCCGCCGCCGCAGTCCGCGCAGGCACCGCGCTGCCACAGGCGCTGACCCGTGTTTTCCAGCAGATGCAGCCCGCCGCCTCGTCCCGCGGCGCGATCCAGGACCTGGCGTATCGCGCCATGCGTCAGCGCGGCCGCGCCGAGGCGCTGCTGTCCTTGCTGACCGAACGTCCGCCACAGCCGGCGCTGCTGCAATCCCTGCTCGAATGTGCGCTGGCATTACTGCTGGCTGCTCCCGAGGAGGCGCCCTACGATGCGCACACTGTGGTCAACCAGGCCGTATTTGCTGCGTCCGGCGAACCGGAGATCGCCCGCGCCAAGGGCATGGTCAATGCGGTGCTGCGCCGCTTCCTGCGCGAACAGGCGGCGCTTCTGGCAAAGCTCGCAGACCGCCCCGAGGCACGCTGGAATTACCCCGGATGGTGGATCGATGCGGCAAAGAGCGCCTATCCGCGCGATTGGGAAGCGCTGTTGGCCGCTGGCAATGCACCCCCGCCGCTGAGCCTGCGCGTGAATGCGCGCCGTGGCGATGTCGACGCTTATCTGCGCCTGCTGGCCGAGCATGGCATGGGCGCGCGCGCCATCGGTCCCTTCGCCGTGCGGCTCGATCAGCCGGTGCCGGTGACGAAGATTCCGGGTTTCGCGGATGGCCTGGTATCGGTGCAGGATGCGGCCGCGCAGCTCGCCGCGCCGCTGCTGGACCTGTCCGACGGCATGCGGGTGCTGGACGCCTGCGCCGCGCCGGGCGGCAAGACCGGCCACATGCTGGAACTGGCGCAGCTTGATTTGCTGGCGATCGACAGCGACCGGCAGCGACTGGCGCGCATCGGCGAAAACCTGGACCGGCTGGGACTGCAGGCGCAGCTGCGTCAGGGCGATGCCGCCAGCAACGACTGGTGGGATGGACAGCCCTTCGATCGCATCCTGGCCGATGTGCCCTGCACCGCTTCGGGCATCGTGCGCCGTCATCCGGACATCAAGTGGCTGCGCCGCAGCAGCGACACGGCGCGCCTGGCGGGGCTGTCCGAGCGCATCCTCGACAATCTGTGGACCATGCTGCGCCCCGGCGGCAAGCTGCTGTTCGTCACCTGCTCGATCTGGCCTCGGGAATCCCGTCAGCAGGCGGAAGCGTTTGCCAAGCGCCAGGGGGCGATCGCGCTGGACGCGCCGGGTCAACTGCTGCCAACAGTGCAGGCCGATCGCGATCATGACGGGCTCTTCTACGCGCTGTTCCAAAAGCCGGGGCTTTGATACCATGGCCCGAGTTTGCATGGCGCTTACCCCTCTCCCTTCCAGGTTCCCCATTTGCGAGTGATTCGGCGACTTTTCCTTTCTCTCTGGCTGGTGATCACACTGGCAGGCGTGCTTTTCACGGCATCGCCGCAGACGCAGGCAGCGGAAGTGGAAATCGTCGAAGCCCATCTCGAAAACAGCGATGAAGGCTACAGATTGGCGTCGACATTTCATGTCGAATTGAACCGCAGCCTGGAAGATGCAATACAGCGCGGCATTCCGCTGTATTTCACCACCGAGGTGGAAATCCGGCGGCCGCGTTGGTACTGGTTCGACGAGCGCACGGTCTTCGCGTCGCAAACGATACGGATTTCCTACAACGTGCTGACCCGCCAGTACCGCGCCGCGATCAACAACAGCAATCTGCAGCAGGGATTCAACAGCCTGGAAGACGCGATGTCGCTGGTGCGCCGTCCCGGCCGCTGGGTCGTCGCGCCGCCGGGCGCGCTGCAGCCGGGCGAAACCTACGTCGTCGGCCTGCGCATGGGCCTGGACCTGGCGCAGCTGCCTAAGCCCTTCCAGGTCAATGCCCTCAACAACAGCGACTGGCGGCTCAGTTCCGACTGGCGCTACTTCCATTTCAGGGCGGGCGGCAAGTGACCCGGGTATTGCGCTATGCCCTCGTGTTCGGGGGCGCCATCACCAGCATTCTGCTTTTCCTGCTGGCCTCGGCTTCGGAAAACTCGCTGTTCTTCGATCAGCATTACCCGTGGCTGCTCGGGCTGAATGCCCTGATGGCCGCGCTGCTGCTGGCGCTGGTGGTCACGCTGCTGATGCGGCTTTACCAGCGCTACAAGCAGCGCCGCTTCGGCTCGCGGCTGATGACGCGCCTGGTCATGCTGTTCGCGCTGATCGGCATTTTGCCCGGGCTGCTGATTTACCTCGTATCGGTGCAGTTCGTGTCGCGCTCGATCGAATCCTGGTTCGATGTGCGCGTTGAATCGGCGCTCGAGGCCGGCCTGAATCTGGGCCGCACCGCGCTCGACTCGTCGCTGGCCGACCTGAATGCCAAGGCGCGCGCCATGGCGCTGGAATTGTCCGACTATTCGGACGCCACCCAGATCACGCAATTGTCGCGGCTGCGCGACCAGGGGCAGTTCCAGGAAGCGCTGATCGTCACCTCGAGCAACCGGGTGGTGGCCAGCGCCGGCAGCGGCCTGGGCACGCTGGTGCCCGAATTGCCGACCACCGCGATGCTGAGTCAGGCGCGCCTGACGCGCGGCTATGCGGCCATCGAAAGCGGTTCCGAGGAAGGCGAAGCCTCGGGTCACAACGCCTCGCAAGAGCTGCGGCTACGCGTGGTGGTTGCCATCCCGGGCAAGACCAGCGGCGCGCTGACGCTGCAAAACGAAATCCGCTTCCTGCAGCTGTTGCAGCCGGTGCCACAGCAACTGGCCAACGATGCCGAAGCGCTGCGCGCGGCTTACAGCGAATACCAGGCGCGCTCGGTCGGCCGCACCGGCCTGCGCAAAATCTACATCGTCACGCTCACGCTCACGCTGCTGCTGGCGATCTTCGCCGCGGTCACCAGCGCTTTCCTGATCGCCAACGACCTGGCGCAGCCGCTGCTGTTGCTGGCCGAAGGCACGAAGGCGGTCGCCGAGGGCAATCTGTCGCCGCGACCGATCGTGGCCACCAATGATGAACTCGGCACGCTGACGCAATCCTTCAACATCATGACGCGCCAGTTGTTCGAAGCGCGCGCCGCAGTCGAGAAGAACCGCTCCGAACTGGAGAATGCCAAGGCTTATCTGGAATCGGTGCTGGCCAACATGTCGGCCGGCGTGATGGTGCTGGACAACGGCTTTCGGCTGATCAGCTGCAATGAATCGGTGGACCGTATCCTGCAGCGCGATTTCGCGCCTTACCTGGATCGACCGCTGTCGGAAATCGAAGGCTTGTCGGCGTTTTCCGAGGCCGTGACACGAGCGTTCAGCGAGCAGCACGCGCAATCGGGCAGCGACAGCGGCCATTGGCAACAGCAGATCGAGGTGCCGCGCGACGATGGCAGCGACGGCGACAACAAGCTCACGCTGCTGGCGCGCGGCTCGCGCCTGCCGCTGGACAGCCGTCCATGCTATGTGGTGGTGTTCGATGACATTACCGATGTCATTTCCGGCCAGCGCTCGATCGCCTGGGGCGAGGTGGCGCGGCGGCTGGCGCATGAAATCAAGAATCCGCTGACGCCAATCCAGCTGTCGGCCGAACGGCTGCAGATGAAGCTGGAAGAAAAACTCTCCCCACAGGACGCCGCCATGCTCAATCGCGGCACCAGCACCATCGTCAACCAGGTCACCGCAATGAAACGCATGGTGGACGACTTCCGCGAGTATGCGAAGACGCCGCCGGCCGTGTTGTCGACGCTGAATTTGAATGCACTGATCGAAGAAATCCTCGGCCTGTACATCGCCGGCGATGAGCGCGACATCATTCATGCACAGCTTGATCCGGCGCTGCCGCTGGTGATGGGCGACGCCACCCAAATGCGTCAGGTCATCCATAACCTGCTGCAGAACGCGCAGGATGCGGTAGCCGAACGCCTGGAAGGCAGCGAGCCGGCCCGCATAGACGTTGTCACCGAAACCGTGCACTTTCCGGGCTCAGACGGCGATGCCCGAACCGGAGTGCGACTGACTATTACCGATAATGGCCCCGGCTTTTCACCAAAAATCCTCTCGCGCGCTTTCGAGCCTTATGTGACTTCGAAATCGCGCGGCACCGGGCTGGGCCTGGCCATGGTGAAAAAGATCGTGGAAGAGCACGGCGGGCGCATCGATATCCAGAATCGGCGCAATACCGCTGGCGCAAAAGTCGTCATACTGCTGCTAAAGTTAACGGCTTCTAATTAAGACCTAACAATAGTATTCGCATAAGTAAAATGGACCATTCGGGAGTGATCCAAAACTGAATTCACCAAGGCAACGACATGGCAAATATTCTGGTAGTCGATGATGAAATGGGCATTCGCGAATTGCTTTCCGAGATTCTGGGGGACGAAGGCCATGTGGTGACCATGGCGGAAAATGCGCAGCAGGCGCGACAGATTCGGGCGGCAAGCACTCCTGACCTGGTACTGCTGGATATCTGGATGCCGGACACCGACGGCGTCACCTTATTAAAGGAATGGCAACGCGATCGTCTGCTGACCATGCCCGTGATCATGATGTCCGGCCACGCGACGATTGATACCGCAGTCGAAGCCACCCGCATCGGCGCACTGAACTTCCTTGAAAAGCCGATCTCCCTGCAAAAGCTGCTGAAGGCTGTGCAGCAGGGCTTGTCCCGTGCCCAGGACATCGCGCGCAATGGCGTCATGCCGATCACCGCGCGTCCGGCCGCCGCTCCCACTACCGAAAGCCTGGTCAAGCCTGCGGTCGCAGCGACTCCCGTCGTGGACGCCTCCACTCTCGCGCCTGAACCAACCAAACCGGCCGAACCGGGCTTCACGGTGTCGTTCGAGTTACCGCTGCGCGAAGCGCGCGATGCTTTCGAACGCGCTTATTTCGAACACCATCTGCAACGCGAGGGCGGTAGCATGACCCGGGTGGCCGAGCGCACTGGCCTTGAAAGAACTCACCTGTATCGCAAGCTCAAGCAGCTCGGCGTGGAACCCGGCAAGCTCGGACGACGCGGCGGATGACACTGACAACGCTGGTCGCGGGCGGCACCGCTGCCGCCCGCGAAGCGGCAATTGCTGCCGCGCTCGACCGGCAAACCTCCACTGCTCTCATCCTCGAAGGCTTGGCCAGCGGCCAGCCTGTCTTCGATGCTCACAGCAATGACGCTATGCTCATAGTGGCGAGAATCGCACCCGGCTGCCTGTGCTGCACCGGCAATCTCACGATGCGCGTCACGCTGAACCGGATCCTGCGCCATCCACCTCAGCGGCTCTTCATCAGCCTGGCGCAGGATGCGCATCTCGACCAAATTCATGCGTTTCTGCGCACCGCGCCCTATGACGGGTTACTGATGCTTACAGACGACCTGCGGCTGCCGTCTTGAAATCACCGATACGAACGCCATGTTCTATTGCAACAGCAGCATCTGTTCAACCTGCGACAGGAGCACACATGAACCTCATCTACAACAGCGATCAGTACAGCGTGGTTGAATTTGGCGCCGATTCGGGCCGCGAGGCCCTGCGCTTTGGTGGCTATGAAATTCTGGACAAGTCCTTCAAGCGCGAAATCTTCATCGGCGGCGACATGGCGGAATCCTTCCGCAAGAGCGTGCAGGAATTGATTGCCACCGAACCGAGCATCGAGGAAATCGATGAATTCCTGGCTGGTTACGATGACCTGATGCGCCAGCCGGTACATCTGCATTAAGCACGAAAACGTCTTGACACTGTGCGTCCGCAAACGCCGGACGCACAGCCTTCCATCCCTGAAGGCGGCTGCGGGTATACTCTCGCGCCATGCACGCCAACTCGAGTCCCATAGCAAGTAGCCAAGACGGCATACACGACAAACTCTACGCACAGGTCGCCAGGCACGCGGCCACCAGCTTCCGCAAACCTTATTCCCCACCGACACGCAAAGCCTTCGATGCCAGCTTCCAGGCCTGGCAGGCAAGTGGCTGCAAACCGCTGATACTCGATTCGGGCTGCGGTGTTGGCTTGTCCACGCTGCATCTGGCTACGCGCCATCCGGATCATTTCGTTATCGGCGTCGATCAGTCCGCTGATCGGCTGTCACGACAAGTCCGCTGGGAAGGCGCCATGCCGCAGAACTGCCTTCGCGTGCGCGCGGATCTTGTCGATTTCTGGCGGCTGATGCTCGAGTCACCGCTGCGCCCGGAAGCGCACTATCTGCTGTATCCGAACCCCTGGCCAAAGAAGCAGCATCTGACGCGACGCTGGCATGGGCATCCCGTATTCCCGGCGATGGTCGCTCTGGGCGGACGCTTCGAATGCCGTAGCAACTGGCGCATCTATGTCGAGGAATGCGCCGCCGCGCTGGCGCAGTTGAGCGGGCAGCAAATCGAGGTCGAAAGCTGGAATCCCATCGACCCGATCACCCCCTTTGAACGCAAGTATCTGGACTCGGGCCATGGGCTGTGGCGTTGCCGCGCGCGCCTCGCGGCTGTCGCGCCGACTGCAATGCCGGGCACCGGCTCCGCCATTTTCACCGCCGAACAATAAGAAAGGACTGGATGCATGGATCGTCTCCAATCGATGCGGGTATTTTCCAAGGTCGTTGAACAGGGAAGCTTTGCCCGCGCCGCGCAGGCGCTGGAAATGTCGAATGCGGTGGTCACCCGCCACGTGGCCGACCTGGAAAGCCATCTCGGCACGCGCCTGTTGAACCGCACCACGCGCAAGCTGTCGCTGACCGAGACTGGCCAGGCTTACCTGGAGCGGGTCAATCGCATCCTGGCCGACATTGCCGATGCCGATGCGATCGTCACCGCGCAAGCCACCAAGCCGTCCGGCACACTGCGCATTTACTCGCAGCTCGGCTTCGGCAAGCAGCGCCTGGCCGAACTGCTGCCGCCGTATGCGAACGCCAATCCGGAAGTCATTCTCGACGTGACGCTGTCGGACCGCACCATCGACATCGTCGAAGAAGGCTACGACATCGGCATCTTCCTCGGACTGCAAAAGTTCGACAGCAGCATGATTGCGCGCCAGCTTGGCCTGGCCGAGATGCTGATCTGTGCTTCGCCCGGCTATATCGAAAAGCACGGCGCACCGAGCGCGCCGGAAGACGTGTCGCAGCATGTGTGCCTGAACTTTTCGAACATCGACCTGCTGCGCAATCACTGGCCGATCTCGGTATCCGAAGAGACGGTGAACATTCCTATCCACAGTCGCATGCTGTCCAACAACAGCGAACTGCTGCGCCGCTGCGCCGCGGCCGACATGGGCATCGTCGTCGGCCCGTCGTATGCGATGACGGACGATATCCGCAGCAAGCGTCTCGTGCGCCTTCTGCCCGAATACCACCTGGGTCAGATCTCCGTGATGATGGTGTATCCAAGCAGGCGGCTGTTGTCAGCCAAGGTGCGCAGTTTCATCGAGTACATGGCGGCGCACTATCCGCAGCCGGAAATCGACCCGTGGTGCGGACGAGAAGCGGAAATGTAACTGGATGTGGCGTCAACTGCGGCGGCGATGCTTCCATGGTAGTGTTTTGCCTTCCCCACACCCTTGCCTTCCGGTTACGCCATGTGTCAGCTCCTCGGAATGAATTGCAATGTCCCGACCGACATCGTATTCAGCTTCACCGGTTTTGCCACCCGCGGCGGGCGCACCGACAACCACAATGACGGCTGGGGCATTGCCTTCTTTGAAGGCGCCGGCGTGCGTCATTTCGTCGACTACCAGGCCGCAACCGCATCGCCGCTGGCCGAGCTGATCAAGCAATGTCCGATCAAGTCCAAGAATGTGATCTCGCACATCCGCAAGGCCACGCAAGGCCGGGTTGCGCTGGAAAACTGCCATCCGTTCGTGCGCGAGATGTGGGGCCGCTACTGGGTGTTTGCGCACAACGGCGATCTGAAGGAATTCCGCCCCGAGCTCGACGGCCGCTTCCGGCCGGTCGGCACCACCGACAGCGAATTGGCCTTCTGCTATCTGCTGCAGCAGCTGCGCAAGCGCTTCGGTGATGCCATGCCGGCGCTACCGGCGCTGACCGTGGCGCTGCGCGAGCTCTGCGCCGAGATCGCCAGCCATGGCGTCTTCAACATCATGCTGTCCGACGGTTCGGCGCTGTTCGCGCATTGCTCGAACCATCTGCATTACCTGGTGCGCCAGTATCCCTTTCCCGTGGCGGAGCTCTCCGATGAGGACGTCATCGTCGACTTCTCTCTGGTCACGACACCGAAGGACCGGGTCGCGATCATCGTTACCGCGCCGCTGACAACTAATGAAACCTGGATTGCGTTCGAGCCGGGTGAGATGAAGGTGTTTATCGACGGTCAGCCGGTGGAACCTGCTGAGTACGCATAGCTCGGGCTGCGTAGCCCGTTGCTTGCGGACCTCGCAGTCACGCTGCCCGGCTTGCTGCCGGCTGATGACAGCCGGCGGTCACTTCCCAATACAAAACCGACTGAATATCACCCCCAGCAAATCATCCGAAGTGAATTCCCCGGTGATGCTGTTCAACCTTTCCTGTGCCAGCCGCAATTCCTCGGCGAAAAGATCGAGCGCCTGATCGCTCTGCGCGGCCAGTTCCGCCGCCATTTCCAGGTGGTTGCGCGCTGACTTGAGCGCAGCGAGGTGACGCTCGCGCGCCAGGTACAGCGATTCGCCGGTCTGCTGCCAGCCGGCGATGCGCAGCAGTTCGCTTCTCAGCAGCTCGAGGCCGACGTGGTCGGTGGCGGACAGGTAGATGTGGGTGGCGTCTGTCGAGCGTTCCACGCCGGGCTGATGGCCGGACAAATCGATCTTGTTCCACAGCCGGATCACCGGCACGGTCTCCGGGAAGCGACCGACGATGTCTTCATCGGCGCGGGTCGGGCCGCGGCTGGCGTCGAGCATGTGCAGGATCACGTCGGCTTCGCGCACCGCGCTCCAGGTGCGTTCGATGCCGATGCGCTCGACTTCGTCGCTGGCTTCGATGGCATCGCGGATGCCGGCGGTGTCAATGATGTTGATCGGAATGCCTTCTATCTGGATCGTCTCCGTCACCCGGTCGCGCGTGGTGCCGGCAATCGCGGTGACGATGGCTACGTCCGAGCCGGCCAGCGCATTCAGCAGCGAGGACTTGCCCACGTTCGGCTGCCCGGCCAGCACCACGTTCAGGCCTTCGCGCAGCAGCGCGCCCTGAGCCGCCTGCGCGAATACCCGCTCCAGCGACTCGCGGATGCGCGACAACTGGCCGCGGGCGTCGGACTTCTCGAGGAAATCGATTTCCTCTTCCGGGAAGTCGAGCGTGGCTTCCACCAGCATGCGCAGATGGATGACCTTGTCGACCAGTTCGCGGATCACTTTCGAAAACGCGCCGGACAGCGATTGCGATGCCGATTTCGCCGCCGCTTCGGTCGAGGCTTCGATCAGGTCGGCTACCGCTTCAGCCTGTGCCAGATCGAGCTTGTCGTTCAGGAAGGCGCGCTGCGTGAATTCGCCGGGCTGCGCCAGCCGCAGGCCTATGCTTTGCCCGGCTTCCAGGCAGCGCGCGAGCAGCATCTGCAGTACGACCGGACCACCGTGGCCCTGCAGCTCGAGCACTTCCTCGCCGGTGTAGGAATGCGGCGCCTTGAAATAGATCGCCAGGCCCTGGTCGATCACGGTGCCGTCGGCCTGGACAAAGTCGAGATAGGTCGCATGGCGCGGCTGCAGATTGCCCGAGGCTGGCAGGCGGCATACGGCCGCCATCACCGGCGCGAGATCCTTGCCGGAGAGCCGCACCACGCCGATGCCGCCGCGTCCCGGGGCGGTGGCGATGGCGACGATCGGAGTCGAGTCGATGTTCATGCGCTGCGTTTCCTGAAAGAGGGGGGCGAATAGTAAAAAAGCCCGTGTACGGCTGCACACGGGCTTAGGTTCGGCTGCTGCCCGCTTACGAGGCTGCGGGCGCCTGGAACTTGCGGGTGATTACATATTGCTGCGCGATCGACAGCACATTGTTCACCACCCAGTACAGCACCAGGCCGGCCGGGAAGAAGAAGAACATCACCGAGAACACGATGGGCATGAACATCATCACCTTGGCCTGGACCGGGTCCGGCGGCGTCGGATTCAGCTTGGTCTGCACGAACATCGAGACCGCCATGATGACCGGCAGGATGTAGAACGGGTCCGGCGATGCCAGGTCATGGATCCAGCCCAGCCACGGCGCGTTGCGCATTTCCACGCTGGCCAGGAGCACCCAGTACAGCGAGATGAACACCGGGATCTGCACCGCGATCGGCAGGCAGCCGCCGAGCGGGTTGATCTTCTCGGTCTTGTACAGCTCCATCATGGCCTGGTTCATCTTCTGCGGATCGCCCTTGTGGCGCTCGCGGATCGCCGTCATGCGCGGCGTGACCAGCTTCATCTTCGCCATGCTGCGATAGCTCGCGGCCGACAGCGGGAAGAAGGCCAGCTTGATCAGAATCGTCAGCACGATGATGGTCCAGCCCCAGTTGCCGAGAATGGCGTGGATGTGCGTCATCAGCCAGAAGATGGGCTTGGCGATGATGGTCAGCCAGCCATAGTCCTTCACCAGTTCCAGGCCCGGCGCCACGCCTTCCAGCACCTTCGATTCCTGCGGACCGGAGTAGAGCTTCACATCCATCGTGGCGGAGGCGCCCGGCGCGATCGTGCCCATGGGCAGGATTTCGCCGACGGCGTACAGGTTGTTGTCCAGCTTCTTCGTGAAGATGTCGCGCGGCGTCTTTTCCGGCGGCACGAAGGCCGACACGAAATAGTGCTGCACCATCGCGATCCAGCCGTTGTCGGCATGGGTCGCATGGTTGTCCTTGCCGTTGGCGATCTTGTCGAAGGGGACCTTCTGGAACTTGTCGGCATCGGTGTAGACGGCCGGGCCGGTGAAGGTGCTGTAGAAGCGCGAGTCGCCCGGCAGCTTGCCGTCGTCGCGCACCAGCTGCACATACAGCGACGGCGATACCGGCGCGCCGCTGGCGTTGGTCACCTGATGCTGGACGTCGACGGTGTAATCGCCGCGCTTGAAGATGAAGGTCTTGGTCAGCTTCACGCCGTTCTGCTCGGCGGTGAGCACGAGGCGGACATCATTGTTGCCGTCGATGCTGCGGGCACCGGGCTGCGCGGTGAACGGCGTGCGGTGATTCGGGAACGGGCCGCCGATCAGGCCGGTCTGGCCGAGATAGGTGCGCTGCGCCGATTTATCGAACAGCACCACGTTCTTCGTCGGATCCTGCGCATCCTTTTCCTTGAGCAGTTCCAGGCGCGTGATTTCGCCGCCCAGGGTATCGATATCCGCCTTCATCACGTCGGTGGTGATGGTGACCGTCTGGCCCTGCGCCTGCGGTGCCGCCGCCGGAACCGTGCTCGGGTTGGCCGTTGCTGCAGCGTTTGCCGGCTGCTGCGGCACGGCGGTGTTGGCAGTGTTGGCGGCGTTCGACGGATTGGCACCGGCCTTGTCGGCCGGCTTGGCTTCCTGGGTGGCCGTCGGGAAGAACATCGAGGGCCTGCCGGTGTAGCGCATCCAGTTGTCCCATAGCAGTATCAGCGACAGGGAAAACACGACCCACAGGACGGTACGTTTGATATCCATTTTTGTATTCATGTGTGATGGGTTCCGTGACCTTGCGCCCTCTCGGGCACAGGATCCACGCCGCCCGGATGCCAGGGATGGCAGCGGCAGAGTCGACGCGCGGCCAGAAGCGAGCCTTTCGCGGCGCCATGCGCGCGAACCGCTTCGGCAGCGTAGTCAGAGCAGCTTGGATAAAACCGGCAATTCTGCCCGATAAAAGGACTCACGGCCAGTTTGTAGCCGCGCAGCAGGAGAAGAAGCAGCGCCTTCATTCGCGAGGCTCCGCAGCGGCGATGCGCGGCGAACGGAACAGGCGCCGGATTTCCTCGCGCACCGTGGCTTTCATGCCGCCCGTGACCGCGGGCCCAGCCTTGGTGTTGACCGGCCCGGATAGCCGGACGATGCAGTCGACGCCGGGCAATGCGCTGGTGCGGAACAATTCGCGGGTGATGCGCTTGATGGTGTTGCGGGTGACCGCACGCGGCGCAAAGCGCTTGGCGACCACCACACCGAGACGCGCATGCGGCAAGGCATTGGAGCGCGCATACAGTACGAAATGCGCGGTGCGATGCACGGGCCGCAAACGAAAAACGGATGAAAACTCATCCGTTTTGACGATGCGTTTCGCCCGTGCGTAGTTCTGCAGACGATCGTCGGTCACGTCAGCAGGCAGCGAGGCGTTTTGCTCAGGTGCTGCAGCGCTCAGACGGCCAGGCGCTTGCGGCCCTTGGCGCGACGGGCGTTGAGTACAGCGCGGCCGCCGCGGGTTGCCATGCGCACGCGGAAACCGTGGGTGCGCTTACGACGGGTGACGGAAGGTTGGTAGGTACGTTTCATGGTGGTTCTCGCTAATCTGCAGAAAAATGGAAAGGCGGAAGTTCGCAAGCTTGCGCCAGCGCCTGCCCGGCTACAGACGGCGGCCCTGTCGGCGCATGGATGCCGGCAGCCCCGCAAACGCGACAGGCAGTGAACCCGTGATTAGACTATGCTTTCGCCTTGTGTGTCAATTACTTAGCCCCATATTGTCGAGCAGGGCCTGCAACAATGTTTGCGGCAATCCGCGCGCTGCCTGTGGATAACTTTGCCCGGCGCGGGTAGAATAGACCCTTCGCAATTTGCAATTCCCGCAGCATACAGACGAACCAGGGAGCCGGCATTTCAGGTTCCCGCGCTAAATTCTTAATACGATTGATGGAAAATTTCTGGCAGACCTGCTCCGCGCAGCTGGAGCAGGAACTGACGCCGCAACAGTTCAGCGCATGGATCAAGCCGCTGGCGCCGCTCGATTTCGAGGACGGCTGCCTGCGCATTGCCGCGCCGAACCGCTTCAAGCTGGATTGGGTGAAGACCCAGTTCGCCAGCCGGATCAGTGCGCTGGCGGCTCAGTTCTGGGAAGAACCGATCGAAGTGCAGTTCGTGCTGGATCCGCGCATCAACGGCGCCCGCAAGCCGGCGACTTCGGCGCCCATGCCTTCCGCGCCTGCGCCGTCGGTCCCGATGGCCGCTTCGCGCGAAGCCGTCGATGCGCGCGACAGCGGCGATCCGATGGACGAAGCCCGGCGCGAGCAAAGCAAGATCAATCCTGCCCTTACTTTCGAAAGCTTCGTCACGGGCAAGGCCAACCAGCTCGCGCGCGCCGCGGCGATCCAGGTCGCCAACAATCCCGGCATCTCGTACAACCCGCTGTTCCTGTACGGCGGCGTCGGCCTGGGCAAGACTCACCTGATCCATGCGATCGGCAACCAGGTGCTGTCGGAAAACGCCTCGGTGCGCATCCGCTACATCCACGCCGAGCAGTATGTGCGCGACGTGGTGACCGCCTACCAGCGCAAGGGCTTCGACGATTTCAAGCGCTATTACCATTCGCTCGACCTGCTGCTGATCGACGATATTCAATTCTTCGGCGGCAAGAGCCGCACCCAGGAAGAATTCTTCTATGCGTTCGAGGCGCTGATCGCGGCGAAGAAGCAGATCATCATCACCAGCGATACCTATCCGAAGGAAATCACCGGCATGGACGACCGGCTGATTTCGCGCTTCGACTCCGGCCTCACGGTCGCGGTCGAGCCGCCGGAGCTGGAGATGCGGGTGGCGATTCTGCTGAAGAAAGCGGCTTCCGAAGGCGCGAACCTGTCAGACGACGTCGCCTTCTTCGTGGCCAAGCATCTGCGCTCGAACGTGCGCGAGCTCGAAGGCGCGCTGCGCAAGATCCTGGCCTACTCGCGCTTCCACGGCAAGGACATCGGCATCGACGTGGTCAAGGAAGCGCTGAAGGACCTGCTGTCGGTGCAGAACCGGCAGATCTCGGTGGAAAACATTCAGAAAACGGTGGCCGACTTCTTCAATATCAAGGTCGCCGACATGTATTCGAAGAAGCGGCCGGCCAACATCGCGCGGCCGCGCCAGATCGCGATGTACCTGGCCAAGGAACTGACGCAGAAGAGCCTGCCGGAAATCGGCGAACTCTTCGGCGGGCGCGACCATACGACGGTGCTGCACGCGGTGCGCAAGATCGCCGCCGACCGCAGCAAGAGCCCCGAGGTCAACCACGAGCTGCATGTGCTGGAACAGACGCTAAAAGGGTGAGCATCATCGCCCGCATGCGGGCGCGAAAGGGAGTTGGCGCAGGCCGCAAGGGACGGGGGAAGGCGGCGCGCCGAGCAGATAAAGATGTGGATGCGGCCTATGGCATGCATAAAACAACATTCATCAACCGATCAAACATAAGGAATTAGTCATGCAACTGGTCAAAACTCACAGGGACAATCTCCTTCGGCCACTGCAGATCGTGAGCGGTATTGTCGAGCGTCGGCACACGCTGCCGATTCTGGCCAATATCCTCATCCGCAAGGATGGCGAACGGGTGTCCTTCCTGTCGACCGATATCGAAGTCCAGATCACCACGCACGCGCAGGTCGGCAGCGGCGAGGAAATCTCCGCCACCACGGTGGCCGCGCGCAAGCTGCTCGACATCCTGCGCGCGCTGCCCGAGGGCGACGATGTGTCGCTGTCGCTGGCCAACAAGCGCATGACGGTGCAATCCGGCCGCTCGCGCTTCGCGCTGCAGACGCTGGCCGCCGAGGAATTCCCGACGGTGGCGCAGGCCGAGCATTACAACACCACGCTGACGCTGCCGCAGAAGACCCTGAAGCACCTGTTCAACATGGTGCACTTCTCGATGGCGCAGCAGGACATCCGCTACTACCTGAACGGCTTGCTGCTGGTGGTCGACGGCACCAATGTGATCGCGGTCGCCACCGACGGCCATCGCCTGGCCTTCTGCCAGGTGCAGACCGACCAGGAATTCGCGCGCCAGGAAGTCATCATCCCGCGCAAGACCATCATCGAGCTGCAGCGCCTGCTCGAGGAGAGCGACGAGCCGGTGCAGATCGACATCGCCGCCAACCAGGTCAGGCTCGCCTTCGCCGACATCGAACTGATTTCGAAGCTGGTCGAAGGCAAGTTCCCGGATTACACCCGCGTGATCCCGAAGAATTACAAGAACGACTTCACGATCGATCGCGAGCGCCTGCTGCGTTCGCTGCAGCGCGCGGCGATCATGACCTCGGACAAGTTCAAGGGCGTGCGTTGCATCATCAGCCCGGGCAGCATGAAGATCAGCTCCACCAATGCCGACCAGGAAGAGGCGGTGGAAGAGCTGGAAATCGATTACGGCGGCGACAGCATCGACATCGGCTTCAATGTCAGCTATCTGCTCGACGTGCTCAACAATCTGAAATGCGACAACGTCAACATCGGGCTCGGCGACGCCAATTCCTCGGCGCTGATCACGGTTCCCGACAATGCCGACTTCCGATATGTCGTGATGCCGATGCGTATCTGATCGGTGTCGCGACGCGCAGAATGTCCGGGCCGCGATGCGGTCCGGCGCTTTTGTCGTGACAAAAGCAGGGCGTTCATGCCGCAGGGCATGACCGGCCGCGGCGACCAGCGCGCCCTCCCCGCCCACAAAGCAAGCTGAATAGCGCTGGATTTCAGCAGCAAACGATTTAGAGAAAGCAGCCATGTCCGCGATTCCAACTGAACCCAACAAAGAGCAGCCGCAATCCAACCAGTACGGCGCTTCCTCCATCCAGATCCTGGAAGGCCTGGAAGCCGTGCGCAAGCGCCCAGGCATGTACATCGGCGACACTTCGGACGGCACCGGCCTGCATCACCTGGTGTTCGAGGTGCTGGACAACTCGATCGACGAAGCGCTGGCCGGCCACTGCTCGGAGATCCACGTGACCATCCACGCGGACAATTCGATCTCGGTGACCGACAACGGCCGCGGCATCCCCACCGGCATCAAGTGGGACGACAAGCACGACCCGAAGCGCAGCGCGGCCGAGATCGTGATGACCGAGCTGCATGCCGGCGGCAAGTTCGACCAGAACGCCTACAAGGTCTCCGGCGGCCTGCACGGCGTGGGCGTGTCCTGCGTGAACGCGCTCTCCAAGCTCCTGCGCCTGACCATCCGCCGCGAAGGCAAGCAGCACCAGATGGAATTCGTGCGCGGCGTGCCGCAGAACCGCGAACTCGAAACCATCGACGGCGTGGCCGTCTCGCCGATCAAGGTCACTGGCGACACCGACAAGCGCGGCACCGAAGTGCACTTCTGGGCCGACGAGGACATCTTCACCCAGGTCGAATTCCATTACGACATCCTGGCCAAGCGCATCCGCGAGCTGTCCTTCCTGAACAATGGCGTGCACATCAAGCTGACGGACCAGCGCACCGGCAAGGAAGAAAGCTTCGCCTTCGAAGGCGGCACGCGCGGCTTCGTCGAGTACATCAACCGCAGCAAGAACGCACTGCATCCGAACATCTTCCAGGCCACCGGCGAGCGCGGCTCCGAGCTTGGCACCACCATCGGCGTGGACGTGTCGATGCAATGGAACGACGCCTACAACGAGCAGGTGCTCTGCTTCACCAACAACATCCCGCAGCGCGATGGCGGCACGCACCTGACCGGCTTGCGCGCGGCGATGACGCGCGTGATCAACAAGTACATCGAGGAAAACGACCTGGCCAAGAAAGCCAAGGTCGAGATCAGCGGCGACGACATGCGCGAAGGCCTGACCTGCGTGCTGTCGGTGAAGGTGCCCGAGCCGAAGTTCAGCTCGCAGACCAAGGACAAGCTGGTATCGAGCGAAGTGCGCGGCCCGGTCGAGGAAATCGTCGCCAAGACGCTGACCGACTTCCTTGCCGAGCGTCCGACCGATGCGAAGATCATCTGCGGCAAGATCGTCGAAGCCGCCCGCGCCCGCGAGGCCGCGCGCAAGGCGCGCGAACTCACGCGCCGCAAGGGCGTCATGGATGGCCTAGGCCTGTCGTCGAAGCTGGCCGACTGCCAGGAACGCGACCCGGCGCTGTGCGAGCTGTACATCGTCGAGGGCGACTCGGCCGGCGGCTCGGCCAAGCAGGGCCGCGACCGCAAGTTCCAGGCGATCCTGCCGCTGCGCGGCAAGGTGCTGAACGTGGAAAAGGCGCGCTTCGAGAAGATGCTCTCCTCCGAGCAGATCACCACGCTGATCGCCACGCTCGGCACCTCGATCGGCGCGGACGAATTCAACATCGACAAGCTGCGCTACCACCGCATCATCATCATGACCGACGCCGACGTCGACGGCGCGCACATCCGCACGCTGCTCCTGACGTTGTTCTACCGGCAGATGCCGATGCTGGTCGAGCGCGGCCACGTGTACATCGCGCAGCCGCCGCTGTACAAGGTCAAGCACGGCCGCGACGAGCGCTACCTGAAGGACGACGTCGAGGAAGCCGGCTACATGATGCACATCGCGCTGCATGACGCGGCGCTGGTTCCGGCTGAAGGCGCCGAGCCCATCAGCGGCGACGCGCTGGCCGAGCTGGTACGCCAGTACAACACCGCCAACGCGATCATCATGCGGCTGTCGCGCGCCATCGATACCACCGCGCTGTCGGCCATCATGACCGGCGTGACGCTGAACCTGGATGATGCGCAGTCCGCCGAAGCCTCGGCCGCCGCGCTGCGCGCCGCGATCCAGGACCCGTCGGTGCAGGTGGTAGCGACGTCGGATGAGCTGTCCGACAAGCACCAGCTGCGGCTGCAGCGCATGCTGCACGGCAATGTGCGCGTGTCCGTCATCGACGCCGACTTCGTGCACAGCGCCGACTATGGCGTGCTCTCGGCCGCCGCCGCGACTTTCAAGGGCCTGATCGGCCCTGGCGCGCTGGTGCGCCGCGGCGCCGGCGAGCGCGTGAAGGAATGCGCGATCGCCGACTTCCATGAAGCGATGGCGTGGCTGCGCGACGAAGCCGAGCGCAGCGTCTCCAAGCAGCGCTACAAGGGCCTGGGCGAGATGAACCCCTCGCAGCTGTGGGAAACCACGATGGACCCGGGCGTGCGCCGCCTCTTGAAGGTGCAGATCGAAGACGCGATCGCCGCGGACCAGATTTTCACCACGCTGATGGGCGATGAAGTCGAGCCGCGTCGCGCGTTCATTGAAAGCAATGCGCTGCAGGCGGGGAATATTGACGTGTGAGGATGGCGTCGCTCTGGCCGCGCAGTCGATGACTGCCGGCCAGCCTCACCGCAGGCAGTATCTTCCCGTCCTCGGCAATTACTGCAGCAGCAGCGCCATCTACCCCAACCCCGCCAGCGTCTCAATCAGCAAGCGCATGCGCGCCGGCAACAACCGGTTTCCCGGCCAGATCAGGCTGATCGGCTGCGGCGGTGGCGCGCAAGCTGGCAATACCTCGACCAGACTCCCGTTCGCAATGGCATCCTCCGCCATCACCCTTGGCACCTGCGTCAATCCGGCATCATGCCGGGCCGCCTCCACCATGCCTTCGCCATCGTTGATCACCACGCGCGTCTCCGGATGCAACTCCTGAGTTTTGCCATCCACCTGCAATTGCACCGGCCGCTCGCGTCCTGAAGTCGGATTGCGGAAGACCACGAAATGGTGCGCTTCCAATTGGTCCGCATGCGTCGGCATGCCTTGCCGGCGCAGATAGGCCGGACTGCCGCACAGCACCAGGTGTTGCCAGTCGATGCGTCTGGCGGTGAGCCGTGTATCGTCGAGCGCGCCGACGCGGATCGCGGCGTCGATGCCATCCCGTATCAGATCGCAAAAGGAATCGGACAACCGCACATCGAGCTCCAGGCCGGGATGCTGCGCCAGCAGTCGCGCAAGCTTCGGCATGACCACACGCTTGCCATAGGTGATCGGCATGTTGATGCGCAATTGCCCGCGCGGCTCGCCGCTCGTGCCGGAGGCGAGCGACTCGATGTCGTCGATATCGGCCAGCACCTTCTCGCAGCGTGCATACAGCATCTCGCCGTCGGAAGTCAGCGTGACCTGGCGCGTAGTGCGATGGAACAGCCGCACGCCGAGCCGTTCCTCCAGCCGGAGGATGCGCTTGGCGACCGTGGATGCGGTGATGCCCAGTTCTCGGGCCGCGCGGGCAAAGCTGCCATGCCGTGCCGTAACGGCGAAAGCGATGAATTCGCTGAATCCGCTCATGGAAACCCTTCGTCGATTGCGGAAAAAAATTCCTCAATATTGTGAAACCGCGGCGTATTCACGATGGAATGCAGCGCAAGCATACTGGGCTTCCCTTTTTCGAGGAGACCACCATGCAGATCCTGAGCAACCATACGCCCGCACCCACCCCCATTCCCGGCATCGCGCATGTCACGCTGGCAGGCAGCCCGAACGGCCTGCGCGACTTGTCCGTGTGGAAGCAATCGATGGAGGCCGGCCGTGCCACGCCACTGCACCGGCATGCCTCCGAGGAAGTGGTGCTTTGCATTGCCGGCGTTGGCGAGCTGCATGCCGCGGGACGTATCGAGCGTGTGCATGCCGGGCAGACCATCGTCATTCCGGCTGGCGTGGACCATCAACTCATCAGCGTCGGGCCCGAGCCGCTGGAGACGATTGCCGCGTTTCCGATGACGCCGGTATCGACCATGTCGCCGCAAGGCGAGCCGCTCGAGCTGCCCTGGCAAAGTTGAACAGGTGCAGGGAATTCGGAGCGCACGCATGCCCCGCAAGGCATGCAAACGCCCCACCTGCAACGATGACCGGGGTTGCCATGCATCGCCCCGAGGCACCCGGCGACCGTGCCGAGGCGAGTGGATCGGCGCACAATGCGCGAACGGATGACGACCCTGCCTTCCCTTTCCTCTTGCCGCGAAGCCGCCCATGAAACCCCGCATCACGCTCATCACCCTCGGCGTCGACGACCTCGATCGCGCGCTGCATTTCTATCGCGACGGCCTTGGCTTTCCGAGCGACGGCATCGTCGGCGCTGAATTCGAGCACGGCGCGGTGGCATTCTTCGACCTGCAGCCCGGCCTGAAGCTCGCGCTGTGGCCGCGCGCGAGCATCGCGCATGACACCGGCCTGCCACAGCAGCCGCGCAGCGCCACCGAATGCATGCTGGCGCATAACGTCGCCGAGCCTGCCGAAGTCGATGCGCTCATGGCGCAGGCCGAGCGCGCCGGAGCCGTCATCGTCAAGCCGGCGGCGCACACCTTCTGGGGCGGCTATGCCGGCTGCTTCCAGGATCCGGACGGCCACCTGTGGGAAGTGGCCTGGAATCCGCAGATGATGCCCATTGAAAATGCCGGCAATTGAGTCGACCCGAAGATGTTGACGACGCTCCAAAGCAGATCATCACAACCATTCCCCGCAGCCTGGCTTCGGGCAGCCGCTTCTCAGCGCGCTACGCAATGCGCTGCCGCCCTGTTGGCCGTGTGGCATCATGTGCGCCTTTCTTCATCGGGCAAACGCCTGCGCAGTCAGCGCCGCCCGATGCCCACTGCTCGATGCGGGCGCGCCCGCGATGACTCTCACGATGAACAAGCAATTGATGCAGGCAAGACAGCTTGCCGCAGCCGGAGATTTCGCCGAAGCGATACAGCTCTGCAAAAAGCTGATCAAGCGCGGCGCTGATCTTCTTCCCGCCAAGCGCCTGATGGCGGACTGCCATGTCGAAATCGGCATGCTGCATTACGGCGGCAGCGGCTTGCTGGCTGAAGCCGAAGCGCATTTCCGCGAAGCCTTGGCCGCCGAGCCCAGGCACGCGGGAGCGCTGTTCAATCTCGGCGCGCTGCAGGCGGGCCGCGGCGAGTATGCGGAGGCGATCGATGCGCTGCAGCGCGGCCTGCAAACCCAGCCCGACCATGTCGGCGCGCTTGAAACGCTGGCCAAGGCGCAGATCCTCGAAGGCCGGCTGCAGGACGCGTCGGCGGCCCTGGTGAAACTCGCCGAGCTGGTGCCTGCCAATGCCGGTGCCTACCTGATTCGCGATGCGCTGCTGGTGCCGAAGATTTCGGCAAGCCTTGCGGCGATCGAGGAAACGCGCCGGATGGTTGTCGACAAGCTCGCCGCGATCGAGGCCGCGGCCGCGCCGATCACGGATCCGTTGCGTCTGCCCGCGCCCTACTTTCCGCTGTCCTACCACGGCCTGGGCAACCGGGAGATCGTCGAACGCCTGGCCGCGATCTACCGCCGCGCAATGCCGTCGCTGGAATGGGTCGCGCCGCATGTGCCGGGCTGGCAGAAGCCGGAAGGCCGCATCCGCATCGGCCTGGCCTCGCACTTCTTCCACGAGCACAGCATCGGCAATACCTCGCGCGGCTTGGTCGAGCAGCTTGATCGCGAGCGCTTCGAAGTGATCCTGATCCGCCTCGGACGCGGCCGGCGCGATGCGCTGGCGGAGCATCTCGACCGCTGCGCCGATGCAGTCGTCACTGTTCCCGAAACCAATCTGCAGGCAGCGCGCGAAAAGATCGCGGCACTGAAGCTCGACATCCTGTTCTACCAGGACATCGGCATGGAACCGCTCGGCTACTTCCTCGCGTTCGCGCGGCTCGCGCCGGTGCAGGCGGTGTCCTTCGGCCATCCGGACACGACCGGCATACCGAACATGGATGTCTTCATCAGTTCGGACCGCTACGAGCCGTCGCAGGCGCAGACCGCGTATTCCGAGCGCCTGGCGCTCTTGCAGGGTGCCGGGACGCTGGCCTATTACCACCGTCCGCAGCCGCCGGGCGCCGCGCCGGATCTGGCCGCCTTCGGCATCGCGCCGGGCGACCGCATCTACCTGTGCCCGCAAACGCTGTTCAAGCTGCATCCGGACATGGACGAGGTCTTCGCCGGCATCCTGGAAGGTGACGCGGCGGCGAAGATCGTGCTGATCGACATGGCGCCCGCGCATCTGCGGCGCGATCTCGAAGCGCGCTTTGCCGGCACGCTGGGCGCGGCCGCATCGCGGGTGCTGTTCGTGCCGTCCCAGCCATACCCGTCCTACCTCGCGCTGCTGCAGGGTGCGGACGTGATCCTCGACACCATCCACTTCAACGGCCAGAACACCACACTGGAAGCGCTGGCGCTGGCCATGCCGGTGGTGACGATGCCAGCAAGCTTTCAACGCAGCCGGCACAGCCATGGCATGTATGCCGCGATGGGCTTCACCGACCTGGTGGCGGGGTCGATTCCGGAATACGTGGAACTGGCGTTGAAGGTAGCGCTTGACGCCGCCTTTCGCGGGGCATGCCGCGCAGCCATCCGCAAAAGAAGCGGCGTGCTGTTCGAAAACCTCGGTATCGTGCGCGGCTTCGAGGAAGTGTTTCGCGCGATGCTGACGTCGGTTGCCGATGGTCGTGCATAGGATTCGCTCTGCCACGCGCTTGTTCAATGAGCCCGTGGGCGCAGCAGGCCCCACGCATCAAGCCATAACCTCGCTCAACCTGCCACCTCAATCCTGATTGACAAAATACAGCGAGCTGCTGGCGCAATCCTGGCATTCCCGATAGAAGCGTTTGCCATCCTTGCGCAGCCTTTCGCGGTGCCCATCCTTGCCGCAAGCGACTTTGGCCGGCGCATTGGCATCGCAGTCCGAGCATTTGAAGTAATAGCCGAATTTGCCGTATTGGATGGACAACTTGGCGCTCCGGCATTTTTTGCAAGCGTGCACCGTGGTCTCCACGGAAAGCGCTACTGCGGTGCTCGCCGGTTCCGAGACGGGCGCGACAGCCGTAACGGCCGGGGTATTGCCAAACTCGATGCTTATCGGCCCTTGCTCAAGTGCAGGCAGTGGCAAGGCATGATCCTGCCGCATGCCGAATTTCGCTTCGTAGTCGACCAATATTGGCCGGTGCATGCGCAGCAGCTTGCGGGAAATGTCGACCAGCGATTCCGAAAAGGTCGTGCGCACCAGACCGCTGATCATGCTCAGCACATTCGCGCTATCCAGATTCTTCTGGTAAGCAGTGAGAAATTGATCGGCCTTGATCACCATGCTGCTGTTGAATTTTTTCGAGCGGTCGATCCGGGCTTGCGGAGCGACGAGGATCATCGATTCGACCGCGGGCTCCGGCAAGCCCATCATCGCCAATGCCTTTTTCAACACCAGAACGTGGCGTTCGTTCTGCTCGATCGGCGATGGCATGCCTTCATAAGTCTTCTTCCAGTCGTTCCAGCGCAGGAACTCGCCCTCATCGGTGATCTTCACGCCATGGCTGAAATGCTTGGTCTCGAGCACATAGAAGCGGTAGGTCTGGTGGATCAGCAGATGATCGATCTGCGCCACCCGGCCATCGTCGAGCTGCAGTCGCAGGTCGTGGAGCACGGCGGTTTTCCTGCTGTCCTTCAGGTGGAAGTCGATCAGATAAGCTGCTTCGCGTTCGCCCTTGATGCCGGCGCGCATGATGTGCAGCTCTCTTTCTATCGCTGCTTTCTTGTTGCTGCCGGCGCGGGCCAGGAGGTTTTCGAGGACGGCAACGGCGGCCTGCTTGTCATCGGGTTTTTTGCACAGCATGTTTCGCGCGTATCAAACGGAGGAAAAACGAAGGAAGAAATAAAAGTTTCCGTATTGTAACATTCTGAACGACTTTTTTTCGCATGTACGCTCTGCTGCACGACTGTTGCGATTTGAAGGCTTAACCGAGTCCGTTTTTCAAACACCGCACACTACAATAGCCGCCACCCATCCACGATCCCCGCTCATGACCACATTCGCTTCGCAAGACCCGCAATTCGCCCTGCCCGCACCGGCCCAGCCCGGCCAGGCGCTGTCCCAGGTCGATACGCCATCGCTGCTGCTCGATCTGGCCGCCTTCGAACGCAATCTCGACCGCATGCAAGGCCGCGCCGATGCTGCCGGCGTCAAGCTGCGGCCGCATGCGAAAGCGCATAAGACCCCGGACATCGCGCTGGCACAGGTGGCGCGCGGCGCGGTCGGCGTGTGCTGTCAGAAGGTCAGCGAAGCCCTGCCCTTCGTGCGCGCCGGCATTGCCGACATCCACATCAGCAATGAGATTGCGACGCCGGCCAAGGCGGCCTTACTGGCCGCGCTGGCGCGCCGGGCATCGATGAGCGTGTGCGTGGACGATGCGCGCCAGGTGGCAATGCTGGAAGACGCTTGCCGCGCGGCGGATGCGCGACTCACGGTGTTCGTGGAGATCGATGTCGGCCAGGGCCGCTGCGGCGTGAAGAATGCGGAATCGGCATTGCGGCTGGCCG
Source organism: Noviherbaspirillum pedocola (assembly GCF_016632335.1). GTDB lineage: Bacteria > Pseudomonadota > Gammaproteobacteria > Burkholderiales > Burkholderiaceae_D > Noviherbaspirillum_A > Noviherbaspirillum_A pedocola. Next base: position 294,599 of record NZ_JAEPBG010000007.1, read on the forward strand.
AGGCCATCGCCGGCTCTTCACATCTGCGCTTCGGCGGCCTGCAGGCCTATCACGGCGGCGCGCAGCACCGGCGCACGCGCGAAGAGCGGCGCGTAGCCGCGGCGCGCGCGGCCGAAAGCGCGGCGCAGACGGTCGTGCGGCTGGATGCGGCCGGCATTGCCTGCGCGACCGTCACCGGCGGTGGCACCGGCAGCGTCGAGTTCGATCTTGCCAGCGGCGTCTACACCGAGATCCAGCCCGGCTCCTATGTGTTCATGGATGGCGATTACGGCCGCAATGAATGGGATGCGGCCAGCCGCTTCGAGCACAGCCTGTTCATCGCCAGCACGGTCATGAGCGTGGCCTCAGGCACGCGCGCGGTGCTGGATGCCGGCCTGAAATCGATGGCGGTGGACTCCGGCCTGCCCACGATCTGGCAGCCGTCGCCGCAAGCGCTGCGCTATGTGGCGGCGAATGATGAGCATGGCATCGTCGAAGCGACGGATGGCACGGCGCTGCCCGGGCTGGGCGCGCAGGTGCTGCTGGTGCCCGGGCATTGCGATCCGACGCTGAACCTGTATGACGAGATCGTCGGCTTTCGCGACGGCCGCGTGGAATGCCTGTGGCCGGTCGCGGCGCGCGGCTTGAGCCGGTAGGCAGCGAGGAACTGGCGCAATCGACAGGTATTGCGGCAGTTTGCGGTGCGTATTGTTGGGCTTGGCAGCCCAACCTACGAACACCTTTGCGAAGGGTGAATGCGTAGGTTGGGCTGCCAAGCCCAACGAAACCTCCGATTGCGCACAAGCCTTTCCGGCGCACTTCCTTCTTCCATTCCGCAACGACGCTTACTTGTCGAAGGAGCGCGAACCCGACGCGATCTCGCGCAAGCGCGGCATGTCGAGAATCCTCACCTCGCGGTTGCTCACCTCCAGCAAGCCCGCCTTCTTGAACTTGGCGATCAGCCTGCTGATGCTTTCGATCGTCAGGCCAAGGTAATTGCCGATCTCTTCCCTGCCCATGCGCAATTGCAGGCTGGTGGACGCATAGCCGCGCGCCGCATAGCGCGAGGACAGGTTCACCAGGAAAGCGGAGAAACGCTGCTCGGACGCCATGTTGCCGAGCAACAGCATCACCGACTGGTCACGCGTGATTTCCTGGCTCATCAGGCGATGAAACTGGCGCAACAGCGCCGGTATCTGCACGAACAGCGCTTCGAGTTCGCTGTACTGGATTTCGCAGACTTCGCTGTCTTCCAGCGCCTTGGCATCGCATTGATGCTTGCCGCTGGAAATCGCATCCAGCCCGAGGATCTCGCCCGGCATCTGAAAGCCGGTGATCTGCTGTTCACCGTCGTGCGTGACCTGGTAGGTCTTGAAATGGCCGACGCGCACCGCGAACAGCCGCAGGAAGGGATCGTCCTGTCGATACAGCAACTCGCCCTTGGCCACGCGCTGACGTTTGCGGATCACCCGGTCGAGGCGGTCCATGTCCTCGCCCGACAGGCCCACGGGCAGGCACAGCTCGCGCAGGTTGCAGTTGGCGCAGCGTGTTCTGAGCTCATCCAGGCTGAAAACGGGCTTGTGCGCGCCGTCTTCGGAAAAGGTGATGGGTTCTTCCATGCTCGGCTCCGCGGGTCCGGTTGTTCCGTTCTTTTCGTCCAATGTCATGAATCTTATAACGTTCTTGTTTTTAGCGCCGTTGGGCGATCGCAAGGTGCGTGAGCATACACCGGGTGCGTGCATGTTCCGCTGAAGAAATGCGGAATCGCCACGGCGCGTGGCGAAAGCGTTACAGGAAGCGTTGGAAGATGCGGCGGGGACGGAATGCCGGCGCCGCCCACAAGCCGCGGCACGGTGCGCATCAGAGCAACTGGTAATCCACCGGCGCGGCGGGTTTGGGCAGCGGCTTTTCGCCTAGCGATTCGCGCAGTGTGATCTCGATGCCGCGGCAGATCGCTTCCAGCGGCAGGTCGTTGGCCGACATGCCGAAGGGTTCCTCGATCTCGTCGCCGAGCGCATCCAGGCCGAAGAAGGTGTAGGCGACGATGGCAACGACAAATGGCGTCATGAACCGGATCGTGTCCACCAGGCCGAAGGGCAGCAGAAAGCAGTACAGATAGGCGGTGCGGTGCAGCAGCAGCGTGTAGGAGAACGGAATCGGCGTATTGCGGATGCGCTCGCAGGCCGCACCGGTGGCCACCATCGCCGACAGCGTGGCGTCGATGGAAGCGGCCAGCATGCTGTCGATGCGCCCTTCCTCCATGCAGCGCTTCAGGTCCTCGCCCATGCGGTCCATCAGGAAATGCGGCTTGTGCGTCGAGGCCAGCATGCGTTCCCATTCATACGGCGACAGCAGCGGCTTCAGATCCTCGGCGCCGTCGGTGCCGCGCAGATGGTGGCGCAGGGCATGGGCAAAGGCGATCGCGCGATGCACCATCTGCCGGCGCAGCGCGGCGTCGCCGGTCGGATCCGATGGCGCGTGGCCGACGAAGGTCTGGCACTGGCGCACGAAATTGCGGCTTCGCAGCACCAGCTCGCCCCAGAGCTTGCGTCCTTCCCAATAGCGGTCGTAGGCAGAGTTGTTGCGAAAGCCGAGGAAGATCGCCAACGGCAGGCCCATCAGCGTGAACGGGATGGTGGTGACGGTGAGCTTGTGGCCGAGAAAGCTGCCATCGGTGATGGTGACGACAATGGCCAGCAGCGTGGTGACGACCAGGCTTTTCCAGATGCGCGACAAAATCGAGCCGCGCATGGCGAAGAACAGCTTGAAACCGGAAGGACGGTCACGAACGATCATGGCGTGGGCCTCGTTGAAGGACAGGCCCCACAGGCAGAGAGAAAGGGACAGCGAGCATCTTGTTCTTGTGAATGGATGGGCCATGCCGGTATGGGTCGACATGGCGATTCTTGTCGAGGCGGCCGCGCCGCGTAAAGCCGGCCGCGCAGGCGCCTACGATTCGCGCATGCTTCCCGCAGTGCGATAGCGTTCGTGCCAGCACAGCGCACGCTCGAGCAGATGCGGCGTATGGCCGCCGCGCCGGCAGGCTTCTGCGAAATAGGCGCGCAGTGCTGGCCGGTATTCCGGATGCGCGCAGCGCTCGATGATCAGCGGCGCGCGTTCGCGCGGCGCCAGCCCGCGCAGGTCCGCCAGGCCCCACTCGGTGACCAGCACATCGACATCGTGCTCGGTATGGTCGACATGCGACACCATCGGCACCACGCTGGAGATGTCGCCCCCCTTGGCCACCGACTTGCTGACGAACAGCGACAGCTGGCCGTTGCGCGCGAAGTCGCCCGAGCCGCCGATGCCGTTCATCATGTGCGTGCCGCCGACATGCGTGGAATTGACGTTGCCGTAGAGATCGAATTCCAGCGCGGTATTGAGGGCGATGATGCCGAGCCGGCGCACGATCTCGGGATGATTGCTGATCTCCTGCGGCCGTAGCACGATGCGCTCGCGATAGCGCTCGATGTCGCGCAAAAAACGTTCATGCATGTCCTTCGACAAGGTGATCGACGAAGCCGACGCGAATTCCAGCTGGCCCGAGTCGATCAACGCGATCGCACTGTCCTGCAGCACCTCGGAATACATCGTCAGGCCGGAAAACGGCGAATCGATCAGGCCATGCAATACCGCGTTGGCGATGGTGCCGATGCCGGCCTGCAAGGGCGCGAGCCGCGGGCTCAGCCGACGGCATTCGACTTCGCCCGCAAGGAACTCGATCACATGCCGCGCGATTGCCGCGGTTTCGGCATCCGGCGGCAGGATGGTCGATGGGCTGTCCGGGCTGTCGGTAACGACGATGGCCGCAATGCGCTCGGGATCGACCGCGATGCGCGGCGCGCCGATGCGCTGCGACGGGCCGGCAAGCGGAATCGGCGCGCGCTCGGGCCGGTCAGCCGGCAGATAAATGTCGTGCAAACCTTCGAGCGCGGCCGGCGCGGCCAGGTTCAGTTCGACGATGACCTGCTTCGCGCCCTGCACGAAGCTGGCCGAGTTGCCGACCGCCATGGTCGGCACGATGCCGCCATCCTCGGCGATTGCGGCGGCTTCGATCACTGCGATATCGACCGGCGCGAGGCTTCCCGAGCGCAAGGATTCGGCGGTCTCGGACAAGTGTTGGTCTATGAACATCACCGCGCCGTCATTGATTTTCCTGCGCAGCGTGGCGTCGGCCTGGAATGGCAGGCGGCGCGCGATCAGCCCGGCCTCGGCCATGAGTCCATCGCTGTCGTTGCCCAGCGAAGCGCCGGTCAAGAGCGTCAGGCGCAGCGGTTCGCCCCGCGCGCGCTCGGCCAGTGCCGCTGGCAGCGCCTTTGCATCGCCGGCGCGGGTGAAGCCGCTCATGCCGACGGTCATGCCGTCGCGGAAAAATTCGGCTGCCTGCGCTGCGCTCATCAGCTTGCCGCGCAGGCCGGCGTGGCGTAGGCGATCGCTGTACATCATCGTTCTCCTCGGATGGTCTTTCTGTCATCCGATTGTAGGATCCGGCAAGCCTGCACGTTATGAATTAAAGTCTTCGCTTTCAGTCGGAATTTTCATAGTTCATGGACATCCGCTCGCTGCGCTATTTCATCGAGACCGCGCGCCTGGCCAGCTTCACCGGCGCGGCCGAAGCGCTGCATGTAACGCAATCGACCATCAGCAAGATGGTGCGGCAGCTGGAAGACGAGATCGGCACGCCGCTGCTGGCACGCGACGGCCGCAAGCTGACGCTGACCGATACCGGCGCCATCGTGTTCGCACGCGGCCAGGAAATCCTGGCGACGATGAAGCAATTACAACGCGAGGTGCAGGACACGCGCTCGCTGCGCCGCGGCCGGCTCGTGCTCGGCATTCCGCCGATGATCAATCTGCTGTTCACGCCCGTGCTCAAGGCCTTTCGCGAGCGGCATCCGGAAATCGCGCTGGAGCTGGTCGAAGACACCGGCCAGGCCGTCGAGCGCCTGGTGGCATCGGGCGATGTCGAGGTCGGCATGACGGTCTTGCCCAGCGATCCGGCGCTGGACTTGGAAGCCGAGGAAATCGCCAGCTATCCGATCTGGGCGCTGGCGGCGGCGGGAAGCTTTGCGGCGCAGCGCGGCACGCTGCCATTGAAAACCCTGCGCGACTTGCCGCTGGTGATGCTGAAGGACGATTTTGCGCTGACCCGCAGCCTGCGCCAGGCCTTTGCCGCCGCTGGCTTCGAACCGAAGATCGCCGCGCAGAGCGGCCACTGGGACTGGCTGGCGGCCATGGCCGGCGCCGGCCTGGGCGTGGCCCTGTTGCCGGAACCGTTTCTCGGTCTTCTCGCCACTGGCCGCATCGATGCGGTGCGCATCGTCGAGCCGGAACTGCGCTGGCGCGTGGCGCAGGTGCGGCATGGAAGGTATCTGTCGCATGCGGCCCGGGCCTGGCTGGGGATTTGCCGGGAAGTGCTTGGGTGAGGCAGAGGTCGCCGCCCAGCCGTTTCAATGTGATCGGGAACCATGCTTCGCTTCGCTCGCATGAAGAACCGCTGCTTCGTAGGGTGGGCGCAGCCCACGCGGCCCACCGTTTATCCTCCGCTGACCGCGTGGGCTGCGCCCACACTACGAATCCATTGCGACATCGGCTGCTTGTTGTTTCGATCCACGCACGGCATGGCCAACCATAGACCGAGTGAAGAGCGATTGTTCACCACCTTCAAAAACCCGGCCTGCCATCTCACAGGCAAAGCCCCCTCCCTACCGCGCCCGCACCAGCCGCGGCCCCAGCATCACGCAGGCCAGCGCCGCGACGATGAAGGCGATGCCGGCCCATTGCCAGCCGCCTATGCTTTCCCCCAGCGCCAGCACGCCCGAGCTCAGTCCCACCACCGGCACGCCGAGGCTGAACGGCGCAACGCGATTCGCGCCATGGCGCTGGATCAGACGGGTCCACTGGCTGTACGCGAACAGCGTCGCTACCCAGCCGAGATAAGCAATCGCGATCCACGCCTGCCAGGGCGCAGCCATCCAGCGGGTATGGCTTTCGACCGGATCGAACAGCAGCGACAGCAGCAAAAACGGCAGCACCGGCACCGCGCTGCACCAGACCAGGAAGGCGAGCGGATCGAACTGCGGCGCGTTCTTCTGCGCCAGCCGCACCACGATATTCGACGCTGCCCACATCGACGCGCCTGACAGGCACAGCACGAAGCCGGCGGCGGTGGTGCCGTTGCCGCCGCCGGGCCCGACATAGTTCATCGCAATGCAACCCAGGCCGATCGCGGCCAGCGTCAATCCCGCCGTCAGCGGCGCGCCCGGCTTCTCGCGAAAGCCGATGAACAGGAACAGCGCGGTGAAGAACACCTGGGTCTGCATCAGCACCGAGGCCAGCGCCGCGGTCATGCCGATCTTCAGCGACAGGAAGACGAAGCCGAACTGGCCAACCCCCTGGAACAGGCCATACAGCAGCAACCACTTGCGCGCCATCTTCGGCATCGGCAGGAACAGGATCAGCGGCAGCGCGGCGCACAGATAGCGCGCCGCGCCGAGCTGAAAGGGCGTGAAGTCGCGCAGGCCTATCTTCATCGCCACGAAATTGCTACCCCAGATCAGCACGATGAGCGCGGCGGCGAACAGGTCGCGGCCGCTCAGGCGATGGTGTTGCATGACTTCTCTCCGTTGTTCTCGTTGTTCTCGTTGTTCTTGCTTGCGGGCTTGCTTCCATCGCCACCCGGCCGCACCGTCTCGATGCGCCACCACGGTGGCAGCAGGCGCTTCACGTCGCCGCGCGCATAGCGGTCGTCGATCAGATAGACCACGCCGCGATCGCTGCGCGAGCGTATCACCCGGCCCGCCGCCTGCACCACTTTCTGCAAGCCGGGATAGAGATACACATAGTCGTAGCCCGCGCCGAAGCTCGCCTCCATGCGCTGCCGGAAATTTTCATTGACCGGGTTGATCTGCGGCAGGCCGAGCGTGGCGATGAAGGCGCCGATCAGGCGCGCGCCCGGCAGGTCAATGCCTTCGCCAAAGGCGCCGCCCAGCACCGCGAAGCCGATGCCGCGGCCATCTTCGGTGAAGCGTTCCAGGAAGGCGGCGCGCTCGGATTCCTCCATGCCGCGCGACTGGCGCCAGCAGGGGATGTCCGGATGACGCTCGGCGCAGGCGTCGGCAATCCTGCCGAGATAGTCGAAGCTGCTGCAGAAGACCAGGTAATTGCCCGGCGCTTCCCGGTACTGGCGTGCGATCAGCTCCGCGATCGGCGCGAGCGATGCTTCGCGCTCGCGGTAGCGCGTCGAAATGCCGGGTACCACGCGCACCGCGAGCTGGCTGGCGTCGAAAGGCGAAGCCACGTCCAGCCAGCGCGCGGACTCGGGCAAGCCGAGCATGTCGGCCATGTAGCGCGCGGGCCGGAAGGTCGCGGAAAACAGCGTGGCCGCATGCGCGGCCGCAAGCCGCGGCGCCAGATGCGGCGCCGGCACGATATTGCGCAGGCACAGCAGGCTGTCGTTCCGGCCGGGTCCACGCGAAATGTCGAACAGGGTATGTGACCCGAAGCCTTCGGCGATGCGGCAGAAATGCAGTGCATCGAACAGGAAGCGCTGCAGTTCGGCGTCCTGGCCGGGCTGTTCGGCGAGATGGTCGGTGATGACGGCGGTGGCCGCCTGCAACGCGAAGACCAGCTTGTCCGGCGGCGCTTCCTGGGTCTGGTAGGGCTCGGTCGCTTCGCGCAGCAGCGCATTCCATTCGCGGTTGACCTTGTCCAGGGCCGGCTTCACCATGCCCGGCGCGGTCTTCCTTACCGCGCGCATCGCCGCCTGCGACAGCTCGGCGCTGTACATGCCGCGGGCGCGCTCGATCAGGTTGTGCGCCTCGTCCACCAGGAGCGCCGCGCGCCAGTCGTTGCCAACGGCAAGCGCGAACAACTGCGCGGACGTGTCGAACCAGTAGTTGTAATCGCCGATGATCACATCGACCCAGCGCGACAGTTCCTGCCCGAGGTAATAGGGACAAACCGCATGCGTTTCGGCTACCGCGGCGAGCGTTTCGCGCGTCAGTGCGCCCACGCCAAGTTCCAGCGCGGCCGCGCGCGCTGCCGGCAGGCGGTCGTAGAAGCCCTTGGCCAGCGGACAGGATTCGCCATGGCAGGCCAGCTCCGGATGCACGCAGGCCTTCTCGCGCGCGACCAGCTCCAGCCGGCGCAACGGCAGGCCGTGGCCCGCATCGATCTGCGCGAGCGCATCGAAGGCGATCTTGCGGCCCGAGGTTTTCGCGGCGAGAAAGATCAGCTTGTCGATGCCGGCGGCCGGCGCGGCCTTGAGTAAGGGGAACAGCGTGCCGACGGTCTTGCCGATGCCGGTGGGCGCCTGCGCAGCGAGACAAAGGCCATCGCGCGCGCCGCGGTACACCGCGGCGGCGAGTTCGCGCTGCCCGGCGCGGAACTCGGCATGCGGAAAGGCGAGCGCCGTCCATGCCGCATCGCGCGCGGCGCGGTGCGCGAGCTCCTGCCGCGCCCAGCAGAGAAAGCGCTCGCAGTGATCTTCGAAATGCGCGCGCAGCCAGGCGGCGTCGCGGGTTTCGGTCAAGGCGGTTTCGCGGCCGCTGGCGATGTCGTAGTACACCAGCGCCAGCGTCAGCGACGCATAGCCGCGCGCCTCGCACAGCAGCCAGCCGTACAGGCGCAGCTGCGCCCAGTGCAGCGCGCGGTGGTTGCCCGGCATCGCCTCGAGTTCACCGCGATAGGTCTTTACTTCCTCCAGCCGCAGCGCCGCCGGATCGAAGCCGTCGGCGCGGCCGCGCACCGTCAGCTCGCGGTACTGGCCCGACAGGCTGATCTCGGATTCATAAGGCGGCCTGCGCCGCGCCGCCACCGCCGCATGGCCGGCGATGCCCTGCTGCGCGGTCGGCGATGGCGTGAAGCGGGAATCGAGGTCGCCGGCTTTCGCGGTGAACTCGCACAGCGCGCGCACCGCGACGGTGTAGCGGGTGGCCGCATCGCCATGGAGCGGGGCGACGCTGGCATCTGGCGCGGCTGCGCCGCCATGATGCGCAGCCGCGCCGGCATCGCATGCATCCGCGCCGCTGGCGCCTGGGGCCGGCAGCGCCATCTTCAGCGCGGTCGCGCGTAGCCGGAAGCGATCCAGTCGGCGGCGCTGGAAGCGGTCAGCTTGAAGTTGGCCGCGACCCGCACTTCGGCGAGCTGCTCGCCGTAGGCATCGGTTGCGGTCAGCCTGGCGTAGGGATCGAATTCATCGGGAATGATTTCGAGCGCGACATCGATGCGGCCGTCGTCGGTTTCGACCGACACGCTCTTGTTGAGCAGCGCATGCCGCTGCTGCTCGTGGCGGCGCAGCACTTCGTTGGCAGTCTTCACCAGCGTGTTGAACGCAGCCGTATCCAGCGGCTTCGGGTTCTTCTTGTCGCGGCCCATGGTCCAGGGCCCGACCAGCGCCGGCTCGGCTTCGCCATCCTTGATCATGGCCACTGCCCAGCCGTCGTCATCCTCGTTCTTGATCACGCGGGCGGTCCAGCCGTTGTCGCGCCACAGGCGGTCTTGCTCGATGCGGCCGTCATCGGCCGCATCATCGGGCATCTCGGGAATTGAAGTCATTGGGGGAAAGAGAGGAGGGAAAAAGCAGGCTCCATGATAGTGGAAATCGCGACGCGGCGTGCGCGGCATGCACCAGAATGCAGCATCGCGCCAGGCAAGCCAGTACAATCCGCCATCCCGCCCAGCCGTTGCAAATCAGCCTTCAGCCCCCAGACTCCAGCACCCAGACCATGCAAGCCCGCCTGACGCCGTCCACCATCCTGATGCTGACCATGCCGCCGCTGCTGTGGGCCGGCAATGCGGTGGTCGGGCGCATGATGCAGGGCGCGCTGCCGCCGATGACGATGAACTTCCTGCGCTGGACCATTGCCTTCGCGCTGCTGCTGCCGCTGGGCGGCTGGGCGCTGCGCCGGGACAGCGGCATGTGGCAGCAATGGCGCCGCTTCGCGCTCCTGGGCCTGTTCGGCATTGGCGCCTACAACTCGCTGCAATACCTGGCGCTGAAGACATCGTCGGCGATCAATGCCACGCTGGTCGGCGCGAGCATGCCGGTGTTCATGCTGGCTTTGGGCGCCCTGTTCTTCCGCACGCCGGTGTCGGCGCGGCAGGTGGCCGGCGCGCTGCTGTCCATCCTCGGCGTGCTGACCGTGCTCTCGCGCGGCGAGCCGCGGCTGCTGCTGGCGCTGCACCTGGTGCCGGGCGACCTGTTGATGCTCGTGGCCACGGCGATCTGGGCCATGTACAGCTGGCTGCTGATCCGGCCGATCGGGGCGCAAAAGCTGCGCGCCGACTGGGCCGCATTCATGATGGCGCAGCTGGTGTTCGGCCTGGCCTGGTCCGGGCTGTTCGCCGGCGTCGAGTTCGCAGCAACCGATGTGCACATCCGCTGGAGCTGGCGGGTGTTGGCCGCGTTGCTGTACGTCGGCATCGGACCGGCAGTGATCGCGCTGCGCTGCTGGGGAGCCGGCGTGCAGCGGGTCGGCCCGAATATCGCCGCCTTTTTCAGCAACCTCACGCCGCTGTTTGCCGCGCTGCTGTCATCAGCGCTCTTGGGCGAGCCACCGCATCTGTACCATGCGCTGGCCTTTGTACTGATCGTGGTGGGCATCGTGCTGTCGTCGCGGCGCTAGCTGGGGTTGCCGTGCGCAGGTTGGGCTGGTAAGCCAGCCTTTTCAAGGTCGGCGCGCGGTAACTGCTGCATTGGTTCTAATAGCACAACGCTGCGGGAGCACAACGCTACGCAGTTGCAGTTGCAGTTGCAGTTGCAGTTGCAGTTGCAGTTGCAGTTGCAGTTGGTTTTGGCTTTTGTCGTTGCCGTTGCTTTTAATCCCGTTGATCGCGCCGTGGCGCCGGGCCCTGAAGCGGATAAGGTGCGGCGTCTGTCTGAGCGAAGCGCAGCGTAGCGAGTTTAGCCGCGCCCCGCTTCAGGG
>NZ_JAEPBG010000070.1 GCF_016632335.1 Noviherbaspirillum pedocola
GAGCTATAGTCGGAAGTGGTGTACGAGGTGAAGTCTGAAGGCGGGCGGAAGGCGGTGAAGGTTTTTGTTGGAGAATTTGATTGTCGAAGTCAAAGCCACCAACAGAGGAAACCCCCACCATGCAGAAGGATAAGCAAAACGCAGTAATCGGTCTACCGGAAATCGGCGTGTCGCTGGACGAACTGGTGCGCCACGGCGCCCGGCAAGTCATTCAGCAGGTTATTGAACTGGAGCTGGCGGCCCTGCTGGAACAGTATGCCAACGTGAGAACCCTGTCGGGCAAGCGTGCCGTGGTGCGCAACGGCTATCTGCCCGAGCGCGACGTGCTCACCGCAGCCGGTCCAATATCGGTCAAGGTTCCGAAGGTACGTGACCGCTCCGGCATGGGCGTGAAGTTTCATTCCTCGGTGGTCCCGCCCTATGTCAGGAAGTCGCCGCGCGTCTCGGCCGCGTTGCCCTGGCTGTACCTCAAAGGGGTGTCGACTGGCGACATGAGCGAAGCGCTGTCGGTGCTGCTGGGCGAGCAAGCCAAGGGCCTGTCGGCCAACGTGGTGAGTCGTCTGAAGGCGCAGTGGTCGGACGAATGGCAGCAGTGGAACCGGCGCGACCTCTCCACTGCCCGCTATGTGTATTGGTGGGCGGACGGCATTCATACCGGCGTGCGAAGCGAGGGCGCCGATGGCCAATGCCTGTTGGTGATTGTGGGCGTCACGCCAGAGGGCAAGAAGGAGCGCGTCGCCATTGCCGACGGTTTCCGGGAGTCGACCGCGTCGTGGCGCGAGGTACTGCTGGACCTGAAGGCGCGCGGTTTGCAATCCGGGCCTCTGCTGGCTGTTGGCGATGGCGCCATGGGCTTCTGGGCTGCATTGGAAGAGGTGTTTCCTGCTACGCGGGCCCAGCGCTGCTGGTTCCATAAGCTGGGCAACGTATTGAACGCGCTGCCGGCATCGCAGCAGGCCAGAGCAAAGGCAGCCATGCAAGATATCTTTATGGCGGCCACCAGGGCAGAAGCCCTCGTTGCCTTCGAGAGGTTCGTGACGACCTATGGCGCGAAGTATCCGAAGGCCGTGCAAAAGCTTACGCAGGACAGGGATAGTCTGTTGGCGTTCTATGACTTCCCGGCCGAACACTGGCAGCACGTACGCACCACCAATCCGATTGAGTCGACGTTTGCCACGGTGCGGCACCGGACGACGCGGGCCAGGAACTGCCTGTCACGGGCCACGTTCCTCGGACTGGCGTTCAAGCTGATGGAAGAAGCAGAGAAGTCGTGGCGCAGGATTCGTGGCGCCGACCGAATTCAGCCGTTGCTGGATGGCGTGCCGTTCAGGGATGGCATCCCGGTGCAAGACAATCCGCCGGAACAACAGAAACTCGCCGCCTGATATTCCTATGCTTCAGACCGGCCATACACCAGAATTGACATTAGCTC
>NZ_JAEPBG010000071.1 GCF_016632335.1 Noviherbaspirillum pedocola
TAGTCGTCCGTGCAAAATCTCTGACGTGCAGTGACGGCAAGGGATTTGCGTAGAAACGACCCTCTGAATTCCTCGAGAAACTACGATATAAGGCAGCGAAAACTGAGGGAAATGCGAGGAAGCGCGCATGGCAACCGATGACTTTTTCCGGGCAAGATTGGATCAGATGATCGACTTGCGGCATCCCTTGGCGGTGCTAGCTCAGCGCCTGCCCTGGACACAGATAGAAGCCGCGCTGGCCCCGGCGTTTACCCATCAGCCCCGTCCAGGCAAAGTCCTGGCCGACTGCGACTTGTTCGGCACGTCGCTGGAATTAGCCGGCGCCGCGCCCAGCCCGGCTGGGCGGCCGCGCCTGCCGATTCGCTTGATGGTCGCGCTGCTCTATCTCAAGCACGCCTTCAACCTGAGCGATGAAGCGGTGGTGGAGCGCTGGTCGCAAGACGTGGTGTGGCAATACTTCAGCGGCCAGGATTACTACACGCCGAAGCTGCCCTGTGATCCAACGCAGCTCGGGCGCTTCCGCAAGGCCATCGGCGAGGCCGGTGTGGAGGAAGTGCTTAAGGCCACCATCGACACTGCCGTCGCCATTAAGGCAGTCCGACCAACGGAATTTGAGCGCGTCATCGTTGATACCACGGTGCAGGAGAAAGCCATCGCGCATCCCACCGACAGCCGTTTGCTCGACGTGGCGCGCATGCAGCTGGTGCGCCTGGTCAAGCGTGCCGGCATCGCGCTCAAGCAGACCTATGCCAGAGAAGGCAAGACCCTGCGCCGCAAAGCCGGCGGGTATGCCCATGCCAGGCAATTCAAGCGCCTGCGTCGCACGCTCAAGCGCCAGCGCACGATCCTGGGCATCGTCATGCGCGACATCCGGCGCAAGCTCGATGATGCCACCGCGGTCCCCGAGGCGCTGATGCAGCAACTGCAAACCATGCTGGCCCGTGCAGAGAGGATTCGTACTCAGCGGCCCAAGGACAAAAACAAGCTGTACGCGCTGCATGCGCCGGAGGCAGAGTGCATCAGCAAGGGCAAGGCGCGCAATCCTTACGAGTTCGGCGTTAAGGCCAGTGTGGCGACAACGCACAAGAGCGGTCTGGTGGTTGGCGCGCGCACCTTCCCAGGCAATCCCTACGACGGTCATGTCCTGCGTGAGCAGATCGAGCAAAGCACCATTCTGCTGGAAGACATCGGCGTGACGCCGAAACAGGCAGTGGTCGACCTCGGATTCCGTGGCGTCGACGAAGACAATCCAGGCATCGAGATCATCCATCGCGGCAAACACAAGTCGCTCACCGCGCCGCAGCGGCGTTGGCTGAGGCGGCGCCAGGCGATTGAACCCGTGATTGGGCACCTGAAATCGGATCACCGGATGGATCGCTGCT
>NZ_JAEPBG010000072.1 GCF_016632335.1 Noviherbaspirillum pedocola
CTCGAAAAATCTATGGTCACCCTCCTTTTTGCAAGGGTAGATTTTGGGTTTTGTGATTGGCTTGCCTAAATCTATACGGCGTCTGATTGGAGAGCACTTCCCCGCGCCACGATGAAAGTCGCGCCTGGCAGTCCTAAAAACCTTGGCGGCTTCGAGAGCCGGTTTTTCGAACAGGTTGTCTGCCAGGCCGTTATGCCGTTCACGTCATCCAATTTCTACAGTCGCAAAACCAGGTGGGTACTTCGTACTACTCAATTCTGTACGCCGCTCAGGCTGCCTTTGAAGCCTGAGCGGCGCGGTATTCGGTTTGCCGGGCAGCAAGCGCCCAAACGGTGCGAGCCAGTTTATTAGCCAATGCACAAGCGACGACATTGGAATGTCGGCGCGACAGCATTGCGCGTACCCAGTCTGCCAGCTTTCCTTTCTGCTTATCCAGACGCTGCATGTACGACCTGGCACACAGCACCAGCAGGCGGCGCAGATTCTTATCCCCTCGCTTGCTAATTCCGAAGAGAGTGGCTCGCCCTCCTGTACTGTACTGGCGCGGCACAAGGCCAACGGAGGCCGCGAAGTCTCGCCCGCAACCGTACTGCTTGCCATCGCCAAGCTCGACCGACAACAGGCTGGCTGTAATTGGCCCGACACCCGGCACCGCCATCAGTCGCTGACCCAGATCGTCTTCCTGCAGCTGCAACTGCAATTCCTTCTCCACTTCCGCAATCTGTTCGTCCAGGTACTTGTAGTGAGCGTGCAGGCGATTGAGAACGGCAATCAGCCGTACTGGCAGCGGGTGTTCTGCCAGTACGGAAGGAAGGCGTCTGATGGCGGCTGAACCGATGGGAAGACTGATACCAAATTCCAGCAGAAAGCCGTGGATCTGATTGGAGGCCTTGATCCGGTCACGAACAAGCGATTCCCTTACACGATGCAGGGCGCTGAGAATCTGTTGTACTTCCGTTTTTGGTGTGACAAAGCGCATGTTGGGACGGGAGGCAGCTTCGCAGATCGCTTCGGCGTCAATAAAGTCATTCTTGTTTCCCTTGACGAAGGGACGGACGAACTGAGGACTGATGAGCTTGACTTGGTGCCCAAACGTCATAAGGTGCCGCGCCATATGATGGGCGCCGGCACAGGCTTCCATGACAACGGTACAGGGATGAAACGTGGCGAAAAAGGTAATGAGCTGCTTGCGGGTGCACTTCTTGCGGAACACCGCTTTGCCACGGGCGTCTTGGCCGTGGAGGTGGAAAGAATGCTTCCCAAGGTCAATGCCGATCAGTATGACGTCTTGCATGATGGTCTCCTCGCTCAGAAAGTAAAACACCCACAAGGGTAACCGCTCGTAGGATGAAGGGTGACCATTTCATTACC
>NZ_JAEPBG010000073.1 GCF_016632335.1 Noviherbaspirillum pedocola
CGCCTAGCAGGCTGCTGAAATACTTCCCGGAGATGTCGGCCGGATAGATGTCTGCACCGTTAGTCCAGCACGATCCATTTCTGTTGAGTTTTATGCGCGGCCCCGATACCTTCACCGAGAGCCTGTTCACGATGCGCCGAATGGAAGACTTCATTCCAGCACATCATCCATTGCGGCCGATTCGCCAGATGGCCAACGCGGCATTGGCAAAGATGGAGGGTTTGCTCTCTCGTATGTACGAAGCCGACGTCAAAGGTGGGCGACCCAGCATCGCCCCCGAGAAGCTGCTGCGCGCCATGCTGCTGCAGGTGTTCTATAGCGTGCGCTCAGAGCGACAGTTGATGGAACAGGTGCAGTACAACATGCTGTTTCGCTGGTTCGTCGGTTTATCCATGGACGATACGGTGTGGGTGCCAACCGTGTTCACGAAGAACCGTGAACGCTTGACCGAGCATGATGCCATCATCGCGTTCTTCAACGAGGTGGTGAGCATGGCCGAGGAGAAAGGCTGGCTATCGGGTGAACACTTCAGCGTGGACGGCACGCTCATTGGCGCGTGGGCCAGCCACAAGAGCTTCGTGCGCAAGGCCGACGATGACCATGGCAACGGCGAGGGCAGCAATTTCAAGGGACAGGTCCGCAGCAACGAGACCCACGAATCGAAGACCGATCCGGATGCGCGGCTATATCGTAAGGGTAAAACCGCCAGCGAACTGCGCTTCATGGGCCATACGTTGAGCGACAATCGGCACGGCCTGATTGCCAGCGCCATGGTCACCGTCGCCGATGGCCATGCCGAACGGGAAGCGGCCAAGGCGATGATCCAAGATGCCCGCCAAGTCGTGGGCGACGACTGCGAGATCACGCTGGGCGCCGACAAAGGCTATGACGCCAGATGAATTTATCGACGCGCTGCAGGCGATGAACGTTGTGCCCCACGTGGCGCAAAACACGTCCGGCCGACGCTCTGCAGTGCGGGATGCGATTGCCGGTAGTGACGGTTACGCCATTTCGCAGCAAAAGCGTAAGCTCATCGAACAGGGATTTGGCTGGGCCAAGACGATCGGGCCGATTCGCCAGGTGATGGTGCGCGGGTTGAAAAAAGTCGACCAGCTGTTTGTACTGACCATGGCGGCGTACAACCTGATCCGCATGCGCACCTTGGGACAAGTCCGTCTACAGGTGGCGTAAAGCGCCAATAGACCAGAACAGCCGGCCGCAAACGCGCCAAAGCAGACGCAAACGCAAGGCTGTTTCAGAATGCGGCAACGGCAAGTCAGTGTTTTCATGGCTTTAAGAAAACGGCGACACTCGCACGGGTGGTATTTCAGCAGCCTGTTAGG
>NZ_JAEPBG010000074.1 GCF_016632335.1 Noviherbaspirillum pedocola
TGGGGGCACGCGAAGCATGGGCATCGCATCCAACGTAGGAGGCAAACATGGCAATCGTACGGGTCGGTTTGGATATCGCAAAGCAGGTGTTCCAAGTGCATGGCGTAGATGGGCATGGCAAAACCATTTTGCAAAAAACCTTGTCACGTCCCCAGGTGCTGACTTACTTTGCCAGATTACCGGTATGCCTCATTGGTATTGAAGCCTGTTCCAGTTCACACTACTGGGCCAGGGAACTACGCCGCTTCGGCCATGATGTGCGGCTCATGGCACCCCATTTCGTTACCCCGTATCGCAAGAATGGCAAGAATGACGCCAATGATGCGGAAGCTATCTGCGAAGCAGTGGGCCGGCCCAATATGCGGTTTGTACCGGTTAAAACCGAGGAAGCACAAGCAGTCTTGACGCTGCACCGGGCCAGGGAACTACTGGTGTCAGAGCGCGTTGCCCTGTCCAACCAGATCCGTGGTTTGCTCGGCGAGTTCGGTATCGCCGTGGCCACCGGCATGGCTAAACTACGCCAAGTCATGACGGAGCTGCACACCGGTGCACGAGCTTTGCCGCTGCTCGCCAAAGAAACCATCGCTGAACTATACGAGCGCATGCTTAGCCTCGACAGCAAAGCAGCCGAGTATGAGCGCAAGATTGCCATGCTGGCGGCACAAAGCGAGCCTGCCAAGCGCTTGATGAAGATCGAAGGGGTCGGTCCCATTACCGCCACCGCGTTAGTGGCCAGCGTGGGCGATGGCAAGCTATTTCGCAGCGGCCGGGAGTTTGCCGCCTGGCTAGGGCTCACGCCAAAGCAGTATTCCAGTGGCGGCAAGAGCCGACTGGGCGGCATTACCAAACGTGGCGACGTGCGATTACGGACGTTGCTGATTCATGGCACCCGTAGCGCCATGCGGTCAATGGCGGGCAAGACCGATCATAAGAGCCGATGGGTAGCAGAGCTACAACGTCGATCGTGCAATCCGGTAGCAGCGGTTGCGCTGGCAGCCAGGAATGCCAGGACCATCTGGGCCATGCTGGTACGTGGAACGGAATACCGGGTAGCGTAGTAACCGGAGAAATCAACGAGCAAAGAGTTAGCAAAGGAGTGTCCTGCCAACGATTGCGGGCCAGACGGGTTGATGGAGAATGAGTTCGAACTCACGCAAACAAGAGCCTGGCAACAAACATGGTTGATCTCAGACCGTAGCGGTAATGAGGCAGTTTGCGAGCGGAAGACATCAGGGCCGGTGCCGACGGGTGCCACAGTAGGCCGGATAGATACATGCAGTCGATTCTCACTTCGACGTCAAAACGGCAGGTCTTGCAA
>NZ_JAEPBG010000075.1 GCF_016632335.1 Noviherbaspirillum pedocola
TGAACCGCCCCGGAAAACGAGGAGGCCCCAACATTTGAGAGAATGGGGCTATGAAGAAGAGAGCAATCAAATATTCACCCGAGGTCATCGAGCGTGCGGTGCGGATGGTCTTGGAGAGCGAAGAGCAGTACGAATCGCAATGGGCAGCGATCGTCTCCATCGCTGGCAAGATCGGTTGCACGGCGGAGACGCTGCGACGCTGGGTACGCCAGCACGAGCGTGACACTGGTCAGCGTCCAGGAGCGACGACGGCCGAACAGCAACGGGTCAAAGAACTGGAGCGGGAGGTACGAGAGCTGCGCAAGGCAAATGAGATCCTGCGGCTTGCCAGTGCTTTTTTCGCCCAGGCGGAGCTCGACCGCCGCTTCAAATCGTGAAGGCTTTCATCGACGCCCATCGAGATAGCCTCGGGGTCGAGCCAATCTGCCAGGTGCTGCAGGTTGCCCCATCGGCCTATTGGCGCCATGCCGCCCGCTCTCGCAATCCAGCGTTGCGAAGCGCACGCGCCCAGCGTGACGACGTCTTGATTCCCCACATTGAACGGGTTTGGCATGCCAACCTGCGGGTCTATGGCGCGGATAAGGTCTGGAAGCAGTTGTGCCGGGAAGGCATTGAGGTCGCACGCTGTACCGTTGAGAGGCTCATGCGTCAGCACGGTCTGCGCGGCGCCATGCGCGGCAAGCCAGTACGCACAACGCTGGGAGACAAGAAGGCGCCATGCCCGCTGGACCACGTCAACCGGCAATTCAAGGCCCAGCGGCCAAACCAGCTCTGGGTCAGCGACTTCACGTACGTCTCAACGTGGCAAGGCTTTGTGTATGTCGCCTTTGTGATCGATGTCTTCGCCCGGCGTATCGTCGGCTGGCGCGTCAGTCGCTCCATGCACACGGACTTCGTGCTGGATGCGCTGGAGCAGGCGCTGTATGCCCGGCAGCCGGAACGGGAAGATGGATTAATCCACCATAGCGACCGCGGCGCCCAATACGTGTCCATTCGCTACAGCGAGCGCCTGGCCGAGGCCGGCATTGAGCCCTCAGTAGGGAGCAAAGGCGACAGCTACGATAATGCGCTCGCCGAGACCATCAACGGCTTGTACAAGGCGGAACTGATCCATCGCCGGGCGCCCTGGAAGACGCGCGAAGCCGTGGAACTGGCAACCCTTGAGTGGGTAGCATGGTTCAATCATCAGCGGCTGCTCGAGCCTCTTGGTTATATCCCGCCGGCAGAAGCTGAGGCAAACTACTACAAGCAATTTACCCGTCAGACCACCTCGGTCTGACTCACACCAACCAGCCTCCTCCAAAGCCGGGGCGGTTCA
>NZ_JAEPBG010000076.1 GCF_016632335.1 Noviherbaspirillum pedocola
TGGCCCGCAGCGGCGGCTTGGAGCTGCAACAAGGCCGGATATACAGCTGCAGCCCAACTTGTTCTTAGTTGCTATAGAAACCTCTCGCAAAGGGAGGCGTTCATATACATTACAACGAGCAGCATCCCCATAGCGCGCTGAAATATCGCTCGCCACGCGAGTTTCGGCGCGGAACGGAATCATTAACCTTGGTGTGACGCTGTGTCCGGTAGTACGGGGGCAAATCCAGTCGGTACGCCTTTACTTCAACTCGTATGATCGCCTACTGTCGTCGGCATCTGGTCGATGTTTTCTCAGGTCCGCGAATTGAAGGTAACTAAGCGCGGATCGCTTCTTTATCCGCAACATTTGGGCGTGATGCGAAATGCTGGATGCTGGATGCTGGATGCGGGATGCGGGATGCGCTCAAGCATGCCGCGCTGATCGAAAGGTTATCATCGATAAAACTACCCAGTCGCGCAGACGGCAAGTTGCCATAATTCACTTATTGAACTGCGACATAGGAACATAGAAAAGGCGGATGGATATTAAGCACTCGGCAAACCCGTATTGACGAGATGCGGAACCAAGACACGATGGATCAGGAAGATGACCACCAATGTAGCAGCAAGTCTACAATGCGGCGTGCCAGCTATGATGGCAACGCCTCTAGGATGTTCTTCATATGGACATGCATCTCATGGCCATTAAGCCGCGACATAGGTATTGGCTTAATCACCGCCGCGGCACGTTCGCCGTGCACGCAGGCTGCCACCTAACAGCCATTTGATCCAATCAAGCGCAATTGGCCGGAAACGGTATTCCGCCCAGTTGTTATCAATCGGTACGGCACTGTTTTTCAAGTACCGGGTCTGCGCCTTGAACACTGACGCAATGAAGGCGGCGCCGGCGGGTTCGGATTGCAAGCACTTCAGACTTCGCCCCCTTGCTAAGGCGTCGTCTGTGTGATGTCGCTTCTGTCATAGATGCCCGTCTTGTGTAACTGGGCACCATTATCCCTACGCTCAAGTTCACTTCAATGTGACCTTGTTACGCGCGTACAGTCATTCTCATCTCGTACATTGAAGCCGCAGGTCTCAGACAAGCAGCGCAGTCGTATTATGAGTGCTGATCGCGGATGGCCTCGCGGTGAGTATCGAGTACCGAATATCGATTAGGCAGAAAGCGTGATAACCGAGCGGCCAAAGGCAAACACCCCCGGTGGCGAGAGCCAGCGGGGGTGTTGCGGGATAACTGCCTGACGATGACCTACTTTCACACTGGTTGCAGCACTATCATCGGCGCAAAGTCGTTTCACGGTCCTGTTCGG
>NZ_JAEPBG010000077.1 GCF_016632335.1 Noviherbaspirillum pedocola
TGAGGTGTACTGTCAATAATGGACACTGCCGTTTCAAGCGGCCAGCGTGGTTTTGCTGATGTTTCCAGCGAACTGCGCTGGCGAAACGTAGCCAAGGCGTGAGTGACGCCGCTGGCGGTTATAAAAGATTTCGATGTATTCCTTGATCGCCGTCTCTGCGTCAGCCCTGGTTGCATATCGTTGGTGGTGGATCAGCTCGTTCTTCAGACTTCCCCAAAAACTCTCCATAGGGGCATTGTCATAGCAGTTTCCCTTTCGCGACATGGACGCCAGCATGCCGAACTGTTTGACCAACTTGCGATAATCATCGGCGCAGTATTGACTTCCGCGGTCCGAGTGATGAATCAGCCCCGTAGCGGGCCGCTTGTGGCGTACCGCCCGCCACAAGGCTTGCGCAGTCAGCCCTTGCGTCATGCGCGCGCCCATTGCATAGCCAACCAGTTCGCAGGTGAAGACGTCTTTGACACCAGCAAGGTAAAGCCAGCCCTCGCCGGTCGATATATACGTAATGTCGGTGACCCAGACCTCGTTGGGCCGCGTCGGCGCAAAGGTCTGGTTCAGTAAGTTCTCCGCCACGGGGAAATCGTGTCGTGAATTGGTGGTGGCTTTGAGTTTGCGTTTTTGCTTGCAGCGCAAGCCAAGCTCCTGTCGCAGGCGCACGATCCGATCACGCCCCGCTTCAAAGCCTTGCGCAGCCAGTTCTGGCTGCACGCGCAACGGTCCATAGGTTTCCCGGGTTTGCACGTGGACCGCCTTGATCGCCACCTTCAAGCGCTCGTCCTCCTGCGCCCGCGGCGAAGGTGCACGATTGAGCCAGGCATAGAATCCACTACGCGACACACCGAAAGCACGGCACAGCAATTTCATCGGGTAGTCGAGTCGCACTGACTTCATGAACGCGTACCGGGCAGCGACTCCCGAGCAAAGTACGCGGCCGCCTTTTTTACGACGTCTCGCTCCATGCGCGTTTCAGCCAGTTCCTTGCGTAGCCTGGCAACCTCGGCTTCCAATTCCGGAACCGTACGGCTGCCTGGCATCACCGTTCCTGCATTGCCGCGTTTGGCGGAACTGACCCAATTCGCCAGCGTGCCCTTGGGCATTGCAATGCGCTGCGCTGCTTCCTCTAGCGACAGCCCCTGCGCCAATACCAGCTTGACGGCTTCAGCCCGGAACTCCGGTGTGTATGTCTTTGTCTGCATTCTGCTTTCTCCCTTTGATCAGTTTATCAAACGGGAGTGTCCGAAAAAGTCAGGCTACCTCA
>NZ_JAEPBG010000078.1 GCF_016632335.1 Noviherbaspirillum pedocola
CCAGTCCACGATGTCCAGGCGCGCCTGGGCCCGCGTTTCATAGCACGTCTGGTAAATCCGTTCCACCTTTAACGTCTTAAAGAAGCTCTCCATCGGCGCATTGTCCCACGCATTGGCGCGTCGACTCATCGAGACCGTCATGCCGAAGGATGCTGCCAATTGCCGGTACGCCCGGCTGGCGTATTGACTGCCCCTATCGGAATGTAAGATCAAGCCCGGTGGCGGCTTGCGCTGCCAGTACGCGCTGCGCAAGGCTTGGCAAACGTGACTGGACTGTATCCGCTCGGACATCGACCAACCTACAATGCGCCGGCTGGCCAGGTCCAGAATGGCCGCCAGATACAACCATCCTTCGCCAGTCGCAACAAAGGTGATATCGCTGACCCAAGCTTGATTTGGCTGCCAGCCATCAAAGCGCCGATCCAGCAGGTTCGACGCCACCGGCAAGCGGTGTGCAGAATCAGTCGTCACCCGGTACGCACGCTTGTAGACTGGGCGCAGCCCTTGCCGTTGCAAGCTGCGTCGCACTCGCTCGGCACCGATATGCTGGCCCCGTGCCCGGAGCTGGGCCACGATGCGTGGCCGCCCATAGCGGCCGCGGTGGGCCCGGTGGATTGCCCCGACCTCGGCATCCAGCGCGGCATTGGCCTGGGACCGTGGACTCGGGGCCCGGCTGCGCCACTGGCAGTAGCCGCTGCGCCACACCCCAAGTACCCGGCAAAGCCGGCTCACGCTGTATTCGTCGCGGTGAGTATCGATCCAGGCGTACTTCACCGCGACCCCTTCGCGAAGTACGCCGTTGCCTTTCGAAGGATCTCGATATCGAGCTTGGCACTGGCCAATTCCTTGCGTAGCCGCGTATTCTCGGCCTCCAGCTCGCTCACGGGGCGCTTCAGCGGCGATGATCCCGCGGCCCTATCTACGGATGTGGCTTCCAGATTACGCTCCCGACGCGTCCAATTGCCCAGCGTCGCCACCGGCACGCCGAGCCGGCGGGCGGCTTCATGCTGCCCGACCGACTGCGCCAGTCTGACCGCCTCCGTCTTGAATTCTTCCGTGTACTGCCGTTTCGGCACCAACTTCTCACCCATGCATTCCTCCATACAGCCAGAAAGTTAACAAACTTCCTGCTGTACGTGAAATCGGGGCAGGGT
>NZ_JAEPBG010000079.1 GCF_016632335.1 Noviherbaspirillum pedocola
CTAAGCAGGTACGCAAAAGTCTTTTGAAATAGACTGTACTCATGGTCTTCATGGAGCGCGAGGAAGACACCATGAGAGAGTTGAAGCTGACGGCAAGCCAGCGGCGAAAGATCCGAACCAGGCTGCGACAAACCCATGATGTTCGGCTCTACCGGCGTTTGCTGGCTGTGTTGGAATTCGATCGCGGTACGTCAGTAAGCGAGATTGCAGAGTTACTTGGCGTGAGCAACCAGAGTGTCTACAACTGGCTTACGCGCTTCCAGCAAGCGGGCGATGAGTGCGAACTGAGCGATGCACCCCGGACAGGGCGCCCTTCTTGTACTGGGGAAGTGATTGAAGCGTTGCTGAGAACGCTGATGCTGCTTCCACCGGAGTGGTACGGCTACTATGCGACACACTGGACTGTTCCTCTATTGAGGAACCAGTTACGACAGAGCACCGGGAAGCAGTATTCAGCAGACACGATACGCCGCCGGCTGCATGAGTTGGGCTATGTGTGGAAGCGGCCGCGCTACGTCCTGGCGCCTGATCCGCAGCGAGAGAAAAAAACGCCAAATTCGTCGCATCCTATCTGGTTTGCCCCAGCGTAGCGTCGTGTTGGTCGAAGACGAGACAGATCTGCTGCTGTTTCCGCCGTTGCGGGCGATGTGGTCACCACGCGGCCAGCCAGCACGGGTGATGTTAAGCGGCTGGAATGCCCGCCGCGTGGTATTCGGCTGCATGAATCTGGCGACGGGCCATCGCCTGTTCCAAATCCGGCGGCATCAACGTGCGCAAGACTTCCAGGCGTTCTTGCATCAAGTGCATCGGCACTATCGCGGCTGGCAAGTGACGATCCTTTTGGATAGCGACAGAAGCCATACGGCGAACGAGTCGCGCGCTTTGGCGGGTCAACTGGGGATTCGGTTGCTTTGGCTACCAAAACGGGCTCCGGAGCTCAACCCGATGGACACCCTATGGGGACAAGGCAAAGATGCGATGAGCGCCAACAAGCAATACACGAACATCGATGAACAGGCTGACTCGTTCATCACGTATTTGCGCAGTCTATCGAATAAGGAAGCATTGCGGGCTTCCGGCGTACTATCCCCTCACTTTTGGTTGAAGCATGTCTTTTCAAAAGACTTTTGCGTACCTGCTTAG
>NZ_JAEPBG010000008.1 GCF_016632335.1 Noviherbaspirillum pedocola
TGTTCCCATAATTCATCCGGCAAGCGCCATCCGTCGTCCTGCTTGACCATGCCCATGATGTCCTCCATCAAAAACACTGGCTTGGACAAGCATTACTTCAATTCTTATCCCTACTGGAATAGGCTCTAAATGGAGATCCCGTCATGAGCAAACCTGGAGTAGCCGATACCGAATCGCAAAACGCCATTCTTTCAGACGAAAACCTCGATCTCATCTCTGCAGGATTTGACGCCGCCGCGTACGCGGCAAAACTCAAGAAATATGAAAAGGCAGACTTGGACGCAGAGTACGAGTCAGTCCACACCACTGCAAGAGGCTTGTTGAAGATGGGATTTAATGAGAATTCCGATATTGCAAGGCTATATAGAGAGTGCCGACTTGAAATAAATTGCATGAAAGCCGAATACGCCGCTCGCCACCTTGACCCGCCCTTCCGTTCCTGAGTGTTCATCCCGCTGGCGCAGCACTTGTATAACTGCGCCGGCGCCGCCTTCCGCCCCGCAAACCGTGTGCGCCCTCATTCAAGGCCCCGGAACCTTCCCCATCCTATCAGTCTGACCCAACAAGGCAGACAAAAACCGCTCCTCGGGTATAATCCGCCCCTCGTCCAAAAATTCCCTCTTCATCTCGTTTGAAATCAGGTGTTTGCGGATTCTTTCTCTCTTAGGTTGGTGAAAATTAATTTGGGGGGTAGGGATGTCCGATCTGGCTAATCTCGCCAAGCTGGCGCGTTCCGACGCGCAACTTCCGGTCAACGTCTACTTCGACGATGCACTGCTGAAAAAAGAAATTTCCGAGCTGTTCAATAAAGGGCCGCGCTATGTCGGCCACGAATTGATGGTGCCCGAGGCGGGCGACTATGCAACGCTCGCCTGGGAAAACGAAGGCCGCATGCTGGTGCGTAATGCCGGCGGCATCGAACTCGTTTCCAACGTCTGCCGCCACCGGCAGGCAAAGATGTATACCGGCCGCGGCAATGCGAAGAGCATCGTCTGCCCGCTGCACCGCTGGACTTACGACCTGAAGGGAGAACTGATCGGCGCGCCGCATTTCGGCGAAACGCCCTGCCTGAACCTGTCGAAAACGCCGCTGCAGAACTGGAACGGCCTGCTGTTCGAGCGCAATGGCGTCGATGTCGCGGGCCTGATGGCGAAGCTCTCGGTCACGAAGGACCTGGACTTCAGCGGCTACATGCTGGACCACGTCGAAGTCCATGAATGCGACTACAACTGGAAGACCTTCATCGAGGTCTATCTCGAGGATTACCACGTCGAGCCCTTCCACCCGGGCCTGGGCAGCTTCGTCACCTGCTCGGACCTGAAATGGGAATTCGGCGCGGGCTACAGCGTGCAGACCGTGGGCGTGAACGCCGCTTTGAAAAAGTCCGGCACGCCGGCCTATCGCAAATGGCAGGAACAGGTGCTCAAGTTCCGCAACGGCGAAGCGCCGCCGTATGGCGCGATCTGGCTCACGCTGTATCCGAACATCATGGTCGAGTGGTATCCGCATGTGCTGGTGGTGTCGACGCTGTGGCCGAAGGGCCCGCAGAAGACGGTCAACGTGGTGGAGTTCTATTACCCGGAAGAGATTGTGCTGTTCGAGCGCGACTTCGTCGACGCCGAGCGCGCCGCCTACACGGAAACCTGCGTCGAGGATGACGAAATCGCGCTGCGCATGGATGCGGGCCGCCGCATCTTGGTGGATCGCGGCGTCAATGAAGTCGGACCGTACCAGTCACCGATGGAAGACGGCATGCAGCATTTCCACGAGTGGTACCGGTCGCAGATCGCGTTGTAACGCCCACAGGAAAGGAAGCCGCCATGCCTTGCACCACGCTGATTGTCGCGGACGAGCTCGCGTCGCATCTGCAGGATCCGCGCTGGATCCTGCTCGACTGCCGCCATGACCTGGCCAATCCCGATGCGGGCCGCGCCGCGTTTCATGCCGGTCATATCCCGGGTGCGCAATTCGCGCATCTGGATACCGATCTCGCCGATCTGAGCCCTGCGCCCGATGGCAGCTTTCGCGGTCGGCATCCGCTTCCCGAGATCGACGCCTTCGTCGCCACGCTGCGGCGCTGGGGCGTGAATGCCGACAGCCAGGTCGTGGCCTATGACGCGCACGGCGGCATGTTCGCCGCGCGGCTGTGGTGGATGCTGCGCTGGGTTGGGCACGAGGCGGTGGCGGTGCTGGACGGCGGGCTGCCGGCCTGGCAGGCGGCGGGTTTGCCGCTGTCGACCGAAGAAGTGAAGCGGCCGTCGGGGAACATCGAACGCAGGCCGGCGCTGGTATCGACGGTGGGCGCGAAAGACATCCTGCATGGCGGACTGAAGCTGGTCGACGCGCGCGCCCCCGACCGCTTCCGCGGCGAGAACGAAACCCTGGACCCGGTCGGCGGCCACATTCCCGGCGCGGCCAACCGTTTCTTCAAGAATAATCTGCAGGCCGATGGCCGCTTCAAGCCGGCCGATCAATTGCGCAGTGAATGGAGCGCGCTGCTGCCTTCGATGGAAGGCGCGGTGATGCAATGCGGCTCGGGCGTGACCGCCTGCCACAATCTGCTGGCGCTGGAAGTGGCCGGCCTGCCGGGCGCGGCGCTGTATCCGGGGTCGTGGAGCGAATGGTGCGCGGACCCGGCGCGGCCCGTGGCTGCCGGCGATTGATCAATGGCCGTGCGCGCGCTCGTGCGCGGTGAGAAACAGTACCAGCCCTACGCCGAGCGCGATCAATACCACCTGCGGTATCGTCTCGCGCACCGTCGCGCGGCGCTGCATTTGCGGCATCAGATCGCTGACGGCGATGTAGATGAAGCCGGATGAGGCAAATACCAGCACATACGGTATCCACTGCATGCCGCGCTCGAGCGTGAAATAGCCGAGCACGCCGCCCACCACCGCCATCAAACTGCAAATCAGGTTGTAGACATAGGCGCGGGTGCGCGACAGGCCGGCGTTGAGCAGCACGATGAAGTCGCCAATTTCCTGCGGAATCTCGTGCGCGATGATGGCCAGGCCAGTGACGATGCCGAGCTGCGGATTGGCAAGAAAAGCCGCGGCGATCAGGATGCCGTCGGTGAAGTTATGCAGACCGTCGCCGACCAGGATCATCCAGCCTGCCTTACCGGCCTCATGCTTGTCATGGCCATGCTCATGACCATGACCGTCGCCTTCGTAATGATGCGAGTGCCGCAGAATCGCCATCTTTTCCAGCAGAAAGAAACCGAGCAGCCCGGCCAGAAGGGCGCCGAACAGCGTGCGCGGATCAGCGCCGGATTCGAAGGCTTCGGGCAGCGCATGCAGCAGCGAAGTCGACAGCAGGATACCGACCGACAGGCTGACCATGCGTTCCACCACTCTCGACAGCAGCGAAAACGAAAATACCGCGGCCGCGGAAATGCTGATGACGCCGGCAATCGCGGTTGCCAGCAGGATCGATAGCAGGGTGGAATGAATTTTGAACCTCGGCGTGAAACAACAGCGGATTAAAGCATGGCAGCAGCGGTTTTTACAAATTGGCAGCGGCAATACCGCTGCACGCGACGCGGATGGAACTCGTACCGGATTCTATATGGATAGTTGCTCGCTCACTTTTTCAGGAGCCGGTCATGCCGCGTCATCGCCTTGTCCGAAGCGGCCCCGAACCGGCGCGATCAGCCAACGCCATGTTTGCCGAACCACTCCAGCGCCCGCTTCCAGCCATCCTCCGCATCCTCCTTCACATAGCCCGGCCGGTAGTCCGCATGAAAGCCGTGGCCGGCGTCCGGGTAGATGACGAAGTCCGATTCCTTGCCGGCGCGCTGCAGCTTCAGGCGCATGTCCTCCACCGTCGCCACCGGTATGCCGGCGTCGCGCACGCCGTACAGGCCCAGCACCGGCGCCTTGATGTCAGCGACCAGGTCCAGCGGCTCGGTCGGCGTGGCCGGCGTCTTGTCATTGACCAGCCGGCCGTACCAGGACACGCCGGCCTTGAGCTTCGGATTGTGCGCGGCATACAGCCAGACGATGCGCCCGCCCCAGCAGAAGCCGTTGATGCCGAGTCGATTCGCATCGCCGCCATGCGTGCCGGCCCAGGCGGCGCAGGCATCGAGGTCCTTCATCACCTGCGCATCGGGCACCTTGGCGATCAGGTTCTTCACCAATTCACCGACACTGGCATAGGCATTCGGATCGCCCTGGCGCACGAACAAATCCGGCGCCAGCGCCAGGTAGCCCGCCTTGGCAAAGCGGCGTGCGACGTCGGCGATGTAGTGATGCACGCCAAAGATCTCGGACACCACCAGGATTACCGGCAGACCGGTCTTGCCTTCGGGCTGCGCCAGATAGGCGGGGATGTCGCGGTCGCCGGCCGGGATGCTGACGGTGCCCGCGGTCAGGCCATTGGCATCGGTGGCGATCATGGTGGCCGAGCGCGCCGGCAAGGCTGCCGCGGCAATGCCGGCGCCGAGCGCGGCTTTCAGAAAGTCGCGGCGCACGAGGCCGTCGGAGAAGGACGTGGGAGGAACGAGGCTGTCGATTTCCTGTTTGATGCTTTGCATGCGGGGCTCCGGGTTCGAGGGAATGGCATTACGGGTCATTTCCGCAAGCCCGTAGGGTGGGCGCAGCCCACGCGTGTTCGATCAACGCGTGGGCTGCGCCCACCCTACGGATCGATGTTTCCATTCACAAACGGTAACGCGCGCCATCATAGGCGCAAACGGCTGCGCCCCGTTTGCGCCTGCTCCAAGCTCAATGCGCCTTGTCCCAGTTCGGCCCGACACCCACTTCGGCCAGCAGCGGCACCTTCAGCGTCGCCACGCCGGCCATCAGTTCCGGTACGCGCCGCTTCACCAGCTCGAGCTCGCTCTCCGGCACTTCCAGCACCAGTTCATCGTGCACCTGCATCACCATCTTCGATGCCAAGCCCTCATCGTCGAGCCACCGTTCCACCGCGATCATCGACAGCTTGATCAGGTCGGCCGCGGTACCCTGCATCGGCGCATTGATCGCGGCGCGCTCGGCCCCCTGGCGGCGCGGGCCGTTCGGCGAATTGATTTCGGGCAGCCACAGGCGGCGGCCGAACACGGTTTCGACATAGCCGTCGCGCTTGGCCAGCACGCGGGTTTCATCCATGAAGCGGCGCACGCCGGCAAAGCGCTGGAAATACTTGTCGATGTACATCTGCGCGGCGGCGCGCTCGATGCCGAGGTTGGATGCCAGGCCGAAGGCGCTCATGCCATAGATCAGGCCGAAGTTGATGACCTTCGCATAGCGGCGCTGCTCGCCGCCGACCTCGGCCGGCTTGACGCTGAAGATCTCGGCGGCGGTGGCGCGATGAATGTCCTCGCCCTCGGCGAAAGCGCGCAGCATCGCTTCATCGCCGGACAGATGCGCCATGATGCGCAGCTCGATCTGCGAATAGTCGGCCGACATGATCACGCTACCTTTCGGCGCGATGAAGGCTTCGCGGATGCGCCGGCCTTCGGCGGTGCGAATCGGGATGTTCTGCAGATTCGGCTCGTTCGATGCCAGCCGCCCGGTCACCGCGACCGCCTGCGCATAGTTGGTATGCACCCGGCCGGTAGCGGAATTGACCATCTTCGGCAGCTTGTCGGTGTAGGTGGACTTCAGCTTCGACATGCCGCGATAGTCCAGCAACGCCTTCGGCAGCGGATAGTCCTCGGCCAGCTTCTGCAGCACTTCCTCGTCGGTGGACGGCGTGCCGGACGGCGTCTTCTTCACCACTGGCAGCTGCAGTCGGTCAAACAGGATCTCGCCGATCTGCTTCGGTGAATTGAGATTGAACGGCTGGCCGGCGAGGTCATAGGCTTCGCGCTCGATCTCGAGCATGCGCCGCCCGAGCTCGTTCGATTGCGCGGCCAGCAGATCGGCATCGATCAGCACGCCATTGCGTTCGATGCGCAGCAGTACCTTCGAGGTCGGCATCTCGATGGCTTCATACACATAGCGCAGCTTGTCACTGGGCTCGATGTTGGGCCACATCGCATGGTGCAGCTGCAGCGTGACGTCGGCATCCTCGGCCGCGTATTCGGTGGCACGGTCGAGCGCGACCTGGTCGAAGCAAATCTGCGAGGCGCCCTTGCCGCAGACCTCATGGAAGGTGATGGTCTTGCGATCGAGGTGGCGCAGCGCGAGATTGTCCATGTCATGGTTGCGATGCGACTCGAATACATAGGATTCAAGCAGCGTGTCGTGCAGCACGCCGCCCAGCGTAATGCCGTGATTGGCGAAGATGTGCGCGTCGTACTTCATGTTCTGGCCCAGTTTGGGCTTGTCTTCGGCTTCGAGCCAGGGCCGCATGCGTTCCAGCACATGCTCGCGTGACAGTTGCTCCGGCGCGTCCTGGTAGCTGTGCGCCACCGGGATGTAGCACGCAATGCCGGGCTCGCAAGACAAGGAGATGCCGACCAGCTGCGCCGTCATCGGGTCCAGCGAGGTGGTTTCGGTATCTAGCGCGGTGAGCGTGGCGGCGTCGATGATCGCGAGCCATTTGTCGAGCTGCGCGTCGGTGGTCACGGTTTCATACTCGACGCTCTGCGGCGCCGCAGGCTTGGCCGGCGTGGCGGCATCGCCTGCGCCTGCACCCTCGTCGTTCGCGTTGCCCTTCCCGCCCGCCTCAACGCCGAGTTCTTCGCTCAGTTCGCGCAGCCAGGTGCGGAAACCATAGCGCTTGAAGAAGTCCAGCAACGCGTGCCTGTCTTCGGGCTTGTGCTCCAGGTCCTTGGGAAACTGCGCCATGTGCGCGGCCAGGTCGCAATCGGTCTTCACCGTCACCAGCTCGCGCGCCTTCGGCAGCCAGTCCAGCGCTTCGCGCAGGTTGTTGCCAACCGCGCCGCTGATGCGCTCGGCGTTCTGCATCACGCCATCGAGCGAGTCGTATTGCGCAAGCCATTTCACCGCGGTCTTCGGTCCGACCTTGGCGACGCCCGGCACATTGTCGACCGTGTCGCCGACGAGGGACAGGTAATCGACGATGCGCTCCGGCGGCACGCCGAACTTCTCGATCACGCCGGCGCGGTCCAGCGTCTCGTTGCTCATCGTGTTGACCAGCGTGACATGGTCGTTGACCAGTTGCGCCAGGTCCTTGTCGCCGGTGGAGACCACGACCTTCATGCCATGCTTGGCCGCTTCGACGGCGAGCGTGCCGATCACGTCGTCGGCCTCGATGCCCTCGACCGCGAGTATCGGCCAGCCCATCGCGCGCACCGCTTCATGGATAGGCTCGATCTGCCGGCCCAGGTCTTCGGGCATCGAGGCGCGGTTGGCCTTGTACTCCGGGTACATCTCGTCGCGGAAGGTCTTGCCCTTCGCATCGAAGACGCAGGCAATGTAAGCTGCCGGGTAGTCGTTGCGCAGCCGGCGCAGCATGTTGATCATCCCGTAGATCGCGCCGGTCGGCGCGCCTTGCGCATTGCGCAGGTCCGGCATCGCATGGAATGCCCGGTACAGATAGCTCGAGCCATCCACCAACAACAGGGTTTCGTTCATATGGACAGGGATAGAAAAGTTGTGCCGCAGCTGAGACAGGTGAAGGACATGGCGCGCGCCACGTCGCAGAAGGCCAGCGAGTCATGGCAAATGTTCACGATTATGGCAGAGTTTGTGGAGTCGGCCGAACGGCTCTCCGAGCTGCGACCGGCGGTTTCCATCTTCGGTTCGGCGCGCATCAAGCCGGATCATCCCTGGTATGCCGCGGCGGTGGATATCGCGCGCCGGCTCTCCGACGAAGGCTTCGCGGTGGTCTCGGGCGGCGGCCCGGGCATCATGGAAGCGGCCAACCGGGGCGGCTTCGAAGGCGCCTCGCCATCGGTGGGCCTGAACATCGAGCTGCCGCGCGAACAGGCGCGCAACACCTGGCAAAACATTTCGCTGTCCTTCCGTCACTTCTTCGCGCGCAAGGTCGCCTTCGTCAGGCATGCCGATGCCTACGTGGTGCTGCCCGGCGGCTTCGGCACGCTCGACGAACTGACCGAAGTGCTGGTGCTGATTCAGACCGGCAAGACGCGGCGCATTCCGGTAATCCTGGTCGGCACCGCCTTCTGGAGCGGGCTGATCGATTGGTTCAAAACGCAGTTGCTCGCCGACGGCATGATCGCCGCCGAAGACCTGGACCTGGTGCAACTGATCGACGAGCCGGCGAACGTGGTCAATGCGATCTTCGCGTTCTATGAAGCGCAGCCGATGCCGTCCGAGGAAGAGCTGAGCGAACGCCGCGCCCTGCTCTGACTTTCGGGGCCGCAAGCCCCGGGTTCGCGCATCCGGTTTGCTACAATGTGGGCCCTTGCGCACCGCCCCCGCGATCCTGCCCGCCGGCGCGCTCAACCCGACTGCCGACCTCGTTCATGCGCACCAAGCACACCCTGACAGCATTCGCCTTCGCTTCCCTCATGCCGCTTGCGGCCCTGGCGCAACAGCAGGCGCCCGCGAAGGTGCAGGCGCCGCCGCCGCCGCAAACCATGCCGCTGGAAGAAGGCGAAGCGCCGGCCGTGACGATTCCCGGCGGCCAGCGCCGCGAGGAAATCATCGAACATCGCAAGCAGGGTCGCGTGACCGAGGTCGAAGTGCATACGCCGTCGAGCAGCTACACGGTGCGGCCGAACGAGCAGCCGGGCAGCGCATTGCCGGGCGACGCCGAAAGCAATCGCAACCGCGCGGCGCAATTCACGATCAAGCGTTTCCCGGTGCCCAAGCCGAAGAACGAGGAAGAAGCCGAAGCCGCGGCCCAGCCCGGCGCGCCGGCAGCGCCGGCGGCATCGGGCGCCGCCGCTGCGCCGATCGCCAAGTAACGCCACACAGGCCGACCCTTTCCCCGCACTCCAACGATACGAATCTCATGGCTGTTTTCACCCCGGTCGACATCGACGACCTCGCCCTGTGGGCCGACCAGTACGACATCGGCAAGGTGCTTGCCGTCAAGGGCATTTCCTCGGGCATCGAAAACAGCAATTTCTTCGTCACTACCGAGCGCAATGAATATGTGCTGACGGTGTTCGAGAAGCTGAGCTTCGCGCAGTTGCCCTTCTATCTGAATCTGATGCGCCATGTCGCCGAGCGCGGCGTGCTGGTGCCGCAACCGATCGCCAACCGCAGCGGCGAACTGCTGACGGCCATGCACGGCAAGCCGGCCGCGCTGGTGACCAAGCTTGAAGGCGCATGCCAGATGGCGCCGAAGCCGCGCCACTGCGCCGAGGTCGGCGCGATGCTGGCGAAACTCCATCTCGCCGCGCAGGACTATGCGCTGCGCCAGCCGAATCTGCGCGGCCTGGAATGGTGGCGCGAAACCGCGCCGGTGGTGATGCCCTTTCTGCCGCCGGCGGAACAGGCGCTGCTGCGCGAGGAACTGGCCTTCCAGGAAGACTATGCAGCCAGCCCGGCCTATGCCCGCCTGCCCAGCGGCCCGGTGCATGCCGACCTGTTCCGCAACAATGTGATGTTCGATGGCGAACGCCTGACCGGCTTCTTCGATTTCTATTTCGCCGGCGTCGATACCTGGCTGTTCGATGTCGCGGTCACGGTCAACGACTGGTGCGTGAACGAACCGGACGGCACGCTCGATGTCGAGCGGGTGCGCGCGCTCCTGGCCGCGTATCACGCGGTGCGGCCCTTCACCGATGAGGAAGCGCAGGGCTGGCGCACGATGCTGCGGGCCGGCGCGCTGCGCTTCTGGCTGTCGCGGCTGTACGACCTGCATCTGCCGCGCGACGCGGAAATGCTCACGCCGCACGATCCCGCGCACTTCGAGCGCATCCTGCGCGAGCGCATCGCGCAGCCGATACCGCCACTGGTCTGAGCATGGATACCCTTCCCGCAAGCGCCGGATGGCAATGGGTGCGCGACGGCTTCACCCTCCTGCGCCGGCAGCCGGCCGAATTGTGCACGCTGTTCCTGTCCTACCTGTTCCTGATGCTGGCGCTGAGCTTCATACCCGTCGCCGGGCAATTGCTGCCGCTGCTGCTGATCCCGGTGTTTTCGATGGCCTTCATGCAGGCCTGCGTGCTGGTCGAAAAGCGCAAGCGCGTGCTGCCCAGCCTGCTGCTATACGGATTCCGCTCGAAGGCCTTCGGCAACCTGGTCAAGCTCGGCGCGCTGTACGTGCTGGCAGCGGCGCTGGCCATCGGCGTGTCGGTGCTCATCGACGGTGGCGCGCTGCTCGACATCATGACCGGATCCGGCAAGGTCGATCCGGAAAACATGCCGGGGCTGCGCCTGCCCCTGGCAATGCTTGCCGCCGCGACGATCTATACGCCGGCGGCAATGGCGTTCTGGTACGCGGCGCCACTGGTGACCTGGCAGGAAATGGGCATCTTCAAGGCGCTGTTCTACAGCTTCTTCGCCGTGCTGCGGGCCAAGGGCGCCTTCCTGATCTACGGACTGGGCTGGATGCTGATGGGCGTAATGCTGCCGCTGCTGTTTTCCTCGGTGCTGGGAGCGGTGACGCAATCGACCTCGCTGATGATGATCGTGCTGATTCCGCTGTCGGTCATCCTGACGGTGGCGATGTACTGCTCGTTCTATGCGACCTATGTCGCGTTTTTCCCGAGGCCGGAATCCGCGTAGGTTGGGCTGAAAGCCCAACGGAAGTCCGCACGGGCTCGGGCTTCATGTTGGGCTTGGCAGCCCAACCTACGCAGCCCAACGGTACGACAAGCGCATGAGCTTGCAGCCCAAGTTACCCATGGCGCAAGCTGATTCGCCTGTATGTGCGAAATCGCACAGATGACTTGCCCCACCGCGGCTACCCTTGACGGCTCAACAATGACTGCAAGGAGTGCACCATGGGAATTCTGTCCTTTGTCAAGGAAGCCGGCGAGAAACTGTTTCACACCGGCCAGAACGCCGCACCGGCAGCCTCCGGCGCCGCGCCATCGCCGGCTGCCGCGCCCAGCGGCGCCGAAGTGGCCTCGCTGAACGAGACCGCGGCCAATGCCATCCTGAACTACATCAAGACTCAGAACCTGCCGGTCAACGATCTGAAGGTGACTTACGACGGGGCCAGCGCCACCGCGACGGTATCAGGCCAGGCGCAGGATCAGGCGACGAAGGAAAAGGTGCTGCTTGCCTGCGGCAACATCCATTCGGTGGCGCAGGTGGACGATCAGCTGAGCGTGGCGCAGCCGGCGCAGGAAGCAAAGTTCTACACGGTCAAGAGCGGCGACACGCTGTCGAAGATTTCGAAGGAAATGTACGGCGACGCCAACAAGTACAACACCATCTTCGAAGCGAATCGGCCGATGCTGACCAGCCCAGACAAGATTTATCCGGGCCAGATGCTGCGCATTCCGGCGCAGGCCTGATTCGCGTTGATCGAAGGGATCAGGAGGCCCTGATCCGCTTCAGCAGCTTGGTGGTGGAGCGGTCGTGCTGGAAATCGATGGCGACCGCGCGGCCGCCGGCTGCCAGCACCGCTTGCCCTTCCGGGATCGATGCCATGTCGTAATCGCCGCCCTTCACATAAATGTCCGGGCGGGCGATCTGCACGGTTTCGAGCGCGGTGTCCTCGTCGAAAGCCACCACCAGCGACACCGATTCCAGCGCCGCCAGCAGGGCCATGCGGTCTTCGCAGGCATTGAGCGGCCGGTCGTCCCCCTTGCCGAGACGCTTGACCGAGGCATCGGTATTGACGGCGACGACCAGGGAGGCGCCAAGGGCGCGCGCCTCGGCGAGATAGCTCACATGGCCGCGGTGCAGGATGTCGAACACGCCATTGGTCAGCACCACGGGCTTGGGCAAGTGCGCGATGCGCTGCGCCAGTTCTTCGCGGGAACAGAGCTTGCGTTCGAAATCCGGCGCCGCGCGCATCAGGCTTCCTGCGGCGCTGACTCGGCCGCCATGTTGGTCACGACTTCCTTGCGATAGCGGTTCAGCTCCTGCACTGTGGTGAGCGGCCGATCGAACAGCAGCGACAGATTGTGCAGAATGCGGTCGACCACCTTCTTTTCCCATTCGGCATCGAAGCGGATCTGGTCATCGAGCCAGGCTTCCAGCCATTCCGGGTCCGGCAGACGGCTTTGCACAGTGTCGTTCGGGAACAGCGCCTGGTTCACATGCAGATTGGTCGGATGCAGCGGCTTTTCGGTGCGGCGCGCCGAAGCCATCAGCACGCCGATCTTCGCGAATGCCACACGCGCCACGTCGCCATGCTGAGCCAGCGCGCGTTTCATGTAGCGTAGATAGGCGCCGCCGTGGCGGGCTTCGTCGTGGCTGATGGTCTTGTAGATGTCGCGGATCACCGGTTCGGTATGCCATTCCGAGGCGCGGCGGTACCAGTGATTCAGGCGGATTTCGCCGCAAAAATGCATCATCAGCGTTTCCAGCGGCGGCGCCGGATCGAATTCGAAGCGCACGTTGTGCAGTTCTTCTTCGGTCGGCGCCAGGTCCGGGCGGAAGCGGCGCAGATATTCCATCAGCACCAGCGAGTGTTTCTGTTCTTCGAAGAACCAGACCGACATGAAGGCGCAGAAGTCACTGTCGGAACGGT
The DNA here is from genome assembly GCF_016632335.1 of Noviherbaspirillum pedocola. GTDB lineage: Bacteria > Pseudomonadota > Gammaproteobacteria > Burkholderiales > Burkholderiaceae_D > Noviherbaspirillum_A > Noviherbaspirillum_A pedocola. Next base: position 12,475 of record NZ_JAEPBG010000008.1, read on the forward strand.
TGTCACGCAGGAACATCTCCGTTGCCGGCAACGCCGACCACTCGGTGATCGCATTCATCTTGATGGTCTTTGCCTGCTCGTCGGTCAGCAGGCTGCCATCGAAACGATCCCATGGAATGTCCTTGTCCATGCTCCAGCGCACCTGCTCGAGCGATTTAAACAATTCTGGGTACAGCATTGAAAGCCTTCGTGTGGATTTGGATAAGCCTTTGATTTTAGCAGGTAAAACCCGGAATTCTCACGAAAGGGCATGGATTGCGGTCAATAGGAGACATAGATGCCTCTCCAGTCAAGCGCCATTTTTAGCTTTTAACAATGATGGATCGTCGTTATGGCGCGGCTTCAGGAGTGATCTTCCCTGCATTCTGCGTGGCTCAAAGAAATGCGCAGGAATGCGTCTTGAGCTTCTGCGAGAACGCGGCATAGAATGCCGGGCCCATCGTCCCTACAGGAGCCGTGCCATGCGCCACCGCCCGCTTTCCCGACTTGCCTTAGCCCTCTTCCTGGCGCTGCCCGCGGCGGCGCCGGCCTTCGCCGAAGCCTCGTGCCCGGCAGTGCTCAACCAGCAGTTCAAGCGCCTGCAGGACGATGCGCCGCAGAACCTGTGCCAGTACGCCGGCAAGGTCGTGCTGGTGGTGAACACTGCCAGCAAATGCCGCTACACGCCGCAATACGAAGGCCTGGAAGCGCTGTATGGCAAGTACAAGGACCAGGGCCTGGTGGTGCTGGGCTTTCCGTCGAACGACTTCGGCGACAAGGAGCCCGGCGACAGCAAGCAGATCGCCGACTTCTGCTTCAACACCTATGGCGTGAAATTCCCGATGTTCGCCAAGACCTCGGTCCTCGGCAAGGATGCCAATCCGCTGTTCGCCGATCTCACCAGGACAACCGGCCAGCCGCCGGCCTGGAATTTTCACAAGTACCTGATCGGCCGCGATGGCAAGGTCATTGCCAACTATCCGTCCCGGGTCACGCCGGACGACAGCAAGCTCGTCACCGCGATCGAAAAGGCGCTCGCCCAGCAGCAATGAGCGATCCCATCGGCCGCAGCGCCGTTTCGCATCGGTTGACGGCCGCCAACGTCCAACTTGCACGGATGGCTATACTGGCCGTTTTCCCGATACGGACGCGCCGATGGAAATCGAACTCAAGCTGCAGATCGACCCGGCGGATGCGCCAGCCCTGCGCGCGCATCCGCTGATTGCAAAGTACGCGGTCGGCGAGCCGGTGCGCCAGACCCTGTTTTCCACCTACTACGACACCCCCGACCTGACTTTCCTGAAGCCCCGCGCCGGACTGCGCGTGCGCCAGACCGACAGCGGCTGGGTGCAGACCATGAAGGATGGCGGCGGCGTGTCAGGCGGGCTGCACAGCCGCAATGAATGGGAAGCGCCGGTGGCATCGGGCGCGCCGGACCTGGCGGCGCTGCGCGAGCTCGTTGGACCCGATTCACCCTGGCATGCGCGTCTGGCCGACCCGGAACTGGAATCGGCGCTCATCCCCGTGTTTTCCAACCGCTTCGAGCGCACCGCCTGGCAACTGCGCCTGCCCGGCGGACAGATGGTGGAACTGGCGCTCGATCTCGGCGAACTCGAACGCAATGACGTGCGCGAGCCGATCAGCGAAATCGAGCTGGAAATCAAATCCGACTCCGGCGATGCCGCGCCGCTGTTCGACTTCGCGCTCGAATTGCAGCGTGATATTCCGCTGCGCATCTGCAATGAAAGCAAGGCGCAGCGCGGTTACGCGATGCTGTCGCCGCAGGAGCCGCCGGTGGTGAAGGCGCGCGCGGTGCGGCTCGATGCCGGCATGAGCGCCGAAGATGCGCTCGCCGCCATCGCTGCCAATTGCCTGGAGCAGATCCAGGGCAACGAAGCCGGCATCGTCAGGAGCGCCGACCCCGAGCATGTGCACCAGATGCGCGTCGGCCTGCGCCGGCTGCGTTCGCTGCTGAAGCTCTACCGCGACCTGGCGAGCTTGCCGCCAGAACTGGCGCAGGAATTCGCCTGGCTCGGCACGGAACTCGGCGCCTCGCGCGACTGGGAAGTGCTGGCCGACAGCACGCTGGCCGACATCCTGCGCGCCAGCAGCCTGCATGGCGCATCGGAAGACGAGCTGCCGGCGCTGCAGCTGGCAGCGCAGCGCGTGGCGCAAGCCAATCGGGCGCGCGCGGCAGAAGCGGTGTCGTCGGTGCGCTATGCGCGGATGATGCTGTGGCTGGCCGCATGGATCCATGGCCGGCGCTGGCAGCGCGATGCGCATCCCGAGCAGAAAGCCGGGCTTGGTGCAGCGGTCAAACCCTTTGCTTCAGACGTGCTGGACGGCGCCAGACGCCGCCTGAAAAAGCGCGGCCGGCATCTCGCGCAAGCCGATGCCGAAGAGCGTCACCGCCTGCGCATCGCCGCCAAGCGCATGCGCTACGCCACGGAATTTCTTGGCTCGCTGTATGCGCAGCGCGAAGTGCGGCGCTATGTGAAAGCCTTGTCCGCGCTGCAGGATACGCTGGGCCAGCTCAACGACGCGGCGGTGGCGCAGGCACTGCTGCGCGAGCTGGCGCAGCGCGAGCCGGCGCAGACGCTGGGCGCCGGCATCGCCGCGGGCTACCTGGCGGCGCGAAGCGAACAGGAGCTGCGCGGGCTGCGCAGGCAGTGGAAGCGGCTGCGGCATGTGACTGCGCCGGGGCGGTGAGCCGGGGGAAGGAAAACGGCAGGCGTAGGTTGGGCTGACGAAGGAAGCCCAACATGCTTGCGGCCCGCGGCAGTTCGATGTTGGGCTTGGCAGCCCAACCTACGCAAACCCGGCATGCTCGCGGCTCACAGTCGTTCGATGTTGGGCTTGGCAGCCCAACCTACGGCGTAATTTCCTCGGCAACCTCCGCCAGCACCGCCTTCAATTGCCCGATGTCATACGGCTTGGCCAGCGACCGCGACGGCAGTTCGAGGTGATTGCTGACCGAGGCGCCATAACCCGAAGCGAAGATGATCGCAATGCCCGGCCGCTGCCGCGCCGCCTTGCGCGCCAGTTCCACGCCGGACATGCCGGGCAAGTTCACATCGGTAAACAGCACATCGAATTCGCCTTCATCCAGGCGCGTCAACGCGTCCTCGGCATGGCCCACGCCGGTGGCCGCATGGCCAAGCGCGCCCAGCAGCTCGCAGACCAGCACTCGCGCATCCTCGTTGTCCTCGACCACGAGAATGCGCAGCGCCCCTTCCGCAGCCTTTGTCGGCGCCGGCTCTTCGCGCAATGCCGGCACCGCCGCTTCGCTTGCCACCGCCTCCGGCGCCGCTTCGCGCAGGGTCGGTTGTTGCGCGGCGCGCGCCAGCGTCACCTGCTGCCGGTTGGCGAAGATGTGGCGGATCTTGCGCGCCAGGTCGATGCGGCGATACGGCTTGGACAGCAGCTCCACGCCCTCGTCGAGGCGGCCGCCGTGCATGATCGCTTCCTGGGTATAGCCGGAGGTGAACAGCACCGCGATGTCCGGGATCAGCATCCGCGCCTGCCGCGCCAGCTCCACGCTGCGCACCGGGCCCGGCATGACGACATCGGTAAACAGCATGTCGATCGGCATGCCGCTGCGCAGGATCACCAGCGCGCTTTCGCCATCGTCGGCCTTCAGCACCCGGTAGCCGAGCGTGGTCAGCGTATCGACCACGGTGGCCTGCACATCCGGATCGTCTTCGGCCACGAGGATGGTTTCATTGCCGCCGACCACCGGCCCGGACAAGACCTCGGAAGCCGCGGTTTCCGGCTGCAGCGAGCGCGGCAGGTAGATGCGTATCGTGGTGCCGATGCCGACCTTGCTCCAGATGCGGATATGGCCGCCGCTCTGGCGCACGAAGCCGTAGGCCATCGACAGCCCGAGCCCGGTGCCTTCGCCTTCCGGCTTGGTGGTGAAGAAGGGTTCGAACGCCTTTTCCAGCACGGTGGGCGACATGCCGCAGCCGGTGTCGGCCACGGCCAGCATCACGTATTCGCCCCCTGGCGCGATTTCGCCGGCGACGTCGCGCGATTCGGCCAGCGTCGCATTCGACAGTTCCAGCGTCAGCCGGCCCGAGCCTTCCATGGCGTCGCGCGCATTGATGGCCAGGTTCAGGATCACGTTCTCGATCTGCCCCGGGTCGGCCAGGGTGTTCCACAAATCGTCGGCGATGCGGGTCTCGACCAGCACCGCCTCGCCCAGCGCACGGCGCAGCAGGTCGTCCATGTTCTGCACCAGCCGGCCGAGATTGATGACCGCCGGCTGCAGCGGCTGGCGCCGCGCGAAGGCGAGCAGTTGCGAAGACAGCTTTGCGCCGCGCAGCACGGCGGCGACCGCGGTATCGAGCCGCTTCTGCGCAGCGGTGTCGCCGGCCAGGTGGCTCTGCAGCAATTGCAGATTGCCGCCGATGACCTGCAGCACATTGTTGAAATCGTGCGCCACGCCGCCGGTGAGCTGACCGATGGCTTCCATCTTCTGCGCCTGGCGCAGCGCGGCTTCGGCATCGGCGCGGCGGCCGATTTCCTCGACCACGCGCTGCTCCAGGGTCTCATTCAGATCGCGCAGCGCGTCCAGATGCTGGCGGCGCGCGGCGATGTCGGTGAAGGTGCACAGCGCGCCCTGCAACGCGCCGTGGCGCCGCACCGGATGCACCCGGTATTCGACAGGAAAGCTGCTGCCATCGACGCGGTAAAAGCATTCGTCATCGGCGATCAGCGATTCGCCGGCTTCGGCGGCGCGCCGTATCGACGCATCCAGGCCGTCGTCGGGATTGCCGTCCGGGCGTGAATGGCGCAGCACCGCGTGCAGATCCCGGCCCAGCACATCGGTCGGCTGCGCATAGCCGAGCATGCGCAGAAAGGCGCGGTTGCACAGCGTGAGCTTGCCGCGCAGATCGACCGAGAAGAATCCCTCCTCGGTGGAATCGAGCAGCAGGCGGATGAATTCGCTCGATTCCTGCAGCCGCGCCTCGCTTTCGCGCAGCGCTTCCTCGATGCGCTTGCGCTCGGTGATGTCGAAGGCCACGCCGACATAGCGCCGCCCGTTGCCGCGCTCGATCACCTTGCCGCGCCGCGCCAGCCAGCGCTGCTGGCCATTGTCGGCGCGCTTGATGCGGTATTCCGCGTATTCAAGCGGATTGACATCGCGCGCCAGCTTGACCGGGCCGACTTCGTTGCGGTCGTCCGGATGCACCATCGTCACCAGCATTGCGCCGCTGATCAGCCCCTGTTCGGGCAAACCCCAGAGTTCGCGATAGGTATCCGAGCAGATCAACTCGTCGGTATCGGGAAACCATTCAAAACTGCCGATGCCGCCGGCTTCCTGCGCAATGCGCAGCCGCTCGGCCGCGGCGGCGCTCTCGGTCACGTCGGCGCCCTGCACGAAAATGCCGGCGACGCTGCCCGCGGCATCGCGGATCGGCTGGTACACGAAATCGAGCAGGAAGGATTGCAGCCGCCCGCCCGGCGCGGTGCGAAAGCGCATCTGCATTTCCTTGCCGACATACGGCTGCCCGCCGGCATACACGCCGTCGAGCAGGGAAATGATGTCCTGGTCAAGCAGCTCCGGCAGCGCTTCGCGCACCGGCAGGCCGATCAGCTCGCGTTGTCCGACCAGGCCCAGAAAGCGCTCGTTGGCCATCGTGAACACATGCTGCGGTCCGCGCAGCACTGCGGTGAAGCCGGGCGCCTGTTCGAACAGGCCGCGCAGGAAATCGGTTTCATCGGCCAGCGCATGGCGCGCGGCATCGGCGGCGCGGCGCTCGCTGATGATCGCCTGCTGCAGTCGGCGCACGGTGCGATTGTCGCCACCACTTTGCGCGCCATCCTGTGTCTGCATTGCCGCATCCGGTAGCGCCAGTGCCAGCCGCCCGGCGCCGTCCCCCAGATTGGTGACATGCAGCCGGTAGCCGGGACAACCGGGCAACGGCGCTTCGGCCTGCGCACTCGCCTGCAACAATTCCGGCCAAACCGCCTCCGCGGGCGCGCCGAATGCCTCCTTTGCACGCGGGCCGGCCAGGTCGGCGAAACGGTCGTTGAAGATCAGTGTCTGTTCCGCGCCCCAGATCAGCAGCATGGCCAGCGGCGAATCGCGCACGATGTCGACCGCCAGGCGCAACGGCGCCGGCCAGGCCGAAACGGGACCAAGCGCGGTCTGCGACCAGTCAAAGCTCAGTACGCGCTCGCGCATGGCTGGCGAGCGTAGAGGCGGGTTCATCAGGTATTCGAAGGAGGAAAAATATGCAGCAGCAGCTGCGGGTCTCGAATTCTAAGTCCGAATACCGAACTGAGCAGTGGGGTTTGCGCAAACGCAAAGGGAAATTGCGCAACAGGAGCGCGTGCGGCGAAGAAAATGTTCCTCGGGAACACGCCATACGGTGCGCATGGAATGCCGGCAGCGCCATGCGGCGCTGCCACGATGCTTCAGTTACCGCGCGATGGAAAGCCGCTGTTGCCCAGCACCATGCCTTCCACCGGCTCCTCCGGCGCACGCTCCGGGCCGCTCGTTTCCCGGGCGCGCTCGGGCGGCTCGGTGTCGGAAGTGCTGGCGCCGGCAGGAACCGGCTTGTCCTTCTCCGGCGGCGCCCGGCGCGGCTGCGAACGCGGGTCGCCCGGCATTTCGGCGAACTGATCATCCTTCGCGGTTTCGATGAACAATTGTTCGTCGACTACGGTCTGCAATTGGCTGCCATCCATCGCATGCGTGATCTTCGTCCCGGTTTCGCTTACCCATTCGCGATCCTTGCCCTCCTTGCCATCCTTGCCGCTGGCGCGATCCTGCTTGCTCATGCTGGCCTCCTGCTGATGTTTTCAGACTTGCCATCATAAAACGCGTCCGCGCCCCGGCACTGTCGGCGCGCAAGCGGATGCGGCGTAGGAAAGCACTGATTCTCCGGATGCGGTCAAGGCTTGTCGAAAGCCCAAGGCGGGCGATGACCGGTCGCATTAGAATTGTGACTTCTTCGATATTCCGAGCAGGTGACGTCATGACCGACAAGCCGCAAACCGAGCAGTTCGCCACCGATCTCGAGCAGCGTTTTTCCGACCTGGTCCAGTGGGCGGTTTCCAACTGGCCGGACCGCGACCGTCCACTCGCCCCCGCCGACATGGATGATGCGCGCCGCGCCGTGCATGCGATCGTGCAGCGCCTGCGTCATCCGGACGGCGAAGCGCTGGCGCCGTCAGAGGGCGGCGCCCAGTATGTGAACGTGGCGCCGACGCCATGGCCGTGATGCGTTCGACGCGCCGGCAACAGCCGCGATATGCGCGAAAGGCTTGCAATTGAACGCTGAAACTGGCTTCGACCTGTTCGCCGGCGCCGGCGTGATGCGCGAGCGCATGCGACGGCAAAACTGGGAGGCGACGGCGCTCGGGCCGCCGCGGCAATGGCCGTCCTCGCTGCGCACCGCCGTGGGCATCATGCTCAATTCCAGCTATCCGATGTTCCTGGCCTGGGGGCCGGGCCTGTCCTTCCTGTACAACGACGCCTATATCTCGGTGATGGGCCGCAAGGATGGGGACGAAGTCGGGCGACCGTTCGCCGACATCTGGGCCGACATCTGGTCCGACATCGAGCCGCTGGTGCGCACCGCGATGTCGGGCGAAGCGATCTTCGCCGACAACCTGATGCTCGTCATGGAGCGTTACGGTTACCCGGAAGAAACCTATTTCACCTTCTCGTACAGCCCTATCCATGATGAATCGGGCAAGGTTGCCGGCATGTTCTGCGCCTGCACCGAAACCACGCAGCAGGTCCTGTCCGAGCGCCGGCAGCGCTTCCGGCTGCAGCTGGCCGACCGCATGCGTGAGCTCGCCGAGCCGCGTGATATCGCCGCCACCGCCGCCGAGTTGCTCGGCAAGCATCTGAACCTGTCGCGCGCGGCCTATGCCGAGGTTGAGGATGATGGCCAGATGCTGCGCATCCTGGCCGACTGGACCGACGGGCGCGCGCCGGCACTGCCCGAGCACCTGACGATACGCGACTTCGGCATCGAGACCGCCGACGCGCTGGCGCGCGGCCATGCGCTGTGCTTTGCCGATGTCGCCACCGATGCCTGTACCCGGCCGTATCTGTCCACCTTCCAGGCGCTGCATGCCGGCGCGCTGCTGCTGGTGCCGCTGGTCAAGTCCGGCCGGCTGCGCAGTCTGTTGATGCTGGCGCATGAAAAGCCGGGCATGTGGCGCCGCGAAAACGTCGCCTTGTCGGAGGATGTGGCCGAGCGCATCTGGCTGGCGATGGAACGCGGTTATGCCGAAAGCCGGCGCCGCCATGCCGAAGCCGCGCTGGCGCGCCAGCTTGTCGCCGAAAGCGACCGGCTGCGCCAACTGTTCGAGCAGGCGCCGGGCTTCATGGCCGTCATGCGCGGACCGCGCCATGTGTTCGAACTGGCCAACCGGGTTTTCACCCGCACCGTCGGCCAGCGCGAACTGCTCGGCCGGCCTTTCGCCGAAGCCCTGCCCGAACTGGCTGAACAGGGCTTCGTCGCCCTGCTCGACCAGGTGTATGCCACCGGCCGGCCGTTTTCCGGCCAGGATGCGCTGGTGAGCCTGAAGCCGAGCCCGGATGCGCCGCCCGAGCAGCATTTCATGGATTTCATCTACCAGCCGGTGCTGGATGCGGATGGCTCGGTGACGGGCATCTTCATCGAAGGCTATGACGTCACCGCGCGGCGCCTGGCCGACGAAGCGGTGCGCGACAGCGAGGAGCGGCTGCGCGAAGGCATGGAAGTGGCGCGCATGGTGGTGTGGGACTGGGACCTCGGCAGCAACCGCATCAGCTATTCCGACAACACGATGGACGTGTTCGGCCATGAAGCGGACGAAGCGCCGCCGCAATGGGGCGCGATCCATCCGGAAGACCGGCTGCGGATCATGGCCAAGGTCGATGAAGCGATCGCTGCGCGGGGAGCCTTTGATGCCACGTTGCGCATGATCCGGCCGGACGACGGCGCGGTGATCTGGATCGAAGCGCGCGGCAAGGTGCTGTGCGACGCCAACCGGCAGCCGATTGCGATCCGCGGCATTTCGCTCGACATCACCGAACGCAAGCGCGCCGAGGATGCGCTGCGCGATGCCGACCGCAGGAAGGACGAATTCCTGGCGATGCTGGCGCACGAGCTGCGCAATCCGCTGGCGCCGATTTCCACCGCGGCGCATCTGCTCAAGCTCACGCAGGCCAAGGATCCGCAGCTGCGGCGCACCAGCGAGATCATCAGCCGGCAGGTCGAGCACATGACCAGCCTGGTCGACGATCTGCTCGATGTGTCGCGGGTGACCCGCGGCCTGATCCGGCTGCAGCCGCAGCTGCTGGCCTTGCCGGATATCGTTGCTGCCACCGTCGAGCAGGTGCGCGCCCTGATCGAGGAACGCGGCCACCGGCTCACGCTGACGCTGCCGCCGAATCTGCCGCCGGTGATGGGCGACCGCACCCGGCTGATCCAGGTCTTCACCAATCTGCTCAACAATGCCGCCAAGTACACGCCGCCCGGCGGCGAGATCGGCATCCATGCGCAGCGCGACGGCGATGGCGCGGTGCTCGCGGTGCGCGACAACGGCATTGGCATCGAGCCGAACCTGCTGCCGCATGTGTTCGACCTGTTCACCCAGGCCGAGCGCTCGCCGGACCGCGCACAGGGCGGCCTCGGCCTGGGCCTGGCGCTGGTCAAGAGCCTGGTGGAATTGCATGGCGGCCGGGTGAGCGTCTCAAGCGCCGGACCCGGGCGCGGCAGCGAATTCACGGTGCGCCTGCCGCTGGCCGGCGACACGGTGCTGCCGCCAGCCAGGGAAGAACCCGAGGAGGAGCATGTGCCGCGCATGCGGCCGCACGTGCTGCTGGTGGACGACAACATGGATGCGGCCAACACCCTGGCGCAGCTGCTGGAGCTGCAGGGCTACACGGTGTCGGTGGAGTATGACGCCGGCGCGGCGCTGGCACGGACCGAGCGCGAGACGCCGCAGGTATGCCTCCTGGACATCGGCCTGCCCGACATCGACGGCTATGAACTGGCGCGCCGGCTGCGCGCGCTGCCGGCCACCGCCGGCGCCGTGCTGATCGCGCTCACCGGCTACGGCCAGGAACAGGACCGGATACGCTCGCAGCGAGCCGGCTTCGATTACCACCTGGTCAAGCCGGTCCAGCTCGACAACCTGAACGCGATCCTGTCGCGCATCGGCGCACCGGCCCCCGCAGCCCAGCACTGAACGGGCTGCGACCGGTGCTTGCGCCGCGAAGGGGCCGGTTCAGGATTTGGTCGCGCGCTTTTTCGCCGGCGCCGGCGCCGGCGCCGAGGTCTTTGGCTTGGCGCGGGATTTCGGCTTGGCCGCATCAGGGCCATTCCCGGCCGCATTGCCGGGTGCCGCGACCTCGGCCTGCGGCTTGGCCTCGGCAGCCACCGCGCTCGTGACTGCCTGACGGAACTGGTCCTGCAACAGATTCCACCACGCGGCTGGATTGGCGAAGGTGGCGGCGCTGTTCATGCCCATGGTTTCGGGCTGCGGCGGCGTTGGCGCGGCGGAGCTTGTAGTGGCCGCCGAAGTTCCAGCGCCGGTTCCCGGTGGCGCCGGCTTGTCCGCGTTCGGCGGGGTGAAATCAAAGGAGGGAGCTGCCGAGGGAGCTGCCGAGGGCGCAGTCGCCGCCGCTGTGCCAGCTCCGGCCTTGCCGTCCTGCGCCGGGCCGTTGGGCCGGGCCGCTCCGGGCTGGACCATCGCCGCCATGCTCGCGCTCATCGATTGCAGCGCTGCCAGCGTGGCGCTCTGCACCTCGAGCGCCTGTATCGTGCTGCGCAGCATGTTCATGTTCACATTCAGCCAGGCTTCCACTGCCTTCAGATCGGCGATCTGCTTGTTGATGTCGTCCACCGACAGCGAGGGCATCGCCATGCCCGGCACTTTCATTCCACCCCAGAGATTCTTCACGAATTCCAGAGTGTCGGTCATCGCACCGATACCCGGTATGCCCGCCATGCCCGATTCAGCCATCTTTGTCTCCCGTTCATTAATCGCTTGGCAAGCCTAGCAGAAAAGTCCGGCGCCGGATCCGCCGGCCGAGTGCCAATGCTTGATGCAGTCGGAAAACCGCCGCCGTCTGCGCTGCCTATGCTGCGGTTACACTAGCGCCATGTCCGCATCACCGTCTTCGTCCTCCTTCCCGCATCGCCGCATTCCGACCGCCGCCCGCATCCTGGCATTGCTGGCGCTGTCGGCGCTGCTGCATTTGCTGGCGATCGACTGGGCGGGCGGCGGCTTGTCCCTGCCGCGCTGGCGCAGCGAGGCGCCGCCGACGGTGCAGGTCGAGTTGAAGTCCGCGCCCGCGGCCGTGCCGATCGCGCCACCGCCGCCTCCCAAGCCACAAGCCAAGGCGCAGCCTAAGCCGCCGCCCCGGCCGAAACCGCGCCGGCAGGCGCGAGTAAGGCCGCCGGCACCGCCGGTTGCAGTGCTTCCGCCCTCGCCGCCGATTGATGCCGCCGCCCCCGCCGACATCGCGCCGCAGCCGGAACAGACCGCCGCGACACCGGCGCAAGGCGACGCCGCCGAAGCCGCCAAGCCGCAGGCGGCGACCCCAGCGCCAAGCGCGCCGGTTGCGCCGGAAACGCCGAAGGCAGCGGAAGCGCCGCCCCCGGTATTCCGCATGCCGCCGTCGGCCGAGCTGAAATACGAGGTGCAGGCGCTGCGCGAAGGCCAGACCGTGTACGGCAGCGGCAAGATCGCCTGGAGAAGCGGCGGCACCGGCTACGAAGTGCGCGGCGAGGCCGGCGTGCTGTTTTTCACGCTGCTGGAATTCGGCAGCCGCGGCATGGTCGATGAACATGGGGTGGCGCCGACGATCTATACCGAGAAGCGCTTTCGCCGGTCCGAGACCGCAACGCATTTCCGGCGCGAGGAAGGCCTGATCAGCTTTTCCTCGTCGACCGTCACCTATCCGCGCCACGGCGGCGAGCAGGATCGCGCCAGCATCGTCTGGCAGCTCGCCGCGCTCGGGCTGGGCGAACCCGGGCGTTTCGCGCCGGGCGCGCAGATCGATGTCTTCGTCGCCGGCGTGCGTGACGGCGAAACCTGGAGCATGAAGGTGCAGGGACTTGAAGACATCGACACCGCCTCGGGCCGGATCCGTGCCTGGCATGTGGTGCGCGTTCCGCGTCCCGGCTCGTATGAACAAAAGCTCGACATCTGGCTCGCGCCGGAACGCCACTGGTATCCGATGCGCCTGCGCTGGACCGAAACCAATGGCGAATATCTAGACATGTCGGCTTCCAGCGTGACGCCCTTGCCGCCGCTGGCGCCGCCGGTCTGATTCGAAAAGGGAAGGAAAACAATGCGAAAACACCTGATCGGATTGCTGCTCGCGGCACTGCTGCCCGGCGCCTTCGCGGCGGCCGCGACGAATCTGCCGCCATCGGCCGAACTCGAATACGGCGTTAAGGCCAGGCAGAGCGGCATCAGCATGGGGGGCGAAGCGCGTCTGAACTGGCGCCATGATGCGAACAGCTATGCGGTGCGCATCGACACCCGCGCGGCGCTGCTCGGCCGGGTGCTGGAAGAGTCCAGCGAAGGCGGCATCGATGCGCAAGGACTCGCGCCGGTGCGTTATGCCGAGAAGCGCTTTCGCAAGGATGCCACTGCGGTCAGCTTCGACCGCGCGGCCGGGACGATCTCGTTCCAGGAGTCGGACAAGCGCTATCCGATCCACGGCGGCGAACAGGACCGCACCAGCGTGATCTGGCAATTGATCGCCATGGCGCGCGCGAATCCGGCGGCATTTCGCAGCGGCGCGAGCTATCAGTTCTTCGTCATCGGCCAGCGCGACGGCGACCCGTGGACCTTCCAGGTCGAAGGCCAGGAAAAGCTGCGCGGCCCGAATGGCGAGACGATGGCCTGGCATGTCACGCGCAATCCGCCGCCGGATTCGAAGGAGCAGCAGGTCGACATCTGGCTGGCGCCGGGATTGAACTGGTATCCGATCAAGCTGCGCTTTTCAGAGCGCAGCGACGGCGACTACATCGAACAGACGCTGCGCGAGGTGCGCTTGAAATAGCGCGCCCTTCGCCGGCATGAGCAACACGAAGAAAGAACCTATGACGACGACACAAGATGCAAAGACCAAGGGCGCGCTGGTGCTGTTTTCCGGCGGCCAGGATTCCACCACCTGCGCCGCCTGGGCGCTGGCGCGATACGAGCGCGTCGAGACCATCGGCTTCGACTACGGCCAGCGCCATGCGGTGGAACTCGAGGTGCGGCCGCAGGTGCTGGCCGCATTGCGCGGCATCGCGCCGCAATGGGATGCGCGACTGGGCGAGGATCACATGATCGACCTGTCGCTGCTGGGCCAGATCTCGGATACCTCGCTGACCAGGGACATGGCGATCGCGATGCAGGAAAACGGCTTGCCGAACACCTTCGTGCCGGGCCGCAATCTGCTGTTCATGATGGTGGCAGCGACACTGGCTTACCGGCGCGGCCTGGATGTGCTGGTGGGCGGCATGTGCGAAACCGATTACTCGGGCTATCCCGACTGCCGCAACGACACGATGCAATCGCTTGAGCAATCGATCAATCTCGGCATGGCCACCGACATGCGCATCGAGACGCCGCTGATGTGGATCGACAAGGCCGCAACCTGGGAAATGGCGCGCGAGCTCGGCGGCGATGCGCTGGTGGAGATGATCCGCGTCGATACCCACACTTGCTATCTCGGCGAGCGCGGCGCGCTGCACGACTGGGGTCATGGCTGCGGTCAGTGCCCGGCCTGCGATTTGCGCGCGCGCGGCTGGCGCGCGTTCCAGGCCCGGCGCGCGGAGGCCAGCTAAACGATCAGCGCTGGACTAGCGTTGCGGCCGGCATCCGCATCAATGCGGATATCGGTCCCCGGCCATCTTGCTCAGCGTATAGATCGAGTACAGCGCCGACAGCCCGACTAACGCATAGATCACGCGCGATGCTGTTGTCATCTCGCCGAAGATCGTGGCCACCAGGTCAATGTTCATCATCCCGACCAGGCCCCAGTTGATGCCGCCGATGATCATCAACACCATGGCGATCCAGTCCAGCGCGTGCATGCGCTGCGCGCTGGTGTGCATGACGCCGGCCCGACGATCTGGGATGTGGCGTCTTTCGGTGATATGGGGATTCATTGTTGCCATGGCGGACTCCTTGTGAATGGCGTGATGGGGAGAAACCTGCGCGGGACGAGATGGTCGGCTTGCTGATTTCACGCGATTAGAGGAGGCGTGCCACGGGCAGTTCCGACATTCGCACGTTGCACCTTTACGTTCGAACAGAACACGGCGCCATGAAAAAAGGATGGCCTTCGCCATCCTTCCCTGTTCGGTCCCGCGCGCCTGCCTTGGCGCGTAATTTTGCGCTTAGCGTTCCGCGCGCACCCTTGTCCGATGCGCTGCCGCCTTGGTCTTCACCTTGGCGCGATGCGCTTTGTGTCGCATCTTGTGCGCGCCGCGCTCGGTGGCGGCGCGGGTCGCCGCGGCGTCGTGTCTGATGGCTTCGCCGGCGGTCGGACCGTTGCGGTCGACGTTCTGGGCCAGCGCTGGCAGCGCAAATGCGCCGACGAGCAGCGCAGCGATCAATGCTTTCATTGGAACTCCCTTTCATGAATGGAGAAGATCACGTCCGCGTGTCGGACGCATGCGCAACGGTAACAGTTTCCGATGATCGCCCATTGATGAGAATTAACGCGGCGCAATCACAGGCGTACACGGCCGGTCTTTGCCTTGACCCGCTACGTTATATTGGGTAAGCATACGTTCCCGAACGGTCGTCCACCGCCTTCCATTCTGCTGTCACCACGCCGCCATGCCCAGAAAAGCTTCCAGCCTGCAGGTCACCCTTGGTATTGCGCTGTCGGCGCTGATTCTGCTGCTGGCGCTGGCGCTGGCCGCCGGGCTCGGCGCGATCGCAGTGCGCGAAGTGTCATCGATGGCGGCGGGCAATGTCGAAACGCTGGCACAGCAGATGGCGCGCGACCTGTCGCAGGGCATGGATGAATTCGGGCGCGATGTCGAAGGCGAAGCCGAGCGCGCGCCGCTGCGCGATGCGGCTGCGCGCACTGAAGACCTGCGCAGCGCGCTCGAAGCCTTCATTGCCGCGCATCCGGATATCAGCTATGCGGGCCTGGCCGATGCGTCGAGCGGCCGCATCGTTGCCGCCACCAGCACGCTGTTCGAAGGCGGCGACCTGCGCGGCCGGCCGCTGTTCGAGGAAGGCAGGAAGGCAATCTATTTCGGCGATGTGCATGACGCCGCCCGGCTGGCCGAACTGCTGCCCAAGCCATTCAACGGCGAACCGCCGCGCTTCATCGATGTGGCCGCGCCGGTGCGCGATGCGAAGGGCAATGTGATCCGGGTGCTGTTCGCCCACATCGGCTGGCAATGGGCATCGAGCATGCGCGATGCGGTGCTCGGTCCGATGAAGGACAGGCGCGGCATCGAACTGCTGATCGCCGACGGCGCCGGCAAGCTGGTGCTGGCCGCCGGCAATACCCTGGCTTCCGGCGCGCCGCTGGCAAGCCTGGCGGCCAAACCGATTGGCGCGTCCGGCGCCGTCATTCCCTGGATCGATGGCGAATACCTGAGCGCGCAAGCCGACACGCAGCCGCAGGGTCGCTTCCCCGGCTTTGGCTGGAAGGTTGCAGCGCGCCAGCCGGTAGCGATTGCACTGGCGCCGGCGACGACGCTGCGCCGCGCCTTCTTCGCCGGCGCGCTCGCGCTCGGTCTGATCGCCGCAGCGCTGGCCTGGCTGCTGACGGCGCGCATGCTGCGGCCCGTGAAACGCCTGGCGAACTCGGCGCTGCAGCTGGCGCCGCAGGAAGGCACCTCGGCCGGCCGCCGCGGCAACGAGATCGCACAGGTGCAGGGCGTGCTGCAGCGCCTGGCCAGCGATGGCAAATCGCTGTCGAACGCAGCGACGATGCGTGAAATGCAGTTCGTCACTCTGGCCGAATCGCTGCCGCACATCGTCTGGCAGGCCGATGCCGCCGGCACCATCGAATACCGCAATGCGCAGTGGGGCGAAGTCTTTGGCCGTGCGCGCATCAACCGCCTGGACCAGCTGTCCGCGCTGATTCACCAGGGCGACCTGCTGAACTTCATGAACGCATGGAACGGCAGCCGCATTTCCGGCGAGGCGCTGCACTGCAAGGTGCGCATGCGCACGGAAGGCGCGGCCGGACATGAATGGTTCAGCATCGACGGCCGTGCGCTGCACGATGAACAGCGCCGGCCGCTGCGCTGGGTCGGCACCATCACCAACGTCAACGACAGCTTCAGCCAGGCCGAGCATTCGGCGGTGGCCCTGACGCAGGAACGCGCCGCGCGCCAGGAGGCGGAACGCCGCGCCAGCATGCGCGAGAATTTCCTGGCGATGCTGTCGCACGAGCTGCGCACGCCGCTCAACGCCATCGCCGGCTGGGCCGAACTGCTGGCGCGGCGCGGACCGCAGGATGGCATGGCCGCGCGCGCTGCCGGCGTCATCAACCGCAATGTGCAGCTGCAGGCGGCGCTCCTGGACGATCTGCAGGACAACAGCGCCGTCGTCGGCGGTAACATCGTGCTGTCGTTGATGCGCGTCGATGCGGCGCAGTTGGCGCAGAGCGTGGTCCTGTCGAGCAAGCCGGCGGCCGAGGAAAAGGGCGTGCTGCTCGAGTGCGAGCCCGGTCCCGCAGCCTTGATTGAAGCCGACGAGCGCCGCATCCACCAGGCGCTGACGAGCCTGGTCTGCAACGCCATCAAGTTCACCGACGCCGGCGGACGCATCACGATACGCACCACGCGCGAAGCCGAGGCGGTAACGATCGCGGTATCGGACACCGGTTGCGGCCTGGCGCCCGAAGCCTTGCCGCGGCTGTTCGAACGGCTGCACCAGGATCCGGCCCAGGCCGGGGGCAGCGACGCCGGCCTGGGCTTGGCGATCGCGGCCAGCCTGGTGCGGCTGCACGGCGGCAGCATCGAAGCCAGAAGCGCCGGCATCGGCCAGGGCGCGGTCTTCACGATCCGTCTGCCGGCCCCGCAAGCGCAGGAAGGCGGCGGCGAGCCGATCAGCGACAGCACCGGCGCGCTGCTGCAGCGCTATCCGATGACGCCGCTGGCGGGAATGCAGATCCTCCTGGTCGACGACGAGGAAGACGCGCGCCACGCGGCCAAGGCCTTGCTGGAGAGTTTCGGCGCCAAGGTGGCCGCGGCGGCATCGGCGCAGGAAACGCTGCGCCTGCTGGATGCGCGCCATTTCGACCTGCTGATCTGCGACATCGGCATGCCCGGCGTCGATGGTTTCGAGCTCATGCGCGCCATCCGCAAGCGCACCCGCGACAAGGGCGCGCAGATGCCGGCCATTGCGCTGACCGCCTACGCCACCGGGCGCGACCAGCGCGCCGCCTACGGCGCCGGCTTCGATGGCCATGTCGCCAAACCGCTTTCGGCGCAGACGCTGATCGAAACCATTTGCAGCGTGTGCGAGGTGGACGGCCAGCCGTAGCAGGCAGCCATCCGGGCCGCAAAAACAAGCGCATTCCCGACCAGGCGACGGCGCCATTGCGAGTGCGGCAAAGGGCATGCGCGGACAAGAACTCGAATTCCGGTTTTCGGCTATTCTTCCCGCTCATCCCGCCGGCAGGCGGGCAGCAACAAGAGAGGAAGTTTCATGACAGATCTGCTGGCCCGCCGCCTGAAGATTCTCGCCGCGCCGAAGCAGCGCGCCCTGCTGTCGCGCGGATTGCGCGGCATCGAAAGGGAAACCCTGCGCATTACGCCCAATGGCCAGCTCGCAATGACGCCGCATGCGCGCGCGCTCGGCTCGGCGCTGACCCATCCGGAAATCACCACCGATTATTCGGAGTCGCTGCTGGAACTGATCACGCCGGCGCAAAACGATATCGCGCAGGGCCTGGCGCGGCTCGACGCCATCCATCGCTACGCGGTGTCGGCCATCGATGGCGAACTGCTGTGGAGCCAGTCGATGCCCTGCCCGCTGCCAGCCGAGCCGGAGATACCGATCGCCTGGTATGGCACTTCGCACATCGGCATGATCAAGCATGTGTACCGACGCGGCCTGGCGCTGCGCTACGGCCGCGCGATGCAGTGCATCGCCGGCATCCATTACAACTTCTCGGTGGCCGATTCGCTGTGGCGGCTGCTGCAGGCAGAGGAAGGCGTCGCGGGCAGCCTGCGCGACTGGCAAAGCGAGTCCTACATCGCCGCGGTGCGCACCTTCCATCGCACCCACTGGTTGCTGATGTATCTGTTCGGCGCCTCGCCGGCGCTGGACGCGGGCTTCCTGCGCGACAAGCCGCATGCGCTGCAAACGCTGTCGCAGGACACGCTCTACCTGCCCTGGGCCACCAGCCTGCGCATGAGCGACCTGGGCTATCAGAACAATGTGCAGGCCGGCCTGATGCCGCCGTATAACACGCTGGACGAATACATGGCCGGCCTGGCGCGCGCGGTGCGCCAGCCTTACGGGCCGTATCAGGACATCGGCACCCGCCGCGACGGCGAATGGGTGCAGCTCAACACCAATGTGCTGCAGATCGAGAACGAGTACTACGCGGCGATCCGGCCCAAGCGCGTGATCCGCCCCGGCGAGCGACCGCTGGAGGCGCTGTGTGCGCGCGGCGTGCAGTACATCGAAGTGCGCTGCATGGATGTGGATCCGTTCTCGCCGGTGGGCATCAGCCTGGAAACCGCGCGCTTCCTCGATGCCTACCTGACCTGGTGCGCGCTGGTCGACAGTCCGCGCACCGACGAAGCGCAAAGCGCGGAAAACAGCGCGAACTTCCGCCTCGCCGTCAATGAAGGCCGACGCCCGGGCCTGATGCTCTCGCGCATGGGGCAGCCGGTCGCACTGCGCGATTGGGGATTGGAATTGCTGGAGCAGATTGCGCCGGTGGCGGAACTGCTCGATGCCGAAGCCGGCGGCGACGAGCACAGGCGTGCCCTGGCCGCGCAGCGCGACAAGCTGATCGAAATTGACGCCACGCCGTCAGCACGCGCGCTGGAAGCGATACGCGCGCATGGCGGCTCCTTCGTCGCCTTCGGCCTGGAGCAGAGCCGCCGCCATGCCGAGGACTTCCGCGCACGGCCGCTGCATCCCGGCGAACGCCTGGCTTTCGAAGCCATGGCCGGCGCCACGCTGGCCGAGCAGGAGCGCATGGAGCGCGGCCAGAGCGGCAGCTTCGACGACTACATCCAGCAATACGCGGCACGCACGCCGGCGCAATTGTGCGCTGGCGCCGGGGCAGGCTGAAGGCGGGCAGATTCGGCAGGCATGCGCCACCGGCTTGCGTGTGCGCATGAATTGTTGCGTGTGCGCTTGCCCTTGCCGCTTCCTGCGGCCGGCCGGCGTCGCGCCTTGGCATAATGCCGCGCTGGCACACTTCCAAGGCGCACCATGAACCATCCCGAGCTGCAGCAGAAAACCTTTCTCGTTCTGTTGATCGCGGTATCGCTCGCCTTCTTCTGGGTTCTGCTGCCGTTCTATGGCGCCGTGTTCTGGGGCACGGTGCTGGCCATCCTGTTCGCGCCGCTGTACCGGCGTTTCGCCGCGCGCATGCCCAAGCGACGCAACCTGGCCGCGATCCTGACGCTGGCCATCGTGCTGTTCATCGTCATCCTGCCGGTAACTTTCATCGCCACCGCGCTGGCGCAGGAAGTCACGCAGCTCTATGTTCAGGTGCGCTCGGGCCAGATCGATGCCGGCGCGCTGTTCCAGCAGGTGGTCGGCGCGCTGCCGCCATGGCTGGGCAATGTGCTCGACCGCTTTGACCTGCTGAACCTGGAATCGCTGCGGCAGCGGCTGTCGACCGGCGCCACCGAAGCCAGCCAGCATATCGCCGGCCAGGTGCTCAACATCGGCCAGAATACCTTTCAGTTCCTGATCAGCTTCGGCATCATGCTGTACCTGCTGTTCTTCCTGCTGCGCGACGGCGCGATGCTGGCCGCGCGCATTCGCGATGCGATCCCGCTATCGACCCATCACAAGCGCCACCTGTTCTCGAAATTCACCACCGTCATCCGCGCCACGGTAAAGGGCAATATCGCGGTCGCCGGTGCGCAGGGCTTGCTTGGCGGACTGATGTTCTGGTTCCTCGGCATCCAGGGCGCGCTGCTGTGGGGCGCGCTAATGACCTTTCTGTCGCTGCTGCCCGCGGTCGGCGCCGGACTGGTCTGGGCACCGGTGGCGCTGTACTTCCTGGCCGCCGGGCCGGTGTGGAAAGGCGTGACGCTGATTCTGTTCGGCGTGCTCGTCATCGGCCTGGTGGACAATCTGCTGCGGCCGATTCTGGTCGGCAAGGACACGCAGATGCCCGATTACGTGGTGCTGATCTCCACGCTCGGCGGCATCGCGGTCTTCGGCCTGAACGGCTTCGTGATCGGCCCGGCGGTGGCGGCGCTGTTCATTGCCGCCTGGGATCTGTTTTCGGAAACGCCGGAAGTGCATCCGCCGAGTGACTGATACCAATCCCGACCCGTAACGTACCAAATGAAACCGATGGATTTTTTCGCGTGGCAAGGGCGGAGGCGGGGTTTCGAGCGGCATGCCGCTCGCCGGCGCAGCGGCACTGGCTTGCAAGCCAGTGTGCGCGCTGCAGGCGCGGGAGGAGTGAATAGCTAAGGGCTATTCACGACGAGCGCAACGCCGCCATGCGGAAAAAGACGCGGTTTCATGGTGCGTTATGGGTCGGGATTGGTATAAGGCTTGACGCCATCGTCATGCGCCCCTGATCCCGCTTGCTACACTCGACCCATGCATACCAACGGCCCCCCTCCCCGTCATTTCTCGATGATCCGCGGCTTTCACCTGGCGGATTTCTGCACGCTGGCCAATGCCGCCTGCGGCGTGGTCGCAGTATTCCTGGCCATGCTGTACCTGGTCAGCGGCGAGATGCGGCATTTCTACTGGTCGGTGGCGATGGCGCCGGCAGCGCTGATCTTCGACGTGCTGGACGGGCGCATCGCGCGCTGGCGCCACCAGCATTCGGCGCTTGGGCGCGAACTCGATTCGCTGGCCGACGTGATTTCCTTCGGCGTGGCGCCGGCGGCGCTGGCTTTTGCCGCCGGCCTGCGCGGCGGCTGGGATGCGGCGGCGCTGGCCTATTTCGTCTGCTGCGGCGTGAGCCGCCTGGCGCGCTTCAATGTCACTGCGGAAAGCCTGTCCGGCGGCGGCGAGAAGGTCGCCTATTTCGAAGGCACGCCGATTCCAACTTCGGTGGCCCTGACTGCCATCCTCGCCATCGCCGCCTGGGTCGGGCGCATCGGCCCGGACATCGTCGGCGGCGTCTGGCAGATCGGCCCGTGGACGCTGCATCCGCTGGCGCTGCTGTTCGTGCTGTCGGGCAGCCTGATGATCAGCAAGACGCTGCGCATACCGAAGTTCTGAGCGGGCCTCAGGGCGCAGGCGCAGGCCCGGGGGCTGCCGCGCTCCTGGCCTTGTCCTGCGGCGTGGGCATCGGCACGCCATCTTTGTCCCGCCGCGCGCCTTCGGTCGCCGTCGTACCGGGCAGGGCGGCCTTCTTCGCCTCATCCGTCTTCAGCTCGGTCGTCTTCGTCTCAGCCTTCTTTGCCTCAGCCTTCTTTGCGTCAGTCGTTTTCGCCTCGGCTTTCTTCGCCGCGGCTTGCCCACGCGCCTGACCGATCACGGGTTTCTTCTCGGCGACCTTGCGCGTCGCGCCGATGACGGGACCCGGCTTGGCATCCGCGGGCTTGGCATCCGTTGTCGGCTTGGCCGCGGTCCATTCCGGCTTCGCCTCTTTGGCCTGCGGCGTGCCGCCGGTTTTCGAACTGCCCGAGGCGCTCAGGTTCAGGGTCTGGCCACGGTCCTGCTTCGTCGCCCTTTCCACGCCGCTTCCCGCATCGATGACGCCGCCGCGTTCGGCACGGATTTCGGTGTTGGTCATCGCGGTCTTGCCGCCAGACTGCAGCCGGACGCGCTCGCCGGTCAGCGCCGTGCCTTCGTAGCCCTCATTGAAGCCGCCGCGCACCGCTGCGCCGGCCTTGGTCGAGCTTTCGTTCTTGTCGGTCTTGATCGTGTTGTCGTCGACGACGCGCTTGCCATTGAGCGAGCCGCCGATGGAATTCTCGGTGCTCTTGGCCGCATCCAGCGTCAGATTGCGCCCGGCGACCATGCCCACCTCCCCTTGCGCCTTCACCGCGCCGCCTTCCATGCCCAGGTCACGCCCGGCAGCCATGTCCACGCTGCCACCGTGTATCGTGCCGCCACGCCGGGTCGAGCTGGTTGCATAGTCGCCGGACAGATTCAGGATCTGCTTGTTGCCATCGGCGACATTGCCCGGCGTCGCCTGGCCTTTGTCGTCCAGCGCGGACGTCGTCTTGCGGCTCGTGGATAGCTTCAGGTCGCCCGAGACTTCGGTGGAAGTGCTGTTGTCCTGCGCCGCCCGGATCTGCAGGTCGCGTCCCGCCGCTACGTCGGCCTTGCCGCCGGCGCGCAGGTCGGCGCCTTCTAGTTCGGCATCACCGCCGGCGCGCACGCGCAGATTGCCGCCGGATTGCATCGTCGCAGTCACCGCGGTATCGCTGTCGGTCTTCGCATATTTCCCTTTCGCGTCCAGGCTGAAGCTCTTCTTGTCGTTCTGCTCCCTCTTTTTCTCGTCCGTGGCGCTTTCCATGCCGAGCTTGAGCTTGCCGCTGGCGCTGATGGACTCGCTGCTGGCGGTGTCACGCGCGGCATCGACCTTGAGCTTGCCTTTCACGTCGAGGTCGGTATTGCCGCCAGCCTTGAGCTGCGCGCCCTCCAGCCGCGCATCGCCGCCGGTGGCGATGGCGAGATTGCCGCCGGAGGCGATATCCACCGTCATCGCCTTGCTGCTCGCTTCGCTCGTCTTCGCATACTCGCCTTCCAGCCCCGCGCCTTTCTTGCCATCGGCCTCAACCGATGAGACCGATGCGGCAGCGCGGATTTTCTCCGTGTCCTTCGACGTTGTGCTGCGCGCGGCCACGGCATCGAGCTTGCCGCCGACGTCCAGGCGGGCATCGCCGCCAGCATTCAGCTTCGTGCCCTCCAGCCGGGCGTCGCCGCCGGTGCGTATCGTCAGGTCGTTCTTTGCCGTAATGCTGGCCACCACCGCCTCCGAAGCGCTGCTGCCCTTGCTGTTCTTCTCGAAGCTGCCCGATATGGCCCCGGAAGCTGCGCCATCGGTGCCGACATTGGCGCCGGCATTGATCTTGCCCTGGCCATCGATACTCGTCTCGCTGCTGCTCCTGGTATTGGCCGCAGCGCGCGCATCGAGCGTAGCGGCTTCGAGCTCTACGCCACGCCCGCTGATCTTCGTGCCTTCCAGTGTGGTCGTCCCGGTGGAGACGCTCGTGACGCGGCCGCCGGCCTTGACGCTGGACACCACGGCGGTGCTGGAAGTATCGAGCTTGTTCCCTTCCTTGTGCTGGTATTGCGCTTCCCCGCCGACGCTGGCGTTGGCATTGACCTGGGTATCCACGGACTGCTCGCCCGTGCGCTGGTTGCCGGTGTAGCCGGCGCCAGCAGCGCCGCTGAAACTGGCGGAAGCCGATGCGCCCGCCCCGGCCTTGGCATAAGCGCCGAGCTTGCCGGCGTCGCTGCCGGAGTTCGTCGTGCCGGACTCGGTGTTGGCCGCGGCCCGGCTCTCGATGGTCTGCGCGCGCTGGCGGAAATCGCCAGCCGCGTCGATGCTCGTGCCAACGTCGAGTATGCGGCCCTCGGCATTGCGCTCGATGTCGCCGGAACCGGAACGAATCGTCGTCACCTTTGCCGTCGTCGAACTCTTGTCTTCGCCCGCGGTCTCGCGCTGGAATTGCAGCCCCGCGCCAGCCTTGGCCTCGGCCGAGGCGCTGGCCTTCGCGGAGAGTTCGCCGCTGGCGCCGGCATGCAGCGAATCCTGATTGAGCGCGCCATGGTCGCCCGCCGAAACGCCGGTGCGTCCCGATGCATCCACCGAAGCGCTGGCGGCGGCATTGGCGCCGGCATCCAGGTACAGGCCGCCGGTGGTATGGCTTGTGCGCGTGCTCGTGGTCTTGCTGTCCTGGGCAGCGCGGAACTGCATGTCCTTGGCCGACAGCGCGACCCCTTTCTCGCCCGACAGCTCGGAGCCCTCGACCGCCAGCGCGCCGGTGGAACGCACGGCGAGCACGCCGCCCGAGCGGATAGCGCTGGCCTGATGGGTGATTTCGGTCGACGAGGCGTCTTCGGTTTCTGCGCGCACGAGGTCGACGTTGTTGTTCGAGCTTGTCGCCGCCTTGGCATCGGCGCTGGCCGCAACCTTGCCGGCGCCTTTGGCCGACACGCGGTCCGGCGCCTGACTGGTTCCTGCGGCTTCCCGAACCGAGAATTCGCCGCTGCCCTCGGCGCTGGCCTTGGCCGAGGCGCTGGCCGAAGCATTGTTCTTCGAGTCGATGAAAAAGCCGGCGCCGACCACCGTGCTGCTGCTGCTTTCGGTCTTCTCGTTGCGCGCGGCAAGCACATCGACGCGGCCCCCGCTGATGTCGGCATTGCCGCCAGCATCGATTTGCGCACCCTGCAGCACCACTGCCTTGCGGCCGCTGATCTTCAACGCGCCACCTGCGTCCAGCGTCGCGGCTGCAGCGCGGCGCTCGTCGCTCCGCTCGGTGTGCGTGCTGGATTCGACAATGGCCACGCCAGCCTTGCCGCGCGCATCGGCCGAGGCGCTTGCCGACGCCGATGCCGAGGCCTTGCCTTCCCCGGAAAGCTCGCGCGCCCCGCGACTTCCCTGCGCGTTCATGTCGCCTTGCGTCACGACGCTGTCTTCGCGGCTGGACGCGCTGGCGCTGGCCCGGCGGTTGGCGCTGCCGTCGTCATAGCGGCTGCTGCGATTGCTGTCCTGCTTGTCGCTGGCATTGACGACGCGCCTGCCGCGATCGTCGGTCAGAGCGCCGCGCGTCTGGGTGTTCGTTGTGCTTTCGCTTTGCTCATCGGCTTTCTTGCGCTTCGGATCGGGCTTGGCGTCCTTGCCGGCTTCGATTTCCGTGGAAGCGCTGCCACTGCGCTTGCGGGTCGCGGTTTCGCTGGCTACGGTCTTGCCATCGATGTCGCGGCTGCGCTTGTCGACGCTTAGTCCTTCGCTCGAGGCCGCCGCCTGCGCCTTGGCATTGGTGCTGGTCTCCGAGCTGGAATCAGTCTTGAGGAAGGTCGTGGTCTGGGTCGTTGTGGATCGGCGCTCGCGGTCTTCGCCGGCTTCGATGCGCACCGCGTCCGCCGCCAGCGCCATGTCGCCCCCGGCTGCAAGCGTCGAGCCGCGCACGAGCACTGCGCTGCCGGCGCTGGCCGACAGATTGCCGCCAGCCTTGATATCGGATGCGGCATTGCGATCGATGTCCTCGCGTTCGTCGGTGCGCCGGGTGCCGTACACGCCGCCGCCGACACCCTTGCCGGTTTCGATCTCGGTGCTGGTCCTGTTCGTGACATCGCGCGCGCCATCCACGCGGATGCGTTCGCCGGCTTCGAGCGACACATCCTTTTGCGCTGACACCGACGAGCCGGTGACGGCGATCTCCCGGCCGGCGGCGATGTCGAGCTTGCCGCCAGCGACGACCTCCGCGCCCTCGGCAGCGCGCGTGGTGGTCACCTCGGTGCTGGTCTTGCTGGTGCGGCCGCTTTCCTCTTTGGTCACGACCCGCTGTTCCACGCGCGTGGCCGCGCCGATATCCACGCGCTCGCCGGCCCGGATCGTCGCATCGCCGCCGGCGGCGACATCCGCGCCGCGCGCCTGCACATTGCGCGCGGCGGTGATGGCAAGGCCGGCATCGCTGACGATCGCGGCGCGCTTGCCGACCGTGCCGCGATCCGCATCGACGGCGCTGTCGTTGATCACGCTGCCGGCGCGCGAAGCGACGCTGACCTCGCGTCCGCGAATCTGGCCGCTGAGATTCTTCACATCGTTCTGCGCGCTGATGTCGAGCTTGCCGCCCTGTATCGTGCCGCCGCGGTTTTCCAGCGCGGTGGCGTTGATGCGCATGTCGTCGGCGGCGATGACTGCGCCTTTGACAATGCTGTCCTTTGTCGCCTGCGACAGATAAACCACGGGCACGAGCACACGATGACCTTCGACATTTTGCTCCACCAGCCACAGCATGTCGTGCTTCAGTTTGGCGGCCTGATCGCGGGTCAATGCCAGGCCCAGGCGCAAGCCCATTGCCGAAGCCTGCTCTGCCGCCCGGTCCATCAACTGCTGGAATTGCGCGGACTCGCTGCCCTGCCCCTGCAGCAGGTTCCTGCCGGTCTCGGCCACGAGCTGCTCACGGATCAGGCGCTGTTCATAGTTCGCGTCGCCCAGGCGCAGCGTCAATGCGTTCGGGTCCTGCCCCAGCTGCTGCACCAGGTAGTCAGAGCCGCCAGCATCGACGTCGATGACGGCACGGCTGTCGGATGGACCAACGCCGTTGGCTGCGGCATTGCGCGTTTGCTGCGCGGCGTCGGCGCCCCGCTTCGGCTCGGCGCCGCTCTCGCTCGGGCGAGCGGCCGGCGCGGCGGGACTGATGCCAGCCGGCGTTTCCGGCTTTGTCGCGCCGCCGCTGCCATGGACGAACAGCGGATTGGTTTCGATCAGATAGCGCGCTCCGGGCGTGCGGGTCTTCACGAAATAGCCATTCGGATTGGTCGGCAACGCAATCTTGATCAGCGCAAGCCCGCCGATTGCGGCAGCGCCGGCGCCGTTCATGGCCACGCCTTCCACGCTCTTCTGCGAAGCGGCGCTGACCGCGGCAAGTTGCCGAGCGTCGATCGCCTTGACCTTGGCCTGGTAAGGCGAACCCTGGTTGCGCAGTGTGCCGCCCTTGAAGTCGAGCTTGCCGGCATAAATGCCGGAGTCGACGCCGCCCACGGTTTCGCGCTGGGTTTCGCGCCAGTACCCCCGATCCACGGGCGCAGAATTGTTCTTCGTCACGCCGCTGAACGATTTGCCGGTCGCATCGAGCGCCTCTGCATCGCTGGTCGGGTAGTAATAGGTGTAGTCATGCTCTTCGCGCCAGACATTCTTGAATGTATGGACCACCTTGTAACGCAGCACCGACTCGGTCTTCTCGACATGCAGGTCCTGGTTCACGAAAGCCTGCGCATCCTTCGCGCCGCTGCCGATGCGCATTTCCCGCGCTGACAGTATCCCGGCCCGGTTTTCACCACTCTTGCCATAGTCGATGTCGAGCTTGTTGCCAGCAATGATTTTCCCTTGAGGCGACGCCTTGCCAACGAGCTCTTCGGTCACCGTCCTGACAACCTCGTAGACGCGCTCTTCGGTATAACCAAAGGCGCCGAGCGGATCGCCGCTGTTGTATTTCTTGGCGTACGAGATTTCCTTGGCCTCACTGGTAGAGACGTCGCGCACGATTTCCGGCATGTCACCGATCGGAAGATTGGCAAAAGACTCGCTGGTGCGAATCGCGATATCGCGCTTGGCATCCACCGAGCCGCGGTTGACGAAGCGCGCGCTGTCAATGGCGATGTCGCGGGCATCCATGGTGGCGTCGGCGCCATTGCTTACGGTTTGCGCCGCCTTTGCGCGCAGCGTGCCGCCGGCGTACAGCGCGCCTTCGTTGGCGATGCCATCGCGCGCGGCTTCCAGGTTCGTATCGCCTTGCGAAGACATGCCGCCGGTGCGCCGGTTGGCAATACCGCTGGCCTTGACTTCGAGACCGGCATCGCCATGGATCGCGCCTTCATTGCTCACCGCGCCCGAGGCGGCGATGCGTGTGTCGCCCGCCACGATCCTGGCATTCTGGCCGCTGTTGGCAAGCGTCTTCGCCCGGATTTGCGCCTTCCTGCGCGCACCCATGCTGCCGCGATTGTCGATGTCGTCGCCGGCGATGTTCAGTTCATCGCCCAGCAGCACCCCTTCTCTTTCGTTGGCGAGCGTACCCAGGCTGCCGTCGCCGATGTCGAGCAACGCCCCCGCCTGAATCCGTCCTTCATTGCGCAGGGCGAAGTCGTTGCTGCCCGCAATGCGCATCGTGCCGCCGCTCTGGATGCCGCTGCCAGCGCCAAGGTTCTGGATTGCCTCACCGGCGTACATGCCAAGCTCGCCCTCGATCGTAATCATGCCGCGATTGGTCAGTACTCCCGCATTGGCCGCGAGGTTGGCTGCACCGGCGGACTGTATCGTTCCGGTATTGTCGAAGGAGGCGCCGGCGAGCGTCAGATCGCTCGAGGTCAACTGATTCATGATCACGCCGGTGTTCAAGACGCTGCGAGTCGCCTTGGCGTCGATATGGCGAGCCGCTTGCAGGCGGCCATTGTTTTCGACGATCACAGCTTGCAGCGCGACATCGCCGCCGGTGGAAATCATTTGCGCATCGGGGCCATCGTTGTCGAGGACAGCCCCGGCAATGGCGGAAAGCGTGCCATTGGCCTGCATTGTTCCCTGATTGATCAGATCCTCGGCCGCTTGGGCGCCGAGGCTTCCGGCGGACAGCACTTCGCCGGCGTTGTCCACGCGCCTAGCCGCGATGCGCAACGCCGCATCGGCACCGGTTTGCAGCAGGCGGCCGCTAGCCGCGTTGGCGAACGCACCGCTAGCGGCGATGTCTACGCCGGCATTGCCCTGGATCAGGCCGGCGTTGTCCAGTCCGCTGACTTTGAATTGCAGGCTGCGACCGAGCAGCGTTGCGCCAGCGCCATTGCTGATCTTGCCAAGCGCGACATTGGCTTCGCCGAGCGTCAAATCGCCGGCGGCTTCGATGCGGCCGGTATTGTCCACCTGGGCGGAAGCGCCCCGCACGTGCAGAGCCCCTTCGGCGAAAAGGCGTCCGCGGTTGGTGAGCGTCGATCCAATGTCCAGTGCCATGTTCTGGCCCTGCAGCAAGCCGCTGTTGTCCAGCCCATACGCTAGGTTGATGCCGCTGCTGCCGAGCATGGAGATCGTGCCGATGTTCTGCAGGTTCGCTGCGCCGAGCAGGCTGCCACGTCCGCTCGGATCCAGCGCGAGCATCGTGCCGCGATTGATCAGGTCGCCGGGAGTCGTCACGCGCAATGCTCCCGCAGACTGCAACTTGCCGCCATTGTTGAAACCGGCTGCATCGATGACGACATCGCTGCCGGTATCGGTGCTGAGCAGGGTGCCGGAGGGATTGTTCGCGAAGGCGGTCGAAGCGCGTACCGTGACGCCGCTGCCCTGGATCCATCCCCTGTTTACCAGTGTGCCGCCATCAAAGGAGAAGCGACCGGACGCCAGGACTTCTCCTCCATTGCTCAAGGCAATCGGCGCCGCGTCAGCTGTGCGCGCAATAGCGATGTCGCGCGCGGCAGCCAGCTTGCCAAGCAGTTCGACACCACCAGCCGCATCGATACGAATATCATCCACGCGCGCCGCGGCTTCGCCGAGCATGCGCACGCCGACGCCGGCTTCGGTGGCGGTCAGGCGGATGCGTCCGGCGTACATGCCGCCTAGCGCGCTGGTATCGATTGCATAGCCCGGCGCGGCACCCTGCGGCACGGTCCTGCCGGTGACTTCCCGGCTCGCGTAATCCCACGCATTGCCTCCGGTGACGATGCCGATGCTGCCGCTGTCTGAAGCATGAACCGCGCCATCGATGCGCACCGAGCGGGTGACGATGTCGAGCAGTTGCTGCGCGCTGGCGTTCAGGCCGTCGCCACGGATCAGCACATCGCCGCTGCTGACGCGAAAACCGGTCAGGCTGCCATCGGCGCCGAAGTTGGGCATGCCGGTGCTGAGGGTGACGCGGTCGGTGTTGAGAAAGCCGCAGCCGGCGCAGGTAATGCCATACGGATTGGCGACGACCACGTCGGCCTTCACGCCGTCGACTTCGGTGAAGCCGGCAAGCGTGCTGCGGTTCGGCGATACGACTTCGTTCAGGATCACCCGCGCGGAAGCATTGAGATTCGGATTGGCCGCGACTGCGCCGGCCAGGCTGGTGACGCTTTGCTGCATGCCATTGTTGAGCACCAGCCCGCGCGCATCGACGTTGTAGCCGTCGTAGCGGTTATGCGATAGCCCGGCGCCGTTCGGGTTGACGATGTTCACCACCGGCACGCCATTGGCTGCGTTCGCAACGCCTGCATTTCCGGGCACCGGGGTGACCTGCGCCTGCGTCAGACCGGCGGTCAGAAGCGTTGCCGCGGCAAGGATGGCGCGCGACGCCCGGCCGCCGGCGCGTGCGGTTTCCGGGGCGACCAGATACGCGCCGCGCGCGGCGCTCCAGATCAGGCGAAAGCTGCGATTCATGCTGGCATGTCGGTTCATGATGAAAGTTCCTCGTAAAGCTCAAATGGCAAGGTTCAGGCGCAGCCAGGTCTGGCTACCCTCGCGCGGCAGGAAGTCCGGTTGCGACAACGCGCGCGCATGGAAGAAATCGAAGGAAAGGCGCCGCATGCTGCCGGCAACGCCGAGCGCCACGCCGCGCAAGTGGCCGCCGGGCACGCCGGCAGCCTGATTGCTGACTGCACCAAGATCGAAACCGGCATACAGCCGCAGCGGCAAGAGCTGGCCGGCGGCCTCCAGTGTCGGGCGCCACGCGATTTCATTGCGCGCATACCAGCCGCTGTCGCCCGACAGCGTACTTTTGGAAAAGCCGCGCACGCTGTAGACGCCGCCGATCAATTGCTGCTCGCTGCCGTACAGCGCCTGGCGCGTCCACTGGCCGCTCCACTGCGTGGAGAATTCCGCGTTGACGCTGCCGAGCTGCAGCGGGCGGAACCAGGAAAACTCGTAGTGCAGCTTGCCGAATTGCGCGTGCGGCGCGTCGCCTGGCAGGTCGGCTGCGTCGCGCAGCGCGCCCAGCATCGACAGGCCGCGCACATAGGCCAGCGCGCCGCTGGCCGCGCCGCCGGCCACACGGGCGCTGGCGCTGGCTTCGACATCGAACAGCGTGAGCCGGCGGCTGGAGACGCCGAGCAATTCATCCTCGAGATAATTGCGGCTGGATTTGCCGGCCAGCCCGGTCGAGAGCACGGCGCGCGTGCCGCCGTCGCGATACACCACGCGCTGCAGCCTCAGGTTGTAGCCATCGCTGTCGCCATGAAAGCGCAGCGGCGTGCCGTTGGGCGTGGTCACCCCGGTGGCATAGCGGGAGGCGAAGACCGAGGCGCTCAGCGTGGAATAACCGAGCGGCAGCAGGAAGCTGAAACTGTCGGCGCTGGATGCGCGGCGCTGCGAGTCATAGGGTTGCGAGCGGCGATGGGTGTAAATCATCAGCTCGTTCAAGCCGAGCAGGCGGTCGGCGGACAGGCTGAAGGACAACTGGTTGCGGCCGGTGCTGTCCGAGCCGTAGTTGTCGGCGCCGATCATGGCATGCAGCGGCCGCGTCGGCTCATTGATGATCAGCACCCGGCTCGATCCAGGCGCGTCGCCGGGCTGGATGTCGAGCTGCACATTGTTCGAGGAAAGCCGATTGAGTTGCTCGATGCCCTGCTCGAAGTCGCGCAGGTTCAGCAATTCGCCTTCGGCCGGGAACACCAGTCCCGGCCGGATGCTGCCCGTGCCGCCATCGCGCAATTCAATCGTTCCTATCACGCCTTCGACCACCAGGATTTCCAGCCGGCCCCGCGACAAATCCTGAGACGGCAGGTAAGCGCGGGTGGTGATGTAGCCGCGTTCGATGTAATCCCGGGTGATCTCCGCGAGGATGGCTTCGATCTCCGCTACGCCCAGGCAGCGCTGCGCGTAGCGCCTGCCGATATCCTCGCGCGCCTTCGCCGAGAGATGCGGCGCGCCCTGAATATCGATGCTGTCGATCTGATGGCAGGAAGGTCCGGCGGCGGAAGCATCCACGCGCGGCGTGGGAATGACTGGCGCGACTTGCGGGGCGGGACGCTCGCGTATGGCCTGGTCGATGTCGCGCTGGATGCGTTCCTCGCTCTGCCGCTGCAGCACATCGGCCTGACGCGCCACTTCGGCGGCCGGCGTCTGCGCATGGGCAATGGGATGAGAGAACAGACAAACCAGGGACAACACGAACAGGATGGTTTTCACCATGGGAAGGCTCCAGGCTCGAAAAGAGGGAGGGGTGAAGCCAACCGGTGGAAAGCGTGAAGCACCTGCGGGATGTGTTCGGTTGTCGCTTCAAGGCATGGGTAACCCCGAAACAGTGCGGGTTCAGGCTGAGGCTATTGCAGGGCCGCGATACAAAATGTCACATACCGTGCGATTGTCGGCACCTATACTGAAAATTCCTTACTTCCCTGGACTTTCCATGAGTTGCCAAATTTTGCGGCTGGACCCAAGCAAGCGGCGCAGCACTCCTGCGGAAACCGAGTTGCCGGCCTATTCGGCGATGACTGCCGATGGCGTGATGGCCTTTCCGGCGCAGCGCCGGCAGGCGGAGGTGGTGGAGTGCGAAGAAATGGAACAGCGCCGCCGCCTGCGCGAGGCGGGTCGGCGCTAACGAGGCCGCTTAGCCGAGCGGATCAACGAGGAAGGCGGGCATGGTTTCGCCGGTCGATGCGCCGGCAATGAAGCGCTCGGCCACGTCCAGCGCCTCGGCGATGGTGATGTGCATGTCGAGATAACGGTAGGTGCCGAGCCTGCCGACGAAAGTAATGCCGCTTTCGCGCTTGGCCATCTCGATGTACTGGCGCAATTGCGACTTTTCATTGGCCAGCCGGATCGGGTAATACGGCGTGTCGTTCTCTTCGCAGTAGCGGCTGTATTCCTTGAAGATCAGCGTCTTCTCGTGGCGCTCCCACGGCGAGAAATGCTTGTGCTCGGAAATGCGGGTATAAGGCACTTCCTCGTCGCCGTAATTGATCACCGCATTGCCCTGGTAATCGCCTTCATGCCGCTCGGCGTGGAAATCCAGGGTGCGATAGCCGAGGCGGCCTTCGCTGTAGCCGAACCAGGCATCGATCGGGCCGCTGTAGAACACGTGGTCGTAACCGCCCGCTTCGGTCCTGCTGATCTTCGTGTTCAGGTGCACCTGGATGTTCGGATGGTCGAGCATCTTTTGCACGATGTGGGTGTAGCCGTGGCGCGGCATGCCCTGGTAGGTGCTGGGGTAGTAGTTGTCGTCGTAGTTGAAACGCACCGGCAGGCGCTTCAGGATCGATGCCGGCAGCTGCGACGGATGCATGCCCCACTGCTTGGTGGTGTAGCCCTTGAAGAAGGCTTCGTACAGTTCGCGACCGACGAAGCGCAGCGCCTGTTCTTCGAAAGTCTGCGGATCGGTGATGCTGGCATCGCCGACCGACGCCATGAAGGTTTCGGCCTCGCGCGGATTGAATGTCTTGCCGAAGAACTGGTTGATCGTCAGCAGATTGATCGGCAGGCTGAACACCCGGCCGCGGGTGACTGTCTTGACCCGATTCACGAAAGGCATGAATTCATCGAACTGTTGCACGTAATTCCATACCTTCTCGTTGCTGGTATGGAAGATGTGCGGCCCGTAGGCATGCACCATCACATTGGTCGCTTCATCGCGCTCGGTATGGCAATTGCCCGCCACATGGGAGCGGGCATCGAAAACATCGAGCTGGTAGCCAGCCTTGGCGGCTTCATGGGCAATCACCGCCCCGGAAAAGCCCGCGCCGATCACAGCAATTTTTTTCACGTGTCGCCTTTGAAATAGAAGGAAAAACCGAAGGCGTTCATCGCCCAAATAAGGTAATTCGATTTTATTTGCCGGCCGTTCGGCATGGCTTGATTGCAAACAGTGAAGCGAATCGCAGCGCAACAGTGATGGGAATCGCACAAGAAAAAAGGCGGCCAAGGCCGCCTTTCGGGATGATTGATGCAGCAATCAATGGGACTGTGGCATGTGCGCTTCGCTCAGATCGAGCACCTTTTCCGGCTCGTCCGCTTCGGCTGGCGTCTCATTGTTCAGCGCCATGCGCAGGCGCTCCATGTCGACCTCGTTGTTCCACTTGCCGACCACGATGGTAGCCACGCCATTGCCGACCAGATTGGTCAGCGCACGCGCTTCGGACATGAAACGGTCGATGCCGAGTATCAGCGCCAGACCGGCCACCGGCACGCCGCCCACCGCCGACAGCGTGGCGGCCAGCACGATGAAGCCGCTGCCGGTCACGCCAGCTGCGCCCTTGGACGTCAGGAGCAGCACCGCGAGCAGGGTCAATTGCTGGGTCAGCGTCATCGGCGTGTCGGTCGCCTGGGCGATGAACACCGCGGCCATGGTCAGGTAGATCGAGGTGCCATCAAGGTTGAAGGAGTAGCCGGTCGGAATTACCAGACCCACCACCGACTTCTTCACGCCGGCGTTTTCCATCTTGGCCATCATGCGCGGCAGCACCGATTCCGAGGACGAGGTGCCGAGCACGATCAGCAATTCCTCGCGGATGTAGCGCACGAATTTCCAGATCGAGAAACCGTGGAAACGCGCCACCAGGCCGAGCACGACGAAGACGAACAACAGGCAGGTCATGTAGAAGGCGCCCATCAGCTTGCCCAGCGACAG
Organism: Noviherbaspirillum pedocola; assembly: GCF_016632335.1. Lineage (GTDB taxonomy): Bacteria > Pseudomonadota > Gammaproteobacteria > Burkholderiales > Burkholderiaceae_D > Noviherbaspirillum_A > Noviherbaspirillum_A pedocola. The sequence goes on from NZ_JAEPBG010000008.1 coordinate 46,815, forward strand.
CAGCGAACCGACGCCATATTTGCCGATGGTGAATGCCATCGCGCCGAAGGCGCCGATCGGCGCGGCCTTCATGATGATGCCGACGATGCCGAACAGCACATGCGAAAACTTTTCAATGAAATCGAACACCAGCGTGCCGCGGCCGCCGAAGCGATGCAGCGCGAAACCGAACAGGATCGCAATCAGCAGCACCTGCAGGATTTCGCCCTTGGCGAAAGCATCGACCATGCTGCTCGGAATGATGCCCAGCAGGAAGTCGACCGTGCCTTGCATCTTGCCCGGCGCGGTGTAAGCCGCGATGCTCTTGGTGTCGATTGCCGCCGGGTCTACATGCATGCCGGCCCCGGGCTTGAGCACGTTGACGATCACCAGGCCGATAACCAGCGCAATGGTGCTGAAGATTTCAAAGTACAGCAGCGCCAGGCCGCCGGTCTTGCCGACCTTCTTCATGTCTTCCATGCCGGCGATGCCGAGCACCACGGTGCAGAAAATCACCGGGGCAATGATCATCTTGATCAGCTTGACGAAGCCATCGCCGAGCGGCTTCATCGCTGCGCCGGTTTCGGGATAGAAGTGCCCGATCAGTACGCCGATCAAAATGGCGCATAGCACCTGAATGTAAAGCGATTTGTAGAGAGGTTTCCGTGTCATCCTGACCGCCCATGCGTGGTTATCGATAGCATTGCCGGTCATCCCGATACAGCAGGCGATGCTGTTCTTTGATCGGCGAATGCATCCGTTTTTAACGAGCGCGGATTGTGACAAGCGGTCATTCCAGCGACAACTGTGGACATCCACATCGGCACCGCGCCATCCGCAGGCCATCGTTTCGCCGCTCCCCCGTGCTGTTCGCAGCGAACGATCACCGACGTTTAGAGAGCGCCGCGCCGCTGGCGGTTCCGTTGGACCGCCTCAGTCCTGCAGCAGCCGCAGCAGTAGCATCACGTTCATGCCGATCAAAAGCGCGGCGATGACGCCCGCTGTCCATGCCATCCAGCGCGGATTGGCAAACGCACCCATGTGCCGGCGGCTGCTGGTGTAGCGGATCAGCGGCACCATCGCGAATGGCAGTTGCAGGCTGAGAATCACCTGGCTGGCGACGAGCATGCGGCTCACGCCGGTCTCGCCATACCAGAAGGCTGCTGCCAGCGCCGGCACGATGGCGAGGCTGCGCGTCAACAGGCGTCGCTTCCAGACCGTCATCTTCAGGCGCAGAAAGCCTTCCATCACGATCTGCCCTGCCATCGTGGCCGTCAGCGTCGAGCTTTGTCCTGAGGCCAGCAGCGCCAGCGCGAACAGGAAACTGGCCGCGCCGCTGCCCAGTAGCGGCGCGAGCAGACGGTGCGCATCGGCGATTTCAACGACGTCGGTATGGCCACGGGCATGGAAGACCGCGCTGGAGACGATGAGGATCGCGGCATTGACGAGGAAGGCGAACACGAGGGCGATGATGACATCGGCAGTCGCGAATTTCAGCGCTTCGCGCTTGCCTGCGCCGGTGCCGCGGTTGCCGCGTCTTTGCACGATCGAGGAATGCAGATACAGGTTATGCGGCATCACGGTCGCTCCGATGATGCCGGTGGCCAGATACAACATTTCCGGGTGCGCCAGCGCCGTGGGCGCCGGCACCAGGCCGCCGGCAACCGCGCTCCACTCGGGCTGCGCCAGGATCAGCATGATGCCGAAGCAGCAGAAAATGACGGTCAGGAGCGCGATGATGAAAGCTTCCAGCCAGCGCATGCCCTTGCCCTGCAGCCACAGCACCAGCACCAGCAGCGCATCGAGCGCGGTCAAGGCTACGCCCAGAGTCAGCGGCACGCCGAACAGTAGTTTCAGGGCGATCGCCGTGCCAATGACTTCGGCCAGATCACAGGCGCAGATCGCGACTTCGCACGCCAGCCATTGCGCGATGGCGCTGCCTCGCGAGGAATTGGCGCGGCCAATCTGCGCCAGGTCCATGCCGGTGACGACGCCGAGGCGCACCGCCAGCGTTTGCAGCAGCATCGCCATCAGGCTCGAGGCCATGACCACCCAGAGCAGCGAGTAACCGAAGCCGGAACCGGCGGCAAGATCGGTGGCCCAATTGCCCGGGTCCATGTAGCCGACGGCAACCAGGTAACCCGGCCCCATGAAGGCGAGCAGGCGTCGCAATGGATGCGGCGCGGCGGAACCCCGGCCGCCCCTGCGCACGGCGCCGGCATCCAGGGCGCCGGATTCGGAAGGCGGCGGCGTCATGGCAAGGGCATCCTTGCCGCAGTGCTTTCCGCAGTGAGCTCTTCATCGGGGAAGAGGCGTCGCGCACGCCATGGCATGTCCGGTCGCTGCGCTGAATTCTCGCGGGGGCGGGCCAGGCCAGGCTGACGGCTGCTTCCAAACATGTTCTCTCCTTGCCGGTGGGACCGATCCGCGTCAAGCGCGTTCTCGACACGAAGCGTCAAGCTTAGTCAGTTGGACAAGCCGGCTGTATCGGACAGCACCTGATACGCCTGTAAGACCAGCGATGACAGGCGAGTGTCATGCCGGCACCGCATTTCCCGCGTTTTCGCAAGCTGGTGGGTACGACGTTGGGCACGAAGATCGGCTTACTGAAACGAAGAAATACTGATCGGCAACAAATCTAGATCGCGGCGAGCTTTGCAAAATTGAAACTGCACATTAGGCTTTCGAAGCTCGCATCGCGCCGCTCAGTGCCCTATCCAGCAGTGCACCATCCGGCGCGGCGCATCAATAACAACAAGAGGGGAAACCATGACGCAGCATCCGCGTTACGGCATGCCGGACATCGGCGATTTTGCGCAGACTGAAGCGAGGCCCTTCGCCTTGCGGCGCATCGCCGTGCTCGCGCCGGACGATGCACCCGGGCTTGCCGCATTGCGCGAGCGTCTCGGCGATTGGACCAGCCTCTACGCGGAACATCACGCCGCCGGCTTCACGCTGCCGCACAGCGAAGCGCTGCCGGCGGTGTTCGACCGCATTCTCGAACGGCATGCCAGGCAGCCCTACGACGCAGTGCTGCTGCTCGACGGTCGCGCTGATGCGCTCGGCATCGCCGAGTCGATGCGCATGATCCCGGAGCAGATACGGCGCATGCCTATCCCGGTGTGGAGCGCCATCGCCGAAGACGATGGCAATACGGAAATCGGCGATGTCGCCGCGCGCACTTTCGCTTCGCCCGCTGCGCTGTTCAAGGCGCTGCAGCGTTGGCTCGACAGCGCTGCCGAGCCGCCGGTTTCCACGCCGGTGCAATGGCTGCCGGTGCCGGTTGCCGCCGGTGCGGGGATGGAGGCAACCGCTGCACCGCGTGCACGCACCCATCCACTGGTGCTGTGCGCGGCGGGTGCGGTGATCCTGGCCAGCATGACGGCGATTGCCGCCATGCTCGGCGTCCTGCCCGATTTGCGCGGCGCTCCCGTAGCGCCGCCGGCCACAGTACCCGCCCCGGCTGCCCAAGCCTATGCCGCGCCGACACCAAAGCTGTTGCCCAGCGCCGACATGGCGGTTGCCGCGTCCCCGACGTCTTCGCGGCCAGCGCCGGGCGTCGGATCCGAGCCGGCGCCTGCGGCGCGCGCAGCGGATCGGGCTGCAACGGTTGTCACCTCTTCATCCCCGGCCAGCACTGTCTCGGGCTCCGGGACCGCCGCCGCGGAACCGGCGGTGCTGTCGACACCGGCAAGCCAGCCGCCGGCCGCGGCGCCCGTCCTTGCGCCACAGGCCGAGCCGGCTGCGCCGGAAGCCTTGCCGGCATCCCCGGCCGAGCGTGAGCGCCCGAAAGCTGCCGCGGCCGGCCCGCCGCGCACGGCGAAACATATCGCACGCCGGAAAGCGAAACAGGAACATGCCACGCTTGCCCAGGCGCAAGCGCCGCATTCCCGTTCACCGGGCAGCGACGAAATACCCGAAATCCGATTCACCGGAACCAAGACACGTGCACAGGTGGTTGCGGAATTGCTAGCGTCGCGCCGCGCAGACACAGCGCAGGCCAACCCGGATATCCCGGCGCCGCCGCACACCAGAGCACGATTCAAACGTTGATGAAAATCATCGTGATACGCGGAAACACACGAACTTTTTCTGTGGAAACATGTCCTAGTTGTTCCCGGGCATGCTATGTGGTCAGGCGCACAAACGACCGCATGAAATAACGTTATCTTTCCCGTTTTGCCCCGCCGGAAAGCTTTAATTTCAGTGAGAACAGACAAAGCATGATCCCTGCAGACGAACTTCGAAACGCAAAAATCCTGGTAGTCGACGACTGCGAGGACAATGTTTTCATGCAGATGGAAATATTGCGTCTTGCCGGCTACAACGAGGTCAGCTCCTGCCGGGACCCGAGCGAAGTGGTGTCGCTGCATGTGCGCAACAGTTACGACCTGATTCTGCTCGACATGCACATGCCTGGCATGAATGGCCTGGAAGTGATGGAACGACTGCGCGAAGTGGAAAAAGATTCGTATCTGCCGGTGCTGGCCATCACTGGCGACCGCAACTTCAAGATTGCCGCATTGCAGGCCGGCGCCCGCGACTTCCTGACCAAGCCGTATGACATGACCGAATTCCAGATGCGCATCCGGAACATGCTGGAAGTTCGCCTGCTGTACAAGAAAGTCGCGGAGCAGGGGCGCCTGGAGAAGGAAATGGCGCTGCACGATGCGCTCACCGGCCTGCCGAACCGCAGGCTGTTGGTCGATCGCATAGAAAAGTCCATGCAGCATGCCAGCCGCGGCCACAACATGATGGCCGTGATGTACCTGGACCTGGATGGTTTCAAGGCGGTCAACGATACCCATGGCCATGGCTGTGGCGACGAGCTGCTGAAGAACGTCGCCGACCGTCTGCGCCGCGCCACCCGCAAGGAAGACACCGTGGCCCGCATCGGCGGCGATGAATTCGTCATCGTGCTGTCGGACATCGCCCATGTCGACGATGTGCTGCGGCCGGCGTCGAAAATCCTGCGTTTTCTGTCCACGCCCTTCGACGTCGCCAGTGTAACGGTGAGCGTCAGCACCAGTATCGGCATCGCTTTTTATCCGGGGGATGGCAACGATGTCGAGGAACTGATTTCGCGCGCCGACCGCGCGCTGTACGACGCCAAGCGTGGCGGCAAGAACCGCTATCACTTCAGCGACGTGCCGGTTTTACTCGGCGCGGCGATGTAAGTACAGGCGTAGCCAGGAGGCGTGTGGTTTCTCTACGGAAACATTTGCGCTAGAATACGGGCGACCAAATCCGCCCAAATTCCTCACTCCATGCGTCGCTGCCTGCCTTACCTTCTCCTTTTTCTTTCCCCGCTTTGCCAAGCCGAATGCGCACTCAGCCATTCGGATAACGGCACGTTATCGATCTCGGTCGCCGGCAACGGCCCGTGCTTTCGTTCGCAGGAACAGCGCGCCGCATTCGCGCAAGACTTCAAGACGGCGGTGCGCACCGAGCTGTCCGATTCCTCAAACCCGCAGCGCAAGCCGGTGCACGACAGCCATGCGGCGCTGACCGGCTTTGATCATCTGCGTCGTCAATCCGAAGTGTTGAACGGACACGGTCCGATCTATTACGGCCAGCGACGCTGAGGCTGCCCGACAGGAACTTCACCCGGCGGTCGCGCTCTACTTTGTCAATACGGCAATTCGCCAAGATGACACGGAGCCTCCGCCATGCTGGAAAAACTTCCCGACATGCTCGGCCACGCGCTGCGCGACCAGCGCGCCGGCCTGGACCAGATTGCTTTTAATCGCATCAGTGCCGGCGCCGGCACCGCCGCGCTGCAGATGCGCAGCCTGGCATTCGTCGACCATGGGCCGATCCCGGCGCAGTACACCGCCGATGGCGCAGGCATATCGCCGCCACTGGAATGGTTCGGCGTGCCGCCCGGCACGGCATCGCTGCTGTTGATCGTGGAAGATGCCGACGCGCCGACGCCGCATCCGCTGGTGCATGCCATCGTTCTCGATTTGCCGCCTGCGGACGGCACGCTGCCCGAAGGCGCATTGAAGAGCCCGGACCATGCGGGCCAGGGCTATCACACCGGGCGCAATTCTTACCTGCGCACCGGCTGGCTGCCGCCCGATCCGCCGCCTGGCCATGGCGTGCATCGCTATTGTTTTCAGCTGTTTGCGCTGGATGTCCAGCCCGAGTTGTCCGGCACGCCCGGCCGCGATGCGGTGCTCGACCTGCTGCGCCAGCATGCGATTGCCAGCGGTGTTCTGATCGGCAGCTATACCCGCGCGGATGGTTCGATACCGGTGGCGGCCGATGCGGTGGGAGGCACGACAGTGACGCCGGTTGCGGACACCGAGCCGCCGGCGGGGGCGCAGCCGGGGTAATGGTGGGGCCTGGGCCTGGGCCTTGCAGTTGCAGTTGCCTTTGCAGTTGCAGTTGCCTTTGCAGTTGCAGTTGCCGTTGCTTTTAATCCCGTTGATCGCGCCGTGGCGCCGGGCCTTGAAGCGGATAAGGTGCGGCGTCTGTCTGAGCGAAGCGCAGCGTAGCGAGTTTAGCCGCGCCCCGCTTCAGGGTCCGGCGACACGGGGACCCCGCGCAGCGGGGCGCGATCTCCGGGGCGCCTTTTCTTGGTTACTTCTTTTGGCGAGCAAAAGAAGTGACCCGGCTGCCGGGCCGGGACCCGGCTAGTTCGCCAAGCGCGATGGCCGTTTCGGGTCACCGGGCCTAAAAACTTCGATCGGGCGGGCCTTTCAATCCAAACCTCAATCAACGCGACGACGACCAAGGCAAGAGCCCGCCCCTTCAACGACATCACTCCGGTGATGCAATACGTTCAGCGCCCCCTCGACCTAGCCGGGTCCCGGCCCGGCAGCCGGCCTACTTCTTTTGCGCGCCAAAAGAAGTAGGCAAGAAAAGGCGCCCCGGAGATTGCGCCCCGCTGCGCGGGGTTCCCGTGCCGTCGACGCCCGGAGCGGGGCGCGGCTAAACTCGCTACGCTGCGCTTCGCTCAGACAGACGCCGCACCTTATCCGCTCCGGGCATCGTCGTCACGGCGCAATCAACGGGGTTAAAGACAAAGGCAACAGCAACGGCAACGGCAACGGCAACGGCAAAAGCAAATCAGGTATGCAGTCGCTTCGTAGGGTGGGCGCAGCCCACGCGGTTGTTCGAGCCTTCACCGCGTGGGCTGCGCCCACCCTACGGGCCTGCGAAGCCGACAAGCTCCGCAAGCCATCACATGATCACGAACGCGGCTTCACACGCAGATTGTTGTCCACCTTTTCCACACCCTTGACCTGTGCGGCGGCGCGGCCAGCGGCCATGCGCTGCTGCTCGTTGTCGACGAAGCCGGACAGCATCACGGTGCCGCGATAAGTGTCGACATTGATTGCCAGCGCATTGCCCAGGCCCTCGGTCTTGGCCAGCTGGGTCTTCACCGTGGCATTGACTTTCGCGTCGTCGACGGTTTCGCCGGTGGAGCGCTGCGTCGGCGTGGACGAGCACGCGGCCAGGGCCACGGACAGCAACAGGGTCGCGATGATGTTTTGCTTTTTCATGATTTCCTCCTTGATGTTTCGATGATGGTGACGGCTGCCGCGACGCTTGTCGGCATCGCCGCCGCTGTTTCATGTAGAGCAGAAAGCATGCCACCGTCGAAAAGCCGGCAAAGCCCGTTGCGCACTGGGTGTTCACGGCCTCGCAAAACCGCATCACGTCCGTTTGGACAAAGAGGTATTACAAGACCGGTAATCTTTACAGGTGGCATGCGCCCGGGTTACGACCACTTCGCTGGATACTCATGCCGCATTGGCCTGCATACCCAGCCTCTGCGCCTGCTCATGCACCGCGACTGGATTCGATTCGATGTAGATGCGCCGGATGCGTTCGAAACGCGCGCGTATGGCCGACTCCAGCCGCCGTACAGATGCCGTCATCTCTTCGGACGACAAGGTATCTTCGAACTCGATATCGAGCGTAAGCAGCACTTCCTCGGGTCCGAGATACATCGACAGCGGATAACCAACCGCCCGCACCGTCGCATCGTCAAGCGCCATGAGCCGTATCGTGTGCGCGGTGTCGGTGCTGATGCCTTCGCCGATCAGCAGTCCGCGGCTTTCATAGATCAGCAATATCGCCACACCGGCCAGCAGCACACCGATGGCCAAAGATGCTGCGCCATCGAGATCAGGACGGTTGAAGTGGTGGCTCGCAAACACACCGAGCGCGGCAAGCCCGAGGCCGGCGAGCGCGGCGGCATCCTCGGCGACCACGGTGAAGGTGCTCGGGTCCTTGCTGTTATGCAGCGCCGTGAAGAAGCCCTGCTCGCCCTTGCTCTTCCAGACCTCGCGCACGCCGATGGCGAAGCTGATGCCCTCGAATACCGTGGAGGCGGCCAGCACGATGTAATTCCACATCGGGTCCTTCAGCGGTTCGGGATGACGCATGTGCTGCAGGCCTTCATAAATCGACATGCCGCCACCCAGGCCGAACACCAGCACCGCGACGATCAAACTCCAGAAATACTGCTCGCGGCCATAGCCGAAAGGGTGCGCTGCATTCGGCTTGCGCTCGGACAGCTTCATGCCGAACAGCAGCAGCAGATCGTTGCCGGTGTCGACGGTGGAATGGATGGCTTCGGACAGCATCGCCGAGCTGCCGCTGATGCCGGCGACGATGAATTTGGTCGTGGCGATCGCCACGTTGCCAGCGATGGCCGCGAAGACCACGATGCGCGATTCAGCCATGCATGCCTGTCCCGTTGATGAGGAATAGCTTTACGACCGGCACACGGTGCGCACGGTTCCGCGACACATCGCTACCTCTTGTCCAGGGTGTACAGGTAGGCCGCGATATCGCGCGCGTCTTTCTCCTTCACCTGCAGATTGGGCATGGCCGACTGCGGATCGATCGCCTGCGGATCCCTGAGCCAGCGCACCATGTTGTCCGGCGTGTTGATCAGCACGCCGCCGATATAGCGCCGGTGAGCGATGTCGGACAGATCCGGCCCGACGTTCTTGTCGGCGCCGGCGATGCCCGGAATGACATGACAGGTGGCGCACATGTACTGCGCGATCGCGTGCTTGCCGGCTTTCGGATTGCCGTCGCCGGAAAGCTGCGCCTGCGCCACCACATTGCGCATCGCCGCCGGCTTGTTCTGCGGCGAGGGCGGTTCCTCTCGCTTGTAGTCCATCGGCGAGATGCTCGGCATCGCCTTGGTGAATGCGGTCAAGTCCCAGATCTCGCGGTCGGTGAGTCGATATTCCCAACCGGGCATGCCGCTCATCTTCACGCCGTGGCGTATCACCCAGTACACCTCCTTCGCCGGCCAGTCGCGGCCCGGCTCGACCAGGTTCGGCGGCTCGGGACGCATCGACAGCGCGATCGCCTCGGGCCCGACGCCCGGGCCGCCATGGCACTTCGCGCAATGCTCCTTGTACAAGGCCATGCCGGCGGCGATGCGTTCACCGCTGCCGAGGTCCTCCGGCGCCTCGATGTGATGGATGCGCGCCTTGACTGAGCGCTGCATTGCGTAATGCAGCACATAGACGGCAAGCGCCGTGTGCTCCTTGGTCGCGGCTACGTTGAACACACCCGCATAGATGAAGGCCGCCGCGCCAAGCACGCCCGCAATCACGAGCGCGCCCAGTGTCGCGAAAACGGTCTGGATCACGATATGCGCGTTTTTCATCGCTGTCTCCCTGCGGTTCGACATAGGGCGGAGGGGGATGGGAATCGAACCCACAACCCGCCTACGGCAGGCCACTGGTTTTGAAGACCAGGGAAGCCACCAGACCTCAGCCACCTCCGTGTGATGACGAAACAAGGATTTGCAACATGGCGACAATCTGCATTATTGGCTGGCATTCGTTTCCTGTCCCAAGTACATGCGTCCCACAACGACACTCCGCAAACCCGCTGATCGCAAGCAAGTGCATCGGTGCAGCGTCGTTGCATCGGCATCTCCATTGCCCGCGCATCGCCGCAAGCCATTGCAGCGGCTCGGGCTCCGTTCCGACAACACTTCATGCGCCCTCCCCTGACCTCGCCGCGGCGCCAGCTTGCAGCCCCTCACGCAACACCCGAATATCGCCATTGCGACGCGTGAAGCCGGCGGCATCGAGATGCGCCAGCAGCGGCACCGTGAACTTGCGCGTGGAACCGAGCAGGCCGCGCGCCTCGGAAACCGTGAAACGCGCCGGCGCCGGATAGGCGCTGCGTATGCGTGCCTTCGCCGCTTCGATGGCCTCGCGGTGAAAGGCGATGCGCTGCCCGGGTAACTGGCCCGTGAGCAGCAGGATGCGTCCCTGCTCCACCAGCATGTGGAACAGTGCCGCACTGGCGCGCTCGATGGTGTAGTCCTCAACATCCGGCGGCGTCACACCACCCTGCAGGAAATGCGCTTCGATCTGCTCGGCCCGCCCCCTCGCCTTTGCATCCAGCGCCGCAAACGGATCATGGCCGGGCAGCCATGCCAGCCCGTTGCCGAACGCGATGTTGCCGCTGGACGCCAGGCCACGCAGGATGGACTTGAACAGCTTGTCATCGACCTCGCGCGGCAGGCTGGCGCGGCAAAGCGGCAGCGGTGCGCCGGCACGCGCCGGCTCGCGCCGATGGAAGTCGCGCAGGCAGGCCAGCAGTGCCTCGCACAGCGCATCGTGATGCTGAAGATGCAGCACAGTCGCGCCATGCAAGCGCGCGTAGCCGTCGATTGCCGCTCGGGCAGCATCACTGTCGCAGCCGAGCATCTCAGCGATGCGCGGCAGCGGCATGCCGGCAATGCCGCTGCCGCGCAGGCGCTCGGCAAGCGCTTCATCGCCGCGGCCGCGCGCCAGTACCGCCAAGCGCTGCCGCACGGCGCCGTCGCCGCGGCGATGGCGGCCCGCGGCGACATCGAGGAGCCGCCCGCCGCCCAGCGTCGCTGCAGGCGATTCGCGCCGCAGGATAAAGGCTTCGCCAGCGGCCGCGGCAACAGGCCTGGCAGTGCGGAGTTGCCCAAGTCCAGCCTCGCCGGGGGCGAGCGTCTCCTTGCCCAGCAGCCGCACCCGCGCCGCGACATCGGTCGCGCCGAACAGCAGGCGCAGCGTCTGCCCGTTGGCAATCGGCGCCGGCGCATCGGGGGTGACGCGTATCTCGGCGTCGAGCCATTCACCGAGCTTCAACAGGCCTGGCGCGGCCAGCACATCGCCGCGCGTCACGTCCTGCGGCTTCACATGGCGCAGGTTCACGCCGACGCGCTGACCCGCATGGACCATGTTCACCTCGCGCCCGTGCATTTCGAGCTGGCGCACCGTGGCGCGCCGGCCTGAAGGCATCAGCTCTAGTTCTTCGCCGATGGCAATACGCCCGGCGCGCAAGGTGCCGGTAACGATGGTGCCGTGGCCGGGCAGGCTGAACACCCGGTCGATCGGCAGATAGCCGCGTGCAAGGGAGGGCGCGGCATCCTCATGCGCGAGGAGCAGGCCGCGCAGCGCCGCCTTGAGCTCGGCGATGCCTTCGCCGCTAATAATTGATGTCGCCACTGCCGGCGCGAATTCCAGCGGCGTTCCCTTCAGCCGCATGCGCAGCCGGCGCAGCAGCGCATCGCGTTCGGCACCAGGCACAAGGTCACTCTTGGTGATCGCGATCACGCCGCGCGACACGCCGATGAGTTCAATGATGGCCAGGTGCTCGAGCGTCTGCGGCTTGATGCCCTCGCGCGCATCGACCACGAGCAAGGCCGCATCGATGCCGGTTGCGCCCGCAATCATCGTGCGCACGAAGGCTTCATGCCCCGGCACATCGATCACATCGACGATGCCTTCTTCGAAGCCCAGCCATGCAAAGCCGAGCACGATGGACATGCCGCGCTCTTTCTCCTCCTTCAACCGATCGGTGTCAGTGCCGGTAAGCGCTCGTACCAGGCTGGTCTTGCCATGGTCGACGTGGCCGATCACGCCCAGCGTCAGGTGCGCATTGCCGCCGTTCATGCGGGCATGCTCCACGCGCACTCAAGGCAGCGCAAAGCAGTTTGAATCAAGGAAACAGACGAGGCACAAGCGTGTAAATTTTTCATAGTTTTGTACAAAGCTACTTGCGACAAGGTGAATTGCCACGGCGCATTTGCAGAACATGCACACGCAATCGCCTGCATACGCTGCAGATCATCGAATGCCCCGTTGTTTGTTGGTCAGGTGCACTGCAAATTCCACACCATATCGGCGGGCATGCGTCTTGCACCGCAAGGCGGATATCTCGACATGGGCAAGCAAGCATGGATACCCACGACGGCGTCATCACGCTCGTACAGGAACATCGTTTTCATTTGACCGGCGAGGACGGCAGCCACCGGCTCTTCATCCTTGCGCATAACGCGCCGCTGGAGTGGCGTGACCTCGAAAGCTTCGAGCGCAGCGGCAGTCATGTGCGCGTGCGCTACGACGCGGCGCCGGGCATGATCGCCCGCACCGCGCATGATGTCGTCGAAATTGAACAGCTACATCAAGGAAACCCAGCATGACCAAGAACCACACCACGCCGGCACGCCGCCTTGCCGGTTTCCTGAAGGACTGGTCGCTGCCCCGCCAGGCCGCCGGTCAGGACCCGATGTCCAAGGCGGCCAAGAGCAGCATGTCGGAAAAGCTGCGTCCGCGGCTGGAAGAGGCCGATACCGTGGGCACCAGCATCTGCCCGTATTGCGCGGTCGGCTGTGCGCAGCTGGTGTATGCGAAGTCGGGAAAGATCATTCACATCGAAGGTGACCCGCGCAGCCCGATCAACCAGGGCACGCTGTGCCCGAAGGGTGCGGCCACCTTCGGCTGGGCCACCAGCGAAGCGCGCATCAACCGCGTGCTGTACCGCGCGCCGCACGGCGAGCGCTGGGAAGAACGGCCGCTGGACTGGGCGATGGACCGCATTGCGCATCTGGTCAAGCAAACCCGCGATGAGACCTTCGTCGAAAAGCTGCCCAGCGGCGAGACCGTGAACCATACGCTGGGCATAGGCTCGCTTGGCGGGGCCACGCTGGACAATGAAGAAAACTATCTGCTGAAGAAGCTCTTCTCCGGCGGGCTCGGTATGGTCTGGATCGAAAACCAGGCACGAATATGACATAGCTCCTCGGTGCCCAGTTTGGGTACCACCTACGGTCGCGGCGCCGCCACCATGCCGCAATGGGATCTCGCCAACTCGGACGTCGTGCTGGTGATGGGATCCAACATGGCTGAAAACCATCCGATCGCCTTCCGCTTCGCGCTGCAGGCGAAGGATCATGGCGCGACCATCATCCATGCCGATCCGCGCTTCACGCGCACCTCGGCCATGGCCGACATCTATGCGCCGGTGCGCGCGGGCAGCGACATCGCTTTCCTCGGCGGCATCATTCGCTACATACTCGAGAACGATCTCTGGTTCCGGGATTACGCGATGGCCTATACCAACCTGTCGACCATCATCGACGAGCGCTTCCGCGATGCGAGCGAACTCGACGGATTGTTTTCAGGCTGGGACAAGGAAGGCCGCAAATACACCTATGACAGCTGGCAGTACAAGGGCATGGTGGTGCCGTCCTCGCTGGCCGAGCATTACGTCAGCACCACCGAGTCGTTCAGCGACGGCACCAAGCGCATGACCGAAGGGCCGCCGCAGCGCGATGAAACGCTGCAGCATCCTTTCTGTGTGTACCAGATCCTCAAGCGCCATTACGCGGCTTATACGCCCGAGATGGTCGAGGAAGTGACCGGCTGCCCCAAGGAGACGTTTCTGCGCGTGGCCGAAGCGCTGGCGAAGAATTCCGGGCGCGAGCGCACCGGCGCGATCTGCTATGCGGTCGGCTGGACGCATCACACCACCGGCGTGCAGATGATCCGTGCGGCCGGCATCATCCAGTCGCTGCTCGGCAATACCGGCCGGCCCGGCGGCGGCATCCTGGCGCTGCGCGGCCATTCCAGCATCCAGGGATCGACCGACATACCGACCCTGTACAACCTGCTGCCCGGCTACCTGCCGCAGCCGCAGGCCTTCAAGCCGCATGCCACGCTGAAGGGCTACCTCGAAGTTGAAACCACGCCGACCGGCTGGTGGTACAACTTCCCGAAGTACATGATCAGCCTGATGCGCGCCTGGTACGGCGATGCAGCGACGCCGAAAAACGAGTGGGGCTATCAGTGGCTGCCGAAAAACGTTGGCGATCATTCGCAGCTGCCAATGACCCTGGCCATGCGCGACCGGCTGATCCGCGGCATGTTCATCATCGGCCAGAACCCGGCGATCGGCGGCAGCAACTCGGCGCAAACGGTGCAGCGCGGCCTGGCCAATCTCGACTGGCTGGTGGTGCGCGACTTTACCGAGACTGAGACCGCATCGTTCTGGTATGCCGGGCATCCGGTGAAGGCCGGCGACATCGCGCCGAAGGATATCGCCACCGAGGTGTTCCTGATGCCGAGCTCGCTGGCTGCCGGCGAGAAGGAAGGCACTTTCACCAACACCCATCGCCTGGTGCAATGGCATGACAAGATCGTTGACGCCCCCGGCGACAACCGCTCGGACCTGTGGTTCGTGCATCACCTCGCCAAGCGCCTGAAAGCGCTGTATGCCGACAGTACCAAGCCGTGCGACGCGGCGATCCAAAACCTCACCTGGGACTATGGCGAAAAGGGTGAGCATGCCGATTGCGCGGCCGAGGATGTGCTGAAGGAGATGAATGGCTACACCTGGCCGCAGAAGCAGCAGATCGAGTCGTTCCAGGATCTCAAGGACGATGGCTCTACCGCCTGCGGCGCCTGGATCTATACCGGCGTCTATCCGAAGGAAGACCACAACCAGGCGCAGTCGCGCAAGCCGGACGGGCCCGACGGCCCGGGCACACATCTCGGCTGGGCTTTCGCGTGGCCGGCGAACCGGCGCACGATGTACAACCGCGCCGCTGCCGATCCCGAAGGCAAGCCATGGTCCGAGCGCAAGAAGCTGACGTGGTGGGACGAGGCCAAGAGCGAATGGCAATGCCTGGACGCACTCGACTTCGAGCCGAAAAAACGGCCGGATTACCAGCCGGACTGGAACAGCAAGCCGCAAGGCATGGATGCGCTCTCAGGCTCGGAGCCGTTCATCATGATCGCCGACGGCAGGTCTTCGCTGTTCGTGCCTTCGGGCCTGAAGGATGCGCCGCTGCCCACGCATTACGAGCCGGTGGAGTCGCCGGTGAAGAACCCGATGTATGCGCAGCAGGACAACCCGACCGCTAAGAAATTCGAGCGCGAGTACAACGTCTACCATGCGCCGGCCGATCCGCGTTATCCGTATGCCTTCACCACCTACCGCCTGACCGAGCATCATTCCGGCGGCACGCCGACGCGCTCGGTGGCTTCCACCGCCGAGCTGCAGCCGGAAGGCTTCGCCGAGATACCGACCGAGCTGGCGCAGGATCTCGGCATTGCCAACCTCGACTGGGTGGTGCTGTCGACCGCGCGCGGCGAAATCGAAACCAAGGCCATGGTCACCGACCGGCTGCGGCCGTTCCAGATCGATGGACGCCGCATCTATCAGATCGGCATGCCCTTCCATTTCGGCTGGGCGGGCTTCGCCACCGGCGACATCGCCAATGTGCTGTCCTCGGTGGTCGGCGATCCGAACACCTCGATCCACGAAGGCAAGGCCTTCACCTGCAATCTGCGCCCGGGTCGCTTGCCCAGCAATCCGCACCCCGGCGCCGGAGGAAACGATGGAGCTTAAGGACAGAATGACCGAGCACCAGGAATCGGTGATGCATCATCCGATACCGAATGAATCCGAACTGACCGCGGGCGTAACGATCACGCCGGGCAGGCGTTACGGCTTCTTCACCGATACCACGCGCTGCATCGGCTGCAAGGCTTGCGAAGTCGCGTGCAAGGAATGGAACGGCCTGCCGGCCGACCATCTGTCGCTGTCGGGCATGAGCTATGACAATACCCGCGCGTTGTCGGCCAATACCTGGCGCCATGTAGCCTTCATCGAAAAGCTTGAGGACGGCGGCGCACGGCCCACGGCTATGCCGCCCTATCAAAGCCACTGGCTGATGATGAGCGACGTCTGCAAGCACTGCGCCAATGCCGGCTGTCTCGAAGCCTGCCCGACCGGCGCGCTGTTCCGGACCGAGTTCGATACCGTCGTGGTGCAGCAGGACATCTGCAATGGCTGCGGCTATTGCGTGCCGGCCTGCCCGTTCGGCGTAGTGGAGTTGTCCGAGATCGATGGGAAGGCGCACAAGTGCACGCTGTGCTACGACAGGCTCAAGGGCGGCATGGAACCGGCCTGCGCCAAGTCCTGTCCGACCGATTCGATACAGTTCGGCGAAATCCCGGAGCTGCATGCGCGCGCGGCCAGGCGCGTCGAACAGCTGCACGACATGGGCGTGACGAGCGCCTATCTGTACGGCACCCCGGGCGCGCCCGGCGCCACCGGCGGCATTGAAGAGCTGAACGCCTTCTTCCTGCTTACCGACCGGCCGCAGGTCTACAACCTGCCCGAAGCGCCGACGCTGCCGCGCACACGCATCGCGCCGGCGCTGATGACGGGCATCGCCACGATGGCCGGCCTCGCATTGGCCGCCGCGGCGATGCTCTCCGGCGGCGCGAAGGAGAAAGGCGCATGAACGCGAAGATACCGACGCCATTGACCGAGCTGTCGCCGTATCCGCTGCCGCCGACACTGCAGTCCGAACCGCTGCCGGGAGTGCCGCTGGAACAACCGCAGGCCACATCCACGCCGTATGACGGCCCGACCTATTACGGCCATCCCGCTGTGAAGCCGGCCGGCTACGGCGCGCTGGTGTGGGGCTACACCTGGGTCGCGGGACTGGCCGGCAGCGCGCAGATCATCGCCACGCTGGCCGACTTCACCGGCCGCTCGCGCTATGCCAGCCTGGTGCGCAATGCCCGCTATCTCGCCAGCGGCGCCTCGATCGTCGGGCCGGTGCTGCTGATCGCGGACCTGCATACGCCGCAGCGCTGGTACAACATGCTGCGCATCTTCCGCAAGACTTCGCCGATGTCGATCGGCTCGTACATCCTCACCAGCTTTTCCGGCTTCACCGGGCTGACTGCGATTGCGCAATTCTTCAAGAGTCCGCGCCGACGCTGGACGCGGACGCTGGCGCGCGCCGCGCAACTGCCGGCCGGCCTGACCGGCGTTGGCATGAGCACCTATACCGGCTCGCTGATTTCAGCGACCAGTTCGCCGACCTGGGCAGCGCAGCCGCGCCTGATCAGCGCGCGCTTCGCCTGTTCGGCGATGGCCAGCGCGGCGGCGGCGCTGTCGCTGTCCGAGCGGGCATTCGACGATGCGCGCAATTGCGACGCGCTGGACAACATCGCGCTGGTGGCGACGCTGGCCGGCACCGCGCTGTCGCAAGCCTCGGAAAACGACTACCGGGTCGAGGGCCTGGACGGCGTGATGCACAAGGACAGTGCCACCGCGACCTACAACAGCCTGTCGGAAAACCTTGGCCACCTGCTGCCGCTGGTGTGCTTCGGCCTGGCCGGCCTGGCGCCCAAGCGCGCGCGCGGCCTGTCCGCGCTGGCTTCGCTGGGCATACTCGCGGGCGGCATGATGATGCGCGCCGGGATATTCCGCGCCGGCAATGAGTCGGCGAAGCGGCCGCAGGATTACTTTCAGCTCACGCGCCCGGAGCGCCTGCCGGCCTCCGAAGCGCCGGCAATGGGAGACGCATGATGGACGCGACGATGCAATCCTATGCGCCGCGCGAGGCGCTGAAAGCGGTGGTGGCGAAGCTCGATGCGATCGACGGCATGCGCCATGACAAACCGCAGCAAGCGCATGCCGAGTTCGGCCATGCGGCAACGATGTTGATCGATGCGCGCAACGATGTGATTGGCCGCCTGCGCGACGGCAAGGGCGCTGCCGGTGAACGCTTGCTGCGCGATCTGAACAGCCTGGTGAGCCTGGCGGTGAGCATTGAATATCCGCTGTCGGGCTTCCATTGGCCGCGGGTCAAGGCCTTGCGGGATGGGCTTGCGCACCTGGCGGGAGAGGCAGCGCATGCGTAGATCTAGGTGACTAGCGCAGTGCGCCGACTTCAGCAGACGGCTGAAGCATGCGAGGCCTGACACCCCGGAGATCAACAGACACGTAGGGCCTGCTGCGTCCACGCGGCTATCCGCTGGCCGGATGGGCTGCACCCCCCCTGTCAACATGCCGGGATGCAAGTGCCTACCGAGCACGGTCTGATACCTTGTTCATGAAACGCTTCTGTGGCGTACAAAAAGACACGTCTTTTCTTCGTATAACCAATAACCGTTCGCCCTGAGTAGCCTGCGCAGCAGGCGTATCGAAGGGGCTGACAGAGCTCGTTCACCAGATGAAGACATGCTCTCGGTATGCAGCCGCTATGGCTTCCTTCGATACGCCGCTGCGCGGCTACTCAGGATGAACGGGTTCTTCTTAAAGCATCGGAAAAGCGCAAGATCATTTGCCGCGATGAGTGCCTGGCTGCATGTTGACAGGGGTGGCTGCACCCACCCTGCGCCCTGCCAATCCTGCTGCCCCGTTCCACCGCGCCTGCGTTGTCCGGGATGCCCGGGACCACAGGCACGACTGCATCGCGCTATTGCACCAGCGCCAGCTTCCCCGGCATCTCGGCGCTAACCGTCTCGTGTGGCTCGGCCTCGCCCGGCGCGACCAATGCAATGTGCATATCCGCATCCCAGAGCCGCGTGGCCAATGCGCGCACAGCTCGCGCCTCGAGCGCGACGCTCCTTTTCGTAACGATGCCCAGCGTGTTCATGCGGATGGCTTCGGCCTCGAGCAGGCTGGCCAGCGTGGTGAGATGTTCGGCGATTTGCCGGGTGTTGATCTGGTTGGACATGAGCCCTCCCTGAAATGGATCCTGTTGTTCGGCATGGTGCATGGTCGAGCTGCTTGCGACCGCCCTGGACGGCCAGGCGGCGACGGATAGTCGTCGCTGCACAGGCATGATGCAAAACCGGCGTCACAACTATGACTCTGCAAGGGCCGTGCCAGTCGCCCTGCGTGCGCTGCGTCCGGCGCAATGGACGCGTGGCCTTCCAGATGCCGACATCAGCAATGCATCGCGAAACCGTTTTTGCCGCGTCGTCCCGTGCAACGGCCAGCCTTCGGATCCCGCGAATGCCGGCCCCGCCATCACAACGTATATGGCTCGCATTCCCGCGAAATGAGGAACCGCAATGGGGGAGCGCAGTGCTGCAGCGGCGCCACGCAATCTTTTCGGCAGCTCGCAGTCCACCCCTGTGACCCATCCGTGCCTCCGGCGCATTCGCAACCCGCGGCTTGCGTCGGGCACGTGTAACCGGAGTTTGCATGCTCGATATCGCCGCCGCCTTTCTTGTCATTACCGCCGTCCTCGCTTATTTCAACCGCAAGTACATCGGCCTGCCCCCTGCCATCGGGGTCATGACCATTGCGCTGGGGCTTTCCCTCGTGACCATCGTTCTCGACCGCGCCGGCGTCGGCGTGCCGCGGGACTACGAGGAATCGCTGCTGCGATCGGTCGATTTTTCCGAGCTGCTGATGCAGGGCATGCTGTCGCTGCTGCTGTTCGCCGGCGCCTTGCACGTGGACCTGAGCGCGCTGCGCAGCTACCGCTGGCAGATCGCCGCCCTCGCCGGCGTCGGGACAGTGGCTTCGACGCTTCTGGTCGGCTTCGTGTTGTGGTACGGCCTTTCCTTCACCAGCGTGGCGCTGCCGCTGCCCTACTGCCTGCTGTTCGGCGCGCTGATCTCGCCGACCGATCCGATCGCGGTGATGGGCATCCTGAGATCGGCCGGCGCCCCGCGCGACGTGGAGCTCGTCATCGCCGGCGAGTCGCTGTTCAACGACGGCGTGGGCGTGGTGCTGTTTTCCCTGCTGGCATCGATGGCGGTGAGCGGCGACGCGCCCACGCCCGTCCAGGGCGCGATGCTGCTGATGAGGGAAGCCGGCGGCGGCATCGCCCTCGGCCTTGCGCTCGGCTATGTTGCATACCGCATGCTCAAGAGCATCAACAGCTACCAGGAAGAAGTGCTGATCACGCTGGCCACCGTCATCGGCGGCTATGCGCTGGCAAGCAGGCTCCATGTTTCCGGACCGCTCGCGATGGTGGTGGTCGGCCTGATCGTCGGCAACCATGGCAGGGCGCTGGCGATGTCGGACAAGACCAGGATGCATGTCGACATGTTCTGGGAACTCATCGACGAGATCCTGAATGCCGTGCTGTTCGTGCTCATCGGCCTGGAAGTCGTGGTGATCGCCTTTTCCAGTGGCCTGGCGGTGGGCGGCCTGATCGCCATCGCCATCACGCTGGGCGCGCGCCTGGTCACCGCCGGCATGCCGATCGGTTTGCTGCGCCCGGTGTTCCGCCTGCCCGCCGGCGCATGGAAGGTGCTCACATGGGGCGGACTGCGCGGCGGCATCTCGGTGGCGCTGGCGCTGTCGCTGCCGGCGAGCCCGCAGCGCGATATCGTCGTCGGCCTGACCTACATGGTGGTGGTGTTTTCCATCCTCGGGCAGGGACTGAGCATCGGCAAAGTGGTGCGCAGGAGCATGCCCTGCTCGATGCACTCGTCCTGAACGCCGCAGGCGTCATGCGCCGCCGTCCGCCTGTTCTGTCGCCCCGGCCACGCGCTCCAGCGCGGAGCCGGAACCCATGCCGGAACGCGGCACGATGCTCAGCGATCCATCCGTCTCCAGGATGGCGGCGGCGACCTGCTCCATGCCGCCTATGCCCTGCCGGCGCACGGCGGCCCGCATTTCGTCCTGCGTGACGCGCACCTTCCTCATTGCGTCTTCGATCATGCGGCCGTCGCGCATCAGCAGCGTGGGCTGCGTCTTGACCAGGGCACTGATGCTGCCCGAACGCACCGACAGCCAGGTGATCGCGAATTGCAGGCCGATGAGCAGCGCCAGCGCCAGCCAGCCTTCGCTGAGCGAGATGCTGCGGGTAAGCAGGATGGAGGACAGGGTCGAACCGAGAGCCACAGTCACGATCAAGTCGAAGGAATTCATTTTCGACAGCGTGCGGTTGCCACTGATGCGCAGCAGGAAAACACATCCGCCGTAGGCCAGCAGTCCCACGGCAATGACACGAAGCAGGTCCCGCGCGCTGTCGAAAAACATGATCATTCTCCTCGCATCGAGCGTGCCGTATCGCCACGGCATTCGCTACATAACCGATCCGCCGGGCAGTCCTTTGCCTTATTCCGCCCTCTTGCGCGCCAGCGCCTGCCTGACCGCGTGATAGCGCTGAGCGACAGCCTGCGCATCGTTCTCTTCCTGCAGCGACCGGCTCGCGGCGGCGGCAATCATTTCCGCATGCCGCTGCAGCGCCCTCGTATCCGCTTCGCGGGTGCAAGCCGGCGCCACGGTGGCGATAGCCTCGAGCATGCGCATCATCACATCGACGTTGCCGGATGCATATTGGCGCAACTGGTTGAAGGCGACGTCGACGATGGACGGGAAATCCGCCGCCATCGCTTTCAGCCTGAGCTTGCCATATTTGTCATAGCGGCACGCGTCGGGCATGTCGCGCCGCGCGAGGTGGTGCAGCGCCGCGGACAGCCGGTCGATGCAGGCAATCGCAGTGAAGGGATCGTTGGTCCCCGGCGACAGGGCGCGCACGCCGACCTCGACCAACTGCAGCACGGCGAACTCGATGTCCTGTGTCGGCGTGCGCGCGGCGCCAATGGCGAAGGCGGCCAGCAGCCTGTCCGCGAGCTGCTGCTCCAGGCGCTGCGCCGGCCATATGGAAAGCAGCGGCATGCCCTCGACCAGGTATTGTCCCGGCCGCCGTTCCAGGCGCAACGCCATGTCGCCGGCGCAGGCGGCGGAAATCAGCGCGTCGGCGTCGATCATCTGCAGATAGCCATCGCGGGGAACGCAAATCGTGCCTATCTGCTGTTCGCCGCCTTCCCGGAATGCCGCAAGCGCGCGCGATTCCCAATCGTGGTCGCGGTGTTCTCCGCGCTCGCTCTTGCCCTGCCCGATGCGTTCCGGGAACAGCCGATCCATCACCTGCTGCAGTTCGGTGCCGGCGCGCGAAATCACTTCATCGGCCTGTATCGACATCGACACGTGATGAATGAAATAGATCAGCACCCAGAGGCTGGCCAGCGCAAAGACCACGGCGACAGTGACCGACAGGTGCGGCGTGAACGCGCCATAGTCCTCGTGCCGGACGGTGCGCAGCACGACGAGGCAGTACAGGAAGGTGGCGAGGAACGTGCCGAGAACCAGCTGGTTCGAGCGGTCGCGCATGAAATTGCGCAGCAGCCGCGGGCCGAACTGCGAGGATGTCAGCGACAGCGCCACCAGGGTCAGCGAGAACACCACGCCGGCGATGTTGATCATGGAGCCGGCAATGGTCTGCAGCACCGCGCTGGCGCCTTCGGCTCCGCCGCCGTAGATCCACGACATTTGGCTCAGCCATGCATTCGCGCCACGACGGTCCATCTCGACCATCAGCTGCGCCAGCACGATCGCCGCGCCGGCCATCAGCGAAGGCAGGAACCACAGGCTGGCGCTGAGGTATTCCCAGTATTTGTTCAGCAGGACTCGCATGCCGGCGTCATGTTCTGCAAACCCGCGTCGGCGCGCTGATGCCGGCTTGCAAGCGGCTTACTTGCCGCCCTTCCCGTTTTTTCCATGCTCCAAGCCATGACCAGATGCGAGTCGACCACCTCGATGGTCCTGGCGGCATAGGCCTTGAGCTGCGTATTCTTGGCATTGGCGCTGACCTTCTTCAGCAGGTCGTGGGTGCGCTCGCGGTCGCGGACGCCGACGCGCTTGATGTCCTGACCGAGGCGGCTGCAAAGATGGCGCAGGCGAATTTGCTGTTCCCGTACATAGGAAAATCTCCTTCAAGCATGTCTGAATGCCGCGGGATGCGGCAGAAATGGCAGTCGTCGAAAACATGCCGGGAAACCGTTTCATGCATGTCTGAGTTTCGGGAACCATGACAGTTCCCGATCTCTAAGGCGCGCTGTGGCGCAAGCGCGCAAGCAGCGCCTGCACCACCGCGCGCATGTCGGCCGGCGCGTCGACCTGCCAGTCGGCAGCGCTGTCGGGCTCGGCGCCGACACGAAGACAGAAAACACGCGGATCGCGCAGCGCGAACACATCCTCGTCGGTGACGTCGTCGCCGGCATAGAAGGCAGTGTCCGTGCCGCACAGCGTCATCAGTGCGCGCAGCGCCACGCCCTTGTCGGGCGCAGACTCCGGAACGAGGTTGAACACTGCCTTGCCACCAACCACGCGCGGATGCGGCGACAGCAGGCGCAGGCGCGCGCCGAGCGCAGCCTCGGCCGCGCGCGGATCGCTGGCATGGCGGTAATGCACCGACAGCGATCCGCCCTTGTCCTCGATCTGTATTCCGGGCTCGCGCCACGGGCCGCTCTCGCGTGCGAAGACACGCAGCCATGCTGCGACATCGCCGCGCTGAGCGAGCACATCGCGCTCCCAGCCGGGCAAGCCTTCGGCGCCATGGTTGCCGATCACATGGGCCGGCGCGAAGCCGAGACGGCGTCGCACATCATCGATCGACCGGCCGGTGATCACGGCCACTGGCGTGAGATGGCACAGCTCGCGCAGCCCGGCGAGCAGCGACGGCAGCGTCATCGCCGCTTCGGGCAGCGCCGTGATATTGGCCAGCGTGCCGTCGAAATCGAAGGCGCAGAGCATGCCGGGGCGGACGATGGCGTCGAGCTGCGCCATGCCGGGCGCGGAAAACAGCGGCTGCGTCATTTCACACCACCCTGCGCAGGCCGGGCGCGGCGCCGTGCTCGGCGATCTTGGACATCACCCGCTCGCGCTGGCGCAGACGCGCCGCGTCGTGCAGCATGCGCCCGGCCCAGCGGTAGACGTTGAAGTCGCGCACCAGCATGCGCATGCTGCGCATGCGTTCGGCCTGCTCGGCCGCCGGCATCATGAGGCCGCGATACAGCGCCTCTGCGCCCTGTTCGATGTGATAGGGATTGATGATCAGCGCCGCGTGCAGCTCCATTGCCGCGCCGGTGAATTGCGATAGCACCAGCGCGCCGCGTTCATCATCGCGCGCGGCAATGAATTCCTTGGCTACCAGGTTCATGCCGTCGTGCAGGCTCGTGACCATGCAGACTTCGGCGGCGCGGTAATAGCGGTTCACCGCTTCATGCTCATGGTGCTCGGCCTTCAACACGATGGGCAGGTAGCCGCCGCTGCCGAAGCGGACGTTGATCCGCTGCACCAGGCTGCGCACCCGGGCTTCGAAGTTCTGGTATTCATCCAGCGAGGAGCGGCTCGGGGCGGCGATCTGCACGAAGGTGAAGCGGCCCACCATTTCCGGATAACGCTCGAGCATGCGCTCGACTGCCTGAAAGCGTTCGAGGATGCCCTTGGTGTAGTCGAGACGATCCACGCCGATGCCCAGCAGATGGTCCGGCGCCAGGCCGAGCTCGCGCCGGATGGCGGCGCGGCAGGCTGGCACGCTATCGGTCTGTGCCTCGGCTTCCGGCCAGGCGATGGAGATCGGATAGCTCTGCACCTGCGTGAGCTTGCCGCCGTAGGAAATCGTCGACGCTTCTTCCTCGATGCGGGTCTCGAGATAGCGGTCCACCGTGTCCATGAAGTTGCGCCGGTGCAGCGGCGTGTGGAAGCCCAGGATGGTGCTGCCGAGCATGCCCTCGAGGATCTCGGCGCGCCACGGGCAGATGCCGAAGGATTCCGAGTTCGGCCAGGGTATGTGCCAGAAGGTGATGATGGTCGCGCGCGGCAGGCGCTCGCGCACCATGCGCGGCAGCAGCGCGAAGTGATAGTCCTGCACCAGCACCACCGGGTCTTCGGTGCGCGCCTCGGCCACCACCGCATCGGCGAAGCGGCGGTTCACCGCCACATACTGTTCCCAGTCGGAGGAACGGAAGATCGGCCGCACATGGGCGATATGGCACAGCGGCCACATGCCTTCATTGGCAAAGCCGTAGTAATAGCCCTGCTCCTCCTCCTTGCTGAGCCAGACGCGGCGCAACGTATAGGACGAATGGCCCGGCGGCACCGGCACGCGGCCGTGCGCATCGACGACGTCGCGGTCGGCGTTGCCGGCCCCGTGCGCAATCCAGGTGCCCGAGCAGGCGCGCATCACCGCCTCCACCGCAGTCACAAGGCCGCTGGCGGGACGGCGCACTTCCACGCCTTCCGGCGTCTTCACATGAATGTAGGGCTCGCGGTTGGACACCACCAGCACCTCGTCGCCTGCCAGTTCGTTGTGCAGCAGCGCGCGCAGCTTGTCCGGCGCGGACACCTTCGCGTCGTCGTCGCTCAGCCGTTCGCGCTGGTATTCATTGAGCAGCGCGCGCAGGTCGCCGATCAGGGGTAGCATCTCCGGCGAAGCAGTGAAGCCGGCGCGCTGGGCGATGCCGCCGCGCAGCACGCCGCGCACGCCGTCGAGCCAGCCGCGCCAGCTGATGCGCGCGATGACCACGGTGATCAGTGAAATCGCCACGCCGAGCGCCAGGAATACCGACATCACGTATTTGCGTGTGTCGGCGCTGCGGCGCTCGATGAAGCTCATGTCGTGTACCAGGATCAGCTTGCCCAGCGCTTCGCCTTCGCGCTGCAGCGTGCTCACGGTCACATGCACCGCGCCCTGCGGCAAATCGACCAGGCGGCCGCCGGCGCGGCCCGGCGCGGCGTCGCGCGCGCAGCCCAGCGACTTCGGCCAGGTCGCGGTCTTGTAGATCAGCTCGCCGCGGGGATCGCAAAAGCCGAGCGCGAACAGGCGCTCGTCGAGGATGGCGCGGTCGAAGAGCTGCATGATCTTCCTCTTCGCCTTCTGCGGCACATAGTCCTGCAACGGATCCTCCAGCGTGGCCGCCAGCGTCGCAGAACGCAGGTCGAGGTCGCGCATGAACCAGCGCAGGTTCAGCTGGTCCATCAGCGGCACCGAGGAATAGGCGAAGGCGCCGAGCACCAGCAGCAGCGGCAATACGAAGCGCAGGGTCATGCGCAGCGAGGTCAAGGGCGGTCGCATCATGTCATTCCCCCATGGCAGCTTGTGCACGCGGCGCGCTCTGGTTGAGATACAGCACGCGCGTAGGCCGGGCGAAGACGACGCCGCGCGCGCGGAGCTCGCGCAGCAGCTCGAGATTGATGTGCTGCTGGATGTCCATGTACTTGTTGTAGTCCGGGTCAAGCACGTAATAGACGACTTCGTACAAGAGCGCGCTTTCGCCGTAGCCCTTGAAGTGGGCACGGTCGAAGCGAGCATTGAGTTCGGGCGACGCGATGATGGCGCGCAGCAGCTGCGGCAGCGCGCGCACCTGATCTTCCTGCGTGTCATGGGCGATGCCGAACTCGAACTGCACCCGTCGCTCCTGCATGCGCTTGTAGTTGCGGATGCGGTTCTTCAGCAATTCATTGTTGGAGATGACGATCTGCTCGCCGCCGAGGCTGCGCAGCCGCGTGGTCTTCATGCCGACGTATTCGACCGTGCCCATGTAGCTGTCGACGACGATGAAGTCGCCGATCACGAAAGGCTTGTCCAGCGCGATCGACACCGAGGAAAAGATGTCGCCGAGGATGTTCTGCACCGCCAGCGCCACGGCGATGCCGCCGATGCCCAGGCTGGCCATCAGCGTGGTGATGTTGAAGCCGAGATTGTCCAGCACCACCAGCACCGCCAGCGACCACAGGATAATGCGCCCGACCAGGCCGGCCAGCATCAAATGCGTGGCGGCCGAAGGGTTCGCCAGGCGCTGGCGTTCGAAGGCGCGCTCGGCCGCAACCGTGATGACCCGGTTGGCCCACAGCGCCACCTGCGCCACCAGGACCACGATCCACGCATAGTTCACGAACCGCTCCTGGCGCGGCGACAGCGCCAGCTGATCCAGGCCGGCCAGCAGGGCCGCGGCGATCATGAAGCCCAGCCGCGTCGCCATCACGATCTGCAGCGGATAGGCCAGGAAATCGAAATGCGACAGCGTCGACAGTCGGCGCAACTGCCGCGCGAGCACCATGCGCGCTATCAGCAGGATGGCGAGCGTGCCGAAGAACACGGTCGCCGCGAGCATTACGTCATACGATGGCAGGCCATTGAACATATCGTTCTCCCCTGTTTCTGGCTGCGGCACGAAGCCGCGCGACGCAGCGCGCCGGCATTGAATGAGCCCCGTCTTTGCGGGCGCCTGGGTCCAGGAGCCTGCGCGGCAACGGCATCGTTGCGGCAAGCGCTGGCGGTCGGCGCGCGTGGCGCGCAACCTGGTGGTCCGAACATGCGGCGAGCCGGAATTCGTCCTGTTATTCACCCTGCAGCGCCCGGCAGGACGCCCGGCGCGGCTTGCCGGCTTGTTATAGCGGGTGTGGAAGATCCGGCAAGCTCGGCCATATTGCCTCAAAAATACATTTGCCGCAATTAAAACTAAGCGGTTCCGATCGGCGACTTGCCGCGCCAGGCAAAAGGACGCGAGCCGCGGCAACGCGTCCCTCTGTACGGCGATGCCCTGTGCCTGGTACACGCGCATGGCGCGCGAGGGGGCCGACGCGATCAAGGTGACAGCCGCCCAGTCCTGACAACGTGCTGCATCTCCGTGTGGATGGCGGGCGGCGGGCAGGCACGGACCAGCGCTCGTGCGCTTGGCCATGCCGGCCTCCGACATCACGCTGTCCGATGTGCATATGGCCGACCTCGCGCTCCCCATTCGCAACGCCTGCGGCAATCAGGCCCCGGCAATAGACACAGATGGCGTGGGGAAAATCCGTGGGTCGCTGACGCGTTGGCGGCGATAGGCAGAAGCGCGGTGGCAAAGCCCTGGCGCTTCCCTCCGCGCTCAGCCTAGCCAGGAAGACAGCATGATGAAGGCCGCAAAACCGATGGCCAGCCCCAGCGTCTGCCAGCCGCTTTCCTTCGGCCCGCCGCTCTCGTGCGCTTCCTCGATCATCTCTTCGATTGCGATGGTGGTCAGCATCCCGGCGGTGAAGGACAGCAGCGCGAACTTGACGACGGCTGGCGCCTCGCGCACCGCGAAGTAGCCAAGCGTAGTTGCCGCCAGGATCGGCAGGGCAAAGGAGGCGGTCAGGGCCAGGCGCGCTGCCCGCCCCATGCCCGCCTTCCTGAAAGTCGCGATCGTGGCGAAGCCCTCGGGGATGTCGGCCGCTACCTGCCCCAGCGCGAGCAGCAGCGCCAGCTTGCCCGAAATGCTGGCGCTCGTGCCGATCATCACGCCGTCGCTGATCAGATCCGCCGCCACGCCGGCATAGATCATCCATGGCCCAGCGCCGCCTCCTGCCCCGCCGCTGCGGTCAACGATGGCGTTCAGCGCCGACCTGAGCCCGGCAGCGGCGGCGCCACCCGCAACGAAGGCCAGCGCGATGATCCATGGATGCGCCGTTTGCAGAGCCGTCCCCATCAATTCGATGCCGACCACGGCGAGTATGGTCCCGGCTGCGAAATGCAGCGCGAAGCCAAGCACGGACGGCGGAATCCGGACCATCTCGGCAATTGCGCCGCCGACAAAGTTGCCGGCGGCCGGCAGGCAGGCGTAGCCGATGGCGATCCAGTATGGGCTCATGGGCACCCCGGTATGGAGTACATGGCCGCCCGCGCGTCGACCGGCAACATGGCCGGGTTCGTTCTGCCGCGGGCGTACCAATGGGCCGGCTTGCCCTGCCGGAAACGATGTCTTGCGTCTGCGCCGTGACCCGGCGATGCCGCTCCATCCTCTCCACCCTGCCCGGCTTCGCGCCCGCTGTCGTGATTCATATGCCTCAACTCCATACGGATGGATCAAATGATCGGCACGGACCCGTCCCGTCTTGCGCCGCCAGGTCCATCTCGGCCCGAGCGCATGCCGCCGCAAAGCCTGCCGCACCGTTCACCTCACATCTTTTCCTTCAGGCCGGCTTTCAGCAGCCACCAGTTGACCGGGTAGCTGGTGGCAAAGCCGCACAGCATGGCGATCTGCATCATGAACCAGAATTCCGGGCTGGCGACTTCCAGCTTCGTGTGCAGCAAGGTCCCGAAGATCCAGAAGTAAGCGATCGCCATGAAGCCGTACATCCCGACCTGCCACGCCGTGAGCGACAGGGTGTCGGCCTTCACCGCGGCCCATACGCCCTGCAGGAAGCCGAGGTGGCGCATCGGTGCGATCGTGAAATACTGGAAGGCGACGCCGATCAGAAAGGCGAGGACAAAGTCCAGCACCCAGACCGCGAAGATCTTTTCGCTGAACAGGGAATGCCAGCCAAACCAGGTCGCGACCGCGGGAACGGCGAAGGCCAGCCATTCCGCGATGATGTCGCCGATGCAGCAACCGCTGCCGCAATGCGAGGCGCCCTTGGCCACCATCACGGGGAATGGCAACTGCTTGGCTGGCGGCTGCTCTCCCCGCTCCTTTGCATCGCTCTCGACATCCTTTGCCGACAACCTGCCGTAGCGCCAGTACAGCCAGAGGGATGCGACGGTGCCGAACAGCGCCGTCACCGGCCAGACCACATCCATGATCCACATCTTTTGCGGATGGCGCAGTACATCGACGGCAATGAACAAGGCGCAGCCGAAGCCGAGCGCAAGAAACAATAAGGACAGGACATGCAGCCAGTGCGGGGTCACGTTCAATTCCTTTCACTCTGTTGGCGCTACGGCGCGATAGTCCGCCAAAACACAATTGCCGAAGCAAGCATGTTGTGTGCGGCTCAACGTTTGTATTGCTGTTGCATGATCCATGCCCGTTAACGCCCTGTGCGCGTCCGTTCACCATGCTGTTGCTGAACCCTCTCTTTCTTCACGGTCCGCTTCAAATAGGTACTCTTCCTACAACTGCTTTTGCGCAGACGGCAATCAGTCCATGGTATGCAGCACTGGCACTTGTCCTGCGGCGGCAAACTCCCCAAGAAACGTGTATGGACAAGGCACGGCGGCCGGCAGCCCGATGCGGGACAAGGAACGGGCAGATGCGTCATTGCCAATGCCCAGCCCTTACTTTTCGGGGAAGTAGTACACCAGCTCCTTGGGCTCATCGCAACGTATCGTGATCGCCTTGGTCTGGACCTGTCCTCCGTGTTCGGCCCTTACCCGGTAGCTGCCGTCGGGCAGCTGGACAAAAAGCATCGGCCCGGCGGACGACACATCGAGCATGTACTCGTCGTTCCTTCCTTGGCCTTTGTGATCGACCCGGATCTTGACATTGCTGAGGTACTCACCACTCTTGGGCCGGACGAAGAGCAAGTGCAGGATATAGTCCTGCATCGCGGCCCTCATTGCCTGCTGCTGCGCCTCGCCGGCGCCGCCACTGACATAGCTGATGCCGTTTGGCGCCACTTGCGGCTTGACTGGAACAGCACTCTGCGCAAGCGAAAGTCGGGCGGCTCCAGTCAATGCGACCGCGCATACGACGCTTGAACTGGGCATTGCACTGAACATGAAGCCCTCCTTGCCTTGACGTGGTTATGAAACAGGTTGGACATATGATGAACACGGGGCGGCGATGCTCGCGCGCCATCCGGTACTGTCAATGTAGCCGGGAAGCGTTAAGCGAAATTTAAGGCTGCGTCACCGCGCCGAGGAGCGATGACGTCTCTTGTTCCACTCCCTTGTCGCATTTTTCATCGGGCGTTCCGCCATGACAGAAGTGCGCGCAACGGACGTCCGGCTTCACCTTGCCCGGTTCGCTTGGAAGGACAAGGACCCGATACTGGGCCGCAGGCGCGGCGGAGATGGAGTGCGACAGGCGAATCCTGCTGCGCCTGTCACCCAGGACGAACCGAAGCTCGGCAACGGCGCAGTTGGCGCAGTCGGCCATGCGCGTCAGAAGCGACCCGCTCAAAGGTATGCGCTGCGTGCGTATGCCTTGAATGATGCTGCTCGATACCCCCAGTCGTTGCGCAAGCTGCCGGTCCTGCTTTGCGTTGATCCGTTCGAGCAGGAATTCGAGCAGGCGGCTCGCATCGTAGGGCAGTATTGTCTGCTTTTTATGCATATCCATTCTCACAAGTGGCATGAGGCCTTCTGTTGCGCTGCGCAGCCGGCGCGATGTCCATGACAGAGGCCCAGCCTGTTCACCGCTGCAAGGCCTCGCGCAGCTGCGCCGCGTCAGCCGATCCAACCTGCGGCTGATTATCTGCGGCAGGTTGCGGCGATCTGATCCTGGTCATCGGAAAACTGACCTCGACCCTGAGCCCGCCAATATCCGAAGCACTGAGCGCAATGCGCGCCTGATGCAGCGTGGCGATATTGCGCACGATGGCCAGCCCCAATCCGCTCCCCGGCTGACCGGCATGCCGTCCGCGGTAAAAACGCCTGAATACCTGGCAGCGTTCGGACTCGGGGATGCCCGGCCCCGAGTCGTCCAGACTCAGCAGCGCATTCCCGTCATGGCAAGCCATCCTGATGGCGACAACGCCGTGTTCCGGCGTGTAGCGGATCGCATTGTCGAGCAGGTTGCGCATCAGGATGCGCAGGCGATGCGCGTCGCCATGCACCAGCATGCTGTCCGGGGCGTCGAAACGGATGTCGATGTGCCGCTCCGTGGCATAGGCAAAGCACTCTCCGATGACGCGCCGCATTGCCTCGACGAGATCGAGGTTCTTGAACGCCGCGGTTTCTTCGTCGTGATCGGTCGAGGCTGCGGTCAGCAATTGCTCGATCAGGCGGCTGATGCGCTTGACGCCTTCGCTCAGCTCGTCGAGAGACTGCGGCCGGCTTCGCACCGCCAGTTCCTGTTCCAGCATCTCCAGCTGCAGCTGCAGCGCAGTCACCGGGGACCGCAGCTCGTGGGCGGCATCGCTGATGAAGGCGCGCTCGTTGTGAAATGCGCGGCGCAATCGTCCCAGCAGCCGGTTCAGCGCGTGCGCCACCGGCGCGACTTCGGATGGCAACCCCTGCTCGGATACCGGATCCATCGAGCGCGCATGCCGCTTCACCACCTCCCTCTCGAGGCGGCGCAAGGGCCTGAGTTCGCGACCGATGAGCCACCAGATGAAGACCACCATGGCCGGTACGAACGCGAGCATAGGCGCCAGGCTGTCGAAGGTTGCGGCAAGCGCCAGCCGGCGGCGAATTTCCCAAGGCTGGGCTACCTGTATCACGCGATCACTACGCGGCATGCTGTAGATTCGCCAGCGCATGCCTTCGATGATGACGTCGTTGAATCCCGGATCGAGCTTCTTCGGCAAGGCGACGCCCGGATCGGAACGGTATCGGACCGTGCCATCGGCCGAAAGGACCTGGGCCACCGTGTCGGCGGACTCGCCGATATAGAAATCCGGCTCCCAGTGTATCGATGTGCCCTTGTCGCGCAGAGTGAGCGCCGTCTGTTTCAGCTGGTAATCAAACAGTTTTTTGTTCTGGGACAGCGTTTGCTCGAAGGTCAGCCAGCCTACCAGCGCCGCGACCATGACGGTGGCCAACAGCAGGAACAGCGTCAGCCGGATCCGCAGGGACGTCATTGCTCCGCCTTTCCCGATCCCGGAACGAAATAGCCGACGCCGCGAAGAGTATGGATGAAGTTCTGCCCGAGCTTTTGCCTGATCGAATGGATATGGACTGCCACGGTATTGCTGTCCACGTCGTCACCCCAGCCATACAGGCGCTCCTCGATCTGCGCCTTGGAAAGGATCGTTCCCGGCCGTCGCGTCAGCGCTTCGACAATCGCATACTCCTTCGCCGAAAGCAGGACATCTTCGCCATGGCAGCTCACACGACGGGTATGCGTGCAGATCCGTATTCCATCGAGTTCGATGTCGGCATCGCTTCTTCCGACGCTTCGCCTCAAGGCGCAGCGTATCCGCGCCGCCAGTTCACGCAGGCTGAAAGGCTTGACCAGGTAATCATCAGCGCCGAAGTCGAGTCCCGCGACCCGGTCGTCTACCCGATCCCGCGCCGTGACGATGATGACCGGCATGGCGTTGCCGACGCTGCGCAACTGCTGCAGGATTTCCATGCCGCTGCGGGTCGGCAGCGCGAGATCCAGCAACAGCAGATCAAAATGCTCGCTGTCCAGGACCTCGTTGACTGACCGGCCATCCCGCAGGTGATCCACCGCATATCCTTCGTTGCGCAGATACTGGCGGATGCTCGCCCCTATCATTGGATCATCTTCCGCAAGCAAGACCCGCATGGCAGTTCTCCTGGCTCAACGGCAAAAACGGCTCTCCCGCCTTTCTGCACCGCGAGGCTGATTGACGATGGATTGCCGATCCTTTCAATGGCACTCCCTGAACCCTTACGCCTGCTGCCGCGGGTCAGGAACGACAAGTCGACCAGGCTAGCGAGCGGACGCCAGGGAAAACAGCATTCCTGCAAATATATAATTCGACATGCTGCCCGCGGCCGAGTTCCGGACTCGGCATGCGCGAAAAGGGCTTCGACTTATGATTCGAGCGGCAAGATTAAGCGAGCGTTAAGGCGCGGGCCTGTCAAGGAACTCCGGTCATATGCGCCGATCTACCCGCGACAATGCGTTGGTGCCGAATATCTCTTGGATGCGGACAGCAATGAATGCTCTTTATCGACAGGCAAACACCCGGCATGCATGGCATCCGAGTTTCTCGCCAGCCTTCGTGATTTCCGTGATGCTCCTTGTCGGCCTAGTCATGGCGCCCGGCGCCGTTCTGGCGCAATCGCATAGCGTCAGCGAAGGGCCTTATGTGCTGCGGGCCAGCACCGTGAGCAGTGAGAGCCTCCCGGAAGAAACGGCGCGTGCGAACGGCATTCATCACGATCCGCGGCGCGGCGTGCTCAATGTGATGGTGGCGGAGAAAAAGGACCGCGCTTTGCTGACCACGCATGCCCGGGTCCACGCAGATGCACGGGACCTTACCGGTCAGCGACGCCGCATTCCCATGCGGGAAATCGATTCCAACGGGTCGGTGACCTACCTCGGAACCTACGATTTCGTCGAGGGAGAAGTCATCGACTTCTTGATCGAAGCCGAACCGATGCGAGGCGACCGCAAGCTCAGGCTGACTTTCCGTGACCGGCTCTGGACGGAAAAATAGGAGATCGCGACAGCCTTGCAGCATGGATCCGGCACCAGGTTTCCTCACACACAATGGAAACATCATGTCAAGCCTATTTGCGAGCAGTGAAGAATTGTCCCGGATCAGCGTTTGCATAAGGGAAGTAGGAGCAAGAATCTCGGAGCAGCAGGAAAAGGTGGACCGGGCAAGCAGCGCAGGCCGATTCGCCTATGAGGAACGCGGTGTGCTGTTTGTCATGGCCGAATTCCTGGAAGTCCTGAAGAGACGCCGCGCCAGGATACTCAGGAATGCGGAACATGCCTGACGATAGGCCATCAGACTTGCCATGCGCCGATGGCAGGACATGCTCTTATCCTGACGCTGGAAAGGCGATGCCGTGCAATCCGAATTGTTGATCGCTTATGAACGCCTGCAGCAGCTGATCACGAATGCGATGCGGCTGCTGCCCAGTGCCGCGCTCGGCATCCTGGTCTTCATCCTGTTCCTGTTCACGGCCCGCGGCATCAAGGCCCTGGTGCAGCAGTTCGCCGCGCGCCGCCGTCATCGCAACCTGGCCCTGGTACTCGGCAGGGTGGCGCAGTGGGGCACGCTGCTGTTCGGCTTGCTTCTTGCCGTCACCATTGCCTTTCCCTCCTTTACGCCGGCCAACCTCATCAGCGCCCTGGGCATTACCGGCATCGCCATCGGCTTTGCCTTCAAGGACATCTTCGAGAATTTCCTGGCCGGCATCCTGATACTCGTCACCGAGCCGTTCCGCATCGACGACCAGATCGTGTTCGGCTCCTATGAAGGCACGATAGAAAAGATAGAAACCCGGGCCACCACGCTTCGCACGTATGACGGGCGCGCGGTCATCATCCCGAACGCGGAACTGTTCAAGGCCTCCGTCATCGTCAACACCGCACTGGATATCCGCCGCATGCAGTATGACGTCGGCATCGGCAATGGCGACGATATACAGCTCGCCAAGCATGTGATGCTGGAAGCGGTCCGTGGCGTCGATGGCATTGTCAGCGAGCCGGTGCCTGATGCGCTGGTGATCGGCTATGGCGATTACAACGTGACGATACGCCTGCGCTGGTGGATCAAGCCACCACGCCGCGCCGACGCGCTCGACATTACCGACAAGGTGCTGGAACGCGTCAAGCTGGCGCTGACGGTGCACGGCATCGATCTTCCGTTCCCGACCAGTCAGCTGCTCTTCCATGACCAGACCGAAGACACCGATGGCGACCGCAAGCAGCAGCGCGAAGGCTGGCCGGCGGCAAACGGCAGCCAGGTTCCTGCGCCGCGCAGCATCGCCGGCGCCATCCATGCACGAGGCGCGCCTGCGCGAAGCGATGGCGTCGCGCAATGAAGACGTTGACAGGGATAGCGCGCCCGCCATTGTCCGCGCCACCGCCTCGCAGGCGGCACGGCATGGCAGGCAGCAGGGGCAAGTCGTTGCCGCGGCGTTGGCAGGCGGCCATGTTCGCTGGCCTGGCATGTCCTCTGCAGCGCCCGTGCGCACCTGGCTTGCGATTGGCGGGAGGACCATGGAACTGAGCGATGCAGAGAAGATCCATGTGCGCAGCACGGCAAGTTGCAAGCATGACCGATGGAAAAAGGCCCTGCACGGCGCCAGGCATGACGGCGTGTCCTGGCCTTGAAAACGAATCGTGGCGCGGCGCCCGCGTCCCGGAAAAGCGATGCAGCCCGACATGTCACCGCTGAGCATCATGCACACGATGAAAAGGAGATCCCATGCGAAACCTGCCAAGAGTGTTCTTTCCCGCGGCCTGCGCACTGTTTTTCGCGCACGCATACGCCGCAAGCCCTGGCCCGGATGCAAAACCCGCCGGCATTCCGCTCGCGCCGGTCGTATCGCCGGAGCTGATCATCGCGCCGACCGAAGTGCGCACCGACCCGACTCTTGCGAAAGGCTGCTGGGTAAGGCTGTTTCCGGAGCCTGCATTCAAGGGTACCGATGACTTGACGATCGCTGGACCGGTCGCGCTGCCTTCGCTGCACACTCCGGCGGGCGGGGTCTACTGGAAACACAAGACGGAAAGCGTGATCGTTGGACCGAAAGCCACTGTCTCGATATTCGAGAACCAGCGATACAGTCACCAGACCGCGACCCTGGCGCCCGGCACGCGCGAGCCGCAGTTACGCGGCAACCTGAAGTTCACACAGTCGATCGATTCACTGAAAATCGATTGCGCGCCTTGAGCATGGTTGCTTGCCGACGACGCAGCACGGCGGGCTGACGTTGCCCGTCGCCGTAGTCTGCTGCAGCTTAGCGGACCCTGAAGAGGCTTCCTCCATGTGACGGAACGACTGCAACACGGCAGTCGCAACAGCGACCGGTATGCGGGCGCGCCTGGGCTGGTTAATCCCGGCTTAACCTTGGAGACCTATGCTCGTTAAGCACAGCACCGGCGCGCGCGCGGCCCGAGATGGCGGGCGCAACAACGCCGCATGCATACGGCGGGCCATGGATTGCGTCTTCAGAATCGCGGAACTGCACCGCATGCGAAAACGTATCTTCAACATACTGGAGGACAACCAATGAGAACCGACAACCCGATCAGGAGCGCCATCGGCGTCACCGCGCTGGCAATGGCCTTGTGCGCGCCGCTGGCCCATGCGCAGACCGGCGCGACTTCCGGCACGAAGAGTTCGAGCACGGACTTGTCCAGCACATCCGGATCTTCCGCATCGAAGCCCGCGAGCAGCGACAAGCTTGCAGCTGCCGACGGGCAGATGATGCGGGATCTCGCCCAGGGCAACCTGGCGGAGATATCGGTCGCCAGCCTGGCCATGGAAAAAAGCAAGGATGAACAGGTCCGGAACTACGCGAAGATACTGATCAACGATCACACCGACGCGGCCGAGAAGCTGAAAAACCTCGCGCAAAAGAAGGATGTCACCCTGCCGGACCATCCCAATGCCAAGCAGGAGGCGGAAAGGAAAAAGCTGCGCAAGCTGTCCGGCGACAAGTTCGACCGGCAATTCCTGCAGCAGGCAGGCGTTGCCGACCATCGGCATACGCATGACCTGCTGGTCAAGATACAGAAGCAGGCCAAGGACCAGGACCTGATCCAGGTCGCATCGGGCCTGCTTCCCGTCATTGACAAGCATCTCGACGCTGCTCTCAAGATGACCGGTCCGCACCCGGTGTCCAACGGCGCATCCAACGGTGCCGGACACGCAAGCCACCCGGTTGCATCCGGCAGCGCGGCATTCACCGGCCGGCCGGGCGCCAACAACGTCAACCTGGGCGCAAGCACCCCCGACAGCAGCAACAGCGGTTCGGCCACGGGCTCGAAGTAAGACTGCGCATCATGCGCCGTTGCATCGGCTGGAAGGGACCTCTCCAGCCGATGCGCCGCAGGCAGCGGCCCGCGCCCCGCGGTCGTGCGCCATTCACCCCCTGCAATCGACCTTCAGCGATTCGACGCCGTGCAGAAAGCCGCTGTTCCGGCGCAGGTCCTGCAGCACCTCGTTGGGCCGCAGGGTTACCGGGTGGCCCCGGTAGCCCGGCTCGGGAAGTATCGTGACCAGCGCGTCGGGGCCGATGCTGACGCCGTCCATCTTCCTCGACCAGTCCTCGCCCGCCACGGTCTTCAGATCGGGCATGTATTTGGCTCCGATGATGGTCATGCTTGCGCTGCCCCCGGCCGCGCCGAGGTTGTCCATCAGCCGCAACCAGCATCCGCCGCCGTCATGGCGCGGCGGACGGTCCGGATCGTTGGCGGGAACTATCGCCAGCACCGGCGCCTGGCGTGCATCGCGCCCGCCGTTGCCGGCATCGTTCCTGGAAGCATCGGCCCGTGCAGAGGACCGCATGTCATGTCTCGGTTTCGCGCCTTCCGCGCCTGCTCCGGGTGAAAGCGGCTGCGCCCCTGCCAGAGCACAACTCAATGCCATGGCCGCGCCAAGTACCGCGGATACGGCTCGCCTGATTCTCCTATCCATATTGCCTCCATGAAGCAGGTTGAAAGAGCGCGACCGCTATGGTCACGCGCGAAGAAGCGTTGCCCCGCAACCGGGCGGATAATGCCCGGCCTGGGCGTGTCAATGCGGCGGCAGCCTGTTGCAGTCGGCATGACCCTGCTTCGCCAAGCCGGGCTCGATGAACGCCAGGAGCGCCGCCGGCGGCGCAATCGCGCCCAGCACCATGGCGGCCGCGCCGCGCGCGGCCAGGCTGGCCCATGCGGGATGAAAGTCCGGGCGCCTGAAGCTGCCTTCCAGCAGCAGCGGCGCGCGCGCGGAGAGCAGGCTGGCGTCCTTCGGATGCGGCAGGATGCGCAGGTCGTAATGCTCGCTGCGCAGGCTGATGGCGCCCTCCATCGTGAATCTGGTGTCGGTCGTGTCGAGAAGCGCGGTCCCGATCGAAAGGGCGCCGCGCCGGGCGCGGGCGCCGATATAGGCGCAGTTCAGGTTGACGGTGCGCTCGCCCTGCCGCTTCAGGAGCAGCGTCTCCCCGAGATCCAGGCCGGCCAGCTCGACCAGTTCCGCATTGAGCCTGCCGCGGTCCATCGCGAGCCAGGCGCGGCCGTCAATGGCGCCCAGCATCTTTGCAACCGACTCGCCGCGGGTCCGGAAGCTGCCATGCCCATGTATCCGTCCGGCGCTGCCAGCCGCCAGCGGGAACGGCCGCAGCAATTGCGCCAGACTGACACGCTCGACATCGAGCTTCAGGCGTCCCCGCACCGGCCGCTCTCCCGGCTTGTCGACCAGGTGCAGGTACATCTTCACCGTGCCGCCGCCGACGCCCGCCACCAGCGGCGTCAGGCGCAGCCGTCCGTCCTGTACCCGGAAGGACAGGCGCAGGCTGTGGATCGGGTAATTGCCGGCGTCCACGCGCGCGGCCGCATATCGTATGTCGGCATCGAAGCCACGAAAACTCGGGAAGTCGAAATTCGCATCTGGGAATACCTTGCTCTGCTTGCCGGGCGCGGCGCCGACGATGCCGGCAAGATCCTGCAGGTCGAGCAACGATGAATGCAGCCGCGCCCTTACGCGCGGCTTCGCAGCGCGGTTGTCCACCTCCATCCAGCCCGACAGGTCACTGTCACCCACCCTGCCGCTGAAGTCGGAGAAGCGCCATAGCCCATCCTGCATGGTGAGCGCGCCCGTGAGGCGGTAATGCGGCAACTCGGGCAGGCGGAACCTGACTACGGGTTCGATCCGGCGCGGATTCGGTCCGCGGATATCGAGCGTCGACTGCAGCCGCCTGTCGCCGAACGGCGCGGCAAGCGCGCCGACGATATGCGCCCTGGTGTCAAGCGCAGTCACATGCAGATCGAACGGAAATTCGTCGGCACCCGGCAGCCGCGCCAGCGGCGCGGCGCTGCCGTCGACCCGAAACGGCCTCTTCTCGAACCGCCCGCGGCCGCGGACGCGAAGCCGCTCCGGTCCACCGGACAGCCGCAGCGTGAAGTCGGTGCCGGCGGCGTCGCGATAGCGGATGCGGCCCATGTCCGCGTCGTGCGGGTCGGTCGTGACGTTGATGTCCGCATCCAGCAGGCCGGCAAAGCGCTGCCCGAGCCCGAATGGCGCAAGCGCCTCGGACAGCCTGAGGTGCTCGATATGCGCCTGCAACGCCGCGCTGACTTGCCCGGTGCCAAAGCCGGTCGCTTCTGCTTTCGCTGTCGCAAAGCCGTCGCCTGCGCCCTGGTATCGAAGCGCAAGGCGCGCCTTGCGCGGCGCTTGCGCGGCCTGCAGTTCGATTCGTCCCGAAATCCGATCACTCCCGACGGCGAAGCGGATCGGGTCCA
Organism: Noviherbaspirillum pedocola; assembly: GCF_016632335.1. Taxonomy (GTDB): domain Bacteria; phylum Pseudomonadota; class Gammaproteobacteria; order Burkholderiales; family Burkholderiaceae_D; genus Noviherbaspirillum_A; species Noviherbaspirillum_A pedocola. Next base: position 86,444 of record NZ_JAEPBG010000008.1, read on the forward strand.
GCATGAGGTCGCCATTGTGCAAGGACAGGTCCAGCGCCAGGTCGTGCACGGCAGGATCGCTGCCGGTGAGCCGGCCCACGGCCAGATACGCCTGCGCATCGAGCGCATCGAGCCGGCTCCATGCCGATGCCTGCTGTCCGGCCTGATGCGCGCTCGCGGCATGGGCTTTCCATGTGGCGGCGATTTGCCTTGCAAGGTCGAAGCGGATCGCCGGCGCGTTCAGGTCGGCACGCAAGGAAGGCCGGGATCCGGACAGGTCCAGCGCGATCGAACCTTGCAGCTGCGACCCGCCCGAGCGCGCCTGCAGATCCGTCAGCGCCCATTTGCCGCCGCTGCCGGAAAGACGGCCCTCGGCCGTGAAGCCGTGATCGCTCGAGTGATTGCGGTCACCCGGCACGAGTCGGAACAGACTGTCGCCCTCGAGGTTCACCCGCATGTCCGATGCCCTTTGCGCCAACGGCCATCCAAGGCTGCCGCTGGCGGAAAGGCGCAGGAGCGCGGAAGAGAGATGCAGCGTGAACGGATAGGTGCCGTCGCTCCCATGTGCCGCGCGCTGCAATGTCGGTCCGTGTGCATCGAGCCGATAGGCCTGGCCGGCCAGGGTGCCGTTCGCCGTCAGGGTCAGGCCCTGAGCGCTGTCCGTGCTGGCCTCCAGCCGCTGAAGCCTTGCCGTGAACGGATTCCTGGTGCCCGGGCCGTCGTAGGCCAGCATGCCATTGCTCATCGACAAGTGCTCAACGAGCGGCGGCCACAGCGCTGACGCGACGCCGCTCCTGCTGCCATGGGCCGTGCCGCCGATGTGCCAGCTGACCAGGCCCTGCGTGGTTTTCTGCAGATAGAGCGCCGGCGCCTGCAGCCTGAGTTCCGGCAATACCAGGCGGCCATGCGCGAGCGCGCGCAAGCTTATTGCGACGGTCGCCGACTGTACCGTCAGCATATCGGGATAGTGGCTCCAATCCGGATTGGCGATCTTCAGCCGCGAAGCATGCACGCGGGTCGTCAGCCCGTAATCGATGCTCAAATCGCCCTCGATGCGCACGTCGCGCCCTACGGCGGCGCCGGCCGCGAACTCCACAAGCTGCCTTGCAAACAGCAAGGCGGCCCCTAGGAGGATGGCGCACAGCGCGAGCATCACCCCGGCCCATCGAAGAATCCTGGCCATGTCGGCGCAAGGCCGGCTTGCGCCGGCCCTGCCTCATTTGCCGGTTGGCAGCGCCTGCTTCAACGCATCGGCCTCAGTGCTGCTCACCTTGCCGTTCACTATGTCCTTCGCGCTGGCGTCGGTCTTGTAGAACGCCTTGGTGTCGCTGACGTCCCGGTGAATGTCGGATACGCCGACGCTGGCATTGGCGTAGGCGCCCTTGGTGTCGGCCCACACGATGATATCGCCGTGCCCGACGTCCGCCTGTGCCTTGCCGGTGTAATTGACGATCGTCAGTCCGGCATTGGCGTTGAGCGAGAAATTATTGTCGTCCATGAACTTGCTGACAGCCTTATCGTTCATCAGCAGCATCGCGATCGACCCGGCTTCGGCGCCGCCCTGCAGGCCGATGCTGACGCCGCCCATATTGTAGAAAACCGGGTTGCTCCACTTGTGCCCGGAATGCGTGAGCATCACGCCCTCGCCGCCATGGATACCGATGCCCCAGCCGCCGCGGCCATAGGTCGGCACGAGGAAAACGCCCTTGGACTGTTCGAGCAACTGCTTGACGTTGGGATCGGCTTTCATCTTTTCGACCACCGTCCTGGCTTCCCTGACCTGTTCCATGGTGTCCGACGCATCGTAGGACTTGCCGGCTGCAGCCTTGCTGGCGGCTGGCTGCGGCGAGGTGTTCTGCGCCATGCCCGGAGCGGCAAGGCTCATCAGCAACAGCGAAGCAGAGGTCAGGGTCAGCAGTTTGATTCTGGTGCGCGTGGTAGCCATTGAATGTTCTCCTTGAAGACTGGTGGGATCCCCGCGGCGGCGGCATCCCGAAGCCTGCGCGAACGGTCGGTTCTGCCGCTGACTGGACGATGCCCGGGCAAGGACGTCTCCGGCGATACAACCCTGCCCGCGCGTCCTGGCCGTCCGCTGCATGCGTCCATCCCATTCCTGCGTGCGATGAGAATGAACGCGCGAGAAGCGTCGCAAGGACGGTGCCTTGCGTGCATGCTCCTAGCTTAGTCCGACCGCGTTAAGTCAAGATTAAGGCGACGCCGGGTCAAGATGCTGATGAGGCGGCCAGCGCCTCCGCGACGAGACGCGCCAGCTCGCGCACCTCTGCGTCATTTACGGTGCGCAGGTCGAGAATGAAGCGGTCCCTGGCGATGCGGCCGATCACGGCAGGACGCGCTTGCCGCAGCCGCCGCGCAATGCCATCGGCGGAAATGTCGCTGGTCTTGAGCAGGAGTGTCGTGCTTGGCAGCGTATCGCCGGGCAGCGAGCCGCCCCCTACCGGCGAACGATCCTGCGCCACGACGACATCGAGCCCGGGAATCGCGCGCAGCAGTCCTGCCAGCCGCCTTGCGCGGCGCGCTACGGCTTGCGGCGTTTCGGCCAGCATGCGCAGCAGCGGCACGCGCTGCTGTGGCGGCGTCGGCGCTTCGTACAGCGCCAGCGTGGCTTCCAGTGCCGCCAGCGCCAGCTTGTCGCAGCGCAGTGCGCGCAGCAGCGGATGGCGCTTTAACCGCGCCACGATTTCCTTTCGACCGATCAGGATGCCGGCCTGCGGCCCACCGAGCAGCTTGTCACCGCTGAAGCTCACCAGGTCGGCGCCGGCGCGCAGCGTCTCGGCCACCGTGGGCTCGTGCGGCAGGCCGAAGGCTTCCATGCCGACCAGCGCGCCGCTGCCGAGGTCTTCGATGAAGGGCAGGCCATGCTCGCGCGCCAGCGCCGCAAGCTGCTCGCGCGGCGGCCGCTCGGTGAAGCCGGTGATGCGGAAATTGCTCGGATGGCTGGCCAGCAGCACGCGGGTAGCCGGTCCGATGGCGCGACGGTAGTCATCGATGCGGGTCTTGTTGGTCGCGCCGACCTCCACCAGGCGCGCGCCGCTTTGCGCAATCACATCCGGGATGCGAAAGGAGCCGCCGATCTCGATGAGCTCCCCGCGCGAGACGATCACTTCGCCGCCCGCAGCCAATGCCATCAGCGCCAGCAGCACCGCGGCCGCGCCATTGTTGACCGCCAGCGCCGCCTCGCCGCCGGTGAGCCGACACAGTCTCTCCTCGACCAGCGCATGGCGCGAGCCGCGTTCGCCGGTGGCGAGATCGAATTCCAGATTGCAGTAGCCGGCGGCGGTTTCAACGATCGCGTCCAGCGCTTCCGCAGCCAGCGGCGCGCGGCCGAGATTGGTATGCAGCGCGATGCCGGTGGCATTGATCACGCGCACCAGGCGGCTGGCGTGGCGGCGCGCGAGCTCGTCGCGAACTTCGATGAAGAATGTGGCTTCGACGAAGTAAGGTGCGACGCCTTTCGCCGCGCCGGCGCAGATGGACTGGCGCAGCGCGTCGAGCCTATCGCGCATCGCCTCGGCCACATGCTCGCGGCGGTAGCGAAGCAGCAACGCCTGCGCCGTCGGTGTCTCCAGCAAGCGCTGCAATTGCGGCAGGCGCTGCAGCGCTTCGCGCGCGGCATGCAGCGTCGCGGTTTTTAACAGGGGCGAGTCGCTCATCGTGAAATTTCGGTTGTTTGCAGTTGATTGTCGGGCATCCCCCCCGGTAGCCCGTTATTGCCGCGCAAGGAAGGCACGTTGCGCAGGCGCCGGAACCGCTTCGCTGCATACGGGCACGAATGCAACGACGCCGCCTTCATGACGCCTGCATTCCATGCGGCGGCATCAGGCCTCTCGGGCAGTCAGCGGTCGTGCATTTGACAGCCGCGGGCTAGAGCCGATTGCTCCCACCAGCGGCATGTGCCGCATTCAATGTCAAGGAACTCATAATGAAAAATGCAAACCCCGACGGGAAAATCCGGACTGCGATCAGTGATGAAGAATTGAATGCCATCTCTGCGGGAGGCCGCACCCCGGCTGAGATGGCGCAGGAGGTCAGGCGGCGCCTGATCGAAGCGAATGAGCGCTACGTGCAGACCGCCAGAACCGGCAACGAAGAGGAAACTAGGAAGGCGTGGGAGGAGTACCAGTTTTATTCGGACCTGGCAAAGCAGATTCCAGGCCCTACTGAAAGCGTCGTCCCTACCCCAGTGCCAGCCGCGCCATGATCTGCGACACATGGGTCAAGGCCTGCGGAAAATTCCCTAGCATCCGCTTGCCCTCCGGGTCGTATTCCTCGGAAAACAGCCCCAGCTTGTTCGCGCAGGCCGACGCGCGGCGGTATGCCGCCCAGGCTTCATCCTTGCGCCCCTGCCGCGCCAGGCACGCCGCGAGCCAGAAGGTGCAAGGCAGGAACACGCCCTCCGAGCCGGGCAGATTATCCGGCGCGTTGTAGCGAAGCAGCAGGCCATTGCGATCCAGTTCGTGCCGGATCGCGTCCACGGTGCGGACCATGCGCGGATCGTCATGCGCGACAAAGCCGATGCGCGGCAGCAGCAACAGCGCTGCATCCAGCCAGGGCTTGCCGTAGCACTGCAGGAACACGCCGCGCTTGCTGTCATACCCGTTCTTTTCCACATCCGCGCGGATACGATCACGTTCCCGGCCCCACTCCTCCACCGGCCCCGGAAGCGACTGCTCCGTTGCCAGGCGCACCGCGCGATCGAGCGCGCCCCAGCACATGACTTTCGAATGCACGAGATGGCGCGGCGGGCCGCGCAGCTCCCAGATGCCGCTGTCCGGCTGCTGCCACTGGCGACACGCAGTGTTGGCGACATCCGCCAGGAAATTCCAGTAGTGCGGCGCGATGGGGCGGCCCCTGCTGTGCCATTCCCAGGCCAGTTCCATCACCTCGCCGTACACATCGCCCTGCTTCTGCTCCGCGGCGAGGTTGCCAACGCGCACTGGCCGGCTGCGAGCATAACCTTCGAGATGACCGAGCTCGACCTCGGTGAGCCGACGCTTGCCGTCAACCGCGTACATGATCTGCAATTCCTCGGCGCTGCCGGCGCTGCTGCGCGTGATAAAGCCAAGGAATCGGTCCGCTTCACGGTGGCAGCCCAGCTCGTACAGCGCGCGCACCGTGAATACCGAATCGCGCACCCAGGAATAGCGGTAATCCCAATTGCGCTCCCCACCGGGCCATTCCGGCAATGAGGTCGTGGGCGCGGCGGCAATGGCGCCGGTGCGCTCGCAGCCGAGCGACTTGAGCACGAGCGCGGAACGCTGCGTCTGTTCATCGCAGGCCGGGGACATGCGTATCTGTGCCTGCCATGCCTGCCAGGCGTCGCAGGTCGTCTGCAGGCAGCTCTCATGCGGGCCTTCCGCCAGCGCGGCCAGCATCGCCGCATCATCCAGGTCTTCCGGCGGATGGTATTCGATGGACAGCAGGCATTCTTCACCGGCCGACACGCTGCACTCGCCGTACAGGTCGCTGCGATGCGCGATCTTCAGCGGCGCATCGCAGCGTATCGCCAGGCCAACATTGCTGCCGATCGCGGTCAGCATGCCGCAGCGCTCGGCGACGTGCGGCGTGATGGCGCCGTAATCGAAGCGCGGCAATATCTCGATGCGCATCGCGCAACGGCCTGCAATGCCGCGAATGACCCGCACCAGGCGCGGGTGATCCTGTTGCCGACGCAGGTCCTCATCGCGCGTGGACATGGCGAAATAGTCCAGCACCAGCGCTTCGCCATCCTTCGTCCGCCAGTGGGTTTCCAGCACCATGGTGTGCGGCAGATAACGGCGACTGGCCTGGGCGTCCGGGTCCGACGGAAACACCGCGCAATGGCCGCCGATACGCCAGTCGAGCAGCCGGCCGAAGCAGCTGTCCGCGTCGATGCGCGGCATGCAGCACCAATCGATGGAGCCGCTGCGCGAGACCAGCGCCGCGCACTGGCAATTGCCGATCAGCGCGTAGTCCGCGATCGGCGGGTAGGCATGGGCAGTGGGGTCCATGGCGGTTTAGCGCTTGAGCAGGCGCGATGCGCGCTTCTTGCTGCCCCGCGCGCTTCCCCTTGCTGCAAGCAGGCCCAATGCAAGAATCGGCAAGCCCGCCGCCAGCGTCAGCCAGCGATGGGTTACAAGGTGCAGTTGCGCGCTATCGGGAATGGCCTGATCGTCAAAGCGTCCATGCGCGCCATGGTCGCCAGGCACCGGCTGATACAGGTTGTCGCGCCGATCGGGCGACACAGGCTTGTCCGATTGCTGTCCGCCATAAGCCGCCCGGGCGAGGTAACGGTCAAGCAGGCCGGGAATCAGGCGTGTGCCGAGAATGGCCTGTGCCGCCGGCCAGCCGAGCCACAGCTCGCGCCGGCGATGCTGCGCAGCCCAGTAGATGCCGCGCGCGGCGACCTCGGGTTGGAAAATCTTGCCCAGCGGCTTGGGCTGATTCGGCATGCAGGTGCGGCCCCAGTCGAACTGCGGCGTGTTGAAGGCCGAGAGCTGCACCATGGTCAGTCCCACGTCGCAACGATCATGAATCAGCTCCGAGCGCAGCGAATCGGTAAAGCCGCGGATCGCGCTCTTGGCGCCACAGTAGGCCGACTGCAGCGGGATGGAGCGATATGCCAGCGCCGAACCCACCTGGATGATGGCGCCGCGGTTGCGCGGCTTCATGCGTTTCAATGCCGCCAGCGTGCCGTACACCGTGCCGAGATAGGTGACCTCGGTGGCGCGGCGGAAATCCTCGGGCGCGATGTCGAGAAACTCGCAGAAGATGGTGGCCATGGCGTCATTGACCCAGACATCGATCGGTCCCCATTCGCGTTCGATGCGCTCGGCCGCGGCTTCGACCTGCGCATGGTCGGCGACATCGGTCGGTATCGCCATCGCCTTCCCGCCGGCGGCTTCGACATCGCGCCGCGCGCCTTCAAGTCCGTCGACGCCGCGCGCGAGCAGCGCGACGCGCCAGCCATGGCGCGCGAACTCGACGGCGGTTGCCCGTCCCACGCCGGCCGATGCGCCGGTTACGACTGCGATCCTGTTCATTGCCTGGCCTCCATGCCGCGGATGACATGCCTGCATGCGGGCCGCGACCCGCCTCAATATGCAAGACCATCTTTCCTGCCTGAAGTTCTATGCCGCCAAATGCTTCCTGTTCGTACACGCGCAAAACCAGCGCATGCCGCCGGCCTAAGATGGCAGCATCAAACGCCATGGGGGAGGAGCCGCATTGTTCGAAGATATCGAAAGGCAGATCCAGTCCTATGTTGAATGGCTGCGGCTGCTGGTCGAAAGCCTAGGCGCGCTGGTGATCGCGGCCGGCGTGCTGGTCGTCATCGTCGGGCTGATACGCTACGCGCTGTCCCGCGCCAACGACAACTTCATCCCGATACGCCTGGCCTTCGGCCGCTATCTCACATTGGCGCTTGAGCTGCAGCTCGCGGCCGACATCCTATCCACATCGGTGGCGCCATCTTGGGAACGCATCGGCAAGCTCGCCGCGATCGCCGTGATACGGACCGCGCTCAACTACTTCCTGAGCAAGGAGATTCGCGAAGAGCGCGCCAGCGCGAGCGCCGAGCGCGAAGTTGCCACCATTCCCGGATCGAACGATGGCCGGCCGGCGCCGCCTCGGGCTGAGGGCTGAGCTGCTGCTCGCGCTGCTGCCCACCGCGACGGTGCTGCTGGTGCTGGCGCTGGTGGAGGCGCTGTCGAGCCAGAGGCTGCTGTTCGCTTCGCTGGCGTCCAGCGCCTTCCTGATCTATCGCGACCCGGAGAACGAGGTCAACAATGTGCGAACACTGCTGATTGCCCAAGTCGGCTCGGCCTGCATCGGCCTTGCCTGCTACCTGATGCTCGGGCCCGGCTATCTGTCCGGTGGGGTAGCGTTGGTGGCATCGATCGCGATGATGATCGTGCTCGACGCGATGCATCCCCCGGGCGTATCGACTGCGCTGAGCTTTGGCCTGCGCTCCGGGGATGCCAGCAACCTGGCGCTGTTTTGCATGGCCGTGACAATCACGGCCGCGCTGGTGCTGATGCAGCGTGTGGCACTGTGGATGATGCGACGCATGGCACGGCACAAGGAATGAGGGCTGCCGTGACCGTTGCAGCCCTTCGGTCGCACACTATCTAGCGCTTCTGCGTCCCCGCCGGCTTGATCACATCCGCCGCCTCGGGCAAATGCGCGACATCATGCTCGCGGTTATCCCAGCCGATTTCAGTCTTCTTCTGCGCATCGGCCGGCGGCAGGATGCCGTCATCGCGCTTGCCCACGTCGATGACATCGTCATCGACGCCGGGCATGGGATGGTGCGAGGGCACGATGGTCCGGCCGTCGTCACGCTTGTCATTGCCGCTCATCGCGCTCTCCTCGCGGTTCTCATTTCGGCAGGGCGCCGAGCAGCTTCTGCGCTTTCGGCGCGCTCATGCCGCCCGAGACGATCTGCTGCGCCGTCACATCCTTGCCGTAATAGCCGCGCGTTTCCTTCTCGTCGAAATTGACGTCGGTGACGCCGACATTCATCTCGGCCATGGCGCCCTTCTCGCCCGACCACATGATGATGTCGCCCTGCCCCGCGGTGCCGGTCTCCCGCGCGGAATAGCGGGCGATGGTGAGGCCCACATCGGCGCTGAGCGAGAACTTGTTGTTGCTGTTGAAGATGTTGAGCGCCTTGTCGCCCATGAGCAGCATCGCCACCGGCCCGGCGGTGACGCCAGCCTGCGGCCCAAGGCTGATGCCGCCGAAATTGTAGAAGCCCGGGCCCGACCACTTGCCCTGCTGATGCACCAGCAGCACGCCCGCGCCGCCTTGTGCGCCGACACCGAGCGCGGCGCGGCCATAGTCCGGGATGATGTAGATGCCCTTGGCCTGCTGCATCAGCTTCTTCAGGCGCAAGTCCTTCTCCATCGTCTGCACTGCCTGCAGCGCGCGGTCCACGTGCTTGTTCGCATCGGCGCGCTCCTCGCCCTTGCTCTGCGCGGGACTGTTGTCGGTGCTGCTGGACTTCTGGCCGGTCTGCGCCAGCGCCGGCAGGGCCAGCGTCGCGCCCAGCAGTGCGACAATGCCAAGTGTCAATGCTCTTTGTTTCATGATGTACACCTCCGTGGCTAGTCAATGTCGATGTCAACGCGGCGATCGTCGTCGCCTCCTTACTTCAGCGTGTATAGATACGCGCTCATGTCCTTGGTTTCCTGCTCCGTCATCGGAATTTTCGGCATCGCGGTGCGCGGGTCCACAGCCGGCGGATCGCGCAGCCAGCGCATCATGTTCTCCGGCGTATTGGCGAGCACGCCGCCGATATAGCCGCGCGTGGCGATCCGGTCCAGCGACGGGCCGACATGGCTGCCCGGATTCGATACGCCCGGAATCACGTGGCAGGCGGCGCAACCGAGCCGCTCGATCGCGACCCGGCCGCGCTTGGCCTCGTCGGAAAGCCCGGCGCCATGGGCGCGTGCGGCGATTAGCATCAGCATTGCGGCCATTGCCAGCGCTTGCCTGCATGGAATTGTCGTCATCTTCTGCGCTCCCTCATGTCTGCCTGGCCAGTGGCGCGCGGCCGGCATCGACGCGCCAGGCCTGCACCCGCGTCATCCAGCCGATGAACAGCGCCGCCAGCGTTGCCAGATGTATCGTGCCGGCCGGCACCCACATGATCAGCCCCGCGAGCTGCTGGTCTTCCAGCGGCGACAGGCCGAATGCGCCGGTCGCGTGATAGCGGTACAGCGGCGCGTTGGCAAAGGTCAGCAGCGCGCCGAGCAAGCCGTTGTGGATGGCGAAGGTGGCGACCATCACGATGGCCACGCCCAAGCCGCGACGTCCGGGATGGCGGCCCTGCGGCTCGGAAACCAGCGTCCAGAAACCGAGCGAAGTCGCAAAGAAGCACGCATGCTCCAGCGCATGCACCGCCCCGTTCTCCAGCGCGAGGTCATAGGCGCCGGGCGCATGCCAGATCCACAGCGCGGCTGTGGCCAGCGACCACATCACGACCGGCCGCATCAGGAAGTCGTATGCGCCATGCCAGCGGCTCGCATTCCACCAGCGGCCGATGCGGCGCCGCGCCGGCAGCGGAAAAGCCCACAGCCACATCAGCACCGGGCGCGAAACCACCAGCAGCGGCGGCGCGACCATCATCAGCAGCAGATGCTGTGTCATGTGCGCACAGAACAGCGCATCGGCCAGTGCATCGAGCGGCGACAGCAGCGCGGCGACCAGCGTGGCCATGCCGGCGACGAAGGCCAGTGTGCGCGCGCGCGAAATCATGCCGCTGCGTTTCTCGCGCAGCAGCCGCGCCAGTCCGGCCGCATAGCCGATACCGGCCAGCGCAAGCGGCACCACCACCCACGGATCCCAGGTCCAGGGCAGCGCCGCATGGCCGTGTTCATGACCGCCATGCGCCTGTGCCGCGCCTGCGCACAGGAACAGGAAGGCCAGCGGGATCAGGCGGGACATAGCGGCGCGACGAACAGCGTCGATATCGTGAAGGCAAAGGCGCATAGCGCGACGACATTGCAGATCAGGCCGACGCGCGCCATGAAGCGCGTGCGCTCGGCATGAATTTCACGCGGCTCCAGGTTCGATTCGCGGCGCACATCGCGTACGCGACGCCAGTTGTTCCATCCGAGCCAGGTGCCGGCAAGCGCGATGACCAGCGTGATGGCGCTGATCAGCAGGAACATCGGCGAGGCGCCGGCAAAGTGCTGCACGGCTGCGGCATTCGTGTCGCCGCACAGCCTCGAGACGAAGCCATACGAAACCAGTTCCTGCGCGGTCCAGGCCAGTGGCGCGGCGAGGATGCCGATTGTCAGTGCTTTCATGCTGACCGGCGCGCTGGCCCGATCCGGCTGCGCCGCGGCGGTGTGCTCTGCGCTAGCCATAATGCCCCGTCAGGTAAGGAGAGACGTAGAAGGTCGCGAATACCGCGAGCCAGACCACATCGACAAAATGCCAGTACAGCGCGCCTATGGACACTGCGGCATGGCGCTCATGGCTGAACTTGCCGATCGCTGCCCACAGGAACAGCACGGCGATCACCAGCAGGCCGCCGACCACGTGCGCCATGTGAAAGCCGGTGGTGATGAAATAACTCGATGCATAGGCATCGGTCGAAGGTCCATAGGTCTTGCCCTTCCATTCGATGAGCTGTATGCCCACGAAGGCCGCGCCCATCACGAAGGTCAGCGCCAGCGCTGCCATCAGGCGTCCGCGCTTGCCCTTCTTGATGCCGCTCTCGCCCCAGTACAGCACGAAGCTGCTGGCGATCAGCAGCACGGTATTGGGCCCGGCCAGCCGGAACTTCGGCGCCTCGGGAACGAAGCCGCCATGCGCCTGCGACGCGAGATAGGCATAGGAAAACAGCAGGTAGGCGAACAGCGAGGCTTCGGTGGCAATCACGGTCCACATGCCCCACCAGCCCGAGGCCCGATGCCCGACGCTGCCCACGGGCAGCGGCCGACCGGGCATGCCGACGATGTCATTCATTCCCGCCCTCCAGTGTCTGCAGCAGTTTTTCACGCGGCCACAGCCAGAACACGCCAGCGACCATCGAGCCCAGCGTGGCCGCGCCAGCGAGCCACCACCAGTGATACAGCATGCCCACGAACAGCACCGACAGCACAAGCGTCAGCAGCAGCGGCGCAAGCGAGTCGCCAGGCATTTTCAGGATGGCCAGCGGTTCGCCGTTCAGCGCATTGGTGGCGATGGTTTCGCGGCCATGGTCGAGCAGCATGCCTTCCTTCAGGCGCGAGCCGCCCTCGGCGTCGCCGATCTGCTTTTCCCACATCGGATGCCGTGTCGCGATGCTCGGGATCACGACAAAGTTGTACGGCGGCGGCGGCGATGGGATCGACCATTCCAGTGTCGATGCGCCCCAGGGATCGCGGCCGCAGCGCTGGCCGCGCTTGATGCTCCACGCGACATTGATGAGGAACAGCAGGATGCCGAAAGCGAACAGGAAGGAGCCGACCGAGGCCACCATGTTGGACGCATCCCAGCCCATGCCCTTCGGATAGGTATAGACGCGGCGCGGCATGCCGACCAGGCCCAGCCAGTGCATCGGGAAGAAGCCGAGGTTGAAGCCGATGAACATGATCCAGAAGTTCCATTTGCCGAGGCGCTCGTTCATCAGCCTGCCGGTGAACTTCGGAAACCACATGTAAATGCCGGCTATCACCGCAAAGAAGTTGATGCCGATGAGCACATAGTGCATGTGCGCGACAACGAAATAGGTATCGGTGAGCTGCCAGTCCAGCGGCACCGCGGCGGTCATGAAACCGGAGACGCCGCCGAGCGTGAACAGGAAGATGAAACCGCAGAAGAACAGCATCGGCGTCTTGAACACCGGCCTGCCGAGAAAGATGGTCGCCAGCCAGGAGAACACCGCGATGCTGCTCGGCAGCACGATCACCAGGCTGGCCGCGCCGAAAAACGACAGTGATTGCGGCGGCAGGCCGGTGGCGAACATGTGATGCACCCAGACGCCGAAGCCGAGGAACATCGTCAGCACCGTGCCCATCGCCACCAGGGTATAGCCCACCAGCGGACGGCGGCAGAACACCGGCAGGCCATCCGAGACGATTCCCATGGCCGGCAGCACGATCGCATACACCCACGGATGGCCAAACATCCAGAACAGGTGCTGCCACAACAGCGGATGGCCGCCATGCTCGGGATTGAAGAAGTTGGTGCCGAAATTGCGGTCGGTCCACAACAGGAAGAAGGCAAGGCTCACCGCCGGCACCGCGAAGATGTTGCCCACCGAGGCCGTCAGCGTGCCCCAGACGATGATGGGCATGCGGTTGATCGACATGCCCGGCGCCTTGGTGCGCAGCATCGTGACGACAAAATTGATCGAGCCGACCGTGGTCGAGATGCCGAGGAAGACCATGCCGAGCGCATAGATGTCGATGCCGCGGCCCGGGTCATAGCTGCGCAGCGTATAGGGCACATAGTTGAACCAGCCGGCGTCGGGCGTCTGGCCCTGCAGCAGGGCGATGTAGAGAAAGATGCCGGAAGCGAGATAGACCCAGTAGGAAAAGGCATTCAGGCGAGGAAAGGCCATGTCGCGCGAGCCGAGCATCAGCGGCCACAGGTAATTCGAGAAGCCGGACAGCACGGGCAGCGCGTACAGGAAGATCATCGTCATGCCGTGCATCGTGAACAGATGGTTGTACTGGTCCGGCGTGAGCAGGTGCGCCCCGGGCCGCGCCAGCTGCACACGCATGATCAGCGCCTCGATGCCGCCGATGATGAGAAAGGCAAAGGAAGTGAACAGGTAGCGCAGGCCGATCGCCTTGTGATCGACCGAAGCCAGCCAGCCGAGCAGGCCGGGCTCGGTTTCCCAGATGCGCTCCAGCTTTTCCGCGACCGCGGAATCATTGTCCGCGCTGACGACGAGCGGAATGCGCTGCAGCTGTTCGGTGGTGGACATGGATGCGTTCACTCCAGGGTTTGCAGATAGGCCGTCACGGCATGCAGATCTTCCGGGCTCAGGTTTTGCGGCGGCATGCGCGAACCCGGCTTGATCCCTTGTGCGTTCGCGATCCATCCTTCGAGGTTGCCGAGATTGTTGGGCAGCGTGCCGGCGGCGATGGTGGCGCGGCTCATCAGGTGCGTGAGATCGGGTCCGAGCCGCCCGCCCGCCAGGCTGCCGCGCACCGCGTGGCAGACGGCGCAGTGCTCGAGGAAGACCTGGCTGCCGCGCAATGCCATGCCGCCGGCTGGCACTGGCGGATCGGCGAGCTGCGCGCGCATCCAGGCGTCGAAGGCGGGCCCATCCTGCGCCACCACGTACAGCGCCATGTGCGCATGCTGCGCGCCGCAAAATTCGCCGCATTGGCCGCGATACACGCCAGGCTTATCGGCCTGCAGCCAGGTGGTGTTGGTCTGGCCGGGGATCATGTCGGTCTTGCCGGCGAGCTTGGGTATCCAGAAGGAATGAATGACGTCGCCGCCGACCAGCCGCACATGCACCGGCACGCCGACCGGGATGTGGATTTCATTGGCGGTGACGAGCGTCTTCGACACATCGCTGCCGAGGTAGCGCACTTCCCACCACCACTGGCGGCCGGCGACCTCGATCGTCAGCCCCGGCTTGCCCGCCGGCGCGGCCACTGCGGACAGCACCATCAGCACCCAGATCGCCACGCCGAACAGCACCAGCCCGCTGACGCCGGTGCCGATATAGATCCAGGATGCGCCGCCGGTATCGGGCATCACCTCCGGCATGCCGTTGCCATCGCGCGGCGCATGGCCACGCTTGCGCAGCATGCCGGCCAGCAGCAGCGCGGTAATGATGACCATCACCAGCACCGAGATGGCGATCAGCCCCCAGTTCAGGCGCGTGACCGGGTCGGCCGATCGGGCATGGGTCTGCAGATAGCCCATTGGCCCATCGGCATCTGCCAGCGCGGGCGCGGCAAGCAACCACGACAGGATCAGAGCGATGCCGCGCTTCATGGCTTGCCGCTCTCCCGTTCCGGCTCTTTCGACATCGGCTTTTGCGGATGCTCCTGCGCCTGCTGCTGCGACAGCGTGCGCACATAGGCGACGAGCTTCCACACCGATTCCTCGGGCAAGGCAGAGGCGAACGAAGGCATGCCGTTCGGACGGCCCTGCATGATGGTCATGAAGATCTGGCCCGGCTCGCCGCCATAGATCCATTCGTTGTCGGAAAGAGGCGGACCCATCGCGCCGCCGCCCTGCGGCGCATGGCAGCCGGCGCAGTTCATCGACGTGAACAGTTGCCGGCCCTGGGCGATGGCGACCGGATCGCCTTCATACGGATTCTTCAGCGTCTGCGGCTGCTTCTGTGCCGGCACATGGGTGCCACCGACTGGCACCGCGATGAGCTGATCCGCGCGCGGCAGCCGGCCCGGCCCGCTCTGCTGCGACTGCGCGATGGCGGGCATGGCCAGGGAGGCGATGACGCAGGCTGCGGTGGAAGCGATGCCAGCGAAATGTCTAGTCTGCACGTCTGCTCCTTTGGCTAACGTGAAGCGGAAAGCGCAGCGCCGCCGTCGGCGCGCGGCACGCCGTACTCGCGCAGCAGCGCATCGATCTCGGGCCGCTTCTGTTCGAGCAGCGCATCGAGCCGGTCGCGCAACGCGCGCTCGTTCTTCCTCACGCCGATGGCGATCGAGAACTGCATCGGCAGCGCAGGCGCCTCTTGTGCGATCGGTGTGAGCGTCAGCGGCGCGGCCGCGCGTTTCGCGAAATATCCGGCCAACGGCCCCCAGGCGATGGCGACATCGACATCACGGCGGGCCACCGCGTTGATCAGCGCGGACGGCGGATTCGGCTCGCGGTAGTCGCCATAGATGCTGTAGCCGACGACGTTGTCGACAAGCCCGCGCCGCGCCAGCACGACCGCCGGCGGCGGATTGTCGCTGCCGATCACATGCACGCCTATCCTGGAGCGCGCCAGCGCCGGATCGTCCAGCCCCTGCGGCCGCCAGCGCGCATCGGCGCGGGTGACGAAGACATAGGTCGAGCGGTAATACGGCCGGGTGTTGAGCGTCATGCCATAGTCGGCCGGCACGCCCATGACCGCGTCGCAGCGGCCGGCATTGAGGTTGTTGCGGATGAAGCCGCGGCGCTGCGCGGCCCAGGCGGTTTCCAGGCGCGCGCCCATCGCATCGGCAAGCAGTTGCGCAAGGCGGTTCTCGAAACCCTGGCCGGCTTTGTTGGAGAACGGCAGGTTGTTCGGGTCGGCGCAGACACGCAGTGTCTGCATCGCCTGCGGCGATACCTGTTGGTCGACGTGACTATCCTCTTGCCGCGCCTGCTGATTCGCTTCTCGTCCGGGCTCCTTCGGCATCTGCTGCGTGGCGCAGCCAGCGAGCGCGCAGCAGATGCCGGCCAGTAGCGAGCACAGAGGGCGCGCCTTCGTCATTGCGCCTCCGGGATCGCGAATACATACAGGGTGCCGCCGGCTGCGGTTTCCTTCGGCAGATCGCGCGTCGCATTCACGAAGCCGGCCGCGCCATAGGGCACGCGCGGATCGAGGCCGCCGGCGACGATGGCGCCGGCCCAGCCGCCGACGCCGGCCAGCACCGCGACATACTGTTTTCCATCCGGCCCGCGGAAGGTGACCGGCTGGCCGATGACGCCGGAACCAGTGCGAAACTTCCACAACTCCTTGCCCGACCTGGCATCGACCGCCTTGAACCAGCGGTCCATCGTGCCGTAGAACACCACGCCGCCCGCGGTCGCCAGCGCGCCGCTCCATACCGGATAGCGCTCGTGGATGGACCAGGCTGCCTTGCCGGCCACCGGATCCCACGCGGAGAAGGCGCCACCGTAATTACCGGGGCCGCGGTAGAACTTCAGCTCCATGCCGACGAAGGGCGTGCCGGCGATATAGCTGGTCTCGGAAGCGGTCACGTCCATGCACAGGTGGTTGTGCGGCACATACAGCAGGCGCGTGTCCGGCGACCAGGCCGACGGCTGCCAATCCTTGCCGCCCGAGGAAGACGGGCAGATGTCCTTGACAAGGCGGCCCGGCTGCGGCGTCTTGTCCTCGTTCAATATCGGCTTGCCGGATTGCAGGTCGATGCTGCGTATCGCGGTGTTGTGCTCGAACGGCGGCGCCGACAGGATGCGGCCGGTGGCGCGGTCCATCATGTACAGGTAGCCGTTGCGGTCCGGGTGCAGCAGCACCTTTTCGGTCTTGCCGTTGATGGGCAGGTCGACCAGCACGTTCTCGTTCACGCCATCGTAGTCGTGCAGGTCATGCGGGTTGTATTGCACCGCCCACTTGGCCATGCCGGTGTCGGCGTCGCGCGCGAAGATGGTCGAGGTCCACTTGTTGTCACCGGGACGCTGCGCCGGATTCCACGGGCCCGGGTTCGAGGTGCCGTAAAAGATCAGATTGGTTTGCGCATCGTAGGAGATCCAGCCCCACACGGTGCCACCACCGGTCTTCCATTGGTCGGGCGCCCACGTCGATACGCCGAGATCACGTCCCGCATCCTTGGGATACGGCGGCTTGAAGTCCGGGCCGATCAGCACATCCTTGTCCGGGCCGGTGCTGTAGGCGCGCCATACCTGCTTGCCGGTCTTCACATCAAGCGCGGTGAGCCAGCCGCGCACGCCCATTTCGCCGCCGGCGTTGCCGACCAGCACCTTGTCCTTGACCACCAGCGGCGCCATCGTCATGGTCTCGCCGAGATTGATGTCGCCGAGCTTGGTCTTCCAGATCTCCTTGCCGGTCTGCGCATCGACCGCGACGGTGTTGTCGTCCAGCGTATTGAAGATGATCTTGCCGTCGGTATAGACCGCGCCGCGATTGACGACGTCGCAGCAGGCCACGCCCTGCGCGGCGCGCTCGGGATGCGGCTTGTAGGTCCACTTCAGTTCGCCGCCGGGAGCCTTCAGATCGATGGCATACAGCAGGTTCGGATACGGCGTGACGATATACATCGTGTCGCCCACGACCAGCGGCGCGGCTTCATGGCCATGGACCAGCCCGGTCGAGAAGGTCCATGCGACCTGCAGCTTGCCGACGTTGCCGGCATTGATGGCGTTGAGCCTGCTATAGCGCGTGGACGCATAGTCCTTCGCCGGCATGGTCCATTGGCCATCGTCCCCTTGGGCGCTCGCGTCGTTCTGCGCCGCATGCGCGCCGGCGAGGACACAGGCCCCGATCAGCGCCGCAAAGCATCGTTTCATCCTGGCTTCCCGTTGCGTGAAGAATCCACATGACTGCGGCGCGTTTTCCATGCCGCTATCGATGTATGGCAAGTTCCATGCCATTTTCAGCAGACAACGGACAGTCGCCATGCTTGAGATGCCAATAAGGCAAGCGCTTCATATGTTTGCGCAAAGCTGTTTAATCACGGCACGATCCCTTGCGCGATTCATCCAGGACACATAGCGATTGCGGCTTGAAAAAACTGCGTGTAACCGCTCGTAAGTTTTATACGGCGCCGGCGCTGTGGCGCGTAAATGGCGCGGGCGGACTTCCGGCAAGGAACCGGAACGTACGCCCGCATTAACCTGATAATTGCGCTTCAGTGATGCTGCCGCCCCGAGCCGGACTTCCTGCCGCCGCCGGAAATCTTGTTCTCGGTGGCCCAGGCGCGGCGCTCGGCTTCCTTCTCGGGCACGCCGCGTTTCTCGTAGCTTTCCTCGATGTGCTCTGCCTGACGTTTCTGCTTGTCGGTATAGGCCGATTTATCGCCTCTGGGCATGATGGGCTCCTTGCGAGTTGGTGATGTGGCGTAGACAGCGGCAATTGGCGAGGATTCAGGCGGATGCACCTTTACTGACGTGCCGTTCGGATTCGATCAAGGAGGCGCGAGATGAGCGTGGATGCGGAAGCGGCTCGCGCCTTTGTAGGGCCTGCTCCGCCCACGCGTGTAGTCGACAACCGCGTGGGCGGAGCAGGCCCTACGCGCATCACGGGCCCCTTGCAAGGTGGGGCGAAGCAAGTCCTATGCAATTACGGATGTCGCCCCCGCCCTCTTATGCCGACGCCCCCGGCTTCAACTCCACCTTGATCCATCCCGGGCTGCGGGTATCAAAGGCCTTGTACGCATCCAGCACCGCTGCCATCGGCTCCACCTTGGTCAATACCGATTGCGGATCGAAGCTGCCATTGCGCACCAGCTCCACCAGATGCGGTATGTATTTCCGATGGTTGCAGTTACCCATGCGTATGGTCAGGTTCTTGTTCATTGCCGCGCCGATCGGGAAGAAAGTGTCGGTGGGGGGATAGACGCCGATGATGGAGAGCGTGCCGGCCTTGGCCAGAGCTTCGATCGCCCACTGATGCACTTGCGAAGGCGCATCGCCCGGATGCCAGTTGTCGCCATGCGGATGCTGCTCGGGCGCGATCTGCTTCTGCTCCTGCTGGAATTGCTGCGCCTGTTTCTGCGCCTGCTGCGCGGCCGGGCCGTGATGCGGACACTCCGCATCCACGCCGACGGCGTCGATGACGCAATCCACGCCTATGCCGCCGGTCAACTCCTTCAACGTGGCGACCGGGTCTTCCTCGTCGTAATTGATGACTTCCGCGCCCTGACGCCGCGCCATCTCGAGCCGGTCCGGCACATGGTCAATGGCGAAGATGCGGCCGGCATTCATCAGCTTGGCCGAGGCGATCGCAAATTGTCCGACCGGGCCGCAGCCGAATACGGCCACCGTATGCCCCGGCTTGATGTCGGCCATGTCGGCGCCGAAGTAGGCGGTCGGGAAGATGTCTGACAGCAGGATCGCCTGGTCGTCGCTGACCTCATCCGGCAGCTTGATCAGGTTCACATGCGCATACGGTATGCGTGCCTTTTCCGCTTGAAGGCCATTGAAGCCGCCCGCCGCCTGCGGTCCGCCGTAGAACGCGGTGCCGGCGGAAGGGCCGCCCGGGTTGGCGTTGTCGCATTGCGCGTAATAGCCGGCGCGGCAATACGAGCAGATGCCGCAGGCGATGGTGGACGGAATGACGACGCGGTCGCCCACGTTCAGGTTGCGCACGCCGGCGCCGATCTGCTCGACGATGCCCACGCCTTCATGGCCGAGGATGGTGCCTTCCTTCATACCCGAGAAGGTGCCACGGATGAAGTGCAGATCGGTGCCGCAGATGGCGCTCGCGGTCAGGCGCACGATGGCGTCGGTGGGTTCCTGCATTGTTGGATCGGGCACATCTTCAAGACGAATATCCCCGATGGCGTGAAATACCACTGCTTTCATTTCGAGTTCCTTGCACGTTTGATGATGGACCGGCCGCGGCCGGAAGGCGGCTCGTCATGCAGGTGCCGTGCCAGCGGCGTGGCGCAGGTGTGCCGCCGCGTCGTCGCACTGCGCTGCACGATTTGCACGGCAGGAATTACCGCGTTACACGAATGGTTTATTTGCTGCCGTTACGAACTTTTCCCATCGATCAAGTTCTATCCCGACAGGACGCGTGCATGGCTGCACGGCAAACATGAGGAGCATCAATGGTCACGGTACGCAAGGGGCAGTATCCGGGCAGGCTCGATCGGAATGAATTTCAGCTGCGCTTTTATTCCTCGTTCAGTCATCCGGACTTTCGCCGCGCCGAGAGCGCGCTGGCGGAGATCGAGGCCATCGCCTGGCAGATGTATGTCGATGAAAAGAAGCCGGCCGGCACCGCGAAGGCCGGACCGGGATTTGCCGACCCCGACTACGATCTGTCGGTCGAATGGCGCGAGAACCGCGACCGGCTGCTTGAAGCGGAACGGCGGCAGAAGGATGCGGCCACGCCGTCGCGGGTGCTGCTGATCTGCGCCAGCGACCGCAATGACGGCAGCTGCCCCGGCGAGATGTCCAAGACCTTCCGCCTGACGCAGCTCGCGCGCGAAGTCGTGGAAGGCGCAGGTATCGAAGCCGATGTGCTGGACCTGTCGCGCCTGATCTCCGACTACGACTGGCACATCCATCCGTGCAAGGGTTGCGCATCGACCGCGATGCCGCTGTGCCATTGGCCGTGCAGCTGCTACCCGAACCACAGCCTGGGCCAGACCAATGACTGGATGCCGGAGATCTATGAGAAATGGGTGTCGGCGCATGCGGTGATCATGCTCACGCCGGTGTACTGGTATCAATCACCAAGCGCGCTGAAGCTGATGATAGACAGGCTGGTCTGCGCCGACGGCGGCAACCCGGATCCAACATCGACGCAGGGCAAGGATGCAAGCAAGGCCAAGGAAATGGAGCTGGCCGGATGGTCGTATCCGAAGCATCTGGCCGGGCGCGCCTATGGCACGGTGGTGCATGGCGATGTAGCCGGCATCGAAGGCACGCGGCGCGCGCTGTCGGACTGGCTAGACTGGATGGGACTGATCGATGCCGGCCAGAAGGCGCGGCTGGACCGCTTCATCGGCTATTACGAGCCGTATGCGAACAGCCATGAAACGCTTGACCGCGACGAGGCGATGCAGGAAGAAACCCGCAATGTCGCGCGCGCGGTGGTCCATGCAGTGCAGGAATTGCGCGCAGGGCGGCTGTCACAGCCGGACACAGAATTAACCCCACCGCGGCCGAAATAAGCAAGTGCCTATTTCTTCGGGGCCGGCAGCGCCACGAAAGCCAGCGCCCCCGCCCCCAGCATCAGCGCGATCGTGCACAGCGCAGCGGCATAGGCGTCAAAGCCATGGGCTGCGGCGATTGAGGCCACCGCGCCGGTGGCCCATTGCATCAGCGCGATGCCGAGGAACATGCCCATCGTGAACGCTGCCATCGCGCGGCCGGTGAGTTCGCTTGGATAGGCGGCGCGCACATCCGCATACTGCAGCACCATGTAGCCCGAGATGAAGGCAATCAGCACCGCCCCGCCGAGCAGTGCCAGCGCCGAATGCAGCCATGCCATCAGCGCAAACAGCAGCGCCATGAACAGCGTAAAGCCGATGATCCAGCGGCGCCGATGCGCAGCGCCCGGGTCGAGCCGGCCAAACAGCGGCGGGCCGAACAGGGACACGATCGACACCAGCAGCGCCACATTGCCGCTGGCCACCAGCGAATAGCCATAGCGGTCGACCAGCAGCGGCCCGAGCCACAGACCGCGCAGGCTCATGAACGAGGCATAGGTGACCGAACCCAGCGCGATGATGCCCAACGTATGCGGCATTGCCAGCAAGGAGCCGAAGCCGCGCAGGGCTTGCGTGATTTGCGCCGTGGCGCTGCCCGTGGCTGCGCGCGGCGTGTCGCGCACGAGTACGAAGATGCCTATCCATGCCAGTGTCGACAGGCCGGCCAGCACCAGAAAGCCGGTGCGCCAGGAGAATTCCTGCACCACCCAGGCCAGCGGCGTCGCGGTAAGCAGCATGCCCATGCCGCCGATGCCGAGCACCGCTCCGGAAACCGCGGCGAAACGCTCGGGCGCGAAGCGGCGCGTGATGAAGACGGTGCAGACCAGGAAGGCCGGTGCGCAGCCGGTGCCCATCAGCGCCTGCCCCAGCACCGCGGTGCCAAAGCTGCCGGCATACGCGGACAGCAGCGCGCCGACCACCGTGAGCGGAAACACGGCGAGCAGCGTGCGTCGTATGCCATACAGGTCGATACCAGTGCCCATGAACAGTTGCAGCGCGCCGAAGGCGAAATGAAACGCGCCGGCATAGGTGCCGAGCTGCGCCGAGGACAGATGGAAATCGGCCTGCAGATGGCTGGCCATCATCGCGGCCGCGGTGCGGTACGCCTGGCTCAGCATGAAGCCCGCGATGAGTGCGGCCAGCATCGGCCAGGGCTTGATCGCCCGATCGCCGGCAGCGGCGCCGGCGGCGGTGGGTGCTTGCATCGGATGTCTCTTTGTTGTTGTCGGCGCGTCGGGATGGGCTGCATCCTAGCATTGCCATGGCAGCGCCGCTTGCGTTCCGACCATGCCGAGCGCGTCATCACGCTGCTCGCTACAATCGCGCGATGTCCCTTTCGGCCACATGCGCTCTCATGAACATCGCTAACCGTCTTCTGCTCGCAGCGCTATGCCTGCTGCCAACGCTGGTTTGCGCCGCGCCTGCCGGCGATGCCGAAGCCGGCCGCCGCGCATTTCAAGCCTGCGCTTCCTGCCATGCGGTGGGCCCTCGCGCGCATTCCGGCTTCGGGCCGCAGCTTAACGGCCTCATCGGCCGCCGCGCCGGCAGTTTGAAGGATTACCGCTATTCCGAAGCAATGACGCGCTCCGGCATTGTCTGGGACGAGAGGACGCTCGCCGCGTTCATCAAGGGACCGAGCGATGTGGTGCCCGGCACGCGCATGCGTTTCTGGGGCATCGGTGATGAGAGGCGGATTGCGGACCTGATTGCGTATCTGCGTGGGTTTTCGCTGGAAGGCGGCGCTGTTGAGCGCAAATGATGCATGGACCAGGCGTCTCAAAGCCGCGGATCGTAGACAAACCGCTCGCAGCGCACGATCTTGAGCTGTCGAAAATCGGGATGTGCCGGATTGATTAGGTAATTCACGTCGGGTACATCCTTGTGCGGAAGGATGGCGGAAGGCAGTTCGAGCAACACCGCTTTGCTGTCCATGACGAATCGGTCCCCGACGCGCTGTGCATTGCTGGTAAAGGGAACCGCATCCCAAAAGCGATATCCGCGCCGGCGCAGATCGGAGATGCGCAGAGTCTGCCGGGCGTCGAACACCGCGTCCGGCACAGCGATCTCGATCAGGTATCGGTTGCCCGTTCGCGTTCTGGCGCTACCTGATAAATGAACCAGGGTTTCGAGCACGGTCAACGCGGCATTCGCTGAGGCATACACCACTGCGGTGCCGATGCTGTTATAGCGGCCGCCGACCCTGGCCGCGGCCGCGCCAGACAGATCATCCGCCCGGTAATGTCCAACGGCGGCGCCCATGCGCCATATGGACCGGGTCATGCGTAGACGCCAGCAAGAGAACGAAACAGGGTCTCTTCCACCAGCTTTGCACCCGCATCGCTTCCCAACAGTGAAATCGGCTTACGCGAACCAAGGGCAGGGACAGGCGTATTGAGCCATTCCACTGCCGCCAGATGGCCGCCAACCATACGCTCGACGACTCCTGTCACGCGGGCAACCCGAGCCATTCGGTCGGACTCCTGTTGCGGCAACAGCGCTTGCGGCTTTCTCGCCCATGTCGACAATGAGGAGGGCTTGAAGGAAAGGATGTCGATCAGTTCGCCCTTGCTGATATGAAGATAATCGACCGCGTCATCAACGACTGCAACTGGCAACCCGGCATCCACCTTGCGCATCATTGCTCCATATCCTGCCTTTTTCAGCTCGACAAAAATCCGCTTGCCGACATGGGCGCCAGCGCTCACCACCGGGCCTGCATTGCGCCTTGACGATGCTGCCGCCTTCCGGCCGGGTGACATACCCATGAAAGCCTCCACCAAGTTGGAATTCTTCGAAATTGAATATTGAAAATGCAGTTTAGCATGGCATAGTCAGCGCCCCAAACCCGCACAGACACCAGACGCAACGCGGCGTATGCAAGCGCATTCCTATTTTGACTCTTGCGCGGTGCGGCTATGATGGCCGCGCCGGCGCTCTTGCCGGCCACTTCCCTTCAGGAGAAACCCATGTCGCGCAAGGCCCGTCTTGCGGCATGCCTGCTTGCCCTTGCCGCGCCGGTCGCAGCCTTTGCCCAGCAAGCGATGCCACCATCCATCACGCTTTTCGCAGCCGGCAGCCTGCGCGCCGCGCTCACTGAAATCGATGCTGCCTTCCGGCAGCAGACCGGCATCGCTGTTGATGCCTCCTACGGCCCATCGGGCAAGCTGCGCAAGGATATCGAAGCGGGTCGCCGTGCCGATGTATTCGCATCGGCATCCATCGCTCACACCGATGCGCTGAAGGCCCAGGGCCTGCTGGCGGATTCGCGCGTTTTTGCGCGCAATGCGTTGTGCGTAGTCGCGCGGCCGGATGCGGGCATCAGCGAAGCAAACCTGCTCGACGCGCTGGCACGGCCGTCGCTGCGATTGGCCACGTCGACACCGGTGTCGGATCCGATGGGCGACTATACCTGGCAATTCTTCCGTAAGGCCGACGGCGTCAGGCCTGGACTGTATGCGTTGCTGGATGCGAAGGCGCTGCGGCTGTCGGGCGCGACTGCTCCGGCTGCGAATGAGAAGCCGCCGTATGTGACCGCGTTCGAGGACGACCGCGCCGATGCCTACATCATGTATTGCACCAATGCCGCCAGCACGCGGGCAGCGCTGCCGCATCTTCAGGTGCTGGCCATACCGCAGGCGCTGAATGTCGAGAGCAGCTATGGAATAGGTGCGCGGCCAGACTCGGCGACGGGCGAACGTTACGTGCAGTTCGTGCTCGGTCCCGTGGGCAAACGCATCCTGAAACAACATGGCTTCGATTGAGCGCCGACCTCTTACGCTGCTCCCGCCCGGACTTGCCGATGGCGCAGGCCGGGGACGACCCCAAGCCAACGCGGGGTTGTTCTGAACACGCGCGCTCAGTCTCTCGGTCAGGCCGCGCCGCTTCGTGGCGCCGTGCGGGAGGAATCGTCAGGGTCCTGCCCTAGCTTGTAGCGCTCGCGGAATATTGCCAGCACCAGCAGTCCCGGTACACCGGGAAAGCCCCACGTCAGCCACAGTAGGCAAGAAGCTTGCCGAGGTTCGCACTGTTGCCACCCACTGCAGGAGCTTTGCCGGCGGCGCTGAGGCGGTCATGGCATCTTCCCGATCCAAGGGGTTTCCTCTCTTTTGCCGTGCAGGTCGTGTTTAACGACCGGCGATTTACGCCGGCCGTCTTCGCTCGTCTAACGAAGCATGCATGGCACGATCTGCGCAGGCAGACGCCGCACTGCAAAAGCGCTCCACGCTGAATTGTTCTTCCGAGCATTCCGATGGCATTTTCCTGTCTGCATGCTCCTGCCTGCATACACGCGCGAACCGCATGGATCTTGTGAATCACTTGCCGCGCCACACGAATTCCTACACGGGTATCCGGCATCCTCCTATGTTGCCCCGCAACATAGGGATGCCATCATTGCTCATTGACTTCGGCACATGCAAGCCGCACCAAGGGGAAACTATGAATATTGCGTACATCCATGGAAACAGAGCTACGGCAAGCAGCTTCAACCATATCCGTAGCCAGGTTTCCGGCCATGCCGAGATCATGCTCGAATATGACAGCGCTGCCGGCTTCTATCACAATCACGCGACCATGATGCGAGAGCTGGAAGGGAAGGATGAGATCTTCTTCATTGCCCATTCGCTCGGCGGCATCCATGCGCTGCATCTGGCACATCACCTCGGCAAGCGCGCAGTCGGCGGCGTCACCTTGTCGACGCCGTACGGCGGAAGTGCAGCCGCAAATGTCGTTGCCTGCTTTCTGCCTTTCAGCCGCGTCATGAACGACATCCGGCCCACAGGCCGCCCCATCCTCGAAGCGAGCCGCCTGGATGCACCGCGCATCTGGACCAACGTGGTCACGCTGGCCGGCGCATCGCCTTTCATGCTCGAGCAGAACGACGGTGTGGTGACATTGGAATCAATGCGCCATCGCAAGGACATTCGCCTCGTCGACGTGGACTGCAATCATTTCGAGGTGGTATTGAATCAGTCGGCGATTGATGTGATCCAGGATTCGATTACTGAAGCGTCGCATGCCGACATAAGCTGTCTATCGGACTTCGCTTGACCGGCAACCAGGTTTGCCTCCCTTGCCTCCAATTGTTCGGCCTGTCGCTGCGCAAGGGGGTCTTGTCTTTACGCACGCGTACATGGTTCGCGCTGCCGGCAACATGGCCGAGCTCGAGAGCGCCGCGCAAGACATGCCCGAGCGAGCCGCCGCATGCTTCCCTTCCTGCGCCCAATCCGGTGCCCGATTCAGGCGTCGGAATCACTGCGCTCCAGTCAGGCACAGGCCGACTTCATTGGCCTCCCCCACGTCTTTGCCGATGCGCTGCGCGACGCTATAGGAAAACGTCACGAAATTTTTCGACAGGCTGAATCGGCCATTCTTCGCTTCCGGCGCCGCATACAGGTGATCGGTACTTGTGGAAGTGGAAGCATTCATGGCCTTCCAGTTGGCCATGCGTTTGCCGCCGACGATTTTCGTGATTCTTGCCGAGCTCTGGTCTTCCTTGAGATCAACGATGTACTCGATGACAGGATGGATCTCCGTCGTCCTCGTGCAGACCTGAGCGCTGTCGCACAAGCGCCTGAGCTCGGTCTTGCAACGCACGGTCTCGGCATGGACGGCAAACGGAAGGAGCAGCAACAGCGGCACGACCAGCCAGATCAGAATGTCGGCAGACTTTTCCATTGAATGAGAGTGTGGAGGAAGACCTACTCAGACCCTGCCGCGCATGGATAAGTTCGGGCGTGATCATCACGCCGAGTCAAGGCTGCCGTGATTGCCGCGGCAAGGGTATGCCCTCGGCACGCATTAGCCGTTCCATGGCCGCTTCCAGGATGGCGCGGGCGCGGCCGGCGGCGTGCTGCAACTCCTGATGCAACTGCGCATCGTCCGCATTGCGGTTCGCACACTGGGCGCTGTAGCGCTCGAAGCTGCCAACCATGGACAACAGATCCGCAAGATGACGCGGGCATTCGCAGTCCAGGCTGCTGCCGGCGGCCGTGATCACGGACAGCGCCTCTTCGTCAAAGCGCACCGCTGGCACATCGGGCCGGTCCAGCGGCGCAAGCCTTTCCCCGGACAAGGCTGAGCGGCACAGCAGCACGAGCTCGCCGAGTTCCGCCGGAATGCGTGCAACGAGACAGCCCTGCGTGCGCAAGGCGCGGATGGTTGCACTGGCGCAGAACCGGTAAAGGACGACAACGGCAGTGGCAGCGCAGGCCGCGCGCGCTGCGGCTATCAGCGGCAGCGCGCTTTCGTTGAGCTCGGATTGCTCGATCAGCAGGACCTCCACGTCCGCATCCTGCGTCAGCGTCGCAGCCGTTTCCAGGCGCGGGCAACTGCACTGCACGGCAATCTCGAGACCTTCGCGCCCGCCTGACGCAATGCGCCTGGCCAAGCTTTCACCGACCACGACGACGCGGATGGGGCCCGCCAGCGACCGCTCGTTGACGCGCACTCCGGCCAGTTCCTGCAACTGCTCGATCGGCAGATTTGCCAGGACGCCGATGGCATGCCCCTGATCCACCAGCTGCTTGAGCAGGCTGAGCCGACGTACCTGTTCCGGCGAATACAGGCGCTGTCCGCTCGACGACCGCTTCGTGTCCGACAACTGATAGCGGCGCTCCCAGACGCGCAGCGTTTCCGCTGACAGTCCCGCCAGCCGCGCCGCCACGCCGCTCTTGTAAGCGGCCCGGCCCGGTTCGGCGGCAGTATCACCGCGCTGCATCGCGTTTTGCTTATCCATGTTGTGACCCGTATATGAACCGAACAAGCGCCGATTATATCGAAACAAACCATGGACAATGAACCGGTAGCGTCATAAATTTGCGCCACGCCCGGTTCAAGGAGCTTGAGCCACCTCGGCGACATCCCCGCCGCTCCGCAAGGCGCGGCGGTTCATCCTTCGAATTACAGGAGCCAGCAATGAAACGTTTTCTCTTGGGCGCTTCGATCGCCTTCGCTTTCGGTGCCGCACAGGCTGCGGACATCGTGGACACCGCCAAATCGGCCGGTTCCTTCAACACCCTGGTGACCGCAGTGCAGGCAGCCGGACTGGTAGACACCCTGAAAGGACCGGGCCCGTTTACCGTCTTCGCCCCGACCGACGAAGCATTCGCCAAGATTCCGCCGGAGAAGCTCAACGCGCTGCTGAAGGACAAGGCAGCCCTGACCAAGGTGCTGACCTACCACGTCGTGCCGGGCAAGGTCATGGCGGCGGACGTCAAGCCGGGCGCTGTCAAGACGGTTGAAGGCAGCCCGCTCAAAGTCAGCGTGAACGGTGGAAAGGTCATGGTGAACAATGCGCATGTCGCAAAAACCGATATCGCCGCGGATAACGGCGTCATCCACGTCATCGACACAGTGGTGATGCCCAACTGAGAAGCCGGCAAGCCGGTGAGACAGAAAAAAGGCCGCTCAAGCAAGCGGCCTTTGCATTTCACCCGAACCTGCGCATCGAAGCGTGCTGGCGGGTGTACCGCGCATGAGCTTGTGACCATGTTAACTTGTGGAAACGGCTTCATGCAGCCATGTCACCATCCGCCAGTGGAAGGTGCACAACGAATTCGCTGCCCCGCCCCGGCCCGTCACTGTGCGCTTCCACCGTGCCTCCATGCATCTCGACCAGGCGGCGGACCATGCACAGGCCGATGCCCAGGCCGCCCTGACTGCGGAAGGTGTCGCGATGTGCCTGAGCGAACGGATCGAAAATCCATGTCAACTGGTCCTGGGGGATGCCAATACCGTCATCACGCACCGTGATCGACACCCGATCGTCGGCCTGCGCCGCCGTCAACCAGATATGTCCGCTATGGTTTGTGTACTTGGCCGCGTTGCTCAGCAGATTGGTCAGCACCTGCGTCAGACGCAAGGCGTCCGCTTCCAGGACGATCTCGTCGGCAGGCAACAGCATGCTCAGCCTGTGCCCGGCCTGCTCGATCAAGGGCCCGCTGGTGTCGACGGCATTGCGCACGACATCGGACAGCGCTACCGGTGTCTTTTTCAACGCGATCTTGCCGTTCGTAATGCGCGAAATGTCGAGCAGGTCATCGACCAGATGCACTATCTGGCGCACCTGCCTGTCGACGATCTCCATCAGTTTGTCGGCAGTACGCCGCCCGTCGGGTCTGCGCAGCAGGTGCATCGCATTGCTGATCGGCGCGAGCGGATTGCGCAGTTCATGCGCCAGCGTCGCCAGGAATTCATCCTTGCGCTGATCCGCATTCCTGAGCGCCTGTTCCGCCTGCTTTCGTTTTGTGATGTCGATGATGAATTTCACGCCTTCGCTTTCGGAAAGCTGCGTCGCGCCCAGCAAGGCCCACCAGCGTGATCCATCCTTGCGGACATACTCTTTCTCGTAAGGCATGCTGGAGCCCCTGGTCCAGAGTTCCTGCATCGCGTGTTCGGTGGTTTCCTTCCATTCCGGCGGCGTCATCTGGTTCCAGTGCATCCCATGTGCCGTCAACTCTTCACGCGAGTAACCGCTCATCGATAGAAAGGCATCGTTGGCTTCGGTGATCCTGCCTTCGGTATCGAAGAAAATGACGCCGATATTCTGCGGTTGCAAGGCCCGGCGACAACGGGCTTCGCTGGAGCGCAGCGCATCTTCCGCCTTGGTGCGCTCGATCAGGTCAGCCGCCTGGCGCGCCAGGATATCGAACAGTTCCAGTTCGTGGTCGGAGGGCATGTGGGGCGTGTGCCAGTGCGTGGAGATCGCGCCCACCAGCGTGCCGCCACGGGAAAAGAGCGGCGTGGTCTGCACCGAGTGGATGCCCGTCTCAAGGTAGATGTGCAGGTCTTCGGTGCCAGCCATGAACTCGCATCGTTCGACGTCGGGCACGACGATGCGTTTCCCGCTGGCCAGCGCGACGCCGCAACTGCTTCCCGAGTCGATGTGCACCCGGTCCCAGAATGCGGCTGCCTCGGGAATGAAACCTTTATGAGAGAGCAGCTTCAGTTCGCCCACGCCATTCGGATTCGTGAACAATTCCTGCATGCTGGCGCATGGCGAGCGCATGAGGCTCGACGCGGCTTCGACGAGCTTGTGGTGTAGCGCCGTGATGTCCTGCTCGCATATCAGTTCGTTGCTGATGTCGTGCAGCAACCGGCTGTTGTGCAGTTCCTGCGCAAGCCGCCCTTCGCTCTCGCGTATCGTCTTCCGCTTTTCCTCGCACTGGGATGAGAGTTCTGCGAGATGCGACTGATCGGTCCTGCCTGCACCGACTTCGGGATCGTCGAGCAGACATCGGCTCAATGCCCGGTGCGTAGTCAGTAATTGGATGACGTCGTCATCAAAAACCAGTCCCGGATGCGCCATGGACCAGTCGTGTTCTGCATGCACGAAATTCAGCAGCAGCAACAGGTACTCCAGCCGGGTGGCGCCAAGCGCGCGGTGAAGCGCATCCAGGCATTCGGATTGGCTCGACGAGCGCAAGAACACATGCGTGGCGCAGGCAAAAATGGATTGTTCATCCTTCGAATCGGGAACCGGCATGCAGGCAGAGTCTGGACGCAGGCCTGCGCAATAGCTGACATGCGCACGCAATGCTTCGTTGCGCGGCACAGGTCGCTGCAGCAAGCGCATCATGTCCTCGATCGACTGTGGCTGACAACTGGCGTCCCCGGCGATACGGCCGAGGCCGATCATGTAGGCCAAATGACGCGCGATGCAGTAACGAACTTCGCAAAAGCGCGATAGCCACACGAACAAGCGTTCCTTGAATAACGAAGGCAGCGGGTTATCAAGATAGTTGGAGCAGGCGGATTGCCACAGCGTCATGGCGGTGTCCGGGCTTTGCGGCGCGAGGCGAAAAAAATTGGGCACGAGACCAAGACGTAGCCTGATCTCATCGTGGATTGAAGTCATCCTTGCCGGTCTCCGGGACCTGTCTGGAAAAGTGCGCAAATGCAGTTTGGCGTGAAATGTCGCGGCATCCCCGTTTGCGCTCTCGCCATAGGGCAAGAGCGGCGAACTCGAAGGGAGGCGAACGCTACGGCAAATCAGTTCCCTTTACGGGGATTCATGTGGCTGCGCAACGGTATGTAGAGAATTGCCATCGTGCATGCGATGGAGTGTGCCGGGCAAGATATCGGGCATCCGCTACCGGAAGACTAAGAATAGCGGTTCCGGTGGCCGTTACAAGCTGCATTCATGATGGCGTGAGCATGCTCATCTTCCGCAGCGCCGAACGCGCAATACCGTGGGACTCCAGCGAGCGCTCAAACCAGCGGCAATGCCTCTACCGCCCCACCCTTTGCCGTCAGCGCTTCGAACTCATCCGCCAAGCGCTGGCTCTCCGCCACCGCCTGCGTCCAATGCGCCATGCGCGCCGCATGGTCGCGGCCATAGGCCTTGAAGTCCTGGCGGTCGGGCAGCTTGCCCCGCGGCAGCGTGCGCACCCATTCCGGGTTTGGTGACAGCAGCACGACGTTGGATAACGCCGGCGTGGCGCGATGGCGGCCGCGCAAGCCCTTGTCGAGCCAGCCGGGAACGATGGAGGACTGGAAATGCGGATACAGCACCAGGGGTCCGGGTTGTTCGATGCCGTCGTGACTGCGTGTGGGCAGCGACGCATATTCAAGATGCAGATGGTAATCAGTGATGCCGCCATCCCAGTAGGCGCCGGGCGGCGCGCCCGGAATGTCATGCACCGCGCGCAACCAGAAAGGAATCGAGCAGCTGGCTAGGATCGCGGGACGCAGGTTCGCCGCATCGAGCGCGACGCGGTGGGTGCGGTAATCCTGGCCCGGCAGCGGCAAGGGATCGCGCGGATCGGAAAACACCACGCGCTCGAGCCACTTCGCCATCGCGCGCCGGCTCAGCAGATTGGCGGTGAAGGCGCCGAGATAGCCAAGCGCGGTGCGCAGGCGCTGCTGTTCGCGGCGCAGCAGCGGATGCACGCCGCGGCTGGTGAAGACATGCAGCCGGTAGCGCGGATGACCGAGCACCAGGTGCTCGCGGCCGCCGAAGTCGCTATCGAGCTGCCTGGCGAAGACCTGGCTGACATGGCCCGGCGTCGGCGGTCCGCCGGCGGCATCTTCAAAGGATTCGTGGATGTAGTTGCGTGCCATCTCGGCCAGCGCGGCATCCGCATCCGGCATGCAGGCGGTGGCCAGGCGCCAGGCGCCGATCGATGCGCCCGCGAGGTGCACGATGTGGTCGCTTTGCGGCAGCCAGTGCCCGAACAGGAAGCGGTCCAGCGGATTGAGCGCCAGTCCCTTGGGGCCGCCGGCCGCGCCGGGAATCATGTGCACATGCTCGGGACGCAAGCCATGCTCGCGCAGATGCTTCAGGGCCGCCGGTCCGGCGTGGATCTGTAGGGCTTGCATGGAGATGCCGCGTGTTCGGCGTGTTCGTTGAGCCCGGCATTATAGACGGCCGGCACAAACGCAGACCCGCGCGGCCTGATGGCGGCGCGGGTCTGCATGGAGGCATAGTGCGATGCGTTGCGGTCTACTTCGTCGCCTTATAGGACGGGAAGAACATTTGCTGCCCGTTGATCTTGAAGGAGGCGATGCGCGCCTGGCCTTCCGGCGAAGTGATCCATTCGACGAACTGCATCGCGCCCTTGTAGTTCACACCCGGATGCTTTTCCGGGTTCACGGCAATCACGCCATACGGGTTGAACATCTTCGGATCGCCTTCGACCGCAATGGCCAGACCCGTCTTGGCCTTGTAGGCGGCATAGGTGGCGCGATCCGTGAGGGTATAGGCCTTCATCTCGGCGGCCATGTTCAGCACCTCGCCCATGCCGAGGCCGGCGGACACATAGTTCGCGCCTTCGGGCTTCGTGCCGATCTCCTTCCAGTAGTTCTTTTCCATCTGGTCGGTCCCGGAGTTGTCGCCGCGCGAGATGAACTTCGCATGGGAATCGACAATCTTCTTCAACGCGGCCAGCACGTCATGGCTGCCGCGGATGCCGGCCGGGTCCGATTCGGGGCCGGCGATGATGAAGTCGTTGTACATCACGTCGCGGCGGTTCACGCCGTAGCCGGCGGCGACGAACTTGTCTTCTGACGGACGCGCATGCACAAGCGTCACATCGACGTCGCCATTCTTGGCCAGCTCCAGCGCCTTGCCGGTGCCCACCGAGATCACCTGTATCTTCGTGTCGGTCTTCTTCTCATATACCGGCAGCAGGTATTCCAGCAGGCCCGAGTTCTCGGTGCTGGTGGTGGTGGACATCTTCAGGATGTCCGTGGCATGCGCCGGCAGCGCGGCCGCCAGGACGAGCAGCAACGCGGACATTCTCTTTACGGCTTGCAGCATGGTGGGAGGGTCTCCGATGATTGAGGAATTGCCGGCCTGAAGGCTCTGCCAGACCGAAGGCCGTGCTATGGTACGCAGCCTTTGTCATCCCTCCAATAGGAACCGATTTTCATATGTTGCACATCAGGCTGGCCTACGCTTTCGATGCACAGCCTGGCGCCAAGCGCCAGCTCGACAACCCGCTGTTCGCAATCCTGTCGGCAGTGCACCGCTCGGGCTCGGTCGGTGAAGCAGCGCGCGAACTCGAGCTGTCCTACCGCCATGTGTGGGGCGCGCTGAAGAAGTGGGAAGACGAGCTCGGTCAGGAGCTGCTGCTGTGGAATCGCGGCAAGCGCGCGCGGCTGTCGCTCTTCGGCGAAAAGCTGCTGTATGCCGAAGAGCGGGCTCGGGCGCGGGCGCAGCCGCTGGTAGCCAATCTCGTGGCCGAGATGGAAAGGGAGTTCGCGCTGGCCTTCGATCCGGGCGTGCATGTCCTGTCGCTGTATGCGAGCCATGACATCGCCTTGACGCGCCTGAAGGACTTCACCGCGAAGGAAGGCGGGCTGCATCTGGACATGCGCTTTTGCGGCAGCACCGATGCATTGAATGCGCTGTCGCGCGGCGAGTGCATGATGGCCGGCCTGCATGTCGGCGAAGACCGCGCGCCGGGCAGCCTGACGCAACGCACCTTCAAGCGCTTGCTCAAGCCCGGCCTGCACAAGCTGATCAGCTTCGTCGGGCGTGAGCAGGGCCTGATGGTCGCGCCCGGGAATCCGCTGCGCATCTCGAGCGTCGATGATCTCAAGCGTGCGAAAGTACGCTTCGTCAACCGCCAGAACGGCTCGGGCACCCGCATCGAGATCGACCAGATGCTTGAGCGCGCCGGCATCGCGCCTTCGGCGGTGAATGGCTATGAGCGCATGGAAGCCACGCACCTGGCAGTAGCTGCCGCGGTGGCATCGAACGGCGCCGATGTCGGCTTCGGCATCCGCGCCGCGGCCGCGGCTTACGGGCTGAATTTCATTCCGATGATGCGCGAGCAGTATTACCTGGCCTGCCTGAAGGAGTCGCTGGAGCAGCCTGCGGTGAAACGCCTGATGGAGCTGCTGCGACGCGAGGGTTGGAAGGAAGCGATTGCGGATCTGCCCGGTTACGACAGCGCCGGCGCGGGCGAGGTGCAGTCGCTGAAGGCGGCGTTTCCGTGGTACAGCTTCAAAGGCACGAAGCCGGGACACGAAGCTTAGAGCGTATTTGCCCTGACAAGCCGATGCCGGCCGCGCGTCATCGGCTCGTCACCAGGCTGTCACTGCCCTGCAGCAATCGCTCCCTACCATGGCGGCATTTTTCACAGCCCGACCATGCCATGCGTCAGATCACGATCGCTTCCGATTCCAGCGTCGCCTTCAACAAGCTTGCAGTCAGCATCGCCTCAACTCCCGAAGAGGTGCGCGAAGTACAGCGCCTGCGCTACCAGGTGTTCATCGATGCGATGGGCCTGTCGTCGCTGGCCAATCCGGATGGTCTGGATCGCGATGACTATGACGCGGCATGCGATCACCTGATCGTGCGCGACACCAGAACGCTGAAGGTGGTCGGCACCTATCGTGCGCTATCCCCGCGCAATGCGGCGCGGCACGGCCGTCTATATTCGGAGCAGGAATTCGATCTGTCGCGCCTGGAGCATCTGCGCGGCCGCATGATGGAAGCCGGCCGCGCCTGCATCCATCCCGCGTACCGCGGCGGCGCCGTGCTGGCCTTGCTGTGGGGCGCGCTGGCGGCGCTGATGAAGCGCGAAGGCTGTGATTACCTGATCGGTTGTGGCAGCCTGTCGCTGGCCGATGGCGGGCGCAACGCGGCCGCGGTCTATCACGGGCTCGCACGCGAACACATGGCGCCGCCGGAATACCGGGTCGCGCCGCGCCTGGCCTTTCCGCTGCATCAGGAAGAGCCGGGCATCGAGCCGCTGGTGCCGCCGCTGATCCGGGGTTATCTGAAGAGCGGCGCCTGGATCTGCGGCGAGCCGGCATGGGATCCCGACTTCCATTGCGCCGACCTGTTCCTGATGCTGTCGATGACCCGGCTGGAGCAGCGCTATGCGCGCCATTACCTGAGAAAGGATGCGGCGCTGGCCGCGGCGTGACTAACCACTGCCGCGGCGCAGCGCTCAAGCCTCGGGAATGTTCTCCAGATCCTTCAGCCACACCACCGACTCCGAATCCGAAGGCGCGCGCCAGTCGCCGCGCGGCGACAGCGAGCCGCCCGAACCGACCTTCGGGCCATTCGGCATGCAGCTGCGCTTGAACTGGCTGGTGCGGAAGAAGCGGTCGAGGAAGATCGCGAGATTCTTCTTGATCGCCGGCAGGTCGTACTCGTTGCGCACGACATGCGCTTCCTCGGGCCAGGGTCCGTCATTGCGATCCTTCCATGCCGAGTATTCGAGGAAGGCAATCTTCGACGGCTTGTAGCCGTAGCGCAGCGTGTAGAACAGATTGAAGTCCTGCAGCTCGTAAGGGCCGATGAAAGATTCGGTCTTCTGGCCCGGACTGTCGGCCGATTCGCCCGGCACCAGCTCGGGACTGATGTCGGTGTTGAGGATGTCGATCAGCACATCCGAGCCAGCGCCGCCGAGCTGCGCGGTGTCGGCAACCCAGCGCACCAGGTGGGTGATCAGGGTCTTCGGCACGCTGGCGTTCACGTTGTAATGCGACATCTGGTCGCCCACGCCGTAGGTGCACCAGCCCAGCGCCAGCTCGGACAAGTCACCGGTGCCAATGACGATGCCGCCCTGATGATTCGCGAGGCGGAACAGGTGGCTGGTGCGCTCGCCCGCCTGCACATTCTCGAAGGTGACGTCGTATTCCTTCTGCCCTTCCGCATACGGATGGCCGAGGTCTTTCAGCATCTGCATGCAGCTCGGACGGATGTCGATCTCGGATGCGGTGCAGCCTATGGCTTCCATCAGCCGCCGCGCCTGCTGCAGCGTGCGCTCGCTGGTGGCGAAGCCCGGCATCGTGTAGGCGAGGATGTTGGAACGCGGCAGGCCGAGCCGGTCCATGGCTTTCGCGCAGACCAGCAGCGCATGCGTCGAATCCAGGCCGCCGGAGATGCCGATGACGAGCTTGGAAATGCCGGTCGCGGACAGGCGCTGCACCAGCGCCTGCACCTGGATGTTGTAGACCTCGTTGCAGCGTTCGTCGCGCCGCCTGCTGTCGGCCGGCACATAGGGAAAGCGCTCGATGGTGCGTGCCAGCGGCAGCTCGCGTTCCAGCGGCAGCTCGGCGTTGTAGCGGATCACGCGGAAGGATTCCACCGCGCTTGCATGACGCCGCACCGATTGCCCGAACGTGCCCTGGCGCATGCGCTCCTGCGACAGCTTGCCCAAGTCGACGTCGGCATAAATGATGTGCGAGTCGTCGAGGAAGCGCTGCGATTCGGCCAGGAGCGAACCGTTCTCGCAGATCAGCGCCTGGCCGTCCCAGGCCAGGTCGGTCGAGGATTCGCCCTTGCCGGCCGAGGTGTACAGATAAGCCGCCTGGCAGCGCGCCGATTGCTGCGACACCAGTTGGTGCCGGTATCCCGACTTGCCCACCACGATGTTGGAAGCCGACAGGTTCAGCAGCACCGTGGCGCCGGCCAGCGCCGCATACGAGGATGGCGGTATTGGCGTCCACAGGTCTTCGCAGATCTCCACATGAAAGCGGAACAGCGGCATGTCAGCCAATTCGAACAATAGCTGCGCGCCGAAAGGCACGCCCTGGCCGAGCAGGCGGATCTCGTTGACCACGGCGCAGTCGCCGGAACTGAACTGGCGCGCTTCATAGAATTCGCCGTAATTCGGCAGATAGGTCTTCGGCACCACGCCATGGATGCGGCCGTTGGACAGCACCACCGCGCAGTTGAAGAGCTGATGCGACACCCGTAGCGGCATGCCGACGACCAGGGTCAGTGGCAGCGTGCGCGACGCGGCCAGCACCGTGGCCAGCGCCGCCTCGCAGGCTTCGAGCAGCGCGCCCTGGTGGAACAGGTCGTCGCAGGTATAGGCGGACAGGCCCAGCTCAGGAAAGAGCGCCAGCACCGCGCCCTGCTGCGCGGCGTCGCGCGCCAACGCGATGGTTTGCTCCGCGTTGAAAACCGGGTCGGCCACCTTGATGCGCGGCACGCCGACAGCCACGCGCGCGAATTGATGGGTGTAGAGATTGAAGAAGCGGTTCGTCATGTCAGCCTGGTCCTTCCGTAATCGGTATGCGCCGCGGCGAGGGCGGCATGCAAAGTCGGCAAGAGGCGCCATTGTAAGGCGGGGCGTCGCGGCGCACGATGCGCTGAAACAGGATGCGGCGGGATCTTCGGATGCAGGTGTCTGGCGTCGGCCAGGAAGCAGCAAGCGGGTGGGTTATGAAACACGTGCTAATATCCGATAACTTTAATAACCCGAGGGGTCGCAACATGAACCTCATCACTGATCATCCCGAGGTCTCCACGCTGACCGGCACGCCGAAGGAAGTGCGGGCACGCCTGCAACAATCCGACGCCGAGCGCGTGCTGGCGGTGACCTTCGATCATATCCAGCCAAAAGTCTTCAACGCCCTGGCGGAAAATTTTGCCAACGTGGCTTCGTCGCTGGTCGAAGTATTGATCGAGCGCCATGACCGGGAATCCCTGGAGCGCCTGGCCGAGGTGCTGGTGCCGCGTCAGCCGCCCTCGCCCCGCTTGCTGAAGGAAGCCGCCATGCTGATCGGGGCGCGCAAGGCTGTGCTGGCGAGCGGCGACTGGTTGAGCGCTGCGGATATCGCGCAGCTGGCGGGATTAAGCACCCGCAATCCCAGCGCCCAGCCCAACAAATGGAAGAAGCAGGGCTGGATCTTCGCCATCCATCATGGCGGCGTTGATTACTTCCCGAGCTACGGTCTGGATCGCGATGCCGGTTTCCGGCCGATCAAAGCCCTGGCAAAGGTTATCGAGATCTTTGCCGGCCGCAAGGACAGCTGGGGCATGGCCTACTGGTTCTTCTCGGACAATAGCTTTCTCGGCGGCAGCAAGCCGCAGGACCTGCTGGCTTCGGCGCCCGAGCGCGTGATCGAGGCAGCCATGGATGAGGTGCAGGAAATCGCCCATGGGTAGATCGGTCGCCAGCGGGAAAATGCCGTCTTCCGATGGATCTCTGTCCGACACGCCCGCTCCTCCAGGCCAGCTTCAAATTACGTTCACTTCCCTCGCCAAAGGCGCAGTGCTGCACCGTGTTCACCTCGACAGATACCGAGCGGACGCGTTCAATCCCGGCGTGAGCGGCAACGCGCGTTTCAGTCCGATCACGGATGAACAGGGCAAGCCGATCCCGACTTTGTATGGCGGCACGACGATGGTGTGCGCTCTGATGGAAACGGTATTTCACGACGTGCCGCACAGCGCCGGGTTCAAGAGCATGGACAAGGGCAAGCTGGCCGGCCAGGTGCATTCCACCATTCGGGTCGAACGCGAACTCGCATTGGTCGACCTGGCCAGCGTGGCCCTGCGGAAGATGGGCGTGACGCGCAAACAATTGATCGATACCGAAAAGAATGCCTATCCCGCCACGCGTCTATGGGCCAGCGCCATTCATCGGCTATGCCCTGCTGCCCAGGGATTGTCATGGATCTCGCGGCAGGACGATACGGCGCGCGCCGCCATGCTTTTCGGCGACCGCATTGCCGCCGGGAGCCTGCAACGGATCAGCCCGCCGCGCAGCTTGCTGGCCGATACCGATGCCTATGATGTCGTGCTCGATCTGGCCGACCGGATCGGCTTGAAGATCCTGCAGGGCATGCGCTGAAAGCCCGGCGTTTTTCGGATGGGGATGGCTTCCGAAGCCATCGTTGCGGCGGCCTCAAGCCCGGCCGTCCGCGGACGATTACACCGTCATTTCATCTTCACGGGTTTCGATCACCGCCTCGACCTTGCCGCCGCGCAGCCACCAGAACAGCACCGCCATCAGGAATGGGCCGACGAACAGGCCGAGCACGCCGATGGTCGAGACACCGCCGAGCAGGCCGAACAGCACCGCGAGGAAAGGCAGGTCGACTCGATGTCCGATGAGTTTCGGACGCACGAACTTGTCCACCAGGAACAGCTCGAAGCAACCCCAGCAGAACAGGCCGAGTGCCGGGCCCGGATTGCCGCTGCCGAGCAGGAACAGCGACACCACGGTGAAGGACAGCGGCGCGCCGCCCGGAATCAGCGCCATATAACCGGTTACCACGCCCAGCAGCGCGGGCGCGGGCGCGCCGGCCACCATGTAAGCAATGCCCAGCACCACGCCTTCGAGCAGCGCGACCGAACACAAACCGAGCGCAGTGCCGCGCACAGACAGCGGCAGCAGGCGCCGCAGCACCGGGTAGTACTCGGCGGAGACGCGCATGCCGGCGCGATCGACATAGCGGATCACCGCTGGCCCTTCGACGAAAAGCACGAACAGGGTCAGCAGCGCCAGGAACAGGTAGAGCGCATTGGCAAGGATGGTGGGCCCCAGTGTGCCCACGGTGGAGGTCAGGTGCGGCGCCAGGCCGCCGGCAATGCTCTGCAGTTGCGCATTCAGGCCACCGGGCACCGCGAGATGCTCCTGCCACCAGGCCAGCACCGGCTTGGCGACCAAGGGCAGTCGCGTCAGCCATTCGGGCGCCGGCACCCCGGTGGCATTGAGCCGGGCCAGGATGCGTTCGACCGATGACAGCTCGGCCGACAGCGTATTGAAGAGAAAGATGGATGGCGCCACGAAAGCCATGACCAGCGCCAGCACCAGTGCTGCCGCGGCGACGGCGCGCGGCCAACCGCGCCGCTGCAGGCCCTGGTGCAGCGGCCAGGTAATGATGGCAAGAAGCGCAGCCCATGCGAGCGCGCCAAGGAAATGCTGCAGCAGCAGCGCCAGGCCGGCGACGAACAGCCAGGGAAGAAGAGCGGAAAGTGAAGGCATGCCGCCATGTTCGGAGAAACGATTTGCCGCGTCAATGACGGCGCGCGTGATGGCAAACGGAGCGATCTACCGAATCGGGCTGCTTCACGCCTTTTCATGCGACAGCCATATCACCTTGGTAATCAAAATTTACTGAATCCGACCTGAATATTGCTCTCACGGCTTGCATGAGCACTGGTCGATATTTATCTGCAGCAGGAAAATCAGCTTCTATCGCAATGCAATTACATGCTTGATGGATACCAATTTCGTTATTCGATTCCTCTTTCGCGCGGTAACGAGATATCAGATTTATTTCATTTCGATCAACCAACAAGAAACCACGCGTTATGGATAAATCATTTCCTGGGGTGGCAGTTTGTCCTCCACATTGATCTAAAGGCATGCAATTCCTCGAACCCCATTTAAAAGACGGTCAAAACGAAATGGCGGCACAAAAATGAGCACTGGATGGAAACAAGCTCAGCACATAGCCAGTAATCTGCTGGCGCAACAGGCATATGATCATCCATATTGCGATTCCGACAAAAAGCTTCGCCCACCTTTCAAGATTCCCGTTCGCTCGGTAGCGCCACATCCGCCCAAGGCAACCGAGCTCGTCAAACATCTACCACATGAATTTGAAGTCAGAGGCGGCAAATTCTATCGAAAAAATTGAAAAAAGCGAGCTCGTCAAACAAGGCAGCGTTGGTGAACGCTCTCGCCGCCCTGAATCTTCATAGAACATATGTTCTATGGATGTTCCATTTCTCAATAATTAGTATTGGTAGAACATGGAGGAGGTCTGTATGGATCCGTCCTTTTTACCTTCTGACTACCTATTTGAGGAATTCATGCATAAAGCACTTGCAGTTGCCATTCTTCCCTTGTCCCTGGCTGCCTGCGGCGGCGGCGGTGGTGGCGGGAGTGATCCAAGCGCTTATTCAGCCACGACAGCGGGCTCAGGCTCTACCATTTCCACTGCTGAAGCCACTGGCACGATCAAATACAGTCAGTACCAGCAAAACACCACCGCCATGTATGACAAGAGCTTTTCAGTTTCCTCTGTGAGCGCGACTGTCAACTTCAATTCAACAAGCAAGCAGGGATCCATTCAGTTTCCGGTGTTGGGCGTAAATGAACTTGTCAGCACCAACGATGGATATGCCACCGTCAAATGGACGGGGCCATTCCTGACAGGCGCATACAAATTCAATGGCGATATTCTGATGGGCTGCAATACCGGTGCCGCTACCGAAGCCGAAAAAACCCAGGTGTTCGTATCCAGTTCACTGGAACGGGTAAAAGATGGATTTATCGATGACTTGAATGGAACAACTTACGATCTGTTTGATTGCTCGATCCTTGAGCAGGGAAAAATGGAAACTCTGCAAATCAATACAGATGGCTCACTGATCATGTCCACCTCCAATGAAAGCATTCCGAAAAACCAGGTTTTCGACATGCTTAATCCCGAGAAGAATTTTGGTGGCGCACTGATCAACGGCATCAATGTAAATAGCAAATACAAGGGCGGTTATTCCGGACAGGTATTCAAGTACGGCGTCAATGGAGTGACCAGGCACGCCATTGTGATTCAAACGAATGCAGGAAACACGACTGGTGGTCCCAACTTCCATTACCTGCTTGCAGTTCAGCGGTAGCGCGAATTTCGGTATTGGCTTGTAGCTGCAAGTCCATGCCACTGCGACCGCAAAACTTGCCGCACCAACCGCCTGTTATTCATGCGTGAATAACAGGCGGTTGGTGGGCGCAAACCTCAACCAGCACCACAAGCAGTTCCGTCTCAGGCTCCTGGACGCCGCCGATGAAACACCACCGGGCTGTACGGCACCGCCGACGGCGGCGGCGATTGCAGGATGTTTGGTTTCATCGCGCCGACCACGTGCATTTCGCAAGCCTTGCAATCGAAGCGCAGCGTGTAGCGCTCATTGCCGCTGACCAGGGTCATCGGTTCGGCCTTCACCTGCCCCTGCACACCCTGCACGCCCTTGGCCTGCTTCGGGCACAGGTTGAAGGAAAAGCGCAGGCAGTGCTTGGTGATCATCAGCGACACCTCGCCCGCTTCCTCGTGCGCCTCGTAGGCCGCATCGATCAGCTGCACGCCGTGCCGCTGATAGAAGGCGCGCGCCTTGGCGTTGTAGACATTGGCGAGATAGCTCAGCTGCGTGTCCGGATAGACCGGCGCCGGCACGGTTTCCGGCTTGCGCGACGGACGCACCCAGGCTTGCATGCGCGCGGCTTCCTGCGCGGCGATCGCGTCGCGGCGCAGGCTGTTGATGGCCGCGGCCGGTACGAAGGGAATCGACGATAGTTGCAGCTCGATGGCATCGGCTTCGAACATCGTGTTGCCGAGCTTGCCGAGGCTGGCGCGCAGCGACGCTTCGGCCTGGACCGGCTGCTGCGCCGGCTCGAGTGTCATCGCCATGTCAGTCGTGCTGACGATGCCGTCCTCATCCCGGATCGTCAGCCGCAAGCCATCGTCATGCCCCGACAAGGTCAGCGCGATGCCCACGCGCCGCTCGGACGACTTGCGGTTCAACGCCGCTTCCCACTGATGATCGCGGTTGCGATGAATGGTCACGCCGGGTTTCAGGCCGACGAGGCTGGCCATAGGCTCGTTCGGAAACACCCGCCAGCGCTGGCCATCCGCATCCTCGTCCAGCTTCTGCACCCGGTTGGCCTGTATGCCGGCGCTGTCGCGCTTGCGCATGAAGTTGAGGCCGTCGCCATTGGCCAGCGCCTCCTGCGAGAGCAGATCGAAGTGATCGGCGCCGAGCCGCAGCACGCTGCCGAGTTCCACGCCGAGATACTTCGGCGAATCGAAGGCGCCGATATCGTCCTGCCGGCCCTGCGCGAAGTAATCGGTGTGGCCACGGTTGAAGTTCTTGTCCACGTCCGGCGTGAACAGCAATCGGGTGCGGCCGCTGGAGGCGCGCTTGAATTCGGGCCGGCGCTCGAGAATCTCATCCAGCAGCAGCCGGTAATGGCCGGTGATGTTCTTCACATAGCCGGCATCCTTATAGCGCCCCTCAATCTTGAACGAGCGGATGCCAGCGTCGATCAAGGCTTCGAGATTGCGGCTCTGGTCGTTGTCCTTCATCGACAGCAGGTGCTTTTCATAGGCGACCACGCCGCCTTTGGCATCGGTGAGCGTGTACGGCAGGCGGCAGGCCTGCGAACAATCGCCGCGGTTGGCGCTGCGGCCGGTGTCGGCATGCGAGATATAGCACTGCCCGGAAAAAGCCACGCACAGCGCGCCGTGGATGAAGTATTCGAGCGGCGTGTCGACCGCCGCCACGATGTCGCGGATCTGCGCAACCGACAGCTCGCGCGCCAGCACCAGCTGCGAGAAGCCGGCCGCGCCGAGAAAGCGGGCCTTTTCCACGCTGCGGATGTCGCACTGGGTGCTGGCATGCAACTGGATCGGCGGGATATCCATTTCCAGCAGCGCCATGTCCTGCACGATCAGCGCGTCCACGCCCGCCTCATACAGTTGCCAGACCTGGCGGCGCGCGGCTTCCAGCTCGGCGTCGTGCAGGATGGTGTTGAGCGTGACGAAGATGCGGGCGTGATAGCGATGCGCGAATGCCACCAGGCCAGCAATGTCTTCCAGCGAATTGCTG
Organism: Noviherbaspirillum pedocola; assembly: GCF_016632335.1. Lineage (GTDB taxonomy): Bacteria > Pseudomonadota > Gammaproteobacteria > Burkholderiales > Burkholderiaceae_D > Noviherbaspirillum_A > Noviherbaspirillum_A pedocola. The sequence goes on from NZ_JAEPBG010000008.1 coordinate 130,268, forward strand.
GCATTGTGCCGCGCGCCGAAAGCCGGGCCGCCGATATATACCGCGTCGGCGCCATGCAGGATCGCTTCGCGGCCGATGTCGGCGCTGCGGGCCGGTGCGAGCAATTCGAGCTGGTGCTTGGCAAGAGACATGATCGGGTCCAATCGAAAGAAGGCGGGAATTATAGCCAAGGCGCCGGAACGGCAGCGCTGCTTGCGCCCCAGGGGAGGAATGACTTGTTGAAGGTGGCAGAGGCGCCAAGGCTGCTGGTCCGAGCGACCGCTCGCTGTTTCTGACGCGCACCAGCGTGCAAGGTTCCGGCGATTCGCGCTTCAATGCCACGCCCAACGGCCGCCTGGTCCTTATCCTCCTTGCGCCGACTAACCAATGCCGGGCGTGCATCATGGGACAATGTCAGCCCAATAACGCCTTGCGCCTTACCGCTGAAAGAGGAATGGATTCCATCGAAATTGTCCTGTCCATGTTGCTGGCCGTGGTGGCCAGCGGCTACCTGGTGCGCGCCCTGCCGCTTTCGCTGCCGTTGCCGCTGGTGCAGATCGCCCTGGGCGCGATCATTGCCGGCATCTCCAGCCACGGTGTGCGGCTCGAGCCGGAATTTTTCTTCCTGCTGTTTCTGCCGCCGCTGCTGTTCCTCGACGGCTGGCGCATTCCCAAGGACGGGCTGTTCCGCGACAAGGCCATCATCATCGAACTGGCGCTGGCGCTGGTGCTGTTCACCGTGGTCGGCATGGGCTTGCTGATCCACTGGCTGATCCCATCCATGCCGCTGCCGGTAGCTTTCGCGCTGGCGGCGATCATTTCGCCGACCGACCCGGTGGCGGTGTCGTCGATCGCGGCGCGCGCGCCCATCCCGGCGCGCATGATGCACATCCTCGAGGGCGAATCGCTGCTCAACGATGCCACCGGCCTGGTGTGCTTCCGTTTCGCGGTGGCCGCGGCGTTGACCGGCAGCTTTTCGCTGGCTTCGGCCTCGGTCACCTTCCTGTGGCTGGCGGCGGCCGGCATGGTGACCGGCGCGCTGGTGACTTTCGCGATCTCGTCGGCGCAGCGCTGGCTGGCGCGCCATGTCGGCGAGGAAAGCGGCTCTTCGATCCTGGTGAATCTGCTCACGCCCTTCGGCGCCTACCTGGTGGCCGAAGAGCTGCACGCGTCGGGCATCCTCGCCGCGGTGGCGGCCGGCATCACGATGAGCTATGTCGAGATAGGCGGCCGGGCGCTGGCGGCCACGCGCCTGCAACGCGCCGCGGTGTGGGACACGATGCAGTTCTCGCTCAACGGCATCATGTTCGTGCTGCTCGGCGAGCAGTTGCCGAGCATCTTGCGCGACGCGGCCGATACCGTGGAACAAAGCGGTCATGTGAACCCGTGGTGGCTGGCGGCCTATGCGCTGGTGCTGACCGGCGGCCTGGTGCTGCTGCGCCTGGTCTGGGTGTGGGCCTCGCTGCGCATGACGATGTACCTGGCGGGACGCCGCGGCGAAACGGTGATCAAGCCGCCGCGGCGTCTGGTGTTGGCCATGTCGGTGGCCGGCGTGCGCGGCGCCATCACGCTGGCCGGCGTGTCGACATTGCCGCTGCTGCTGCCGGACGGCACGCCCTTCCCTGCGCGCGATCTGGCGATCTTCCTGGCCGCCTCGGTGATCCTGCTGTCGCTGATTCTGGCCAGCGTGGCGCTGCCGCGGCTATTGCGCGGCATGGACTTCCCCGAGGAAAGCGCCGAGACGCGCGAGGAGGACCTGGCCCGACGCGACGCGGCGCTGGCTGCGGTCGCGGCGGTCGAGCGCGCGCAGCTTGGCTTGACACACCAGGCCGAGGAGGCCGATCTGTATGCCAATGCAGCCTCGCGAGTGATCGCGCTATACCAGCGTCGGCTCGATCGCGCAGGCGAGGCCGGCGGCGCGCAGCAGATGCGGCAGGCCGACGAAGCGGAAAAGGCGCTGCGCGTGGCCGGCCTGCTGGCCGAGCGCCAGGCGATCTTCAATCTCGCGCGGCTGGGTCGCATCTCGGATCAGACTTCGCGCAAGCTGGTCAGGGAAATCGATTTGCAGGAAGCGCGTTATCGATAGGCCGCCGGCCAATGGGAGAGCCGGCGCAGTTTTCCGAGCGCCGGCCTGTCCGTCAGGCGCGCCTGCCGATACATCCGCATTCATGGCTTTGGCCGCATCACGCGCAGCACAGGCTGCTTGCCCTTCTGCTTCAAGGGCAGGAAGACTTCATGCGTATCCGGGTTCACGGCCACCGTATGCGCATTCGAACCGACTCGCACTTCGTCGGCCTTGACCACTTCGTTAGGGCCCACCCTGAAACGGTAGAGGATTCCGGCTTCAGTAGCCACATACAGCATCCCCAGGCCCGGGTCGTATGCCAGCACGTCCGGACTACCGCCGACATCAAGCGCTTGCCTTGGCTTCTTTGTTCGCAGGTCCAGGACCAGCAGCTTGCCATTGCCTTCGCATGCGATGAATGCCAGCCGAAGGAAAGGTTCGATGAGCAGGCCATGATTGCCCGCTGCACCGGGCAGGCGTATCCGCTGCATGACGGAGTCTGTGGCCGGATCGATCTCGATCAGCTCGGCGCTGGTCTGCACGTTCACGAAGATGTGCCGCGATACCGGGTCGTATTGAGTGTTGCCAGCCTCGCCGCCAAGCGGAATCGTCTTCACGCGCCTGTTCGAGCGCACATCGATGACGGTCTCGGCCTTGCCGTACTCATCCGATACATAGAGCTTGTGCATGTCGGGCGCATAGGCCAAACCATCCGGATACTTCCCTGCCGGCATGCGCGCGATGATCTGCAACGACGCTGTATCGATGGCGACGACCTCGTTGCTTCCCGTGGCGCTGGCGTATGCGCGCCCGAGTTCCGGGATGACGAGCACGCCGTGCACATCGCTGACGCCGGCAATGGTGCCGACCACGGACTTGTCCTTCGTATCGATCACGACCACGGCGCTGTCTCCGAGATGCGCAATGAAGAGGCGGTTTCGGCTCGCGTCCAGGCTCATGTAATCCCAGCGCGTGGCTCTGCCCGGAAGCGGATAGTCCTGCACCTGCTGCAACGCGATATGCCCTGGCTCGGCACTGCGGGAGGGTAGCGGCGCCGCGGCCATGAGCATCAGCATGCCAAGGATGGCGCAAATGACGCGCCGCGAAAGGGCCAAAAGAGAAGTTGCCATTTCAGGCTCCAGTGAAATCTCTAGTGATGCAAGGGAATGCTCCAAGTCAGGCCAAAGCGAAGCTCGGTGATGCCGTATGCATCCGAGTGCGCCTTGCGCAAGCCGAAGTCGAAGGAGAGCTTGTCGCTAACGGTCCAAACCACGCCCGCCAGCGCAGCATTCGTGTATCCGCCAGCGGCATCCCGGCTGGCGAACATTTCAAATACGGGTCGGGCAAGGCCGAAGCGCGGGCCAACCACGATGGCGTCCAGGGACCTCTCCCAGTCGCCTTCCCGATTCTTCGCCAGCGCGGCGTTGAAGTGGACCGCCGTTGCACCCCAGCGCTGGGAAAGAATGCCGGTACAGACCGCGCCAGTGCGCTCGCCGGCAAACGTTGGCAGCAGGATGCCGCATTCGCTTGCGATGCTTGGACCGGCGGCATCCTGCATGGCGCCGGGACGGTGAACCTGCTTGAGCGATATTGCCGCGTCCTGCAGGCTTGTGCGCGGCATGCCCGCTTCCGGATGGATGCGGTTGCGCACACGGCCTTCCACCACGAGTTCGCTCTCGTGTTCCAGGCCAAGGTTGAACACCGCTGCCGGAGCGATCACGGATGTCTGCGAGCCTTCGCGCAAATAGCCGGCGTAGCCGAACTCCAGTTCCATGATGCCCGGCGCGGCAACGTCGGCATCTGTCCCATCGAAGGGCCGCAATGCGTGCGCCGGCGTGGCCGCAACGGCACTCAGCATGGCGAAGCAGAAAATTGCTTTCGTATCCATCCGCCGAACCGTTCTCGTCAGATGACAGCCCCCGGAACGATGGCGGCATCGCAGGACGATGCGCCAGGTCCGGGCAAGTTTTCGCGTCAGCTATCTGGATGCCGTCTTCGTTGATGTCAGGTCGATCGCGCCCCGCACCGCTTTGGCGAGGTCCTGCGCCTTGCCCTGCCCCCAGTAATGCAGGAATATCAGCCGGGGCTCTTCCCCTGTCATGTGCTGGTGTATCGCCACGATATGAATGCCGGCGCCGCTCAGCAATTTCAGCACGGGCTGCAGTTCCTTCTCCAGCACGGCGAAGTCGCCATCGACCAGGGCCTGCTCATCCGTTCCGGCGAACCCGGCCCAGGTGTTGACGCCCATGGCATCGCCCGCGGTGACGCCATGCATCTTCACCGGGCGGCCGAAGGACACCTTGAACATTCCATTATTGGCTTCGCCCTTCTTGCCGAAAATGCTTTCAAGGGGAGCGCCGCTGATGCGGCTTTCCGCCGGCACCGGAGGCATTGCGTACCTTGTCGCGGGAGCGGCCTGGCCCGAACGCACCCCGTCCGGCGCATCGAGCACCTTCCTGACCGCCGCGGCCATCTTGCCGGCATCCCCCATGCCGCTGATATGCATGAAGTACAGACGTGGCTGCTCGAAGAAGAAATGGTTGTGCAGCGCTGTGACTTCCAGGCCGTTTTCCAGGGCAGCCTGCATCGCCGGCGCGACTTCATCCTCGTAGAGCACGTTGTCGCCCATCACCATCACCCGACTGTTTCCCATCGATGTGAAAGCGGCGTAAGAGCTTGTGCCGAGAAATGGCGGAAGCTTCCATCCATCCACGCTGGCCAGATCGGCGCGTGGCTTGGAGACCTTGTAGACATGCTCGGCGGCGTTATAGCTTCCTTTCATGCCGATCGCCTTTTCGATGGGCGACGTGTCGAATGCAGGCGTCTGCGCTGAGACCAGGGCCGCCATCGACACCGATGCGGCGCACACAACAATGCGCGAAAACATGGCAATACTCCTTCCAGTCAGGCGCGCAGCAGCGGGTACAGGACGAGTCCTGCGAGCGCTGCCGCGACGATGATGGCCGGCTCCTGCAGCTTTTTGAAACGCCACAGCAACACGACCGTGACAAGGGCAAGCAAGGCAGTGGGAATATCGATAATGGACCTCCTGGCCAGCACGATGACCGACCCTGTAATGGCGCCGATGGCGGCCGCCGTGATGCCGTCGACGAAGGCAAGCACGCCGGGCAGACGTCCGTACTTCTTGAAGTACGGCGCGGGAATGACAGTGAACAGATAGCAGGGAATGAAGGTCGCCAGCGCGGCGACGCAGGCGCCGGGCAGCCCTGCAATCAGATAGCCGATGAAGCCGACCGTGATGACCACCGGTCCGGGCGTGATCATCGCCACGGCAACGGCATCCACGAACTGCCTGTCGTTGAGCCAGTGATTGTCGGCGACGACGCCGCCGTACAGGAACGGCACGATGGCCAGGCCTGAGCCGAAGACGAAGGCTCCCGCCTTCGCGAAGAAGATGCCGATCTGTGCAAGCAGGGAAACGTCCATCGCCCCGATCAGGCTGCCCGCCATCGGCGCCTGGGTCAGCGCCGCGGCCTGGACGCTGCCACGGGCGAGCCACTTCGGCGGCGCGCGCAGCAGCCACACCAGAATGCCGGACGCAATGAACATCCAGGCAAGCTCGGACTCGGTGATCACGGTCACTACGACCAGCAGCAGGTAGATCGCCCAGAGCAGCCTGTCGCTGCCTATGCTTTTCTGCGTGAGCTTCTTCGCACTCATCGCGATGATGCCGATGACTGCGGCGCCAACGCCATAGAACACCGCCTGCATCCACGGCAAACCGTTGAAGCGCACATAAGCCCAGCCCAGCGCGAGCACCATCAGGAAGGAAGGAAGTACGAAGGCAATGCCAGCCAGCGTGGCGCCGAGCACGCGGTAATGGACATAACCCATGTAGATGCCGAGCTGCGCTGCCAAGGGGCCTGGCGCTATCTGCGCCAGCGCCAAGCCTTCCTTGTAGTCTTCCTGGCTGATCCATTCGCGTTCTTCGACCAAGTCACGCTGCATGTAGCCGACAAGAGCCACCGGTCCGCCGAAACCCAGCGTTCCGAGGCGCAGCATGTACCGGACCATTTGCCACAAGGTGTATCGCGGCCCTGCCGTGGTCTCGCTCATCAGGAGTCCTTTTTACCGTAATGCATATGCAGCGAATCCAGCACCGCACCCATTTCCTTGAGCAGCGCATCGTCGTCGGGAAGCCGCGACCTTGCGCCCGACAGAATGGCTTCGAAGCCGGCTGCCTCAGAGTTTGCGCTGCCGCCGACGTCCAGCGCATGCACCAGCGCGCCCAGATGCGCCAGGCCCGGATCTTCCTCGAGTCCGAAGCTTGCCAGCAGCACTTCGAAGCTCACCTTGTCGCCGATGTGGGTAAAGGCCGCGCCGTCGAAATCGAATCCCAGCGCCTCCTGCGGGCAGTCGGCGGGCGTGTCGAGCCAGAGGAAACGCGCGTTGGGGTCGATGAAACGGCGTATCAGCCAGGCGCTGGCGACCCGGTCGACCCACAGATGGCGGCGCGTGGCCCAGGTGCGGCCCTGGTAATTTGCTGCGGACAGCCGCGCAATGGCGCGCTGCGCGGCGTGCGGCTCGCCCGGCGAGAGCAGCGCATTGGCTGCATCTTCGTAGTCCGCCCAGGCGGTCTGCGCGCTCAGCGAAGCCGCATTGGGGAAAAAATCCAGGCGCCGCAGCGTATCCCAGTCCTTGCGCAGGCGCTTCAAGGCCCTGCCTGCCTCGCCCGGATCCCGGAGGGAAAGCGCTTTCCGCGCTTCGTCCAGGCGGCCGGTAAATGCAGCATAGTCGGCGGAGCGGTCAAAGGAAGCCACGAAAGCCGCTTCGTCTTCCCTGGAGCGCGCTGCGACTTCCAGCAGCCATGCCTGACCGCCTTCCCGATTCGTCTGGGCGGCCAGTTCCTCCATTGCCGCTGCATGATGATCCCGCTCGGGAAGCAGGTAAGCGCCGTCGCGCAGGGGCACGCAACCCATGCCCTTGATCGTGCGCCAAAGCCGCATTCTGGCCGTAGCGCCTGCTGTCGGGATGCTGGCAATCAGGAGTAACCAGCGCTGCTCGAATTCGTTCATGTAGAGGAATCTACACTATGCAGCGATATTTACAAATTTCTTTGTAACGAGGAACCGGGACGTTTGCGGCGCTTCGCGCAATACGCATCTACGGTCTTCACCCTATGCTGACTCGGGACGCACGTCCAAGGTGGGTAGTGGAACAAACAGGTAGGGAAGGAAACGACAGTCATGCACACCGGCGTTTTGTATGCATTTTTCGCCGCCGTCAGCTTCGGCGCGAGCACTCCCTTTGCCAAGCTGCTGGTCGGCCAAGTGGCGCCGGTCGTGCTGGCAGGACTGCTTTACCTGGGTAGCGGCCTGGGATTGCTGGTCTGGTTTGCGTCGCGCACCATCACCGCCAGCTTGGGAAATGCCGACGGTTCACGGCTCACACGGAAAGATTTGCCGTGGCTGGCCGGAGCCATCCTTTTCGGCGGTATCGCGGGCCCGGTGTTGCTGATGCTCGGCCTGACACGCCTGCCCGGCTCGGCGGCCTCGCTTCTGCTGAACATGGAAGGCGTGCTGACCTCGCTGCTGGCGTGGTTCGTATTCAGGGAAAACTTCGACCGCCGGATTCTGCTGGGTATGGTTTTCATCGTGCTCGGCGGCGCAGTCCTTGCGTGGGAAGGAAGACCGGAATTCGGCGCGCCCTGGGGCGCGATCGCGATCGTCGGCGCCTGCCTGTGCTGGGCGATCGACAACAATCTGACCCGCAACATATCGGCCAGCGATGCAGTGCAAATCGCCGGCATCAAGGGCCTGGTTGCCGGCGCCGTGAACCTGACTATCGGGTGGAGTTTGGGCATGGCGCTGCCCGCCGCCGGCAATGTCGCCGTCGCCGGCATCGTCGGATTTTGCGGCTATGGTCTTAGCCTGGTGTTTTTCGTACTGGCTTTGCGCAATCTGGGGACGGCAAGGACCGGCGCCTATTTTTCCATCGCGCCCTTCGTTGGCGCTGCGATTTCGCTGGTGTTACTCCATGAGGCCCCCGGGCCCGGGTTCTGGATCGCCGGCGCCTTGATGGGAGCCGGAATCTGGCTGCACCTGACCGAGAAGCATGCGCATCCGCATACCCATGAATCAATGCTTCATGCGCACCCGCATACGCATGACGAGCACCATCGGCACGAGCATGATTTCCCATGGGATGGACAGGAACCGCATGCGCACCCGCACCGGCACGAGGTGATGACGCATAGCCATGCGCATGTCCCGGATATTCATCATCGGCACGAGCATTAAAGGCTACTGTCAATGATCCGGGAAATTGTTGCATTCTCGTATGCAATGCAGGGAAAGGACCGGAACGCTGGAAAACCGAAGCTTTTCTTTCTTTGCTCATCCATGCACGCAAAAAGAAAATGCCGGCGTGGCAGCCGGCATTATTTGAGGCGAAAGCGGAATCAGTAATTGATCGTACCGACCGCATTCAACATCCCCTGCGAGGTCCCGTTGAGAAAATTGACAGTTTCCGAGCCAGAAATGGTGCCGACTCCCGAGGCACGGGCGAAACGACCTGTGCCGCCAGTAATAATAAATTGCGTTGATCCATTGAATTTATAAACCGGCAATACGACTGAATTCGCAGGATCGAGATTCAGATAACCGGTGTACTTCGCCATGATGGAATCGCCGCCGGGACCAGTCAGAATGAAATAGCCGTTCTGGAAGGTTAGTGTCAGGGGGGGCTGAGCGCCGTCGGTTTGCACGCAATCCGTCGAAGCCATGCCGACCGGGACAGGGGCGCCATTCGGGCTTTTTGCGAAAACATTTGAAGTACCGGTGCCCGCGCCTACACCTGCAGCCTGACCCGGGCATAACGGGTTACCCATAACCAATTGCTCGGTCGTATTGATGGTGGCACTAAATTGCTGCGATTGCCCCGCATGGGCATTTCCTGCTGCAATTGCGCAAACCAGGGCTGCGCCAATTGCACCGGTTTGAAAAAGCGTTTTTCCTTTTTGCATGAGTAATCCTAAATAAACTCATCAGTAATAATCGTGGGGCACAAGTGTAGGCGAGACCATGCTGAAAAGAAGTTCATATAGAAAAACTGTTTGTAGTTTTCACCCGGGAATTTGCTTTTAATGATCGATATCAACTCTAACTGTTACCAATTACAACATTCATTTCTGTGATTCATTGAATTTTCGCAACATATCCTGAATTACGGCTTCGTGTTTCAAATTGGAAAAGTGGATGCAATTTCGATTTGCGAAACGAATAGTTTTCGAAAAAACGAAACAGACGCGGCGTTTGCGGAACCATCAGCTATCACAGCCATCAGATACTGTACGCATATACAGTTATGCAATTGCATGTCGGGCCTCGCTGCCTGGCGTCTTATCCATCGATCACGGAGCCATCATGAGCAAACAGGAACAGAAACCCGCAACTGGCGATAACACGATCAAGGATCCGAAGGACTGGACTACTGGCGACGAGCCAATGACCGGCGCACAAAAGTCCTACCTGAAGACTCTGTCCGAAGAAGCGCACCTGGAATCCGAGGAAGACCTGACCAAGGCCGAAGCCTCCGAGCGCATCGACGAGCTACGCAAGGAAACGGGACGCGACAAGCCGCAGAAGGGGCATTGATTCCGAAAGTTCAGTCCACGCTCGGCAATGCGCGCCGCGCCATCAAACTGAGCCAGCGGTCTACGCTTTTCACATCGCTGCTGCAGGACGCGTAATCGCCCACAGTGCGCGCGGCGCGCTCGAGCAACTGAATATCCGCCTCGTGCTGCCGCGCCACGTGCGGATCTTCCAAAAACAGCACGCGGCGGCACTGGCGGCGAAGGATCAGCTCGGCGATCTGTGCATCTCCGCCGAGCGGGCCGCTGCGAAATGGCCGCACCCAGTCACGACCGGCTTCTTCTCCTTTGATCCGCTGCGCCAACCCATTCAACAGTCCGCCGGTGGTGCCGGTGGCGCAGCGCATGCCGAAACGGTCGAGCAGTGCAAAATGGCGCTCCGCCAACTGCAGCATGCTTGCCTTCATCGCATCGTGTGCGATCAGCGCGATCGCCTCTCCTTCCAGTCTGAAACTCCCATCGAGCGATGCATCCGGCGCCGCGCCGGCGGCAATGGCTTCGAATTCGAACCACTCCCGCGCGCCGGCCAGGGTCGACAGGAAGGGCTTGCCATGAATGACACACTGGCGTTTCAAGGCCAGTGCTTCCGGGAAGGTTGACGAAGGATCGACCGGGTCCATCAGGTAAATCACCGCGTCGAGCGAGCGGGCCGGATCCGGGTCCACCACCCGCGACACCAGCATCATCAGCCCGCCCTCGCGACCATAGGGAAAGCGCTCGATGTCCGCATAGTCTTCAAGCAGAAGGTGGCTGCGCATCGCATCCAGCGTACGACCGACCACGACGAACTCCGGCTGCAGGAAATCAATCGCCTTGCGCGCCATGCTGAGCAGCTGCACCAGCGCCGAGTCGGCGGCGTCCTGGTGAGCGCGGTTGGCGGCAAGGCCGATACGGTAAGGCGGACGGGATGGGGATGTCGGCATGAAAGCTTCTCACTGTGAGTTATGGGTGACAGCAGGGCGAGCGCACCGTGCACCGGTGCTCGCCCGGTTATGGCACTGCCGCGTGCGAACGAATCGCGCGTTCGCTGTCGAAGAGGGAAGGACGCCGCGCGGTAAAAACCTTGCGCGGCGCATTGCCACCCTATGCGCAAGCGAAGGGGAACATCATGAAATGGACCGTACCGATCGTCATCAGCCTGCTGTGCGCCGCCTGCTCTTCGATGGGCGGCGCCGACCCCAGCGCACAGGCCAGAGCCGACCGCAACCGCTGCGAAGCCTTGCGCAGTTATCAACCGTTCTATCCGGGTGAATGCACCGAAACTACAGGCAGCGCGGTGCACCGGACGCGCTGAACCGACGGCGATACGCCGGGCGGCATCAGCCCATGCCAAACAGGTCGTGCGCATCCAGGATGGCGTAGACGATTTCCGGACGCGCCTCGAGGCAGCGCCGCACTGCCGCCGGAATCGATTGCCGCAGCTTGCGGCATAGCCCGGGCCGATCTTCCACAGTGATCGCCAGCCCGCGCACCGTGCGCACTTCTTCAGCGCCGGGCGCAATGCTCAGCACCAGGCCGATCTGCTCATGCATGCGTTGGCAGATCCGCATCAGCTCCTCATGGCTGGCAATGACTTCGATGCGCTCGATCAGGCGCTTTTCCTCGTCACGCGTCAGGCGCAGAATACGCAAGTCGGCCGTGGGATCCTCGAGCAGCTCGTCGCGCCCGCAGGTACAGGCACCGGGCGGACATTCCTTGCGAATCGGAAACGGTGTGGCAGAGCTCATCGTAACGTCTTTGGCATGATGGCCTGAAATATTGGTATGCGATATTGGTGTCCGGTATCCGGATGCTGAAGCGCGGAATGATAACCCGGTAAGGCGGCGCCATGCCACAGTCCGCGACACCTCTTGAAATAGTTGCAATGCGGAAAAATTTTTTACCGCAGCCCTGAAATTCCCTTCAGCTGCGCCGTTAACCTGAACAACCACTTCCGTCGCTCAAAGCGCAATGCAAACCAGGACCAAGATGAACAACAATATGGAGCAAATCCCCGGCGATGCCGGACGCATCCTGAAGATCCGCTACCGGCGGAAAGCGTTGCGGGTTGCGGTCGGTGTGGAAATCCGCTTCGTCACCGAGGATATCGTGCGCCTGGCGGGCATACGCAGCCTGCTGGAACCTGTCGAGGCCCCGAGCGCAGATGGCGAGGCTGGCGACGCCGGCGCCGGGCGCCTGCCGGAAACCCTTGGCTGGTCACAGGTGCTGAACCTGCTCGACTGCGGCGACCTGAGCTCCATCGAACTGCAGCGCTTCGGCGAATGGATGCTCAATGGCGCGATCGAACAACTCTGTGGCGATGCGGCGCTGACCGGCAAAGAATTGCTCGATACATCGACCGCACACCACAGCAGCTTTTTCCGCAAGGCCCTGCTCAAGGCCGATCCATCGCGTTGCCGCGGCAACCTGATGTTGCAATAAGGCGCGCCGGATAAGACGCGCCACCCCGACGCGGGCATTACCCTCAGCGATCGGCGCGCGGCGGCCATTTGTGCCGCTTCTTGCCGCCGCCCACACCCTGGCGTTTATCGTTGTTGCGCGGCTGCTGGCGCGGCGTGGAATTGATCGATCCTGGTTTGTCGAGCCAGGAATTGAGCTGTTCCCGGACGCGGGCCGCCCCGCCGTTCAGACGCACATAGCGGTGGCGCAAGCTGCGGCGCAGCATGTCGTCGACAGCCGGCGGCACTTCGTCGCGCAGGCCGATAATGCGCTGGCAATTGCGGAAGGCGTCCGGACCGCGTATCGCATCCGCCTGCACGATGGATAGCTGCAACTGCGGATACAGCATGTGCAGATCCTCATATTCATGCGCACGGGTCGCGACCAGGCCGATGGTCGGCTTGAAGTCGCTGTTCGCCGATGGCGGCAGCTTCGGATCGAACAGCGGTTGCACTTCGGTCGGATGCGCCGGATCTTCCTCGAAGTGTTCCGCTGCTACAGGCGCGCGCGGCGCGGGCGCAGGCGCAGGTGCAGGCGCCCGCGTCTCCGCTTGCGGCCGCGTCTCCCCTTGCGGTCGCGGCCGGGGATTCTGCTCGCGCATGCGCTGCGCCGGCCTTGGCGCATCGGCCTTCAGGCTGGACAGCAGCGCCATGCCCGGCTGCTCGGACAGGGCTTTCGTCAGCGCCCTGGCCAATTCTTCGCACACCATTGCCACGAAGGGACGTGCCATTTCGATGAAGTCATGTTTCGCTGGCGTCGTGTCGGCGGCTTCGCGCGGCTCGGCAGCGGAAGCTGCCTGCGCGGCGTGTGGCGCGGCGTCTTCGACCGGCTCGGTTTGCGCGACGGCCGGCTCGGCGCTGGCGGCCAGCCGAGCAGACGGCGCGGACGGTGGCGCGGCGGCCTCGGGAACGCTGTCCTCTGCAATAGCCGCGAAAGCAGGCGGCTCTACCAGTGCTTCGGAACCCGACGGCTCTGCGCTGCCTTGCGACACGGACTGCACCAGCGGCGCTTGCTTCGCGTCTTCGGACGTTTGCAGCGCCAGTACCTGCTGCGCGGCGCTATCAAAGGGCGGGTTCGCCTCACCGGGCGGGTTCGCGCCCTCGGGCATGGTGGCGGGTCTATCGATCGATATGCCGTCTGCCTGCATCTTGCGAAAAATGCCGTGCAGCCTGCTGCGTATGCCCTGGAAACCCTGAGCGATCGAGATCAGCTTGCGATGGCGTTCCGACGGCAGCACCTGCTGCGCCTCGAACACATCTCTTGCCTTGATTTCTTCCAGATCCATGGAGTGCAGCAGCGCGTCGCCTTTATCGCCATGCAGCTTGTCGGCAATCCGGCCCCATTCTTCGTCCGTCCATTTGATCGCGGCGGGCGGCGCCGGCAGTTTCATGTCTGTGCGCATGATTGATATAAGGATTAGTGAGTAAACCGCAGCGGTGGAGAGTTTGCTGCCACCGACACGGCGTTAAGCGGCTTAATGATTCGCAGCGAGATGCAAAGTATAAGCGCAGCCGCTTTAATTCCGAGCGCGCACTTTACCGCATTCCAGCGAATTACTGTTAGCCACACAGGATTAATCATTGTTGGAAGCCGTGTGTGTGCGTACCGCCCCTTTCGCGAACTCGGCCTTAATTCGACATCGCGTGGCATGAATCACCTTACTGGTCTGCGCTGCGCAAGAATCAGCATGGCATTTCACGGTAATGGCAGATTCCGTGCGGCCGCAACGAGCGCCGGGCTTTGTGATGCAACAATCCGGAAATTTCCCAAACCACGATACTCGACAGTATTATTGCCAGTCGTGAAACATATTGCCCCCGATCCACATACGGTTCTCGCCCGCCATCCATGACCCAACGAGACGATTCCGAAAACCCGGCGCAGGCCGAGCTCGCACTGCAAAACGCCAGCGGCGAATATCTGGCCGGCATTCTTGCCCTGGCGCGGCTGTCGCGTGTGACGGTGGTCTGCAAGAGCGCTCCCTATCCCGGCGAACAGCTGCTGGCGGTGGCCCGGCTGTCTGCTGTTCCCGGGGAAACGGCGCTGCTGTTCGACGACTGGGAGGGCAGCCTTGGCCCGGATCTGGCCGCTGCGCTGCATGCCGCGCAGCGGCCGGCCGGCGACGCGAATTCGCCGCCTTCGCGCTCGTCGTGCCCGCTGCTGGTCATTCTCGACCGCTTCGAGCGACACCTTGGCTTGCCCGCCGACGATGCGCGCGCGCAAGCGGATGGGCGCACCTTGTGCCAGCTTGCCGCCGATGCGCGGGCCGATATCCATTTCCTGCTGCTCGTTGACGAAAGCGCGGCGCCGCTGCTGCAGCGCTATGCGACGCAGATTCCCGGCATCGCCGAGGCAAGCCTGCGCCTGCCGCCGCCAGCGGCAAGCCTCGAACAACCGGCACCGACGCCTGCAGGCGCAAGCCCACGCAAGCGTTCCTTCGGCTCGCTGCTGGAGCGTCTGAACGAGCGCGCCGCCGAAGCGCCCGCGGCGGCTTCGGCCGAGCAGGAAATCGAAGCGCGCACGGCGCAACAGGCCGACATGCCGCACATGCGCCAGGCGGCCGAGGAATACGGCGCCGGCAATTTCTGGCATGACGAAAGCACGACCGAGCCGCCTGCGCAGCACACGGCCGCTGCACTTGATGCCGCGCACGGCGAAGCCTTGCCTGCGCTGCATCCGGAAACGGCCGGCGCAGCCACCGAGACAACACCAGCCGAGCCAGCGCTCGCGCATGCCGAGCTTCCAACGATGGCGGCCGTTGCCGAATACGATGCGCCGCCTGAGCTGCCACAGGACGCGATGCCTGCCGACGCAGTGCATGCGGACAATACCGTGCTGAGTCCGGCGCTCGTGCCGCAGGTCGAACAGACCCCCGCCTACGAGCCGGCGACCAAGGCAATGCCGGTGCCGTCTGCGCATACCGCGCCGCCGGCCACGCTGCAACGCAAACGCACGATGCGCACCGGCTATCTCGCCATCGCCGGCATCGCTGCCGTGGCGGTTGCCGCGATCCTGCTGAACCGCGCGCCGCAGGGCGGCGCCACCGGCGCGCAACCGGCACAGCAAGCCGAAAGTCCGCCACTGGCGCAAGTGGCAACCACCGCCGGCCATGCGACGCCAGCCACCGTGGCAGCCACCACGCCGGCCGTCGCACCAGCCGCCCCGGCTGCCCCGACCAAGGCGGCTGCCATTCCCGCCGCGGCCAGCGCCTCCGCGCAGCCGGCCGGCACGACCGCGGCGAGCGCGGCAGACCCGGCGAAACCGGCAAGGACCGCGCTCTACATCGTCGCCAGCAACAGCGGCGACCGCGACCGGGTGCGCCCGATCGCGCAGCAGCTCGCGCGCCAGGGCGTAGAAATCATTGCGGTGAGCCAGGCCGACCGTGGACCGAGCGTGTCGGATTTGCGCTATTTCTTTCCCGCCGAGCGTGACGACGCGCTGAAGATGCAGCAGGCGCTGCGGGAAGCCGGGATCACCGTGCGCCGGGTCAACCTGGTGCCGGGATACGAGGACCGCGCCACGCACCACCGCTTCGAACTCTGGCTGGCCAACGATGGCGCCATCGGCGCACAGGGGAACGCGGCCAAGAATGCGGCCGAGCTTGCGCGTAGCCGTTGAAGAAAGCGCCCGGAACGCTCAGACTTGGCGCCCGCCTTCAATAGCGGCTGTGATAGACCCTTTTGAGGGTGCATCACAGCCTCAGGGCACAAGCAGGAGTGAGCCTCATGAGCATTACCGCAATCGATCCGCGATCCGCGCTGGTCGTCATTGATTTGCAGCAGGGCATCGTCGCCAACCCGGCCGCGCATGCGGTCACGGACATCGTGGCCCGTGCCGCTGAACTGGCTGCCGCCTTCCGTGCGAAGGGCTTGCCGGTGGTGCTGGTCAATGTCGCCGGCGGCGCCCCCGGCCGTGCCGAGCAAACCTTCCGTCTCGACAACCTGCCCGCCGGATGGACCGAACTGGTGCCCGAGCTCGGTCGCCAGCCGTCGGACATCACCGTCACCAAGCACACCTGGGGGGCGTTCACCGGCACCGGACTGGAAGCGACGCTGAGAAAACTGAACATCACCCAGATCGTGCTGGCCGGCATTGCCACCAGCATCGGCGTGGAATCGACCGCGCGCTTTGCCAGCGAACTCGGCCTCAACGTCGCCCTCGCCATCGACGCGATGACGGACCGCAGCCCACAAGCGCATGAGCACAGCGTCACGCGCATCTTCCCGCGCCTGGGCGAAACCGGGACGACGCGGGAAATCATCGCCCTGCTGGAAAGCGGCGCGGGCTGAGCAACAGCCTCGAGTCGGAAGAATCAGGCCTGCAGCGTACCGGCCTTCACGATCTGCGCCGCCGAGTTCAGCGATTCAACCTGCCAGCAGGCATCCATCAGGCGGCGCACCTGCGCATCCGGCAGCACGCCCTGGGCCAGATCGCGGAACTTGGCCTCGAGCTGCGCATCCGTCATCGGCACTTCGAGGCTGCCGACCGCATGCTCGATGAACTTGTGCAGCTTGCGGCCATCCTTGAGCGTAATCGTCATGTCGACCTGCTCCGGCCTGATTGCCGGATCGACGACGGCATTGACCCGATCGCGCAACGCAATCACCTGCGGATCGCGCACCGCGCGGTCGCTGTACTGCTTTTCGCCGGCCGCGCCTTCGATGATCGCCACCGCCACCGAGTGATACACGCTGAACTTGCCTTCCAGGCCCTGCTGCGGCGTCTTCTTGCCGGTCAGCTCGAGCACCAGCGGATGCACCTTCAGGTCGATGCGCTCGATCTGATCGGCCTTCAGATGCTCGGCATTGCGCAACTGGATCGCGGCATCGATGGCCGGGTGGATCACGATGCCGCAGGCGAAAGGCTTGTAGGTGTTCAGCGCCGCTTCATAGCGCTGGCCCAGGCCTTCGGTGATTTCGCGGTAATCCTGCTTGGTGCTGATGGTGTTGGCCCAGCCGCGCTTGGCTTCGATCATGCCGTCCGAGCTGGTGTAATCCTTCGATGCCAGGATCGCGGCGAACAAGCCGTTGGAGGCAGCGCGGCCCGGGTTGAAGCTCTTGTTCATCGAGCCGAAGGATTCGCGCAGGCCCACCGGCTGCGATGCCGCCAGGCCCAGCGCCCACACCATCTGCTGTTCGGAAAGCCCAAGCAGCTTGCCGGCCGCCGCGGCCGAGCCGAACACGCCCGCGGTGCCGGTGATGTGCCAGCCCACGTCATAGTGATTCGGATACACCGCATTGCCGATGCGGCACTCGGTCTCCACGCCCAGCACCAGCGCATTCAGGAACTCCTTGCCCGACACCGGCCGGTATTCCGACAGCGCCAGGATGGCAGATGCCACCGGACCGGCCGGATGGATGATGGTCTTCAGATGGGTGTCGTCGAAGTCGAAGATGTGGCTGGCCACGCCGTTGAGGAAGGCGGCGTTCATGATGTCGAAGCGCTCCTTGCGGCCGAACAGGCCGGCCTGCTGCGGGCCGGAAAACGGCGCCAGTGCCGCTACCGCGCGGTCCACGGTTTCATGGCGCGATCCGCCGACGGCCACGCCGACCCAGTTCAGCAGCGTGCGGGTGCCTTCCTTGCGCACATTCGCCGGCAAGTCTTCATAGCGGGCATTGACGATGTAGCGCGCCAGCGTCTGCGTGACCTTGCCCGGGGCCTTGGCCGGGACATTGGCGGCGGGCTTGTCATCGGTCGCGGCGCTGGCCACTCCGGGCAGCGCGGGCGCGGCGGCTGCCAGCGCACCCGCTGCGCTGGCTTTCAGGAAGTTGCGTCGCTTCGGATCGTTCATGAATTCTCTCCTCGGTATAGGTCTTGTATGCGGGTTGATGTGAAGCCGCGTCGGGCTCCGGGACCGGGATGATGCAGCATCCCTGCTAGCATGTGAAATGCAAAATTCACGGAGATTCATGCATGTCACGCATCAATTTCGATCTCGCCGACCTGCGCGCTTTCATCGCCGTGGCCGACCATGGCAGCTTCAGCGCGGCGGCCGCGGAGCAGCATCTGTCGCAGTCGGCGCTGTCGCGCCGCATCGACCGGCTCGAAACCGCGCTCGGGGCGCGCCTCTTCGAACGCACCACGCGCCGGGTCGCATTGACCGCGGAGGGCCGCGAATTCCTGCGCCGCGCGCGCGAGCTGCTCGATGGACTGGAGCTGTCGATGATGAACATCCGCGCGGTGGCGGAAAAGATGCGCGGCGAAGTGACCATCGCCTGCGTGCCATCAGCGGTGCGCTATTTCCTGCCGCAGGTGCTGCGTGAATATCACGCGGCCTATCCGGGAATCGTGGTGCGCATCATCGATGAGGGCGCAAGCAGCGTGCTGGCCGCGGTTGCTGGCGGCGAAGCCGATTTCGGCCTGAACTACATCGGCACCCAGGAGCCGGACATCGATTTCGAACCAGTCCTGAACGAGCCCTTCGTGCTGGCCTGCCGCAAGGATCACGCGCTGGCGCGGCGCAGAAAGGTGACCTGGGCCGAGCTGAACGATCATGACTACCTGACGGTGACACGGGCCAGCGGCAACCGCGCCATCCTGGAACAGGCGCTCGCGGGCGCGGCAGCGCCGCCGCGCTGGTTCTGCGAAGTGCGTCATGTGCTGTCCGTGGTCAGCCTGGTCGAAGCAGGCCTGGGCGTGGCCGCGGTGCCGCGGCTGGCGATGCCGCCGGGCGATCATCCGCTGCTGGCGAGCGTGCCGCTGGTGGAGCCGGCGGTCACGCGCACGATCGGGCTGATCCGTCTGCGCGCCCGGCGGCTGGCGCCAGCGGCGCAGCAGCTGCACGACATGATCCTCGCGATGCGGCAGAAACGTGGGCGACGCACGGCGAAGAAAATCGATGCCGCCAGGAAGCACAAGGTTTGAAACCCGTCGCGTTCCTTGCGCTGCATGTCAGGATGGACACCTTGCGCCCGGTGTGTCCGGCATGACTTCGGAAGCGCAGATCCTTGAACTTCCCCCTTGCGCAAACCCCCACAGCGGTGCATGCTCGCATCGCGCATGAAAATGAGGTAAATCGTTTATACCATTAAGGGATAACGCCATGAATGCCAGAGCCACGAAAACCGCGGCGGTGAAGCCCGCGGCAGCTCAGTCCGCGCCGGATGGGCTTGCAAGCCAAACGACCGTTACCGCGCCTGCAGCATCGTCGACACCGCCAGCCGTGAAGCCCTCCCGAAAAACCAGTGCGCCGAAGGCAGCGCAGACAGTATCCGCGTCTGCAGACGCTGCGAAGCCCGACGCCGGTTCCACCGCCAAGGTTGGCGAAGCCGCCAAGCCGGCAAAGGTGTCAGGCACTCCGGCGGCAAAGCCTGCCAAGGCCTCCGCCGCAGCGACTTCCAAACAGAAACCGAAAAAGGCCAAGCTGGTCCGCGATAGCTTCACCATGCCCGAGTCCGAATATGCGCTGCTGGCCGAGCTCAAGAGCGCGTGCCTGAAGGCCGGCTTCGAAGCGAAGAAAAGCCAGCTGCTGCGCGTGGGCGTGGCCATGCTGAAAGCGATGGACATCGAAAGCCTGCGCCGCGAGATCAATGCGCTGACGCCACTGAAGCTGGGCCGGCCGAAGAAGTCGCGCGCCGTCGCCACGCCCAAGGGCTGATTGGCGACCCGATGCGGCAGCCGGGCTGCCGCTGTCAGCCACCTGCGAGGTGCCTGCAAGGCTCCTGCGCGGCTCAGTCGAACTTTTCGTCTTCCTGCTTGGCCTCGCGCATCGATTCCGGCTCGAGCTCTTCCGCATCGCGGTTGAAGCGGATGAAAACGCCCCAGCCGGCCAGCACGAATGCCACTGCGATCAGGATCGAGGACACTGCCGGCAACAGCGCCAGGTCCTCGTGTATCGCCTTGAACACTGCCACCAGGGCTTCGATCGCCATCGCCGTCACGATCACCACCATGAAACGCGTGACATAGCGCCGCGCGCGGGTTGGCGCGCCAAGATGGGCATCGCGCACCACTTCTTCCTCGCCGATGGTTTGCGCAATCTGCAGCGCAGCCACGGCAGCCGTCACAAGTCCCACCGCTTCGATCACGCCAAGCGCGCCATTGCTGGTCCAGCCCTCCTGCGCGACGCTCTGCCAACCGGTATGCACGGCAATGATGACAAGCACGACCGCGGCCGCAACGAAAGCCATGGTAAGAACCGCATACAGGTAGGACGACAGGCGCAGCAAGTGCTTCATCGGGTTCTCCATGCATGCAAAAGAGAAAGCACGGCGGACGGCGTGCAAGCCATAGCCAGGCACTGTATCGGGAAAGCGCGGCCCACTCTTGGATCGCGGGCAAGAAATGAACAGCACCGGGGAAAGCCGTGTGCTGGATGCGATTGCCGCGGCTCAATCCATGCTTGCCAGTATCGCCGCGAGCTCACGCAGATTCGCCGGTTTGACCAGATGATGATTGAAGCCCGCCGATTCGGATTTCTGCCGGTCGGCGGGTTGACCGTAACCGGTCAGCGCGATGAACAGCGCGGCTTCCATGCCCGGCTGCGCTCGCAGCCGGCGCGCCAACTCATGGCCGCTCATGTCCGGCAAGCCAATATCAAGAATGCACACCTGCGGCGCATCGGCCGGTGATGCATCGAGTATGTTGAGCGCGTTGAGTGCGTTGAGTGCGTCGGCGGCGCTGTCGCAGATCGTCACCCGGTGCCCATCGGTTTCGAGCAGCGCGCCGAGCAGCTGCGCAGCGTCGGCATTGTCGTCGACGAGCAAGATGCGCTTCGGCGACACCGGGAAGAGAGAAGCTTCTTCCCGGCGCGGCAGCGCCAGATCGCGGCACAGCGGCAGCGTAACCGTGAAGCGGCTGCCACGGTTCCTGCCCTCGCTATGCGCGCTGACCCGGCCGCCGTGCAGCTGCACCAGGCTTCTGACCAACGCCAGGCCTATGCCAAGCCCGCCCTGAGATCGGTCCGGTGTACGTTTGGCCTGCGTGAACAATTCGAAGAGAAGCGGCAGCAGATCGGCGCCGATGCCGCAGCCGTTGTCACTGACGATGATGTTCGCTTCGTCGGCGCGCACTTCGACCGCAAGCGCGATTTCACCGCCGGCAGGCGTGTACTTGGCAGCATTGGCCAGCACATTCACGACCACCTGAATCAACCGCGTGCGATCGCCCAGCACCGGCGTCGGCGCGGCATCGACGGCCAGCAGCAGCCGGTGCCTGCGCGCCTCGATCAACGGGCGCGCCTGCTCGATCGCATCGGACACCACGGATTTCAGATCCAGCGCCAGGCGCTCCAGATGAATCAGTCCACGGGTCACGCGCGACACATCGAGCAAATCGTCGACCAGCTCGGTCATGTGGCGAACCTGGCGCGAAATGATGTCGCTCGCATGGCGCACCCGCGCCTCATCGCCCGGCCACAGGCGCAGCAGCTCGGCCGCAGCGGAGATCGGCGCCAGCGGATTGCGCAATTCATGCGCCAGCATCGCCAGGAACTCATCCTTGCGCCGGTTCGCCTCCTTGAGCTCGCTCTCGGCCCGCACCCGATCGGTGACATCGACGTTCACTCCATGGATCGCTATCGGCTCGCCCTGCGCATCGATGAGTAGCTTGCCGCGCTGCTCGATCCAGATCACGCTGCCGTCCTCACGTATCCGGCGCGAGGTTTCATGAAATTCGCCGCGCGTGGCCAGCGCCTGCTCGACCGCCTGCTCCAGCCGGACGAGGTCGTCCGGATGCACCCGCTGCCGTATCTGTTCGATCGTGGCCGACGCATAGCCGAACACGCTGTCGGCGTCGGCGGAAAATTTGACGTCGCCGCTCTTCAGGTCCCATTCCCATACCGCCATGCGCCCGGCCAGCAAACCCTGCTGCAGCCAGGCTTCGGCCCGCTGCAACGCGGTCTGCGCCTGCTCCAGCGTCGAGATATCGGTATTGGTGCCGAACCATTGCAATACCTTGCCGGCGTCATCCTTGAGCGGCGCCAACACGGTGTAGAAGGGCCGAAAGCTGCCATCCCGGCCGCGCAGCGGAAAGCGCATTTGCGCCGGTTCGCCGCGGGCAAGCACATCGCGCCATTGCGCCAGCACCGCCGGCAGCACTGCGGGATCGTGGACTGCCTGCCAGCCCGAACCCAGCATCTGTTCCGGCGTGGTGCCGGTGTAGTCATACCAGCGCTCGTTGTACCAGTGGATGTCGCCGGAGGCATCAGCGATCCAGGCGAGCTGGGGAATCGTATTGGCCAGTTGCTTGAAGCGCCGCTCGCTGTCGCGCAACGCCTTTTCAGCCTGCACCTGCTCGGTGATGTCCTCATGCACCAGCATCACTTCGCGCACCTGGCCGGCATCGTCCCAGATCGGATGCGCCCAGGCCTTGACCCAGCGCGCCCTGCCTGACAAGCCGTTCTCGACCGGGTCGTAACAGATGGCGGGCAGCGTCACCGATTCGCCGGCGAAGGCGCGCCGCAGCCAGGCCGTGATGCCCTTGGCTTCGAGCTGCGGATCGGCGAGCAGGCTGAAGCGGCCGTCCAGAACTTGTGCCTTGAGCTGCGTCGCATGCTGCTCGTCGCTCCACAGCCGCTCCCAGGCGCGATTGACGGCGAGGGTGCGTCCGTCCGGCGCCAGGAGTTGCACGCTGAACGGCGCCTGCTCAAACAGGGTACGGAAGCGCTCTTCTGCTTGCGGATGTCCATCGTGGTCGGGAACGGGAGAAGCAGACTGGTTTGACGTCATCGATGCGCTGTTGGAAGTGGCACGGCTTGCCGAATTGCAAAAACGCAAGGGCAGACGAGCATACACCATGCCGAACGTCACACCGGCGCGATTTTCCGAGCCAGCCTGAAGATGCGCAATCCGGCCCAGCGGTCCCTCAGCAGTCCTCCTGCAGCCTGCGCTCGACCTCCTCCGCTACCAGCCCATCCTCGCCCTGCGCACGGCGGCGCAAGCCCTCGATGACGCCACGGCGGTCGGTATCGCTGCGGTTCTGGCTCATCTTCACCTTGCCTTCCATGCGTTCGATGGCGATTTCGATGCCGACGATCTTCTGCAGCTGCGCCTCGATGAAATCGGCCGGCGCGTCGCCGATGCGCCATGGCTGCAACGTCTGTGCCTGTCCATCCGCTTCGAAGCGGCGCGTGAGCCGCGCCAGCAGGCCGCGCAGCCAGCGCGCATCGTCACGCACCGTAATGCGGCCCCAGGCATGTACCGCGCTGTAGTTGTAAGTGGGCACGACGCGGTGCGTTTCCGCCTTGGAAGGATAGAAGTTCGGCGACACATAGGCCGATGGACCCTGGAACAGCACCATTGCCCCACCCTGCCCCGCCAGCGCATCGCGCCACAGCGCATTGGCGCGTGCGACATGCGCCAGCAGGATGCCGGGACCGCCGCCCTCGGTATCCAGCAGAAAGGGCAGATGATCGGCGACGAGGCCGGCGCTGCCGTGGAGCACCAGCGTGCCAAGGGGATGGGCGCGCATGAGCGCATGCATCGCGGCGAGCTCGGTTTCTTCGAAGTGGGCGGGTAGATACATAGCGCTGGTCCCTTGCATGACAGGAACCAGCATTCTGCCCGATGCGGCGATGCATGCGGCGAATTCCACGTACTACCCTGGGTGGCGTTTCGGCAGCCGCGGCTGTTCCAGGCGCGAATTCGGTCGCCCGGACTTCCTATTGCCAGTGCGTGAACCGGGCATGTTGCCGCTTGCGACCCGGAAGGAAAGGATGGAGGTCAAGCCTGTTCTCGAGTCGATATCCCTCCCTTCTCCTCGGCAAGGCTCTTCTAGACCGGGGTAACACACCTGTAGATGCTGGAGATAATGCTGTGGCGATGGCATCCACTGTTTGATAGTTGCAAATTTTTGCGGATGCTTGCTTTGCCAAGGATGTTGTGCAGACGATGTGGATGCCCAACTGTAAGAGCGATCAACGTGAAGCGCTTGTCGGAACGCCTCGTGAAGGATGGATACTAAGCAGGTCTTCACCTTTCAGGACCGATTGAGAACACTTTCCATGCCACACAATGCCCATCGTCGCAGGTTGTTGATCGCCGCCAGCTCCCTACCGCTTCTCCCCTGCAGCGATGCGATCGCCGCCTTGTCCGGCTCTGCCGCATATCGGGCGCAGCTGGCAGCACTTGAATCCGCACTCGACGGCCGGCTCGGTGTGCATGCGATCGATATTGGCAGCGGCGCTGAATTGAGCTGGCGCGCAGGCGAGCGATTCGCTTTCTGCAGCACCTGCAAGTTGATGATCGCTGCGGCGATGCTCGCGCGCGATGCACGGCAGCCAGGCCTGCTGGACCAACGACTCGACTATGCCGGGCACACTCTGCACGGCTACTCACCTATCACGGCAAGGCGCGCTGCCGAAGGGATGTCGATTGGGGAGCTGTGCGCTGCCACCATAGCCTACAGCGATACCACCGCGGCCAACCTGCTGATCGCTCGCCTGGGCGGGCCAGCCTCATTGACCGCCTTTGCCCGCTCGATCGGCGACGATGCCTTTCGCCTGGACCGCATCCAGACCGAGCTCAACACCGCATTGCCGGGCGACGCGCGCGACACCACCACGCCGATGGCCATGGCACGCAGCCTGCAGCGGCTGGCGCTCGGCGATGCACTCTCGCCAGCGCATCGGGAAAGGCTATGCGCCTGGCTGCGCGGCAATACCACCGGCGCCGCGCGCATACGCGCCGGCATGCCCGCTGAATGGACCATCGGCGACAAGACCGGCACCGGCGACTTCGGCACCGCCAACGATGTCGCGGTGATATGGCCGCCGCAGCGCGCGCCGCTCATCCTCGCCATCTACACCACGCGCAGGCATGCCAAGGCCAAGCCGCGCGAGGATGTCATTGCCGCAGCGGCCAGGATAGTGGCCGACTGGGCAGGCGCTTGAGCACAGGCACCTACGCCGTTTGACTCTTCCCTTCCTGATGCGCATCAAGCGAAGGCACCCATCCTTGACGATATTGAAGCTCTAAGCATTCGATACATCTGGAGGAGCCAATCATGTCCGACACCGTTGCCGAGGCGCTGGAACAATTGCAGCCGCGCCTGCGCGGCCCGCTGTTGCGGCCGCAGGATCCCGGATACAGCGACGCAAGAACCATATGGAACGCGATGATCGAGCGGCACCCCGCGGCAATCGCGCGCTGCAGCGGCGCGGCCGATGTGATGCGCGCGATTGCCTTCGCGCGCCAGCGCGGCATGCCGCTCTCGGTGCGCGGCGGCGGCCACAATATCGCCGGCAGCGCGCTTTGCGACGATGGGCTGGTGGTTGATCTGTCGCAGCTGCGCGCCGTGCATGTCGATCCGATTGCCCGTCGCGCGCGCGTGGATGGCGGCGCGACCCTGGCCGACTTCGACCATGAAGCGCAAGCCTTCGGTATGGCCACGCCTCTGGGCATCAATTCGACCACCGGCGTGGCCGGACTGACCCTGGGCGGCGGCTTCGGCTGGTTGAGCCGCAAATACGGGCTGACGGTGGACAACCTGGTGTCGGCCGATGTGATTCTTGCCAGCGGCGAACGGGTACGCGCCAGCAGCGAAAATGAGTCCGATCTGTTCTGGGCGCTGCGCGGCGGCGGTGGCAATTTTGGTGTCGTTACCGAATTCGAATATGCGCTGCATCCGGTCGGCCCGGAAATTCATGCCGGGCTGGTGGTGTATCCGTTCGACGCGGCGAAGGAAACGCTGCGCCGCTATCGCGACAGCATCGCTGCGCTGTCGGATGAACAAAGCCTGTGGGTAGTGCTGCGCCAGGCGCCGCCGCTGCCCTTTCTTCCGGCGGCCATGCATGGCAGGGAGGTCGTAGTGATCGCCGCCTTCTGCACCGGTGGTGATGCGATGGGCGAAGCGACCTTCGCCACCGCGCGCAGCTTTGGCGAACCCATCGGCGAGCACCTCGGCAAGATGTCTTACGAACAATGGCAACAGGCCTTTGATCCGCTCCTGACGCCGGGCGCGCGCAATTACTGGAAGTCCCACAACTTCAACACGCTGCCCGATGCGGCGCTCGATGTGCTCATCGACTATGTCGGCGCGCTGCCGGGGTCGCAATGCGAGATCTTTCTGGGTCTGCTTGGCGGCCAGGCATCGCGACAGAATAGGGATGCCACGGCGTACCCGCACCGCGATGCGCAGTGGGCATTGAACGTGCATGCGCGCTGGTCCGAGGCACGGGAAGACGAGCGCTGCATCGACTGGGCGCGCGGCTTCTATAAGAACTCCATGCCCTTCGCCGCGGGCGGCGTGTATGTGAACTTCCTCACCGCCGATGAAGCCAGCCGCATTCGCGAAGCCTATGGCGGCAATTACGAGCGGCTGCTCTCGTTGAAACAGCGCTATGACCCGGAGAATTTATTCCGCGCCAACCAGAACATCCGGGCAATCGAGACCGCGGCCTAAAAGGTCGCAGCGCCCATGAAAACGCCCGGCCGGGCCGGGCGCTCCGGGTGCATGCCCGGGCGCTTCAGGGCGATGGCACCCATCCAGCGCCGCTGTTCCAGCCGGCGAAGACCTTGGCGCGGGTGCTGAACGCGGAAAGGTCAGCACTGACGTTCGAATAAGCACTGCGCGCCCCAATGTCAGCAGCGCCGCCATTGGCATTCATGCTGCCGCTTTCACGCCAGCCGGCACTCGCGGTCGGCGTTGCGGGGTCGGGAACGGGCGAGTTCGCCGGCTGAGTGAACCAGCCGACGCTGGCGATATGCGGCCCGATGCGGTTGCCGATATAGGCGATGTTGTCGCAACCGAGGTTGGCATTGCCGAAGCTTCCGCTCGTGTACAGCGTGTTGCAATAGCCGTTGGCAACCGTCAGCCCGCCGGAGCGGCCGAGATAGGCGCTGCCGGGCGGCACATTGGCATCCGCGGTCAACGCACTGTTGAGCACCACAAAGCCGGGATAACCATAAGCCGCGCGCGCCTGGAACAGATAGCCGCCCGAATAGACGCCCGACGCGGCACCGGTCGGATCGAACACGGTATGCAGTTCACTCTCTTCAAATAGCGCGGCGAAAGGCGAACCCCAGATGAAGTCGACGTCGCCGGCGATATAGGACTGGTAATACCAGGCCCAACCCTTGGTCTGGATGGTGTCCTGCGCGCTGAGGAAATTCATGGTTGTGGCGACGAAGCGGCTGCCATTGAGCGTGGCGCTGTTGAAGTAGATGGTCTCGGCCTGATTGTTGAAGATGGTCTGCTTCACGTGCGTGTTCTGCAGCGTGAAGTTGCTGAGCTTGAGCAGGTCGGCGTTTTCCACCAGCAGCACCGCCCGGCCGCCGCCGAGCGAGCGCCGGGTGGCGCCCTGCTCATTGGTCAGCGTCGTCTGCACCGCGGTCTTGCTGCCGCCGGTGCTGGGGTTGTAGGACTCATAGTTGTCGTAGTACACGACCACCCCGGAACGGCTCTCGCCGACGATGCTCAGGTTGTTCACGTTGCGCAGGAACAGCATCTCGTTGTAGCTGCCATTGCGGATCGTGACGGTCTTCGCATCCGCCGCATTCGCGCAGGTGGTATTGCAGCCGTTGGCCATGATCCAGTTCAGCGCGCCCTGCACGCTGCGGAAGTCGGCGGCGCCATCGTCATCCACGGTGACCGAAGTCGTCGAAGCCGGCGCCTTCTTCGTATGGAAAGCCCATGTCTTCGCGCCGGTGATGGCATTGAAGCCCGCGCCATTTACCCTTCCTGACAGCACGCCGGGATCCATGGTCACGTAGTAATCGGTGTCGTACGACAGCGCGCCGTCGTGCAGCTTGATGGTGGCAGTGTTGCCCGCGATCGTCACCGGCTGGTAGTACACATAACGCCATTGCGTCAAATTGGCGACGTTCTTGCCGATCTGGTCGATCTCGGTGTTCGTATAAGGCATCACGCTCTGAGTCTCGCCACCGGCGCTTACGACCGCGCTGCTGATGTCGATGGTATCGACCACGCTGTTGTCCGCTGCCTTGTAGACCTTGATGGTGCCAATGCTGCCCAACACCGGCGGTGCATCAAAGTTGATCTGGAGCCGGGTGTCGACATAGGCGGCCGGCTCGCCCTTGGCGGGCAGATAGTAGGCAATCGGCGCGCTGCCTGCCGCGGTTGAAGTGCCGGAAGCCGGGGTGGCCGATGCGTTGTCTCCATTCCCACCGCCGCCGCAGGCGGCCAGCAGAACGGCGGATGCGGAGATGCCGAGCATCCCAAGGACTCTACTCATGTGTCTACCTCGATATTGGTCTTTTGTTGATGAATCGGCGCCGCGTCGGAGAAGCGGCATTTGGGCTACGGGTGCTGTGGGCCGGCGTGGCAGCGAGGCTGCCGTTTTCTTGCCTCGCGATGTGGGCGCGGACAATCCCGCGGCGCGTTGACGGCGGCGCCGATGGCGGTGAAGGGGGCACTTGCTTGTCTCCTGTCTTGCCCTGCTCTGCGGCCTTATCGGCCGGCTCATTGGCGAGTTTGATATATCAGAATCGTAATTCTAATATATCAGATGCGCAAGGCAATTTTTCAGCGGCAAACAGGAACGAATGAAACATCGTGGGAGTTGACGGCCTGCATCGCAGTGCGACCAGCGGAAGCGCGATACGAAGCCCGTTTTGTACGATCAATGAAGGATTTGTCCTACAAGACTTTGCGTGCTTTTCCTACTAGGAAACAGTTCTGGCTTTGCTACTATGCCGTCGTGCCTCGCACAATCCCTTAAAGTTCTTGAGCCCGTCCGCTATGCAGACGGGCATTTTTTTTGCCTTGCACCACTCCACATGGCACGGCATCGGTTTCCCCGGAAATCGTTTAGGGCGCGCGATAGCCATGGCCACCGCTCTCCATCACTTTCATCCGATTGGTTATTCGCCCGCCGCACTGGTTTCCCTGGCGAGCCCGATGCGTATTGGGATGCACTCAGCAACTGCACATACTGGCAAAGCAACCCAGGCCCGCAGCTGATTGCGTGTTTGCAATAGTCTTTCGAGGCCCTGTTATGGACGCTGTGTGACCAGAGCGGTAGCGAAAGCGAGAAACCTGGGAGCCAGGGCCATGAACATCCCCGCATTTGCTCGCGATATCAATAGCTTGCCTTCGGAAACCGGGCCCGTGCCTGTGTATAGGCTTGTGTCGCCCGACATCAATAAAACCTTTAAAGATGGCAGGGAATCCTTAGTAACTATTGACGATAGGCTGACTTTTCACTGAATGACAACGGTGTCTCTTCATATATTTTCAAATTGACCGCGGTCAATTTCACACATGCTCGCGAAGCATAGCTTGCTCTGCGCAACATGCGTTGCGATAAATATTTGGAGACCATATGTTCAAGCTGAATTACGCAGGAATTGCCGCAGCCTTCATTGCCGCCAGTACCTTGTCTGCATGCGGGGGGGGCGACAATAATGCCCCAAGCGACAATCCGCACCTGACTACTTTCATGTCCGTACCCAATGTGACTGGCAGCACATCGTTTTCCAACGATGGCGGGGTCGTCTATCAGGGGCGCTTTTATCTCACCGACCGCAATAACAAGGCAGTTGATGTCTATGACGTCAAAACGCACGCGCTGGTCGGACTGATCAAGGGTACCGGCGCATCCGCTTTCACTGGCGCCGGTGCGTCCACCGATTCGTCCGGCCCGAACAGCGTGTCACCCGTGACCGGAACCAACAAGATGTACGCAACGGACGTCGACTCGGTCAAGATCATCGACACCGGCAGCAACACGGTCACCGGCGTCATTCCCATCAATGCACCGGGAACGACTGCCGGAACCGGTCACCGTGCGGACGCAAGCTGCTACGACGCAGACGATCATCTGCTCATGGTGAACAATGCGGCAGACAGCTTCTCTACATGGATCAATACCGATAACGACAGCGTAGTGGCGCAGTATGCCTACCCGGACAACACGACGGGTCTCGAAGGCTGCGTGTATGACCACTCGACGCGGACGTTCTACACTGCAAACGATGGAACGGACACCAATCCGAACGGCGAACTGAACCGTATTACCGCATCCGCAGTGCTGAACAACGGGACCAACCCCATCAGCCTGGCCGCTGGCGACCGCTTCACCCTCGGCCAGTGCGGCCCTGGCGGCATCGATCTCGGGCCGGGAACTGACCTCATCGTGGCCTGCGACATGAGCGGCACCAACGGAGCCAAGCTGATTACCCAGATATTGAATCGGACGAACGGACAGATCGTCGCCACTGTTCCGTTTGGCGGCGCCGACCTGCTTTCCTATGATTCCGTTTCAAACCGCTACTACCTCGGCGCGCGCAATTGGCAGACCGGTGGCGTGGCGAACAAGTCGCTGCCGTTCAATCCGGTGCTGGGAATCATCGACGGCGCCACGCACGCGCTGCTGTTTCAGGTCGCAGCCGGCAAGGGCGCACACGTTGCCGTGGTTGATCCGGCAACGCAGCAAGTCTTTGTGCCAGCGTCGGCCGGCAGTGCCTTTACCGACCCGGGCATAGGCGTGTACTCGACGCATTGATGCGCATGGCCCCTGCGAGGGCCAGTTCAAAAATAGCGGCTAGCCGGACCTGCTCGGTGAGAAGGTCCGGTTTTCAGGAACCGCATGTCGACGGCTCCGGCGCTATACAATCCCTCTCCGGCCCGCTACACGGGCTCTTGCACGAAGCCAGCCTGCTGGCGCTGAGATGCGTACTTCGGGTCGGCCAGATGGGCGATGAGTTCGCGCGCCAAACGCTTGCGCCTGGAGGCGGCAACAACAGCCGCGACATAGGTAGTGGAAAGCTCGAACGGCGGCGGCAGCAAGCCTGTCAGTTCGACGCCGGGAGTGATCAGGATCTCCGTAATTTGTGTGCATCCCACCGCCATCGGGTCACGAGCCCTGGCCATCGCCGCCATGGCAACGGCGCCATCGGGATAGACGCGCAGTCTGGAGGCGTCATCCATGCCCAGCGCCTTGAGGACTTTCATGAAGTGAATGCCGGCCGTGGCCTTCTTCGGATCGGGAAAATAAATGGCGCTTGCAGTAGACAGCAGCTTGCGCAGATCCTGTCCGTCACGGATTTCCACTTTCGGACGTCCCTGCACCAGGCACACGCCGGTCTTGACCTGGCCCAGGGGCGTTACGGTTTCCGCAAGCACACGGCCTGATTGCGCGAGCTCATCGATCAGGGGCTTGGAGAGAATCATCACGTCCGCATCCTCTCCCGCCAGGAGCTTGTCGCGCATTGCTCCCACCGCACCGAACTCTCCTTCCACTCGTGCGTGATTCGCCTGGTCGAACGCGGGACCCAGGCGCTCCAGCAGCCCCTTGGCTGCGCCGCCGCTCAACAGCCGGATCGGCTCAGGTCCCGAGTTCACCCTGGATGCGCAACCCGGCAAGGTCATCGCGGCAACACCGGCCAGTGCGGCAAGGTGGAATTGACGGCGCGGTTTGTCCATGGACGTTTCCCTCAATGCAAAGAATGGCCGGTCGCCGGCAGAAATCGTTGCGCAAAGAAGAACGGGATGCAGCGCGAACGCATCCCGCGAAGACAGCGCTCAGGGGCGCGCCGGTACTTGCTGCCACGGGCTGCGGCATTCAGGGACGTACGGATAATACTGGCCCGAATCCGGACACCAGTACCAATACGATTGCGGCGGCGTTGCAGGAGCGGCAGGAGCGACTGGCGCCATGGGAGCCATGGGAACAACTGGAGCCACCGCCACCGGCGGCGCATACGGGTCCGGATACGGATACACCGGCGCCGGATACCAGTACCAGGTCGGCCCGACGATCCACCACCAGCCATGCCGCCCGGCGTGATAGCCGTTGTACCAGCGCCCGCCGCGCCAGCGGCCGTAATCATGCTCATGAAAGCGATGGATATCGCCGCGCCAGTGCGAACCACGGTCACCGTGCCATTGCGAACCTCGGTCGCCGTGCCAGTGGCGATGTTCCTGCGCCAGGGCTGGCGCTGCGAGCAGCGCCAGCGTCAGCGTAGCGACCAGACGTTTTGCCAAACGCATCATGCACCTCCATCTATCGAGGATCGCCCAGCCTTGCAGCAGCCTACCAGTGATGGTGATGACGATGGCCATCGCCCCAGGTGCCGTAGCTGAACCCGAGACTGACCGGCGGCGCGGCATACACCGGCGCCGGCGCCACATAGGCAGGAGCCGGCTGATAGTAAGCGCCCGTCGGGTAGGCAGGCGCAGGCGTGTACACCGCGCAGCCGGCGACCAGCGAAGACAGCATGCCGGCAGCGGCGAAAGCTTTGAAAATCGGTTTCATGACAGGTTCTCCTTTCGGAAAACCATTATAGGAACGGCGATAAAAAGCACTTTGTGCTTTTACCGATCATTACAAGTTTAACGATTGCGTCGGTTTGCCTGAACAAGACATGCAAGCCGACGCGTTCCGTCCGCGCGAGGCGTTCAGGCCGGCTGCTCTGCCGCCACTTCTTCCACTACGCCATTGGCCACAAAGCCATCGATCTGCGCATCGTCATAGCCGTATTCACGCAGCAGTTCGCGCGTATGTTCGCCCAGCATCGGCGCATGACGAGTGATGGACGTCGGCGTTTCCGAAAAATGGATGGGACAGCCGAGCGCCTTCGTTGCTCCTGCCTGCGGATGTTCCAGGTCCACCACCATGTCGCGCGCCAGCGTTTGCGGATGCGACAGCGCTTCGCCGATGGTGTTGACCGGCCCCGCCGGAACGCCCACGGCATCGAACAGGGCGATCCATTCATCCTTGCTGCGCGTGATGAAGGCGGCGCTCATCTCCTCGGTCAGCGCATTCAGGTTGGCCATGCGGGCGCTGTTGGTCGCATAACGCGGATCGCTCTTCCATTCCGGGTGACCGAGCGCGTCGGCGATGCGTTCCCAGTTCGCCTGGTTGGCGCCGCCGACATTGAGCCAGCCGTCACTGGCGCGGAAAGCCTGGTACGGCGCGGTCAGCAGATGGGCCGAGCCGGTCGGGCCGGCCGACTCTCCAGTGGCGAAATAAATCGCCGCATGCCAGTAGGTCTGCTGCAGCGCCGCTTCCATCAGCGAGGTGTCGACCACCTGCCCGCGCCCGGTCTTGAGCTTGTGCGCATAGGCGGCCAGGATGCCGTTGGCGGCGAGGATGCCGGCATTGATGTCGGCGATCGAATTGCCGGTCTTCACCGGCGGCCGTCCCGGTTCGCCCGTGACCGACATCAGCCCGGAAAAGCCCTGCGCAATCAGATCGAAGCCACCCTTGTCGGCCCAGGGCCCGGTGCGGCCGTAGCCGGAAACCGCGCAATAGATGAGCCCGGGATTGATCGCCGACAGCACGTCATAACCGAGACCGAGCTTCTCCAGCGTGCCGCGGCGGTAGTTCTCGGTCAGCACGTCGGCGTCCTTCACCATGCGCAGCAGGATCTCGCGCCCTTCCTTCGACTTCAAATTCAGCGCCATGCCGCGCTTGTTGCGGTTCAGGATCATGAACGGCGCGGACACGCCGTTGACCCGCGGCTCGCGATAGCCGCGCGAATCGTCGCCGCCGGGCAGCTTCTCGATCTTGATCACATCCGCGCCCATGTCGGCCAGCATCATGCCGCAGGTCGGGCCCGCCATGATCTGCGCCAGCTCGAGCACCTTCATGCCGGCCAGCGGGCCGGTCTTCTTTTCCGTCTGGTTCACTGCGGTCTCTTTCATTTGCCGATGAAGCCCGGCTTCTGCTTGGCCAGGAAGGCGGCATAGCCGATGCGGAAGTCTTCGGTGTCGAAGCAGTCGAAGCATTCGTCGTACTCGGCCGGCGAGATCGGCGTCGCATCGGCCAGGCGACGCGCGAATTTCTTGTGCCAGCGCGCCACCAGCGGCGCGCCCTCGGCGATGCGCGTGGCCGTGGCGCGCGCTTCCGTTGCGACTTGGTCGTCCGGCACCACGCGGGTGACCAGGCGCTTGGTGAAGGCTTCAGCGGCATCGAAGATGCGGCCTTCGAGCAGGATCTCGAGCGCCACATCCGGACCGGCCAGCCGCGCCAGCGGTGCCATCTCCGGATAGGCCATCACCAGGCCGAGATTCTTGATCGGCGCGCCGAAGCGGCTCGATTCACCGCAGATGCGGATATCGCAAAGCGAAGCGATCTCAAGCCCGCCGCCAACGCAGATGCCATGGATCTGCGCCACGATCGGATGGCGGCAATTCGTGAAGGCCGCCGCGGTCGCATGCATGATGTGGCCGTATTCCACGGCCTGCGCCTTGTTCGAGCGCTCGGTCTCGAATTCGCTGATGTCATTGCCCGGCGAGAAGGCCTTCTCCCCAGCGCCGCGCACGATGATGCAGCGCACCTCGTCGTCGGCCGACAGCGTGGAAATCGTTTCACCGAGTTCGCGCCACATCGGCTTGGTGAAGGCATTGAGCTTGTGGGGGCGGTTCAGCGTGACGGTAACGATGTGGCCGTCGCGCTCGACGAGTATCAGGTCGGACATGAGAACTCCAGAATCAGAAAGCCTCGCGCGGCGACCCGCGCCGCGTGGGAATAAGAGCGGGACGATCCGCCGCGCGCTGCCCGGCGGATCGCCAAGGCAAACGATCAGACCGTCTGCGTGGCAGGCTTCACCGTGGCATGCGCGGTTTCATCGAAGCGGTTCTGCGGCCGCATCGTGAAGGCGCACACCGCGCCGAGCAGCATCAGCGCCATCGAGAACTCGAACGGCAGTTCCCAGTTGCCGGTCTTGTCGATCAGCCAGCCGCCGAGCACCGGGCTGATGATTGCGGCCAGGGCCGAACCGGTATTCATCATGCCGCTGGCGGTGCCTGAAAACTTCGGCGCGATATCCATCGGGATCGACCACATCGGGCCGATGGTGAACTCGATGAAGAAGAAGCCCAGCGCCAGGCAAATGGTCGAGACCGTCAGGTCATGCACGAACATCAGCGGCAACAGCGAAGCCAGGGTTAGCAGCATGCAGATCACCACGACGTTGCGGCGCGCCACATTCAGGTTGCCGGTCTTGTGCAGCAGATGGTCGGAGACGATGCCGCCCAGGGTGTCGCCAACCACGCCGGCCAGGAACACCGCGGAAGCGAACACCGCGGACTTTTTCAGATCGAGGTTGTAGCTGTGCAGGAAGTACTGTGGAATCCAGCTCAGGAACAGCCACAGCACCCAGCCGTAGCAGAAGTAGACGATGGTCACCGGCATCATGCGCTTGAACAGCGGCCCCCAGGGCACCTTCGGACGGTCCTTGAAGTGGCCGTACGGCGGCAGCTGGCGCAGCTCTTCCTGCGTGATCGCCGGATGGTCGGAAGGATTGTCGCGGAAGTACCAGGCCCACCATGCGACCCACACCAGGCTGACGCAGCCAAGCACGACGAAGGAACCGCGCCAGGACAGCGCCGCGATCAGCGCCACCACCATCGGCGGCGTGATCGCGTTGCCGATGCGGGCGCACGCATGGGTGATGCCCTGCGCGAAGCCGCGCTTGCCCGGCGTGGTCCAGCTGGCCATCGCGCGGGTCGCGGTCGGGAAGGTTGCGCCTTCGCCGAGACCGAGCAGCATGCGCGCGATGATCATCGTGGTGAAGCCGCCGACCAGGCCGGTCAGGATGGTGGCGCCGGCCCAGATGAAGGCGCAGATCGACAGCGTCTTGCGCGGCCCGTACTTGTCCCCGAGCCAGCCGCCGATCACCTGGAACACCAGGTAGGGATAGGCGAAGGCCGAGAACACGAAGCCGAGTTCAGTCTTGGAAAGGCCGAACTCCTTGCCGAAGGCCGCCGCGGCGGTGCTGACGTTGACGCGGTCCACATAGGTGATGAAGTACATGACGCATAGCAGAATCAGCACATGCGTCGTTGCGCGTTTGCTCTTCATGTTGTCTCCGGTTGTTTTATAGGTGTTGTCGTTATCTTTGCTGCTGTGCTGCTGTGATGGCTTATGCGGCTTTCTGCAACTTCGCAGCGCCGGGCGCGGTGGACGCCAGATGCGCCATCGCCGCCAGCACGCCGCCCTTCTGGTGCGGCACGCCGGCAAGCTCGAAGCCCATCTCGACGCCGGACAAGGTGCCCATCAGGGTCAGGTCGTTGAAGTCGCCGAGATGGCCGATGCGGAACACCCAGCCCGACACTTTCGACAGGCCCTGGCCGAGCGACATGTTGAAGTTCTCCAGCACCACCTTGCGGAAGGCGTCGGCGTTGTAGTGCTGCCCGGACGCATCCTTCGGCATCACCACCGCAGTCAGCACGCCGCTGTATTCGGCCGGGTTCTGGCACAGCACTTCCATGCCCCAAGCCTCTACCGCGGCGCGTGTCGCGGCCGCATGGCGCTGGTGGCGCGCGAACACGTTAGTCAAGCCTTCCTCGAGCAGCATGTCGCAAGCCTCGGACAGGCCGTACAGCAGGTTCGTGGCCGGGGTATAGGGCCAGAAGCCGTTCTTGTTGGATTCCAGGATTTCGTCCCAGCCCCAGTAAGCCTTGGGCAGCTTCGCATTGCGCGAGGCGGCGATTGCCTTCTGCGACACGGCATTGAAGGAAATGCCCGGCGGCAGCATCAGGCCCTTCTGCGAGCCGCTGACGGTGACATCGACGCCCCATTCATCGTGGCGGTAGTCGACGGAGCCGAGACCAGAGATGGTATCGACCAGCAGCAGCGCCGGATGCCTGGCGCGGTCGATCGCGCGGCGCACCGCGGCGATATCCGAGGTCACGCCGGTCGAGGTTTCGTTGTGCACCACGCAGACCGCCTTGATCTTGTGTTCCTTGTCTTCGGCCAGGCGCGCCTCGATCTTCGATGCATCGACGCCGCGGCGCCAGTCGTTGCCGATGAACTCGGACTGCAGACCCAGCTTGTCGGCGATCTTCTTCCACAGGGTGGCGAAATGGCCGGTCTCATACATCAGCACCGCGTCGCCCGGCGAGAGCGTATTGACCAGCGCTGCTTCCCAGGCGCCGGTGCCCGAGCCCGGATAAATCACGACCGGCGATTCAGTCTGGAAAATCTTGCGTATGTCGGCCAGCACCTTCTTGCCCAGCGCCTGAAATTCCGGACCGCGATGGTCGATCGTTGGATAATCCATGGCCCG
Organism: Noviherbaspirillum pedocola; assembly: GCF_016632335.1. Taxonomy (GTDB): domain Bacteria; phylum Pseudomonadota; class Gammaproteobacteria; order Burkholderiales; family Burkholderiaceae_D; genus Noviherbaspirillum_A; species Noviherbaspirillum_A pedocola. Next base: position 167,277 of record NZ_JAEPBG010000008.1, read on the forward strand.
CAGGATGCGGTCAGGGACGGTGGAAGGTCCCGGGATCTGCAGGAAATGACGACCTGCGGGATGAGAATTCAGCTTCAGCATGCTTGTCCTGTCGTGAAGAATGGCAACGCGGTTAATCGGAGTTTTTGCATACAATACCTCCTTAAACTGTCATGTCAACAAAAACTTCGGGGCAATTCGCGGGAGATTTGGCCTTATCGCCAGAATAAATCGTATACAATCGGCTCGAACTGCTATGAACCAAACCGAAATTCCTGTTGAAGCCCTAACGAGCGCGGACCGCAAGGGACTGGCGCTGGCCACCTGCTCCCGGCTGCGCGGCATGATCATCGAAGGCGTGCTCGCGCCCGGCGCCCGGCTCAATGAACGGGTGCTGTGCGAACAGCTGCAGGTGTCGCGCACGCCACTGCGCGAAGCATTCAAGACCCTGGCCGGCGAAGGTTTGATCGAGCTGCTGCCGAATCGCGGCGCCATCGTTGCGCAGCTGTCGCTGGTCGAGATCGAGGAATCGTTTGATGTGATGGGCGCGCTCGAAGGCTTCGCCGGCGAGCTGGCCTGCGCCAAGATCACCGAGGACGAGTTGCGGGAGATCCGCGCGCTGCATTACGAGATGCTGGCCGCGCATGCGCGGCGCGACCTGCCGACGTATTACCGCCTGAACCACGAGATCCACGACCTGATCAACAGCGCGGCGCGCAATACGGTGCTCACCGGCACCTACAAGGGGCTCAATGCCCGGCTGCAGAGCCTGCGCTTTCGCTCCAACTTCAATCAGGAAAAATGGGACAAGGCGGTGAAGGATCACAGCGAGATGCTGGAACTGCTGGAAAAACGTGACGGCGAAGGCTTGCGCCGGGTGCTGATGCGGCACCTGAAGAGCAAGCGCGACACCGTCCTGGCCAATCTGCGCGACGAGTCCAGCGCGCAGCCCGAAGGAATCCCCGAATCATGAATGCCGAAGTCCCGTCGAAAGTGCTGTTGCGCGGCGAGTTGCAAAGCCGCATGGCCTGCAGCGATCTTGCCGCCAAACTGTCGCAACACACCGGCGGTGAAGTACTGTTCGACCGCTACTCGCGCGGCCGCTATGCCACCGATGCATCGATCTACCAGATCGAGCCGGTCGGCGTGTTCATTCCAAAGACCGAAGAAGATGCGGTCCGCGCCATTGAACTGGCACGCACGGCGCGCGTGCCGGTACTGGCACGCGGAGGCGGCACCAGCCAGTGCGGGCAGACCGTCGGCGAAGCGCTGATCATCGACAACAGCAAGTACCTGAACGGCGTCATCGATTTCGACCGCGACGCGATGACGGTCACCGTGCAGCCCGGCATCGTGCTCGACCATTTGAACGCGTGGCTGAAGCCGCATGGCCTGTGGTTCCCGGTCGATGTGTCGACCGCCGCGCAATGCACCATCGGCGGCATGGCCGGCAACAACTCCTGCGGCTCGCGCAGCCTGCATTACGGGAACATGGTGCACAACGTGCTCGGCATCGATGCGCTGCTTGCGGATGGCACCGAAGCGCATTTCGGCGCGATCGATGCGATGCGTGATGCCGCTGCGCCGCGTCTGCGCGCGCTGGTGCAAACCATCGAAGCCGTGGCCGCGCGCCATCGCGACGAGATCGCCGCGCGCTATCCGCGCGTGATGCGCCGCGTCGGCGGCTATAACCTCGATGTGTTCCATCCGCAATCCGAGCGACCCTATACCGCGGACGGCAGCGTGAACCTCGCGCATCTGCTGGTCGGCTCGGAAGGCACGCTGGCCTATACCCGGCGCATCAAGCTAAAACTGTCGCCGCTGCCCAAGGCCAAGGCGCTGGGCGTGGTCAACTTCACCGATTTCCATCGTGCGATGGATGCAGCCCAGCACATCGTCAAGCTCGGACCGGTCGCTGTGGAACTGGTGGATCGCACCATGATCGAGCTGGCCCGCAACAACCCGGCCTTCCGCCCCACCATCGAAAAGGCCCTGATCGGCGCGCCCGACGCGATCCTGCTGGTCGAATTCGCCGGCGAGGACCGCGCCACGCAACTGCGCGGCCTGAAGGCGCTGACCGAGCTGATGGTCGACCTCGGCATGCCGGGCAGCGTGGTCGAGATGCCGGACGAGCGCGAGCAGAAAGAATTGTGGGAAGTGCGCAAGGCGGGCCTGAACATCATGATGAGCCTGAAGGGCGACAACAAGCCGGTGTCCTTCATCGAAGACTGCGCGGTGCCGCTGGAGCACCTGGCTGAATACACTGCGCGCCTGACCGAAGTCTTCGCGCGCCACGGCACGCGCGGCACCTGGTATGCGCATGCATCGGTCGGCACGCTGCATGTGCGGCCCATCCTCGACATGCGCCGCGACGGCAGCGCCAAAATGCGCGCCATCGCCGAGGAAGCGGCGGCGCTGGTGCGGCAATACAAGGGCGCCTTCTCGGGCGAGCATGGCGACGGTCTGGTGCGCAGCGAATGGGTCGACTGGCAATTCGGCGAGCGCATGATGGGCGCGTTCTGCGAGATCAAGGATGCCTTCGATCCGGAAGGCCTGATGAACCCGGGCAAGATCGTGCGCGCGACGAAGATGGATGACGCGTCACTGTATCGCTTCAAGCCTGGCTACCGCGAAGCGCCGCTGCAGACCGCGCTCGACTGGTCCGCATGGAATGTGCAGAGCAACCCGGTAACCGAGGAGAGCAGCGCGCCCGGCACCGGCGGCGACGCGACCGGCGGCTTCGCCAAGGCCATCGAGATGTGCAACAACAATGGCCACTGCCGCAAGTTCGACAGCGGCACGATGTGTCCGAGCTATCGCGTGACAAAGGATGAGCAGCATCTGACCCGCGGTCGCGCCAACACGCTGCGCCTGGCGGTGTCGGGGCAGCTCGGGCCAGATGCGCTCACCTCGGAAGCGATGCATGACACGATGGACTTGTGCGTGTCCTGCAAGGGCTGCAAGCGCGATTGCCCCACTGGGGTCGACATGGCGCGCATGAAGACCGAGTTCCTGTACCACTACCGCAAGAAGCATGGCCTGAAGCTGAAGGACAAGCTTGTGGCCTACCTGCCGCGCTATGCGCCCTGGGCTGCGCGCTTAGCGCCATTGGCCAATCTGCGCGATGCGCTGCCAGGCGTGGCGCGCGCCACCGAAGGACTGCTCGGCTTCACCGCGCGGCGCAAGCTGCCGCAGTGGCGCGGCGACACCTTCCTGAAGACGTGTTCCCCGAAAGCTGCGGGCACGCGCGAAGTCGTGCTGTTCGCCGACACCTTCAACAACTATTTCGAGGCTGAGAATGCGCATGCGGCGCTGAAGGTGCTGGAGGCCGCGGGATACCGCGTGCATATTGCGCAGGCCAAGGATGAGGCAAGGCCGCTGTGCTGCGGCCGCACCTATCTGTCCGCGGGGCTGGTCGATGAAGCGAAGGCCGAAGCGCGGCGCACGATAGCCGCGCTGCGTCCGCACCTGGAGCGCGGCCTGCCCATCGTCGGCCTGGAGCCATCATGCCTGTTGACGATGCGCGATGAGTTCCTGGCATACGGCTTCGGCGAGGACGCGAAGCGGCTGGCGAGCCAGGCATTGCTATTCGAAGAATTCCTTGCGCGCGAAGCGAAGGCGGGCCGGCTGGAATTGAAGCTGAAAGCCTTGCCGCAGAAGACCGCGCTCTTGCACGGCCATTGCCATCAGAAAGCCTTCGATGCCTTCAAGCCGGTGCAGACCGTGCTGGCGCTGGTGCCAGGGCTCGAAGTGAAGACGGTGGAAAGCAGCTGCTGCGGCATGGCCGGCAGCTTTGGATACGACCCGCAGCATTACGAGGTCTCGATGCGCATGGCCGAGAGCGCGCTGCTGCCGGCGGTGCGCGCGGCTGATGCGGATACGCTGATTGTCGCGGATGGCACCAGTTGCCGGCACCAGATCGGCGATGGCGCGCAGCGCGAAGCGGTGCATGTGGCGAGGGTGCTGGCTGCGGCGCTGGGTTGATGCGGCCGCGCAGGCGATCGACGTGCGGCGCATTGCGCTGCGCGGATGCGCTGCACTTTCGCTTCGCCCAGGGGGCAATGCAAGACCGTTGAAACGTAGGGTGGGCAAAGCCAACGCGCCTGCTTGAACAACGATGAACGCGTGGGCCGCGCCCACCCTGCGGAGCTGCTGCATGGGCAATCCGATTTTCCTGGCGGGCCGCGCAACGCCTTCCCGGAAACGATTTCGCGCCACCGTGGGAAGGCTGGCTTCGCAATCACACTCCACGCTAAAGCTCCAAACCCAGACTCGACAACCTTCAGGCCTTCCCGCCCGGCACCGCCGTCAGCACTGCCGGTCGCTGCGGCGGCGGCTGCAGGTTCTTCTCGTACAGCGTCGCGATCATGTCCGACTGCGTCAGCATGCCGACCAGCCGGCGATCTGCGTCCAGCACCGGGATCGAATGCAGCCCCGCATCCGACATCAGCGGCACCAGGTCCACCACCGGCTGATCCTGGAACGCGGTGCGCACCTCGCGATTCATGATCTGCCCCACCACTTCCGGCTTGGCCGAATGTGTGTTCTTCACCGGCTGCAACAGCTTGGCCATCGCGCCCTTCAGACCCGTGTGGTTGTCCGGCTGCGCATGGTTGATGAAGTCGGCCTTGGTCACGATGCCGATCACATGCTGGCCCTTGGTCACTACCGGCAGCGCGGTGAGGCGATGGCTGTGCAGGATTTGCCATGCCTCATTGAGCGAAGTGCCGTACTCGACCGACAGCACATCGCGCGACATCACATCGCTGCAGGCGATCACGCCAAAGCGGCGCTGATACGCATGGCGCTCGGTCTCCAGCAGGATCGCCTGCAGGTCTTCACGGCTGATGTCGAGCACTTCGTTGTAGCGCGCCAGCGTGGCGTCGAGGTCTTCGGGCGTAATGCCGAGACGGCGCAGCGGCGGCGCGTCTTTCGTGTCATGGCTCACCGCCACGCTGGGCGTGGCCACATGCGGATACTTGCGGCCGGTCGCATTGTTGTAGAACAGCGCGGTGGCCAGGAGCAGGAAGGAATTGATCAGCACCGGCGCGGCGACGAAGTTGTAGCCCATCGCATGAATAGCCGGGCCACCGAGCACCGCGGTCAATGCCACCGCGCCACTGGGCGGATGCAGGCAGCGCATCCAGAACATCGCAAAGATCGCCAGGCCGCCGGCCAGGCCCGCCGCCAGCACCGGCGCGCCGACAAGCTTGCCGACGGTCACGCCGATGAGCGAAGCCACCAGGTTGCCGCCGATGATGGACCACGGCTGCGCCAGCGGGCTCGACGGCACCGCGAACAGCAGCACCGAAGATGCCCCCATCGGCGCGATCAGCATGGCCGCGCCCAGCGTGTTGCCGAGCAGCAGATGCGTGACGATACCGGTCAGCACCAGCCCGAACAGCGCGCCAGTGGAGGCGCGCATCCGTTCGAAACGGTCGATGTGGGCGGCGGCGGGCCAAAAGCGTTTCAGGAAGTTCTCAGTCAATCTCTTGCTCCGGGATGGGAAGCGGCCATGGGTGGGCGCATGGATATGAAGGATGCTGGTTTACTGCTTCAGCCTGGCTTCAAGATCATTGACGCGGCGCTTGAGCTCGCGTTCCTCGGCCCAGCGCTGGGTTTCATCACGCACGACGGCGACGATGGCCGACACCTTGCCATCCGGCGCATGCAGCATCGCCACGGTAAAGGCGATAGACAGCGTATGCCCATCCCTGTGCAGCGCCGGCACGCGCAACAAGTCATTGCCGTAACGGGTCTGACCGGTTTCCATGGTCTTGTGATAGCCGTCCCAATGCCGTTGGCGCTGCCGTTCCGGGATGATGATGTCGAGCGACTTGCCCATCGCCTCTTCCTGGCTGAAGCCAAAGATGCGCGTTGCGGCGGCATTCCAGTAGATGATGTCGCCAGCGGCGCTGGCTACCACGACGCCCTCGCCGATGCCATCGACGAGCTGCCTGAAATCGAGGTTGGTCTCCATGATCGAAATTTCCCAGTAGATGAATAAGGGTCAGTGAAAACATGCCAGCGCAATGGGCACGGCATGCACGGAATCAGATGCGGGTTGCAGGGAAGGATGCACTCTCTTGAACCAGGCTCGCCAGCGCATGCCTGGTTGGAGCAGGAAGCGGCGATGCGGGCGAGTAGGAACGGCGTTTGCGAGGCATGAAACCCATAGGCATGGCTTAAAGAAATTTTCCGGCGAAATTATGCCTTTCTAGTGCATATTTAAACAATAAAAAATATTGGATTTTTGTATTCAAGATTTTGATGGAAACGATATGCCCGGCTTGCGTCGTCGTGGACAGCAGGTGTGACGAGGCATGACGGCGCGGTCAGCGCCGAAGCGACGAGCAGCGACCCGGCCAGCCGAAGCCAACGGCCTCCCCACTCTCCTGTCGAAAGCAGATTGCAGCATCGCTACGCTTTTTCTCAAGAATGGTGTGAATCCAGTACATGGCGTATTTTTAGGGATGACATCGGCATGGAAAAGGATCAGCAGTCTCCATTTCATTCATCGCCGCGCCTGCTATATCGCGAAAGCCCATTGCTGCGACCAATCCGATTCCTCTTTTACGGTTTCACGCAAAATGGCAAAGGCTTTTTCCAGGGCGGGAGAGACATTCTCCCGCGAATAAACCAGATAAATCGGATAGGAAAATTCCGGAGAATTTTCCACCTTCTTCAATACCCCTGCTTTCAGATAACTGTCGGCGACGCGCGCACGGAAATATCCGGTGCCGCCGGATTGCAATAAATATTGCAATGCCAGCGGCCCGAGGCTGAACGACAGCGCGCTTTTCGATTTTCCCGGCATCGCAATATCATGCTGCTCGCGGAAATCCGGCCCCCAATCCACCCAGACATACGGTTCCGGACATGCCGCCGAGGCGACCTGGATCAGCTTCTCGTCCATCAGATGTTCGACCTGCACATTGGGCCAGTATTCCGGCCGGTACACGATGGCCGCGTTGACCAGCCCGTGGCCGAGCCTTTCCTGCAGCGTCATGCCGTCAGCCACGTCGATGCGGATCGCATGCGACCCCATCTCGCTCTTGAGCCTGGTAGCCCATTTCAGCATCAGCGGACTGCATACGCTCATCTCCCCGCCCAGCGTGATCGATTCCTCATAGCCATCGATCCGCGCGAGCTCCATCCGCGCGCCCTCCCAGGTCTCGACGAGCCGGGTCGCATAGGCGATGAAGCGCTCGCCGTCGGGCGTGAGCCGTGCGCCGGCGCGGTTGCGCACGAACAGGCGGCAGCCGAGCTGCTGTTCCAGGTTATGGATTCGTGCAGTGACCGCGGTCTGCGTGATATGCAGCCTTTTCGCGGCGGCAATGAAACTGCCATCCCGAACAATGCTGAGAAAGGTGCGAGCGAGGTCGGTATCCATCCGGATTTCCATTCATAACTTTGATAGGAAAACTCATTATATTGCATTGGATATGCAGACCAGGATGATAGATACTTTATTCATAAGCCAATTCCATTTGCATCCAGCTATTCGTTTCAGTAATTTGCCGCAAGCCGATGGAATTGTTCATGCCACTCCTTTGAGACGATGCCATGAATACTTCGACGAAATACTCTGAATTTCACATTACCAACCGTGAAGTGGAATCGCGAAAATTCTATTCATTGGTCGGCATTCTTTTAGCATGTGTCGCAATTCTTTTGGCTTTGGGCGCTGAACCCGTCAAGGTGTTCCGTTCGAACGATGCTGCCATTTCGAATGTAGCGACGAATTCTCCATACCAGGCACAGGTGGCGGATAAAGCGATGTCCGTTGCGAAATCTGAATAATCGGATCGCTCCAATATCGCTTGCAACCATATCGTTAATCGCGCAATGGTCACCGGCTCCCCGCCGCCGGCTGTCACCGCGGCGAGCACTGCACTCTTACTCGACAATTCTAAAAGCCGAACTTTATTTCTAACGGCGCACACATTTGCAAAAATTAAACCAGAAATTAAAAGCTGATTTCACCAAAAATAAAATTTAGGGAAATATAAAACCCGCAGCAAAGCGGCATACCGCCGCGAATTTCGTAGCTAATCGAGCATCATTCGCCTACCGCATAAAATCGTTTGCCCTCCTTCGCAGGAACGCGCGCTTGTCTTCGTAAGCCTTCACGGACATCTAAGACGCGGTTTCCGTCAATATCATTCGGCTAGAAGAATCTTTTTCGTGCAGTGTGCCGATAAAGACTCTTCGCCCGCTTTTACTGACAAGAGCATTCCATTATTGCTTTCGACTATGTCTCTGCTACGTCAGTTTCATGTAAGCGATGCATGATTATGATCGGACATCAACATTAAATAAGCGTTTATTTATTCCGCCTTAGGAATTAAATGTGAGTTGATTGAAGGAATTAATTCCAGAATAAAACTTTCGCAGTGCAGCAGTTTCCTTTAATAAATAAACGCGCCAACAGAGCGCAAGAGTTGGGTTCAGTAATGCATACGCTGCCAACAGGAAAATAAAAAATACACAGCCCGTGTATATACAAGGAGACAAAGATGATCAGTCCAAAGCAGTGCCTGCCATTCTGGCTGGCGGCGAGCGCGCTTGCGCTCACCGGATGCGGCAGCGGAGGTGAAGACGCCTCCAGCGCCGCGCTGGCCAAAAAGGGCGGATCGGCCGCATCCGAGCCGATGCAGGTTTACGCCACCAAAGTGACCGACTGTGCATCGGGAGACCATCCCGAAAGCGCGCTGCAAGGCCAGGTCCCGGCGGCGATGCGCACCAGCGCCAATCCGTTCAAGGGCTTCAACTGCAACCTCGAGCTGATCGGCCAGCAACGCGGTGTCGGCGGCAACTGGTCTTCGGCGCGCTTCAAGAGCGCCGGCCGCACCTGCGCCTATCACTCCACTGCGATGCCGAATCCGAACCGGCCGAAGGGAACGGAGGGCGCGCAAGTCATCGACATCACCGATCCGACGCATCCGCTGCGCACCATGTCGCTGAGCACCAGCGGCATGCTCGATTCCTGGGAAGGCCTGCGCGCCAATCAGCGCCGCAAGCTGCTGTACTCGGCGAACGCAGCCAACGGCGGCGGCAACGGTGATTTCGATGTCTACGATCTGTCCGGCGATTGCGGCTCGCCGCAATGGATGAGCACGACCGCGCTGACCTTCCTGAAGGACGGTGCGACCCCCACCCAGGCAGCAGCCAAGGGACATGAAGGCAGCATTTCACCGGACGGCCTGACCTACTACATCGGCGACCTCGCCAACAGGCGCTATTACGCCGTCGATGTCACCAACCCGGCCCGGCCGAAGCTCATTGCCACTTTCAACATGGACAATTCGCCGATCGGCAAGACGCCGCACGGACTTTCCATCAGCAAGGATGGCAACCGTGCCTATGTGGTTGCAGTCGGGATTCCCTCGCCGGAACAGGTTGCGGATCCGACCTACGCGCAAAACGGCTTCCTGGTGCTCGACACCTCGGAAGTGCAGGCGCGCAAGCCGAATGCGCAGATGAAGGTAATTTCCGCCACCGCCTTCCGCGACGGCAGCCTGGCGCAACACACCATCACCACGAAGATTCGCGGCAAGCCGTATCTCGTCATGGTGGATGAGGCTGGATCCGGCGGCATCAGCGGCGATGCGACCGTGCCATCGAAGCTTGCCTGCGCCCAGGGCATGTCGCCGTTCCCGATGGCACGCATCTATGACATGAGCGACGAGAAGCATCCGCAGCCGGTCTCCAAGCTCGGACTCGAGACGCATGATCCGAACAACTGCGACGCCGTGCTTCCCGACATCGCCGGCCTGGGCATCTTCACTTACGGCAGCCATTACTGCTCGGTCGACAACCTGGAGAACGCGACCACGCTGGCCTGCTCGTACTTCAACTCGGGCATCCGCGTCTTCGATATCCGTGAACCGGCGCATCCGAAGGAGATCGCCTACTTCAATCCGCCTTCGCAACTGGACAAGACGGCGGTCCCCGGTTCGAACCATGTCGGCTTCGGACAATGGCGCCAGGGCGGACCGGACTGGTGTGCTTCGCGGCTGGACTTCGACCATCAGAACGGCACCCTGACCACCATGTGCCAGGACAACGGCCTGCTGGTGATGAAGTTCAAGAAGGGGGTCTGGCCCTTCGACAATTCCGCGGAAGCCGCGGAAGACGAGGATTGAGCCCGAGCCGGCAGCCTTGATCCACCGCCCCGCCATGCATGGCCTGGCCCGCAGCGGCGGGGCGGCATCCCGGATGCCCGAAGCGCGCGCGCACGCGCGCGCCGGATCGACAGTACTCACGATACAAAGGCGCCAATGAAGCAGGCAGCAAGCATACTTTTTGCCGCGCTACTCGTTTTACCGTTCGCAGCGCAGGCCTATGAAAGCGATGTCCATTTCGGGCTGACGAAATGGCTGGCGCTGAAGGCGGGCTACAGCGAGCAGCAGGCCGACACCATCGCGGTCGGCAACCAGCGCAGCGATTCCGGAACCATGGACAGCATCGAGCTCACGCTCGAATACGCCTGCCTGGGACGGCACCAGGAAGGCTCGGAAGTCGCGGCCAGATACCACTTCGCGGCCCAGGCGCAGCCGCCGGCGTCGCCGCAACAGCGCGCCATCGTCGCGGGTAGCCGCGCAGCGCGACGCGGCGCCGAAGCGGCGCTGGCTGCGGCAGCGGAAGGCAAGGCCGAATCCATGCTGCTGCGGCTGGGCCAGGGCCTGCATCTGCTGCAGGACTCCTGGGCTTACCAGGGCGAGCCGGACACGCCCGACTTCGCCGACAAGGCCATACCCTGCAGCCCCGAGCTGGCCTGGGCCGCGCCGGCGGCAAGAGGCGGCTGGAATGCGCATCGCGCCGATCTCACGTCGCCTTGGCCTGGCGATGTCCGCGCGATGGCCGCGGCCACTTATGAATTCCTCACCGGTTATGCGCCGATCGCGCGCGAGCAGCGCCGGGCCGAGTCGTCTGAGGCGGTAATGCGGCAGCTCGACGGCTTCATCAACGCATCGACGAAGGCGCAGAAACGCGCCTGGTTCCGCTCGCGGGGCATCGAGGACACGAGCTTTCTCGGCACGGTGTCGCTGCCCGACGGCGGCGAAGGCTTTCAGGCCGGCTGGCACGTCGCGCGTCTGGTACCGCTGGAAGCCCCGCAGACGCGGCAATACGAGGTGAGCGAGGAGCTCAAGCATTTCTTCGACCGCTTTTTCAGCGACTGGCTGGCGACAGACAAGCCGGAGCATGCGGTCGGCTCAACGATCCGCTCGGACGCGCAGCGCGAACTTGCGGCACGCCTCAAGTTGTGGCGACTGCGAGACCATGGCGCTGCGGCGGAGCTGGCGCATGCCGCGGCGCCATTCAACAAGAAACAGTTGGCAAGCATAGACAGGCTAGCGACCGCGCCCGGCGCCTATGCGCGCTACCCGCGTCTGCAGGACGCGTATTACCCGTTGCAGGAGCAGGGTCCGGCCGCATCGCCGGTACTGCCTTACGTGATCCATGTCCTGCCCGGCTCGGATGGCAGGCGCGCCATCGCAGCGACCAAGCTCAGGCATGCGCCCTACGACGAGCTCGGCATCATCGCCGAGAAGGATGGCGATGCATGGCGGGCTGTGCGGCTGATCTCGATAGTCAGCCATTGAGGAGCTTCCTGATGACGCCAATACAGCCCGAGGTTCTGACGATGAGACTCAAGCGTTTCTGCATCCTGGCCGCATCGGCGGCCATGCCGCTGCCGGCGCTGGCGCATTCCTTCGCCGCGCCGTACACGCTGCCGGTGCCTTTCGCGCTGTATGCCTGGGGCGCCTGCGCGGCCCTGGTGCTGTCTTTCGTCATCATCGGGCTGATGGCTCGGCTGCCGTTCATGCACGTCACGTCCGTAAGCGGCATCACGCCGGCCAAAAGCGCGACATCGTCGTGGCTGATGCCGGGCGCGCTGCTCGCCGCACTGCGCATGGCAGGCGTGCTGCTGCTCGCGTTGTGCATTGCCACCGGCCTGTTCGGCACGCGCAATCCGTTTGCGAACTTCAACATGACCTTCTTCTGGATCGTCTTCGTACTGGGTTTCTCCTACCTGGTCGCCCTGTGCGGCGATCTCTACGGCGTGCTCAATCCCTGGCGCACGCTGTGCGATTGGATCGAGCGGCTCCTGCCCTCGGCTTTCCGCGCGCGGCTGCGCTATCCCGCCGCTCTGCTTGGCTATTACCCGGCGCTGGCGCTGTACATGGCCTTCATCTGGCTGGAACTGTTCGGCCACACCACGCCGCGCAGCCTGTCGATCGCGCTATTGCTCTACACCGCGATCGGCTTGCTCGGCGCGGCGCTGTTCGGCAAGGAGGCCTGGTTCCGCTATGGCGACTTCCTCGCGGTATTCCTCCGCCTGATCGCGATGATGGCGCCGGTGCGGCTGCTCCATGGCGAGCCAGGCACGTCCCCCACGATCCGCATGCAGTGGCGCATGCCCTTCACCGGTCTGCTCGAACAGGAAGCCGAGCATGTGAGCCTGGCGGTGTTCGTACTGTTCATGCTGTCCTCCACGGCCTATGACGGCATGCATGAATCGCAGCCATGGTCGGAATTCTTCTGGGCCGGCATCTACCCGCTGATTGCGCCGATCATCACGGCAGGCAGCAAGCAACCCTTTGCCGTTGCGGCGCGGGTGTTCCATCACTGGCAGTCGCTGGCGCTGTTCCTGTCACCCATGCTCTACCTGCTGTGCTATCTCGTCTTCCTGAAGCTCGCCAGGATGCTCACCGCAAGCACGGAGACGGTACGCAGGCTGGCATTGCGCTTCGCGTTTTCGCTGGTGCCGATTGCCTTCGTCTATCACGTCACGCATTACTACACGCTGCTGCTGTCGCAGGGGCCCGCCTTCTTCAGGCAGATTTCCGATCCCTTCGGCCTGGGCTGGAATCTGTTCGGGACCGCCGGCTATGCAGCGCAACCGATCCTGCTCGATGCGAACGTGATCTGGCATACCCAGGTCGGGCTGATCCTCATAGGCCATGTGGTCAGCGTCTATCTCGCGCATATCGAAGCCATGCGGACCTTCCGCAGCGCCTACCGGGCCGCGCTCAGCCAGCTGCCGATGCTGCTGCTGATGGTGGGCCTGACCGCGGCCGGGCTGTGGATACTGTCGCTGCCGATCGCTTCCGGACAAGTGGCGCTACCCACGGCCGCATCCTGATCCACGAACGCGGCAACACCGATTACAACGACAAGGAGACGGCAATGCAGATGTCGAAATCATTCGGAATGGGCTTGGGCGGCCTGATGATCGTGCTGGCCGCGAGCTATGCCGCCATGCGTCCCGATGGCAGCCACGATGCGGCGGCGCCGCATGCCGGGCATGCGCAGGTTGCGGGGACCGTAACGCCTGCTGCCAGCACAGCGCCGCGCACGATACGCATCAGCATCGCGCCCGGCAGCGATGCCGCCCCTGGCGTATGGCGGCTGCGCAAGAACGAAGCGGTCGACTTCCGGGTTTCCGTGCCCTATGACGGCATGCTGGCGATACACGGCTACACCAACGATGTGCCAGTGGCCGCCAATCACGAGCTGAGCCTGCCGCTGACGCTGAGCCACACCGGGCGCTTCCCGATGCATGTGCATGCCAGGGATGGACAGCACCTCGAAGTGGCGGTGCTGGAAATCCTGCCCGACTGAGCGCTTCGTTATCCATACATGAGGGAGGGGTCATGGGACAGGAACTGATACGCGAACTGGTGATACTCGGCGGCGGCACCGCCGGCTGGATGACCGCCGCGGCCTTGTCGCGCGCGCTCAACGGCAGGGTGTCCGTCACGCTGGTGGAGTCGGAAGACATCGGCACGGTCGGCGTCGGCGAAGCGACGATCCCCGCCATCACGCTGTTCAACCGCATGCTGGACATCGATGAAGACGATTTCCTGCGCGCCACGCAAGGCACCTTCAAGCTCGGCATCGAATTCATCGACTGGGGCGATATCGGCAATCGCTACATGCATGCCTTCGGCCATTTTCCCAGCGATATCCAGATCGCCAGCTTCGAGCAGGTCTGGCAGAAGATGCGGCGGCATGGTCATGCGCATGAGCTGTCCGCCTATTCGATTACCCGCGCGGCGGCGAGCGCCGGCAAGTTCATGCGGCCGGATGAATCGCATCCGCTGCTGGACAACCTGGCCTATGCCTTTCATTTCGACGCCAGCCTGTATGCGCGCTATCTGCGCCGCTACAGCGAGGCGCGTGGCGTGAAGCGCGTCGAAGGCCGCGTGGTGGACGTGCGGCAGGACCCAGTCAGCGGCGACATTGCGGCGCTCGTCATGGAAGGCGGCGCCGTGGTCAGCGGCGAGTTCTTCGTCGACTGTTCCGGTTTTCGCGGCCGCCTGATCGAGGAAGTGCTGCATACCGGTTATGAGGATTGGTCGCACTGGCTGCCCTGCGACCGTGCCGTGTTCGTGCCTTCGGCATCGAACGGTGGGCCGCTGCCCTATACCCGGGCCAGCGCGCATGGCGCCGGCTGGCAGTGGCGCATCCCGCTGCAGCATCGCGTCGGCAACGGCTATGTGCATTCGAGTCTGCATGTGAGCGAGGATGAAGCGGTCGCCACGCTGCTGGGCCATCTCGATGGCGAAGCGCTGGCTGCGCCGCGCACGCTGCGCTTCAAGGCCGGCATGCGGCGCCGCGCCTGGAACCGCAACTGCGTGGCCATCGGCCTGGCCGGCGGCTTTCTCGAACCGCTGGAATCGACCAGCATCCACCTGGTGCAGACGGCGATCTCGCGGCTGCTCGCCTTCTTCCCGGCGCAGCGGCAAAGCCTGGAAGACATCGCCGAATTCAATCGCCGCAGCCGCCAGGAATACGAGCATGTGCGCGACTTCGTGATCCTGCACTATCACGCCACGCGCAGGAACGACACGGCGTTCTGGAATCACTGCCGCACCATGGAGATCCCCGAGAGCCTTGCCAAGCGCATCCGCCTGTACCGGGCGCAGGGACGCATCGCCGAAGACAATCCCGAGATCTTCACCGAGCGCAACTGGGTGCAGGTATTGCAGGGCCAGGGCATCGAGCCGGAAGGCTATGCGGCGATCCTCGATGTAGTCGACAGCGGGGATATCGAGGACTACCTGGCGTCGCTGCGCAGCGCGATCGCATCGCTGGTGGAAGCGATGCCGAGCCATGGGCAGTGGCTACAGGATCTGCAGCGCGGGCAGGCATGAGGTGACGTGCGCGCTGCGCGTGGCATGTGGCGCCCGGCAGTGCACCGGGTGCGATGGCAAAGCGTAGTGCGCCCTATGCCCTGCCGAGCGTGGCAAAGCGCACGGCCTCTTCAACCACCTGCTGGTCCCGCAATAGCCGCCGGTGTCCAAGCCCTTCGACGCGCCTGTGCCCGGCGCCGGGCCAGGCCGACGCGGAGGCGAGACTGTCCTCGATCGGCACGACGCGATCGTCGCCGGAGTGGATGAAGAGTGCCGGCTGGTGCAGAGCGGGCGCGCGCGCCGGCAAGGAAATACTGCGCACATCCACGCCCCTGGCGTCGCGCAGCTCAGCCAGCATCGCCTCGATCCCATCAGCGTCGAGCCCGGCCGCCGCGCCGAAGGCGCGCGCATAGCGCTCATAGCGAGCCGGCGCCGCGATCAGCACCACGCGCTGCGCCTGCATGCCGTCATGCAGCGCTTCGGCAAGCACGGCGCCGCCCATGGAATGGGCAATCACCGCATGCAGCGGACCGAGCGCGTCGGCAACGGCCTGTAGCGCCCGCGCCAGATCCGGTATCGATGCCTGTGTTCCCGATGAGCCTCCATGCGCCGGCAGCTCCATCGCCAGCACCGTGAAACCAGCGGTCAGCAGCGGCGGCGCGAACGCGGCCATGTCCGATGCCTGCCCTTCCCAGCCATGCAGCAGCAACACGGCCGGCCCTTCCCCGGCGCGCAGGATGCGGACCCTGCCCTCCTGCGTGCTCAACAACAGCGTCTCGCCGTGGGGCAGCGACAGCGGCAGCCGCTCCTTCGGTGGCTTCGGGGTCAGAAAGGCATCGGCCACCTGGCTGATATTTGCAATGACTTCCGAACTGTTCGTTGCGTTCATGCTGGATCACCCACGATTAAACGACCGACTCATATGATGAACGTCATATTTACCGGTCAGAAAAAGCCGCCCGAAGGACGGCTTGGCTTGTACAGGCTAAGGCTAAGGCTGAGGCTGTGCGCCCGGCAACCCTGCCTAATATGATGCGCATCATATTAGGCAGGGTTGCCGGATGTGTCAATTGCCCCGTTTCCGGCAAAGTCCCGCGTCTGCCAGGCGCCCAGAGGCAAAAGCTCAGGCCTTCAGGCTGCCTCCAACCGTCGCCTGCCGCGTCTCGCCCGACTGCCCCAGCTCATGCATCGGCACCCGATAGGTCTCGCGCGCGGTAGCGGCCGAAATGGCGGCGATGAGCGAGGTCGCGGTGGTGAAGGCCGCCACCGGCATCCAGCCGTTCGGACCGGTTCCCATCAAGGCTGCCGAGATCGTCGGCGCGAAGCCGCCCAGCGCGAAGCCGATCTGCGTGCCGATGGCCATGCCGGACAGGCGCACGCGGGTGTCGAACATCTCGCCATACAGCGCCGGCCACACGCCGTTGGCCGCGCTGTAGACCACGCCGGACAGCAGCAGGCCGAACACCCATATCAGCGTGATGTCGCCGCGGCTGATGGCCCAGATGTACGGCCAGATCAGCGCCGCCGAGCCGAGCGCGCCGAAGATGAAGACCGGTTTTCTGCCGATGCGATCGGCCAGCGTGGCCCAGGCCGGGATCGCCGCCAGCGCGATGATGTTGGCGAACACCAGCACATTGAGCATCGTCGGCTTCGGGATATGCGCGGTGTTGACCGCATAGGACAGCGTGAAGACGCTGAAGATGGTGCTGACCACCGACACCAGCGCGGCGAAGATCACGCGCAGCACCGAGGCGCGCTGCTCGCGGAACAGCGTGGCGATCGGCAGCTTGGACTGCTTCTTCGCGCGGCTTTCTTCTTCGAAGGCTGGCGTCTCGGGCAGCGTGCGCCGCACCCAGAAGCCCACTGCCACCACCACCGCCGACAGCAGGAACGGCACGCGCCAGCCCCAGGACAGCATGTCGGCTTCGGGCATCGCTGAGATCGGCAGGTACACCATCGTCGCCAGGATCAGCCCGGCCTGCGTGCCCGAAAGCGTGAAGCTGGTGAAGAAGGCGCGGCGGTGCGCCGGCGCATGTTCCAGCGTCATCGAATTCGCACCGGCCTGCTCGCCGGAAGCCGACACGCCCTGTAGCATGCGCAGCACCACCAGCAGGATGGGCGCGAAGATGCCGATCGCATCGTAGGTCGGCAGCAGACCGACCAGGAAGGTCGACAGTCCCATGAGCAGCAGCGTGAAGGTCAGCACCCGCTTGCGGCCGAACTTGTCGCCGATGTGGCCGAGCACGACCGCGCCCAGCGGCCGCGTCACATAGCCCACGCCAAAGGTGGCGAAGGCCGCGATCGTGCCGGTTTTCGGATCGAAAGATGGGAAGAAGATCTTGTTGAACACCAGCGCCGCGGCGGTGCCGTAGATGAAGAAGTCGTAGTACTCGACCGCGCTGCCGATCCAGCTGGCAAGCGCCGCCTTGCGCGGCGACCTGGTCGCCCCCGCGCTCGCATTCGTGTTGGACATGCTTGTCTCCGTGTAGCGCGCGGCCGCGTGCATGGCGGCCGCGCGAGGTGGAATGAATCAGAAGCGGTGCAGGATGCCTGCCTGCAGACCGGTCAGGTTGCGGCCGTTGATGTCGGCGCCGGCAAGGTTGGCAGACGGGCCGGCCGAACCGCTGAAGCGGAAGCCCGCGTTCGGCTGGTTCTTCATCCAGTTGGCGAAGCCGTACAGCGTGGTGCGCTTGGACAGGTCGTAATAGGCGCCGACGTTGCCGCCATGCGCGCCGGCGTCGCCGCCGGAGGTGTCGATCATCGTGCCCCACAGCGCGCCCACGCGCAGCTGCGGCGTCACCCGATAATCCGCGGAGATCTGGTAGACGTTGTAGAAGCGCTGGACGTTCGGGTCATTGCCGTTGAAGCTGTTGTTCGGGATGCTGACGTTGGAGAGGATGGTGCCGGCGGTCAGGCCATTGCTGTTGGCGGTAACGCCGCCGGCGCCGTTGCCGGTGATGTTGTTGCTGCGTACATAGGCCAGGTAGACCTTGCCCTTGCCGTAGTCCCAGTTCGCATACAGGTTGTGGTACTGCACCGCGTTGTCGAACTTCGCAGTGGACGCCGGCTTGGCTGCCAGGCCGGCATAGCCGAAGCGCCACGGGCCGTTGCTGTAGTCCAGCGCCAGCTGGCCCACGCCGCGCTGGCCGGCGGCTTCGGTCGTGGTTTCCTTCAGCGCATAGTGGGCGCTGAACTGGAAGCCGGCGATGCGCGGCGACTTGTACGAGATGTCATTGTCATAGCGTGAGGGCACGCCGAAGGTATTGATGATGGAGCCGAAGGTGGTGCGCTCGGTGTAATCGATCGCGCCGCCGATGAAGAAGATCTCGGTGTTCTGCCGCCCCAGGCGGAATTCGCCGAGGTTCGCGGTGCCCAGTCCGACCCAGGCCTGGCGGTCGAACAGGCGGCTGCTGTCGGCTGCGGTGCCGGAGTCCGCGGCCAGCCCCTGTTCGAGATTGAACTTCGCCTGCAGGCCGCCGCCCAGGTCTTCGACGCCGCGAAAGCCGAGCCGGCTGCGCAGGATCGCGCCATCGTTCAGGCCGACGATGGAATGACCGCCGGCGGACTTGATGTAGCCGATGTACTGATCAATGTCGCCGTAGATGGTGACGTTCGATTGCGCATGGCTGGATGCGGCCGCAAGGCCGAGGGCGCAGAACACGCTGTACGCGCACAGCTTCTTCTTCAAGGTCTTCTCCTCAAAAGTTTTGGTTTGTCGTTATGGTTGTGGCCGCGTTCGGGCAAGGGCAATGCCTGGCGCGGCCGGTAAATCCGTCCGTTCAGACGATTCGTTCGCGCATCGCGATTGCTTCGATCGCGAGCGTGTAGCCGGCGATGCCGAAGCCGAAGATCACGCCTTCGGCCACCGGCGACAGCCAGGATTGATGCCGGAATGGTTCGCGCGCATGCACGTTGGAGATGTGCAGCTCGACCACCGACAGTTGCGCGCCCTTGATTGCGTCATGCAATGCGATCGAGGTATGGGTATAGGCGCCGGCATTGAACACCGCGCCGGCCACGCGGCCTTCGGCCTGGTCGATGCCAGCCTGCTGCACCCAGTCGATGAGCACGCCTTCGTGATTCGATTGGCGAAAGTCCAGCGCATAGCCGCGGTCTTCGCAAGCCTGGCGGCACAGGCGCTCGACATCGGCGATGGTCTGGCTGCCGTAGATGGCCGGTTCGCGCCGGCCGAGCAGATTGATGTTGGGTCCGTTCAGGACGAGGATGGTTTTCATGTCTTGTCTCCGTTGTTTTTTGATTCCTGTTTCGTAGGTTGGGCTGCCAAGCCCAACATCGAACGCTTGCGGGCCGCCGGCATGGTGGGCTTACTTCGTCAGCTCAACCTAAGGCGCGTAGGTTGGGCTGCCAAGCCCAACAGGAAGCCTGCTCCCGTGCGGACTTCCGTTGGGCTTGTCAGCCCAACCTACGAACTGCCCGCCACCATCGCGCGCAGATGCGCATCCATGCGCGCCGCATCCGGTTCCTCGCCGGTGAACAGGCGGAAGGCGCCGACAGCCTGGCCCACGGCCATGCCGCCGCCATCCGCGACCTTGCATCCGGCCGCGCGCGCGGCCTTGAGCAGCGCGGTCTCCAGCGGGAAATACACCACCTCGGATACCCACAGGCCGGCATGCAGCAGCGACGCATCCAGCGGCATGCCGGGCAGCTTGTCCATGCCGGTCGGTGTGGCATGGATGAGCCCGGTTGCGCCTTGGAGCGCCGCCTCAATGTGCGCCTGCGCGCTGGCGCGGTGCGCGCCATACAGGGCGTTCAGGTTCTCGGCCAGCGCCTGCGCGCGCGCCGGGTCCTGGTCCACCAGCACCAGGTGTTGCGCGCCCAGGCGCAGGACTGCATGAGCAATCGCCGCGCCTGCGCCGCCGGCGCCGAGCAGCACCACGCGCGACAGGTCGGCATCGGGCAATTGCCGCCGGAAGCCCCAGGACCAGCCCCAGCCATCGGTGTTGTGGCCGATGAGGCGACCATCTTCGTTCACCACGGTGTTGACCGCGCCCATCGCGCGGGCCTCGTCGGAGAGGTCGTCCAGCAGCGGTATCACGGCCTGCTTGCACGGATAGGTAATGTTCAGGCCGGCGAAACGCATGATGCGCGCGGCGCGGATCAATGTCGGCAGATCGTCGACGCTCGCGCGGGCGGCATCGAGGTCGATGATCTGGTAGAACAGCCGCATGCCATGGTGGCGCGCTTCTTCCTCGTGCATCGCCGGCGACAAGGATTTCTGTATGCCGGCGCCGATCAGGCCCACCAGCAGCTTTCTTTCATTCATTGGAGTTTCCCGTTGCATCAAGTTCAGATGCGCATGCGGCGCGCGCTTCGAAGAAGGTCGGCGCTGCCCTCAGTCCGCTTCCGCTACGCGCGCCAGTTGCGCGGCCTGCGGCTCGCGCACGCCGAGGCTTTTGCGCAGCACTTGGTCCGTCACCCATTTCGCCGAGCGCCGCGCTCGCGCCGCCACCACATCCAGCGGCATCTGCAGATAGTCGTCATTGAAGACCTCGAAGCTGTAGTCGCCGTCATAGCCGGCGCGGTACAGGTGACGCACGATCTCGGCCAGTTCGCGCGCATGCTCGCCTTCGCCGGGAAACACGCGCAGATGGCGCGCGGTTTCGATGCGCTCCTCCGCGCTGCGGATCTCGCGCCACATGAAGTCCGACAGTTGCACCATTGCGATCTTGCTGCCCGGGATGTCGGCGAGGTCGTCGAGCGCGGCGTCGTTGGCGAGGATGTGATACGAGTCGATCACCACGCCGAGATTGGCATGGTCCGCCAGCTGCACCGCTTCCCAGGATTGCAGGTAATGGTTCACATGCCGGCCCCAGGACAGGGCTTCATAGCCGACGTTCACGCCCAGCGGCACCGCCAGATTGGCCAGTTTGCGCAGGTCGCGCGCGATGACTTCGATGTCGCCGCTGGCATGGGTGGAGGTCGACGAGCACATCATCAGCATCGGCGCGCCAACCGCCTTGCAGATGCGCAGCATGTTCTTGGCGACATCGATCTTGTATTCATGCAGCGTGCCCGACAGGCCCTCGTAATCGCGCATGACCTGGATGCCGGTCACGCGCAGGCCGCTGGCCTTGACCAGTTTCGCCGCCGCGTCGACGCCGCCCGGATAGGCCACCAGGTCGCGCGCCCACAGCATGATCTGCGCGAAGCCGGCCGCCTTCGACGCCAGCAGCTTGGCTTCCAGGCTGCCGGGCAGCGTGATGGTGTCCATGCCGAAGCTGGAGAGGTTCATGATGCCGCTCCGGTGTTCAGATGGCTTTTCACCAGTTCAAAGCTCACGCCGCCGCGAAACAGCTGGGTCAGCGCGCCCTTCTCGCTCGGCTGCACCGGCTCGCGGTCGACAAAGACCACGCCGCGCCGCGCCAGCTCGGCGGTGGCCGCGGCCACGTCCGGCGTGCCGATTCCAAGGCGGATCAATTCCTCTTCCCACAGCACATCGTCGCCGCCTTCGGGCGGCTCGATCAGTTGCAGATAAAACTTGCGGCACGGGCTTTCCAGCAGCGTGCCCTTGGGCAGGATGCCGAAATAGCGACCTTCGGGCAGCACGCGGAAGCCCATCAGCTGCGCATAGAAGTCGACCCATTGCTGGCTGCGGTCGCGCCGCACCGACTGCACCACGCCGAAGAAGTGCATGCCGGCCAGGGCCGCGGGGGCGGCGCTCACATTCGATAGCGGCTTGAAGTCGACGTCGTAGATCGAGAAGTCGGTATAGCGGTCAACGAAATAGATCACTGAGCCGCCGGCGCCGTGCACGCCGGGAATGTTGAGCTCCATCGCATCGGCGCGGGTCGGAATCGGCCAGGCGCCCAGCGCGGTCGCGTGGCGGTAGGCGTGGTTGGCGTCGCGCACCCGCAGCGCGATGCCGGACAGCACGGTGGACTGTGCATCCTCGCCGGCGGACAGCCAGGATTCGCGATCGGCGTTGACGATCACGTTCATGCCGCCCTGGCGGTACAGCGCGACTTCGCGCGAGCGATGGCGCGCGGTCTGCGCGAAACCCATTCTTTCAAGGATGGCGCCCAGTGCCAGCGGCTCGGAGGTCGCGTACTCGACGAACTCGATGCCGTCCATGCCTAGCGGGTTGTTCGGTTCGGGATTGTTTTCGTGAATGCTCATGCCTGTCTCCACATTTCGCGGCCAGTATAGGAAAACGCCGGGGTGCGACATAGCACGCTATGGAAGACTTGCGCGATAATCGCGCACTCCGAACGCGATGCGCTCAAATTGCGATTTTTCTCATGACCGAACGCCAACCGATTCATCCCGACATCCCGAAACGCGACCTGGTCGAAGGCCTGATGAAGGGCGTGGAAGTGATCAACGCCTTCAATGGCGACGCCCGCTACCTGAGCGCGAGCGAAGTCGCCGAACGCGCGCATATCACTCGCACAGCGGCGCGGCGCTACCTGCTGACGATGGTGCATATCGGCCTGGCTGCTACCGACGGCAAGCTGTTCTGGCTTACGCCCAGAGTGCTCAATCTGGGTCGCTCGTATCTTGATTCCGCACATTTCCCGCGCGCGGTCGTGCCTTTTCTGCAGCGCTTGTCACAGCAGGTGCAGGAGTCGACCAATTTTTCCGTGCTGGATGGATCTGACGTGGTGTACCTGGCGCGGGTGATCGCGCCGCGGCTGGTGACGGCAGGCTTCGAGCCGGGCACGCGTCTTCCGGCCTACACCTCCACGGCCGGCCGGGTGCTGCTGGCGGCGCTGCCCGATGCCGAGGTGCAGGCCTATCTCGACAGCACCGAGCTGGTTGCCTATACCCACATGACGGTGACGGATCGCGAGGGCTTCTACCGCGAGCTGCAGGAGATACGCGAACTCGGCTATGGCGTCACGGAAAGCCAGTATGAAGTCGGCATGCGCGGCCTGTCGGTGCCGGTGCGCAATCGCAATGGCATGCTGATCGGCGCCATCAGCGTGTCGATGAGCACCGCCAGCGCCTCGCGCGAAGAAGCGATCGCGCGCTGCGTGCCGGCGCTGCAGAGCACGGCGAACACGCTGATGATGTGGATCTGATGCTGCGTCGGCGCGGAGAGGCGTAGGTTGGGCTGACGCAGGAAGTCCAACGGGTGTTCGTATGGGATCGAGGTTCCGTTGGGCTTGTCAGCCCAACCTACGCACTCCAGCCAACTCCCCGCCACATGCTGCCGAAAAGCGCAAACCGGCGCCGGCACTTGTTTGGCATGATGCCCCGCACGTCCCATGACGGAATGCCACAGGAGAAACCGATGAACCGAAAGCTTGCAACGCCTCTCTTCGCCATGATGCTGGCCGCATCCTTCGCCCTGCCCGTTAGCGCGCAGAATGCCGGCGCCAAGGGCAATGCCTCCAGCGCCGCAGGCGCATCCAATGCCGATGTGATGGCGCCCGGCGCCACCGGCGCGACCACCCCCACCGGCGCCGGCGACACTTCCGCCAGCGGCGTCTCGAACGATGGCAAGAAGCAGAGCAAGACCCGGCACCACAAGGCAAGAGCGAAGAAGCCCGCATCGGGCGACAGCGCACAGCAGTGAACCCGCAGGCTGCGCGCCGCGCTCAGCCGGCGTCGGCGCGCAGCGCGAACGGTCCCTGCGTCAACTGTTCCTTCAGGAAGGCCAGGCACACCCGCAGCCTGGCCGATTCGGTCGAGCGCGCCGGTGTGACCGCCCACACATCGGCCGGATCGTGCCAGCCCGGCAGGATGCGCCGCAGCGCGCCGGCATCCAGGCTCTCGGCCACGTCCCACACCGAGGCCATGATGATGCCGTGGCCGTCGAGCGCCCACTGCAGCACGATGTCGCTGTGATTCGAAGCCATCGGCCCGCTCACCTTCACCGTCTCGACGCCACCGTCGCCCTGCAGCCGCCAGGCGCCGAACATCGTTTCCCGATCGCGGAACACCAGGCAGTCGTGCCGCGCCAGGTCCGCCGGCACGGCCGGCATGCCGCGCCGCGCGACATAGGCGGGTGATGCGCACAGGATGCGGCGGCTGCTGACGATCTTGTGCGCAATCAGGTGCGGCTCCTCGACCGCGCCGACGCGCAGATCGATGTCGAAGCCTTCGCCGATCAGGTCGACGCGGCGGTCCAGCAATTCCAGCCACGTCTCCAGCCCCGGATGGCGCTGCCTTAGCAGCGACAGGATGGGCGCGAGATGCGCATGGCCGAGGCGGCGGCTGCTGCTGATGCGCAGCAGGCCGCGCGGCTCGCTGCGCACGCTGGCGACCGCATCGGTCATGCCTTCCACATCCTCCAGGATCTTCAATGCCCAGCGGTACACGGTTTCGCCATCCTCGGAGACGCTGACGCGGCGCGTGGTGCGGTGAAACAGCTTCACGCCCAGCATCGCTTCCAGCGCCGCGATGCGCCCGCTGGCGTGCGCAGCGGAAATGCCGAGCTCGGACGCCGCGGCGATGAAGCTGGCGCGCCGCGCAATCTCGCAGAACAAGGCCAGGTCGCGCAGCAGCGGATCGTTATTCAGCAATCGTGAATTCTGACTTGTCATATCCGGGGATTATTCAATGAAGCTTCCACTGTAATCTGCGCGCTCGACGAAGACCATCCCCCTATCTTTCACAGGCAATGACATCCCGACTCGAACGCGGCTGGCCGCGCACCCGGGCAAGGTCCGAAACCGAACTGGCAGGCAGGCCGGCGCGGCAGGATGCTTGCGACCACGGTAATGCAGCCGCAAGCGCAACGACGCGCCAGGTCGTCGCGGTGCTGCTGTTCAACCTGGCGGGTTATTTCCTGATCGGCCTGCCGATCGCCGTCGTGCCCTCTCTGGTGCATGAAACACTGGGCTTTGGCGTGGTGATGGCGGGCGCGGCAGTCAGCAGCCAGTACCTGGCCACGCTGCTCTCGCGCGCCTGGGCCGGGCGCCTCTGCGATGTGCGCGGACCGAAGATCGCGGTGCAGCGCGGCATGCTCATGTTCGCCGGCAGCGGTGTGTGCATGCTGGCCGCCGGCTTCGGGCTCGCCGCCGGACCAGCGCTGGGAACCATTATCGTCGCGCGGCTGTTGCTCGGCGTCGGCGAAAGCCTGGTGACGACCGGCGCAACCACCTGGGGCATCGCCCGCGCCGGCGCCGGCCGCACCGCGCGCGTGATTTCGTGGAACGGTTTGACCAGCTTCGGCGGCATGGCCGCCGGCGCACCGGTCGGCGCCTGGCTGGCGCAGTCCTTGGGCTGGCAAGCGATCGGCGTCGCCACCGCCGCGCTGGCGGCGTTCTGCCTGGTCCTGGCGCAGCGCAGCCGCGGTGCGCTGCCTGCGCCCGGCAAGCGGATGGGATTTGCGCAGGTGCTGTCCAGCGTGCTGCCCTTCGGACTTTGCCTGGCGCTTGGCGGCATGGGCTTTGGCGCCATCACGTCTTTCATCGCTTTGTATTACGCGCACATGGGCTGGACCGATGCAGCCTTCGCGCTGTCCGTGCTCGGCATCGCCTTTGCGCTGGCGCGCCTGCTGCTGGCGGATGCCGCGCCGCGCTTTGGCGGCTATTGCGTCGCCTTCTGCGCCTTCGCCGGCGAAACCCTCGGGCTGCTGATGCTGTGGCAGGCGTCCTCGCCACTGGCCGCGCTCGCCGGCGTGGCTATCACCGGCTTCTGTTTCGCGCCGCTGTTCCCGGCGCTGGGCATGGTAGCGGTGCAACCGGTGCCCGGCGCCAGCCGCGGTTCGGCCATCAGCGTGTTCGCCTTGTTCTTCGATCTCGGCCTGGGCGCGACCGGGCCGCTGGCGGGCCTGGTCGCGGCGCGGCTCGGCTATGCGGCGGTGTATCTGTTCGCCGCGCTGGCCGCGCTCGCCGGGCTGGCCTGCGCCGTGCTGCTGCGGCGGCGCAGGCCAGCCCGGCCATGAACGCTGCCGCTCAAGCCGGCGCCTTCATGTTGGCCACGCTCTCCGAGCGCATGCGCTCGTATTCGCGCTTTTCCATCGGCACGGCGCCGGGTTCGCCGAGATCGCGGATCGGCACGCGGTAGGTTTCCCGGGCCGAGAGCGCGGCCAGCGCGGCGATCACGGTCACGCCGAAGGTGATGGCGCCGACGACCAGCGGAATATTGTCCGCGCCAGGAGGCGCGGCGGTGGCGAACAGCGCCGGCAGCATCGCGGTGATCAGCGTGCCGAGGTTCTGCGCGATCGCCATCGCCGACACGCGGGCGCGCGCCGGGAACAGCTCGGGATAGAAGGCGGGAAAGACCGCGTTGTAGCCCTGGTAGACTACGCCCCACATCAGCAGCGAGATCGCGAACGCCAGCGGCACGCTCCTGATGCTGATCGCATACAGGTAAGCGAAGGACAGCAGGCCCGAGAGCAGCGCGCCGCCGATGATCAGCGGCTTGCGGCCGATGCGGTCGGAAAGATTGCCGACGTACGGAATCACCAGCACCGCGACGATATTGCCCATCACCGGGATCCACAGGTAGACATCCTTGGAGAAGCCGATGCCATAGCCCGGCTGCACCGCATACGCTGCGCCGAAGATCGAGGTGACCACGGGAATCACGTTCATCAGCGCCATGCCGACCACGCGCAGCATGTCGGCCCAGTGGTGCCGCACCGCCTCGATCACCGGCGACTTCGGACGGGCGCCGGTCGCGGTCTCTTCCCGGAACACCGGGGTTTCCTCGACCTTGCTGCGGATGATGTAGCCGGCAATGATCACCACGAAGCTCAGCAGGAAGGGAATGCGCCAGCCCCAGGAATTGAAGGCATCCTCGGACATGTAGTGCGCCAGTGGCAGGAACACCGCCGCGGCGATGATCTGGCCGAACTGCACGCCGTGCAGCGTGAAGCTGGAGTAGTAGCCGCGGCGACCGAACGGCGCATGCTCGCAGATCATCGAGCTGGCGCCGGAAATCTCGCCGGCGACCGCGAAGCCCTGGATCAGGCGCAGCACCACCAGCAGCACCGGCGCGAGCATGCCGACCTGGTTATAGGTCGGCAGAAGGCCCACGGCCATCGTCGAGAAACCCATCAGGAACATGCAGACGATCAGCACATGCTTGCGGCCGCGCGTGTCGCCCCAGTGGCCGAGGAAGAAGGCGCCGATCGGGCGCGCGACATAGCCGACGCCATAGGTGGCCAGCGATGCGACGATGGCGGTTTTCGGATCGCCTTTCGGAAAGAATATCTGCGGAAAGATCAGCGACGCCGCCGTGGCGTAGATGAAGAAGTCGTAGTACTCCAGGACCGAGCCGATCCAGCCGCTGGCGGTTGCCTTCTTGGCCTGGCCGGTGTCGTGGGAAGAGGATGCGGTGTTGCTGTTCATGCTTGTCTCCAACGGGAATGGAAGATTCGCGGCCGGGCGGCGTCGCGTCCGGCGTGTGTGCGGTTTGTCATGCATCGTTTTGCGCGAAGGGTGATGCGACCCGTGCCGCTGTGCGAGTCCCGCACGTGGCGGTGGCGCGGTCGGGCCGGTTGAGTCGCGCTCGCCGCGCCTTATGGTGTGATGTCGCTGCCGTTCATGCCTGTCTCCTGTTCATCGTCCGGGGACCCATCGGGCGTGGCGTAATTTCCAGCCAGTGATGGGGTCGTCGTGTTCGTTATGCATTCGGTATGAACATGTTAGGAAGCGCTCCCCCAAGCGTAAAGGTCGTTAATCGACGTTTTGTGCGTATATCGCCCACTGCTTGCGTTAAGATGAAGGCAACGGCTGCGCTCGTCGCAGCACCTTTCCACACTGCATAGCCCTACACCATGAGCTCGACGCTTCCCCAGGCTCCGGACGCCGGCGCGACGCGCGCGCCGCGCGAACAGCATGAGGCGATCCCCGTGGACGCCAATGCGCAGCTGGCGCAGTTGACGGCGCGGTATGGCGACGATCCGGATTTCGTTACCGGCTTGGCGCGCGGCATCGCTGTCATGCAGGCGCTGGCCGACAAGCGCCGGCGCATGTCGATCGCCCAGGTCAGCCACCTCACCGACATTCCGCGCGCCGCCGCCCGGCGCAGCCTGCATACCCTGGTCAAGCTCGGTTTCGTAGCACAGGACGAAGCGCGCCGCTTCTATCTGCGGCCGCGGGTGCTGTCGATCGGCCATGCCTACCTGTCGGCTACGCCCCTGGCGGTATTGGCGCAGCCGGTGCTGGACCGGCTCGGCGAGGAATTGCAGCAGGCCTGTTCGCTGGCGGTGCTGGACGGCGAGGAAATCGTCTACCTGGCCCGCGCCTCGTCCTCGCCGCTGATGTCGCCGGCGCTGAACGTCGGCCGGCGCCTGCCGGCCTATTGCACCTCGATCGGCCGCCTGTTGCTGAGCCGGCTGCCGGAGCAGGAACTGGAAGCCTATCTTTCCGGCGGAAAGTTCTATGCCTACACCAGCCAGACGCTCACCCGCCCGGAAGATTTGCGCGAGGCGCTTGCCAGGGTCAGGGAAGACGGCTACGCCTATTCCAAGGAACAGCTCGAACCGCGAATCTGTTCGCTGGCCGTGCCGGTGCGCGACATTGCCGGCAATGAAGTCGCAGGCATCAATGTGATCCTCCAGGGCAGCCTGATGTCGGAAAAGGCGATGGCCGGGAAATTCCTGCAGCCGATGACGCGGGCCGCGCGCGAGCTTGGGGCGATGCTTGCGCCTTGACGCCAGCATCCCCATGCGCTCGGCTAATGCTTTTCATCAATGTTGCCGAAACCATTGCTGCTATGATGCGCACGCGGCTGCAACGGTATGCCAACCATGTTCCCGCGCTCAACGTCGTCCCGCCTGCGGACGACGAAGCCCAGGGCGGCAACGATCGCTCCCCCACTCCTGAACTCGCAGCCTTCCTTTCCTGGGATTCTCATGACTTCCATCCGGGATTTGCCTCCCGACGAGCAACTGCAATTGTTCATCGGGCAGATCGGCGACAGCGCGCTGGCCATCACGGACAGCGAAGGCATCGTCACGCACTGGTCGCCATCAGCGCAGCGGCTCACGGGATGGACGGCTGCGGAAATGATCGGCGCGTCGCTGGCGCGCCTGTTCACCGACGAAGACCGGCGCGGCGACGCCCTCGACGCGGCGATGGCAAGCGCCCAGCGCGATGGCAACGCGTCCGGCAACCGCTGGTATCTCAGAAAGGATGGCTCGCGCTTTCTTGCCGAAGGCAAACTCGCGGCACTGCGCACGGCCGACGGCAGGCTCGTGGGCTTCGCGCAAACCCTGCGTGAAGCCACTGAAGCGCTGCGCTCCCGCGAAAGCGAGGCAATGTTCCGCGCGATGGTCAATGCCACGCCGCACATGGTCTGGTCCGCGCTGCCCAATGGCGCCAATGACTATATGAACGAACGCATGCTGGCCTTCACCGGCGCGAGCCTGGAATACCTGCTCGGCCACAGCTGGTCGGATTACGTGCATCCGGACGACCAGGCCGCCGCGCTCAAGGCCTGGATGGCCTCGCTGCAGACCGGCGAGCCGTATTCGGCGGAATTCCGCTTTCGCAATGCCGATGGCGACTATCGCTGGGTGCTGTCGCGCGGCGAAGCGGTGCGCGACGACAGCGGCGCCATCGTGCGCTGGATGGGCACCACCACCGACATCCACGAGCAGAAGACGACGCAGGCAAGGCTCACTGAGAGCGAAGAACTGTTCCGCTCGCTGGTGACGGCAACCTCCCATGTGATCTGGCGCACCAGCCCCGATGGCGCAATGCGTCCCGACCAGTCTTCCTGGAGCGCCTTCACCGGCCAGACCGAAGCGCAATGCCGCGGCGAC
Organism: Noviherbaspirillum pedocola; assembly: GCF_016632335.1. Classification (GTDB taxonomy): domain Bacteria; phylum Pseudomonadota; class Gammaproteobacteria; order Burkholderiales; family Burkholderiaceae_D; genus Noviherbaspirillum_A; species Noviherbaspirillum_A pedocola. The sequence goes on from NZ_JAEPBG010000008.1 coordinate 197,088, forward strand.
GGCTGGCTCGACGCGCTGCATCCGGACGACCGCGACCGCACGATGGCCGTATGGATGCGCGCCACCAGGGACGGCACGCTCTATGAAACCCAGTACCGGGTGCGGCATGCCAGCGGCGAATACCGCTGGCTGGTGGCGCGCGGCGTGCCGATCCGCGATGCGCAGGGCGCGGTGCGCGAATGGATGGGCGTAAACATCGACATCACGGAAAAGAAGCGCATCGAGCAGGCGCTGCAGGAAGCGCGCCTGCGCCTGGAAGCCACGCTGTCGGCCAGCGATGTCGCGACCTGGGCCTGGGACCTGCCGGGCAACCGTATCTACGCCGATCAGAACATGGCCGCGCTGTTCGGCTTGCCGGATGCCGGAGTCGATGGCAGGCCGATCGACGACTATCTGGCCATGGTCCATGCGGACGATCGCGAGATGCTGCAACTGCGCATCGACCGCGCGATCGCCAGCCGCGAGCCATTCCAGAGCCTGTATCGCGTCTGCCTGCCCGAAGGCAGCTGCCGCTTCATCCATGCGCGCGGCAAGGTCGAATACGGCGCGGATGGCACGGCGCTGTGGCTGCCCGGCATCGCCATCGATGTGACCGCGCTGAAGATGGCCGAGGAAGAATTGCGGCAGCGCGAGCAGCGTTACCGGGCCCTGTTCAATGCCATCGAAGAGGGCTTCTGCATCATCGAACTGCTCTTCGACGATGCCGGCCATGCCGTCGACCATCGCTACCTCGAAGCGAATGCGGCCATGAACCGCATCACCGGCGGACAGGACATGACAGGCAGGCACGCAAGCGAAGTGCTGCCGGACTACGACCCGTCCTGGCGCGCGCGCTATTTCGAAGTGCTGCGAACCGGGGAGCCGGCCCATGTCGTGCTCCACATGCCGCAGTGGCGCAAATGGCTGGATGTGTCCATCACCCGCATCGGCGAAGAGGCGAACAACCAGGTCGGCGTGCTGGTGCGCGACATCACCCGGCGCAAGCGCAACGAAGCCGCGCTGCAGAGGCGCGAGGAACGGTATCGCGCGCTGTTCAATTCGATCGACGAAGGCTTCTACATCATCGAACTGCTGTACGACGAGGCTGGCGACCCGGTCAACTACCGCTTCCTCGAAGCGAACCCGGCGACCGAGCGCATCAACGGCTTGCGTGATGTCCTCGGCAAGACCCTGCGCGACTTCGTGCCCTCGCCGCAACTGGACTGGATACGCAGCTACGACCAGGTGTCGCGCACCGGCGAACCCGCGCGCTTCACCGATTACTCGCCTGCGCTCGGACGCTGGTTCGATGTGTCGGCCACCCGCATCGGCGAAGCGTCGACGCGGCAGGTGGCGATCCTGTTCAATGACATCACCGAGCGCAAGCGCAACGAGGAGGAATTGCGCCGCCTCGCCGCCGACCTGACCCAGGCCAACCGGCGCCAGAACGAATTCCTCGCGATGCTTGCGCATGAACTGCGCAATCCGCTGGCGCCGATCCGTACCGGGCTGGATTTGATCCAGGCCGGCCTCGACGTGTCGCCCGCGGTGGCCAAGGTGCATGACGTCATGGACAGGCAGGTCGATCACCTGGTGCATCTGGTCAATGAGCTGCTGGACCTGGCGCGCATCAACAGCGGCAAGATCGAGCTGAAGAAGGCGCGCCATGCGCTGGCCGATATCGTGCGCGCCGCCATCGAGATCAGCATGCCGCTGATCACGGCGAAAAAGCATGAATTCATCACTGCCTTCCCGGAAGAGCCGATCTGGATCAATGCCGATGAAAACCGGCTCGGGCAGATCATCAGCAACCTGCTGACCAATGCGGCGAAGTACACCCGCGAAGGCGGCAGGATCACGCTGTCGCTGGCGCGCGAGGATGACGAAGCCGTCATCAGCGTCGCCGACAACGGCATCGGCATCGCCCCCGATGACCTGCCGCATCTGTTCGGCATGTTTTCCCAGCTTGCGCGCGGCCAGGAACAGGGCCAGGGCGGTTTGGGCATCGGGCTGCACCTGGTCAAGCGCCTGACCGAGAAGCATGGCGGCAGCATCCTGGCCGAGAGCGCTGGCGTCGACCAGGGCAGCAGCTTTACGCTGCGCCTGCCGATCGAGCAGCGCGACACCGATGTGGCCGCCGCCGATGCCTTGCAGACGGTGCGGCAGGCGGCGAGCAAGTCGCTGCGCATCCTTGTGGCCGACGACAACCGCGATGCGGCCGAACTGCTGAAGGAATTGCTCGAGATCAGCGGCCACAGCGTGCGCGTGGTGCATGACGGCCGCCAGGCGCTGGAGGCAATGCGGCGCGAGACGCCGGATCTGGCGTTGCTGGATATCGGCATGCCATCGATGAATGGCCATGAAGTGGCCGAAGCGGTGCGCAGCGACCCGGCAATGACCGGAGTGATCCTGGCCGCCATCACCGGCTGGGGCATGAAGGAAGACCGGGTCAGGTCCATGGAAGCGGGCTTCGATCATCACCTGTCCAAGCCGGTGGAGTTCAATGAACTCATCGAACTCATCGCCAGGATCAACCAGACGGCCGGCAGGCAGCCGTGAACCGAAATATGTCCGTCCTTCTTGGCGCGCTGGCCTGGCGTCGCCGCGCCGAGGCGCGGGAGGGCGGCGTACGCATACGCAGTCGCTTTTTCGTGCTGGTGCTGTCGGTGCTGCTGCCGGCGATCCTCGCGGCCGCCCTGAGCGTCTGGTATGTCTACCGCGAGGAAAGGCAGGCGCAGCAGCACAGCATGGCCGAGGCGGCGCGGGCCTTTGCGCTGGCGGTGAACAATGAATTGCAGAGCCGCGAAGGCATCCTGCGCACGCTGGCCACCTCGCCGCTGCTCGAAGCCGACAGCCTGGCGGACTTCTATGCGCATGCGAAGAAGATGGCGCCCACGGCGGACACCGCGATCATCCTGCATACACCGGATGGAAGGCAGTTGCTCAACACCCGGCAGCCGCTCGGCAGCGCGCTGCCGACCAGGCGCTCCTCGGGCGTGGCGGAGCTGATCGGCCGTTACGGACCGGACCGGGTGCTGGTATCGGATCTGTTCAAGGCGCCGATCAATCGCAGCTACGACTTCACGATCCAGGTGCCGGTGCGGCAGAACGGCGCGATCCGCTATTTCCTGGTCATGGCGATCGACACGGCAAACTTTGAGAGGCTGCTGTTCCGCCAGCATGTGCCGCAGGACTGGACGGTATCGATCCTCGATCGCAAGGGCGTGCTGGTAGCGCGCTCGCGCGATGGCGCGCGCCATGTCGGCACCCTGGTAAGCAACGGTCTGCGGCAGGCGCTCACCAACGCGAGCGATGGCCTCGCCTCGGGCGTCAACCTCGACGGCATCCCGGTGGAAGTGTTCTTCAGCCGCGTGCCGATGTCGAGCTGGACCGTGCTGCTGAACATTCCGGATGACTCGATCCGACGCATACCGCTGCGCGCCGCGGCCTGGCTGGCCGGGATCATGAGCGTCATCCTCGCGTGCGCGGTGCTTGCAGCCAATGGCGTTGCGCGAAGCGCGATCCGGCCGATCGAGCAGCTCGGCGACACCGCGGCCCGACTCGGCAAGGGCGAGGAGATCCGCCATGCGCCGCTGGGCATCGTCGAGATCGACGCGGTCGGCGCGACCATGGCGAATGCGAGCACGCAGATCCACCGCGCCCGGCAGGAGCTGGAACAGCGCGTGGCCGAAGCGGTGGAAGCGACGACACAGGCGCAGCGCGCGCTGCAGCAGAGCCAGAAGCTCGAAGCCCTGGGCCGGCTCACCGGCGGCATCGCGCACGAGTTCAACAATGTGCTGCAGACGCTGACCACGGCGCTGCAGCTGGCGAAGATGCTGTCGAACGGGGAACGGGTGCAATCACTGCTCGACACCTGCAACAAGGCAGTGGCGCGCGCCGCCGCGCTGACCGGGCAACTGAGCGCCTTCGGCCGTGTGCAGGATGCGCACCTGGTCACGGTGCCGGTGGCCGAGCGCATCGAAGGCTTTCTTGATCTGATCCGCAACGTCCTGCCGAGCAATATCGCCTTCGACGCGCAGCTCCCGCCGACGCTATGGCCGGCGACGCTGGACCCGATACAGCTGGAACTGGCGCTGCTCAATATCGCGATCAATGCCAGGGACGCCATGCCGCAGGGCGGTCGCCTGCTGCTGGAAGCCGTCAACGAGAGCCTGCATCCAGGGCCGCAGGATCTGCCGGCCGGCGACTATGTGCGCATACGCATGACCGACACCGGCGTGGGCATGTCGGCCGAAGTGCTGGCGCGGGCGCTGGATCCGTTCTACACCACCAAGGCAGTGGGCAAAGGCAGCGGGCTCGGCCTGCCGCAGGCGTATGGATTTGCGCGGCAGTCGGGCGGGACGATGCGGCTGGAAAGCAGCGAAGGACGCGGCACCACGGTGGAGATGTACCTGCCGCGCGCGCTGGAGACGCCGGCCGGGAATGGTGATGCGCTTGAGAGTGCGGCGTCGCGTGTCGCATCGCGTGGCAGCGTGCTGTTCGTTGAGGATGACGCGCTGGTGCGGGATACCGTAGCGGCGGCGCTGGGCGCGGCCGGGTTTACGGTGACGACAGCGGCGACAGCGGATGAAGGCCTGGCGTTGCTGGAAGCGGGTGCGCTGCCGGATGCAGTGTTTTCCGATATCACGATGCCGGGGCGGATTGGTGGGATCGAGCTGGCGGAGACGGTGCGCAGCCGTTTTCCGGGGGTGGCGGTTGTGCTGGCCAGCGGCTATACCGATCAGCGCGTTGCGATTCCGGAGGTGGTGCTTTTGCCCAAGCCTTATCGAATTGATGGCGCGGTAGAAGCGTTGATAGGGGCGATGGGGCGGCGGGAGAAGGAGCTCGGCAATAACACCCCCGGCTAACGCCACAGCTCAGCATCTCCATCAAACAAGCCGGTGATCCATCGCGTAAACGCACGCATTTTTGGCGCCGCGCTTCGACCATGTTGATGGACGAGCGATATCGGCATCGGCGGGCTCGGGAAAGACGACAGCACTTCGATCAACGCGCCGCTGCGTAAATGCTTCCGAACCTGGTATGTCGCCACCTGAACAATGCCCAGGCCTTGCAGGCCGAGGCTCGGGTTCGCGTCGGCATCGTTGACCGCCATGGGGCCGTCCACAGCGGCGCGCACCGTTTCTCCTTCGATGATGAATTCCCAGTCGAAGGCGCGCCCGGTTCGCCCTGAGAAATGCTGCACGACCTGGTGTTGTTTCAGGTCTTCGACACATTTGAATAGCGCCGGCATCGGTAATTATCTTTCATCAAGTGCTTTCTACAATGGCCCCGTCAACTCATTGGAGAAAAGCATGAATGAAACGTCCGCTTCCACAGCCGATATCTCGCCGGGGATGGTTCGCCTGCTGGCCTTTTCCGCCGGCCTGATCGTTGCCAGCCTCTACTATGCGCAGACCCTGGTCGGCCCGATCAGCGCCGCCACCGGCCTATCGGCGCAGGTGGCAGGACTGGTCGTTACGCTAACTCAGATCGGTTATGCGCTCGGCCTGCTGTTCATCGTTCCGCTCGGCGATCTGCTTGAAAACCGCCGGCTCGTCTTCTTCGCGCTGCTGTGCACATCGGCCGCGCTGGCCGTGGCGGCGCTCGCTTCCAATGCGTGGATGTTCCTGGGCGCATCGCTCGGCATTGGCCTCGGTTCCGTGGCCGCCCAGGTACTGGTTCCGTTTGCAGCCCATCTCTCTCACGAAGCCACGCGGGGACAAACGGTGGGCAAGGTCGTGAGCGGCCTGCTGATCGGCATCATGTTGGCGCGGCCAGCCGCGAGCCTGATCGCAGATCACGCCAGCTGGCACGCTGTCTTCGGCGGCGCGTCCGTCGCGATTGCCGCATTGGCTTTCGCGTTGCGCAGCAAGCTGCCACAACGTCGCCCCACTTCGGCCTTGGCGTATGGCCAGCTGATCGGCTCGCTATGGACCCTGTTCGCCGCCACGCCGGTATTGCGCCGCCGCGCCGCCTATCATGCGGGCCTGTTCGGCGCATTCAGCCTGTTCTGGACCGTCACACCGCTCATGCTCGCGGGACCCATGTTCCATCTCTCGCAGACCGCGATCGCCGTCTTCGCCCTGGTCGGCATGGCAGGCGCTGTCGCTTCGCCGATCGCGGGCCGTTTAGCCGATCAGGGTCATACCGTGGCAGCCACTGCGGCCGCCCTGCTGCTGGCTATTGCCGGATTTGCGCTGCCGCTACTTGCGCCTGACGCGTATGGGATGGCGCTGGCGATGCTGGTGCTGGCTTCGGTGGTGCTCGATATGGCTGTCGCGGCCAACCTTGTACTCGGTCAGCGGGCGATCTTTGCGCTGGGTGCTGAGGTGCGCAGCCGTCTCAACGGCCTGTATTTCGCGCTGTTCTTCGCGGGCGGTGCGCTCGGGTCTGCGACGGGAGCATGGGTGTATGCGCAGTTTGGCTGGAGGGCAGCATTGCTGGCGGGGATGACGTTTCCAGCTCTTGCTCTGGTCTATTGGCTGGGAGAGCTTCGCGGATTGGGATTCGTTCGGCGCGCTCTGAGAGGATAAGGGCCGGCCGGCTGACACGATCCTCAAATGCAGGAGCGATCGTTCCGAGTCCAAATCAAGCCTTGGATGGAGGCTTGATTTGGAGGTGAAGCTTACGACTCGATTTGATTGATGGTCCGTTCAATCCGTTTATCCGGCACCAGCCACATGAGCGCAACCAGCACATAAATGCATTGCGCAATCCATTGCGCCGAAAAGGAAGCGCCTATACCGATCAGGTAAAGCAAGGGCGAAAGCTTGCCTTTCCAGTCCGCGCCCACGGCCCGTTGGAGCACGGAAGCGTGGCCTTCCGCGGAAATCAGGAAATGCTGAAGAAGGGAGTAGCTGATTGCCGCCATCAGAAGAACGAAGCCATAGGCTGCCGATGGCAGAGGCGCAAAGTGATTCTCTCCCATCCATCCCGTCGCAAAGGGAAACAGCGATAACCAGAACAGCAGGTTCAGGTTTGCCCAGAGGATGGTGCCGGACACGCGCTTTGCTGCATTCAGCAGGTGGTGGTGATTGTTCCAGTAAATGCCGACATAGATGAAGCTCAGCACATAGCTGAGGAAACTGGGAAGAAGCGGCTTGACCGCATCAAGGTCAGCCCCGTGCGGCACCTTGAGCTCCAGCACCATGATGGTAATGATGATCGCGATCACGCCATCACTGAACGCCTCGAGTCGGCTTTTTCCCATGATTCCCGTTCTTTTACACAAAGGTTGCGTTTCGCCTGCGCCACTACAGGAGTGCGCAGAAGTCTACTGTTTGCGGCGCCGCGCCTGGCCCCGGAGCGTTTCGTTAGGCGCTGTTAACGGCAAGCCTGCACCCCCGCTGTCAAACCATCCCGCCATTAATCGAAATAACCTGCCCCGTCACATACGCAGCATCTTCCGAAGCCAGGAACCGCACCAGCGCCGCCACCTCCTCCGGCCGCCCGGCGCGCTTCATCGGCACCAGCCCCGCTATCGCCTTCTCATCAAACGCCTCTGCGCTCATCTCGCTGGCGATAATCCCCGGCGCCACCGCATTCACCGTGATGCCACGGCTCGCCACCTCGATAGCCAGCGACTTGGTTGCCGAATTCAACGCGCCCTTCGCCGCCGCGTAATTGGTCTGGCCACGGTTCCCCGCCAGCGCCGCGACCGACGACATGTTGATCACCCGTCCCCAGCGGCTGCGGATCATCGGCATCATCAGCGCATGCGTCACATGGAAGAAGCCGTGCAGCGACACGTCGATGACCCGGTGCCATTGCGCGGCGCGCATGCCCGGGAATGCGGCGTCGTCATGGATGCCGGCATTGTTGACCAGCACCTGTATCGGTTCGTGCTCGATGAGGGGCGCGAGCGCGTCCTCGACGGCCTGCGCGTCGGCGACATCGAAGACCACCGTCTCCGCGCTGCCGCCGTTTTCCACGATGCGCGCGGCCACGGCTTGCGCGGCTTCCGCGCGGCTGTTGGCATGCACGATCACGTGGCAGCCGGCACGTGCCAGCTCCTCGCAGATCGCCGATCCGATGGCGCCGCTGCCGCCGGTGACGAGGGCGCGCCTTGCTGGCTTGTTCATTGCTGCTGTTTCCTATCGAGAATAATCAGGTGGCTGCAGCATGTGCGGCGGCAGCGTTGAGGAATACCGCCGCCCTGCCATCGGCAAGCGCGCGGCCGCCGGCGCTCACGCGGAAATCGTAGAGGATGGTGGCGGCGTCGCCGCTGATGCGCGTGGCGGTCACTTCCAGGTCCTCGTCGATGTCGTCGAGGCGCTTCACATGCAACTGCACGCCGCGCACGCTGGCGAGAAAGCCCGGAGCGGGCTTGTCGGCGGCGCTGGCGAGCAGCGCGCCGTGCGCGGCCATGGCTTGCGCCGCGTATTCGATCGCGCAGACCGCCCCCAGGCGGCCATGCGCGCGCAAGGGATTGGAGGCATCACGATGACTGCTGGCGATGCAGCGCACTTCGGTCTCGTCGCAGGCAACGACCCCGTCGAGCAGGCACATGCTGCATTGGTGCGGAATGCGCGCGAGGATGGCGGCGCGATCGGCCAGCAACGGCTCTCTGTCCGGCTTCATGCGGACGGGCTCGCTTCCATGTCGATCGCAAGGCGGCTGTGCTCGAGATAATCGAGCACCACCCGGCCGTTCGCGCGTTGCGCAAGCGCTTCGAGCAGTGGCAGGCTGCGCGCGGCCGGTATCGTCTCGCGCATGGCTTCGAGCGCGGCATCAGCCATGCGGCTGGGCGCGTCCGTGCTGAATTCGAGCCCGATACGCGCGAGCGTTGCGGCGCCCGGCTGCGGCGACAGCAGCAGCGCCACGCCGAAATCATCCGGTATCGGTCGGGCTGTGCGCAGCGGCTCGGGATAGCTGCTGTCGACCACGACCAGCAGCACGCGCGCGCCATCCACCGCGACCATGGCCATCGCTTCGAGCAGGCCGGCGCCGAAGCTGGCGTCATGCGCGCACAGCACCGAGGCGTTTTCCATCGCGCCGGCGCCGATGCTCCAGTAGCCGGATGCGGCGTTGTGCACCGAGTTGTGGAAGCGGGTCGGTGAAATCATGGTGTCGCCCGCGGCCAGCATCTGGCAGATCTCGTGGCAGTTGGCGCCGTCGCCGCTGGAGGCGGAAAACACCGTCGGCAGTTTGGACAGATCCTGCCCGGCGCCGGCTTCGGCGCCGACCGCGAGCGCGAGCCGCACCAGCGGGCCGCTGCGGCGGCGCTCGGCGGCCGGCAGCATCGCCGGCGGCGGCAATAGCGTCTTTTCCACCGCATGTGCGCTGCGCCGCGCCAGCACCGCGCTGCCCGCTTCCCAGCCGTTCAGGCCGGGGCCGAGCAGGCCGATGCCATCGATATGCGCAAACAGGCGGCTCATCGCTGTGCTCCCTGTATCGCATCTGCGCGCGAGAGCACCAGGCTGCAGTTGCTGCCGCCGAAGCCGAAGGAATTAGTCAGCGCATGACGCACGCGGGCATCACGGCGTTCGAGCAGGTAGCCGACGGCGATGCTCGCATCCAGCGCATCGGTATTGGCGCTGCCCGGCAGGAAACCGTGTTCCAGCGCCAGCGCGCAGATCAGCGCTTCCAGGCCGCCGGCCGCGCCCAGCGTATGGCCGGTCGCGCCCTTGGTCGAGCTGCAGGGAACCGAGGTTCCGAACAGCGCGGACACTGCCTTGCCCTCGGCCGCATCGTTGGCCGGCGTGGCAGTGCCATGCAGATTGATGTAGCCGATGTCGGACGGCGCAAGGCCGGCCGCGGCCAGGGCCTTTTCCATTGCGATGCGCGCGCCCAGGCCTTCCGGATGCGGCGAGGACATGTGATGCGCGTCGCTGGACTCGCCGATGCCGGTGACGAGAATCGCATCCTCGGGCACATCGGGCCCGGCGCGCTCGACCAATGCCAGCATCGCCGCTTCGCCGATCGAGATGCCGCTGCGTTCGGCCGAGAACGGCATGCAGGGGCGTGGCGAGGTCAGGCCGAGCGAATGGAAGCCGTACAGCGTGGTCAGGCACAGCGTGTCGACACCGCCGACCACGGCTGCATCGATCAGGCCGGCCGCCATCATGCGTTGCGCCGAGGCGAAGACCTTGGCGCTGGATGAGCAGGCAGTGGACACTGCGGCCGCCGGGCCCGTGAGGCCAAGCGCGCGCTGCGCATAGCTGGCCGCGGAAAAGGTGTTGTGGGTCGTGGCGTAATGGAAGTCGGCGGGCAGCGCGCCGCTTTGCGCATCGCGCTGGCGATAGGCCAGTTCGGTCTGCAGGATGCCCGAGGTGCTGGTGCCGATGAAGACGCCGATGCGCGAGGCGCCGTAGCGCGCGGCCGCCGCGCGCACCGCGTCGGCGAAACCGTCCTGCTCCAGGGCCAGCTGCAGCAGCCGGTTGTTGCGGCAGGCGTAGTCTTCGAGACCGGCGGGCAGCGCGACCTGTTCGACGCCGTCGACTTCGCCGATCCAGGTATCGAGGTCGACGCGGTCGAAGTCACAGCGCTTTAGGCCGCTGGCGCCGCTCTGCAGCGCGCGCAGCGTCGCCGCCAGGCCAATGCCCAGGCAGCTCGTCGCGGTGTAATGAGAAAGAAGCAGCGGATTCACTTGGACGCCGATGGATTGAGTGCGAAAGCGCGGATTTTAACAAAGTGCCTTGGCCGAATCCGCTGCCGCATCGGTAACTGTGGCCCCTTGGGAGGCATCGACGCCGAGGCGCGCGATCAGCAGGATGTTGGCGAACGGCGTGCCTTCGTTCATCGGCAGGCTCTCTACCGCGAAACCGAGCTTGGCGAGCGCCGCTTTCCAGTCGGCCAGCGTGCGGCAATACAGGCGCGGATTGCGGTGCCCGCGGACAAAAGTCACCACGCGGTCGACCCAGACGCTGAAATGGAACGGCCAGCCGCCGGCGGCATCGCCCACGCGCAGCACCAGCACGCCGGATGGGGCAAGCGCATCGCGGATGCGCGAGAGCACATCGTCCTGCGCGGCGTAATCGACGTAATGCAGCACATCCAGCACGACGACCGCGTCGGCACGGCCGAAATCGGCGCGGCACATGTCGCCGACGGTGAAGCGCGCGGCGTCGCCCAGCGCGGCGCGGGCGCGTTCCACGTCCTTGGGCATGAGCTCGATGCCATGGATAGCCACCGCGCGCGGCGGCCGCGGCCAATCCGCCGGCCAGTCGCCGTCGGCGGCGAGCGCGCCGGCCGACAGCAGCCAGGAAGCCAGCAGCCCCTGGCCGCAGCCGATGTCGAGCACGCGCGCGCCATCCGGGATCAGTCCATGGCGCAGCAGCCCGGCGAATACCGGATCGCCGCCGAGCTTGCCGCGCGCGAAATGCCAGGCAAAGCGGCCGGCGCTGCGATAGGGAGCGGATGCGCGATCGATCAGGCGCGAGAGAAAGGCTTGGGTCATGGCTGGCGGGACTCCTTGGCGGAATGCGGGGCGATGTGTTTTTCGGTTTGTTCTGCGGTTTGCAGCGCGTCGGGCAGCGTGATGAAACGCAGCCCGGCCGCGTGCACTCGCTCGATGAGTTGCGGCAGCAGCGCCAGGATCACCGGCGCGCCGGCGCTGGTGCGGGCGCAATGGCCGTCATGCAGCAGCAGGATTGCGCCAGGACGCAGGCCCGGCAGCAGGCGTTGCATCACGATGTCGACGTCGCCGGTGCGGGTGTCGTAGCCGCGCCGGGTCCAGGCCGCGAGCCGCAGGCCGAGCCGGCGCAGCTGCGCATCGAGAAAGGGATTGCGCAGGCCGGCCGGCGCGCGGAAGAAGCGCGGGGCGCGGCCGGTGATGGCGGTCAGTGTGTCCTGCGCCGCGCGCAGCTCGCGCGCATAGCCGCGCGGACCGAGCATCGAGAAATTGTGGTGATGATGCTGCGAGTGGTTTTCGACGGCATGGCCGCGCGCGACGATCTCGCGGCACAGCGCGGGATGGCGCTGCGCGCGCTCGCCGATGCAGAAGAAGGTCGCCTTCACGCCATGCCGGTCGAGCAGGTCGAGCACGGCCGGAGTGACTTCGGGGTCGGGGCCGTCGTCGATGGTCAGCGCAATCTCGCCGCGGATGGCACAGACGCGCGGCAGCTCGGTCCAGTTCGCGCCGAGCAGGCTGCTGCGCGGCCACAGGCCGGCGAAGGTCAGCAAGACATGGTCGGCGATGAAGGCGGCGAGCAGCCAGCGCCAGGCTTGCGGCGCGAGCACCAGGCCCAGCGCCAGCGCGACATGCAGCGCGAGGCTGAAACGCAGCAGGGGCGACATGGTCGGCGCGCGGCTGGTCTGATTGGCGTTGTCTTTCATTGTTGCGATATCCCTTGTTGTCTCGTAGGTTGGGCTGCCAAGCCCAACATCGGCGCCTGCGGTCCGCGAGCATTCGTTGGGCTTCCTGCGTCAGCCCAACCTACGGAATGTTTGCGGCTCGCGCGAAGCGTCTGTCCAGAAAACTCCGCCAAAGCCTCTCCCACGTCGGCCAATCATGATCCCCGGCTATCGCTTCCACGCGCTCCTCAGGCAGCGCCGATGCCATCAGCCGCTGACCATCCGCGAAACGATCCGACACACCATAGCCAAGATGCATCTCCGGCCGCGCCTGCCCGCGATGCCCGGCCAGCCAGCGCCAGATGCGGCATTCATCGTCATCCTCGCCGCCATAGCCGCGCGGCGCTTCGCCGGTCGTCATCCATGCGTCCAGGCCGCCAGCGCGCGCGATCGTGCCCGTGACCATGCGCGTGCCCGGATAGGGTGCGAGCAGGCACAGTCCCGTTGTGACGCCCGGATACCGCGCCGCATGCGCCAGCGCGAGAAAACCGCCCAGCGATATGCCGGCAATCCAGACCTCGCGGTACTGCCGGCTCGCCGGCCGCAGCAGTTCTTCATCGAGCCGGTCCACCGCCTGCGTATTGGCGGCTTCGCCGATGTGCGCCAGCCCCGGGTCGGCCAGCACGATGTCGAAGGCCAGGCCGCGCTCGCGCACGGCGCGCGCATGACCATGCTCGATCAGGTCTTCCGGGCGTTGCAATGCGCCGGGCAGCAGCACCATCAGCGCATCGGCGCGCCGGCCGGGCTCGAGCGCATCGTGCAGGCAGCGCAGCGTCATCGTTTGCCTCCGACGAATACCGCCGCATACACCAGCGCCAGCACCGCGCCGGGCCCGACGGTAGCGCCGATCGCCTGCAGCACCGGCACTTGCGAAAACCCGAGCACGCCGAAGCCGGCCACGGTGGAAAGATTGGCGAACATCAGCGAGGCCAGGGTTTCGGGCGCGGGGCCGCCCGCCTTTGCCTTGCCGGCATTGTCGAAGAACAGCGCATAGTTCGAGCCGACCGCGACGATCAGCAGCAGCCCGACCAGGTGCAGCACCGTCATGCGCACGCCGCAGGCGGTCAGGATCGCGACGATGGAGATCACCGAAGCGGACAGCGGCAGCAGCAGGAGCAGCACCCGGCGCGGCGAGCGCAGGGCCAGCAGCAGCAGCGCGACGATGGCCACCACGCCGCCAGCCGACAACAGCAGCGCCTGGCGCAGGTAGCCGGCGTAGATGCGGTCCGATTCGGTCTTCATGTCGACGAACACCGCGCCGGGCTCGCCGGCCGCGTCCAGCGCCGCGCGTACCGCATCCACCGGCAGCGCGCCGCCCTGCGCGGAGGCCGACAGCGGCAGCAGCGCGCTCCAGCGGCCGTCGCGCTCGAACATCAGGGAATCCACCGCCTGCGCGAACGAGGTGCCGTCGAGATCAGCGCGCGTGAGCAGCGGCTTGGTACGCGATGCCTCCACATCCTCGAGGAAAGGCGCGAAGAGGCTGGCGCGCACCGGCAGGTCGCTGGCTGCCTGGCGCAGCGCATCGTCCAGGCCCGTGGCCGGCAGACTCGCCTGCCGCGCGCGTTGGGCCGCAAGGCTGGGCAGATAGCGGCTCGCGCTTTCATAGCCGGAGAGCAGGCCGCGTGAGACCAAGGCATCGAGCTGGTGCGCAATGCGCTCGGAAGCAATCAATGCCGCTTCGCGGCTGTCGGCCGACACCGAGACGAGATAACGCACATCGGGCGCGCCAAGGTTTGCGCGCAGGCGGGCATCGAGATCCTGCTCGGCCTGCGGCACCGGCGACAGCGAAGCCAGCTCGGTATTCCACAAGCCGTGCCGGTGCTGCCATACCAGCGCGACTGCGGCGATCAGCAGCAAGCCCAGCGGCAAGCGCAGCAGTGGAGCACGCTGCGCCAGGGACGCAAGCCTTCGGCCCAGCGGCGCGACATCGCGCACGCGGAAATTCTTCGGCAGCAGATACGGCAGGATGAAACGCGTCGCCAGCGCCGCGGTGACCAGACCGGCGATCGAGTACAGGCCGAGCTGCGCCAGGCCGGGAAAGGTCGACAGCAACAGGGAGGCGAAGCCGACGATGGAAATGGCCACGCCCAGCCGCACCGTCGGCCAGAATTCGCGTATCCAGCCGCGCTTGGCATCGGCGCCGCCATCGGCCAGCGCGCGCGATTGCACGAACAGGTAGATGGAATAGTCGACCGCCTCGCCGATGAGCGTGGTGCCGAAGCCGAGGGTGATGCCGTGCACCACGCCGAAGCCCAGGCTCACCGCGGTCACGCCGGCCAGCGCGCCGGAGACCACCGGCAACAGTCCGAGCGCCAGCGCCACCGGCGAGCGGTACAGGATCAGCAGCATCGCGATGATGATGCAGGAGCCGATGATGGACAGCCGCGTCGCTTCGCTTTCGATGGTGTCGCGCGAGCGCACCGAGAATACGCCGGGGCCGGTCATTTCCAGCCGCAGCGCCGAGGCGCCCGGCACGCTTGCGCGGGCGGCGGCGAAGGCGTCTTCCACCTTGCGCATCGCCTGTGCCTGGCCATCAGTGTCGGCGCCGGCCGCGCGCGTCTGCGCCAAGAGCAGCGCGGTCTTGCCGTCGCGCGAGACCCAGACGCCATCGGCGCTGCGCGGCCGGTTGTTCGATGCCATCGCTTCGAGCAGCGCCACGGTTTCGCCGGTCGGGTCGCGCGGCAGCAGCGGCTTGACGAGCATGCCGGCCGGCGAAGCCAGCAGGTCGATCGTGGCCGACAGCGCCTCGCGCAGGCCGTCGGCGCGGAAGCGCTCGGGCTCCACCGCCGGGCTCAGCAGATAACGGTTCTCGAACAGGAAACGCTGGTCGCGCTCGGCATTGATGGGCTCGCCATTGTTGATCGCGGCAAAGCCCGCATCAGCACGCAGGCGCGCGGCCATCGCTTTCGACAGCGCGGCGCGCGCGCCGGCGTCGCCGCCTTCGATGCCGACCAGGATCAGCCGCGCCACCACGCCGTCGCGCAACTGGTCCAGCAGCACCCGTTGCTCGGCCGTGGGCGACTGCGGCAGGAAGGCCGACAGGTCCGCCGAAAAGCGCGTGCCGTGGATGACGCCGGCGCACAGCAGCACGAAGGTCAGCCACAGCGCGAGCGCCCGACCGCGCGCGGAGCGGAGCGGCCCAATCATTGCGCGGAGACGCGGCGTATCGTCATTACCGAGCGGTCGCCGTCGGCCTGGCGGGTTTCGATGCGCTTGACATCGTCGCGGCTGCCGTAGATGCGGATATCGCTGACCGCGCGCGCCATGCGCTCATTGCGCGGCTTGAGTTCCAGCACCCAGCGCTCGGGCGGGCCTTCGAGCGTGAGCGCGAAGCTGCGCTCCAGCGCTTTACGGTCGCCGGCGAGCGTGCCGCGGATGCTGTCGACGAAGCCGGCCAGTTCGGGCGCGCTGTCCACGGCCATGGTCATCGTGCGGCCGGCGCGGTCGATGGTCAGCGTATTGCCTTCGATGATGAGCTCTTCAGGCTTGGGCTTGACGGTGCGCTTCTGCAGCTTGTCCGGCGCGACATAGAACAACTGGCCCGAGGACTCCACCGGCTTGTCCAGCATGGCGATGGTCTTGGTCTCGGTGAAGTCGGCGCGGCCCATGCCGACACGGCCCAGCGCGGCCATCAGGCTGTCGATGTTCCAGGCGGCTTCCGCCGCAACGGCCACGTTCACGACCGTCAGCAGAAGCAGGGCCGACAGGGCGCGAACCAGGTGGGAAGCGTATCGCTCGATCATGCTGAGTCCTTTGCCGCGCCGGCCGGGCGCCAGAAATCGAAGAAGTTGAACCAGTTGTACGGATACGCGCGGCAATGCGCGTCCAGCAGCGCCGCATAGCGCGCCATGGCCGCGTCGATCGCCGCTTCGCGCTGGCCGCGCGCCATGTCGGTGAAGTCGGCAAGCTGCTCGAAACGGATGCGGTAGCGGTTGCCGCCGAGGTACAGGCCGGTCATGAACACCACCGGCCGGCGCATCAGCGCGGCCATGCGGAACGGTCCGCGCGGAAACGGCGCTTCGGCGCCGAGAAACGGCAGGCTGGCATAGGCATCGCCGCCAAGGCCGCGGTCGGCCAGCACACCCACCATCGCGCCGCGATCGAGCGCGGCCGAGATCTTCAGCATCGAATCGATATGACCGAGGCCGATGACTTCCTGCCCGGCTTGCGGATTGATCGCCGCCAGCATGCTGTTGAGCTTCTTCGCGTTTTCCTCGTACATCGCCATGGCCACCGGCGCACCGGCTTTTTCCCGGCCGAGCGCGCGCATGACTTCGAAGCTGCCGAGGTGCGCGCCGATCAGGAACAAGCCGCCGCCCGGGGCCAGCGTTCCGCGCATCAGCGCATCGCCTTCGACTTCGATGTCGAACAGATCGAAGCGGTTGTTGAGCAGGTAGACGCGGTCGTGGATGGTGGCGGCGAAAACAAAGATGTGGCGGTAGATGTCCACCGTGCGCGGCGCGCGGCCGAGCGCGCGGGTCAGGTACGCGCGCGAGGCGGCACGGCTGGCTGGCGCGAACGCGAGGAAATACGCGGCAATGCCGTGCAGCACGATGCGTCCCGCGCTGCGGCCTAGCCTCAGGGAGATCCAGGTCATGATGCGCAGCATCGTCATGTTGCTGCGCTCGGGACGGTGCTGCCAGGCGGCGTCGGCCGGTTTCGAGGTCTGCATGTCGCTATGCCTGCGCGGAAGACGCATCGGGGTCGCAGGCAACCGTGGCGACCTTGCGCGCGTCCTGCCAGATGGTGAAGCGCAGCGCGCCGGATGCGGCGAACGCATGTTCCACCGCCAGCGCCTGGCCGGGCAGCACCGGCGCGAGAAACTTGGCCGAGGCGATGCGGCAATCCGAGATGTCGCGCCCCAAGGCCACGCCGATCGCATGCAGCGCTTCATCGAGCAGCACCACGCCGGGCACGATAGGCATGCCGGGGAAATGACCGGCGAAGGCCGGGTGGTCGGCGGGAATCGAGATGGCAAGCGGCGACGTCATGCTGCGCTCCCGTCTTCCGACGCGTTTCGACCTTCCCGTGTGCGCGTCAGCGTCGCAGCCATGTCGCGCAGCGCTTCGCGCGGCAGCTTGCCGGTGGCATTGCGCGGCAAGGCATCGACGAATACCAGCGGGCGCGGCAGGAACACCGGGTCCATGCGCTGGCGCAGGCCGTGCAGAATGTCTGCAGCCGCCACGCCGGGCGCGACTACGAAGGCCGCCAGGCGCGTGACCGCGTCGGCGCCTTCCTCATCCGGCATGTAGAACGCGCCATCGACCACGCCGGGCAGCGCATTCAGTTGGAGATTCAAATTTGCCAGCGAATTGCGCTTGCCGGCGATGTTGACCAGGTCCGCCATGCGACCGTGCAGCAGGAAGCGCTGCGGCGCAGTCATTTCGATGACATCGTTCATCGGCGTCGGCGTCTCGACATGGCCGCCCTCGACCCAGTGCACGCCTTCGCGCGGCACGAAACGCAGGTCCGGGAACAATTGCCATTCCTGCGTGCGCACCGATTCGCGCAGCGCGATCTGGCCGCTTTCGGTGCTGCCGTAGATTTCCACCAGCGGCGCGCCGAACGCGGCTTCGGCTTCCTGCGCAAGCAGCGGCGACAGCGGCGCGGTGGCCGACATCAGCCGGTCCACCGGCGGCAGCGGCAGTCCGGCGCTCAGCACCGAGCGCAGGTGGATGGGCGTGGACACCAGCATGCGCGGCCGCGGCACCGAGGCCACCGCGCGGCAGATGTCGGCCGGATAAAAGGTATTGCCCGCCACCAGCGCATTGCCGCTCTGCATGACGATGAGCACCGTCGATTCGAAGCCGTACATGTGCTGCGGCGGCACCGTGCCGATGACGGCATGCGCGCGGCCATCGGCGAGGCCGCATAGCCGCGCTTCGGCCTGCACATTGGCCACCAGCGCACCCCAGCGCTTGGCATGCGGCAGCGGCGTGCCGGTCGAGCCCGAGGTGAAGACATAGGCCACGCATTGCGTCGCATCGATCTGCGGCACGGCGCGGTCGGCCGATTTGCCGACGTCGACGGCTGCCATGCCATCGAGATCGGGAAAGCGGCACACCGGCAGGCCGTGCGCATCCTTTTCGACATCGGCCAGGCAGAAGGCGTCCGGCGCGAATTGCAGCAGGTGGCGCATCATTTCCGGCGTCTGCGTCGATGGCAGCAGGCTGGTCTTGCCGGCGGTGATGGCCGCGGCCAGGCCGACCATGAAACGGTAGCGGTCGGCGCAGGCATTGAGCATGTGCACGCCGGCCGGCAGACTCACGCGCACCCGCTCGACGTCGGCGAGAAAGCGTGCGGCCGTGATCGGCGCGCCGTCGCGCCAGGCGATGAGCTGCTGCGGGCTGTCATGCGTAATCAGTGGAAAGGTCGGCATTCGAAAAATCAGAAACAGGTTTCAGTGCTCGCGCGCCACGCCCGGTGACGCGCGGTAAGCCTCGATGCCGGCGAGGATGCTCGCGTGCTCGATATGCGGCAGCAGGCGGCGGCGCAGCAGATATTCGCCGACGAACATCAGCAGGATCAGCGGGCCGGTGATGAAGTTGGCAAACACCGACCACACCTTGAGCGGCGCGGCCACATAGAGCGCGGTCGACATGCTGG
Organism: Noviherbaspirillum pedocola; assembly: GCF_016632335.1. Taxonomy (GTDB): domain Bacteria; phylum Pseudomonadota; class Gammaproteobacteria; order Burkholderiales; family Burkholderiaceae_D; genus Noviherbaspirillum_A; species Noviherbaspirillum_A pedocola. The sequence goes on from NZ_JAEPBG010000008.1 coordinate 215,970, forward strand.
CCATGGCGAAGCTGAACAGCGCCCAGACGCGGGTCAGGCCACGGGTGTAGGCAGCGACAGCCGGCTCGAGCGCGCCATGCACCATGCGCGCGAAACGGCTGCACAGCGGCTCGCGCCCGGGCGCCAGGCTGCGTGCGAAGGCATAGCCGATCAGGCACTGTGTGCCGGCATGCTCGATCCAGTACAGCATGCCGTAATGCGACATCAGCCACGGCCACAGGTACGCGATGCCGCCGGAAAGCGCGAGCGCCACCGGCATGCCGCGCCAGCCGGCGCGCGCGCAGGCCGCCAGCGCCGCCACGCCGAGCGGGGCCAAGGCCAGCGCGGCGCCGGCTGCGCGGCTGCTAGATGCGTTGGTGTAATGCGCGAGGCAGGCATAGGCCACCGCCAGCGCCGCGACGGCGCCCACCTGGAAAAGGCGAGCGGCGCGCGCCATCAGCCGGCCCGTTTCGCCGCGACGATGTAATCCGACAGGGTGCGCAGCGTGCTGAAGATGCGATGGTTGTCTTCGCTGTCGGCGCGCAGCTGCAGGCCGTAATGCTTGGAGACGACCAGCGCGATTTCGAGGATGTCGATCGAATCCAGGCCCAGGCCTTCGCCGTACAGCGGTTCGTCGGGCTGGATGTCGGCGGGCGCCACATCCAGGTTCAGGGCTTCAACGATCAGCGCGGCGACTTCCTGCTGAATGTTGGCGCCGGAAGCTACGGAATTTTCAATGCTCATGTCAGGTCTTCAATGATGGGATTTTGCGAAAGGCGCGTTGTTTGTCGTCTTGCTTGCCGCTGTATTCAGGGCTTTTGCGCCTGGTACTCCGAAAACATCCCCAGTTCGAGATGCCGCTTCACGCTGGCAAAGCCGGCGCCCTCGAGCGTGCGCATCACGTCGGCGGGCACGGCGCAGGCTTCGATGGTGTCCCAGTAATAGCGCCACAGCACCGAGGTGTTGCCGCTTCTTGCGGCCAGTCGCGCCAGCATCGGCACGACATGGCGGGCATAGGTTTTCAGCAGCAGCTTCTGCAGCGGCTTTTCCGGGCAGGTGATCTCGAGGATGCACAGGCGGCCGCCAGGCTTCAATACCCGATGGAATTCGGCAAAGGCCAGCGACAGATCGCTGATATGGCGCAGCGCGTAGCCCATGCTGAGGAAATCGAAACTGTTGTCCGGGAAGGGAATGCGTTCCGCCCTGCCCTCGACCAGCGCCACGCCGGCGGGCACGACGGTGTTGGCCAGCATGCCCGGGCTGGGGTCGACGCCGGTCACCAGCGCAGCATCGCCCAGGATGGCCACCGCCTGCTGCGCCACCAGCCCGGTGCCGACGCCGACATCGAGGGTGCGCATTCCGGGCGCAAGACCGGCGCGCAGCAAGGCCTGGCGCCGGTACCATGGGCCGGTGCCCAGGCCCAGGATGCGCTCGATGCGGTTGTAATCCGGCGCGGTGCTGTCGAACATGTCGGCGACCCAGCCGCGACGCGCGTCTTCGCTCGGATAGTAGTCCGTCAGTGGCGCATGGGGCGCATGCACCACGTCATCCTTGCTGACGGGGGATTTCTGCATGATGAGTTCTGTGGCTGCGCTTCGCGGGCATGTCCCGCGGGCCGTCAGGGCGGGACATCAGCGCGGCGACGCGGGGTTTATGAGTTTGGTATACCGGAAGTGCCTTCTTGCAACGGGCTGTAACGATACCCAAACCGACGGCCGTTCGCAACGTTTATCCATGCGCTAGCGCAAATCTTGTTGCAGCTGGGAATTGACATCGTGCCGCCGCCATGCTTGGCAAATCCGGCAGGTCAACGCTGTTCCTGTGCCGTGCAGGCCGGCAGCGCGCCCTTCCCCAGCATCGCCTTCCATACGCGCAGCCACGGCGCCCAATCATGCCCGCCTTCGGTCGTCATCGTGTGCTCGGGCGGCAGCACTGCCGCGAGCAGCGCATTGCTGGCGGCGAAGCGGTCTTGTGCGCCGTAGCCGAGGTATAGCTGCGGCTCCCCTGCCCTGCCGGCTTGCGGCGCGTGCTCACGCAGCCAGAGCCACAAGTCGCGCTCGAAGTCTTCCGCCTTGGGCGATGCGCCGCTCCAGCGCGCCAGTCCGCCAGCGGCGGCGATGTCGCGGTGTATCGCGTCCCCGCCCAGATACGGCGAAATCAGGAAGGCGCCGTCGATGACGCCCGGTTGCTGCTGCAGGTACAAAAGCGACCCCAGGCCGCCGAGCGATATCCCGGCAAACCAGATGTGGCGATAACCCTGGCGCTGGGCAGGCAGGATGATGTCTTCGCGCAGGCGGTCCACCGCGCTGCGATTGAGGTAATAGCCGAAATGCAGGTCCGGCAGAGCGACGTCGGCATGCACGCCAGCCGCGCGCAGCGCCTCGATGAAGCCGTGGTCGACAAGATCCTGCGGCGCGTCGTAGCGGCCGGGCAGGAAGACGAGCAACGTATCGGCGCGCGTCGGACAGTTTGACGCCACGCGTACGACGTCCAGATGGTCCTTGGTCGGAAAGAACAGCGCGCAGCCCGTCAGCGAAGACAGGAGCACCAGCGCGGCCACAAGCGCGCGCGGACGCTTGCGGCGCAGCCATGGACTGGTGAATCGCGCGATGCGGCCCGGCTGCTCATCGTTATGCATGCTTATCGTCCCCCCTGATGGAGCGCGCATTGTATATGGGCAAGCTCGCTACGCGGTAGAGAACCCGGCGCAGTGCGCACCGTCCAATGCCGACCCGCCCCGTCCATGGGCGCATGACTACGACCAGGAGGAATCGCCATGCTGACACCCCGCACGAAGGAAATCGTCAAGGCTACCGCGCCGGTTCTGGCGCAACACGGCTACGACATCATCAAGCATTTCTACCGCGACATGCTGTCGGCGCATCCGGAGCTGAAGAACGTATTCAACATGCGCCATCAACAGCGCGGCGAGCAGCAGGAAGCGCTGGCGCGCGCGGTGTATGCCTATGCGGCCAACATCGACGATCCGGCCTGCCTGGAAGCGGTGCTGAAGAACATCGCCAACAAGCATGTGAGCCTGGATGTGCGGCCGGAGCAATATCCGATCGTCGGCGAACATCTCCTGGGGGCGATCAAGGCAGTGCTCGGCGACGCGGCCACCGAGGACATCATCTCGGCCTGGGCCCAGGCCTACGGCAACCTGGCCGATATCCTGATGGGCATGGAATCCGGCCTGCGCGAGGAAACCTGCGACAAGCCCGGCGGCTGGGCCGGCTGGCGCGACTTCATCGTGCGCGCCAAGCAGCCCGAGAGTGAAGTGATCACTTCCTTCCTGCTCGAGCCGGCAGACGGCAAGCCGGTGGTGGGCTTCGAGCCCGGACAGTACATCAGCGTGGCGCTGCAGGTGCCGCGGCTCGGGCTACAGCAGATCCGCCAGTACAGCCTGTCGGACGCGCCCAACGGCAAGACTTACCGCATCTCGGTCAAGCGCGAAGGCGGGGCCGATTCCAGCCAGGCGGGCTACGTATCAACGCTGCTGCATGACGAGGTCCAGGTCGGCGACCACATCAAGGTCGCCGCGCCGCATGGCACCTTCTATGTGGACGTGAACGCGACCACGCCGGTGGTGCTGATCTCCGGCGGCGTCGGCCTGACCCCGATGATCAGCATGCTGAACCGGGTGCTGCAGTCGCCGGGCCGGGACGTGGTCTTCGTGCATGGCGCGCGCAACGGCGCGGTGCATGCAATGAAGGATCATCTGCAGCAGACCGCGGCGAGCCATCCGAACTTTCACACCATCATCTTCTACGAGCATCCGCTGCCCGCAGACAGCGAAGGAAGCGATTACGACTATGCCGGCATCGTCGACCTGGCCAGAATCGAGGACCGCGTCATGCTGCCCGACGCGGATTACTACATCTGCGGCCCGATTCCCTTCATGCGCCTGCAGCATGACGGGTTGATTGCGCGCGGCATCAAGGAGCCGCGCATCCATTACGAGGTATTTGGGCCGGACCTGTTCGCGGAATGAGTTGCCGTCCAATAAGTGACCCGGCGCACATCGTGCGCCATCAGCCGATGCGCCGGGCCCCGGTGTTTGCCTCCGGTCGCTCGGCGGTCGCGCGTGTTTTCCGCTTCAGCAACTGCCCATTTCTTCGGAGAATTGCTTAAAGCGCGCAAATACAAGCACGCCCGGTCATCGACATATCAATAAGCCTGAATTTTTTCTGAACGCCTTCCCCGGGACACTACGAGTCGTGAAACAAGCATGATGCGCGCGTCTGCGAGCGCCATGCCGCTTGCGCTTTCTGCCGCCAACTGCCGCTCCGGCTTTCGAAGCCGGGGCCGGGCGGAGCGCGGGCCAATCAGCCAATGGCATCAGGGGACACCAATGGGATTGCTTCGACTGCTTCTCGCCTTTGCCGTGTTCTTCCAGCACGCCATGTCATCCGGTGGATTCTCATGGATATCCGGCATCGCGGCGGTGTATGTGTTCTTTGTGATCTCCGGCTTCTATATCCAGATGGTTCTTGCCACCCGCTATACGCCTGAGCAGCTCGGCCCGGCATGGTGGCGCATGTTCCATGTGGCACGTTACTGCCGTCTTTATCCGGCCTATGCGGCAGCCTGCCTCATCGCAATCGCCGTTCAGGCCTTGTTTTCCCTGCAGGAACCATCCATCGCATCAAGCCCGGACGCGCTTGCGCCTCCCACGGACGCCAGAAGCTCCGCCGGTATCGGAATGGCATTCGGGCTGACGCTCTCCCAGCTCACAATGATCGGGCTGAACATTCCCTCATCCTCGCAACTCCTTGTCGGCCCGGCGTGGAGCCTGGGCGTGGAGCTTTCCTTCTACCTGCTGGCCCCATGGCTGCTCCGCCTTTCGGATCGAAAGCTCATCGCCTTGATGGCGTTTGGCCTGCTGCTGCGCCTGGTGCCCTACAACACGCATGCGCCGCTGATGGCGGCCAGCGAATGCTTTCTGGCCGGAGCACTCGCGTGGCGCTGGCGCGGCGCGCTGGATTGGACAGCGCGCTGGCCGCGGAAACTGGCGCGTCCGGCTGCCTATGCGTTGGCCATGATGCTTCCCATGCTCGCCTTGTCCCATCAGCCCATATTTCCGATTCCTTATACCCATATCGAGATCGATACGCTAGTCGCGCCGTTCCTCGCCGCCCTTGTCATTCCCGCGATGTACCGAGCCACACATGATCTGCGTGTCGATCGTCTACTTGGGGAACTTTCGTATCCCTTTTATCTGTTTCATGAACCTTTGTTGAGACTGCTGGGGCTCGTGCCGCATGGCCCATCGCCGATGACGGACAACGCTCTCACCGGCGCCGCGTTTCTGGTCGCTCTTCTTCTCTCGGCACTCATGCTGGCATTGGAGATGCGATTGATTTCACCCTGGCGCACAGCGCTCTCGAAACCCAGGGTTGCCGACATCGTCCATGCCGGGCCAATCCGGACTTCTGCCCCGGGCGGGACCCCGGCCTCCATGACCTCGGCCTCTGGCTCTTCGGTCTGACATCAGTTCACCCCGGCAGCGGGCTGCGCCGCCACGCAGGCCCGCAGCCCCAATTGCCGTGCGTCAAACCGTGCCCCCACGGTCTTTACCTCAGAGACGCGCATCGCAGCCGACGCACTCACTCATCGTGAGGCAATCCTTTCTGCAAGGCCGCTCGGGCCGTCTGTCCTTGTCGCGCCGCGAAAGAAACAATCATCGATGCGCAGCGCGGTAAAAGGCATACATTGCGAGGCCATATTGCGAAAGATCCCAAAGGCTTGAGACGTATCAAGCGCATTTAACAATTAACTAAGCGCCCATTGAGACCGTTTATCGCCTCTTTTAACCTACAAGCCAGATTTCTCCGCTACCAGTTACAAGGCTCAGATTTGGCCTTGTGCGTCATGACTGACCTCAGCGACACCCGGTTGCAGAGAGTCCGACTCGTCATCAATACGGAAAAGGAGGCGTCGCACGGACAATAGAAGCACGAACGCGGATACACGCTTTCAACGCGCTGTTCATGTTGAAACGCTTGGCCGCGAGCCGCAAAGCTCACGGCGTATGGCAGGGGATTGTGAGGGCACGCACGGCGGCAGCAGACCGTCGGCAAGTCCGGACATTGCGTAGCACTAAAACATGTTTGGAAAAAAAATGATTGAACAATTCATGCCAGAAAACACGGACCGGTCCGTAACAGCACAGTCGGCACCGGAAGCAGGAAGCAAGCTTCCCAATTCACACATCAGTCTCAAGCAATGGAACATGCTCGTCGCCGTCGTGCGCAGCACCAGCTATTCGCACGCCGCCGAGCAGTTGCATGTCAGCCAGCCGGCGATCAGCTATGCGCTGACGAAGATCGAAGAACACGTCGGCTTTCCCATCCTGCAACTCGAAGGACGCAGGTCCAGGATCACCGAAGCCGGCAGGCAACTCGTGGCCCGCGTCGAATCATTGCTGCAGCAAGCGATCCAGGTGGAGCAATTCGCCGCGGGCCTGAAGAAGTCATGGCGTCCGCGGCTGCGGCTGGTGGTTGACGATGCATTCCCGATGGAACTGCTGCTGCCCGCATTGCAACTCCATTCGAGCGAGGAGGCTGCGGCAAAGGTCACACTGCTGGCCTTGCCCGCCACCGATATTCCGAAGTTCATGCAGGAGCGCAATGCCGAACTTGCAATTACCAGGCAGCTTCATCACGAGCTGCAGGGAGACGTCCTGGTTGAGACACGTTATCTGCCCGTAGCGCATCCTTCGCATTCCCTGTTCGCGATGGATGCGCCGCTGACGGAAGAGGACCTCCACGACGAGACCCGCGTGGTGGTGGGCTCCAACCAGGATGCGCCCCCGATCGGTGCGCATCCTGTTCGCAACCTGTGGACGGTCAGCAGCCTGGACACGGCAGAAAAGATACTCGCCAAGGGCATCGGTTTCGGCTGGCTGCCGCATTACCAGGTGCGCGATGCCATCGTACGCGGCGAGCTGGCCGTCCTTCCCTTGCGCAGCAGCGCAGCCGCGAGCGCTTGCTTCCATCTGGTTCACCTTGCCTCGTCAATCCCGAGCACGGACGCCAACCGGCTCGCACGCACACTGCATGACGCCATCGCGCTTGACGGCCAATCCATGCCGCATCTCTCCATCGCCGCCTGATTGCCTCCGCCGGACCTTGCCCTGACGCGCGGCCCGGCGGCTTTCCTGCCCCCTCCTCTTTCACGCCCGCGCACGATAGCGGCTCCGCGGCCCATGCGCTGCGTTTCCTTCCACGACCTTAAAGCAGATTAATGGATCCGAGCGGCAGCGGATTTCGATAAGGAGATTCGCCTTATTGCAGCAAGCCATCGCCACTAAGATTCAGATGTCCCCTGCCACCTGGCGGCCGCAGCGCTACGCGGGCAATGAAATCATCCAACGGTGCAGCACTATGCAGAATGACCGCTCCCTGAAGCCCATCACATCGGCAGCTCGCCCTGCTGTGGCCGTCCACGAAGTGCCGGCGCTGCACGAATCTGCGCCTGACGCCGCGGGCTACTATCAGAAGCTGTTCACGGCTGCCCGCACAAGCAAGCTGCTCATTGCCGGCAGCGTCTGCATCAGCGCCTTGATCGGCGGCGCCTATGCGTATTTCGCCGCCCCGGTGTACCAGGCCAGCGTCCTGATCCAGATCGAAGACCAGCCGCAGCCGACGGACCGCATGCTTGGCGAATTGAGCAGGACGCTGGATCTGCATGGCGCAACCGCGCCCGAACTTGAAGTGCTGCGCTCGCGCATGGTGCTTGCCCGCGCGGTCGATGAACTCGATCTGTCGCTTGAAGCGAAACCGAAACGCTTCCCGCTAATCGGAGCGCGGCTGGCAAAGGACGAACACGATCTGCTAAAGCCCGGGCTGTTTGGCCACGGCGGCTATGCATGGGGCGCCGAGCGCATCGTCGTCAGCGATTTCCGGGTGCCTGCCGCGTTCGAAGGCCGCCGCTTCACGCTGACCGCAGGCCACGATGAAAGCTACACGCTGATCGATGAAGACGGCGCGATGCGCCTTGCCGGACGCGTCGGCATGCCGATGCACTGGGATACAAACCAGGGCGGCATCGACCTGCTGGTGCGGCAGCTGCACGGACGCGCCGGTGTCGACTTCGTTCTCAGGCGCGAAGCGCGGCTCGAAAGCATCGAGGCGCTGCAGCGCGCACTGAAGATAGCCGAAAGGGGCAAGCAGTCCGGCGTAGTGAGCGTCGCTCTGGAAGGCACCGATGCGCAGCGTACTGCAAAGGTGCTCAATGAAGTCGCGCGCCAGTATCTGCGCCAGAACGAAGACCGCAAGGCGGAAGGCGCTGAGAAATCGCTTGCCGTGCTGGATCGGCAGCTGCCGGAACTGAAGCTGTCGCTGGAATCCTCGGAAGCGAACCTGAACCGGCTGCGTCACCGGCTCGGCACGATCGATCTCGGAGAGGAAGCCAAGGGACTGCTGCAATTGTCGGTAACGGCACAGACGAAAATGATGGAACTCACGCAGCGCAAGCAGGAATTGTCCGCGCGATTCACAGAAGAACATCCCTACATGCTTGCGGCGAACCAGCAGATCCGCTCGCTCAACCAGGAAATGACCGATGTCAACCGGCGCATCCGCAATCTGCCGGCGGTAGAGCAGGAAGTCGTGCGCCTGAGCCGCGATGTAAAGGTCAACACCGACGTATACACCTCGGTCCTGGCCACGGCGCAGCAGTTGCGGCTGGCTTCGGCCAGCAGGATAGGCAATGTCCGCCTGCTCGATGCGGCCGAGACACCGGTCAATCCGACGCAGCCGAGGCCGGGCCAGATCCTTGCCGCGTCCGCCGCCGCGGGATTGCTGCTGGGCCTGTTCGCCGCAAGCGCCAGGAAGATCTACACGGGCAAGGTGGATGGCCCATCCGAAGTGGAACGGCAATTCGGCCTGACCGTCAGCGTCGCCATTCCGCACAGCGCGAAGCAGCGCGCGCTTTCCGCGCACGGGCTGGCGGCAAGCGATGCGCACATGCCAACGCTGCTGCAGCACGTCACTCCGGACGACAACGCGATCGAAAGCCTGCGCCGCTTCCGCACAGCGATGCAGCACTCCCTGCGTAACTGCAGCAACAACATCATCGTCATCACCGGACCTACGGAAGGGGTAGGCAAGTCCTTCGTTGCGGCGAACCTGGCCGGGGTACTGGCTTCGGTCGGCAAGAAGGTGCTGCTCATCGACGCCGACCTGCGCACCGGGTATTTGCATCGCTCCTTCGGTGTGCCACGCGAGCTCGGCCTGGCCGAGTACCTCGAGGGCAGCCTGGAAGGCAAGGATGCGATCCGCAGGCAGGTGCTCGAGCGCGTCGACTTCATTCCCACCGGCGCGCTGCCGCGTGATCCGGCCGAACTGCTGGCCAGCGAGAATCTGCATCGATTGCTGCTGCAGGAGGGCGCGCGCTACGACCATGTGATCGTCGACACCGCGCCCGTGCTGCTGGTGTCGGATGCGCTGACGGTCGCGGCGGGCGCTGCCGCCACCTTCCATATCGTGCGCAGCGGCGTCACCACTTCCGCGGAAATCGAAGAAGCGACCCGGCAGTTGAACCAGGCCGGCGCGCATCTGGCCGGCGTGGTAATGAACGACTGTCGGATGCGGTATCCGCAGTATGGCTACAGCAACCGGCAATACGGCGCCACCAGCGTTTGAGCGGAAACAGGGAGCCGGCGATGGTCGCAACGATGCGCGCTTCATCCACGAAGAGCCGGACGAAGGCAATACTGTCCCGCGCGCGCGGCCGAGCGCGCACCTACCTGTGGACCGCGGCATTTCTGCTGCAGGAAATCTCCATCCCGAGCGCCGGCACGGCGGACCATTCCATACGCACGCTGGCGCCCTTCCTCGCCTGCGCCAGCCCGCTGAAGCTGATGGCGGGGCTCGGCTTCGCGCTTGCCGTGCTGGCGTTGCATGGCTTCAGCATGAACGCGAACCTGCTGATCTCGCTCATCGTGCTATGCATGCCATTCCTGCTGCTGGACACGCAGCGCATGCGTATCGACATCGATGAATTCTGCGGCTGTGCCGCACGCCTGATCTTCGCGGCATGCGTGATCCAGTCCCTGTTGCCCGGTCTTTCGAACCGGATCTTCGCTCCCTTCCTCGATGGCTTCATGACCTACGAACGCATGTTTGCGCGCGCCTCGGCATTTTCGATGGAGCCCTCATTCGCCGCCGAAATGCTTTTCGCGCTGGCGATGGTGCACGTTTTCTTCGCGCGCAGGCTGGTATGCGGCACCAGTGCCTGCATCCTCGGCGCCATGCTGCTCATACGCGCCAGCACCTTCTTCCAGCAAGCCTGCGTCTTTGCCGCGATATATGCGTTCCTGGGCATGCGGCGCCTGATTGCGGGAAGCGGCTCCCGCTTCGATGGGACCGGGCCGGCAACCGGAATGCTGGCCGCGCTGTTCGCCGTCGCCATCATCCTGGGCGGCTATTCCTTCCTGGTCTATGGCACGCTGGACCTGTCCTTCATCCGCGACTCTCTCGAGAAATACGGCTCCTGGCGGACGCTGTCCAATTACGCTGCCTTCCTCCAGGCGGCGCCGCTTTCCTTCTTTCCCTATCACAGCGCCGCAGGCTGGGCCGATGCGATTTCCTATGGTCTGCAGCTGCACGGTCTCGATGGAAGCGGCTGGATCGTGCAGCCGTTCTCCGCGATCGGCGTAGCCATGCTTGACCTGGGCATCATCGGTGCCCTGCTCTGGATTGCGCTGCTCTTTCATGCGGCGCACCGCAGGTTTGCACGCTATGCGCTCAGAACGAGCCAGGTGACCATTGTCTACACGCTGCTTGCCAACGCCATCTTCCTGGCGCCCAAGTGGCAACTGTCCGGATTCCTGGCGGTCGGCCTGATCGCCTCCACGCTCGACACCCGTCTGTCACTTTCCAGGAGCAAGGCATGATCCTTTCCATTGTCGACCGGCCGCGTTACGGCCTGATGGAGCATTCCGAAGCGCTCACCGATTATGCCGGCCGCCACGGCCCGACCAGCGTCCGAACGATTGCGCATCCGAAGCTTGCGCCCGGACAGCAAGCCACCGAAAGATATTCGCCGCTGGCATTGCTACTGTGCGTGGCGCGTAAAGAATGCACTGCGTTGATCCTCTGGTCAGTCGGCATCACTTACCTTCTCCTGCCGCTGATACGCCTGCTGAACCGGCAGGTGCATATCGTCGCCGTCTGCCACGAGCCTGGCGGGCTGCGCCAGCGACTGCGCAAGGGCGATCCCTTCATCTACTCGCACGTCGTTTCCCTGTACGAGTGCCTATTCCTTCGCTTCGCCGACATGGTCATCACGCCAAACAGCGAAAACAGCAAGAAGCATGCGATGCGCTATGCCCCGCTTATCTTCACGCCCCCCGGTGAAGCGCATGCGCCAGCGCACGATGCCGTCGTCTACCTCGGCAAGCGCTCTGCCCACCGCTGCCTGGATTTCTTCGAGGGAGTCGCGAGCAAGGTCCTGCTGTCACTGGCCGGGCGCGAAGGCGACATTGCCTTTTTCCCGACCGAGAACAGCAAGACCTCCGCGGACAAGGACGAGCTGATGCGGCATGCGCTGTGTACCGTGAACATCTACAGCGTGCCGCACAATCAATCCGGGGTCACGCCCGATTCCCTGCGCTATGGCGTCCCGGTAATCGTCTCGGAACTGGACGCTTTCGCGCCGCATGTGCGAGCGTACGGCGCCGGCGTGGTGCTGGACCGTGAACAGATTGCGACGGAACACATCGCTGCGGCGATCCGCGACATCGAGGCGCATTTCGATAGCTATTCCGATGCCGCGCTGCGCATGTTCGAAGAGCATTTCGGCGGCGCGGCATACCGGCGTCACTGGATGCCTGTGCTGACGGCGCTGAACTCGAAGGCCTGACGCCTGCATACTGACTCGGTACCCGCGGCGGCTGAAAAAACCCTGCATCAAAAGGCCCGGATCGTCGCTGCGCCGCGATCCGGGCTTCCTGCATCTGCGGCACGCGCCGCTTCCCGTCCCCTTGCCGCGTTCCATGCCGCGCCGATCGACATGATCCCGCAGTGCGTCCCTCCGGGCCGCATCCTGCACGCCGCGGCGCGGACAATTGAAGCTTTCCTGGAGATCTCCTGAAACATGCCGCCGCATCGCGGACGAAATCATCAATCGTCCCGCATGCCGGGGACACGCATCGTTCATCAATAAAGCGGACCGATGATCCGTTAGCGTGCTGCTTCATCGATAACCAAGTCCACATTTTCGAGACGCGAAGCGGCCATTACATTGTTTGCAAGGCGCGACTTCATGCAGCAGGCGCCCACGCGGCGCAGTCCGCGCGGGAACGTCGCGTCATTGACTCGCAAGCCAAGCGAATTTTCGAATGAGGATCTCATGATGCATATCACAGCATTCATCGAAGGCGCGCTGGTTGCGGCGCTGGTCAGCTTCTTCACCAGCCGCCTCATCGTCGTCACGCAGAACTGGCATGGCGCTCTCAGTCTTGATTGCGACCTGGCCGGAAAGCAGAAATTCCATACCGTCCCGGTTCCGCGCGTGGGCGGACTCGCGCTGATGCTGGGCATGGTGTGCGGGTTCGCCTGGATCCGGTTCCTGCATGCGGACGTCGTGCCGGAAGAAGTGATGAGCGGTGCGCTCTGGATGTCGCTCTCGGCGCTACCGGTTTTCATGATCGGGCTGATCGAGGACGCGACAAAGAAGGTCAGCGTGCGTGCGCGCCTGTTCTTTACTGCGGGCGGGGCAATGCTTGCAGCCTGGGCCGTCGGAGCGGTGATGCCCAGGGTCGACCTGTGGCTGATCGATGATCTGCTGGCCTATGCGCCCGCGGCGATTGCGGTCACGGTGTTCGCCGTGGTCGGCGTAACCAATTCGGTCAACATCATCGATGGCTTCAACGGCATCGCGGCGAGCACCGTGGTCGTCATGCTGGCCGGGATGGCGCTTCTCGGATGGCAGGCGGGCGATGCGCTCATCGTCAACCTGTCCCTGCTCGGCATGGGCGCCGCGCTCGGCTTCCTGCTGGTGAACTACCCGCGCGGCAAGCTGTTCATGGGCGACGGCGGCGCTTATGTGCTCGGCTTCTGGTGCGCCGAAGTCGCGGTGTTGGCGATCCGGCGCAATGCATCGATCGATGCATGGCAGGTGCTTGCAATCTATGCCTACCCGGTGATCGAGGTGTTGTACAGCATTTACCGCAAGAAGATGGTGCGCAGGATGAGTCCCGCCATTCCAGACCGCCTGCATCTGCACATGCTGGTCTACCGTCGCTTCATCTGCCAGAAGGTGGCGCGCCGCGCGACCCAGCCATGGATGCGCAATGCGGCGGTGGTGCTGGTCATCGCGCCGTGGACCATGCTCTTCACCGCGGCGGCCGTCATCCTCGGCCCGGGCATGTCGGCGCTGTTCCTGGTGGCGGCACAGGTCGGGGTCTACATGGTGTTTTACACGCGCCTGGTGCGAGGCCACTGGTGCTTCGATCCGAAGGTCATGCTCGGACTGGCGCCCGAGGCGCGCGGCAACCCGGCCTGAAGCGCCCGGCTCGGTCAAGAACGCCCATTTCCGGAATCGACCATGCAAACGATCATGCTCATGCAGCCGCTGCGCCGCCTGCTGCGCCGGGCCGACATCGACCTGGCCATCGGCTACACGCTCATCAACAGGATATGGATGCTGGGCTCGAATGCAGTGACGATGCTGTTCATCGTGCATTTCCTGGACGGCACGCAGCAGGGTCTGTACTTCACTTTCCTTACCCTGCTCGGGCTGCATATCGTCTTTGACTTCGGCTTTTCCTACACGATCACGCAATGGGTGGCACGTGAAGGGGCACAGCTTTCGCGCCTGCCGGATGGCGCCGAGACGCTGTCCGCGGATACGGCGGTACGCGCGCGCGTCGGCGCGCTGCTGGGCCAGGCGGCGCCGCGGGTGCTGGCGCTGGCCATGGCCTTTCTCGTCTTCGCGCTTGTGACGGGATACTGGCTGTTTGGCAGCGACGGTCGCATCGCGCGCGGCGACTGGCTCCTTCCCTGGCTCCTCGTATGCCTGCTGACGACGCTGCGCATCCTGCTGCTTTCGGTCGAAGGCACGCTCGAAGGATTGGGCAGAGTCGAGCTGGTGGCCCGGGCGCGCTTGGCCGGACTGGTCTCGGGCACCGTCGCCATGTGGATCATCATGCTGGCCGGCGGCGCGCTGTACGGCATGGTGGCTTCGGCCGGACTGCTGTTCGCGGTGCCTCTTGCGATATATCTGCGCCGCTTCCACAAGCTGTTCCACCATCTCGCTGCGGCGGCACGCGCAAACCGGGGGGCATGGGACTGGAAAGCGCAGGTGTGGCCGTTCCAGTGGAAGTACGCGATCTCGACGCTGAGCACCCTGCTCGTGCTGAACCTGTTCAACCCCGCCGTATTTCATTTTCAGGGCGCCGAGGCGGCCGGCCGTTTCGGCCTCGGCCTGTCGATCGCCAATTCGGTCGCGGGATTCATGAGCGTCTGGCTCAACTGCAAGGTGCCGCTCATTTCCTCGCTGACGGCAGGCCAGCGCCATGACGAGCTGCGTGCGCTGTTCCGCTCGACCAAGCGCAATGCGCTGGCGGTGGCCATTCTGGCGGGAAGCGCGGCGCTGCTGCTCGTGACCCTGCTCAAGGAGGTGGATCCCGCCCTTGGCGCGCGCATCCCAGCCATGACGACCCTGGCGGTGCTGCTGCTTGCAGCCGTGCTGCAGCAATACATCCTGACAGTGGCGGTCTTTGCGCGGGCGCAGAAGCGCGAGCCGTTGCTTGTTTCCTCGCTGATCATTGCGCTCATCACGCCATGCATCCTGCCCTTTCTCGTGGGCGCCTGGGGCGCTCTTGGCGCTGGCGTGAGCTATCTGCTGCCGGTGCTGTTCATATCGGCGCCATGCTCGTATCGCATCAATTGCCGGGTGCAGGCAGCGATGCGGGGCCAACGGCGGGCAATGTGCGATCACGGAGGCGCGCCATGAAGCCGCATTCGCACTGCGAGCCGCGTTATGCGAATGGCCACGAAATCGCCGCGGCCGGCAATGCGTTGAGCAGGGCAGCCGTCGCGGCCGGCATCAGGCTGCGCCGGCTGGCGCGCTGCCTGCGCGTCATGTGCCTGTTCCTCGATCTGACCGGGCATCTGCGCCTGCTGCGCGTAATGGCAGGCAGCGGCAATGTCCGCCTTCTCCGGCGGCGGCCGCTGGTGCTGTTCAAGTACCTGCACGTGAACTATCTGGCGGCGAACCTTGGTCGCGAAGAACGGCTTGCCATGCTGGTCAACCATTACGCCAGCCTGGCGCGCCTCTTTCGTACGAGCTTCCTGCACCGGCTCTTTGATGAGGGGCAGCTGCTATGGCGCCGCACCTCGCCCGAAGGCGACTATGCGATTGTCCTGACCTTTCCGCGCGGAGGCCATGACTTCGAAGGCGAGATGCGCCTGGAATTCCGATGTGGGGATGCGCTGCTGTACATGATGACGGCTACGCTGGTCCAGGGGACGTTCCTGCGGCGCGATTGCGGCCAGGCGCTGCTGATCACGAATGTTCAGGGCGCGCGCGGCTGCTTCGAGCAGATCCGGCACAGCACCAGGGTGTTCTGCGACACCCCGCCCGCTTACCTGCTGCTGGCCGCGCTCGAAGGCCTGGCCGCATCGTTGCAGGTCGAGGCGATCGCCGCAGTCGGCAATGACCGCCAGCTTTCCAGGCACGGTGCCCTGGCGCATGAAGTCAGCTTCGATTACGACGGCTTCTGGACCCGGCTCGGCGGCGAGCGCTGTGTGTCCGGCTTCTACCTCTTTGCGCCGCGCTTGCCTGAAAAGCCGCTTCACCTGATCAAGCAGCGGCATCGTGCCCGCACGCAGAGAAAGCGTTCCCTGAAGTGGGAGGTTGCGCGCAGCGTTGCGACCCGCCTGCAGAAGGAAAGGCGGCCGCAGCCAACGCAGCGCGGCGAGGCTTCGATTCACGAGTCCGGCGGGAGCGGTGTTCCCGCCTTCACCAGCGAGGAAAAGCATGTTTAGCGTACTGATATCTGTCTATCGCAAGGACGATCCCGTCTATTTTTCCGAAGCCCTCGGCTCCCTGGTGCGCCAGCTGCAGTACATCCGCGAGGTAGTGATGGTCAAGGATGGCCCGATAGGCGCCGAACTGGAAGCCGTCATCGCTTCGTACCGCGACGCGCTGCCGATAAGAGAAGTGCCGCTTCCGCAAAACGTTGGGCTGGCTCGGGCACTGAACGCCGGACTGGCGCACTGCCGCTCGGAATGGGTGTTTCGCTTCGATGCGGATGACCTTTGTCTTCCGGGGAGGGCGGCGCTGCAATGGGCGGCGATCAGCTGCGGCGCGCTCGATATCGTCGGCGGCCAGATCCAGGAATGCGACCCGGCGACGCTGGCCGTTACCGGCGTCAGGAAGGTGCCGTGCCAGCCCGCCGACATACGCCGCTTTCTGCGCCGCAGGAATCCCTTCAATCACATGACGGTTTGCTATCGCAAATCCTTCATCGAGAGGATCGGCGGCTATCCGGACATCCCGCTGAAGGAAGACTATGCCCTATGGGCGAAGGCGGTCGCCGCCGGCGCGCGGGTAGCCAACATGCCGGATGTCGTGGTGCGCGCCCGTGCAGGACGCGACATGGTGACCCGTCGCGGCGGCATCGGGTATGCCAAATCCGAGATCGCCCTGCAATGGTTCCTGCGCAAGAACGGCATCAAGTCGACGCTGGCTTCGCTGGCGGACGGCCTGGCCCGGGCAATGGTATTCGTCGCCCCGGTATCGCTGCGTCACATCGTGTTTCGCAGGTATCTGCGCCAGTCAGCGTGACGGCGCGGGTGATGAACGAGCGACGTCGCAGCCTCGCCCTGCTGGCTGCGCTGCCCGCGCTCGTACCAGCAGGCGCGCGAGCACAGGGGCCGGCTGCGGCCGGCGTGAATGTGCTGGCCCATGGCGCGGTGGGCGATGGCAGGACCGACGACACGCGCAGCCTGCAGGCGGCAATCAACGGCTGTCCGGCGGGCGGCGTGGTGTACTTCCCGGGAGGACGCACCTATCTCGCTTCCAACCTGGCGCTGAAGCCCGGCGTGCGGCTGCAGGGCGAAGGCGCCGCCGTGCTGAAAGCCATCAACAGCGGCGATCCGGGCTACTTCCTTGCCACGGCCAGCTATGCCGCCAATGTCCCGGCGACGGCGGATGAAGGCTGCGAACTCGAGTCCCTGGTAGTCAATGCCGCGAACTTGAAAGCCGTCGCGCTGGCATGGCGCGCCTTTTATGGCCGGGTGTCGGGCTGCCGCATCTTCGGCGCAAACGATGCCGACCTGCTGATCGCCACACCGGGGGCTGGCGGCGCAGCGATGCCGAATGGCTCCATGGTGAACAACCGCTTCATCGGCAACTGGTTCGGCGGCGCCGACGACCATCGCCTCAGGCTGCCGCGGCATGTGGTGAGGCTTTTCGATCCGTCGGCCAACAAGGCGACCGATATCCTGTTCCAGCAGAATTACATCAGCGGGGCGACGCAGAGCGTGCTCGAGTTCGACACCGCAGCCGGCCTGC
The DNA here is from genome assembly GCF_016632335.1 of Noviherbaspirillum pedocola. Classification (GTDB taxonomy): domain Bacteria; phylum Pseudomonadota; class Gammaproteobacteria; order Burkholderiales; family Burkholderiaceae_D; genus Noviherbaspirillum_A; species Noviherbaspirillum_A pedocola. The sequence continues at coordinate 233,478 of NZ_JAEPBG010000008.1, forward strand.
TATTCCAGGGCAACCACGTCTATGGCGGTCCTTCCGTGTTCCGCAAGGGCTTCATGGGTTTTGTCTGTACGGGCAACTACTTCGAGAATGAAGTCGTCATTGATGACATTACCAGCGGCGTAGCGGCCGCAGTATTCGGGCCGGGCAATACGCTGCTTGCCGATCTCCTCGCAAAATTCGGTTCCCATGGCGACCAGATCGTTTCGACCGGCAATCATTACGTCGACCGTGCCGGCTTGCGGCACTGCTACAACGATGCCTCCAAGCTGCTGGTAAGCATCGGCGACATCTTTGCCCGCATCGATCCGGTGCGCTTCTACAACCATGATGGCCGCACGGTTCAGCCTGCGAGCAGTGGCCGCTTCCTGGCCAGCAACGTCTACCTTGCCGAGGCGCGCCACTTCTGGAATGCCGGCATCGGCGTAGCGCAGCGGGACGCGTCGGATGGCGCCGGCTACACGCGCCGCTGCGTCGCGCCACTGCAAATCCGGGCGCCGCATCGCAACGGATCGATATCGCTCCGGCTCGCCTTGAAGCCGCTCGGCCCCTCGGGAATGTATGAAATCGAAGCAATGGCCAATGCGGACCGCGAGCCACAGGGCGAAGCGACGCTGCGCTTCCTGGCCAAGGGCACCGTCAGCCGCAGCGATGGCAATCGCTATCAGGCCTGCCTGTGCAAGCTCGTCTACCGCAGCGAAGAGTGGGAGAGCGCTCCGGCACTCACGGCGCGGGAAAGGGAAGGAAGGCTCATCGTCGAGTTGAGCGGCAGCTTTCGCGGCGATGGCCGGGCCGACTGCTTCGGCACGTGCTATCTGAAAGCCGAAGGCTGAAATCCCGGCTGCAGTGGCACGTACACTCGTAGCGACCAGTGCGCACTAGCGTTGGGCCTCGGTAGCATCAGGCGGTGGCAATTCCACCGGCTTGACCTCAACCGGCGCCACGCCCTCCTTCTTCATGCCGAGATCCTGGGCCACCTTGGGCGTGACATCGACAATGCGACCGTCGACATACGGGCCGCGGTCGCGCACTTCAACGGTGGCGCTCTTGCCGGTTTCGAGATTGGTGACACGCGCCTTTGTGCCCAGCGGCAGCGTCTTGCTCGCCGCGGTCTTCGCCTGCGGATCAAAGCGTTTGCCGTCGGCCATCTTCCTGCCCTTGCCGTTGTAATACGAAGCCATGCCCTTGCGCGCCTTGCCGGAGCGGTCGATATGGGTTGTCTTCGCATGCTGCGTCGGCTTGTGCGCATGCGCCTTCGCATGCTGCGCAGGCTTGTGGTGATGCGCGGTCTTCTCAGCATCCTGTCTGTGCCCGGGCGCTGCGAGGGCCGCGCCGGCGACGCTGCAGGCAAGCGCAAACAGGATCACGTGGCGATGCTTGTTCATATTGTTCTGCCTTGTCGGTGAAGTAGTGGCCGGGCCTGCGCGTTATGCACCGTGCAGGAACCGGCGGTTTCTTTTCGAGCATGACAGGACGACGAAGTTCGCCGATGCCGATACGGTCAACATTGACCTCGGGAATGCAGTCAGTACGAAGGAAGATTCTGCGAGGGAAGATTCTGCGGCGACATGTTCTGCTGCGGCATCCCCGGCTGCGTCATCGCGCGCACCACGCCGAGCCAGGCCTGCGCAGCCGCCGACAGCGGCGCATCCCGGCGCCAGGCCAGCACCAGGCGCCAGCGCAGCGTCGGATGCGCCAGCGGCACCACGGCCAATCTGTCGTTGGCCACCTGCTGCGCAATGAAGCTCGGCAACACCAGGCCGCCAGCTTCGGCCGTCACCAGCGCAAGCGCGAAATCGAGATGATCGGTATGCGTGACTTCCTTCAGGCGCAAGCCTTCATCGCGGAAAGCGGTGCGCAGCATGTGCGCAATCACGAAAGTCTTGTCGAACATGACCAGAGGCAGGTCTTCCATCTCGGCAAGGCTCAACTGCGGCCGGCCGACGAGGTGGTGGCCCGCCGGCAACAGCACCGCCATCGCATCGTCGCGCAGCATCACGAAATCGAATTCGGGACGCAGCGGCAACAGCGTGGTGGCCAGTTCCAGCGTACCGTCGAGCACGCCCTGTTCCAGCCGGCGGCTGCCGCTCTGCACGATCTTGACTTCGATGCCCGGATAACTGCGGCGAAAGCGCGCCAGCATCGGCGCGAAGATTTCGGCGCCGCCCAAGGGCGCCACGCCGAGCGCGAGCTCGCCGGTGCCGAGTTCGCGCATTGCTGCCAGCTCGGAAACCAGCTGACGGCGCCGGTCTAGCAGCGCGCATGCATGGCCGAAGGTGAGCTCGCCAGCCGGGGTCAGACGCACCGACACGCCGCGCCGGCCGCGCTCCAGCAGGCTGACATCGAGTTCCGCTTCGAGCTGGCCGATGGCCTTGCTCAGCGTCGGCTGGGTCACATGCAGCTCCCCGGCCGCGCGGGAAAAGCTGCCGGCCTTGGCCACCGCGACGAAATAGCGCAAGCACCTCAGGTCCATCACCGCCTCGATTCCATGCCAAAAGGGCATGGAGTATATAGGAATAATTCACTTTTTCAGCGCTCGCGCCACTGTTACGCTTCGTGCCGACTCCTGTAACGATTCTCACCGCAGCACTTTAGTTCCAGGAGGCATCGCGCACCGGAAAGCGAAGCGGCAAGTTCCTTCTCAGGCGAAAGACCGCAGCCGAACGGCGCGCACGATCCGGTCCGGCATACCGCGCGCGCATCATCAACAAAGACAACACGCGCTCTTTCCATGCAGTCATGGCATGGCAAGAGACTGCGCTTGTCGCTACATCCTTGGGAACCGTTATGAATTTTGCGATTGTCCTCGCATCACTCCTCCTGCTCATGCTGGTCGCCTACCGCGGCTACAGCGTGATCCTGTTCGCGCCGGTATGCGCGATGCTCGCGGTGCTGTTCACCGATCCGTCGTATGTGCTGCCGATGTTCTCCGGCATCTTCATGGAGAAGCTGGTCGGCTTCGTCAAGCTGTATTTCCCGGTGTTCCTGCTCGGCGCCGTCTTCGGCAAGGTGATCGAGCTCTCCGGCTTTTCGCGCTCCATCGTCTCCGCGGTGATCGGCGTGCTCGGGCAGGCGCGCGCGATGCTGTCCATCGTGCTGGTCTGCGCGCTCCTGACCTATGGCGGCGTGTCGCTGTTCGTGGTGGTGTTCGCGGTCTATCCGTTCGCCGCCGAGATGTTCCGCCAGAGCGATATACCAAAGCGCCTGATTCCGGGCACCATCGCACTGGGCGCCTTTACCTTCACGATGGATTCGCTGCCCGGCACGCCGCAGATCCAGAACATCATCCCGACTACCTTCTTCAAGACCAATACCTATGCCGCGCCGTGGCTGGGCATCATCGGCTCGCTCTTCATCCTGGCGGTGGGCATGCTGTACCTGTCGTGGCGTCGGCGCGCGGCGCAGCGGGCCGGCGAAGGCTATGGCTTCGACCATCTGAACGAGCCGGAGCAAATCAAGGGTGGCCGGCTTGCCAATCCCATCATCGCGCTGCTGCCGCTGGTGGCCGTCGGCGTCTTCAACAAGCTGTTCACGGTGGCGATTCCCAAGGCATTCGGTTCGAAGATCACGGTGCCGCTTGCCGGGCATCCGCTGGCTGTCGATGTGACGCCCAACCTCGGCATCTGGGCAGTCGAAGGCGCCTTGCTGGTCGGCATCCTGATGGTGCTGGCCTTCGCCTGGCGCGAAGTGGCCGCGCGTTTCGGCGAGGGTTCGAAGGCCGCGGTCGGCGGCGCGCTGCTGGCGGCGATGAACACCGCAACTGAATACGGCTTCGGCGGCGTGATCGCCGCACTGCCGGGCTTTGCCATCATTGCCGACGCGCTGAAGGGCATTCCGAATCCGCTGGTCAATGAAGCCATCACCGTCACCGCGCTGGCCGGCATCACCGGCTCCGCCTCGGGCGGCATGAGCATTGCGCTTGCCGCGATGTCGGACACCTTCATCCAGGCCGCCAACGCCGCACACATCCCGATGGAAGTGCTGCACCGCATTGCCGCGATGGCTTCCGGCGGCATGGATACGCTGCCGCATAACGGCGCGGTGATCACGCTGCTGGCCGTCACCGGGCTCACGCACAAGACTTCGTACAAGGACATCTTCGCCGTCACCGTGATCAAGACCGCCGCGGTCTTCGTTGCGATCGCGACCTATTACCTGCTGGGCATCTACTGATCCACTGATCACGAGGGACAACATCATGCTGAAGAACAGAACCGCCATCGTCACCGGATCCACCAGCGGCATCGGCCTGGGCATCGCCCGCGGCCTGGCGGCGCAGGGCGCGAACCTGCTGATCAACGGCTTCGGTGATGCGCGCGAAACCCGCCGCGTCTGCGCGCAGCTTGCCGAAGCGCATGGCATCGAGGTGAGGTTTCATGGCGCGGACATGTCGCAGCCCGCGGAAATCCGCGACATGGTGACCTTTGCCGCGAGCGAGTTCGGCGGTGTCGATATCCTGGTCAACAATGCCGGCATCCAGCACACCGCCTCGGTGGCGGACTTCCCGGAAGAGCGCTGGGACGCGGTGATTGCGGTCAACCTGTCGGCGGTGTTTCATGCGACCAAGGCCGTGCTGCCGATCATGCGCGCGGCGAACTGGGGCCGCATCGTCAACATTGCTTCGGTGCACGGCCTGGTGGGATCCATCAACAAGTCGGCTTATGTCGCAGCCAAGCATGGCGTGGTCGGCCTGACCAAGGTCACCGCACTGGAAATGGCGCAGACTGGCGTGACCTGCAACGCGATCTGCCCGGGCTGGGTATTGACGCCGCTGGTGCAGCGCCAGATCGATGACCTGGCCGCGCGTGAAGGCATAACCAAGGACGAGGCGCAGCGCCGCCTGCTGGCCGAGAAGCAGCCATCGGGCGACTTCGCCACGCCCGAGCAGATCGCCGCGCTCACAGCCTTTTTGTGCTCGGATGCCGCGGCGCAACTGCGCGGCGCGGCCCTGCCCATCGACGGCGCCTGGACCGCGCAGTAGGGAAAGCGCAAGACTCGGCAATGCATCGTCCCCGGGCCTGTGGGCTTCATGGCAAGCTGCGTCACTACACCGTAATGCAGAGGAGGACAGAACCCATGGCGATTGAAACCGTAGGAAAGTACCAGATACACCTTCTGGCTTACGAGGTGCCGGGGACGACGAAGTGGGATGCCTTCCTGACGATGTCCCGGTTCGACGATGCCACGCAGGACTTCGTCAACGTGGTGGAGAAGGAACCGGTCGCGGCACACTCGTGGGACAGCTACGACGATGCCATTGAAGCCGCCAGGCGGTTTGCGAATGCAATGATCAGGGAACGCGGGGACTGAACGCGCGATGGCTTGCCGCGGGGCGCTCGCGGTGGCGACAAGGTCCGGCGCTACGAGCACTCCGCGTCCTTCTTGCAGGAAAAGACGCAAGGCAAGTCGACGGGCATGCCATGCTTCGATACGCCGGCTGCGCCGGCTACTCAGCACGAACGGGGTGAGTGGTGTGCTCGCAGAAAATCGACGCACCGGGAGCCTGCGCGCCGAAGAGTAGGCTCCCTGCGTTTCCTGTTCACCTTGTCGCCCCGCAGCGCGGAGTCGCCGACTTCCATGTCCGGGAAACCACTTCGCATTTTCTCCACGCCACGAGCCGACAACGTTGATTCATGCCGGATCGCCCCCATCTACGCAGCTCTTGGCGTACAGATGAAATAGACGAAAGGGCACCGGATCAACCATGTTCAAGAAATCCAAAGGCGGTTCCAGCTTCAAGAGCGGCAAGGTTTCCTCGGGCGCGGGCGGAAAGAAAGAGCTCCTCGAGGAAGTCGGCTATGTCTTCGACAGCATCACCAAAAAGTCCGGCTGGTCCTGGAGCACGGATGACGCGAGCTCGACCGAGAATCAGCCGACCGAACAGGAAGCGATCGCGGATGCATGGCGCGACGCCGGGCAACGCGCGCAGGCGCTGATGGATATTCCCGCGGACACCTGGGAAGCCATGAGCGACCGCGAACAGTCGGAATTGCTGCGCGACGCGCTGTCGTCCGGGTAAACTGCGCGATTCCGTCCGTCCCTGCGCCCCTCTCCCCTTATCCGCTGGCTGGGGCTGCTCCGGACGAAATATCTTTATTCCGCCGTACGTCGCGGTCACACTTCACCATCACAAGGAAAGCCCCATGGCCAAGAAAGAAAAGCTCGATCCGGAAACCGCCGCGTTGATCGCGTGGTGTATCGAGGTGGAAGGCTTTCTGGTTGCCGGCGGCGCTACGCTGCAAGAGGCGCAGGACCATATCGAAGAACAGGTCGAGTGGTTCACCGACCTGTACTATGACGGCCTGTCTCCGGAAGAAGCGGCAAAAGCCGCATTGAACGACTGACGATTGCGCTGAAGTATCGCCAGGCCAGGCATGCGTGGCCGCGAGACTTGCAAGCATCTCCAACGGGCGCTGCCACATAGTCATCAGCGCCCTGCCCGCTGCGGCCCCCACGCCACCCATGAAAGACACGATGTCCGATACCGCATTCCCCCTATTCGCCGACCTGAAACTGCATGCGCCATTGCTGCGCGTATTGCAGGAACTCGGCTATGAATCCCCTTCGCCGATTCAGGCCGCCACGATTCCCTTGCTGCGCGAGGGGCGCGATGTGCTCGGACAGGCGCAGACCGGCACCGGCAAGACCGCGGCCTTTGCCTTGCCTATCCTCGATCGCATCGACATCAAGGCGAGCGCGCCGCAGGCCCTGGTGCTGGCGCCGACCCGCGAGCTGGCGATACAGGTGGCCGAAGCCTTCCAGCGTTATGCGACGCATATCCCGAACTTTCATGTGCTGCCGATTTACGGCGGACAAAGTTATGGCCCGCAACTGAACGCGCTGCGGCGCGGCGTGCACGTGGTGGTGGGCACGCCCGGCCGCGTGATCGACCATATCGAAAGGGAATCGCTGGACCTGTCGCAGCTGAAGACGCTGGTGCTCGATGAAGCAGACGAGATGCTGCGCATGGGATTCATCGACGATGTGGAAACGATATTGCAGAGAACCCCGGCGTCGCGCCAGACCGCCCTGTTCTCGGCGACGATGCCGTCGGCGATCCGTCGCATTGCGCAGACTCATCTGCGCGATCCCGCCGAAGTCACGATCGCGGCCAAGACCGGCACGGCGGACAACATCCGCCAGCGCTACTGGCTGGTCAGCGGCATGCACAAGCTCGATGCGCTCACGCGCATCCTGGAAGCCGAACCCTTCGACGGCATGATCATCTTCGCCCGCACCAAGCTCGGCACGGAAGATCTGGCGACACGTCTGCAGGCGCGCGGCTTCTCGGCAGCCGCGATCAATGGCGACATGGCCCAGCAGCAGCGGGAACGCACGATACAGCTGCTCAAGGATGGCGCCATCGACATCCTGGTGGCCACCGATGTCGCCGCGCGCGGGCTGGATGTCGAACGCATCAGCCATGTGATCAATTACGACGTGCCGCACGATCCGGAAAGCTATACGCACCGCATCGGCCGCACCGGGCGCGCCGGACGCAGCGGCGAAGCGATCCTGTTCATCGCGCCGCGCGAACGCAATCTGCTGAAGGCCATCGAGCGCGCCACGCGCCAGCCGGTGGCGCAACTGGCATTGCCCAGCATCCAGGCGGTGAATGATGTGCGCATTGCCCGGTTCAAGGACAGCATCAGCGAGACGCTGGCCGCGGGTGACCTGGAAATCTATCAGTCCCTGATCGAGGACTTTGAGCGCGAGAAAAATGTCCCGGCCATCGAGATTGCCGCCGCGCTGGCGAAACTGGCACGTGGCGATGTGCCGCTGCTGCTGGATAAAGCCGGTGGCACGCAGCCGGAGGATGACACGAGGTCCGAGCGCAGGCCGACCAGGATGGATCAGGCGGCGGGCCCTGAACGCGGCAGGCATGGTTTCGAATCGGGCAACAGGCCGGAACACGGGCATGCGGCTGAACGGCCCGCCTTCCCGAGAAAGGAACGCGTGGAGCGCGCGCCCGAGGCGGGCAAACAGCGCTTTCGCATCGCGGTCGGCCATATGCACGGCGTCAAGCCCGGCAATATCGTCGGCGCCATCGCCAACGAAGCGGGACTGGATTCGAAGCACATCGGTCGCATCGACATTTACGACGACTACAGTCTGCTGGACCTGCCGGACGACCTGCCCGGCGATCTGCTCGCGCATCTGCAGACGGTGTGGGTCGCTGGCCAGCAACTGCGCATACGCCGCGAAGGCGCGCCGGCAGTATCGGGCGGCACGGACAAGCCGATGCGCAGCCCCGCGCCGCGCGCCAGCGGTCCAGCCGCCGAGCGGCAAGCGCGCAGGGAAGAGACCGAACCGTCTGATGAAGCGGACCGGCCGGCGCGCCAGCGCGAGCGCAGCGCGCACGGCATGCAGGCGTATCGCATCGAGGTGGGCCGGGTGCATGGCGTCAAGCCGGCCAATATCGTCGGCGCCATTGCCAATGAAGCCGGCCTCGAGGCGAAACACATCGGCCGCATCGACATCCACGACGACTACAGCCTGCTCGATTTGCCGGAGGGCATGCCGAAAGAGGTATTCCAGCAGTTGCAAACGGTGATGGTTTCCGGGCAAGCGCTGCGCCTCAGCCGCTCCACGCAGCAGCCGCAGGAAGCGCCGCGTGGCGCTGGCAAACGCTTCGATTCCGCATCAGGCCCCAGGCAAGCGGATGGAAAGCCGAGCCAAAGATCTTTCGGCGGCAAGCCGAGCACCAAGCCGGTCAAGCGCAGCAGCGATGCGCCGAAGCCGAAGGCGCATCGCAAGGGTTCAAAGCCGGCCTGACCCGTAGGTTGGGCTGACGAAGGAAGCCCAACGAAAGTCCGCACGGGATCGGGCTTCGTGTTGGGCTTGGCAGCCCAACCTACGCATGTTTCCCCGAATCGGGTTGCCGGCCGCTTGCACTGCCCGCCGGAATATCGTTCTGCATTCTGTTCCAAATCCGCTGCAGCCCGACCGGGCAAAAATGGTATCTTTGCCAGCTTTGGACGCTTGCCAAATGGAATGGCCGGCGTCCGAGCACCGATGGCAATGACCTTCCAGGACGCCGATGCCCACACCAGACCCGTACCAGACGCAGCTCAAAAGCTGGCTCGTCGCCGTCGCGAAACGCGACGGCGCGGCCTTCCGGCAGCTGTATGACGCCACATCGCCGAAACTGTTCGGCTTTCTGCAACGTATATTGAACAAGAGCGAATGGGCGGAGGAAGTGCTGCAGGAAACTTATGTGAGTGTCTGGAACAATGCCGCGAGCTATCAGGCGGCGCTGGCCGCGCCGATGACCTGGATGACGACGATCGCGCGCAACAAGGCTTTCGACGCGCTGCGCCGGCATGACGCCAACGTGGAAATCGATGCTGACGGCTTTGCCCAGGAAGTGGCGCAGGCGCTGGAAAGTCCGGATCCGACGCCATTGGCCGCGCTGGAACTCTCGGCGGACGCCGAAGCGCTGGCGCATTGCCTGAGCCGGCTGGAAGCGCTGCACCGGCAGGCGATCGCGCTGGCTTATTACCATGACCTGTCACACAGCGAGGTTGCCGAGCGCATGGAACTGCCGATAGGCACGATCAAGACCTGGATACGACGCGGGCTCGAACGGCTGCGCCTGTGCCTGTCGAAACGGGAGAGCGCATGAATCATCGCAAGCTGCAGGACAACGACAGACTGCGCGAACATCTGGCATCAGCGTATGTGCTCGGCACGCTGAAGGGTGGCGCGCGTCGCCGCTTCGAAGCCTGGATCGCGCGCGATGCGGTGCTGGCGCAGACCGTATCCGACTGGGAAGGCCGGCTCGGGCCGATGGCTGAATTCGCGCCGTCTGCGCCGCCGCCGGCGCGCGCCTGGCAAGCCATCGAAGCGCGGCTCGGTCTGGAGGCTCGGCCTGCGCGCACATCGGCATGGCAGCGGCTGCGCGACAGCCTGTCATTCTGGCGCGGCCTGTCGCTCGCGAGCACCGCGGTCGCCGCAGTGTTGCTGGCCGTGCTGATGCTGCAGCCGCCAGCCTCGGCGCCCGCACCCTCGAGCATGGCGATGCTGGCTTCGGCCAATGGCGAGCCCATGGTTGCCGTCAGCGCCAATAAGCAACAACTTACGGTGCGCGTGGTCGGCGCGGTGCCGATGGCACCGGACCGCAGCCTGGAGTTGTGGGCAATACCGGCGCAGGGCGCGCCGCAATCGCTGGGCCTGATCGATGCGAACGGCGTGGTAACGATCCGCATGCCGCCGAACGTGACGCCTTCGACCATGCCGCTACTGGCAGTCAGCATGGAGCCCAGGGGCGGCTCGCCGAATCCGCGTGCGCCGAGCGGGCCGGTGATGTACAAGGGCGCGTGGATGCGGATCTGATCCGGATACGAAAGCGAAGCGATGGATGCGGGGCGATGCAGCGGACAGTGATCCGGCGCATCGCCCCGCATCCCTTTCTCAGGACGCTTCCGCTCCAGCGCTCTGGATAGGATGCGATACGTCAGGCGCAGCGGCCACGCACACGCCGCACTCTCCGGCGATGGCGATCAGCTTCGCCACGTCTGGCTCGCCGACCGGGATGTCGCGGTCGATCGCCGCGAACAGGCGCGACGCATTGCCCTCGCGGCCGGCGATCGAGATCATTTCGCCGCCGCCGGGGCCGAATCGAAAGCCATGCACTGTGCCGGCGGGAAGATGCACGAAGGCGCCGGGCGTGGCACGGACGGTCCGATCGCCATAGCTGATGTCGACGCAGCCACGGGTGACATAGAAGGATTCATCCCAGGCATGACTATGCGGCGGCGGCCCGCTTCCCTCTTCTCCCTGCTGTAGAAACACCTCGTCGCTCCCAGTGGCTGCATTCGGCGCGAGCACGGTGATGCGCTCCCCCACCACATTCCATGCGCGGGCGTGGTCGTCGGGCATGACGACAAAGGCTTGCGGTTTCATTGCGGCTGTCTCCTTGGTATGGATGCTGTCGATCGGAACTGCAGGGTTCCGCGTTCAGCATAGGAGATCAGCCCGCGCGATCAAGGCCGCATGAGAAGCGCTCGCTGCCGCACCGCTCCTAGCGCGGGGAAAACGTCTGGCAGCAAACGGAATTGCTCGACTTGCCGACGACGATGCTTTCGGCGCTGCATTCATAGTCATCGTTGTGCCGGCATACCGACACCTTGCATGCGCCAACGCCGGCGCGGCGCTCTGCGGCATGCGTATGCGCTTCGGCGCCGAAATAGGTATCGCACCCGGGATGCACACCGTCGCCGACCGTGATGGCGCGGGCGTGACAGGCATCTTCGGTGTTGTAGGCGCATTCGCGCACCGAGCATTGCGACACGGTGGGCATCTCAACCATGATGGGGATCATGCTGAACCTCCGGCAAAGGCGATTGCTGGGTGCGGCCGCGCCGCGCGATGCGCGGAATCGGCCGCATGGAGCAGGTTTGGAGCAGCGCCGATAGCGGAGGTTCAATCACGCTGCCGGTCCCGGGGGCCCGGGCTCGACAGCAACATGCTCAGCAGCGAGGTGCACTGCTCGAGGAAAAACATCGTCTGTCCCGCGGACATGCTTTGCGCGTCCGCCACTGCCTGCTGATACGTTGCCATCGGCAATTGCCCTTCGAAGCGCTCGACGCTGAGCCTGCCATCTTCGTAGCTCAGCTGTTCTGCTTTCATCCATGCCTGGCCTTCCTGGACATGCAATTGCTGCGATGTGCAGGTGAAACGCAGAAAGGACGCGGGCGACCAGCCCGGAAGCGCATGCCTGGTTGCCGGCATGCCGGCGTGGGGAATGGCTTGCAGAGCCGCCTTGCTCTTGTCGGAAAGAAGTTTCATCGCTTGCCTCGCATGGTGCGCAATCGAAAGCGTTCAGCATGCGCATACCCCGGCAAGGACGTCATGCGCTACGTCAAGGCCTTGGGAGGCTTGCCGCGCCAGGCGTTCTGCACGCGCCAGGCGCTCAGCTTGACGCTGTACCAGGCCAGGCGCCAGGCGCGGGCTAGCATGCCTTCCCCGAGACGCCTTTCGCGGCGCGAATAGCTGTTGACCAGCGTATTGATGTCGCGCTGCATGCGCCGCACCTGGTAACGCTCCTGGAATGCCTGCCGTGCGCTGGCTCCCAGGCGTTGCCGCAGTTCGGGATCATCGCGCAGCCGGAGCATGCATGAGGCGAAGGAGGCGGCCGAGCCCGGTTCGGCGAACAAGCCGGTTTCGCCATCCACGATGGCTTCGACCGTGCCGCCGGCGCGCGCGCCGATGACCGGGACGCCCATGGACGCGGCCTCGAGCAGGGACAACGCGAACGCTTCCTGCTCCGCGGCCGATACCACGCAATCGGCAGCGCCGAGAATAGCGGCGACGTCGTCGCACCAGCCGCAGAAGATCACGCGCGCCCCTCCGGCCGCTTCCTTCAAGCGTGGCAGGCAGGGGCCGTCGCCAACGACGATCAGCGTGAGGTTCCGGCCGGGGCTTGTCGAGGCAAGTTTGAACGCTTCGACGATGAGGTCGACCCGCTTCCATTCAACCAGCGCGCTCAGGCTGGCGATAACGAATTCGTTCTCGGCAATGCCAAGGGTGGCGCGCATGTTTGCCATGGCGCCCTTCCTGGCTTCGGCGAGATCGTCGACGCCGTTGTAGACGATGGAGAAGCGCCCTTCCGGAAAGCCGTCGCGCACGAAGTTCTGCAATGCATAGGCCGACACGCCGATCAGGTGAGAAGCGCCGTAGGCAAAGGACAGCAGGCGCAGCTTCGGCCGGTAGCTGGTATGGATGTAGGCCAGCGTCGGCGTGCCGGTGAGCAGGCTCGCCGGGATCATCCACTGGCATGGCGCCAGGCTGTTGCAGAGAATGAGATTCGGGCGCAGGCGGCGAATCAGCGCCCTGGCCTGGCGGATCAATCCCATCAATGCGGCGACGCTGCGCACCTTGCCGCTGCCTGCGCCAAAGCCTATCGGCGCGGAAAAATCGGAAAGAAGGATTTCGCGCGCGAGCGGCGCCACCATGGCAGCGAGCGTCGCATGATTGGTCCACAACACGAGCTCATATCCGCATTCGGCAATACCCTTGGCTGCATTCAGCAGGCAGCGCTCGCTGCCGCGGAACTGCGCATCGCCGAAATGCACCAGCAGCACCAAGGGTGCGGCCTCCACCTGGACACCTGTTGCACGCGCCTGCTCCATATCGCCGCTCTTTCATCGAAGGACGTTTGTACTCGACAGTACCAGCGGCATCCGGCGGAATATTGTGCTGGGATAAATGTCTGGCGTGCGAAGCGGGAACAGCGCCAGTCGCGCACGAATGAACCTTGCCCGATTTACTCCCGCTTGCGATGCAATACGCGTTGCTCTTGGACCTCATGTATTGCTACGCATCGCAGCGCATGCAAACTGCGCCGCGATGCAAGGCCTCAGGCTTCCTCGACCACCAGCGCGCCGCGCCGGATCTGATCGCGCTCCATCGATTCGAACAAGGCCTTGAAGTTGCCTTCGCCGAAACCCTCGTCGCCCTTGCGCTGGATGAACTCGAAGAACACGGGCCCGAATACCGGCTGCGAAAAGATCTGCAGCAATAGCCGCCGGCTGCCATCCTTGGTCGCACCATCGAGCAGGATGCCGCGCGTCTTCAATTCCGCCACGTTCTCGCCATGGCCGGGCAGGCGCTCTTCCAGCATCTCGTAATAGGTGTCTGGCGGCGCCGGCGTGAAAGGCACGCCGGCCATCTTGAGCTCATCCAGCGTCTGCATCAAATCGTCGGTCAACAGCGCGATGTGCTGTATACCTTCGCCGTTGAACTGCATCAGGAATTCCTCGATCTGGCCGCCGCCCTTCTTCGCTTCCTCGTTCAGCGGAATGCGGATCAGGCCGTCCGGCGCCGTCATCGCCTTCGAGGTCAGGCCGGTGTATTCGCCGGTGATGTCGAAGTAGCGGATCTCGCGGAAGTTGAACAGCTTCTCGTAGAAATTGGCCCAGTAGGCCATGCGGCCGCGATACACATTGTGGGTCAGGTGATCGATGATCTTCAGCCCGGCGCCCTTCGGATGACGGTCGACGCCATCGATGAACTCGAAGTCGATGTCATAGATCGACTTGCCATCTTCGAAGCGGTCGATCAGGTACAGCGGCGCGCCGCCTATGCCCTTGATCGCCGGCAGCCGCAACTCCATCGGCCCGGTCGGAATCTCGACCGGCTGCGCGCCGTGTTCGAGCGCGTAGGCATAGGCCTTGTGGGAATTCTTCACGCGAAAGCCCATGCCGCAGGCCGACGGGCCATGCTCGGCGGCGAAGTAGGACGCCACGCTGTTGGGTTCATTGTTGACGATGAAATTGATGTCGCCCTGCCGGTACAGCGCCACGTCCTTGGAACGATGGACCGCGACCCGGGTGAAGCCCATGGCCTCGAATACCGGCTCGAGCACGCCGGGCGTGGGCGAAGCGAACTCGACGAATTCAAAGCCCATCAAGCCCATCGGATTGTCGAAGAGGTCGGACATGGCGCGTCTCCTGGATTGGTGTGAATGACCCCAAGATCATAGTCCGCGCCCTGCGCACAGAGTGCGCATGTTATGCGCTATATTGCTGGGCCTGCGCAAGAAATCTCCTGAATCCAACCAGCAAGAGCGAGAAATGTCCGCCATTACCGTCGACCGATACGACCTGGAAATTCTGTCCGAACTGCAGCGCAACGGCCGCGCCACCAACGGCGCACTCGGCGAGCGGGTGCATCTGTCGATGTCCCAGGTCAGCAGGCGCATCCAGCGCCTCGAGGAAAGCGGCGTCATCCGCCAGTACGCGGCGCTGCTCGACAGCGAAGTGCTCGGGCTGGGCGTGCTGGCGATCACCTCGGTCACGCTGGGCCGCCATGGCGAAACCCAGGGCGATGCCTTCGAGCAGGCCGTGGCCGACATGCCCGAGGTGCTCGAATGCCTGTCCGTGACCGGCGAAGCCGATTACATCCTGCGCGTCGTTGCCACCGACCTGGCCTCATTTTCCGAATTCATGATGAAGCGGCTGCTGCGCCTGCCCGGCGTGGTCAATGTGAAGTCCAACATCGCGTTGAAGCGCATCAAGGAAACGCATGCGTTGCCGCTGAACCATGTGACGCAGCCGGCGCAGGTCACGCGCCGGGTGGTGTTGTCGAAGAGCGCCTAACAAAACGCTCCAGGGCTAGGCGCGGCACCGCAGACAGGTCAACTTGTACGGCAAGGTGCCGCAACGACGACATGGGGCGTTTTGTTAGGCGCTCAAAGTCGGCCGGAGCCGCTTGAATCGCTAGTGCCGCTATTCCAACTGAGTCAGCTGAGCCCGACCACCGGCAAGGCTGCGCCATGAATCGCGCGCGCGGCATCTGATGCCAGGAACAGGATCGTATCCGCCAGCGCATCCGGATCCACCCAGTGCGAGGGATCGGCATTCGGCATCGCCGCACGGTTTTCCGGCGTGTCGATGATGCTGGGCAGCACGCAGTTGACGTTGATGCCCTTTTCCCGCAGCTCGGCCGCCATCGATTCGGTGATGCGGATCACCGTATCCTTGCTGGCGCAGTACGCGCCCATGCGCGCCAGGCCCCGTCCCGCCGAACTCGCCGCGACATTGACGATCTTGCCGCCACCCGCGGCAATCATGGCCGGCACAATGGCGCGCGCCATGTGCAGCATGCTTTTCATGTTGGCGTCGAACAGCAGATTCCAGTCGGCATCGGTGGTCTCATGCACCGTCGTGCCCATGCGAAAGGCGCCGGCCAAATTGCACAGCACATCAATGCGGCCGCAGCGCTGCAGCGTCGCATGCACCGCGGCTTCGACCTCGGCAAGCTGGGTCAGGTCCGCCGAGGCGAACAGCATGCGCTCATGCTCCTCGCCATAGGCTTGCGCCAACTGCTCGCGTTCACGCGCCACCAGCGCCAGCCGCGCGCCGCGCCGCGCGAAAGCCCCGGCCACCGCCCTGCCGAGGTTGCCGGCCGCGCCGGTGATGACGACGGTTCTGTCCTGAAAGTCCATACCATTCTCCTCGTGGGCCACAGCGCTCAGGGCTGCGGCGCGCAGCGCGCATAGGCCGCATCGGCGATGCGCGCCAGCCGCAGGTCGCGCTCGGTGAGACCGCCGGCGTCATGCGTGGTCCAGGTCATCGTCACGCTGTTGTAGACATTGCTCCATTCAGGATGGTGGTCGTGCTTCTCGGCCGCCAGCGCGATCTGCGTCATGAAACCGAAAGCCTCTACAAAATCGGCGAAGCGGAAGCGCCGGGTGATGGCGCTTCGCTCGGCATCGTATTGCCAGTCGGGCAGATCGGCGAGCGCTGCTTGCGCGGATTCGGGTGACAGTTTTTCCATGGAGCTCTCCTTGGCGAAATCACGTTCGTGGTCCGAGGAAATCAGGGCGTGGAGTTTCGCTTCGCTTGCGCCCCGCCCCTGGGTTTGGCGCTTCTTCCGGGACGCTCAGTGAGGCGGCCGGTCACATATTTGTGCAGCACGCTGGCGATCAGGGTTTGATACGGAATGCCTTCTTCCAGCGCCCTGGCTTGAATGTCCGTGAGGTCAACCGAGGACAAGCGAATATTTACCCGTTTGTCCTTGACTGCCGTTGCACGCGCAGCCGCTTTGAGTTTTGCCAGCTCGCCCTTTGTTGCCACGGACTTCAGCTTGCCCTTTTCATAGGCTTGAAGGATATCGTCGTCATATTCATCCATTGCCGGCGTCATCTGCTGCTCCTTGTTTCAAATAGTCGCGTGTTGCCTTGCGACTGGGTATTGCCGTCTTCAGAAAGTAGTACGAGGTCTCCTCAACGTACGGAACCAGGTAGGCATAGTTACAGAGTTCAACCATGAGAATGCGTTGCCCTGGATATTTTTCAGAATTCGGATGCGCCAGAATGTCCAGCAGACCGCCGGCTTCGATAGCGACAACGATACTTTCGAATGACACGCCGCGCTCAGCTTTGAGCGTCTCGTTTTTCTGAGCGTTCCATCGAAAGGGTTTCATGTGGCGATGCTATCACGCTGTGTGCCTTTTGTACTCATCAAGCTACAGCTGCTGATGGCAATGCCTGGGAGAACAATCCCATCGCGATTGAAGACGACGCGCCGGTTGCCAGCGCGCCCGTCCGGCCTGTGTTGCCGATGCTGCTCAACCCCGTCCCGGAATCGCCCCGACGTAGCTGCGATTCCACGTCGGGCTGATGACGATCTCATTGATGCAGGCATGCGCCGGCATCTCGGCGACGAAGCGTATCGTGCGTCCCAGGTCTTCGGCCTGCAGCATGCGCGCTCTTTCTTCGGGCGGCGGCGGCACCGGACGTTTGTCCAGAATCGGCGTGGCCACTTCGGCCGGGCAGATCGCGCAGGCGCGGATGCCGTTCACGCATTCCTCGAGGTTCAGGTTCTCGCTCATGGCCACGACCGCATGCTTGGCCGCGCTGTAGGCCGGCCCGGTGACGGGAGAAAGATACTTGCCGGCCCAGGATGAGATATTGATGATCAAGCCTTCCCTGCGTTCACGCATCCCCGGCAACACCGCGGCGATGCAGTAGTAGCTGCCATCGAGGTTGACGCGGATGACCTGGTCCCAGCCCGCCGTGGTCTGCCGGTCCCATGCGCGGTTCGGCACGTTCAGGCCGGCGCTGTTGACGAGGATGTCTATCCTGCCGTGCTTTGCCAGAATGGCTTGCGCCGCCGCATTGACCGCTTGCGCATCGGCCACGTCCAGGGCGATCGCATCGGCCTTGCCGCCTTCGGCGATGATGCTTGCCGCCTGCTGCTGCACCAGCTCCTCGCGCCGGCCCGACAGCACGACCAGTGCGCCGGCCGCAGCCAGCTCCTTCGCACCGGCCAGGCCGATGCCCGATCCGGCGCCGGTGATCCAGGCGACCTTGCCTTCGAGGGTATGCATTCATGTCTCCTTTGTTGTTTGGGTGATTGGCAGAGCAGCAATGTAGCCGGTTTGCGCCAGCCTTGCCAGAACCGGCGCCGGCATGCGAGCGTGCGCAGCGAGAGGCGCGTTTGATCCGGCGCAAGATCGTGTTCGCAAGCGTCCATGCGCAATGCGAATGACGACACACTTTTGCGGTCGATGCGACTTCATCCAGCGTTCCATGGAGCCGGCCATGCCGCAAGCCATCATCATCGAAGGGTATCGGGTATCCAGCGCCGCGCAGCAGCAGGGCGGCGTCTGGCAGGTGCTGTGCCGCGTGGAGCGCGGCGGATTGCTGATGATCGATGTGCGCCGCGAATACCGGCATTGCTCGCGCACCGTGGCGGAATCCTGTGCGCTGATCTTCGCTGCGCGGCAGCTGCATGAGTGGCTCGGCCATGGCGAGTGAAGCGCGGGGCGGGCGCATCTTCGCCTCCTGCATGACCGGAGTGGCAATGCTCATTTCTTGATGCCATCCGCCTGCGACGCTGCGCAGGATGGAACGCCGGCCATGCGGCGCGATCTATGGAATATCGACAACGGATAAAGACAGGCACACCATGGCAATCCACCACGCTCGCCCCGGCGAGGTCTTCGATCTGGCCCATCCGCAGCAGGAAGTGCCCAACAGCCAATCGACCGCGCTTTTCCGTACCGACGACATCGAAGTCATACGCCGCGTGCTGCGCGCCGGCGAAAAGGTGCCCGAGCACTGCGTGGACGGCGACATGACGCTGCAATGCCTGTCGGGCGCGGTGCGGGTCAGCGCCCATGGCGCCACGCAGGCGCTGGCGCCCGGCAAGCTGATGTATGTCGCCGCGCGCGCGCCTTACCAGCTGGAAGGCGACGGCGGCGAGGGCGTGGTGCTGATGACCATCGTGCGGGTGCGGGAGAAAGGCGCCTGAGGTGGCGCTGCACGGCGTCGCCTCGCTGAGCGACATCAGCGATGTCAGCCGCCTGATCCAGCTCGCCATCGCTCCGGTGTTCCTGCTCACCGCGGTCGGCAGCATCATCAATGTGCTGACCAGCCGGCTCGCGCGCGTCGTCGACCGCGGCCGCAAGCTCGATGAAGTCGATGGCCGCGCCGGCGCTCAAGCCGACCCGGTCAACGAGCCCGAGCGCATCAACTTGCGCCACCGGCTGTGGCTGATCTATCTCGCGCTTGCCTTCGAGGTGTGCTGCGCGCTCTTCGTTGGCCTGTTGATTGCCGCGGGCTTTGTCAGCGCCGCGCTTGGCGCCAATCTCGCGCTCGCCATCGCGCTGATGTTCATCCTCGCGATGGCGTCCTTCGTCGCCGGTCTGGCGGTGTTTCTGCGCGAGATATTCCTGGCGGTCCAGTTCACCCGGCACCGGATGCAGTAAGAAATGGCGCGGCAAAAATATTACTTTTAGTTAATCCATATTTTTTCTGGAACGAATCTTCATCATTGCCTTGTGGTAAGCGAGCATCTTGGGCTAGCATCACGGCCTAATATCCAGCGCCGCGCTGCGCCCCAGGGCACACGCCCTTCCCTGTTCCGAAAACCATAACAATCATGCCCGCTTGCCAAGACGAACACAGAATCGTGCGGCCAGCCGTTCCGCCGCGCGCCGCACCCGCGCAGCGTCTGGCACCACTGGGCCTGCTGCTTGCAGCCTTTTGCGCCCATGCCCATGGAGCAGAACTTGCCGACCTGAGCCTGGAAGAACTGGCGAATATCGAGGTGACCTCGGTATCCAAGCGCGCGCAGCCGCTGTCAGATGCGCCGGCATCGATTTATGTCATCACGAACAATGACATCCGCCGCTCAGGCGCGACCTCCCTGCCCGAGGCATTGCGCCTGGCGCCGAATCTGCAGATCGCGCAAGTGGACGCGCGCAATTACGCGATCACGGCGCGCGGTTTCAACAGTCCTTTCGAGAACAAGCTGCTGGTGCTGATCGACGGCCGCACCGTGTACACGCCGCTGTTTTCCGGCGTGTTCTGGGATGTGCAAAGCGTGATGCTCGAGGACGTGGAGCGGATCGAGGTCGTCAGCGGACCCGGCGCCACGCTGTGGGGCGCGAACGCGGTCAATGGCGTGATCAACATCATCACCCGCTCGGCTGCCGATACGCAGGGCGCGCTGGCGTCCGTCGGTGGCAGCAAATTCAGCCGCAGCGGCGCGGCGCGATATGGCGGCGAACTTTCCAACGGCGGCCACTACCGCGTCTACGGCAAGGCCGACAGCAACGAGGACCTGCGCAACGAAGCGGGCGGCCAGTCGCTGACCGGCTGGCACCGCAAACAGGCCGGCTTTCGCGCCGACTGGGGCAATCCCGGCAGCGGCTACACGATTCAGGGCGATGCCTATGACGGCGCGCTGCACCAGGCCAGAACGGCGGACATCCAGGTGTCGGGCGCGAATCTGATCGGCCGCATCAACCGCATTCTCGATGGCGGGTCGAAGCTGAATCTGCAGGCCTACTGGGACCATACCGAGCGCAACCAGCCGCTCGCCTTCGCCGAACGACTCGATACCTTTGATCTGCAGGCGCAGCACGCGCTGCAGCTCGGCAGCGCCCAGCAATTGGTCTGGGGCGGTGGCTACCGCCTGGCGCGAGATCGGGTCGACAACGGCGTCGCTTTCGGCTTTCTTCCCGGCGATCTCAACATGAACTGGGCCAATATCTTTGCGCAGGATGAGATCGCCCTGTCCGACAAGCTCAAGCTCACCGGCGGCCTGAAGCTCGAGCGGAACAACTACACCGGCGTCGAAACCCTGCCAACGCTGCGTCTGGCCTACAAGCCGAATCCGACTTCGCTGGCATGGAGCGCGCTGTCGCGCTCGGTGCGCGCGCCATCGCGCATCGACCGCGACCTCTTCTCGCCGACAAATCCGAAGACGGTCAACGGCGTGCCGCAGTATGCCATCGCCGGCGGGCCGAACTTCGCGTCCGAGGTGGCCGATGTGCTCGAAGTCGGATACCGCGCGCAGCCGCTTGCCACGCTGTCGTATTCGGTCACGGCGTTCTACAGCCAGTACCGCAGGCTGCGCACCACCGAGCCCAACCCGGTCGGCGCCGGCCTGGTCTTCGAGAATCGCGCGCGCGGACGCAATAGCGGCGTGGAAATGTGGGGCAACTGGCAGGCGCTGCCACGTTGGCGGCTGTCGGCGGGACTGGTGGTGCAGCGCGTGGAAACCGAACTCGACGCCGACAGCCGGGACCAGACCGGCACCACCGGCCTGGCCACCAGCGATCCGAGCAATTTCTGGCAGCTGCGCTCATCCATCGACATCGCCGAAGGCAAGGAGCTCGATGTGATGATGCGCCACGTCGGCGCGCTGTCGAGTCCGGCGCTGCCGGCCTATACCGCCATCGACATGCGCTACGGCTGGAAACTGCGGCGCGATCTCGAGCTGTCGCTGCTGGGCCAGAACCTGTTCGATGCGAAGCATGCCGAATTCGGCGCCGCGCCCGGACGTGCGCTCTATGAGCGCGCGCTGTATGTGAAGCTGGTCTGGCGGCAATGAGGCGCGGCCTTGAGCGCTCCAGCCGACATCCACAGCATGCGACCACGCCGGCATAAGCGCTTCGCCCGCGCACGCCGCGTGGCGCTGCTGTGGGCGCTGTGCTTCGGCGCGCTGGGTCAACCCGCGTGGGTGCATGCGCAGGCGGTGGGTATGGAAGCCAGCGAAGAGAAGCTGGAGGCGGCCTACATGCTCAAATTCCTGAATTACGTCGAATGGCCGGCGTCCGCGTTTCCGGCGCCCGATGCGCCGTATCGCATCGCCGTAGTCGGCGACGCCGCGGTGGCCGAGGAAATGGCGCGGGCCAGCGCGGGCAAGACCATCGACAACAGGCCGATAGTCGTGAGCCGGCCCGGCGCGAATGACTCGATGAATGACATCGACATGCTCTTCGTCGGCCGCAGCGACCGCGCCGGGGCGACGGCGCTGCTGGCGCGCTTGCGCACGCAGCCAGTGCTTACCGTGACGGCGGGCGAAGGCGGGCTCGACATGGGCAGCATCATCAATTTCCGCATCGTCGACAACCGGGTGCGCTTCGAAGTCTCACTGGACGCCGCGGAGCGCGCGGGCCTGAAGCTCAGCGCCCGCCTGCTCGGCGTGGCAATCAATGTCGTGAAAGGCAACCGCTGATGCTCACAGCAGCAAACCGTGGATCGATCAAGCGCAAGTTCATGCTGGCCATGCTGGCTACCACCTGCGCGGCGCTGCTGGTAGCCAGCATCGCCATGCTGGCGCTTGATTTGCGCAGTTACCAGACCGGCTGGCTCGACGACCTGCAATCGCAGGCCGACATCCTGGCCGGCGCCAACCTGCCGGCGCTGGAATTCGGCGATGCGCAGGCAGCCGCGGAAAGCCTGGCGCAGCTGGAAGTGCGCCAGCAGATCGTCGCCGCCACGATACTCAAGCCGGATGGCGAGCCCTTCGCAAGCTATGTGCGCAAGGGCGCGGCCGCCGAGTCGCCGAAACTGCCGCCGGGAGCCCGCTCAAGCGTGTCGATGGGCGCGGTCCGCGTGATGAAGCCGGTGACCCACGGTGGTGGCGAAACACTGGGCTATGTCTGGCTCACCGCGCAATACCCGATCGGCGCCCAGATGGGACGTCATCTGATGATCCTGTCTGCGGTCATGGCAGGCAGCCTGCTGTTCGCCCTGCTGGTGTCGAGCTGGCTGCAGGGATCGGTGACGCGGCCGATCCTGGCGCTGACGGCGGCCGCAAACCGGGTGATCAGCGGGCGCGACTTTTCGCTGCGCGTGGAAAAGCGCAGCAACGACGAGGTCGGCATTCTGGTCGATGCCTTCAACACCATGCTGTCCGAGGTCGGCGAACGGGCGCAGGCGCTGGAGCAATCGAATGCGACGCTGCAGCGCGAGATGCGCGAGCGGATGGCGGCGGAGGAAGCGCTGCGCCAGCTCAACGGCACGCTGGAAGAGCGCATCGCCGAACGCACCCGCGACCTGGAGCGCGCGCATGCGCAGTTGCGGCAATCGCAGAAGCTGGAAGCGGTGGGCCAGCTTACCGGTGGCGTCGCGCACGACTTCAACAATGTGCTGCAGGTCATCGCCGGCAATCTGCAGCTGCTGCAGATGAGCTTCGCCGGCAATCCGGAAGCGCAGCGCCGCCTGGAGACCGCGGCCTTCGCCGCCGATCGCGGCGCCAAGCTGGCCGCGCAGCTGCTGGCCTTCGCGCGGCGCCAGCCGCTGCAGCCGATGTCGACCAATGTCGGCCGCACCCTGCGCGGCATGGACGATCTGCTGCGGCGCGCGCTCGGCGAATCGATCCACATCGAAACCGTCGTCGCCGGCGGGTTGTGGACAACGATGGTCGATCCGCATCAGCTCGAGAACGTGATCCTGAACCTGGCCATCAATGCGCGCGATGCGATGGCGGGCTCGGGGCGTCTGACCCTGGAACTGGGCAATGCGATGCTGGACGACAATTACATCGCTTCCGAACCGGATGTCGCGCCCGGCCAGTATGTGCTGCTGGCCATTTCCGACACCGGCTGCGGCATGACGCCGGAAGTCATGGCGCGCGCCTTCGAGCCATTCTTCACCACCAAACGCGAAGGCGAAGGCACCGGCCTGGGGCTGTCGATGGCCTACGGCTTCGTCAAGCAGAGCAATGGCCACATTCGCATCTACAGCGAAGTCGGCAGCGGCACCACGATCAAGATCTATCTGCCGCGCTCGATGCAGCCCGAAGTCGAAGCGGCAAACAACCGCGCCGCGCCGATCGTCGGCGGCAACGAGACCATTCTGGTGGTCGAGGACGACGCGGTGGTGCAGGCCACGGTCGTCGACATGCTTCAGGGCCTGGGCTATCGCGTGCTCAAGGCGAACGATGGCCAGAGCGCATTGACCATTCTGCGAAGCGGCATCCCGGTGGACCTGGTGTTTACCGACGTGGTCATGCCGGGGCCGGTGCGCAGCGTCGACATGGCGCGCCAGGCCAGGCAGATGTTCCCGGATATCGCGGTGCTGTTCACTTCGGGCTATACCCAGAATGCGATCGTGCACGGCGGCCGGCTCGATCCGGGCGTGGAATTGATCAGCAAGCCCTATCGTCGCGAAGACCTGGCTCGCAAGATCCGGCAAATATTGGGCAGCAGAGGGCCGCAGCCGGCGTTATATCCCGCTGTGGCACAGCAGGCCGACATCGCGACTGCCGCCTCGGCGCTGGCCGCGCCGAATCATGCCGTTGCGCTGGCCGTGCCGAATCATGCTTCCACGCTAGCCATACCGAAGGAGGCCGCCGCTCTGAGCGTACTGGTGGTAGAGGACAACCGGGATGCGCGCCTGATGCTGGTGGAATTGCTCACGGCGCTCGGGCACCGTGTCGAAAGCGCGGGCAATGCCGAGGATGCGCTCGCACTGCTTCAGGAGCGCAGCGTCGATGTGCTGCTGACTGACATCACCCTGCCCGGCATGTCCGGACTGGAAATGGCGCGACGTGCGGTGCGCGCAGGACACCAATTCCGGCGCATCGTGTTCTCCTCGGGCCATGGGGCATCGATGGCGGAAGGTTTCGAGTTTGAATACGCCACGCTGCCCAAGCCTTTCGATCTGACTGCGCTGCAGACGGTCCTGGCCCAGGCGGCCACGGCGACGCACGTGACTTGACGCGCTTTGCTGTATCGCGATCAAGCCCCTGCCGCGGGCAATCTGAAATACTGACTCCTTCGGACGCCGCATTCGTGGCGCCGCAAGCAGAGGAGGCCTGCCGCATGAAGTCGAATACCAGCCCGGCGCCGGATGCTGCTGTCGCCGGCGTGCGCCTGACCCATCCCGAGCGCCTGCTGTATCCACAGGCCGGACTGACCAAGCTCGATCTGGCGCGCTATGCGCAGGACATGGCCGCATGGATCCTGCCGCATATCGAAAGACGGCCGCTGACGCTGGTGCGCTGCCCGCAGGGCGCCGACCATGCCTGCTTTTTTCAGAAGCATGCGCAGGAAACCTTGCCCGATGGGATCGAGCGCATCGCGGTGCCGGATGCGAAGCAGGCGCAGACCTGGTACATGATGGCCAACTCGAGCGCGGCCCTGGTCGGCCTGGTACAGATCAGCGCGCTGGAATGGCATACCTGGGGCGCGAGCGCGCCGCGCCTGGAGCAGCCGGATCGCATCATCTTCGACCTCGATCCGGCCCCCGATGTGCCCTGGTCCGATACCGTGGCGTCGGCGCGGCTGCTGCGCGAACTGCTGCGCAGATGCGGCATGCAAAGCTACGTCAAGACCACTGGCGGCAAGGGCCTGCACCTGGTGCTGCCCATCGTGCCCGAGCATGGTTGGGAAGCGGTCAGGGCATGGTCACGCGCGGTGGCCGAGCGCGTCGAGGCGAGATGGCCGGAGCGTTTTGTGTCGGACATGAGCAAGAGCAAGCGCGACGGCAGGATCTTCATCGACTATCTGCGCAACGCCATCGAAGCGACCGCGGTGGCGCCGTATTCGCCGCGCGCAAAGCCGCATGCGCCGGTATCGACGCCGCTGGCCTGGGAGGAACTCGATGCTTCGCTGCATCCGGACAGTCTGACCGTGCTCACGGTGCGGCAACGCATGGCCAAACGCAGGGAAGACCCGTGGTCCGGCTATTTCACGCTGGATCAGCGGCTCGACCCGGACCGCATGCCCTGAGCCAGCCGATCAATGAGGCAGTTGCCATTCAGCCTCAGGGCGAGGATGCGAGAAACCTGGATACCAGAGCGAGCACTTCGCCGTCGCGCTCGCGATGCGGCACATGGTGGGTATCGGCCAGAAGCTCCATTTGCGAGACGCCGCCGCACAGGCCCGTGATCATCTCGGGATGGATGGAAGAACCGTATTCATCGTATTCGCCATGGATTGCCAGCACCGGGCAGCGCACCTTCGGCAGCACCGGAGCCAGTGACCAGGAATGAAAGGCCGGATCCAGCCAGGAATCGGTCCAGGCATGGAGCACCCACTCCGCCTTATCGCCGTGATACTTCACGAGCCGCTGGCGCTGGCTGTCATCCCGAAACTGCTCTTTCGCCACCGCAATGCTGTGCAGCGTGCGCTCTTCCGGAAAGGCCTGCGCCGATTCGGTGATCAGGGCGACGCAGGCATCCGGTTCGGCGGCGGCGCAATTGACCGCCATGCCGCCGCCGACGCTGTGGCCGAAGGCAATGTAGCGACTTAATCCAAAACGCTCGCGTACCGCGGGAAACCAGCGCCGTGCCTCGTCGGCAACAAAGTCCACTGCCGGCATGTCGCCGCGGGGATCGGATTTGCCAAAGCCGAGCCTGTCGTAGGCGATCACCTCGCGCCCGGTCGCCAGGCTCAATGCTCCGGGAAAGTCGCGCCATAAATCCACGCATCCCAGCGAGTCATGGAACAGCACGATCGGCGCGCGATCCGACGATGCCGGGGTGTCGGTCGGCGTCCAGACGCGGGCGAACAGCTTGCCCAGAGGATGCTCGACCCAGGCGTCGCGGGCCTCAACGGCGGAGAGGGTGTGGTCTGTCATTGCATGCTTTCCTTCCAGTTTCAGAACGGATGCTGCGGGCGCCGCCGCATCCGATTGCGAGGCCGTCGTTCACGCCGCGGCGAGCCGGAACATGCTGGTCGCTTCCAGATCAAGCACCAGCGTGCCGTGCCCGTTGCGCATCAGCCATTGCCAGCGCACCACGCCCAGCGTCGGCCGTGAAGCCGAGGTGCGCGATTCATGCACGACGACTTCCAGCGTCAGCTCGTCGCCCGGCCGTACCGGATGCGGCCAGCGCACATGGGACAGCCCGGGCGAGGCGAACGATTCCGATCCCTGCAGTATCTCGCGCGACACCAGGCGCATGGCCAGCGCGCAGGTATGCCAGCCGCTGGCGATCAAACCCTGGAAGGGTCCGCGCTCAGCCGCTTCCGGGTCGGTGTGGAACCACTGGTCGTCATAGCGCCTGGCGAAATCGATGACCTCTTCCTCTTCGACACGGACCGGGCCGAGCTGAAAACGCCTGCCCGCTACGATATCGGCGAACTTCAAGCGGCGCCTCCGAAGCGCGGCGCGCGCTTTTCGCGTATGGCCGCCAGGCCCTCGCGCGCATCCGTTTCGCCAAAGCCGATCATCTCGGCGGCCAGCGACGCTTCAAACGCCGGCCAGGCCGCGTGCAGCCACCCATTGAGCGCGCGCTTGGTGCCGGCGATCGCCGTTGCGCTGCCGGCGGCCAGGCGCTGCGCGATCTGCAGCGCGTCTTCCTGCAGCGTCTCGGCGTCGACGACGCGGGCCACGAGGCCGATGCGCTCGGCTTCCTCGCCGCTGACGGTCTCGCACAGCAGCAGGTAGTACTTGGCCTTGGCCATGCCGCACAGGAGCGGCCAGATCAGGGCAGCGTGGTCGCCGGCGGCCACGCCGAGCTTGGTGTGGCCGTCGATCAGTTTCGCATTGCGCGCCGCTATCGGGATGTCGGCCATCAAGGCCACCGCGAGTCCCGCGCCCACGGCTGCGCCATGGATCGCGGACACGATGGGCTTTTCGCAGGCGAGCATGCCGGCGACGATGTCGCGCGCTTCGCGCATGACGCGCTGGCGCGCTGATGCCGCATCGAGCATCTCTTCCACCATGCTGATTGCGCCGCCGGCGCAGAAGGCCTTGCCTTCGCTGCGCACCAGGATTGCGCGCACGCCGGGGTGCTCATCGAGCCGGCGCCAGATCGTCGCCAGCGCCGCATGACCGCGCGCATCTGTCACCGGCATGGCGCCGACCGGGCCGAATACCAGATGCGCGATGCCGGCGTCGTCGATGTCGACGCGGAAGTTGTCGGTGTCGACGGGGATGCTGTTCATGGTGTGCTCCAATGAGGGCGTAGGGTGAGCTGCGAAGCCAGCACTTTCCTTTGCAGTTGCAGTTGCAGTTGCAGTTGCAGTTGCAGTTGGTTTTAGCTTTTGTCGTTGTCGTTGCTTTTAATCCCGTTGATCGCGCCGTGGCGCCGGGCCCTGAAGCGGATAAGGTGCGGCGTCTGTTTGAGCGAAGCGCAGCGTAGCGAGTTTAGCCGCGCCCCGCTTCAGGGTTCGGCGACACGGCGCAATCAACGGGGGTTAAAAGCAACGGCAACGGCAACAGCAACGACAACAGCAACAGTAACTACAAAGGCACTGCAACTGCAAAACTCAACGTGAAATGTCCATGGGCCGCGAGCAAGCTGGGAATGAGAACCCAATCCACGCAAGCTTCCGGATTATCAATACGTCTCCACCTGAAAGCGCCCTTCCTTCACCATCCGCGGATGCAGCGCCGCCCAGTCAACGCCATGCGCATTGCAGATGTCGGCCATCGCATCCATCACGCCCTCCTCCATGCCCTTCAGGCCGCAGATGTAGACATAGGTATCACCCTTCAGCAGCTCGGCCACGGCCGCGCCGGCCTGGCGCATCTTGTCCTGCACATAGGCGCGCGGCTGGTCCGGCATGCGCGAGAAGGCCAGGTGCGTTTCCATCAGCTCGGCCGGCAGCTTGCGCAGCGGGCCGAAGTACGGCAGCTCTTCGGGCGTCCTCGCGCCGAAGAACAGCATCAGCTTGCCCGGCACGGCCTGTCCCTTGACGAAGTGGCGGCGGCGGAATTCCGTCATCGCGCGCATCGGCGCCGAGCCGGTGCCGGTGCAGATCATCAGGATGTTGGAGCCGGGATGATTCGGCATCAGGTAGTTCGCGCCGAAGGGACCGGTCACCTGCACCGTGTCGCCCTTCTGCAGGTCGCACAGGTAATTCGAGGCCACGCCCGCGACCGGCTTGCCCTCGTGATCCGACACCACCCGCTTCACCGTCAGCGACAGGTTGTTGTAGCCTTCGCGCTCGCCGTTGCGCGGGCTGGCGATCGAATACATGCGCAGGTAATGCGGCTTGCCGCTCGCATCCACACCGGGCGGGATGATGCCGATGGACTGGCCTTCCAGCACCGGAAAGAGCTGCGTGCCGAAGTCGAGCACGATGTGATGGATATCGCTCTGCGTTTCCGTGGAGGTCAGACGGTAGTTGCCGGCAACAGTGGCCGTGATCGGCTCCTTCAGCGTGTACAGGTTCACATACGGATGCGCGGCCGACCAGGGCGGGCAGGTCGAGGAGCGCGCAGCCGCGGCATTCTCCTGCACGACTTCCTGTTCGGCTTCGGCCGCATGCTCGGCGCCCACCGCGTCCAGCAGGCTTTGCTCGAAGGTCTTTTCCGGCGGCAGATCATCCCAGCCGTACTGGTCCGCCAGGCTGTAGGCTTGGGCCTTCGGCATCGTGCGCCAGTTGTCGATGGCGCCGGTCGGGCACGGCGATATGCAGGCGCCGCAGGCATTGCAGACGTCCGCCTTGACCACGTAGTTGCGGTCGTCGTGCGTGATCGCATCGATCGGGCAGGTCTCTTCGCAGGTGTTGCAGCGAATGCAGATCTCGGGATCGATTACATGCTGGCGGATCAGGGTCATCGTTTCGGGAGCGTTCATGGCAACCTGCTTGAAAAATCCGATGTTGCGTAGGGTGGGCGCAGCCCACGCGTCCGGTCGATCAGGGAAAGACCGCGTGGGCTTTCCCCACCCTACAGGTTCCGTTACGAAGGATGGTCGAAACCCACGCGTTGTTTGAAGCAACGCATGGCTTGCCCACCCCGCCGTCTCAGTTGAAGCGCACGTACTGGAAGTCGATCGGCTGGCGATTGATGCCCACCGGCGGCGGCGCAATCCAGTTGGCCATCTTGCCCGGTTCGACCACGCGGCCCATCAGCGAAGCGACGTAGGCGCGGTCTTCCTCGGAAGGCAGCCAGTTGCGTACATTGGCCTGCCATTCGGCTTCGGAAATCACGCGACCATCCGGCGAGATGCGTTGTCCGGAGAAGGTACCGATGTGGCGATTGAAGGCCTTATGCGGCGTGCTCAGGCGGAAATTCACCCCCGCCTTTTCCAGCACGCGGTTCCAGCGGCCGACGCCTGCCACCGAGTCGCGGATGTAGTCGTCGCGCAGCACTTCATTCAGGGCATTCAACATCGGCACCTCGCGCTCGGTCAGCTTACCGTCGGCGATATCGAGAATGCGGTACTGATTGTTCTTCAGCAGGTGATCGTCATCGCGCTTGGTCTCTTCGAAGCGGCCCTTCAGGCCCGAGCTGTAGAAGGTCGCGGCATTCGACGACTGGTCCGCGCCGAACAGGTCGATGGTCACGCTGAAGTGGAAGTTCAGGTAGCGCTGCACCGTCGGCAGATCGATTACGCCATGGCGGCGCACTTCTTCCGGATCTTCGATGCCATGCTGCTTCATGATCTGCGCGGTGCGCTGCAGCACGCGCGAGATGCCCGATTCGCCGACGAACATGTGATGCGCTTCCTCGGTCAGCATGAAGCGGCAGGTGCGCGACAGCGGATCGAAGCCCGACTCGGCCAGCGCATTGAGCTGGAACTTGCCGTCGCGGTCCGTGAAGTAGGTGAACATGTAGAAAGCCAGCCAGTCCGGCGTCGGCTCGTTGAAGGCCTCGAGGATGCGCGGATTGTCCTGGTCGCCGGAATTGCGCTGCAAGAGCGCTTCGGCTTCCTCGCGACCGTCGCGGCCGAAATGCTTGTGCAGCAGATAGACCATCGCCCACAGGTGGCGGCCTTCTTCCACGTTGATCTGGAACAGGTTGCGCAGGTCATAGTTGGACGGCGCGGTCAGTCCCAGGTGGCGCTGCTGCTCGACCGATGCCGGCTCGGTGTCGCCTTGCGTGACGATCATGCGGCGCAGATTGGCGCGATGCTCGCCCGGCACTTCCTGCCATGCCTCCTCGCCCTTGTGCTCGCCGAAGTTGACCTTGCGGCCGCCTTCCTGCTGCGCCAGGAAGATGCCCCAGCGATAGTCCGGCATCTTCACGTAATCGAAATTGGCCCAGCCTTCCGGCGTGACATTGATCGCGGTGCGCAGATACACATCAAAGTCGACCGAGCCTTCCGGGCCCATGTCGCGCCACCATTGCAGATAGTTCGGCTGCCAGTGCTCGAGCGCGCGCTGCAGCGTGCGGTCTTCCGAGAGATTGACGTTGTTCGGTATCTTTTCGCTGTAATTGATCGTGCTCACTGTAGTCCCCTGTGTGTTGACTGTTGACTGTTGGCTATGCGTTGACTGCCTGATGCTGAGCGCTTACACGCGGTTCATGTCGAACTGCGCCTTGTTGCCGCTGCCGTAGACCTTGAGCGCGCCCTTTTCCCCGACGGCATTGGGGCGGATGAAGATCCAGTTCTGCCAGGCCGAGAGGCGGCCGAAGATGCGGGTCTCCATGGTTTCCGGGCCGTTGAAGCGCAGGTTGGCTTCGAGGCCGGTCAGTGCGTCCGGCGACATGCTGGCGCGTTCTTCCACGGCGATGCGGATCTCGTCGGCCCAGTCGATGTCGTCCGGATTCGCGGTGATCAGGCCCAGCGCCATCGCCGCGTCCGCATCGAGTTTGCTGCCCAGCGCTTCGCGCACCCGCGCGACATCGGCGGCGCTATCGTAGAAGCGGCGCGCCAGGCGCGATTGCGTCGTGATCATTGGCAGCAGGCAGAAATTCATTTCCGACACCGCAATCCTTGGCGCGGCCTCCGGGCTGTCCGGCAGGGCCAGCATGTAGCTGCGGTCCGCGGCCAGCGCCAGTTCCAGCAGCGTGCCGGCAAAGCAGGAGCCTTCATCGATCAGTGCAAACAGCGAGCGCGACGAGACATCGAGGCGAGCGAAGGTACGGCGCAGCAGGCCGATGGTCTGGCGCACCAGCCAGTGGCCGCGGTTGGCGAGCAGGACTTCATCCATCGCCAGCACCGCATCGGCTTCGCCGGCGGTCTTCAAGAGCCAGGTGCCGATCTCGGTTTCATTGGTGCGCATGTGCAGGATCGCGTCGTCCAGCTCGCGTGCCATCCGCAGCGGCCACCAGGCGTCGCCGGCGTCGACGATTGCCGCAGCGCTGTTCGGCTGCTGACCCTGCGGCGCGCGCACGGTGAAGGTAGCGGTGCGCGCGGCGCGATCGATGGCGACGCTGACCTGGCTATATTCCAGCGCGTTTTCGGTTTGCGTCTTGTTCAGCGGATTCAGTTTGATGCCCTGCGCATCGGCCGGGCGGTCGCTGTGCGCGGCAAGCTGTTGCGCGCGCGCCTGCACCGCTTCCTTGAACTGCGCCGGCTTGGCAATCGCATCGACCAGTTTCCAGTCCACCGCGCGCTGGCCGCGCACGCCTTCGGACGTGGTGCAGAAGATGTCGGCATGGTCGTGGCGCACCTTCCTCTTGTCGGTCAGGCGGGTCAGGCCGCCAGTGCCGGGCAGCACGCCCAGCAGCGGCACTTCCGGCAGGCTGACCGACGAGGAGCGGTCATCCACCAGCAAAATCTCATCGCATGCCGCGGCCAGCTCGTAGCCGCCGCCCGCGCAGGCGCCATTGACCGCGGCAAGGAATTTCAGGCCTTCATTGCGGCTGGAATCTTCCAGGCCATTGCGCGTTTCATTGGTGAACTTGCAGAAATTGACCTTCCAGGCATGGGTGGACTTGCCCAGCATGAAGATGTTCGCGCCGGAACAGAAGATGCGGTCGCGGCCGCTGGTGATGACGACCGTCTTCACTTCGGGATGCTCGAAACGGATGCGCTGCACCGCGTCGTGCAGTTCGATGTCCACGCCCAGGTCATAGGAGTTGAGCTTGAGCTTGTAGCCTTCGCGCAGACCGGCGTCTTCATTGACATGCATCGTCAGCGTGGCCACCGGGCCTTCGCAGGCCAGCGTCCAGTGCTTGTACTGTTCCGGGGAGGTTTGGTAGTTCACTTGCTGCTGGGTAGTCATCGGAAGCATCCTCGAAGGCAATATGGTGCAGTGACGTTACGGTGAAAGCACTATATTGCATGAATCGAAGCGAGTCAAGAACTGAAATGCATTGCAGTTTTCCGTGATGACGGCTTGCCGCGCCGGGCGGCGCAGCAGGGATGGCGTTCTGGTTCTGGCTCAGGCTGCCGCGCGCGAGGACGTCAACACCTTGCCGCGCAGCCGCTCGGACAGGCCAAGGAAGGCGGCTTCCTGCGCCATGTCGCTCGTATCGAATACCAGGTCTGCCTTGGAATAGAACTCTTCGCGACTCGCGAGGATGTTCTTCAGGTCATCCATCGCTTCGCGGTTGCCCAGCATCGGCCGCTTGTCGCCCTGGGCCAGCACCCGCGCCATATGCTCTTCCGGCGAGGCCTTCAGCCAGACCGTATAGCAATGCGACAGCAGCAGGTTGAAGCTCGCCGGGTCCGAGACGATACCGCCTGGCGTCGCGATCACCGCGGTGGGCAGGCGCCGGATCACTTCTTCCAGCGCCCGAAATTCATAGCGCCGGTACGCGGTGGCGCCATACAGGGAATGGATTTCCGGAATGCTGCAGCCGGCCAGAGTTTCGATCTCCCGGTTCAGTTCCACGAAAGGCAGCATCCACAGATCGGCGAGCATGCGGCCGATGCTGGACTTGCCGGCGCCGCGCAGCCCGATCAGCGCGATGCGCTGGCGGCGCGCGGCTTCCGAGGTCGGCGTGTCGAACAGTTCGGACAGCGCCGCGCGCGCCTGCGCCAGCTCGGTTTCGGGCCGGCCGCGCAGGATTTCGCGGATCATCAGCCATTCCGGCGAGGACGCGGTTTCATCGCCGATCATTTCCGCCAGGCTGCAATTGAGCACCTGCGCCAATTGCCGCAGAAAGCCGACCGACGCATTGCCGACGCCGGATTCCACATTGGCGAGATGGCGCTCGGAAACTTCGGCCAGCCGCGCCAAGGCCTTGCGCGTCATGCCGCGCCGCGCGCGCAGCGCTTTCACATGTTCGCCAAGCTGGGCGAGAAAGGGATCCTTGATCGGTTCGGACAAGTCTGTCATGAGGGAGTGGCCTTCGGAGTTGCAACCGCTGGAAAGCGCTTGATGGCAATGAACTATAGTATGACTTGCGCTCTTGACCGTTGCAAGATAATGCATTTACACTGAGCCGCATATGCAGTGAAGTCAGTTCCGAAGCATAACAAAAGCGCCGTGCAAAACAAAAGGCGATGTCTCAGGAGACTTTTCGTGGATGTTCCCCAGTTTGAACAGCTCATCGCCGGCATCTCTTCGTCCATCGCCGGCCAGCCGCTGGATACCGCCCTGGCCGCGCGCCTGAACGCGGAGTACGGTCCCGGCAGCCCTGCCTATGAAGCCCTCTTTTCCGCCTGCCGCGAAGGCGTGCGCGATGGCTGGCTGTGCAATCGCGAAGGCGGCGGTATCCGCTACGGCCGGGTGCTGAAGGCCACGGACGCGACGCACGGCTTTTCCGTCGATGTGGTCGACATGCAGGACCTTGCCGGCCCGCACCATGTGCATCCGCATGGCGAGATCGACCTGATCATGCCGCTGACACCCGGCGCGCGCTTCGATGGCCATCCAGCCGGCTGGTGCGTCTATGGCCCCGGCAGCGCGCATCGTCCCACTGTTTCCGAAGGCCGCGCGCTGGTGCTGTACCTGTTGCCGCAGGGCGCGATCGAATTTACCCGAGCAGCCTGATTCCTGCGCATTGCGCGTTGTATCGACTTGCAGCATGAATGCCCGCTCGAGCGCAAAACTGATTCGGCGGCGTATGGCAGTCGCCATCCCGCGCCGCGCCGACCCGCATGGGACGAAACGAACGCAGCGGCTCGACAGCATGTAGACCTATCGAGGAGACAGCATGGAAACCGGAGTTCAAAGCCCGTCCGAGCGCTTCAATTTCGCGCGGCACCTATTCGACATCAACCGCGCCCGCCCGAACAAGACCGCCTATATCGACGACCGCGAAAGCCTCGACTATGCCGAGCTGGAATTGCGCGCGCGCCGCTGCGCCGCGGGCTTGCTCGCCCAGGATTTGCGGCTCGAAGAACGGGTGCTGCTGGTGATGCACGACACCGTAGACATGCCGGTCGCCCTGCTCGGCGCGCTGTTCGCCGGCATCGTGCCGGTGCCGGTCAACACGCTGCTGCCGATGGAAGACTATGCCTACATGCTGCAGCACAGCGGCGCGCGCGCCGTGATCGTGTCGGCGCCGCTGGCCGATTGCGTCAGCCGCGCGCTGGCGCATGCCGGCAGCAGCGCGCGCTTGATCGTTTCCGGCGCCGGCGATGCGCTGCCGGCCGGGGCGATCGATTTCCACGCGCTGCTGGAAGCGCGGCCGCTGCCCGAGGATGGCAATGCCGACACCCATCGCGATGCGATCGCTTTCTGGCTCTATTCTTCCGGCTCCACCGGCAAGCCCAAGGGCACGGTGCATACCCATGCGAACCTGTACTGGACCGCGGCGCTGTACGGCCAGCCGGTGCTGGGCGTGCGCGAGGACGACGTGGTGTTTTCCGCGGCCAAGCTGTTCTTCGCCTATGGCCTGGGCAATGCGCTGACCTTTCCGCTGTCGGTCGGCGCCACGACGGTGCTGATGGCCGAGCGGCCCACGCCGCAGGCAGTGTTCCAGCGCCTGGTGCGCCACAAGCCGACGGTGTTTGCCGGCGTGCCGACGCTGTATGTGTCGATGCTGGCGTCAAGCGAGCTGCCGGCGCGCGAAGATACCGCGCTGCGCATCTGCGCCTCGGCCGGCGAAATGTTGCCGCGCGAAGTCGGCGAGCGCTTCAAGTCGCATTTCGGCGCCGACATTCTCGATGGCATCGGTTCGACCGAGATGCTGCATATCTTTCTGTCCAATCGCAGCGGCGACATCCGCTACGGCACCACCGGCCGCCCGGTGCCGGGCTACGACATCGAGCTGCGCGACGAGGATGGCCGGCCGGTTCCGGCCGGCGATGTCGGCGACCTCTACATCCGCGGCCCGAGCGCGGCGCTGATGTACTGGACCAATCGCGACAAGAGCCGGGTCACCTTCCAGGGCGAATGGGTCAAGAGCGGCGACAAGTACGTGATGGACCGCGACGGCTATTACACCTATGCCGGCCGCAGCGACGACATGCTCAAGGTCAGCGGCCAGTATGTGTCGCCGATCGAGGTCGAGTCAGCGCTCATTGCCCATCCTTCGGTGCTGGAATGCGCCGTGGTGGGCAAGCCGGATGCGGATGGCCTGACCAAGACCATGGCCTACGTGGTGCTGCGCGGCGGCCAGAACGGCGATGCGGCGATGTGCATCGAGCTCAAGTCCTTCGTCAAGACGCGCCTGGCGCCGCACAAGTACCCGCGCGAATTCATCTTCGTCGACGACCTGCCGAAGACGGCCACCGGCAAGATACAGCGCTTCAAGCTGCGCGCGATGGAAGGCTGAGGACGCAGCAAAAAAACTTGCCAGAACCCGCATCACGCCGGCCCCGGCCGGGTAGCATGACCACGCAATACAACGATATCAACAAGCCTTTGAGGAGACATCATGCGAAGCACCCGTTCATTCCTTCCGCGCGCCATTGCGCTGGCCGCCTTTGCCGCATTCACTGTGTCCGGCGCGGCGCATGCGCAAGGCGAGCCGATCAAGGTCGGCTTCATGCTGCCGGCCACCGGCACCTATGCCAACCTCGGCACGATGATCGAGAACGGCTTCAAGCTGCAGGTGCAGGAACAGGGCGGCAAGCTCGCGGGACGCGAAGTGCAGTACTTCAAGGTCGACGATGAATCCGACCCGGCCAAGGCCGCCGACAATGTCAACAAGCTGATCAAGCGCGATGCGGTCGATGTGCTGGTGGGAACGGTGCACTCCGGCGTGGCGATGACGATGGCCAAGGCGGCCAAGGAATCGAATACGCTTTTGATCGTGCCCAACGCCGGCGCCGACGCGATCACGGGGCCGATGTGCGCGAAGAATATCTTCCGCACCTCGTTCACCAACTGGCAGCCGGCCTATGCGATGGGCAAGGTCGCGGCCGATCGCGGCCACAAGAAGGCCGTTACGATCACCTGGAATTACGCGGCCGGCAATGAATCGGTCAAGGGCTTCACCGAAGGCTTCGAAGCCGGCGGCGGCAAGGTGACGCAGGCGCTGAGCCTGCCGTTCCCGAACGTCGAATTCCAGGCGCTGCTCACGCAGATCGCCGCGCAGAAGCCGGATGCGGTGTATGCCTTCTTCGCCGGCGGCGGCGCGGTCAAGTTCGTCAAGGATTACGCCGCGGCTGGCCTGATGAAGACCATCCCGCTGTACGGCCCGGGCTTCCTCACCGACGGCACGCTCGAGGCGCAGGGCGATGCCGCGCAGGGCATGCTGACCACGCTGCATTACGCCGACAATCTGAACACACCGCGCGACAACGCGTTCCGGCTGGCCTTTGCCAAAGCCTACAAGACCAATGCGGACGTCTATGCAGTGCAGGGCTATGACGCCGCGCAATTGCTCACCGCGGGCCTGAAGGCGGCCGGCGGCGATATCAAAGCGCGCGACAAGGTCGTGGCAGGCATGGAAGCGGCACAGGTCGACAGCCCGCGCGGCCCGTTCAAGCTGTCCAAGGCGCACAACCCGGTGCAGGACATCTATCTGCGCCAGGTGAAGGGCAACCTGAACGAGGTGAAGAACGTGGCGGTCAAGGGCCTGGCGGATCCGGCCAAGGGCTGCAGGATGTAATGCGCAATGCGTAGGGTGGGCGCAGCCCACGCGCTTGTCCGGTCGCGAGGCACGCGTGGGCTGCGCCCACCCTACGAAAAATACTTCCCCACCATGGACCTCTCCACTTTCCTCGTCCAGTGCCTCAACGCGGTCCAGTACGGCTTGCTGCTGTTCCTGGTCGCCAGCGGCCTGACCCTGATCTTCGGCATCATGGGGGTGATCAATCTCGCCCATGGCAGCTTCTACATGATCGGCGCCTACATGGCTTTCGCGCTGGCGCCGATGTTCGGCGGGCAATTACTGCTGCAGCTTGTGGCCGGCGTCATCCTGGCCGCCCTGCTCGGCTACGTGCTCGAATGGCTGTTCTTCAGCTATCTGTATGGACGCGATCATCTGCAACAGGTGCTGATGACCTATGCGCTGATCCTGGTGTTCGAGGAAGTGCGCAGCATCCTGTTCGGCAACGACGTGCATGGCATAACCGCGCCGCCGTGGCTCTCGGGTGGCGTTTCCCTTGGCGGGTTGATGAGCTATCCGGTCTATAACCTGTTCGCATCCGGCGCATGCATCGTCGTGGCGATCCTGCTCTACTTCGTGGTGAACCGCACCCGGCTCGGCATGATGATCCGCGCCGGCGCCAGCAACCGCGACATGGCGCGCGGACTGGGCATCAATATCCGCCTGCTGTACCGTATCGTTTTCGCCGCCGGCGTTGCGCTCGCCGCGCTGGCCGGCATGATCGCGGCGCCGTCGGCCTCGATCTATCCCGGCATGGGCGGGCAGATCCTGATCATCTGCTTCGTGGTCGTGGTCATCGGCGGCATCGGATCGATCTCGGGCGCGCTGATCGCGGCGCTGCTGGTCGGCTTCGTCGACACCTTCGGCAAGGTGTTCTTCCAGCAGTACAGCGGTATCAGCATCTACCTGCTCATGGCGCTCATCCTGGTATGGCGTCCCGAGGGATTGCGTAAGGCTTATTGATCATGCAGACGACCGAATTCGCCCTTCCGATGCCGCGTCCCGCGCGTAGCCGGTTCCGCGCCTGGCGCACGCCAGTGATCGTTGCCGCGCTGTTGGCAGGTCTGCCACTGGTGCTGTCGAGCTACAGCGCCGACCTGGTGGTGCGCATCATGATCTACGCGATCTTCGCGCTCAGCCTCGAGCTGTTGGTCGGCACCACCGGCCTGGTGAGCCTGGGCCATGCGGGCTTCTTCGGCATCGCCGCATATGTGACCGTGCTGGCTTCCGGCGACGATGCCGCATCGATCGCCTGGCTGCTGCCGGCGGCAATGCTGTGCGCCGGCATCTATGCGCTCGCGGTCGGCGCGCTGTCGCTGCGCACGCGCGGTGTGTACTTCATCATGGTGACGCTGGCTTTCGCGCAGATGGCCTATTTCGTGTTCCATGACACGCCGGTCGGCGGCGGCAGCGATGGCATCTTTCTGACCATGCGCCCGGTATGGAAACTGGGAGAAACCGTGCTGCTGGACCTGGAGCGCGGACCGCACATGTATTACTTCGTTCTCGCCTGCCTGGTCGCCGTGTATGGCTTCCTGGCGCTGCTGCTGCGCTCGCGCTTCGGCCATGCGCTTGCTGGCATACGCGTCAACGAGCAGCGCATGCGCGCGGCCGGTTATGCGACCTATCTGTACAAGCTTGCCGCCTTCGTGATCGCCGCCATGCTGGCCGGCGTGGCGGGCTTTCTGATGGCGACCAAGAATGGCGCGGTCAATCCCGAGCTGCTGTCCTGGCATGAGTCCGGCGGCGTGCTGATGATGATCATCCTCGGCGGCCTGGGCAGCCTGCGCGGCGCCGTGATCGGCGCGGTGGCCTTCGTGCTGCTCAAGGAGTTCTATGCGTCCTCCGCGATCTTTGGCGCGCTCGCCGAGCGTTGGCAATTGACGCTGGGCCTGACCATGATTCTGTTCGTGGCGCTGCTGCCGCAGGGACTGATCGGCATCAGGCGACGCTTCAGCGCGAAACGAGGAGAAGGCCATGCAAAGTGAAATGACAAGCTCGCGCGCACTGCTCGAAGCCGAGGGATTGACGCGCCGCTTCGGCGGCCTGACCGCGGTGAAGGAGGTGTCGATCACGCTGGCTCCGGGCGAATTGCACGCCGTCATCGGCACCAATGGCGCCGGCAAGTCGACGCTGATCAACATGCTTTCCGGCGAGATCGCGCCCTCTGCCGGACGGCTGCGTTTCGATGGCATCGATGCCACCGGCTGGTCGCAGCCCAAGCGCGCGCGCGCCGGCATCGGCCGCAGCTATCAGCGCACCACCATCTTTCCGCAGTTTTCCGTGATCGAAAATTGCCGCCTCGCCGCGCAGGCCGCTTTGCAGCGGCCGTGGCAGGTGTGGCAGGCGGCGCAGGCTTGCGCGCGCAGCATGGCCATCGCGCATGAGGCGCTGGAAGTCGCGGGCTTGGCGGTGCATGCGGCGCGCGCGGCCGGCAGCCTCAGTCATGGGCAGAAGCGCCAGCTCGAGATTGCGATGTGCCTGGCAACCGCGCCGCGCGTGCTGTTGCTCGACGAGCCGCTCGCCGGCATGGGCCCGGAAGAAGGCGAGCGCATGCTGGCGCTGCTCGAGCGGCTCAGGAATGAGCACGCAATCCTGCTGGTCGAGCACGACATGGATGCGGTGTTTCGCGTGGCCGACCGCATCACGGTCATGGTCAACGGCGCCGTCATCGCCAGTGGCGCACCGGAAGCGATCCGCAGCAATCCCGATGTGCAGCTCGCCTATCTCGGCGATGCCTTCTCCGATGGAGCCATGCATGCTTGAGCTTTCCGGCGTCCATACGTATTACGGCGACAGCCACATCCTGCAGGGCGCGAGCCTGACGATTGCTGCGGGCAGCGCGGTCGGCCTTCTGGGCCGCAATGGCATGGGCAAGACCACGCTGATCAGGACGCTGATGGGCTATGTGCCGCTGGCCGATGGCCGTATCGCCTGGGAGGGGCGCGATGTCGGCGGCACCACGCCGGAGAAGATG
Organism: Noviherbaspirillum pedocola; assembly: GCF_016632335.1. GTDB lineage: Bacteria > Pseudomonadota > Gammaproteobacteria > Burkholderiales > Burkholderiaceae_D > Noviherbaspirillum_A > Noviherbaspirillum_A pedocola. Next base: position 273,776 of record NZ_JAEPBG010000008.1, read on the forward strand.
GCGCGGCTGGGCATCGGCTATGTGCCCGAAGGGCGCGGCATCTTTCCGAATCTGTCGGTGCGGGAAAACCTGCTGATGAGCGCGCGCCCCGGTCCGGATGGCAGGCGCGACTGGACCTTCGATCGCGTGCTGTCGCTGTTTCCGCGCGTGGCCGAGCGGCTGGGCCATGGCGGCGGACAGCTTTCCGGCGGCGAGCAGCAGATGGTGGCGATCGGCCGCGCGCTGATGACCAATCCGAAGCTGCTGATCCTGGATGAAGCCACCGAAGGCCTGGCGCCGCTGGTGGTGCAGGAAATCTGGCGCGTGATCGGCCAGGTGCGCGAGACCGGCATTTCCACGCTGATCGTCGATCGCAATTACCGCATGGTGCTGGCGCATACCGACAGCGCGGTGGTGATGGAGAAGGGTCGGATCGTGCTGGAAGGCGTGTCGGCGCAGCTGGCCGCGGATCATGCGGCGCTGACGCGCTATCTCGGGGTGTAGAAGTCTGCGGTAAGCAGGAAAGGTGGCTGACGACCGGGTTCGTCTATAATTGGATAAATTTTTGTCTTCAATTGGACATGCCATGGCCACCGACAACGTCTCCCCCGCCTCCCGGGCGTCCATCCCCGCAAGCCGCATCAAGCGCACTGCAACTGCGCCAACCGTTTCCATGCGCAGCGGCAAGCGCCGCGACGTCGCGGCTTTCGGCGGCGATGCCACGCAAGTCATTCGCGCGATGCGCCTGGGCGCGCCGGCCGACATCGTCTCCGGCGTCGCTGAACGGCTAGGTATCAGCCAGGACAAGCTGTTCGAGCGGCTACGCCTGCCGAAGAGCACGCTGAAGGGCCGTGTCAGCAAGGGCCAGCCGCTGGCCGCGGTAGAGCAGGACCGCATCTACCGTGTCAACCGCGTGTTTGAGCGCGCCAATGAAGTGCTCGAGGACGAGGAAGCCGCGCGCAACTGGATCATCCGCGAGAACCGGTCCCTCGGCGGCGAATCGCCGCTGTCGCTGCTCGACACCGAGGCCGGCTATGAACTGGTGCTCGACACGCTGGGCCGCATTGAACACGGCGTGATTTCCTAATGGCGTCAAGCGTGGCGCTGTGGCGCATAGCCAAGCACACTCCCGACTACCGCGCCGACGACCTCTCCGGCGGCGGCGCCAAAAAGGTTGGCGGCCGCTGGAACGGCAAGGGCCGGGCGGTCGTCTATGCCAGCCGCAGCATTGCGCTGGCGACGCTCGAAACCCTGGCCCATCTTGGCGACGACATCGCGATCAGGAACGCATTTCTGGTACGCATCGACGTGCCGCAGGCGGTATGGAGGCGGCGCGAATACATCGCGTCGGAAGATCTCGACCCGACCTGGCGCGCCGAGCCGCCAGGCATGAGCACCATCGAGTTCGGCAATGCCTGGCTGGCGGATTGCTCGGCGGCGCTGCTTGAAGTGCCCTCCGTACTGGTGCCGGAAGAATGCAATGTGCTGATCAATCCGGCGCATCCGGATGCAAAGCGCCTGGTGGCGGCAGTGCTGCGGCAATTTATTTACGATCCGCGGCTATGACGAGAGCGCAGCCTGACCGGCGACAGTGAATGCCGCTCCGCTCGCAGGCCGCCGCTACTCGGTAGGTATGGCTCTGGTCCTTTGCCACGGGTCTTGCGTCAATCCAGCGCAACGCGGCTGTCCAGTTCCGGAATCAGCGCACGGATCTCCTCGATCCGCGCCGGCTTGGTCAGATGCAGATCGATGCCGGCCTCTCTGCTGGCCTGCTTGTCGCGCTCGGCGCCCCAGCCCGTCAGTGCCACCAGCCTGGTGCGCGCAAGCGCCGGCATGCGGCGCAGCTCGCGCGCAACATCGTACCCACTCATATCCGGCAGACCGATGTCGAGAAATGCGATATCGGGCTGCAATTCGCCGGCAAGCGCGATGGCGTCCGCGCCGCAATGCGCATAACCGATCTGGTGGCCCTGCGCGCCAAGCAGCGTGCCCAGCAGATTGGCTGCATCGACGTTGTCGTCGAGCACCAGAATGCGCTTGGGACTGCGCCACGCCGGCACGGCTTCTTCGGCATGCGCGGCGCTCGCGCCGGCCGGTTCTGTGGCAGCCGGCGCGATGGCCTCCACGGCCGGAATGCTGACGATGAAGCTGCTGCCCTGCCCCGGCGCGCTATGCAATGCAATGCTGCCGCCATGCATCTGCACCAGCCGTTTCGCCAGCGGCAGGCCCAGGCCAAGGCCGTCCCTGCGCATCCGGCGGCCGGAGCCGGCCTGGGCGAATATGTCGAACACCATCGGCTGCATCTCCGGCTCGATACCGATGCCATTATCTTTCACTTCGAAAACCGCATTCCGCCCGTCGCGCCTGACGGCGAGCCGGATCCGGCCGCCCTGCGGCGTATACCTGACGGCATTGTTCAACAGGTTGTTCAGCACCTGCGTCAGGCGCACGAGGTCGGCATGGAGGAAGAGCTCGTGCTCAGGCAGATCAAGGTCTAGCGTCTGTCTCGCCTCGGCCATTTGCGGCGCGATCGCTTCCAGCGCGGCATTCACCACATCGACTGCCGCGATGCATTCCAGGCGCAGTTCCAGCTTGCCGGCATTGATGCGCGAGACATCCAGCAGATCGTCGATCAGCCGCACCAGGTGGCCGAGCTGGCGATCCATGATGGTCAGCGTATTTTCGAAGCCCGGGAACGAGGACGGCGACATCCTCATCAGATCCAGGCCGGTCTGGATCGGCGCCAGCGGGTTTCTGAGCTCATGCGCGAGCATCGCGATGAATTCATCCTTGCGGCGATTCTCGTTTTGCAGCTCTTCTTCCTGACGCCGCAGTTGCTCCTGGCTGCGCTTCTGCTCGGTGATGTCAAGCACGAAGGCCACCAAATGATGGCGCGCTTCATCGGTGAACACCAAGCCCAGAAGCACGGGCACCCGCTTCCCATCCTTGCGCACGATTTCCTTTTCGTAATGCCGGCCACGCCCGGTCTTGCGCGCCTCGTCGATATAGCCCCTTTCGATTTCCAGCCACTCCGGCGGCGTGATGGTATCCCAGCGCAAGCCGCCGTTCTCGAGGTCGTCCCGGCTGTAGCCAATGATGCGCAGATATTCGTCATTGGCCCGTTCGATGCCGCCGGCCGCGTCGGACAGAGTAATGCCGAACAGGTCCGATTCGAAGAAATGACCAACCCGTGCCTGTGCCTGGGCGATCCGCCGGTTCACCTTGCGCGTGGCCAGCAGCAGCGCGAAAAGCGCGACAACGGAAAGCAGAGAAATGATGGCTGCCGACAGATATGCCTGAGCGGCCACTTCCGACCGCTTTCTGTCCAGTTCCCGCAGTTCGACGTCCATGGCATGACTCAAGCGCGCCAGACCGGCTCGGATGTGATCCATGGCATCCTTGCCCGTGCCGGAACGCACCAGCGCCAGCGCTTCCTTTTCCCTTCCGGCCTGATACAGCTCGACGGTGCGCTGCAACTCCGTAAGCTTGGCGTCGATATGCGCGCTGAGCGTAGATAACTCTTCGCCGAGCTGTGCGTGCGCTTGCGCTGAACGCGCAAGCTCGCCCAGCAACACCCTGATCGGAGGATGTGTTGAAGATTGAGCACTGCCGTCCACCGCCTGCCAATACGGCTCCAGGTAGTCGCGCTGGCCGGTCAGCAGGTAGCCGCGCTGACCGGCTTCGGCATGGGTAACCGCTTGTTCAATCAGTTCGATCAGGTCGACGACCCGTTCCGCCTCGATGTATCTGCGTGCCGCGCCTTCCTGGATCTGCGCATTGTGCAGCGCCAGTGTTCCGGACAATAAGATGATGGCGAAGATGGCAAGATGGGCAACGACCATGCCCGAAACGATGTTTCTCGGAAGATAAAAACGGCTTCGCATAGATAGTTGGTCGCTATTCGAACGAGACAATCGGTAGATTACACCGTTTACCGTCGGTGCTCGAGAGAAAGACAACCAAAAGAAAAGCCGGCGCGGCATGCGATGCCACGTCGTCGCATATGCCTTTCGGCCGCGCAAAAGGCTTCCGGCATGCAGCGGCTTGCCTACCGCGTCAATATCCGGTGGGTGCCGCTACCGGCATGTAGACCACGCCGCCGCTGCCGTAACCGGCGCTGTACCAGGTGCTGCCGCAGCGATAGTAGGCCACGCCATCGACCATGGTCGCAGCCACACTGCACGGTGGCGCCACCGGCGGCGGCGGGGCGGCCGCGACCGGCACCGCGGTAGCGACCACGGGCACGGGTGCGACATAGGTTGGTCGGCTTGCCGCTGCCACCGCCCCGGTCACCATCGCGCCGGCGACAAAGCCGGCCGCCGCCGAGCCGCCATCCCAGTCATTGCAGTCATGGCAGCCGCCGCTATTGACATAGACGTTCTGCCGATTGCTTTGCGCATTCGCTGCCGAGGTCTGTCTCTGTGTCTGCGCCGCGCTCGCGCTCTGCTGCCGCTGCTGTTGCGCCGTACTTGCGCTCTGCTGCCTTTGCTGCTGCGCAGTGTTCGCGTTCGTTTGCCTTTGCGCCTGAGCCGCGCTTGCGCTCTGCTGGCGCTGTTGTTGTGCCGCACTCGCGCTCTGCTGCCGCTGCGCCTGCGCGGCGCCAGGCTGCGCTGCAGCGCTCCTGGACGGCGCCGCGCTGCCGGAGAAACCGCCGGAAGAGGCGGCGCCGGCGCGCGAGAATCCGCCCGCGCCCGCGCCGCCACCGCGGCCGCCCCCTCCGCCGCCGCCGATGCGCGCCTGCGCATCGCCGAAGGGCTGCAATGCAAGAGCCGCGGCAAGGACTGCCGCGGCGCGGTACGCCGCCCTGGTGGTATTCATTGCCGGTCTCCCTGCGCTGCCTTCGCCGTATCCGATGCACCTTTCGCCAGTTGCGCGGCAAAGGCGATCTTCTGCGCGCCTGGCGGCACCCTGGGCGCAAAGGCTGCATCGCCGGCTTTCGGATCGAGATTCCAGTCTGAAAGCTGCGCCCGGAACTGCGGCTGGCCCGGCTCGGTCTTGTAAGTAATGACGATCCGTAGCGGCACCGGCTTGTCGCCATCGGCGACCCAGACCTGGAAATCCACCGAATCGCCGCGCGCGGCGAGGTGATGCGCAGGCGTGCCGAGCAGGTTGGTCTTTTCGACGTACTCGATACTGCGCACCCGCGCTTCGAACTCCTGTGGCGCGCGCGTCGTCAACAGCAGCGCCAGCGGCAGGTGTATGCCGAGGTCGCGCACCAGGCGCACGATGCCTTCGTCGAGATTGCCGTCCTGCGGCGTCGACGCGTAGACATTGCTGACGAAATCCGTCAGCACGATTTCCTTGCCGGTGAATACCGCCGCGCTGCGAAAGCCATCGCTGCGCTCGGTTTCCACGAGCAGATGGTCGGGCCGGGCGAGCAGCAGCTTGCGGCGGGCGCCGAATTCGATCTTCTCGCCGGACTCCTGCACCGCATCGTAGCCATCGAGCACGGTGACGGAAAATTGCTTCGCGCCGGCGAGGAATCGCGCCATGCGCATCAGCAGTTCATGCGCCGTCTTTTGGGAGGGTTCCTGCGCGGCCGAACTCTCCGTCTCCGCGGCTGGCGGCGGGGAAGTCTGCGCAAGCGCGCCGTGCGCCACGAGCAACGCCGTCGCCAGCACCGCGCCGACGCGGACTGTGCCGTGCCAGGACCTGTTCACCGTCTTCATCGCTACTCCATGCCGCTGCCATTGCGCCGCCCATGACCGGGCGGCGCTCCGGCGCTCAAGGGATCATGCCGCACTCGAACATCTTGTTGGCGATCGGCGCGGAAACCCTGTTGATGAAATGCTGACGCATCGCGGGATCGGTGCGCAGCAACTGCACCGCCTTCTGTTCCATCTGCATCTGCTGCGGCGACGGCGGCGTCATCTTCTTCGCCATGATCTGCTGGCAGCTGGAATTCTGGTACTGGGCAACGACGCGCTCCGCCACCTTGTCCATCATCGGAAACGATTCGGACTGCGCCGACGCCGCGTCGGCGAACAGCACGAGCGCTGCGGCACCCATCCATGCGCACCCCGCATGCCGCCAGCGAAAACTGTCGAGCCTGTTCATCTTCATGTTCTTCTTCCTTTTCCACGTCATTAACCGGGCTTGTATGCCAGAGGTCATCAGCGCCTCTACCTGCATTCCTGGCCGTTGGCCGTCCTCACGCACGTCGTGCCGCCTGGAGCGGTATAGACACCCTTACCGTTCTTCGTGACCGCCTTGCCGCCACGGCTGCTCTCTGTGGTATTGGCCCCGTAAGGCCCTTTCTGGGTGGTCACCACATTGCCGGTGTTGCGATTCACCATCGCGCCTTCGTTGCCGTTGCCGCACGCGGTGCGGCCGCGCGCATTGCTTGCGCATTCCGCGCCATGCGCGCCCCCCGATGCGACGCCGTACGCGCCAAGAGCGACAACGAGCATTGCCGCTACGCTTGCCCTGCTTTTCATATCAGCCTCCATTGCGCGGTCATGAATCCACACCGCCTTGAGTGCCAAGTCTAGGAGGGCATGTGAGGGAAGAACAATGGCACCAAGGTCTAATCGCCCGCGCTATTGGGGCTCCATAAGCTGTCCCCGATTGGTCCTGGCTGCTGCGCGCGCGGCGCAAGCGGGCATATCGACCTTTCCAACCCCAGGAGGATTTCGATGCTGAATAAAAAAATGCGTAGCGGTTTTGCCGTCGTTCCTTTGGCGCTGTCCCTATCCGTGGTGCCCATCGCGTTCACCGTGCTCGGCGGCTGCGCCTCGCCGCAGTCTTCCGGGGATGCGCAGCAGACCATGCGCGAAGCGGAAACCACGCTATCGAATTTCCAGCGTGATCCGGACATGGTCTGGCTGCAGCAGAACATCGGACATGCGAAAGCGGTGCTGATATCGCCGCGCATTTTCCAGGCCGGCTTCGTCATCGGCGGCTCGGGCGGCAATCTGCTGGTGATTGCGCGCGACGGTTCCCGCTGGTATGGCCCGGCCTTCTACAAGATCGGCAGCGGCAGCATCGGCCTGCAGGCGGGCGCGGAAGCAGCGGAAATGGTGGGGCTGGTAATGACGGACAAGGGCATGGATTCCCTGCTCTCCACCAGCTTCAAGCTTGGCGGCGACGTGAGCATCGCGGCCGGCCCGGTCGGCGCCGGCACAGGCGCCCCGATCCCGGCCGACATGGTGGTCTATACCCGCGCCAAGGGTCTGTATGGCGGACTGAACCTGAACGGCACGGTGATTTCAGCCGACGATCTGGGCAACCGGGCCTTTTATGGCACGCCTGCCAAGCCGGTGGACATTCTGGTGAAGCACACGGTGACGAGCGAAAGGGGAGCGCCGCTGACGGGAATGGTATCGCGCTGAGCGAAGCATGGGCGTCGCAGGGCCAGTCAGGTCGAGTACACCTTATTGACTGCCCCAGGCGCGCTGCAGGCTCACCCCTACGCTCTCGAAGTTGCCGCCTACGCGCGTGACCAGCCCGCGCGCCCATGCGAACTTCATCGACCAGCCGCTGCCCAGCGGCAGCGAGAACGTTAAGCCGTAGCGCGAATTCTGCTGCCGGTCCTGCTTCTCCAGACCGTCGACGCGGCTGCGTCCGCCCGAGCTGAATGAGAGATCCGTCGCCAGCCACATCCCGGGGCGGAAGTTGTAGCCGGCATGCAATTGCACGAGCGCAAGCGGATCCTGCTCGCGCCGGCTGCCTCCGAAATACTCATCGTTCTCGCCGTACAGCCACACGCCCAGGCTGGTTTCGACGAACCATTTCCCCAGTGGCTGAGATAGCCCGAGCTCCGGCTTGATCGCCCAGCGGTTGCTGCCGACATTCACCAGGCGCTCGGGACGATAGCGCCCGGTGGGCGCAATCACGGTAAGGCTCGCGCCGAGCGACGTTTCCGGCGTGCGTCGCGCGAATTCCGCGGCGCTCAATGCAGGCGAGCCGATCAGCCCGAGGGCGAAGCGCACGCGCATGTCACCCGGTCCTGCGCGATGCACCGCGGTCGGCGCATCGACCACATTGCCGCTGACATCGCCCTGCACCAGGGGCAGCGCGACACCGAGCGAAGCCGCATGGCCGCCGACGCCGAAGGTGCGCACATAGCCGAAGGTTTGCGCGTCGATGCTGGCCGCAACATCGGTAATCGGCACCGACGGGTCGGGCAGCACCGAGCCATGCAGGCGGGTGACATTGACCAGCGCAAAGTTGGTGTCCACCGGAGACGCGGAATAGGCGCGCGGCTCCATTTCCTGCGCCAGGGCGCACGCCGCCGGCATCGCAACGATGGCAACGACATGGCGCAGCGCATGACGCGGATGGACGAGCATGTTGGCAAAGTCCCGTTTCGTTTCATCGACAAAAGGTCCGCCGGCGCCGGCTGCACCGCATGCGCATGCTGACGCGGCGCGGCATGCCGCCGGGATTGGACCTTGGTCTGATTGTCGCCGCTGCCCCCCGGCTTGAAGATGACTTTTCACAGGTTTCGCTCCCCGCGGCAAGGACGGCCCATCCTGAGCACAGCCCTTTCCCGCATGCACCGAGGTGACTCAACATGGAACAAGCAACACAGATTGCGCGCAGCCACGAGACCGGCATCAAGATTGCGATGCTGTACCGCAAACGCTGCGCCAAGGCATACGAAAAGTTCACGGACAAGCTCAAGGCGCTGACCGAGAGCGACGGCGCCAGGCCGCTGGCAAGCGCCGCGGTCTGCATGGCGGATGGATGGGGCAACGCCGCCTACGCAATGGATGCGATGCAACGTTCGATCCTGTTCTGGAACACGCTGCGCGAGCGCGGCGATGAATTCGTGCAGAACGCCATCTCCGGACTCAAGCCGGTGCTGCATTTCGACTACGACATGGTGATGGATGGCCGCGGCTTCGACCGTCCGGTCAACTATGCGCTGCTGAAGATCAAGCCGCAGGCCGGGGTCGTCATCGATCCGGAAAAGCGTCCCTACATCATCATCGATCCGCGCGCCGGCCACGGTCCCGGCATCGGCGGTTTCAAGGACGATTCGCAGGTCGGGGTGGCGCTGCGCGCCGGCCACGCGGTCTACTTCGTCATCTTCTTTCGCGACCCCGAACCGGGCCAGACCATGCTCGATGTGTGCGCGGCGGAGCAGCAGTTCGTCAAGAAGGTGCGCAGCCTGCATCCGAAGAGCGGCAAACCGACCATCATCGGCAACTGCCAGGGCGGCTGGGCGGCGATGATGCTTGCCGCTTCCGATCCCGAGCAGACCGGGCCGGTGGTCATCAACGGCGCGCCGATGTCCTACTGGGGCGGCGCGTGGAGCGAAGGTGAAGGCGACAATCCGATGCGCTACGCCGGCGGCATACTCGGCGGCACCTGGCTCGCCTCGCTCACCGCCGATCTCGGCAATGGCAAGTTCGACGGCGCGCACCTGGTGCAGAACTTCGAGAACCTGAACCCGGCCAATTCGCTGTGGGACAAGTGGTACCACCTGTACAGCAACATCGATACCGAGCCGGAGCGCTTTCTCGAATTCGAACGCTGGTGGGGCGGCTATTACCTGATGAACCGCGAAGAGATCGAATGGATCACGCGCAACCTCTTTGTCGGCAACAAGCTGTTCTCCGGCGATGTGAAGAGCAGCGCCGGCAAGGCCTTCGATCTGCGTGATTTGAAGGCGCCGATCATCCTGTTTGCCTCGATGGGCGACAACATCACGCCGCCGCAGCAAGCCTTCAACTGGGTACTGGACATCTATGAATCGACCGATGAAATCAAGGTGCGCGGCCAGGTCATCGTCGGCCTGCTGCACCAGGACATCGGCCATCTCGGCATCTTCGTTTCGGGCCGGGTCGCGAAGAAAGAGCATGCGCAGATCGTGTCGGTGCTGGAACAGATCGAAATGCTGCCGCCCGGTTTGTATGGCATGGAAATCACCGAGCACAGCGATGAGAACGGCAAGCCGGTGTACGACGTCGTCTTCCGCGAGCATCAACTGGAGGAAGTGGCTTCGCGCCTGAACCGCTTCCAGCGCGAAGATGAAAAGCCCTTCGAAGCGGTCGTCACGATCTCGGACTTCGTTCAGCGCGCCTATGAACTTTTCGCGCAGCCGACGGTGCAATCGACGGCCAACGAATTCAGCGCGAAGCTGTTGCGCGAATTCCATCCGCTGCGCCTGCAGCGCTGGTCGCTGTCCCAGCTCAATCCCTGGACCTGGTGGCTGCCCGCAACGGCGCAATGGGTCGGTGCCAACCGCAAGGCAATAGACGCGGATACGCCGCAACGCAAGCTCGAGACGGCCGGCTCGGAAATGATCAGCGCGACGCTCGAGCTGTACCGCGGCCTGCGCGATGCGGCCACCGAGGCCACCTTCTTCGGCATCTACGCCAATGTCTTTTCGCTGTACCTGGCCGACAAGCATGAGACCGAGGTCAAGCGGGCGGCCGTCACCACGGATCCGCGCGAATTGCCTTTCGTCAAGGAAGCGCTGGCCTCGGCGGGCCAGGGCGGTTACACCGAAGCCTTCGCCCGCGTGGCCTATCTGCTGTCGCGCAAGGGCGAACCGCTGCCGGTCGCGCGCCTGATCATGCGCGAGGAAAAGAAGCAGGCTTATGCCGAATATTTGCCGAAGGTAGAGGCGGATCAGTGGCGCCGCGTGCGCGGCGAGCAGGAAATCATCGCCCGCTATGACCCTGAACTTGCCTTCGACACGCTGCCCAAGCTTCTCGATAACGCCGCTGACCGCGAACGCCTGCTGACGCTGCTCGACAAGCTGATGGCGGACAGGGATGTGCAGAGTGTGGAGCCGACTGCCGAGCAACTGGCCATGCTGGAACGGGTGCGCGCCGTGCTCGGCGGCAGGCCGGTGCGCGAGCGGCGGCTGGAAGCGATAGGGCAAGCCTGAAACACATCAATGCAACCGCACAGGAGTCTTCGATGGATACACCCCGCCACCAGAAATACCAGCGCCTGATCGACTACTGCAAGAACCTGCCGCCGCTGCCGACCGCAGTCGTGCATCCCTGCGATCGCAGTTCGCTCACGGGCGCAATCGAAGCCGCGCAGATGCGCCTGATCGCGCCCATCCTGGTCGGCCCGCGCGAGCGCATCGAAGCAGCGGCGCGCGAAGCCGGGTTGTCGATCGCGGATTACCCGCTCATGGACGCGCCTTTCTCGGAAGCGGCCGCCGAACTCGCGGTGCAGCTCGTGCGCGAAGGCCGGGCCGAGGGCTTGATGAAGGGCAGCCTGCACACCGATGAACTGATGCGAGCGGTCGTAAAGAAAGACTCCGGTCTGCGCACCGGGCGGCGCGTGTCCCATTGCTTCGTGATGGATGTGCCGGGCCATCCCGATCCGCTGATCATCACCGATGCCGCAGTCAACATCGCGCCGACGCTGGAGGACAAGATCGACATCGTGCAGAACGCGATCGATCTCGCGCATGCGATGACGCTGCCGGAGGTTCGCGTCGCGGTGCTGTCAGCGATGGAGACCGTCAATCCGAAAGTCCCTTCCACGCTGGAGGCGGCGGCGCTGTGCAAGATGATGGACCGCCATCAGCTCAGCGGCGCCGTGATCGACGGCCCGCTGGCGCTGGACAATGCGATCAACCCGGAAGCGGCCAGGATCAAGGGAATCGAATCTCCGGTCGCGGGCCGCGCCAATGTGCTCGTGGTGCCAGACCTCGAAGCCGGCAACATGCTGGCAAAGAGCCTTTCCTTCCTCGCCGGCGCGGATGCGGCCGGCATCGTGCTCGGCGCGCGCGTGCCGGTGATTCTGACCAGCCGCGCCGACTCGGTCGTCACCCGGCTCGCTTCCTGCGCGGTAGCGACGCTGGTGGCAAAGGCGCGCCGCGAAAGCGGCAAGACCATGGGGTGATGCGATGGCCAACCTGATACTCGTCCTCAATGCCGGCTCGTCCAGCATCAAGTTCCGCGCCTTCGACGCGGATAGCAAGGAGCTCGATCTGGTGCTGTACGGCCAGGCCGAGGGCATCTATACCATGCCGCGCTTCACCGCCTGTGACCGTCATGGCGAGACCATCCATGAGAAGTCCTGGGAAAAGAGCGCCGGCCTCGGCCACCAGGGCGCATTGGAATTCATTGCCGAATTCCTGATGAGCCATCGTGGCGACAACCGTCTGGTCGCGGTCGGCCATCGCGTGGTGCACGGCGGCATGGACTTCGATGGCCCGGTGCTGGTTTCCCCCGGCGTCATCGCGCGGCTGGCGAAGCTCACGCCACTGGCGCCGCTGCATCAGCCGCACAACCTCGGGCCGATACGCATCCTCGCCGAAACCCGGCCGCAGCTGCCGCAGGTCGCCTGTTTCGACACGGCCTTTCACCGCGGGCAGCCCGAGCTGGCGCAAGCCTATGCGCTGCCCGCCTCCATCACCGAGCAGGGCGTGCGCCGCTATGGCTTCCATGGCCTGTCCTATGAATACATTGCCAGCGTGCTGCCTCAGATCGCGCCGCACGCGGCAACTGGCAGGACCGTGGTCGCCCACCTGGGCAACGGCTGCAGCATGTGCGCGCTCGACGGTGGCAAGAGCGTGGCCAGCACCATGGGCTTCACCGCGGTGGATGGCCTGATGATGGGCACGCGCAGCGGCAACCTCGATCCCGGCGTCATCCTGTACCTGATGGACGAGATGAAGATGGATGCGCGCCGTATCGAAGACCTGCTGTACCGCCAGTCTGGCCTGCTTGGCGTGTCCGGCATCTCCAGCGACATGCGCCAGCTCCTGGCCAGCGAGGAACCGCGCGCGCAATTCGCCGTTGACCTCTTCGTGTATCGCATCGCGCGCGAAATCGGCTCGCTGTGCGCCGCGCTGCGCGGCATCGATGCGCTGGTCTTCACCGCCGGTATCGGCGAGCGCTCGGCGGAAATCCGCTCGCGGGTTTGCGAGGCCGCATCCTGGCTCGGCCTCGCGCTGGATCAGGACGCCAATGAACGCGGCGGCCCGTGCATAGGCGCATCGAACCAAACAGTGTCGGCCTGGGTGATTCCGACCAACGAGGAATTGATGATCGCCAGGCATACCCGCAATGTGATACGCATGGTGCGGACATGAAGACCGTCAGTCTGGAAAGCGCAGTGGCGATGATCCCGGATGGCGCCAGCGTGATGATCGGCGGCTTCATGGGCGTGGGCACGCCGGAATGCCTGATGGACGAGCTGGCGCGGCAGGGCAAGCGCGATCTCACCGTCATCGCCAATGACAGCGCGACACCGGGCTGCGGCATCGGCAAGCTGATCGATGCCGGCGTGGTTGGCAGGCTGGTCGCCAGCCATATCGGCTTGAACCCGCAAACGCAGAAAAAGATGATCGAGGGCGAGATCGCGGTCGAGCTGGTGCCGCAGGGCACGCTGATCGAGCGTATCCGCGCCGCCGGCTGCGGCCTGGGAGGCGTGCTTACGCCGACCGGCGTCGGCACCACGGTCGAGGAAGGCAAGACCAGGCTCGATGTGGACGGACGCGACTATCTGCTCGAAACCGCGCTGGCGGCGGACTTCGCCCTGGTGCAGGCAATGATGTCCGACTATCAGGGCAACCTGGTGTATGCGCTCACGGCGCGCAACTTCAACCCCGTGATCGCAATGGCGGCGAAAACGGTCATTGCGAACGTCGAGCATATCGTCCCGGTCGGGGTGATCGCGCCGGACCACGTGGTCACGCCGGCGGTGCTGGTCGATTACCTGATCGCTCACAGGTGAATCCATGGATGCACAAACGCTGATTGCCAAACGCATTGCGCGCGAGCTGAAGAATGGCATGCTGATCAATCTCGGCATCGGCATACCGACGCTGGTGGCGAACCATCTGCCCGCAAGCGTGCATTGCTACTTCCAGTCCGAGAACGGCCTAATTGGCACCGGATCGATCCCCGAGGCCGGCATGGCCCTGCCCTACCTGACCGATGCCGCCGGGCACCCGGTGACGGCCCTGCCCGGGGCCTCCACCTTCGACAGCGCGATGTCCTTCGGCCTGATCCGCGGCGGGCATCTCGATCTGACGGTGCTGGGCGGCCTGCAGGTGGATGAAGAAGGGCATCTCGCCAACTGGACCATCCCGGGCAAGATGGTGCCGGGCATGGGCGGCGCGATGGATCTCGTCACCGGCGCCAAGCGGGTCATCGTGGCGATGCAGCACAGCGCCCGGGGCCAGTCCAAGCTGGTGCGGCGCTGCACGCTGCCACTGACCTCCTTGCGTGCCGTGGATCTGATCGTCACCGAGCTCGCCGTGATCGCTTTCGAAAACGGCAGGCTGCGGCTGCGCGAAACCGCGCCCGGCGTGAGCGTGGAGCAGGTGCTCGCCGCCACCGAAGCGAGCCTGGCGATCGATGGACCGGTTCCCGAAATGCCTATTGAAGGAGTGACATCATGAGCCTGGACATTCCCCGTCCGATACTGAAAGACAAGAAGGCGTTGGTCTGCGGCGTCGCCAACGAGCATTCGATTGCCTATGGCTGCGCCAAGGCCTTCCACGAGCTCGGCGCGCAATTGGCGCTGACCTATGCGAACGACAAGACGAAAACGCATACCGAGCCGCTGGCGCGAGAGCTGGAAGCGCCGATCTACATGCCGCTGGACGCGACCCGGCTTGATGACATGGAAGCGGTGTTCTCGCGCATCGAAAAGGAATGGGGTCGGCTCGACATCCTGGTGCACTCGATCGCCTGGGCACCGAAGGAAGACCTGCAGGGCGGGCTGCTCGATTGCTCGGCCTCAGGCTTTGGCCAGGCGATGGACATTTCCTGCCATTCCTTCGTGCGGCTCGCGCGCCTTGCCGCGCCCCTGATGAAGGAAGGCGGCACGATGTTCACGATGAGCTATTACGGCGCCAACAAGGTGGTGCCGAACTACAACGTGATGGGGCCGGTGAAGGCGGCGCTCGAAGCCTGCGCACGCTACCTCGCCTACGAGCTCGGACAAAAGCAGATCCGGGTGCACGCGATTTCACCGGGCCCTTTGCAGACCCGGGCCGCATCGGGCCTGAAGGACTTCGATCTGATGCTCAACGAAGCCGCGCGCCGCGCGCCGCTCGGCGAGCTGGTCGACATCATGGACGTCGGTTACAGCTGCGCCTTCCTTGCTACGCCGCTCGCAAGGCGGCTGTCGGGCGAAACGCTGTACATCGATGGCGGCGTCAACATCATGGCCTGAGGAGAAGGACATGGCAGACCTGTTGCTGGGCAATGTGGATTCCAGCGCCTCGGATGAGGACATCAAGAGCTTCCTGGTGAAGTACGGCTTCCCGGAATACGACGCGATACAGCACATTCCGGGCGATGGCTCCCGGCCGGCGGTGCTGCTGAGCTTTCACGACGCGCCGGCCGCAGTGCTGCGTCAACTGCAGCCGCGCCTGCAGAACCTGTACTGGAAGAACCGGCGCCTGCAGGCGCAGGTGATGGCGGGCCGATTTAACTAATGAAAAACAAGGCAGGAAACAAGCCATGAACATACTCGACTGGCTGCTGGGCGACGACGCGTGCGTACACGACGATGTCGATGATGCAGTGGAGCGGCTCCTCGCGCTGCATCCGCAATTGAAACTGGTACGCCGCTGCAAGACGCGCCTGGCGTCTGCGGTCGAGACCAGCCAGGCGTATATCGAAGGCCTGCTCGGGCACATGCCGAGGCCGCATGAGGCGAACGAAGCTGCCTGGTCGATGGACCCCTGGATCCATGCTTTCTTCGGCTCGCCGGACGATGTGACCCGCGTGATCAGCGCCTCGCCGGATCTGCGCCAGTGGTTCGAGCGCAACCCGGACGCGCAGGAAGTGCATGCGGTGCTGGGCATGGAGATGACAGAGCGTCGCGTGCTCGGCGTCGCACAGCACGGCGACACGGTGCGCCGCGACGTGCCGCAGACCACCCTGTCCTTCACCGACCATCAGCTGCGCCTGTGCGGCCGCAGCGGGCCGGACCTGAGGCAGGAAGTGCTGCGCCGCCTGATGGATCAGCTCGGGCTGGAAGCCCTGGAGCAGATCAACGCCGATAAGTCGCTGCGTGATCGGCTTGCCGAGGAAAGAGCCCTGCTGCGCACCCGGCTGAAGTTGCTGGAGCTGCATGGGGCCGGGGTGATGGGCATGTTCAATCTCACGCGCGAGGAAAGTCTGGCGCAGGCCGAGGACGTGAAGCGTTCCATCGAAGACAACCAGCGCGCGCTGGAGCGCTGCGGCACCGGGGCCGATGCACTGGAACGCGAACTGGAGAAGGTGCGCATGGTATTCGCCAATCCCGAGCAGTATCTGTCCGTCTGGCTGCGCCGCTTCCGCCTGAATGCGATGAACATACTCGTCGAGGATCTGGCCGCACCGGGCGTCGACATCGAAGTCCCGGTCGCGCGCATCCCGACCACGCCACCGCGCGAGCGCGCGTTCACCCTAGTGCGCTTCGCGCGGCGCGATCTGCGCGCACAGCATGACCTGCTGAAGGAAGCCGAGCGCCTGCTCGGATGAACGAAGGAGGACAAGCATGCAAAGCGGCAAGGAGATCCGCTCGCGGATCAAGAGCGTCGAGAACACGCGCAAGATCACCAAGGCCATGGAAATGGTCGCCGCATCCAAGATGCGCAAGGTGCAGGAGCGCATGCGCGCGGCGCGCCCCTACAGCAGCCGGGTGCGCAATATCGCCGGGCATTTGTCGGAAGCAAATCCGGAGTACCGGCATCCGCTGATGGTGAAGCACAAGACGCTCAAGCGCGTCGGCCTGATCGTGGTGACGACCGACAAGGGACTGTGCGGCGGGATGAATGCGAATGTGCTGCGTACGCTGACGCAGCGCATGCGCGAGTTCGAGAAGTCGGGCGTGGCATGCGAGCTGATGGTGGTCGGGAGCAAGGGACTGAGCTTCCTGTCACGCATAGGCGCGAAGATCATCGCGCAGGTCACGCAGCTCGGCGACGTGCCGCATCTGGATCGCCTGGTCGGCCCGGCCAAGGTGCTGCTCGATGGGTACCAGAACGGCGATCTGGACGCCATCCACGTGTTCTACACCCGCTTCGTCAATTCCATGCAGCAGGAACCGGTGTCGCTGCAGTTGGTGCCGCTGTCCGATGAAGAGCTACGCCCCGATCCGGGGGCGCCGCATCACTGGGATTATCTGTACGAGCCGGATGCACAGACGGTGATCGACGAGCTGCTGATCCGCTACCTGGAAGCGCTGATGTACCAGGCGCTGGCGGAGAACATGGCTTCCGAGCAGTCCGCGCGACGCATGGCGATGAAGGCGGCCAGCGACAACGCCGGCAGCGTGATCGATGAACTGCGCCTGGTCTACAACAAGACGCGGCAGGCGGCGATCACGACCGAGATCTCCGAGATCGTGTCCGGCGCGGCTGCGGTTTAGCAGGCGTTATCAGTGGCATCAACCAGGAGGCATCATGGCTGAAGCGAAGAGCGTGCATGTGAGCGTGGTATCGGCCGAAGAGGAAATCTTCGATGGCCCGGCGGAATTCGTGGCCCTGCCCGGAGAGGTCGGCGAGCTTGGCATCTATCCATCGCATACGCCATTGATCACCCGGATCCGGCCGGGCGCGGTGCGCATCAAGCGCCCGGACCAGGCTGAAGAGGAACTGATTTTCGTTGCCGGCGGCATCCTCGAGGTGCAGCCCTATGAGGTAACGGTGCTGGCCGATACCGCGATCCGCGGCCGCGACCTGGATGAAGCGAAGGCGATGGAAGCGCGCAAGCTGGCCGAGGAGAACCTCGGCAACCGGCAGGGCACCGTCGATTATGCGAAGGCCCAGGCTGAGCTGGCGATGGCGATCGCGCAGTTGCAGGCCATAACGCGCATGCGGCGCAAGCGCTGAAGCGGCTTTCCCTGCATCCAGGCTTGACAGAGGAGAATTGCGATGAACGTGAACGCCGCCCTGTTTGGGGAATGCGTCGTCTTTCTTATGTTCGTTGCCTTCGTCTGGCGCTATCTCTGGCCGCCGGTGAGGAATGCCATCGACGAGCGCATCAAGCGCATCGCGGACGGCCTGGCCATCGCCGAGCGCAGCAGCACGGAAGGCAATGCGGCGCAAATGAGAATGCGCGAACGCCTGACGGCGCTGGAGCGGGACAAAGAGCGCTGGATGACCGAGGCGGATGCGCGCATAGCGCGCATCCTCGAGGATGGCCAGCGCGCGGCCGCGGAACAGACCGAGCGCATCCTCGCCAACGCGCGCGCCGAGGCCGGCCACGAAATGGCCCGCGCGCGCGACGCCTTGCGCAACGAGCTCGCGGCGGCTGCGGTGCGTGGTGCGGAGGAAATCCTGAAGCGCGAGATGGATGCGCAGACGCATGCGGAGCTGGTGCGGCGCACGGGGAAGGATTGAGACTCTCCCGGGCCGGTAAAGGGACCGGTGCAAGAAGCCCATCGATGTAGCCGACGGCCTTTGCCTTTGCCTTTGCCTTTGCCTTTGCCTTTGCCTTTGCCTTTGCCTTTGCCTTTGCCTTTGCCTTTGCCTTTGCCTTTGCCTTTGCCTTTGCCTTTGCCTTTGCCTTTGCCTTTGCCTTTG
>NZ_JAEPBG010000080.1 GCF_016632335.1 Noviherbaspirillum pedocola
CTAGTCGGCCCTGAAGAATTCCGAATTTCAATAAATGAGATTGGTCTGGCAAGTACCTTTGAGCTTGTTGATGATCAGGCGCAGGTTGTGCCCGGCTCCGCACAACACCGCATGGATGGCGTCGCCGAGGGCGCCTTTGAGCCAATTACGATCCAACTTGCCATCGCTCTTCATATGCCCGATGGTCGGCTCGATCGCACTGCGGCGTCGGATCATGGCTTTGAGCCGGCGTGTCACACCACGCTTTTGCCCCGAGCGCCAGACCTGCACGCGCTCGACTTCCACGCCGCGGTAACCGCGATCGACGAAGACCATTTCCGGCTCGACGTCCGACAGAATGGCAGCCTGCTCCAACGCCTCGTATAGCGTGTGGCCGTCATAGGGGTTGCCCGGCATGGACCGTGCGCCGAGCACCAGACCTTCCTTCAGCGTCGTCACGATCGATACCTTGACGCCGAACTCGTAGCGCACTTTGGCTTTGCCCTTGCTGATGCACTCCACTTCTGGCGCATGCAGCGCATACAGCTTGTTCTTGTCCTTCGGCCGCTGCTGCAGAATGCGGCGGGTCCGGCCAAGCAGTTCATTGAGCCGTTCGCGAGAAGCCGATGGCACACGCTGCAGTTGCCGCTCGATGTCGCGCTGCACCCGCCCCACGCGGGACCGGAGCGCCCGCAAGGCACGCCGCATGCGCTTGAACTGACGGGCATGGGCATAATGCGCGACCTGGCGTGCCAGACGCGGTGCGACGCGATTGTAATTCTGTCGCAGCGCCAAACCGTATTGGCGGGCAGCCTTGACGAGCAAGCTCCGACTCTTCTCCAGCAGCGCGGAATCGGTCGGTGGTGCAATGGCCTTGGCCATGACGGTGGTGTCAGCGATGACGCGCTTGATGCTGGCAGGCTTGATCACGCTGGCGCGCTTGGCCGCTTCGATACTTTGCGCCAGCAATTCTTCCACCCCGGCTTCGCCAATGCGCTTGCGCCAGCGCGACAGGCTGGACGGATCAATCGGCGGCTCGGTCTGCAGATAGGTTTCTCCCGTGAAGACCTG
>NZ_JAEPBG010000009.1 GCF_016632335.1 Noviherbaspirillum pedocola
TTTGCGATATCAATCCCTACAGGCATGAGTAACATAGTGACCTCCGATGCAAAATCACGACTCCCTGACGAGCTAACTATATTCTTTCGGCCAAGGCTGACCAGGGCGGGAGGCGTTCATATCATTGTTCAAAGGCGATGGCCAAGTTATGTACCGCCGTCACGGCATCGGGCTTGGGCATGAAGGCGATGTAATCGCGCTTCATCGTCTTCACGAAGCTCTCTGCCATGCCATTGCTCTGTGGGCTGCATACCGGCGTCGTCAGTGGCTTGAGCCCCAGTTCGGCAGCAAACATCCTGGTGCGCTCGGCAATATACCCTGAGCCGTTATCGGTCAGCCACTCGATTTCCTCTGGCGCCTTCAGCGTCGCGCCAAAGCGGTTTTCTACCGCGGCCAGCATGACATCGCGTACGACATCGCCGCTATGCCCGCCGGTGGTGGCGACCCAGCTCATGGCTTCCCGGTCGCAGCAATCCAGCGCAAACGTCACCCGTAATGGCTCCCCGTTCTCACAGCGGAACTCGAAGCCGTCCGAGCACCAGCGTTGGTTGCTTTTGGGGACGGCGACTTTGCCATCGTGCCGCCGCTGTGCCCGTGGCGGTATTGGCCGGCGCTGCAGTAGCAAGCCATGCGTGCGCATGACGCGATAGACGCGCTTGGCATTGACAGCAACTGCACCCTGGCGCTCTCGTTGGCGTCGCAACAGTCCCCAAACGCGGCGGTAACCATAGCTCGGCAAGTGCGCTATCGACGCGCGGATTTCCTCCACCAGGCCAGCATCGTCAGTCTTGCGCGCGGAACGTCCATCCTGCCAGCCAGTTGGCCGGGCCAGTTTGACTGCCACATTCGAGCGCGCTACGCCGAGAACTTCACAGACCCGCTTCACAGGTCGTCCCCTGGCAATAAGGGCGAGCGCGCTAGCCATTTTCGCGACTTCATTACCTCCACGGCTTCCTTGAGAATCTCGTTCTCCATTGTCTTCTTGCCGAGAAGCCGCTGCAGTTCCTTGATTTGCTTGAGCGCGTCATTGAGTTCGGAGGCTGGCACCACTTCTTCGCCGGCGCTGACTGCTGACAGGCTGCCGTTCTGGTACAGCTTGCGCCAATGGAAGAGCTGGTTGGGGTTGACGCCATGCTGGCGTGCCACCATCGAAACCGTCTTTCCCGGCTCGCAGCTCTCCCTAACCATCGCCAGTTTCTCGTCGGTTGACCACCGTCGCCGGCGCTCCGGACCCGTCAATACTTCCATCACTTCTTTCTTCGTATTAGTCATGAACACAGTCTTATGCCTACCCGCTATTTTAAGTGGGAGACTGTGTCCGGCATTTCAGGGGGCCGCTCCAGTTGTCATTGTGAAACATTGCGAGAATCGGCCATCCTGATGATAGGGGACCGAGGGCGCTTTGAAGGTGGGCTATCCAAAATCCTGAGCCGCGTATGCATGAGCGGCCGACGAGCCTGAACGACGTCCCCAGCTTACCTCTGTTGTTGAATGCTTCAGCTAGCTATTCAAAGTCCAAATCATCACTTTTCAACGCGTCGTTGACGGGCTTGGGCTCAGGTGTCCTGTCGTACAGGCGGCGCTGATTTTGGCTCGACATTAACGGTCAACTGGTGTGAAACACACCAATAAAGTCACTGTAGTTGCTAATTATCAACATAAATTCGATTCCACTCGGAAATAATTGCGGTGCCTGCTCCAGTTCAGTAGGATGAATTTCGAGCAATATCAGACGTGCCATTTAAAAAATACTTAATGGAACGCGGCGGTTTTTGGTTGCGACGTAGCCTCGCTCGGAGGAAACATGGATACATTGCTTGATTCTACAGACAGCATCGATGGGCCAAGGGACGGAACCTTGTCGAGCAATATCTTGGAAGGGGACTGGGTCGCCTATCGACAACACCTTTTGGAGGCCGCTAATCAAAGTCCGAGGGTCCTCAACGCTTATGGTGGGTTATTGCCATACAAGCGCGCAGGTGCTTTGGCATATCTTGGACGGCGGGCCCAGTTGCATGGAGGGGTATGTAGTCGGATACAGCCACGCATCCTGACCAGCATCTTCGTCGCCGAGCTTGGCGTTGCAAACGAAACACAGCGGTTTATGCGCTATCCCTGGCTCAAAACGTTGTTGAGCCTCCTTGCGGAAATGGAAAAAATTCAGGACGACATGGCGGCCGGTGCGAACGTAATTTCTCTTGTGCCGCCTTCCAAAGTTTCGGCAGTGAATGAAGCGCGCTGAGCAGCTTGTGATGGATGTCTGCGCGATGCTTGCGTTAGCTTCAACAATGTTCTGAAGGTATGCGAATGCAAAAGGGTGCTTGTCGGGAAAAGAACGAGTCCGACACTAATTATTGGGCTGCCTGAACTTCCCGAATCGTAGCGACAGAGCCGGCAAGACAAGAAGATTTAGCACGGTCGACGTAAAGAGTCCGCCTAGAATGACAATGGCCATCGGGCCTTCAATTTCATTTCCTGGTTCGCCGCTTTGAAGGGCGAGTGGCAGCAGACCAAGCCCCGTCACCAGCGCAGTCATCAAAATGGGCGCGAGCCGCTCAGTGGCGCCTAAGGTTGCAGTGTCCATATTCCACGGGCGCCCCTCCTGATGTACCAGGTGTTGATAATGCGAGATGAGCATGATGGAGTTGCGAAGCGTAATGCCGAACAGCGTGACGAAACCCACCATCGAACCAAGTGACATGACGCCGCCCGTTGCAAAAACGGTCAGGACTCCACCGACGAGCGCGAACGGCAGGTTGCTCATCACGAGCAGCAAGCCGCGTACGCTGCGTAGCGCAAGAAAAACGAGCAAGCAGATAGCGACGGCAGCAATGGCGAAATCCATTGTAAGGTCCCGCTGCGCATGGGCTTGGGCTTGTGCCTCCCCGGAGAAGACGACGTTGTAGCCCTTGGAGAGCTTCAGTTGCGAGCTGACTCGCCTCTTTGCTTCATCTGTGAACTGAGCGACCGATGTCCCGTTGACCTGTGCGGTGACTGTCTGAAGCCTCTGACCGCCATTGTGAAGAACTAGATACCGACCGTCGGTTTGTCGGATATCGGCAAGCTTGTTGAGCGGGATGACCGCGCCGTCCGCAGTGCGTAACGGTAGCTCACCAATCTGAGACGGGCTGTTGCGAGCACCAGCATCCAAGAGGACGGCGACATTGAAAACCGCACTGGCTTCATAAACTTGCGCGACTTCCGCACCCTGATAGGCCGCCTGGATGGCCTCCATGACGTCCACCGGCGCCAAGCCCCATCGGGTCAATTGGTCCTGGCGCAGGCGAATTGACAGTTGGGGCAGGGCAGCAGGTGCCTGTAGCGTCACACCAGAGGCTCCCGGGACTGAATTCAGCACCTTTACGACTTGGCCACCCAAGTTATCCAGCACGTCCAGATTGGGGCCAAAGACATTGACGATGACTGGAGCGGTATAGCCGGAAATCGTTTCCTGGACGCGCTCGGTTAGAAAGGTCTCCGCGGTAAAGACCAGCCCGGGAAAGCCTGCCAAGCTCTTGCGCATGGCAGCCATAGTCTGCTCCTGTTCTTCTGCGCCCAGTCCGGACTTCAAGTCGACTTCAAATTCGCTGTACTGTGGGCCGAACACGTCAACCCCGCGCTCGGCCCTCCCGACGCGTTGGGCAACGGACCTGATATTGGGGACTTGGAGCAAGGCTCGGCTAACGCGTTCGCCAATGCGCATGGATTCTTGGACAGAAGTGCCGGGTACAGCCTGCATGTGGACGATGAAGTGTCCTTCGCGCAGTTCGGGCAAATACTCCCTGCTGAAGAATGGGATGGCAATCAAGGCCGCGACCAGAAAGCCGCCGAAGGCAATCAGTGCGAGAGCCCAATGCTCCTCCACTTCACGGAGGATGGCGGTATAGCGCACCTTCAGCCATCGGTACATGCGCGGTTCATCCTTATCCTCGGTGCGTCCGGCGAGCATGGTGTAGCAAAGCGCCGGCGTTACCGTAAGAGCGACCAAGAGTGATGCCATGATGGCCAGGATGTAGGCGATGCCTAGGGGGGCGAACAACTTCCCAGCGACGCCGGACAGAGTCAAAACAGGTAGAAAAATTGCAGCTACGGTGAACGTGGCGTAAATGACGACGCCGCGCACTTCAGTCGAAGCATCAACGACGACCTGAATCGCAGGTTGGGGATTTGGCAGGCGGCGGTTTTCCCGCAGACGTCGATAAATGTTCTCGACGTCAATAATGGCGTCGTCCACAACTTCGCCCAGAGCGATTGCCAACCCACCCAGCGTCATGGTGTTGAGAGGGACGCGAAAGTGGTACAGAACGATGACTGCCGCCAGCAGGGATAGCGGGATAGCCGTTACCGAGATAAAGGCGGTCCTAACATTGAGCAGGAAGAGAAATAGGACAATGACAACCAGCGCGCCGCCGACCAATAGTGCCACGCGCAAATGTCCGGTCGACGTCATGATGAAATTGGCTGGTCGGAACAGCTTGGGATGGAGTTCGATGCCGTTGGCTTCTAGTTGGGGCCGCAACTCAGCCAGAGCGCTTTCGACATTCTTGGTGACGGATACGACGTCGGAGCCGTACTGATTGCTGACCATAAGCACGACGCCCGGTATCCCTTGTATATTCGCGCCACTGACAGGCACTTCCTGGCCGACTACCACCTTCCCAACATCAGCGAGCCGCACTGTAGAACCATTCTTCTGAAGCAGCACCACTTGCCCCAGCTGTTCGGCATTCGTGGTTTGCCCAATGGTAGTTAGAACGAGGCGCTGGTTAGGTGTGTCGAGTACCCCGGCCCCGCTGATGCCGGTCGCTCGTTGTGCAGCATTCACCACATCATGGAGAGAAAGACCGAGCCTTACCAGTTTGTTGGGGTCTACTTGCACTTGATACTGCTTGATTTCACCGCCATAGACGCTGATATCGGAGACACCCTGGCTGCCCAGCAACCTCGGTTTGATAGTCCAATCAGCAATAGTGCGCAGCTCCATCAGTGACCGTGTTTTCGAAGTGAGCCCGAGGCCCAGTACCAGCGTGCTTGACGAACTTAAAGGCGTCATCTTGGGCGTTCCGACATCGGCAGGTAAAGACCCCGCAACTGTTGTCAGCTGCTCCGCGACAGTCTGGCGCGCGCGGTGAATGTCGGTCGCCTCGTCGAAGATGAGGGTGATTACCGATACCCCTTGAATTGATTGCGAGCGCATCGACTGCAGACCGATGGAGCCGCCGAGCACGTTCTCCACGCGTTGAGTAACTAACTGCTCAACCTGCTCGGAAGACAATCCAGGAGCTTCCGTCTGGATGGTCACCAAGGGCGGCGTAAACTCAGGGAACACATCAAGCCTGCTCTGGCGGAAGGCGTGGATGCCGTACGCAAAGACAAGGCAGGCAAGTACAAAAATGACGCCACGCAGGCGCACTGAGAATTCGATAATTGGTGTCAGCATGTTGAGGGCGGGAGATGGTCAGTCTTTGCTCAACAAGGCACGGCTTTCTTCGGATAGGAGAAGCTGTGCACCGCGGACGACGACCTGTTCGCCGGCCCTGAATCCACGTGTCACAAGGTAATCCCCATTCCTTGGGATGCTTGCGTCAACTGCCCGACGCTCAAAGGTCGTGGCTGTGGTTCGGGCATACGCCCAAGGCTGGCCACCGTACCAGACGATGGCATTCGCCGGGATATCTAGGCCGATATCTTGGGCTTTCCCGAGATGTCCAATCACGCGGGCGCCAACCGCGAGTGGCGTAGAGGTTCGGTAGAAATAGGCTCGACCTTGGACGTTCGGGTCGGTTTGCGGCGACTCCGACACCAGCCGAGCCTGGATGGGAGCGTCCCCGTTTCCGTATAGCGTCAAGGTGGCCGGAGCCGGCGCGGACTGTGACATCAGCACTATGCGAATGAGCACTTCGCGACGAGCCGTAAATGGAGCAAGTTCGGGAGACCGGGGCGAAGTTACCCAACTTGTAACGGTGGCTCCGAATTGCTGGCGTATCGAGCCAGCTACCGCGTTGGTCGTAGCCTGCGCGACGTTTAATTTTGCAGTCGCAGCGGCGTCTGCAGCGCTCGCGGCGCCGAATGCCTTCTGCGACACATTCTGGTCGTCCTCATATAGTGCTCTGACTCGACCTAGCTCTGCTCGACTTGTCGCCGACTCGGTCTTGGCTGCGCTGAGGTCAGCGAGAGCAGATGTATAGCGACTGGATAGCTCTACCAATGGCTGGAGGTCGACGACAGTGCCATAAACGGTAGGGCCGTCTGCGGCCGCCATCTCTTCGATTGCCGCCGTCTGAATTCCACTGTGCGTTTGGGATGCCTGGTCTACCGTTAGCGTCGTGACGCCGTCCTTGACCTCGATAGTGACTGAGTTGCGTACCGGGGCTTCCCGCTCCGCCTCATTAGATTGTTCGCCCTTGCTCAGCCAGTACTCGCCCAATATGGCCAAAGCCAAGATGGTCGGAGACAGCAATAAGAGGCCTTTGAGGATTGTTCTTTTTGATTTTGATATGGTCATTTGGCGAACTCACTCAGGCTGTCGGGAACAGTCGGGCCGGAAATTGGCCGCTGCATCGCATCTTCGATTTTTCCGACTGCCTGCTGCATCTGGACGGTGGCATCCAACACCGCGAGTCGGGCGAGGAGTTCGGTTTTCTCGGCCAAGGTCAGGGACATTCGGTCGTCTTGGCCCAATTCCAGTGCGCGTTGAGCGGTCCGTAGTTGACGACGTTGAACAGCCAATTGGCTCTCGTTTTGGCTCATCATCCCACGGGTGGTGTTGTAGGCAGCGACGGCGCTGTCGACTTCGGCGAAGGCCTTTGCTTCTAGCTGTTTCACGCGCGCTTCCGCCTCAAGCCGCCGGCTGCGCGCTTCAGCGATGGGCCCTTCGTTCCGGTTGAAAATCGGCAGTTCCAGACCCGTGAAGTCAAAGCCGACCTTGTGCGCGCCTTGGTCGAAGGTGTACCCGGGCCCAAGATGCAGGTTCGGGTACTGCCTGGCCACCTCAAGCTGAAGCGCGGCTTGGCTGACTTCGTATTGCGCCAAGCCCTCGAGTACATCTGCCCGGTTCAGCAATGCTTGCCGCCGAATTCCCTGTGGCGGCAATTCTGGGACAGGAGAGCTGAACCCGGTCAGGTCCAGTTGTGCATTGGAGAGTGCCTCTGCCCGCAATCCGAGCACCGACGCGACCCGGACTTTGGCCGCTGCCATCTCGCGTTGGACAGCCAGTAGTTCGTTCCTGTCCTGAATCAGCGAAAGCCGTTGTTGGTTCACTTCCCAAGTCGATGCATAACCGGCTGCCAGGCGTTTTTCCAAAATCGTTACCAGCTTCTGGTCCAGGTCAACCTGCCGTTGGAGAAGTCCGAAGCGTTCTGACGTCGACCAGAGGGAGAGGAGTTGCTCCCTTAGCTGACTCCGGATGCTCCAAGCGACATTCGCAGTCTGAAGGCGAGCAGCAGTGACGAGGTGGCCCGCCTCATTCACTCGATAACCGCGTTTGCCCGCCGTCTCAATTGGAATATCCAGTGCGAACCCGACTATCCAGGGAGACACGCCGGTATTCGGATTCACCGTCCATTGCAAAGGAAATTGCAGAACCGGGTTTGGCCGCTGGGCCGCCGTGACTTGGCCAGCCTCCGTTGTCGCCAGTTTGGCTCGCACAGCTTGGAGGTCCGGATTGAAGAAGAGCGCTGCCAAGGTCAGGCTATCGAGATTCCATCGTTGAGGCGGCCAGGATTGTCCTGCTTGGCGAGTATGGGCCTGGATGAAATCCCGGAGCTCCGGGGAGCTGAGTGAATGGCTACTCAGGTTCTGCGCAATGGTTTCTGCAGAAATCGGGCGTGCATCGTAGTGCTGGGTAGCACATGCGGCAAGAAGGCAGCAAAGCAATGGCAGAGCAAGTCGTCGCCAGGGACGACATCGGTCCTCACTAGCTATATATTGTTTTAATGACAATTTCGCACTCGGAGATATCATGGCGTCCCAACGCTATCGGCGCAAACTTAGCAAATACTTAGAAAGTATTATTTTGCGTCAGCATTTGTTGATTGATGGAATGTATGCCGGTATGGGCATAGGAAAGGTTGGCTTTCTAAGCCTTTGCTAAGTTTGGGATGAGATGCTGCTGCTACTTCCCGGCAAGCATTTGGAAAATGCAAGAAATGAGAACCTTATTGGTAGAGGACGACCCACTTATCGGTGAAGCCGTGTGCCAAGCATTGCGGGATGCTTGCTACACGGTTGATTGGGCAACCGACGGGCGGGCAGCCTTGACGGCGACTACGACGGAAAACTATGCAGTCGTCATGCTCGACCTGGGGCTTCCGGAACTGGATGGATTGAAGGTATTGCGAGAGCTTAGAGCCCACGGAAGCCGCGTGCCCGTTCTGGTAATCACGGCACGCCATGCAGTGGAAGACCGTATCGCCGGCTTGGACTTGGGCGCGGACGATTATCTGGTAAAGCCTTTCCATGTCGGTGAACTTCTCGCTCGAGTGCGCGCGCTTGCACGGCGCCAAGGACCGGACGTACCGCCGGTGCTACAGAACGGTAGCCTGTCGCTGGACCCCGCTACCCATGAGGTCTGGTACCAGGGCACGCTGCAGCAGTTGTCTGCGCGCGAGTTCGCCGTGCTCTACGAATTCCTCCGTCGACCCGGCATCATTCTTTCCCGCAGTGACCTGGAGCAGCGTATTTATGGTTGGAATGAAGAAGTCGAAAGTAACGCAGTCGAATTCCTCATCCACAGTCTGAGGAAAAAGCTCGACACCAGCGTCATCAGGAACATAAGGGGCGTCGGATGGATGATTCCAAAGGCACAGTGAACCGGTCCCTGCTGTGGCTGCTGTCCGTTTCGATTTGCGGGACGATTCTCGTCGTCGGCATCCTCGGTGCGCTGACTTCGTTTTGGTTTGCTTTTGAGGAAGCGCGCGACCTTCAGGACGACGAACTCAGAGAAATCGCGCAGCTGGTATCACTGGACGAGAAAAACGCGATTTCTTCAGAGGCCCACCCGCCAGTCGATGATGAGCCTGAAATGCGGGTTTGGGTGATTCGCATACCGAAGGCGGGAGGGAACGTCTCGACGCCAGACCTATCGCTTACCCTGACGCCCAACCTTTCGGACGGCTTGCACACGGTGGGTTCGAAGGGCGAGTCTTGGCGTCTCTATGTGAGGACTGTGAACGCTGGGTATGGTTTGGCGGTCGCCCAGCGAACTTCTGCAAGAGACGAGATTGCTAGGGATAGCGCGCTCCGTACCTTGACTCCGTTCCTTTTGGTAATCCCAATCCTGATGGTTTTGGTTGCCTTGCTTATTCGCTTCTTGCTTCGCAAGGTCAATGAGGTATCCGAGGAAGTAGATAGAAAGGACGACACGGACCTAACGCCTATTCTTCCTGACAGCGTACCGGCGGAAATCCTTCCGTTCGTCACTGCCACCAACAAGCTTCTTGGGCGCGTTAAGTCTTCGCTCCAGCATCAACGGCAATTCGTGGCGGACGCGGCGCATGAACTGCGCTCGCCGGTAACCGCAATGACTCTGCAGCTGGAAAACGCCATGGCTGTCGAGACGATGCCCGAAGCGGTGGGGTGCCGCCTCGCACCGCTTGGAACAAGCCTCGTGCGCATGCGAGCACTGGTGGAGCAACTGATGATGTTGGCCAAGCTAGAGGCAAGCACTCCAGCATCGCCTCAGAAGATGGACGGGAAGTCCATCGTTGTGGAAACGTTAGGGGAAGTATTTCCACTTGCCGATTCGAAAAGCATCGACTTGGGCCTAGTAGTAGGTGAGGACATCGTCCTCCGCGGTAGCGAGCATGATTTCCGCGCATTGGCGAGAAATGCGATTGAAAATGCCGTGCTTTACACGCCTTCGGGAGGCAAGGTCGACGTGCGGTTTTACCGTGACGCGGACATGGCCGTGCTAGAGGTCGAAGACACCGGCCCTGGAATTCCAGAAGACCAAATTTCGCGCGTTTTTGACCCGTTTTACCGGATAGCCGGTTCGGGACAAGTAGGAAGCGGACTTGGACTAGCCATTGTGCGCAGTGCAGCGGACCGACTTGGTGGTCGCGTCAGCCTACTTAATAACCATATCTCGCCCGGCAAAATGGGCATCCGTTTCAAATACATTCAACCACTACACCAGCACTAAATATTAAAAATTTGTCGAATGGAAATGCAATGACCTCACTGGAAGCAATCAACCAATCGTTATTTTTGAGTCTCAATGCAGATGCTTTGAGCCCGACCTGGGAGCTTATACTTGCCAAAATTGCGGCAGAAGATTTTATATATGCAATTCCCCTATGTTTGGCTTGTTTTTGGCTATGGGGGACCTCTGAACAGCGAAATCTTGCATTAAAAGCCTGTATAATTGCCGTTGTCGCGCTAGGTGTGAACCAACTCTTGGCAGTTCTCTGGCCCCATCCGCGGCCCTTCATAATAGGGCTCGGCCATACTTACATTCCGCATGTGCCCGATTCTTCTTTTCCAAGTGACCACGCAACGGTGTTTGCCGCTGTTGGTTTGACACTGGTCTTTGCAAATTGGCGTTCGCTGGTTGGTTGGGGAACGCTTTGGGCCGGGGTAGGCGTAGCCTGGGCGCGGGTCTTCCTTGGTGTGCACTTTCCGTTGGACATGGTCGGTGCATTTGCTGTAGCCGTCCTTGCGTGGCTTGTGGTCAGCCCGATTTGGCGTTTGCTCGGCACACGCATTACTGCGTTTGCTACGCAGCTCTATGGCCGAGTTTTAGCCCATCCGATTGCGTTAGGTTGGATTCGTCCATAGGACCTATACGGCGCCGCCCGCCTTGAAGGGAATATCGTTCGGCCTCTTCAACTTGGTGAGCGGTATCGCGATGCTTTCTGTCAGTACTATCGCTGGCACCCTCTGGGAACAACTCGGCGCCGCCACAACTTTCTATGCGGGAGCTTTGTTCAGTGTGCTGGCAGCAATTCTGATTATTAGTCGCGGTGTCGAGTGAGCCGCTGGGAAGGCCGGAAAGCGACAGTCCAGGCTCACACTTGCCGCTGGCCGAGAGCAATGACGCCTGCGCCGCATAACGCCAGACCTACACCGAGGACATCCGTCCATGTCGGTTTCACACCGTCGACTACCCAAAGCCAGCCAAGTGCTGTCGCGATATAGACAGCCCCGTAGGTGGCGTAGACGCGGCCGCTCGCCGTTGGATGCAGAGTCAGCAGCCACACAAAGATGGCGAGGCTGACGGCGGCCGGCAGAAGTAGCCAAGGACTTCCTTTAGACGTTAGCCAAAGGAGCGGCAAATAGCAGCCAACGAGTTCGGCTATAGCTGTTGCAAAGAATAAGCTGAGGGTTTTCGCCATATTGAGTCACTGCACAGTCAGAGTTTTCCAAAGAAGGAAGAGGCTTTCTCGGGCATTGTTTGATGTCGCTTTGCAACAGATTGTAATTCTGGTCATCGGCACGCGAGCCACCGCGTTGTAGGGAGTAGCAAGGGCACTGTCTCCTTTGCCTCAACTTTGAAAGTGAATTCAAAATGAAGAAAGCTCTCGTCGTCGCTGCTTAGTTTGCCATAGCCGGTATCGCTTCTGCGCAAAACGCTGCACCTGCTCCCGCTGCACCAGCCGCTGCGACCGCGCCGGCTGCTACTACTGCACCGGCAAACGGCGCTGAAGCTAAAAAAGCCGCGCCCGCTGCGGCACCGGTGAAAGTAGTCAAGCACAAGAAATCGCACGCGAAGAAGCATGTGAAAGCAGCTGCGAAGAAGGATGACCAAGCTAAAGCAGAAGCTACTGCACCAGTAGCGAAGGCTGATGCAGCTGCGACGCCGGCCGCGAAATAATCGCTTATCCTCTGCTTCCTTGGAATGAAATAAAGCCCGCAATGCGGGCGTTATCGTTTGCATTTCAGCTCGTCGACCTCAGAATGTTTGCGCTGTCGCCCGGAAAAGAATTTGGTTGATGTCGACGTCATCCGGCTGGGACACGGCATAGGCAGCGGCCCGTGCGAATGAGTCTGCAGGAATCGCAGACTCATAGACCTGCTTCATGTAGGCCGCAATATCCACCGGTTCAGTGACACGCTCTGTCAGTTCGGTTGCGACTGCACCGGAAGAGATGATTGTCGTCCGGATGTTGTAGGGCTTTACCTCTTGCCTCAGCCCTTCAGACAGTGCACAAACCGCATGCTTGGTCGCCGCATAGACGGCGCCGCCGCCGTGTACCTTATGCCCGGCCATTGAGGATACATTTATGAAGTGACCGGACTTCTGTCGCTGCATGTGCGGTAATGCCGCCGCAATGCGATACAGGACGCCTTTGAGGTTCACGTCAATCATGCGGTCCCAGTCATCAACCTTCAGCCGCTCCAGCGGAGAGCTTGGCATCAGGCCTGCGTTATTGAACATCACGTCGATACGCCCGTTAGTATTCACAGCCGTATCAATCAGGCGCTGAACTTGTTCTCGTTGGGTGACGTCGGTTTCCCACAGTCAAGGCCTTGCCGCCTTTTGCGACGAGTTCTTGGGCCAAGGTGTAAATACGCTCAAGTGCGCCGCGCGCTCAAGACAACGATGGCACCTTGGTACGAGCCGGGAAATTCGCATGAGACGCTACTGGCACCGGAGCTGCAAAAAGCCGAAAACCGTCTGTCGTCCGCGGCTTCCGTATCAAGACTACGGATGGCGTCTTGGATTCGCCCCCGTACTTCCGGACCATCGGCATTAGTTATTTAAAGCCTGTTTTTCTCTAAATGTCCGTGGCGGCAGGTACTTCAATGCGCTGTGCGGATGCTGCGTATTGTAGTGCTCGAACCAGCTGTGCAATTGCCGTATCACGGTTCTGGCGTCCGGCCGCAGTGCCAACCTAGCGTAATCCCGTTTGATGGTCTTGACGAAGCTTTCCGCCATGCCGTTGCTCTGTGGGCTATGTACCGGAGTCGTCACCGGCTTGAGGCCCAGGCTGCGGGCAAAGGAACGGGTTTCGGCAGCGGTGTAGCAGCTCCCGTTGTCCGACAGCCATTCAATCTCGGCCGGCGCCGTCTGGTTAGCACCGAAGCGAGACTCCACGGCTTGCATCATCAAGTCACCTACGAGCCCCGCATCAATCCCTCTGGTGGTGGCAACCCAACTCATCACCTCGCGGTCACAGCAGTCCAGGGCAAAGGCAATGCGCACCCGCTCACCGTTGTCGCACGCGACTTCAAAGCCATCGGAGCACCAGCGCTGGTTGCTGACGTCCACGGCCACTTTGCCGTCATGCTTGCGGGTCGATACTGGTCGTTGTCCGTGCCGGTACAGCAGCAGGCCATGGTCACGCATGACGCGATAGACGGTCTTGTGATTGATGCGGCATCCCCATTGGTAGCGCAGCACGGCCCATACCCGGCGATAGCCATAAGTGGCCTGTTCATGCACGACCTGACGAATATCCTCCAGAACTGGACCGTCGTCACGGTGGTTGCGCGCGGTACGGCGGTCAGTCCAGTCAGCAGGACGGCTATGTATTGCCACCAGATGGCTGCGCGCCACGCCAAGGGTACTGCAGACTGTTCTCATTGGTCTTCCCTGGGCAACAGCGGCGAGCGCGCAATCCATTTTTTTGATTTGGCGAAAT
The DNA here is from genome assembly GCF_016632335.1 of Noviherbaspirillum pedocola. GTDB lineage: Bacteria > Pseudomonadota > Gammaproteobacteria > Burkholderiales > Burkholderiaceae_D > Noviherbaspirillum_A > Noviherbaspirillum_A pedocola. Next base: position 13,584 of record NZ_JAEPBG010000009.1, read on the forward strand.
CCACGGCTTCCTTAAGGATTTCGTTCTCCAGCGTCTTGCGGCCCAGGGCAGCTTCGAGCTGCTTGATACGCCGCATGGCCTCCTGCAGCTCGGACGCTGGCACCACGGGCTCATTGGCGCCTACCGCCACCAGCGAACCTTCGGTATAGGCCTTGCGCCACTGGAACAGCTGGCTGGCAGTGATGCCCGCTTCGCGGGCCACTAGCGAGACCGACATCCCAGGTTCCATCGTCCGTCTGACCCATTCCAGCTTCTGTTCCGGGGTCCAGCGTCTGCGCCGTTGGACCCCGGTAATGACTTCCACTTCCTGATTTCTCCCTGAAGGCATAGGCATATCCATAGCAGTATTCCTAGTCGTAAGTTTAAGGAATACCGATGGTCCGGAGAATCAGGGGGCTACTTCACGTCTGCATTGGCCAGGCGATATCGGAAAGCGCTCGCGATTGGGACCTCTTCACTACAGCATGAGGCCGTTAATCTGTGCAAGATTGTGCAAGGTGCCCAGAAAGAGCTGGTTTGTACGGCGTGCAAGTCAGGTCTTCTTGATTCCGCTCTCATAGGACCTAAATTCGGACTGCGCCGCGTTTACTGCGGAGCGCCTGCGGCAAGTTGGCCAAGATACTGACGCGAGTGACATTGCAACGGCCAGCATCGCTCTTGGCCAACAGTCGGCAGAAGCCACCATTACTATGTCATGGAAAACCGATGCCAAGCATACAATCCAAGTCGATGGGGTAACCACGGGCTCAACGTCCTCCTAACACTGGAGGCGTACCAAGGTGTGCGATTGAACGACGGCGACCATGTAGTTGGCCAAGATTGGCTAAGACGATGGATATCGCTTCGAGTTGCTTGGCCTGCAATCCTGGGAAGGCTGCGTATCTGCATCTACGCAAGGTTGGCCAGGATGCCGGCGCCACGGGCATCGGAAAACGCCCGCGTCGGTTCTTGGCCAACATGCTTTACCCTACGCACCTCTTCCTTAAAAGACTGCTCGTTCCGACGTCGCTGCGTGGCAACTGCCTCTGGCGTGGTACTTCTTAAGATAGTCATATAGAAGTAAAGAAGCTATCTATAAGGTATGGGTAACGTTTTTCCAGTATTTTTAACGATTTTTGACGCCGTAGCACATAGTTGCTTACGGGAAAAGTCATAGCCAATTACGGAGAAAACATAGTCGTCTACGGGGGGGCACATAGTCATTTACGGAGGGCGGGGTCCTCGTTGCGAGCCAGCTTAATATGATAGGTTTTCGCCCCCGGGCGCTCCTCGTTCATTTTGTATTTAGGCACTTCGCTAATCAGCCTTTTCGCAAAAAGCTCTTTGTGCGCCACGTTAATTGCTTGTCGCAATGGGGCGTCCGCCATCTTCGCCCCTAAGAATTCTTGCAACTCGGCTAGAGTAAATGGATGAGGCCATGCATGGCGGTCGTATAGCAGAAAGAGACGGCGCGCCGTCGGGTTCTTCAAGCTGTAGTATTCGTCTTCCTTGAACCAAGTAGAAAGCCCTTTGCCGAAGAGGGCGCGTACGCGGGATGGGATTGTAATAGTGAATGTACCTGGTGCATCGCGCTTCGCTGCCGATGTCGAATCGCCTAATAGACTTACGACAACATGAAGGCGCTTCGTCTCTAAGGCTGTCTGTGCATCCTTGTCATCTGGCATGGCGACCGCTATAGCTTCTATAAGCCGCGAATACGTTGTTGTAATGACAATTTTTGCATTTTGCAGTCGCAAGACTTGGCCTCGCAGGGATTTGTACTGTGGAGTACTATCTCCGCGTCTCATAGCCTTCAGCATATCTATTTCGCGTAGCTGAACATCGGTACCAAGCGGCAATCTTGCTCCCTGCGCGTCTTTTGCTTGCGCCCCGTATCGAAGCGCCGTCACCCAAGTCTCGATGTCGCTAACGCGCAGCTCTTCGCCCACGTATTCAATGGTGGTTGTCTCGGCGCGTACGCCGGAAATACGGGACACTACGAGCGGGTTCGAGGCACTCCAGCTTTTCCGCGCGCCTTTGCCTATCGTAAGCAGCCTAGAGCCGGTAACAAGATTCGAAACCTGTAACTGGCCCCGATAGAAGTGAACATCAAACAGTACAACGTCAGTAGGTGACTGCTCTGTGGAAGTATCGGACGTCGGGGGGCATCTATTTTCTTGGTGCTTGCCTCCGCCTCTAGCGACTGGGGTGCCGCCCTGCTCGTGCGTTGAATGCTCAGCGACAGGTTCATCGTTTCGGCCCTGAGGCGTCAAGGCCTTGGGCTGTATTTGTCGCAGGGCCGCCAGTCTCTGCGGCTCTTTGAGGGAGGCGCGCGCTTCACGTGCCGCACGTCGCTCCTCTAAGGCAGCAAGCGCCTCTGCATAGCCTACTTCATCGGGGTCCATCACAAAAACTTCGCCCGCGGCGACGCCTCTTATGATTCTTAGAATCTTTCCGAGCCATTCTCTATCGGACATCGGCCGCTTGAATCCCTCGCGCTCATAGAGAGGGGCGGCATCTTGGCTGGTCGAAGCGAAGAGTTCGGTAAGCTTGGTCTCGAGCAAGCGCTGAGCTGCTGCGGATTGCTCGCAAATTTTTCGCATAGCATCAGGGGAGTATGCGAAGAGGAAATCGTGCTCGCCAGAGGCGATAATGCCTTTGATGTCGTCTAGCTCTAGCAGTTCGACTTGTTCAAGCGTATAGCTATTGATTCGGGTATGCATTCGAACTTTCGGACGTGGTATGTCCACGTATAGGCCTTGGCAATATACGCCAGTCTAGTCATCTCCTATGCACCCCTGCTCAGAAAAGAAAGGCAGAATCGATGCTCAAGTAAGCGAGTGCTTCTTTGGAACTCGGTATTCAGCCTTCTTCTGAGAGAGATTCCTGAATTTCGGCAGCACCTTCTTCTGGCTGCGTAGCTGACACTCCCAAATTGTTGGACTTCTCTTCTCAAAATGGTCGGGCTAGGCGCGCTAGTTTATTGGTACTTTCCATGGATTGTAGCCGTCGAAGTACCCGTTTACAATCCACGTCCGCAGCACATTTCCAAGTTGCAATGATTGCCATGGGATGCTGCATCTTCAAACAGCACTATGGCACTGGATAAACATACAGTGTTATAGTGTCGCAAAGTGTTCCACCCGTCTCTCGGCTTGCTGCAAAAGTAGCTCGTGGCGCCACGGACGGTCAAGGTCGGAAAAGAAAGAATGAGAACAATCGGAATTCGGGTCGCCCCGCGCGCCGTCACCTTTGTAATTTACAACACCGAAGAGAATGAAATCGTTTCCGTAGACAGCATCAAGGTTCCAAAGGCTTTGGAAGTGCCGGATTCGCTTAAGTTCGTGCGGAATACACTTTTAGACGTAATTCGCGAGTATGGAGTAGAAAAGGCTGGGGTACGTATTACTGAAAGCAATTCGAGGACGATTTCGCATGAGCGTATTCAAATGGAGGGCGTAATTCAGGAGGCTTTTGCTAGCAGTCCCATTGCTGCTTATTACTGCGGAAGGATTGCCACAATTTCCAAGTATTTGGGATTTTCATCCAAGGATTTTGGGAAATATGTTAGCGGAGAACTGGAGCTGGATTGTGTTGAAGATTGGAAGTCTCATAACAAAGAGGAACGTGAGGCGATTTTGACGGCGTTGGGAGCTGCTAATGCTTAGACCAATTGAGCGCGCCCATCTTTCGTTCGAGTTTGTTCGAAATATTGGTCAAGAGGGGAAAAATTCTGAGGTTTACCTCGCTCGCGACCATCAACTGAATGCTGATTTGGTGATTAAAAAAATCAGCAAAGGGTCTTTCGCTGACCCTGCAGCATATTTCGTCGAAGCTAGCATTCTTTATCAAAGTGAGCACGCGAACGTCGTTCCTGTTCATTACGCATGCCAGGATGAGGGGTTTATTTACATTGCGATGCCATTTTTCCCAAATGGGTCGCTGAAGTCATTAATGGATTCCCGGTTTTTGACTGTGCGGGAAATAGTTCGCTTCGCAATACAATTTTTGAGTGGATTGCATAACATTCACACCAAGGGTCTTATCCATTTCGACATAAAGCCTGACAATATATTGCTGTCGAAAAGGAAAGAGGCTCTTGTTTCTGATTTTGGACTTGCAAAGCAAATGGATTCGGAAGGCTTTGCAGAGCAGCCAATTTCATATACTAAGATATCTCCCCCGGAGCGCGTTGAAGGGGAGGGGGAATTCAGCATATTGCACGATATCTATCAGACAGGTGTTACGCTTTATAGAATGTGCATTGGCGATAAGGAATTTTATCTACAGTGGAATTCTTTTTTTGAAAATGGGGTTTTTCGTCGCGACTTGTTTATGAGGGCGGTAAAGCAAGGACATTTCCCCGACCGGACGAAGTTTCCTGAGCAAATTCCGCAACGTCTGCGGGCTATTGTTAGGAAATGTATGGCTCCTGAGGAAGGGAATAGATATCAATCAGTACTTCAAATCACTAATGCGCTTGCAGAAATTGATGGGCCGGAACTGGATTGGCGTTACGAAGTTGCTGCGGATGGAACCCGAAGGTGGTCGTGCGTATCAGATGGTAAAGAATGCTTTCTTGTTGTCGACCCTCAAGGGCGTTCAACTGCAAAGAAACAAAATAGAACCAATGCCTACACTAACATCAATGCCTTTTGTAAAGACGCAATAACACCTGATGACGTTCGAACTTTCATAGAGACGATGTGATGCAAACCATCAAGAATGCCCGCCCTAAACATTTGCTGAGGGAACATCTGACTGTCGCCCCAGTACGCCGGCGGGAATCTATGGCTAAGCGTACGGAAGAGGAAGTATCGGAGTGTCTTCGCCACGGTGACCCGCATGGGTACACTGACTGGGGATGGTCTCCTGATACTGCCAATGCACATAAGAAGAAATAGCTCGGCTCTTTGCTTCGTAGCGGGATAGCTATGACTTTCCCGGATGAACGAACCCGAGCTATCCTCCTCGCCCGCAACTTCCTATGCGCGCTGTGCCTCTCATAAGACAGGCATCGCACAACATATTCAGTAATAGACCGATGTCCTACTGAATATCATCCTGTCGCTAGCGACATAAGCTTGGTCATGTAGCGAGGGGAATTGAATTCGGCTGCAAAAAGCGGAATTTAATTGCCTGAGCTAGCCAAAAATTCGACCACATATGGCAATGAATTTGGTTTTTCTTAGGAATTCTTGGCAGTTTTTGCATTAAACGGCGAGGGCCTGACGCAAATGAAACTATTCAGAAATTCCGAATAGTTCCTCGAGGGGGATGCCGCTCATGAGGGTTCCTAGGCGGCGCGCGCAGTTGCTGATATGATTTGTTGCTTATTTACAATCATTTTTGACGCTGCATGAAATCCTTCTTGCTCCTCTGCCTTACGCTGGCCGTGCACGCTTTTGCGGCGGCCGGCGCCATCCCCACTGTTGAGCTCCTGTGGACGGGGAAGGCAGTTCCGTTCTACGGTAATGCGAGCGATGAAGAGCAGCAAAAAGTAATGGTAGCTGTCCGGAGTGACCATATGGCGGAGCGCATGGCTGCCATCGCCCAAGGCTTTCGACTCCGAAGCAACATCGCGGTCGGGTTCGCCTCTTGCGGTCAGCCTAACGCCGCTTTCATCCCACAAAAGCAAGTGCTGGTAATTTGTACTGAATTCCTCGAGTTAATTTTGCAGGAGGTGAAAGCGGACCAAAAACTGACATCCCGGCTCGACAAGACTCAGTTGGTCACTTGGATACGCGGTGTGATATGGGGCGTGTATTTTCACGAGCTGGCTCACGCACTTATCCACGTCAACGGGATTAATGTCACGGGACGGGAAGAGGATGTTGCTGACCAATTCTCGCTTTGGTATGCCGTAAATTATGTGGACCTCGCCAAGCAGCCGATTGTTACTCCGGTCGTTTGGTTTTGGAGGGCGCTGGCAAAAAGACACGACATCGGCGAAATGTCCGATGACGCCTTGCGCAATATCCTGGCAAACGAACATGGCTTGGACGACCAGCGTACCTACAATGTCGCCTGTTGGGCGCTCGGAGCAAATCCGGAGCGCGGTAGTAAAACGGCGCAATTCGTGGGATTGCCGGAATTGAGGGCTGCACGCTGCCCAAGTGAATATGCCGCGTTGAACGCGGCAATGCGTAACCACTTCTTCAAATACATCAAGCCAAGACGAAATTAAGAAATGGCTTGGCTGAAATGCGGCGCGGCGCCGGCGAGCTCTAGGTTGTCTAAATTTAATATCGAACGGCAGCCGTCTCGGCACGCCAAAGCCAGCGGGCCTAGGGCGCACCCAGCCGAAATCGGCAGAGAACTGCGTATGCCGCGTTGATGCGACGGGCTTCGGCTTGAAAATCTAGCCCCTGCTTGGGGCTCAACAAGGCAATCCGGTCCGGATGCGACTGCTGTACCAGCTGCCGGCGATTTTGCTCAATGGCTTCCCATGTTGAGCTCGGAGTTGCCTTCAAGAGTTTGTACGCCTCATCTATGGTTATCGAGAGAGGAACTGTCGCGTCCTTATCAGCTGCTGCATTTGCAGGACTGGCTGAACCGATAGAAGACTTCTGTGCGAACCCTGGACGCGACGATTTCGATTCAGCGGTAGTCGGCTCGGCCTTTTCTTGTTGAGATAACCTTTCTGACTCACCCCACAAGTCAGGCTGCTTTGTGGGTACCGTCTTTGGAACATCGGCGGACCGAGCGGCCGCAGCACCGGAAGCTGGTGGTGCTTTCAAAGCCTTCTGAACTTTGCCCAGAAGAGCGACGGCGCTCGGAACTCGCCGGTGTTGCAATTCCTCTGCCAACTCTTTGAGCTTTTTGGCATCGGTCTTTGCTTCAGCAAACCGCTCCGTCAGCTGCGCTATCGTGTAATGCATTAAGGGGCGTGCCATTACTGAGCAACCTCCTGTTCTTCGTCAATCCCGTACGGGTCTACCTCTTTGGCATGTACCCACACTGTACTGTCAACCGATTCCGCGCCAAGCGGCTCGATACCCAATCTACTGAGAGTCTGGAGCAGGTCCTGAAGCACTTCTTCCCTGCGACGTACAAAGCTGGATGCAAAACAGCGCCAGAATGTCCAGCCTGCTCGCTCCAGCACCCGTTGGCGCGCCATGTCATCCGACCATTGCTCTGGCCCGTGGAAGCGGTCGCCATCGCACTCGATGGCGAGACGGCGGCCTTCGTTTCCTTCCACTACAAAGTCGATGCGATACCCTCCGCATGGAACTTGCGGCTGGACTCGATACCCTCGCTTTACGAGTTCATCAAACATCTCAAGCTCAAAGCCTGACTCACATTTCTCCCGCAGCGATTGTATTTTTTGACTTTCTTGACGGAACGGTTGGCGGAAATGGCGAATGAGCCGAGAGTTCAGCGTGTCCTCTTTGAACGTCGTTTCTGTCACCGACCTAAACAGGTACATCCGGTCCCTGGCCCGGGACAAGGCGACATTGAATCGCTGGTACATATCGACCTTGTTTTGTGCTGCGCGGTCCCCAGGTGCCAACACCATGGATACCATCATGATGTCCCGTTCGCGCCCCTGGAATACTGGCGGTGGCCCAACCGCTATCTTCCGTGCCAGGACATCCGCAGGCAAAATCCGATTGCTCACCAGTTCCTGAATATGCGCAGCTTGTGCGGTGCCCAGCAACGTGACCACACCGATACTTCGCCCGTTGAACAGCTCATCAGCAAGGATTGCCTCGATTTCGCCAACTATAGCTTCGGCCTCGACAGGATTGACGTCTCCTTTGCGGAACCCTCCTTTAACAAACACATCGACCAATGGCGGGTCAAGGCGCTCATTTGCCTTCGGCAAACGTAAAGGCTTGATGTCGCCTTCATAAAACTCGCGATTGGAAAATTCGATGATGGCGGGCACACACCGGAAATGCTCTTTGAGCATTACCGAATTTCCAGCAAAGACTACTCGTGCCAAGTCGTAGATAGACTTGTCCGGTGTCATTTGTGCACCGTGCGGTTGGTTTCCCAAGAATCGGTTGCTCAACTCCTTGATTTTCTCTTCAGCCGTGCCGACGGCGGAGGGAGAAACTTGTTTATGGTCGCCCACAACGAGGAGCTTTTTGCCACGCAGCAGAGCTGGCAGCGCCCAGATATCGGACTGAGAGGCTTCATCGACTACCACCAAGTCAAACAGCCCGACTTCCGCAGGAATGGTTTCCGAAACACGCCATTGTGGGAGTACCCAGCACGGGACGGCCTGATAGGCCCGAAGCATCGCGTCTCTTGCAGTTTTTCGATGGCGAATTGCGCGCACTCCGGTGCCAGAGCCCATCGCTTGGACGGCATTGAGGTACGCCTGCAAAGCTTGGCGCACACTATCCGGGGAGTTGTTGAAAACACCCAGCCATGTTTTCTCTGCAACGAGGTCTTGATACGTACGAGCCAAGGCGGTTGTTAATGTCTTTCTCTCTTCAAAAAGGCTCCGCAACCGCTGGTGCTCGTCAATTTTCTCGAGGAAGAGGGCTGCTTGACGCCAATTCCATGCCTCAAGCCACGTCACGGGCACTAAAGGGTCATGGTCGCCGGCAGCAGGCTGGATACGGACACGAGACGCCCATTTGACGGCGCCTGCCGCGTCCAACTGCAGCGCAACACTTTGGATTTGAGCGAGCGACGGCAGCAGGGCGACTAACCTGGTCAACTCACTCTGTAAGGCTCCCCATGTGGTTTGTAGTACTGCCTCATCCGCTGAAATTCTACCTATCGACGATGCTAAGAAGCTTCTGATTTCGTCCGTAATGCCTCCCGAGCGCCCCTCTAGCTTCCGCAAGAGTTCCTGCATGCGATTCATCGCGTATGCAAGCCGGCCTTTGTCGGCATGTGCTTCCAAGCTCTCGGAGAGAACGTTCAAGAATGGTTCACCCTCGTCCCATATTCTGTCGGCTACCTGTTTGCCGAACACTTCAGAAAGTTGACCATGAAGCTTTGCATCGAACTCAAAGACAAGCCGTTGCATGTCCACGATATGGGTTTTTGCCGCGACGATAGCCTTAAAACCAGCATCAAAGGCATCGCTTGCAGGTTCTAGCCCGAACTCTCCAGACATCGAATTCCAACGGGCTAGCGCTTTCCGAGCATCTACGCGCCATTTGCAAAGACGTTGAGCAAACTCCCACTCGTCCGCGGATTTCGGAGCCATGCCTAGTACGGTCACTGTGCTGATAAGCTTCCTTGCCTCGCCCTTTCCGAATGGGAGGGAAAACGCACTTTTTCCTGCGACAAGTCGAGTAAGCGCATCATTGAAATCATTGTTCAGCTCCGCGCCAGCAGGCAATTCGACGGCTTTTGATACAAGCTCCTTGCGGATGCCTTCCAGGTTCTCGATATCAGTACAGACTTCATTCAACGCTTTCAATAAGGGGTCATCTGCTTTCATGTCCCCCAAGCGTTCCCCAAATGCGTTCACCCATGCCTGGCGCGCGCTATCCAACTTGGCGAGAAGCGCTGTACGGTCTTCAATAAACTTGGCAAGAATCTGCACCTTTTCAAGCGTTTCAAGTCGCGCGTCGACAAGCGGAAGAATGCTCCCTTGCGAAACATTTGTTTCGATAGTGCGCGCTTTTACCAAGTCGCGATGCAATTCCAATAGGTTAGGCCATGCGGGGAAGTCGCCCGGCATTGGAAGCGAACAACCTAAGTAGCAAAGGTCGGCTCCAACTTTTATCCGAGCTTGACGTAAGACCGTAATGTCCGAATCGGTGAAGGGCAATTTCTGGTCTTGCATGGCCGGCGGCGCATCGTCAAACCATTCATGCTCTTCGGCCTGCTGCAGCACCGATTTCGCCATTTCTTCGGGTGATACGTCTTTACCCTGGAATGAGTAGTTCCGCATGTGCTTGGCCGCAAAGGCGGTAACCGTTTGGTTAACACCGGCAATTTTGGCATGGATGGTGTTAAGCTTTTCTTCAAGAGCCGTAATGGCGCTCTGCGCCCGCGCTGGATTCAGCGAAGCTACGCTTGATGCAATAGTTTGAATCGAGTGCTCGAATTGCTTCATGCCGTCCCGCTCATCAGAAAGTAGCGCGATGCTCAGTGGACGAATTCGTTCAGGGAGCTTCTCTTGCAGAACAGCTAAGGCAGACTCGCCTTTGGCCGTTACAAGAACCCGTTTTCCTTGGGTGAGGTAGTGCGAGATGACATTCGCAATCGTATGCGTCTTGCCGGTGCCAGGAGGCCCCTGAACCACGACGCCATCGTTGCTTTCGAGCTTCTGGACAATGGAGACTTGCTCGTCGTTGTAGGGCATCGGGAAATACAGCTCGAAAGCTCCAGTCGGGCTATCGCTCGATGAAAGACCGCGGAATGGCTGCTCTGGCCGCACGCGAACCGTGGAGTCTCCGTGTTCGACAAAGCTCCGAATCACACCGGGAAGAGCTGGAGCTGCTTCGACACTCTTTTTCAAGCGACGAATGTCTTCTAAGAAGATGTCCCCAGTCCGTTTGCGTCCGAATAGGACCCAAGTATTCGTAATCTTGAGCTGAGCGTCCGGCGTTGGCGGAGTAACATCGTCAGAGCGCACCTCGTACGCGCCAGAAGGGTCCAAGTGGCCGACTGCGGCTTTCAGGACCCCTTCAAACGTAGACGCTTCGAACGGATTGACTCGGTGCGCACCGGTGGCCAAGGTGCTTTTCCAGAACGCCTCAAGCGGCCGGACACCGGGCAACTCCATCTCGGCGTAGCAATCGGCCTCAAGCCGGGGTTCAACGTCCCTCGGCCTAATTTCGAGGTCAAAAGTCTTCTCGTTGAGCGTTATCTCGCAGGATTGCACCAGGAGCGGATGCTTGACCGCAGTTCCGAACCCTTCCTTTTTCCAAGCTGCGTAACCAATGCCCCACACGAGTTCTATGGGTGTTTCAGCGCCCTCCGAAGTAATGGCTTGCTGTAGGGCGAACAACTGGTTGTAGCGCGCGATAGCTTTCCGGCGCGGGCGTTCCGCAGCAGCCCAAGGCTCCCACTGGTATTCCACGTACCAGTCGAACAATTGCTTGATTTCAGGGTGCTCATTAAGCAGTTCCCGACTGACTTCCCGCTTACCGTCGTAAGCTACACACTCGGACTTCAACTCGGGAATCTTTTCGGGGCTTTTGGGCAGTGTGGTCCAAGGCCGAAGTTTGTCATCTAGGTCCGGTGCCGGAATTTCTTGAAGGCGTGGTACACGAAGCCAGACGTCGTCCCCCTCAGCCTGCAGGTTGAACTGGAGTTCCGGAAGCCCCTGGAGTTCGTGCTGATGCGCGACGAAGTACTCCGTCGGGACTGAAAAGCTGGGCTTGGTTTTGAGTTTTTCAACCTGCTCGATGTATGTCAGCAGGTCGAGAACGCGAGGAGATGCCTCGTTCATTCCTTTGCTCCCTTTTTGTTTTTTTCTGAGGCAGCTGCCGTACTAGATGCTTCGGTTAATCCTTGTTGGTCACAATAGGTAAATAACAGGGTTTCCAGCATATTTGTGAGGCTTCTATGTTCCCGTGCCGCTGCGGCCTCCAAAAGAACTTTGAATTTGGGCGAAACCCGGAAACTTATCGAAACACTTTTTTCCGCAGCCATTGTTTTCCATTTTTCTTGTATAGAAGAACACAATACAAGAAATTTGATGCTTGAAGAACAGACTTACTTCCTATTCTTTGTTTGGTCGGCCACGGCCGCACCACCGAGATGGTCAAGCTGGTTCAGGGTGCTGGCGTTGACACCGAAAGCGATGCGATTCAGAAACTGCAGGTCTTCGACACGGGTCGATGGCAACTGCGCCAAGCAGATGTGGCAGGCCACTGCTGGTCTGGATTTTTGCCGAATTCGACGGCTTCGCCCACCGTCCGTTGACCCAAAACGACGTGTTCTACAACAACAACCGCAACGCTTTCCTCATGACCGAGGAGACGGTCGCGGCCTCGCTCGCCGCAGGCCGGCTGCAGCTCGAGTGCCGGTGGGAAGAACCGCTGTACCCGGCGGGGACCACGCCCTTGCAGCGGCGCATCGTGCCGTTCCAGGACCTGACCCTCGACTGGGAAAAGCAGCAGGCTTACTACTTCGATTTCTACGGACCGCAGGAGCGCATCCGCGCGGAGCTCGCGCGCCGGGGAGGCGACCCGGACAAGCTGAGCGAGCAATTCCGCCGGCTATGGAGGGACGGTTACTTCGACATTAAGGACACCCCCGAATTCAGGCAGTTGCTCGCCAACCTGCGCCGCGCCGGCGTATGGGTGCCGCCGCGGCTCGACTATCACTTGCTGAATGCGCTGTATACGGCCCGGATGGGCACGCCCGTCGGCTACAAGAGTGCGAACTCCCTGCGGGGCCGCGAGCGCGAAAACCTCCTGCTGATTGCGCACCACGTGCATGATAAACACCCAACCCATTTTCTGACGTTCTGCAAGGCCTTGGCGGTTTACGGCAAGCTAGAGCAGCTCCGCGCGGAAGACAAGTCCGGCAAGTGGGGCGCGAAATACGAGGCCGCCAAACAGAAATTCCGCGAGGGCGACACGGCATTCCAGCGCGACATTTCCCATGACCCGCTCGTTGCCTTTTTGTTTCCGGAAATCTTCGCGTCAACCGAAATCTCCAGCAACGGCGCGAAATCAAAATGATAAAAAAAAATATTTTTCGGGAAAAATATAAATCCGCGAAACTACACTGTTCGTCGCGAACAACTTCTACCCCTAAGAATGACTTTTATAAATAAAAGTAGTTAACCTGCAAAAATTCGGGTACCGCGCAAAGAAGGACTGCGCGCTTCAAAAACCGGATGCCTTTACAAATGTTTTCGAGGCCGGAAGTGAAAGGCGTCGGCGCACTTGCTGCACCACCTCCAGTGTCCTCGCCATCTGACTTTTGCAGTTGCAAGGTGCCGGAATGCGCAGGACAGCACTGCGATGCGACCTCTTGTCAGTCTGCTAGGGTAATGACTCCACGAAGGCTCGCGCCCTATAAACATGGGACTCTGGTACCCAGCGAGGCGGGCTGCGCTGGATGCTGACTTTTCCGTCGAAGTTGCTGAACACTTCTCGCGCCTGCGGCGACAACACCTTCAGCGGCGAGCCCACACCGTTTATACCAACCGTGCTGATGCAGTGCGCGCGTGTCAGTAGCCGGCTGCCGGGTCCGCCTTTGACCAGCACCAGGCGCTCGCGCTGCTTCTCGAGCACTGCCCAATGCCGCACATGGAAATTGTTTCCGCAGAGCTGATGCAGTTCGCGCTCCGGCAGCGTACTCGCCAAGCCTGCCCATTGGACAACAAAGTAGCCGACGACATAGAGCGCAGCGGGGCAGTGGTGGCCCCATCCCTCCAGTCCAGCGTAGAAGACCAGCATGTCTCCCGGCTGCAGGCGTCGCAATCCGGCCTTCGGGCGCGTCGGGTCGCCATAGGTATGCGTCTCGAACTCCGGGTCCCAGTGCATGGTCTGGCCAACCCGGCGATGCCGAGTCGCCGCAGGAAAATATTCGGAGAGCGGCAAGCCCCGGGTGCCCGTCGCCGCGCCATAGGTATGCGAGCCCAGCCCGGAGGTGTCCGGAATCGGAATTAACTCAAACGAATAGTCATGAAACAGCGGCCCCTGCATGCCGCCGGCACCGGCGTCCACTCCCACCCTTAGCAGAACGACCTGCATCGCGCGTCACACTAGGTCGTTGAGTAGATGCGACAGCGTCCAGCGCCGGCAGGAGCGCGTTGGCCCCGGGTGACTGCGAACCACCATCGGCCGGTCCCACGTGAAGCTCCATTCCGGGTCGCCCACCAGCAGCGCTGCCGGCCGCGTGTTCTTGCCGATATGTCGGATATCGGCTTCCCATTCCGTGTCCTGCGGGTGGCCGTGGTGCGCATGCCCGAGAATGGGCGGCAGGTAGTTGTCCACGATGAGCCTGTCGGCCAGCGTCGGCAGTGCCTTTTTCGGCAGGTAGAGGTCGCCCAGCACGTTCGCGCTGGCGCTCTTGGATTCCACGATGTCGTTGCGCCCGCTTTGCCGCAGCGCCTCCACCAGCGCTGCCTGCGAATCGTATGCGGCGGCCACGCGCATGAGGTAGACCAGCGATTGTCGCTTGCCAAACTTGACGTCCCAGCTGGAAAGGCCCGCTATCCAGAAGTCGCCCTGCGACCACTGCTGCGAGCTGTGAGCGGTGCGCATCTCGTGCTTGCAGGTACATAGGGTAATGAGCCCGCCGGCAAAGTTTGGCCCCGACCCGGTCTGCAGAAACAGGTCTGCATACGGTTCCACTGAAGTCACGGCGTACGCATAGACTTCCATTACGCCCGGGTCGCCCGCCTGGCCAATACGCTGGCGCAGCTCGTCTACCGACAACTGGGCATTGGCGCTGGTAATCGGATTGTCTTCCAAGGTGAATCGGCCGCCCGGTTGTGCGCCACAAGCTCCCGAGCTGGGAGGGGTTGCGCCGGAACCGCAAGAATTTGCCATGGTTTTCCTCGCATAGAGTTCGCTCTCCAGCATACCGCGGTGCGGGTGCAAGAAACTCAACTAGCTCAAGTCCCGCGCAAGAACATATTCCACCGGCATATCAGACGTGGCTATACCCGAAACCTAAGATTGAGAGCACGTGAGGAGGCGCGCCATTCCGACTTCCATTCTTGCGAATTTCCGCGACCTTGGGGCGTGGCCACGTTCGGTGCCGGCCATCGTCGTCCATAACGACCCACTCCGGTCACCGAGTATGGCAACTTACAAACAGAATGTCGCAGCGCAGAGGCGCGGCCACGCCGCACGCAACCGGACTTTTGAAATGTAGGGTTCAGCTAGAAGGTCGCGGTCCTTATCAAGCGACTGGGTTGGCTGATGCCATAGGCTCTGTTCGAGGCGAACTCGTTCATACAGCAGAGCCCACCGTCCTTCCAGCACTTCTGGGGCGTGATTCGCCACCCTCGCGAATAGGTCTGCACAGGCAAGCGACCATGGAGCCAGTGCGTCTAATCCGCGCTCGACCGCCACCTCGTCGTCCGCCATAACGTAGCTAATGCGGTGTTCCATCCATTCGTGCAAGCTCAACCCAGACTGCTGGGCGGCCAACAGCGCTGCTGTACATACCGCAGGGGAAAGATACAAGACAGTACGCATACCTACTGAGTGGTGAAATTCGACATCGCTCATGGTGACTTCCCTCATCGAGTTGAAACAGCATGAGGATGCATTTGGCGGAACGACAATGCAGCAACTTTCGATTACGTAATCGCAGCGCCACTACCTATACATGGAGCGTGTCCTGAGAGGACAGCTATCATGAAAGGTCAAAACTATGGTGGGACGAAAGGGCATCACCTTGGTGGATGTGGCGCGGGCCTGTCTGGCTCTCATGCGACAACGGCGGCGGGTTAGCCCCTGCAACCTGCGACTGGAGCTAGGGCGGGGGAGCATGACGACGATTAGTCGTCACTTGCGTCGTCTGGCGCTGCGGGATATCCGTCGAGGCGACTAGGGCTTTACCAGAGTCATTAAGAGGAGGGACGGGCATTGCCTTTCCCTCCCTTTTTTCGCCGGCCCGCGGGAATTAGGTGGGGGGCATTTCGCCTTGCGTTTGCTCTGCATCACCTACGGAAAATGTTGGGAATCCTTAGCATTTCCTGAAAAACGTCTACATGGACGTAGCGGCTCAGCCGAAAATATAAATCCCATCGTAATACTGTATTCCATCAACAACAGGAGTACAGCATGGAAGCGCGTACTGTAGTAGTCACGAACCGCAAAGGCGGCGTCGGGAAATCCACAATTTCTATCACTTTGGCAGCTGAACTAGCAGGTCGGGGCCATAGGGTCCTCGTCTGCGATTGTGATGCACAGCAAACAGCTACGGGATGGGCCGCTGTCGCCCCCGATTCAAAACCTTTCCCTGCCGCCGTGGCGAGCTTTTCCGCATACGGAGCAAAGCTCCATCGAGAGATTGAGAAACAGGTCAAAAATTATGATTACATCATTGTCGACTTGCCGCCGTCCGCGGATGCAGGCACAGCTACTCAATCTGCGTTGTTGGTCGCTGACTTAGCGATAACGGTTGTTGCGCCGTCGGCCCCGGACATTCGCGCATCAGAAGCGACGAGGGGGCTAATTGAGAATGCCAAAATCTATAATGAGGAGCTTATTGCGGTAGTGTTCGCAAACAAAGTAGAGCGTACCAATGTTTCAAAAAAGCTCCTAAAAGAGCTTGCTAGCTTTGGCATCCCTGTGCTGAGTTCTTCGTTTGCGGCTAGGACCGCGTATCAGGTGGCCGCTTATGGCGGGACAGCGGTATCTGAGTTAGGTAAAAATGCGAGAGCAGCGATACAGGAGGTGAAGAATTTGGCTGACGAAATCCTTGGCTTACTGGAGGTGCGAAATGAAAAGTGATGACTTTGCTATCCAGGCCGCGAAACATAATGGGAACATAGACAGGAAAAGCTCACGCTTTGCGAATGCTGATTTGGCGATGGGGCAATCCTCGCTTATTCGAAAAACCTTCTCCTTGCCTTCTGAGGAATGTGTGGCGATAGACATATTGCGTGGTCTTGCTGCGAGCCAAGGCAAATTTCCCTCGCATAGCGAAATCGTGCGTGCGGGGCTCATCCTTCTACAGACGTTGAGTGGCCTGGAGCTTTCCAAGGCACTCGACCAAGTGGCACATTTGGTCCCGGGAAGGAAAGCAACTTAGGCCCACATTTGGGAGTTGTCATAAGGGGCGAGGCTTGCCCCTTTAGTTTTTAAAATCCTGCATGTGAAGAGAGCTAATACGGGAATACGAGAATACAGGAATACGAGAATACAGGAATACGAGAATACAGGAATACGAGAATACAGGAATACAGGAATACGAGAATACAGGAATACGAGAATACAGGAATACGAGAATACAGGAATACGAGAATACAGGAATACGAGAATACAGGAATACGAGAATACAGGAATACGAGAATACGAGAATACGGTATGACCATTAAGGGCAGTGAGCCCCTATCGGAAGTGGCATCATGACTTTACCGTTTTTTGTCCCAGTTTTAGCCCTGGATTGCTGATTTGGGTTCATTTTGCCTATAGGAGACGTCTGGAACCAAGGGCAGGTAGCGAAGCAACTGCTGCAGCTTTCCCGCCCCCTATCTTTTGTTGGCAATCTTCCAATGCTGATGTTGTTTCTACCGGAATGTCGCCAGTTTCAATATTACGACTGGTACGGGAACCACAAAGCTGCAGCCCTGAAGGCGCAAGTCGTGGAGCAACGAGCAAATTCCCAGCAGGAGGCGCGCACCGCGGAGCACCTGGCCAACCAAGCAAAACGCACCGTAGCGGATAATCTTGCGAAAGACACTCAGAAAGGCACCGCTCGCAGTCGGGCTGCTGGCCGGCTGCGCCACGCTGCTGCCACCCAGCCAGCCGCCACAACTGCCACCGCCGCCAGCGGAGGTAATGCAGCCCCGGTAATCGAACTTCGTGACGACACTCGGGGGAGCTCTTGTCCGGCTCACCGACGACGCCAGACCGACCGCAGACGCGCTAAGGGCGTGTGAAGACTATGTGCGGGATGTCGCGAAGCCGAATTTTAACGTCAATAGGGCAGGGATGCTTATTCAAGGGAATACCCAAAGTGCAAATTTGCAAGTAAAGTATTGTTGCTAATACAACAAGGAAAGCACTTGAACAAAAAAGTCATGCGCCCGCAAGACTACACACTTGGTGCAGCGCGGGACTACAAAAGATTGCTTTATGAGGATACCGAAAAGCCGCGTGATGACTTGGAGACGAGAAGCGATATCGCTCTGGCTGAGTTGGCTGCGACTGTGCATAAGAATGCCCCGGGCCTCATCAGTAGCGATTTTGAGCTCGTTATAGGCTGGCTGAAAACCTGGAAACTGCATGACAGAACGTTCAAACGCAGTTCCCCCGGTACTAAGCATGTCGACTTTTACAACCGGCTCGAGGAACTGAAGAACAGCGGGGAGCAAAAAGACTTACAAAAGCGGGCATACCGGAAGACGTTGTGGTCTCGTCTGTGGGCTATGCTTTTCGGGGTTTCGCTCGCGGTAACGTGCATCCTCTTTTTCAGTAGCGACGTTGCTTGGTACTGGAAAACAGCTTCTCTCATCGTCACCGTCTTTCTCTTCATATTCAGCGATATCTTGCTGGAGAACGGCATCAAGCTCTACAAAGAGCAAGATAGGCGCTACATCCTCGCCTCGATTCGTGAAGCGGAGAGCGTCGTCGAACTGAGCGACGCTGGCCTGTTTGGATATCTCCCTGGGACATCGACAAGCGACAAGTCGTATTCAGAAGCGGAAGCTGTCGAGCGCATGCGAAAAGAGCGGGACAAATTGACGGATGCTCTCTATCGGGACTCGGGCGAGTATCTGTCGATGGACTGGCGGAACCACTGAAAGCCGGGCTGCGTCGCCAAGGAAAAGGGTCCCGCATGCGGAGCGCAAATCTCGAGGATTTTTCTACGTATAGCACCACAATTTAATCGGCACCGATTATGCATGCGAAAGCGAGAAGAAAAGCATTGTTCGTAGCGCTGCTTGGCACAATTGGCTTCGGGGCCATCTTCTCCGCGGTCGAGAAGCGCACGCCAGCCCCAGCCCCCGCACCTGTCATGCTTGCCCAGCCGCAAACTCCGGCCCCGGCCCCGGCGCCGTCTTCGACAGCGACACATGCGAAGCCGGTAACAGACAGCACCTGCCACATCGGCCCACGCGGTGGTCGATATCGCCTAGTGCACGGCAAAAAGCGCTACGACTGCTGAGCAGCCCGGTTCTTCGCTTTTGCATACGCAATAATCTGTTCTTGCGTGATGCCTTTATTGTCACGCTTCGCGATGCAGGCTTCGTCAACCGTGCCGCGCGCGACGAGGTAAAACTCCTGGATAGACCTGGTCATAGCCAGACTGCATTTGCCTGACCACGCCTAGGCGCTCGTGGACCTGCTCGAATGTCTCTAGGTTGAAGTTATGACTGAACCAGGCGATGTTCCGGCCGTGCTGAAGATTGATGCCGTGTTCGGCGGACCGCGGGTGAATCAGCATTAGCGCCACAGTGCCGTCGTCCTGATTCCGGTCTTCCTCGTCGCGCTGCGTCTTCAGCTCCCGTGCCTTCGGAAAATGCTCCTTCAGCCTAGCAAGGTCTGGCCGGAATTCGTAGACCACGAACAGCTGCTCGCCGCCCAACTCCTCAATGACGCTTTCAAGCGTGTCACGCTTCTCGTCGTGCAGTATCTTTTACTCAGCGCCGCCAGACTTCGTGTAGATTGCCCTGCTGCAGACTTGCGGCAGCTCGCCTTGGAGGCGAAAAAATCCCGGCACAAGCCGGGACCCTTTTCAGCGGCACCACCCACCGGGCACTACACCCCCCACTACATCTCACGCAATACGTTAGCGACGGCCTGCGAAGTTTGAGCAAGCGCCGGGAAGATTATTACAGGTCGAACGGGTCGCCGCGCCCAGGCTGCGACACGGTGGGCATGTCAAACGGGTCACCGTGTCCAAGCTGCGACACGGTGGGCATGTCAAACGGGTCGCCAAGGCCAGGCTGGGAGGTGGCCGGCGCGTCGTGCCATTCGCCTACGAGACCATCCTGGCCAACAGCGTCTTGGTCATGGTTGGCCAAGGACGGCGCAGGTGCGGTCGCTGCAATCAGCTGCTCCAAGTATTCCCGCCCTACTAAGTCAACAAGGACTTTCTCAGCGTATTCCATCGACTTCTTCATAGCCCGGCCTCCATCAGTTTGCGTTCAGCAACTTCGGCGCGCTCCTGCAACGTGAGCTTCTCCGTCAAAAAGGCAAGATACGCTTCGTTTACTTATGTTGTCAAATTTGCATTCTTTTGGGCAATGTCGGCCAGTAGGGCGAGTTGCATTTTGCAAAAGTCTTCGAGGGGGGCGCTCATCAACCAACGCACGGATGTGCGAATTCGTATCCGGTAAGTGCTCTTACAGCAACTGCCTAATCTTCTCGCACTGCTCGACGTCCAGGGCTGCCAAGCGCGCATCGGCCGCTTCTTGTTTGGCTTCGGGAAGGTCGGGCATCGAAATGAATCCGATGTTCACCATTAGCTGGTCTCCCCCGTTGCACTGTTTCGCGAACGGGCATTCTGCGCAGACGGCGCAGCTCGTCAAGCGCAGTACCGGAGGCAGGCTCGGGTCAGCTTGGTTGATGCCAATGGTGGCTTTCTCGATTTCGCCGGCTTTAGCTGGACTGATGTTGCGATGGCCTACCGCCATTTGGTGGACTGACATGTACGAGGTGTCGGCGTCCTTGTAGAGTTGCGCGCGCTGTGCGGGGGTAGCTTTCTGCAGCCATTCTTTTAGTGTGATTGATTTCATTACGCGTCCCATGCGATGATATTTCTCGTATAGCAACAGCTATGGGCCGCCGCGGGGAACATCCAAAAATTCTTCCGGCGAGGCCCCGTTGTTGTTCATTGTCGTGAGAGCGACAATTGTCGTTTTTACGACAATGACCTTTTAAAAAATGAACGGGACAGCGCATAGGAGTGCTTTTTACGTTCATAGAATCGCATGCCGTAAGAATAATTTTGTTCGCTCGTGAAAAAGCCCCGCACTGCGGGTCTTGGAGATTACGTGGCGGCTTGGTCCAGCGGTACTATCTGGTATCCCCAGAGCGCCCAGTCGGCGGCATACTCCGCGCGCCGCGCCCACTCCGCGACATATGCCAGCTGGCCGGTAGCCGGGTCGAGAAACTGCAGCCGGGGCATCAGGAAGGCGAAGTCGTGCGAGTACTTGGCGACCTTCAGATACTTGAACAGGAACTCGACAAAGCGCGATTTCAGGTCTTCCGTCGGGCAAACGATGATGGCACGCACCACCTCATACGGGATGCCGTTCTTCTGCAGCTGCAGGCCATGACCGTCGTTCTTGAAGTGCGGCGACAGGATGTGGCACAGCGACTTCACCAGCGTGTCTTGGTCAACATCCTTTTTGTGGCCGCGTTCGACCTCGACCCACACCAGCCGCTTTTTCTTAGCGTACTCGCTGTCGAACATGAACAGGGCGTCCGGAATCTTCTCGAAGTCTTTTCCCTTGACCGAGTGCAGGGGCGCGACGCCTTTGACGACTTCATACTCCGTGAAATACGCCGCGCCGGACTCCCCGCCGGATTTCTTCCACCAAACGCAGGAGGCGTTGGACAGCGCGCGGTGCTCGAACTGACCCTCGACGCGCTTGGCAAATTCCTTGTCATAGACCGCGGCTACGCCATACTCTTCGCTGACATAGGCCACGCCGATTTCGGTCAGCGCGAACATGCGGGTCTTGTCCGATACGCGCGTCTTGTAGCGCACCATGCCTAGCTTGCGTAGGGCGGCGAGGGCGCGGTCGCAGCAGCGTGCAGTCTTGTCGTTCGGCCATCCAAAAGCGGCGAGTTGCTTGCTCGGCAGCCAGCCAAAACGAGCCAGCGCACGCAGCACCAGCTCTTGATTTCGAGCCGCGCGGGCGATGCTGTTGACTCCAGCCTCCCGGGATAGGTTGGCAAGGGATGCGGCCGCCTTTGCCGGGTCGCGAGGCTGCATTTGTTGTTCGTTCATAGTTGTCTCCAGGGTCATTCATGGCACGCGCCGGGGTCTGCCGGGGCTTGTCTTGTATAGCTAGTGCTATCGTCAAAATGACCATGCCGGAGAAAAAAGGCTGGCGAAGGGGCTGGCGGAATGGGGTCTGGCTGAAGGGCTGGCTCGGGGGCTGGCGAAGGGATGGCGGATTGCGCCTTTGAAATTACCGCGAAATCGCGACGGCATTACTTTGCAACATGCAGAAATCGGCGTACCGGCATGAGGTTGGTCAGGGTTGGGGAATCCCCCGGTTCTGCTCAAAAAGTGGGCAGCCCGAGAAGGGCCTGTTTTGGCATCTTGTACCGTATACGAAGTCGGTATAGCTCCCGTGCAAAAGTCTGCACAGCGGCCGTTCCAAATGCTGCACACAAGCTGAACACCGCTCGCGCACTTCGTGCGCTCGCTCGCCGTTCGAGAACTATGCGCTGAACGCGCTCCGTCCTCTCACTCCTTGGCACCGCAGCCGGTCCTCGCTGGGACCGTCCGCTCTTGGCGTCGCTGCGCATACCGCTCACGCCGGCCGCCACCTCCGGCGGCACCCGACGTCGCTACGTCGGCGCACGCTCCGCGCATCCGCTTCGCCAGGCGCCCGCTCTGCCGGCGCCCGACACGCTGCAATCCTGGCCAACCCCGCTGTGCGACGGCCGCGGCAGGAATATTCGGCGCCGAATATTCAAGTGCCAATACGAAAAAACGCAACTAACGAAACAAGCCGCGGCCTCCGCGCCAGTGCGTCGGCTTCTCGTGCGCGGTGCCTGTCTTTTGAAATCAAATTGAACACCGATGCGCCGACGCTAGGGCAGGGCGTAGGTACGCGGAGCGGACATCGTCGCATTAGTGCCAAGCACAGGCGTGCTCATGCGACGACGCGTGAAGGGGGGGGCGGCGCAGGTGCGAGGGATGTTGGTCAGGGCGTGTCGTTTTGCGTCAGTCGCTCTCATCCAAGCTCTTCAATATCAAGCTTCGATGGTGCTGCATCGCGTGTAAAGTCTGCATAAGTACCGCCAATAGCTCAAATGCTTTTTCTATGCTCTGCCCGTCGGCAGTTAGGTGTTCTATTAACCTCAGTTGGTTGCCAATTCGTTCTTCACCTTCTGCAATATGCTTATCGGCAAGGGTTAGGTGAGTCTTCTTAGCACGGTCAGGCACGATGCACTCCTAGTGGATGGATGTTCTTCTTAGTATTGAATACTAGCCAAACTACTGGTGCGACAAGCCTTGGCAAGCGAGAAAAATTTTCGGTGTAGCGGCGCGTTCAGCGATAGCAGTTGCTATACGTAATATCACGGCGCCATCGTGAGCACGAACGAAACTCAAAAACCATAAGGAGACTTCACCATGGCACTCATCAAAAACGTTACAAAGCCGGAGCGCACCGTCCGCGTTGCCTTTGGCCTCAAAGAAGGCCAGGTACGAAAGTTTCACGCGTATCGGTTGTTCATCGAATCCAAGTACGGGTACTTGCCGTCGCCCTCCGAGATGGCCGAGCTGCTCTTCGCACACATCTTCGGCGAGGATAAGGAATTCGTCGGCTGGTACAGCGAGAAAGACACGGCGCAAGCCGCGAGCATCGATGCGCTCATGAAGAAAGACGCTGCGAAGCCGCAGGCTTCGCAGAAGGATGAAGGCGACGACGGCATTGCGCTGTAAGCCGGCCTACACGCTCAGCAACCCCTTGGCCAACACAGCCCGGGGGTTTTTGTTTTCAGTTGGGCGGAATATCCCCCGGTATTGCGCCCCGTACGATTTCCCCGAAAACCGGCGACGCTTCGCCAATCAGCTCGCGCGCCTCATGCGGCGACGTCGCTGCCGCAATGCTTGCACTTGATAGCGGCGGCGAGAATCTCTTCAGCACAGAACCTGCAGGTCTTCGTCTCGCGCACTGGTTTCGGCGCAGGTTGTTCCACCCCCACGGGCGACGACGCAGTTTTGGACAGCACTACGGTGGGCTCCGGCTTTTTGTGCGCCCAGACGATAGCCACAACCTACCCTAAAATGGACCAGCCAAGAAAGATGTTGACCAAGGCGATTGCGTTCACATTCGGCTGTTGGTTCTTCCAGGCTTCATACGTCGGCAGGAAGTAGAGCGCGGGCGCCGTGAAGAAGAAGGATATCGACATGAGCTTGCCGAAGCCGTTGAGCTGGTATTCAGGGGTAGTGCCCATCGCAAAACCGTAGGCCACCAAAAACATTAGAACGAGCACGCGCACGAGTACCACAGCGTCCCCTTTTGTTGTAATTTTGTAATTGTTGTAGGTTACGCAATGCGCAAGGGGATGTCCAGCGAGTAACATGCACGCGGCTTTCGTCGGCCGCATCTTGGCCAACATGAAGGTTGAAAGAATGCTACCGCAGTGCTAACAAACGTCCAAAAAAGCCATTTTTTTCAGGTTGGCGCGGAAATCTGGAAAAAATCTGGAAAAAATATAAAAAACGATTTATACGTTACTAAGTAAGCCATTGAATTTACAGTATAATATTTGAATGCTGCGGGCGGAAGCATATGATGCTGCATCATCGGCGTGTGCTTTGGATCGGGGGCGGGCGGGGAGTCTTGTCTGGTTCCAACAAGCATTGCGAGGTCCGGGCTACGGTGAATGGAAGCGAATGAGGCCTGGATATGGCCACAATGAAAACCCGCTATCGTAACATTCCGCCGTAGCTGGCAGGCAGCATTGGTGAATCCGGGTCCGGTTTCAGTCGACGTCGCTGGACGTGAAGCCGAAGTGCTGGACGCGCGGTGCGCTGTAAAGGGAAAAGCTCAGCCGAGCTCAGTTACCGTGCGCATGCATGCTCTTGAGCTTTTGCGCATGGCAAGCCCGCAGATAACCGCGCAATTCGTCATAGGCGATCGGTTTCGGGAGGTAGGTCACGCCTGCCGGCAGGCCGCCGCGCCGTTCCAGGTCCTCAAACTCTAGGCTGGTGATCACTGCAATCTGCACGTCTGCAAGCTCCGGATAGGACAACACGGTTTGCATAACCTCATAACCGTCGATGCCCTGCATCACGATATCGAGCAGCAGCACATCAGGCTTGTCCTTGGCAATGTCGACCAGCGCCTTGTAACCGCTGTCGCACAAGTGTACCCGTACCGGGAAATTCCACGATCCGACCTGAGCTTCGTAGATACCGCGCTGCAGCGGATTGTCTTCCACGATCATGACAACCAGGCGTTCCTCTCGCTCAGCAGCGGCAGCATGCGGCGAATCGCCTTGCGAAGATGCCTTGAATGCATGGATCGCAGTCACCGGTATGCGCCGGTGCCCGCCCTTGGTTTTCCACGCCTCAATTTCGCCTGATTCCACCAATTGCTGCACTGAAGTGACAGATATGCCCAGCAAGGCCGCTGCTTGCTGCGTGGTGCAAACTTCAGCAGACATAAAAATCCTTTTTCATTTTTTGCGATTTTGCTTGAAAAACACAGATATGTCAAATTTATTGTGAATTTTGATTTTCTGTCATATGATGTGATTCCAATAGTCAATTAACCCATACAAATGGTTACGGCGCTCTGCTCGCGATTGCGGACATTGCCCTGGATGAAGTGGGTTGATTGAATCACGCACGGTTCTCGACTTCTCTTTCCGTGCTGCGTGCGGCAAATATGCCGGGCAAGCTGAGTAAGTAAGAAGAGAGGGAATGATGTTCAAAGTAGCGCGCACCGGCCGCCTGTTACGGCAGGACGATTGCGCTGCAAAGAAGATCGTGTCTACCGAAAACGATTTCGAAACAAGGGAATCATGAAACAGAAGGAAACACCGATGAGCAAGGACATTTCCACCATCACCTCCGCTGCCGACTGCAACCATGGAGCGATGCTCGACATCCTCATGGAAAACCTGAACGTAACCAGCGATGCGGCATTGTCACGCAAGCTGATGGTTCCGCCGCCGGTGATCAGCAAGCTCAGAAATAACAAAATCGGTTTTTCTGCAGGACTTTTGGTGCGGATTCATGATGTGACGGGTTTGCCCATCAATTCGGTGCGGTCGATGCTCGGTCTGCCGACGCCTATGCCGCGCGAAGGCCGTACCTTGAAAAATGTGGTTTACAGTCCGATCGCTCCCACGCCGGTGCGTAAGAAGCGCAGCGCCCGCGCCGCCCGCGCCGCCTGAGCGGCGCTTGGGCAAGATCGTTTTTTCTCAGGCGGACTTGCGGTTCCGGCTGTCGCGTGAAGCCGGCGCTGCCGAACTTGTCTGCGAACGATTGCGGGAGTGATTGCGTGGCGCGTTCTGGCGCGGCTGTGCGGACGGATTGGCTTGAGGGCGCCGTTGCTGCGTGCGTCCTCCGCCACCGCCGTTGCCGCTGCGCAGCTGTATCGGCTGCGGCTTCGCGCTCAGGTCCGGCTCGAAACCCGGAATCACTTCCCGCGGCAGCTCGCGCTTGATCAGGCGCTCAATGTCCCTGAGCATCAGATGCTCGTCCACGCAGACCAGCGACACGGCTTCACCCGTTGCCCCGGCGCGGCCGGTGCGGCCAATGCGATGTACATAATCCTCCGGCACGTTAGGCAGGTCGTAATTCACGACATGCGGCAGTTGGTCAATGTCGATGCCGCGCGCGGCGATATCGGTCGCCACCAGCACCTGCAGACTTCCATCCTTGAATTCGGCCAACGCGCGCGTGCGCGCCGACTGGCTCTTGTTGCCATGAATGGCCATGCCACTGATGCCATCCTTCGCCAGTTGCTCGACCAGACGATTTGCCCCGTGCTTGGTCCGGGTAAAAACCAGCACCTGCTGCCAATTGTTCGTCTTGATCAGATGCGCCAGCAGCGGATGCTTGCGGTCACGGTCGACCGGGTGAATCTTCTGGGCGACGACTTCGGCGGTGGAATTGCGGCGCGCTACTTCGATGGTTGCCGGTGAATTCAACAGGTTGTCGGCAAGGGCACGGATCTCATCGGCAAATGTTGCCGAGAACAGCAAGTTCTGGCGCTTGGGCGGCAGGGCCTGCAGCACCTTGCGAATATCACGGATGAAGCCCATGTCCAGCATGCGATCCGCTTCGTCGAGAACCAGGATTTCGATGCGTGACAAGTCGACCGTCCCTTGCTGCATATGGTCGAGCAGGCGGCCGGGAGTCGCTACCAGGATATCCACGCCTTGCTGCAGGATCTTGATCTGCGGATGGATGCCGACGCCGCCGAAAATCACCGCCGAAGTCAGCTTCAGATACTTGCCGTAAGTCCGCACGCTTTCTTCCACCTGCGCGGCAAGCTCGCGCGTCGGCGCAAGTATCAGTGCACGGATGGCGCGCCGTGCACCGCTCTTGACGGGCAGAGCGGACAGACGCTGCAGGATCGGCAGGGTAAAACCAGCGGTTTTGCCGGTGCCGGTTTGGGCGCCGGCAAGCAGGTCGCCGCCAGCGAGCACTGCGGGAATCGCCTGTTTCTGGATAGGCGTAGGAGTTGTGTAACCTTGTTCGGTAACTGCTCGCACAATGGCTTCGGACAAGCCGAGTTCTTGAAATGACATAAACCTCAATCGGAATGAGCGGTTCGTCCACGCGCATCGCGCGGGTCGAAAGAATTGGTATAGGGAGTGCCGAGAGCGGGAAGTCGCACCGGCGACGGGATGCGGAGTATAACAGCCGCCTTCGGTTCGTGGCGGCTGCAGTGCACGCGCTTTAACGGGCGAACGGAGACAGCTGTGCAACCATCTGAGCGAAAATCTTGGGATTCCCAGCCAGCACATCGCCCTTGTACAGATAATCGGACTCCCCGGCGAAGGTGCCGACGATGCCGCCGGCTTCACTGATCAGCAGAGAGCCAGCCGCCACGTCCCAGGGTTTCAGATTCTTTTCGAAGAAGCCGTCGAAGCGGCCGCATGCGACATAGGCCAAATCCAGCGCGGCCGAGCCGGGGCGGCGCAGGCCGGCGGTCTTTTCCGTCATCAGACGGAACATCTTCAGGTATTCATCCAGCGCTTCCAGGTTCGAGTACGGAAAGCCGGTGCCGACCAGCGCGTCGGACAGCTTGTCGCGGCGGCTGACGCGAATGCGCTTTTCATTCAGGAATGCGCCTGCGCCACGGGTGGCGGTAAACAGGTCGTTGCGGCTCGGATCGTAAACCACGGCCTGCGTGATCTGCCCGCGCTGCTGCAGCGCGATCGAAATGCAGTATTGCGGGAAACCGTGGATGAAATTCGTGGTGCCGTCGAGCGGATCGATGATCCACACATTTTCGTTGTCATCATGCAGATTGGCCGATGCGCCGGATTCCTCAGCCAGAATCGCGTGGTCCGGATAGGCGCCGCGCAGCACCTCGATGATCGCTGCCTCTGCCGCGTGATCGACTTCGGTCACGAAATCGTTGTGCTTCTTCTCCGACACCTGGAGACGGTCGAGATCGAAGGAAGCGCGATTGATGATGGCGGAGGCGCGGCGGGCGGCTTTGACCGCCGTGTTGATCATGGGATGCATAAAGGTTCCGTTAGAATGGCGAATCCCTTGCCTGGCAATGGACCGCATGTAGAGTCTTGGCGCGGCAGCCGGAACAGGTTGGGAGCCTACGTTCGCGCTGCGCAAGCGCGCTATTTTAAATGAAGCTGTCTGTATCCAGTATGTCTCTTTTCCACCGCGTTCGATTTGTGCTGGTCGAAACCAGTCGGCCGGGCAACGTCGGCGCTGCAGCGCGGGCTCTGAAAACCATGGGATTTTCCGAGTTGTTCCTGGTCGCTCCGCGTGACCCCGACCCCCGGTCTCATGAGGAAGCGCTGGCATTCGCCAGCGGCGCCACCGACGTTTTGGCGCGCGCGCGCATCGTCAGTACTGTCGACGAGGCGTTGGCCGGCTGCAATTTTGCCGCTGCAGTCAGCGCGCGCCTGCGCGAATATTCCCCGCCGGTGACGACGCCGCGCGATTTCACGGCCCAGCTTGCCGCCGATGCGAAACTGACAGCGGCAATCATCTTCGGAAATGAACGCTTCGGTTTGCCGAACGAGCTGGTCGCACGCTGCAACGTGCTGATCAATATTCCGGCCAATCCCGACTATTCATCGCTGAACCTGGCTCAGGCAGTGCAGGTGCTGGCCTACGAGTGTCGCTTGGCCACGGTCGGAAATGCGCTGCCGGAAACAGCCATCGGATTCAAGGGCGTGTCGGCGGACGTCGACCAGGTCGAAGGCATGTATGCCCATCTCGAACAGGCGTTGGTTGCGCTGGGATTTCTGGATCCGAGCAATCCGAAGAAGTTGATGCCGCGTTTGAAGCGCATGTTCTCCAGGGCTGGATTGGAAGTCGAAGAAGTCAATATCCTGCGCGGCATCGCGCGGCAGATTCTGGACGCGCATCCTGCAAACCCGGACGCGGTCATGGATGCTAAGCGCAAGCAGGGAGAAGAGTAAGAGCAGTGCCAGGGAGTGGACAGCTGCGCCGCGCCAGAATGGCTGGCGCGGCTTTCAATTTCCCGGACCCGGATGAAGCCGGGCCGGCATGCAATGATTAATTCCAGGAGCGCAAGAGTCCGACCGCCAGCCCTTCAAGCGCGAATTCATCGCGCCCGGCTTCAACGCGTATCGGTTCGAAGTCGGGATTTTCAGGCAGCAACTCGATCAGCGAGCCCGACCTCTGATAACGCTTGACCGTGACTTCATCGCCAAGACGTGCCACCACGATCTGTCCATTCTTGGCGCTATCCGCCTTTTTCACGGCAAGCAAATCACCATCCATGATGCCGGCATCGCGCATCGACATGCCCCGCACCTTCAGCAGGTAATCGGGACGGCTTTTAAATAGAGTCGGATCGACGGTGTACTGCGCATCGATATGCTCCTGCGCGAGAATCGGCGACCCAGCGGCGACTCGGCCTACCAGCGGCAGCGTCATCTGCATCGCCCCGGGATGCATGATCGGATGCGCGTCGGGGTTGTCCTTCAGCAGAGTGTGTGCATGGGAGTGCGAGCGGGAAGCGAAAGAATCTCGCAGACGAATTCCGCGCGAGGTACCAGGAAAAATTTCGATGGCGCCCTTGCGCGCAAGCGCCTGCAGATGTTCTTCCGCAGCATTGGCGGAACGGAAACCAAGCTCCTTGGCGATTTCGGCACGCGTGGGAGGGAAGCCCGTCTTTTCGATGGCATCCCGGATCAACCTGAGGATTTGCTCCTGGCGGGCAGTGAGTTTGAGCATGAAATGCACCTTGATTTAAGGGCGTCAGGGAAGCTGAACGACGATGATCGACAATGTGTCTGGGAAAAGTCGCCTGTATTTTTATACAGTGAACGCTGAAAAGCAAGACAATTGACATCAGAATTTAATCGGTCATCGAAAAGTCCGTACGGAATCGATTAAAGCTTGAGCCGCAGTTGCGTTTCGCGTATGATCGCGGGTTTTCCTCTTCCCACACCCGTCCTGACGCCGGGGTGGGCGATTTGTTAATCCGTCCAAAAGGAGTTTGCATGCGTCACTATGAAATCGTTTTCATCGTCCATCCGGACCAGAGCGAGCAGGTCCCGGCGATGATCGAGCGCTACAAGGGCATCGTCACCAGCCGCGGCGGCAAGGTTCACCGCGTTGAAGACTGGGGTCGTCGCCAGATGGCCTACATGATCCAGAAGCTCGCCAAGGCGCACTACGTCTGCCTGAACATCGAATGCGACAGCGAAACGCTGGCGGAAATCGAAACCGGCTTCAAGTTCAACGACGCCGTCCTGCGCCACCTGACCGTCAAGATGAAGCGCGCCGAAACCAATCCTTCCCCGATGATGAAAGCGGTGCAGAAGGAAGACGCCGCGAAGACCCATCGCGCGGAAGCTTCGGCCAGCTAAGACGGGGGCACAGCCCTTAGCGTGAATCAGTTTCAGTTCGTTGCGACCATTGCCGAGCGCGAAGTCTTGCGCTACACCCCGGCAGGAATCCCGATCGTTTCAGCCCGGCTGCAGCATGTTTCGCAGCAGACCGAGGCGAGAATCGAAAGACAGGTAGAGTTTGAAATTCCCGCGATCGCCGCGGGCGAGATTTCCGGCAGATTCAACCATGCCGATCTCGGCGGCATCTACCGCTTCTCCGGTTTCCTGGCGCGCAAGAATCGCAACAGTAAAAGCCTCGTTTTTCATGTCACTGATTTCGAGGCGTACACCAAACAGACAGATACAGGAGCCTGAACATGGCATTCGGTAAAAAATTCGACAAGAGCAAACTCAAGGAAAAGCGCAAGCAGCAGAACCCGCTGTTCAAGCGCAAGAAATTCTGCCGCTTCACCGCCGCCAAGGTTGAGCAGGTTGACTACAAGGACGTCGACACCCTGAAGGACTTCGTCCAGGAAAACGGCAAAATCATGCCGGCTCGCCTGACCGGCACCCGCGCTCACTACCAGCGCCAGGTTGACACCGCGATCAAGCGCGCCCGTTATCTCGCGCTGCTGCCGTACACCGACCTGCACAACGCGTAAGCGGCGACTGAACTAGGAGAAAAACATGCAAGTCATTCTGTTGGATAAAGTCGTCAACCTGGGCAACCTGGGCGATGTGGTGAAAGTCAAGGACGGTTATGCACGTAACTTCCTGATCCCGAACAAGAAGGCCCGCCGTGCCACCGACGCTGCGATCGCTGAATTCGAAGTGCGTCGCGCCGACCTGGAAAAAGCCGCTTCCGAGCGCCTGTCCGCTGCCCAGGCGCAAGGCGAGAAGCTGAACGGTCTGACCGTTCAGATTTCGCAGAAAGCCGGCGTTGATGGTCGCCTGTTCGGTTCCGTTACCAATGCCGACATCGCCGAAGCGCTGACGAAGCAGGGCTTCCCGGTCGAGAAAGCGCAGGTTCGCCTGCCGCAAGGTCCGCTGAAGGTTGTTGGCGATCATCCGGTCACGGTCTCGCTGCACACCGATGTCCTGTCCGACGTCACGGTTTCCGTGCTCGGCGAACACGCGTAATAAAGCCTTTCTGGCGAATAAAAAACCGGGAAATTTCCCGGTTTTTTTTCGTCCATCGGCTTTCTGACCGCCTTATGTGTTGCTGATCATTCTGCGCAGAAAGCTCTTGAACTGGTCGATTTCTTCCGGGCTGAAGCCGCGCAGGTGATGGTTGAGCGCATCGATTGCCACGCGAGTCATTTGATCGGCCTGTGACTTGCCCTTTTCGGTGAGACTGACTTCAATGACGCGCCGATCGGCATTGCTGCGCAGGCGCCGGATGAAACCTTTTTCCTCAAGACGGTCGAGCGCGCGCGTCATCGCGCCGGTATCAATCACCATCTCTCGCGCCAGGTCGGCCGCCGTATTGGCATGGCCATGCAGCAGCCGCAGGAAAATGCCGAGCTGAGCATGCGTCATGTCGAATTCGGCAAGTGCTCTGTCCACGGTCGTGGTCAGTTGGCCGCCCGCGCGCTTGATCAGGTAACCGATGCTTTCATCGGGCGAGTAGGTGTCCAGGCGGTAAGCGTCGCTCATCGGTGTCGGAAGGAGAAGGGTGGCTCCCAATGTAACGAGGGGAGGCCGGGTTGGCAAGGGCGCTTGCTGGAAAAAATGCCATGAAGAAAATAATTTCGGGCGATATGCAGTGTGGCAGCAAAGATCGAGCGGGTATAATGGCGCGCCATGAATAGCCGTTCCGATCCGCAAGTCGATTCCCTCCGCATCCCGCCGCATTCCATCGAAGCAGAACAGTCCGTACTAGGCGGCTTGTTGCTCGACAATGCTGCCTGGGATCGCATCGCCGATTTTGTTTCCCAGGAAGATTTCTACCGCTACGATCACCGCATCATTTTTCAGTCCATCGTCAAGCTGATCAACGAGTCCAAGCCAGCTGACGTCATTACCGTTTATGAAGCGCTCGCTTCCACAGGCAAGGCCGAGGAAGTGGGCGGTCTGTCCTACCTGAATGCGCTGGCGCAGAACACACCGTCGGCGGCCAATATCCGGCGCTATGCCGAGATCGTCCGCGACCGTGGTGTGCTGCGCAAGCTGATTACCGTGTCTGATGAGATTTCGGGCGCCGCCTTCAATCCGCAGGGCAAGGAAGTCAAGCAGATGCTTGACGAAGCCGAAGCCAAGATTTTCGCGATTGCGGAAGAGGGCGCGCGCGGCGCCAAGGGTTTCATGGAAATCCAGCCGCTGCTGACCCAGGTGGTGGAACGCATCGACGAGCTCTACAATCGCGACAGCACCAGCGACATCACCGGCGTGCCCACCGGCTTTACCGATCTGGATCGGATGACCTCAGGCTTGCAGCCCGGCGACCTGGTCATCGTTGCCGGTCGCCCCTCGATGGGCAAGACCGCGTTCTCGATCAACATTGGCGAGAACGTGGCCATCGACAGCGGTTTGCCGGTCGCGGTGTTTTCCATGGAGATGGGCGGCGCGCAGCTCGCTATGCGTATGCTCGGCTCGGTCGGCCGTCTCGACCAGCATCGTCTGCGTACCGGCCGCCTCAATGACGAGGACTGGCCGCGGCTGACGCACGCGATCCAGAAGATGAACGACGCCCAGCTGTATATCGATGAAACACCGGCACTGTCCTCGATCGAACTGCGCGCGCGCTCGCGTCGGCTGTCACGGCAATGTGGCAAGCTCGGCCTGATCATCGTCGACTACCTGCAGCTGATGTCGGCCAACTCGGCTGGCGAGAACCGTGCAACCGAGATCTCGGAGATCTCGCGTAACCTGAAGGGTCTGGCCAAGGAGCTGAACTGCCCGGTCATTGCCTTGTCACAGTTGAACCGTTCGCTCGAGCAGCGACCGAACAAGCGCCCGGTCATGTCGGACTTGCGCGAATCGGGCGCCATCGAGCAGGACGCCGACGTGATCCTGTTCATTTATCGTGACGAAGTCTATAACCCGGATTCACCGGATAAGGGCACCGCGGAAATCATCATCGGCAAGCAGCGTAACGGTCCGATCGGCGCGGTGCGGCTGACCTTCCTTGGCCAGTTCACCAAGTTCGACAATTACACCGGCGGCTCCGCCATCTTCAGCAATGAATAAAGCCCGCAGCGAGGCAATGACGCTGCGATGAAGACAACCTTACACAACGACAAATCATGTTCGGACGCCTGATGCCCAACGAGGGCAAATTCTTCGATTATTTCAACCAGCATGCGGACCTGTGCATCAAGGGCGCGCGCGAGATGCTTGGCCTGATGTCCAACTTCGATGATCTGGAAAACCGGGCGCATGTCATCGAAGGCATCGAGAAGCAGGCCGACAAGGTCACCCACGACACCCTCGAGCTGTTGCACAAGACCTTCATCACGCCGCTGGACCGGGACGATATCCACCAGCTGATCACCCGCATGGATGACATCCTCGATCTGCTCGAGGATGCGGCGCAGACCGTCTCGCTGTACGACATCAAGGCCGTAACGCCCGAGGCCAAGCGCCTGGCCGAGCTGTGCCTGTCCTGCACCGAGAAGGTCAAGGCTGCGGTGAGCCTGCTGCACAACATGGACAATTCCCGCCAGATTCTCGAGCTGTGCCAGGAGATCGACCGGCTGGAATCGGATGCGGACCACGTGATGCGCGCCGCGATGTCCAAGCTGTTCCGCGACGAGCCGGACGTGCGCAACCTGATCAAGCTGAAGGCCATCTATGAAATTCTCGAAAGCGTGACTGACCGCTGCGAGGACGTGGCCAACATCCTCGAAGGCATCATCGTCGAGAACGCCTGAGCGTCGAAGACGGTTGCGGCCCAGCCGCAGGATTCGCTCCGGCAGTGTCTTGCATCACCCGTTCGCATGAGGCGGACGGTGTCATCCAGGGCTCTGGCGCAGGTACCCATTCATCCAACAACACACATGCATACCATCCAGATCAGCATCTACACCCTTGGGTTACTGGTCGCGCTCGCGCTGATATTCGACTTCATGAATGGCTTCCACGACGCCGCCAACGCCATTGCCACCGTAGTGTCGACCGGCGTGCTGAAACCGCAGACCGCGGTGTTGGTTGCCGCCGTGTTCAACTTCGTCGCCATCCTGGTATTTCATCTCAAGGTGGCAACCACTGTCGGCAAGGGGACCGTCGATCCGGCCATCGTTGATCATTATGTGATCTTCGGCGCGCTCGTCGGCGCCATCGTGTGGAATGTGCTGACCTGGTATTACGGCATTCCGTCCTCGTCTTCGCATGCGCTGATTGGCGGCCTGGTGGGCGCGGCCGTTGCCAAGTCCGGAACCGGCTCGCTGGTTGCCAGCGGCCTGTTCAAGACCATCCTGTTCATCGTGCTGTCGCCGCTGCTCGGCTTCGTGTTCGGCTCGATCATGATGATCCTGGTGTCCTGGATCTTCGTGAATGCCACGCCGCGTCGCATCGACCGCTGGTTTCGCCGCCTGCAGCTGCTCTCTGCTTCGATGTACAGCCTCGGTCATGGCGGCAACGATGCGCAGAAGACGATGGGCATCATCTGGATGCTGCTGATCGTGGCAGGTCAAACCGATGCCGATGCCGGCATGCCCTGGTGGGTCGTGGTCGCATGCTATACCGCGATCAGCCTCGGTACGCTGCTCGGCGGCTGGCGCATCGTCAAGACCATGGGCCAGAAGATCACCAAGCTCAAGCCGGTAGGCGGCTTCTGCGCCGAAACCGGCGGCGCGATCACGCTGTTCATGGCCACCTGGCTGGGCGTGCCGGTGTCGACTACGCACACTATCACCGGCGCGATCGTTGGCGTGGGTGCGTCGCGCAAGGTGACCGCCGTGCGCTGGGGCGTAGCCGGCAACATCGTCTGGGCATGGATCTTCACCATCCCGGCATCGGCATTCATGGCGGCGATCGCCTGGTACATCGGCACGCTCGTGCTCTGAGGCCTATCCCCGTGCGGGCGCTGCCCGCCATGCATGGAATGAAAAAAGCCCCGCATCGCGGGGCTTTTGTTATGGCGCTTGCGGCGCGCTTGCGTGGCGCTGCTTACAGCACGTCGCTGGCGTGGTCGGCAAGCCGCGAGCGTTCCCCGCGCGCCAGCGTCACATGGCCGCCGTGCGACCAGCCCTTGAAGCGGTCGACCACATAGGTCAGGCCGCTCGAACCCTCGGTGAGATAGGGCGTGTCGATCTGCGCGATATTGCCGAGACAGACGATCTTCGTGCCCGGGCCAGCGCGAGTGATCAGCGTCTTCATCTGCTTCGGTGTGAGGTTCTGCGCCTCGTCGATGATCACGTACTTGCTGACGAAGGTGCGACCACGCATGAAGTTGAGCGACTTGATCTTGATGCGCGAGCGGATCAGGTCCTGCGTCGCGGCGCGGCCCCATTCGCCGGCGTCATTGTCGGACTTGTTGAGCACTTCGAGGTTATCGTCGAAAGCGCCCATCCATGGCGACATCTTCTCTTCCTCGGTGCCCGGCAAGAAGCCGATGTCCTCGCCGACCGGCACGGTGACACGGGTGACGATGATCTCGTTGTAGGTCTTCGTTTCCAGCACCTGGGTCAGTCCCGCGGCCAGTGCCAGCAAGGTCTTGCCGGTGCCGGCCTGGCCGAGCAGGGACACGAAATCGCATTCCGGATCCATCAGCAGATTCAGCGCGAAGTTCTGCTCGCGATTGCGCGCGGTGATGCCCCAGACGCTGTTTTTGCCGTGACTGTAGTCGCGCAGCGTGCGGATCACCGCGGTCTTGCCATTGATCTCAAGCACATGGCCATAGAACGACGCTTCGCCGTTGGTCGGCTCCATGTAGACGAACTGATTGACCAGCATGGCTGGCACCAGCGGCCCGGTCAGGCGGTAATAGGTATAGCCGGTGCCGTTCTTGCTCTCCTGCCACGACTCCATGCCCTTGCCATGCTTGTTCCAGAAGTCGTCCGGCAGCTGCATGATGCCGCTGTAGAGCAGGTCGGTGTCTTCCAGCACATGATCGTTGAAGTATTCCTCGGCCGGCAGTCCCATCGCGCGCGCCTTGATGCGCATGTTGATGTCCTTGGACACCAGCACGATCGCGCGTCCCGGATACTGGTCTTCCAGCGCGCGCACCACGCCCAGGATCTGGTTGTCGGCCTTGCCCACCGGCAGACCCTCGGGCAGGGTGACGTTCTGCAGCTTGGTCTGGAAGAACAGGCGGCCGCGCGCATCCTTGTTGCCGAGCTTGGCCAGCGGTATGCCCTGGTCGATGGCATTGTCGTCGGTGTCGGCCACCAGCGCGTCCAGCGTGCGTGATACCTGGCGCGCATTACGCGCGACTTCGGACATGCCCTTCTTGTGATTGTCGAGCTCTTCCAGCGTCATCATCGGCAGATAGACATCGTGCTCTTCGAAGCGGAACAGCGAGGTCGGATCATGCATCAGGACATTGGTGTCGAGCACGAACAGCTTGCTGCCGCCAGCCTTGTCCGCCGCGCGGCTGGTGCTCGACTTCGGACGCGTTTCCACTGCCTTCAAAGATTTGCCGCGGGTCTTTTCCGCGACCGGTGTAATTGCCTTGCCACGCGCGGCCGGAGCCTCGACTGCTGGCGCGCTCGCAGGCGCACTCGCAGGTGCCGCGGCCGGCTCGAGCAACTTGATGGATGGCTTGACCGACTTGCCTTTCTCAGCCTTCGGATAATCGCTGGGGGAAAGCAGGGTGGCAGGCTTGCTGGGCAGTTTGGGCAGGGGCATGGGATCTCAATCTTGACGAGCCTGACGGGCGATCAGGCGGTTGGCGGAAATGCCGGGACGGGGAAGAACATCATTCACCGTCCCGGAATGCAAAAAGCCGTTGCGGAAAAAGGAAGCATCCTTTCTCGACAACGGCTTGGGACTGAGACTTTCTACGGATTTCAATGTTTGGCGATTCAGGGTAGGGCCTTCACGAATTCGAGTACTTCGTCCACGTGGCCCGGGACTTTTACTCCACGCCATTCTTTCACCAACCTGCCGGAAGCGTCAATGATGAAAGTACTGCGATCTATGCCACGGACCGCTTTGCCGTACATAGTCTTGCTTCGGATCACATCGAACATCGAGCACAGCGTTTCTTCCGGGTCGGAAATGAGCTGGAAAGGCATCTCAAGCTTTGCGCGGAAATTCTCATGCGAGCGCAGGCTGTCGCGGGAAACACCGAAAATTTCGGCATCGGCCGCCTGGAACTCCGGGTACAGCTCGCGGAAGCGTATGCCCTCGGTCGTGCAGCCGGGCGTGTTGTCCTTCGGATAAAAGTACAGCACGATCTTCCGGCCGCGGTAATCCGAAAGGTGGAAGGTTTTATCGCTGGTCATCGCGGCGGAAAAGTCGGGCACGATGTCATCCAGCGCGGGTGGGCTCTCTACCACAATGTTCTCCTTGTTCGTGTGGGCAGTTCCGGCGTTCGGGCGTTGGGGCGCATGTCTGGCGGGTACGGATACGGCAATGGACAAGCGACCGCGGCGCAGCGTTCAATCGAGAATCAGCTCGCCCGAACGTCCCGGCAACTCGCCCCAGCGCATCGGCCGCAGCGGCAATTCAGCGTCAGCGATCTGCGCATGGTAATCCGCCATCGACGCCAGGCGATAGCCTTGCGCCTTCCAGCCCTGCAGCAACTGCTGGAAGATGGGGGCAAGTTTCTGTCCTTCAAGTTCCGCATGCAGCGTATAGATATGGTCACGCGGTTTTTCGGTCAAGCGCAGCAGGAAGGAGGCAATGTTGCTCGTGGTGATGGTTTCGCCGTTGATCGTGCGTCCGAGCAATTCATCCAGCGTGGGCAAGGTAGTCGGCATCTGTATGCACGACAGCGCTTGCCCATCGACGGACAAGCGATGCGGACCGATGCCCGGTTCTGCCAGGCTGCCATCTTCATTGAGCGCGGCACGGCCATCCGATGCATAGGCGAAGCCGAAGGCATCGAGCTGACGAAACGCATGCGCATTCATCTGCCAGCCGGCCGCGCCATGGGTGCGTGGCGCCACATCGAAGACTTCGGCGAAACGCTGGTAGGACTGCTGCATCATACGCGCGGTCCAGGCGCTGTCGCGTTTGCGGACATGGTCCTGCCAGGCCACATGGTCCCAGGTGTGGATGCCGCATTCGAAGCCGGCGTCGCGCACCGCACGCAATTCATTTGCCGCGGCGCGGCCGATGTCGGGGCCGGGCAGCAGCACGCCGTACATCAGCGTCTTGATGCCGTAGTGCTCGACGACGGACGTGCGCGATACCTTGCTGAAGAAGCCCGGGCGCAGCGCGCGCCGCATCGCGCGGCCGGTGTGATCCGGCCCCAGCGAGAACAGGAAACTGGCGCCGGCACCATGTTCCGCCAGCATGCGCGCCAGGGCCGGCACGCCTTCGCGGGTGCCGCGGTAGGTATCGACATCAATTTTCAGTACCAGCGTCGGCATCATGCCGCCGCCAGCAATTGCGCGAGCTGCGCCGCATCCAGCGCCTGGCCGTTCTCGAGCAGCTCGCTGATTCGC
The DNA here is from genome assembly GCF_016632335.1 of Noviherbaspirillum pedocola. GTDB lineage: Bacteria > Pseudomonadota > Gammaproteobacteria > Burkholderiales > Burkholderiaceae_D > Noviherbaspirillum_A > Noviherbaspirillum_A pedocola. Next base: position 52,387 of record NZ_JAEPBG010000009.1, read on the forward strand.
AGCGCGCCGCCATCGCCGCAAACGCCGTAAAGCTGACCATCGATCAGCGACAGGCCCGGCGCCGCATCAAAACGGCCCCTGGCCAGACGCGCTCGGCCGATGACCACGGTGCGGCCATTGACGACGGTCCATGCGCCCGGATACGGCGGCGCAACCGCGCGATGCAGGTTGTACACCGCCTGCGCCGGCTGGCTCCAGTCTATGCGGCCATCCTCGGGCTTGCGTCCGCCGAAATAGCTGCCTTTGGCCAGCTCGTTCGGCATGCGCGGCGCGGTGCCATCGATCAGGCCGGGCAGGGCGCTCCACAGCGTCTGCTCGGCGGCCACGGTCAGCTTGCCGAAGACTTCAAATGCGGTGTCGTCGGGCAGGATGGGCACCATGGTCTGGCCGATGATGGCGCCGGCATCGGGCTTGGCCGTCATCTCATGCAGCGTCGCGCCGGTCTCGGTCTCGCCATGCAGCACGGCCCAGTTCACCGGCACGCGGCCGCGGTATTTCGGCAGCAGCGAGCCATGCAGGTTATAGGCGCCGCGCGGCGCCATCTCCAGCAGGGTCACAGGCAGCATATGACGGTAGTAGAAGCTGAAAATGAAGTCCGGCCGGGCTGCTGCCACCTGCGCCATCACCTCGGGCGCCGAGGGATCGGCCGGAGTGATGAAGGGGATGCCGCTTTCCTCGCACAGCGCGGCGACCGACTCGAACCAGATCGTCTCGGCCGGATTGTCCTGGTGCGTGACCACCAGCGCGACGTCGATGCCGCGCGCGGCCAGCACCTTCAGGCAGCGCACGCCGACATTGTGATAGGCAAAGACCACCGCGCGCTTCATGACTGACCTCCGGCGGCTTCCTGCACGCTGTGCAGCGGCGTATCGCTCCTGCGCCGGTACAGCGGCGTCTCGCCCTCGAGCACCGCCTGCACCACATAGCGCGGTCGGCCGCGCACCTGCTGATAGATGCGGCCTACGTATTCGCCAACCAGGCCGATACCGAACAGGATCACGCCCATCAGGAAGAAGGCAATCGCAAACAGCGTGAACACGCCCTGGACTTCGGCGCCAAGAAGGAAGCGCCGCACCAGCAGCAGGAAGAACAGTGCCGCTGACACAAAGGACAAACCGATGCCCAGCATCGAGAAGAATTGCAGCGGCACCAGCGAAAAGCCGGTGACGAGGTCGAAGTTCAGCCGGATCAGGCTGTACAGCGAATACTTCGATTCGCCGGCCGAGCGCTCTTCGTGCTCGACGATGACTTCGGTCGGGCGGCGCGCGAAGGTGTAGGCCAGCGCCGGCACGAAGGTATTGATTTCCTTGCACTGGTTGATCAGGTCGATCACGTTGCGGCCGTAAGCCCGGAGCATGTTGCCCTGGTCGGTCATCTTGATACGGGTAATGCGTTCACGAACGCGATTCATCAGGCGCGACGCATAGGTGCGCCATGCCGAATCCTGGCGCTTTCTGCGGATCGAGCCGACATAGTCGTAACCCTCGCGCATCTTCTCGACCAGCTTGCCGATTTCCTCCGGCGGATTCTGCAGGTCGGCGTCCAGGGTAATGACGATGCTGCCGCGCGTGGCTTCGAAGCCGGCCATGATCGCCATGTGCTGGCCGTAATTGCCGTTGAACAGCACGACACGGGTCACGTCCGGGCGCAGCCGGTACTGATCGGCCAGGATTGCCGCCGACGCATCGCGGCTGCCATCGTTGACGAACACGATTTCATACGACGCGCCAAGCGCATCCAGCGCCGGATACAGGCGCGCAAACAGCTTGGCCAGGCCCGCCTCTTCGTTATAGACGGGAATGACGACGGAAATTTCAGGATTCATCGATCAAGCGGAATTGAGGAAGGCAGGAATCAGGAAAGCACGGATTCTACCGCGCCGACTACGCGCTCCACGTCCTCATCGGTCATGGTAGCGAACATCGGCAGCGACACGATGCGCTGGCCGACGCGCTCGGCGATCGGGAACATGCCTTCATGGAAGCCGCGCTCGCGGTACAGCTTCAGGAGGTGGATGCACGGATAGTGGTAGCCGATGCCGATCTTGCGCTCCATCATTTGCGTCATGAAGTCGGCGCGGGTGATGGTCTCGGGCAGCACCAGTTGGAACATGTGCCAGTTGCTGTCCTCGAAATTCGCCGGCGGCAGCTGTGCGCCAAAGCGCGCCTCGAAATCGGAGCCGAAGGTGTCGAAATACAGCCGCGCCAGTTCCTTGCGGCGCGCCGTGACGCGGTCGATATGCGCGAACTGGCCCAGGCCGATGGCGGCGGCGACATCGGTCATGTTGAACTTGCCGCCCAGGACATCGACTTCCAGGCCGTCCATGCCGCTGCGGGTCACGCCCTGCAGCCGGTATTTCTCCGCCAGCTTCGCTTCGTCGGCATTGTTGAGCACCAGGCAGCCACCTTCGGAGCTGGTGATGTTCTTGTTGGCCTGGAAGCTGAAGGACACCAGGTCGCCGAAGCTGCCGATGCGCTGCCCGCCCCAGGTCGAGCCGAGCGCCTGCGCCGCGTCTTCGATCACGCGCAGATTGTGGCGGCGGGCGATGTCGTAGAGCCGGTCCATGTCCACCGGCAGGCCGGCGAGATACACCGGGATGATCGCGCGGGTACGGGGCGTGATCGCCGCTTCGAGTTTGTCGAGATCAATGTTGCGGGTGACGGGGTCGATGTCGGCGAACACCGGCGTGGCGCCGACTTCCAGGATCACGTTGGCCGTGGCGACCCAGGAAATCGGCGTGGTGATGACTTCATCGCCGGGACCAACGCCAGCGATGCGCAGGCCGATCTCCAGCGTGCAGGTGCCGGAATTGAAGGTGCGCACGATGCGCCCGCCCAGGTATTCGGAAAGCTGCGCCTCGAAAGCCGCTACCTTGGGGCCCGTGGTGATCCAGCCCGAGCGCAGCACCTCGCCGACGGCGCGGATGGTGTCTTCGTCGATCACGGGCTTGGCAAAGGGCAGGAAAGCTGTAGTCATGGCTGGTCGAATTCTTTGGGGTGGGTAGGGAAGGCGCTCAAGACGCTCAACTGCGGGTCAGCAGCGCCACGCCGACGATGATGATGCCGATGGCAAGGATGCGCTGCGCCGACACCGCTTCGCCGAGGAAGTACCAGGCGCCGATGGCATTGACGATATAGCCCAGCGACAGCAGCGGATAGGCGATGGTGACATCGACGCGCGACAGGCCGATGATCCACACCGCCACCGAAATCACGTAGCAGGACAGGCCGCCAATGATCGGCAATTGCGTGGCCAGCTGAAAACCGATGCGCAGCCAGTTCTCTGCCGTCAGGTGTATCGCGCCGACCGCATTGGTGCCGGCCTTGAGCAGCAGCTGCGCCAGCGCGTTGAGCAGGATGCCGGTGAAGATGAAACCGAAGGTGGATAAGCTCATGAGCCAGCCTTTCCGGAAGCCGGCAGGTCGGCCACGATCACACGGCGCGGATCTTGCGCGACGACACGCATCGGCAGGCCGGCGCGACGGAATTCGTCATAGGCGTCCAGGCTCAGGATGGCGACGGCTTTCTTGCCCGCGTCATGCATCGCGGTCCACTTCTGCGCGAACTCGGCGCGCGTCGGTATCCACAGCTCGGGCTGCTGCTGCAGGCCGAATGCCAGCTCGTCAGCATGCTGCACCATCGTCATGGTGCGCTGCAGGTAGAAGGGCAGCACCTGCTCGTAGCGGCCAACGATGTACAGCGGCGTGTCGGGCGTAAGTTCGGCCCGGATCGCGTCCAGGTGTTCGAGACCAGCGGCATGCCGGCCCAGCGGCTGATGGCCCACCAGCAGAAACATGCTGCAGACAAAGCTGCCGATGGCCAGCGCCAGCATGCCGGACTGCCAGTTGCGGCGCGCAAGCCAGATCGCCGCGAGGCTGCCGATCAGCATGGCCGCGCAGGCCGCGCCGACCGCATGGCTATAGGACAGGTACAGCGGCGCTTCGTAGTCATTGTGCGCAAGCGCGGCCACCTTCGGCCACAGCACCACGCCGGCGGCGCCAAAGGCAGCCATCAGCCAGGCGCAGGCGGCGACCGCGCCGCGGCCTGCGCGATGCAGGTGCAGCGCAATGAGCAGGGCCAGCGACGGGAAGATCGGCAGGATGTAGGACGGTAGCTTGGAATCCGAGATGCTGAAGAACACGAACAGGAAGATGGTCCATACCGACAGCATGATTTTCGGCTGGAAGCGCGCGCCGGCCTCGCGCCGCGCGCCCCACAGGCTCTGCGCCATCACGGCCAGCCAGGGCAGGATGCCGACCAGCAGGATGGGAATGAAGTAATGCCAGGGCTGGAAGCGGCCGTGAACCTTGCTGGTGAAACGCTGAAAATGCTCGTGCACAAAGAAGAACCAGGCGAATTCCGGATTGCGCAAGGAAACCAGCACGAACCAGGGCGTGGTGATTGCAAAGAACAGGATCAGGCCGGGCACGAGATGCAGCCGGCGCCAGATGCTCCAGTCGCGGGCGATGACGGTGTACAGCACCAGCACCGCGCCGGGCAGCACAATGCCGATCAAACCCTTGGACAGCACCGCAAGCGCCATGCCGGCCCAGCAGGCCAGCATCCAGTTGCGCCGTTCCTGCGGCCGGGCTTCGTCGCGCTGCGCGATCAACAGGCTGGCCAGCGACAGCGTCATCATCGCCGACAGTCCCATGTCCAACGTGTTCACATGGCCCAGGCCGATCCAGAAGAAGGAGGAGCCCAGCACCACGGCCGCGACGAAGCCGACGCTGCCGTTCCACATCCTGCGGCCGGCCTCGGCCACGAGCGCGATGCCGAAGAGACCGCACAGCCCGGTCCACAACCGCGCCTGCCATTCACCCAGGCCGAAAAGTTCGTAAGCGAGCGCGGTGGCCCAGATCTGCAGCGGCGGTTTTTCGAAATACTTGATGCCGTTCAAGCGGGTGGTGATCCAGTCGCCGGTGGCGACCATTTCGCGCGCCATCTCGGCGTAGCGGCCTTCATCTGTGGGCACCAGGGTGCGCGCGCCGAGCGACCACATCCAGGCGGCGAGAAAGGCGATGAGCAGTATCCAGACCAGGGTTTTCTGACGGTGCAATTCCTTCATGGGCGCGCGGTGTCCAGAATCAGCGCCAGCGCGACCTTGCGGCCTTCGGCCATGAGGATGTTGTAGGTGCGGCAGGCCGCCTGGTTATCCATCGTCTCGACGCCGACGCGGCGCGCGGCCAGGCCGGCGACGAGCTTCGGGTGGATGAAGCGCTGGCGCGCGCCGGTGCCAAGGATGACTACATCCGGCTCGGCCGCTTCGATCTGCGCGAAATCTTCCTTTGTCAGCGCATCGAAGGAGGTGACCGGCCAGGCAACCGGCGCGACCTCGGGCATGACGACCAGGCTGTAGCCGTAATGGGTTGCATTGATCTCTACACCGCTGTCGTCGTAGCCGGTGACGGTTTGATATTGCTGGGTGGAGGTGGCGTGTAGCTTCATGACGTGGAAACGTGGCCCGTAAGGCGGCGTCGGTGGTCAAAAGGAAAACGGGCATTGTAACGGCTTTTGCCAGGCGCTCCGGCGCAATTGATTGATTAACCGGGAGGGTTTCGGCAAAATGGACGCTTTTCGGCGGCGCAGCATTCCACGCCCAGCGCCGCGACTTCAAGGGAATGCACCCCGTGCGACCGATACAGAAATCCAACAAGCTCGCTGACGTCTGTTACGACATCCGTGGACCCGTGCTCGAGAAGGCGCGGCAGATGGAAGAGGATGGTCACAAGATCATCAAGCTCAACATCGGCAACCTCGCCGCCTTCGGCTTCGATGCGCCGGATGAGATTGTGCAGGACATGATCCGCAACATGTCCAACGCCTCGGGCTATACCGATTCCAAGGGTCTGTTCGCGCCGCGCAAGGCGGTGATGCATTACACCCAGCAGAAGAACATCGCCGGCGTCACCATCGACGACATCTATCTCGGCAATGGCGCTTCCGAATTGATTGTCATGAGCATGAACGCGCTGCTCAACAGCGGCGATGAGGTGCTGGTGCCGGCGCCGGATTATCCGCTGTGGACCGCGGCGGTGAGCCTGTCCGGCGGCAAGCCGGTGCACTATGTCTGCGACGAAGGCGCCGGCTGGCTGCCCGACATCGACGACATCAAGAAGAAGATCAATTCCAATACCCGCGCCATTGTCGTCATCAATCCGAACAATCCGACCGGCGCGCTGTATCCGGTGGAGCTGCTGAAGGAAATCGTCGAAGTCGCGCGTCAGCACCAGCTGATCGTGTTCGCTGACGAGATCTACGACAAGGTGCTGTACGACGGCGCCACGCATACCTCGCTGGCCTCGCTGGCCGACGACGTGCTGTTCATCACGATGAACGGCCTGTCGAAGAACTATCGTTCCTGCGGCTACCGCGCCGGCTGGATGGTGGTCTCCGGTGAAAAGCGCCATGCCAAGGATTACATCGAAGGCCTGAACATGCTGGCGTCGATGCGGCTGTGCGCCAACGTTCCCGGGCAGTTCGCGATCCAGACCGCGCTTGGCGGCTATCAGAGCATCGATGAGCTGGTTGGCCCGAACGGCCGGCTCACGCGCCAGCGCGACCTCGCGCACCGGATGCTGACCGAGATTCCGGGCGTGACCTGCGTCAAGCCGAAGGCCGCGCTGTACATGTTCCCGAAGCTCGATGCGCGCATGTACCCGATCGCCGACGATCAGCAGTTCGCGTATGAATTGCTGGCCGAGGAACGGGTGCTGATCGTGCAGGGCACCGGTTTCAACTGCACCGACACCGGCCATTTCCGCGTCGTGTTCCTGCCCAACACCGACGACCTGACCGAATCCATCGGCCGCATCGCCCGTTTCCTCGACGGCTATCGCCGCCGGCACGGCGTCTGAGCCAAGCTCCCGCCGCGCGCGGGAGCCGAGCATCATCATCCCTGGCATCACCATCACGAGAAACCGCATGAAACCCATCAAAGTAGGCTTGTTAGGCATAGGCACCGTCGGCGGCGGCACCTTCGACGTATTGAAGCGCAATCAGGAAGAGATCCGCCGTCGCGCGGGCCGCGGCATCGAGATCGTGATGGTGGCCGACCTGAACACCGCGCGCGCGACCGAAATGACGGGCGGGCAGTGCGAAGTCGTCAGCGATGCGAACACGGTGGTGAATCATCCCGACATCGATATCGTGGTCGAGCTCATTGGCGGCTACGGCATTGCGAAGGACCTGGTGATGAAGGCCATTGCCAACGGCAAGCATGTCGTCACCGCGAACAAGGCGCTGCTGGCGATTCATGGCACCGAGATCTTCCGCGCCGCGCAGGAAAAGGGCGTGATGGTGGCCTTCGAGGCCGCGGTCGCCGGCGGCATCCCGATCATCAAGGCGCTGCGCGAAGGCCTGTCGGCCAACCGCATCCAGTGGGTCGCCGGCATCATCAACGGCACCACCAACTTCATCCTGTCCGAGATGCGCGAAAAGGGCCTGGACTTCGGCACCGTGCTCAAGGAAGCCCAGGCGCTGGGCTATGCCGAAGCCGATCCGACCTTCGACATCGAAGGCATCGACGCCGCGCACAAGGCTACGTTGATGTCGGCGATCGCTTTCGGCATCCCGGTGCAGTTCGACCGCGCCTACGTCGAAGGCATCACGAAGCTCAACGCCGTCGACATCCGCTACGCCGAGCAGCTGGGCTATCGCATCAAGCTCCTGGGTATTGCGCGCCGCACCGACGCCGGCATCGAGCTGCGCGTGCATCCGACGCTGATCCCGGCCAAGCGCCTGATCGCCAACGTTGAAGGCGCGATGAACGCGGTGCTGGTGCAGGGCGATGCGGTGGGCGCGACGCTGTATTACGGCAAGGGCGCCGGCGCCGAGCCGACCGCTTCGGCCGTGATCGCCGACCTGGTGGACATTGCCCGCCTGGCCACCGCCGACCCGAACCACCGCGTGCCATATCTGGCCTTCCAGCCGGATGCAATGGCCGATATCCCGGTGCTGCCGATGGCAGAAATTACTTCCAGCTACTACCTGCGCATCCGCGTGGCCGACCAGCTCGGCGTGCTGGCCGACATCACCCGCATCCTGGCCGACGCGTCTATCTCGATCGATGCGATGTTGCAGAAGGAGCCGGGCGAAGGCGAGAGCGACACCGATGTGATCCTGCTCACCCATCGCTGCCAGGAAAAGCAGGTCGATGCCGCAATCGCTCGCATCGAGGCCATGACCACCGTTTCCGGCAAGATCAACCGCATCCGCATGGAAAGCCTGGCGTAAAGCTTCCGGCCTTCCATCCTTACAACGGGCGCGGCCGATGCCGCGCCCTTGTTCATCCTATAATTCCGCATCCCGTCGCCCAGCCCCGTCCCCATGCACTACATCTCGACCCGCGGCCATGCCGCAGCCCAGAGCTTTTCCGAAATCCTGCTGGCCGGCCTGGCGCCGGACGGCGGCCTGTATCTGCCGCAGGAATATCCGCAGGTGTCCAGCGCCGAGCTCGATGCCTGGCGCAAGCTGTCCTATGCCGAGCTGGCCTTTGAAATCCTGCGCAAGTTCGCTACCGATATTCCCGAAGCCGATTTGCGCGCATTGACGGCGAAGACCTACACCGCCGAGGTCTATCGCAATGCCCGCGAAGGGGAAGACCCGAATCTGATCACGCCGCTGCTGCCGCTGGAAGAGAAGAATGGCGCGACCATCCTGCTGCAGGCCTTGTCCAACGGACCGACGCTGGCGTTCAAGGACATGGCGATGCAGCTGCTCGGCAATTTGTTCGAGTACACGCTGGCCAAGCGCAACGAGGAGCTGAACATCCTCGGCGCGACTTCGGGCGACACCGGCAGCGCTGCCGAATATGCAATGCGCGGCAAGAAGGGCATACGCGTATTCATGCTGTCGCCGCATCGCAAGATGAGCGCGTTCCAGACCGCGCAGATGTTCAGCCTGCAGGACGAGAACATCTACAACATCGCCGTTGAAGGCGTGTTCGATGATTGCCAGGACATCGTCAAGGCGGTGTCCAACGATCATGCATACAAGGCGCGGCAAAAGATCGGCACGGTCAATTCGATCAACTGGGCGCGCGTGGTGGCGCAGGTCGTGTATTACTTCCGCGGCTATCTGCTGGCAACCCGATCGAACGAGCAGAAGGTGTCGTTCACGGTCCCGTCCGGCAACTTCGGCAATATCTGCGCCGGCCACATCGCGCGCATGATGGGCTTGCCGATCGATAAGCTGATCGTCGCGACCAACGAGAACGACGTGCTCGACGAGTTCTTCCGCACCGGCGTGTACCGGGTGCGCAAGTCGGCCGAGACCTATCACACCACCAGCCCGAGCATGGATATCAGCAAGGCGTCCAACTTCGAGCGCTTCATCTTCGATCTGGTCGGCCATGACAGCGCGCGCGTCGCAGCGCTGTTCAGGAAGGTGGAAACGCATGGCGGCTTCGATCTGTCCGGCGGACCGGGCAGCGATGGCGATGAATTTGCCAAGGTCGCGCAGTACGGCTTTGCTTCCGGCAAGTCCATCCACCAGGACCGGCTCGCGACCATCCGCGATGTGCATGCCAAGCGCGGCCTGCTGATCGACACCCATACCGCCGATGGCGTGAAGGTGGCGCGTGAATATGCGACCGCAGGTGTGCCGATGATCGTGCTCGAGACCGCGCTGCCGGCGAAGTTCAATGAAACCATCCAGGAAGCCCTGGGCCGCGATGCCGACCGTCCGGCCGGCTTCGAAAACATCGAAGCCCTGCCGCAGCGTTTCGTGGTCATGCCCGCGGACGCCGCCAGGGTCAAGGATTACATCCTCGAACATACCGGACTGTAAAACGCCATGAACAAGCAAGCGATGCTCACCGTGCGGCAGGCGCTCGATTTCCTGATGGGCGCGGTGCGGCCGATCACGGCGACCGAAACCATTTCGACGCTGGCGGCGAACGGCCGGGTGCTGGCCGCTGACCAGCGCTCGCTGCTCGACGTGCCGCCCGCCGACAATACCCAGATGGATGGCTACGCGGTGCGCGCCGCCGATTGCGCCAGCGGCGATGCCTTGCTGCCGATTGCCCAGCGCATCCCGGCCGGCCATGTCGGCGCCGAACTCACGCCGGGCAGCGCCGCGCGCATCTTCACCGGCGCGCTGATTCCGCCGGGCGCGGATGCGGTGGTGATGCAGGAGCAATGCGAACTCGTCACCGGCGAGGGCGGCGACCGGGTGCGCATCAAACATGCGCCGCAGTCCGGCGACTGGATCCGTTTGCGCGGCGAGGATATCGAAGCCGGCAGCGTGATCCTGCCCGCCGGCACCCGCCTGCGCGCGCAGGAACTGGGCCTGGCGGCGTCGGTCGGCCTGGCCGAACTGCCGGTGCTGCGCCGGCCGCGCGTGGCGGTCTTCTTCACCGGCGATGAACTCGCGATGCCGGGCGAGCCGCTCAAGCCCGGCGCGATCTACAACTCGAACCGCTACACGCTGCGCGGCCTGCTGGAAAACCTCGGCTGCGAGATCACCGATTACGGCATCGTGCCCGATACGCTCGCCGCCACGCGCGACACGCTGCGCGCTGCCGCGCGCGAGCATGACCTGATCATCACTTCGGGCGGCGTCTCGGTCGGCGAGGAAGACCATATCCGGCCGGCGGTAGAGGCCGAAGGGCGGCTGAACATGTGGCAGATCGCGGTCAAGCCGGGTAAGCCGTTGGCCTTCGGCGAAGTGCGCCGCGGGCAGGGCGATGAAGACGCCGCCTTCTTCCTCGGGCTGCCCGGCAATCCGGTGTCGAGCTTCGTCACCTTCCTGCTGTTCGTGCGGCCCTTCGTGCTGAAGCTGGCGGGAGCTGCCAGTGCCGAGCCGCAATCCTTCCTGCTGCGTGCCGACTTCGACTGGGCCAAGCCCGATCGGCGCAATGAATTCCTGCGGGTACGCGTCAATGCCGAAGGCGGCCTGGACCTGTTCACCAACCAGGGTTCGGGCGTGCTGACTTCCACCGTCTGGGCCGATGGCCTCATCGACGTGGCGCCGGGCCAGCCGATTGCCAGGGGCGACATGCTGCGCTTCATCCCGTTCAACCAGATGCTTTACCCGACATGAAGATACAGCTGCGTTTTTTCGCCAGCGTGCGCGAAGCCCTGGGCGCTTCGGCCGAGACCCTGGAGCTGCCGGAAGGCATTGCGACCGTCGGTCAGCTGCGCGCGCATCTGCGCGAGCGCAGTGATGCATGGAGCGAGGCGCTGGCGCCGGGACGCTCGTTGCGCATGGCGAAGAACCAGGCGATGGCGGGCGAGGAAGCGCTGCTTGCCGATGGCGACGAGGTGGCGTTCTTTCCGCCGGTGACCGGCGGTTGAACACGATGTAGGTTGGGCTGCCAAGCCCAACATCGGACGTCTGCGGCCCGCGAGCATGTTGGGCTTCCTGCGTCAGCCCAACCTACGAGAACAAGGAGATTTCGATGCCGGTGAAAGTCCAATCCGAAGATTTCGACGCGGGCCGCGAAGTGGCCGCGCTGCGCGCCGGTCATCCCGAGGTTGGCGCGGTGGCGATGTTCATCGGCACGGTGCGCGACATCAACGAAGGCTCGACCGTGGCCGAGATGGAGCTCGAGCATTATCCCGGCATGACCGAGCGCTCGCTGGAGGACATCGTCGCGCGCGCAAAGGCGCGCTGGAATCTCGTCGATGCGCTGGTGATTCATCGCATCGGACCGATGCGACCGCAGGAGCAGATCGTGCTGGTTGCCACGCTGTCGGCCCACCGCGGTGAAGCCTTTGCCTCCTGCGAATTCATCATGGACTACCTGAAGACCGAAGCGCCGTTCTGGAAAAAGGAACAGACGCCCGAAGGCGCGCGCTGGGTCGATGCCCGCGTCTCGGACGATGCGGCGTTGAAGAAATGGCAGAACGCCGGGGCGGACGCATGAGCTGGGTCGCGGTCGGCGTCGGCGCGGCCCTCGGCGCCTGGCTGCGCTGGGGACTGGGCCTGTGGCTGAATTCGGCGCGGCACATGGTGCCTTGGGGCACGCTGGCGGCTAACCTGCTCGGCGGCTATCTGATCGGCATCGCGGTCGCTTTCTTCCAGAGCCACTCCGGCTTGCCTATCGCCTGGCGCCTGTTCGCCATCACCGGCTTTCTCGGCGGCCTCACCACCTTTTCCACTTTCTCGGCCGAATCGATGGCGTTGCTGCAGCGCGGACAATTCGGCTGGGCGCTGATGCATATCGGCATGCACCTGATCGGCTCGATCGGCTTCTGCATCGCCGGCTTCGCCACGCAGCGCGCGCTGGCTTCCTGATCTTTTCCGCCCGATTCGCACTCCCCGCCACGCGGGCGGACGCGTCCTTTTTTGATCTGGATGCGGTCGCCGCCACGCCGCGGCCGCTACAGTCTTTCGCATCGCCGGCCTCGAAAGCATGCTTGAAAAGCAGGCATCCACCCAAATCTCACGGTCAGACGAAATATTTGGAGCATTCCGATGCGACTCGACAAACTCACAACCAAACTGCAGGAAGCCCTCGCCGACGCCCAAAGCCTGGCGGTGGGCAATGACAATCAATACATCGACCCGGTGCATCTGCTGACCGCGCTCCTGAACCAGGAGGAAGGCAGCACGCGCTCGCTGCTGCAGCGCGCTGGCGTGAACATCGGCGGCCTGACCAATTCCCTGAAGAGCGCGTTGCAGCGCTTGCCCAAGGTGTCCGGCACCGGCGGCGAAGTGCAGGTCGGCCGCGAGCTGCAGGCGCTGCTGAACCTGGCGGACCGCGAAGCGCAGAAGCACAACGACCAGTTCATCGCCAGCGAAATGGTGCTGCTGGCGCTGACCGAGGACAAATCCGAAGCCGGCCGCGCTGCCCGCGAAAACGGCCTGGCGCGCAATGCGCTCGAAGCGGCAATCACCGCGGTGCGCGGCGGCGGCAATGTGAATTCCCAGGATGCCGAAGGCCAGCGCGAAGCGCTGAAGAAATACACGCTGGACCTGACCGAGCGCGCGCGCAATGGCAAGCTCGATCCCGTGATCGGCCGCGATGATGAAATCCGCCGCGCGATCCAGGTCCTGCAGCGACGCAGCAAGAACAATCCGGTCCTGATCGGCGAGCCCGGCGTGGGCAAGACCGCGATCGTCGAAGGCCTGGCGCAGCGCATCGTCAACGGCGAAGTGCCGGACAGCCTGAAGGGCAAGCGCGTGTTGTCGCTGGACATGGCCTCTCTGCTCGCCGGCGCGAAATACCGCGGCGAATTCGAGGAGCGGCTGAAGTCGGTGCTCAAGGAACTGACGCAGGACGAGGGACAAACCATCGTCTTCATCGACGAGCTGCACACCATGGTCGGCGCCGGCAAGGCCGAAGGCGCGATCGATGCCGGCAACATGCTCAAACCGGCGCTGGCGCGCGGCGAGCTGCATTGCATAGGCGCGACCACGCTGGATGAATATCGCAAGTACATCGAGAAGGATGCCGCGCTCGAGCGCCGCTTCCAAAAGATCCTGGTCGACGAGCCGAGCGTGGAAGCGACCATCGCGATCCTGCGCGGCCTGCAGGAGCGCTATGAAGTGCACCACGGCGTCGAGATCACCGACCCGGCCATCGTTGCCGCGGCCGAGCTGTCGCACCGCTATATCACCGACCGCTTCCTGCCGGACAAGGCGATCGATCTGATCGACGAGGCCGCCTCGAAGATCAAGATCGAGATCGATTCCAAGCCGGAAGTGATGGACCGTCTGGACCGCCGCCTGATCCAGCTGAAGATCGAGCGCGAAGCGGTGCGCAAGGAAACCGATGAGGCATCGCAGAAGCGCTTTGCGCTGATCGAGGAAGAGATCAGCCGGCTGGAGCGCGAGTATGCCGACCTCGAGGAAATCTGGAAGGCGGAGAAGGCCGAAGTGCAGGGCAGCAAGCATATCCGCGAGGAACTCGAGAAGGTGCGCCTGCAGATCGAGGAAGCCAAGCGCAAGAGCGACTGGCAGAAGGTCTCCGAGCTGCAGTACGGCCGGCTGCCGGAGCTGGAAAATCAGCTGAAGCAGGCTGATGCCAGCGAAGCTGCGGAAGCCAAGCCGAAGCTGGTGCGCACCCAGGTCGGCGCCGAGGAAATCGCCGAAGTGGTGTCACGCGCGACCGGCATCCCGGTGTCGAAGATGATGCAGGGCGAACGCGACAAGCTGATCCACATGGAAGACGATCTGCACCGGCGCGTGGTCGGCCAGCATGAAGCCATCGTCGCGGTATCGGATGCGATCCGGCGCTCGCGCGCAGGTCTTGCCGATCCGAACCGGCCGTATGGTTCCTTCATGTTCCTTGGCCCCACCGGCGTGGGCAAGACCGAGCTGTGCAAGGCGCTGGCTTCCTTCCTGTTCGATACCGAGGAAGCGCTGATCCGCATCGACATGAGCGAATTCATGGAGAAGCATTCGGTGGCCAGGCTGATCGGCGCGCCGCCGGGCTATGTCGGCTACGAGGAAGGCGGCTATCTGACCGAGGCGGTGCGGCGCAAGCCTTACAGCGTGATCCTGCTCGACGAGATCGAGAAGGCGCATCCGGATGTGTTCAATGTGCTGCTGCAGGTGCTGGACGACGGCCGCATGACCGATGGCCAGGGTCGCACGGTGGACTTCAAGAACACCGTGATCGTGATGACCTCGAACCTCGGCTCGCACAAGATCCAGTCGATGGAGGACAGCGATCCGCAACTGGTGAAGCTGGCGGTGATGGCCGAAGTGCGCAACCACTTCCGGCCGGAGTTCATCAACCGCATCGACGAGATCGTGGTATTCCATGCGCTGGACGAGAAGAATATCGGCGCGATCGCGAAAATCCAGCTGGCCACGCTGGAAAGCCGGCTGGCGAAGATGGACATGCATTTGCGAATCAACGAAGCGGCGTTGCAGAAGATCGCCGAGGCGGGATTCGATCCGGTGTATGGCGCGCGGCCGTTGAAGCGGGCGATCCAGCAGGAGATCGAAAATCCGCTGTCGAAAGCCATCCTCGAAGGCCGCTTCGGGCCGAAGGATACGATCCAGATAGAGGCTCGCAACGGGGAACTGCGCTTCGAGAAGATCCCTGCCTGATCCCGATCTTTCAGGGGTGGAAAACGCCGGCAACTCGCCGGCGTTTTTTATTGGGACTCGACAGAAAGGCGCGTTGCGCCAACGTAAGAAAAGTTCCGAATCTTATCCACACAAAATGTGAGTAAGTATGTTGATAAGCTCGGGAAGACTCTTCCAAGTGACTGATTTTAAAGACGATTAAAAATTTCCTATCGGCAGCTTTGTCCAATAGGCAATTGCATTCGCACACTGCAGAGCTGAGCGAAATTATCCACAGAAACCGTGCACAAGCATGTGGACAAGCTTGTGAGTTCCCGGCTAAGCGCCTGTTTTCCTGAAGAATTTACGGATGGATCAAATCTTCGCCTGCGCGGAGAAGACTTGTTGCAATTTCTTCCCACTTCCCATGCACAGCAAATCCAACCGGCTTTTCCACAATTTCTGTGGTCAAGCTTGTTGATAAGCCTGTGCGCCGGTGTTCAAGCAATTGATTCGGTGAGACTTTATTTCGACGCTGCAAAAAGAGCCGGTATGGCTGAGAGACGGTTGCGGGAAGGCGCACAGGCAATCCGTGCGTAGGGCGGAACAGGCGGAAGGGAGAAAGAGATGCGGCAGGAGCGGCTTTCAGCGGCCCGCGGCATAGGACAGCGCGGGCCATGTGGCAGATGGCGGGATCAGATGTCGAGATTATCGATCAGGCGCGTGATGCCAAGCTTTGCCGCCGCGAGCACCACCAGCGGTGCGCCTTGCGCCAGGTCGCCGGCCGAGGGCGGCTGCAGGTCGGCGCGCTTGCGAATCGCAATGTAGTCCGGCTTCCAGCCACGCGCCGCCAGGCGGGCCATCGCTTCGCGCTCCAGCGTGAACACATCCGGCTGCTGGCCCTGTTGACGCACCTGTTCCGCCACTTCATTCAGCAGCCGGTACAGCGTCGGCGCCTCAGCCCTTTCCTCGGGCGACAGGTAGGAATTGCGCGAGGACAGCGCCAGCCCATCCTCGGCGCGCCAGGTATCGGCGGCGATGATCTCGGTCGGCAGCGCGAATTGCCGTGCCATGTTCCGCACGATCATCAATTGCTGGTAATCCTTCTTGCCGAACACCGCCACGCGCGGCTGCACGCAGGAAAACAGCTTCAGCACCACGGTAGTGACGCCGGTGAAGAAGCCGGGGCGGAATTCGCCTTCGAGGATGTTGCCGAGGTCGTCCGGCGGCTGCACCCGGTATTGCTGCGGCTCCGGGTACATGTCCTTCTCGGTCGGCGCGAACAGCACGTACACGCCTTCCTTTTCCAGTTTTTCGACGTCGGCGTGGAAAGTGCGCGGATATTTGTCGAAATCCTCGTTCGGACCGAATTGCAAGCGATTCACGAAAATCGAAGCCACGACCGGATCGCCATGCCGGCGCGCCAGCCGCATCAGCGATAAATGGCCTTCATGCAGATTGCCCATGGTGGGAACGAACGCGGTGCGCAATTGGCCGCGCAGTTGGTCGCGCAATTCATCGATGGAAGAAATGATTTTCATGAAGGCTCTTTGGACTGGTCGCCGCGACGGCGAAGGCGGAAAGGGTAGGTCAGTTCGGCGTATAGGACAGGCGCACGTAGATCGGCGCGAAGGCTTCGGCCTGTGTGATTTCGATCAGGGTTTCCTTCGCCAGTTCGAGCATGGCAACGAAGTTCACCACCGCCACCGGCACGCCGCGCGACGGGTCGAACAGGTCAGCAAACTCGACGAAGCGGCTGCTCTGCAGCCGGCGCAGGATGCCGGTCATGTGCTCGCGCACCGACAGTTCCTCGCGGGTGATGGTGTGATGCGCGACCAGGCGCGCCCGGCGCAGCACATTCGCCCAGGCCGCCTGCAGATCGTTCAAATCCACATCCGGCAGCCGGAGCGCCACGCTCTTTTCGATATGCACGCTGGGAACGACGGTGTCGCGGCCGATTTGCGGCAGCGCGTCGATGCCGTGCGCGGCCAGCTTCATCTGCTCGTATTCCAGCAGCCGCCGCACCAGCTCCGCGCGCGGATCCGCCGCTTCCTCGCCGGTGTCGGCGGACTTCACCGGCAACAGCATGCGCGACTTGATCTCGATGAGCATGGCCGCCATCAGCAGGTATTCCGCGGCGAGCTCCAGGTTGCGCTCGCGGATCTGCTCGACATAGCCCAGGTACTGTTGCGTGACCTGCGCCATCGGGATATCCAGGATGTTGAAGTTCTGCTTGCGAATCAGGTACAGCAGCAGATCGAGCGGTCCTTCGAAGCTTTCGAGAATGATCTCGAGCGCATCCGGCGGAATGTACAGATCGTTGGGCAGCTTCAGCAGCGGCTCGCCGTACAGCTTCGCCAGCGGCGCGGCCGCATCTTCCGGCAAGGCGGTATCGGCAATCGCGACGGGAAGCTCTTCCAGGGTGCTGCTCACAGCGCTCTCGCTCGTGTCTTCAGTGGTTCTGGTAGACGTAGGAATTCTGCTTGACGCGGGAAGCTTTCAGTCGTTCCTGGGTATCGAGGTCGACCGGAGCCTGGTCCCACAGGCGGGCACGGCCGGCGCGCTGCTCTGCTTCGGTGGTCGGATGATGTTCCTTGAATTCGTTCAAAAACTGGGTGAACTCGGACTGGTAACCGGTGGTCTTCTTGGTCGCGCTCATGGTTGTATGCAAAGTGGGAAACAAAAGCAGGCGCTATTCTACCCTGTCTCCATGCAGGCTCCGGGCCGCATTTTGCGGGTAAAACATCTTTGGGAGGAATACATGAAAACTGGGCTTTTTGCCTTGCTCGCGCTGCTCGGCGGCTTACTGTGCTTCGGCTGCGATCGCGAAGGCCGGCCGATCCAGGAATTCGGCCTGGACAAGCTGACGCGCGGTCAGTCCACCGAAATGGATGTGCGCACCGTGATGGGCCAGCCGGAAAGCGTTTGGGAAGAAAACGATGGCAGCCGCGTGCTGGAATATCCGCGCGGACCCGAAGGCTATCGCACCTGGATGTTCACGATCGACAGCCAGGGCAAGCTCGTCGACTGGCGCCAGGCATTGACGCCGGAAAACTTCGCGCGCGTGCGTCCCGGCATGACGAAGGAAGAAGTGCGCCGCCTGCTCGGCAAGCCGCGCACCGTGGCCGAGTTCGCGCTGAAGAACGAGGAGGTCTGGGATTGGCGCTATCTCGACGCCACGCAGAAGCCGCAATTGTTCAATGTGCATTTCGACCGCGGCACCGGCCGTGTGACCGGAACGTCGGCGTCGCCGGATCCGAAGACGAATTGGTGAAGGGGTTTGTAGGGTGGGCGCAGCCCACGCGGTGATCGAATACACGCGATGATCGAGCGCACGCGTGGGCTGCGCCCACCCTACGAATGCGTCGCGCGCTCAGCGCCGCAGCCGGCAGCGCATCACCATCGGCGTCGGCTCGAGCGGATTGGCGTGCGCATAATCCAGTTCTGGCGCCAGTTCGAAGCCGTAGGCGGCATAGAGGTCGAGCAGGCGTGAAGCGTCGGCGCGCACGGCGAGCCTGAGTTCATCCACGCCGCAGGCCTGCGCATGATGCACCACCGCTTCCAGCAAATGCTGCGACAGATGATGGCCGCGAAACCGCGGCAGCACGCCCATGCGCATGATTTCCCAGACATCGGCATCGCCTTCCTGCGGCAGCCAGCGCACCGAGCCCGCCGGCATGTCGTCGATCAGCAGGATGAAGGCGCCGCCGCGCTGCAGGTGCGCGGCTGCCTGCAATGCGGTTTCGCGGTGGCCGCTGGAGGTCACCGCCACCGTATCGCGCCAGGCGGCGCGGGTCAGTTCGGCGAGCAGTGGCGCATCGTCCAGCGTCGCTTCGCGCAGCACCGGGTCCATGGCGTATCAGCGGATGCGCATGCCCGGTTCAGCGCCGGGCCAGGGATTGAGGATGTAGATGCCGGGATTGGCCTTTTCATCGGCGGCCGACGCAGCCAGCACCATGCCTTCGGATACGCCGAACTTCATCTTGCGCGGCGCCAGGTTGGCCACCAGCACCGTCAGCTTGCCGACCAGGTCTTCCGGCTTGTAGGCCGACTTGATGCCGGAAAACACGTTGCGATGCCGGCCTTCGCCGACATCCAGCGTCAGGCGCAGCAGCTTGTCCGAGCCCTCGACAGTTTCGCAATTGACGATGCGGGCGATGCGCAGGTCGACCTTGGCGAAGTCGTCGATGGTGATCTGCGGTGCCAGCGCTTCGATGTCGGTGGATGCGGCTTCCTTGGCGGCAGCGGCAGGAGCGGAAGGAGCGGCCGGCGGCTCGAACAGCGCATCCAGCATTTTCGGCTCGACCCGGGTCATCAGGTGCGCATACGGATTGATGCGGTGGCCGGCGGCGAGCGGCTGGCCGACATCGCTCCACTGCAGCGGCGCGATGTTGAGCAGCGCTTCGACCTGGGTCGCCAGTTGCGGCAGCACTGGCTTCAGATAGATGGTGAGAATGCGGAAGGCTTCCATCAGCAGGCTGCAGACTTCCTGCAGCTTCTGGCCATTTTCCGGATTCTTCGCCAATTCCCACGGCTTGTTCGCATCGACATAGGCATTGACCGCGTCGGCCAGCTCCATCACCGCGCGCAGCGCCTTGCCGTACTCGCGCGCTTCATACAGCTCGCGGATTTCCGGGCCGGCGGCGCGCAGGCGCTCGAGCACCGGTTCCGGAGCCTTGTTCCATTCCGCGCTGATGCGGCCTTCGAAACGCTTGGTAATGAAGCCGGCGGCGCGGCTGGCGATATTCACATACTTGCCGATCAGGTCGCTGTTGACCCGGGCGATGAAGTCTTCCGGGTTGAAGTCCACGTCCTCGACCTTGGCCGACAGCTTGGCCGCGATGTAATAGCGCAGCCATTCCGGGTTCATGCCGATTTCCAGGTAGCGCAGCGGCGAGATGCCGGTGCCGCGCGACTTCGACATTTTCTCGCCGGACACCGTGATGAAGCCGTGCACGAAAACATTGTCCGGCGCGCGGAAACCCGAGAACTTCAGCATCGCCGGCCAGAACAGCGTGTGGAAATAGGTGATGTCCTTGCCGATGAAATGGTATTGCTCAGTCGCCGGATCGGCCATGAAGGCGTCGAAGTCGCGGCCGGTCTTGTTGAAATAATTCTTCAGCGAGGCGAGATAGCCGATCGGCGCATCCAGCCAGACATAGAAGTACTTGCCCGGCGCATCCGGAATCTCGATGCCGAAATACGGCGCGTCGCGCGAGATGTCCCAGTCTCCGAGGCCGTTGTCGCCTTCCAGCCATTCGCGAGCCTTGTTCGCCACCTCCGGCTGCAGCCGCTTGCCGTCCAGCGCCCATTCGCGCAGGAAGTCCACGCAGCGCGGATCGGACAGGCGGAAGAAGAAATGCTCGGACGACTTCATCACCGGCGTGGCGCCGGTCAGCGTCGAATACGGGTTGATCAGCTCGGTGGCCGCATACACCGCGCCGCAGACTTCGCAGGAATCGCCATACTGGTCCTTCGCATGGCAGCGCGGGCACTCGCCCTTGATGTAGCGGTCCGGCAGGAACATGGACTTCACCGGATCGAAGAACTGCTCGATGGTCTTCACCGAGATCAGCTGCGCGTCATCGCGCAGGCGGCGGTAGATCTCCCTCGACAGCTCATGGTTTTCCGGGCCGTCGGTGGAATGCCAGTTGTCGAAGGCGATGTGGAAGCCGTCGAGATACTGCTTGCGGCCGGCGGCGATATTGGCCACGAACTGCTGCGGCGACACGCCGGCTTTCTCGGCCGCGATCATGATCGGCGCGCCATGGGCATCGTCGGCGCCGACGAAATTCACCTCGTTGCCCTGCATCCGCTGGAACCGCACCCAGATGTCGGCCTGGATGTATTCCATGATGTGGCCGATATGGAAGGCGCCATTGGCATAGGGCAGGGCGGTGGTGACGAAGAGCTTGCGCGGCTGATTCATAGAAGAGGAAATCGGATGCGGAAAGGGAAACGCGCATTTTAGCAGCGGCGGCGGGCGAGGGCTGCGGCGGGCTCGCCTGCTGTTCTGCGCCACGCCTGAACAGGGTTGCCAAGTTAGAATGGCGCTTTTTTCTCCTGCCGCATCCCGCCAAGCCATGACCGTACGCACCCGTTTCGCTCCCAGCCCGACCGGCTATCTCCACCTCGGCGGCGCCCGCACCGCGCTGTTTTCCTGGGCCTATGCCCGACGCTTCGGCGGCGTGTTCATCCTGCGCATCGAAGATACCGACCTGGAGCGCTCCACGCCGGAAGCGGTGCAGGCGATTCTGGACGGCATGCAGTGGCTGGGCCTGGAGCACGACGAAGGCCCGTTCTACCAGATGCGGCGCATGGACCGTTACCGCGAGGTGATAGGGCAGATGCTGCAGGAAGGCAGCGCCTATTACTGCTACTGCACGCCCGCGGAAGTCGAAGCGATGCGCGAGCGCCAGCGCGCCGCCGGCCAGAAGCCGCGCTACGACGGCACCTGGCGGCCCGAGCCGGGCAAGACGTTGCCAGCCATTCCCGAGGGCGTGAAGCCGGTGGTGCGCTTCCGCAATCCGCTTGACGGCGACGTCGCCTGGGAAGATGCGGTCAAGGGCCTGATCACGATCGGCAACCGCGAACTCGACGACCTGATCATTGCGCGCTCGGACGGCACGCCGACCTACAACTTCTGCGTCGTCGTCGACGACTGGGACATGAAGATCACCCACGTGATCCGCGGCGACGACCATGTGAACAACACGCCGCGCCAGATCAACATCCTGAAAGCCCTGGGCGCGACGCCGCCGATCTACGGCCATGTGCCGATGATCCTCGGAGCCGACGGCGAAAAGCTGTCCAAGCGCCACGGCGCGGTCAGCGTGATGGAATACCCGGCCCAGGGCTATCTGCCCGAGGCGATGCTGAACTACCTCGCGCGCCTGGGCTGGAGCCATGGCGATGAGGAAATCTTCAGCGTCGAGCAGTTCTGCAAATGGTTCGACCTGGACCACCTGACCAAGTCGCCGGCGCAGTTCAACCCGGAAAAGCTGGCCTGGCTGAACAACCACTACATCAAGGCCGCTGACAATGCGCGCCTGGCGCAGCTTGCGCAACCGCAGCTCGAGCGCGACGGCGCGGTGTTCGAAGGCGCGCCGCCGCTGGAGGCGGTGATTGGCCTGATGAAGGAGCGCGCCAGCACCATCGTCGAGCTGGCCGATGCGGCGATGCTGTTCTACCGCCAGCCGCAGCCGGATGCGGCGCTGCTGGCCCAGCATCTGACAGAGGCGGTGCGCCCGGCGCTGGCCGACTATGCGGCGCGCATCGCCACGGTGGCCTGGGACCGCGCCGCGCTGTCGGCGATGCTCAAGGAAGTGCTGGCCGCGCACAAGCTGAAGATGCCGCAGTTGGCGATGCCGCTGCGCCTGCTGCTGACCGGGCAATTGCAGACGCCGTCCATTGATGCGGTGGTGGAGTTGTTTGGGCGGGATGTTGTGGCGGGGCGGCTTGCTGCGCATCTCTGAACGCCGGAAAGGGCAGATGCGGGCGGTGGAACCGCTGTCCGCATGGACACAATAATCACATCTCGTTTGATTCGCGCGATAAGCGGATTTATGGCAGAGTTAGGTCGCGTCCGGTAACAATCAACCGTCACGCGCACCAAACACAAAGACAAGGCTGCCATGAAAAAGCCAAGCAAGGAGACACTGGCGACGCTGGATCGGCGCAATGAACTGGAAATCTATCGCCGCATCTTCTACGCCTCGCCGGATTACATCGCCTTCAGTCGTCTGTCCGACGGCGTGTTCATCGACGTCAACCCGGGATTCGAGCGCCTGCTCGGCTTGAAGCGCGAGGACGTGATCGGGCGCACTTCCTTCGAAGTCGGCATCTGGCCGGATGACGGCGGCGAACAGCGCCGCGCCTATGCCGCGCAACTGCTGCGCGAGCGCATGGTGCGCGACTATCCCGGGCAACTGCGCACCTCGAGCGGCACGATCATCGATGTCGAAGCCTCGGCCAATATCGTCGAGATCGATGGCGAGGACGTGCTCATTGCCATCGTGCGCGACGTCACCGAAAGAAAGCGCGCCGCCGAAGCGCTGCGCGAGGCGGACCGGCGCAAGGATGAGTTCCTTGCGATGCTCGCCCATGAATTGCGCAACCCGATTGCGCCGATCAGCGCTGCAGCGGAATTGCTGAAATCGGTGGAGCTCGATCGGGAGCGCGTCTTGCAAATCGGGCAGATGATCGGCAGGCAGGCGTCGCACATGGCTGGCCTGGTAGACGATCTGCTTGATGTGTCGCGCGTGACCCGCGGACTCATCAAACTCGACATACAGACTTGCGACCTGCATGAACTGGTGGATGAAGCCATCGAGCAGGCGCGCTCGCTGATTGCGTCGCGCCATCATCTATTGACCGTCAGAACGGAATCGGGCCCGACGTGGATACGCGCCGACCACTCCCGCGTAGTGCAGGTCATCGTCAACCTGCTCAACAACGCCGCGAAGTACACGCCCGACGGCGGCAGCATCGCGCTGCGTATCCGTTATGAAGGCGGAATGGTCGCGCTGTCCATCGCGGACAATGGCATCGGCATCGCGCCGCCGCTGCTGCCGCATGTGTTCGAACTGTTCACCCAGGCGGAGCGCTCGCCGGACCGCTCGCAGGGCGGCCTGGGGCTGGGCCTGGCGCTGGTGAAGAACCTGGTCGAATTGCATGGCGGTCGCGTTGAGGTGGCCAGCACCGGGGCAGGGCAGGGAAGTTGCTTCACGGTCCGGCTGCCCGCGCTGATGGAAGCCAGCGATGCCCGCCCGAAGCCTGTGCCGGCGGATCGTCGCACCGGCGAACTTGGCGGTATGACTGTCATGGTGGTCGATGACAACGTCGACGCCGCCGATACGCTGGCATCGCTGCTGCAGGGATGCGGATGCGCGGTGACGGTGTGCTACGACGCCCGTGCCGCGATGGCAGGCTTGTCGGAGGGCGTGCCGCAAGCCTGCATCCTGGACATTGGTCTGCCTGAAATCGATGGTTATGCACTGGCGCGCCATGTACGCGCACAGCCCGGCGGTAATGATTGCCTGTTGCTCGCGCTGAGCGGATACGGCCAGCCTTCCGACCGTATCAAGGCCGAGGCGGCGGGATTCGATCACTACCTGGTCAAGCCGGCGCGGCTTGATGAACTCGCTGGATTGCTTGCCGCAAAGTCGTGCAGCCGGACTGCATTGAAACTTGTCGGTGGGGCGTAAATCGAAATGCAAATCCCGATTTGTGTTTTGCGGAAAGCCTTTGCTATAATTCGCCGCCTGTTCGGGGGGGTATAGCTCAGCTGGGAGAGCGCTTGCATGGCATGCAAGAGGTCAGCGGTTCGATCCCGCTTACCTCCACCAGCGTTTCACATGGGTGTGGTGAAGCGTTGCGGAACGGGAAGGACAGATCATTGTCCCCTTCGTCTAGAGGCCTAGGACATCACCCTTTCACGGTGAGTACAGGGGTTCGAATCCCCTAGGGGACGCCAAATAAAAAAGGACGCGAAAGCGTCCTTTTTTATTTGGCGTCCCCGTAAAGCGATGCGCCTGCGCGCATCGCGGGGGCTGAGGCCAGGGTTTCGCGGAGCACTGCTCCGCGCTGGCTGAAGCGTAGCGCCCTGCAGGGCGCTACGTGGAGAACGGCTGGCCTTGCAAGGCCAGCCGTGGGTGGTCGATGAGGGGCAAACTCAACGGCCCCACGGTAAGAGCGAAAGCGTCCTTTTTTATTTGGATGAGGCCGGGGTTTCGCGGAGCACTGCTCCGCGCCGGCCGAATCGAAGCGCCATGCAAGGCGCGACGTGGATGATCGAAGAAGGGCAGAGCAAGCAGAACGAATCGGAGCGCCATGCAAGGCGCGACGTGGATGCTCGAAGAAGGGCAGAGCAGGCAGAAGGCATCGAAGCGCCCTACAAGGCACGACGCACAACCCATCCGCGTGGGCTTTGCCCACCCTACAACCCGTCGCTCGCACCCATCCGCAAATCGATTTGCAACCCTGGAATTGTTAGGCTACAATCGCGCTTCTTCGCACAGGGGGGTATAGCTCAGCTGGGAGAGCGCTTGCATGGCATGCAAGAGGTCAGCGGTTCGATCCCGCTTACCTCCACCAAGTGAAGTAATGCTGCAGTTTGGCATGGCCAGTATGGACAGTTACTTGTCCCCTTCGTCTAGAGGCCTAGGACATCACCCTTTCACGGTGAGTACAGGGGTTCGAATCCCCTAGGGGACGCCAGCTTTACCGGGGTTTCAGAAGAGCCTCGCATTTCACTGTCCCCTTCGTCTAGAGGCCTAGGACATCACCCTTTCACGGTGAGTACAGGGGTTCGAATCCCCTAGGGGACGCCAAATGAAAAAGAGGAACGCGAAAGCGTTCCTCTTTTTTTTTCCACTTGCAAATCTGTCTCGACCAGCATGCAAGAATCTGCATCGTCCTGCCGCATCTTTCGTCTTTGCCTGCCATACCCTCCCAGAAATCCTGCCCTCTATCCATTCCCGATGTGACCTGGCAGACAGAAACTGTCACACAGTCCGCTGTACCGTCGAGCTTCATCCCTCATGGGAAAGGAGATGCCATCCATGTCGCAGCCGCTGTTCATCCTTCAGAATGCCGCCTCAGGCAAGCACCGCATTCGCGAAGTCCACGCCGCGCTGGAGCGAGTTCTGGGCGGCGCGCGGCGAGAGTATCAATTGACCCTGGTGCGCCACCGGCGTGAACTCGGTAATGCCGTACGATCGGTTCTGCAGCGTGCCACCGAGCGCGAGGGCGCGATCGTGGTTGCAGGCGGCGATGGCACGATCAACACCGTAGCCAACGCGGTGCTTCCTACCGGACTGCCTTTCGGCGTGCTGCCCCAGGGCACCTTCAACTATTTCGGCCGCTCGCATGGCATTCCCGAGGACACTGACGCCGCGGTACGACTACTGCTGAGCGCGAAGCCGCAGCCGGTGCAGGTCGGTTTGGTCAACGACAGGGTGATCCTGGTGAACGCGAGCCTCGGCCTGTACCCGAAACTGCTGGAGGACAGGGAAACCGCAAAACGGGAATTCGGCCGCAGCCGTGTCGTTGCCTACCTGTCCGGCTTGATCGGTTTGCTGCGCGAGCGTAATGCGCTGCAGCTGCAAATGGAAACTCGTGGACGTCGCATCCTGATGAAAACACCGACACTGTTCATCGGCAACAACCGATTGCAGATGGAAAGCCTGGGCATGCGCGAAGCCCCGGACATCGGCACCGGGCGCATGGTCGCGCTGGCGCTGCGTCCAGTAGGGCGCATGAGCCTGCTGAAGCTGGCGCTTTTCGGCGCACTCGGCAGCCTGGGCAGCGCAAGGGAAGTCCTGAGCTTCGGCACCGACGCGCTGACGGTGCGCCATGAAGGGCGCGATGCGCATCCGATCAAGCTCGCGGTGGATGGCGAGATCCTGCAGCTGCAGCCGCCGCTGCGTTTCGAGGTGTCGTCGCAGCCGCTGTATCTGCTCAAGCCCCTGCCGGCGCATTGCGACGCGCAATGAGCCTGATCATCCAGATTTCCGATACGCATTTCGGCACCGAGCAACTCCCGGTGCTGCAAGCGCTGCGGGATTGCATACGCGAGCAGGCGCCGCAGTTGCTGGTGCTCTCCGGCGACATCACGCAGCGGGCGCGCCGCAGCCAGTTCGCCGCGGCGCGCGCCTTCATCGACAGCCTGCCTGCGATACCGCTGCTGGCGCTGCCCGGCAACCACGACATCCCGCTGTTCAATGTCGCGGCTCGCATGCTGGCGCCGTATGCGGGCTATCGCGCTGCGTTCGGCAACGCTCTCGAACCGGAATTCGAGAGCACCGATCTGCTCGCGCTCGCGGTCAACACCACCCGGCCATACCGCCACGCCGATGGTGAAGTCTCTAAGCAGCAGATCGAGCGCGTGGCGCGGCGATTGGCGCTTGCCAAGCCACGGCAGTTGCGGCTGGTGGTCACCCATCAGCCCATCTGCGTGACTCGACCCGAGGACCACAAGAACCTGCTGCACGGCCATCTGCCCGCGATGCGGCGCTGGGCCGAGGCCGGCGCGGATTGCGTGCTCGGCGGTCATATCCATCTGCCCTATGTGTGTGCGCTGCATGAAGCCGGACATGGCCTGGCGCGCCGCATCTGGGCCGTGCAGGCCGGCACAGCGCTCTCATCGCGCGTCCGGCACGGCGCGCCGAACTCGATCAATCTGATCCGTCATGCGCGCAACGACATGACCTGCACCGTCGAACGCTGGGACTTCGATAGCGCAACGCAGCGCTTCGTCCCGGTGACGCAGCACCGACTCGATCTGGACCGCGGCAACATGCCGCAGCAAGTGGCAACAAGTGAATAACAAGGAGGGTAGTCCATGGCGGTAAGCAATCTGCTGGCATTGATCGACGACATTGCCGGTGTGCTCGACGATGTGTCGCTGATGGCGAAGGTCGCGGCGAAAAAGACCACAGGCGTGCTCGGCGACGATCTTGCGCTGAATGCGCAGCAAGTCACTGGCGTGAACGCCGATCGCGAACTGCCGGTGGTGTGGGCCGTGGCCAAGGGCTCGCTGAGGAACAAGGCGATCCTGGTGCCGGCGGCGCTGGCCATCAGCGCCTTCGCGCCCTGGCTGGTCACGCCCTTGCTGATGCTGGGCGGCGCCTATCTGTGCTTCGAGGGCTTTGAAAAACTGGCGCATCGTTTCCTGCCGCATGCGGCGGATGAAGAGACGAAGAAACTCGAAGCCGCGTTGGCCGACCCCTCGGTCGACATGCTTGCAATCGAGAAGGACAAGATCAGCGGCGCGGTAAGGACCGACTTCATCCTGTCGGCCGAGATCATCGCCATTACACTCGGCACCGTCGCTGGCGCGGCGCTGTCCACGCAGATTGTGGTGATGGTCGGCATTGCGATCCTCATGACCATAGGCGTGTACGGCTTCGTCGCGGCGATCGTGAAGCTCGATGATGCCGGCCTGTATCTCAGCCGCCGTCGCGGCGAGGGCGGGGCGCGCTTGCTGCGCGCGGTCGGCGCGGCCCTGCTCAGTTTTGCGCCGTGGCTGATGAAGCTGCTGTCGGTGGCCGGAACCGCGGCGATGTTCATGGTCGGCGGCGGCATCCTGGTGCATGGCTTGCCGCCGCTCGGCCGGCTCTTGCATGGCGCGAAGCATCATGTCGATGCGCTGCCCGGCATCGGCAATCTGCTCGGCTCACTGGTGTCGGTCGGCGGCAATGTGATCGTCGGCGTGATCGCGGGCGGTATCGTGATGGCTCTTGTAGCAATCGGCAAGCGTTTGTTCGCGCGGTGAATCCGCGCGCAGGGTGGGCGCGAGCCCACGCGTTTCGGTTGTGCGAGCAGACGCGTGGGCTCGCGCCCACCCTACGAATGCTCACGCGCAAGCAGAGTTTGTATTCTGGACTCCGCCGGCAAGCACTTCGAAGTGTCATACCTTGCGCGACGCGATTGCACCGTCAGGTTTCGTCAGTTATATTTCGGCAACTCCGCGACACGAGCAAGCCTTCCTGCGCGGTCATGCTCCCAGCCGGCCGGCACCGGCGCCAACCGCTATTCCGATGGAAAAACGCGCCCGCTTCCGCTCTGCCTGGCTGCCTTATGCGCTGATTGCGCCGCAGATCATCGTTTCCCTGCTGTTCTTCTTCTGGCCCGCCGCGCAGGCGCTGTATCAATCGGTGCTGCTGCAGGATGCCTTCGGCGGCAGCACGCAATTCGTCGGCATGGAGAACTTCGCCGCGCTCTGGCATGACGACAACTATCTGCAATCTTTCCGCACCACCGCGGTGTTTTCGGTTTCGGTAGCAGTGCTGGGCATGTCGATCTCGCTGATGCTCGCAGCCTTCGCCGACCGCATCGTGCGCGGCTCGGCGATTTATCGCAGCTTCCTGATCTGGCCGTATGCGGTGTCGCCGGTCGTGGTCGGCGTGTTGTGGATGTTCCTGCTCAGCCCGACATTGGGACTTCTCACCCATGCGCTGCGCGCCGTCGGCATCGAATGGAACCACACGATGAATGGCACGCAGGCCATGCTGCTGATCGTGATCGCGGCGACCTGGAAGCAGATCAGCTACAACTTCCTGTTCTTCCTTGCCGGCCTGCAGGCGATACCGAAATCGCTGATTGAAGCCGCGGCCATCGATGGCGCCGGTCCGGTGCGGCGCTTCTTCACGATCGCGTTTCCGCTGCTGTCGCCGACCACCTTCTTCCTGCTCGTCATCAACATCGTCTATGCCTTTTTCGATACCTTCGGCATCATCGAAGCGACCACCTCGGGCGGGCCGGGCAAGGATACCGAGATCCTGGTGTACAAGGTGTTCCAGGATGGCTTCAAGGGCGGCGACTTCGGCGGCTCGGCCGCGCAGTCGGTGATCCTGATGACAGTGGTCATCCTGCTGACCGTGATCCAGTTCCGCTACGTTGAAAGAAAGGTGCAGTACGCATGATAGAAAAGCGTCCCGGGCTCGATCTGCTGTCCCACCTGGTGCTGCTGCTGGGTGTGCTGATCGTCGCCTTTCCGGTGTATGTCGCCTTCATCGCCAGCACCCAGACCGCGGAACAGGCCACGGCTTCGCCGCTGTCGCTGGTGCCTGGCACACAGATGCTGCACAACTATGCGCAGGTGCTCGGTTCCGGCGCATCCGGCAATACCGCGGTGGCATCGGTCGGCCGCATGATGTGGGTCACGCTGCTCTCGGCACTGATGATCGCCTTCGGCAAGATCGCGATCTCGATGCTCTCGGCCTTCGCGCTGGTCTATTTCCGCTTTCCGGGGCGCGGCCTGTTCTTCTGGATGATCTTCATCACGCTGATGCTTCCGGTGGAAGTGCGCATCACGCCGACCTACCAGGTGGTGTCCGACCTCGGCATGCTCAACAGTTACGCCGGTCTATCGATACCGCTGATGGCCTCAGCCACCGCGACCTTCCTGTTCCGGCAATTCTTCCTGACAGTACCCGATGAGCTGGCCGAGGCCGCGCGCATCGATGGCGCCGGGCCGATGCGTTTCTTCATCGATGTGCTGTGGCCGCTGTCGCGCACCAATCTGCTGGCGCTGTTCGTGATCATGTTCATCTATGGCTGGAACCAGTATCTGTGGCCGCTGTTGATCGCCACCGATGAAAGCATGTACCCGATCGGCATCGGCATTCGTCGCCTGATCACCGGCGGGGACGCGGCCATCGAATGGAACCTGGTGATGGCCACGCTGATGCTGGCGATGCTGCCGCCCGGACTGGTAGTGGTCGTGATGCAGCGCTGGTTCGTCAAGGGCCTGGTCGACTCGGAAAAATAGAAAGCGGGAACAAGCATGGCGCAGGTGCATCTGAAGGACATCAGGAAGAGTTACGGCCGCGGTGCGAAGGCGGTCGATGTGATCCACGGCATCGATGTCGATATCGCCGACGGCGAATTCATCGTGCTGGTCGGACCAAGCGGCTGCGGCAAGTCGACGCTGCTGCGCATGGTTGCCGGACTGGAGGAAGTCACCGGCGGCGACATCGTCATCGGCGAGCGCGTGGTCAATGCGCTCGAGCCCAAGGACCGCGACATTGCGATGGTGTTTCAGAACTACGCGCTGTATCCGCACATGAGCGTGTACGACAACATGGCTTACGGCTTGAAGATCCGCAAGTTCACCAAGTCCGACATTGATACGCGGGTGCAGAAGGCGGCGAAGATCCTGGAACTAGGCGCGCTGCTGCAGCGCACGCCGCGCCAGCTTTCCGGCGGCCAGCGCCAGCGCGTGGCGATGGGACGTGCCATCGTGCGTGAGCCGGCGGTGTTCCTGTTCGACGAACCGCTGTCGAATCTCGATGCGAAACTGCGGGTGCAGATGCGGCTGGAGATCCAGAAGATGCATCGCGCGCTCGGCACCACCAGCCTGTATGTGACGCATGACCAGGTCGAGGCAATGACCCTGGGCCAGCGCATGATCGTGATGAACGCCGGGCGCGCCGAACAGATCGGCACGCCGGCGGAAGTGTATGCGCAGCCGGCCACTACGTTTGTCGCCAGCTTCATCGGCTCGCCGCCGATGAATTTGCTGCCGGGCCGGGTGGAGGCGGGCGGCGCGCGTTTCCTGCTCGACGGCGATGCGATCGCGCTGCCTGCGGGCGAGGCGCCGCGTGGCGTATCCGAGTGCATCCTCGGCGTGCGGCCCGAGCATCTGATATTGGGCCGCCCCGGCATGAACATCGATGTCGAGATGGTCGAAGCGCTGGGCGCGGACCTGCTGGTGCACGGCCGCGTCGGCGGCCAGGCGCTGGTGCTGCGCGCACCGGCCGATGCGAAGGTTGCCAGCGGTGAACGGGTGTCGGCCGGCTTCGATGCGGCAGCCCTGCACTGGTTCGATGCCGCCAGCAGCCGCCGCATCGGTAGCTGAAACGCAGCACAAGGAGACCAAACCATGTGGACTTATCCGTATCGGATCGCCGCGCATCGCGGCGGCGGCACGCTGGCGCCGGAAAACACCATCGCCGGCTTGCGCGCCGGCTTCGAGCGCGGCTTTCGCGCGGTCGAATTCGATGTGATGCTGTCAGTCGACCATGTGCCTGTGCTCATGCACGACCCGGCTTTCGGCCGCACCGTGCCGGGCAGCGGCAATGTCGCCGAAACCAGCGCCAAGCTGCTGGCGAGCATGGATGCGGGGAGCTGGTTCTCGCCGGCGTTTGCCGGCGAACCGGTACCGCGCTTTGCCGAGGCGATCGACTTCTGCTTTGCCAACCGCATCTGGATGAACGTGGAAATCAAGCCGGCGCCGGGGCATGCAATCGAGACCGGGCGCATCGCCACGGCCACGCTGCAGCGCGCGCTGGCGGCATTGGGCGCGCAGGCCGCGGCCGGTCGCGACGAGCCGGATGCGCTGGTGCCGCTGATCTCATCCTTCTCGCATGAGGCCTTGCGCGCGGCACATGAAGTCGCGCCGGAGATACCGCGCGCGCATTTGTTTTCCGCAGTGCCGGAAGACTGGCGTGAGCGCATGCGCGCCATCGACGCGGTCGCGCTGCACACCAGCCATGCGAAGCTCACGCCCGAGCTGGCAAGGGAAATCAAGGATGCCGGGTATGCGCTGTTCTGCTACACGGTCAATGAGCCGGAACGGGCGCGGGAATTGTTCAGCTGGGGCGTAGATGCGCTCTGCACCGACCGCATCGATCTGATCGGGCCGGATTTCGTTTGAGGGTTGAAGACCCGTAAATATGCGTAGGTTGGGCTGACGAAGGAAGCACAACATGCTCGCGGCTCGCGGAAGCCCGATGTTGGGCTTGCCAGCCCAACCTACGCAGCTACGCAGCCTAAGCTCCGAAGAGGCATCGATCCGCCGCTGCCCGCTACTCCAGCCGGATCATCACCGGCTGATGATCCGAAGCTTTGATTTGTCCATCCACCTTCACATCCACGATCCGGGGCGCGAGATCCCGCGTGACATAGATGAAATCGCTCGTATAGGCTTCGGGCCATTGCTCGCGGTCCCATACGCCCAGCGTCGGCGGATGCGGTACGCCGGGCCAGCGGCTTTCCCAGGCATCAATAAACGGCTGCGCGCCATCGCCGAAGGGCAATTGCATATGCCGGTGCAGCGCATCGCTCGGCTTGTAATTGAAGTCGGCGGTGAGAATCGCCGATGCCGGGCGGGGCAGACTCTGGAACGTGCCTTCAGAAGTGTCGAAAGGAAAGAAGTGCCGCGACTGTGCGCAGGCTTCCGCCTGAATTGCGCGCACCGCTTCGACCTGCGCGGTGCGTTGCGCGGCCGAATAGTATTCGAGATGCGTCGTCATCACGCGCACGAGCCCGAACGGCGCTTCAATCACGGCTTCGAGCAGCATGCGTCCCATGGTTTGCGTGCTCGCATCGGCCGGCGCCGGCAGCGAGTGCCGGAACACCTGACGCACCGGGAGCCGCGACAGGATCATGTTGCCGAAGCGTTTGCGCGACCCGTCCAGGGCCGGCAGATCAATGCCATAGCCATTGAAGGCCAGATAACCGGGCAGCAGCTCGGCCAGCATGCGGAACTGATCTTCTCCGCTTGAACCATCGAGCGCTGGAAAGTTGTCCGCCACTTCCTGCAGGCATAGCACATCGAAGTCAGCCAGCTTGCGCGCCTCATCGACGATGCGTTGCAGATCGACACGACCATCGCAGCCGCGTCCCCACTGAATGTTCCAGGTGATCAACTGCATCGCATCCTCCTGCATAGGGCAGTCCTGGGATCAATACCGTTTCCGGGATCGTTCGACTTAAGAGAGCACTGCAAGGCGAACAATTCCGCTTGCCGCGCCGCAATCGGAAAACTGCGCATCGCGCGTGTAGGCATCGTCCGACCCTGTTTGGCGAAGTACGCCGATTGTTGCTGCATGTCTTCCTCACCATAATTCGGTTACTGTTTGTCGATAAATACAGCCGGCGGGAAATATTCCGGCGCACATGCAACCGCGGAACACACACCATGTTGAGTCCAAGCCTGTCGAAAGCCTTGCCCGAAGCCCTGCAATGCCTGTCGCTGTCCACGCCGGAACGCGCCAGCGATGCGCCTTCGCGCGATGTGTACTTTGCACTGCTGCGGGAAGATCCCGAGCCTTCCGCGTTGCACAGCGCCGTCGAATACCTGGAGCGGCAGCTCGAGCTGGCCGATGCGCTGCCCTGTGACCTGCCGGCCGATCCGGCCGACATCCCGGAATGGATATTGGGCAGTACCCAGCAGGTAGGGCGTCAGTATCGCGAATACCTGGCGGCACGCCGCAATGGCGCGCCGCGCGCCTATTTCTCCGGCAAGGCGCATGCACTGCACTTTCTCAAAGGCGTGGCGCCGACCAAGCTGGTCGATGGCGCCTGGCTGTATGGATTGACGCGGCGCTGGAACGATGCACGTCTGTTGCCGCTGATCCGTATTTATCTTGAGGAACTGGGCAATGGCGTGCCTGAACGCAACCATGTGCTGCTGTTCAAGCGTCTGCTGGCCGCGCATGGCTGCGAACGTTGGGAAGCGCTGCCCGAAGCCAACTTCGTGCAGGGTGCGATTCAGCTGGCGCTGGCACAGCATGCGGAACGCTTCCTGCCCGAAATCATCGGTTTCAATCTCGGCTACGAGCAGTTGCCGCTGCATCTCCTAATCTGCGCCTATGAACTCGACGAGCTCGGCATCGACCCGATGTATTTCACGCTGCATGTCACCGTCGACAATGCCGACAGCGGCCATGCGCGCAAAGCCCTGGATGGCCTGCTCGAAATGATGCCGCGCATAGGCGATCGTTCCGATTTTCTTGCGCGAGTGGCGCGCGGCTACAAGCTCAACATGCTGGGCGCGAGCACGAATTCGGTCATCCGCGAATTCGATCTGCAGCGCGAAGTCGAAGCGATACTTGCCGCGAAGAGCCAGGTCGGCCGCGAGGCGCATTCCGATTACTGCCGCATCGCCGGACGCACCGTCAACGATTGGCTGGCCGAACCGCAGCAGGTGCCGGCCTTCCTCGAGGCGCTGCAGCAGCACGGCTGGATCCGGCGTAACGAGGACCCGCAGCAGAGCCGCTTCTGGCGCTTGATCGATGGACCCGGCGCACGCATGTTCGGCGTATTCACCGGCTATGAAATGACGGCCATCCGCGAGTGGATCGCCGGCGACTGGCAAGGCGCGCCACGCGAACTGAGCTTCCGCGCGCGTTCGCGCATGCTGGAACAGCCAACGACGCCGGCCAATGCGCGCGCGCGCGGCGTGTTGAGGTCACGCGGCCAGCGTGCGCCGGCCACTGCGGTGGATGAATTCAGCGCCGAGCTGCGCCTCCTGGAAGACCGGCTGGCCGAGATGGAAAGCCGCGAGGAACGCATGGACCTGCTGTCGCGGCTGATGGCGCCGGCCTTGCACCATGGCGCGGCGGGCTTGATGGCCACGCGCATTTACAGCGGCATGCTGGCCTGAAACCTGTTTGCAGCGCCAGGCAGGGCAACCAATGCCTGCGAGCCGATGCAGTATGATCGCGCATCGCTTTTCCACCGGGATGTACGCCATGCCTATCAACAATCGCAACTCCGGCCGTCCCGAAGCCTTGCCGGACAATGGCGAGGAGGGCAGGGAAAGCGCCGCGCCCGAGATCACCCGCACATCCGATCGGCGCAGGCGCAAGGGCTCCGAAGCCGAAGCCGGCCGCGACAAGCCGCAGCAATCGGCCAAGGCCTATGCGGTATCGCTGCTGGCGCGCCAGGACTACAGCGCCGCGACGCTGCGTTCCCGCCTCGAGCGCCGCGGCTATGCAGCGGATGAGATCGAGGATGCGATGGCCTTCGTCATCGGCAACAACTACCAGAACGACGAGCGCTTCGCCGAGCTGCGTTCACGCGGCATTGCCAAGCGCGCGGGCAATATGCGTATCGAGATGACGCTGCGGCAAAAGGGCATCGACGCCGATATGGCGAAGGAACAGGTGCGCCAGCTTGAACCGGAAGAAGAGCGGGTGATTCATGCGGCGGCGAAGTTCAAGACGCAGTTGCAGAAGACCGGCATGACGCCGGAATTGAAAATGAAGATTTACCGCTTTCTGGCCTACCGCGGTTTCTCGGCGAAAGCGATTCGCGTGGCGATCGAGTCGCTGGGGCAGGATGCGAATTGGGTTGAGGATGCCTGAAGCTGCGGCGTGACCCTCTTGCGTGACCCTCTGACCAGACCCGCCGCCTTCCCGCCTTCGCAAGCCTGCGTGATCATGGCGCGCGCACGTTCACGTTCCTGCCTTTTCCTTCCTTTCCCCTCTGCAAACCCTGGATGCTCCTCGCGAGCCGTGTATGCATCGATTTCCTGCAGCGCCGGCTGATGCATCGGGCAGCGCAATTCTGCAGGCGGTCGTGTTCATGCACATCAGCCGTCAGCGGTGCGGGCATGTCCGGTATCTGATCAATAGCCGCTGTTCGATATCCGTTTGTTAAACCTTGTTCGCCCTTCTGAACCGTCGAGGTCGTATTGCCACGAACGGTCGCCTGATTTGCTGCATGGCCATATCCATCCTCGCTGTCGCGATCCCAAGGAAAACAACTTATGGACTCTTCGTATTCCCTTACGCCCAACTCTTCGATTCATCCGCAGTCCGAAACATTCACCAACGTGCGCACCGCGCCGCTGCACAAAAACCCCGCTTCGGTCGGCCCTGCGGCGGCAAGCGCAAGCCTGATAACGGACGTGCCCACCAGCATGGTGGCAACGCCCGGCAAGATGCCGACATTGCACTCGCGGCCGTCGCTGCCGGACAGCGGTGCAACTAACTCACCTTCACCATCGTCGTCAACGCCGGCATCTGCCGCGTCCACATCCGATGCGACGAGCGATGCGAGCCCCGCGCATATGCAAGCGCTCAGCGCTGAAGAGCAGGCCAGGGATGCAAAGCTGCTGGAACGTTTGCTGAACAGCTGGCTGCCGGCAAGCGCTAGACAGGGGCAATGGCAACAAACTATTAAAGCGTGGGATTTGCTAACTTTCATGGCCGATGACGGAAAGGTTGAATACGTGCAGGCGCTCGTTCGTGCTGGTGTTGACCCGCGCGCATTTTCCTCCGCCGGCTATAACGTTTTGAACTATTCAGTAGCGCGGAACGGCAACATCGCCATGTTGCGGGAGTTGGTTAGGCTGGGCGCCCAAGTGAATGCTCCCCACTGGCATGGGGAAACGCCGCTGATGGCGGCTGCAGACGCCCGCAATGTTGTCATGCTGAGGGAGATGGTGGCATTGGGCGCGCAAATGGAAGCTGTCGACGAGAAGGGCGAAACGGTGTTGCTGCGTGCAATCCAAAACAATGATGTTGGAGTCGTACGGGCATTGGTGGAATTAGGTGCAAGCTTGCATGCAGCCAATGCAAAAGGCGAGACTGCGCTGATGCTTGCGGCCGGAACCGGACGAACGGAAATCGTTCTGGAGCTGATAGGAACGCAGGCATGCAAGAATGCAGCGCCTACGGAAAAGGAGGCTGCGTTGATCGCTGCCGCTGCGAACGGTCACGTTGCAACGGTACGAGCACTCGTGAAGGAAGGCGTTTCGGTCAATGCACGCGGTCATTACGGCAAGAGCGCACTGTCGCATGCAGCCTTCAACGGCGATCTCGCGATGATGGAGGCGCTACTGGAACTGAACGCCGATCTGGGCATCGTCAATGGTGCGGGCATGAACGTATTGATGATTGCTGCCAGGGAAGGCCAAACCGCCATGGTGTTGGCACTGAGCAAACGCGGTCTCGAGGTGAATGCATCGGACCTGGATGGTCGAACTGCGTTGATGTGGTCAGCCCACCGCGGTCAAACCAACACGGTAGAGCAGCTGGTGCGTCTGGGAGCGGCTCCGGACGCTTCCAATAAAAACGGCGCTACCGCGCTGATGCATGCCGCCGCGGCAGGCCATCTCTCGACGGTGCGTGCGCTGGTGCGTCTGGGCGCCAGCGTGGACCAGGTTGACTGCGAAGGCTCTGCTGCACTGGCACACGCGTTCTTTCAAGGTAAAACCGAGGTGATGCAAGCACTGTGGGAGCTGGGCTCGCAAGAGAATGGGGCTTACATGGAGATGATCAACTCGACGCGGGCGAGCTGACAACCCTGCGATTGGTCCAGCGTCCATTGGTCCGCCTTCCACTCGTGCGCCCGAGCCAATCGGTCCGCCCGATCGGTCCACCCAAGCGCTGCCATCGATTACTCCCCGCAGCATCGCCTGGTGCGCCGCGCATCGCCCTGCACCAGGCATCACAGATCAAGCCTCGGCCTGACACGCCCCGTGCCATTCACCGCCTCGAACGCCCCCGCCATGCGCAGCAACTCCCATTCGCCGCGATGCCGTCCGATGAGCTGTATGCCCACCGGCAAGCCGCCTGCGGTGAAGCCGGCCGGCACCGACATGGCCGGGTGCGTGGTGACGCTGACGAGATAGCACGAGCGCATCCAGTCGATGTAATTCTCCATCTTCACGCCGGCAATCTCGTCTACATAAGGCTGGTCGATATCGAATGGCGGCACCTGGTTCACCGGCGCGACGATGGCATCGAAGGTCTCCATGAAGCGATGCATGCGGATGAACAGCGCCGTGCGCAGCTTTTCCGCGCGCGCCAACTGTGGCGCGCTCAGCTTGCGGCCGGCTTCGATGTTCCAGACCACGGTGTCCTTCAGCATGCCGGGATGCCGGTCCAGGATTGCGCCGAACTGCAGTTCGAACGCATAGGCGCGCAGTGTCATGAAGATCTCGTGCGCATCGCGAAAGTCCGGGCAGGCGTCTTCGACAATGCAGCCGAGATCCTCGAACACGCGTCGCTGCGCATCGAGCACGCGCGCGACTTCCGCATCCACCGGCAGACCGCCGAAGTCCGGGCACCAGGCGATGCGCTTGCCGCGCATGTCGGCTTCCAGCGGCGCGCGGAAGATCGCGCCATCCTCGCTGATGGATAGCGGGTCTCGCGCGTCGTAACCGGCAAGCACCGACAGGTACAGCGCAAGATCAGCCACGCTGCGCGCCATCGGCCCATTCACCGACAGACTGCCCCAGCCGTTCTGCACCGGAAATTCCGGCACCCGTCCGACCGAGGGACGCAGGCCGACGATGTTGCAGTAGTTCGCCGGGCAACGCAGCGAACCGCCCATGTCGGTGCCATCAGCCAGCGCGACCATGCCGGTGGCCAGCGCCACGGCCGAGCCGCCGGATGAGCCGCCGCAGGTCTTGCTGATGTCGTAGGGATTGCGGGTCGCGCCGAACACCGCGTTGAAGGTTTGCGAGCCGGCGCCGAATTCGGGCGTGTTGGTCTTGCCGATGCTGATCGCGCCGGCGGCCTGCTGCCGCTCCACCAGCAGTGCGCTGCGGCTCGGCACGAAATGCTCGTGCACCTTCGAGCCGAAGGTGGTGCGCATGCCCTGCGTCATGAACAGGTCCTTGTGCGCCACCGGCAAGCCGTGCAACGGACCGAGCGGCTTGCCCTGTGCCTGCGCTTCATCGGCTGCTGCCGCGGCGGCGAGCGCTTGTTCGGCATGGAGTGTAACGATCGCATTGAGCGTCGGGTTCAAGGCGTCGATGCGCGCCAGATGGGCTGCCATCGTTTCGCGCGCCGACAGGCGGCCGGCGCGGATTTCCGCCGCCATCGCGGCGGCGCTCATGTCACAGATCTCTTGATTCATCGCGCATTCCAGGCAATGCGGCGCCACGCGCCGCGGGGATGGCGACGATAACCCGGGCATTGCAGACGCGCAAGCGCGGCTCGCCAAGGACACTAGCGCCGCCAGGGATCGTCCGGCCGGCGATCCCAGCGGTCGGGGACGCCGTCACGGTCGCGGTCGTGATCGCGCCAGTCCGGTGGCGGCGGATGGCGCGGGTAGGGCGGATGCATGGGCCGCGGATAGCCGTAGCCGGGCGGCGGATAAGGATAAACATAGCCGGGCGCGGGATAGCCATAACCCGGCTGTGGATAGACCGGCGCACCGGGTGGATAGACATAGGCTGGCGGCGGCGGATCGAGAAAGCGCGGCGGCGGCGACACATAGCCTGGTGGCGGATACGGATAGCCCGGCGAAGTACCCTGCATTGCCATGGGCATGCCGGTATCGATGCGCGCCATGGCCGGCGTGCTTGCCAGCAGCACGATCGGCAGCGTCAGCCCAACGAGGGTGTTGCGCAAGCTGTTCATTGCATGTCTCCACATGTCTTCGCATGTCTGCGATCGGGGCGACCATTAAACCGCGTTTCCTCCGCCATGGCGCATCGGAGAGCGCGCATTCTGGTAACCGGATGTGTCGGTGCTGTCGAGCGTAAGAATCTGCTTACAGCGTTTGAAGCCTTCGTCTGATTACGCCGCAGCGGGAGTAGGTGAAGAATGGCCACTCTCAAGAGCTGGATGGCCACAACCATGAACGAGCAGAAAGGCAAAGCTTCCCTTCCCGGCGATGCGCCGTCCTCCGCAACCGGCGCAGAGCAGGTGTTGCCAGTGGTAGAGGAACGGCTCGAAGTGGACAAGGTCAAAGTGAACACCGGCGCAGTGCGCGTCAGGAAGATCGTGCACGAGGATGTGCAGACCTTCGACGTGCCGCTGCAGCAGGAAGAAGTCAGTGTTACCCGGGTGCCGGTCAACCGCGTCGTGGAAGGCAAGTCCGAGCCGCGGCAGGAAGGCGACACGCTGGTGATACCGGTGTTCAGGGAAGTCGTCACCACGCACCTGGTTCTCGTGGAAGAAGTGCGCATTACCACGCGCCGGGTGGCCGGAAGCAGCACGCAGCAGGCAACGGTAAGGCGGGAAGAGGCGGTCGTCGAGCGGTATGACGCAGACAGCGGAAGCTGGAAGGCTGAATAGTCGCATTGATCGCGCAAGGCAACACCCAAACGGCAATTCAACGAAAAGGAGCGACGAAATGAACCAGACAGTCATTGGCGTATTCGACACCTACAGCCACGCGGAACAGGCGCGGCAGGAATTGATCGCGCGCGGATTTTCCAGCAACGATGTGCAGGTCCAGGCTCACAGCGCGGACATCAGCGATACCACCGGCACCATGGGCACCACCAGCACCACCAGCACCACGACCACCGGTCATGACGTCGGCTTCATGGAAAGCGTGCGCAACTTCTTCGCCGACATCTTCGGTCCGGACCATGACGAGGCCGGCCATTATTCCGAGGCGGTTCGTCGCGGCGGTGCCGTGGTGGCGGTGACCGTGGACGATGAATCCCGGGTGCAGATGGCGCGCGAAGCGCTGGCAGCGGTGGGAGCGGTTGATATCGAAAAGCGCGTCGCCGAATGGCGCAGCGGCGGCTACGAGGGCTATCGCAGCGATGCCGCGCCGTACACCGCGGATGAAGTGGCGCGTGAACGCGAGCGCGTGATCCCGGTGGTCAAGGAAGAGCTTGAAGTGGGCAAGCGCCAGGTCGACCTCGGCACGGTGCGCGTCGTGGCCCGCACCCAGGAAACGCCGGTCAATGAGTCCGTGACCCTGCGCGAAGAGCATGCCAACATCGAGCGCCGCCCGGTGGACCGTCCGGCATCCGAAGCGGATCTCGCCGCGTTCCAGGACAAGACCATTGAAGTGCGCGAAACCGCGGAGAAAGCGGTGGTCAACAAGACGGCGCGTGTGGTGGAAGAAGTCGTGGTCGGCAAAACCGCCACGACCGATACGCAGAAAGTCTCGGACACCGTGCGCGAGACCGTTGTCGACGTGCAGCGCGACGGAGGCACCACCCGTTCTACTGGCATGACTGGCTCCATGTCCGGTTACGACACCGATTGGCGCAGCCATTACGACACCAACTACGCCAAGCTTGGCGGCCGCTATGAGGATTACCAACCGGCCTACCAGTACGGCTCGACGCTGGCTTCCGACAGCCGCTACCAGGGCCGTTCCTGGGATGACATTGAAACCAATGCCCGCAGCGACTGGGAAACCCGCTATCCGGGCAGCAGCTGGGAGCGTTTCAAGGCCGCGGTACGCCATGGCTGGGATCGCATGACCGGATCCAGCACCGGTTCCACCTACGGGAGCACCGGCACCACCGGTTCCTACGCCACCGGCACCGGTACCAGCACGGCCGGCATGACAGGCGCGATGTCGGGTTACGACACCGATTGGCGCAGCGACTATGACAGCAACTACGCCAGCCTCGGCGGCCGTTATGAGGACTATCAACCGGCCTACCAGTATGGTTCGACGCTGGCTTCGGACAATCGCTACCAGGGCCGTTCCTGGGACGACATTGAAACCAATGCCCGCAGCGACTGGCAGACCCGGTATCCCGGCAGCGACTGGAACCGCTTCAAGGCGGCAGTGCGTCACGG
Source organism: Noviherbaspirillum pedocola (assembly GCF_016632335.1). Lineage (GTDB taxonomy): Bacteria > Pseudomonadota > Gammaproteobacteria > Burkholderiales > Burkholderiaceae_D > Noviherbaspirillum_A > Noviherbaspirillum_A pedocola. The sequence continues at coordinate 94,094 of NZ_JAEPBG010000009.1, forward strand.
CTGGGAACGCATGACCGGCCAGCGCTGATCCTGCTCTTTCGCGCTTTCGTGATGATGCCCGCCGCCCGGCGGGCATTTTTGTTTTTGAAACGAATAATGATGCAGCGGGTATCGGGTTCCAGAAACCGATAGTCAAGGACGGGGTTGCTATAATCGCCGGCGCTTTCGGCCTTGCGCAACGGCGCTTGCCGCTTTCTCTTTCCTCCCATGCCATATACCCCCGCGCCGCATCGACCGCGACTGACGTCCATGATCACGCTGAGCATCAGTGCGACAGTGCTTGTGACCGTGCTGGCGCTGACAGGGCTGATCGACCATTTCGCCCGCAACTATGCACAGCGTCAATCGGCGGTGCGCCTGCAGCAGATCGCCTGGCAGATGCGCGATTCGCTGGACCGGCGCATGCGCGCGGCCGTCAGCGATGTGAGCTTCTTGGCGCAGTTGCCTGAAGTGCGCGACGCGCGCAGCCCGGCCGAAGCCCGCATGGCGCTGGAAAGCCTGCAGGCGACCGAACCTGATTACGCCTGGATCGGCCTGGCCCGGCCCGACGGCCTGGTATTTGCCGCCACCGGCAAGACGCTGGAAGGCGCGGATGTCAGCGGCCGCAACTGGTTCCACGATTCCAGCGGCGGCGTCAAGGTCTTCGATTACCACCCGGCCATGCTTCTGGCCGAAAAGCTCCCGCAGCACCCCGATCCCTGGCGTTTCGTCGACATTGCTTCGCCGGTCGCCGGCAGCGACGGCACGCCGCGCGGTGTTCTGGCGGTGCACCTGAGCTGGAACTGGGCGCGGCGCATGGCGCGCACGCTGCTGGCCCCAGTGCGCGACCAGTACCAGACCGAGATCTTCGTCGTCAGGGATGACGGCATGATTCTTCTCGGACCGCAAGGCATGGAGGAAAAGACCATTGCCGCGCAAAGCTTCCATGAAGCGATGGCGGGCAGGAATGGCGCCCTGGTGGAGACCGTCGATGGCCAGCGTTATCTCACGGGCTATGCCATGACCGGCGCCAACATCGAAGGGCCGAGCCTGAAATGGGCGGTGCTGGTGCGCCAGCCCTATGCGATGGCGTTGGCCGACTTCCGCGCGCTGCAGGGCACCATCGCTGCCGCCGGCATCGTACTGACGCTTCTGCTCGGCACGCTCGGCTGGCTGTTCGCGCGGCACATGGCGCGGCCGCTGCACCGTTTGTCTGTCGCCATCGAGCGGCACAGTCTGGACCGATCGGCCCGGATTCCCATCGTCAGCGACTTTCATGAAATGCATCTGCTGTCTTCCACGCTGGCCGCGAATGCCGAGCGCGAGCAGCGTCACCTGGAAGCCCTGCACGGGCTCAATGAGAGCCTGGAACGCACGGTGGGCGAGCGCACCACTGAACTTGCCGCCAAGGCCGAGCAATTGCAGCAGGCGCTGGAACGTCAGCAGCAAATCCAGTTGCAACTGCAGGAAAGCGAAGCCGAGCTGCGCGCGATGCTGCACAACGCCAACGATGCCTTCATCGCCATCGATGAGCGCGCCCTGATCCTGGAATGGAATGAACAGGCAGAACGCCTGCTCGGCTGGCGCAGGAGCGAGACCTTCGGCAAGTCGCTGCCCGAGCTGCTGCTGGTGGAGGATATGCGCGCCAGCTGGCTGAGCGAGCTCGCGCGCTTCGTGGCAAGCGGCGAATCCGAGCTGATCAACCATCGCCGGGACATGCCGGTGCTTCGCCGCGACGGCGAAGAGATCGCGGTCGAGATATCGATCGGCCATGTCCCGCGCCGCAACAGCCATCTGTTCGTTGTCTTCATGCATGACATCACCGAACGCAAGATGCTGCATGCATCGCTGGAAGGCATGGCCAATCGCGATACGCTGACCGATCTGCCGAACCGCCGCGCTCTGATGCAGACGATGCCCGAGGCTGTTGCCCGCGCACGCCGCATCGGCAAGCCGTTGGCGGTGTTCTTCCTGGATCTCGATGGTTTCAAGGGCGTCAACGACGCTTACGGCCATGACGCCGGCGACGAGCTGCTGCGCTTGCTCGCGCATCGCATCGTCGGCACGGTGCGCCGTACCGACACCGTGGCGCGGCTGGCCGGCGACGAATTCGTGGTGCTGCTGGAAATGCTGAGCAGCGCCGACGATGCGATCGAGGTGGCGGCAAAGCTGCTGGCGCAACTGCGGCAACCCTTTGTATTGCGGGCCGCAACGGTGAGCTTGAGTGGATCGATCGGCATTGCGCTGCACGAGCCGGATGCGAACGAGGCCATCGGTGCCTTGCTGTCGCGGGCCGACAGCGCGATGTACCAGGCCAAGCGCCTGGGCAAGAATTGTTATTGCGTTGCTGCGGGCGACACGGCAAATTCGCCCTCGGCATAAGCTTTCGCGAAAAAAGCCTGAAGGCAGGCGCTGCACACAGGCTAGAATTTGCGATTTCGCAATTCGCAACCATCGCCGGGCCGTCATGAAGCGGCCCGTCGTTTTCTCCCATGATCGAAATTCAATCGGTTTCTCAACGCTTCGCCGCCAGCCATGGCACGGTGGACGCGGTCCGGGATGTCAGCCTGTCGATCGCGCGCGGCGAGATCTTCGGCATCATCGGCAAGAGCGGCGCCGGCAAGAGCACCCTGGTGCGCACGCTGAATCTCCTGAATCGTCCCAGCGAGGGACGCATCGTCATCGACGGTCGCGACATGACCGCGCTGGCGCCAGCCGAACTGCGCGCCGCGCGCCGCGACATCGGCATGATCTTCCAGCATTTCAATCTGCTGTCTTCGCGCACCGTCGAAGACAACGTCGCCTTGCCGCTGGAGCTGGCCGGCGTGCCGCGCGAGGAAATCAAAAAGCGCGTGCCGCCGCTCCTGGAGCTGGTTGGCCTGTCGGATTACCGTCAGCGCTATCCGGCGCAGATCAGCGGTGGCCAGAAGCAGCGCGTGGGCATCGCGCGGGCGCTGGCGAATCAACCGAAGCTGCTGCTGTCGGACGAAGCGACATCGGCGCTCGATCCGGAAACCACGCGCTCGATACTCGAGCTGCTGCGCAGGATCAACCGCGAGCTGAATCTCACCATCGTATTGATCACGCATCAGATGGAAGTGATCAAGGCGGTGTGCGACCGGGTCGCGGTGATGGATGCGGGCAGGGTGATCGAGTCGGGCAATGTGCTCGATGTGTTCCGTGAGCCCAGGCATGAAGTCACGCGCGCCCTGATCGGCGATGTGATCGCGCAGGAATTGCCGCGCGGCTTGCTGGAGCGGCTGCGTGCGCGCCTGGCGCAAACGCAGGCCGGCGCCGGGCGCGACCATCTGTTCCGCTTTGCCTTCACCGGCGCTGGCGTGGATGAGCCGCTGCTGTCCGAGGCGGTGCGCCGCTTCGGCATCGACTTTTCGATCCTGCATGGGCAGATCGATGAAATCCAGGGCCAGGCCTTTGGTTCGCTGGCGGTGCTGGCTTCCGGCGAGGCGGCCGATGTTGGCCGCGCCACCGCGTTCTTCCGCGAGCGCGGCGTGACTATCGAGGAGCTCAACCATGTCCTCTGAAATGCTCGATCTGTTCCTGTCCGCGTTCTGGGAAACCCTGGTGATGGTCGGCATCTCGGGCGTGCTCGGCGCGGCCGTCGGCGTGCCGCTCGGCATCCTGCTGTATCTGACCGATGGGCGCGGCATCCTGCCCAGCCCCGGATTCAATCGCATTGCGGGACTGCTGGTGAATGCGGTGCGCTCGACGCCGTTCATCATCCTGCTGGTGGCGGTAATTCCATTCACGCGCTTGCTGGTCGGCTCGTCGATCGGCACCGCCGCCGCCGTCGTGCCACTGACCATCGCCGCCGCGCCCTTCGTCGCGCGCCTGGTCGAAGCCTCGCTGGCCGAAGTCGATCGCGGCCTGATCGAAGCCGCGCAGGCCATGGGCGCAACCACCTGGCAAATCGTCTGGAAGGTGCTGGTGCCGGAAGCGTTCCCGGGCATCGTCGCCGGACTCACGATCACCTTCGTCAGCCTGGTCGGCTATTCGGCCATGGCCGGCGCCATCGGCGGCGGCGGACTGGGCGACCTGGGCATACGCTACGGCTACCAGCGCTTTCTGCCGGAAGTCATGCTGCTGGTGGTGGTGATACTGATTGTGTTCGTGCAGCTCGTGCAGTCGCTCGGGGACCGTCTGGTCCGCAGGCTGCGTCATCGTTGATCAACAGAAGAGGGAGAAAACATGCATCGTCGTCATTTGCTCAAAGTTGCGGCCATCGCGGTTGCCGTGGCCTGCGCCGCGCCGGCGCTGGCGCAGGACAAGCCGATCAAGATCGGCGTGACCGCCGGGCCGCATGCGCAAATCATGGAAGTGGTGAAGAAGGTGACGGAGAAGGATGGATTGAAGCTGTCCATCGTCGAGTTTTCGGACTATGTCCAGCCGAACGCGGCGCTTGCTGCCGGTGACCTGGATGCGAACAGCTACCAGCATCTGCCTTACCTCGAGCAGCAGATCCGCGATCGCGGCTACAAGTTCAGCTCGGTGGCTACCACCATCACTTTCCCGATGGGCATCTATTCGAAGAAGATCAAGTCCATCAATGAATTGAAGGATGGCGCACGCTTTGGCGTGCCCAACGATCCAACCAATGGCGGCCGCGGCCTGCTGCTGTTGCAATCGAAGGGCATGATCAAGCTCAAGCCCGAAGCCGGCTTGAAGGCCACGCCGCTGGACATCACCAGCAATCCGAAGAAGCTGAAGATCGTCGAACTCGATGCGGCGCAATTGCCGCGCTCGCTGGATGACCTCGATGCTGCCGCAGTCAATGGCAACTATGCCGAAAGCGCCGGCCTGAATCCGCTGCGCGATGCGATTGCGATGGAAGATCCGAAAGGGCCGTATGCCAACGTGATCGCAGTACGTACCGCCGATCGCGACAAGCCCTGGGTGGCAACCCTGGTGAAGGCCTATCACAGCCCGGAAGTGAAGCAATTCATCCAGACTCAGTTCAAGAACTCGGTCGTGCCGTCCTGGTAAGTCATGGTTGAAGCCGTCGCCTCGCTCGATCTGTTCTGCAATGTCGTCGACAACTATGGCGACATCGGCGTGTGCTGGCGCCTGGCGCGACAGCTGGCCGACGAGCATGGCGTGGCGGTGCGGCTGTGGGTCGATGACATGAAGAGCTTCGCGCGCATCTGCGATGGCATTGATCCGGCGGCCGAAAGCCAGCAGGCGCAGCCGGTGACGGTACGCCGCTGGCACGCCGGCATGGCGTTGCCTGCGCCGGCGGAAGTGGCCGATGTGGTAATCGAAGCCTTTGGCTGCCGACTGCCGGATGCGTTGATCGCGGCGATGGCGGCGCGCCAGGTGCCGCCAGTGTGGATCAACCTGGAATACCTGAGCGCCGAAGACTGGGTCGAAGGTTGCCATCGTCTGCCGTCGCCGCATCCGATGCTGCCGCTGACAAAGCATTTCTTCTTTCCGGGTTTTACCGAAAACACTGGCGGCTTGCTGCGCGAGCGAGATCTCGATGCGCGACGCACCGCGTTCGAAGCAAATGCCGAAAGCATGCGCAGCTCGCTCGCCGAACTCGGGGTGAGTCCGGAACCGGATGAAACCCTGATCTCGCTGTTCTGCTACCCGCATGCGCCGGTGGTGCCATTGCTGGATGCGCTGCGCGACGATGCCGCGCGCAGCCTGCTGCTCGTTCCCGAAGGCGTGGCCAGCGATGCGATACGCGCGTGGGCCGGCGCGCTTCCCGAACGCGGCGTGCCGCTGCGGTTCGGCAACCTGCGGCTGCAGACCATCCCCTTTACCGATCAGCCCGGTTATGACCGCCTGCTGTGGAGCTGCGCACTGAACTTCGTTCGCGGCGAGGACAGTGTGTTGCGCGCGCAATGGGCACAGCGGCCTCTGGTGTGGCACATCTATCCGCAGGAAGAAGGCGCACACTTGGTGAAGCTCGATGCTTTCCTTGCGCGTTACTGCGCCGGCATGCCGGCCGATCTGGCCGCCACGGTGAAGAGCGCCTGGCACGCCTGGAACGGCGACGGCGACTGGCGCGCCGCCTGGCCGGCGTACCGAAAAGCCCTGCCGGCGCTGCGCGCGCATGCGAGCGCGTGGAGCGCAGGGCTTGCGGCACATGGCGACTTGGCGGGCAAGCTGCTGGGCTTCGCGGCGCAGGTGCGCACGCGTCACAAGGCTTGAGGCGCGGCCGAGCAGCCGCAAAGCAACAGATCAGAATGGATTTCGGGTAGAATTGCGGGCTTTGTATTCGCGCGCAGCGGCGTTGTTTCCCCGGCCGCCACGCGACCTGCCGGCAAGTGTCCTGTTGCGCAGAGTATCTTTCCCACGTTTTTCAAAATCCTTTTATTACCTATGAAAACCGCACAAGAAGTCCGCGTCGGCAATGTCGTCATGGTCAACAATCAGCCGATGGTCGTGCTGAAAGCCGAATTCACCAAGTCTGGCCGCAACTCTTCCGTCGTGAAGATGAAGATGAAGAACCTGCTGACCACCGGCGGTCAGGAATCCGTATTCCGCGCCGATGACAAGTTCGACGTCGTCACCCTCGAGCGCAAGGACGCCACTTATTCCTACTTCGCCGATCCGCTGTATGTGTTCATGGACGCCGACTACAACCAGTACGAAGTCGAAGCCGAGAACATGGGCGACGCGATCAACTACCTCGAAGACGGCATGGCGGTTGAAGTCGTGTTCTACGACGGCAAGGCGATCTCCGTCGAACTACCGACTTCGGTCGTGCGCGAAGTGACCTACACCGAGCCGGCCGTGAAGGGTGACACCTCGGGCAAGGTGCTCAAGCCGGCGAAAATCGCCACCGGTTTTGAAGTCCCGGTGCCGCTGTTCGTGGAACAGGGCGACAAGATCGAGATCGACACCCGCACCGGCGAATACCGCAGCCGCGCGAAGTAATACCCCAGCGGTTTCGGCCGCAGGTTGCAGAAAGGGCATTGCAGTTCAGGCTGCAATGCCCTTCGTCTTTGGCGCATCGGGAATCGGGATGGGTATCAGTCCGGGCTGCCGCGCAGGCGCGCGATGCGCTCCGGCGTCGGCGGATGCGTCGCCAGCCACGGCGGCGGCTCCTTCCGTCCGGCGGACAGCTTTTCCAGCGCATCGGCGAGCTTCGATGACGCTAGGCCATTGGAGCGCAGCAGCATGGCGGCTTCGTCATCGGCTTCGCGCTCGACATCCCGGCTGTAGCGTGTATCCAGCATCATCGCAGGCAGCGCGGCGAACAGGCCGGAGGCATCGCCGAATAAGGCTGTCATCGCGGCGCCGGTAGCGCTGTCGTGCACCAGGCGGCGCATCAGGTGACGCCTTCGCAGGTGTCCTGCCTCGTGCGCCAGCACCGCCATCAGCGCATCGTCATCATCCTTAAGCAATTGCGCGAGTTCATCGGTAAGAACGATGCGCGCGCCCGGTAGTGCCAATGCGTTCGGACCGATGCGGCTGGCGCGAAACAGCAGCGCCGGTGGCGCGACCGTGTCATCGGGGAGCATGCGCAGGAAGCGTTCATGAATCGCTTCCTGCCGCTCGGCCGGCAGCTTGGACGGCCGCATCAGGCGATCGTCGAGAAACGCCAGCATGCGCTCCCCCAGCGACTGTTCCACCGCCGGCGGAATGGCCGCTGCTGCCGCCGCGGTTAGCGGCGGCAGCAGATAACGCCAACCGACAGCGAGCAGCAATACGAGCGCCAGCGTTGCCAGTAGCGCTGCGCGCCAGCTTTGCTGCAGTCGCGCCACGATGCCGTCGACATGGCCGGTGTCGCTCAGCAGCGTGGCAAAGGCCGCGGCATCGTCGACTTCCAGATAAGCGCCGTCGGGGAAGGTAACCATGCTCGCGCCATGGCGGGTGGCCTCCGAGACGCGCAGTTGCGCCAGGGGACAACGGCGCTCGGCGTCGCCCTGAATACGAGCGATTTCATCCTCGACATGCAGCGTGACGCGGTGCCGGCGCGAGCTCTTGCCGTCGAAATAGCTTGCAGCGATCGTCATGGCCTTACAGCGAAAGGTCGAAGTCGAGCAGGTCGGCCATGCCTTCGCCGGTGGCCGAAGCGCTGGCTTGCGCATCGGCAAGGAAACCGTCGAGATCGCCGTCGGGCAGCAGGGCCATGGATTCCACGCGGTACTTCAGCATGCGCACCTTGGCGAACGGAATGAACATGCCGAGCGTGACGATGATGCCGAGCAGATTGGTCACGCCAATCCAGGCCATGCGCGTCCATGCCAGGCGGCAGACGAAGCGGTGCGCATCAAGGCGGGTATGGTTCCAGACCAGGTTCTCGATCATCGCAGTGAAGACTGGGGCAAGGGCGACAAAGCAGGCGTAGAGGATAAGGAACATTGGGAACACATACCTGAGGAAGTTCGCGCTCGACGCGTTGGAATGCGGTATGGCGCTTGCCATGAAGCTGGCAATCAGCAGGCCCATGCCCAGGAACAGCACAAGCGCCATCGCGCCGACGACCAGGTACGCGCGGTAGAAGCCGCCGACGCCAGCATTGAAGGAGAACTGGCTTGCGCCGAAGCGACTCTCGCTGTGCTGGAACCGCTTGATGCGCTGATGCGCCAGCGGCGCCAGCAGGTAGGCCGTCATCATCGCGAGCGCCGGCCACAGCAGATAGGCGACATAAGCGCCGCCGGCACTGCCGCGAAAGCCAAAACGTATGCCGCGATAGCTGGAGTTGTAGAGCCGGAACTGCAGGCTCTTCCACAGCAGCCAGGGCATCGCCGCCGCGATCAGCAGGAACAGCACCCCGGCCACGAGCGGATAAGCCTGACCGGTAAAGTGATAGGAGCCGAGCAGCGTCGCTGCGATCAATCGTCCCTTCAATATTGATATCGGATTGCCGTGGTAATCGAAGCTGGCGCCGGCAACCCGCGTATTGCCATAGAAGTAGCGGTTGCGCCTGACCTTGGCCCAGGCGGAATAAATGCCCAGGGTCAGCATGGTGAGCAGACTGTTGACGGCCCAGATGCGGAAGTACTCGCTTCCGCTGCCGGTGAAATGAAAGGCTTCCTCGCGCTTGGCCGGCGCGGCGCCGGCCTCGTGATGCATCGTGATATCCATTGCACTCCCTGTCTTGTTATTGGAACGAAGCGCCGGCTATGCTTTGGCAGGCGCCCGGGAATGTCAACCGATATTGCAAATGTTAGGCGGTGGCCGGCTCCGGGGCGACCTGCAGCACCAGCTTGCCGAAATTCTTCCCTTCGAACAGCATGTTCAGCGCTTCGGGAAACTTGTCCAGGCCCTGCACGATATCCTCGCGGCTTCTGAAGCTGCCTTCACGCATCCACTTGGCCATCTCGGCAACCGCCTCCGGATAGCGCGCCGCGTAGTCGAACACCACGATGCCTTCCATGCGCGCCCGGTTCACCAGCAGCGACAGATAGTTGGACGGCCCTTTCACCGGCGTGGTGTTGTTGTACTGCGAGATGGCGCCGCAGATGATGATGCGGGCTTTCATGTTGATGCGGGTGAGCACGGCATCGAGGATGTCGCCGCCGACGTTGTCGAAGTAGACATCCACGCCATCCGGGCAATGCGCCTTCAGGCCGTCCTTGACCGAGCCGCTCTTGTAATCGATGCAGGCATCGAAGCCGAGCTCCTCGACCACGAAGCGGCATTTGTCCTGGCCGCCGGCGATGCCGACGACGCGGCAGCCGCGATGCTTGGCCACCTGGCCCACGGTTTGGCCAACCGCGCCGGCAGCGCCGGAAACCACGACGGTTTCGCCGGCCTTCGGCATGCCGACCTCGAGCAAGCCGAAGTAAGCCGTCATGCCGGGCATGCCGAGCGCATTCAGGAATTTCGGCAGCGGCGCCATCTTCGGATCGACCTTGAACAAGCCCGCTTCGCGGTTGTCGGCCGCGCCGATCCAGTATTGCTGTACGCCGATCGCGCCCGACACCACGTCGCCAACCGCAAAGCGCGGCGACTTCGAGGCGATGACTTCGCCGATGCCGCCAGCGCGCATTACTTCGCCGATGCCTACCGGGCGGATGTAGGACTTGCCTTCATTCATCCATCCGCGCATTGCCGGATCGAGCGACAGATAGATGGTCCGGACGACGATTTCACCATCGCTCGGTTCGCGCACCGGCTCGGTGGTCTGATTCCAGTCACTCGCCTTGGGCATGCCCATCGGACGCGCGGCAAGACGGAATTGATGATTGACGGTTGGTTCGGTCATGGAAGTCTCCTGTTTGTTATCAGGTTGAAGTGGCAGCCACTATAACTGAATCTGGAACGACCGTGCTTTTTTAGCAAGGCGCCGAAATCGTCGGAACTTTATCGGCATATGCCGGCCAAAGCCAGATTCGCTCAATGACTTTGCGGTTCATCAACCGTATGGACCTGCCAGGCGAATGCTGTTGTCGAAATATGGAGCCGCGCGGCGGCTACGGGAGCGGCAGCAGCGGCGAACGTCAGGGAACGTTCCGACCCAAACCCATTTCAAGTTCTAGTTACAGTCTTATCCAGGAGATTCCATGCTTCGTTCCGAAACGCTATTTGGCAAGCGCGAGCCGGCTTCCGGCAATACCACTCCCAATTCGCCTATGAATGCGTCCAGCGCCCAGCCTAGCGTCGCCAAGCCGGGTGGCCCGGCTCCGGTCGGCATGCCGCCGTCCGCCACACCGGCCACTGCGCCCGGACAATCCGTATCCGACACCCCGGAAGTCAGCGGCGGCAGCAAGCTGATCGTTGGCCAGAAAATCAAGCTCAAGGGCGAAATCGCCGATTGCGACACCCTGGTAGTCGAGGGACAGGTCGAGGCCACGATGGAATCGCGCGTGATCCAGATCGCCGAAAGCGGCACCTTCAAGGGCTCGGTCCAGGTTGAAGTCGCCGAAATCAACGGTACCTTCGACGGCGACCTCACCGCGCGTCAGAAGCTGGTGATTCATTCCACCGGCAAGGTCACCGGCACGATCCGCTTCGGCAAGATCGTCATCGAAGAGGGCGGCCAGCTTTCGGGCGATGTGCAGGTCGGCCTCGACGGCGCCAACCGCAACAATCTGTCGGTGGCAAAAGCCGCAGTCTGATCGCGCGGTCCATCCGACCTCGCATCGACATCCAACGCCGGCGTTCCGCAAGGGACGCCGGCGTTTTCACGTGTGGTCGCGCCGGGCGTGAGAGAATAGCGCCCTTTGCAACGGGGCAAAACGCTCCGTTTTGCCCCTCCGAATTCGACCAGCAAGAACATGACGCACCCGGAATACATCCTGACCCTTTCCTGCCTGGACCAGCGCGGCATCGTGCATCGCGTCTCGGGCTTTCTCGCCGAGCATGGCTGCAACATCATCGACTCCGCGCAGTTCGGCGATGCGCAATCCGAACTGTTCTTCATGCGCGTGCATTTCGCGTCGGAGGACACGGCAGTGACAGAAGCGGCGCTGCGTACGGATTTCGCGGCGCTGGCCGATGGAATGCGCATGAACTGGCAATTGCATGACGCGTTGAAGAAGCCGCGCGTGATCATCATGGTCTCGAAGATCGGCCATTGCCTGAACGATCTGCTGTTCCGCTACAAGAGCGGCCTCTTGCCGGTGGAGATTTCGGCGATCGTCTCGAACCATACCGATTTCTATCAGCTCTCGGCGAGCTACAACATCCCGTTCCATCATCTGCCGCTGGCCGCCAGCGCCTCCAGCGATGCCAAGCGCGCGCAGGAGGAGAGGGTGCTGGAAATCGTGCGTGAGCATGACATCGACCTGGTAGTGCTGGCGCGCTACATGCAGATCCTGTCGCCGCAGATGTGCGAAGCGCTCAAGGGCCGCGCGATCAATATTCATCATTCCTTTCTGCCGAGCTTCAAGGGCGCCAAGCCGTACTATCAGGCGCATGAACGCGGCGTGAAGCTCATCGGCGCGACCGCGCACTTCGTTACCAGCGACCTCGATGAAGGCCCGATCATTGAGCAGGATGTCGAGCGCGTCGACCATGCGATGGGGCCGGAAGGATTGACGGCGATCGGCCGCGATGTGGAATGCGTGGTGCTCGCGCGAGCGGTGAAATGGTTCGTCGAGCACAGGATCTTGCTCAACGGGCACAAGACGGTGGTGTTTCGGTAGGAACGCTGTTTTCGCGGGCGGGGTGCGCTCATTCTGCGCGCGGCCGTATTTGTGTAGGTTGGGCTGACAAGCCCAACATCGGGCGTACGCAGACCGCTGGCATGTTGGGCTTCTTTCGGTAGATTGGTCTGCCAAGCCCAACGTGAGGCCTGCGCCTGTGCGGACTGCCGTTGGGCTTCCTTCGTCAGCCCAACCTACGCCTATCAACGCTTCAATCCTTCAGCACCCGCTTGAACCATGCGCTGATGTCGTCCACCTCTTCCTGGCATACCGAGTGCGGCATCATGTACTCGTGCCATTCGACTTCATAACCGAGCGATACCAGCAGATCGCGCGAAGCCTCGGCGCGCGCTACGGGAATCACATTGTCGGCGCGGCCATGGGCCATGAAGATCGGCGTCGCATGATTGGCCGCATGGCGCTCGGCCGCGATCACGCCGGCCAGCGGCACATAGCCGGACAGGCACAGCAGACCAGCCAGCTTTTCCGAATGGCGCAAGCCGGTCTGCAGCGTCATCGCGCAGCCCTGCGAGAAGCCGGCCAGCACGATGCGGTTCGACGGCACGCCGCGCGCGCGTTCCACCGCGATCAGGGATTCCACCAGCGCCTGCGAAGCGCGCAAGCCCTTTTCATCCTCGCGCTTGACCAATTCGGTGCCGAGAATGTCATACCAGGCGCGCATCACATAGCCGTTGTTGATCGTCACCGGCATCGTCGGCGCATGCGGAAAGATGAAGCGTATCGCCGGCAGGCCGGCGAGATCGAGCTCGCGCACGATGGGCACGAAATCATTGCCATCAGCGCCCAGGCCATGCAGCCAGATCACGGAAGCGGTGGGATTCGGTGCGGTATCGATTTGTACGGCGGGAAGGGTAGCGGTCATGTTGGATCGTTGTCGTGGGTTCAGGCGGACTTGGGGCGGATGGCGGACTTCGGCCGGAAGACCTTGCACACCGCTTCATCGGTCTCGATATAGGGACCGCCGATCAGGTCGATGCAATAAGGCACTGCAGCGAAGATGCCGGGCACGACAGGCTTGCCATCCGCATCCTTCAGGCCTTCCAGGGTCTCGCGTATCGATTTCGGCTGGCCGGGCAGATTGATGATCAGGGCCGCATGGCCTTCGGTTTCACGGATCACCGCGACCTGGCGCGACAGGATCGCGGTCGGCACGAAATGCAGGCTGATCTGGCGCATCTGTTCGCCAAAGCCCGGCATTTCCTTGGTCGCCACGGCAAGCGTGGCTTCGGGCGTCACATCGCGCCGGGCCGGGCCGGTGCCGCCGGTGGTGACGATGAGGTCGCATTGCTTCTCATCCGTCAGCTCGATCAGCGCGGCTTCAATCGCTTCGCGCTCATCGGCGACGAGCCGGGTTTCGGTTTCGAACTCGCTTGTCAGCGCCGACTTCAACCATTCCTGCAGCGCCGGGATGCCCTGGTCCTGGTAGACGCCGCTTGATGCGCGGTCGGAAATCGACACCAGGCCAATGCGGGCGCGATCGGCATCATTCTTCATCGGGAGACTCCTCGTCTTCGGACTCGGCGGCCGCGCTGGCTGCGGCCTTCGCGCTCGCCTGGAATCCCTTCAGGATCTGGAAGATTTCGCGATAGGCTTTCGGCGGCTTGTTTTCGGCCTGCTCGCGGCGGGCATTGCGGATCAGCGTGCGCATGTGCTGCACATCGAGTTCGGGATGCTGCGCGCGCAACTCGGTCAGCGCGCCATCGTCGGCCAGCAGCCGCTCGCGGTGGCGCTCCAGCGCATGCATCGCCGCGGTCTCGGCGCGTGACGGCGCCTTCCAGCTGTCGATGGTCTTGCGGATGATGTCGACTTCTTCCTCGGTCAGCGAGCGCATCTTCTTGCCGACGTATTGCAACTGGCGGCGCCTGCCTTCGTGATCCTTGATGCCCTGGCATTCGAGGATGGCGTCACGCACATCTTCGGGCATGGGCACGCGCTTGACGCGTTCGCGTGGTTCTGCGATGAGTTCCGCGCCGAGAACCTGCAGCGCAGTCATTTCCCGCTTGCGCTGGGATTTGGAGGGGCGGTCGTATTCCTGGTCGAATTCATTGGACTGGAATCCGGTCGAACCCCGGTTGGAATTAGGCATGATGGAGCAACGGCTTTCATTGAACGGCTGCTATGATAACCGCTTTACACCTTCCCCGAAAAAGCCCCATGAACGATTCCCCGTTTGTCTACAGCCAGGATCAATTGCGGCAGCTTGCCCAGGACGTGTTGCGCTTCGCGAAGGAAAAGGGCGCGTCGGATGCCGTGGTGGAAATCAGCGAAGGCAACGGTCTGTCGGTATCGGTGCGGCGCGGCAATGTCGAGACCATCGAACAGAACCGCGACAAGGGAATCGGCGTGACGGTGTATCTCGGCGAACGCGGCGCGGTGCGGCGCGGCCATGCTAGCACCTCGGATTTTTCGGAACGTTCTCTGCGCGACACGGTGACCGCGGCCTACGACATCGCGCGCTTCACCGCCGAAGACGATTGCGCCGGCCTGCCGGATGAAGACGTCATCGAGCGTGATCCGAAGGACTTGCAGCTGTTCTACCCGTGGTCGATCTCGGCTGAAGAAGCCATCGCGATCGCGCTGCGCGCTGAGAATGCCGCTTTCGCGGTGGACAAGCGCATCAGCAATTCCGAGGGCGCCGGCGTGCATGCGCAGCAATCGCATTTCGTCGCGGCCAATACCCGCGGCTTCATCGGCGGCTACCCGTATTCCCGGCACACGATCTCGGCCGTGCCCATCGCCGGCCGCGGCGCCGGCATGCAGCGCGACGACTGGTATTCCTCATCACGCAATCCGGCGAGGTTGGCCGAGCCCGAAGCAATAGGCCGCTATGCCGCCGAGCGCGCGTTGGCGCGGCTTAATGCCAGGAAGCTCGATACCCGCAAATGCCCGGTGCTGTTCGAAGCGCCGCTGGCTGCGGGCCTGCTGGGCGCCTTCGTGCAGGCGGTGTCGGGCGGCGCGCTGTATCGCAAGTCGACGTTTCTGCTCGACAGCCTCGGCAAGCAGGTGTTCGGCGACCATGTGCAGATCAAGGAAGACCCGCACGTGATCGGCGCGGTCGGATCTTCGCCCTTCGACGAGGAAGGCGTGAGGACGGTTGCGCGCGACGTGGTGCGCGATGGCGTGGTGCAGGGCTATTTCCTGTCTTCGTATTCAGCGCGCAAGCTCGGCATGAAGACCACCGGCAATGCCGGCGGCTCGCATAACCTGTCCATGACCTCGACGCGCACCGAGGCAGGCGACGATTTCGCGGCGATGCTGAGGAAGATGGGTACCGGCCTGCTGGTGACCGAGCTGATGGGGCAGGGCGTGAACTACGTGACCGGCGATTATTCGCGCGGCGCATCGGGTTACTGGGTCGAGGGCGGCGTGATCCAGTATCCGGTGGAAGAGATCACGATCGCCGGCAACATGAAGACCATGTTCGAGGGGATCGTGGCGATCGGCGCGGATACTCTGATCCGCGGGACCAAGCAGGTAGGGTCGGTGCTCATCGAGAGCATGACGATTGCGGGCAATTAGGCATTCATGCGTAGGGTGGGCGCAGCCCACGCGGTTCTTCGATCCACGCGTGGGCTGCGCCCACCCTACGGGGAAAGAAGGCCTCAACCTCCCAGATACGCCTCCACCACCTTCGGATCATCCAGCAGCGCTTGCCCGCTGTCAGCCAGCACGATCTTCCCTGTCTCGAGCACATAGCCGCGCTGCGCGATGCGCAGCGCCTGCCGCACGTTCTGCTCGACCAGCAGGATGGTCAGGCCGGTGCGGTTGATTTCCTGCAGCGTACGGAAAATCCCCTGCACGATGATCGGCGCCAAGCCCATCGACGGCTCGTCCAGCAGCAGCACGCGCGGCTTGGCCATCAGCGCGCGGCCGATTGCCAGCATCTGCTGCTCGCCGCCGGACAGATTGCCCGCCAGGCCATTGGCCCGGCTCTTCAGCACCGGGAACAGCGAATACACCCATTCCAGGTCACGCGCCACGCCGCTCTTGTCGCGCCGCGCATAGCTGCCCAGCTCAAGGTTTTCGGCGATGGTCAGGGTCGTCAAAATCGCGCGACCCTCGGCGACCTGCACCACGCCGCGCTCGACGATGCGGTGTGGCGACAGCCGGGTGAGGTCCTCGCCGTCGAAGACGACGCTGCCGCGCTTGGGCTTCAGCAAGCCCGAGATCGCCAGCAGCGAGGTGCTCTTGCCTGCGCCGTTGGCGCCGACCAGCGCGGTGATCTCGCCTTCATTGAGCGTCAGGTCGATGCCCTTGACCGCGTCGATATGGCCATAGGAGACGGCCAGATCGGAAATGCTCAGTATCGGTTTCATGCCGGCTCTTCCTGGCCGAGATAGGCCTCGATGACTTGCGGATTGTTCTTGATCTCGTCGGGCACGCCTTCGGCGATGATGCGGCCGAAGTTCAGCACCGCGATGCGCTCGCACAAGCCCATCACGAAGCGCATGTCGTGCTCGATCATGAACACGCTGTAGCCGCGGTTCTTGATGTTGACGATCTCGGTCATCAGCTCGGTCTTTTCCGAGGAATTCATGCCGGCCACCGGTTCATCCAGCAGCAGGAGCTTGGGCTCGGTCGCCAGCGCGCGCGCCAGCTCGAGCTTGCGCTGCTCGCCGTACGACAGGCTGTCGGCGAGCATGCCGGCCTTGTGATCCAGCCGCACCCACGACAGCAATTCCAGCGCCCGGTCGCGCGCGCGCTTCTCGCTGTCGCGAAAGCCAGCGAGGTTGAACAGGATGCCAGGCAGGCTGTAGCGCAGATGCTCATGCATGCCGACCACCACGTTTTCCAGCAGCGTCATTTCCTTGAACACGCGGATGTTCTGGAAGGTGCGCGCGATGCCGAGCTGGGTGATGCGGTGCGGCGCGACCTGTGTCAGGTCCTGGCCGTTGAAGCGGATGCCGCCGCCGGTGGGGCGCAACAGGCCGGTGATCAGGTTGAACACCGTGGTCTTGCCGGCGCCGTTCGGACCGATCAGGCCATAGATGCCGCCTTCGGGCACGTTGAAGCTCACGTCCTGCAGCACATGCAGGCCGCCGAAGCTTTTACTGACTTGCGAAAATTCCAGCATTACGCCGCTCCTCCGATTTTCTGGCGGCGGAAATAGCCGCGGATGCGGCGCGGATCCCAGATGCCCTTGGGCAGATACAGGATCACCAGCACCAGGATCAGGCCGTTGGCCGCAAGCCGGAAGTCGCGGAACTGGCGCAGCACTTCGGGCAGCAGCGTCAGGATGGTCGCACCCAGCGTCGGGCCGATCAGGTTGCTGGTGCCGCCGAAGACTGCCATCGTCAGGATGTCCACCGCATTCTCGAAGGCATAGTTGCCCGGTCCGATGGTGAAGGTGTAGTGCGCATTCAGACCGCCAGCCAGGCCGGCGATGGCCGCGCCCAGCGTGAAGGCCAGCAGCTTGTAGCCGGCCACGTTCACGCCCATCAGGCGCGCTGCGATCTCATCTTCCTTGATCGCTTCAAAGGCGCGCCCGATCTTGGAACGGCGCAGCCGCGCCAGCAGGAACATCGTCGCCGCGAGCAGCAGCGCGATATGCCAGAACTCGGTCTTCTGCGGAATGCCATTCAGGCCCATCGGGCCGCCGGTGATTTCCATGTTCAGCACGATGACGCGCACCACCTCGCCAAAGCCGAGCGTGGCCATGGCCAGGTACACGCCGGACAGGCGCAGCACCGGAATGCCGATGATGATCGCCACCAGCGCCGGCAACACCGTGCCCGCGGCCAGTGCGACCGGAAAGGCCAGCTCGGTATTCATGCTGATCATCGCGGCCGCATACGCGCCTATGCCCATGAAGGCGGCATTGGCCAGCGACAGCAAGCCGCAGGACAGTGTCAGATAAATGGAAAGCGCCAGCATCGCGTTCACGCCGATGCCGTACACCACCGCGTTGTATGTGGACCAGAATCCGTCCCACCATTCGGCCATGATTTAAGCCTTTCTTTCAAGGACCTTGCCGAACATGCCCGAGGGCCGCACCAGCAGGATCAAAAACAGCAAGCCGAAGGCGACCGCATCGCGCAGGTCGCTCGATACATAGGCCACGCTCAGCACTTCAGCGAAGCCGAGGAAGAGTCCGCCGATCATGGCGCCGCGTATGTCGCCCATGCCACCAAGGATGATGACGGCAATGCCTTTATGCAGCATCGGCTGGCCCATGAACGGCGAGATGGCATTGAACGACAGCCCGACCAGCACGCCGGCCGCACCGCCAAACGCCGCCGCGGCGAAGGAGGTGAGGTAGAACAGGCCCTCGACATTGATGCCCAGCAGATAGGCCGCCTTGGGCGACTCCGCGATCGCGCGCAGCGCGCGGCCGAGCTGGGTGCGGCGCATCACCACCAGCAGCAGGATCATCAGCAGGAAGGAAATGACGACGATGCCGACCTGCAGCGCGGTGATGTGCAGATTGCCCCAGCCGAAGCTTTCCTCGGGAATGATGCCAACCGGGAAGCGCTTGTTCTCGGCGCCGAAGATGCCCTGCGCAACGTTGGTCAGCATGATGGCCACGCCGATGGTCGCGATCATCGGCGACAGATGCGGCGCATTGCGTGCGCGCAGCGGGCGCAGCACCAGGTAATCGACGATGAGGCCGATAAAGCCGGTGACCAGCATCGCCGCGATCAGCGCCGCCCATAGCGGCAGCGCCAGCTTGTCGACGAACAGCAGCGCGGCGTAGCTGCCGAGCATGAAGATCGCGCCGTGAGACAGGTTGATCACGCCGAGCACGCCGAAGACCAGCGTGAAGCCGAGCGCGAACAGCGCGTAGACGCTGCCCAGTGACAGCGCATTGATGAGTTGTTGTTCCAGCATGGTGGCCGTGAAAAGTGTTTGAGGCATTTCCGGGCATACCCCGGAAATGCCTCATCGTTGCCTTGCCTGTTTTCGCTTACTTCAGGATGACGAACTTGCCGCCCTTGGCGATGTTGACGATCGCTTCCTGGTCGGCATCAAAGCCGGCCGGCTTGCCATCCTTCGCGGCGGCCTGGCGGAAGCGGAACTTGCCGGTGGCGCCGTCGATGCTGACCTTGGGCAGCGCGTCGCGCAGCGCCTGGCGGTCCTTGGCCAGGTCGCCGGAGAGCTTCACGTTCTTGAGCGCGTCGGCGACGATGTACATCGCGTCATAGGCTTGCGCGGCGAACTGGTCCGGGTCGGCATTGAACTTCGCATGGTAGGCGGACATGAAGGCCTTGTTTGCCGGTGCGGTGTTTTCCGGCGACCACGGGCTGCCCATCACGGTGTTGTCGCCGGCGTCCTTGGCGATCTCGAACAGCTTCGGCGAGTTCAGGCCGTTGCCGCCGATGAAGGGCTGTTTCATGCCCAGCGCGCGGGTCTGCAGGATGATGTTCGCGGCTTCTTCGGCCAGGCACGAGCAGACGATCGCATCCGGATTCGTGGCCTTGATCTTGGTCAGCTGCGCCTTGAAGTCGACGTCGCCCTTGGCATAGGTCTCGGTGTCGGTGACCGGGATCTTCTGCTGTTCGAGCGTGGTCTTGAACACGTCGTAGCCGTTCTTGGTGAAGGCATCGTCATTGCCGTAGATGACGGCGACCTTCTTCAGGCCGAAATGCTTGACCGCCGCCTTGACCGTGACCGGCAGCACGTCGGCTTCCATCACGGAATTGCGGAAGGTCCAGGGACCCATGTTGGTGATGCCTTCGGCGGTGTTGCTGGTGCCAAATGCGACGACTTTCGCGGCGTTGGCGATCGGGTCGGCGGCGAAGGCGGAGTTCGACAGCGTCGGGCCGAAGACCAGCAGCACCTTGTCCTGGAAGATCAATTTCTTGAAGACGTTGATCGCTTCTTCCTTCTTGCCCTGCTCATCTTCCATGACGAGCGCGATCTTGTTGCCGTTGACGCCGCCCTTGGCATTGATTTCGTCGGCGGCCAGTGTGAAGCCGTTCTTGATCGCGATGCCGTACTTGGCGGCGGGGCCGGTCAGCGCTTCGGCGGCGCCGAGCTTGATGTCGGCGGCGAAGGCAGAAGAAGCAAAGCCGGCCGCGATCAGCAGCGGCAGGGTTTTCAGCAGATGGCGGGTTTGCATGGGGTCTCCTCGGGTCGGTACGCGCACATGCGCATGGCGCGCTTCAAACGGTTTGTCTTGCAACTTGTCGTGGTTCTGGTTGCCGCGGGCGTTTTCTTGTGATCGGCGCCCTTATGTTCGCGGGGCGGACAGTCAAGACAGTCCGCCCCGTTCGGCAAGCTCAAAAGGCTTGCAAGTATAAGTGAAAATGTTTCCAAAATTCCAGCATCGCGCAGCATTTTTGACTTATCTTGCCGCGCCGATGTTGCAATTCGGGAGTCTGCTCAGGCCAGGCGAGCCCGCGCTTCGGCGATCGCCCGACGCACCTGGTTCGGCGCAGTACCGCCGACGTGGTCGCGCGCCGCCACCGAGCCTTCCAGCGTCAGCACGGCGAACACTTCCTCGCCGATCAGCGGCGAAAAGCCGCGCAGTTCGTCCAGCGACAAATCGGTCAGGTCACAGCCGCGCAGTTCGCAGGCGCGCACCGCGTGCGCTACCGCTTCATGCGCATCGCGGAAGGGCAGGCCTTTCTTGACCAGGTAGTCGGCCAGGTCGGTCGCGGTCGCATAGCCCTGCAGCGCCGCTGCGCGCATCGCTTCCGGACGCACAGTGATGCCGCGCGCCATGTCGGCGAAGATGCGCAGCGTGTCGATGACGGTGTCGGCGGCGTCGAACAGCGGTTCCTTGTCTTCCTGGTTGTCCTTGTTGTAGGCCAGCGGCTGGCCTTTCATCAGGGTCAGCAGCGCGATCAGGTGGCCGTTGACGCGACCGGTCTTGCCGCGCGCGAGCTCAGGCACGTCCGGGTTTTTCTTCTGCGGCATGATCGACGAGCCGGTGCAGAAGCGGTCGGCGATGTCGATGAAGCCCACGCGCGGGCTCATCCAGATCACCAGTTCTTCGGACATGCGCGACACATGCGTCATCACCAGCGCCGCGGCAGCGCAGAACTCGATGGCGAAATCGCGGTCCGAAACAGCGTCCAGCGAATTGCGGCACACCTCTTCGAAGCCGAGCAGCGCGGCGACCTTTTCACGGTCGATCGGGAAGGTGGTGCCGGCCAGCGCGGCCGCGCCCAGCGGCAGGCGGTTCACGCGGCGGCGGCAGTCGGTCATGCGCTCGGCGTCGCGCCGGAACATTTCCACATAGGCCAGCATGTGGTGACCGAAGGTCACCGGCTGCGCCACCTGCATGTGGGTGAAGCCGGGGAGGATGGTGTCGGCATTCGCGTCGGCCAGATCGACCAGCGCCAGTTGCAGGTCGCGAAGCAGGCCAAGAATGTCATCGATCGCGTTGCGCAGCCACAGCCGGATATCGGTGGCGACCTGGTCATTGCGCGAACGGCCGGTGTGCAGCCGCTTGCCGGCATCGCCGACCAGTTCGGTCAGGCGCTTCTCAATGTTCAGGTGCACGTCTTCCAGGTCCAGCAGCCACTCGAAGCTGCCGGCGGCGATTTCGGCGCGGATCTGCGCCATGCCGCGCCCGATGTCGGCCAGATCGCCGCTGCTGATGATGCCTTGGTCGGCGAGCATCTGCGCATGGGCCAGCGAGCCCTGGATATCGAATTCGGCCAGGCGTTTGTCGAAGAACACCGAGGCGGTGTAACGTTTGACGAGGTCGGAAACCGGCTCGGAAAAGCGCGCCGACCAAGCCTCACTTTTTTTGGAAAGTTGTGCTGTCATAGAATTGTGTCCCGAAGAGTCCCGGGATTATAAGACATGCGCCTTGCCCGGCCCGCCAAGTACCTAGCCAGCAAAGGAATACCTAAGTTCATGCCCGCATCCGCTCCGGCCGTCGCGCCGGCCGTCGTCCTGCCCGATTGCTGCAGCATCGGCGTCGTGCTGCGCACCTTGCTGACGGTCAACATTACCGTGTTGCTGGCGGTTTTCGCGCAGGCGCCGAGTGTGGGCGCGGCGGTGCTGTCCTTCATTGAAGCGGCGATGCTGCTGGAGATTGCCAGCCTGTCTTCACTGCTGGTACTGTGCGCCGCGCGCCGGCTGCTGTGCCTGTTCGCGCCCTGGGTGCAGCGTCTGGCTTGCGTCTTGATACCGGCGGCAGTAACCGCACTTTTAATACAGTTCTTCGCCACGCTTGACCTGGTGCAAGTCGATCCTGCCGGCCTCAACATGCTGCAGGGCGTGCTGACCGCGGCAGCGCTCGGTTACCTGCTGCAGCATTATTTCGAACTGCGCACCCGGGCATTCTCGCCAGCGCTGGCCGAAGCCCGCCTGCAGGCGCTGCAGGCACGCATCCGGCCGCATTTTCTGTTCAACAGTCTGAATGCGGTACTGTCGCTGATACGCAGCGCGCCGCGACAGGCGGAAGCGACGCTGGAAGACTTGGCGGAATTGTTCCGCGTGCTGCTGCGCGATGCGCGCGACCTGACGACCTTGGCCGAGGAATTGAAACTTTGCGAGCAATATCTTTCGATCGAAAAAATCCGCCTTGGCGATCGGCTGCAGGTGGAGTGGGAGCTGACCAACCTGAGCGAAGAAGTGATGCAGACCGCGCAGATTCCGGCGCTGCTGTTGCAGCCGCTGCTGGAGAACGCGGTGCACCATGGCGTCGAGCCGGCCAGAAAGCCGATGCTGGTGCAGGTTCATCTCGGCCGCTGGGGCGACCGGCTGGAGATTTCGATCATCAATCCGCATCATCCCGACCGTAGTTCGGCCGGCAATCATATGGCGCTGGACAACATCCGCGAGCGGCTGTCGCTGCTTTACGATGTCGAGGCGCAACTGGTAACCACGATTGCGCGCGGCTTTTTCGAAGTCCGCCTGCGCTTTCCGTACGTAAAGGAAGTTGGATGACACCACGCATTTTCATAGTCGACGACGAAGAGCATGCGCGCGCCCGGCTGGCCATGCTGCTGTCGGACATCGCGTCCGAATGTCCGAATGAACTGGTCGGGCAGGCCAGCGACGCCGCCGAGGCGCTGCAGGGCATCGTCGACGCCAGACCCGACATCCTGCTGCTGGACATCCAGATGCCCGGCATGAACGGGCTGGAACTGGCCGAGCGGCTTGCGCAGGAAGGCGCCGGCATGCCGGCGGTGATCTTCGTCAGCGCCCACGACGACTATGCGCTCAACGCCTTTGATGTTCATGCGCTCGATTACCTGGTCAAGCCGGTGCGCGCGGCTCGGCTGCAGCAGGCGATACAGCGGGTGGTAGCGCTGCGCGAACGCACCGCGCCGCAGCAGGTGTCGACGCCGCGACGCGAACATTTCACCGTGCACGAGCGCGATCGGCTGCTGCTGGTGCCGGTGTCCGATGTGCTGTATCTGAAAGCCGAGCTGAAATATGTGACGCTGCGCACCCGCACCCGCGATTACCTGATCGAGGATTCGCTGCTGTCGATCGAGGAAGAGCTCGACGATGTGTTCGTGCGCGTGCATCGCAATACGCTGGTAGCGAAGCGGGCGATTGCGGGCGTGGAGCGCGGCGTGATCGGCGGCGATGCCGACGGCGAGAAGACGCAGGAAGGCTGGCAGGTGATCGTCAAGGATATCAACGAAAGGCTGCCGATCTCGCGCCGGCAGTGGCCAGGGGTGAAGGCGCTGGTCAAGTGAGCGCACGCTGCAGGCCTGCAGCAGCGTGCAATACGCAGCGCCCACGCGGCGCGACAAAATTGCGCAGGCTCAACGGCAATTTGCTTCGCCCGGCCAACTTTCAGGCGGCTTGCGTGCAAATAAGCGGCTTTGGGCGTCTTGCATGATCATGGTGTTATGCTTTCGGCCATTCCGGGCTGCAAGGGTCCGAAGCCGCATCCGACAGTGAATACATCCACCGACCATCTTCATCCTCATGCGAGCGCGACGCCCATCGCCGAACCTGCCGAGTCGGCTGGGCGCCTGATCGCCTGCCGCGACTGCGATCTGCTGCAGCAGGAAGTCAGGCTCGCGCGGCATGCCGATGCGCATTGCGTGCGTTGCGGCGCGCGGCTGTATCGCGGCACGCGTACCGGGCTGACCACGATGCTGTCGCTGATGGCCGGCTGTGCCGTGCTGATGGTGGTGGCCAACCTGTTTCCGATTGCACTGATTGAAGTGCAGGGCGCCTGGTCGCAGACCACGCTGGCGGGCGCTTCGCTGGCCTTGTGGCAGAACGGCCGGCCGCTCGTTGCCATTGCGGTTGGCGCAACCACCATCGCGTTGCCGGCGTTGGAAGTCGCGCTGCTGCTGTATCTGCTGATACCGCTGCGTCTGAAGCGCGTGCCGCCGGGATTGCCGATGGCATTTCGCCTGGTGCTGCTGGTGCACCCGTGGAGCATGATGGAAATCTTCCTGCTCGGCGTGCTGGTCACGCTGGTCAAGCTCGGCGACCTGGCCACCGTGGTGCCCGGCGCATCGCTCTGGGCGTTCTGCGGCTTGATCGTGCTGTTCACCATGGCCGCGTCCAGTTTCAGCGTGCGCGACTTCTGGCGCTGGGCGGATTCCGCCGGCGCCGACTGGGAGGGCGACTGATGGCTTCCGCCGCTTCCCGCGGTCTGGCTTCCTGCCATGTCTGCGGCCTCCTGAGCCACCTGCATGCGCATCATGAAGCCTCGGCCTGCCCACGCTGCCGCGCGCGCCTGCATTTGCGCAAGCCCGGCAGCATCGTGCGCACCTGGTTCCTGCTGATCCTGGCGGCGGTGCTGTACATCCCGGCCAACATGCTGCCGATCCTGGAAAGTCATTCGCTGCTGGAAAACCAGTCCAGCACCATCCTGGCCGGCATCATCCTCTTCTGGAAGGGCGGCTCCTGGTTCGTTGCCGCGCTGATTTTCATCGCCAGCATCGTGGTGCCCATGACCAAGCTGATCGCGCTGGCGCTGCTGCTGATCACGGTGCAGCGGCGCTCGCGCTGGGCGCCGCAGCAGCGTACCCAGCTTTACCGGATGGTGGACTTCATCGGGCGCTGGTCGATGCTCGATATCTTCGTGGTCGCGCTGACGGTGGCCCTGGTGCAGGTCGGCGCGCTGGCATCGATCAAGCCGGGCGCCGGATCGCTGGCCTTCGGCGCGGTGGTGATCATCACCATGCTGGCCGCGCACACCTTCGATCCGCGCCTGATCTGGGATGCCGCCGACTATCAACAACAGGAACAAGAGGAGGAACATGGCTGACGGTCTGCCGCCCGAACCCAACGACATCCCGCGCGCCGTGCCCGTGCCGAAGCGGCCCTGGGCGCTTTCCATCGTCTGGATCATTCCGCTTGTTGCGGTCGTGCTCGGCGGCTGGGTGGTAGCGCACTTCCTGCTGCAGCGCGGGCCGACCATCACCATCGAATTCCGCAATGCCGAAGGCCTCGAGGCCAACAAGACCAAGGTGCGCTACAAGGATGTCGACATCGGCACCGTGAAGGAAATCGAGCTCGCACGCGACCGCAGCCATGTGCTGGTGACTGCGGAAATGGTGCGCCAGGCCGACGGCCTGCTGGTCGACGACACCAAGTTCTGGGTGGTGCGGCCACGGGTGACATTGAACAGCATCTCCGGCCTGGGCACGCTGCTTTCCGGCGCCTACATCGGCGTGGATGCGGGCAAGTCGGAAACCGAGAAGCGCGAGTTCAAGGGGCTGGAAAGCCCGCCGCCGATTCCTTCCGATGTGCCGGGCCGGCGCTTTGTGCTGCATGCGGAAGACATCGGTTCGCTCTACGTCGGCGCGCCGGTCTATTACCGGCGTGTGGAAGTCGGCAGCATCACCGCTTACAAGCTCGACGACGACGGCAAGGGCGTGACCCTGGAAGTGTTCGTCAATGCGCCGAACGATCGCTTCGTCACCACCAATGCGCGCTTCTGGCATGCGAGCGGCATCGATGTATCGGTCGAAGGCGCGGGCGTGAAGGTCAATACCGAATCGCTGACCTCGATCATCGTCGGCGGCATTTCCTTCCAGTCGCCTCCCGAAGCCGCGCCTGGAGAAAGTGCGCCGGCCAATGCCGAGTTCGAACTGTACTCGAACAAGACTGCCGCCTTGAAGCGCACCGGCCAGGAGGTGCATACCTATCTGCTGTACTTCAAGGAATCGCTGCGCGGCCTGACGCCGGGGGCGCAGGTCGACTTCCATGGCATACCGCTGGGCGAGGTGCGCACGGTCAGTTTTGAATACGATCGCGAAGCGAAGACCCTGCTGTTCCCGGTGCAGATCGACATTTATCCGGAGCGGCTGCGTTCGCGCTACCGGCCCGGCGCGCCGCAGATGTCGGCGATGGAGCGCGATCCGAAGGTGCTGCTAAACCGCATGGTGGCGCGCGGGCTGCGGGCGCAGCTCAAGAGCGGCAACCTGCTGACCGGCCAGCTGTATGTCGCGCTCGACTTCTTCCCCGATGCGCCCAAGGCCACGATCGACTGGAACAAGACGCCGCCGGTGCTGCCCACCGTGTCCGGCCCGTTCGAGGACCTGCAGCAAACCATAGGCAGCATCGTCAAGCGGCTGGACAAGGTGCCGCTCGACGTCATCGGCCAGGATGCGTCGCGCGCGCTGAAGTCGCTGAACACGACACTGCAGAGCGCCAACAAGCTCGTGGCGCAGCTTGACGCGAACGTGGTGCCGGAAATGCGCGGCACGCTGCAGGAAGCGAAGAAGGCGCTGGGCAGCGCGCAGCAGACGCTGTCGTCGGACTCGCCGGTACAGGAGAATCTGCAGGGTACGCTGACCGAAGTCAGCCGGGCTGCGCGCTCGCTGCAGGAGCTGGCCGACTATCTCAGTCGGCATCCGGAAGCACTGATACGTGGCAAGAGGGGCGAATGAAAGGCGTGAATGAATCGAAGGGCCGCGCGCTGCGCGCGGTCGCGGCGGCAGTTGCGGGCGTGCTGAGCGCCGCGCTCATCGCTGGCTGCGGCACGCCGGGACCGGACCATTTCTACACACTGGCGCCGCCGGCGCTGGCGAGCGCGGCGCCAGCCGCTGCCGCGCGCTACACGGTTTCGGTGGGGCCGGTGAAGCTGCCGCAATCGGTGGATCGGCCGCAGCTGGTGCTGCGCGAGAGCGGCAGCCAGGTGAAGATTCTCGAGCAGCACCGCTGGGCCGGGCCGCTGCCGGAGGAAATCGCTCGGTCGCTTGCAGCCAGCCTGGCGCGTCAGTTGCCGGATGCGCGCATCACCACGGGCGGCAACAGTGTGCCGCGCGCCGGCGAAATGAGTGTGCGATTGGATATCGAACGCTTTGAAGCTTCGCGGGACAACGGCGTGACGGTGCAGGGCGTATGGACGCTGCGCCAGGAAGGCGTTGATCCCGTCAGCCGGCAGTTCACCGCGAGTGAGACCGCAGGCGATGGCAGCTACGACGCTATCGTGGCTGCCTACAGTCGCGCGCTGGCCGCAGTTGGCGAAGCGGTCAGCGCCGAAATCCGGAAGCGCTGAGGCCGCGGTTGGCGCCGCAGATGGTGGCGCCTGGAAGGGCGCCGCCGCTGCAAGTTGCGCCGCTTCTACCTGCGCCCGCTTGCCAGCCGCGCCCGGGCGCTTACGTCTTCTCCGCGATGTACAGCGCTTCGTGATTGCCGGGGCCGGCGTCGCCGACGCCAAGGTCGACGACTTCGCAGACCTTGAAGCCGTTTTGCTCCAGCCGGTTCGGCCAGTGATCGATGTTCAGATAGTTCCCATTCACCGGCACCTTCTCCGGATGCAGCAGCCAGTGCAGCAAATAGTCGTGCAACAGGGTGCGGCCGCGGTCGCGTTCCGCATCCCTGGAAGATGGGCCGCTGAGCACCGTCTCGAGCGCATAGATGCGGCCACCTGCCAGCAGAGACGCATGGATTTGCTGCAGGCTCGCATCGATGTCCGGCGACCGGTGCAGCATGTCGAAGGAAAGCGCGGCCTGATAACGTCCAGCCTCGAGCTGCGGGCTCGCGGTGCCCCATCTGCTGGGCAATGGCACGGAGCGCACACCCTTTTGCATCACCTCCGGACTGTAGCTCGAGAAGGTCTGCAGGCCTTCGCCCCAGTCGATCGCGTTCGCCGTCGTTTGCACGAGCGCGCGGGCATGGTCGAGCAACTGAGTCAAGCGCTGATACGCCTTGAGCATCAGCTGATGTTGCAGCGCCAGCTCCACCGTGAGCTCGGGATGGCCGGCAATCATCATCGTATCGATCAGCGCGCGCAGGTCTCTTTCGATCATGCGCCGGGGTCGGTCCTGCACGAGCAGTTTCAGCATGTTCCCTGCGATGGCGGCGGCTTCGCGCTCATCCAGTCCGGTGCGCGTGAGCAGATCCAGCAGTTCCGGCGCGAACCGGTTGTAGCAATGCGCATTCAGCAAGCTGGCCTGCAGGCGCAATTGCAGCGAATCGACGTAGCGCTCTTCGAGCGCAGGGATACTGCTCCGCGCGCTCTTCACGATGGCGTCATGAGTGGGCAACAGCGTGTGCGCCTGGGCTGGAGCATGCAACAGCGGCACTGCTGATGTGGCTGCACTTCGGCCCGCGCTGTCGGGCGCCGGGGAGCCGCCCTGCTGCAAGCCGTGCATCTGACGAGTATGGACGCGCGGTATGGCGGAAACGCCGG
Organism: Noviherbaspirillum pedocola; assembly: GCF_016632335.1. Lineage (GTDB taxonomy): Bacteria > Pseudomonadota > Gammaproteobacteria > Burkholderiales > Burkholderiaceae_D > Noviherbaspirillum_A > Noviherbaspirillum_A pedocola. Next base: position 122,672 of record NZ_JAEPBG010000009.1, read on the forward strand.
GAGCATGGTGCCGAGCGCCGTGCTGGCCGAGGTGCCGACGTTGGGTCGCAGTGCTGTTGATGACTTTATGCATGGTTCTCCTCTCTGATGGATGCTGCGCATGGGCCCATGGGTAGGCTGCGGGCCGCGTGGTCCTGATGCCGCTTGCCGGGAAAGAGACTCTGCAAAGGTGACTTCGGCTCGCGACGCCAGAATGGCCAGGCCAGGTGCGCGGCATTTCGGTGCGCGCCTGGCTGGGCCGTCACCATGCTGGTGCATGGGAATCAGGGATTGCTGACGTGCATCATGGAAGCGCTTGAGCTAGCGCAGGTCCGCGCCGGTAAGGAGCGCGGCGCGCATGGGCAGGCAGGAGAGGCAAGCGCCGCATGCCAATCGTGGCATCAGCATGCGGCGCTTGTCGTAGGCGGTCTCAGCCGGTATTGCGCAGGCCGGCCGCGATGCCGTTGATCGAAAGATGGATGCCGCGATGCACGCGGCCGTCCTGCGTCAAACCACTGACGCCGGCGGCGCGGTTGCGCTTCAACAGTTCCACCTGCAGGTGATTCAACGGATCGAGGTAGGCGAAGCGGTTCTTGATCGAACGCGCCAGGAGCGGATTGCCTTCGAGCCTTTCCTTCGCGCCGGTGATCTGCGCAAAACAGGCCGCGCACTGCCGATGCTCTTCCTCGATGCGACGGAAGATCGCGTTGCGCAGCTTGCGGTCGGCCACCAGCTCGGCATAGCGCGAGGCCAGCGCGAGATCGGTCTTGGCCAGCACCATGTCCATGTTCGATAGCAGCGTGGCGAAGAACGGCCATTCGCGAACCATCGCGCGCAGCGTCGCCAGGCGCGTCGAACGGCCGCGCTTGCCGCTGTCGAGCCAGGCGGCGATGGCGCTGCCGAAGCCGTACCAGCCCGGCAGCAGCAGCCGGCACTGGCCCCAGGAAAATCCCCAGGGAATGGCGCGCAAGTCCTCGATGCGGCGCGACGCCTTGCGCGAGGCCGGGCGCGAGCCGATGTTCAGTTCCGCGATTTCGGCGATCGGCGTGGCAGCGAAGAAGTAGTCGGTAAAGCCGGGCGTCTCGTAGACCAGGTTGCGGTAGGCGTGATAGGCCAGCTCGGAGAGTTCATCCATCACGCTCTCGTATTCCGCCAGGCGCGCGGCCCGGCCGGCATCGGCATTGTGCGGCGTGAGGCTGGCTTCCAGCGTGGCTGAGACCAGCAGTTCCAGGTTGCGTCGGCCGATTTCCGGATTCGAGAATTTGGATGCGATGATCTCGCCTTGCTCGGTCAGGCGAATCTGGCCATTCACCGTGCCTTCAGGCTGCGCCAGGATCGCTTCATAGCTCGGTCCGCCGCCACGGCCGACGGTGCCGCCGCGGCCGTGGAACAGGCGCAGCGTTACGCCGGCGCGGCGGAAGACATCGACCAGGCGGTTTTCCGCCTTGTACAGTTCCCAGTTCGAGGTCAGGAAGCCGCCATCCTTGTTCGAATCCGAGTAGCCGAGCATGACTTCCTGCAGCTCGCCCTGGCGCGTGATCAGCGCACGCACCATCGGAATGGCCATCAGGCTTTCCATGATGCCGGCGGCGCGTCGCAGATCCGGGATGGTTTCGAACAGCGGGATCACCATCAGATCCATATCGTTCTCGGGCGCGGCTCCTGCTGCCCCGGTCCAGCGGGTGCGCAGCAGGCCGGTTTCCTTCTGCAGCAGCAGCACTTCAAGCAGATCGGATACGGTCTCGGTGTGCGAAATGATGTAGTTGCGAATCGCGCGCGAACCATAGCGTTCGCGGATCGCTCGCGCCGTACGCAGGATCTCGAGCTCGGATTCGGTTTCCTCGGAATAGCCGACGTAGGGCGAGTACAGCAGGCGCGGGCGCGACAATTCATCGAGCAGCAACGCCACGCGCGCGTCTTCGTCGAGTTCGGCATAGCGCGGCTCGACCTGGGCGCGGGCGAAAAGTTCGGACAGCACCCGTTCATGCACATCCGAGCTTTGGCGCATGTCCAGCGTGGCCAGATGAAAGCCGAAGATCTCGGAGGCGCGCAGCAGCGACGCTAGCCGCGGCTTGACCATCGCGCCGCCATGATGGCTGTTCAGCGACTCGACCAGCACTTGCAGATCGGTGGTGAATTCAGCGGCATTGCGATAGGGCTGCGCCGGGCCGACTTCGCGGCGCAACACATTGCTGGCGCCGAGATCGCGTGCCGTTGCTGCAAGGCGTGCATACATGCCGATCAGCGCGCGGCGATAGGGTTCGTCATTGCGGTGCGGCGAAGTGTCGGGCGAGGCATCGGCCAGCGCCTGCAGTTCCGGGCTGACGCCGACGAGCAGCGTCGAGGCGGACAATTCCGCGCCGAGCGCATGCACTTCCTGCAGATAGAAATCGAAGATCGTGGTCGATTGCCGCGTCATCGCATGCTGCATCGTCGTCGCGTTCACATTCGGATTGCCATCGCGGTCGCCGCCGATCCAGCTGCCCATTTGCAGGAAGGGCGGCAGCTTGGGCGGCGTCGCGTTCTTGCGGTTGCGGTGCGGGTATTGCGCGGCGATTTCGCATTCGACATCGTCGTACAGCGCCGGCAATTCGCGCAGGAAGGTGATGCGGTAGTAGGACAGTGCGTTCTCGATTTCATCGGCCACCGTCAGCTTGGTGTAGCGCAGCATGCGGGTCTGCCACAGTGAGGCTACTTGCGCATGCAGCAGCTCGAGATTGCGCGCGCGTTCGCGCGGCGTCAGCGGCAAATCGCGCTCGGCCAAGAGGCGCGCGATTTCATGCTCGGCGTCGAGGATGCTCTTGCGCTGCACCTCGGTCGGATGCGCCGTCAGCACCGGCGACACCAGTGCGCCATCGAAGAATTGCCGGATCGCGTCGCCGGAAACGCCGGCATCGTCAAGCCGGGACAGCGCGAACGCCACGCTGCCGCGCTGCGGCGCGGAGCCGGCCAGAAGGTGTGCGCGGCGACGGCGGTTGTGATGCTGGTCTTCGGCGATATTGGCCAGGTGCGAGAAATACGAGAAGGCGCGGACCACGGAAATCGTCTGTTCCCGGGTCAGCTTCTTGAGCATGCGATTGAGTTCGGAGCCTGCCGCGGAATCGGCTTCGCGGCGAAAGCGCACCGCGGTCTGGCGTATGGTTTCCACGACTTCGTACACCGACTCGCCTTCCTGGCTGCGCAGCACGTCGCCGAGCAGGCGGCCGAGCAGACGGATGTCTTCTTTGAGCGGTAAGTCTTTGTCAGTGATTGCGGATGCGGTGGACGCGGGTTTTTTTGCCTGTGCTGCCATGATGCGGATCTGCGCTCCATTCAAAAGGGAAGGTCACCGTAGGGTGCGGCGGGGGCTTGTGAAGCTGGTGCTAGAATCGCCCCTTCTTTTTCATGCTGACAAAGGGACAAACTTGGATCCCAGCTTTTCCGGAAAACTCATCATTGCGTCGCGCGAAAGCCGGCTGGCAATGTGGCAGGCAGAATGTGTCCGCGCGCGATTGTCGGAATTATATCCGCAGGGCAGTGTGGAAATTCTCGGAATGACAACGCGCGGCGATCAAATCCTCGATCGCACGCTCTCCAAAGTCGGCGGCAAGGGGCTGTTCGTCAAGGAACTCGAGATCGCGATGCTGGAAGGCCGCGCCGATCTTGCGGTGCATTCGCTCAAGGATGTGCCGATGGAACTGCCGCCCGAATTCGAACTCGCCGCCGTGCTCGAGCGCGAGGATGCGCGCGATGCCTTCGTGTCGAATGACTACGACTCGCTGGAAGCCCTGCCCGAAGGGGCGATCGTGGGCACCAGCAGCCTGCGGCGCCAGGCGCTGATCGCCTCGCGCTTTCCTCACCTCGTGATCAAGCCGCTGCGCGGCAACCTCGACACCCGCCTTGGCAAACTCGACCGCGGTGAATACGCCGCCATCATCCTCGCGGCCGCGGGACTGAAGCGGCTCGGCATGGAGTCGCGCATCCGCCGCTTCCTGAGCGCGGAGCAGAGCCTGCCGGCGCCGGGGCAGGGCGCGATGGCGATCGAGATACCGGCCGGGCGTCCCGAGCTGCGCGCTCTGCTGGCGCCCTTGAACCATCAGGACACCGCGCGCGCGGTCGAGGCCGAACGCATGGTGTCGCGTGTTTTCGGCGGCAGCTGCCAGATACCGCTGGCCGCGTATGCAGTGCCCGATGGCGAGGCGCTGCGAATGCGGGCGATGGTCGCCACGCCCGACGGCAAGCGCATTGCCAGCGCCGAAGCCATCGGTCCGGCCGATACGCCCGAGGCGCTCGGCCGCCAAGTCGCGCATGCGCTGGAGGCACAGGATGCGGCAGCGATCCTCGCCGCATGCCGGACCGATGCCTGACACCGTCGTCATTACCCGTCCGCTGGCGCAGGCGCAAGCTTTCGCGCAGCGGGTGAGGCAGGCGGGGCTGGCGGCGGAAATCTTTCCGCTGCTGGAAATTCATCCGCTGGCCGACCAATCGGCGCTGCAGGCGGCACTGGACGAGGTGACGCGTTATGCACTGGTGGCTTTCGTCAGCCCGAGTGCGATCGACATCGCCTGCCAATTGCGCGCCGGCTGGCCGGCGCAGGTGGTGCTTGGGGTGATGGGCGAGGGCAGCCGCGCGGCACTGGCCCGGCATGGCATCACCGATGCGAATGCGCATATCGTCAGTCCGCGCGACGCGGAACGCAGCGATTCGGAAACACTGATGCGTGAACTGGATTTGCCGGCGCTGCGCGGGCGTCGTGCGCTAATCGTGCGTGGCACCGCAGGCCGGGAATGGCTGGCCGACGCGCTGCGGGCGGCGGGCATGGAGGTCGATCAGATCGCCGCTTACGAGCGCCGCGCACCGTCGCTCGATGCCGAACGGCGCGCGCAATTGTTGCGCCTTGCGGCGCTGGACGCGGCCTGGGTGATTACCAGCTCCGAAGGTCTGCACAATCTGCTGGCGCTGGCACAGGAGCTCGGCGGTGCGGCGATTGTGGCGCAATTGCAACGAAAATCTCTGTTCGTGCCGCATCCCAGAATCGCGCAAACCGCGCAAAACCTCGGTTTTCACTCGGTACGCTCTACCTCCTCAGGCGACGAAGCGCTGCTTGCCGCGTTACAATCCCGCGGATGAGCGAATCGCAATATCCCACCGAATTGGTCCATTCGGACCGCTATCCTCCCGGCGGCCCGGGTTGGCTGCGCGAGCGCGGTGCGCGCCTGATCTATCTTCTCGTCGGCGCTCTCGCAGTGCTGCTGGCGCTGCAGTGGTGGAGCACCCGTACCGAGATCCGCAATCTGCGGCGCGACATGGCGCAACGGATACAGAGTGGCGAAAGCGTATCGGCAGAGAGCCGCAACATCGCCAAGTCGGTGCAGGACGATGTAAAAGATTTGCAATCCAAGGTTTCCGTTCTCGAAAACAAGCAGGTGGAAGGCCAGAGCCAGCAAGTGGCGCTGGAGCAGATGTACCAGGAACTGTCGCGCAATCGCGATGACTGGGCGCTGGCGGAAATCGAGCAGGTGCTGTCCACGGCCAGCCAGCAGCTGCAATTGGCGGGCAATGTGCAGGGAGCGCTGATCGCGCTGCAAAATGCCGACGCCCGCCTGTCGCATTCGGACAAGCCGCAATTCATCACCATCCGCCGGGCGCTGGCACGGGATATCGAAAAACTCAAGGCGTTGCCCCTGGTCGATATCACCGGCATCGCGCTGCGTCTGGACACGCTGATGGGCCAGATCGATACGATGCCGCTGCTGTCCGATGAAAAGCCGGCGGCGCCTGCCGCTACGCCGAAAGGGAAAGCCTCAGCGCAGCAAGCCGTCGCTCCGAGCTTCCTGGGCACCGTGAAAGACAAGTGGAATGGCTTCAGCGCCGAAATGTGGGCCGAGCTGCGCCAGCTGGTGCAGATACGCCGGGTCGATACACCGCAGGCGCTGCTGCTGTCGCCGGGCGAGGCCTACTATGCCCGCGAAAACCTGAAGCTGCGGCTGTTGAGCGCCCGCCTGTCGCTGCTGTCGCGCAACCAGAATGCCTTCCGCAGCGACCTGGCGGCGGCGCAGGAGACGATCAGGCGGTATTTCGACACCCGCGCGCGGCAGACGCAGTCCGCGCTGGCCCTGCTCAAGCAATTGCAGGGCAGCGATCTGAACATCGAAATGCCCACGCTCAACGATAGCCTGAACGCAGTTCGCGGCTACAAGGCCAAGCCCTGATCACCAATGCGCATTTTCCTCTGGCTCATCGCTCTGTTTGCGGCCGCTATCGGACTCGCGGTCACCGCACGCTTCAACGCTGGCAATGTCGTGCTGTTCTATCCGCCTTACCGGATAGACCTCTCGCTGAATCTCTTCCTGGTCTTGTTGCTGCTGCTGTTCCTGCTGTGCTATGGCATCGCGAATGCCATCCGCGCCACGCAGCAGATGCCAATGCGGGTGGCGGAATATCGCCGCAGCCGGCGCGAACGCGAAGGTAACCGCGCACTGCGCGATGCCTTGAAGACCTTGTTCGAAGGCCGTTTCGGTCAGGCTGAGAAAGCCGCGGCGCGCGCGGCCGAATTGCCGGAGAACGCGGGCCTGGCGGCATTGATCGGCGCACGCGCGGCACACCATATGAGCCAGTTCGAGCGTCGTGATGGCTGGCTGACCAAGGCGCAGGGCGAGCCGACGCTGAAAATCGCGCGGCTGATGACGGCCATCGAATTGCTGGTCGACCAGAACCGGCCGGATGCCGCGCTCGACATCGTCTCGGAATTGAATGCCACCGGTTCACGCCACATCCAGGCGCTGCGCCTGGCGCTGCGAGCCAATCAGCGCTCGGAAAACTGGCCGGAAGTGCTGCGCATCCTGCGCCTGCTCGACAAGAACGATGCGGTACACCCGGCGCTGTCACGCCGACTGCGCGAACTGGCCTACGATGCGTTGCTTTCGGACAGCGCCTCCGATGCCGATGCGCTGCGCCGCACCTGGTCGCGGGTGCCGCCATCCGACCGCGTCGTGCCGAAAGTCGCGGTTCGTGCCGCCGAAGCGTTCAATGCGCGCGGACTGTATGAGGAAGCGGCAGCCATCGTCGAAAAGGCGCTGGCCATCGAATGGGATGAGCGTCTGGTCTGTGTCTATCGTCATGCCGCGGCCCCGGAAGGCTCGCCGACCCTGCTGAACCAGATCGAGCGCTGCGAGCAATGGAGCCGCCAGCATCCTGGCGACGCGGAATTGCAATTGACGCTGGGTTCTCTCTGCCTGAAGCAAAAGCTGTGGGGGCGGGCACAACGCTGTCTGGAGGATGCGCTGATCAACGCGATGCAGCCGCAGGTTGTGCGCGAAGCGCATCTGAAACTCGCGCAATTGCACGAGGCGCTGAACCATCCCGAACAGGCGGCGAAGCATTACCGGCAGTCTGCGCTGGCAATGCTGTTGTGATGCAGGCATGGCGTTCCGACGCCTCACGTGGGAGCGGCTTGATCATCCGCGATTTTCTTTATGAACAAAATCGCTATAATCGGCCGGCTTATCAAGTCCGCCATCCGGCTTGCCGGCCGGAATGCACCGATTTTCTATCACACTGGAATGCACCATGAGCCTCAATAACGTCCCCGCCGGCCGCGACGTGCCGAACGATTTCAACGTCATCATCGAAATTCCGATGAATGCCGATCCGATCAAGTACGAAGTGGACAAGGAGTCCGGCGCGATTTTCGTCGATCGCTTCATGGGCACCGCGATGCACTATCCATGCAACTACGGCTATGTGCCGAAAACGATTTCCGACGACGGCGACCCGGTCGACGTGCTGGTAATCACCCCGTTCCCGCTGATCCCCGGCGTCGTGGTGCGTTGCCGCCCGATCGGCATGCTGAAGATGACCGACGAAGCCGGTGGCGACGCCAAGCTGCTCGCCGTGCCGGTGGACAAGGTGCTGTCGATCTATACCCATTGGCAAAAGCCGGAAGACTTGAACGATCTGCGCCTGCAGCAGATCCAGCATTTCTTCGAACACTACAAGGATCTGGAAAAGGGCAAGTGGGTGAAGGTGGAAGGCTGGGTTGGCCCGGAAGAAGCCAAGCAGGAAATCCTGAGCGGCATGGCCAAGTACAAGGAACTGGAAGCGCAAGGCAAGGCCTGAGCCTGTAGCTGCTCAATGACAAGGCGCGCTTCGGCGCGCTTTTTGTTTCCGGATGGCGGATGCACGCCTTGATTCGCCCACCGTAGCTGCCTTAGATAATGCCGAGCACTGCGGCCTTGACTGCGGCATGCGCGCGATTGCTGGCGCGCAGTTTGGCAATGACATTGCGTACGTGAAAATTTACGGTGCTGACCGAGATGCCGAGTATGCAGCTGATTTCCGCTACGCTCTTGCCCTCGGCTGTCCACACCAGCACCTGCCTTTCGCGCGTCGTGATATTCGCATTCGCTTCCGGCATCAGACGACCAATCATCACTTCAGCCATCGCCGCATGTGCGGTACGTGCTAGCGGGTGCAGCTCACCGCTCGCATCCTCGGCCGCGTGCCTGTCCTCGGCGGTCACCAGAGTCAGCAAGGCCACGACGCCGCGCGCATCACGCCATCCCCATGCATGTTCACGCAGTGTTGGGCCGCCACCGCGCGGCTGAAAGCGACCCTTCGGCAACTCGAGCAGGCCGCGCAAGGCGTCGGCGGTGATGTCTGTCCAGCCCTCGGTGTCGCCGTGAATGAATTGCTGGTAGGGCGCGACCGACCGCCAGGCGCTGGGGTAGGTCGTGTGCAGTGCGGAACGCGGGCGGGATAGCGGTAAGGGCATGCGGATACGGTAGGAACAGGCCTGCACACCGAGCGCCTCCGCCAGATTGAGAATCTTCCGAAATAGTTGTCTTTCCGAAGTGACGCCGTACAAGAAGTCGGCATAGCGCATCACAGGCGATTCAGGCATGGAGCAGATCTGCGGAAAAAGAGGCTGCCTAGTCTGCCTTGTATCGCCTATCCGTTACCGTTAAATTAATCGTAGTTAACATTGTGCAATCTTGTATTGCGGCAAACCACTTAGGTCAGGGCCGATGCGCAGCGCGGAAGGGCGTACGTTCGTTGAGTTCGTCCAGGTAGTCGTCAATCCCGCCGGTTTCCTGTTCCAGGAAGCGCTCCACCGCGTCGTAAAACGCCGGATGCGCAAGCCAGTGCGCAGACCAGGTCCGCACCGGGAGAAAGCCGCGTGCCATCTTATGCTCACCTTGCGCTCCGCCTTCGAAAGCGCCGATGCCGCGTTCGATACAGAATTCCAGCGGCTGGTAATAGGCGGTCTCGAAATGCAGACAGGCATGATGTTCGATCGCGCCCCAATACCGCCCGAACAGCGTGCGTTCGTTGTGGATCAGTAGCGAGGAGGCGATCGGCCGGCCATCCCGCTCGGCGATTACCAGCAGAATGTTCTGCGGCATGGTCGCGCCTATACGGAGAAAGAAGTCGAGATTCAGATAGGGCGAAGAGTAGTGCGCGGCATAGGTATGGTCATAGCAGCGTTTGAAGAAGCGCCAATCGTCTTCGGTGGCTTCGACTCCCGGCACGCGGCGCAGTGTAATCCCGGCTTCCCTGACCTTGCGCCGCTCGGCCCGGATGTTCTTGCGCTTTTTTTGCTCCAGGGTGGACAGGAATTCCTCGAAACTTCCGTAGCCGGCGTTGAGCCAGTGAAACTGCACGCCGCTGCGCAGCAGGAATCCCGCATCCTCGAGTTCACGCGCCTGCTTCTGCGGCGGATACAGCACATGGGTGGAGGAGACGCCGGATTCGTGCTGCAGCTCGGTCAGCGTCGCCAGCAGCTCGCTGCGGGCGGCGTCATCGCGCGCCAGCAACCGACTGCCGGACACCGGCGTGAAGGGAATTGCCGACAGCAGTTTCGGGTAGTACTCCAGGCCGTTGCGCCGGTAAGCGTCGGCCCAGGCCCAGTCGAATACATATTCGCCGTAGGAGTGATCCTTCACATAAAGCGGCAGCGCCGCAACGAGCTGGCCGTCGCGCCACAGCGTCGGATACTGCGGTTGCCAGCCGGTCTTGGCCGATGCGCTGCGCGATTCATGCAGCGCATGGAGAAAGGCATGGGACAGAAACGGATTGGCATCCTCCTGCATCCCAAGCAGTTCGTCCCAGGCTGCCTGGCCGACTTCGGACAAGGAGGAAATGATGCGGGCTTCGGTTTTCAGCTTCGACCTCGATGATGTGGAGCGGCATGATGCGCTTTGCAGGTGGAGCTGCCCTGGTGCGGCTTGTGCGCGGGCAGCTGAATGAATCGACTCATTCTATGCAAAATCGCCAGGAGACGTTGCCTGCGGGTTCTGCGCTGATTGCGTCGGTCGTTCTTGCTGGATTATTTGATTAGCGAACAATGACCCATCTGCGGGCAAAATTGTTTCCTTAACAGCTATACTCGCGTCAGGCGTCCGAAATGCGGAAGGCAAACGGGAGCGCGATGTATCCGCGCCAGTCGCTTTCCGCCAAGAGGATATGCAAAATACAGGGAATTCAATTCAAGGAGTGTTTCGTGAAACAGATTACTGCGATTATCAAACCGTTCAAGCTCGATGAGGTACGCGAGGCGCTGGCCGAAGTTGGCGTCAACGGCTTGACGGTGACCGAGGTGAAAGGCTTTGGACGCCAGAAGGGGCACACCGAGCTGTATCGCGGCGCGGAATACGTGGTTGATTTCCTGCCCAAGGTCAAGGTCGAAGCGGTCGTGGACGATGCGGTCGTCGAGGATGCGGTCGAGGCGGTGATCAAGGCGGCGCGCACCGGCAAGATCGGCGACGGCAAGATTTTCGTGCAGGCGGTCGAGCAAGTAATACGCATCCGTACCGGCGAAACTGGCGCGGACGCGGTGTAAGCGCAGAGCGGAAAAAACGAAGGCCGGGAATTCCCGGCCTTTTTCTTTGCGCCCTGCGATTTTCAATGCAGCTTCCGTTGCACGCTTTCAGCTCTGCGCCTTCAGCAGCACGACCAGCGCGCCGGCGCCGCCATCCACCGCGCGAGCCTGGCAAAAGGCGATCACTTCATCTTTCTGCACTAGCCAGTTGCGCACCTTGCGCTTCAAAACCGGTTCACGATTCACCGAGCCCAAGCCCTTGCCATGAATGATGCGCACGCAGCGCAGGCCGCGCTTGCCGACATCGCGCAGATAAGCCGCAAGCGCTTCGCGCGCCTCATCAGTGCGCATGCCATGCAGATCAAGCTGGCCCTGTATCACCCAGTGACCGCGGCGCAGCTTGCGCAGCGTGTCATGGCCAATGCCGTTGCGGGCAAAGCTCAGTTCCTCGTCGGTTTCCATCAGCGTTTCGACGCTGAACTCATCCGACAGCGATTGTTCGAGCGCTGCCTGCTCATCCGCAAGATGCTGCCTGGCCACCGGTTCCGGCTGTTCCGGCACATGCACCAGCCGTTCCTTCGTGCGCAGCGGCGCAACCTCGCCGATGCTGCGCTGGAACAGCTCGGCTTCGCGCCTGGCTTGTGCTTCCTGTTCGCGGCGACGTGCCTCGGCAGCGGCACGCTCGGCTTCCTGGGCCTTGAGCGTGTCGCGCAACGACTTCAGCGCGCCGAAATCCTTGATCGGTGCCATGCCAGGCGCTCCCGCAACCGTTCAGCCGGCGTTTTCGAGATAGCGCTGCGCATCCAGTGCCGCCATGCAGCCGGTGCCCGAGCTGGTGATGGCCTGGCGGTAGACGTGGTCTTGCACATCGCCGGCGGCAAAAACGCCCGGCACGCTGGTTGCCGTGGCCATGCCTTCGGTGCCGGAGCGCGTCAGGATGTAGCCGTTTTTCATTTCCAGCTGGCCTTCGAAAATGCCGGTATTCGGCTTGTGGCCGATTGCCACGAATACCCCATGCACCTTCACTTCGCTGGTCGCGCCATCCGTGGTCGACTTCAGGCGCAGGCCGGTCACGCCGCTGTCGTCACCGACGACTTCATCGAGCGTGTGATTCCAACGGATCTCGACCTTGCCTTCCGCGACCTTGGCCATCAGGCGGTCGATCAGGATGGGCTCAGCGCGGAATTTGTCGCGGCGGTGCACGACGGTGACCTTGCTGGCGATATTTGCCAGGTACAGCGCTTCCTCGACTGCGGTATTGCCGCCGCCGATGACGGCCACTTCCTGGTTCTTGTAGAAAAAGCCGTCGCAGGTGGCGCAGGCCGAGACGCCGCGGCCCATGAAGGCTTCTTCTGACGGCAGCCCGAGATACTGCGCCGATGCGCCGGTGGCGATGATCAGCGCATCGCAGGTGTACTCGCCGGCATCGCCAATCAGGCGAATCGGCTTTTCCGACAGCTTGGTCGTATGAATGTGGTCGAACACGATTTCAGTATCGAAGCGCTCGGCATGCTGCAGCAGGCGCTGCATCAGTTCCGGTCCCTGCACGCCCAAAGGGTCGCCCGGCCAGTTTTCGACATCGGTCGTGGTCATCAGCTGACCGCCTTGCTCGATGCCGGTGACGAGCACCGGCTTCAAGTTGGCGCGCGCGGCATAGACAGCGGCGCTGTAGCCGGCGGGGCCGGAACCGAGGATCAATACATGAGCGTGTTTGGGAGTCGACATGGAAGTGTTGTCCAAAGAGAAAAAACAGATCGTGGTGCGGATGTCGCACTACGGCGACGAAAGCTGCCCGGTAAACGCAGGTCGTATATCATGCCGGGCGTTTGGAATTCAACGGCGCGAAACCGTAATGTTGCATCCGAAAAATGGTTAAGATTATAGACCACCCGTTCCAAGCCCATCCGGCTGCGCCGCACGCGCGCAGCGCAGCTCACATCCGGATTTATGACCCGAACCTCCCAAACCTACACCCGTAACACCAGCCCGCCGCCGCAGTTGCCGAGCCGATTGGTCAAGCTGTTGTCGGAAGCGAAATGGCTGGTGATGGCGGTTTCTTCGCTGTATCTGGCCCTGATCCTGCTGTCCTATGCCAAGGGTGACCCCGGCTGGTCGCATGCCAGCGTGGTGCCGCGCCTGCACAACTGGGGCGGCCGCTTCGGCGCTTACCTGTCCGATTTGCTGCTGTTCATCTTTGGTCTGTCCGCATGGTGGTTCTGCGTGCTTCTGTTCAAATCGGTCTGGCTCGGCTATCGGCGGCTGTCCGAGGGCAGTGTCGAGGAGGTCGAACCGATCTACCGCCAGGAAAAAATCGCCCGCGCCATCGGGTTCCTCATGCTGCTCATCGGCAGTGTCGGCATCGAGCGCATCCGCATGTACAGCCTGAAGGTGCCGCTGCCGCGCGCCCCCGGCGGTGTGCTCGGTTCGATCATCGGTGGCAGCGCGCAAAGTGCGCTTGGCTTCACCGGCGCGACGCTGTTGCTGGTGCTGCTGTTCGGCCTTGGATTCTCGCTGTTCTTCCACGTCTCCTGGCTGACGCTGGCCGAGCGCATAGGTGGACTGCTCGAGGACGGCCTGCTGAAGCTGCGCGACCTGTATGCCGCGCGCGAGGACCGCAAGGCCGGCCAGGTTGCGGCGGTCAAGCGCGACGAAGTGGTGGTGCAGGAGCGGGCCAAGATCGTCGAAGCGCCGCCGGTGCGCATCGAGCCGCAGATCGTCGCCGTGCCCAAGGCCGAGAAAGTGCTGGCCAAGGAGCGCCAGGGCAAGCTGTTCTCGGATTTGCGCGACACCAACCTCCCGCCGCTGTCGCTGCTGGACGAGGCGCCGGAATCGCAGGAAACCGTCAGCGTCGAAACCCTGGAATTCACCAGCCGATTGATCGAGAAGAAGCTGTCGGACTTCGGCGTCGAAGTGAAGGTGGTGGCCGCCTATCCGGGCCCGGTGATCACCCGTTACGAGATCGAGCCGGCCACGGGCGTGAAGGGCAGCCAGATCGTCAACCTGGCGCGCGACCTGGCGCGTGCGCTGTCGCTGACCTCGATCCGCGTGGTCGAAACCATCCCGGGCAAGAATTACATGGGCCTGGAGCTGCCGAATCCGAAGCGCCAGATCGTGCGCCTGACCGAGATCCTCGGCTCCAAGGTCTACAACGAAGGCGCCTCCAGCCTGACTGTTGCGCTGGGCAAGGATATCGCCGGCCATCCTGTAGTGGCAGACCTGGCCAAGATGCCGCACCTGCTGGTGGCCGGCACTACCGGCTCGGGCAAGTCGGTGGGCATCAACGCCACCATCCTGTCGCTGCTGTACAAGTCCGACCCGAAGCAGGTGCGCCTGATCCTGATCGATCCGAAGATGCTGGAGCTGTCGATCTACGAAGGCATTCCGCATCTGCTGGCTCCCGTGGTCACCGACATGAAGCAGGCCGGCCATGCGCTGAACTGGGCGGTGAACGAGATGGAGCGGCGCTACAAGCTGATGTCCAAGCTCGGTGTGCGCAACCTGGCTGGCTTCAATCAGAAGATCGTCGACGCGGAAAAGAACGAGCAAAAGATTCCGAACCCGTTCTCCTTGACGCCGGACGAACCCGAGCCGCTGGAAAAGCTGCCCACGATCGTGATCATCATCGACGAGCTGGCCGACCTGATGATGGTGGTCGGCAAGAAGATCGAGGAACTGATTGCCCGCATCGCGCAGAAGGCGCGCGCGGCCGGCATCCACCTGATCCTGGCAACGCAACGTCCTTCGGTCGATGTGATCACCGGCCTCATCAAGGCCAACATCCCGACCCGCATCGCTTTCCAGGTCAGCAGCAAGATCGACTCGCGCACCATCCTCGACCAGATGGGCGCTGAAGCGCTGCTCGGTATGGGCGACATGCTGTACATGCCGCCGGGCACCGGCCTGCCGGTGCGGGTGCATGGCGCATTCGTGTCGGATGACGAAGTGCATCGCGTGGTCGAGCACCTGAAGGAGCAGGGTGAGCCGAATTACATCGACGGCATCCTCGAAGGCGGCGTGGCCGAGGAAGGTGGCGAAGGCGCTGCCGTGGCTGGCGAAGGCGGCGGCGAAGCCGATGCGCTGTACGATCAGGCGGTGCAGGTGGTGCTGAAGAACCGGCGCGCCTCGATCTCGCTGGTGCAGCGGCATTTAAGGATTGGTTACAATCGCGCCGCCCGCCTGCTGGAACAAATGGAGCAGAGCGGCATCGTATCCAGCATGCAATCCAACGGCAACCGCGACATCCTGGTCCCGGCCGGCAATACCGAATAGGAAACGAATGAATACAGGCAGGAAAACCTTTGCGTCGATCGTGGCGCTCGTGGCCGCGGCATTGACGCTGCCGTCGCTGGCGCAGGCCACGGCACTGGATCAGTTCAAGTCCTTCGTCGCCGCGACCAAGAGCGCGCGCGGCGACTTCACGCAGCGGGTGACGAAGAACGATGGCGCGGCCAAGGCGGCCACTACCTCGTCGGGCACCTTCGAATTCGCCCGACCCGGGCGCTTCATCTGGACCTATCGCAAGCCCTACGAGCAGGTGCTGCAGGCCGATGGCGAAAGGCTCTACATCTACGATCGCGACCTCAACCAGGTCACCGTGCGCAAGCTGGGCAATGCGCTGGGATCGTCGCCGGCGGCGATCCTCTTCGGCAGCAATGATCTCGAAAAGAACTTCACGCTGAAGGAAGGCGGCGAGCATGACGGCATGGAATGGCTGCAGGTGACGCCGAAAGCCAAGGACACCAGCTTCGAGCAGGTCGGCATCGGCATGCGCGACGGCTTGCCGGGGGCGATGGAATTGCGTGACAGCTTCGGCCAGGTCACCATGCTGACCTTCACCCGTTTTGAGAAGAATCCGCAGCTGCCGCCCGGGCATTTCAAGTTCACGGCGCCCAAGGGCGCCGACGTGCTGGAGCAGTAACACATCAAGAATGACTGGTAGGGTGGGCGCAGCCCACGCGTCTCTCCGATCAAGCGCACTCAGCTTGATTGAGTCAAGACCGCGTGGGTTGCGCCCACCCTACGTCCATTTGCCTACAAGGAGCCATCCGTGCCCGACCTGTTTTCCACCGCGCCCGCTGCGCCGCTGGCCGAGGCGCTGCGTCCAGGCAGCCTCGACGAGGTGATCGGCCAGTCGCACCTGCTCGGCGAAGGCAAGCCGCTGCGCCTGGCTTTTCAGTCCGGCAAGCCGCATTCAATGATCCTGTGGGGACCGCCCGGCGTCGGCAAGACTACGCTGGCGCGCCTGACCGCCAAGGCCTTCGATTGCGAATTCATTGCGCTGTCCGCGGTGTTCTCGGGCGTGAAGGACATCCGCGCCGCGATGGAACAGGCCGAGCGCAACCTGACGCAGGGCAGGCCGACCATCCTGTTCGTCGATGAAATCCACCGCTTCAACAAGGCGCAGCAGGATGCGCTCCTGCCTTTCGTCGAATCCGGGCTCGTTACCTTTATCGGCGCAACCACCGAGAACCCGTCCTTCGAAGTGAACTCGGCGCTGCTGTCGCGCGCCCAAGTTTATGTGTTGCAGTCGCTGGCCGAAGACGACTTGCGCCAGTTGTTCGAGCGCGCGCAGCGCACCGCGCTGCAGGGCCTGGAATTCGACGATCTGGCCCGCGACACCTTGATCGGCTACGCCGACGGCGATGCGCGCCGCTTCCTGAATCTTCTTGAGCAATGCGCCACTGCTGCCGGCGCCGCGCATGTCACGCATATCGATGCCACCTTCATCGAGAACGCACTGACGCTGAATTCCCGCCGCTTCGACAAGGGCGGCGACAATTTCTACGACCAGATCTCGGCGCTGCACAAATCGGTGCGCGGCTCGCATCCGGATGCCGCGCTGTACTGGTTGTGTCGCATGCTCGACGGCGGCGCGGACCCGCGCTATCTGTCGCGCCGCATTGTGCGCATGGCCTGGGAAGATATCGGCCTGGCCGACCCGCGCGCGATACAGATTGCCAATGACGCCGCTTCGACCTATGAACGACTTGGCTCGCCCGAAGGCGAACTGGCCTTGGGCCAGGCGGTGATCTATCTCGCGGTCGCCGCCAAGAGCAACGCCGGCTACAACGCCTACAACGCCGCGCGCGCCTTCGTGAAGTCCGACAGGAGCCGCGAAGTGCCGGTGCATCTGCGCAATGCGCCGACCAAGCTGATGAAGGAACTGGGATACGGTCATGAATACCGCTATGCCCATGACGAGCCGGATGCCTATGCCGCCGGCGAAACCTATCTGCCGGAAGGCATGCGCGAGCCGAACTGGTATCAGCCCACGCCGCGCGGCCTGGAGGCGAAGATCGGCGACAAGCTGGCCTACCTGCGCAAGCTCGACAGGGACGCCGACAAGTCCTGATGCCTTGCGCGCCGTTGCGCCCCCGGCGAGCCAGCAGTCGCTTGCTACAATGGCGGTTTTCAAAAAACGCAAGCCGCCATGATCGACATCCAACTCCTACGCAAAGACATCGCCGCCGTTGCTGAACGCCTTGCGACGCGCAAGTTCAGCCTCGATGTCGACGCTTTCAACGCGCTCGAAGCCGAGCGCAAACGGATCCAGACGCAGACCGAGGAATTGCAGGGAAGGCGCAATAGCCTGTCCAAGCAGATCGGCATGCTGAAGGGCAAGGGTGAGGATGCCTCCGCGGTGATGGCGGAAGTGGCCGGCATAGGCGACGAGTTGAAGGCATCGGCCGCGCGCCTGGAGGAAGTGCAGGCGCAGATGGGGCGCTACATGCTGGCCGTGCCGAATCTGCCGCATCCTTCGGTGCCGGTCGGAACCGATGAGAAGGACAATGTCGAACTGCGCCGCGTCGGCACGCCGCCGTCATTCGATTTCGAAGTCCGTGACCATGTCGACATCGGTGAAAAGCTGGGCCTGGATTTCGACACCGCGGCCAAGCTGACCGGCTCGCGTTTTGCGGTGATGAAGGGCGGCATCGCGCGGCTGCATCGGGCCTTGGCGCAATTCATGCTCGACACCCATACCGGCGAGCATGGTTACACCGAATGCTATGTGCCTTACATCGTGAACGCCGACTCGCTGCGCGGCACCGGCCAGCTGCCGAAGTTCGAAGCCGACCTCTTCGCCGCGAAGAAGGGCGGCCAGGAAGGCGAGGGCGAAGCGCTGTACCTGATACCGACCTCGGAAGTGCCGCTGACGAACATGGTGCGCGACGAGATCGTGCCGCGCGAGGCGCTGCCGATGCGCCTCACCGCGCATACGCCATGCTTCCGCTCGGAAGCTGGCAGCTATGGTCGCGACACCCGTGGCATGATCCGCCAGCATCAGTTCGACAAGGTCGAGATGGTGCAGATCGTGCATCCCGAGCAATCGTATGAAGCGCTCGATGAAATGCTGGGCCATGCGGAGAACATCCTGAAGAAGCTGGGTCTGCCGTATCGCGTCATCACGCTGTGCACCGGCGACATGGGCTTTGGCGCGGCCAAGACTTACGACATCGAAGTCTGGCTGCCAGCGCAGAACACCTATCGCGAGATCTCGTCGATCTCGAACTGCGAAGCCTTCCAGGCGCGCCGCATGAGCGCGCGCTTCCGCAATGCGCAGGGCAAGCCGGAGCTGGTGCATACGCTCAACGGCTCTGGCCTCGCGGTCGGGCGCACCCTGGTTGCGCTGCTGGAGAACTATCAGCGCGCCGATGGCAGCATCGTGATTCCCGAGGCGCTGCGCCCGTACATGAACGGTCTGAGCGAGCTGGCACCTGCTCAATGAGCATGAGCGGTGAGCGCATGAGAAAGCCGCTCGGCGCTATTCCATGTTTCAGAAGTCGTCTGCTATAATTCGACGCCTTTGCAGCACGGCAGTGTTGCAGACGGTAAAACCAGGAAAGGTGGCAGAGTGGTCGAATGCGCTGGACTCGAAATCCAGTGTACGGTCATACCGTACCGTGGGTTCGAATCCCACCCTTTCCGCCATATTCAAAAAGGCTCCCATCGGGAGCCTTTTTACTTTCTGCGGAAAGGAGCGGGCCAACGGCTTGGCCCGCGCGTGGGATTCGAAGCTGCGCGCCTGCAGGCGCGCAGGCTGCCTGCGGGATGTAGGCGAATCCCACCCTTTCCGCCAGATTCGAAAGAAAAAGCCCAAGATATTCAGGGGGTTTTTTATTTTGCTGCGTCGTTTGTCCCAATTCTATCCATAGTTAAGAAGCTGATTCGGCGAGGTTGATGAAGCCATGCCCGCCGCTGAAGCCGCTACACGGAACGTCGGGTGCGAAATGTGCTGCTTAATCTGGTTGCGATAGTGAAGCCTACATTGCTGAGTAAATGACTAAGCGGCGCTGATCAAGGCAGTGCGGTGATGTCATAGGCAGGTCGCACTACGTCCTGTCAGCCTGCGCGCTGTCCTGAAACCGTTGGCGCAAGTTCCGGCGGGGCCGCAAGCGCAATCCCAAGTTGAGGCGATCGCAGGCTTACTTCATTTTTTGATGGAGCGACTTTAGGCCATTTCCGCATGTGTTCTATGGGCGAGAAGGCGACAGCGGCCAAGTGCGGCTGGTATCCTGCAAGCTGCACCCGCCGCGTCGGCGCTGGTTTCTGCCGCTGCTGTTTAGGGGGCGGGTGTAGTGGGGAGATTAGCCACAACGGGCGGGTTTAACTTGAAAACTGCATAGTCTCCGATGTGAGTGGCCGGCCGCAGTGTTTCGAGTGACCAGCCATGCTTTTTCAGCGACACGGCTGTGTTTCCCCAGAAAAATCCATCATCGAGGATCACAGCGTAGTCCGGGCGGAAACGCATTGCAATTTCGCGCACTGCCATATCGCGCTTGGCGCCATTGCTAGGCGCGGTCCATTTCGTGTGGAACGGAATGCTCTCCGGAGTTTTTAATCCGACCAGGTCAAAGAGTTGAAAGCTCGTCGCATAAGAAATATAGCCGGCATCGTGTACAAGAATCTTCGCTCCCTGCGGGATATTCGTATTTGACCAAGCGGCTACTTCTTTCAACTCCCGCTCAGTATGTACTTGATCGTTAACATAGGTGCCCCAAGCGCGCGGCAATGTAAGGACGAGAAGCGCCGCAGAAAAGACAATCAGATACCGAGCGAGCGGCCTTTGTTTGCTGCTGGCTAGCATCGAGAATATGCCAAGCGGTGTCAGTATTTGGATGTAGCGGAAATAGTTGTGATGTAACGCGCCTGGTAATTGAAGGTAATAGGCTGCCAAGAATATTGCGCAGAACGAAATCGCAACAACTCCCAGGGAGTTTTTCGGAAATACAACGAAGCCGAGATAAACCGCCGCTAATGTCATGACGTTAATCGAAAAAAACATCGTAGCGAATTTTGCTGCGGCCGGTAATCCGCTCTCTGCGAAAAACATTGCTTTTGCGGACATGGTCTCAGGGAAAAGATGACCTGTATTGAAGCGCGTCCACAAGAACCATGGAAACGCTATCAAAGCCGCTATGACAAAATCAAGAGCAATACTCCTCATGGCGCGGGAAGACTTGCTCCGCATCCACTCCTGTCTTCCCACAAGCAACATGGACAGCGCAGCAAGTTCCGGTCGGAGGAAGGGCAAGATGCCGCACAGTGCAGCTAGCTTCCATGATGGTTTTTCCGAAACCGCAAACACGATCGCCCAAGTTACCCCGGCCATTGCCAGACCAGTTTCCAGTCCGTTAAGCAATTGGTAAGGCGCATATCCGGAAAGCGCACCAAGGGCTACAGCTATTGTCGCAAGCGTCCTGCTGCCTCCAAGTTCAAAGGCCAGCCGAGCTAGCCCGAGCACATACAGCAGGGTTCCGGCCTCGGAAATCAGAAAGGAGGCCATTGTCGGCGGCGCAATAAGGCTTAATGCAGTGACGAGCGCCAAGTGTACCGAACTGGTTGCTCCTGCAAGAGCGGGAGCGCCGACATAGTTTCGATCAAAGCCTGAAACTAAAACGGAGGCGTTATGCAGTGTGATATAGGCGTCGTCCAACGGGAACAGAATCGGTCCCCGGGCAGTGAGCCATGTGCATGTTAAGAGGACGATGAGAAGCAGCCTGAGATAGTAGGCGTGGCGCTCATTGGTGTTGGTCTCCGCGAAAAGGATATTTGCGAGCCGCCTTTTATCCGACAGCACGGTCGATTGCTGCATGCCATTCCTCGTTATTATTTGCTCGGCACTACTGCATCTTGGACGGCATAGCGCCACATGTGACAACGGTTTGCAAACCTGCGAATTTCTTGCCGAGCCTAAAGGAAGCACCAGCTGCCGTCCATAGTATTTTGTGGGGCGAAAGTACTATGTTGAGGTTGGCGGCCGAGTACTGCTCGATCTTCTGAGTAAGCTCGCTGCCGCGGGAGCTGGTGGCGATGGCGCGCAACGCCGCCACCATCCGGCACATGGTGGAAAGGCAGGCCCGCATTCTCTATGACCTGATGGATCTGTCGCGCCTGCAAACCGACAAGCTCACGCTGTCGCAAACCCGGGTCAACCTGAGCGAGACGGTGTCGCATGTGATCAGCCTGATGGCGGCCGATGCGCGGGAAAAGGGCATCTCGGTGTTCCTGGAGGGGGCATCGAAGGAGTTGATCGTGCATGGCGATGTGGTCCGCCTGAAGCAGATCGCCTGGAACCTGCTGTCGAATCCGTTGAAGTTCACGCCGGCAGGCGGCAAAGCCTGGGTGCGGCTGGCGGAAGAAGGCGAGATGGCGCATATCGAAGTGGCCGACAGCGGCAAGGGCATCGCGTCCGAGCATCTGCCTGTGATCTTCAAGCTGTTCCGGCAGGGCGACACTGGCACCACACGCAAATATGGCGGCACGGGCATCGGGCTGGCGCTGGTGCGGGAATTAACACGCAGCCATGGCGGGCGGGTCGGGGCGACCTCCGAAGGCGAAGGTCGGGGCGCGCAGTTCCATGTCTGGCTGCCGCTGGCCGCGGGTCATCACGGCGCGACCGATATGATGCCGGAAGTGCAAACCTCGCTGGCGGGAAAACGCCGAAGCCTATGCGCTGATCATTTCCGACATCGGCATGCCGGGCATGGATGGCTACACCCTGCTGGCGGCATTGCGCGCTCATGCGGCTACGGCCTCGACGCCGGCGATCGCGCTTTCCGGCTTCACCCGGCCGCGCGATGTGCAGCAGGCGCTGGACGCCGGCTTCGAGACCCATGCGTGCAAGCCGATCGTGCTGGAGCAATTCCTGCGCATGGCAAGCCGCATTGCGAAATGACAGAGCGGCTGTCTTCTCCCGGTTTCGAATTTCCGGTGCGAATGAGCACGTGGTTGTCGCATGGATGGCGTTGCCCACCGGCATCGCACATCGCTTTTGATCCCGCGCAGGCGTCGAGCGGCGGCCGGCGTTGCGCGTGCCGATTCCTGTCCGATAATGAAGTCGTCACCTTGACGGGTGATATCTCTCGGAAGTGTTCCGGCCGCTACGATGTCGTTTTGTAGCGGCCGTTTTCTTGTCCGCTGCCAGCGCCGCCCAGCGCGTTTCAGCGCCCGTGCGCTACCTGACGTGGGAAGCCGCGGCAGATCGACAGCACATCTTTCAGCGTGCGCAATCCCGGTTGCCTGATCAGGCTCGGCAACACGCCGCGAATCGCGTCGGCGCGGCGTCCGGCGCGCAGATAGGCATAGGCCAGGCTCAGGCGGGTGTGCCGGCACTTCTCCACATAACCCTTGCGTATCGGCATCGGCGCATCGCGGATTTCGGGCGCGAGCGAGTCGAGGGCTTCGACGAACAATTCCATCGTGCGCACCGGATTTTTGCGCAGGGTGCTGTCCTCGTGGATCAGATAAGTCGCCAGCACCTGACGCACCGCGCCGGCCTTGCTGCTGGCCGCATACAGCCGGATGAAGAAATGCAGATCCTCGCCGATGCGGCAGTCAACCGGGAAACCGCCGACTTCGAGGAACTTCGCGCGCGGCACGGACAGCGTGCGAATCTCGCCAAAGCCGTCGGCGACCAGCGCTTCGAAATGCCGCGGCGTCATGCGCATGCGCGAGGCGTTCGGATTCTCGGCGATCAGCATGCGCCCGGCGCTCGATTCGGCCAGGAAGCGGTTCAGCAGGCGGCCATCCGGTGTGCGCGACTCCTGCTCGGCCAGAAGGAAGTCCAAGTCGGGTTCTTCGCGGATCCAGTCTGCATGCTGTTTCAGGCGGTCTGGCAGGAAGACATCGTCCGCATCCAGGAAAGCCAGCCAATCACCTTCGGCACTCGCAACGGCGCGGTTACGCGCGGCCGAAACGCCAGCGTTGTCCTGAAAGATCGCCCTGACATGCCCGGCATAGCGCTCGATGACGCTGCGGGAATCGTCGGTGGAGCCATCGTCGATCACGATGATTTCCTCGGCGGGATAGCTTTGCGCCAGCACGGAATCAATAGCCTGCGCCAGACTGGCCGCGTGATTGAAGTTCGGGATGATGACCGAGAAGCGGGGAAAGGAAGCTTTCATTGGCTGCGGAATGTGAAATAACGACATCCTCGGAAGGATACGTTCGGTAGTCGCCGCAGGCCTGATACAACCGTGGTGTCATCTCGAATGCCGCAAGCCTTCTGCGCTTGCGCAGTGGATGGGCAAAAAAAAGCCCGCTACGGGAGCGGGCGAATCCATCCTTGTTCAGGCTGGAGGAGACAGGGAAGGACTATACACTGTTTCCGCATGTAAATAAAATGCCGTTAGGAAATAATAGCCATCAGTGTTGCAGATATTGCCGGTCCTGTTAACCAGGACGCTCTGCCCACATGTCGCTGTCGTCCTTGCGCACGCAGGCAGAACGGCATCAGATCTCGTCGCTAATAAGGCCGGCAGGCAGTTCTTCGGTCTGCGCCGGCGGTGCTTGCCAAGTGTCTTCGGCGGGAATGGTATGGTCGGACATGTTGCCTCCTGAAAAAAGTGTACGCCCGTACTATATCGTTCTCTGATGCGATGCACCATTCATGTAAACCCTTAATCCATGTCGGATAAATCCCGCAAGTATCAAAAAGCATGCTGCGAACGCAAATAATGCATGTGCATCCGATGCATTAGGCAAGGACTTTGCATTGCTTATGGGAAATAATGTATTTCATTCCGCGAGGAAATTTTTTGCATCCATGCGGAAATATTCTTCACTGGACCAGGCTGAGCCACGGTGTGAACACAAGCGGAAGGAAATGCGGGGAGGGAAATCTCAATGCCGGCCGCGGCACCATCCACGGTGCCGGGACCGGCGCGGCGTTCAGAACATATGCTGACCGCCGTTGATGGCAATGTTGGCGCCGGTGAGGAAGGCGGCCTCGTCCGAGGCGAGATAGGCAACCAGACCGGCTACTTCCTCCGGCTTGCCCAGGCGTGCCATCGGAATCTGCGGAATGATCTTGGTGTCGAGCACTTCCTGCGGGATTGCCATCACCATTTTTGTCCCAATATAGCCCGGCGAAATGGTGTTCACCGTCACGCCACGCCGCGCCACCTCCAGCGCCAGCGCCTTGGTAAAGCCATGCATGCCGGCCTTGGCCGCCGAATAGTTGGTCTGCCCGAACGCGCCTTTCTGGCCATTGACCGAAGAGATATTGATGATGCGGCCCCAGCCGCGCTCGGTCATGCCATCGCACAGCGGCTTGGTCATGTTGAACACCGAGTCCAGGTTGGTGCGGATCACCGCATCCCAGGCGCTCTTGTCCATCTTCTTGAAGGTCGTGTCGCGCGTGATGCCGGCGTTGTTGACCAGGACATCGACCGGGCCGAGATCGGCTGTGATCTGCGCGATGCATGCCTGCGCTGAGTCGTAGTCGGCCACGTCGCACGGATAAGCGTGTATGCGGTGGCCGCGGCGTTCCATGTCGGCCAGCCATTCCTGGCTGCGGGTATTGCTCGGCGAATGGGTGGTCGCCACGTCGAAGCCCAGCGCCGCCATTCTGGCGCAGATCGCTTCGCCGAGTCCGCCCATGCCGCCGGTAACAAGTGCAATGCGTGCCATGATTTTTCCTTTCCTTAAAGGTCTTTTCGAAAATGGCGCTGTATCGCGCCTCCTGTCTGGCGCCCTGGTAAGGGCGTCCTCCTGCCGGGGGATGGCGGCAGGATCAAACATCAAGATCGCCGAAGCTGCGGTGACGCTTTTGGCCAGGCTCAAACGCGCTCAAGCTCCAGCAGGAACTGGATGTTGCGATCGGTCTTCACCACCCGCACCGAGCCGCGCACGGCGACCATGCCGCCATCGCGCGCGGCGATGCGCATCGGTAGCGGGCGGGTGGAATGGAAGCTGGCATAGGCGAGGTTGTAGCCCATGGTGCTGGCATGCAAGGGAAGCGAGGGCAGCAGGGCTTTCACCGGAATTCCGCAAACTTCATTGGGCAGCCGTTGCGCCAGTTCGGCAATGGCATTGCTGCAGCGCAGAATCGCGCCACGCATGTCGAGAAGAATGGTGCCCAGGATGGCTCTTGCGCCATGGGCTGCGCTGGTGCTCGCGCTCGCTACTGCACATATGACGGCGATGTCCTTGCCGCTGGCGCTGCTACCAGCCTCGGCGCTGCCATGCTCGGCCGCGCGTACTGCCTGTTTCATCAAACCCTGCTCCTGGAAATTCGGCGGCAATCGCAATGCGCTGCCATCGTTGTTGCTATAAATGCAACGACATTATCGATGTCGCAGCGGTCTGCGCATATCGGCGAAATGCCAGACTTGTGTCACGAATCGTTGATAAATTGTTATAGGATTTTTCCGAATCCGGCTTAGCTTGCGTATTTGCGTTCCGCAATTCCTTGAGCGAACGACACTCCTACCGCTCTTTGTGCGGCTATCATTCGTCCCATCTGCATGCAGTACGTGTAGCCGCTTTCGTTTTTCCTCAGGAACTCTCAATGCTCGGTCTTGATTTGCGTGTCGCAAGAATCGTCTGGACGGTTTTCGTCATCGCGTTGCTGTTATTCGTGATTTACTCCGTTCGGCAAACCGTGCTGGTCGTGACCTTTGCCATCTTCTTCAGCTACCTGGTCTATCCCTTGATCGAACTCGCGGAGCGCAGCCGCCCGGCACGGATTCCGCGCATGGTGTCGGTCGGCGCGGTGTTTGTGCTGGTGCTGCTGATCATCTCGATCGCCGGCAGCCTGTTCGGCGCGCAAATTGCCGAAGAAGCGAGCGGGCTGAGTCAGCAGTTGCCCAAGCAGCTGGATGTGCAAAAGATGGCGGCGCATGTTCCGCTGCCGGAGTTTCTGCAGCCGCAGCGCGCCCGGATGGTCGGCTTCATCAATGAGCAGATACATTCCGGCACTTCGCAGGCGGTACCGTTCGCGCAGAAGTTCGGCTTGGGCGTCATGCATGCGGCGACCAACCTGATCTACCTGGTGCTGATCCCGATACTGAGCTTTCTGCTGATCAAGGAAGCGCCTGCCTGGCGCCGAGCGCTGCTGGCCTGGCTCGGGCGGCGCAGCAGCCCGAAATGGGCCGGCATCATCAGCGATCTCGACACGCTCATGGCCGGTTATGTCCGCGCGCTTCTGATCCTGTCGCTGGCGACCTTCGTCGTCTACAGCATTGTGTTTTCCCTGCTCGGCGTGCCCTATGCGCTGTTGCTCGGCGTGAGCGCCGGTCTCCTGGAAGTCATTCCCTTCGCCGGTCCGCTGATCGCAGCGGGCGTAGTGCTGGTGGTGTCCGGATTCAGCGGTTTCGCGCACCTGCTGTGGCTGGTACTGTTCATCGCGGCGTATCGCATCTTCCAGGACTATGTGCTCAATCCCTACCTGATGAACAAGGGCCTGGAAGTCTCGCCGCTGCTGGTGATCATCGGCCTGCTGGCCGGCGATCAGCTCGGCGGGGTGGTCGGCATTTTCCTCGCGGTGCCGGTCATGGCGGCGATCAAGGTGATATTCACGCGTCTGAACGACACCCCGCCGGCACAGGTGGCTGCGGGCGACAGGGCGCTCGAGCGGAAAAACCAGGAATTGATGCGCAAAACGGGAGAGGGGTGAATGCTGTCCACGGGCATGCGAAAAATCACGTGTATCGGAACGGCGCCGACAGCAACATGCGCCATCGTCCTACCGCGCATGGCGACATTGTCCGACTGCGCGAGCTCATGCCTGCCCTTATGCTTTGAACTGTCTCCTCCACTCCCCCAAGGATGGATTCGGCCCGCCGGCAACGGCGGGCTTTTTTTCTTTGCGGACGAACCCTGTCACGCTGAAGCAGCCTAATCCATGTCATTCACAGTGCCGATCCATGGATACCCATAACGCTCCCTGTGCTTTCCGACTGCTGATGCAACTGCGCGCCTTCTGGCGTCTGGCCATGCCGTTCTGGCTGTTTCGCGACGCCCACGGCGGCAGTGCCGAACAACGCATCGCCAACTATCGCTTCAACCGTTCGCTGCGCAATGTCCTGCCTTTCTATCTCGCCAAATGGGTGGGCATGTCCTTTTGCCTGATGCAGATCATGCAACTGCTGTCGCGCCTCATGCTGCGTACCGAAGCCGGCGGCACCGAGCATTTGTGGGCCACGCTGGCGTGCATGAGCGCCGGCATCGGCTTTGCCTTTTCCTGCATCGTGATCCTGCTGCTGTCAGCGAGCTATCTGTACCTGAGCTGCGTGAAGCGCTAGCAATGCGGGTTCAGCCGGTCTGCACATTGATGTGGTACAGCGCCCAGGGGCACAGGCCGAAACGCTGTTCGAGCGGGCGCGACTTCATCTCCGGATCGCGGTCGGCATCGAAGATTGCCCACAACGGTCCCAGTCCGCCGAGCGGCATCGGCGCCTCGTCCAGATGCGTGGCGACGATGAAGCGCATGCGGCGCGCATCGGCGCCGTCCAGCGTCACGCCATAGCCATCGATGGCCCGCAGCAGCAGGCTGGTGCGCGCGCCGAGATCGGCGCCGGCGGCTTGCAGCACATCGGTCAGCAGCGGGCCCGTGAGTTGGTGCTGCTTGCCGTCGTATTCCAGTGTCGGCCGGATGGTGGTTTTGGGCAGGGCGGTCAGCTCGGCGAAATCGAAGGCATGTGCACGTTCGAAGGAAAGCTTCTGTTTTGCCATGAGCTGATCCAGCGCCGGATCGAGCGGGCCGCGATTGCCGTGCGTGATGTCGCCGGTCACGGTCAACAGGGTCGGACCGCGCCCGGCCGACGACTTGCTCCGCGGCGCGGCATGGGTGCGCGCGGAAAGGAGGGCAGTGGCGATACCGGTAGCGAGAAAGCGGCGTTTATTCATTCTTGTGCCTTGTGGAAAGTCGGATGCGGCAGAGCATACACCGCGATGCGGTTTGCTCGCGCGCGGCGAGCAATCGCGCCGTCTGGCTTAAGATGCCCGGGCTGCGATCTTCGCACCGAATAATCATTTAAAGGAGACATCATGGCAGGTCCCCTCTCCGGCTTGAAAGTTATCGAAATGGCTGGTCTCGGCCCGGCACCATTCTGCGCCATGCTGCTGGCCGACATGGGCGCCGAGGTGCTGCGCATCGAACGCCCGGGAAAGGCCGATGTGACCGGCGCTTCGGGGCCGCATGACGTGCTGGCGCGCAATCGGACGTCGTTGGCGCTGGACTTGAAGCAGCCGGCGGCGATCGAAGCGCTGCTTGGCGCGGTCGACCGCGCCGACGCCATCATCGAAGGCTTTCGTCCGGGTGTGATGGAACGCCTCGGTCTCGGACCGGAGCCCTGCCTGCAGCGCAATCCGCGCCTGGTGTACGGCCGCATGACCGGCTGGGGCCAGGACGGGCCGCTGGCCAAGGCGCCGGGCCATGACATCAACTACATCGCCATCAGCGGCGCGCTGCATGCGATCGGACGGCCAGGCGAGCCGCCGGTGGTGCCGTTGAATTACATCGGCGACTTTGGCGGCGGCGGCATGCTGCTTGCCTTCGGTCTGGTATGCGCCTTGCTCCAGGCAAAGGAGAGCGGACGAGGGCAGGTGGTCGATGCGGCGATGACCGACGGTGCGGCGCTGCTGTCGGCAATGATGTACGGCATGAAGGCTGCCGGCGCGCTATCGAACCAGCGTGGCGAGAACTGGCTCGACGGCGGCGCGCATTTCTACGGCACCTATGCCTGCGCCGACGGCAAATATGTGGCGATCGGCTCGCTGGAGCCGCAGTTCTATGCGCGCCTGCTGCAGCTGGTCGGCGTTGATGAAATCGAATTCGCCAGCCAGCATGATGCGCAATCCTGGCCACCGCTCAAGGCCAGGCTGGCCGAAGTCTTTCGCGGCAAGACACGCGATGAATGGTGCGCGCTGATGGAAGGCAGCGAGGCTTGCTTCGC
Source organism: Noviherbaspirillum pedocola (assembly GCF_016632335.1). Classification (GTDB taxonomy): domain Bacteria; phylum Pseudomonadota; class Gammaproteobacteria; order Burkholderiales; family Burkholderiaceae_D; genus Noviherbaspirillum_A; species Noviherbaspirillum_A pedocola. The sequence goes on from NZ_JAEPBG010000009.1 coordinate 151,628, forward strand.
GCCGGTGCTCGACTGGGACGAAGCGCCGCGCCATGCGCACAATGTCGCGCGTGGCACGTTCATCGACATCGCAGGTGTGACGCAGCCCGCGCCAGCGCCTCGCTTTTCGGCCACCCCTGCCGCCATGCCCGGGCCGGCGCGCTCAATTTCCACCGACCCGCTGCAATTCCTGGCCGCATGGAGCCACGGCAAAGCAGGCACATAAGCAGCCAATTTCCGTTTCCCCTGCCGCGCGCCACAGTGCTTGCGCGGCAGGAACTTCCTTCCTTTTCCCGTCACTCAGGCGCCGCGTATGGTCTTCGGACCTTCGCCTGCGGCTGTTCCTTTCACTTCCTGGCACAGCCGGTCTTTCCCCGCCCGACAGGGCATTGCCGCAAAGACCTCGCGTACACATGACCGGCCGGCATGGCTTCTGCTCAGCGCGTGGGACTTTCGTGCGGGTTCGATGAGCCCGCCGCAGCGATGCCATTGGGCTTTGCTCGGCAAACACTCTCTCAGGCAAACATCATGCATAACAAACCTTTTCGCGCATGGGCGACCGCGTTCTCGCTTGCATCCACTCTGGCGTTTTATGGCTGCGGCGGCGGCGGTTCTGACAGCAACGCATCGTCCGGTTCCGGTTCTACGCCGGTGACTCCTACCCCGAGCGCACTGACCGGCATTACCGAAGCCAAGCATGTCAATGTAAGCGCGAACGCCTACGTCGGCGCCCAGTCACTGCTGGACGCGCCGGAGCAGAGTAGCGATCTGCTCGCCGGAGTCACGGTGGGCGGTGACGTGTTCAACGCCCCGCGCGCGACGATCAGTCTGCTCACGCTTGGCCTCGGCGGCGCCGCACCCCTGGTTTCCGGCGTCACTCAAAACGTGACTTGTCCGGGCGGCGGCAGCGCGCAGTTGGATGCGACGATGTCCAGTTCCAGCCAGGTCAAACCCGGCGACACCATCGCCGTCTCGGCCAATGACTGCGTCTCGGGCGGCGCCAGAATCAACGGCAGGATGTCGATCGTCGTGCAGCAGACCAGCGGCACATTGTCCGATGGCGTGCTGTCGATGAAGCTGGCCGTGCAATACCAGGGTTTCACGGTCGCGTTGAACTCGGGTTCACGCAATATCGATGGCGACATGCTGCTGACTTACCAGCGTGACGCCGCGGGAGCGCTGAGCTATGTCATCTCGGGCAATGCCCTGAGCATCGCCGAAACCGATAAAAGCGCACAGGTGGTGCAGCGCACGCTGCAGGGCTACTCGGGCACCATCAACAGCAGCGGCCTGAACACCACCAGCACCGTGCAGGGCCGTCTGAGCGGCCAGACTGCCGCTGCCGGACAGTTCAGCGTCGACCTGAAAACGCTGCAGCCATTTGTCAATGACGGTTCCGGCAACGCGCCGAAATCAGGCGTCATGCTGGTCAGCGGCGCCGGCTCCACAGTGACGATGACGGCCGTCGATGCGCTGAATGTACGTTTGGACTACAGCGCCAATGGCGATGGCGTGACCACCAAGTCCACGACCGTGACCTGGGATGCGCTGAAAAAAGCCATCTAGCAAACCTTGCGGTGCCCGGCATGCTGGGCACCGCAACAGCTCGCATGTCTTCCTTCCAGTCTGCCTGTCCACTGCGACATTCCACCTGCAGTACTTTGTCCTCCCGAGTTACCTTTCTGGACGCGATGACGCGCTAGCCGCACAAGCACGTTTCTCCTTTCTTCCAGGCCGATGAATGTTCCTTGCGTCCGCGGCAGCATTCCGGCGCGATATGACTGACAGCAAGTCCCCGCCCGGCATGCGGTTTCATACAGGGAACAAATATCCAGTTCGATTGTCGAACGTCAATTCCAATATTTCTAGAAATCAATATACTATGGCCGCGCGGCTGCGGCCTCCTGACGTCAGCAAGGAAAGCGGTCGCCAATTCGACCCGTTTCTGGAAAAGGGCATGGACCGATCATCGACATCACAAACGCGGCGCGATGCATTGCGCCGCATGGCAGCCCTGACCGCGGCCGCGACACTTCCTACACTGGCGCGCGCGGCCGACGACAAACCGGTGCTGATCGGGCTCGACGGCGAGTTCGGTCTGGACAACAGCACTTCCGCGCAAGCGGTCGAACTCGGCATGCGCGCTGCGATCGCCGAGATCAATGACGCCGGCGGCGTGCTCAACGGCCGGCCCCTGGAACTGGTGATCCGGGATCATCGTTCGATGCCCGCACGGGGCATTCGCAATATCCGTGAATTCGCTGCCATGGGCGACATGGTGGCCGTATTCGGCGGCCGGTTTTCGCCGGTCATCATCGAAGAATTGCCGACGCTGTTGCAGACCAACATGCCGTTCATCGCGGTCTGGTCGTCGGCTGACGCGATCGTCGACAACGGCATGCAGCCGAACTACATCTTCCGCGTATCGCTGCGCGACAGCCTGGCGATGCCGCGCATGCTGAAAAGCGCCGAGAAACGCGGACTCAAGCGCGTCGGCTTGCTGCTCACGAACACTTCCTGGGGACGCAGCAGCCAGGCGGCAGCGGACCGCTATTCCAGCCAGCCGGGCGGGGTCAAGATCGTGCAGACCGCCTGGTACAACTGGCGCGATACCTCGCTGATCGCCGCCTACAACCGGCTGCGTCAGGCAGGCGCCGACGCCATCGTGCTGGTTGCCAACGATGACGAGGCAGCGATTCTGGTCAAGGAAATGGCCGCCTTGCCGGCCGCGCAGCGGCTGCCGATCATCAGCCACTGGGGCATCACCGGCGGCAACTTCGTCGCCCAGGCCGGCCCGGCCTTGCAGCAGGTCGACCTGACCGTGATTCAGACCTTCAGTTTCTTCGATGCCGACAAGCGCGCGCTGCAAGGTTTCATGCGGGCCGCGGCCATGGTCTCGCCGATACGCCATATCGAGCAGATCCAGTCGCCGGTCGGCGTTGCCCATGCCTATGACGCCACGCATCTGCTGGCGCGGGCGATACGCATTGCCGGCAGCGCCGAACGCGCCGCGGTGCGCGATGCGCTGGAAAACATACCGGACCATCGCGGCCTGGTACGGCGCTACCATCCGGCGTTTACCTCGACACGGCATGAGGCGCTCGGTCCCGAACAGCTGCTCATGGCGCGCTTTCGCGCCGATGGCGTGCTGGTGCCGGCCAGGGAAGCCTGATGCGCCTCGACCGCTTCCTTTCCGGCAGCCTCGCACGCCGCTTCGCGCTGGTTTCGGCAGCGCTGGCCGGCGCGGCGCTGCTGCTAACGCTGCTGGCGTCCTGGTGGCTGGTTACCCAGCAGCACCAGGCCGGCCTGCGTGAATTGCGCGTCAAGGAAGCGGGTTTCCATGCGTCCGCGGTCGGCTCGTCGCTGCGCTCACTGGCCGCGCGCATGTCCGAGGTGGCCGGCAGCGCGATTCTTGCCAACGGACTGGTCGACAGCGCCGGGCGCGAAACCTATCTGCAGCCCTATCTCGATGGCGCGCGCGAAGTAGACGGCATCCACGTCGAGCTGATGGTCAGCGATTTCGAATCCGCGCCGATCGCCAGCAGTGCCGGCGCCAATTTTTCCCGGCGCCAGCTGGAATGGATGCGCCGGCTGATGGAGCGCGATGAGGAGGGCGCGGCGGTGTTCGACGGGCCGTCGGGGCCGCAACTGGTTGGACTCAAGCTGCTGCGTTATTCGCGCACCAAGAGCGCCGAAGGCGCGCTGCTCTACAAGACGCCGCTGGCCGAGATCGAGCCCGACCGCACCTTCCACATCGCAGCCGCGCAACGCCCGCAGCCGCCGGACGATCGCACCTGGCCGATACCAGTGCCAGCGGATTACCAGGATTTGCATCTGCAACTGGTGCGCGATGTCATCCCGCCGACGGACTATGGCGCGCTGCTGCCGCACTATGCGCTGATCCTGGTCATCGCTGCGGCGCTGGCGGCGGCGGTGCTGCTGCTTGGCGCGCGACTGGCGCTGCTGCTGACTTCGGACCTGCGCCATCTCGAATTGTTCGCCAGCAACGTGGTGCGCGAAGGCTTTGGCCTGCGTCGCGCGGCGATCCAGGGCAGCGGCGAAGTCGCCGGCCTGGCCGTGGCAATCAATCACATGCTGGACCGCCTGAACCAGCAGCATGCCTTGCTGCAGGCAGAAAGCGAAAAATTCCACCAGCTTGCCAATACCATTCCGCAACTGGCCTGGAGCGCGCATGCCGACGGTACCGCGGACTGGTTCAACGAACGCTGGTATGCCTACACCGGCACCAGGCGCGCCGACATGGTCAATGACGGTTGGAGCAAGCTGGTCGCGCCCGAGGAACGCGATGCCGTGCTGACGCAATGGCGCGAAGGCGTCGCGGCCGGTGCGCCGATCACGATGACTTTTTCGCTGCGCGGCGCCGATGGCATTTACCGCCGCTTCTTCACACAGGTCGCGCCGCTCAAAAGCGCTTCGGGGCGCATCGTGCAATGGTTCGGCACCAATACTGATGTCACGCCGCTGGAGCTGGCCGAACAGGCAGCGCGCGAATCCGGCCGGCGCCTGCGCGAAGCGCTGCTGGCGGCAAACATGGCGGCCTGGAATTGGGATCTGGAAAGCGGCCGCGCCGAGTTTTCCGACAATGCGCCCTCGGTGTTCGGCGATGCCTATGTCGCGGGTAACAACTGGGACTTCCTAAGCGCGGAAGACCGCACCCGTCTGGTCGGCATGGCGACGGAAGCCGCCGCCTGCCAGGACTCCTTCCGCTGCGAAGTCGAATTGCCCGGTGAGGACGGCCAGCCGCGCTGGTTCGAGATACGCGGCCGCTCCGCCGGGCGCGCCTCGATGCCGCGCGGCATGTCCGGCGTTGCGCTCGATGTCAGCGAACGCCGCCGCGCCGAGAATGCGCTTTTGCAAGCCGACCAGCGCAAGGACGAATTCCTGGCGATGCTGGCGCACGAACTGCGCAATCCGCTGGCGCCCATCTCCAGCGCGGTCAAGATCATGGAATTGCTGATTCCGGACCCGGCGCCGCCGGTGCAGAAGGCCAGGGAAGTGATCGACCGCCAGACGCGCCACCTCTCGCGGCTAGTCGACGATCTGCTCGATGTCTCGCGCATCTCCACCGGCAAGATCGTGCTGCGCGGCGAGCAGGTCGACGCGGCCACCATGGTGTCGCGCGCGATCGAGATGAACCGGCCGCTGCTCGATGCCCGCGGGCATCAACTGATCACCCATGGGCTGGACCGCCATGAAACCTTGCACGGCGACCCGACCCGACTGACCCAGATCATCGGCAATCTGATCAACAACGCGGCGAAATACACCGAGGCCGGCGGCATCATCACCGTTGCACTCGAGCGAGAGCGCGAGTGGGTGCTCATCCGCGTGGCCGATAACGGCATCGGCATTTCGCCGCAGGTGCTGCCGCATGTGTTCAACCTGTTCCTCCAGGCCGAACGCAGCCTGGACCGCTCGCTTGGCGGCCTGGGCATCGGCCTGTCCGTGGTGCAACGCCTGACCGAATTGCATGGCGGCCAGGTCGAGGCGAAAAGCGCCGGCGAGCGCCAGGGCAGCGAATTCATCGTTCGCCTGCCTGCTGTCGACGGGCATGGCGATGTGGCAGGCAGCGCGCCGAAATCGGCCGCGGCCTCGCGCAGCGCGCGCCGCATCCTGGTCGTGGATGACAACCGCGACGCGGTCGATTCACTGGCGATGATGCTCAAGCTTTCCGGCAACGATGTCGAAGTCGCCTACGAGGGCGAGAGCGCGCTGCGTATCGCGCAATCCTTCCGTCCCGACGCGGTGGTGCTCGACATCGGCTTGCCCGGCATGGATGGCTACGAAGTGGCGCGCCGCCTGCGCCGTCTGCCGGAAACCGCCGGCGCGCTGGTGGTTGCCGTCACCGGCTATGGCCAGAAGGAAGACCGCGAGCGCGCGCATGCCGCCGGCTTCGACCACCACCTGGTCAAGCCGATCGAAGCGGACATGCTACTGTCGCTGCTGTCGCTGTCGCGCACGGCCTGAGTCGCATCCGTAGGAAAGCGCCGACAGCGCACGCAGCGCCGCGTTGCTTCTTTCCTGTCCGATGCTTGCGCCATCAAGGAGATTCCGCTCGGCATCCGCTCCTGCGGGAACGACCGCGGCCGCGCGCGATCTATCCGGACAATGACGACCGGCGCGCGGGCTCGCTTGAATCATCGCGGCCCGCCATTCCGCCGGCGTCCATCCTCCACCCCCGAAAGGATCAGCGCATGAAAATCAAATTGAAGAAGCTGTCGGACCAGGTGATCGTCATTACCGGCGCCTCCAGCGGCATCGGCTTAACCACCGCACGCAAGGCGGCCGAGCGCGGCGCGCGCCTCGTGCTGGCCGCACGCAATGCCGAGGCGCTGGAAACCATCATCGGCGACCTGAACGCGCTTGGCGCCGAAGCCATCCATGTCGTTGCCGACGTCGGCAAGGAGGACGAGGTGCGCGCGATTGCCAAGGCCGCCATCGACCGCTTTGGCGGCTTCGACACCTGGATCAACAATGCCGGCGTCTCCATCTTCGGCCGCAACGAGGAAGTCTCGCGCGAAGACCAGCGCCAGCTGTTCGAAACCAATTTCTGGGGCGTGGTGCACGGCTCGCTGGCGGCGATCGAGCATCTGAAGCAGCACGGCGGCGCGCTGATCAATCTCGGCAGCGAACTGTCGGATACCGCAGTGCCGCTGCAGGGCATGTATTCGGCGTCGAAGCACGCGGTCAAGGGCTTCACCGATTCGCTGCGCATCGAACTGATGGAAGAGAATGCGCCAGTGTCGGTCACGCTGATCAAGCCGGCCGCGATCGACACCATGTTCGTCGAGCATGCGAAGAACTACATGGATGTCGAACCGAAGCTGCCGCCGCCGATCTATGCGCCGGACATCGTTGCCGACGCAATCCTGGCCGCGGCCGAATCGCCGCATCGTGATATCTATGTCGGCGCGGCGTCCAAGCTCGCGTCGTCGACCTCGCATCATGCGCCGGCGGTGGTGGATGCCTTGATGAAGCGGCTGATGTTCAAGCAGCAGCGCAGCGATCTGCCGGTGCGCGACCGTGCCAACAACAACCTGCACACGCACAGCGACGACGGCCGCGAGCGCCAGGGCGTCAAGGGCATGGTGTTCGAGACGGCGCCTTACACCACCGCGACGCTGTATCCGAAGACGACCGCGCTGGCGACCATCGGCGCCGGGCTGGCGCTGTTTGCGCTGTGGCAGGCGAAGAAGCGGCCGCAGCGCAGGGTGGGGTGGTGAGCGTAGGCAGGCCGGCGTGGCCAGCCTGCCGTTGCGGTTCTACCGTTCCCTTTTCCATCTCTTGATACCCGCTGCCGGCCGGAATGTCGGCATGTTGTCGTGCGAAGGTGCGCAGCACTGCAACGCCGCCCAACGAAACCAATGTAGACCTGAACCCTACGCATGTCCGGTAGGCGTTCGGGTTGGGCACTCCATCCAGTTTTTTTCCAGTCATTGATGCGGCACGTGCTGATCGCGTTCATGATCCTGATCAGCCTGAGCCGCCTTGCGCTTTCATCCCGTCCAGATCGGCAAGAGGCCGGGGATCGCCACAAATCATGTGATGCCCGTAACCCTGCACCGCTGATCCCGTGACCGCTGCATCGCCATTTCGCCCTTCCTGTTTCGACGGTATTCACGCGCATGGATTGCGCACGCGCGACTCACGTATATACGCGCATTAACAAATCTGTGGTCCGGGCAGTGACGTCGATAGAGTTCGTGCTCTCGTTCGGCCGTGTCTGCTTCCTGCCATGCAGCGGCTTTTCCCCGCGGCGTTTCGCCGCCAATTTCATACGTTGCATACCAGGGAGCCATTCATGCAGGCACAGGTCTTTTCGCGCTTGAAGAAGTTGTCCTATCTATTCGCGGTCTCGTTGTTCATGCTGCTCATCGCCGGCTGCGGCACGCTGTATGTCGATGGCGGCTTGCCGGAAGTCCCGTCCGATAAATTCAAGGTGGCAGCCCGCCCGCACCCGGTCCAGCTTCTCTACGAATTCCAGACCAAGGGTGCAGTCAATTCGGTGGCGGCCGAGCAGACCCGGGCCATTGCGCTGGAAGCGGTGAAACGCACCGGGTTGTTTTCTGAAATTAGTACTGCACCGGTCACCGATGGCGCGGTGCTGAGCATAATCATCAACAACGTTCCGTTGACGGATGATGCCGCTGCCAAAGGCTTTGTCACGGGTCTGACATTTGGCGTGGTCGGCAACCAGGTCACGGATGGTTATCTGTGCACCGTTGAATATCTACCGTCGGCAAAAGCGCCCAAGATTACGAAGACGGTGCGTCATGCGATCCATACGACAGTCGGCGCCAAGGGAGCGCCGGAAAAGTCGATCCCGGCGGCATCGGCCCGTGATGCCGTGGAAATGATGGTCCGGCAAGCAGTATCCAATCTCCTCGATGCCGTAGCTTCCGATGCGGCGTTCAAGGGTTGAGGAGGTCGTGATGCGATCGCTTGTTCTGTCCTTCATGCTGGCCGCGCTGCTTTGCGGTTGCGGCTCGGTGCCGCTCAATTACCAGCCGGCCATGACCAATCTGGAGGCCTTGCGCGCGGATGACATCGCCAAGGCGGCGGTCGGCGATTTTTCGCTCGCTCCCGGCAAGCCTGCCGAGGTCGACCAATCGGTAACTGCGCGTAGCGTGAGCGTCGTGCCGCCAGCCGGCAAATCCTTCTCCTGGGCGCTCGGTGATGCGTTGAAAAAGGAGTTGGAGGCCGCCGGCAAATTCGATGAGCACGCCGCTACGGTCATCAGTGGACAACTAACCCGCAGTGAGCTTGCCGTTCCCATCGGGACCGGCCGCGGCGAACTCGGCGCCAAGTTCCAGATTACGCGCCGCGGCACTACGGTTTTCGAAAAGGAATATATCGAGAAGGCGGAATGGCCGTCGGTATACCTCGGTGCAGAAGCCATCCCTACGGCGATCACTCAGTACATGAGTCTGTACAAGCAACTCCTGCATCAGCTTTTCATCGACAAGGAGTTTCGCCTGGCGATGCAGCCAGACAAGTCGAAGTAGAGCTGTGCGCGCCGGGCGGTGAAAGACTCAGGGCGGCAGGCATCCGGTACCTGGCCCGGGCCAGTGAAATCAGGCCCGGGCGACCGATTCAAGTCACCGCCGTGACGAATACGACTCCAACCCCGCCGTCACCTTCAGCACCTCATCCGCCGTGGTCACACCCTCCACGATGCGGCGCGCGCCGGCCACGCGCAGCGGCGTCATGCCATCGGCCATGCCTTGCTTGAACAACGCATGGCTGTCAGTCTCGGCGCGGATAAGCTGCGAAAACGCCGGCGTAACCGCCAGCAGTTCATACAATCCAGTGCGGCCGCGGTAGCCGGTCTGTCGACATTCGGGGCAGCCGACCGGGCGCCACAGTCTGGCCGGTTTTTCGATCTTCCAGCTGCCGGCGAGATTGGCCCAGATGTCGTCGACCAGTTCACCGTCATCCGCCTTGCAATGCGGGCACAGCACCCGCACCAGGCGCTGCGCCAGCACGCCGGCCAGTGTCGCTTCGAGCAGGTAATGCGGCACGCCCAGCTCCAGGAGGCGCATCACCGCCGACGGCGCATCGTTGGTATGCAGCGTCGACAGCACCAGGTGCCCGGTCAGCGCTGCCTGTATCGCCATCTCGGCGGTTTCCAGGTCGCGGATCTCGCCGATCATGATGATGTCCGGGTCCTGGCGCATCAGCGCGCGTACGCCGTCGGCAAAGGACAGTTCGATGCCGTGCTGCACCTGCATCTGGTTGAACGCCGGTTCGACCATCTCGATCGGGTCTTCCACTGTGCAGACGTTCACCTCCGGCGTGGCCAGCGCCTTCAGGCTGGTGTAGAGCGTGCTGGTCTTGCCCGAGCCGGTCGGGCCGGTGACGAGCAGGATGCCGTGTGGCCGGGCTGTGAGCGCATGCCAGCGCTCGGCGTCGGCCGGCGGAAAGCCGAGCTCGGGCAGGGTGCGCACCACGACTTCGGGATCGAAGATGCGCATGACCAGCTTCTCGCCGAAGGCGGTTGGCAAGGTCGACAGGCGCAGCTCGATTTCCTGGCCGCCATTGGTGCGGGTCTTGATGCGGCCATCCTGGGGACGGCGTTTTTCCACCACGTCCATGCGGCCGAGCAGCTTGATGCGCGCGGTCATGGCGATCAATACCTGCGGCGGCACCTGGTAGACCTGGTGCAGCACGCCATCGATGCGAAAGCGCACCAGGCCGGCTTCGCGCTTCGGTTCGAGGTGGATGTCCGAGGCGCGCTGCTCGAAGGCGTACTGCCACAGCCAATCGACGATGTTGATGATGTGCTGATCGTTCGCATCGAGCTGGCGGTTCGATTTGCCCAGCTCGACCAATTGCTCGAAGTTGTTGCGCAGCGCGATGTCTTGCCCGCCCTGGCGGCTGGCACCCTTGATCGACTTGGCCAGCGCGAAGAACTGGGCGGTGTATTGCGCGATGTCCAGCGGGTTGGCTACCACCAGCCGCACCGTGCGCCGCGACAGCCGCGCGATCTCGGGCAGCCATTCGGTCTGCAACGGATCGGCCGTGGCGACCGTCAGTTCAGTGGCGCTGATCTCGACCGGCAGGATATGAAAGCGGCCGGCATAGCTGGCCGACATTACATCGGCTACGCGGGTGAAATCGATCTTCAGCGGGTCGATGCGGTAGAAGGGCAGCTTGCATTTGCCGGCCAGCCACTCGGTCAGTGCATCCAGCGTCAGCAGCTTGTGCGGCGGTTGCGGCGCATGCAGCTTTACCTGCGCGACGGCCACCAGCGGATGCATCGCCGGCGCGCTGCCTTTCATCAAGGCCTGCGCCTGCAGATACAGGCCGCGCGCGTCGGCCTGCGGCACGATGCGGTCGGCGACCAGCCAGGTGAACAGCCGGTGCAGGTCGATGACGCCGCCTTCCTCTTTCAACGCGGCCTCATGCGGGGCGGGAAGCGCGCATGCCATTGACCCAGGAACGGGCCGGCATCCTGGTCGCGGCGCGGATCGCGGCGGCGCGCTCGTACAGCGCGCCCCAGTCAAGCGTGGGCTTGTCGCGGAAGGCCAGCGCGACCACATTGCCTTCATGGACCTCGGGCAAGGGAATCACATCGGCAAAGGCGTAACGCATCGCCTTCAGGTTCTTTGCATAGCTCGGATGGTCGCCGAACAGGTTCACCGTGGCGATGCCGCCGGGAGCCAGGCAGGCGCAGCAATCGGCATAGAACTCGGCGCTGTCGAGCACCGGGCCGCGCGCGGTGGCGTCATACAAGTCGATCTGCAGCGCATTGACGCGGCCATGCCAGGCACGGTCGGCGACGAATGCGCCGGCATCCATTTCCAGCACCTGCAGCCGCTCGTCCGGCGGCGGCAGCTTGAACATGGTTTCGCAGATGGCGATCACCGAAGGATTGAGTTCGACCGCGGTCACGTTCGCGCGCGGAAACTGGCGGTAGCTGAACTTGGTCAGCGCGCCGGTGCCCAGGCCGAGCTGCACGATGTGCTCCGGCTCGTCGATGAACAGCATCCAGGCCATCATCTGCTGCGCGTATTCGAGCTCGATCCAGTCGGGCTTTCTGAGGCGCATGGCGCCCTGGACCCACTCGGTGCCGAAATGCAGGAAGCGCACGCCGTCTTCTTCGGACAGGGTGACGGGAGCGAACTTGGGTTTTCTGGAAGGGCGGGCGCTGGCGGGACCGGGACGGGCAGGGCGCAGCGATTCTTCCTTTTCGATGGATTTGCGTTTGATGAGCATGCGGGATTATCCGTTCGCGCCATGCCGCAGCGCAAGCAAAATGCCGGGCGGCCTCAGTCAGGGAGGTCAGGAATGCCGCGCCAGATGGCGAGCTTTTGTTCAAACGACAGCGACGCATTCGCCGGCGAGGATGAAGGCAGCACTAGCGTGCCGAAGCCGGCGGCAGCGAACTGCGGTTCGAACTTGCCTGAAGCCTTGCCGTTGAAGCACACCTTGGCAAGCGCCGGGCAGCGCGCCTTCAGCGGTGAGAAGTCGTTCGGGCGTGGATTACGGATTGCGCTGTCGAGGCTGCCCTCGCGGTAGCAGGCGTCCAGCACATCCCACAGACCGATGCGGTGCGCGAGCAGCCGCGTCAAACGCTCTTCATAAGGCAGCTTGGCCAGCGGCTCGTTCAGCACCGCGCCCAGCAGCCGCCAGAAGTTATTGCGCGGATGGGCGTAATACTGGCTGGCCGCCAGCGACGCTTCGCCCGGAAAGCTGCCCAGCACCAGGATGCGGGTATGCGCATCCAGCACCGGCGGAAAACCGGTCAACAGCGGCGCCTTGGCTGTCTTCATTTCGCGCGCAATCCGGTGGCGAAATACGCCAGCGACAGCAAGGGCAGGGCGGCGCCGGTCCAGCAGGCCAGCGCCCAGCCGCCGTGGGCGTAGGTCCAGGCACCCAGCGCCGAGCAAATCGCGCCGCCGACGAAAAAGGTCGCCATGAACATGCCATTCAGGCGGCTGCGGTATTGCGCGCCAAGCGCGAAGATGGCGCGCTGGCCGGTGACGAGGTTGGCCGATACGCCGTAATCGATCACGATCGCCGCTGCGGTCAGCACCGCCAGCGCCAGCATCGAGCCGCTGTCGGCGTAGCGGCTGACGATGAAGCCGACAGCGACCAGCAGCATGCCCGTGACCGACACCGCGCGGCCATGGCCGCGGTCGGCCAGTCGGCCCGAGATTGGCGCGGCGATCGCGCCGGCCACGCCCGCCAGCGCGAACAGGCCGATGCCGCGCTGGCCGAGGTGATAGGCCGGACCGGCGAGGAACAGCGGCGCGGTGGTCCAGAACAGGCTGAAAGCGCCGAACAAACAAGCCTGGTAAGCCGCGCGCCGACGCAGCACCGGCTCACGGCGCATGAAGCGCAGCATCGACGCGATCAGGCTCAGATAGGGCAGGTCCGCATGCGGCTGCCGCGATGGCAGCACCGCGAGCAGAAACAGCGCCAGCGCCGCCATCAGTAGCGCCGACAGCCAGAACACCGCATGCCAGCCCAGAACCGCTGCTACAAAACTCGAGGCCGGCCGCGCCAGCATGATGCCGAGCAGAAGGCCGCTAGTGACGCTGCCGACCACGCGGCCGCGATTGGCTTCGGTGGCCAGGTGCGCCGACCACGGCACCAGGATCTGCACCGTCACCGACGTGATGCCGATGGCCGCGGCCGCCAGCAGGAACAGCGGCGCCACCCGCACGACAGCCGCGCCGACCAGCGCCAGCGCCGACAGGACAAGGAGAGTAAGCACCAGCTTGCGGTTTTCCAGGATGTCGCCAAGCGGCACCAGCAGCAACAGGCCCAAGCCATAGCCGATCTGCGTCAGCGTGACGATCAGTCCGGCGGCGTCCTGGCTCATGCCGAGCGCGGCGGCGATCGGTCCGACCAGCGGCTGCGCATAGTAGAGATTGGCGACGATCAGGCCGCAGGCGACGGCGAACAGCCGCGGCAGCCAGGCCGGCGCGGCATGGGCATCGCGCAGCGGCGTGGATGAGACTTGGGGTTTCATTGAGGCGAGGAGGGCGTGAGGCAAAAGTCCGACATGATAGCGGCTGCCCGGGATTGGCGCTTTGATGGGCCGCGTGCTTGCCCGTTGATGGCAGCTCGTCTTCATGCCGGACTTCAGGGCATTCCGTGCCACGTGTGCCGCTTGCCTGCACTCCGGATAGCTATACTGCGGACTTGCATTTCCAGAACAAACATAACGAGGAGACACACGCATGCCTTTCCTGCCGAGCAAAGCGGCTCGCTATCGCCATGTTTCAGGCGGTCCTCAGTCATGAATCATTCCATCGCCATCTTCGGCGCCGGCTCCATCGGCGCCTACGTCGGCGCGGCCCTGATCGCCGGCGGCGCCGACGTGGTCCTGATCGCCCGTCCCCGCAGCTGCGAACGCTACGTCCGCGAAGGCATCGCCATCAGCGACCTCGAAGGCCGGCGCGAGCATATCGACGCCGCGCGCATTCATTGCAGTGCCGATCCGGCTGCGCTGGCCGATGCCGGCCTGATCCTGGTCACCGTGAAGAGCGCCGACACTGCCGCAGCGGCGCAGGCCCTGGCCGCGCATGCCAGGCGCGACGCGCTGGTGCTGAGCCTGCAGAACGGCATCGGTAATGCCGACACGCTGCGCGCAGCCTTGCCCGGCATGACGGTGTTGGGCGGCATGGTGCCCTTCAACGTGGTGCAAACCGCCGACGGTCGCTTTCATCGCGGCACCGAAGGGCAGCTGATGGCGGAAGCCTCGCCAGCGCTGGCGACCTGGCTGCCTGCGTTTGCCGCGGCCGGATTGCCTTTGTCCGAGCGCAGCGATTTCGCCGCGGTGCAATGGGGCAAGCTGCTGCTGAACCTGAACAATGCGGTCAATGCCTTGTCCGGCCTGCCGCTGAAGGCCGAGCTGTCGCAACGCGATTACCGGCGCTGCCTGGCGTTGCTGATGGAGGAAGCCCTGCGCGCGCTTGCGGCATCCGGCATCGCGCCGGCGCAGATCGGCGGCGTGGCGCCGCGAAGGCTGCCGACGATGCTGCGGCTGCCGGACTGGATCTATCGCCGCATTGCTTCGGCCTCGCTGAAGATCGATCCCGAAGCCCGCTCCTCGATGTGGGAAGACCTGCAGGCCGGCCGGCGCACCGAGGTCGATTACCTCAACGGCGCGGTGGCGCGGCTGGCGCAGCGCGCCGGGCTGGACGCGCCGGCGAACCGGCGCATCGTCGCGCTGGTGCACGAAGCGGAAGCGGGCAAGGGGCAGGCGATGGCGGGCGCGCAGTTGCTGGCGGCGCTGCGCGCCTAGGCTCACAGCCCTGTTCGCATGACATCGCGCGACATGATCGCGCGCATGAAGCGTTGCGAGCGGCGCGGCTAGAATCGGCCCATGCCGCCCGTCATCCTCCTTGTCGAAGACCATCCGCTCGATGCCGATCTCGCGCTGATTGCCATCGAGCGCTGCAGTCTGCCGCACCGGATTGTCGTTGCGCGCGACGGCGTCGAAGCGCTCGACTATCTTGAGTGCACCGGGAAACACCAGGACCGCCCGCCGCAAAAGCCCGACCTGGTGCTGCTCGACATCAAGCTGCCGCGGCTAGACGGGCTCGAGCTGCTGCGCCGGATGCGCGCCACCCCGGCGCTGGCCGACATCCCGGTGATCATGCTGTCGGCTTCCAACCTCGAAGAAGACCGTCGCGCCGCCAGGCGCCTGGGCATCAGCGCCTACCTCGTCAAGCCCATCGACTGGCTGGGGTTTTCGAAGACCATCTGCGAATCGCTACGCCTGCATCTTTGCTAGGGCGCATCTTGTTTTCGCGCAAGGAAAATGCGTGCCGGATCGTCCGGTTCGCATCGCGGGCGATTCAGCACAAGTCACGCATCCCGTTCTACTGCTAGTGTCACTGCATGCCAAGCTTGCCGCGGGCAAGTGGGCAGAAAGTGAGCAGACCTCGATATCGGGATCGATCATGGACAAGGCAAGAAGCACCGGCGCTCTGCGCTGGGGAAGCCTGCTGCTGTTGTTCGTGCTGGCATGCGCCGCGCTGCTGGTAGTGAGCCGGCGTGCCGCGATCGATCCTGCGGCCGCGCCGGCGAAGTCCTCGTTCACACCCGAACTGGTTGCGCGCGGCGCGCGTCTTGCCGCCATCGGCGATTGCGCCGGTTGTCATTCGAGCGCAGCGCCCCTGGCCGGCGGCGTAGCCATGCACACGTCCTTCGGCATCATCTACAGCACCAACATCACGCCGGACACTGCCACCGGCATCGGCGCCTGGACCGAAGCCGCCTTCGCCCGCGCGATGCGCGAAGGCGTCGCGCGTGATGGCAGCCATCTGTATCCGGCCTTTCCCTATGAGCACTTCACCAGGCTGACCGACGCCGACATTCATGCGCTCTATGCCTGGCTGATGACGCGCGATGCGGTGTCGGCGCGCGCGCCGGCGAACCGGCTCATCTTCCCGCTCGGATTCCGGCCGCTGCTGGCCGGCTGGAAGCTGTTGTTCCTCGAACGCACGCCGCCGTCGGTGAACGCGTCGCAGGACGCGGCCTATCAGCGCGGCGCCTATCTGGCCGATGCGCTCGGACATTGCGGCGCCTGCCACACGCCGCGCAACCGACTCGGCGCGGAAGAGCGCCGGCATTACCTCGAGGGCGGTGAAGCCGATGGCTGGCATGCGACGGCGCTGAATGCGGCATCGCCGTCGCCGCAGCCCTGGAGCGAGGAGCAGCTCGCCGCCTACCTGCGAACCGGCATGGCGCCGAACCATGCGATCGCGGGCGGGCCGATGCAGCTCGTCGTACAGAATCTGGCCGCCGCCGGCGACGACGATATCCATGCGCTCGCGGTGTACATCCATGCGATGCAGTCCGAAGCCAAGCCGCCGGCCGCAGCCAGCGAGCGCCGCGCGCAGCAGCCGCTGGCAAGTGTCGCAGGCAGCGACGCGCAATGGGAAGCGGGCCGGCAAGTCTATGCGCAGACCTGCGCCCGCTGCCACGATGCCGGACGCGAACCCGGTTCGGCCGGCGCGCTGCAGATGCCGCTGGCCATTGCCAACTATCTGCCCGATGCGCGCAACCTGATCCACATCATCCGCGACGGCATCCATCCACCGGACAACACGCCCGGACGCTGGATGCCGGCCTTCGGCAGCACCCTCACCAATGCGCAGCTGACCGCACTGGCCGCCTTCCTGCGGCACAACGCCGCCGACGCCGCGCCCTGGCCGGATCTGGCCGACGCCATAAAGAAGACTTCGTCGCCATGAGCAAAATGAAGCTACGGGCCAATGGCCGCGAACACGACATCGATGTCGCTCCCGACACGCCGTTGCTCTACGTGCTGCGCGACGACCTTGCGCTCAACGGCGCCAAGTTCGGTTGCGGTCTCGGCCAGTGCGGCGCCTGCACTGTCATGGTCGGCACGGAAGCAGCATTCTCCTGCCTGCTTCCGGTCGGGCAGATCGGCGACAGGCCGGTTACCACCGTCGAGGGCCTTGGCAGCGCCGAGCATCCGGGTCCGGTGCAGCGCGCCTTCCTCGAAGAACAGGCCGCGCAGTGCGGCTACTGCATCGCCGGCATGATCATGCGTGCGCAGGCGTTGCTGGCATCGAACCCTTCGCCGGATGAAGCCACGATACGGCAGCACATGGCGGTGAACCTGTGCCGCTGCGGCACGCACATGCGCATCCTTCGTGCCGTGCGGCGAGCGGCGCGCGACATGAAGGGCGGCAAGCCCGGAGGCCATGCATGAGCGAGGCCCGCCACATGCCGCCAAGCCCGGGCCGGCGCCGCATGCTGGCCGCCGGCGGCGCGCTGGTGATGGCCTTCGCGCTCGGGACAGGGCCGGCGCGCGGAGGCGGCGCAGCGCGGCCGGGCAGCCTGAAGAAGACGCCGCACCTGGACAGTTGGATACGCATCGATGCCGACAACCGCATCACGGTCTTTACCGGCAAGGCCGAACTCGGGCAGGGCATCAAGACCGCACTGATCCAGCTTGCCGCCGATGAGCTGATGGTGCCGCCGCAGCGCATTGCGCTCGTCACCGCCGACACCGCGCGTACTCCGAACGAGCAATACACCGCCGGCAGCCACTCGATGCAGGACAGCGGCACCGCGATCCGCCATGCCGCGGCCCAGGTGCGCCTGCTGCTGGCGCAGCGCGCGGCGGCCCGGCTTGGCGCGCCGGTCGACAGTCTTGCCATTGCGGATGGCGTGGTCAGCGCCAGGGATGGCCGCAAGCTGTCGTATGGCGAACTGGTGCAGGGGCAGAATCTGCATGTCGAAGCGCAGCCGACGTCGCCGCTGCTGGCGCCGCAGAAGCGACGCTCGATAGGGCAGTCCTTTCCCCGCGTGGACATCCCGGCCAAGCTCAGCGGTGGCGCCGCCTATGTCCAGGACATGCGCCCGCAAGGCATGGTGCATGCGCGGGTGGTACGACCAGGCGCGCCGGGCGCGACGCTGGAAGCGCTCGATACCACGGCAGTTGCCGCCATGCCCGGCGTGCTGAAGGTTGTTGTAGATGGCAGCTTCGTCGGCGTCATCGCGCAGCGCGAGTACACCGCCATCATCGCGGCGCAGCGATTGGCGAAGGCCGCGCGCTGGCGGCAGGGCGCAGCGCTGCCGGATGAGGCGCGGCTGTATGACACGCTGCTCGCGCTGCCGTCTGTGGACAGCCGCATTCTCGATCGCGGCAACATCGGCACGACTCGGCGCGGCATCACGGCCACCTATCGCAAGCCGTATGGCATGCATGCGTCGATTGGTCCGTCCTGCGCGATCGCGCAGCGTACCGGCGATTCCTATTGCGTCTGGAGCCATACCCAGGGCGTGTATCCGCTGCGCGGCGCGCTGGCCGAGATGCTGGGCGTGGAAGAGGACAGGGTGCGCTGCATCCATGTCGAAGGGTCGGGCTGCTATGGTCACAACGGCGCCGATGATGTCGCCGCCGATGCGGTGCTGCTGGCGCGCGCGTTTCCGGAGCGGCCGGTACGGCTGCAATGGATGCGCGAGGATGAGCATGCATGGGAGCCTTATGGGCCAGCGATGGTGGCCCGGGTATCCGCCGCGCTGGGCGCGGATGGCGCCATCGCCTCCTGGGAGTACGAAGTCTGGAGCAATACCCATTCGACGCGCCCGGGACGCGCCGGCAATCTGCTGGCCGCGACCCTGCTGGCGCAGCCGTTCACGCCACCGCCGCCCGAGCCGCTGCCGCAGCCCGAAGGCGGTGGCGACCGCAATGCGATACCGCTATACGCGTTGCCCAATGCCCGCGTGACCCATCACTTCCTGCCCGAGATGCCGCTGCGGGTTTCGGCGCTGCGCTCGCTCGGCGCCTACTGCAATGTGTTTGCCATCGAAAGCTTCATGGACGAGCTTGCGCGCGCGGCCTATGTCGATCCGGTGCGGTTTCGCTTGCGCCACATGCAGGATGCGCGCGCCATCGACGTCATGCGCGAGGCCGCGCGCCGTTTCGGTTGGGAGAATTTCCGGCGGCGCGAAGGGCGCGGCCGCGGCTTCGCCTTTGCGCGCTACAAGAACCTCGGCGCCTATGCCGCGATTGCGGTCGAAGTCGAAGTGCAGCGCGCCACCGGCCTGGTGCGGCTGCTGCGCGCCGTGGCCGCGGTGGATTCGGGCGAAGCGGTGAATCCGGACGGCATACGCAACCAGATCGAGGGCGGCATCATCCAGTCGTGCAGCTGGACGCTGTGTGAAGCGGTGCGCTTTAGCCGCGAAAGCGTGCAGAGCATTGATTGGGGCGGCTATCCGATCCTGCGCTTCACGCAGATCCCGGAAAGCATCGAAGTCTTCGTCATCGATCGGCCCGGCCAGCCTTTTCTTGGCACCGGCGAAGCAGCGCAGGGACCGAGCGCAGCCGCGATCGCGAATGCCGTGGCCGATGCGGTCGACCTGCGGCTGCGCGATCTGCCGCTGTCGCGCGAGCGGGTCGGCGCAGCGATGGGCGCATGAATGGGTATCTGCGCCGGCGATGGCGGCGATGGCATAAAGATGAAATTTGGAACTTTTTTCGTTTTTTGTCTTGGACAATCGGCATGAATTTGCATTTGCTGCTAGGATAGCGCCGCGTTGCGTTGCGGCCATGAGAGCAGTCCATGCATCGCTTTGTTTTTCATAGCAGAACGCTACGTGGCAAGCAGAAAGCTTCAAGTTTTGCAGTCGCTTCACCGCAGCAAAAAGCAATAACAACCAAATCAGGAGACGAATTATGTCCAGTTCCATTCCGAACGCCCATGGCGGGGCGCTCGCGCCCGCCAACGCTCCCTTCTTTTCCAAGGAAGCCACCATCGCCGGCCCTGGCTTCAATCGATGGATGGTGCCGCCCGCCGCGCTCGCCGTGCATCTGTGCATCGGCCAAGCCTATGCCTTCTCGGTGTTCAATGCGCCCTTGTCAAAGGTGATCGGCATCACCAAGTCCGCGCCCGATGACTGGGCGCTGACCACGCTGGGCTGGATCTTTTCGCTTGCCATCTTCTTTCTCGGTCTGTCCGCAGCCTTCGCCGGCAAATGGCTGGAACGCGTTGGCCCGCGCCGCACAATGTTCACCGCGGCCTGCTGCTTCGGCGGCGGCCTGCTGATCTCGGCGCTGGGCGTGAAGCTGCATCAGATCTGGCTGCTGTATCTCGGCTACGGCGTGATCGGCGGCATTGGCCTGGGTCTGGGTTATGTGTCGCCGGTATCGACGCTGATCCGCTGGTTCCCGGACCGCCGCGGCATGGCCACCGGCATGGCCATCATGGGCTTCGGCGGCGGCGCCATGATCGCCGCGCCGATGTCAGTGGCGCTGATGAAGCACTTCTCCTCGGACACCAGCGTTGGCGTGGCCGAGACCTTCGTCGTGATGGGCGTGCTGTACTTCATCTCGATGAGCATAGGCGCGCTGGCGATCCGCGTGCCGGCGCCGGGCTGGAAGCCGGCAGGATGGACGCCGCCGGTCACGACCGGAAAGATGATCACCAAAAACCATGTGCACATCGACGAAGCGCTGAAGACGCCGCAGTTCTACCTGCTGTGGCTGGTGCTGTTCTTGAACGTGACCGCCGGCATCGGCGTGCTTGGCCAGGCTTCGGTGATGATCCAGGAGTCCTTCAAGGGCGTGGTCAGCGCTGCCGCGGCCGCAGGCTTCGTCGGCCTGCTGTCGCTGTTCAACATGGGCGGGCGCTTCGTGTGGGCATCGACCTCGGATTACATCGGCCGCAAGAACACCTATTACCTGTACTTCGCCGTCGGCGCGGTGCTGTACTGGCTGGTGCCGGGCTTCGCTTCGGCCGGCAATGTGGTGCTGTTCGTGCTGGCCTACGGCATCATCCTGTCCTTCTACGGCGGCGGTTTCTCGACGGTGCCGGCCTACCTGGCCGACATCTTCGGCACCGCCTATGTCGGCGGCATCCACGGCCGCCTGCTCACCGCATGGGCCATGGCCGGCATCGCCGGTCCGGCGCTGGTGAACTACATCCGCGCTTACCAGGTCGCGCATGGCGTGACCGGCCCGGCGGCCTATGCGTCCACGGTGCACATCATGGCGGTGCTGCTGGTGCTGGGCTTCATCTGCAATCTGCTGGTGCGGCCGGTGGATCCCAAGCATTACATGACGGGCGAGGCGCCGACGGATGCGCCGGCGCATTGACATCATCGACAATCCAGGACCAGGAGAAATGACCATGGAAAACCAATCGAAGACCAGCCCGGTGGCGCTGGGCATTTTCTGGCTGTATGTGCTGGTGCCGCTGGCTTGGGGCGTGTTCAATACGCTGCGGTCGGCGAGCAAGTTGTTTACGGGGTGAAGCTCCTATCACCGCGCAGAACACGCAGATGCAATAGACCGCCTAGGGGCGGTCTATTGCAGCCGCATATCAGAAAGCTGGCTACTGCATCTCGCACCCGCCATTTCGCATTGCAATGTCAATTTTCACTGTCCCACTGCCGTACGTAACATTGAGGTCAAACGGTTGTTTGCTCAAATCCCAGAGCGGTAAGGTGAAGTCCGGTTGTCCAGTACGGGTGAAATATTCTTTCAGATCCCTCTCATGCATCGCAGTCAAAGCGTCTGAGGCGACTGGATTGCCCATCGCATCCGTGGACTTATCCATGATGGCGAGAATTTGCGGGTCCACATGCTTGAGGATCTGAGCTGCGAGTGAATCATGCTCGCAGAGATAGGAAGCAAAGTCCGTTTCCTCATTCTTTTTCACCAAGTAGTCAATGGAAACAATTGCATATCTATCCGGATAGTCAATGCCGTTCCAGTATTTCACGTCAGCCATGTCGAAGCCGAGGTCGCCAACCTCATTGGTTATCGCCGCGACTCTGCCCGATGCCTGGTTCAGGTAGGCCGACTTCTGACGCACTTCGGGTGCGAGATGAAACGATGTATGGTGCATGAGCCGATCAAATCGGAATTTGCGCCTGAGATGGAGAACGATTTCTGCCGCGTTGCCATCGTACTTACCGCTCAGTATTTGCCGGTCCGTTGCGTGCAGACGTATCTTGTGGAACACGGTCGCCACCTGATAGTGGTCCAGCTGATCGAGCTGCCGGCTGAACTCGCACGCTTTCGCTCCAAGTTCCGAGTCGCTGGCGATCTGGACGATGAGTTGGGCAAGGGTCTGGCGGAAGGCGGGGTCCTTATAGCAGGGCGTCGCACGAACCTGCGTAAGGAGCACGCAGAAACTGCCGATATCCGGAAGATTGGCTACAAGCTGTTCGATGCTGAAGCCTTTGGGCATTTCAGCTGCAGGCAGCGCATCGGCCAGCATCTTTTTCCGTATTGCCTGTGCCGGCGCGCCCTGCGGCTGCTGGGCCTGGAATGCGGTCGAGTACTGGCGCAGACCATTCGTATTCTGTTCCGGCCCGAACTGCCCGGTCAGCACGTTTTCCTCAATCAGATTCCCCTTCAGGTAGACCTTGCACTCGCGGCGCAGATTCAGGGCTGCACCCGAGAGCTCGTCGATCTGGTTGTACGCGGCATTGAGTAGCCGCAGGTTCGCAATCGGCAGCGTGTCTGGCAAGGAGGTGAGCTGATTCATGTGCACATCCAGCGATTCCAGGCCCACGGGCAGATGGTTCTCCGCGATAAAGCTCAACTTGTTCTTGTCGGCCTTCAGCTTCTTCAAGGCATCGGGCAGGGGCGGCAGGGTACGCAGTCCCAGCCCGGAAAGATCCAGCACAGCGTCGGTGTCGTTGCGTTCCAGCCAGTTGTTGATGATGCCCGCCGCATGCGTACCATTCTGTTCGCCCGCCGCCCATTGATTGAGGCGCGCCAGGTAATCCGCCAGATTCGGCTGAAGCATGGGTGTATCGGGACGGTTGGCCTGGTAATTGGCGTTGTGAGCGAACGCCGATGCGGCGCTGCTTGCAGAATTTGCTGATTGCACGGTTGGACTCCATGTCGATCGGGATTATCGGGCGGACGGCTTTCTGGATCCGCAGGCCATGAATGCCACCCGGGCATAGGTGTCGAAGGGGGAAGGAATGTTCCGCGCGTGAACGCGCCGAGCGTCACAATCGCGTTTGGAGCACAAGTTGGTAAGTGGTCGTGTGCTGGACATGAATGTGGCTGTTCGGTAGGGACGCTGAGAGCCCTATCCGAGCGCTTGCAGCAGCAGCCGCGTAAAGTCAGCGATCCAATTGATGTGTTCGATCGAACCTGATCCTGTCGCCATGAGGTTCTCTTATTGCAGAAAAAAGACCGACGCGAAGGTCGGCCTTTCAACAATGCAGCGCAGATGCTGGCAGCGCATGCATAGGGGAAGTGTGTTGCCTTACTTCGTCGCCATCGCCAGCAGCATCTCATTGAGCTTCTTCACGAAGCCGGCCGGATCCGCAAGTTGGCTACCCTCGGCCAGCGCCGCTTGGTCGAACAGGATGCTGGACCAGTCATTGAAACGCGCTTCTTCGTACTTCAGCCGCTGCACCAGCGGATGGTCCGGGTTGATCTCGAGAATGGGCTTGGTTTCCGGCGCCTTCTGGCCCGCGGCCTTCAGCATGCGCACGAGATTAGCCGACATCTCGTTCTCGTCGGCCACCAGGCAGGCCGGCGAATCGGTGAGGCGGAAGGTCACGCGCACATCCTTGGCCTTTTCGGCCAGCGCGGTCTTCATCTTCTCGACCAGCTCCTTGTACTGGACCTCGGTCTCTTCATGCTGCTTCTTCTCCGCTTCGTCCTCGAGCTTGCCGAGGTCAAGGTCGCCCTTGGCCACCGACACCAGCTCCTTGCCCTCGAAGTCGTTCAGGAAGGACAGCATCCATTCATCGACGCGGTCGGTAAGCAGCAGCACTTCTACGCCCTTCTTGCGGAAGATCTCCAGGTGCGGGCTGTTCTTCGCGGCGTCAAAGGTCTCGGCGGCGACGTAGTAGATCTTGTCCTGGCCTTCCTTCATGCGCGCGACATAGTCGGCGAAGGACACGTTCTGCTCGTCGCTGTCGTTCTGCGTGGAAGCAAAGCGCAGCAGCTTGGCGATGCGTTCCTTGTTGCCGGCATCCTCGCCCATGCCTTCCTTGAGCACCTGGCCAAACTCCTTCCAGAAGCTCGCATACTTTTCCTTCTGCGCCGCGTCCTCGCTGTTGGCCAGTTCTTCCAGCATGCCAAGCACGCGCTTGGTCGAGCCTTCGCGAATCACTTTCACATCGCGCGATTCCTGCAGGATCTCGCGCGACACATTCAACGGCAGATCGTTGGAATCGATGACGCCCTTGACGAAGCGCAGGTACACCGGCATCAGCTGCTCGGCATCGTCCATGATGAACACACGCTTCACATACAGCTTGATACCGCCGCGCTTGTTGCGGTCCCACAGGTCGAAGGGCGCATGCGCCGGGATGTATAACAGCTGCGTGTATTCGCTGCGGCCTTCGACGCGGTTGTGGGTATAGGTCAGCGGGTCCTGGAAGTCGTGCGACACATGCTTGTAGAACTCGTTGTACTGCTCCGGCGTGATCTCGGACTTGCTGCGCGCCCACAGCGCGCTGGCCTGGTTCACGGTCTCGAGTTCTTCCGTGGTCTTCATCTCCTTGGCTTCCTCGTCCCACTCTTCCTTCTGCATGCGGATAGGCAGCGAGATATGGTCGGAGTACTTGCGGATGACGGACTTGATCTGCCACGCAGACAGGAATTCGTCTTCGCCTTCGCGCAGGTGCAGGATGATGTCGGTGCCGCGCGTGGGCTTGGTGATGGTTTCGACGCTGAAGTCGCCTTCGCCGCCGGATTCCCAGCGCACGCCCTGGTCGGCCGGCAGGTCGGCGCGGCGCGATTCGACGGTGATGCGGTCGGCGACGATGAAGGCCGAGTAAAAGCCCACGCCGAACTGGCCGATCAGGGCCGCGTCCTTCTGCTGGTCGCCGGAGAGTTTCGAGAAGAATTCCTTGGTGCCGGAGCGGGCAATGGTGCCCAGGTGCTCGACGGCTTCATCACGGCTCATGCCGATGCCGTTGTCGGAAATGGTGATCGTGCGCGCGGCCTTGTCGACGGCGATGCGGATTTGCAGCTCGGGGTCGTTTTCGTACAGCGCGGCATTGTTGATCGCTTCGAAGCGCAGCTTATCGGCCGCGTCGGAGGCATTCGAGATCAATTCGCGCAGGAAGATTTCCTTGTTTGAGTACAGCGAATGGATCATCAATTGCAGCAGTTGCTTGACTTCGGCCTGAAAGCCCAGGGTTTGTTTTTCTGTTGCGGCCATATTTTCCTCGGACATGGTTGACGGTTTGGTTGACTGTTGACAAGGGGAAGCAGCGCGTATTCGCTACTCACTTCCGAACGCAGCGGCATATGGGGCTGTGCCCGAGGGTTTCAAGAGTGCAAACCGATGCGCGTTCGCGGCAATTCCGGCTTTGCGGGTAGAATCACGGCTTTCCCCGATTCATCACAGGCGCGCTCGCGCCGCTTCCCATCCGGAGCAGTCCATGTCCATCCAAGAAAAACTCGATGCCCTGGGCATCGTCCTGCCGGCCTTGTCCCAGCCGGCCGCTGCCTATGTCATGTATGTGCAGAGCGGCAATCAGGTCTTTCTGTCCGGGCACATTGCGAAGCGGGATGGCAAGGTCTGGGTTGGACAGCTGGGCCGCGACCTGCATACCGACGAAGGCGCGCAGGCCGCGCGCGCCGTGGCGATCGATCTGATGGCCACGCTGCGCGAAGCCTGCGGCGGCGATCTGAACCGCGTCAAGCGCATCGTCAAGCTGACCAGCCTGGTCAATTCCACGCCCGACTACAAGGAACATCACCTCGTCACCAATGGCGCTTCGCAAGTGCTGGTCGATGTTTTTGGCGAAGCCGGCCGCCATGCGCGCTCGGCCTTCGGCGTGGCCCAGATACCCCTCGGCGCTTGCGTCGAAATCGAAATGATCGCGGAGATCGCCTGAGCCGCGAAAGCAAAGCATGAAACCCGAATCTCTTTCCCCGATGACCTGGCGCTTCTCCGATCGCGCCGAACAACTGCAAAGCTCCGCCATCCGTGAAATTTTGAAGATCACGATGCGGCCGGAGATCATTTCCTTCGCCGGTGGCCTGCCGTCGCCGCTGACCTTTCCGGTCGAGCGCATGCAGGCCGCGTATGAATCGGTATTGACACGCGAGGGCAAGACCGCGCTGCAATACGGCCCCAGCGATGGCTATGCGCCGCTGCGCGCCTGGATCGCCGATTCGCTGTCCACCGACGGCGTGCACATCCTGCCCGAGCAGGTGCTGATGCTGTCCGGCTCGCAGCAGGGCCTGGACCTGCTGGGCAAGGTATTGATCGACGAAGGCGACCGCGTGCTGGTGGAAACGCCCAGCTATCTCGGCGCGCTGCAAGCCTTCTCGGTGTATCGGCCGCAATTCGTGTCGGTGGCCACCGATGACGATGGCCTGGTGCCGTCGCACCTGGCCGACGTGGGGCAGGGCGCGCGCCTCCTGTATTCGCTGCCCAACTTCCAGAACCCCACCGGCCGCAGCATGACGCTTGAGCGTCGCGTCGCGCTGGTCGACACCTGCGCACGCCTGGGCGTGCCGCTGATCGAGGACGATCCCTACGGCGCGCTGTCGTACAACGGCGAGCCGCTGCCCAAGCTCCTGACAATGAACCCGGGCGGCGTGATCTACATGGGCTCGTTCTCGAAGGTGCTCACGCCAGGCATCCGCCTGGGCTACGTGGTCGCGCCGCTGCCGCTGATCCGCAAGCTCGAGCAGGCCAAACAGGCTACTGACCTGCATACCGCGCAGATCACGCAGATGGTGGTGCATGAAGTGGTGAAGGATGGTTTCCTGAAGGAGCACATCCCGACGATCAGGAAACTCTATGCGGCGCAATGCGGCGTGATGCTTGATGCGCTGGCCGAGCATTTCCCCGCCGGCGCGACCTGGACCCGGCCGCAGGGCGGCATGTTCATCTGGGTCAATCTGCCCGCGCACATCGACAGCATGGCGCTGCTCGAGGAAGCGGTGGCCAACAATGTGGCCTTCGTGCCGGGCGCGCCGTTTTATGCGAACGCACCGGCTTCCAATACCTTGCGCCTGAGCTTCGTCACGGTGCCGCCGGAGAAGATACGCGAAGGCGTGGCCACCCTGGGCCGGCTGATCGCAGCGCGCTGCTGACGTTCTTTCTCGCGGCGGCCGGGCAGGGCCGCCGCGCTTTGTTCTCGGCCGTTATCTCCTTTCTTCCATCCTTTCCTCCCCATCTTTCTCTGGTTCCCGCGCATAGGGGGGCTTGTGCTCGAATTTTCGTTCGGCGGGAACGCACAGGCAGGTAATGGTGAATAAACGCGGGTCAGCAACTCAACTCCGGAAAGAGGACATTCACCATGGCTTTTCCCCTGCCCCTTGCACAGAGAAATTTCTTACCCCCATCGCTGCCCCTTGCGCCGTCGAACAGTGCCTCACCTGCCGCAGCGACCTCCACCATATCTGACGCATTGCCCGAAAGCGAAAATCCGGCAGCTCACCTCCTTGTTATCTGGGGACCTCAGCAGAACGATGCGGATATACAGGCAATACGCGAGCATGCTCAACAGCTTGGCTTGCGGCTGGAGGTAATGGAAACGGCGGGCATGAGCCAGAAAGACATGGAACGAACCAAGAGCGACTGGTACCGCAGTGGCAAGCTTGGCCCAAGCGCGCAGGTACTCATCAGCGCGCGTGGCGGCGTTCACGGACCGGATGGTAGACATCACGTCGCGCTATGTGCCACTGACGAACCAAGGGAAACGGGCGCATTCATTTCCTGGCTGCGCACGCCGCCGGCTGACCTGCCACCGGGACCGCAGGTACCGGGCTGGCATGGCATCGCCCATCTGCACAGCTCCGCGGGCGGGTCCCTCGCGGCGGAAGTTCAGCAGAAAGAGGCGGATTGGAATCGCGGCAATTTCATTGTCCATGGCTCCTGCAAGGGAGTTGCCATGCATACGCTGTGCTCGCTGGCAAACGGCATCTGCGATGCCATCGCGCAGCACGGGGAGAAGCCGGGTGCAATCAAGGCCATCGACATGGCCGCGCATGCAATGCGTGTCGCCGGCGACACCATTTATTGTGGTGGCGCCGATTTCGATGCGCCACTGAAGATCGGCGCGCCGCGCGACGATGAGCAGGCATCGATGGCTACAGTCATGGAAAACCTTGAGTCCGGGCGGCACGAGGCGGTTCGCATCAGCGGTTCGGACCGGGACCGGGCAGCCTTGCTGGAAGCCATGCGCGGACAGCAGGACACATGCGAGGAAGAGCAGGGCCTCGATGACAAGCTATCCAACATGATCCTCACGCGCACCGCGCGG
This sequence comes from Noviherbaspirillum pedocola, assembly GCF_016632335.1. Lineage (GTDB taxonomy): Bacteria > Pseudomonadota > Gammaproteobacteria > Burkholderiales > Burkholderiaceae_D > Noviherbaspirillum_A > Noviherbaspirillum_A pedocola. Next base: position 179,831 of record NZ_JAEPBG010000009.1, read on the forward strand.
GTACGGATAGACGAGCTACTGGCATTGGCCGAGGCCTATCCCGCAGCGCACGACCTGGCAATGCGCAAGGCTGGGTACATGGGCGCAAGCGATTGCGGCGCGGGATACCTGGCCATGCAGCGCTGGCATGTCGCTTTCCTGCGGGAAGTTCGCAACGGGGAAGGATCGCCGGAAAGCCTGCGCCAGTATCTGGATTACACGGGCCGCTACGGTTCCACCGACGCGGAATGGTGTGACCGGATCGCGCCGGCGCTACGTCAGAACCGCGCGTTGCTGCTCGTGGCGCTGGAGTGGGATAGTTCAAACAAGCGGTTTGGTCTATGCGAGGCCTTACGCCGCGAATTCGCTGCGCATCCCGAAGATGTGACTCGCCTGCTTGCGGCCACGCAGGGCAACGAAGCACAGCACACGCGATTGTGCGAGTTCTTGGAGGATACGAGCCGCGCGCAAGGCGCGTCGACAGGAAAAATGGACGCAGAGGGATCGCGCCGCGATGCGCTAATTTCCCATCTGCACTTCCTCTTCGACACGCCAGCCGATGAGCGTGATGACTTTTCGTCCACCGAGAGCCGAGTGTCTGATCGTTGGTGGGAATCGGCACCTTCGATCATCGAGCCGGATTCGAGCACCGGGCAGCCTGTTAGTGCGGCGTCACGCGACGTCAAAATCGGTAGCGGCTTGGATGAATACTCAATGCTGTAAAGAAGGCATGCGGCCTGGTCATGAACGGGCTGCTTCATGCGGCGTGCCGCCGGAACGCTCATTGCTGGAAGTGTCCATGCTTCTGCATACAGGAAAAACGACGCGCCGATCCGGTACTCGGCCACGAGGCATCCCGCAGATTGGCCTGAGCTGGCTGAACTCCCGGTGGAATGCGGGACAGCAATCGTAAGCGCGCCGTTGAGTGAGCCAATGATGACGAATAGTGCTTTCTGTGATCCGCATTCATGCCTGCCACAGCGTGATGGCGCACGCGCAGCCACTGGCCGTGAAGGCCGGTGGACATGAACCTGCCGCACGTTCTACCCCGGATCGTGCGGCACTGTCTTTCGATTGGCACCATCGCCTGAGCGACGACAACACGGAACCTCGCTGGATCGCGAGGCTAATAAGCGAACACCTGCATCGGGCGCTATACGGCGCGTGTCACGCTGCCCATCCATTGCTTATCCCCATGAACGCGAATCCGATAACACGGCCGTCCCTGTCCGCGCTTCTCGCTTCAGTCGCTGTGCTCGATGAGCCTGGCGATTCTCCTGTTGACGACGCGGCATGCGACATCGGTAAGGGACAAGGTCGGCAAGACGGCGACAGAGTATGCATGGTAATGCGCCTCATCGGCGCGCGGCGGCAAGTTGATCCCATGGCAGCATATATCTCGTGCAGTCTGCATCGACGCCTGCCTGCGGAGCGCCCCGAATGGCGACGACAACAGCCCGTCGCCATAATGGAAATGATGACAAGCGGCGCTTATCTCTCGAGGTAAGCGCCGCTTGTACTACGAGGTACGCCGCGCTTGCGTGACGAGGCACGCGCTGCTTATTGCGCGGCCAGGTCCGCCGCCTTGATGCGCGTTCCTTCCAGCACGCGGCCCTTGCGTGCGCGCTTGCCGATGTGCGGTGCCAGCGCGCTTGCCGACAGTGGCAATTCCTGCGCCTTGGCGCCGCGGCCGATGCCGGTGACGACGACGCCGCGCTGGCTGATCGGCTGGACTGCGAGCAGCTTTTCGTTCGGCTCCAGCTCCATGAAGATCACGCCGCGTCCGCCGGTCAGGGCTTTCACTTCATCCATGCCGAACACCAGCAGCCTGCCTTTCTCCGACAAGCAAGCCACCGCACTGGCATTGGCCGCGATCAGTTTCAGCGGCAGCGGCTCGTCCTTGCCATCCAGCGTCATGAAGGCCTTGCCGTTGCGGTTGCGGCTGACCATGTCGCCGAGTTTCGCGGCGAAGCCAAAGCCGGCGCTGGAAGCCAGCAGCAGCGGCGTGTCGGCCGGGCCGGCATGGTAGTGCAGCAGGCGGCTGCCGCTGGCCACATCGACCAGCGTGGTGATCGGCACGCCATCGCCGCGCGCACCGGGCAGGGCGGTGACGGGCACCGAATACGAGCGGCCGTTGGAGCCGAGCGCAACCACATTGTCGACAGTGCGGCATTCAAAGGCGGCATACAGGCTGTCGCCGGCCTTGAAGGTAAATTGGGCCGCGTCATGACCATGGCCGCCGCGGGCGCGCACCCAGCCCTTCTGCGAAATGATTACCGTGACGGGCTCGTCGATGATCTTCTGCTCGGCGCTGGCGCGCTCGGCTTCTTCGATCAGCGTGCGTCGCGCATCGCCATACGCCTTGCCGTCGGCCTCGATTTCGCGGATGACCAGGCGCTTCATCGACGACGGGTTGTCCAGCAGGTCGTGCAGCGTCGCCTTTTCCTTGCGCAGTTCGGCCAGCTCCTGCTGGATCTTGATCGCTTCCAGGCGCGCCAACTGGCGCAGCCGGATTTCGAGGATGTCTTCGGCCTGGCGGTCCGACAATCTAAAGGCGGTCATCAACGCCGGCTTCGGCTCATCCGACTCGCGGATGATCTTGATGACCTTGTCGATGTTGAGCAGCACCGCTTCACGGCCTTCGAGGATGTGAATGCGGTCATCCACCTTCTGCAGCCGGAACTGCGTGCGGCGCGTGACGGTGGCGAAGCGGAAATCTATCCATTCGCGCAGAATCTGCAGCAGCGGCTTCTGCCGCGGCCGGCCGTCGCCGCCGATCATCACCAGGTTCACCGCTGCATTCGATTCCAGCGAGGTGTGGGCCAGCAGCGTGTTCATGAACTCGGCCTGGCTCTGGTTGCGCGTCTTCGGCTCGAACACCAGGCGCACCGGCGCATCGCGGCCGGATTCATCGCGCACCGTGTCCAGCATCGTCAGCATGGTTTGCTTCATCGCCAGCTGTTCCGCCGACAGCGCCTTCTTGCCGAGCCTGACCTTCGGATTGGTCAGTTCCTCGATTTCCTCCAGCACCTTTTGCGACGAGGTGCCTGGCGGCAGCTCGGTGATTACCGCTTGCCACTGGCCGCGCGCCAGGTCTTCGATTTTCCAGCGCGCGCGCACCTTCACGCTGCCGCGGCCGGACGCATAAATTTCGCCGATCTGCGCGGCCGAGGTGATGATCTGTCCGCCGCCGGGAAAGTCCGGGCCGGGAATGATGGCCATCAGTTCTTCATGCGTGAGCTTGGGATTGCGGATCATTGCCACCGCCGCCTGCGCCACTTCGCGCAGGTTGTGCGACGGGATCTCGGTAGCCAGACCAACGGCGATGCCGGAAGCGCCATTGAGCAGCACCATCGGCAGGCGCGCCGGCAATTGCTTCGGCTCTTCGGCGGTGCCGTCGTAGTTCGGCTGGAAATCCACCGTGCCCATGTTGATTTCATCAAGCAGCAGCTTGGCGATCGGCGTCAGGCGCGCTTCGGTATAGCGCATCGCCGCGGCGCCATCGCCGTCGCGCGAGCCGAAATTGCCCTGGCCATCGATGAGCGGGTAGCGCAGCGAGAAGTCCTGGGCCATGCGAACCAGCGCGTCGTACACCGACTGGTCGCCATGCGGATGCAGCTTGCCCAGCACATCGCCGACCACGGCCGCCGACTTGCGCGGCTTGGAGGTGGCGTTCAGGCCGAGCTCGTTCATTGCGAACAGGATGCGACGCTGCACCGGCTTCTGGCCGTCGGAGACATCCGGCAGCGCGCGGCCCTTGACCACGGACACCGCGTAATCGAGATAGGCGCGCTCGGCAAAGGTGGCGAGCGTCAGGGCATCGCCGTCATTCGAGGGCGCGGCTTCAAACAGATTGGCTTGTTCAGTCATGGCTAGTCTTGCTCAGTATTGCTGTGTCTGTGGTGCGGGCATGTTGGCGCGGCCGGGTATGGTCAGGAAAACCCGCCGTGGCTGCTGTTCCGGCGCGGCCGCGGCCGCCTGCGCCGGTTGAAAGACCCGGTAGAACTGCGTCACGAGCTTCACGTAATTGCGGGTCTCGGGATAGGGCGGCACCTGGTTGCGGTACTTCTCTACCGCGCCTTCGCCGGCATTGTACGAAGCCAGCACCAGCGCAAGTTCGCCGGAGAACCTGTGCATCAGGTCGCGCAGATAACGCGCGGCCAGGCGGATGTTCGTCTTCGGATCGGCCAGCTTTTGCTCCACGGTTTTCTTGCGGTCGGTCTGCAGACCGTAGCGCTCGGCGGTGGCCGGCATCACCTGCATCAGGCCGATCGCGCCCTTGGGCGATACTGCGTCGGCATTGAAGCCGGATTCGGCCGCCATGACCGCCTTCAACAGCGGCAGGTCAATCGCGTATTCCTGCGCCGCTGCTTCCAGCAACGGCTCGTATTTACGCAGAGCCGGATGCTGCGTCAGCCAGGCTGGCGCGGTGGCCGCCGCTGCAGAGGCGGCAGCGCGCGGCGCGGATAATTTGCTCGAGTCGAAACTCGCATCTCCCTGCAGGAATAGCTGATAGCGCTCGTCCAGCCGTTCCGCGGCGAAATGCGCATTGCCCGCCTCGTCGATGTAGCCATAGACGTCGGCATGGGCAAGGCCCGCTGCGCAGACGAAGGACAAGCCACAGAGGAGACGGAACAGGCGCATCAGATATCGGCCTCGGCCTCGTTGCCATGCTCTTCAAGCCAGCTGCGCCGCGATGCCGCTTCGCCTTTGCCCATCAGCATGTTGAAACGGGCTTCGGATTGCGCGAGGTTGTAGTCGCCCAGCGCGACCGGCAACAGGCGCCGGGTATCCGGGTTCATCGTGGTTTCCCACAACTGCTCGGCGCTCATCTCGCCCAGGCCCTTGAAGCGGGAAATCGACCAGCCGCCTTCCTTGATGCCGTCCTTGCGCAGCTTGTCCTCGATGGCTTCGAGTTCGCCATCGTCCAGCGCATACAGCTTTTGCGCGGGCTTCTTGCCGCGCGCCGGCGCATCGACCCGGTACAGTGGCGGACGCGCGACGTGGATATGGCCGCGATCGATCAGCTTCGGGAAATGGCGGAAGAACAGCGTCAGCAGCAGCACCTGGATGTGCGAGCCGTCCACGTCCGCATCCGACAGGATGCAGATGCGGCCGTAGCGCAGGCCGGACAGATCCGGCTCGTCGTTCTGGCCATGCGGATCAACGCCGATGGCCACCGCGATGTCGTGGATTTCATTGTTGGCGAACAGCCGGTCGCGCTCGGTTTCCCAGGCGTTCAGCACTTTGCCGCGCAGGGGCAGGATGGCCTGGAATTCCTTGTCGCGGCCCATCTTGGCCGAGCCGCCGGCGGAGTCGCCCTCGACCAGGAAGAGTTCATTGCGCGACACATCGCTGGATTCGCAATCGGTGAGCTTGCCCGGCAAGACGGCCACGCCCGAAGACTTCTTCTTCTCGACCTTCTGCGCCGAGCGCAGGCGGCTCTGCGCCTGCTTGATGACGAGTTCGGCCAGCTTCCTGCCATAGTCCACGTGCTGGTTCAGCCACAGCTCCAGCGGCGGGCGGCTGAAGGTCGACACCAGGCGCACCGCGTCGCGCGAATTCAGGCGCTCCTTGGTCTGGCCCTGGAACTGCGGATCGAGCACTTTGGCCGACAACACGAAGGAAGCGCGGGCGAACACGTCTTCCGGCAGCAGCTTCACGCCCTTGGGCAGCAGCGAATGCATCTCGACGAAGCTCTTGACCGCGCCGAACAAGCCTTCACGCAGGCCGGATTCATGGGTGCCGCCGGCCGGCGTCGGAATCAGGTTGACGTAGGACTCGCGCACCACATTGCCTTCCTCGGTCCAGGCCACGACCCAGGCCGCGCCTTCGCCCTCGGCAAAGCCTTCGGCATCGGCGCCGGCATACTGCTCGCCTTCGAACAGCGGGATCACGAGTTCGGCGCCCGAGCCCTGGGCCAAGGTTTCGGTCAGGTAGCCACGCAGGCCCTGGTCGTATTGCCAGGTCTGGGATTCGCCGGTGCGCTCGTTGACGAGCGTGACCTTCACGCCGGGCAGCAGCACTGCCTTCGAGCGCAAGAGGCGCTGCAGGTCAGCCAGCGGGATGGTGGCGGAGTCGAAATACTTCGGGTTCGGCCAGGCGGTGACGCGGGTGCCGGATTTCTTGTCGTCGCGGGTCAGCGCGCGGGACGTGAGTTTTTCGATCAGGTCGCCGTCGGCGAAGGCGAGGTGGTGCGCCCGGCCTTCACGCCAGACTTCGATGTCCAGCCGCGTCGACAGCGCATTGGTGACCGACACGCCGACGCCGTGCAAGCCGCCCGAGAAGGAATACGCGCCACCGCTTCCCTTGTCGAACTTGCCGCCCGCATGCAGGCGGGTGAACACGATTTCCACCGTCGGCACTTTCTCCTCGGGATGCATGCCAACCGGGATGCCGCGCCCATCGTCATCGACGCTAATGCCGCCATCGGCGCGCATGGTGACGACGATATTGCGGCAGTAGCCGCCGAGCGCTTCGTCGGAGGAGTTGTCGATGACTTCCTGGATGATGTGCAGCGGATTCTCGGTGCGGGTGTACATGCCCGGACGCTGCTTGACCGGCTCCAGGCCTTTGAGGACCCGGATGGACGATTCGCTGTAATCGGAAATGCGTGCTTTTTTGGTGGCCATGCGGAGGATAAACCCTGGAATTCGTTCGGACCGTTCAGACGCCGAGCCGGCGATTCTTGAAGCCGCCGGCGGCAAAATGCGTGCATTGTAATGAAATTGCGGCGGTCGGGGCGGAATCAAGGCGGCGTGCTGGTGCCGGAGATGAAGGATTATAGCAGAAGTATCTGTATATATATCCAGTATTTGCGGCAAGCAATATACTCATGCGTTCATGGTCGCGTTGCCGGGAGAAGCGGACAACGCGACCATGCTTGGCGGCCATTGATTGAGCTCGGCGGGAGAGGCAGAGCCATATCGCAGCCTTCTGGACACACGGCAATGCCTAGGAGGCGGGAACGGACTCGTCTTTCTTGATCTCATCCCCGAATTCATTGACGCCTACTGCGGCTGCGAGCTCCTTGAGTGGGACTTTCTCGAAGTGCACTCTGGTAACCCGAATGCCCTCGGTCTCGTTATCAGGCGCTTTCGGCGGTTTCTCGGTACCGTGTTGCGCATTGTCTTCATCTGAAAAATCTTCCACATTGGAAATGTCCGCTTTCAGATACTCGTTTAGCACGTCCATGTCCTTGCTGTATTTATTCACCGCATTCCTGACCTTGTCGGTATTCCCCGTTGTGGTATGGACTTCCACCTTGGGGAGGAAGTGCTTGTTGTCGGCTAGGGGCTGGCGATGCTCGCGCTTTTTCTCCGATACGCTTGTTACAAGGAAATGTGCTGTCTTGTCGGCCTGGTACTTTACTGGATCGATCAGTGGAACCTGGCCCGTCCTGCCAAGCGGAGCCCAGTACTCGCCGATGATTTTCGCTATCTGATCCCGAAGGGCGGGAAAATGCGTGCAGCACATGAAGACCGCCGTGGCATTCACTGGCACATGGCTGCAGTAGTGGCGCATGGCATTCAATGACATCATTCCATTGTTGGAATTCGGGTTTTCAAGATAGCCTTCGTTAATGATCCTGGCCAGATCGAAGCCGTTGTACAGGGGGTTTTTGCGATCTCCACAGGCCACCACGGTGAGCTTCGGTACCGGTACGCCCAACTTCTTCGCCGCGTTCTCCACTGCAGCCTGGTAGGCGCCGTTTTCGGCGGTTCCCTGCGTGGACAGGATGACCGGACACTCGCCGCCATATTTGACGATGGCTTCCGCGGTAGTCTCGATCAGGTTGATCACTTCCACGGGAATGTCCTTGCCAAGCTTCAATCTGACGATTTCAATCGCCTTCTGCAGACTCTTTGAGCATGCGGTATTGCAGAGCATGACAATGCCATCCGCATTGAGCTTGGCGGCATAGTGAATCCCGTCGACGACAACGGTAAACAGTTCGCAGCCGCGATCGCCATAACTTGCTTTCGCATGGTCAGTCACGATCGTGGTGTCGAACACAAAGGGCGATCGGGCATTCAGATAGCCAAGAAAGTCTTTCATTGCAATCAGCGCGCCATCGCTGGAATCGTAGAGCACGAGATATTTGACTTCTGGCCCATAGGCCCGGAAATGCTCGACCCCGTCCTGTGCCCACACCAGCTCGCCTTTGTCGATGGCCTGCTTGAATTCTTTCAGCTTGGTCACGTAGGAATCAGGTTTCATCGCTGTAGGCGGCGCTTCCTTCTGATGCCGATGCCTGAAGGTATGGCGTACCTGCCGCGCCTTGAATGCGGCATCCTCAGTTTTCTTATTCGCTGATTTGATCAATTCCTCGAGCCCCGCCGCGTCGCAAATCGAATCCTCGAGATAGGCGCGCGCAATCAATTCGGATAGCGCCACTGCACCCATCGCCACATCTTCCGCGAAGACTGTACATTGAGCGCCCATGATTGTTCGCGCTGTATCGTTTTTCTCTTCTTTCGACGAGAAGGAAATGTTGGCCATGCCGGCATGGCTTGCATCGCTGCAGATGGCAATGGTCGGCAATTCCACTCGGTGACAAAGCTCCAGGGCCTGATCGAACGCGACGTTAAACTCTTCAAGATGATTGCCCGACCCGTCGACGTAGTTTTTCACGCTGTTGCGCCCGGGGATGCCGATGAAGATGGCGGCATCGGGTTGATGCGTCTGGATAGCGTCGGCAAGCTGACGCACCAGCTCTCCATTGACGGCATGGAATGTTTCATGCGCGGCGTAACGGGCGCATTGCGGATTGATGGGGGTAAGCAGGCAGCGTGTCAACTTGTAGTTGATCTCATCGGATACCAGAACCGGCACTTTCTTGACACGGTTCAGTACATCCATGAATAGCGCTGCCGCTACCGCGCCATTCGGCTGCACCCGGCCAGTAGCGGTGTTCTTACCCGCGACGACCATGACCTTGTTGGCTTCCAGCAGAATATCCAGCGCCGCGAGCAGGTGTTGCCCGTCTTGGACATCCTGCGTCTCCCCGCCCTTGCCGATATGCATCCGACGCTTCTTGTCGATCACCAGAAGTTGATCAAGCTTGCTCGCAACATCAAGGGTCGTCTGCTTGTAGATATTGCGAAGCGCGTCAACGCTTTTCAGCGTCGGTGGGTCCGTGATCTTCAGGCGGGCAGCGACTTCGTCGCGGACCGCCTTGGTGAAGACAATTCCCGTCTTCGGGAACAACAGCATGGTGCCAACGTGGAGGAAACGTGCGCTCAGGTTAGGGCGCGGAACAGGCCGCGCAGGTTTATGGCGGACGTGCGTAGCAGTAAGGCGCGACCTTCCGGATTGGCGACTGATGCAGGTACTTAACATGGTGACCTCAGGATGATTGGTGGAAATCCAACGGCTTACGATGCGCAGAAGCGCGCTCCGTAGTCATGAGTCGCGCGCTTCCGTACCCACGGGCAGCGGTTTTTCCGGCGGGGCGGCTGCTGCATTCTTATTCCCGGCCGGGCTCGCGCTGGCATGCTCTCGCTTCTTCGATATACCCGCATCGAAGTCGACGTTTTGAACGACAGCTTGGTCGAGTCCGTGATTCATGGCCGAAATCCTGACCTTGGTCTCGGATCCTGTCGTATGTATCGTGAATTGCGGCATCGACGAGTAGGCCGATCTCTCGTCTTTGCCGACCTCATACAGCTTCTCGATCAGCGCATCGGCCTGATCCTCCATCGGATCGAATACCGGAATAGTGTGGGTCATCCCGGCTCTTTTGAGTCGCTCTTTGAGGCGAGCGTCGACCATATGCCTGAGCGCCGGGAAGTGGGTGCAGCAGAGGAATACTGCAGTGCTGTCCAGCGGTATCTGATCGACATAACGGTTGACTTCAAACTCCAGCATCATGCCGGTCGGACTGTTGAGATCCACCTTGTAGATACCTGCATTGACCAAGCTGGCCCAATCCTTTTCTTTCATTGCCGGGTTATTCTTCTCGCCGCAACCAATGCGGATGACTGTCGGCGGCAGCACTCCCTTCTCTGCCGCTGCCTTGCGAATCTCCTCCGGATACCTTTCGTTTTTGGCCGTTGCTTCAGTCGACAGCAGTACAACCTTGTGGCCACCTCGGGCGACGATGGCGCCGGCAGTGTTTTCGATGAGGTCAATGATGTGAATATCGAGTTCCACTCCGCGTTCGCCTGCCTCCATATTCAATTCGTCGACAATGCGCTTCTTTATGCGATCGAGGTCCGCCAGGCATGCGGTATTGCACATCATGACGACGAAGACGCGTTCCTTACCTTGCTTGATCGTATAGCGCATCATTGAGTACACGCGCTCGTCGCGCGTCGCGTCATCTAGCTCTCCATAAGGCGCTTTCGCGTGGTCAGCGACCAGAAGCATATTGAGTACAAACCGCGACCTGGCGCGAACCCGCTCCGCGAAGGGTTTTGCAGCCACCAGCACGCCATCGCTTGAATCGACGGCAAAGACGTAGCGCTGCCTGGGACCATACAAGTATTGTTCCTCGATGGTTTGCGGCCATAGCATGCGTTCCTCGCGAATGATCGACTGCAGCTCGCCGAAAATTTTTGTCGCGTTCGCCAGGCGTTCGTCCTCTTTCTTGAGAAACGCCGCCGAGTTCTTCCTGGAGATCGGAGCAGAATTATCGCCTCGGAGTCCTGCCACTGGCTTGGCGACAAAAGCATCGCTGCTCCGGGCTCGTTTTCCGGCCTCCAGCATCTCCTTGACCTTTTTCGGCGTGCAAAGGGAAACTTCCTTGTAAGCAGCAACGAGCAACGATCCGAGGGCCAGAGCACCGCTGGTGGCACTCTGACTGATCACCTGGTGCGATGCGCGCAAGCCGGCATGCTTGTCGGTGTTGGTGGGTTTGACCTCTATGCCTTTCATGCCAGCCTGTGTGGCGGAATGGCCCAGGGCGATGGTCATGATCCCCAGGGCATTGGCGAGATTCATCGCCTGGTCAATCGCCATGTTGTACTCGCCGACGTAATTGCCGTCGGCATCGTGATACAGCCCTTTGACAGTTCTTCCAGGTGTACCGATATGCACGACAGCGTCGGGAGAATGAGTATCGATCAGGCCCCCGATCGCTTTGACCAGCATGCCGTTGACCGCATTGATTTCCACATAGCGAATATATTCCGCAGCAGTCGGGTTAAGCTTGCCCAGCAATTCTCGCACCAGTGCGGTATTCGTGCGGTCTGCCAGGACGATGGGTACCTTGTGCAATTCATAGAGGCTATGAGCGAGCAAGGCTGTTCCCAGCGGGCCGTCCAGTTGCGGCTTCCCGTCGGTGCAGTTTGAACCCGTGCACAAAAACACCTTCTCCGAATTGCTGATGGAATGAAAGCTGGTCAGCAGATTGCCAGCGCCTTCCGCGCGTTTAAACAGATTGCCGGCGCCTTCCGCGCGCTTAAGATTAAGCGCGTCCAGCAACATCCCGTCGATCGCTTCGAACTTTTTGCTCGTTTCCTTGTAGATATGCGTGGCGGAAGCAGGGTCGGATTTCGTTGGCTCGTAAGGGGAATCCCCCTTGTGATGCGCAATGTTGTCGTAAACGCTGTCCAGTTTTCTTTCGCCTTGCAGTACACGCGCGTTTGAGTCTGAAGAAAACCGGCGAGTCGAAGTTTTTACACCGGATGCAAAGCGTGCGCTGGATGCATAGCCTGCGCGGAATGCGGTCGTGCCATTCCAGGCCTCGTATCTCGATGCGCGTGATCCGGCACGGTGTATTCCGGATCGCGGGGACCTTTCATGGCTGCTAGTCGTGGTGACCCTGTTGGTAAGGCGTAGCATCTTTCCTCCTTGTGTTGAGAAAGCGTCTGCGTAGCCTTCGCCATACTTTGCATGCACAAGCGTTGAGCGGGACGATACGACCGCTTATCGATGTGGCAGTACAGCGATGCTGCCAGGGCTGCTCGTCAGCTGAACTTGGAACGCAGACTCTTCGATTGCAAACTCGGAGTCGGTAGTGTCAAATCGACGAATCTTGTTCCGTAACAATCGCTGATGAGTATCAGCCGAGTGACGAGCGGACGTGCTCAAGGATTTAGAAGGATCAACTGCGCGCAACGCGTCGGGAAGAGCCTGTTCGCAACCGGCGCGAGGAATTCAGGAGAAACGCCCGGCCATTGCAGGCCGCGGCGTTATTTGCTCAGCAAGCGCATTGCGCGCTCCAGCCCATCGATCGTCACCGGAAACATCCGGTCATTCATGATCTGCCGAATGATGCTGATCGATTGCCGATACTGCCACAAGCCTTCCGGTTCGGGATTGAGCCACAGGAATTTCGGGAAGGCATGGGTGAAGCGCTGCAGCCATTCGGCGCCGGCTTCTTCGTTGTTGTATTCCACCGAGCCGCCGGGCTGCAGGATCTCATACGGGCTCATCGTGGCGTCGCCGACGAAGATTACTTTCGTGTCCGGCGTGTATTTGCGCAGCACGTCCCAGGTCGGGAAGCGTTCGGCGTGACGGCGGCGGTTGTTCTTCCACAGGTAGTCGTAGACGCAGTTGTGGAAGTAGTAGAACTCCATGTTCTTGAATTCGCTTTTCGCGGCCGAGAACAATTCCTCGGTGCGGGCGATATGGTCGTCCATCGTGCCGCCGACGTCGAGCAGCATCAGCACCTTGATGTTGTTGCGGCGCTCGGGCTGCATGCGGATGTCGAGATAGCCGGCATTGTTGGCGGTGGCGCGGATGGTGTCGTCCAGCGCCAGTTCCTCATCCGCGCCCTCGCGGGCAAAGCGGCGCAAGCGGCGCAGCGCGACCTTGATGTTGCGGGTGCCGAGTTCGCGTTCGCCGTCGTAGTCGCGATAGGCACGCGCTTCCCAGACCTTGACGGCCGAGCGGTTGCCGCCTTCGCCGCCGATGCGTATGCCTTCCGGGTTCTTGCCGCCATTGCCGAACGGCGAGGTGCCGCCGGTGCCTATCCACTTGCTGCCGCCTTCGTGGCGTTCCTTCTGCTCAGCCAGCAGTTCCTTCAGGCGATCCATCAGCTTGTCGTAGCCGAATTTCTCGATCTGCGCGATCTGTTCGGGCGTGAGTTCGCGCTCCAAGCGCTTGATCAGCCAGTCCAGCGGAATGTCAGGATTCTTTTCGAACACCGCGTCGATGCCCTTGAAGTACAGGCCAAATGCCTTGTCGAACTTGTCGTAATGCGCTTCGTCCTTTACCAAGGTCATGCGCGACAGGTAATAGAACTCGTCCAGCGAGGGCGCGATGACTCCTTTCTGCATCGCTTCGAGCAGGATCAGGAATTCCTTGATCGAAACCGGGATCTTCGCGTCTTTCAGGGTGAAAAAGAAATCGATCAGCATGATGTCCTACCGTTGCTGCAGGTATTGGAGATGGCGCTTCACCGTCGGCCATTCGGATTCGATGATGGAAAACACCACGGTGTCGCGCAGCGTGCCATCGGCCAGGCGTTGATGATTGCGCAGCACGCCATCCTGCTTTGCGCCCAGGCGTTCGATTGCGGCACGCGATTGCCGGTTCATGAAATGGGTACGAAATTCAACTGCGATGCATCTCAGGGTTTCGAAGGCATGCGTGAGCAGGAGCAGCTTGGCGTCGGTATTGACGCCGGTGCGCTGCGCGCTTTGCGCCAGCCAGGTGTGGCCGATTTCGACGCGCCGGTTGTTTGCATCGACATGGAAGTATCGCGTCGAGCCGAGCACTCTGCCATTGCCTGCATCGCGAATGACAAAGGGCAGGGCGCCTTCCTGCTCGCGCATGGCCAGCGCCGCGGCGATCCACGGGCGCATGGCTTGCGGTGGCGGCGCCGAGGTGTACCAGAGCTTGTACAGCTCGCCATCCGCAACCGCCGTGACCAGCGCATCATGATGCGACTCGGTCAGCGGTTCCAGCAGCGCATGGCGCCCGGTCAGCGTGATCGGCTCGATGAAGGACATGCGATCAGCGGTTGTTGCGCGACATGAATACCAGGCGCTCGAACAGGTGCACATCCTGTTCATTCTTCAGCAGCGCGCCGTGCAGCGGCGGCACCGCGCTCTTCGGGTCCTTGGTGCGCAGCGCTTCCGGTGGAATGTCTTCGGCCAGCAGCAGCTTGAGCCAGTCCAGCAGTTCGGATGTCGACGGCTTCTTCTTTAGCCCGGGCACATCGCGCACTTCATAGAAGGTCTGCAGCGCCTGGGCCAGCAATTCCTTCTTCACGTTCGGGAAATGCACATCGACGATCTGCGCCATCGTGTCGCGATCCGGAAACTTGATGTAGTGGAAGAAGCAGCGGCGCAGGAAGGCGTCCGGCAATTCCTTTTCATTGTTGGAAGTGATGATCACCAGCGGCCTATGCTTCGCGCTCACCATCTCGCGTGTCTCATACACATAGAACTCCATGCGATCGAGTTCGCGCAGCAAGTCGTTCGGGAATTCGATGTCGGCCTTGTCGATCTCGTCGATCAGCAGCACCACCTGCTCGTTGGCGGTGAAGGCTTGCCACAGCACGCCCTTGACGATGTAGTTGTGGATGTCCTTGACACGCTCGTCGCCAAGCTGCGAATCACGCAGACGCGACACCGCATCGTATTCATACAAGCCTTGCTGGGCCTTGGTGGTGGACTTGACATGCCATTGCAATAGCGGCATGTTGAGCGCCGCCGCGACTTCCTCGGCCAGCATGGTCTTGCCAGTGCCCGGCTCGCCCTTGATCAGCAGCGGGCGCTGCAGCGTCATCGCCGCATTTACTGCGAGCTTGAGGTCATCGGTGGCTACGTAACTTTGGGAACCTTCGAACCGGTTGTCTGGTCGCATCTTGTCTCGCCGTCATGAAGAATAACAAAGGGCGAGTATAAGCGAGAAAAACCGGACGGGTGTTCGCTTTTCGGCAATGCCGATTGGTGGACTTCGCTACGGATCAATGGACTTCAGGGATAGGCATGAAGATGTTCTTTCTACGGGCTTGCGCGATGTGGCGCAGGTTCCGTCGCGGTTCGCCGGCCAGGCGTCAACTGCAATACGCTTCCCAGGTAGATGTGCTGATGCGAAGGACCAATCCCTTTGCTTCCTGGCATGAGCGCGCCAACTGGATGAGCGATGTGGCCGAATGGCTGCGCCATGAGCCGCAGCCTTCGCCGCGGGAAGAGGGCGTCATTCGCCGCGCCCGCCACCAGCGCACCCGCTATCTGCTGGACTGGCTCGATGCGCATCGCGATGTGCGGCGCCTGGTGCGCACCACGATACAGAAAACGCTGCGCGAAGCGGTCGGACCTGAGCTGTTCACCGACACCGGCATGCCTTGCGAGCCGGCCTTCCTGGGTGCGCTGTGGCAGCGCGCCACGGGTCTGTTGCTGCCGCGCTCGCCGGCGCAGCGCAAACTTTCTGCCTTGCTGGTCGCAATGTTTCCCGATCCGGCGGACGCCGACTGGCTGCTTGGCCTGGACGCGACGACCCTCGATCGCCTGTGGCGGCTCATCGCCGACGACGGCATCGCGCATGCGTATCTGCAGCAGGTCGATGAAGCGCTGATGCTGTTGATGTCCATGGTGCTCGCCACCGGGCTAAGCTCGGAATTCCAGGCACGCCTGATGCCGCGCATGCCGGTGCGCGCTTCGCCGTTCATGACGCTGCGCCGCGAGTTGGAAACGTATCTGGCCGCCAGCCCGAACGATGCGGGCGCCTTGCGCGGCGTGCGCATGCTGATCGCCGTCTGCAGCGCCCAGACCGACAAGATCTATGCCGACCTGGATGAGCACGGCGTTTCGCTGAGCCTGGTCTACCACCTCGAGCGTATGCGCGCGCAATTGAGCCGGATGGCGCGATTGATCGATCTGCGTTCGGCCGTGGCGCAGGAGAGTGGTCATGCGGCGCAAACCCTGCTGGGTGAGCTGATCCGGCTCCATCACGGCCAGAATGCAACCCTGCTCGGTTTGCCCAAGCGCGGCTTTTCGCTGCTGGCGCGCAAGCTTGCCGAGCGCCAGAGCCGCAACGGCGATGTGCGCATCGCGCGTGATGCCATCCAGTACCGTGCGATGCTGCGCGCCGGCGCGGTCGGCGGCATTGTGTGCGCGGTGATGCTACTGGCGCAGCGGCTGCTTCCGGGAGTCGCTCATCCGAAGTTCTTTGATGGTTTGCTCGCCGCGGCAAATCTCGGCACCGGCTTTCTGCTCATCTCCGCGCTCGGCGGCGTGCTCGCGGCGCGGCAACCGGCATTGACTGCGCCGGCGCTGGCCGCGCGCATGGGTGCGCTTGATACGTCGGACGGCTTGCGCGCGCTGCTGACCGAAGTCGCCATGCTGTTGCGCAGTCAGGCCGGGGCGGTGCTCGGGAATCTGCTCGCGTTGACGCCGGTGCTGTTGCTGGCCGCATCGGCGCTGGCCTGGATCGGCGGTGTCCGGCTGCTGAATGCACACACGGCGCAGTCCGAAATCGATGCGCTATCGCTCATCGGCCCGACGCCTCTGTATGCGGTCCTTACCGGCGTGCTGATCTGGCTCGCTGCGCTGTTCTCGGGGCTGGCGGACAACTGGTTCGCCTTGCGTCGCATGCGCGAGGCGCTGGCCTGCCATCGTCGGCTGGTCTATGCGCTCGGCAGCCTGCGCGCGCGACGTCTGGCCAGGTGGATGGAGCGCCATGTCGCCGACATCGCCGGCAATCTGGCGCTGGCGCTGCTCTTCGGCCTGACACCGACCCTGGCGAACTTTTTCGGTCTGCCGCTGGAAATGCGGCATGTCACACTGGCCGCCGGACAATTGATCGCGGCCGCCAGCGCGGTGGGATGGAGCGTGCTGCTGGAGCCGGCATTCTGGCTTGCGGCGGCGGGCGTGCTGGTCACGGGCGTGTTCAACGTTGCCGTGGCCTTTGTCTGCGCATTGTCCCTGGCCATGCATGCGCGCGGCCTGCCGCGCCGCGCACGGCGTCGGATCCTGCGCGCAATACTGCGGCGCTTCCTTGCCGCGCCGGCGACGTATCTGCTTCCGCAGCGCGGCGATGCGCCGGTTGCGACGCTGGCGCAGACATCCGGCGCGCAAGACCGGAGGCGCGAGGGGCGCTCCTGAGCTGATCGCTTTCGGCCGCAGCGCTACTGTGCCGGCGAGTCGCGGTAGTCCTGTTCCATGAAGCTGTTTTCCTGGTCGGCTGCGGCCTGTTCATCGGCGGAAAGGGCTTCATGCGCGCGCGCACGCTGCATCAGCACTGTCGCATTCTCGATCTTGCGCTCAACTTCCTCGGTGAGATTTCTGCGCGTTGGCGTGGTCGGCAGCGGGAATTCGCAGGCCTGCGCCATGCGCAGCAGCGGATCGTCTTCCGAAATAGTCGCATCCGGGCTGTGCGAATCCGCTTCCAGTCTGGCCTTGAGCGCATGCAGCGCCGAAAGCAGCTCTTCCAGTCGCTGCGTACTGATTGCCATGGTTGGTCCTCCTTGCCTTGATGGCTTTGATTATGGCAGCCCAGCTTGCGCATTCTTGGATGCTGCGCATGCTTTGCTCGCTATACTCGGTTCGAATCGGCCTGAACAAAACAATAGGGAGGACACATCATGCTTGACCCACAGGCGCGCGCGCTTCTCGACCTGATCGAGCAGCGCGGCATTCCACCGACCCACACGCTCAGCCCGGCGGACGCCAGGCGGTATTACCGCGAACGCCGCGCGGCCACGCAGCCCGAGCCGCCGCCGATTGGTGAGGCGAGGGAATTGCAGGCGCCGGGACCGCACGGCCCCATCCCGCTGCGCATGCTGCGGCCTGTCGGCGTCAGCAAAGACGCGGTGCTGCCAGCCCTGGTGTTCTTTCATGGCGGCGGCTGGGTGATCGGCGATCTCGATACCCATGACACGCTATGCCGTCAGCTTGCCAACGGCGCCGGTTGCGCCGTGCTCGCGGTGGATTACCGCATGGGCCCCGAGCATCGTTTCCCCGCCGCAGCGGAGGATTGCATTGCGGCGCTGAATTGGGTTGTGCGCGAAGCCACTGCGCTTGGCCTGGATGCATCGCGCATCGCGGTCGGCGGCGACAGCGCCGGCGGCAATCTGGCGGCGGTGGTCGCGCTGGCGGCTCGCGATGCCGGTGCTCCCGCGCTCGCCTATCAGCTGCTGATCTATCCGGCCACCGACATGCGCGCCGTCGCGCCTTCGCATGCGCGCAATGGACAGGGCTACCTGCTTACCGCCGATACCATCGCCTGGTTCCATGACCATTACATCGACGACCGGCGCCATGACCTCGACTGGCGCGCTTCGCCGCTGTTGCATCCCGATCTGAAAGGTCTGCCGCCAGCGCTGGTGCTCACTGCCGGCTATGACCCGCTGCGCGACGAGGGCTTGCAGTATGCGCAGCGCCTGTCCGAGGCGGGTAACCGGGTCAGCTATGTCTGCTTCGAGCGGCAGATTCACGGATTCATCCTGATGGGAAAGGTCATCGACGAGGCCAACGATGCGGTTGGCTGCTGCGCCGCGGCGCTAATGCGTGCCTTTGACAATGCGGTGAACAAGGCTTGAAGCGTCCGACCCTCGGCGATGGTCGGACGCGGTGTTCAGTCGCGCAACTGAAGATGAAGGCGCGTTACTACAGCGGCTTCATCGTCGCTTGCAAACGGGAGCTGGCTTGTCGAGCGATTTTCATCATCGGCCATGGGAGCCAGGCCGGAAGCTGTGACTACCAGGTGGAACTCTGATGGATTTCGATCTTGAAACCGCCCTCGAGTTGGCGGCGCAGCATATCTCCGATGGTCAGGCCGAGCTCGCCGTGCTCGTGCTGCGCCCTTTCGCGGATGGAGGGGCGCATTTCGGTGCGTCCCTGAAGGCTCTGGCGCGTCTCTATGCGCGGCTGCAAATGCCGGCCCTGGCGTTGGGTTGGTATGAATGCTGTTTTGCGCTACTGCCGCACACGCCCGATCTCTGGCTGGGCATGGCGCGCTTGCAGCTTGATTGCGGCAATTGCGACGCTGCGCTGGTGATCTGGAACGAGCTGCTCGAGCGGCATCCGCTGCTGGAAGCGGCTTTGTTCTATTCAGCCTGGGCGCTGCGGCATCGTCATCCCGAAGACGCCGTCGGCCGCATTCGCTTGCTGCTCCATACGGCTGCGCCGGATAGTGTTTATGCGCGCGGCGCGCGTGCGCTTCTGCGCAATCTTGGCCGCCACCATGGCCGCAGCTGTACCGATGGACGCAATTGAAGGTGTGCATTCAATGACTGTTGCCTGGCGTGGACGCTTTAAATCTCTTCCTGTAGAATCGGGCGGCCTCGGTTGCCAGATAAACATTAAGTGCCAAGGCGATGCGCCGCAGTCGGAAGTCCAGCAGTGAGAAGTTCATACGCGCATGCCCCGTTTCGCGTCAACTATCCAGCTACCATGAAAAACTTCATTGCATGTCTCGCGCTTGCGGGAATGGCTCAGCTCGCCGTTGCGGCGGATGCGCCGGCCAGTTCCCCCATCATCAACAAGGTCGCCAATTGCATAGGCTGTCACGGCATCCCGGGCTACAAGGCCTCATTCCCCGAGGTGTACCAGGTGCCGATGATCGGTGGCCAGTCCGCCAAGTACATTGAAAGCGCGCTACAGGCATACAAGAAGGGCGAGCGCAAGCATCCGACGATGCGCGGCATTGCGTCCTCTCTGTCCGACCAGGATATCGCCGACGTCGCAGCCTATTATTCGCAGCAGAAGTGACGGAGTTTTCATGAACCCACTGTACGCATCCGTTCTCCTCGCGGGCCTGGCGCTGGCCATGCATGCGCATGCCGCCGATGTCAACGCCGGCAAGTCCGCCACCGAAAAATACAATTGCGCGGCCTGTCACGGCAAAGACTTCAATACCCCGATCGATCCGAGTTACCCGAAGCTGGCAGGTCAGCATCGCGATTATCTCGAGCACGCGCTGGTAGCCTATCAGCGCGGTGGCGATGGTCCGAATGGCCGCAGCAATGCGATCATGGGCGCGCAGGCCAAGCCCTTGTCACGCCAGGACATCGCCAATATCGCTGCCTATCTGAACAGCCTTCCCGGATCGCTGGTCCTCAGAAAATAGAGCTTCATCCAAAGCGCGTTAATGGCGCCCGCCTGTGGTGGTGCGTTGTCAACCGCTTATGCACATCGATTGCGTTAAATGCGTCCGGGCCTGTCTGGGCCGCCGTGCTTGGTCTTTCAGCGTCGTCGGATGCAGTCAAGGTAGGCGGCGCTGTCGGGCGGCATGCCGCTGCGCTGCGCATTCCAGATCGTCTCGCCCAGGCACTCCATGATCTGGTGATGTGCCTCGTGTTCCGATTGGAGCTTTTGCGCCAGACGCTCATAGGCTGAGCGTATGCCGGGCGGCTGGTCGATGGAGAGCTGTTCCGCGATGGACAAATGCATGGACAGATGCAGGAAGGGATTGGCCTTGCCGCCTTCGACCGGATAATCCCGTTCGAGCGCGGCTTGTGCATCGGACAGGTCGGCTTCGTATTCCGGATGCTGAACAATCCAGTCGCGCGCAATAGCTTCGAGTGGTGTCAGGATTTCATGCGCGCGGTCTTTGCGCAGGGCCTCGCAAAAGAAACGGCGCACATCGTGTTGGGACGGGTTGAACATTTGCGATCTCGATCTGGTTGAAGATGACTGAGCCGGCTTGATGGTCGCAGGCTGCGGCACGCTGCATTGTAGTCGTCGGTGCCAGCACGACTCTTGCCCCGCCTCTGATAGCGGGTTTCGCGTCATGCAGAGGATGTGCGCTTGTTATACAGCCTTTGTCGGCCGTGGCGTCTTTGGACGGTAATCGCAGATGTCGGCAATCATGCAGTTCCAGCACTGCGGCGAGCGTGCGGTGCAGGTGTAACGCCCATGCAGAATCAGCCAGTGATGCGCATCCATGCGGTACTCGGGCGGCACGACCTTCATCAGCTTGCGTTCGACTTCCTCGACGTTCTTGCCCGGTGCGATGCCGGTGCGGTTGGAGACACGGAAGATGTGCGTGTCGACGGCGATCGCAATCTCGCCAAACGCGGTGTTCAGAATCACATTGGCCGTCTTCCTGCCCACGCCAGGCAGCGCTTCGAGCTCCTCCCGGGTGCGCGGCACTTCGCCGCCGTGGCGTTCCACCAGCAGGCGGCAGGTTTCAATCACATTCTTCGCCTTGGTACGGTACAGGCCTATGGTTTGGATATGGGGAATCAGGCCGTCCACGCCAAGGGCATGAATTTGCTGCGGTGTGTTCGCGACCGGGAACAGCTTGCGCATTGCCTTATTGACCGAGACATCGGTCGCCTGAGCCGACAGGATCACCGCAATCAGCAACTCGAATGGCGTGGTGTACTCGAGTTCGGTGGTCGGATGCGGATTGGCTGCCTGAAAGCGGCGAAAGATCTCGCGGCGTTTTTCCGGATTCATGCTGTGCCCCGCGCCTCGGCCTGTTCGCGCTTCTGGCGTGCGCGCTCGATTGCCGCGGCGATGACGGCTTTCTTGCGCTGCTGTTCGGCGAGCGCTTCCGGGCTGGATGCGGATTCCGCTTCGAGCGCCTTTAACTTTGCCGCCGCCTTCGCCGCCAGGCGCGCATCGTTCTCTTCCTTCTCGCGTTTCAGGCGCATGTCCCGAAATACATATCGTGCTCGCGCGGCGTCGGCTTGCTCCTGCGACCAGGCATCCCATCCGGTGCGGCCCGGTGTGACCTCGATCATCGCAATGCAGTCGACCGGGCAGGGCGCAACGCACAAGTCGCAGCCGGTGCACAGTTCCGGCAGCACGGTATGCATCTGCTTGGCAGCGCCAACGATGGCATCGACCGGGCAGGCTTGTATGCACAGCGTACAGCCGATGCACAGCGATTCATCGATCAGGGCGACGGCGCGCGAGCGTTCTTCACCATGCGCAGGGTTCAGGGGAATGACTGGCTTGCCGAGCGCCGCGGCCAAGCGCGCAATGCCCTGTTTGCCGCCGGGCGGGCATTGATTCCAGGGCGCGCCCGCTGCCATGGCTTTGGCGTAAGCGCGGCAGTCCGGATAGCCGCACTTGGTGCACTGGGTTTGCGGTAGCAGGTTTTCCAGCCGGTCGGCGAGGGTAGCGGAAGAGAGGGATGGTTCAGGCATGGCGGCATTATCCCGGCAATCGTCGGAAGATGCCAAGCGGCCCGCTTGCTGCGGGCCGCTTCAATCAGGATGGCTTATGTGCTTGCTCGAGGCTCAGGCGTGCGAGCGAATGAACTCGCCAATCTTCGGCGCAATGATCTGACGCCACCGACTGCCCGAGAAAATGCCGTAATGGCCGCACTTCGGCGCGACGAAATGCTGCTTCTTTTGCTGCGGAATGCTGCTGCAGAGATCATGCGCGGCTTCGGTTTGGCCCGAGCCGGAGATATCGTCGAGTTCGCCTTCGATGGTGAACAGGGCGACGCTCTTGATATCGTGCGGCCGCACCAGCTTGCCCTCGACTTCCCAGGTGCCCAGCGGCAGCCGGAATTCCTGGAACACGGTCTTGATCGTCTCGAGGTAATACTCGGCCGGCATGTCCAGCACCGCGTTGTATTCGTCGTAGAACTTGCGATGTTCTTCGGCCGACTCATTGTCGCCGGCGCGCAGATGCATGTAGAAATCCCAATGGCTCTGCGCATGGCGTTGCGGATTCATTGCGACGAAGCCCGCATGCTGCAGAAAGCCGGGATAGACCTTGCGGCCAAATGCCGGATAGGTCGGTGGCACCGCATAGATCACATTGTTCTCGAACCAGGAGAAAGGCTTTTCCGTGGCAAGATTGTTGACCTCGGTCGGCGATCGGCGCGGGTCGATCGGGCCGCCCATCATCGTCATGGTCTTCGGCAGCTTTGGATCGTTTTCGCTCGCCATCAGCGAAATCGCAGCCAATACCGGCACGGTTGGCTGGCATACCGAAATTACATGCACATCCGGGCCAAGCCGGCGGATGAAATCCTGGACGTAGTAGATGTAGTCGTGCAGGTGAAACGGGCCCTCGGAGACCGGAACCATGCGCGCATCGGTCCAATCGGTGATGTACACATCATGGTTCTTCACCAGTTCGCGCACGGTTTCACGCAGCAGGGTCGAATGATGTCCGGACAGGGGCGCCACCAGCAGCACGGTCGGCTGCTCCAGCGAGGTGATGCTGCTGCCGTCGAGGTCCTTCTTGAAGTGCAGCAGACGGCAGAACGGCTTGTCGACCGCAACCTGTTCAATGATCGGCAGCTCAAGACCATCAACGACGGTGGTTTTGATACCGAAAGGGGGCTTCTCGTATTCCTTGCCCAGCCGGTACATCAATTCGTAGCCAGCAGCGATACGTTGCGAGAACGGCGTGTGCGCGAGCGGGGAAACCGGATTGCTGAACAGTTTGGAGGACGCTTCAGCCCACTGCACCAGCGGGCTCAGAAGAGTGCGATTGAACTCATGAAATTGATAAAGCATGGTTGTCCTTTCCAGTCACGCCCGTATTGCGTCTAATCAACGAATTTCCATGAGGCATCATAAACAAATTCATTCGTTCATGGTGGACTTTCTTCATCCACTTACCTGGACGCGAAGCCCAGAAACCCCGACGCTGCTTGGGTAACAAGGCTCCACGGAAAGTCCTTGGCCGACAGGTTTTACCGATGCTATCCAATTTCCTGCAAAATTTAGGTTCGTTGCCGCACGTCCGCATGTGAAAGTTGCGCTTGAGCTCGAACCGGCTGAATTGATATCTGCAGCATAGAAGCCTTGCACGCTGCACCGTTGAGAAAGTCCAAATTTAGCCAGCTTTGTGGCGAAAATCGGACATATCGTTCGATAAAAGATCGAATCACGGCGTCGCTACATAACTGAAGGCAGAGGGCCGTAAAGGCAATGCGGAAAAGACAAAGCCGATACGGAAAGCGCCTTAGAGGCGCACCGTTATCGGCTTTGGCAGGGAAAGGAGAAGCGGCGGGTCAGCGGACCAGGTATTGCAGCTTGTCCTTGACGTCCTTGAATTCTTCGGCTTCCGGCAGTGCGGCGCCGCTCTTGGTGATCGATTGCCACTTCGGCGAGAGGTCGGCGTTGATCTTGATGAACTGCTGCTGGTCGGCCGGGACATCCTCTTCCGCGTAGATGGCATTGACCGGGC
Organism: Noviherbaspirillum pedocola; assembly: GCF_016632335.1. Taxonomy (GTDB): domain Bacteria; phylum Pseudomonadota; class Gammaproteobacteria; order Burkholderiales; family Burkholderiaceae_D; genus Noviherbaspirillum_A; species Noviherbaspirillum_A pedocola. The sequence goes on from NZ_JAEPBG010000009.1 coordinate 203,812, forward strand.
ATTCCGGAACGCACACCGCGCAATCGATGCATTCATCCGGGTCGATCACGAGGAAATTCGGGCCTGCGCGAAAGCAATCCACCGGGCATACATCCACGCAATCCGTGTATTTGCAGCGGATGCAGGATTCGGTCACAACATGGGTCATAACAGTCCTATCTTGAATAAAGCAGGGCAATGCTGGAAACGCGTGGCGGGAGATGTGCCGCGAAAACGCCGGTGCCGCCCGAAAAAAGACGTTTATTTTATGGCATATCAGGTTTCCACACAAACCGGGCCAATACCGTCATGAGCTCGCTGATTGATCGATGATTGATCAAGAATGCAACTTTCGCCTTTTCTCGGCGCGGTAGAATACGGCGCTTTCGATAACAGGGAGACATCATTGCAGGGAAAAATTCTCGGCACGCTGCTTATGCTCATTCCCTGCTGCGCATGGGCCCAAGGGCTGGATGGCAGCGCGCTCGGTGTCTCATGGGGACTGCCCTTTGCCGGACTGCTGCTCTCGATTGCGCTGTGTCCGTTGGTCACGCCAGGTGTCTGGCATCGGCACTACGGCAAGATCGCTGCATTCTGGGCAGCCGCTTTCCTGATTCCGGCGGCGCTGCTGTTCGGACCGCAAGTCGCGCTGCTCACCGCGGCGCATGCCTTGCTGGAGGAATACCTGCCTTTCATCATCCTGATCACGACCCTGTTCGTCGTCGCGGGTGGCATCTTCATCGGCGGCAATCTGCATGGCACGCCGGCGCGCAATACAGGGCTGCTCGCACTCGGCACGCTACTGGCCAGCGTGATGGGCACGACCGGCGCAGCGATGCTGATGGTCAGGCCCGTGATTCGCGCCAACGACAACCGTCGCCATGGCGCGCACATCATGGTGTTCTTCATCTTCCTCGTGGCCAATGCCGGCGGCGCGCTCACGCCGCTTGGCGATCCGCCGCTCTTCCTCGGCTTTCTGCAGGGCGTCGATTTCTTCTGGACACTGCGACATATCTTCCCGGAGACGCTGTTCCTGTGCCTGTCGCTGCTGGCGCTGTTCTATCTCGTTGATTCCTTCTATTACCACCGCCGCGAGGAAATCCTCGCAGAGGATCCGACCCCGGATTCGCCGGTCAGCGTCACCGGCAAGCTGAATTTCCTGCTGCTCGCCGGCGTTGTCGGGCTCGTCCTGTTGAGCGGATTGTGGAAGCCCGGCATTGCCTGGAGCGTGCTGGGCGTGGAGCTCGAGCTTCCCGGCCTGGTGCGCGATGTCGGCCTGATCGCGATCATCCTGCTCTCGCTGGCATTGACGCCGGCTGCCGCACGGGCGGGCAATGCGTTTTCCTGGGCGCCGGTGATCGAAGTGGCAAAGCTTTTCGCTGCGATCTTCATCACGATGATTCCGGCCATCGCGATGCTGCGCGCCGGCGAGTCCGGCGCCTTTGCCGCGGTGATTCGGGCCGTGACCGACCCCGCCGGGCGGCCGATCGACGCGATGTACTTCTGGGCCAGCGGCCTGTTGTCCTCGTTCCTGGACAATGCGCCGACCTACCTGGTGTTCTTCAACACCGCCGGCGGCGACGCGAAAACGCTGATGACCACGCTGGCCTCGACGCTGGCGGCGATTTCCTGTGGCGCTGTGTTCATGGGCGCCAACAGCTACATCGGCAATGCGCCGAACATGATGGTCAAAGCCATCGCCGAAGAACGCGGCATCAAGATGCCGTCCTTCTTCGGTTACATGCTGTGGTCCGGCGCGGTGCTGGTACCGCTTTTTCTCCTGATGACTTTCATTTTCTTCCGCTGACAAGGATTCCCGCATGAAGCCTCGCATACTCGTCGCGCGCGCCATCTTTCCCGAAACCCTTGAGCGTCTGCGACAGCATTTCGATGTCGAAGACAATCCGAACGACGATATCTTCAGCCCCGAAGAACTCGCCGCGCGCCTCAAGGGCAAGGACGGCCTGTTCTCCAGCCTGAGCGAGCGCATCACGCCGCAATTGCTCGCCGCCTGCCCGCAGCTCAAGGCGGTGTGCAACATGGCCGTCGGCTACAACAACATCGATGTCGACGCCGCCACCGCCGCCGGCGTGGTCGTCACCAATACACCGGAAGTGCTGAACAAGACTACCGCCGATTTCGGCTTCACGCTGATGATGGCCGCCGCACGACGTGTCACAGAAGCCGAGCAATGGCTGCGCGCGGGGCAATGGAAGAAATGGCGGTATGACGACCTGGTCGGCGCCGACATCCACGGCGCCACGCTGGGCATCATCGGCATGGGGCGCATCGGCCAGGAAATTGCGCGCCGCTCGATCGGCTTCGACATGCAGGTGATCTACCACAACCGCAGCCGCCTCGCGCCCGAGCTCGAGGCGCGCGCCAACAATGCGCGCTACGTCAGCAAGGAAGAACTATTGCGCACGGCTGATCATGTGATCCTGGTCGTGCCGTACAGCCCGGCGCTGCACCACATGATCGGCCCGGCCGAGCTGGCGCTGATGAAGCCGTCGGCGATTCTGGTCAATGTCGCGCGCGGCGGCATCGTCGACGATGCGGCGCTGATCGCCGCGCTGCGCGAGCGCCGCATTGCCGGCGCCGGCATCGACGTGTTCGAAAACGAGCCGGCCTTCAATCCGGAATTCCTGTCGCTGTCCAACGTCGTGCTCACGCCGCACATCGCCAGCGCGTCGCTGGCAACCCGGCGCGCGATGGCCGAGTGCGCGGCAGACAATCTGATTGCGGCATTGACCGGCGGCGTGCCGCCGAACGTGGTCAATCCGGCTGTCACCGGAGGCGCCTGAGCATGGCAGAGATCCGTATCCATCAGCCGCATGCGCTGACGCTAGACCGGGCGCGCGCAGCGGCGCAGGCGATGGCCGAGCGCATGGCGAGCGAATTCGGGGCGAGCTACGCTTGGGAGGGCGACATGCTGCGATTCCGGCAGACCGGCGCACAGGGCACGCTGGCGCTCCTGGACGGCGAAGCGCGACTGGAACTCGAACTGGGCGGGATGATGAGCGCTTTCGCGTCGATGATCGAAGAGAAGCTGAGCCGGAAGATGCGGGAAATCTTTACCGCTTAGCCGTGGAGCCTGGCATGGCGGCCGCCATGCCAGTGCAACAACAAGGATTTGAGCGCTTGGCTGGAAAACGGAACGCGGATCAGAACACCGCGTCGGCCACGCTACCTGCCGCACTGACCGCGGCACTGCCTGCAGTAATGCCGACATTGACCACGGTGCCGGCAACCGACACCGCCGAACTGGCCACGCTCGCAGTCGTGGACACCACGCTGCAGCCGCATAGCAGTACGAGGCTGGCGGCAAGAAGGCAAAAGAGGCGCGGCATCAGACGCCCAGCAGCTCGACTTCGAAGATCAGCGTTGCATTCGGCGGAATCACGCCGCCGGCGCCGCGGGCGCCATAGCCGAGCGCGGCCGGAATGATCAGCTTGCGCACGCCGCCGACCTTCATGCCGGCCACACCCTGGTCCCAGCCCTTGATCACATGACCGGCGCCGAGCGGAAACTGGAAGGGATCATTGCGATCCTTGCTCGAATCGAATTTGCGGCCAGCGCTGCCGTCCGGATTCTGCAGCCAGCCGGTGTAATGCACCGTCACATACTGACCCGGGCTGGCCTCGGGGCCGGTTCCTACCTGAACGTCCTCGTATTGCAGTCCGGAAGCCGTCATCACAGTCGACATGATTTTCCTTTGCGTAGGGTAAATGGTCGGTGATTGTAACAGTTGGCCTTTCAACGCACGCTCACCCCAAGTACAGTTGTCAGTCCATTCATGCCGGATTCGGTGCGATACCAAACAGCTTGGTGAACGCCTGCCGGAATTCCTCTTCGGCAACATGCATGCTGTTGTTGTGGCTGGCTCCGGGCACCAGCAATAGCTTCTTGGGACCATGTGCCGCCTGGAACAGCTCCTCGGAAAAGCGCGAAGGCACATAGCGGTCGCCGGTGCCGTGCACGATCAGCACAGGAAGATCGACCTTCGCGATCTTGTCGATCGAATCGAACTTCTGCGACAGGATCAGCTGCAGCGGCAGCCAGGGCGTGCTCAGCGACTTGGCGATTTCGGCCAGGTTGGTGAACGAGGATTCCACGATCAGCCCGCGTGCCGGCGCGCGTTCGCCCGCATGCGTGCCGAACTGCGACGCCAGATCGATCGCGATGGCGCCGCCGAGCGAATGGCCGTAGATGAAGCGGCGTGCTGGATCCGGCTGCAGCTCAGTCAGGCGCTGCCAGGCCACGCGCGCATCTTCATACACCGTGCGTTCGGAAGGCAGGTCGCCATCGCTCTTGCCGAAGCCGCGGTAATCAATGGCCAGAACCGAAAAGCCGAAGTCATGCAATTGCTGTATGCGGAACAGCTGGCCGGTCAGATTCCAGCGTGCGCCGTGCAGGTACAGCACCGCCGGCGCCTTGGGATCATCCGCCGGCCACCACCAGGAGTCCACATGCTGCACGCCCGTGGCGGTGGCGATCGGCAGACGCTTTTCGACCATGCCTTGCGGCATGCCGTAATACCAGCTGGCCGTGCCGGGCGCGACATTGAACACCAGTTCGCGCTCCTTGTGGGCGAGCGTGCTGCAGCCGGCAAAGCCAAGCGGCACGCACAGGGCGACGAGCAGCAGCGCGCGCAGACGTCGGCGCATCCAGTGATGTAAGGAAGGGAGGAGGGAAGACATCATGATTGCGAAAAGACAGTATCGATGAAGGTCATCAAGAACATTCCTTGTGACAATTGACGCGCATAAACGTTCCATCGGCCACGGTCTGCGCCCCGGGTAGAATGTCGGCTCCATTCCTCCGCCGCCATCACGCCTATGCATTCCGTCCTGACTGCGCTCGGCAGGGCAGTCCTGTCGCAATTGCGCCCGCGCATGCTGCTGCTGACCTTTCTGCCTTTTTTCGCATCGCTGGTGCTGTGGGGTGTCATCCTGGCTTTCGGCTTGAATCCGCTGATCGACTGGCTGCATAGGTATTTCGCCGAGAACGGATGGTTTCAGTGGACCGGGGCTGTCTTGTCGTCGATAGGCGCCGGCGCGCTGAAAACTGTGCTGGTACCGCTCCTGGCGATGTGGCTGCTACTGCCGTTGATGATCCTCACCGCGCTGCTGTTCGTCGGTTTGGGCGCGATGCCCGTCATCGCCCGGCATGTGTCCTCGCGCCACTATCCGGACCTCGAGCGCCGGCGCGGCGGTTCGCTGGCGGGCAGCATCGCCACCTCGCTGGTCGTCTTCGTCGTCTTCGCGCTGCTCTGGCTGCTCGCCTTGCCGCTGTACCTGTTTCCACCGCTGGCGCTGCTGGTGCAGCCGGTGCTGTGGGGTTGGCTCACTTGCCGGGTGATGGCCTATGACGCGCTGTCCGAGCATGCCAGTCGTGATGAACGGCGCCAGCTGATGCGCCAGGAACGCTGGCCACTGCTGGGCATCGGCGTAGCCACCGGCGCACTGGGCGCGGCGCCGACGCTGCTGTGGCTGGGCGGCGTGCTGTCGGTGGTGTTCTTTCCGCTGCTGGCGGCGGTATCGATCTGGCTGTACGTGCTGGTCTTCGTTTTTTCCGGGCTCTGGTTTCAGCATTACTGCCTGGCGGCGCTGGCGCGCCTGCGCCACGCGTCCGACTTGCCTGATGCATAATCCCGAGCTCGGGTTTCTTCAACCATTTATCGGACAGCGAATATGGCCATCGGTCTCATCATCATCGGCGACGAAATTCTCTCGGGTAAGCGGATCGACAAGCACTTCGCCCGCGGCATCGAGATCCTTGCCGCGCGCGGCATGCAGCTCGGCTGGGCCGAATACCTCGGCGACAATCCGGAGCGCATCACCGCGACCCTGAAACGCACCCTGGCCAGCGACGACATCGTGTTTTCCTTCGGCGGCATCGGCGCCACGCCCGACGACCATACCCGCCAGTGCGCCGCGGTCGCGCTCGGCGTGCCGCTGGTGCTGCATCCGCAGGCCAAAACCCTGATCGAAGAGCGCATCGTCGAAATGGCCCGCGCATCGAACCAGGATCCGCGCCTGGATGCGCCGGAAAACCAGCACCGCCTGAAGATGGGCGAATTTCCGCAGGGCGCCGACATCATTCCGAATCCGTACAACAAGATTCCCGGTTTTTCGATTGCCAATGCCAGCGGCACCGGCGCGCATCATTTCGTGCCGGGCTTCCCGGTGATGGCGCATCCGATGATGGAATGGGTGCTCGATACGCTATATCCGCAGCTGTTCCACCAGATCGCCTGGCAGGAAAAGTCGGTGTTCGTCTACGGCTCGATGGAATCGACGCTCACGCCGCTGATGGAAGCGGTGGAAACCGCCTTCCCGCTGGTGAAGGTGTTCAGCCTGCCCAGCGTTGGCGATGCGCAGACACGCCGCCATATCGAACTCGGCGTCAAGGGCGAGCCGAGCCAGGTTGCCCAGGCCTGGGAGCAGCTGCTTGCCGGCCTCGATCGCTTGAGCGCAGAGTATCGGCCGGTGTGAACCCGCGGTGCCGGTGCCCACCAGCAAGCGGCGCCGGGGCAGGCCGGTATTGCTATGATGGCGGTTTTCCGCCCAGAGCCACTCCAGCCCATCCGCCGACATGTTCCGTTTCCTCTTCAAGCGCACTCCGAAACCGGAGAGCGCCGCTTCCGCCGCGCCCGCAAAAATCCAGACTCCCGACCGCGCCGAATTGCAGCGCCAGGCGCGCGATGCCGCCATCGCGCAGGCCGAATCGCTGTCGGGCGATGAGGGGCGCGCCGTCGCCTTCATTCTGGAATCTGAGCATGCCGATGCGCGCATGAAGGCCGCGCAGTATCTGTACGCCAGGGAGCACCTGGAACGGGTGCGCGACGCGATGCGCAATGTCGACCGGCGCGTGGCCAAGCTGATGCAGCAACGCCTGGAGCAGCTGCAACGCCAGGAGGCGCTGACCGCGCGCGGCATCGCGGCGGCGGAAAAAGCCGAACGCCTCGTCAGCGCGCCGCAACCGATGGTGAACCAGGTCGCCGAACTCGATCGCGACTGGGCTGCGCTGAAGGAAGTGCCCGAGGCGATACGCCAGCGTTTCGACGCCAGCCGGGAAAGGCTCGCGCAGCGCCTGCAGGCGCAGGCCGCCCTGCAGCGCGCGGTGCTGGACGAAGTCGCCGCGCTACAACGGCTGCGGGATGCGCACGAGCCGCTATCGGATGAAGAGCTGGAACAACAACTCACTGCGGCAGAGGGGCGCATGGCTGCACACCTGCAGTCGAGCGAGGCGCCAAGCCTGCCGAAGAATCCGGTGCTTGCGTTCCAGGATGGCGTGAGTGCTTTGCGCACGGCGATGCAGCAGCGTGCTGCGCGCCGTGAGGCCCAGGCCGCACGCGACGCGGCGCTGCAGGGCTGGGAAGAGGCGACGACCGCAGATCCGATGCAATTGACGGAAGCCGATCTGCGCCGCGAATGGGCGGCGCTTCCGGCGCTCTCGTCCGAAGATGCTGCGCATTTGCAGTCGCGTTTTGACGTTCTGCTCGCGCAAGTACGCGCGGCGCACAAACCGAAGGAAACACCGAAGCCCGCGCCAGCTCGAACCGAGAGCCGCGCGCAGCCCGATGCCGAAAGTGCGCTTGGTTTCGAGGAAGCGCTCGGCGCGCTTGAAGCGGCGCTGGAAGACGGATCGCTGCATGCTGCTGCCGAGCAGGATCGCGCGCTGCGCGGCTTTGACCTGAAGGCAATACGTCCGACCGATGCGCAGATGGCACGGCTATCGCGCCTGCGCGCCGAACTCGCCCGCCTGCAGGGCTGGGCGCGCTGGGGCGGCAGCGTCTCGCGCGACGAGCTGGTAAAGGCTGCCGAAGATCTGCAGGGCCAGCCGATGCCGGTTGCCGAGCTGGCGAAAAAGCTGGGCAGCCTGCGCGCCCGCTGGAAGGAATTGGATACGGCATCCGGCGCGGCGGGAAAGGAAGTCTGGCAGCGCTTTGATGCCGCCTGCACGGCGGCCCATGCGCCGCTGGCCGAGCACTACCAAACGCTTGCCGAAGAAAGACGCCAAAACCTGGAGCGCGCGCGCGCCATGGTCGCCGAAGTGCGGGAGCAGGCGCAGACGGCGGGCGTGCTCGGCGAGGGCGTCGATGTCGACTGGAAGGCGCTGGCCGGATTCTGCAATCGCATCAGCCAGAACTTTCGCCGGATCGGTCCGATCGACAGGCGTGAACGCAAGGCGATCGATGTGGAATTCGAAGCGGCGCTGCGCGCATTGACCGAACCGCTCGCCGCGCAGCAGCGGCACGAGATCGAGCGACGAGAACAATTGATTGCCGAAGTCGAGTCGCTGGACGCGAATTCACCGCGCTCGATCGATGCCTTGCGCGTGATCCAGGAACGTTGGCAGGACATGGCGCGCAGTCTGCCGCTGGCGCGCGCGGATGAGCAGGCGCTGTGGCAGCGTTTCCGTGCCGCCTGCGACGCGCTGTTCGCCGAGCGCCGTGAAGCGGCCAAGGTTGCCGACGCCGAACGGCAGGAAAACCTGGAGCGCAAGAACGCCTTGTGCGCTGCGCTGGAGGCGGCAATCGACGCGCCGGTGTCGACGCTGGCGCAAACGCTACGCGCCACCGAGGAAGCCTGGCGCGGTATCGGCCCTGCGCCGCGCGCAGCGCAATCGGCGCTCGACGAGCGCTATGCCAATGCGACTGGCGCGCTCAGGCAGCGCATCGAGGCGGCGCGCACGCAAAAGCTGGAGCAGAGCGCGAAAGTCCTGCTGGAACGCCTGGCGCTTTGCCGGCGCGCGGAAGAGGCGCTGATTTCGGGTCGTACCGAAGAGGGTGTCGAGGCAATGCGTGCGGATTGGGCCGCGCTGCCGGCTGCATCGGACGCACTCGGGCATGCGCTGCAACACCGCTTCGATGCGGCACTGAGCGGCGATGCCGTCGCGAGCGCAACGCTGGAAAAGCAGCGCGGCGCAGTGCTGGCTGACATCCTGGCGCTGGAAATTCTGCTCGGCGTGGATAGTCCCCCCGAACTGGCGCAGGAACGGCTGAAGCAGCAGGTGCAGGTGCTGCAATCCTCACTAGGTTCCGGGCAGCGCCAGCAGCAGGCGCAGCGTCCGCGCGAGTTGCTGTTGCAAGCGTGTTCCGCGCCGGCGCGGCTTGCCGATCAGGACATGGCGCGCCTGGTGCGGATCCTGCCGCTGGCGCTGCAGGCGGAATGAGGCTCGGATACTTCTGCTGCGAAGCCTCCTAGTCCTGCGCTTCGAGGAAGAAGGTCTGCCGCCACAGCTGCGCCTGCGTGGCGATGTGGCGCAGGGTTTCCAGCAGGAGTTCCGCGGAGACGCTTGCGAACAGGATTTCCGAGCAGAACAGGATATTGCCGTTGATCGGATCACGGCCGAAGACCGGCGAATTGCCGCGAAAGAAAATCAGGTTCATTTCCATCAGCCGTTCCAGCGCTTCGACACGCCGTGTTTCGGGTAGCGGACCGAATTCGCAGAACAGAAAGGCGCGGTCCGCATGCGTTGCGCCCGCATGGCAAAGCAGGAAGGAAACACCGGCAATGGCCAGCGCCAGGCTTTCCATGCCATCAGGCTGTGGGTGCCTGGGCGGTGGCGAACCGGCGACAACACTGGCGAGCGCCAGCCGCAACTCGGCGAAATCCTTGATCGGCATCGGTTTTCCTTTCAGACATAGGTATGGATGAAGCTGCTGGCCTGATATGCGCGCGCGTGATTCAGGGACGGTGGGTCTTGCGTAGCGCAGCCACTTTCCGGGGCATCCTGACATTGCACGGCGGCGTCAGCGGCTTGCGCATGGGGCGGTATGGCATTCACCACTTCGAGCGGGTCCTTGCAATCCGGCACCAGGCGATGCAGCACATGGGCCGCGAGAAAAGGCGTGCGTGCCATCGTCATTCCCTGCATCAGCGGCGCCGCCCATTGGCAATACGGCATCAGATTCAGCGCATACGCCAGACTGCCGTCGCCGATGCGCAGCGAGGCGAAGGCGACGGCCTTTTTGTACGAACCGGTATCGGTTACATGCCTGGCCCATTGCTGCGGGCTGTGCAGCAATCCGCAGCCATGCGTTCGGCGATACTCCAATGGGATTTTTCTGATAGCCGCATAGGCGCCCAGAGGCAGATAGCGCCATAGCGCTTCAAACATCTCGGCCGGCGCATTTGCCGCAAGCTGCCGCATGCAAAGGCGCCGGGCGAATTCGGTTGCGGGCAGGCTCAGGATCGAGGCGCCGGCGGGAACAAGCTGCAGTTCTGGGAAAACATTGGTCAGCGCGACGAACATCGCGCTGCTTGCCGTGAAGAGCGCAATCGAGCCGGCGGTGGGGACGAGCGTCGACCATGGCCGCTCGAGCTCGATTTCACTGCTGAGGCCATAGGCACATCCGGTACCCTCACGGCGAATGCTGATCCAGGCGCGGGCCGTGCTCTGATTCAGTATCTCGCGCAGCGAAGCGCCGGCGAGATTGCCTGCGCAGAAAACGAGGAACCGGACGGCATTTTCCGAGCCCGAAAATTCCTGCAGCGCGCAGGCAGGCGCCGCGACCAGTGCCGCGCTTGCGATCAGCGGAACGGCAACATCGTAAATGGTGCGTAAGGCGCGGCTGCCTGCCGGCGTCTTGCATGCGTTATCGGACGCTTCTGCCAATGCGTCAGTGGCGGCATTGTTCTGTCGTCCGGAAGCGAGCGCACGCGAAAAAAGCAGAAAGATGAGGAAAGTCGGCAGCGCGACCGCGCCGAGCAACACTGCAAATCCCGGACGCGATATTTCCGGTAATGCCGCTGGCTTGCCTGCCGATATCGTTGCATTGCGCGCCGCTGCAGGAGCGGTGCCGAATTGGCAGGCAAGTTGCTGCGCGCCCACTGAAGCCGGTAGATGCCCCAGCAAGCCGGACACCGCAGTGTGCACGCCATTGAAAACGACGTGCTGCATCGTTGCGTGCATGAATTGCTGCTGCCGCATCAGGCTGAAATTTTCAGCCAGCCAGAGCAGGCCGCCGCCTGCGAAGACAGCGATTCCAGTCAGGATGGAAATGCTTGCATCCATACCGCTCGCATAGGCAAGCACGCAGGCCGTGGTCCCGGCCAGCAGGCTTGCGATGGCGGTGCTGGCGGTCAGGTGCAAGGGAAGGTGAGTGCAGAAAAACCCGGTGGGCGCAGGAACTTCGGGAATGGGCGCAGTGGCGGTGGGTACGCGCGGGGAAATGCCGAAGGTTGGCGTCATCGTTTAACCATAAGTTTTCGATGGGCACGAGTGTAGAGGCGCTGTATGACCGGATTGTGACTTTCTTTGCGAGGAGGGTGTTACGAAGAGCGCTGGTGCGCAGCGAGCATAGATAACGCATGCCGGCGCACAAGCATGATGGGAAAAGAGGTAGACAAGGGGGGAAAGCGGCTGGCGCTTTCCCGGCGCCGGGCGGCAGGCGCCGCCGACGAATGGTGGTTTATTTTTTGGCGGTGACGACCGAGTTGACGTTCGCGCCAACCTTGCCGGCGGCTTGCGACATTTGTGCCGCAGCATTGCTGATATTGGCTTCCACTGCTTCTACCGCCTGCTTGGTGCTGCGGGTGAATTGCTCATATCCGGCATTGGCATTGGCAATCGTCTGCTTGAGGAAAGCCACCACGTTTTCCGAACCGGCCGGGGCATTCTTGCCGATTTCCTCGACAAAGCCGCTCAGCTTGCGTCCATGTTCGGTAATTTGTGCTTCAGTCGCTTTTGCGAATTCCGTTTGCAGCGCGGAGCCTATCGACATCAGGTTACGGCCATAGGCCATCAGCTTTTCCGCGCTCGGTTGCGCTTGCGCGGCATGGAAGGCGAACGCTTCCTGCACATCTTTCACCGCCAGCAGTTGTCGGGCGTGCGAAGTCGTGTCGGCGAGGCTGGACTTGGCAGTGTTCATCGTCAGTTCGACAAGCTTCTCCACGCCTTCGAAAGTCTTGCCGGTGAGAGCGCTGATCATCGCAAGTTGCGCTTCAAGATTGCTTTTGGTGGCGGCAGATATTTGTTCCTGAAACGAAAACATGAGGTTCTCCTGGATGCTGGAAACAAGAAATAGGAATGAGGTTGACTTGATGGAAACCACGACTTGTGCGCCGCAGCAAACGCATTGTCAAATGCTTCATATTGCGTGTCAAGCGGATAACAGGACCGGTAGGGAATGAAGAAAAATTATTGATGCACCGCAAGAAATAAGTGTGGCCTCGCTTCGTGCCCGCGGGAAAAGGCGGGCAATGAGCATGACCTTGCCCGTGTTAGACTCCCGCATCCGTTTTTCGACAAGCGAACAAGTTGAAAGCTTTCTACAGCGACCATTTCGTGCTTCCTCTCCCCGAAGGCCATCGCTTCCCCATGGCGAAATATCGGATGTTGCGCGAAGCGGTTGCTGCGTCCGTTCCCGACATGGAGTTCGTGGAGGCTGCCGCAGCCAGCGACGGTGTGCTGGCGCTGGCGCACCATCCTTCCTATATCGCCGCAGTGAGCACTGGCAGCCTGGATCCGGCGCAACAAAAGGGCATAGGCTTTCCCTGGTCGCCGCAGATGGTCGAACGGTCGCGCCGCTCCGCCGGTGCGACGATCGAAGCATGTCGTGCAGCCCTGTCCGAAGGCATTGCCGTCAACCTTGCCGGCGGCACGCATCATGCCTGCGCTGATCGCGGCGAAGGTTTTTGCGTATTCAATGACGCGGCAATTGCGGCAAGGCTGATGCAGGCCGAACGTCGCGTCGCACGCGTAGCGATCATCGATCTAGACGTGCATCAGGGAAACGGCACGGCCGCGATCCTGTCGAATGACGACTCGGTGTTTACGCTTTCGCTGCATGGCGAACACAACTATCCCTTCAAGAAAGAAACCAGCGATCTCGACGTTGCGCTGCCCGATGGCGCGCGCGATACCGAGTACCTGGCGGCGCTTGATGGCGCGCTGCAGGAAATGGAGCGCCGGTTCGCGCCGCAATTGCTCATTTACCTTGCCGGTGCCGACCCGCATGAAGGCGATCGACTCGGCCGATTGAAGCTCAGCCTTGCCGGATTGGCCGCGCGCGACAGGCGGGTGCTGGAATGGGCCACGGCGCGCGCCATTCCGGTAGCGATTGCCATGGCCGGCGGTTATGGCCGAAACATTGAAGACACGGTCGCAGTGCACCGGCAGACGGTCGCCATCGCTGCGCAATACCAGCCGCAGGTGCAATCGCGCTTGCGCACCGCAACTACTCTCTCTGCCGATCGGATTCGCGCATGACTACTTCCACCGGCAGCAGTGCGCTGACCCGCCCGCGTGGGGCCTGGATCGCCGCCATGCCCATCGTCTTCGTGCTGATCTGGAGCACGGGCTTCGTAGTGGCAAAATTCGGGCTGCCGTATGCGCCACCGCTGACCTTCCTGCTGCTGCGCTTTATTGGCGTGCTGCTGATCCTGCTGCCGCTGGTGCTTCTGATGCGCGCGCCCTGGCCCGGAGCCAAGAGCGGACATATCGCGATTGCCGGCATCCTGCTGCAGGGCGGTTACCTGGGCGGCGTCTGGTGTGCAATCAAGATCGGCATGCCGGCCGGTTTGTCGGCCCTGATCGTCGGCATGCAACCGATATTGACTGCGTTCGCCGCGCCGCTGATCGGTGAAAGAGTACGTCCGAAACAATGGATAGGTCTTGCCTTCGGCATCTGCGGCGTCGGCCTGGTTGTCGCAAACAAGATTTCGCTGAACGGCCTGAGCTGGCAGAGCATTGCGCTGTGCCTGCTGGCCTTGATCTCCATCACCGTTGGCACCTTGTATCAAAAGCATTATTGTCCGCAGTTCGATTTGCGTACGGGCACGATTATCCAGTTCGCGGCATCGATCGTTGTGGTACTGCCTTTGGCCATCGCTTACGAGCATCTCGACATCACGCTCGACACGGTGCAGTGGACGCCGCGCTTTCTTGCCGCCTTGTCCTGGTCAGTGCTGGCGCTGTCGATCGGCGCGATTTTTCTGCTGTTCGCACTGATCCGCAAAAGCGCGGCGACCAGCGTGACGAGCTTGCTGTACCTGACGCCGCCGACAACAGCGCTCATGGCTTGGGCCATGTTTGGCGAGCAGTTCAGTCTGGTAGGCGTGGCCGGCATGCTGTTGGCCATCATTGGCGTTTGTTTCGTGGTGAAAAAATGATGAAAGCCGAAAACAGAACCCGCAGCGATTTTCGCCATTTCCATCCGATTACCACGCGCTGGATGGACAACGATGCCTATGGCCATGTAAACAATGTCGTCTACTACAGCTGGTTCGATACGGTGGTGAACCAGTTTCTGATCGTCAATGGCGTGCTCGACGTCGAAAAAAGTCCGGTCATCGGCGTGGTGGTTGAAACGCAATGCCAGTATTTCGCGTCTGTGGCCTTCCCCGATGAGGTTTGCGCCGGACTTCGCGTGAGCAAGCTCGGCAAATCGAGTGTGCGCTACGAGGTTGGCATCTTCCGCGGCACGGACGAGAGTGCAGCCGCGCATGGCCATTTCGTGCATGTCTACGTCGACCGGGAAACGCGCCGTCCAGCCGAAATTCCACCGGCGATGCGCGCCTTGCTGCAGACCGTGCAAGTAAAAGTGCAAGAGGAGGCTCAGCCATGATCAGGAGCATGGAGCAGCAGATCGTCGACGCGGCGATCACTTCGCGCCGCTCGGTGCGCGCCTTCCTGCCGACACCGGTTGCCCGCGAGGATGTCGAGGCCATCCTCGAGGTGGCATCGCGCGCGCCGTCCGGGACAAATACCCAGCCATGGAAGGCGTATGTGCTGACTGGCGGCATCAGAGAGCGACTGTCGCGTGCGATCCTCGACGCCTATCTCGATCCGGAGAAAGCGGCGCAGCACACCGAGGAATATGCCTACTACCCGCGCCAGTGGGCGTCGCCCTACATCGACCGCCGGCGCAAGGTGGGCTGGGATTTGTATAGCCTGCTTGGCCTGAAGCGCGAGGACAAGACTGGCATGCAGGCGCAACATGCGCGCAACTATGCATTCTTCGATGCGCCGGTCGGCATCATCTTCACCATAGACCGGATCATGGAGCGGGGATCCTGGCTTGATTACGGCATGTTCCTGCAAAACATCATGATTGCCGCACGTGGCAGAGGACTGGATACCTGTCCGCAGGCAGCTTTCACCCAGTTCCATCGCATCATCGCCGAGGTGCTCGGGTTGCCGGAAACGGAGCAGGTGGTTTGCGGCATGGCGCTCGGTCATGCCGACATGAGCAGAACGGAAAACAGCCTGGTCACCGAGAGAGAGCCGGTCGCAGGCTTCGCCAAATTCCTCGAGTAGACGAAGGTTCCTGTCGCAGGCAGCCGACAGATTTCAATGTGGCAAGCAGAAAATCCAAGAAACCGTTAGCCGAACAACACGTTCCCTGACATAAAATTGCAACATAGTGATATCGCGGATGAGAAACAGGTTTAAAATGTCGCGCTAAACCGTTCATTACGTGGCAAAAAATTCTTTCTTTGCTACACTGCAACATTCATTCGCCCTGAATCCGGAGCTGCGATGGCCAAAGCCGCGCTTATCTTTCTTGTTTCGTCTTCATTGATCCTGGGCGTTCTGCCGCCCGCGCTGGCCAAATCCGCTTCCAAACATTCCGCAAAACACACCGAAAAGCACTCGGCCAAGTCATCCGGCAATAAAGCTGCGCCTCGACGTCGTGTTCATGTCAACGTCGCCACACGCCACCATTCTTCCCGGCACGCTGCTTTGCCACGCCTGGTCGCCACGCCGGCAGTACCGGTCGTGCCAGCGGTGCGCACTGCTGGTGACATGGCTGGTTTGAACCTGACGCATGACCCGCTCGCGCTGGGCTCGAATGCGGCGCTGGTCATTGATCAGCAAACTTCGGAAGTGCTGTTCGAAAAGAATGCGGATGTCGCGTTGCCGATTGCTTCGCTGACGAAACTTATGACCAGCATGGTCGTGGTCGAGTCGAACCAGAGCATGGACGAGATGCTGACCGTCACCGAGGAAGATGTCGACCGCGAGAAATTCAGCCGCTCGCGTCTGCGTGTCGGCTCACAACTTTCGCGCGCCAACATGCTGCACATTGCGCTGATGAGTTCGGAGAATCGTGCGGCCTCGGCGCTGGGGCGTAATTACCCGGGCGGCTTGCCGGCATTCGTTGCTGCAATGAATACAAAAGCGCGTTCGCTCGGCATGGCCAATGCGCATTACGTCGAGCCAACCGGACTGTCGAGCAATAACGTGGCCAGCGCCCGCGACTTGGCCAAGCTGGTGGTTGCCGCTTCGCGTCATCCGGTCATCCGCCAGTATTCGACCGACAGCAAATACGCGGTGGAGCCGGGCGGCCCGATACTGCAATACCGCAATTCCAACCATCTGGTCGATAGCCCGACCTGGGAAATCGGCTTGCAGAAAACCGGCTATATCACCGAGGCCGGACATTGCCTCGTGATGCAATCGCGTATCGACAATCGCCCGGTTGTCATGGTGTTCCTCGATTCCAAGGGCAAGAACACCCGTCTTGCCGATGCCGGCCGCATACGCAAATGGATCGAAACCACGCATCCGTGGTCGATGAACCGCACGTTGACTGCGCACAATTGATTCGAACGGGGATGCATGAAGAAAAGGCGGCCAAGGCCGCCTTTTTTATCGGGCAGACGCGGCACTTTCCTGTGGCGGCGAGATGTAGCCAAGGACGGCGGAAATCTCGTTGGCGGTGTTGATCAGGTCGGCGATCCAGTCTTCCTGCAGGCGGTCGGCGGGTGCGGAAATCGACAGGCCGGCAATCAGCTTGCCGCTATCGTCGCGGATGCCGGCTGCCATGCAGCGCACGCCGAGTTCCAGTTCTTCATTGTCGCGGGCATAGCCGCGCGCGCGGACCAGGCTGAGCTCGCGTTCGAGCTTGACCAGGTCCGTGATCGAATTCTTGTTATGCCCGGCGAGGCCGGTACGGATAGCGTAGGCGCGCACCATTTTTGGATCGTCCGCCGACAGGAACAGCTTGCCCGTGGAAGTCAGATGCAAAGGCGCACGGCCACCGATCGCACGCACCACTTGCATTCCCGAGCGCTCGGAATAGGAACGGTCGATGTAGACGATTTCATCGCCCTGCCGCACCGACAGGTTCACCGTCTGATGCGTCTTGCGATGCAGCGCGCGCATGAAATCCAGCGACGCTTCGCGTACGTTCAGGCGGCTTTTGACGATATTGCCAAGCTCCAGCAGGCGCATGCCGAGGCGATAAGTGCCGGGTTCGGCGCGGTCGACAAAGCGCTTGAGCACCAGGTCATTCAGGATGCGATGCGCGGTGGAAGGGTGCAGACCGGTCGCGCTGGAAAGCTCCTTCAGGCTGACGGGGTCCGGGTAGTCGGCAAGCACATCAAGCAGTCCAATCATGCGCTCGATTACCTGTATCGAAGTCTTCTCGGCTTCGGGGTTTGTCTCGGTGTTCTTCATGGGAAACTGGTGCGATGCAATATCCGGGTTTATATCACATTGTGAAAACAAGGTAAAACGGCTTCGATGAATGCAATGCGTCGCCGCAATTAATTTCATGTGGACGTGCTTAGGAAATTGTCCGGTCTGCGGCCATAATGCTGGCTTCGCGCTGGCGAACATAACAAGCTTGAAAGACAAAACATGGCTGTCATCACCAATATCGAAGATCTGCGCATTCTTGCCGAGCGGCGCGTGCCGCGCATGTTTTACGACTATGCCGACTCCGGCTCCTGGACCGAATCGACTTATCGGGCCAACAGCAGCGATTTTGAAAAGATCAAGCTGAGGCAGCGGGTCGCGGTGAACATGGACAACCGCACGCTGGCCAGCACCATGGTTGGCATCCCAGTCGCGATGCCAGTAGCGCTGGCGCCTACCGGCCTGACCGGCATGCAGCATGCCGACGGCGAGATCCTGGCAGCCAAGGCGGCCGAACGTTTCGGCGTGCCGTTCACGCTGTCGACCATGAGCATTTGCTCGATCGAGGATATTGCGGCCAATACCAGCAAGCCGTTCTGGTTCCAGGTGTATTTCATGCGCGATCGCGATTTCATGACGCGCCTGGTCGAGCGCGCCCGCGCCGCAAACTGCTCGGCGCTGGTGCTGACGCTGGATCTGCAGATCCTCGGCCAGCGGCACAAGGACATCCGCAACGGCCTGACCGCGCCGCCGAAGCTCACGCTCAAGAACATGCTCAACCTGGCCACCAAGCCGACCTGGTGCCTGAACATGCTGCAGACCAAGCGCCGCAGCTTTGGCAACATCGTCGGCCATGCGAAGAATGTGTCGGACATGTCCTCGCTGTCTTCCTGGACCGCGGAACAATTCGATCCGCGCCTGTCCTGGGATGACGTGGAATGGCTGCGCCGCGCCTGGGGCGGCAAGCTGATCATCAAGGGCATTCTGGATCCGGAAGATGCGCGCATCGCGGCGCAGAGCGGCGCGGACGCGATCATCGTTTCCAACCATGGCGGCCGCCAGCTCGATGGCGCGCTGTCGTCGATCGCCGCGCTGCCGGCCATCATGGATGCGGTTGGCGATCGCATGGAAGTGCACCTGGACAGCGGCATCCGCTCCGGTCAGGACGTGCTCAAGGCGCTGGCGCTGGGCGCGAAGGGAACCTATATCGGCCGCGCTTTCCTGTACGGCCTGGGCGCGATGGGCGAGGCTGGCGTTACCGCCTGCCTGAACATCATCCGCAAGGAGATGGATACGACGATGGCATTGTGCGGTCTGACCGATGTGAAGCAGGTCGACAGCAATATCCTGGTGCCGGGCACGTACTGAGCGTACTGAGCCTGCATCGATGAAAAACGGGCGCCGCGGCGCCCGTTTTGCTTTCATTCCGCTTTGCTCATCGCATCAGCGCTTCGTATAGATCTTGTCGAATTCACCGCCGTCGTCGAAATGCTTCTTTTGCGCGGCATCCCAGCCGCCGAAATATTTCTCCACGGTGAACAGCTTGATCGGCTTGAAGTATTCGCTGTGCTTTTTCAGGATCGCTTCATCGCGCGGCCGATAGAAGTGCCGGGCGATGACTTCCTGCGCCTGCGGCGTGTACAGGAATTGCAGGTAAGCGGTGGCCTGCTTGCGCAGGTTCTTGCGGTCGACCACCTTGTCCACCACCGCGACCGGCGACTCGGCCAGGATCGAGGAGGGCGGATAAACGATGTCGAAATTGCTGCCCATTTCCTTCTTCACCAGCTGCACTTCGTTTTCGAAGGTGACCAGCACATCGCCGATCTCGCGCTGGGTAAAAGTCGTGGTAGCGGCACGGCCGCCGGAATCGAGTACCGGCACGTTCTTGAAGATGCGGCTCACCAGGTCGCGCGCCTGTGTTTCGTTACCACCCTTTTCCAGCACCGATCCCCAGGCGGCGAGATAGGTATAGCGGCCGTTGCCGGCTACCTTCGGATTCGGGATCACGACCTGGACACCCGGCTTGCCGAGGTCTTCCCAGTCCTGGATATGCTTGGGATTGCCCTTGCGCACCAGGTACACCATCGTCGAGTAGAAGGGCGCGGCATTGTCCGGGAATTTCTTGCGCCAGTCGGTCGCCACCAGGCCGCGCTTGGCCAGCATGTCGATGTCATTCGCCTGGTTCATCGTCACCACCGCGGCTTCCAGTCCATCCGCCACCGCGCGCGCCTGCTTGCTTGAGCCGCCGTGCGACTGGTTGATCGTAATGGTTTCACCGGTCTTCTGCTTCCAGTCGGCGATGAACAGCGGATTGATGTCCTTGAACAATTCGCGCGCTACGTCGTAGGAAACATTGAGCATCGTGGTGTCGGCCCGCGCCGGGCTGGCGATGCCGAAGGAAACTGCCGCGGCGGCGATGCCGAGGAAGGCGCCGGCTTTGCTGCGCAGCATCGTCGTGCGCAGGCGGGATATCGCGCCGGGAGCAGGGGTGGTGAGGAACATGAAAACTCCTGTGGAAAATAAGGTTGGCCATTTTGCCAAAAAAGTCGGGGTTCGGTATCCGCACTGTGCATTCGATGGTCGATCCGGCACGATCGTGTCAATCCGTGTATATTCGCGCCCGCAGCATCGCCCCAAATATTTCCCTTGGGAATTTATCTTGCTCGTACCAGTCGGTCGATCCTGCAATCTGTGCAACTGGAATTTCAGCATTTGTCTGCTTTCATCTGCGCTGGGCATGCTCCGCGGTGCAGATGCAGCGCGTGTCCATCTGCCGTCTGATGGGGTCGTCGCAGACGCCGGATGCGATACGCGGGCGTGTCGGCGCAGTGAATTCCGTGTTCATCGGCGCATCGAACGAACTCGGTAAGCTCAAGTCCGGCATTACGCCGGCTGGTGCGGCATCGCTGCGGTGCTCATGCTCGGCGTCGCGATGACCGTGGCGACCATTGGCCTGCGGAAATTTCCGAAGCTGCGCAGGATGCATCGCTTGGCGCAGCCGTGTTTATTTCCATGTCGTCTATGTTCATGACGATTCTGTCTTTTTGTTTATGATTTGCGAATGCAATTATTCGCAACCGTTATTCCAGTTGGGTATATAGAACTTATGTCAGCCGTTCCTTCCAGCACAAAGTCGAGCAGCAGTTTCCGGGTCCTGCCCGGATTTCGGTTGTCGCTTGGTTTTACCCTGTTCTACCTGTGCCTGATCGTGCTGATTCCGCTGTCGGCGCTATTCATCAAAACCTTCACGCTGAGCTGGGAAGGCTTCGTGAGCGCCGTCACTTCCGAGCGCGTAATGGCTTCCTACCGGCTGACCTTCGGCGCCTCGCTGATTGCCGCAGCGCTGAACGTGGTGTTCGGCGGCATCGTTGCCTGGGTACTGGTGCGCTACCGCTTTCCGGGCAAGCGCCTGATCGATGCCATGGTCGACTTGCCGTTCGCATTGCCGACCGCAGTAGCCGGCATCGCGCTGACTTCGCTGTATTCCAGCAATGGCTGGATCGGTCGCTATCTGCAGCCGCTGGGCATCAAGGTATCGTTCACGCCCTTGGGCATCGTGGTGGCGCTGACATTCATCGGCCTGCCTTTCGTGGTGCGCACCGTGCAGCCGGTGCTCGAGGAGTTCGAGCATGAGCTGGAAGAAGCGGCGGCCAGCCTCGGCGCTTCGCACTGGCAGACGTTTTCGCGCGTGGTGTTTCCCAGCATCCTGCCGGCGCTCCTGACCGGTTTCGCGCTGGCCTTTGCCCGCGCCACCGGCGAATACGGCTCGGTGATCTTCATCGCCGGCAACATGCCGATGGTGTCCGAGATTACGCCGCTGTTCATCGTCACCAAGCTGGAGCAATACGACTATGCCGGCGCGACCGCGATCGCGGTCGTGATGCTGGTGGCGTCCTTCCTGATGCTGCTGTTGATCAACCTGTTGCAAGCCTGGGCGCGCAAGCGTGGCCAGGCGGAGAAAGCCTGAGATGTCCGCCATCGTCACTTCCAAGGCGCCAGCCAATGCCGCCCGCGCCGAACCGGCCCTGGTGCCGGCCACCATCATCGAGCCATTCTGGGTGCGCGCGCTGCTGATCGGCACGGCGCTGCTGTTCATGCTGCTGTTTCTGTTCGTTCCGCTGGTCTCGGTCTTCGTTGAGGCGCTCAAGGGCGGCTGGCATGTGTACGTGCAGGCGATCAGCGATCCCGACGCGGTGTCTGCCCTCAAGCTGACCCTGCTCACGGCGGCGATCTCCGTGCCCCTGAACCTGGTCTTCGGCGTGGCCGCATCCTGGGCGATCGCGAAATTCCGTTTCCCCGGCAAGAGCGTGCTGATGACGCTGATCGATCTGCCGTTTTCGGTGTCGCCGATCATCGCCGGCCTGATCTATGTGCTGCTGTTCGGCGCGCAGGGCTGGTTCGGGCAATGGCTGCAGGATCACGACATCAAGATCCTGTTCGCCGTGCCCGGCATCGTGATCGCCACCATCTTCATTACCTTTCCCTTTGTCGCGCGCGAGCTGATCCCGCTGATGCAGTCGCAGGGCAGCGAAGAAGAGGAGGCCGCGCTGGTGCTCGGCGCCTCGGGCTGGCGCACCTTCTGGCATGTCACGCTGCCCAACATCAAGTGGGGCCTGCTGTACGGCGTGATCCTGTGCAATGCGCGGGCGATGGGCGAATTCGGCGCGGTGTCGGTGGTTTCCGGCCATATCCGCGGCCAGACCAACACCATCCCGCTGCAGGTGGAAATTCTCTACAACGAATACAACTTCAGCGCCGCGTTCGCGATCGCCTCGCTGCTGGCCTTCTTGGCCCTGATCACGCTGGCGCTGAAATCCTTCATCGAATGGCGGCTGCAGCACGCCATCCAACAATCGACAGCGGAGCAATAGCCGTGGCCATTGAAGTCAGAAACATCACCAAGCGATTCGGCAATTTCCTTGCCCTGGACAACATCTCGCTCTCTTTCCAGCCCGGCGAACTGACCGCGCTGCTGGGTCCGTCCGGCTGCGGCAAGACCACGCTGCTGCGCATCATCGCCGGCCTGGAGCGGCCGGATGCCGGGCAGGTGCTGCTCGACAACGAAGATGCGTCCAACCGGCATGTGCGTGAACGCCAGGTCGGCTTCGTGTTCCAGCATTACGCGCTGTTCAAGCACATGACCGTCTTCGAAAACATTGCCTTCGGTCTGCGCGTCAAGCCGCGCGCCGAGCGGCCGTCCGAGGCGCAGATCCGTAGCAAGGTGACGCAACTGCTGGAACTGGTGCAGCTCGACTGGCTGGCCGACCGCTATCCGCCGCAGTTATCGGGCGGACAGCGGCAACGCATTGCGCTGGCGCGGGCGCTGGCGGTCGAGCCCAAGGTATTGCTGCTGGACGAGCCCTTCGGCGCGCTCGACGCCAAGGTGCGCAAGGAATTGCGCCGCTGGCTGCGGCGCTTGCATGACGAGCTGCATGTGACCAGCATCTTCGTCACCCACGACCAGGAAGAAGCCCTCGAAGTGGCTGACCGCATCGTGCTGATGAACAAGGGCCATATCGAGCAGGTCGGTTCGCCCGCCGAGGTGTACAACCAGCCGGCATCGCCTTTCGTCTATGGATTCCTCGGCAACGTCAATCTTTTCCACGGCAGGGTGCATGAAGGCGTGCTCGAATCCGAGGGCGTGAGCTTCGATGCGCCGGAATATCGGCAGGCGCAGGATGCGAAAGGCGTCGGCTTCGTGCGTCCGCACGATATCGAGATCGAACGCTACATGCCGGATATCGACACCGATGGCATCACGGTGCGCCTGAAGCGCGCGCATGCGATCGGGCCGCTGGCGCAGCTCGACCTGGAACGCGAGGACAATGGCGAAATGCTTGAAGCGGTCGTGCCGAATGAGCGCTATGCGGAACTCGGATTGAGCGAAGGCGACCGGCTGGTGGTGCGGCCGAAGCGGCTGCGCATCTTCGTCGACGAGGCCGTGTAAGGAGCGGGGCGGCGCTCAGAATTGCGCCGCCGCGACGCGGTGAACTGCATCAGCCCAGGCCGCGCACCGCGGCTGCGCATTCGCGGATCAGCGCCGGGCCGCGATAGATCAGGCCGCTGTACAGCTGCACCAGCGACGCGCCAGCTTCGAATTTCGCCCGTGCATCCGCGCCCGACAGGATGCCGCCGACGCCGATGATCGGCAGTGCGCCCGCCAATTCCGCAGACAGCGCGCGGATCACCCGGTTCGATGCCTCGAATACCGGCGCGCCGGACAAACCGCCGGCTTCGTCGGCATGCGGCATGCCGGCGACCGCGCCGCGTTCAATCGTGGTGTTGGTGGCGATTACCGCATCGAAGCGGTGCCGGACCAGCGCGTCGGCGATGTTCTTTACCTGTTCGCCATCCACATCCGGCGCGATCTTCAGCGCAATCGGCACGTAGCGCTTGTGCCGGTCAGCGAGGCGCTGCTGCGCATCCTTCAACGTGCCGAGCAGGCCGTCCAGCTCGGACGCACCTTGCAACTGGCGCAAATTCTTGGTGTTCGGCGAGGAAATGTTGACGGTGACATAGGTCGCATACGGATACACCTTGTCCAGGCAGAGCAGATAATCGTCCGCCGCGCGTTCGATCGGCGTGTCGGCGTTCTTGCCGATATTCAGGCCCAGCACGCCCCGGCCTTCCTGGTAAAAGCGAGAACGCTGCACATTGGCCACGAAAGCATCGACGCCGCCATTGTTGAAGCCCATGCGGTTGATGATCGCCCGCGCTTCGGGCAGGCGGAACATGCGCGGCTTCGGATTGCCGGGCTGGGCGCGCGGCGTGACGGTTCCGATTTCGAGGGAACCGAAACCAAGGGCAGCCAGGCCGTCGATGTAGGCGCCATCCTTGTCCAGGCCGGCGGCAAGACCAATCGGATTCGGGAATTTGATGCCCATCACGCTGCGCGGATCACTCGCCGGCTTCGCCAGCAGGCCGGTCATGCCCAGCGCGGCGGCGCGTCGCAGCGCTGGCAGCGTGCGGTTGTGCGCTTCTTCGGCGTCGAGGGAGAACAGCAGGGGGCGGGCGAGGGAATAGAGGAGATTGTCGAACACGGCGGGACTCGGTAATGAAGGCGGCCGGTATTGTATCCCGGCCGCAAGCCTTCCAGCGTGGGCGGTCTTCGTCGGTCCGATTGCGCCGCTAACCGCTTTGATGCCGACACTTCAGCCTTCCATCACCGTCCATTTGCCGTCGCGCAGCGCTTCAATCGGGCGGAAGTTGGTCTTGTAGGCCATTTTTACGCTGCGCTCGATCCAGTAACCCAGATACACATAGGGCATGCCGAGCGACTTTGCCTGCGCAATCTGCCACATCACGTTGTAGGTGCCAAAGCTTGAACTCGGCACATCCGGGTCATAGAAGGTATAGACCGAGGACAGTCCATCCTCGAGCACATCAATGATGCTGACCATCGACAGCTTGCCATCCGGCTCCCGGAATTCCACCAAGCGGGTGTTGACCTTGCTCTGCAGCAGGAATTGCGCGTACTGATCGCGGCTGTCCTGATCCATGCCGCCGCCGGCATGGCGTGCCGACTGGTAGCGCAGATAAAGCTCGTAATGCTCATGCACATAGGCCAGGTTGGTCACCAAAGCCTGCAAATGGCCGTGTCTGGTCCACGCGCGCCGTTGACTGCGGCTTGGCTGGAATGCCGCGGTATTGACCCTGACCGGTGTGCAAGCCTGGCAGCCGTCGCAATAGGGGCGGTAGGTGAAGATGCCGCTGCGGCGAAATCCATTCCTGACGAGCTCCGAATAGACATTGGCATTGATCAGGTGCGAGGGCGTGGCCACCTGGGAGCGGGCCTGGCGATGTTCCAGGTAGCTGCAGGGATAGGGCGCAGTCGCGTAGAACTGCAGTGTCGAAAAAGGCAAGTCTTTAAGATGCGTCATCTTGCATACCAGTCCACAACAAACATCGTCAATGCGATCAATCTACCGTTTCGCTGTATCGAAACCAAGCCGACTAGCGCGACGTTTGCAAAAAATCGATAGGCTGCCAATCGGTAATCGGTTCCGCTTCAACGGCACGCCGCACATGCGCAAGGAATTCTGTCCGCGGTATGGGGACGGCACCCAGGGAAGCAAGGTGTGAAGTTTCTTGTTGGCAGTCGATCATCGAAACGTCATTCATCTTAAGAAAATGTACCAGATAGGCAAGGGCGATCTTTGATGCATCCGTCTCTCTAGCGAACATCGACTCGCCAAAGAACATGCGTCCGATACAGACGCCATAGGCCCCGCCGACAAGCTGGCCATCGCGCCATAACTCGGATGAATGGGCATAACCCATGCGATGCAGGCCGGTATAGCCGCGCAGGATGTCGTCGGAAATCCAGGTGCCGGCGCTGTCGCGGCGTGGTTCGGCGCAGCCGAGCATGACTTGTTCGAACGCAGAGTCGAAGCGCACCTGCAACGGGCCACCTTCGATCTGACTTTTCTGCGCCTTGCGCAAGGTCTTACCCAAGCTGGCCGAAATCTTGAGCCGATCAGTGTAGAGCGCCATACGCGGATCGGTGCTCCACCACAGAATCGGCTGGCCTTCGGAAAACCAGGGAAAAATGCC
Organism: Noviherbaspirillum pedocola; assembly: GCF_016632335.1. Taxonomy (GTDB): domain Bacteria; phylum Pseudomonadota; class Gammaproteobacteria; order Burkholderiales; family Burkholderiaceae_D; genus Noviherbaspirillum_A; species Noviherbaspirillum_A pedocola. The sequence continues at coordinate 229,720 of NZ_JAEPBG010000009.1, forward strand.
GCGCCGGTAAGCCTGCAGCAGACGACGCGGCGACAAGTCGCCGCCTGCAGCGAGCAGGCCGGGCGCGCCATCAGCCTCGGTCAAGGCCAGCGAAACATCGGGGAACGGCGTGTCCAAATCAAGCCATGGAATCATTCTGCCTCACACTTTGCACTAGATTGATGCGCACATTTGGTGCGTGCTTCGTTCTGAACCTGAAGGCATTTAAAAATATCTTTTAAATTCAATCACTTGATATTTGCACCAAATTGGAATGAAAATTGCTTTTTCCTGCCGTCAATCCACAATCTTGCACTTCAAACGGGAGTTTTAATGGAATCACTGAAGTACGGCGCCGACACGCTATTCATTCTGCTTGGCGCAATCATGATTCTGGCAATGCATGCCGGTTTCGCTTTTCTCGAGCTAGGAACGGTTCGCAAGAAAAACCAGGTCAACGCGCTGGTCAAAATCTTAGTGGATTTCGCGGTTTCGACCATTGTGTATTTCTTCATCGGCTACGCCATCGCTTACGGCGTCAGCTTCTTTGCCGATGCGCAGACGCTGTCCGCGCATAACGGGTTTGAGTTGGTGAAGTTCTTTTTTCTGCTGACTTTTGCGGCGGCCATTCCGGCGATCATCTCCGGCGGCATTGCGGAACGGGCGCGGTTCCATCCGCAATTGATCGCCACTGCTTGCCTGGTAGGCCTGTTCTATCCGCTGTTTGAGGGTATCGCCTGGAATCAGCGTTTCGGCATTCAGGCCGCCTTGTTGTCAATGTTCGGCGCCGAGTTTCATGACTTCGCCGGCTCGGTCGTGGTGCATGCATTTGGCGGTTGGGTCGCGCTGCCGGCGGTGATGCTGCTCGGCGCGCGTCGGGGGCGCTACGGCAAGGATGGTGCGGTCGCCGCACATCCGCCCTCGAGCATTCCCTTTCTCGCCCTGGGCGCGTGGATTCTGACCGTCGGCTGGTTCGGATTCAATGTGATGAGCGCGCAGACGCTGGACAAGATGAACGGCCTTGTTGCCATCAATTCGCTCATGGCCATGGTCGGAGGCACGCTGGTGGCCGTGCTGATGGGCAAGAACGATCCGGGATTTGCCTACAACGGTCCCCTGGCCGGGCTGGTCGCAGTGTGTGCTGGATCGGATCTGATGCATCCACTTGGCGCGTTGGTGACCGGCGGCATTGCAGGTGCGATCTTCGTCTGGATGTTCACGCTCACTCAGAACAAGTGGAAGATCGACGATGTGCTGGGTGTATGGCCGCTGCACGGCTTGTGCGGCGCCTGGGGCGGGATCGCCGCGGGCATCTTCGGCTTGCGCGCGCTTGGCGGCATCGGCGGTGTTTCACTGCTGTCGCAGCTTGCCGGCACGGTGCTCGGCATCGCCATCGCGCTGGCCGGCGGAGCGATCGTTTATGGACTGCTGAAGAAAATCGTCGGCATCCGCCTGGATCCGGAAGAGGAATTCAACGGCGCGGATCTGTCGATACACCGCATTTCCGCTACGGCAGAGCGTGAAACCAGCTGGTAGAGGTAGAAGGAAGGTGCGGACGGTGATCCGTCCGCACGAAATTCACGATTGACGCATAGGCCTGGTGATGTCGCGGGTGTGGAAACGGAAATCGCCCTCGCCATTGCGAATCCGTGCGAGATCTTCGAACAGCAGGCGCAGGGTTTGCGTGATCGTCGGGAAGGCAATTTCTTCCCAGGGTATCTCGGCCTCGGAAAACAGTCGCACATCCAGACTTTCCACGCCGGCTGCGTAGTTCAGGTCAAGCAGATCGGCGAGATAGAACATGTGCACCTGGTGCACATGCGGAACATTGAGCATCGCAAAAAGCTGCTGCAGTCGGATATTGGCGCCGGCTTCTTCTTCCGTCTCGCGCGCTGCCGCGTCCGAAGTCGTTTCATTGTTTTCCATGAACCCGGCCGGCAACGTCCAGTAGCCGTAGCGTGGTTCGATCGCGCGCCGGCACAGCAGCACCCGGGTTTCGCCGCCTTCCTGCCAGAGTGGAATCGAGCCGATCACCATCTTGGGGTTCTGGTAATGAATGGTGCCACAGTGTGTACAGACATACCTCGGGCGATTATCGTCCGGAGGGATTTGCTGGACGACGGGATGGGCGCATTCTGAGCAGAACTTCATTGGAGTCGTAGGCGTGCGGTGGAAAGGAAAGCGGGCAGTGTAACACCGGGGCGCCGCCTGGACCCGGAGTCTTGATTGCGGCGGGCAAGCAAGATTTGATGTCGCAGGCATGGCTAAGCGCGCCGCAGTTTTGTGCCGTGGCGTTTGGTTTCTCCAAGCAAAGCGCTCCGAGGTTTCGTCAGGATGCAATTCGGGGTTTGCAAATTCATGCGCGAGTGTGTATAGTTCATGCCTTCAGACGCGGGGTGGAGCAGTCTGGCAGCTCGTCGGGCTCATAACCCGAAGGTCGTAGGTTCAAATCCTGCCCCCGCAACCAGATTTCAGGCCCGCACTAGCGGGCCTTACTATTTTCGCGGCATTCGCGTGTCCGGCTTTTCGATGACAGGCGCAGGGTTTTTTCCTATAATTCGCCGTCCGTGCGCCGCTGCGTTCTGCGTCAAAAGCGATCTCTGACGATACGGAGCGCGGGCATATGGTGGTATTGCCACCTCATCGATTCCCGTCCGGCACATTCATCTCACAATAAACACGGACGCGGAACGCGGCAGTCAACGTACTCCTCCAAGCGAAGGCCTCTGCAAGCCACGCTTGTTTTCTCTGCGAATTGAATTGGATCCGCGGTGGATTTATCGCACATGAATATTGCCCAGGCGAAGAAGGTGCTCGAAACAGCATTGCTTTGCGCAACCGAGCCGCTCTCCATCAGCCAACTCAGGAAGCTTTACATTTCTGAAGACGAAGAGCCTGAATCTGTCGGTGCCGATACGATCAAATTGCTGATCGAGGAGTTAAGGCAAGATTGGGCAGACAAGGGTGTGGAAGTTGTCTGTGTTTCAACGGGATGGCGCTTTCAAAGCCGTCCGGAGATGCGTATTTACCTGGACCGGCTGAATCCGGAGAAGCCGCCGAAATACAGTCGCGCGACCCTGGAAACGCTGGCCATCATTGCATACAGGCAGCCGGTGACGCGCGGTGACATCGAGGAAATCCGCGGCGTTGCGGTCAATTCGCAGATCATCAAGACGCTGGAGGATCGCGGCTGGATTGAGTCCATCGGCCATCGCGATGTGCCTGGCAGGCCGGCGCTGTTTGCAACCACCCGGCAATTCCTCGACGATCTCGGCCTGTCCTCGCTGGAGCAGCTTCCACCGTTGCAGCCAGTCGGGCGGCCCGAGGGGGGCGAGGCGCCGTCGCCGGAAGCGGCGGCATTGCATGCCGGTTTGGCCGGCATGTTGGAAGAGCAGCCTGCGGCAGCTGCGCCCACTCTGGCAGTCGTTTCGAACAAGCATGAGCCCGACACCGAGGCTTCCCTTTCCTTGCAATCCATGCCAGATACCGCATCCGGCGAGCAGAATCAAGAACCGAAAAATGACCTTGCCCACCCCTAAAAATGCAGCGGCGACCGAGCCGATCAATGAAGTGGCCGATGCACAACAGCCGGCAGCGCGTACTGAATCCGGTGGCAGCGATGCCGCGGATGATGGTGGCGCCAAGCGCGGTGTGCGCGGTCCGCGCACGCTGCGTCGTGCACGTAACAAGCGGCGAACAACGGAAGAGTCGCAAGGGCGGGAAGCTGCCCCGGCTGCCGAAGCGCAACCGAATCGCGGCGAGCGCCGCGACCGCCGACAGGACAATGCCGTTGGCAACGCTGAAGGTCGCGGCCCAGCAGATCGTGCCGAGCGCAAACCGGCGCGCAAGGGCGGACAAAAGCCGGCGCGTGCTCAGGCGCCTCGTCAGAACCCGGCCATGCAGGCCGGCGATCCGGATGATGTGTTTTCCTTTGTGACATCGAGCGAGTTCGACAGCGCCCAGCAGGAGAAGGCGCGCGGCAAGGCGCCGGCCAAGGCGGTGCGGCGTGACCTCACTTCGGACGACGATGCGCCCAAGCTGCACAAGGTGTTGGCCGAAGCCGGTCTCGGATCGCGGCGCGATATGGAAGAGCTGATCATCGCCGGCCGGGTGTCAGTGAATGGCGAGCCGGCGCATATCGGTCAGCGCATCCTGCCGACCGATCAGGTGCGCATCAATGGCAAGCCGCTGCAGCGCAAGGTCAGCAAGAAGCCGCCGCGTGTGCTTGTGTATCACAAGCCGGCCGGTGAAATCGTCAGCGCCAGTGATCCGGAAGGCCGGCCTTCGGTGTTCGATCACCTGCCCATGATGAAAAGCGCCAAATGGCTGGCAGTCGGGCGCCTCGATTTCAATACCGAGGGCCTGCTGTTGTTCACGACTTCCGGTGACATCGCGAATCGCCTGATGCATCCGCGCTATAACATCGAGCGCGAATACGCCGTGCGCACGCTCGGCGAGCTCGAAGAGGGTATGCGCCAGAAGCTGCTCGCCGGCGTGGAACTCGACGACGGCGTCGCGCAGTTCTCGCGCATTGCTGACGGCGGCGGCGAAGGTGTCAACAAGTGGTATCGGGTAACCATCGGCGAAGGTCGCAACCGCGAAGTGCGGCGGATGTTTGAAGCGATCGGGCTGACCGTGTCGCGCCTGATTCGTACCCGCTACGGCAGCATGACACTGCCGCGTGGCCTCAAGCGTGGTCGCTGGGAGGAGCTTGACGAGCATGCTGTGCGTGGCCTGATGAGCGCAATCGGGCTCGAAAAGCAAGCCAAGGAAACTGGTCGCGCTCGTGGTGACGCACCAGCGCGCCCAGCGCAGGGAGACGCAGGCCCGGGCCAGCGTCGCGGACAAGGCCAGGGGCAGCAGCAGCGCTCGCGCCAGCCGGATCCGCTGCAGACCGCGCTTGGTTTTCCCGGCATGACGCAACAGCGACGCAATGGCCCCGGACGTGGCATGAATGCCGGCGCGCAGCAGCGCACGGGATCCCAGCGTTTCGCGCTGAGCGCGCCTCAAGGCATGCCGCGGCGTCGGGCCAAGGGCTGAAGCGCTGCAATCAAGAACTGCGCGGCGTTTTCGCGCCTGATGTAGCCGCTTCCCATACGCCGCCTGCGGCTGCGTATGGGTATTTGCATTGCGGGCAGCCGGTGTAGCGCGTATAATGCAGCGGTTTATTGAAGCCGCCATGACGGCGCACGCAACAGACTGCATCGGATTCCATCGCAATGAACTGATTCTTGTGGGAGCAAGGCGGGGAGATGGAAGCGGTTTCCGGGCAGTCGGTGACGCAGCGAAGCCGGGACTTTCCGCCGTAATGGGCGCAACAAGGTTCCGGCGGCAACGATAAGAAGATGGGCACATGCCCATTTTTTTTTTGTTGAACGTCTTCGCGGCGGTTTCTGGCAATCATCGGAGGAACGTTTTGCGCTTGCTGGAACTGATAGAGAAAACCGTGGCCGGCATGGATTACGAGCTGGTCGATTTCGAGCCGGCGGGCCGTGGCCTGCTGCGGGTGTACATCGACTTCCCGGAAGGTGGTGAAGAGCGCTCGATCACGGTGGAAGACTGCGAGAAGGTCACGCATCAGTTGCTGCATGTGCTGACGGTCGAGAACGTCGATTACGAGCGTCTCGAAGTGTCATCCCCGGGTCTGGATCGTCCGCTGAAGAAGGCGTCGGATTATCGCCGTTTTGCCGGACAGGAGGCCTTGATCAAGTTGCGCATGCCGATGCCGGGCGCGGCCAATCGCAAGTCCTTCGAAGGCATCCTGCTGGAGCCGGATGGGGAGACGCTGAAGCTGGAATTCGAAGGAAAAGAGGGACCGGCGGTGCTGGAGTTTACGCTGGCTGACGTGGATAAGGCACGCCTGGTGCCCAAAGTGGATTTTAGGAGTCGCAAAGCATGAGTCGCGAAATTTTGTTGTTGGTCGATGCGCTGGCGCGCGAAAAGAATGTAGATAAGGAAATCGTCTTCGGAGCGCTCGAGCATGCGCTCGCGCAGGCGACCAAAAAGCGCTACGAGGGTGACGTGGATATCCGCGTGGCGATCGATCGCGACAATGGCGAGTTCGAGAGCTTCCGCCGCTGGCATGTTGTCCCCGACGAAGCCGGCCTGCAGCAACCCGACCAGGAAGTGCTGCTGTTCGAAGCAAAGGAACAGATTGCCGATATCGAGGTCGATGACTACATCGAGGAGCCGATCGAATCGGTTGAGTTCGGACGTCGCTTCGCGCAGGACACCAAGCAGGTCGTGCTGCAGCGCATCCGTGACGCCGAGCGCGAACAGATCCTGGCCGACTTCCTCGAGCGCGGCGACGCGCTGGTGACTGGCACCATCAAGCGCATGGAGCGCGGCGACGCGATCGTCGAATCCGGCAAGATCGAAGCCCGCCTGCCGCGCGATCAGATGATTCCGAAGGAAAACCTGCGTATCGGCGACCGCGTGCGTGCCTACATCCTGAAGATCGAGCGCAATGCGCGCGGCCCGCAGGTGATCCTGTCGCGCACCGCGCCGGAATTCATCATGAAGCTGTTCGAACTGGAAGTGCCCGAGATCGAGCAGGGCCTCCTGGAAATCAAATCTGCCGCGCGTGATGCTGGCGTGCGCGCAAAGATCGCCGTCTACACCGCCGACAAGCGCATCGACCCGATCGGCACCTGCGTCGGCATGCGCGGCTCGCGCGTTCAGGCCGTCACCGCCGAGCTCGGCGGCGAGCGCGTGGACATCGTGCTGTGGTCCGACGATCCGGCGCAGTTCGTCATCGGCGCGCTGGCGCCGGCCAACGTCTCCTCGATCATGGTGGACGAGGAGAAGCATGCGATGGACGTAGTGGTTGACGAGGAAAACCTGGCGATCGCCATCGGCCGAGGCGGCCAGAACGTGCGCCTGGCTTCCGAGCTGACCGGCTGGCAGATCAACATCATGACCGCCGAGGAATCGGCGGACAAGGCCGAGCGCGAGACCGCAGCGGTGCGCGCGCTGTTCATGGAGAAGCTCGACGTGGACGAGGAAGTCGCCGACATCCTGGCCTCCGAGGGCTTCTCCAGCCTGGAAGAGATCGCCTATGTGCCGATCCAGGAAATGCTGGAAATCGAATCCTTCGACGAAGAAACGGTCAATGAATTACGCAACCGCGCGCGCGACGCGCTGGTGACCGAGGCAATCGCTTCCGAAGAAGGTCTCGAAGGCATGGAAGACGCGCTGGTCAACCTGGAAGGCATGGACCGCATCACCGCGGGCAAGCTGGGCCTGGCCGGCATCAAGACAGCCGAACAATTCACGGGCCTGGCCTACGATGAGTTCGGCGCGATCCTGGCGCTGCCCGCCGACCGCGCGCGGCAACTGATAGACAATGGTTTCGACGATGTGAGCGATGAAGAGATGAAGCTGATCGACATGAAATATGACGATCGAGCCAAGGCGCTGCAAGCCAAGGCCTGGAGCCTGGCTTCGGCGAAATAAGCTCCGGCACACATCATCAACGCGTCACATAGAAAAGAGGACTGAATGGCGAGTAACAACGTAGCCCAATTTGCCACCGAGCTGAAAATGCCGGCCGACCTGCTGCTGACCCAATTGCGTGCAGCGGGCGTCGACAAGAGCTCGACCTCCGACCAGCTTTCCAAGGAAGACAAGGACAAGCTTCTCGGTCATCTGCGACGCGCGCATGGTGTGTCGCCAGATAGCGAAAAGAAAAAGATCACGCTGACCCGCAAGGAAACCACCGAGATCAAGCAGGCGGATGCCACCGGCAAGTCGCGCACGATCCAGGTGGAAGTGCGCAAGAAGCGCACCTTCGTCAAACGCGACGAGCCGATCGAAGCTGCGGCCCCGGCCACCGCTTCGGCGGCACCGGCCGCGCCAGCGATTGATCCGACCGAACTGCAGCGCCAGGAAGAGGCGCGCCGCCAGGCCGAGATCGCCGAGCGTCAGCGCGCCGAGCAGGCCGCCCGGGAAGAAGCCGAGCGTCTGCGCATCGAGCACGAGCGCATCGAAGCCGAGCGCCGTGCACGCGAGGAAACCGAGCGCCGCGCTGCCGCGGAAGCTGCTGCCGCCAAGGCCGCGGCCGAGGAAGCGGCAAAGCGTTCCGGCGCCAAGCCGCAGCCGGCTTCGCCGCAGGCTGATGCCGAAGCCCAGGCCGCCAAGCGCGCCGCCGAGGAAGAAAAGCGCAAGCGTGATGAAGCCGAAGCCAAGGCGGAAGCCGAGCGCCGCGACGCCATCGAGCGCGCCCGCAAGGCCGTTGCCGACGAGGTGGCGCAAATCCGCGCGATGATGAATGCACCGCGCCGCGTGATCAAGGCACCGGAACCGGTCGCTGCGAAAACCGCGGTCAAGCCGGCCGAAGGCACGCTGCACAAGCCCGCCGAGAAGAAGGCGGCGACGGCGCCCGCGACCGAAGCGAAGAAGGATGACAAGAAGCCGGCAACCGGCGACAAGAAGTCGATCAAGTCGGCCAATGTCTCCTCGACCTGGCAGGACGACGCCAAGAAGCGCGGCACGGGCGGCATGAAGACCCGCGGCCCCGGCGCCGGCGGCGGACGCGATGGCTGGCGCTCCGGCGCGCGCGGCGGTCGCCGCGGCCATGCCGACGACCGCGAAAGCAATTTCCAGGTACCGACCGAAGCCGTCGTCAAGGATGTGCATGTTCCGGAAACCATCACGGTGGCCGAGCTCGCGCACAAGATGGCGGTCAAGGCATCCGAGGTGATCAAGCAGCTGATGAAGCTGGGCCAGATGGTCACCATCAACCAGGTGCTGGACCAGGAAACCGCGATGATCGTGGTCGAGGAAATGGGTCATACCGCGCATGCGGCCAAGCTCGACGATCCGGAAGCGATGCTGACCGAGGGCGCCGAGCAGACCGATGCGCCGCAGTTGCCGCGCGCGCCGGTGGTGACCGTGATGGGTCACGTCGACCACGGCAAGACCTCGCTGCTCGACTATATCCGTCGCGCCAAGGTGGCTTCCGGCGAAGCCGGCGGCATCACCCAGCACATCGGCGCGTATCACGTGAAAACGCCGCGCGGCATGATCACCTTCCTCGACACCCCGGGCCACGAAGCGTTTACTGCGATGCGTGCCCGCGGCGCGAAGGCGACCGATATCGTCATCCTGGTGGTGGCCGCCGACGACGGCGTGATGCCGCAGACCAAGGAAGCGATTGCGCATGCCAAGGCTGCCGGCGTGCCGCTGGTGGTGGCGATCAACAAGATCGACAAGCCGGGTGGCAACGTCGACCGCGTTACCCAGGAATTGATCGCCGAGCAGGTCGTGCCGGAAGAATACGGCGGCGATTCGCCGTTCGTGCCGGTGTCGGCCAAGACCGGCCAGGGCGTGGACGACCTGCTGGAAAACGTGCTGCTGCAAGCCGAGGTGCTGGAGTTGAAAGCACCGGCGGATGCGCCGGCGCGCGGCCTGGTGATCGAAGCCAAGCTGGACAAGGGTCGCGGCCCGGTGGCAACCGTGCTGGTGCAATCCGGCACGCTGCGCCGCGGCGACGTGGTGCTGGCCGGTTCGGCCTATGGCCGGGTGCGCGCGATGCTGGACGAGAACGGCAAGAACATCGCCGAAGCCGGTCCTTCGCTGCCGGTCGAGATCCAGGGTCTGACCGAAGTGCCGGCAGCCGGCGAGGAAGTCATGGTCATGGGCGACGAACGCAAGGCGCGTGAAATCGGCCTGTTCCGCCAGGGCAAGTTCCGCGACGTGAAGCTGGCCAAGCAGCAGGCCGCCAAGCTCGAGAACATGTTCGAGCAGATGGCCGAAGGCGAAGTCAAGACACTGCCGATGATCATCAAGACCGACGTGCAGGGTTCGCAGGAAGCGCTGGTGCATTCGATGCAGAAGCTGTCGACCAACGAGGTGCGGGTGCAGATCGTCCATGCGGCGGTTGGCGGCATCACCGAGTCGGACGTGAACCTGGCGATGGCATCGAAGGCCGTCATCATCGGCTTCAACACCCGGGCCGACGCCCAGGCGCGCAAGCTGGCTGAAGCCAACGGCGTCGACATCCGCTACTACAACATCATTTACGACGCCGTGGATGAGATCAAGGCGGCGATGTCGGGCATGCTGGCGCCGGAGAAGCGCGAACAGGTCATCGGCCTGATCGAGATTCGCCAGGTCATCCTGGTCAGCAAGGTTGGCGCGATCGCGGGCTGCTATGTGCTCGAAGGCGTTGCGCGCCGCGGCGCATCGGCGCGCCTGTTGCGCAACAACGTGGTGGTCTGGACCGGCGAGATCGATTCGCTAAAGCGCTTCAAGGATGACGTGCGCGAAGTGAAGTCCGGCTTCGAGTGCGGCCTGACCCTGAAGAACTACAACGACATCAAGGAAGGCGACCAGCTCGAGATGTTCGAAGTCCAGGAAGTGGCGCGCACGCTGTAATACCGGCGTCAGTCAAATCCGGTCGGGATCCGGGGGTGTACGATGTGCGCCGTTGGATCCCGATTTTTTTATGGGCGCGATCATCGCGGTCATTGCGATACGCCCCGGCTCGTCGGTCCGCCCGCAGCGCTCAAACGCGCATTGCCCGGCCGCCCGGCATCATCTTCTCCAGCTAGCGATCATGGCCAAACACAGCAAAAGCATGCCGGCACGCGGACAGCGCGTGGCCGACCAGATCCAGCGCGACCTTGCGGAAATCATCAGCTACGAGCTGAAGGATCCGCGCGTCGGCATGGTCACCATCACCGAAGTACAGCTCACCCCGGACTATGCGCATGCAAAGGTCTACTTCACCACGCTGGCCGACAATCCCGACGTGGTGCGCCAGACCCAGCACGGCCTGTCCAAGGCAGCCGGCTTCATACGCAACCAGCTCGGTCACCGTTTGAAGATCCATACACTGCCGGAACTGCATTTCCATTACGACAGCGCGCCTGCCCACGGCGCGGCGTTGTCCAAGCTCATCGACGAAGCCAATGCCACCCGGGCAAGGGATGCGGATGAAGAGTGAAGGCAAGCGCAAGCGTGTGCCGGTGCACGGCGTGCTGCTGCTGGACAAGCCCGAGGGCCTGTCTTCCAACGATGCGCTGATCCGCGCCAAGCGGATGTTGAACGCGGAGAAGGCCGGCCACACCGGCACGCTCGATCCCTTCGCCACCGGCCTGCTGCCGCTATGCTTTGGCGAGGCGACCAAGTTCTCGCAAGACCTGCTCGAAGCCGACAAGGAATACGAGACCATCGTGCATCTCGGCGTGACGACTGCCACCGGCGATACCGAAGGCGAAATCGTTCGGCAATGCGACGTCGATGCGAGCCTGGATGTGGCCCGCATCGAAGCGGCGCTGGAAGCCTTTCGCGGTGAGATCGATCAAGTCCCGCCGATGCACTCGGCCCTCAAGCGCGACGGCAAGCCGCTGTATGAATATGCGCGCGCCGGCATCACGCTGGAGCGCGAAGCGCGGCGCGTGACAATCCATTGTCTTGACTTACTGGAATGGCGCGCACCGTATCTGAAGCTCGCGGTTCGATGCAGCAAGGGCACCTATATCCGCGTGCTCGGCGAAGATATTGGTCATGCGCTCGGCTGCGGCGCGCATCTGAACATGCTGAGACGTATCGGCGTCGGCGCGCTGACATTGCACGGAGCGATGACGCTGGATGCACTGGCAAGCCTGCCGGAGGAGCAACGCGCCGCGGCGCTGGCGCCGGTCGATGCGCTGCTGTCGAGCTTCCCATCGGTGTCGCTCGACGACGAACTGGCGCGTCGCTTCCTGCACGGTCAGCGCCTCGCATTGGGCAAGGGAACCGCGGCCGAGGGCAGGGCACGCGTCTATCGCGCGAGTGACGGCAAACTGCTCGGCACGGCGCGCATGGCGGAATACGGCGTGCTTGCGCCGGAGCGGCTGATCGCGGCTTGAACACGGACGCGTAGGTTGGGCTGACGAAGGATGCCCAACGGAAGTCCGCACGCCATCAACCTTCATGTTGGGCTTATCAGCCCAACCTACCGAAGGAAGCCCTACAGAAGCCCGCACGGGATCGAGCTCCCGTTGGGCTTTTCAGCCCAACCTACCGCCAAACCATTGAAATCCCGGGAGTTTCCCTCAAGTTAGTGCAACTCACCGTGCTACAATGCGCGGCTTGCCGCATCGGCCTCCCTCCTTAGCAGATTCCACATCATGTCAAACACCCAACGCGCTCTGCGCAATATCGCCATCATTGCCCACGTTGACCACGGCAAGACCACGCTGGTCGACCAGTTGCTGCGCCAGTCCGGCACCTTCCGCGAGAACCAGCATGTCGATACGCGCGTGATGGACTCGAATGATCTGGAAAAGGAACGCGGCATCACCATCCTGGCCAAGAACTGCGCGGTCGAATACAAGGGCACGCACGTCAATATCGTTGATACCCCGGGCCACGCCGACTTCGGCGGCGAAGTCGAGCGCGTGCTGTCGATGGTGGACTCGGTGCTGCTGCTGGTGGATGCGGTCGAAGGCCCGATGCCGCAAACCCGTTTCGTTACCCGCAAGGCGCTGGCGCTGGGCCTGAAGCCCATCGTCGTCGTCAACAAGATCGACCGTCCGGGCGCCCGTCCGGAGTGGGTCATCAACGCCACCTTCGAACTCTTCGACAAGCTTGGCGCTACCGAAGAGCAGCTCGACTTCCCGGTGGTCTATGCCTCCGCGCTGAACGGCTACGCCAGCCTGGACCCGGAATCGCGTGGTGGCGACATGCAGCCGCTGTTCGATGCCATCCTCGAGCACGTGCCGGTGCGCGACGACGATCCGGACGGTCCGCTGCAACTGCAGATTTCCTCGCTCGACTATTCCTCCTACGTGGGCAAGATCGGCATCGGCCGCATCAAGCGCGGCCGCGTGCGCGCGCTGCAGGACGTGATCATCATGAACGGCCCCGACAGCACGCCGACGAAGGCGCGCGTCAACCAGGTGCTGAAGTTCAAGGGCCTGGACCGCGTGCTGGTCGATGAAGCCAGCGCTGGCGACATCGTGCTGATCAATGGCATCGAAGAACTCGGCATCGGCACCACGGTGTGCGCGCCGGATACCCCGGACGCGCTGCCGATGCTGAAGGTCGACGAGCCGACGCTGACGATGAACTTCATGGTCAACAGCTCGCCGCTGGCCGGCCGCGAAGGCAAGTTCGTCACCAGCCGCCAGCTGCGCGACCGTCTCGACCGCGAGCTGAAGGCCAACGTCGCGCTGCGCGTGGCGCCGACCGACGACGACACTACCTTCGAAGTCTCGGGCCGCGGCGAACTGCACCTCACCATCCTGATCGAAAACATGCGCCGCGAAGGCTATGAGCTGGCGGTGTCCCGCCCGCGCGTGGTGTTCAAGATGGTCGACGGCGTGCGCCACGAGCCGTTCGAGCTGCTGTCGGTGGACGTGGAAGAAGGTCATCAGGGCGGCGTGATGGAAGAGCTGGGCCGTCGTCGCGGCGATTTGCAGGACATGCAGCCGGACGGCAAGGGCCGCGTGCGCCTCGACTACCGCATCCCCGCGCGCGGCCTGATCGGCTTCCAGGGCGAGTTTATGACGCTGACCCGTGGTACCGGCCTGATGAGCCACATCTTCGACGAGTACGCGCCGGTCGACAATGCCAAGGGCGAAATGGTCGGCCGCCGCAATGGCGTGCTGATCTCGCAGGATGACGGCGCCGCGGTCGCTTATGCGCTGTGGAAGCTGCAGGATCGCGGCCGCATGTTCGTGGTCCACAACGACCCGGTGTACGAAGGCATGATCATCGGCATTCATTCGCGCGACAACGACCTGGTGGTCAACCCGATCAAGGGCAAGCAGCTCACCAACGTGCGCGCTTCCGGCACCGACGAAGCAGTGCGCCTGGTGCCGCCGATCCAGCTCACGCTGGAGTACGCGGTCGAATTCATCGAAGACGACGAGCTGGTGGAAATCACGCCGAAGAGCATCCGCCTGCGCAAGCGCTTCCTGAAGGAGCATGAGCGCAAGCGCGCGTCGCGCGAAGCGGCATAAAGTCTTTCGACTGTTCCGCGAAAACCGCGGATGCCCGGATCACAGAGATCCGTGGCATCCGCGGTTTTTTTATGTCCGCTCGCCGCTGCTGTCGTCAAGTTGAGGACGCCGGATCCCTTTGTGTTGGAAATTTCATCAAAGAAATCTTTCCACAGTTCAATAGTTCTCCAAAATCGTGTAATCTGGTGTCCGATAAACGCCAAGCGCCCGAGAGTGCGGGCCAATTATTCGTCAAGGAGCAACTATGCAAGCAGTCGCCAGCGCAACCAGCGGCAATGACACCCGCAGCAATGAATACCTGGCCTTCAGGCTGGGGCAGGAAGAGTACGGCATCGACATCCTGAAGGTTCAGGAGATCCGCGGCTACGAAAGCGTGACGCGCATTGCGAACGCGCCGGAGTTCATCAAGGGTGTGATCAATCTGCGCGGCATCATCGTGCCGATCGTGGACATGCGCATCAAGTTCGACCTGGGCGAGCCGACGTACGACCAGTTCACCGTAGTGATCATTCTGTCGATCGCTGGCCGGGTGATGGGCATGGTGGTCGACAGCGTGTCGGACGTCACCACGCTGGAGCAGGAACAAATCAAGCCGGCGCCCGAGATGGGCACGGTGCTCAATACCGATTACCTGATCGGCCTGGGCACGCTGGGCGAACGCATGCTGATCCTCCTCGATATCGAGCGCCTGATGTCCTCAGACGAAATGGGTCTGATCGACAAGCTTGCTGCCTGAGGCATGTGCGGCAGATCGCGGCACCCGGCAAGCCTGCGCGTATAGCCATGCGCCGTGTTGCTTCGATCTGCGCCACCTTTTCCCGTCTAATTCCGGCTTTCTCTCCTCAAGACACTCGCTAAGCTGTCGTTAATCTTTTCAACGCTCCCCGCGTCTCATGTAACGAATCTCAGGAAAGCTCATGCAACAGACCGTTCTGAACCCGAACAAGCAGGAATCCGCCGCTCCCTGCAATGAATACCTGGCTTTCAAGCTGGGGCAGGAAGAGTACGGCATCGACATCCTGAAGGTTCAGGAGATCCGCGGCTACGAAAGCGTGACGCGCATTGCCAACGCGCCGGAGTTCATCAAGGGTGTGATCAATCTGCGCGGCATCATCGTGCCGATCGTGGACATGCGCATCAAGTTCGACCTGGGCGAGCCGACGTACGACCAGTTCACCGTGGTGATCATCCTGTCGATCGCTAACCGGGTAGTGGGCATGGTGGTCGACAGCGTGTCGGACGTCACCACGCTGGAGCAGGAACAGATCAAGCCGGCGCCCGAGATGGGCACCGCGCTGAATACCGACTGCCTGATCGGCCTGGGCACGCTGGGCGAACGCATGCTGATCCTCCTCGATATCGAGCGCCTGATGTCTTCCGATGAAATGGGCTTGCTGCTGCAAGCCTGAGGAGCCTTCCATGAATTTTGCCAATCTCACCGTACGCCAGCGACTGGTCATCGGTTTTTCCCTCGTCAATCTCCTGCTGTTGCTGGTGGCCGGCATGGGCATCTACAGCATGTCCGGCATGCAGGCGCGCATGACTCACATCACCCGCTTCAACAACATGGAGGCGGCCAGGATCATCACGATGCGCGACAGCATCTACGACCGCATGATTGCCCTGCGCAATCTCGCATTGATGGAAGAGGAAGCGGACATGCGGCCCGAAGCCGAGCGCGTCGAGAAGCAGGCCGAGGCCTACGTAAAAGCAGAAACCGAGCTCAACGCCCTGTTCGCCAAGGACACCGGTCTTACAGCCAAGGAAAAGGAACTGATTGCGGCCATACGCGAGCAGCAGCAACTGGCTCAACCGCTCATCGAGCGCGCTGCGAAGGCCGGCCTGCGCAATGATCGCGACAATGCCACCAACATCCTGATCAAGGAGCTGCGTCCGGTACAGCGTCGCTGGCTGGACCTGACGAACGATTTGCTGCAGTTCGAGAACCAGCTGTCGGCCGAAGAAATGGAAGCGTCGGACGCGGCCTATGCGAAGGCACGCACCGGCATGATCATTGCAGCCGTTTTTGCCATCCTGGTCGCGGTCGGCGCCGCATGGATCAATATTCGCCTGCTGCGTCGTCAGCTTGGCGGCGAACCGGCGTATGCCGCCGAAGTGGCGAATCGCATCGCCGGCGGCGACCTGACGACCGAAGTGCAGGTGCAAGCCGGCGACAATGCCAGCCTGCTGTTCGCAATGCGCCGCATGCGTGATGAACTGGCCGGCATCGTTACCCAGGTGCGCCAGGGCGCCGAGGCCATCGCCAGCGGTTCGACACAGATCGCCACCGGCAACATGGACCTGTCCGCCCGCACCGAGCAGCAAGCCTCGTCGCTGGAAGAAACCGCTTCCTCGATGGAAGAACTGACCTCCACCGTCAGGCAGAACGCCGACAATGCCCGCCAGGCCAATGGCCTGGCCGTAGCCGCATCGGAAGTCGCCGAGCGCGGCGGCGCAGTGGTGTCGCAGGTGGTGGCCACGATGAACGATATCGATACCGCCTCGCGCCGCATCGCCGACATCATCGGCACCATCGACGGCATCGCCTTCCAGACCAATATCCTGGCGCTGAACGCCGCGGTCGAAGCCGCTCGCGCCGGTGAGCAAGGGCGCGGCTTTGCGGTGGTGGCTTCCGAAGTGCGCAGCCTGGCGCAACGCTCGGCGTCGGCCGCGCAGGAAATCAAGGGCCTGATCGGCGACTCGGTGGCCAAGGTCGATACCGGCAGCCAGCTGGTGAACCAGGCGGGCGCGACGATCGAGGAAGTGGTGCAGAGCGTGCGCCGGGTGACGGACATCATGGCCGAGATCACTGCAGCCAGCAGCGAGCAGAGCGCGGGCATCGAGCAGGTCAATGGCGCGGTCACGCAGATGGACGCGGTGACGCAGCAGAATGCCGCGCTGGTGGAAGAAGCCGCCGCTGCCGCTGGCAGCCTGCAGGAACAGGCAACGCAACTCTCGCGTGTCGTGGACTTCTTCCAGCTGTCCGCGCAGCACGCCGCCGCGCCGGCAACGAAGCAGCCGCCAGTGGCAAGCCTGCGGCGCGTTCCCGCCACGCCAGGCGTGCAAAGCAAGGAGACGCCTTCGAAGCCACATCGGATCGCCACCGCTCCCTCCACGCGCAGCGTGGCCGTATCGCGAAGCGCTGTTCCGGCTGCGGCCGGCGGCGATTGGGAAGAATTCTGAACCGGGACCTGCTGCGCGTTCGCATAGAACGCGCCGCCTTTGACAGATGAACGCACTGCTGACTGACCAATTGCCGCATGAAGCGCAAGACATCTATCTTGCGCGTCAACCCATCGTCGACCGCGGCAGGCAACTGCACGGCTTCGAACTGCTGTTCCGGGACGGACGTTCAAACCGCGCGCACGTGGCATCGCATGCCGCGGCAACGTCCTCGGTGATCCTGCGCACGCTGTCGCAGTTCGGCATGGAAAGCGTGCTCGGCAGCATGCCCGGTTTCATCAACTGTGACGCCGATTTCCTGATGAGCGACGCCATCGCGCTGCTGCCGGCGGACAAGGTCGTGCTCGAACTGCTGGAAACCACCGTCGCCAGCATCGAGGTGCAGCGTCGCTGCCTGGAATTGAAGGCGCAGGGCTATCGTTTCGCGCTCGATGACTTCAGCGGCGCCACCGATGACAACCGTGCCTTGTTGCCCATCGTCGATATCGTCAAGGTCGACGTATCGCTGCTGGACCCGGTGGGCCTGGACGCAGTAGCGCGCGAGCTGCGCGGCCTGAACGTGACCCGCGTGGCCGAAAAGATAGAAACCCATGCGCAGTTCGCGATGTGCGGCGAGCTGGGCTTTCACCTGTTCCAGGGCTTTCACTTCGCCCGGCCGCAGATCGTCGCGGGCCGGCAGTTGTCGCCGTCCCAGGCAGCGCTGATGGAAATGCTCGGCATGCTGCAGGGCGACGCCGACGTCCGCGACATCGAGGACGGTTTCAAGCGGCACCCGGCGCTGACGGTGGACCTGCTGCGCCTGGCCAACTCCGCGGCCTTTGGCATGCAGCAGCCGCTGCGCTCGATCGCCAACGCCGTGCTGATGCTCGGCCGTCGGCAGTTGCAGCGCTGGCTGATGCTGATGCTTCTGTCCGGAAGCGGTCGCGACGCGGGGCCGCGCCCGGCGCTGCTGCATCTCGGCGCCACGCGCGGCAAGCTGATGGAGTTGCTGATGCTGCGCGAGCCCGAACATGCGGCGGCCGCCGACAGCGCCTTCATCGTCGGCATCGTCTCGGTGATGGATGCGGTGCTCGGCCAGGACATGGCCACCATCATTGGCGCGCTCGGGCTGGCCGAGGAATTGCGCGCGGCCCTGCTGCGCCGCGAAGGCATGCTGGGCGCCGTGCTGCGGCTGGCCGAAGCGCTCGAAGAGCAGGATGGCGCCGCGGTATCGCGCTTTGTCGCCGACCGGGAAGACCGCGCCGTCGACATGCTGAACCATACCCAGGGCCAGGCGGTGGAATGGGCGAACCGCATCCTCATGGCGGCATGAAGGACTGAAACAGATGAACGCGACATTGGCAGGCCGCCCAAGCGCGGCAAAGATACGGGTGCTGGTGGTGGATGATTCCGCCCTGATACGCAGCGTGCTGAAGGAAATCATCGGCTCGCAGCCGGACATGGAAGTCGTCGGCGTGGCGCCGGATCCGATCGTGGCGCGCGAGATGATCCGCAAGCTCAATCCGGACGTGCTGACCCTCGATGTCGAGATGCCGAAGATGGACGGCCTGGACTTCCTGGAAAAGCTGATGCGGCTGCGGCCGATGCCGGTGGTGATGGTGTCCACGCTGACCGAGCGCGGCTCGGAGATCACGATGCGCGCGCTCGAACTCGGCGCGGTGGACTTCGTCACCAAGCCCAAGATTTCGATCTCCTCCGGCATGCAGGAGTACGCCGATACCATCGCCGACAAGATCCGCGCCGCCGCGCGTGCGCGCATCCGCCGCCAGGCGCCGGCCGCTGCCCCGACTGCGGCCGAGGCCGAGAGCAGGGTGCTGCCGACCTTGAAGAATCCGCTGACCTCGAGCGAAAAGCTGATCATCATCGGCGCCTCCACCGGCGGCACCGAAGCGATCAAGGAATTTCTGATGCAGATGCCTTCGGACTGTCCGGGCATTCTGATCGTGCAGCACATGCCCGAAGGCTTTACCCGGTCCTTCGCGCAGCGCCTGGACAATCTGTGCCGCATCTCGGTGACCGAAGCCGTGCACGGCGAACGGGTTCTGCCGGGACATGCCTATCTCGCGCCGGGGCATTCGCATCTGCTGCTCGCGCGCAGCGGCGCGAACTACATGACCCAGCTCGACCAGGGCCCGCCGGTGAACCGCCATCGTCCATCGGTCGATGTGCTGTTCCGCTCAGCCGCCAGCCATGCGGGCAAGAACGCCGTGGGCGTGATCCTCACCGGCATGGGCAAGGATGGCGCGGCCGGCATGCTGGAGATGCGCGAAGCCGGCGCATGGAACGTGGCGCAGGATGAAGCGAGCTGCGTGGTGTTCGGCATGCCGCGCGAAGCAATCGCGGTCGGCGCCACGCACGAGGTCGGACCGTTGAAGTCGCTGCCCGGCATGGTGCTGGAACATCTGCACCGGCATGGCGGCCGCTCGCTGCGCGTATGAAGCATTGATGAAAATTCGCAAGAGAGCCGCGCCAATCGTGGCTCAAGTTTGTAAAACCCCAGCCGATATAGCGTTATCGGTAACTAGACTCGATGGAGTGCAACATGCCTGATCCGAAAATGAAATTCCTGGTGGTCGACGACTTCTCCACCATGCGCCGCATCGTGCGCAACCTGCTGAAGGAACTCGGCTACAGCAACGTGGACGAGGCCGAAGACGGCCAGATGGCGCTGACCAAGCTGAAGAACGAGCAGTTCGACTTCGTCATCTCCGACTGGAACATGCCGGTGATGAGCGGCCTGGACATGCTCAAGGGCATCCGCGCCGAACCGTCGCTGGCCAAGCTGCCAGTGCTGATGGTCACGGCCGAAGCGAAGAAGGAGAACATCATCGCCGCCGCCCAGGCCGGCGCTTCCGGCTACGTGGTCAAGCCGTTCACCGCCGCCACGCTGGACGAGAAGCTCGGCAAGATCTTCGAAAAGATGGACAAGGCGGGAGCCTGAGATGACTGCAGAGCGGGTCGACGATATCCCGGATACGTCCCGGACGCAGGACGAGCTGCTGACCCGCGTTGGCCACATGACGCGCGCGCTGCACGACAGCCTGCGCGGTCTCGGCTTCGACAAGCTGATCGCGCGCGCCGCGCATGACATTCCCGACGCGCGCGATCGGCTCGATTACGTCGCGCGCATGACCGAGCAGGCGGCGCAGCGGGTGCTGAATGCGACCGAGGCGGCCAGTCCGCTGCAGGAAGACATCGCCGCCCAGGCAGCGCCGCTGGCTGCTGCCTGGCGCGAGGCGCTGGGCGCGGACATGTCCGAAGGCTGCCGCGATCTGGCCACGCGCACCATCGCCTGTCTCGATGGCGTTGGCACGGCATCGGATGCCACGCGCGGGCATCTGCTCGACATCATGATGGCGCAGGACTTCCAGGACCTCACCGGCCAGGTGATCCGCCGCGTCACCGAACTGGCGCACGACCTGGAGACGCAGCTGGTGCAATTGCTGCTCGACTATGCGCCGGCCGACATGCGCGAGTTGCGCAATCTGCCGCGCGAGGCCGAAGAAGGCGACGGTTTGCTCAATGGCCCGCAGATCCGGCCGGAAGGCAATCCCGACGTGGTGGCCGGCCAGGAACAGGTCGACGATCTGCTCGACAGCCTCGGCTTCTGAATTTCGTCTCTCGCCTTAACCGACCACGCAACACTGATGTCCGCTTCCCTTTTCCTGCTGCGCGAACCCTTGCTCGATCCCGCGCGCAAGGTGATCGCGCATGAACTGCGCTGGCAAGCCGGCGCACAATCCGGCGAAGACGCCGACAGTGTCGCCCTGGGCCTGCTGCTCGCCGCCGAGCTGCATCGCGGCGATGAAGGCTGGCTGCTTGCCGACGGCAAGCTGGTGCTGCCGGTGGGACCTGCCTTCTTTGAAAGCGCGGCGGTGCAAATGCTGCCGGGCGCCGCATTCATGCTGACGCTGGAAGAGGGCGCCGCGATTAAGCCCGATGCGCTTGCTGCCGCGCGCGCCGCGGGCTTT
Source organism: Noviherbaspirillum pedocola (assembly GCF_016632335.1). Lineage (GTDB taxonomy): Bacteria > Pseudomonadota > Gammaproteobacteria > Burkholderiales > Burkholderiaceae_D > Noviherbaspirillum_A > Noviherbaspirillum_A pedocola. Next base: position 250,805 of record NZ_JAEPBG010000009.1, read on the forward strand.
CACGTCGCACTGCGCGGCCTGGACATCGATTCCGCGCTGCAGCCGCTGTTGTCCGGATATGAACTCGATGGCGCGGCCAGCGACCTGGCGGCGCAACTGAAGCGGGCCATGGCGCAGCGCGCCCCCGGCGCGCGCATCGCGGTGCGCAACATCGCGGCCTGGAAGCATTACGACGTTTGCGCCGGGGCCGGGCTCGATGTGTACGCCGGCCGGCTCATCGATGCGCCGGCGCCGGCGCAGGCCGCGCGCGGCTTGAATCCATCGCAGACGGTGATTCTGCAATTGATGAACCTGGTCGGCAGGAATGCCGACGTGCGCGAACTCGAAGGCGTCCTGAAGCGCGACGCCGCGATTTCCTACAAGCTGTTCCGCTACATCAATTCGGTCGGCTTCGGCCTCGGCGCCGAAATCACGTCGCTGCGCCATGCGGTGTCCATGCTGGGCTACTCCACGCTGTACCGCTGGCTGTCGCTGCTGCTGGCCACCGCAAGCACCGGCGCGCATGCGGCGGCGCTGATGCAGACGGCCATCATCCGCGGCCGTTTCACCGAACTGCTCGGCCATTACCTGCTGCCGAAGGGCGATGCCGAAAACCTGTTCGTGGCCGGCATGTTCTCGCTGCTGGATCGCTTGCTCGGCATACCGATGGAAGACGTGCTGACGCAGATCCAGCTCTCCGAGGCCCTGTCGCAGGCGCTCACCAAGCGCGCCGGCATCTACGGTCCTTTCCTCGCGCTGGCCGAGAGCTGCGAACGCAGCGACGGCAACAGCCAGGGCTGCGCCGACGCGCTTTTCCTGTCGGCCGAGCAGGTAAATGCGGCGCACTTGGCGGCGCTGGCCTGGGCGCAGAATCTGAAGCTCTGATAGCGGCAGCTGGCGAAATTTACGGTTCGCCTGAACCTGGCCAGCTCCGGGAGTTACTTCCCTCATTCGCAGCAATTCCCCTTGTCGCGTGGCGTGTTTGATGGGCCCTGATGGTCCCTGATGGCACGCGCGACGAGCGGCGCGTGGCGCCGGCTCGCCAGTGATGGTCTTTCCGCGCCAAGCGTACGTTAAGTGACCGCACGCTCGCGGACGACCGCGATTAAAACTCTCCCAGGAAATCAGAGCATGTCCGAGTCTTTATCAGCATCACCGCGTTTCGCATCAACGCCAACGCATACCAATAGCTTGCCGCAGCAGACTGACGCAGCAACACTGCCCTCCGATCCTCCACCGAAGTTGCGCGAATCGCCGCCGGAGCAAAACGTCCTTCTCTTGCCGCGGGAACTGAAACACATCATCAGGCATGCGTGCCCCGGTTGCTGAACGAAGGCTGCTTGCGGAGTACCGACCCTTGCACAACAACGTTCGTTTCGGCCCAGGGTGTGAAGCGCGTTTCCATGGCGTGTCCGCCATTGACTCACTGTTTCGGGACAGCACCGAGTATGGGCTTGAGGCCTATATGCGCGTTATTCTGAATTCCCCGCTCAGCGACGAGGTCAAGGCGCGGGTGCTGCGTCTTGATTATCCGAACCGCACCGGACGGCCCGACATGAACAAGGCGCACCGAAAGTATTGCGAAACGGTGCTCGCAAGCTCACTGCGTGAAGATCTGAAAGACTCTCTCCTGCACGGGACGATGAGCGATTGGAAACCGAGTTGCAGCGTCATGTAAGCCGCCGCTCGCCAAAGAAGGCTGTTTGACGGCCAATTCCCCTTCTATTCCCCGGACCGCCGCGCCGCGGGCCGCGGAATAATCCCGGCAGCCCCGCGCAATCCCCGCGCCGGGCCGCCACACGGGAGCCGCCTTGGCCGAAGACAGCGAATTAGAGAAGACCGAACCAGCCTCACAAAAGCGGCTTGATGAAGCGCGCGAGAACGGCGATGTGCCGCGCTCGCGCGAACTGGCAACCTTCGCCGTGCTGATGGCTGCGGGCGCGGGGCTATGGATGTCGGGTCCGCGCCTGGTCGGCCAGCTCGGCAAGCTGCTCAGCAACAGCCTCGCCTTTGAACGTGAGCAGGCTTTCGACATGAGCCTGTTGCTGACCCACCTCGGCAGCGGCATCGTCGACGTGTTGATCGCCTTCGCGCCGATCGCCGCCGCCTGCATGCTGGCCGCCATCGCTGCGCCCATGCTCATCGGCGGCTTCGTCTTCAGCGGCAAGGCATTCATGCCGAACTTCGCCAAGCTCAATCCCTTGTCCGGCCTCATGAACCTGGTCTCTTCGCATTCGGCGGTGGAGCTCGGCAAGGCCGTGGCCAAGGCGGTGCTGGTGGGTGTCATTGCCTGGGTCGTGGTGCGCGGCCGGCTGGATGAAGCGATGACGCTGGCCACCGAGCCGCTGACCACCGGTTCCACGCATCTCGGCCACATGCTGCTGACCACGTTCATCCTGCTGATCGCATCGCTCGCAGTGACAGCCGCCATCGATGCGCCTTACCAGCTCTGGCATTACGCCAACAAGCTGAAGATGACGCGCGAGGAATTGCGCCAGGAAGCCAAGGAATCCGAGGGCAATCCCGAGATCAAGGCCAAGATCCGTGCCACGCAGCGCGAGATGGCGCGGCGCCGGATGATGGCCGAGATACCGACCGCCGACGTCGTGGTCACCAACCCGACCCACTATGCGGTCGCGCTGAAGTACACCGACGGCAAGATGCGCGCGCCCAAGGTCGTTGCCAAGGGCGCGGATGAAGTCGCTGCCAAGATCCGTGAAATCGCCGGCGAGCACCGCGTGCCGCTGCTGGAGGCGCCACCGCTGGCGCGCGCGCTGTACCGGCACACCGAGCTGGGCGACGAGATACCGCAGGCGCTGTACACCGCCGTGGCAGAAGTGCTGGCCTATGTGTTCCAGCTGCGCGCCTACGGCCGCAATGGCGGCATGCGGCCGCAGCCGCCGACCGAGCTCGACGTGCCGAAGGAGATGGATCCGCTGAATGGTCCAGCGCAGCCGGACGCGGCCGGATGATCATGGGTCGCAACGCGTAGGGTGGGCGCGAGCCCACGCGGCTCATCGATTGCCGCGTGGGCTCGCGCCCACCCTACGCACCGATGCGGCAACGGGCTGCTGTTACCTGTTGTTTTGTTGCCCGCGAAGCCGTTGTTTCGCCCCGAACCCGCAAAAGCACGGTTTTCCCCCTTCTTTTCCCCGGATGCCCGCGTGGCAGCCTCGCCAATAATCTCTCCTGAACATATTTCCCTGCATCAACAGCAGGATGAACCAGGAGCGGATACTTGAAGATGACCATGGCAAAGGCAAAGAGGAGGGCGGCGCAATGAACGGTATTGCCGGCCTGACCATGCCCGCCTGGCTTTCCGGCCCGAATTCCAAGGCCCTGGCTGCGCCGCTGTTGATCATCATGATGCTGGCGATGATGGTGCTGCCGCTGCCGGCATTCGTGCTGGACATGTTCTTCAGCTTCAACATCGCGCTGTCGGTGATCGTGCTGCTCACCAGCCTGTACACCATCAAGCCGCTGGACTTCATGGCCTTTCCCGCGGTGCTGCTGGTGTCGACGATGCTGCGCCTGTCGCTGAACGTGGCCTCGACCCGCGTGGTCCTGACCGAAGGCCACACCGGGCCGGACGCTGCCGGCAAGGTCATCGAAGCCTTCGGCCACTTCCTCATCGGCGGCAACTACACCGTCGGCATCGTGGTCTTCGTCATCCTCACCATCATCAACTTCACCGTCGTCACCAAGGGCGCGGGCCGCATCGCCGAAGTCGGCGCGCGCTTCGCGCTGGATGCGATGCCCGGCAAGCAGATGGCCATCGACGCCGATCTGAATGCCGGCCTGATCAACGAAACCGAAGCGAAGAAGCGCCGTACCAGCGTGTCGCAGGAAGCCGAGTTCTACGGCGCCATGGACGGCGCCTCGAAATACGTGCGCGGCGATGCGGTGGCCGGCATCATGGTCACGCTCATCAACGTCATCGGCGGACTGATCGTCGGCATGGTGCAGCACGACCTCGACTTCGCGATGGCGATCAAGAACTACACGCTGCTGGCCATCGGCGACGGCCTGGTTGCGCAGATTCCTTCGCTGATCATTTCCACCGCGGCCGGCGTGATTGTTTCGCGCGTGGCCAGCGACGAGGACGTCGGCAACCAGCTGGTGTCGCAGCTCTTCGCCAAGCCGCAGGTGCTGATGATCACCGCCGGCATCGTCGGCGGCATGGGCATCATCCCGGGCATGCCGCACATCGCCTTCGTGTTCCTGGCCTCGGTGCTGGGCGGCGGCGCGTACATGCTGAAGAAGCGCGCGGAGCAGCCGGCCGAAGCGAAGGTCGAGGAAGCCGCGCCCGCGCTGCCGGCGCCGGAATCGGAAGAAGCCACGCTGGCCGACATCCAGCCGGTCGACATTCTCGGCCTGGAAGTGGGCTACCGCCTGATTCCGCTGGTCGACAAGGGGCAGGGCGGCGAACTGCTCAAGCGCATCAAGGGCATCCGCAAGAAGTTCGCGCAGGAAGTCGGCTTCCTGTCGCCGCCGGTGCATATCCGCGACAACCTGGAACTGCGTCCGTCGGGCTACCGCATTCTGTTGAAGGGCGTGGAAGTCGGCATGGGCGAAGCCAATGCCGGCCAGTTCCTGGCAATCAATCCGGGCATGGTGACGGGTCCCTTGGCCGGCGCGCAGACCACCGACCCGGCCTTCGGCCTGCCGGCGGTGTGGATCGATGCCGCGATGCGCGATTCTGCCCAGGCCATGGGCTACACCGTGGTCGATGCCGGCACCGTGGTCGCCACCCATCTGAATCATCTGGTAACGATGCACGCCGCCGAACTGCTCGGCCGCCAGGAGCTGCAGCAACTGCTCGACCACCTGGCCAAGGATGCGCCGAAACTCCTGGAAGACCTGGTGCCGAAACTCATGCCGCTGTCTTCGCTGCAGAAGGTGCTGCAGAACCTGCTGGCCGAAGGCATCCATATCCGCGACATGCGCACCATCGTCGAGACGCTGGCCGAGCATGCGCCGCGCATGCAGGACCCGGCCGATCTGACCGCGCTGGTACGCATCGCGCTGGGCCGCGCCATCGTGCAGCAACTGTTCCCGAACGGCGGCGAGCTGACCGTGATGGCGCTGGACCACCGTCTCGAGCGCCTGTTGATGCAGGCGCTGCAGAACGGCGGACCCGACGGCGCCGGCATCGAGCCGGGCCTGGCCGACACCCTGGTCACGCAGACCGCGCAGGCGGTGCAGCAGCAGGAACAGCAGGGCGCCACGCCGGTGCTGCTGGTGCCGGGTCCGCTGCGCCTGTTGCTGTCGCGCTTTTTGCGCCGCAGCCTGCCGCAGCTCAAGGTGCTGTCGCACGCTGAAATTCCGGAAACCAAAACCATTAAAGTCACCGCCCTGGTGGGAGGCCAGCAATGAACGTAAAGAAATTCTCCGCGCAGACCGCGCGCGACGCGATGCGCATGGTGCGCGATGCGCTCGGCACGGATGCGGTGATTCTGTCGAATCGCTCGGTCAATGGCGGCGTCGAAATCCTGGCGCTGGCTTCCAGCGACATGGCGTCATTGGCCGAGCCGGCGGTGGAAAAGGAAGTGCTGCCGCAGCCGCTGGTGGAAGCGCTGTCCGCGCCGCGCCGTCCGGTGCCGCGCGCGGCCGCGCCCATCCAGGCCGCCGTGCCCGCTGCACCGATCGCACCGGTAGCGGCTGCGCCTGTATCGGCTTCCACCTTCGCCGAGCGCGCGGCCGCGCAGGAAGCGCCGCGCCGCATGGCCGCGCCGCAGCGTCCGCTGGAATCCGCACAGATCGCGCCGGACATGGATGGCTATCGCGATCCGGTGCAGCCCGTGATTCATACGCCCAGCTTTCCGCGCATCGATGCGCCCAAGCCGGCCGCGCCCGTCGCGCAGGCGGCGGCAATCGAGTCGCAGCGCGCCGAAATGGCGCAGATGATGACCGAGCTGCGTGCCATGCGCAGCATGATGGAATCGCAGCTGGCCGAGATCTCCTGGGGCGCGCAAGCCAAGCGCGAGCCGATGAAGGCCGCGGTGATGCGCGAAATGCTGGCGGCCGGTTTCTCGGCCAGCCTGGCGCGTTACCTGGTGGAGAAGATGCCGGAAACGGCCGACCTCGACGGCCTGGCCTGGATCAAATCCATCCTCGCGCGCAATCTCACCGCGGTGGCCGACGACAATGCGCTGCTCGATGAAGGCGGCGTGTTCGCGCTGCTGGGCCCGACCGGCGTGGGCAAGACCACCACCACCGCCAAGCTCGCGGCGCGCTGCGTAATGCGCCACGGCGCCGGCAAGCTGGCCCTGATCACCACCGACGGCTACCGTATCGGCGCGTATGAACAGCTGCGCATCTACGGCAAGATCCTCGGCGTGATGGTGCACTCGGTGAAGGATGAAACCGATCTGCGCATCGCGCTTTCCGAATTGAAGAGCAAGCACACCATCCTGATCGACACCGCCGGCGCGAGCCAGCGCGACCAGATGGTGGCCGAGCAGATCGCGATGCTGTCCGGCGCCGATACCCCGGTCAAACGCCTGCTGTGCCTGTCGGCGACCTCGACCGGCGAAACCCTGAACGAAGTCGTGCGCGCCTATCGCGGCAACGGCCTGTCGGGCTGCATCCTGACCAAGCTCGATGAAGCCGCAACCCTGGGCAACGTGCTCGACGTGGCGATCCGCCAGAAGCTCAAACTGCATTACGTGGCCACGGGCCAGCGCGTGCCGGAAGACCTGCACCTGGCGCGGCCGGGCTTTCTGATCGACCGCGCCTTTCGCATGAAGCGCGAAGGCGCGCCGTTCCAGCTGTCGGACGAGGAACTGCCGCTGGTGGTGGGCGGCGCCGCGCGCGCCATGAAGGACGCATCGCTCTCCGAGGTGGCAATTGGCTAGCATCCGTATCGACCAGGCCGAAGGCCTGCGCCGCCTCATCGAAAAGCCGGCGCCGCGCCAACTGACCTTTCTGTCCGCCGCGCCTGATGCCGACAAGAGCGCAATGCTGTTGAACTTCGGCGCTTCGCTGGCCGGCATCGGCGCCTCGGTGCTGCTGATCGACGCCTGCCGTCGCACCCGTGGCGTGGCCGCGGGCTTGGCGCGCATCCAGGCCGGCACGCTGCTGCAAGCCTCGCGCGGTGAAGTGCGCCTGGCCGACGCCGTGCTGCCGATGCCGCAGGGCTTTGCCATCGCGGCATTGGGTCAAGGTGAACGCAGCGAATTCACATCCAGGGATCGCAGCCGCATGGAGACGCTGTTCTCCGGTCTTGCCGCGAACAACGACATCCTGCTGGCCGACGCCGAGCTCGACAACGAGGATGCGCTGCCGCTGACGGCCATGGCCCAGGGCGAGCTGGTGCTGCATGTGGCCGACAACGCTGCGTCCATCACCGCCGCCTACGCGCTGATGAAGCGCATCAGCGTGCATTACGGTCAGCGTTCGGTCGGCATCCTGATCACCGGCGCGGCAGGCGAGCGCGCCGGCGCGATCTACCAGAACATCGCTTCCGTCGCCGGCCGTTACCTGGCGCTGGAAGTCCATGCCATCGGGTCGGTTCCCGAGGACGAGCATCTCGCGCGCGCCACGCGCCAGGGCCGCACCGTGATCGACGCATTTCCAACCGCGGGCGCCGCAAGAGCGTTCCGCGACCTGGCCGGCCGCTTTTCCCGCTGCGGCCCGCCTGCCACCGGACGCCGTCATGCCGCGTCCGGCAACGCCATGCTTGGGGTTTGACGCATGTACACGATTCAAGGAAAGACCGATCGCAACCAGCTTCTGGCGCAGCATGCGCCGCTGGTGAAGAAGCTGGCGCACATGATGCGCGCCAAGCTGCCTTCCAGCGTCGATGTCGATGACCTGATCCAGGCCGGCATGATCGGCCTGCTGGACGCGGTCAGCCGCTATGAAGACAACCATGGCGCGCAGTTCGAGACCTATGCGGTGCAGCGCATACGCGGCGCCATGCTCGATGAATTGCGCAGCAGCGACTGGATGCCGCGCAACATGCGGCAGACCATGCGCAAGATCGAGGTGGCGATGACCGAGGTGCAGCAAAAGCTCGGTCGCCCGCCAGCCGAGAGCGAGATCGCCGCGCACATGAAGCTGTCGCTGGCGGATTATCAGGAGCTGCTGTCCGAGTCCGGCGGCCATCAGCTGATCTATTACGAAGACTTCCACGACGACGACAGCAACGGCGAACACTTCCTCGACCGCTATTGCAGCGACCAGTCCGACGATCCGCTGCAGGCGCTGATGAACACCGGCTTTCGCGAAGCGGTAATCGAGGCCATCGATGCGCTGCCGGAAAGGGAAAAGATCCTGATGAGCCTGTACTACGAGCAGGAAATGAATCTGAAGGAAATCGGCGCGGTGATGGGCGTATCGGAATCGCGGGTCTGCCAACTGCATAGCCAGGCCATCGGCCGCATGCGCGCACGACTGCGGGAGCAGGCATGGACTGGGGTAGCCTGATCGGCATCGTGCTGGCCATCGGCGGCGTGCTGATTGGCCAGTGGATCGAAGGCGGCAACCCCGGCTCGCTGTTGCAGCCGGCCGCATTGCTGATCGTGGCGCTGGGCACGGTTGGCGCGGTGCTGCTGCAGGCGGGCCTGCCGGCCTGCCTGCGCGCGCTGGCCATGGCCAAGAGCGTGTTTCGCGAGCCGCCCGACGACCATGCGCGGCTGTCGCGCGCCTTCGTGTTCTGGAGCAGCATCGCGCGGCGCGAAGGCTTGCTGAGCCTGGAGCGGCTGTGCGACAAGGAGCCGGATGCGTTCACCAGCAAGGGTTTGCGTTTGATCGTCGACGGCATCGACGCCGACCGGCTGCGCACCATGCTCGAGCAGGACATCAATGTCTGGGAAGACCGCGAGCGCGCCGCGGTGAAGGTATGGGAAGCGGCCGGCGGTTATGCGCCGACGGTGGGCATCCTCGGCGCAGTGTTGGGACTGATCCATGTGATGGAAAACCTGTCGGAGCCGGGCAAGCTCGGCGCGGGCATCGCCGTGGCTTTCGTCGCCACGATTTATGGCGTGGGCCTGGCCAACCTGGTGTTCCTGCCGATCGCCGGAAGGCTGAAGGCGCGCATCGCGCGTGAAGCCTCGCGCCGCGAAGTGCTGACCGAAGCGCTGGCCGCGCTGGCTGCCGGCGAGAATCCGCGCATGATCGAAAGCCGCATGGCGGCCTGGGCGGCATAGGAAACGGGGAGCGGAACGATGCGGCGCAGAAGACGCGGTGAAGATAACGACGACCATGACAGCCGTGAGCGCTGGGTGATTTCCTACGCCGACTTCATCACGCTGCTGTTCGCCTTCTTTGTGGTGATGTATGCCGGCTCGACCATCAATGAACGCAAGACGCAGGCAGTGTCGGGCGCCATCGGCAGCGCCTTCGGCAAGCTGCCGGTGATCAATGAACTGCCGCGCGACTCGATCGTGCCCGAGCTGCCGCTGCTGCCGCGCACGATGCCTTATCGCAGTCGCGTCAATGAGAACGCCGTGCGGCGCGAGCGCGAGCAGATGAGCAGCATGGCGCGCGACCTGCTGACGGCTTTGAATCCGCTGGCCGAGCGCGGCATGGTGCGCGTGACGCAGGGCCAGCGCGGCATCACCGTCGAGATCAATGCCAGCATGCTGTTCCAGCCCGGCGAGGCGCGGCTGTCGCCGCAGGCGGTGAATGCATTGTTCGCGGTGGCAGCGGTGCTGCGCAATGACGGCCATGCGATCCAGGTCGAAGGACATACCGACAATGCGCCGATCGCCAATGCGCTGTATGCCTCGAACTGGGAATTGTCAGCGGTGCGCGCCGGCAGCGTGGTACGGCTCTTTGTTGACAGCGGCATCGCACCGCAGCGCCTGGTGGCCATCGGTCATGGCGACACGCGGCCAATCGCGTCGAACGACACGCCGGAAGGGCGCATGCGCAATCGAAGGGTGCAGCTGATGGTGATGTCGAATCTGCCGGAGGATGCGAAGGCGGAAGGCAGGCCCTGAGCACCGTGGCAGGCACGACGCTATCCGGCACGGCGATTCATTGAGCGGCGCGGCGCGCTTCGTACAGGATGCAGTCTTGCATGCGCGTCAATAGCACCAAAGTGTCGAGGGAAGGGCGTTGACCCTGCGCGAGACTTCTTCGAAGTCCAGGCGGTCGCGGCATGCCGCGACGATGCCGATCGGCTTGCCCGCTTTTCGGCATTCCTCCTCGAAAATGCGCATTGCCCGCACCAGACCGATTGCGTTTTCCTCGCTGATCCGCTTCTCGCGACCGGCCGTACGATCCCGCAGACCTGGATCCGGTTGCGGCTCAAGGACGATGGTCGAGACGCCGTTTGCGACTGCCTTATCCATCTGCATCTTGCATACTCTGAGCTGTCGCAGGTAGGCGGCTTCGTAATAGCGGATTACGACCTTGGGATCCGTGCTCATGTAGGAAAGCCGCTCACGCCTGCCATTGACCGTGAGTTGTTCGCATTCCCTGAAGTCCTTTTCGGTGACTACATATTTCCCCAGCAGTGCGCCATGCTCATGAGCAAAGCGCGAGGCGGACTCATCGACCATGTATGCATCCGCGAGGATGCTCGCGGGACATGCATGACGGCAGCTGACGCCAGGCGGAATGACATCCGCAGCAGCGCGATCCGGCGAAACGCCGAGTATGCCGAGTTGCAGACGGCCTTTCAGGGTGCGAAGCAATGGCTCCCTGGATTGTCTGATTTGTTCGACAGAGCTGAACACTTTGTTCAAAGCCTGCAGCGCCTCTGCCTCCGCCTGTTTTCGGGATTTACCCAACAACCCGTGGGTGAGTGCATTGAGCGTCTCGCTCGCGAATTGGCGCCAGGTACGAACCCGTATGTAGAGCATCTGTGTGCTTTCATCGCGCGTGACTCGCAGCGGTGCGTTCGCGTCCTGGAAAAGAGCGTCGACCGCTGTCGAATTCGACAAGGTGTTTAGACACAAAGGTATTTTGGAAGTGGCCATGAAAATTGGTCTATCAGGGGAACGTTTCGCTGCGTGCGAGGAATTCGAAAGTACCGAGTTCGTATCACTAAGTCAGTAAAGCGTTCTCGTGCTGAAGGCGAGCTGCTCTGTCCACGCTTCAAACCCATGCGAAGTCCCGAATGGCGTATTCATGCACAACGGAAGGTTGCGCGCGGCCCGAACTAATTGTTTCCTGAAGTGACTCAATTGCGCCTACACGCCTCCGGAACAGCGAGGCGGCATTGTCTTCCATTCTTGGAAAGGGCTGCAGCTCGTGGATGCCACCATAAACGACGTCTCGCTCAATGACACTTACTCTAGTTCCAGCTCTGATGAATCAGATTTAACTGCTACGCGCAAGCCTCTGCCGCCAAGAATCGCAAGCAGCACAAGTGATACGAGTCTGCTCAATCCCGCCAATCGCGCGGGGACATCAGTTCCCTTCACTGCCCCAGGGTATGTCAATCCAGCGCCGGATTTCGTCGATACGCTTTATGAGGCGGGAAAGCTCAAGCAGAGCGAAAGGTCGCAAAGGAAGGCGGAAAAGCTGAAAGAAAGAATCCCCTTGGGGACATTGGATCTTTTGTTTAGCTATGCCGCATCCAATGATGTTGACGGGATAAAGAAGTTGATCGAAACGGGCTCGATCAATCTGCACATTCCGCGGGTTGACGATATGCGAACACCATTGATGGTCGCGGTGATCGCGGGCCATGTCGAGATGGTGCAGTTGCTGACCGCACACGCAAAGCCTGAACAACTGATGCATCGCGATGAAAGCGGCGCATCCGCGCTCGACCTGGCGCTGGATCACGGCACCGTTCTGCTTGCGGACATCGTGTACAAGGCTGCCCCGGGAATCAGTCACCCAAAGGGCTATACGCCGCTGGTGGCTGCGATTGCCGAGCGCATGGAGATTCGTATCTCGAAATTGATGAAGTGTGTGCGGAACGTGAATGAGCGCTCGGCCGATCGCACCACGGCGCTGGAAATGGCGATCCAGAATGGAATGATGAAGTTGTCAGCGGAACTTCTTGACAAGGGCGCTTTCGTCAATGAACAGGATCGCGAGCGCAATTGTCCGCTTTCCTTCGCCGCACGCTTTGGCTTCGGCGATATCGTGGCCCTGCTATGCACGCGCGGCGCGAATGTCGATCGCCAGAACAAGGATGGCAACACGCCGTTGCAATTTGCGGCCTGGGGCGGGCATCAACTGGCGGTGCAGAGACTGCTGCAGCATGGGGCCGATCCAAACCTTCAGGACAACGCCGGCGCCACGCCGCTCTATGCCGCGGCTTCCTGTGGCAATGCGGACATCATCACGATACTTGTCGAGGCCCAAGCTCGGGTCGACCTGGCCGACATCGAGGACCACACTCCCTTGCACATGGCCGCCATCGCAGGCCATGCCAGCGCAGTCAAGGCGCTGATCGATGCCGGCGCCAGCGTCGATGCGGTCGATAAGCAGGGCAGGACACCCCTGCAGTATGCGGTGGAGAAAAATCGTTCCGATTGCGCGCGACTGTTGCTCGAACACGAGGCGGATGTCAATCATGCCGACGCCACCGGCTATACCGCGCTCGATATCCACGACGAACACCAGGGTGAGGAAGAGGTTGGCAGACTACTGCGCGACTATCGCGCCCGCGGTAGGTGTTGCAAACCCCGCTGCGCGATTGTGTAGTGTCTGGCCGCAAGTACGTAGAAAGACGAAAACGTTTCACATCACCTGGGGCTAAGCAGAAGCCAGCCAGAAAGGCGCTGCAAAGCTTGAGTTCTTTCGCGTATTTTTAATGACTGCCTTTGCGAATGCCCAAGCGCCAATGGATCGAATCTAATGCAAGAAACTGCCAGTGTCCTGTCCCGCAACTTCATTGATTGAAAGATGATAAGAATCGCGGCAAGGATGGACGAATGCACGCGTCGAAAATGATTGCAGGCAGACCACCCTTGCTGTGCTTTTCTCCTTGCGTTGCCACGAGGTCGCAACTTTTCTTTTTCAAAGAATTTGCGGGGCAGGGCACCAGGCGGACCCAACAGGAATCCGCAGCACAGGGAAAGGCAGCGAAGCGTGCAACATGTTGCCGGCGCCGAGATGGATCGGCGGCGCGAATACGGCGGCACTGTTCAGCAGGACGCCCGAAGTTTCGCTCACGCTTTTAGCACCATTGAATTGGAATGTTGCCAAGTTTTGCACCACCTGACTTGAATCTCGGAAAGAAAGGAATGACATGTTTGACCCAACGAATGCGCAATTCCAATACAGCGCATCATCCTCCGTATCCACTCAGAATCCGCTTGAAACCGGGCGACAGACCACGTCGGTCCAAATCCGAAGCGGTGCGCCCTTGCTCGTGCTGGGCAGCATGCCGGCGTCTTCAATTGCCTCGCCGACAGCGGCGCCCAGGCTGGCCGGCGCCACACCGCCCCCTCGACCCAAGCGCCCCACGCCGGCGCTGCCGGATCTTGCGGAATTGATCCGCCTGAGGGAAATCCCGCAAGTGGCTTTCAGAACCGTAGCGCCAGCGCCCAGCTCGCGTGATGCTAGCTCGTCTAGCACCCTCAGCACGTCCAGCACGTCCAGCACGTCCAGCACGTCCAGCACGTCCAGCACATCCAGCACATCCAGCACATCCAGCACATCCAGCATTTCCCGCCCCCCGCGCACCAGAGCGCCTCAGCATGCAAATGCTAGCCCGTTCGCTCAACTATTTGATGCCGCCGAACGCGGCGACATCCTTGAACTGAAGCGGCTTGTCAAACAGAAGTCCATCGACTTGCACAGGCCGCGTCCTGAGGACGCGCGTACCCCGCTGATGGTCGCCATCTCCAACGGACATGAGACTGCCGCGCTCACGCTGATGGACAGCGCCACGCCCGAGCAACTGCAACAACGGGATGCGCAGGGTTGTTGCGCCCTGGAGATGGCGCTTGATGCCGGACTGGAAGTCGCCGGGCGTAAGCTGTTGAGCCGTTTGCGCAACGCGAAGCAGTCCGGTGGTCATGCGATCCTGCTGACGACGATCGCCGAAGGGCGGGATGTCCGTATCTGGAATCTACTCAAGCTGATGAAGAACGTGAATGAGAAATCCGAGGACGGCACCACCGCCCTGGCAATGGCGATCCAGAAGGGAAGAGTCGACCTGGTGAAGCAATTGCTGAACAAGGGCGCCTTTGTCGAGGAAAAGGACGCCGCGCTCGACGCGCCGCTGAGTATCGCCGCCGATAAGGGCAGTCTCGACATTGTCGAGCTTCTGCTGGAGCGCAAGGCGGATGTCCATCGGGCGGGGAAAGAAGGACGAACCGCGCTGCACAGGGCCGCCAGCGCCGGTCATCACGAAATCGTCGCTGCCTTGCTGGACGCGAAAGCGAAGGTCGATGCCGTCGACAGGCACGGCAGGACGCCATTGCAGTACGCAGGTGAAAGCGGTAGTGACAAATGCGCTCGGCTGCTCATCGAGCACGGCGCCGATGTGCATCATGCCGATAACGAAGGCATCACGCCGCTGGAGGTCATCGATGAGCGGGATTGGGTGGATGCCGAGGTCGGCGACCTGACGCTGCAGCGCGCGCCAGCGAACAAGTGTTGCGCTGGCTGCGTGATTCTCTGAGGGGGCGCCTCGCGCAGCCGTGAACCCTGCGCGGGGCCACGCCTCAGCGTGCGACGCTGGCCTGCCCCTGGCTTGCCAGTGCCTGTTCAGCGCCTGTTCAGTGCCTGTTGCGGATTTGACGGTGAGTGAGCAGTTCGTCACTACCATTCCGTCCGCATCGATGCGCAGGTGGCCAGGCAAAGCCCGCGTCCGTCACACCAATCCCAACCGCCCCCTGCGCGCCCCCGGAAACACCCGCTCGATCTGCGCCGCATTCAAGCCATACATCCGGCTAAACAGTTCGCCCAGCACCGCGCGGTATTCATTGAGCACCGGGTAATCGCGATCCTGGAACAGCGAGACGGCATCCACGCGAGCCTGCTCGCCGGCGATGCGGCCGCCGCGCACGCTGCCGCCGAGCACCCAGTACACCGTGCCGTGTCCATGGTCGGTGCCGCGGTTGCCGTTCTCGCGCAGCGTGCGGCCGAACTCGCTGACGACCATCACCACGGTATCGCGCCAGGCGCTTCCCAATTCTTCGGCGATTGCCGCCAGTCCCCGGCCCAGCTCGTCAAGGCGCGATGCCAGCGCGCCGCTCGTCGCGCCCTGCGCCACGTGGGTATCCCAGCCGCCGACATCGATGAAGCCGAGGCGGTACCGATCGCGCATGAGCCGGGCGACCTGGCGCGCCTGCGCTTCGAAGCCACGGCTGCTGATGGCACTGCGGCCGGCTCGCTCCATCTCGCCGGCGGCATCGCGCTCCAGCTCGGCGCGCAGCGCAAAGGCTTCGCGCACCCTGCCCGAGAGCGGGCTATCGCCATACATCGATGCAATCAGCTCGCTCTGGCGCGCATCGATGCCGTGCCGGCCGGCGTCGCGCAGCGCGAGGTTGGGCACCTGCGCCGGGCCGCGCAGGCACAGCGGCAGCTGCTCGGTGAAGGCGATGGCGGGCACGCCCTGCAGCAGCGCGGCGAGCCGGTTCATGAAGCCGGAGCCGGTGGCGCGCGCATCGCCAAGGCCGCGCTCGATGCTGTCCTGTGTTTCGAAATGGCTGCGCGATGCATCGTCAGTGCCGGCGAATGGAATGAAGGCGGCCTGGCCTGCGTGCCACAGCGGCGCGATGCTGGCGACGAGGGAAGGGTGCAGGCCCCAGTCGGCGTTGAGCGCGATGGCGGAAGCCGCATCGGGACGCGGGCGCGGGATCGCGATGTTCGGCCGCACTTCGTAATAGAAGTCGCTGGCGGTCGGCACCAGCAGGCTGGCCGCATCATAGCCGCCGCGCAGAAACACCAGCAGAAAGCGCCCGGGCGCCGCGGGCGCGGCAAACAGGCGGGCCGCAGTGGATGAGAGCGCGGCGGCGGCGAGCGAGGTCAACAGGGTGCGGCGTTGCATGGAAGTCTCCTTCAGCGCTGCATGAATTCGGGGGAAGACAGCAGGAAAGTGAGGCGCTCATGGCTTGATGCGGCGCGCGCCAGCGCCTGGCGCGTGGCCGGGCCGAGGCTGGCATCGATGACTTCGCGATACAGCGCCGGCGCGATGTGCGGCGGCGTAGCCTGATCGCCACCGTCGCCGAAGAGGCGCGGGTTGCGTGCGGCCATCATGCGCGCGACCTCAAAGCGCGCGCCCATCTGCGCCGGGCTGCTCCACGAGTCCGCATCCAGCGCATAGCCTTCCGGCGATTGCCAGCCATACGGCGCTTCACCCAGACGCTGCAACGCACCGAGAAGCGGTTGCGCTTCCGTGATCGGCGTGTCCTCGTGCAGCAGCCGCATCGCCGACACTACGTAATGCACAGGGTCCTTGTAGCCATGCGCGAGCGAAGCGCGGAATTCGGCGCTGTGGAACAAGGCGCCGAGCACCGCGGCAATGTCGCCGTCTCTGCTGGAGTAGCGTTCGGCCAGGGCGGTTTGCAGCGCCGGCGACGGCTCCGCGCCGAGGAAGTAGCGGGCAAGCTTTGCACTCACATGGCGCGCGGTCGCCGGGTCGGCAGCCAGGTGGTCGATGGCCGCCTGCACTTCGGCCAGCCCGGCGCCGCGGATGGTCTGGCCGAGGAGGCGCTTGTCGCCGTAGTCGTGCCGCGCGGGCTGGAATTCGAACAGGCCGCGGCGAACGTAATCGCCGTCGTGCTTGCGCGCCGCACGCGGCAATTCGGCGCTTCTGGCCACGCCCAGGCCGGTCAGAATGCGCGCCAGTTCCTGCACATCCTGCTGCGCATAGCCGCCGTCCACGCCGAGGGTATGCAGTTCCATCAGTTCGCGCGCGTAATTCTCGTTGACGTGGCCTGCCGCATTGCGCTCGTTATCCAGGTAGCGCAGCATCGCCGGGTGGAACACCGTGGCGGCGAGCAGATCGCGGAACCGGCCCAGCGCATGCGGCCGGATCGCGCTGTCCTCAAAGTCGCCGATCAGCGCGCGCAAATCGGCCTTGCCGGCGAATACGTGGAAGTGGTTCATCCAGAACCAGGTCATCTGCTCGCGCAACTGGTTTTTCGAGTAGATGTCGCGCAGCAGCGAGCGCGAAGCGGCTTCACGGCCCAGGTTGGCGAGCTCAGCCTGCAGCGCCTTGTGTTCCGCTTCCTTTTCCGCGTCCGGCAGCGTGGCGATGCGTTTGCGCCTGTCCTCCAGCGCGAACAGCATTTCCGGCAGCGCTTCGCGGCTGATGCGCATCTGGGCGATGCGCGCGGCAACCGCATTGGGCAGAGCGTCGTCGCCCGGATGCAACTGCCGCTCCAGGTAGCGCTCCAGGCCATCCTGCCTGGCTTCGCGCCAGCTTGCATCATTCACGCCCCAGGTGATGCGGTTCAGGAAGGCGGCTTCCGGCAGCGGCGCATCGGATGGCGGGGCGGCGGCAGCGGAACCGGTGAACAGGCCGGCGATGAGCGCGAACGCGGCGGGACGGGGCAGGCGGCTTCTCATCATGTCTCCTTGTGCAATGCGCATGCGGGTTGAACGCCGCAGCCTCGATGTGCGATGACACGAATAGTGTTTCGATCATCGCAACAACTGCTTACTCTTGTTACTACATCGCCGGTCAGCGGCGCGTGCTGGCTCGCGTTATCGGCATAGACCACGCACCGTTTGGTCGATCAACAATGAGGAGAACTCCGAATGAACAAGTCCATTCTTGCTGCCACCCTGGCCCTGCTGAGCGCCGGCGCGTTCGCCCAATCCACCGTTCCGGGCACGCTGTCCGCTGACCATGCCGCTATCCGCCAGGAGACGCGCGAGATTCGCGCTGAGAACCGCGATATCCGGCGCGACACCGCGACGATCCGCGCCGAGCAGCGCGACATCGGTCATGACCGCGCCGCCTTGCGCGCCGACGTGGCCGCTGCGCACCGCGACCAGCGCGCCGAAGATGCGGCGCTTGCGCACGGCAACGTGCGGCGCGCCGAGCGGCTCGAAGCGGCGCGCGAACACGAGGCGCGCGAGACGCATGCCGAACGACGCGAATTGCGCCGTGATCGCGCCGAAGTGCATGCACAGCGCGCCGAGCGCAGAAGCGACCTGGCGCAGCGCAACGTCGACCGCGGCGAGCGGCATGCGCTTATCGCCAGGCGCCGGGCCGACGCCGGCAAGCTCTAGAGGCTGCTATGGGCCCTGAAAAGGGTCCACGGCTGCCCCTTGAAAACAAAACACCGCCATGCGGCGGTGTTCGACTTTTTAGACCTCGCGGCCGCTGCGGATGCTACAGGCATCACCCCGCAACGATAGCCCGCCCGGAACTTGCCACCGCCTGCTGCCCGTTGCGGCCATACACCGCCGTCTGGCCGCCGCCACGCAGGACCTGCAGCGCCGCGCCATTGCGGCCGATGTGGCCATGAATCAGCAGACCGTTGACCCGGTTCAGTTCGCGACCTTCCTCAGCCAGCGCCAGCAATTCGCGCCAGGCGTCGCGCTCGCCCTGAGCCTGCGTGTCGAGCCAGGCTGCCATGCCGGCGGCATTGACGGTCTGGCCCAGCGCCGCAAGCGCCAGGGCGCGCGATGCGGCCAGCGCATTCATTTCCTCGACCAGCGCAGTCTTGCGCGTAGCCAATTCCTCGAGCGTCGCGATTTCCGCCCGAATCAGGCATTCCCTTTCCTGCACCAGGCAGTCGCGCAGCGCGCGGGCGGCGTCGAGTTCGGAGGCGAGCTGGATATGCGGCTGGGAAATGGCGGATTGCATGGTGTGTCCGAGGGTTTATTTGCGTCTTTGTGGAATGAAATCCTTGACCGAATCGATCAGGCCGTCGGCGATCTTGCTGGCGTCGACCTGAAAGCTGCCATTGGCGATCGCCGCCTTGATCTCTTCAACTTTCTTGGCGTCGAAGACGGCGGTCGAGGCGCCTGCGGCCAGTGCCTGGCCCTGGCTGGAAAGCTTGACGCTGTCCGAAGCCACGCCTGCTGCGGCGGCTTTGTCGGCGCCTTTTGCGGCGCCCGACGACGATGCCGTCGTGGCGGTGGCAGGCTTCTTGATCGATCCGGAGTCGTTGATTTTCATGGCGAATTCCTTGTCTGTGCGGGCGGCGGACACACGCTGATGCCTCTCTTACGGCACGTATGGAAAAAACTTTAATGCCGGCGCCCGAATAAACGGGTTCGAAGCGTGAATCAGAATGCCACCTCGACCGAACCGCCGGCGCGCGCCACGCCGGAAACCACCGTGCCGCCAGCAGTGCGTACCTGGATGGTCTGCCCGTCGACGGCATTGGCCAGCGCCCGGCCTTCGCCGGTCACCTGAAAGCCATTGCCACCAGCAACCACGCGCACCATCTGACCCTGGGTCACCACCCCCTTCGCGCGCAAGCCATCGGCGCGCAGCGCAGCGCCCGCGGGCAGCGATCGGGTCACGGTCTGGCCGACTGCCTGCGCGGGGTCGGTCAGTATGCCGGGAGGCAGCAGCGTCAAATCGCCGCGCACCCGGGCCACGTCCTGCGGCCCGACGGTCTGGCCCGGCGCCAGCGGCACCGCGGCGGCCAGGTAATCGTCCTCGATGTGCACATTGGCCGATACATAAATGTTCCAGGCGGGAGCCAGGCAACGCACGCCGACCGAGGTCTTGCCCCAGGCCTTGCCGCCCGGCGGCAGATAGGCCTCCGGATTCGGGCAGGCGGCCAGATTCAGGCGCGGATCGATAGCGCCGACTTCAACACGAATCTGCCCCGGCATGCCGCCGGCTTGTGTTTGCAGAAAGCGCGAGATGGTCTCGCGCAGCGCGCCATGTTCCTGACGGGCCGTGGTTTGCGCGCTCGCCATGGGACTGGCACAGAAGCAGGCGACGGCAAGGGCAAGGGCGGGGCGAAACGGGATCTTCATGGCGGCATGGGGATTTTCAACAGCCTGCATATTACGGACGCGCGCCGCCGCCAAACCCGCAAACAGGGAGGATTTTGCCCGCCTTATCGATCGATCGGGTATTGCCTTGCATCACTACTATGTCGAGCATGCAATTCCACCACCGAAAGGGGAACGGGCAATGACTGGAAAACTGGATGCGGCCTTTGGCTTTCACGAGACGGCCCTGAGACTGCGCTCCGAGCGTCAGGGCGTGCTGGCTTCGAACATCGCCAACGCCGATACGCCGAACTACAAGGCGCGCGACTTCGATTTCGCCCGTGCGCTGCAACAGGCCACCGGCAGCGCCGATCCGGCCGCCGCGGCAGCAACGCCCGCGCCTGCGCTGGCGCGGACTGCACCGGCGCACATCGCAACCGGCGCGGCCGGAACGCTCGTCGCCGGCAATGCGCCGCTGCTGTACCGCACCGGCACCCAAGGCGGCGTGGACGGCAACTCGGTGGACATGGAAGTCGAGCGCAATGCCTTCACCGACAACGCGGTGCGCTATGAAGCCAGCGTCACGCTGATCAATACGCAGATCAAGAACATGCTCACAGCCATCCAGGGGTAATCATGTCGCTATCCAATATCTTCAACATCGCCGGCTCGGCCATGAGCGCGCAGGGCCAGCGCCTGAACGTGGTGGCCAGCAACCTGGCCAATGCCGACAGCGTCACCAGCGCCGACGGCCAGCCGTACAAGGCCAAGCAGGTGGTGTTCGAAGCCGTAGCCGGCACCGACCCATCCTCATCCGGCGTGAAGGTGCAGCAGGTGGTCGAGGACAACTCGCCCGGGCGCACCGTCTACAGCCCCGGCAATCCGTCCGCCGATGCAAACGGCTACGTGACCATGCCCAACGTGAACGTGGTCGATGAGATGGTCAACATGATCTCGGCCACCCGTTCCTACCAGACCAATGTCGAAACCATGAACGCGGCCAAGACGCTGCTTCTGAAAACTCTCACCATCGGCTCATAAGCCGCAGCCCAGCCATGACCACGATCAGCAGCGACAACACGGTCTCGTCGGCGCTTTCCGCCACGATGAATCCGAAGAGCGCCACTACCGGCAGCACCAAAGGCAGCACCAGCAGCGCGCAGGATATCCAGGACCGCTTCATGAAGCTCCTGGTCACGCAAATGCAGAACCAGGATCCGCTGAACCCGATGGACAACTCGGCGGTCACCAGCCAGATGGCGCAGCTGTCCACGGTCACCGGCATCGACAAGCTCAATACCGCGATGGGTTCGCTGCAATCGAGCTACCAGTCCAGCCAGACGCTGGCCGCTACCAGCATGATCGGCCGCGGCGTGCTCGCGCCGGGCAGCGCCATGACGCTGTCCAAAGGCAGCGCGGTGTTTGGCGTGGACCTGCCATCGGCCGCCGACGCGGTCACCGTCAACATCAAGGATGCCTCGGGCAAGGTGGTGCACACCGAGAACATCGGCGCGCAAGCGGCCGGCAGCGTGCCGCTGTCCTGGGACGGCTCGCTCGATGCCGGCGGCAAGGCCGCTGACGGCCAGTACAGCTTTTCCGTGACTGCCACCAGCGCTGGCAAATCGATCGCGCCGACCGCGCTGTCGTATGCGACGGTGGGCAGCGTGTCGACCGGCACGGCGGGCGTCAAGCTCAACTTCACCAGCGGATCGAGCGCGGCCATGTCCGACGTGCGGCAGATCCTGTAATCGCGGCAAGAGCAGCACACGCGCGGCACACGAACAGATAAACGGAGCGACACATGAGTTTTCAGCAGGGCTTGTCCGGATTGAACGCGGCCTCCAAGAGCCTGGAGGTCATCGGCAACAACGTATCGAATGCCAACACCGTCGGCTTCAAGGCGGCGCAGGCGCAGTTCGCCGATGTGTATGCGACCTCGCTCAATGGCGGCGGCGCATCCGACATCGGCATCGGCACCAAGATCTCTGACGTGGTGCAGGAATTCAATCAGGGCAACATCACCGCCTCGGACAATCCGCTGGACATCGCCATCAACGGCAACGGCTTCTTCCGCATGGACAGCAACGGCACGGTGACCTATGCCCGCAACGGCCAGTTCCAGCTCGACAAGAACGGCTACGTCGTCAATGCCCAGGGCGCGAACCTGACCGGCTATGTCGCCAACGCTGCCGGCGTGCTGTCCACCGGCTCGCCGCAGAAGCTGCAGATCTCCACCGCCGACCTGCCGCCGGCGGTGACGAAGTCGGTCAATCAGGCCCTCAATCTCGATTCCACCCAGGCCATTCCCGCCACCACGCCGTTTTCGGCGACCGACCCGACCAGCTACAACAATGCGACCTCGGTCTCGGTCTATGACAGCCTTGGCAACTCGCATGTGCTGCAGACCTTCTATGTGAATGCCGGCAGCGGCAACTGGGATGTGTATGCGGTAGCGGACGATGTGCCGCTGGTGACCACGCCGGCTGGCGGCAAGATCGGCACGCTGAGTTTCGACACCACCGGCGCGCTGACCGCGGCGAGCAAGGCCACGCTGCCGTTCTCCGCGCCGATCCCGGCTTCCGGTGGCGCGGCGGCCTTCTCGCCGCAGATCGATTTCACCGGTACTACGCAATACGGCTCCGCCTTTACCGTCAATTCGCTGTCCCAGAACGGTTATGCAGCCGGCCACCTGACCGGCTTCACCACCGGCGACGACGGCACCATTACCGGCCGCTACAGCAATGGCAAGTCGGCCACGCTGGGGCAGGTGGTGCTGGCCAACTTCACCAACGTCAACGGCCTGCAGCCGCTGGGCAATAACGTCTGGGCCGAGACCTCTTCCTCCGGCCAGCCGCTGGTAGCCACGCCAGGTTCGGGCACCTTCGGCAAGCTGCAGGCTTCCGCGGTAGAGGATTCCAACGTCGACCTCACTGCCGAGCTGGTGAACATGATTACTGCGCAGCGGGTGTATCAGGCCAATGCGCAGACTGTGAAGACGCAGGACCAGGTGATGCAGACGCTGGTGAATCTGAGGTAATGAAAGGGTAGGGCATGCAAAGGGGTAGGGCATGCGAGTTGATGCGCAGCCCATGCAAGTTTCGTAGGGTGGGCGCAGCCCACGCGGTGGTGGCGATAGCGGCTGGTGGTATTTGCACTTCACGCGAAGCTGCTGACCGCAAGGTAAGGTATTCGCAGTTGTTGTTGTAGTGTCGTTGCAGTTGCAGTTGCAGTTGCCGCTGTCGTTGCCGTTGCCGTTGCTTTTAACCCCCGTTGATTGCGCCGTGACGGCGATGCCCGGAGCGGGAAAAGGTGCGGCGTCTGTCTGAGCGAAGCGCAGCGTAGCGAGTTTAGCCGCGCCCCGCTCCGGGCATCGACGGCACGGGGACCCCGCGCAGCGGGGCGCAATCTCCGGGGTCGCCTTTTCTTGGTTACTTCTTTTGGCGAAGCAAAAGAAGTGACTCGCCTGCCGGGGCGAGACCCGGCTAGGTCAAGGAGTGGATGGACGTATTGCATCACCGGAGTGATGTGGTTGAAGGGGCATGCTCTTGCCTTGGTCCTCGCGTGATTGAGGCTTGGATTGAAAGGCTCGCTTGCTCGGAGGCTGAGGCCCGGTGCCCCAATATGGCCATCTTGCTTGGCGAACTAGCCGGGTCCCGGCCCGGCAGCCGGGTCACTTCTTTTGCTTCGCCAAAAGAAGTAACCAAGAAAAGGCGACCCGGAGATCGCGCCCCGCTGCGCGGGGTTCCCGTGGCGCCGAACCCTGAAGCGGGGCGCGGCTAAACTCGCTACGCTGCGCTTCGCTCAGACAGACGCCGCACCTTATCCGCTTCAGGGCCCGGCGCCACGGCGCGATCAACGGGATTAAAGGCAACAGCAACAGCAACAGCAACAGCAACAGCAACAGCAACAGCAACAGCAACAGCAACAGCAACAGCAAGAGCCGCGACAACAAGGCGAACAGCCTGGCATCAAAGACATCAGGATAGGGAGCAAAGTATGGACCGCATGATCTACACCGCCATGACCGGCGCCAAACACATCCTCGACCAGCAGGCCAACGTCTCCAACAACCTCGCCAACGCCACCACCACCGGCTTCCGCGCGCAGATGGATGCCTTCCGCGCGGTGCCGGTGCAGGGAAATCCGCTGCCGACCCAGTCCTTCGTGGTCGACGCCACGGTCGGCACCGATTTCACGCCGGGCTCGGTGCAGCAGACCGGCCGCACGCTCGATGTGGCGGTGCAAGGCAAGGGCTGGTTCGCGGTGCAGACCGCCAGCGGCAGCGAAGCCTATACCCGCAACGGCAGCCTGAAGCTATCCGAGAACGGCCAGCTGCTGACCCAGCGCGGCGATGCGGTGCTCGGTGACGGCGGCCCAATCAGCATTCCGCCCAACACCGCCGTGTCGATTGCGAAAGACGGCACCATTACCGGCATCGCCGCAAACCAGCCGCCGACCATCCTCGGCCGCATCAAGTTGGTCAATCCGCCGGAAAACAATCTCGCGCGCGGCGACGATGGCCTGTTCCGCACCAGGGATGCGAGCGCGGTGGATGCCGACGCCAACGTGGTGATGATCGGCGGCGCCCTGGAAGGCAGCAACGTCAACGCGGCCGATGCCATGGTCAACATGATCAGCCTGTCGCGCCAGTTCGAAATGCAGATGAACCTGATGAAGAACGCCGAGAGCAACGAGACCAAGGCCAGCCAGCTGCTCGCCTTGAGCTGATCCGCGCATCATGCGTAGTGCTCGTAGGTTGGGCTGCAAGCCCAACGTCGGGCGCCCGCAGGTCAAGAGCATGTGGGGCTTGCAGCCCAGCCTGCGAGCCAATGTCGACGGCCTGCGGACCGCGGGCATGTTGGGCTTCCTTCGTCAGCCCAACCTACGCTTCTACGCTTCCCTCACGCCGCCCATCATCCCCCGAAGTAACAGGCAATTCCCCATCAGCTCCCCATTTTGCCGGAGTGCAACACCGGTCAAAATGAGCGTCAATCGAACAAGGCGGCGATGCCGCGACGCTCACCATGATCAAATCACTCTGGATCGCTAAGACTGGCCTGGATGCGCAGCAGACGCAGATGGACACTATCGCCAACAACCTGGCGAACGTATCGACCAGCGGCTTCAAGCGCTCGCGCGCGGTGTTCGAGGACCTGCTGTACCAGAACCTGCGCCAGCCCGGCGCGAATTCCTCGCAGCAGACGCAGCTGCCGTCGGGCCTGCAGATCGGCACCGGCGTGCGCACCGTCGCTACCGAGCGCATTCACACGCAAGGCAATCTGCAGCAGACCAGCAATGACAAGGACGTGGCGATCCAGGGCGCGGGCTTCTTTCAGGTGACGCTGCCCGACGGCACCACCGCCTATACCCGCGACGGCTCGTTCCAGACCGACAGCCAGGGACAGCTGGTGACTTCCAGCGGCTTCGTGGTGCAGCCGGCGATCACGATTCCGGCCAATGCGCAAAGCCTGACCATCGGGCGCGACGGCACGGTGTCGGTGACGCAGCCCGGCAGCGCGAGCCCGGTGCAGGTCGGCAGCCTGCAATTGGCCACCTTCATCAATCCGGCCGGCCTGGAGTCGCGCGGCGAGAACCTGTATGTCGAGACCACGGCATCGGGCAATCCGAGCACCAACACGCCCGGCACCAACGGCGCCGGCATGCTGTCGCAGGGCTATGTCGAGACCTCGAACGTGAATGTGGCCGAAGAGCTGGTGAACATGATCCAGACCCAGCGCGCCTACGAAATCAACAGCAAGGCCATCACCACTTCGGACCAGATGCTGCAAAAGCTCACGCAGCTGTGATGACACAGGAAGCCAGCATGTCCATCCGTACCAGCCATACCGCCCGTCTCGCGCAACTCGTTCTGATCGCCGCCGCAGCGCTTGCGGCGCTGTCGGCCTGCACCTCGGTGCCCGAGACCATCGTGCAGCGTCCGACCAGCACCCGGCCGCAGACCGCGCCGGTGGTGCCGGTTGCCAATGGCGCGATCTTCCAGGCCGCTTCCTACCGGCCGCTGTTTGGCGACCGCCGCGCCAGCATGGTCGGCGATGTGCTAACCATCGTCATCAACGAGAAAACCAGCGCGGGCAAGACCGGCAGCGCCACCGGCGACAAGGCCAGCAATGCCAGCTACGGCGTGAAGAACCTGCTTGGCCTGAGCGCGGCCGTGACCGGCGACATGGGTGTGAACGCCAACACCAACAACAAGTACGAGGACAAGTCGGCTTCCAGCTCCAGCAATACCTTCACCGGCACGCTCACCGTCACCGTCAACGAAGTGCTGCCGAACGGGAACCTCGCGGTGTCCGGCGAAAAGCAGGTGGCCTTCGACAAGGGCGCGGAGTACATCCGCTTCTCCGGCGTGGTCAACCCGGACACCATCGTCAACGGCAACCAGGTGTCCTCGACCCAGGTCGCCGACGCGCGCGTGGAATACCGCACCAATACCCGCATCGATCCGGTCGAAGTCGTGTCGCAGCTCGGCCGCTTCTTCCTGTCGGTGCTGCCGTTCTGAGATTTGCCATGCCTATGAAATTCCTCTTCCGGGCGCTGCTGTGCGCCGTTCTGCTCAACGCCGGGCTCGCGCATGCCGAGCGCCTGAAGGATCTGGCCAGCATCGGCGGCGTGCGCCAGAACCAGCTGATCGGTTATGGCCTCGTTGTCGGCCTCGACGGCAGCGGCGACCAGACCACGCAGACACCGTTCACGGTGCAAAGCGTGATCAGCATGCTGCAGAACATGGGCGTGAACCTGCCGCCGACCAATACGCTGCAATTGAAGAACGTGGCCGCGGTGATGGTGACCACCGCGCTGCCGCCGTTCGCGCAGCCGGGCCAGACCCTGGATGTGACGGTGTCCTCGATGGGCAATGCGAAGAGCCTGCGCGGCGGCACGCTGCTGATGACGCCCCTGAAGGGCGCCGATGGCCAGATCTACGGCATGGCGCAGGGCAATGTGCTGGTCGGCGGCGTGGGCGCGGCGGCCGCGGGCAGCAGCGCGCAGATCAATCATCTGTCGGTGGGCCGCATCTCCGGCGGCGCCACCGTGGAACGCGCCGTGGCCAATTCGCTGGGCGCGAACAACAGCATCACGCTGGAATTGAACGAAAGCGATTTCTCCACTGCCAGCAAGGTGGTCGACGCCATCAACCGCCGCTTCGGTGAAGACACCGCGCAGGCCCAGGACGGTCGCGTGATCCGCGTGCGCAGCCCCGGCGGCAGCAGCGAGCGCGTGGCTTTCCTCGGCGCGCTGGAAAGCCTGGACGTGGTGCCGGCGCAGACTGCGGCCAAGGTCATCGTCAATGCCCGCACCGGCTCGGTGGTGATGAACCAGGCGGTGACGCTGGATACCTGCGCGGTTGCGCACGGCAATCTGTCGGTGGTGATCAACACCAACAACAGCGTCAGCCAGCCGGCGCCGCTGTCCAACGGCCAGACCGTGGGCGTGCAGAACTCGCAGATCGAAATCACCAAGGACCCGGGCAAGGTAGTGCTGTTGAAGCGCTCGGCATCCCTGGCCGAGGTGGTCAAAGCGCTGAACGCGATCGGCGCCACGCCGCAGGACCTGCTGGCGATTCTGCAGGCAATGAAGGCCGCCGGCTCGCTGCGCGCGGACCTGGAAATCATCTGAGCCCCGTGCCGCCATGAACATCGATCCCACCCGCATCTCCGCCGGCAGCACCGACACCGCCGACCTGTCGGCGCTGCGCCGCTCGGCCCAGCAGAACTCGCCGGAAGCGCTGAAGACCGCCGCGCATCAGTTCGAAGCGCTGTTCATGAACATGGTCCTGAAGAGCATGCGCGACGCGACGCCTCAGGACAGTCCTTTCGACAGCCAGCAGAGCCGCATGTACACCTCGATGCTGGACCAGAAGATCAGCGACAAGTTCGCCGGCAACGGCCTGGGCCTGGCGGATGCGCTGATGCGCCAGCTGGCCAACAATGCCGGCATGTCGCCGGATGCGGTGAAGGCTGGCGGCGCGGCCAATGCGGCGGGCAATGCGGCTGACGCAGCCACAAGCTCGGCCACGACCGGGCTGTCGGATACGCCGCCGCCAGGCAAGACCGCATCGGGCAATGCGTCCGCCGCGCTACCGCCAAACAGCGTCAAGCCTTATCCGCCGCGGCCAGCGCATGTGGCGCAGTTCCAGGACAAGCTGATGTCGCATGCCGAGGAAGCCAGCCGCAGCACCGGCATCCCGGCCAAGTTCATGCTCGGCCAGGCGGCTCTGGAAACCGGCTGGGGCAAGCGCGAGATCCGCAATCCCGACGGCAGCAGCAGCCACAACCTGTTCGGCATCAAGGCCGGCCCGGGCTGGAAGGGCAAGACGGTGCAGGTGGCAACCACCGAATATGTGCACGGCGTGCCGCAGAAGCGCATGGAAAGCTTTCGCGCCTACGATTCCTACGCCGATTCCTTCCGCGATTACGCCAGCACGCTGAAGAACAATCCGCGCTACCAGAACGTCATTGCCGCCGGCGGCGACGCCACCGGCTTTGCGCAGGGACTGCAGCGCGCCGGCTATGCGACCGATCCGCAGTATGCGGCGAAGCTGTCGCGGATCATCAAGGGGTCATTGTCGGCGTGAAGCCGAGATGCGTAGGTTGGGCTGACAAGCCCAACATGAAGGTCGATGGCGTGCGGACTCCCGTTGAGTTTCCTTCGGTAGCTTGGGCTGGCAAGCCCGACATGAAGCTCGCCCTTGTGCGGACTCCCGTTGGGCTTGCCAGCCCAACCTACGAGCCCAACCAACGCTTCCCTAAAGTTCCGCCGCGCGCGGCCGTAATCACCATCACACACACGAGGAAGCCACATCCATGTCCAGCATCCTGAGCGTCGGACAAAGCGCCCTGAACGCCGCGCAGGCGGGCCTGGTCACGACCGGCCACAACATCGCCAACGCCAACACCGCCGGCTATACCCGCCAGGTGGTGACGCAACAGGCCGCGGTCGGCCAGGACACCGGTTTCGGCTATGTCGGCAAGGGCACGCAGGTCTCCGGCATCGCGCGCGTCTATGACCAGTTCCTCAGCAGCGCGGTGTTGAATGCGCAGATCAGCAAGGGCCAGAGCAATACCTATTCGGCGCAGATCTCGCAGGTCAACAACATGCTGGCCGATTCCACCAGCGGACTGACGCCGGTGCTGCAGGATTTCTTTTCGAGCATGCAGGGCATGGCCGCTGATCCGGGTTCGGCCGCGGCGCGCCAGGCCGCGCTGTCTTCGGCCAACAGCCTGGCCGGTCGCTTCCAGGACATGAACACCCAGCTTGCCGACATGCGTCAGGGCATCAACGGCGCGATGCAGGGCAGCGTGTCCAACATCAATGGCTATGCGCAGCAGATTGCCAAGCTGAACGACAACATCGAGAAAGCCGAGGCCAACGGCAATTCGCCGAACGATCTGCTCGACCAGCGCGACCAGGCGGTGGCCCAGCTGGCGCAGGAGATCAAGGTCAGCGTCGTCAAGCAGGGCAATACCTACAACGTCATGATCGGCAACGGTCAGCCGATCGTTGTCGGCGCGAAGAATTACAACCTGTCGCTCGCCCCTTCGGACACCGACAGCTCGCGCATGGAAGTGGCCTACACCAGCGGCAATGGCCAGACGGTGCAGCTCGCCGAGAACAGCCTCACCGGCGGCAATCTCGGCGGCATCGTGGCCTTTCGCGCGCAGACGCTGGATACGGCGCAGAACGCGCTCGGGCGCATCGCCATCACGGTCGGATCCGCGCTCAATGCGCAGAACCGGCTCGGCAACGATGCCTATGGCCAGCCCGGCGGCGACATCTTCACCGTCGCCCAGCCGGTGGTGACCGCCAGCAGCCACAATGCCGACAAGACCGCCACCGCCACGGCCACGATCAACGATCCCAGCCAGCTCACCGGCAGCGATTACCAGTTGAAGATCGATTCGAGTGGCCCACCGGCGACCTGGACCGTGCTGCGCCTGTCGGACAACAAGTCTTACACCGGATCGCCGACCAGCCTGGATGGCGTGACCTTCGGCCTCGGTTCCACCGGCAGTTTCGCCGCGGGCGACAGCTTTCTGGTCCGGCCGACGATCGCCGGCGCCTCTGCCGCGGGCGGCATCTCGGTTGCGATTTCGGACCCGGCCAAGTTCGCCGCCGCCGGCGCGGTCAGTGTCACAGCAGCGTCCGCCAATACCGGCACCGGCACGATCTCGGCCGGCACCGTGTCAGGCGACCCCAGCGGCACGCTGCGCAATCCGGTGACGATCAGCTTCACCTCGCCGACGACCTATACCGTCAATGGCACCGGCCCCGGCCTGCCGGCAGCGAACCAGACCTATACCGCGGGCAGCGACATCAGCTACAACGGCTGGACGGTGCAGATCAGCGGCAATCCGGCCGCGGGCGACAACTTCGCTATTGGCCCGACCGGCGCCGACAAGACCGGCGACAACCGCAACGCGCTGGCGCTGGCCAAGCTGCAGAACACCAGCACCACCGGCGGCGTCAGCTTCCAGGGCGCGTATTCGCAATTGGTGAGCCAGGTCGGCAACAAGGCCAGAGAAGTGCAGACCGCCAGCGCGGCAGCCGATGCGCAATACGATTCGGCGCTGGCCGCGCAGCAGGGCGTCTCGGGCGTGAACCTCGACGAGGAAGCGTCGAATCTTCTGAAGTACCAGCAGGCTTACCAGGCCGCCGGCAAGGTCATGAAGGCCGCCGACGACATGTTCCAGGTATTGATGTCGCTGGGCGGCAACTAGCGCCAGCGCGGAGAACCCCCATGAGCTTTCGCATCGCCACCTCCACGATCTTCTCCAGCGGCACCTCGCGCATCAGCGACCTGACTTCCGATCTGTCGAAGATTCAGCAACAGCTTTCCACCGGCAAGCGCATCGTGTCGCCATCCGACGATCCGCTCGGCGCCGGCCGCGCGCTGGATCTGTCCGCGGGGCAGGGCCAGAACACGCAGCTGACGACCAACCGCACCAGCGCGCGCAATGCGCTGCAGGAAGAAGAGACTTCGCTGACCAGCGTTACCAGCCTGCTGCAGGACATCCGCGACAATGCGATCGCCGCGGGTAGCGGCGCGCTCGACGATGCCTCGCGCCGCGATATCGCCACTTCTCTGCAGAATCAGCTCGAGCAGCTCGTGTCCCTGGCCAACAGCCAGGGCAGCACCGGCAACTACCTGTTCGCCGGCTATCGCGACCGCAGCCAGCCCTTCACCGGCAGCGGCGGCGCCACGCAATATGTCGGCGACACTGGCGACAAGGCACTGCAGGTCAGCACGAATCGGCAGATTGCCGTGGGCGACAGCGGCGACGCGCTTTTCATGAACATCCCGGCCACCGGGGTCAATACCACCAGCGCCAGCGGCGGCGCGACGGTGTCATCGCTGGCCGTGGTCGACGCTGCCAAGCTGACCGGCCATAACTACGAGATCGTGTTTAGCGGCGGCAATTACTCGGTCTTTGACGCAACGCTCGATCCCGCTCATGCCGGCACGCCGCTAGTGAACGCCGCCTATGCGGCTGGCCAGCCGATTACCTTCGACGGCCTGCAACTGACGCCGACCGGCACCCCCGCCAACGGTGACAGCATTACGGTCAAGCCGCAGCCAACGCAGAGCATCTTCAAAACCGTCAGCGATCTGATTGGCGCGCTGCAGACCGGCAAGTCCGTTGCCAGCGGCGCCACACCAATGGAACAGAACCTGTCGCTGGCAACTTCCAACATCGACCATGCGCTGGATAACGTGCTGACGGCGCGCGCCTCCGTGGGCTCGCGCATGAAGGAACTCGATAATCTCGATGACTTTGGCAGCGCGCGCGATCTGAACTACTCGCAGGAACTGTCGGCGGTGCAGGACGTTGACTATGTGAAGGCGATCTCGGAGTTCACGCAGAAGCAGACCACGCTGCAGGCTTCTCAGCAAAGCTTCGTGAAGGTGACCGGGCTGTCGCTGTTCAATTACCTGTAAGGCGGTGCCGACACGGTGTCGGCTTATACCAGGGATTCCATGACTGATGCCGGCGGGAGCGCTTGCACGGCCCATTCATGACCGTAGTCTTGCCATTCCTGAGAAATTCCATCGCCAGCGCACCTGCCTTGACCTGATCAGATAAACAGACGATAGGGCCGTTGACGAACAAGTTGTCCTTGAGGGCTGCATATTCGCTCGCGGTACATGGAGGAATGGGCATCGCGCAAAGCTTATCGAAGGAGTAGTCCCTTTCGACGTCCTGGGAATCGCTTGCGGTAATGCTGGTTGGCTGTTGACGTCGATTGGCAATCGGGGGATGTGATTGGACATGGAATCCTTCAGAAAGAAGCCGTAATGGGAAAGAGCGGCTTTTAGTGCTTGGATGCGGGGATGCGTTCCAATCGGAATGAACCGCATCGAAATCCATGGCGGCCCCGCCTCAAGTCTTGGGCAGTGCTGCGGTCAATTGCCGGATCATGCCGAAGCCATCGGCAAACATGCGATCCAGCGGCAACGCGAGGTAGGGTAGTGCGAATGCGAGCATCAGCAATCCTACCGACAGCGTTACTGGAAAGCCCACGCCAAACAGATTGAGCTGTGGCGCCGCGCGCGACAGTACCGCCAGTGCCATGTTGACGATCAGGAGCGCGGCAACCACCGGCAGCGACAATTGCACGCCAGCGGAAAAGATGCGGCCACCCCAGCCGGCGATGAGACGAAAGGCGGAGACGCCAATCGGCGAGCTGGTGATTGGCACGCTGATGAAGCTGTCCACCAGTGCCGACAGCAGCGCCAGATGCAGATTCGAAGCGAGGTACACCAGTAGCGTCAACAGCGACAGCAGCGAGCTGATGGCTGCGGTGCGGCCCTGCGACTGCGGATCGAAGAAGCTGGCGAAGCCCAGGCCCATGGTCATGCTGGCCAGTTCGCCGGCCAGCTCCACCGCGGTGAAGATCAAGCGCATCGCGAAGCCCATCGCCAGGCCGATCAGGAATTGCTGCGCGAGGATCAGCATGCCGGACAAGGACATCGGATCGGCATAGGCAATCGGCGGCAGGCCAGGCGCGACGATGGCCGATAGCAGCGCGCCGAGCAGTACCTTGACCGTGGCCGGTATGCCCTGGTTGCCGTACAGCGGCGCGATCGCGATCAGGCCCATGATGCGGGTGAAGCACCACAGGTAGGATGCGATCAGCGCGTTGATGTCGAGGCTGTTGATGGTAATCATGGGCTGCCCTTGCAAGACTTCCGGGAAGCGTTGTTGAGACCCCGGATACTGTTGCGGTGCAGGTGCAGGTGCAGGTGCAGGTGCAGTGTCTTTGCCTTTGCCTTTGCCTTTGCAGTTGTCGTTGCAGTTGCAGTTGCTTTTAACCCCGTTGATTGCGCCGTGACGGCGATGCCCGGAGCGGGAAAAGGTGCGGCGTCTGTTTGAGCGAAGCGCAGCGTAGCGAGTTTAGCCGCGCCCCGCTCCGGGCATCGACGGCACGGGGACCCCGCGCAGCGGGGCGCAATCTCCGGGGTCGCCTTTTCTTGGTTACTTCTTTTGGCGAAGCAAA